>NZ_JAGGJL010000001.1:0-2484025 GCF_017872775.1 Mycobacterium sp. OAE908
AAAACCACCCCCCAAACGGGAAAAGAAGGGCGGCAAAAACAACAACAAACAAAAACCACCAAACACACTATTGAGTTCTCAAACAACACACCCGCGCTGCAGGCAACCCTGCCACTGTACTCCACGTGGACAGAGACGTCAAACCCCGTCCTCCAGTCCTAATGCCCTGGGGCCGTTGGCTTCTCGATAAACAATACGCCTTTGTCCCACCAACCCCAAAACGGGCCTACCGGCCGTCTCAGGGAGCGAGATTCAGACCACTCGGTCGATTTCCGCGCCGAGACTCACCAGTTGCTCGACGAACAGCGGGTAGCCGCGATCGATGTGGAAGACGTCGTGGACCTCGGTGTCACCATCGGCGACCAGCCCCGCGAGCACCAGGCCGGCACCGGCCCGAATATCGGACGACCAGACCGGTGCGCTGGACAACTGCGGGATGCCCCGGACCACCGCGTGGTGGCCATCGGTCCGGGCATCGGCGCCCAACCGGATCATCTCCTCGACGAAACGGAACCGCGCCTCGAACACGTTCTCGGTGATCATCGACGTGCCATCGGCGATCGAGGCCAGGCCGATCGCCATCGGCTGCAGATCCGTCGGGAAACCAGGGAACGGCAGCGTTGCGACGTTGACCGCCTTCGGCCGCTCGTACTGCACCACGCGAAACCCGTCGTCGGTCTGCGTCACGGTGGCGCCGGCGTCGTGCAACTTGTGCAGCACCAATTGAAGGTGCTGCGGGTCGACGCCCGTCACCGAGATGTCCCCACGAGTCATCGCGGCGGCGATACCCCACGTGGCGGCCACGATGCGGTCGCCGATGACCCGGTGCTCGGTGGGATACAGCCGCTCGACTCCGGTGATGGTCATCGTCGGCGTTCCCGCACCCGAGATCTGGGCGCCCATCTGGTTGAGCATCGTGCACAGGTCGACGACGTCTGGCTCGCGCGCGGCGTTGTGGATCGTCGTGACGCCCTCGGCGACGACCGCCGCCATCAGAATGTTCTCCGTCGCACCCACCGAGGGGAACTCCAGCTGAATCTCCGCGCCTCGCAGGTGCTCCGCCTCGGCCACGACACAGCCGTGCTCGATATTGCACCGCGCACCCAGCTGCCGCAGACCGGCCTGGTGCATATCCAACGGCCGCGACCCGATGGCGTCGCCGCCCGGCAGCGCGACTTTGGCCCGCTTGCACCGTCCGACCAAGGGGCCGAGAACACAGACCGACGCGCGGAACTGCCGGACCGCCGCGAAGTCCGCGTCATATTTGGGTTCGTCGGGCGAGGTGATCCGAACGGTGTCACCGTCAAGCTCGACTGTCGCACCCAGACCGCGCAGCACCTCCGCCATCAGCGGCACGTCCAAGATGTCCGGGCAATTGGTGATGGTGCTTGTTCCCTCGGCAAGCAGCGTTGCGGCCATCAGTTTCAGGACACTGTTCTTGGCGCCCCCGACAGCAACTTCGCCCGATAACCGGTTTCCACCGGTCACCACGAATCGCTCGCTCACGCGGCTTAGTGTAAACAGCGGCACCCGACGGTGTCAGATTCCCGACCATTGTGCGAGCCACCGTGCCCGGTACGGTTTGACCATGGCAGTTCACCTGACCCGCATATATACCCGGACCGGCGATGACGGCACCACCGGCCTGAGTGACTTCAGCAGGGTCTCAAAGAATGACGCGCGACTGGCCGCGTACGCAGATTGCGACGAGACCAATGCCGCGATCGGCGTGGCGGTTGCGTTGGGTAACCCCAGTGAGCAAATTCGCAAGGTGCTGCGGCAGATTCAGAACGACCTCTTCGATGCGGGCGCTGACCTATCGACTCCGGTGGTGGAGAACCCCGAACACCCGCCGCTGCGAATCTCGCAGAGCTACATCGACCGACTGGAATCGTGGTGCGACGAGTTCAACGAACCGCTGCCGGCGTTGAATTCGTTTGTGCTGCCGGGCGGTACACCGCTTTCGGCGTTGCTGCATGTGGCACGCACGGTGGCCCGCCGCGCCGAGCGGTCGGCCTGGCAGGCGGTCGACACGCATACAGACTCGATCAGTGTGCTGCCCGCCAAGTACCTCAACCGGCTGTCGGATCTGCTGTTCATTCTGTCGCGGGTCGCCAATCCGGACGGTGACGTGCTTTGGCAACCGGGCGGTCCCGCAACAGATTAGAACGTACGGCGCCGTGCCCGTGGTGACGGACGCGACTCCAGCCACGACAGGAACGCGGTCAGCGCACCGCGATCCAGCGCCACTTCGTAGCCGCGGCGACGTTCGGGATCCGTGTCGCGCAGTTCCAGTACGACGATCTCTTCGGTCATGATGTCGAATTCGTCGCCGCGAGGCGATCGGCGCGACACGATCTCCAGCCCGCGACGACTGAGTGTTCGATCGGGCCACCACCGCAGGCTGGACAGCCGATAGAAGCCGGCTTCCCCACCCCGGTAACGCATTACACCGTGCCGCCAGCCATGACCGCCGACGGCCGGAACGTCACGCAGGATCGCGGCCGTCCCGCCCACCTGGCGCAGCTTCCACAACCGGTAACTGAGTGCGATCGAGACGCAGAGCAGTACACCGATCAGCGCGACCATCAACAGCATGGACGCGCTCATCGGCGGGACCTCTAGTCGATCTGGCCCAGGGCGCGAAGTCTCGCGCGGCCCTTGGCAGCAGTTGCGGGATCGTCGGATTCGGCATCACGCTGCGCGGCGGCTTCGTCGATCTCCGAATCGAATTCAGCGCTCTCGGCGAGAACGGTCACGGCCTGCTCGGTGACAGACAGGAAGCCCCCGTCGACAGCGATGCGCAAGTCGTCTTCGCCTTCACGCTCGACCCGCACCATCGCGTCGTCGACCAACTGCGCGACCAACGGGATGTGGTTGGGCAGAATGCCGATCTCTCCCGAGGTGGTGCGAGTGAACAGGAAGGTGCCCTGGCCCGACCAGATCTTGCGATCGACCGCGACGATGTCGATGTTCAGTTCGGCCATCTCACATCACCTTTCGGTGTGGGCAGGAGCTAGGCATCCTTCTTCTCGTCCTCGTCCGACTTCGAGGAGCCGTTGCCGCCACCCTCGAGCTCCACACCAAAGCCCTTGGCCTTCTTCGCCAAGTCGTCCAGACCACCGATCAGGAAGAACGCCTGCTCGGGGACGTGGTCGAATTCACCCTTGGTGAGTCGGTCGAACGCCTCGATGGTCTCCTTGACCGGAACCGTCGAGCCGGGCTGGCCGGTGAACTGCTCGGCCGCCATCATGTTCTGGCTCAGGAAGCGCTCGATGCGACGGGCGCGCTGCACCAGCTGCTTGTCCTCTTCGGACAGCTCGTCGATACCGAGGATCGCGATGATGTCCTGGAGGTCCTTGTAGCGCTGCAGGATTCGGATGACTTCCTGCGCCACGCGGTAGTGCTCGTCGCCGACGACCGAGGGGTCGAGGATCGTCGAGCTGGACGCCAGCGGGTCCACCGCCGGGAAGATGCCCTTCGAGAACACCGCGCGGGACAACTCCGTCGTGGCATCCAGGTGCGCGAACGTGGTCGCCGGCGCCGGGTCGGTGTAGTCGTCGGCGGGCACGTACACGGCCTGCATCGAGGTGATGGAGCGACCACGCGTCGAGGTGATGCGCTCCTGCAGCTCGCCCATCTCGTCGGCCAGCGTCGGCTGGTAACCCACGGCGGACGGCATACGGCCGAGCAGCGTGGACACCTCCGAACCGGCCTGGGTGAACCGGAAGATGTTGTCGATGAACAGCAGCACGTCCTGTTGCTGTTCATCACGGAAGAACTCCGCCATGGTCAGCGCGGACAGCGCGACGCGCATACGCGTGCCGGGCGGCTCGTCCATCTGACCGAACACCAGCGCGGTGTCCTTAAGCACGTCGGCGTCAGCGAGCTCGACCCACAGGTCGTTGCCCTCACGGGTGCGCTCACCCACACCGGCGAAAACCGAAGTGCCGCCGAAGTTGCGGGCAATACGGTTGATCATCTCCTGGATCAACACGGTCTTACCCACGCCGGCGCCGCCGAACAGGGCGATCTTGCCGCCACGCACATACGGCGTCAGCAGGTCGACGACCTTGAGGCCGGTCTCCAACATCTCGGTGCGGGGCTCGAGCTCACTGAAGGCCGGAGGCTTGCGGTGAATCTCCCAGCGATCGAAGTCTTTTCCGTACTCCGTGTCGTCAAGGCAGGCGCCAAGCGCGTTCCACACGTGGCCCTTCACGCCGTCACCGACGGGCACCGAGATAGAAGCGCCGGTGTCGACGACGTCGACACCGCGGACCAGGCCGTCGGTCGGCTGCAGCGAAATGCAACGCACCAGGTTGTCACCGAGGTGCTGTGCCACCTCGAGGGTCAACGTCTTGGCGAGCTCCTCGAAGGTGACCTCGGCGTGCAGCGCGTTGAACAGTTCAGGCACCGAGCCGCGCGGGAACTCGACGTCCACCACGGGGCCGGTCACCCGCACCACGCGTCCGTTGCTGTCCTTTTTCTTTGCCTTGGCTGGCTTTTCGGCGGTAGCAGTCATCTCTTCTTCTCTCTAATGGGCTAACGTCCGGCGGCGTCGGCCAGCGCGTTAGCACCACCGACGATCTCGCTGATTTCTTGGGTGATGTTGGCTTGGCGCTCCCGGTTGGCCATCAAGGTCAACTCTTTGATGAGGTCGTCGGCGTTGTCCGTCGCCGACTTCATCGCCCGCTGACGCGACGCCAGCTCCGACGCCGCCGACTCGAGCAGCGCGGCGTACACGCGCGTGGCCAGGTACCGCGGCAGCAACGCGTCGAAAAGCGTTGTCGCGTCCGGCTCGAACGAGTACAGCGTGCGAGGGCCCGAGTCCTCTTCGACGTACTCCACCACCATCGGCGCGATGCGATGCGCGACCGCGTTCTGCGACATCATCGACTTGAACTCGGTGGAGACGATGTGCAGCTCGTCGAGTCCCAGGATGCCGTCGGGCCCCGGGTCGTCGCCGTGGTCGTCGGCGCCCGCCATGAACGCGTCGACCAACGTCGAAGCGATCTCCTGAGCGTTCTCATACGTGGGCTGCTCGGAGAACCCGTTCCACGAGTCGGTGATCTTCCAGTTGCGGAACGTGTAGTAGTTCAACGCCTTTCGCCCGACGGTGTAGACGATCGGCGTCTTGCCCTCCTGCCGGATCAGCGAGAACAGCTCCTCGGCGCGCCGGAACACGTTCGAGTTGTACCCGCCACAGAGCCCGCGGTCCGACGAAACCACCAGCACGCCTGCCCGTTTCGGATCTTCCCGCTCGACCAGCAACGGATGATCGAGCGCCGCCTCATTGCCAAGGTTGGTCAGCATCGCGGTGATCTCGAAAGCGTACGGCCGCGCCGCCTGAAGGCGGTTCTGCGCCCTACCGATACGCGAGGTAGCAATCAGCTCCTGAGCCTTGGTGATCTTCTTGATCGACCCGGCCGAGCGGATGCGCCCGCGCAATTCGCGAAGTGTGGCTGCCATGGTTGCTTACTTCTTCTTCGGCGCCGGCTTGCGGACCTTCACCGATTCCTTTTCGAGGTCGGCTTCGTCCAGTGCCTCGACGTGCTCATCGGGAACGACCGAGCTGCCGTCGGAGGCGGCGAAGCCCTTCTTGAACTGGTTGATGACCTCGACGAGCTTCTCGCTGAGTTCATCACCGAGCTTGCCCGATTCCCGAATCTGCGTGAGGATCTCGCCCTCCGAGGCCCGCACGTGGTCGAGGAGCTCGGCCTCGAACCGGCCGACGTCTTCGACCGGGACCGAGTCGAGATGGCCCTCGGTACCGAGGAAGATCGACACGACCTGCTCCTCGACGGCCAGCGGTTGGTACTGCGGCTGCTTGAGCAGCTCCACCAGCCGGGCGCCTCGCTCCAGCTGAGCCTTCGACGTGGCGTCGAGGTCCGAGGCGAACGCGGCGAACGATTCCAGTTCGCGGTACTGCGACAGGTCGAGGCGGAGACTTCCCGCTACCTCTTTCATCGCCTTGATCTGTGCGGCGCCACCGACGCGGGACACCGAGACGCCGACGTTGATGGCCGGCCGCACACCCTGGTTGAACAGGTCGGACTCCAGGAAGCACTGGCCGTCGGTGATCGAGATGACGTTCGTCGGGATGTAGGCCGAGATGTCGTTGGCCTTGGTCTCGATGATCGGCAGTCCGGTCAGCGAGCCGCCGCCCAGCTCATCGGAGAGCTTCGCGCAACGCTCGAGCAGCCGCGAGTGCAGGTAGAACACGTCACCCGGGTAGGCCTCGCGGCCCGGCGGGCGGCGCAGCAGCAGCGAGATCGCGCGGTACGCCTCGGCCTGCTTGGACAGGTCGTCGAACACGATCAGCACGTGCTTGCCGTTGTACATCCAGTGCTGGGCGATGGCCGAACCGGTATACGGCGCAAGCCATTTGAAGCCGGCGGAGTCCGATGCGGGCGCCGCGACGATGGTGGTGTACTCCATCGCGCCGCCCTCTTCCAGGGCGCGGGCGACCGAGGCGATCGTGGTGCCCTTCTGGCCGATCGCGACGTAGACGCAGCGCACCTGCTTCTTCTCGTCGCCCGACTCCCAGTTCTGCCGCTGGTTGAGGATGGTGTCCACGCAGACCGCGGTCTTACCGGTCTTGCGGTCACCGATGATCAGCTGGCGCTGGCCGCGACCGATCGGGGTCATCGCGTCGATGGCCTTGATACCGGTCTGCAGCGGCTCGCTCACGCCCTGGCGCTGCACCACCGACGGTGCCTGAATCTCAAGCGCGCGACGGGTTTCGGGCTCGATGTCTCCCTTACCGTCGATCGGCTGGCCGAGCGGGTTGACCACGCGACCGAGGAACTCGTCACCCACGGGCACCGAGAGCACCTCGCCGGTGCGCTTGACCTGCTGGCCCTCTTCGATCTTCTCGAAGTCGCCGAGGATAACGGCGCCGACGCTGTGCTCGTCGAGGTTGAGCGCCACGCCAAGCACGCCGCCGGGGAACTCCAGCAGCTCCTGCGTCATCACGGAGGGCAGACCCTCGACGTGGGCAATACCGTCGCCCGCATCGATGACCGTACCGATCTCCTCGCGCGCGGTGTCGGCGGTGAAACTCGAGACGTAGTCCTCGATCGCACCCTGAATGTCGTCAGCGGAGATGGTCAACTCTGCCATGGGTTTTCGTCTTCCTGCTCTTACGGTGTGGGGTCTTGTCGGTCGTTGTCTGTCAGTCGGGCAGCTTGGTCTGGGCGGCCGCCAGTTTCGATGAGAGCGTGCCGTCGATCACCTCGTCGCCGACGGTGATGTTCAGCCCGCCCAACAGGTCGGGGTTGATGTGCAGCTGCACCGAAACCGGATGCCCGTAGATGCGGGTCAGTACCTCTGTCAGGCGCGTGCGCTGGTCGTCGCTGAGGCTCGCCGCGGCGCTGACGTGAGCCACCACCTCGCCTCGACGGGCCACCGCAAGCTCGGCGAGATCGAGGACCGCCTCGTCGGCGCGTTCGCCACGGAGCAACTCGATGGTCTGCGAAAGCAGTTGAGCAGTCGTCTTGTTCACGCTGGAGCCGCGGGGCAGCACGTCTTTCAGCAGCTTGATACGACCCTCGGCAGGCGCGCTGTAGTCGCTGAGCAGCGTGCTCAGCTGTGGCTGCCCGTCGAGAATCCGGTTGAACCGGAAGAGTTGCTCTTCGACGTCGCCGGCAACGTCTTCACGCTCGGCACGCACCAGCAGTGCCAACCGCGCGACGTGCTCGACAGCGTCGACCAGGTTCGCGTCCGACGACCAGCGTCCGGACACCGCGGCCTTGAAGATCTCCAGCGCCGTGTCGCCGATCTTGCCGTCGAGCAACGTGTCGACGAGGCCGAGCTTGGCCGACGGGTTGTCGGCCGGGTCCGCGAGATGACGAGTCAGGATCGGCTCGCTCGCCAGCAGCTTGGCGACGGACGCCAAATCGTCGGCCACCGAGGACAATTGATCGGCGCCAAGGTCGGCCGTCAACTCGTCGAACTTGTTGACCAGTGCCGCCAGCGACTCCCTGCTCGCCGAGCGCAGCCGTGCCGTCGCGCGGTCTTCGATCACCGTGTCGGACGGCGCCATCGCATCGAGTTCGTCGATGAATCGGTCGACGGTGGCCGACTGGGCATCGGCATCCGAGACGTGGTCCTTGACCAACTCGGTTGCGCGACGAACCGCCTCGGCTCCGAGGTCACCACGAAGCTGACGAACCAGCTGGGCACGCAACAGCTGAACCTGCTGCGCGCCTTGCACTTTGATCCGCTCAACCTCGGCGTCGGCCTGGGCGTGCAGCTGCTCGACGATGCGTTCGGCGTCGACCCGCGCCTCCTCGGTCACCTGCTTGGCCTCTGCCTTGGCCCGTTCGAGCGCCTTCTCGTGCGCCTTCTCGGCCTCGCCCAACCGCTTCTTGGCCTCAGCGCTGTCCTCGAGCTGCTTGCGCACGGTCTCCTGCTGGTTGGTCATCATTCGACGCACCGGCGGGACGACGTAGCGCACCACCAGGAACACGATGACCGCGAACCCGACGAGCTGACCGATGAATGTCGACATTTGCCTTACCGTCCCGAGGCCGTTGTGGCCGCGTTGATTTCGACGCCGAGCACCCGGCTGGCCAAGGTCGTGGACAACGTGTCGACCGACGACCGGAGGTCCGCCTGGATCGCGAGGGCTTGATCCTTCAGCTCCGAGTCAGCCTCCTGCAGCGTCGACGACACCTCATCCGAGGCCCGGCTCCGCATGTCCTCCAAGACCTTTCGACCTTCGGCGCGCGCCCCGTCACGAAGTTTCGAGGCCTCGCCGCGCGCCTTGCCCATCTCGGACCGATAGTCGTCGTCGGCCGCGGTGAACTGGTCTGCTGCCTTGCGGCTGTCCTCAACGGTCTTCTTCACCATCGCGTCGCGTTCGTTCAGCACCTTGGAGACAGGCGGGACTACCCACTTGCCGATCACGCCGAGCACGATCAAGAAGATGAACAGCACGACGAAGAAAGTGCCGTTGGGGATGAGGAAGTTGCTGGTACCTCCCCCGCCTTCCTCAGCCGCCAAAAGGACGACGTTCGGGTCAGCCATGCCGCAGAACTACTTGACCGGCGTGGCGAACACGAACAGGGCCATGAACGCCAAGTTGATGAAGTAGGCCGCCTCGACCAGACCAACCGTGATGAAGAACGGCGTGAACAGTCGGCCTTGGGCCTCCGGCTGACGGGCGATACCGGCGATCAGCGCGTTACCCGCAATACCGTCACCGATACCGGCGCCGATTGCGCCGCCCGCCATGATCAGTCCACCGCCGATAAGCGCGCCGGCAGCGATTGTGGGATCCATTCCTTATCCTCCTTGATAACTGGCAGTGGTCCTACCAGGTTGTGGGTCCTGCATATTCGGGTCGGCTAGTGATGGTCCTCTTCGAGTTCCATCGATTGGCTGAAGTACAAGATGGTCAGCAGCGCGAAGATGAACGCCTGGATCGCACCGACGAACAGGTCGAAGCTCTTCCAGATCGCGTTCGGCAGCCACAGGATGTACGGCGGGAACAGCGCGATCAGCGCGACCAGGATGCCGCCCGCGAAGATGTTGCCAAACAGTCGCAGCGACAACGAGATCGGCTTGGCCAGCTCCTCGACGAGGTTGATCGGCGCCAGCAGCGTGACGTGTCCCTTGAGCAGCTTGACCGGGTGGCCGATGATGCCGCGGCGCCAGATGCCCGCCGCGTGGTAGCAGATGAAGACGAACAGCGCGAGCGCCAGCACGAAGTTGATGTCCGATGCCGGCGGCTTCAGTAGCTCGTGAATGGCGCCATGCTCGTCGGTGTACTGCACCGGGATCACCGAGAGCCAGTTGGCGATCAGGATGAACACGAACAGCGTCACCGCGAGCGGTAGCACGAACGGCGCGATCTTCATGCCGATCGCACCCTCGATCTGGTCGCGCACCTGAACCGTGATGGCTTCCCAGAACAGCTGCACGCCACCAGGAACGCCGGTCGATGTGACCTTGGCCTTCAAGAAAAATGCCAGCGCGAGCACGATCACCGCGGCGATGGCCGTCGCCAGCACGGTGTCCGTGTTGACCGTCAGCCCGAACCAGTTGGCCTCCGTGTGGTGGCCGACCTCGATCGCGCCCTCGGCTTGGTACGTCTGGGTCATTGCTGCGTGGCCTCCCCTTCGAGTCCTTCATCAGCGGCACCGGCCTTGATCTTCTTCATCACGGGCAGCGCGGTCGCGAGGACCAGCACCACCTGGAAGAGGGCCATTCCGAATACGACGCCAAGCCCCTGCGGCCGGAAGAGGAAGGCGATCGTCAGGCCGATCACCGTCATCACCAACAGCCGGGTGGCGGAGTTCAACGCCATCTTGCGTTTGAGCGGGTGCGCCTCGGCGGTGATCGATTCCACCGACCGCTGCACGAGCACCGCATTGAGCAAACCCAGTCCGAGGCCGATGCCGAAGAAGACACCGACCATGACGTGGCCGAGAAGTCCGGCGGCGAGCATCACCAGACCGGTCAGCGCGACACACACTGCAAACAGGCGCAGCGGCCTGAAAGCAACGGACGGAAACACCAACGGCGCGTCTTGCGCTGGCGTCGTCACTGCTTCACCTCAATCCCGCGGTCACGAGTTGCTGTCCCGATGATCCTGTGATTCGCGCCACGAGCGTATCGGAGGGCGACGGGCTCGCTGGAATCACCCACGGGGCAGCTCCCTTTGTCGGTCGTTGTTCCGTTCCAATCGGCGGCAAACCGTTGGTCTGGAGGCCGGCAACCCGCGAGGTTTTTTCGGGTTCTAATCGAACCCTAACACATGGTTAAGGGCAGATAAGAGGGCCTACTACTTTTCGTCGTACATTTCCCCGACGGGGTCTTCGCGACGCCGCAGAAGCGGAATCAGGGTCACCACGATCGCGACCAGAATCGCTGCCAGCATGACGGCTCCGGTGTAGCGGGGATCGAAGAAGATCGTGCTCGCCGCGCCCAGCGCGATGATGCCGACCCACAGATAGACGAGCAGCACCACTCGCCGGTGCGAGTGACCGATCTGCAGCAACCTGTGGTGCAGATGCATCTTGTCCGGCGTCGAGAAGTGCACACCGGCGCGCGTCCGGCGGATGACGGCCAGCAGCATGTCGAGCGCGGGCACGAACATCACCGCAACCACCAACAGGAACGGCGACAGCAGAGCGAACACGTCGCGGGCGCCGTATGCGGTCTGCGAGATCGGCCCCGCCGCGGTCGTGGAGGCCGCGGCAAGCATCAGCCCGATCAGCATCGAGCCGGAGTCGCCCATGAAGATCTTTGCCGGGTGAAAGTTGTGCGGCAGGAAGCCGAGGCACGCGCCGGCCAGCACGACCGAGATGACCGCAGGCGGGTAGAACAGGACGTCGCCGCCGTGATCAC
This sequence comes from Mycobacterium sp. OAE908, assembly GCF_017872775.1. Lineage (NCBI taxonomy): Bacteria > Bacillati > Actinomycetota > Actinomycetes > Mycobacteriales > Mycobacteriaceae > Mycobacterium > Mycobacterium sp. OAE908. The sequence goes on from NZ_JAGGJL010000001.1 coordinate 11,356, forward strand.
GCAGCAGGCCCACCGAGAAGATGCAGATCGCCGACGCGGTGATCAGCCCGAGACCCGCGGCCAACCCGTCGAGGCCGTCGACGAAGTTCATCGCGTTGACGATCGCGACGGTCAGGGCCAGCGTCAGCAGGATCGACGACACCTGGTCCAACACGATGGTGCCGACGCCGCCGATCGGGATGTACAGCACGCTCCACGCGACGCCCATCGTGACGAGCACGCTGGCCGCGGTTATCTGGCCGGCGAACTTGGTCAACGCGTCCAGACCCCAGCGGTCGTCGATCAGCCCGATGAACATGATCAGTCCCCCGGCCACCACGACCGCGGGCATGCCGGACGAGTAGACGAAACCGCGAGTGAGCGCCGGAAGTTGCGAGGCCAACAACACCGCTGCGACCACGCCGATGTACATCGCCAGCCCGCCCATCCGCGGGATCGGTTGCAGATGCACGTCGCGTTCGCGTGGATAGGCGACTGCGCCCAGCCGACGTGCCAACACCCGCACCCACCCCGTCGCGAAGTAGGTGATGATCGCGGCAGTCAGCCCGACGAGGGCGAGCTCACGCAGCGGCACACCGGCGCCGCGATCGTTGAGCGCGAGCAAGCTTTCCGCGGCATAGACCACCGTCGCACCGTACTGCTGCACGCTGAGATCAATCCGTGAGCGACTCGGGTTCCACGCCGAGCACCTTCGCGATGGCCTCGAGCGTGACGGGGCCTTGTCTCAGCACGCGTGGATGCGCGCCGGTGAGGTCGACGATCGTCGACGCTGCCTGCTCTTCGGCGACTCCACCGTCGAGATACACCTCGACGAGTTCGCCGAGTTGATCGCGCGCCTGCTTGGCGGTGACCGCCGCGGGGCGCCCGGAGATGTTCGCACTCGACACGGCCATCGGCCCGACCTCACGCAGCAGTTCGATCGCGATGGGATGGTTCGGCATGCGCAGCATCACCGTGCCGTGCGCATCGCCGAGATCCCACTGCAGCGACGGGGCCTGGCGCACCACCAGACTCAGCGCGCCCGGCCAGAACGCCTGAATGAGTTCGCGCGCACTGTTGGGCACCGAGTAGACCAAGCCGTCGATTGTGTGCCACGAACCGACCAGCACCGGGACCGGCATATCGCGGCCGCGTCCCTTCGCCGAGAGCAAGGCGGCGACGGCGTCGTTGTCGAAGGCGTCCGCACCGATGCCGTAGACGGTGTCGGTGGGCATGACGACGAGTCGACCGCCCTTGAGCGCGCTGATCGCCGAGGCGATGCCGGTCGCACGCTGGGCGGGGTCGCTGCAGTCGAACAGTTCGGTCATGCTCGACTCCCCGCTCGCTCCGGTCCTCGCTCGTACCTCGCTGCGATCCTCACTCGCGGTCGCCTTCGGTCGGTCACGTTGTCAGCCTCTCACGCGTCTAGCGGTGACGAACCGCGGCCGGCCGGTCAAGTCGTGTCGCGCGGTGACATCGGCGAATTGGCCTGTCCGGGTGAACGCTTCGACGGTGCGGACCGAGGTGGTGTCGTCGTGTTCGACCGCGCAGACCCCGCCGTCGCGCAACAGGCGCGCGGCGTGGTCGACGATGCTGTTGATGACAGCCATGCCGTCGGGACCGCCGAACAGTGCGTGCGCCGGATCGTGTTCGGCCACTTCGGGTTCCAGGTCCGCATGGTCGGGAATGTAGGGCGGATTGGCAACGATCAGGTCCGCTTGGCCGTCGAGGTCTGCGAGCAGGCCCGGCGCGGTGACGTCGGCGAGGATCAGTTCAACCGCCGTCCCGGTGGTGTTGCGTCGCGCATACGCGAGCGCGTCGTCGGAGTCGTCGACGGCGATGACGCGGGCGTCGGGCCATGCCCTTGACAGTGCCAGCGCCAGCGCACCCGAGCCGGTGCAGAGGTCGACGACCATCGGTGAAGCCGAAAGCTGTTGCCCGGCAGCCCATTCCAGCAGTGATTCCGTCTCGGGCCGCGGGATGAACACCCCGGGGCCGACATGCACCGTGACCGGTCCGAACGCCGCGGTGCCGATGAGGTGTTGCAGCGGAATTCGCTTGGCACGCTGGGCGACCAGCCCGTCGTAGCGCTCTTGAAAGTCAGGTCCGGCGTCGGTGAATGCCAGCCGGCCTCGGTCGATGCCTGCCACGTATGCAGCCAGCAGTTCGGCATCGGTGCGGGGTGAGCCGACGCCCGCCTCGGTCAGCGCCGCTTCGGCGGCGTCGATCACCTGGCGCAGGGTCATGCCTGTTGCAGCCTGGCTTGCTTGTCGGCGGCGGCCAGCGCGTCGAACAACGGGTCGAGGTCACCGTCGAGAACCTGATCGAGGTTGTGCGCCTTGAAATTGATGCGGTGATCGGCGATCCGGTTCTCCGGGAAGTTGTACGTGCGGATGCGCTCGCTGCGGTCGACGGTGCGGATCTGGCTGGCGCGGTCGGCGGACGCGTCGGCCTGCGCCTGCTCCTCGGCCAGCGCCTGCAGCCGCGCGGCGAGCACCTGCATGGCGCGGGCCTTGTTCTGCAGCTGGCTGCGTTCGTTCTGGCAGGTGACGACGATGCCGGTGGGTAGGTGCGTGATGCGAACCGCAGAGTCTGTGGTATTGACGCCCTGACCACCCTTGCCCGAGGACCGGTAGACGTCGATGCGCAGATCGGACTCGTCGATCTGAACTTCCTCGACCTCTTCGGGTTCGGGGTAGACCAGCACGCCCGCGGCAGACGTGTGCACACGGCCTTGCGACTCGGTGACCGGTACCCGCTGCACGCGGTGCACACCGCCTTCGAACTTCAGCCGCGACCAGACACCGTCGGCGGAATCGCCCTTGCTTCGGATCGACAGCGTCGCGTCCTTGTAGCCGCCGAGGTCCGAGGTGGTCTCGTCGAGCACGGTGACGGTCCAGTTGTGCCGCTCGGCATAACGGATGTACATACGGGCGAGGTCGGCGGCGAACAACGCGGACTCCTCGCCGCCCTCCCCCGACTTCACCTCGAGCACGATGTCATCGGAGTCGTGCGGATCGCGGGGGGCCAGCAGGTCGGTCAGGTGTCGGTCCAGCTCTTCGACGGTCGACTCGAGGCCGGGAATCTCGGCGGCGAACGATTCGTCGTCGGCGCCGAGTTCTTTGGCAGCTTCGAGGTCGCCGCGGGCGGTTTCCAGCTTGCGATAGGTCGAAACGATCGGCGAGAGCTGCGCGAAGCGCCTGCCCACCTTGCGGGCGGCCGCGGGGTCGGCGTGCAGGTTCGGATCGGAGAGCTGCTTCTCCAGGTCGGCATGCTCGGTCAGCAACGCCTCAATTGCCGGCGCAGTGTCCGTCATGTCGCCCTCCTTCGGAGAATCCTTTCGCCAAACGCAAACCGACGCCCGGCCTGCGCATGCGCGTCAGATCGGGCGTCGGAAAGGTAGCTATTTGTCGTCGGCCTTATCGGCAGCAGCCTTGCGCTTGCCGTAGCGCTTCTCGAAGCGGGCCACGCGGCCGCCGCTGTCGAGGATCTTCTGCTTGCCGGTGTAGAAGGGATGGCACTGCGAGCAGACCTCGACGTGGATCTGTCCGCTCTTCTTGGTGCTGCGCGTGGTGAACGTCGCGCCGCAGCCACAGTGCACCGTCGTCTCGACGTAGTCAGGGTGAATACCCGTCTTCATGGTTTTCCTCTGCAATCGTGGCCCGGGTCGCCCCTCCCCGATTGGGAGGTTTTGGCGTGAACCGGAACCGAGGGGTCGGCGGTCCATTATGCCAGTTCAACCACCAGCAGCCTAAACGCCTGCCGAGCCCCTGGTATTCCGCGCGAACGTGGGTTACCCGCACGCTTTCGCGCCCTGAAGCGTGACGGTAACCCACGTTCGCGCCGCAGGGGGTATTGCGCGGTGAACACATCCCGAAAAGTGTCTACGGTGGCACAATGCTGAGGTGACGACCGCTACCGCAGCCCGCAACGTCCGCGATCGGCTGATCGACGCCGCGGAAGTCTGTCTTCGCGCGAAGGGTATCCGGGCGACGACGGTGTCCGAGGTGGCCGAGGTCGCCGGGGTTTCCCGCGGCTGGCTGTACCGGCATTTTCCCGACAAGGTGACGCTGCTCGGCGCTGCGATCGTGCGCCTCAACGACGCCTATTGGTCCGAGGCGCATGCGGTGCTGGAGCAGATCGAGGGCCTCGATCGCCAGATGGGCTTGGGCATTGCTCGCGCCCGCGGCGCCTACGACGATCCCGGCACGCTGCTGATGAAGCTGCGGATGGAAGAGCCCGAGGAGTTCGCGGCGTGTGCAGGCGCAGGCGTGCAGGGGTTGGTGCCCGACCTGGCCGACTTCTGGTCGCGCTATCTGATCGCCGCTCGCGACCGCGGTGAGATCCACGAGCGCACCGACATCGCCGAAGCATCGGAATGGATTGCGCGCGTTGTGCTTTCGCTCGCGACGGTGCCCGGCGACAAACTCGACCCCAGCGACGCCGACGCGGTGGCGGCACATATGCGCCGCTACGTCATGCCGGGCTTGCAGGCCGAGCCGGCGGTGTGACTTCGAGTTAGTCGGCGTCCATCGAGCCCGGCGCGGTCTTGGAGACCTGCACCAGGAACTCGTAGTTGTTCTTGGTCTTGCGCAGCTGGCTCATCAGCAGGTCGATGGCCTGATGCGGATCGAGACCTGAGAGCACGCGACGCAGCTTGTGCACGATCGCGAACTCATCCGGCGACAGCAGCAGCTCGTCCTTACGGGTGCCGGACGGGTTGACGTCGACGGCCGGGAAGACCCGGCGCTCGGAGATCTTGCGGTCGAGCTTGAGCTCGGCGTTACCCGTGCCCTTGAACTCCTCGAAGATCACCGTGTCACCGGTCGAACCGGTTTCCACCATCGCGGTGGCGATGATCGTCAGCGAGCCGCCCTCTTCGATGTTGCGGGCCGCGCCGAGGAAACGCTTCGGCGGGTACAGCGCCGTCGAGTCGACACCACCGGACAGGATCCGGCCGGACGCAGGCGACGCGTTGTTGTACGCGCGGCCGAGGCGGGTGATCGAGTCGAGCAGCACGACGACGTCCTTGCCCTGCTCCACGAGCCGCTTGGCGCGCTCGATTGCGAGCTCGGCGGCCTGGGTGTGGTCTGACGGCGGCCGGTCGAAGGTCGAGGCGATGACCTCACCCTTGACCGAGCGCTGCATGTCGGTGACCTCTTCCGGACGCTCGTCGACGAGCACCACCATCAGGTGGCATTCCGGGTTGTTCTTCGTGATCGCGTTCGCGATGTCCTGAAGGATGGTGGTCTTACCGGCCTTGGGCGGCGACACGATCAACGCACGCTGCCCCTTGCCGACCGGCATGATCAGGTCGATCACGCGGGTGGTCAGCTTCTCGGTGGTGGTCTCCAGGCGCAGCCGCTCGTTGGGATACAACGGCGTGAGCTTGGTGAAGTCGGGCCGCTTCTTGGCCTCTTCGATGGGCTTGCCGTTGATGGTGTCGAGCCGAACCAGCGGGTTGAACTTCTGGCGCTGGTTGGGCTGCTCGCCGTCCTTCGGCACGCGCACGGCACCGGTCACCGCGTCGCCGCGGCGCAGGCCGTTCTTGCGCACCATGTTCATCGACACGTAGACGTCGTTCGGCCCTGCCAGGTAGCCGGACGTGCGAACGAAGGCGTAGTTGTCGAGGACGTCGAGGATGCCGGCGACGGGCTGAACGACGTCGTCCTCACGCAGTTCGGTGTCGCGGTCGCCACCGCCGCCGCCCTCACCGCCGCGCTCGCGGCGCCTGCGGTCGCGGAACCGACGGCCACGACGGCCGCCACGGCCCTCGCCGTCGTCATCGGCGTTGCCGCCGCGGTTCTGGCCGCCCTGATCGCCTTGCTGATCCCCGTCGGCCTTATCTGACTTGTCGGACTTGTCGGGCTTGGAATCCTGCTTCGGGGCCCTCTCACCCTCGGTGGCGGGCTTGTCCTGCTGCGCGGACTCCTGCTTGTTGTCGTCTTTCTTGTCGTCTTTGTCGTCGGCGCCGCCGGGTGAACCCGGGCCACGCGAGGCGCCACGACGCTCGCGCCGCGGCGGGGCCTGCTGCTCGGCGGGCTGCTCAGGTGCTGCGCTCTCGGTAGCGGTGTCGGCTGCCGCAGTGCCATTGGCCTCGCTGGCAGCTTCGGCCTTCGGGCGACCGTTGGAATCGCCGCGACGCTCCTTGATGGCGGCGACGAGCTCGCTCTTGCGCATGCCGGACGCGCCCTCGACGCCGATCTCCTTGGCGAGCGCACGCAGTTCGGGCAGCACCATGGTCGACAGCGCCGCACGGCGGTCGCCCGACGCGACGTCGGCGGTCGGCGCGGTTTCCGCGGTGCCGTTCGTCGCGTCCGCACCGGAGGTGTCCGGGGCGGTTGAAATGTCTGAAGTCACGGATTGGTTTTGCGGCAGCTCAGTGCTTTCGCTGCTGCCACCAGCCGTGAAGAGGTCCGTTTCTGTCACGGATTTCCTTTCTGATCCCCCGCTGGTCAAGCCGACGCGAGGGTCCGGGGCATTCAGCTGATGCGCTGAATGCGGAGGTCCCACCATTGCCTCTGCAACGGTGATCGCCGGGATTCGCCGGTATGCGGCGAACCGTCAGTCCACAAGATTGAACACCTAAAAGGGAAGTGGTCGTCCTAGTGTCGGCGCAGGCAGAGACGCTGCGATTGCTGGACAGCTGCGAGAATAACCCGCATTGGAGCCGGAAGCAAGAAACACGCTGATTCGCATGTGACTCGTGTGATCCGCAAAGTCAGCTCCTGGCGGCCACGCCGGACGTCCACCGGACGCCCTCGCCCACTGCCATCTTGTTGACGGTGAACCCGTTCGCGGCGCCATACTCCAGGGCCTCTGCAGGCAATTCTGGCTGGGAACTCAGCGCTAATACCGCAGGACCGGCCCCGGATAGCACCGCTGCAATCCCACAACGCCGGAGGATCCGCAAGTATTCCGCAGAGGCAGGCATGGCTGCTGCTCGCTGCGGCTGGTGCAGCACGTCCTCAGTCGCTTCCATCAGCAGATCCGGACGCTCGGTCAGCGCCAGGACGAGCAGCGCCGCACGGCTGAGGTTGAACCTGGCGTCGGTGTGGCTGACGTGGTCGGGAAGCAGCACACGGGTCTCCGCCGTCGACGAGCGCACCTCGGGGATCGCTGGAAACAGGTGGATGTCGGGGTGCAGCCGCAGCGAGGCGGCCGCATATCGCGGCAACACACCCTCGTGCTCGGTCCACGACACCACCGCGCCGCCGAGGACTGCCGCCGACGCGTTGTCCGGATGCCCCTCGAACTCCGACGACAGCTGGATCAACTCGGACTCGCTCAGTGGAGTCGAATCCGCTTGCGCAACAAGCCCATTGACCACAGCGAGGCCGCCGACCACGGCCGCGGCCGATGAGCCCAACCCGCGCGAGTGCGGAATCTCGTTGCGGCAGAGGACCTTGAGGCCCTTGGCGGTGACGCCGGCTGCCTGCAGGCCGTGTTCGATGGCGCGCACCACCAAGTGCGTGGCATCGAGTGGAACCTGGCCGGCGCCCTCGCCTTCGACCTCGATCGCGAGGCCGGATTCGGTTGTCTCAACGACGATTTCGTCGTAAAGGCTCAGCGCAAGACCCAGGCTGTCGAAACCGGGTCCGAGGTTGGCGCTCGAGGCCGCCACGACGGAGCTGGCCGTCAGCCCGGCCGGCAGGGTCCTTGGCACGTTCAGACCAAACCCAGTTTCTCGACGACGACCGAGGGATCGACGGGCACGGGCGTGACGGACGGCATGCCCTTGAGCGCGGTGTCGGGATCCTTCAGCCCGTTTCCGGTCACTGTGCACACCACCGTCGAGCCCTTCGCGACCCAGCCATCCTCGATCGACTTGAGCAGGCCGGCGATGCTGGCCGCCGACGCCGGCTCGACGAACACGCCTTCAGTGCGCGCCACCAGGTGGTACGCGGCGAGGATCTCCTCGTCGGTGGCGGCAAGGAAGCGGCCGTTGGACTGCTGCTGCGCCTCGACGGCGGTGGCCCACGATGCGGGCGAGCCGATGCGGATCGCGGTGGCGATGGTCTCGGGGTGGCTGACAGGCTCCCCCAGCACCAGCGGGGCGGCGCCTGCGGCCTGGGTGCCGAGCATGCGCGGCAGCCGGTCCGATACCCCGTCGCGGTGGTACTCGGTGTAGCCCTTCCAATACGCAGTGATGTTGCCTGCGTTGCCGACAGGCAGGGAGTGCACGTCGGGTGCGGTGCCGAGCGCGTCGACGATCTCGAACGCGGCGGTCTTCTGGCCCTCGATGCGATACGGGTTGACGGAGTTGACCAGCGAGACGGTGGGATAGTCGGCGGTGAGCTTGCGGGCAAGCTCGAGGCAGTCGTCGAAGTTGCCGTCGACCTGAATGATCTTCGCGCCGTGCATGACTGCCTGCGCGAGCTTGCCCATCGCGATCTTGCCCTGCGGAATCAGCACTGCACACGTGATGCCGGCCCGCGCGGCGTAGGCCGCCGCGGACGCCGACGTGTTGCCCGTCGACGCGCACAGCACGGCCTTCTGACCGCGGGCCACCGCCTCGGTGACGGCCATGGTCATGCCGCGGTCCTTGAACGAGCCTGTCGGGTTGAGGCCTTCGACCTTGAGATGCACTGTGCAGCCGGTGTATTCGGATAGCCGCGGCGCGGACACCAACGGGGTGCCGCCCTCGAGAAGAGTGATCGCGGTCCAGCTGTCCTCAACGGGCAGGCGGTCGCGGTAGGCGGCGATCAGGCCCGGCCAGGGCTGGTGCACCGCGGTCCTGGGTGCGCTCATTCCGTCGTTCCTTCCATGCGCAGCACGCTGTTGACGCTCTGCACAACATCGAGATCGGCCAGCGCTGCAACGGTTTCCGACTGTGCTGCATCCGTGGCCCGGTGCGTGACGACCACGATGCGCGCCCCGCACCGCTGACCGCCTTCGTCGACCATGCCTTCCTGCCGCACTTCGGCGATGCTGACTTCACGCTTGCTGAATTCAGCTGCCACAGCGGACAACACGCCGGGCCGGTCGGCCACGTTCATGCTGACGTAGTAACGGGTCGGGATGAAGCCGATCGGCGAGATCGGCAGCTTGGCGTATTTCGACTCGCGCGGTCCGCGGCCGCCCTGTACGCGGTTGCGGGCCGCCATCACAACATCGCCCATCACTGCCGACGCCGTGGGCGCACCACCTGCGCCCTGGCCGTAGAACATCAGTCGACCCGCGGCCTCGGCCTCCACGACGACCGCGTTGAACGCACCGTTGACGGTGGCCAACGGGTGCTCGAGTGGCACCAGCGCCGGGTAGACGCGGGCCGAAACCCGTTCCTGCCCTTCGTCGGTGGTGAGCCGCTCGCAAATCGCCAACAACTTGATGGTGCAGCCGAGTGCGCGCGCCGACTCGAAGTCGGCGGCCGTCACGTTGGTGATGCCCTCGCGGTAGACGTCGTCGGCGGTCACCCGGGTGTGGAACGCGATCGAGGCGAGGATCGCGGCCTTGGCGGCAGCGTCGTAGCCCTCGACATCGGCCGTCGGGTCGGCTTCCGCGTAGCCGAGCGCGCTGGCGTCGGCGAGCGCGCTCGCGTAGTCGGCTCCGGTGCTGTCCATCTCCGAAAGGATGTAGTTGGTGGTGCCGTTGACGATTCCGGCAACGCGCAGCACCCGATCGCCTGCCAGCGACTGGGTCAGCGGGCGGATGACGGGGATGGCACCGGCGACGGCGGCCTCGAAGTAGAGGTCGACGTGAGCGTGCTCGGCGGCCTGGGCGAGTTCGCCGGTGGAGATTGACATCAGCGCCTTGTTCGCTGTCACAACCGACTTGCCCTGTTCCAGCGCACTGAGAATGGCCTTGCGGGCGGGCTCGACGGGCCCCATCAGTTCGACGACGATGTCGACGTCGTCGCGCGAGACCAACTCTTCGATGTTGTCGGTGAGCAGGTCGACGGGCACCCCGCGATCGTCGGCAACCCTGCGCACCCCGATACCGCGCAACTCGAGCGGCGCACCGATGCGGGCAGCCAGATCTTTCGCATCCTCCTTGATGATGCGGACCACTTCACTGCCGACGTTGCCGAGGCCCAATACGGCTACGCCGATGGGCTTTTCGTGGTTGGTCATTTCGTTACCTCCAGACTCAGCAGATCGTCGACCGTCTCCCGGCGCAGAATCAGGCGGGCCTGCCCATTGCGCACAGCCACCACAGCGGGGCGGCCGATCAGGTTGTAACGGCTCGACATGGAATAGCAGTAGGCGCCCGTTGCCGCGACACCGAGCAGGTCACCGGGCGCGACGTCATCGGACAGCCAGGCGTCTTTGACGACGATATCGCCGGTTTCGCAATGCTTTCCGACGACGCGGGACAGGGTGGCGGGCATTTCGCTCACGCGCGAAACCAGGCGCACGTCGTATTCGGCGCCGTACAGCGACGTGCGGATATTGTCGCTCATGCCACCGTCGACGCTGATGTAGCGGCGGTGCTTGTCAGATGCGATATCGACGTCTTTGACCGTGCCGACCTGGTACAGGGTGATGGTGCCGGGACCGGCGATGGCGCGGCCGGGTTCGACCACGAGTCGCGGCGAAGGCAGGCCGACCGCGGCGGATTCGTTGCGCACGATGGCACCGAGTTTGGCGGCGAGATCAGTGATCGGCGGCGGATCGTCCTGTGGCAGATACGAAATGCCGAGACCACCGCCGAGGTCGACGGTCTCCAGTTGACTCGTCTTGTCGACGCCGAACTCGGCCACGACATCGCGCAGCAGGCCGATCACCCGATGGGCGGCCAGTTCGAAGCCGTCGACGTCGAAGATCTGTGAGCCGATGTGGCTGTGCAGGCCGACCAGGCGCAGGTTGTCGGTGGCGAACACGCGGCGAACGGCGTCCATCGCGGCGCCGCTGGCCAGCGACAGACCGAACTTCTGGTCCTCGTGGGCAGTCGAGATGAACTCGTGGGTATGCGCCTCGACACCGACGGTGACACGCACCAGGACGTCCTGAACCACACCGGCCGCGCCGGCGATCTCGTCGAGACGCTCGATCTCGATCATCGAATCGAGCACGACGTGACCGATCCCGGCCTTCACGGCGGTCGTCAGCTCATCAACAGATTTGTTGTTGCCGTGCAACGTGATTCGCTCAGGAGGGAAGTCGGCGTGCAATGCGACTGCGAGCTCACCGCCGGTCGCTACGTCGAGGGAAAGCCCCTCCTCGGCCACCCAGCCCGCCACCTCGCTGCACAGGAACGCCTTGGCGGCGTAGTGCACGTTGTCGCCGCCGCCGAACGCCGCCGCGATTTCGCGGCAGCGGGCGCGGAAGTCGTCCTCGTCGATCACGAAGACGGGAGTGCCGAATTCGGCGGCGATGTCGGTGAGGGGAACGCCTGCGATCGTCACGACACCGTCGTCACCGCGAACGGTGCTGCGCGGCCAGACGTTCGGGGCGAGCATCAGCACATCCGCTGAGGACTGCGGCCGGGGTGGGGCACCGCCGTGGTGTATCTCCTCAGCGTGCCGGGGCCCGGCGGGATGAGCGATCACATCCGCTCCGGAGCGGTAACGCCAAGGATGCCAAGGCCGTTCGCGATGACCTGGCGGGTGGCCTGGCACAAAGCGAGGCGGGCGGCGTGCAGATCGTTGGGTACCTCGTCACCTTGCGGCAGCACCCGGCAGGAGTCGTAGAACCGGTGGTAGTCGCCGGCCAGATCCTCCAGGTAACGGGAGACGCGGTGCGGTTCACGAAGTGCCGCAGCGGTTTTCAGGACGCGGGGGAACTCGCCGAGGTTGCGGATCAGCGTGCCCTCCTTGTCGTGCGTCAGGAGGTCGAGGTGCTCGGTGCTGGGGCTCAAGCCGAGTTCGGCCGCGTTGCGGGCCAGCGCTGACAGCCGGGCGTGCGCGTATTGCACGTAATAAACCGGGTTTTCGTTGGAGGCCGAGGACCACAGCGCCAGATCGATGTCGATCGGGCTGTCGACCGAGGACCGGATCAACGAGTAGCGCGCGGCGTCGACGCCGATGGCCTCCACAAGGTCGTCGAGGGTGATGACGGTGCCTGCGCGTTTGCTCATCCGGACGGGTTGCCCGTCGCGAACGAGGTTGACCATCTGCCCGATGAGGACCTCGACCGTGGCGGGATCCTCACCGAGCGAGGCGGCGACCGCCTTGAGTCGGGCGATGTAGCCGTGGTGGTCAGCGCCGAGCATGTAGATGCACAGGTCGAATCCGCGCTGCCGCTTGTCGAGGTAGTAGGCGATGTCAGCGGCCACGTATGCCGGGTTGCCGTCGCTCTTGATAACGACGCGGTCCTTGTCGTCGCCAAAGTCGGTGGTGCGCAGCCAAACTGCGCCGTCCTTCTCATAGATGCTGCCGGCCTCGCGCAGCTTGGCGATGGCCTGCTCTACACGCCCGGACGTATGCATCGAGTCTTCGTGGGTGAAGATGTCGAAGTCGGTGCCGAAATCGTGCAGCGACTGCTTGATGTGGGTGAACATCAGGTCGACGCCGATGGCGCGGAAGGTCTCGCGCATCTCGGCGTCGGGCAGGCTCAGCGCGTCAGGGTCCTTGGCGAGCACCTGGGCGGCGATGTCTTTGATGTAGTCGCCCGCGTAACCGTCGTCGGGGGTGGGCTCCCCCTTGGCGGCGGCGATCAGCGAGTTGGTGAACCGGTCGATCTGGGCGCCGTGGTCGTTGAAGTAGTACTCGCGCACGACGTGCGCACCTTGGGTGGCGAGCAGGCGGCCGAGCGCGTCGCCGACCGCGGCCCAGCGGGTGCCGCCGATGTGAATGGGGCCGGTTGGGTTGGCGGAGACGAACTCGAGGTTGATGTTGTGGCCCGTGAACGCGTCGGAGTTGCCGTAGCCGGGGCCGGCCTCGATGACGTTGCCGACGATGACGTTCTGGGCGGATGCGTCCAGGCGGAGGTTGACGAAGCCGGGTCCGGCGACGTCGGCGGCGGCGATGCCGTCCTGCGCGGCGAGGGCGGCCGCGAGCCAGCCGGCCAGCTCACGAGGGTTGGCGCCGACCTTTTTGCCGAGCTGAAGGGCAATATTGGTGGCGTAGTCGCCGTGCTCGGGATTGCGCGGGCGCTCGACGGTGACCGTCGCCGGAAGTGCTGAGGTGTCGAGGCCATGCTCGGCCAGCACCGCGGCGGCGGTGGCCTTGAGCAGTTCGGCAAGGTCGGCGGGCGTCACGAGGGTCCATCCTATGGTCTGAGGTGGTCAGGCCCCGAATCCGTTTCCGGTCGCTCGGATGCGTTAGGCTGTCCCCTGCCCATCGGCGCAGTGACTTCTATATGCGCCCCCGTAGCTCAGGGGATAGAGCGTCTGCCTCCGGAGCAGAAGGCCGCAGGTTCGAATCCTGCCGGGGGCACTTACTTCGCCGCAGCTCACAGTGCCTTATTGGCCGTCACGGCACGACACGCGTACGTATCGCAGCAACGAATCGTCGGCCTGCTGAATGTAAGTCGTACTCGCGGCTCGCAATACCGCCGTTGTGCCGGGTTATTCGACGACGAAGACGGGAATCTGTCGCGAGGTCTTGGCCTGGTACTCGGCATACGGCGGGTAGGCAGCCACGGCCAGCTTCCACCAGTGTTCGCGCTCGGCGCCTTCGAGCTCGCGCGCGGTCCCGGAAGTGACCTTGTCGCCATCCTGCACGGTGACCGCGGGGTTGGCCCGCACGTTGAAATACCAACTCGGGTGCTTGGGATCGCCGCCCTTGGACGCCACCATCGCGTACTTACCGCCCTCTTCGACCCGCATGAGCGGTACATAGCGGGCCTTGCCGGACTGCGCGCCGATCGTCGTGAAGAGGACGACCGCGCGGTCCAAGATCTCGACGCCATCCGTCGTGCCTTGCGCCAAGATGCGCTCTGTCTGTTCGCGTACCCAGTCCGTCGGGCTCAGTTCCGGTTGCGTGCTCACAGAGCGGCGAACGCGGCGACAGCCCACGCTATTCCGCTGTCACGACAGCAATGCAGGCAGTGGCACGTGCATCAACCCGCACGCCGCGCGCAACAGTTCCGCTTCCGCTGCGGTCACGGTGCCATCGTCGAGCACCGACACCACCATCGCCTCGACCAGCGCCTGCTTGGCCTTCGGCTCCAATGCGTCCAGTGCGGGCCAGCCGCCGTCGAGTGTCTGCTGCCAGCTGAGTCGACGCGGACTGTCGGCCGTGGCCGTGGCCTTATCGCCGTAGAGGCGTCGCATCGCGCCGTGAAATGCTCGCTCTCCGGTGTCTTGGTCGCCGCCGCTCGCGACCGCAAGCGTCGCCAAGAGGGTCCTGACCACTGGGCGCACGTCATTCAGCGAGCCGTTGCCGACCTTGCTGCGACGCGAAGGGTCGGCCGTGTCCAGCAGGTAGTTCCAAACGAGGCGGGTGACGCAGTACTCGAACATGGTGACCGTGCCGTCGGCGACCGCGAGATCGTTCAACACCGCAACCAGCCGGTCGTGGTAGTCGCGGGGATGATCCGCCAACTGCGGCAGGGCCAAAGCGACGAACGGCAGGCGCAACTCGTGCGGCAGCTTCGCCATCCGGCCGGCAAGGACTGCCGCCTCCCGGGCCTGCGCGGGTCCCAGTCGCTGAGCGATCGACGTGAGCTGGCGAGCCTGCAGCGGTTCACCGGGCGGAGCAAGGAGCATGGCGATGACGGCCACGGGCGCCGTGGTCGGCTGGGTGGCGAGCTGTCGGACGTCGTCCGGCAGTCGCGCCTGAAGGGCGGCACCGTATTTCAAGTCGGCCGGGGTGAAAGTGCCTGCCCGGGCGACGACCTGCTCGGGGCTGAGGACGTGCCTGCCGGCTGCGGGATCAGGTGCCGGGGCCTGGGTCGGACGGCCCAATGCCGTTCCGGCGGGGGCGAATCCGGCGGCGAAGTCCTCAGCCAACCCGTCAGGCGGCTGCTGCGCATAACGCTGTTGCAGCTCGGTGATCTCGCCCGGGTCGAAGCTCGGGTTGAGCGCCTTTATCCGAGACGTCAGCGGCGGATGCGTCGCGAGCAGCGAGGCGAACGACTTTCGCACGCCCTCCCCGAACAGCATGTGGCTGACCTCGTTCGCACCGCGGGCGTCGCGCAGCCGCGAGCCGGTCGGGATGCCGCCGATCTTTTTCAGTGCGCCCTCGAGCCCGTCGGTCTGACGCGTGAACTGCACAGCGGACGCATCCGCGAGCCACTCGCGCTGTCGCGACACCGCCGCCTTGATCAGGTTCGCAAAGAACACGCCGATGAATCCCAGCACCATCATGGCGAACGCGACGATCACGATCGGTGCGGCGCCTTTACTGTCGCTTCCGCGGCCTCCGAACTGCAGGACCCGCAATCCGATCATGCCGATCAGCAAGATTCCGGACAGCAGCCCGATCAGGCGGATGTTCAGCCGCATGTCGCCGTTGAGGATGTGGCTGAACTCGTGCCCGATCACGCCCTGCAACTCGTCGCGGTTGAGTTGGGCCAGCGCTCCTGCGGTGACCGCGATGGCGGCGTCCGCCGGTGTGAACCCCGCCGCGAATGCGTTGATGCCGGTCTCGCGCGGCATGACGAACAATCGCGGCGCGGGAACGCCCGAGGCAATCGACATCTCCTCGACGATGTTGACGAACCTGCGCAGCTGGGGATCGGTGCTAGTGGGGTCGACGGGCACCGCTCCGACCGACGCGGCGACGGCCGCTCCCCCTTGACGCAGCGCGATCGTCTTGAAGAGCATGCCTCCGGCGATCACCAACAGCGTGACCACCGTGACGACGATGACCACGGCGACAATCGATGAGGCATCGGCATTCTCGTATCCCATCGCGAGCGCGGCGGCGGCGTCGACGCCTGCGACCAACGCCAACACAGCTGCGGCGAAGAGGAACACCAGCTTCAGCGTGGTGCCCTTGGCCGCCCGCTGGTGATCGAAGAAGT
Source organism: Mycobacterium sp. OAE908 (assembly GCF_017872775.1). NCBI lineage: Bacteria > Bacillati > Actinomycetota > Actinomycetes > Mycobacteriales > Mycobacteriaceae > Mycobacterium > Mycobacterium sp. OAE908. The sequence goes on from NZ_JAGGJL010000001.1 coordinate 27,186, forward strand.
TCATGACCGCCGATCGGTCAGAACTGTACCTTCGGGGCGTCCCGCATCTCTGGGCGATCGGGCGGGATCTCCAAAAGCGCTGCGGGGGTGAAGTTGAACATGCCCGCATAGACGCTGCCCGGGAAGGTCTCCCGCTTGTTGTTGTAGTTCATCACCGAGTCGTTGTATGCCTGCCGAGCGAACGCGACCTTGTTCTCCGTGGAGGTCAGCTCCTCCGACAGCTGCATCATGGTCTGGCTGGCCTTCAAGTCGGGATACTGCTCGACGACCACGTTGAGTCTGCTCAGGGCGCCCTCCAGCGCCTGCTGCCCGGACGCCAACTGCTGCATCGCTGCCGGGTCGCCCGGATTGGCCTGCGCGGCCGCGAGGCCGTTCATTGCGGCGCCGCGTGCCGCCACCACAGCCTCCAGCGTCTGGCGCTCGTGTGCCATGTATCCCTTGGCGGTCTCGATCAGGTTGGGAATCAGGTCGAATCGCCGCCGCAACTGGACGTCGATCTGCGCGAAGGCGTTCTTGTATGCGTTGCGCGCGCGGACCAGACCGTTGTAACCGGCGATGACGAAAACGGCGAGCAGCAGCAGTATTACGACGACGACGATGATGCCGATGGTGAGCCCCACGAAACATACCTCCAGGTCAGGCCTGCAAAGTTGTGCGGTTTGCCGAAGCTTAGCTGCTCGCGGTACCCGCCGCGTCGATTCTCGTTGGCGCCGAACGTCGAGCCCGGATGTGCTGCGGTCACCCCTACAGCACGTTGTTGTTCGCAGCGGCCTCGATCGCGTTGTTTTCCGCAATCACCTGCTCGACCGTGGTGAGCGCCGGCTTCGGCGTCCAGTCCTGATGGAACAACCCCATCGACGCCTGAATCGGGTCACTCGACGGATAGTCGGCCAGCGTGTGGATGAACGCGGGACCGGCGAATTCGAGAGTGCGCCACGTCCGCAGGAAGTCACCGACGAACGCCGCCTGATTCGCTTCGGAAACCACCGACGACGGCTGACCATACTCCGTCGCCCAGATCTTCTTGTTCCCATCGCCATTGGCGACCATCACCGCATACAACTGCTCCGCCTGCGTGATCGGCACACCCGCATGGCCCTCCCCCGCCGAGAACGGAACCGAGTAAAAGTACGGGTGATACGAGATCGCATCGAAGTATCCGCCGGCGCCCGCCGCGTACATCTCCGACAAGTACGTCACCGGGTTGATCGTCGGACCGCCCGGCGTCTCAGCTGCCGAAGCGACCGACGCCGCAATCACCGTCGCATTCGGATCCGCGGCCTTGATCTTCGTGTACGCCACCTTCAGTAGTTCGGTGTACTGCTGCGCAGACGGAGTGGGAGCCCAGAAGATGTTGGCGTTGGGCTCATTCCAGATCTCGTAGTCAGCGACCTTGCCCTTGTACCGCGTCGCCACCGCAGTGACGAAGTCACCGAACGCGTTCAGGTCCGCCGGGTGTCCAGCCCACGTCGGCTGGTCGGGAACCGCCGCCCAGTCAGGTGTCGAGTTCAGCACGGCGAGCACCTTGATGCCTTTGGCGTTGGCGCTGTTGATCATTCGGTCCGTCGCGGCCCAGTCGAATGTATTGTCTGCGGGTTCGACTCCGGCCCAAGGCATCAGGATCCGGATCGTGTCGATGCCGGCATCCTTCAGCAGACCCATCGCCTTATCGGTGTCGGTCTGCGAGTAGAAGTACATCTGCTGGGCGGTGACGGCAATCTCCGTTGGCCGCTGGTCAATCGCGGACGCCGACGGCGGCGCGATGTTGACATTCACCGTCGTCGTGGTCGTTCCACCCCACGGATCGCTGATCTTGACGACGAAGCTGTCCGTGTCGACGCCCGGCGTCACCAGCGCCCGATATCTGGCGTCCACGTCGGGCGTGTAGGTGAACTGTCCGGTGGGCGTCACCTTCACCGTGCCGAAAGCCGGACCTGAACCGAGGCTGTACGACAGATTGTCGCCGTCTGGATCGGTGGCCGTCACCGTACCGGTGACCGTTCCGATCGCCGTCGACGTACCCGTGACTGTCCCATGGCCATTCGTCGGCGCCGTGTTGGTTGTCGGGTTCGGCGCGATGGAGACCTTGACCGATGTTGTTGTGGTGCCGCCGAATCCATCGCTGACGGTGACGGTGATGGTTTCCGACTTGGTGGTCGACGATGCCCCTGCCGCCGAGGCCGCCGTGCGGGCCGCGGCCGTCGGCGTATAGGTGAACGTGCCGTTGGGATTGATGACGATCGTTCCCTTGGTCGTCGCGCTTGCCTTGTACGACAGCGGATCACCGTTCGCGTCCGTCGCGCTGATGGCACCGGTGACGACGCCAGTGCGCGGGTTCGGGTTCGACACCGTCGACGTCGCCCCCGTGGGTTTGGCGTTGGCTGCGCCGATCCTGACGTTCACCGTCACCGGCACCACACCGCCGTGGCCGTCGTCCACTGTGACGACGAACGTGTCCTTCGTGGCGTCGTACGGTGCACCGGGTGCCGTCGCGGCAGCACGCGCCGCCGCCGTTGGCGTGTAGGTGAAGGAGCCGGTCGACGTGAGGGTGACCGTGCCCTTCGTCGGCGACCCGGTCACGGTGTATTTCCGGGTGTCGTAGTCACCGTCGGTGCCCTTGACACTGCCCGTGACGACTCCTGTCGAGCTGTTGGGAGTCCCGATGGTCGTCGTCACGACCGGCACTTTGTTCGCAGGCGGAATCGCGACGGTGATCGTCTCGGTCAACGAGCCGTTGCGACCGTCGGAGACCGTGATCGTGAACGAGTCCGTCTTCACCGAATCGGGCGCGGTCGGTACGGCCGCCGCGTGCCGGGCAGTGGAAGTCGGTGTGTACGTGTATGTTCCGTCGGCCTTGAGCACCAAGGTGCCCTTCGTCGGCTTGGTGTTCACCACATATGTCAGCGGATCACCGTCGTAGTCGACGACTCCCACCTTGCCGCTCAGCACGCCCGTCGACGGGTTGGACACGCTGTAGTACGGATCGCTGGAGAACGGCGACGTATTCGGCGGGACGAGCGAGACCACGTGGACACTGTCGGTGTCGTAATCGGTGACGAACATCAGCGTGCCGTCGGGGCTCAGTACGACGCCGGGTTGGACCGACATCGGCGTCGCGGTGTTCCGAATACTGATCGCTCCCAACGTCGAGCCGTCGGTGGAACTCAGTGCGGCGACGAGACCGGTGTTGCTCGTCACCATCACCGCGCTGCTGTCGTTGGTGACCGCGAGACCGGCAAGCGGAACACCGAGGTTTCTGGTGATCGCGGTGCCCGCCGCAGTGTCGATGACGGTGACCGCACCTGCGGTGTCGGCGACGAACAACCGAGGATAAGTCTGACTGATCGCGATACCCGTTGGCGCACCGCCGATGTCGGTGATCGACGTCGCCGTGGTCGCCGAGGACGCGAACACCGAGACGTTGCCCCCGCCGGTCGACTTCGTGCTCGCGACGTAGATCTTGGTGCCGTCGGGGCTCACCACGAGCTCCGTCGGCTTCAGACCCGTTGGGAGTTTGACCACGCTGCTGGAGATCGTGTTGTAGGCCGTACTGATCTTGCTGATCGTCCCAGCGCTGCCGCTGGCGACGTACACGGTGGTGCCTGCCGGATTGATCGCGATCGCAGTCGGATTGGCGATCGTCAGCGTCTTCTTCGTGGCGCCGGTCGCGGTATCGATCACGGTGACCGTGTTGTTGGTCGAACTCGACACGTACAGCCGCGTGCCATCCTTCTTGACCGCGATGCCGTCGGGCGATGCGCCTACTTGATACGTGCCGACGACGGTGTTCTTGACCGTGTCGTAGACGGTGACGGTGCCTGCGCTGCGATTGGTGATGTACGCGCGGTTGCTCGTGACCGCAACGGCGCTCGGGTCGCTGACGTTGGTGAAGTCGGTGCTCTTGTAGAACGGCGACGGGCTCACCGGGATGTTGATCGGCACGTCGACGGTGTTCGTCCCGTCGGACAGCGTGATCGTCATCGCGATCGTGTCATTGGGATTGGAAGTCGTCGCGGCGACGAAACGTTGTGCGCTCGTCGGGGTGTACGTGATGACCTTTGTCGTGGCGTCGTAGGCAAATGTGCCCGCGCTCGGACCGCTCTTCAGCCCGACCGTGACCGCCTGCCCTTCGGGATCACTGGTGCTCAGCTGCCCTAACACCTTGCCCGTCGTCGCATCGGGCCTGCCCCAGGCCACCGACGCGGTCGGCGGTTGGTTCGCGGCCGCCGCCGCAAGGGTTTGGCTGACCGCCATCTGCTGAGCGGACAGGTTGGTGACGTCCTCGGTCTGGCCCACTTGACGACGGGCCGCGGCAAGCAACACCCACGACAGCGGTGACTCCGTCGAACCGCCGGGAAGCATGCCGAGGAACGTCGACAACACGGGCCGCACGACGCCGTCGAGCAGGCTGCTCATCCATGTCTGAACCGGGTTCGGCACAGTCGGCTGCACCGCCGAGAGCGCAACGGGCACCTCGGCGACCGACCGCTGCGTCGCGGCGACCGAGACGGTGGCCTGCGCAGTCGGGCCCGAAACGTCCTCGGACGCCGTGGTACCGGTCGTCGTCTGGGCCTGCGCCTGCTGAGCGGGCTCGCTTGTCGCCGTTGCGGATTCGGAAACTCGGGCGTGAGGTTTGAAAGTCGACTTCTTCTTCGGCTTCGGCTTCGGCTTGGCTGTCTCGTCGGAATGCGCACCGCCGGAACTCGACACGGTGACCCCAGGTGCCACCTCTTCGGAACTCGAGGAGCCCGGTGTCGCGCCGGCGGGTTGGGTGGTTGTCGATTCGGCAGTCGGCGGCGTGACTGCGGCGCCGCCGGCGGTTTCGGTGCTCGCGCCGGGCTCCTGGGTAGTCCCGTCGGTCCCAGCAGTCGTGGTGGCAGTCGAATCCTCAGGAGCGGCCCACGCGATACCGGCCGGGGCCGCGACAGCGGATCCGATCCCAAGCGCAACGGCCAGGGCGCCGACGCGTCCGACATATCTGCCGTATCGCAATTGCATTGTTTCCCCTAATTGCCCAGTAAACGTAGGTTGCTGAGCATGGGCGGCGGCTTAGCTCGGCGAAACGTCATGAATCGCTGGCCAGTGTAGCGGCTTGCACATACCCGCCGGAATGGTCTTCAAGAATTTGCCGTAATCGGTAAGAGATGTACCTATTACCAGCTAGATCGCCATATTGGCTGAGTATCTGCGGTCGCTCAGGCGACAGTCTTGTGTTGGCGACCGGAAGTCCACTGAAAAATCGACGAAAAAGGTTTGGCATCGCCACGGTTAACCAGCCGGTTTGCTGATCGAATTCCGCTTGCGCGCGTGTCTCTGCAGTTCAGGGTCAGAGAAGCGGCCCGATACCAGTCTGACCCGCGTCTCCAATCCATATGATCTTGCGAATGGGCGTCGACGCGGCCGCCGTTACGAGTGAAGAGGCGGCGCACTACCGGGCTGCCGGTTGGTGGACCGACACCACGCTGTCCGACTGCGTCAGGCGCAATGCCAATCAGACACCGGACAAACCCGCCTACATCGACTTCTCACTCCACTCCCCCGAGACGGTGCTCACCTGGTCCGAGTTCGACCACGCCGCCACCAACCTCGCCAAGCGCCTGTTGACGTTCGGCGTCGCACCCGGTGACGGCGTTGCCGTTTGGCACAAGGACACATCGGCCGTCCACGTCCTGCTGGTCGCCATCGAACGCTGCGGCGCGACCGCGGTTGGCCTCGGCGCCCGATCCGGCGTCCGCGAAGCCACCGCGATTATGCGCACCGCTCAGCCGACTCTCGTCGTCACCGACCAAGAACGCCTCGCACCCGCGCAGCAGGCCGCCGCCGAGGCTGACGCGAGGCTGCGGGTCGCGGCCATCGCCCACGACCTCGACACCACACCCGAAGCCGACGGAACGAACGGCCTGACGCCCATCGGCCCCGACGACGTCTTCCTGATCAACTCGACGTCCGGCACTACAGGACTGCCGAAATGCGTTGTGCACACTCAGAATCGGTGGCATTACTTTCATCAGAAAGCGGTGGCCAACGGCGAACTCACTCCCGACGACGTCTTCCTCTCGGTCCTGCCCATGCCGTTCGGCTTCGGCATCTGGACCTCGCACACCACGCCGATCTACCTGGGCGCCACCGCGATCAGAATCGAGAAGTTCGACGCCGCGGCGGCATGTGCCGCGATCGCCAAGCACCAGGCAACCGTATTGTGCTGCGTCAGTACGCAATTGGCGATGATGCTGGCGAACCAAGCCTCGCGCGAGTACGACCTGACCAGCCTGCGCGTGGTGTTCACCGGCGGTGAGCCACTCCCCTACAGCCAGGCCGCCCGGTTCGAGGAGTTGACCGGCGCCACGATCCTGCAGTTCTACGGCTCCAACGAGACCGGGATCCTCAGCGCCACCACCGTCGCGGACCCACTCCACCGACGGTTGCGCACCGCAGGCCGGATAGTGCCCGAGATGCAAGTCCGCCTGTTCGACGGCGACCGCGACGTCACACAGTCGGGGCGCGGACAACCCGCGTGCCGCGGTCCGGCCCTGAGCCTGGGCTATCTCGGCGGCACCGATCACGACAAGTTGTTCACCAGGGACGGCTGGATGCGGATGGGCGACATCTGCGAACTCGACGCCGACGGCTATCTCACCCTGACCGGCCGAACCTCGGACTTCATCCTGCGGGGCGGCAAGAACATCAGCGCGGTGCAGGTCGAGGAGGCCGTCGCCACCCATCCCGCGGTCGCCGTGGCCGCGGCGGTCGCGATGCCCGACGCGGTCTTCGGCGAGCGTGTCTGCGTATTCGTCGAGCTCACGGACGCCGCCGCCCTGGATCTGCCCACCCTCGTCGAACACCTTCTGCAACAGGGCGTTTCCAAGGAGCTGCTGCCAGAACGCCTGGAAGTTCTCGACGAACTGCCGCGCTCGTCGGGCGGCAAGATCGCCAAAGGCCAACTTCGCGACAGGATCCGGTCAACACTCGAGGAGAGCCTCGAAATTCAGCAGGAGCAGGTGAAATGAGCAGCGAAGTGCGACAGGGCGGCCTCGAGGTCTGGGCGCCGGCCAAGACGCCGCCCATCGGGGTCGACCTGACCGACGAACAACAGATGGCGGTCGCGTTCCGCCATCTCGCCGAAATCGGCTTCGCCGAAAACATGGCCGGGCACATCACCTGGCAGCCCGACGGCCAGACCGACATGTACGTCAACCCGTGGGGGCTGTGGTGGCAAGAGCTGACCGCTTCGGACATCTGCGTCGTCGACGAAGACGCGCGGGTAGTCCGCGGCCGCTGGGACGTCACACCCGCCATCCACATCCACACCGAGCTCCACCGGCTCCGGCCCGACGCCCGCGTGGTCATCCACAACCATCCCTACTACGTCAGCCTGATCGCGGCCCTCGGCAGCCTTCCCGAACTGGTTCATCAGACCGGCGCGCTGTTCCTCGACGACATGTATCTGGTCGAGAAGTATGACGGCGAGATCGACGCCCCTTGGCGCGCAGCCGAACTCGCGCAACAGGTCGGTTCGGCCAACCTCATCATCCTGGCCAACCACGGTGTCATCGCCACTGGCCGCAACCTCGCTGAGGCCGTCTATCGCGCCGTGTCCATCGAACGGGTCTGTCATCTCGCGTACGACGTGATGGTGACCGGGCGGACCCCGACGAAGATGAGCCGCGGCGACATGGTCGGCATGCAGGCATCGCTCATCGAACGCGCCGCCGACGTGTATTGGGCGGGCGCGGCACGCATGACCATCAAGGCAGACCGCAGCGTTCTGACGTAGAGAGGATCAGCCATGGCCTCGATCGACGAGATGTCGGCGAATCTGAACTTCACCACCGCCAAGACCGGAGGCGACCGCAGCGTCACCTTCCTGGCCGAACCCGAGCGGGCCGACCGCCTCTACACCGTGATCTCCGTCGACGACCACATCGTCGAACCCCCCGACACCTTCGAGGGTCGGGTGCCGCAGAAGTTCGCCGACCGCGCCCCACGGGTCGTCGACACCGACGACGGCGGACAGACCTGGATGTACGACGGACAGTCGCTGCCGAACGTCGGCTTCAACGCGGTAGTGGGCCGCCCGGTCGAGGAATACGGGTTCGAACCGGCCCGCTTCGACGAAATGCGCCGCGGCGCTTGGGATATCCACGAACGCGTGAAGGACATGGACCTCAACGGCGTCTACGCGTCGCTGAACTTCCCGTCGTTCCTGCCCGGCTTCGCAGGGCAGCGACTGCAGCAGGTCACCAACGACCGTGACCTCGCGATGGCATGCGTGCGCGCCTGGAACGACTGGCACATCGAAGCGTGGGCAGGCTCCTATCCGGACCGGATCATCCCCTGCCAGCTCCCGTGGCTGCTCGACCCCGAGGTCAGCGCGAAGATGATCTACGAGAACGCCGAACGCGGCTACCACGCGGTCACATTCAGCGAGAACCCGGCGTTGCTCGGCCTGCCGACCATCCACTCCGGATACTGGGAGCCGATGCTGGCGGCATGCGCCGACACCGGGACAGTGGTGAACCTGCACATCGGTTCGTCAGGCACCTCGCCGTCGACGACCGACGACGCCCCACCCGACGTCGTCGGTGTGCTGTTCTTCGCCTACGCCATCTCGGCAGCCGTCGACTGGCTGTATTCGGGCGTCTGCACCCGGTATCCCGACCTCAAGATCTGCCTCTCCGAGGGTGGGATCGGTTGGGTGGCAGGACTTCTCGATCGACTCGACCACATGCTCAGCTACCACGAGATGTACGGCACGTGGCGGGCGCTCGGTGAAACGCTGACACCCGCTGAGGTGCTGAAGCGCAACTTCTGGTTCTGCGCGGTCGAGGATCAGTCATCGTTCATCCAGCACGACCGGATCGGTTCGGACAACATCCTGCTCGAGGCCGACTACCCGCATTGCGACTCCACCTGGCCGCACACCCAGCGCACGATCCACGAGCAGATCAACGGACTGCCCGCCGACATCATCCGAAAGGTCACCTGGGAGAACGCGTCTCGGCTCTACCAGCACCCGGTTCCGGCCGCGATCCAGGCAGACCCCAACGCGTTCTAGAGGTTGGTCGCGGACTGGGCTTCCTCCTCGGCGATGATGGCTTGGTTCTCCTCGATGATCTGCTCGATCACGGCCACCGCCAGCTTCGGAGTCCAATCCAGGTGGTACACACCGAGAGTCGACGAATTGTCGTCGGCGCTGCCGGTGTCTTTGATGGTGTCGATGAACGCGGGTCCGGCATACGACAAATTGCGCCATGTCCGCAGGAAGTCGGCGATGTAGTCGGCCTGGTTCTGCTCCGAGACGTAGTCGGAGGGCTGGCCGTACTCGGTGGCCCAGATCTGCTTGGCGCCGTCCCCGTACTCGACCATGATCGCGTGCATCGCTTCGACCTGATTGATCGGCGCACTCGCATAGGGGCTGGGCGTCGAGAACAGTTTGGAATACAGGTACGGGTGGTAGGCGACTGCGTCGAAATACCCTTGTGCCCCAGCGTCGTACATCTCCTGAAGGTAGGTGACCGGGTCGATGGTCAGGGTGCCGAAGGAGATCACCGAGCCGAGGCCGGCGGCGATGACGACCGCGTTCGGGTCCGCGGCCTTGATCACCGGATAGGCCGCCTTCAGCAGTGCCGTATACGCCGCGGCGTCGGGCGCAGGCGACCAGAACTGGTAACCGTTCGGCTCGTTCCAGATCTCGTAGGCACCGATCTTCCCCTTGTACCGCGTGGCGAGCGCTCCCATGAACGAGGCGAACTCGGCCGGATCGGCGGGCGCGGCGGACAACGGTGCTCCGCCGGAGACGCCGGCCCACGTCGGCGTCGAATCCACCACACCGAGGATCGTTATATCGTGTGCGACAGCGGAATTCACCATCCTGTCGATGGCCGTCCAGTTGTAGGTGTTGTTGGTCGCCTCGACGCCCGCCCACGGGATCAGCATGCGCACGCTGGTGACGCCGTCGGCCTTCAACAGGTCGAACGCCTTGTCGGTGTCGGCCTGCGAATAGAAGTACATCTCTTGGACGTTCATCGCGACGGTGGTGCCGCGCTGATCGATCGACGAAGCCGACGAATCCGGCGGTGCCACGGTCACGGTCACGGTCGTCTGGACGGTGTTGCCCGCGTTGTCGGTGATGTTCACCGTGAACGAATCGGTGTCCGCGCCTGTGGTCGCCGCCGCGAGATACCGGGCCGCAACGTCGGGGGTGTAACTGAACTTGCCTGTCGTCGCATTCAGGGCCACGCTGCCCAGATTCGGTCCAGTCTTGACGGTGTAGCTCAGGGCGCCGCCCTCGGGGTCGGTCGCAGACACGGTGCCGTCCACCTCACCGATTGCCACCGTCGGGTTGTTCACCGACGTCTGCACGTTGGTGGGCGCCTGGTTGACGGTGCTGTACGGAGTCACCGGCAGCGAGAACGCGACCGTCGTCGTGCCACCGTAGCCATCGGAGATGGTGAAGGTGACCGGATCGACCTTGGCCGAGTCCGGGGCGGTCGCGGCCGACGCGGCCAGGCGCGCCGCGGCCGTCGGCGTGTAGCTGAAGGTGCCGTCGGAGTTGATGGTCAGCGCTCCCTTGCCGGGCGCCGAGGAGGTGACGGTCAATGCGTCGCCGTCGGTGTCTACCGCGGTGACCTTTCCGGTGACCGTGCCCGTGGTGGTGTTGGTGCTGGTGACGGCGGCCGACCCGCTGGTGGGTGCGGCGTTGGCGCCGGGGATCGACACTGTGACCGTCACGGTCGCGGTGCCGCCGTGGCCGTCATCGGCGGTGATGGTGAACGTGTCGGTCTTGTCGGCCGCGGTCGCCCCGACCTTGGCCGCTGCGTGCCGCGCCGCGGCGGTGGGCGTATAGGTGTAGATGCTGCCCGAGAACGTCACGGTGCCCTTGGCAGGCGTGCTCGACGTGTACGTCAGCTTGTCCCCGTCGGCGTCGCTGCCGACCGCCTGGCCCTTCGACTGGCCGGTCGTGCTGCTCGCGATCGGGGTGGTGGACCGAACCGTCGGGACGGTGTTGGTCGGCGAGATGTTGATCGTCACGGTCGCGGTCGTCGTCCCTTGTCGGCCGTCGGACACGGTGACCGTGAAGGTGTCGGTGGTCAGCGACGTGGTCGCGCCGGTGGTGGCCGCGGCGTGGCGTGCCGTGGCGGTCGGCGTGTAGGTGAACGTGCCGTCGGCGTTGAGGACCAGCGAGCCCTTCGTGGGCGCACCTGCGACGGTGTAGGTCAGCGAGTCTCCGTTCGGGTCGCTGCCGTTGATCGCTCCCGACACCGCACCCGTCGTGGGATCTGCACTGCCAACCGTCGGCGCCGCCACCGGAGGTTGGTTGACGGTGCCGCCGCCCGCAACGGCGGTCAATGACACCACGCGGACTCGATTGAGGTCGTAATCGGTCAGGACGAATTTCGTCCCGTCCGGGCTCATCGCGAGGCCGGGCAGTTGCGACATTGTTGTTGTCACCGAGCGCGTCGACAGCGTGGAAAGCGTTGCGCCCGTTGCCGAATTGAGCGTGGTGATCTTGCCTTTGGTGTCTGCGACGATCAGTGTGCTGCCGTCGTTGCTGACGGTGACGCCCGAGAGCACACCGCTGACCGCGAAACTGCCGACTGTGGCCTTTGTCGTGGTGTTGACGACGGTAACCGTGCTGTTGGTTCCGTTGTTGGTGGTGATGTACAGCCGCGAGTTGTCCGGACTGACAACGGCACCCGTCGCCGTACCGCTCAGGTTTGTCCATGCCGTTGCCGACGAGGACGACAAGGCGAACGCGGACAGCCCGGTCGAACCGTCAGCCATGACGCTCAGCACATAGATCTTGGTCTTGTCGGGGCTGACCGTGATCTCGGTCGGATGCGAGCCCGAAGGCAACGTGACGGCCGCGCCGGACACCGCATTGGTGGTCGTGCTGATCTTGGTCACGGTACCGGCGTCGTAGTTGGCGACGTACAACACGCTGCCACTCGAATTGATCGCCATCGCAGTGGGTTTGGCCACGGCGATGGTGGTCACCACCGTGTTGGTCGTGGTATTCACCACGGTCACCGTGTTGCCGTCGGTGCTCGACACGTAGAGCCGAGTGCCGTCGGGTTTCACCACCAGGCCGTCCGGTGTCGCGCCGACGTTGATGGTGCCGACGACGGTGTTGGTCGTCGTGTCGATCACGGTCACGGTGCCGGTGCTCTTGTTGGTGACGTAGGCCCGGTTGTTGGTGGTGGCGACCGCGCCGCCACCGGTTACGGTCAGGTCGCCGGTCTTGGTGATGGCGGCTGCGCCGACCGGAATGTTGATCACGGAGGCCACGGCATTGGTCCCGTCGGACACCGTGACTGTCATCGCGATGGTGTCGTCGGCGGTGGTCAGTCCCGCGCTTATCCGCTGGGCCGTTGTCGGGGTGTACGTGAAATTCCCTGTCGCACTGTCTAATGACAGAGTGCCCGAACTCGGCGCACTGCTCACGGTGTACGACAGCGGCTGGCCCTCGGGATCGGTCGCTCCCAGCTGACCGGTGACCGTGCCCGTCGTGGGATCTGGCGTGCCGAACGTCGGTGACACCGTGGGCGGTTGATTCGTCGCAGCAGCCGCCACGACGGCGGACGTCGTCGTCGCGCTCAACGTCGTCGTGGTTGTCTCTTCGGTTTCGCCTATCTGTCGTCGCGCCGCGGCCAGGAACACCCATGCCAATGGTGACTCCGATACACCGCCGGACACTGCTCCGAGGAACGACGACACCAGATTGCGCACGACGGCGGCGACCGGGGACGCAACCGTCTTCTGCACGGACTCCTGGAGTGTGGTCGTCGTCGCCGGGGACGTCGTCGCGGCGGCGGTGGTGGCGACGGCCACCGAATCCTGTTGGACAGCAGCAGAAGTAGCGGTCGACGCTGGCGCCTTGGACTCCGCGTCCTTCGCGGGCTTCACCCTGCGGTTGTCGACGTGCGTGGTGGCGCCGCTGGTTTCACGAGTGGTCTTGCGTGCAGTCGGCGGCTTCTTCTTTTTCACGCTCTGTTCGGCGGTGTCGGACTTATGTGCTTCACCTTCACCGGTGCTCGACGCGGTGGTGGTCTTGGCGGTCGATGTGGATTCGGCTGTTTTCGAATCAGTTTCGGCGTTCGACGGTTGATCCGCGGTCGCCGCACTGGAATCCGACGTTGCGGTCGAGGTGTCGGACTCGGTCGGCGTTGCCCACGCCGATCCCGCAGGCGCCGCGATGGCGGTCCCGATGCCTAGCGCGACAGCCAACGCTCCGACGCGTCCGATGTATCTACTGTGCCCCGCCCTGCTGCAAGCCATGGCCACCGCCCCTTTTCGTCGCTAGTCGTCAGGACGCGAGTCCGCTACACGGCAAACTACTGTTTGCTGCGCAAGCTATTCGGTTCGGGCAAAGCTGTGCGTAACGGCTCGATAAATCCTGACAGTAATCTCTCAAAATTCAACGAAACCGTCAACACTCCAGCTCGAAGCTATGAAATTGCTGTGGGGCCCGTGCGCGAGCGAACGCGCCGTGGAATGCTGATTCCCGACGCCGCACGCATACTGAATTTGCTGTACCAACTAACGTACCGTGTTTGCTGGATTTGCTGAGCAACACGATTAGTCGAGTTGAGACGCAACGTAATCGATGGGCCCGCTGTCGCGGCGCCGTCTGTCAGCAAGCTCGGTGACGACGGCGTTGGCAGGGGATTCTCAACGACATCAGAGGTTCGCACAGCGTGGTCAGCCCGTCACAGCACTCCTCAAGCGCACATTGTTCGCGTTCCCAACCAATCGACTTAGCGTCGAGATGCATTGCACCACTGGGTAATGAAGGGAGTAGATCCGTGTTGAGAAGACCATCGCTACATGCGCTTGCGGTGGCGGCAGCAGGAGTGTCGATCGCAGCCACCCTGGTCGCACCTGGCGTCGCATCAGCGGCAGTTCCCGTTGCAGCAGCGGGCGGCTTCGCGACCGACTGGGGACCGTACGGGCCGGGTCGACCGCACCCGGGCGACTGGCATCACCCGGAATGGGGCCCGGGCTGGAACGACGGCTACCCGGCACCCGGTTGGGTGCCGCCGATCGGCTGGGCGCCACCTCCGGACTGGACCCCACCTGCAGGCTGGTATCCACCGCCAGGCTGGGCACCGCCGCCAAGCTGGGTCGGGCCTTGTGCCGGACCACTTTTCGACCTGTTGCACCCCCTGCGCTGTGCATAGCCTCCGCCCTGAGCCTGCCTCGTTGGGGGCAGGCTCAGGGGTGGACTGCAGAATTCCGATGATCGCGCAGCAGTTTGGAAGTTCGTCGCTAACGACTGCTTACTTTGCCACCGTGCACGGGCGGTGTGCCGACAGCAAGGTCTCTACCCGTTGGCTGCCCCCGAAGGACATTGCCCGCGTTGACTCCGGCGATAATTGACGCCGCCGCCCGAAGTCGAAATCGGCTTGGTCGCAGCGACATTCGGCATTTCTACGCCTATTGTGAGCGGGTCGACACCTAGGAGTGATCTTGAACTTGAGGCTCATCGTGGCTGGAGCAACTGTCGGAAGCGCGATGAGCTTGAGCGCACTGCTCCACGGCGCCGGTATCGCGGGCGCTGATCCGGCCGGTCCGGAACTAGCCACCGAACAGACCGCGGCGTCCGATCCCGCCAACCACGAAGGCGAGAGCCAGCGCGACGAACAACAGGCCGAACCCATCCACGACAACGGGCTGCCGTGGCCGCTGAACAACTTGGATCTGCCTCCGGCACCGTTCGACGTTCCGCCTCCGCCGCCGATCGACATTCCGTCGCCGGTGCAGGTGACGGTCCCGGTCGGGGTATCGCTCGGTCTGCCCGCGATCCCGCTGGGGCTCCCGCTGCCGCCTCCGCCGCAGCTGCCGCCCCCGCCCGAGGTGCCGCTGCCGCCCGCGCCGTCGATTCCGTTGCCGCCGCCGCCGTTCTGACGGTCAGTAGCGCATATCGCTTGCGAGGAGGGGCGGATACACGGTGGAAGGTTCACCGTCGACCGTTGTCCCCGCGAACTGCAGCATGGACCGGATCGTCCCGTTTACTTCTGCCGGATAGTTGAGCGTCGGCGCCGAGACGGCGTCGAGCGCACGAAGGTGCTCGGCAGTCAGTGTCACGTCGAGCGCGGCGAGATTGCTCTCAAGGTGGTGCAACCGGCGGGCTCCGACGATCGGCACCACGGTCTGCGACCGTGAAAGAAGCCACGCTAAAGCTACTGCGGCTGAAGGTGTTTCGAGGGCGTCGGCAATCGCGCTGACGGTGTCGATCACGTCGAACTCTTCGTCGGTTGGCCCACCGACGAAGGCGGCGCGCGCCGAGTCGACCACGTCGGCACCCCGCCGATACTTGCCCGACAGGAAGCCGTTTTTCAGCGGGCTCCACGGAACCAGCGCCATGCCTTGTTGTTGGGCCAGCGGCGCGATCTCACCCTCGACTGTGCGGGCCAGCAGCGAATATTCGACCTGCAGGGCGATGAGAGAAGTCCAACCCCGCAGCATCGCGGTGGTTTGCGCTTGCGCAGTCACCCATGCCGGCGTGTTGGAGAACCCGATGTAGCGGATCTTGCCTGCCCGCACCAAGTCGTCGAGAGTACGCATCGTCTCCTCGATCGGCGTGTGCCGGTCCCAGTTGTGCAACCAATACAGGTCCACGTAGTCGGTGTTGAGGCGGCGCAATGACTCATGCAACTGGGCGATGATCGAGCCGCGGCCCGCCCCGCCACCGTTCGGGTCGCCGGGAAACATGTTGCCGAAGAACTTCGATGCGACGACGACGTGCTCGCGCCGACCCGGATGCGCCGCGAACCAGTCGCCAAGGATCTTTTCCGAGTGGCCATTGGTATAGAAGTTCGCGGTGTCGATGAAGTTTCCGCCGCGATCGAGGTAGGTCTCCAGGATCTTCTCGGACTCCTCGACACTGGTGCCGGCGGCGCCAGGATCCTCGCCGAAGGTCATCGCGCCGAGTGCAAACGGGCTGACGCGCAACCCAGACCGGCCGAGGGTGACGTAGTGATCGAGTGGCATGATCGTGCTCCTGATTGTTGAAATGGACGCATCGATCACATCGCAGACCCCCAGCTTGACGGTAGGCCAATAGTTGCAAGGCCTTGCACAATCCTATTTGACTTGCCCGGATCGTGTTGCAAGCCGATTGGTCCGCATGATTGGGTGAGGTGTGTCCGACATGCGCCTGGTCGAGATCCGCGACCGCATCGCGGCCCATGCCCGGCCGGACATGACGACGCCAATCGACGGGCTGCTGCTGTCAAAGACGCGGATCACCGTTGCGGCACCGGAGTATTCGCTCACCGAGCCGCTGCTGGTCATCATGGCGCACGGCGGCAAGCAGCTGCTTCTCGGCGACCAAATGCACGAATACCGTGCAGGTGATTGCCTTGTCGTGACGGCGAACCTTCCGGTTACCGGCCACTGGATCGACACCGAGGACAGCGGCCACGCATTGGGAATGGCTCTGGTCCTGCGGCCGGCCGCCATCGCCGCGTTGCTGCTGCAAGCGGCGTCCAGCCGGTGGCCGCGCGGCGGCCCAACCGCGCCCGCGATCGCGACGGGCAAGGCGGACGCTGAACTGCTCGACGCCGCGGCGCGGATGCTGCGGTTGCTCGATCAACCCGCGGACGCGCCAGTGCTCGCGCCCCTGATAGCCCAGGAGATCCTCTGGCGGGTGCTCGGCGGGCCGCTGGGAGGCACCGTTCGCCAAATCGGCCTGGCCGACAGCGACCTGTCACATGTCAACCGCGCGATCGGCTGGATCCGCGACAACTACGCGGAGCCAATGCGAGTCGATAACCTCGCTCGCCTGTCCGGGATGAGCGTCTCGGCGTTTCATCGGCACTTTCGTGCGGTAACAGCCATGAGCCCCTTGCAATTTCAAAAACGCATCCGTCTGCAGCAAGCGCGTTCATTACTGCTCGCGCACCCAGGAGACATCGCAGGAGTCGGGCATCGCGTCGGCTACGACAGTCCCTCACAGTTCAATCGCGAGTATCGGCGCCTCTTCGGCGCACCGCCAGGGCAGGACGCAGATCGCTTACGGGTCGAGAGGCCGATGGCCGCATCCCTGTGAATGTGAAACCAGGCTCCCGCCTCCCCCGCGCGGGGCCCGGTCCCACAACAACCAGTTTGGCTAACAGCGGGCTCCAAGGAATCAGGTGTTTCCCTACTTCAACACGCAAAGGGCACTACAGGGGTTATCAAAGTGGCCCGGGCGGCGCAGTAGCGCGGCGTTATGTCACACCAGCCCCACAAACACCTTCAGTAAGAGTCGGCCAGCAGCATCCGTACGGCGGCCTCTGCGGCCGATCGTCCGGCGAGCTTGCCATGCGCGTGTGACACCGCTGATACCTTCGGCCCGTGCACGCCAAGTTCGAATTCGACTTCGTGACCACCGCGACCCCCGAACAGGTCATCGAACTGATGACCGACTTCTCGGCCCGCCGGATCGACCGCTGGCCTGCGTCGTCGGCGAAGGCGTTCGAGGTGTATCGCCTCGGTGAGACCGACGCCGATATCCGTGAGGGGCAGGACTTCCCGAAGGTGTGGGCGACATGGCACTACGACTGGTCGACTCCCGGATCGGTCACATTGACGATCATCGACAGCGACTCGCTCCAGCCGGGCGGATACATGAAGTTGGCCGCGACACCCCGAACCGGGGGCGGCAGCGCAGTGCACGGCGAGTGGGAGCAGACCTCGAAGAGCCTGACCTCCGCGATCGGGGTGACCATGATGCGGTTCGTCGGCCCACGGATCTTGTCGTCGTACTACAAGAAGGTCTACGACGGACTATCGAGTGCGTAGGGCGTCGACTACAGCGGCGACGGCCGGTGTCGGCCGGCTCGGCAGTCGCGCCACCAGCGTCCTCCGTCGCTCGGCCTGCGAGGCGTCTTCAACGTGAAGTATCCGGATCCCCTCAGGCAGCACCGCGGTCAGGTTCGGCGGCACCGTCGTCAGCCCGCAACCAGCGGCGACCAGCTGGAGTTTTGTCAGCCAATCCCTGGCGGTGTGCCTGATTCTCGGCCGTCCGGCCAGGCCCGGCCACACACCCAGTAGTGACTCGCCTCCAGTGGTCGGGCTTGCGATCCAGTCGACGCCTTCGAGTTCAGCCGTCGTAACCGTGGTGCGACCGGCGAACCGACCGGTCGCCGGTGCGGCAATGGCGAGTGTGGTCTCGTCGAGGACAACGGTCGCCAGTGCCGGCAGTTCATAGTCGGGAGGCCGATAGGGCGGGCGCGATGCCACGACGGCGAGATCGATGGTGCCTGCCCGCAGGGCACGCACGAGCGCGGGCGTCGTACCCTCGCGCGTGATCACCCGGATATCCGGCCGGGCGTCACGCAGGACGCGCAGAGTTCGCGGCAGCAGGACGGCGCCTGCGCTCACATAAGCGCCCAGCCGGACTTCCTGGACACTGGCATCCTCTCCTTCCAGTTCGCGCTTGGCCGTGGCGATTTCGTCGAGGATCACCCGAGCGTGCCGGAGGAGGACCAGGCCCTCAGCGGTAAGCCGCACACCGCCTGCCCGCTCGAAGAGCATTGCACCTACCTCACGTTCCAGGGTGGCGACCTGCCGCGAGACCGCCGACTGGGTGTATCCAAGCTCTCGCGCAGCAGCGGTGAAGCTGCCCCTGTCCGCGACCGCACGAAGAATGCGCAGACCTGTCAGTGAAGGCTCCATGACGTTTTGTCATAGCACGTATGACGATGTTTCGTTCGCCGCATGGCATGAATATTCGTAGCGTCGCTGTTGAGCCATGACGAGGGAAGGAGAACGACATGAAAGCAGCTGTACTCGAGGCATTCGGAAAGCCCCTGGTGATCGGTGATGTACCTGACCCGAAGGTCGGCACTGGCGAGGTGCTTGTGGACGTGTTGGCTACGTGCATTCCGCCTTATGCCGCCGAGATATTCAGCGGAGGACGCAATAATCCCCTTGAGCCACCAGTGATTTCGGGTGTCGGCGCGATCGGTCGGGTGGTTACGGCGGGCCCCGATGCAACCGCCCTGCGCGCGGGCGACCTAGTCTGGTGCGACTCCACTGTGAGGTCTCGCGACGACGCCCACACGCCGGATATCACGCTGCAGGGCTGGGCTTCGCGCGGCGAAGGCGGATTACGGTTGTCGCGTTACTTCCACGATGGGCCATTCGCCGAGCAGATGGTGGTCCCGACCGAAAACGCTGTCCCTCTTGGCGACGCCGACATCGCGGATCTCCCGCGCTTGAGCGCGATCGGCATCGTGCTTGTACCCTACGGCGGCCTGCTTGCCGCAGGCTTTCAACCGGGCGAGACGCTTCTTGCCAGCGGGGCTACCGGGAACTTCGGCAGCGCTGGAGTCGCCGTCGGCTTGGCGATGGGCGCCGCGACGGTCATCTGCCCCGGGCGAAACGAAGCGGTCCTCGCCGACTTGGAGTCCCGGTTCGGCGACCGGATCCGGACGGTCAAACTGACCGGCGACGTGGAGGCCGACCGAAGCGCGATGCAGGCTGCCTCACCCGAACCCATCGACGTCGTGCTCGACCTTCTTCCGCCGAACGCGCCTGCATCAGCGGTTCGGGCAGCGGCAATGACGGTTCGCGAGTACGGACGGGTCGTGCTGATGGGTGGGGTGGGCATGGCCGGCGCCGATGACCTGGCGCTGCCCTACCCGTGGCTGATGCTGAACTCGGTGACCGTCCGCGGTCAGTGGATGTACCCGAGAACGGCCAATGCGCAGATGATTCGGCTGCTCCGCAGCGGTGTGCTCGACCTCGACCACGAACGCGTGACGACGTTCTCTCTCGACGATGCCAACGAAGCGGTCGCTCACGCGGCGGCACACGCGGGCGCCTTTGACCGGACCGTTCTGCTCCCGAATCAGCCTCGCCCGGCCTAGAGTTCGATGCCCCCGCCCCCGGCCAGGAACGCCTGGTTCTCATCGATGATCGACTCGATGACGTCCACTGCCGGCTTCTCCGTCCAGTCCTGGTGGTAGACGCCCATGGTGCCCTGGGCGAGATCGAATGTGGCGAGATCACGAATGGTGTGGATGTATGCCGGGCCGGCATAGTCGAGATTCCGCCACGTGCTCAGGAAGTCGTCGATGTAGGCGGCCTGCCCGGCTTCTGTCACCAGCTGGGACGACTGACCGTACTCCGTGGCCCAGATCTTCTTGCTTCCATCGCCGTAGGCGACCATCACGTCGTGGATCTGATTGGCCAACAGTAGCGGCGAACCGGACACCGAGCCGCCTTGGGAGAACAGAGTCATGGAGTAGGGGTGGAAGGACAGCGCGTCGAAATAGCCTGCGGCGCCGGCCTCATACATCCCGGTGACGAACCGCACGGAATCCATGGCCTGGGTACCGGAGTCGGGCGCCGCCGCAATACCACCGGCTACCACAACGGCATTCGGGTCTGCCGCCTTGATCGCGGTATACGCAGCCTTGAGGATCACGGTGTAGGCCGCCGGATCCGGTGTGGGTTCCCAGAACCGGTAATAATTCGGCTCGTTCCACACCTCGTAGGCCGCGACCTTTCCCGCGTAACGTGTCGCGACCATGCTGGCGAACTCGGCGTATTCCGCGGGATCGGCGGGCGGACCACCAAGCGTCGGCGATCCGGGCACCATCGCCCAATCCGGCGGCGAGTTCAGTATGCCGATCACCGACATGCCACGTGCGTTGGCGGAGTTGACCATCCGGTCCACCGCCGACCACGTCCAGACATCGTTCGACGCCTCGACACCCGTCCACGGAATCAGGACCCGAATGGTGTCGACGCCATCGGCCTTCAACAGGTCGAGCGCCTTGTCGGTCTGGGATTGCGTATACCCATACATCTCTTGGGCGTTCATCCCCACTGTGGTGCCGCGCTGGTCGATGGCCAGAGCCGACGTCGACGGTGGCGCAACGGTGACTGCGACGGTGAATGTTGTTGTCCCGCCGTAACCGTCGTCGGCTGTCACCGAGAACTGGTCGGTGTCCACGCCCTCGGTGGTCTTTGCGCCCCACCTTGCTTCGACATTCGGCACATATGTGAATGTCCCTGTCGGATCGATGGTCACGACGCCCTTGCTGGGCCCGGTAGCCAACGAATAGGTCAGCAGGTCCCGCTCGGGGTCGTCGGCGAGCAAGGTGCCGTTCACCTGTCCGATGGCGATGTTCGGGTCGCCCACCGTCGCGCTACCATTCGTCGGCGCCGAGTTCACGTGGCCGTACGGGGCGACCGCAAGTTTCAATGCGACGGTGGTGGTTCCGCCGTATCCGTCGGCGATTGTGACGGTAACCGGGTCGGTCTTCGTGGCGGTGGTGGCATTCGGGGCCGATGCCGCCTCGCGAGCCGCGTCCGTCGGCGTGTAGGTGAACGATCCGTTGGCGCCGAAGACCAGCGTCCCCTTGGTCGGTGTCGTCGAGCTGTAAGACAACGGGTCGTTGTTCACGTCGGTGGCGGCCACCGTGCCGGTGACACGGCCATCGTTGAGGTCGGTGAACAAGCCGCTGACCGTGGCTCCGGTAGGTGCATAGTTGGTTGGGCTGATCCCGACCGTCACCGACACCGGGACGACGCCGCCGTGGCCGTCGCTGATTGTGACCGTGAACGTGTCCGTCTTGTCGGCAGCGCTCGCACCGAGTTTGGCGGCGGCGTGGCGCGCTTCGGCCGTCGGCGTGTAGGTGAACGTCGTCGATGACGTTGTCGACTTGAGCACGACGGTGCCCTTGGCGGGAGTGCTCGCGGTGAAGGTCCGCACGTCATAGTCTCCGTCAGAGGCGGTGACCTTGCCTGTCACGACTCCTGTTGCGCTGCTGGGTGTTCCGGTGGACAGGGTATAGGTCGGCACCTTGTTGGCAGGCAGGATGCTGACGGTGGTGGTCGGCGTGACAACACCACCTCGGCCGTCGGACACCGACACCGTGAAGGAGTCGGACAGCGCGGACGTCGGCGCATTGTCTGCCGCGGCGGCATGTCGTGCAGTTGCGGTCGGGGTGTAGGTGAACGTTCCGTCGGCTTTGAGTGTCAGTGTGCCCTTCGTCGGCTTGGCGGTCACCGTATACGTCAACGGATCGCCGTCCTGATCGGTCACCACGACCTTGCCGGTGAGCGTGCCTGTCGTAGCACTTGGCGCGTTGATGATCGGGGTGCCGACCGTCGGCGGAGTGTTGGGTGGCACCATCGCGACCACGTAGACCTTGTCGGCGTCGTAATCGGTGATGTACAACTTCCTGCCGTCCGGGCTCAGCGTCGTTCCCGGCGCGACCGACATGGCAGTGGTGGAGGTGCGGGTGGCGACGGTGGTCAGCAGCGATCCTGTCGAAGCGTCGAGAGCAGCCACCCGACCGACGGTGTCGGTGACGAAGAGCGTAGTGCCGTCGTTGCTCACGTTCACTCCGGCGGGCACGCCTGCGACGGTTTGCGTGGCCAGGACGGCGCGTGTGGTCGTGTCGAAGATGGTGACCTTGCCATCGGCGGAGCTGACGTACAACTTCTTGTTGTCCGGGCTGACCGCCAAACTGGTTGGAGCAGTGGGCAAGTTGGCGATCGTGGTGACGGTGGAAGAGGTGTACCCGAACACCGCGACCGTGCCGCCGCCGCTGGCCTTGTTGCTGATGACATAGATCTTCGTCTTGTCGGGGCTGACGACGATGCCGGTGGGCAGCGATCCGGCGGGAAGCGACACGGTGCCGGAGACGGTATTTGTCGACGTGGTTATCTTCGTTACCGTGCCGGTGTCGCGGCTGGTGACGTACAAGACGCTCCCGCTCGAATTGATCGCCATCGCAGTCGGTTTGGCAACTGTGATGGTCTTGACTATGGCCTTGGTGTTCGGGTCGACGACGGTGACGGTGTTGTTGTCGAGGCTCGAGACGTAGAGCTTCGTGCCGTCGGGTTTGATCGCCAATGCATCCGGCGTCGGTCCGACCGCGATGGTGCCGATCACGTTGTTGGTAGTGGTGTCGATCACCGTCACCGTGCCGGCAGACCGGTTGGTCACGTAGGCGCGGGTGGCCGTGGCGACCACCGCGTGAGCGTCGTTCACTACGCCGATCTCGGCCAGCTTCGCGACTGGCAGCGGGGTGACAGGGATGTCGACGACTGCGGGCACGCTGTTCGTGCCGTCGGACACCGTGACCGTCATCGGGATGGTGTCCGCAGTGGACGTGGCGCCGGCGCCTATCCGCTGCGAAGTGGTCGGCGTGTAGGTGAATTTCGCTGTGCTGCTGTCGAATACCAATGTTCCGCTCGTCGGCGCTGCCGTGAGCGCATAAGTCACGGGCTGCCCCTCGGGATCGGTGCCGACGACTTGACCGCTGATTGCGCCGGTCGACGAAACGGGCGTGTCGAAAACGACATCGACCGTCGGAGCCTGGTTCTCGACCTGGGCGGTGGTGAGGGCAAAGGTGGTCGCCTGCGTCGTCAGCGGCTCTGCCACACCGATCTGACGCCGCGCCGCCGCAGCGAAGATCCACGCCAGCGGTGACTCCACCGGAATGCGCGGAATCGCCCCGAGGATCGATGACAGTATCGGCGCCACCACCCTGCTGAGCACGGCAGTGACAGGAGACACGGTGGTTTTCGGCGGAACAGGCTGTGTGGCAACGGCTGTCATCGGCTTGAGATCGACAGTTGCCGCGGTCACGGCGACCGGAGCAACGGGCGCAGCCGTCGCCTTCGGTGTGGCGTCGTCGGCCTTCGTCGTGTTGGTTTGCGCGGTCGCCGCTGCGGCGACGACCTTCTTGCCGCTCAGTGACCGGGCGACAGGCCGAGGCTTCGCCGTCTTGTGACCCGTCCGCAAGTTATCCGGTTTGGAGGTGTGCGCTCCGCCGGAACTCGACACTGTTACGCCAGGTGCGACCTCGTCGGTCGCCGACGATGTCGGTTTCTGCTCGGACTGCTCGCCGGCCCCGGCGCCATCTGGCGCGGCGGATTCCAGCCCTCCGGAGGCGTCCTGGTCGTTCTGGTCCTGCTCGCCGTCAGCCGCAGGCGTGGCCCCACCACCGACTGTGTTGTCGTCAGCGTTATTATTTGCGGAATCATTAACTTCGGTACCGGATTCGACGGGAGCCGCCCAAGCGATTCCGACCGGCTCCGCGACGGCAGTCCCTACTCCCAGCACAACCGCCAGCGCACCGATGCGTCCGACATACTTGGCATAGCCCATTCCCCCGACCTCCCCTAATACCCCAGAGATCTCATCGGGCACAGGTCAGACGGCAAACGCCCGACCGGTCACCCGGTCCCCTTTTCTCTGGTGGCCGCACCAACTCTAGTGGCTCAAATGCATCCAGAACTGACTTTGATCAGAATTTGCTGAAACTTGGTCCAGCTGTCTACCGACGCTAGAGTTCGATTCCGCCGCCGCCGGCCAGGAACGCCTCGTTCTCGTCGATGATCCACTCGATGACG
The DNA here is from genome assembly GCF_017872775.1 of Mycobacterium sp. OAE908. Lineage (NCBI taxonomy): Bacteria > Bacillati > Actinomycetota > Actinomycetes > Mycobacteriales > Mycobacteriaceae > Mycobacterium > Mycobacterium sp. OAE908. The sequence goes on from NZ_JAGGJL010000001.1 coordinate 51,552, forward strand.
TCTGCCGCGGGCTTCGGCGTCCAGTCCGAGTTGTAAACCCCGAATGACGCAGCAATGGGATCCAACGAGAAGTAATCACGGACGGTGTGGATATACGCGGGCCCGGCGTAGTCGAGATCTCGCCACGTGCGCAGGAAGTCGTCGATGTATGCAGCCTGAACCGCGTCTCCACCCAGTGACGACGGTTCGCCGTATTCGGTTGCCCAGATCTTCTTGTTGCCATCGCCATTCGCGACCATCACGTCGTGAATCCCATTGACCAGTGTCAAGGGCGACGACGGCATGCCACCGCCCTGGGAGAACTTCACGAAGTAGTTGTACGGGTGGAAGGACAACGCGTCGAAATAACCGCCCGCTCCGGCCGCATACATTTCGGTGACGAACCGGACGGCGTCGACCATCTGAGTTCCGCTGTCGGGGGTGGCGGCGATACCGCCCGCTACGACAACGGCGTTCGGGTCTGCCGCCTTGATCGCCGTGTAAGCGGCCTTGAGGATCTCAGTGTAGGCCGCCGCGTTCGGAGTGGGTTGCCAGAACACGTAGTAGTTGGGCTCGTTCCACACCTCGTAGGCCGCGACCTTGCCCGCGTAGCGCGTGGCGACCATGCCGGCGTACTCCGCGTATTCCGCCGGATCAGCGGGCGGACCACCAAGCGAGGGCGTCCCCGGCACCATCGCCCAATCCGGCGGGGAGTTCAGTATGCCGATCACCGACATGCCACGTGCGTTGGCGGAGTTGACCATCCGGTCCACCGCCGACCATGTCCAGACATCGTTCGACGCCTCGACGCCCTTCCACGGGATCAGGATCCGGATCGAGTCGACCCCATCGGCCTGCAACAGGTCGAGCGCCTTATCCGTTTGGGCTTGGGTATAGAAGTACATCTCTTGTACGTTCATCGCCACTGTGGTGCCGCGCTGGTCGATGGCCGACGGAGCGGTAGACGCGGGCGCGATCGTGACGCCGACGTTGAATGTTGTTGTGCCGCCGTTGCCGTCGCTGACGGTGACGGTGAACGTGTCGGTGTCGACGCCTGGGGTCGTCAATGCGCCCCATCGGGCTTCGACATTCGGTACGTACCGGAACGTTCCGTTCGGATCGAGGTTGACGACGCCCTTGCTCGGCCCCGTCGTGACGACGTAGGTCAGGGTGTCGCCTTCTGCATCGTTGGCAACGACGGTGCCCTTGATTTCGCCGATAGCAGTGTTCGGGGTTCCGACCACCGCGTGGGCGTTCGTGGGAGCTGTGTTGCCGTAGGGAACCACTTGAAGATTCAGCGCAACCGTTGTGGATCCGCCGTAGCCGTCCGCCACTGTGACTGTCACGGAGTCGACCTTCGTGGCAGGGTCGGCGCCCGGCACCGCAGCGGCCTGGCGAGCCGCGAGAGTCGGCGTGTAGGTGAACGTTCCGTTCGCGCCGAAGACGAGTGTGCCCTTTGTCGGTGTCGTTGACGAGAAGGACAACGGATCGTTGTTGGCATCGACGGCAGTGACGGTGCCGGTCACCACGCCGTTGTTGACGTTGGTGACGACGTTGCTGACTTTGGCTCCGGTTGGCGCAGAATTGGTCGGGCTGATCGCCACTGTGACCGACACCGGGACGACACCGCCATGCCCGTCGTTGATCGTGACGGTGAACGTGTCCGTCTTGTCCGCCGTGGTTGCATCGAGTTTGGCGGCGGCGTGGCGCGCCGCTGCTGTAGGCGTGTATGTGAACGCACCTGTCGACGTGACCACCACGGTGCCCTTCGCGGGCGTGGTCGAGCTGAAGGTCCTCACGTCAAAGTCAGCGTCAGAGGCCGTGACCTTGCCGGTCACGACGCCCGTTGTCGTGCTGGGTGTTCCGACCGTCAACGTGTATGTCGGCACTTTGTTGGCGGGCAGGATGTTGACGATCACGGTGGACGCGACCACACCACCGCGGCCATCGGAGACAGACACCGTGAACGAGTCGGTCACCGCCGACGCCGGTGCATTGACTGCCGAGGCGGCGTGTCGTGCCGTTGCGGTTGGCGTGTAGGTGAATGTGCCGTCGGTCTTCAGCGACAGAGTGCCCTTCGTCGTCGCCGACGTCACCGTGTACTTCAACGTATCGCCGTCCGGGTCGGTGACGCCGACGTTTCCGGTGACGGATCCGCTTGTGGCGTTGGGCGGATTGAGGACAGGAGTGCCCACAATCGGCGGGTTGTTGGGCGGAATCAGCGTTGCCACGTAGACCTTGTCGGCGTCGTAATCGGTGACGTACAGCTTCAAGCCGTCCGGGCTTGCGACCATCGCCGGTGCGACCGACATAGCAGAGGTCGATGTCCGCGTCGGGTACGAGCTGAGAACGGTGGCCGTCGCGGTGTTCAGAGTCCACACTCGTCCGACGGTGTCAGTCATGAACAGGGTGCTGCCATCCTTGCTCACGGCAAGCGCAGCGGGGACTGCAGCGACGGTGTTGGCGGCGAGGGCGGCGCGCGTGGTCGTGTCGAAAACCGTGACCTTGCCGTCCGCGGAGCTCACGTACAACTTCTTGTTGTCCGGACTGACTGCCAAACTGGTCGGGGCGCTGGCGAAGTTGGCGATCGTGGTGACGGTGCTCGAGGTATACCCGAACACCGCGACCGTGCCGCCGCCGCTGGCCTTGTTGCTGATCACGTAGATCTTGGTCTTGTCGGGGCTGACGACGATTCCGGTGGGCAGCGACCCGGCGGGCAGGGTGACGGTACCTGCGCTGGTGTTCGTCGAGGTCGAAATCTTCGTCACCGTGCCGGCGTCTCGGCTGGTGACGTACAGCGTGCTACCGCTTGAATTGATCGCGATCGCACTGGGTTTGGCAATCGCGATCGTCGCGGTGATGGTCTTGGTGGCGGTGTCGACGACCGTCACCGTGTTGTTGGCAAGGCTCGTCACATAGAGCTTCGTGCCATCGGGCTTGATCACCAAGGCATCTGGTGTCGGCCCAACGGCGATCGTGCCGATCACGCTGTTGGTGGTGGTGTCGACCACGGTGACCGTGCCGGCGGTCCGGTTGGTGATATAGGCGCGGGTCGCGGTCGCGACCACAGCGTGGGCGTCGTCTACGGAAGAAATCTCACCCGATTTGGTGAGCGCGGTCGGGCTGATGGGGATGTTGACGACCGTAGGCACGCTCGTCGTCCCATCCGACACCGTGACGGTCATGGCGATGGTGTCGACGGTGGATGTGACGCCGGCGCTGATTCGCTGTGCCGTCGTCGGCGTATAGGTGAATTTCGCTGTGGTGCTATCAAATACCAGGGTTCCGCTAGCCGGCGCCGTCGTGAGGGCGTACGTCACCGGCAGACCCTCTGGATCAGTGCCGACGACCTGACCCGTGATCACACCCGTCGTGGCGTTCGGGGTGTTGAAGACGGTGCTGATCGTCGGGGGTTGGTTCACCACCAGCGCAGTCGTCGTGGCAAGCGTTGTCACCTGGCCGGTTTCGGGCTCTGTCACGCCGAACTGGCGGCGCGCGACGGCGGCGAATATCCAGGCCAGCGGTGACTGCGCTGGAATTCGCGGGATCGCTCCGAGGATCGACGACAAGATGGGTGTCACGATCCTGTTCACGGCAACGGTGATTTGAGCCAGCGGCGCCTTCGCCGGAACAGGCTGTGCGCCAACCAGTGCCGCCGGAGCTGCGTAGGCAGAGACCGACGCGGTGGCGGTCGGCGCTCCCGTTTCCTGAGCCGTCGCGCTGTCGTCATCGGTCCGCGCGGTGTTGGTTTGCGCCGTCGTCCGCGCTGCGGGCACGGCGGCCTTCTTACCGGTCGACGCGCGCGTGGCACCCTGCGGTTTCGCAGTCTTGTGTGCACCACCCGAACTCGACAGAGTCACACCGGGCGCGACCTCGACTGTGGACGAAGTGGCCGACTTGTCATCGGACTGCTGGCCCGTCGCCTCGTTGGTGGCCCCGCCGGCGGTCCCGCTGCCCTCGGTGCCCCCGCTTGCGTCCTTGACATCGGCGGTGGTTTTGCCTCCCGTGTCGGCGGCGTCGGTCGAAGCGGTTGCGGTGCCGTCGGCATCGGTCGATGTGCTCGCAACGCTGGAGTCGGTGGGCGATGCCGAGGCGATTCCGCCCGGCGATGCGATCACGATTCCGACACCAAGAGCTACGGCCAAGGCGCCTACGCGCCCCACATAATTGCTGTATCCCATTTCGGGCCCAACTCTCTTCGCTCAGCTATCACGAAGAGGCCCAGGCCGGCACGCAAAACACCCCGACTTGCTTTCCGCCCCACGCCTCCGGGGCTATTCACAAGGTAGATCTTCGCAGGTCAGAATTATTGACTTTCGCGAAAATTTATGAACGGGTGCTGGAGCAGGAAAACAGTTCCGCTAAATGATCTAGTTAGCTGCAGTAGCACCGAATTGGGGTTGGCCGATGTTGAACGCCGTCGCAGGCCGACTGGCTCCGTCGCTGTGGACGACCGCCTGGGCATGACACGTGAAGGCGGTTTGATTGCGCAATCAACGACAGTTGGGCTCCGGTTCGCGACCTGTGAGACGGCAGCCGTCGTAACCGCCCATCGATGTTTGCTCACAAAACCCGAATACCGCACAATCAGCTTTGCGTGTCGAGACGCCGCTGGCACCGCATAGACGTTTCATCAAATTGCTTGGGCCCCCCTTCGAAGGCCGGCGAGCAATGCAGCGGGCCAACTGGCCGGTCCACCCGGCGCGCGCGACCCGCGACCGCCACTCCAGCGATGCACCGCGTTACCCCACAATTCAGCAAATGTCGAATCGGGTGATAACTCGGGCCGTCCCGACAGCACATCCTGCGGCAACATCTGCCTGTCTGCAGGCGCACGGTCGCTGGTCAGCGCGAACACTGCGCCGCCTGCGGTGAATTGGGCAAATCCCCATATTGACTTGACCGTCAGTTCTTACAGCAATTAGCGGGTCAGCGCGCGGGTTCAGCTACTCCCCAGGGCCGAGTGACCCAGCTCGATGTGATTACGCCAACCGCCCACCGACCCACGGAACAATTTCATTTCTACCCAAGTTAATTAGCGCATTTAGTGGAACCGACCAATTCATATGGCCGCCATGGCGACACGAAACAGATTCTGCACAAATTTGCCCTCTAAACGGTTAACGGCGGCGTAAATTCTTTGCTGTCTACTCAACCGGACAAGGGGGTCCAAATGGAACTTGCACTTCGCCCATACGTCACCGCTGGGATCGCGGTCGTTGGAGCCACCGCACTCATCGCAAGCCCGATCGCGCCGGCCCCGCCCGATATCCAAGTGCCTGCGCCACCGTCGGTCACGGCCGATCCCCAGCTCACGGGCATCGCCTCCGACATTGCAGCGGCGTTGTCATTCCTGGTCACGCAGACCTCGGACCTCATCAACTTCGGCCTGATCACCGTCGCTGACGGGGCGACGTTCGGGGCTCAGCAGTTCGCCAACCTCATCGCGTTCGGCGCCAACGGCGTCAGCGCGTTGACTGCTGCTGCCGCTTCGATGGGTGTCTTCATCACCGACTCCCTCGCCCAGCTCATCGTGTTCGGCATCAACCAGACCGCGACGCTGGTCAACTTCGGCTTGGCTCAGACTGCGGGAGCCATCGCCTTTGCGGCCCAGGGCGTCGCGGGCCTGGCGGCAGCGGGCGCGACGGCGTTCTCGGGTCTGGTGGCCGCCGCAGCCCAGGCCGGGGTGTTCGTCAACACCTCCATCGGTGGGCTACTGACCTTCGCGATCAATTCGGTGCTTCCCGCACCCATCGCGGGAGTCCTGACACCCTTCGTGGCAGGGCTCACCGGCCTGATCAACTTCGGGATCGGCCAGACGGCGGCCGGGCTTACCTTCGGCGCAGAAACGTTCGCGGGTCTGGTCGCCGCCGGCGCCACGTTCGCCACGGGGCTCGCCACAACCGCGGCGACCGTTGGGACGTTCGCGACCACGGCACTGGCCGGCCTCGCCTCGTTCGCGGTGAACGAGGGCGCGGCTCTGGTCGACTTCGGCATCACGCAAACCTCGGCCGCGATTTCCTTTGCCGCACAAGGCATCGCCGGCCTGACCGCCGCAGGCGCGCAGGTGTTCTCCAACCTCGTCACCGCGGCTGCGGGCGTCGGTGTCTTCGTCAGCACTGCGGTCGCCGATGCCTTGGTGAACATCATCAACGGGATCGGCAGCGCGATCCCGTTCGCAGCGACAGCTGCCACCGCCAAGGCCGCCGGACCAGAAGTGGTGCCGTTGGCCGCTTCCCGGATGGTGGCGGTAAACGTCGACAGCGGTGCGGCCGGCTCCAACGGCGGACAGTCGTCAACGCAGACGACGGTCAAGAACAAGGACGAGTCGCAATCGTCGGGAACCGGAGCCGGCACCACCGCGGCCGCCGACGAGCACCAGTCGTCCTCCGGCGGCGGATCTGCGACCGGGAACGACGGATCCTCGGTGAAGGACGAGAAGTCCGGAACCAACGACGACAAGTCCGGATCCAACAACGGTTCCACCACGACCAGTGGCGGCACCACGACCGGGACGGACGACACCAAGGGTTCGACGGACACCAAGGGTTCGACCGAGACCAAGGACTCGACCGACACGACGGACACGAAGGCGGGCAACAAGACCTCGCCTGATACCTCGAAGTCGGACGACTCGGCCAAGGCCGGTGCGAGCGCCGGTGGCGGCGGTTCGGACCACGATTCCGGTTCCGACAACGGATCCGGCGGCGGTTCAGACAAGAACTGATACATCCCCACACCTGGACCCCTCTTCGCCCTTCGGAGAGGGGTCCAGTCTGTGTGCACGCCTAGGTGAATTCTGCGACCACCTCGGCGACACGACGCAACTGGTCGATGTCGGAGCTTGTCGGGATGAGGTGAACCTCGTCGGTACCGATGTCGGAGAACCTCTGCAGCACCGCGAGCAGATCGTCGCTGTCGCCTGACCATCCGGTGGAGGGTGCCATCGCATCGACGACCTGCGCCGGAATCCAGTTCATGTAGTGCAGCAGATGCCGGTGAATCTGCGCGCGGGTGAGCTGTGGGTCGTCACCGATGGCGAACCAGAACGACGTCGCCAGATGAGGCTTGGGTTTACCCGCCTTCGCCCATGCCTGGCGCGCGACGTCGAACAGCTCGTTCTGACTGCCGATGTCCAAATCAAGCGTGGTGGCTGCCAACCCATCGGCCCAAACCGCAGCGCTGCGAACGGTTTTCGGCCCCATTGTGCCGACCAGCAGCTGCGGACCCCCGTCTTGCACCGGCGGCGGCCCGACGGGGACGACGGAGTCCGTGATCTTCTCGCCTGCCCAGACGCGCTTCATCACCGCGACGCGTTCGGCGAGCCCGCGCATCGTCTGCGTCGCGGGGTCGGCGCCGACGCCGTGATAGTCCTCGTGTCTGCCCCCGACTCCAAGCCCGACCGTCAGCCGGCCACCGCTGAGCATGTCACCGGTCGACAGTTGTTTGGCCAACATCACGGGGTCGTGCAACTGGGGCACCACGACTGTCGTCACCAACCGCACCCGGTCAGTCCACGCGCAGAGGGCACCCATCAGCGTCAGGCATTCGGGATTGTCGAAGGCGACGCGCTCACCCCAGCACAGCGACGAGAACGGGCCGCTGTCGATGAGTTCGGCCCACGCCCGCAGCGTCGCGGCGTCCAACGCCGGCTCCATAATCGGCATGGTCATCCCGATCCGCACGTCGGCGATTCTGACACGGCTCAGTCGGTGGTCCGCGCAAGTCCAACGACACGCAGCAGATCGGGGCGCCGCATGGCGAGCCCGACCCACATCAGCACGCCCACGTACACCGCGAACAGCGTGTGCGAAACCAGCGGCGACTCCACGCGCATGTTGGCCGTGACCGCACCACCCAGATACGCCGTGATCCCGAGTGCACCCAGTACGGCGGTGCGAGGGATCACGTAGACGACGACGCACACGGCCAGCACGATGCCCATGATCAGCGCCTGACCTGGAGGAAAGCCGAGGGCCTCGGTGCCCTCCTTGACCTGGGGCACCGAGGCGAGCTTGCCCACGGCGTCGAAGGCGAGAAACGCGGCGACCAGGACGCTGATGGCGATGCCGGCCTTGCGAAGCTTCGATGACCGGCGAGCGGGCTCGATGCTGAGGTTTTCGTCGGCGATGACGCTCATGGTGGTGCTCCCTGCTGTTGTCGAGGCATTGATGACAAGACAGACCGGGGCTGCGCCGAGAACTCATCGCTACTGGCAGCATGAACCCATGACGATCACCACCGGCTCCATCGCGCACGTGCGACTCACGGTCACCGATATCGAGCGGTCGCGGCAGTTCTACGAAAGCGTGTTCGGCTGGCCGGTGTTGATCGAGGCGCCCGAGAGTGCCGACGCGGCCACGCAAGAGGCGCTGGGCTTCCTGTTCGGCGGGGTGATCTACGACCTCGGTGGCACGCTGGTCGGCCTTCGGCCTGTAGCGTCCGACACGTTCCACGAAGACCGCTGCGGGCTGGACCACTTGGCTTTCCGTGTCGGCAGCAAGGCCGAATTGGACGACGCAGCAGCGCATCTCGACGAGGTCGGGGTCGATCACGAGCCCATCAAGGACATCGGTCCGTCGTACATCCTGGAATTCCGCGACCCGGACAACATCGCGCTGGAGCTGACCGCACCGAAGTAGTGGCTAAGCGGGCGAGTCCTTCTTGGCCTTGATCGGATCGGCCGACGGTGGCGCGAAGATGTTGCCGCGCAACCCTCCTCGGAATGTGCGCACCGCGACCAGACACCAGGTGCTCAGCAGGCCCACGTAGGCGATGGCCGCGGCGAAGCGGAATGCAGGCAGCCCGGTGTGGACGGCCAGCTGCGTGGTGCCGGTGACGAAGGTGCCCACCGGGAACGTCAGGCTCCACCACGTCAGCGCGAACGGCATACCGCGCCGCAGGGTGCGGATGGTCAATGCCGTTGCCAATCCGATCCACAACACCGCGAATCCCCACACCGGAACGCCGTACAAGATCGCGAAGACGCCCATGCCGTCGGCGAGCCGTGGTTCAACGGCCATCACCGCGTTCGTGCCGAGAAGCCCTGCGGCCGTGATGGATTGGCCGAGCGGACCGAGCACTATCCACAGCGTCGGCACGCGCGCGGTGCCCGAGGTGCCGAAGTGCGCAAGCCGACTCCACACCATCGAAATGATGATCAGCGACGCGACGAGCGAGAGCCCGAACATCGCATAGCAGCCGTAGAGCATGGTTTGCCTGCCGGTGCCCGGCGCGATGTGCGGGATCAGCAGCGCACCCGTCGCCGCGGACACCATCGGCGGCACCACCGGCATCAGCCAACCGCCGAATGCGGCATCGGGCTCGACGCGGTACTGAGTGAACATCAGATACGGGATGCTGATCGCGGTGAACAAGCCGCCGAGCGTGCCCGCAGTCCACAGCACCCAATCGAGATCGATCGCCGCCCGCTCACCGATCAGGTCCCTGCCGACGAGGGCCGCTCCGGCGCCGACGGTGAGCAGGGCCATCGGCGCTGCGCCGTAAAAATGACCCATCTGGGGGTTGTAGGCATGACTGCGGGCAACGGTCGGGTGGCGTACCCAATGGGCGGCCACGGCGACGATGAGAATCACCAGCCATACCGTGCTTGCCACCCAGACCGCCTCGGCGAACGCCCGCAGACCGGGGATATGCAGCGGCAACGTCGCTCCCGCTGTCGCCACGATGCCGGTTCCCATGACCGAGGCGAACCAGTTCGGCCCAAGAAAACCCAGCCGGTGCTGCCTGTCGGTCGTCGTCATCGGGCCATCATCGCGCCTACGGGGGTTATCCCCCGGCAGGTTCTCGGGAAAACGCTGTGTCGCACCTGCGCTGCGGTCCATAGGTTGAAGGCATGGTCGCAGTCACCGACACCAGTCCCGACACTGCTCCGGCACCCGCTTCCGCCGACGAGCCCGTCTCGGCGGCCCCGCGCAACATCGGCGTGGTGCCGACCGCGTCGTTGCTGACCGGAGCCGCGATCGCAACCGTGTGGTTCTGGATCCCGTTGACAATCTTCATCATTGGCGTCTCGTCGATCCCAAGCGGCGTCGGCTTCGTGCTCTGCGCCATCGTGTTCATCTATCTGATGCGCGGCGTCGAACACGTCGAACGCGTACGTAGCGAGGCGGTGTTCGGCCTGGGCATCGCCGTTCCGCCACGGCAAATGTCGCGGTATGCCGGCTTCCAGCGCTGGCTGCATCAACTCTGGCTGGACATCAGCAGCGCCCGGTTCTGGAAGGCCACCGCCCATCACTACCTGCGCATGCTCTACGACATGCTGGCCGCGGGCACTGCGCTTGCACTGCTGGCCTGGGCGATCCTGGGTCCGGCCGCCGCGATCGCGATCCGGCAGAGCGATCCCGATGCCGGTCTGTCTTTCATATCGCCGCCGCTGGCGTTCTTGACCGCCGTCGTTGCGGTGGTCGGGGCGGTGGTGATCCTGGTCTTCGCACCCGCTGTCGACGCGATCATCGACCGCTGGCTGCTGTCGCCGTCGCCGACCGCGGCGCTGCAGTACCAGGTCAGCGCGCTCGCCGATGCTCGTCAGGGCGCGGTGTCGTCGGCGCAGACCGAGCGTCACCGCATCGAACGCGATCTGCACGACAGCGTGCAACCGCGACTGGTTTCGCTTGCGATGACCATCGGACTGGCGCAGACCAAACTCGACACCGACCTGCCCGCGGCCAAGCAACTGATCGCCGAAGCGCACGACGACGCGAAGAGCGCGCTTGTCGAGTTGCGAAACGTGGTGCGCGGCATCGCACCGACGATCCTGTCCGACCGAGGCCTAGACGCCGCGTTGTCGGCGGTGGTGCAACGTTCGGCAGTACCCACCACGCTCAACGTGTACCTGCCGCGCCGACTGCCCGACGAAGTCGAATCAGTGGCCTACTTCGTCGTCGCCGAGACGGTCACCAACATCGCCAAACACGCAGCGGCCAGCCAGGCCGTTGTCACCGTGCGCCTCGACGAAGCGGCCAACCAGTTGCACGTCACCGTGTTCGACGACGGCCGCGGCGGAGCATCGATCACCACCGACGAGAACGCCACCGGCCTGCGCGGGCTCGAAGAACGGGTGCGGGCCGCGCACGGCACGTTCACGGTGTCCAGCCCGGCCACGGGCCCGACGATCGTCACCGCGGTGCTGCCATGCGCGTAGTGATCGCCGAGGATTCGGCGCTGCTGCGGGCGGGCATCGAGCGGATCCTCACCGACGCCGGTCACGAGGTGGTGGCCGGCGTTCCGGATGCGACGAATCTGCTCCGGCTGGTCAACGAGAAGCGGCCCGACCTTGCGATCCTCGATGTCCGGATGCCGCCGACGTTCACCGACGAGGGCATCCGCGCCGCGGCGCTGCTGCGCAGCCAGAATCCGGAGTCGCCGGTGCTGGTCCTGTCGCACTACGTCGAGGAGCGCTATGCCGCGGACCTGATCGCCTCGGACACAAAGGGATTCGGCTATCTGCTCAAGGATCGGGTGGCTGACGTCCCCGCGTTCCTTGACGCCGTCGAGGTGGTCGGCGGCGGCGGCACTGTGCTCGATCCGGAGGTGGTGTCGCAGATCCTGGTGCGTTCGCATCGCCGCAGCGCGCTCGACGAACTGACGCCGCGTGAGCGCGAGGTGTTGCAACTGATGGCCGAGGGCAAGACGAACTCGGCGATAGCCGCAGCACTGTTCATCTCCGTCGGTTCGGCGGAAAAACACATCGCCTCGATCTTCACCAAGCTGGGCCTGGCTCCTGACGAAAGCGAGAACCGCCGCGTGCTGGCGGTGCTGCGCTACCTCGAATCCTGAAGCACCGAAAGGGTTTTGATTGTGACAACCATCGCTCCCCCACCACCGGCACCGGTGAACCCGCCGCCTCCGCTCTCCCCCGGCGGGCGGACCGCGTTCCGGATAGCGCTCATCGCCGCCGCGGCGGTGCTGGTGGTGGGGACCCTCGCCTCGCTCGGCACGGTGGCGTGGGGCATCGCCAGTTTCCGGGTCATCACGGACAGCAAGCCACTGCCCGCTGGGATGCGGTCGGTGGTTGTCGATACGGGCTCGGTTCCGGTCGCGGTCCGCATCACCGCCGATCGTGAGGCGCGGGAGCCGCGGGCCGATCTGCGGATGGTGAATTCCACTCGGGCAGGGGCAAATCCGCTGGCCGTCAGTACCGAGTCAGGCGATACACGGATAACGATCAATGGCGAGTCGACGTCATTCTTGAACTGGGGCCGGGCCGGCGAGATCACGCTCGTCCTGCCGCCGGAAGTCGCTCGCAGGCTGTCGGTTACCACCCAACAGGACACCGGCGTGGTGCTGGCGCAGGCCGACCTCGATCAGCTGATCGCTCGGACCGACAACGGCGAGGTGGTGTTGAGCGGATCTGCTCGACGCATCGAGATCTACACCGACAACGGCGATGTGTTCACCCGCCATCCGATCTCGGTGTCTGAATCGTTCAGCGCCACTGCCGACAACGGCGAGATCAGAGTGGAACTTGCCGAAACAGCGCCGCGCACGGTCAATGTCACCAGTGACAACGGCGATGTCATCGTCGCACTTCCTGCCCGTGGTCCCTACGCTGTGAACGCGAGCACCGACAACGGCAACACGGCGATACGCGTGCCGCAGGCAACCGATCGGGAGAAGGCCGCGGCCGTTGTCACGGCGCGCTCACAGAACGGCGACGTCGTCATCGACGGTCTGCGGTAGCGGCTTCAGCGATCAGCGGTAGCCCGAACAGTGTGACCAGCCTGGAATCCCCGTACACCACGATGCGGGCGATCCCGGACGCGGTGACGTCGAGCAGCGCGATCCCGAATGCGCGCAGCACGCCGTCGCCGTCTCGGCGATACGCCGCCGCCGCGGGCTGGCCATTGGCGCCGATCTCCACCATCCGCCAATCACCCTGCACGCCAACCACTGTCGTGAGATAGGGCAGACACGTCGCCCGGCCCGCGAACCAGGTCCGCGAGCCGACCATCTCCAGTGCGGCATCGTGCCGCAGCGCGTCGGCGAGCAAGGTGGTGTCGGCCGTCTCGAACGCGGTCATGTACTTCTCGAGCAACTCGCGGGCCCGTGGCTCGGTCGGTTCGATGACCTCGTCGGCGTTCGGCGCGATGTCCTGCATACGCGCGCGGGCCCGTTGTAGCGCACTCTTGACGGCCACGACGCTGATGTCGAGCATCGCGGCGACGTCTGCGGCAGGGAAGGCCAGCACGTCGCGAAGCAGAAGCACAGCCCGCTGCTGCGCGGGAAGGTGCTGCAGGCTCGCGATCAGCGCCAGCCGAAGACTCTCCCGCGACGTGACGACCGCGGCGGGGTCGGCGACCCGGGAGTCCGGAATGACCTCCACCCACATCACATTCGGTGCTGGTGCGGCTTCCGCATGCGGGTCGTCGGCAGGGCCCGCCAGACCCGAAGGCAACACCCGCCTGCTGCTGTGGGCCAGCGCGGTCAAACAGGTGTTCGTCGCGATGCGGTACAACCACGTCCGCACCGAAGACCGGTTCTCGAAGTCCTGGTATGCGCGCCACGCCCGCAGATAGGTTTCCTGCACGACGTCTTCGGCGTCGTGTGCCGACCCCAGCATGCGGTAACAGTGCGCGATCAGTTCGCGCCGGTACGGTTCCGTGTCGCGGACGAATTCGCTCATGCGGCCGCCGGGGGAAACTGGTAGACCTTCTCCGGTGTGATGCGCACGATCAGCCGTTCGGCCTCGGGCTCGGGCGGCGGCTGCGTGCCACCCATGTACCTGTCGTACATCTCGTACAGCAGTCGCTTCTCCGGGTCTTCGACGATCTCCACCGTGCCTCGGATCTCCAGATAGCGCGGCTGCCGCTTGTCCGCGACCAGCAGGCTGACCCGGGGATCGCGAGCCATATTGCGCGTCTTCAGGCGACCCTTGATGGTGCTGAACACCACCGTGTCACCCTCGCGTTTGACGAATATCACCGACGACTGCGGGCGTCCGTCGGCGTTCGACGTGGCGATCGCCGCGATGTGTGGTCCGTCGAGCACTTCGCGCGCGAGCTCGTTGAGTGTTATGTCCATGCCGGTATAGACACGCGGAGGCGCGAAAAGGAATCGGTCGGCTAGGTGAGGCTGCTGACGATCTCGGCGACCGTGCCCGCCCTGGCCTGCCGATAGCCGGTGCCCGCCCAGATGTTGACGGCTTGCGGATCGCCCGCCCGCACCGAGGCCTGCCGAAGCGGGCTGGTCAGCCAGTGGATCTCGGGATAACCAAAAGTCGCCTCGGCTTCATGTTCGTCGATGAACCGGTTGCGCAGCCCGCGCGCGTAGCGGCCGGAGAATGCCCTTGTCACAACGGTTTCCGTGAACTGCGGGTCCTGCAGCGCGGCGCGGTGCACCGGGCTGCTGCCCGACTCGGCCGACAGCAGGAACGCCGTGCCGAGTTGCGCCGCGACCGCGCCTGCCGCCAACACCCGCCCGACATCCTCGGCCGTCATCAACCCGCCCGCTGCCACGACCGGCACGTCGACGGCGCCCTTGACGTCGGCAAGCAGTTCGTCGAGGGGCTGCGTGGCAGGCTGCGCGGCAGGATCGAACGTGCCGCGGTGACCGCCGGCCGACGGTCCCTGCACCGCTACCGCGTCAACACCGCGCGAAACCGCCGTCCGCGCCTCGGCCAACGTGGTCACAGTCCCGACGACCGTGACGCCGGCTTCTCGCAATCGGCGGCACTCCTCCGCACTCGGCACGCCGAACGTGAAGGAGGCGACATCGGGTCGCACATCGAGTAGCACCTCGATCTTGGTCGACCAATGGTCGTCGTCGAACCGCGGCTCACCCAGCTTGGCGCCGTAGCGCTGCGCCTCGGGTGCGAGCGCCTTGGCGTAGAGCTCGATGTCCTCGCGGGTACCGGCACTCGGTTGTGGCACAAACAGATTCGCGCCGATCGGACCTGACGTGAGGCTACGCGCCGCGGCGAGCCGCTCGGCGAACGCCTCGGCCGTGAGGTAGCCCGCGGCGACGAAACCGAGCCCGCCTGCGTTGGTCCCGGCGGCCGCGAGTTCCGGCGTCGACGGCCCACCGGCCATGGGCGCGACGATGATCGGTACTGAAAGTTCGCGAAAGTCCAACGCCATCGAACCTTCGTACCACTTCGGTCACGGCCGCTATCTGAGAGCCTTGCCGAACATCAGGCAGTCCTGCGGATCGGTGGAGATGTTCGGCAATACGGCGAATTGCGACATCCGACCCTCGAAGGCCAGCCCACTGCGCTCTAGCAGCGCCGCCGAGCCGGTGTTGTCGACGTGACAATGAGCCGTCACCCGGTAGATGTGAGGGTCGGCCTTGGCCCTGTCGATCAGCAGCGCCAGCACCTCCGACATGATGCCCTTGCGCCACCACGGCCTGCCAAGGCAGTAGCCCAACTCGACGGTGTGCGGCGGATGTCGCCGCCAGCCGCACAAGCCGACGGCACCGGTGCCGTCGTGCAATTCGATCAGCCACGTCGTCTCGCCGCCGACGTTGAAGAACTCGGTGATCACCCGCCGTGTCTCGGCCACGTCCGGATGCGGACTCCACGACAGATAGCGCGTCACCTCCGGATCGGACGCGACACGCTCGAAGAGCTGCTCGGCGTCGTCGACGGTTGGCGCGCGCAGCGTGACCCGTGGACCGGTGAGCTCGGGGACGCCGATGTTGTCGGACACCGCTCTATCCTGAATCGATATGGCAATCACGTTCAACCACACCATCGTCGCTGCGAAGGACCGCGAGGAATCGGCCCGCTTCTTCACCGAGCTGTTCGGGCTGCCGGCCGCCAAGGAATTCGGCCCGTTCCTGGCGGTGGGGCTCAACCACGACGCCAGCCTTGACTACGCGCAGGTGGCCGAGGGTGAGGACATCCGCCCGCAGCATTACGCGTTCCTGGTGTCCGAGGACGAGTTCACGGAGATATATGCACGCATCAAGGCCCGCGGCCTGCAGCACTGGGCCGATCCGCGGGGCGCCAGGCCCGGCGAGATCAACACCAACGACGGCGGCCGTGGCGTCTACTTCCAGGACCCCAGCGGGCACTATCTGGAAATCCTCACCCGGCCCTACGGATCAGGTGCCGGGTGACCCTCGACGCCAGGCTGTCGACACCGTCGCCGTCGAGGCGGCCCAACATCGCTTCTCGGTTGGCAAGCACCGACACCAAGTCGGCGGCAAGGCCACGGACCAACGGCCCGTGACCGTGCGTCCAGTCGGCGTCGGTGGCGACCAGTCGCAGCCCCCGACTGTTGCGGTAGGCGGGCACGAAGGGGTTCGGCACACGAACTTGGGTGTTGAGCACCGCGACGAGCGCGTCGGCGGGAATCGCCGGTTGGCGGCCCAACGCGAACAGCATGTCGAGTTCGTGGGTGATGTGGTCACCAAGCAGTAGCTGCGGCGGGAAGTATCGGCCGAGCCCCTGCGGCCGCTGGGTCAGCCTGTCGAAGTCGTCGAGCAGTTGCAGCGGAGTTCGCGACACCGCAAGCGATCGCGCCATCGCGGCGTTCGCGCGGTCGAACGACCAACTGTGCCGGCGCATTTCGGCCGTCAGCGCGACTGCGCCTGCGCTGTACCCAACGACCAGATGCGCGAGCACGTCGTGGTTGGACCAGCTGTCGCACAGGCTTGGCCGCGCCCAGTCCTCGGCGCTGAACGCGTCGGCCACTGCACAGAAGCGAGCATCGTTGATCTGCAACCGATCACGCGCGGACATCGAGGTGCTCCTTGAGGAAGGCGGTTTGGTCGGCGAGCACCTGGGCCACCAACGGCGGGTGGTAGATCGCGAAGTGGTCGGAGTCGTAGTGCCGCTCGACGCCCTTGGGTGCGCGGCGGGCGACCAATGTGGCGTACGCGGGGTCCATCAGGTTTTCCCTGTCGCAGACACACACCAGCAAGGGCGCATCGACGCGGCGGGCATGGCGAAGGACCGACGTCGTCACCATCGCCACCGCATCGGCGGCGGCGATGCGGTTGTCGAACTGGCCATCCTGCGGAACCGTGGAATTCCAACCGGATTCGGCGCCGTCGACGGTGACCATCGCGAACCCGCCCGGCGGGCCGACGATCGGCACGTAGCGCCGGCCCCGCTTGGTGGCCATGCGCAGCAGGTCCTCCGCGATGGCGGGCGTCAGCCGCAACGCGGACAACAGCCCCAGCATGCGGGCGGCGCCGGGCCCGTGCACGATCGGGCACTGCACCACCGCGACCGCGACGTCGTCACGCGCGGCGGCGACCCGGACCACGTTCATGCCGCCGAGACTGGTACCCCACAGACCGATACGCCGGGGGTCGATTTCGGGCGTGGACTTCAAACAGTCGAGCGCCGCGACCACGTCATCGCATTGTTTGCGTATCGAAATGTGTTGGCGCGGTTGGCCGTCGGATGCTCCGGTGTTCCGATAGTCGAACGCGAGTGTCGCGATTCCTGCCGCGGCGAAGTGCTGTTCGTACTGCGCCAGCATCATGTCGTGCGTCGCGCCGAGGCCGTGCACCAGGACGACGGCCGGATGCGGGCCAGACCCAGCGGGCAGCGTCAGCCACGCCGCGCATCGGACGCCACCGGACGAGAAATCGACGCGCTCGGTCGGAATGGTCGCGGGCATGTGCACTCCTTCATAAGTACGCTGTACGTGTTGGCTACACTGGCTTACGTACGATGTACTTGTCAAGGAGTCAAAGAATGCGCGCACGGTTCACGACGGAAGAGATCGCCGCGGCGGCGCTGGGCATCGTCGACGCAGAAGGACTGAGCGCGCTCAGCATGCGGTCGCTGGCCGCCGCGCTGGGCACCGGCCCGATGACCGTCTACAACTACGTCGCCGACAAGGAAGGCCTCGAGGAACTCGTGGTCGCCGCGGTTGTCGCGCAGGTTCGACTGCCCGACCCGACCGACGATTGGCGGCACGACGCGTACGCGATCGCCGATGCGATGTGGCGGGGCATCCGTGCGCACCCCGCCGCGATTCCGCTGGTGCTGACTCGCCGGACACTGTCGGCGACCGGTTTTGCCGCCGCCGATGCCTTGATTGCCACGCTTGCACGCGCCGGTTTAGCGGACCGCGATCGGCTGGCCGCATTTCACGCCGTGCTCGGATTCGTCGTAGGCGCCGCGCAGACCGAACTCGCAGGCCCACTGACCCGCGGCCGCGATGCCGCCGACGCCGCCGCGCGAATCGGCTCAGTGGCCGGCCGGACGTATCCGAATATCGAGGCGCTCGCGAAGGTCGCGACGAAGATGTCGGTTGACGAGGACTTCGACCGCGGGCTGCACATGCTGCTCGACGGCGTCGCTACCCGATCGAGTGACCCCGCTGCTCCTCCTGGCCGCGATAGTCGTCGGCCATCTTCGCGACGTGTTTAGGCAGCGCACCGGACGCGACGTCGGCGAGACTGGTCTTCTCGAGCACCGACCGCATGCTGGCCCGCAGCGCGCGCCAAACGTCGGTCAGCGCCGCCGTCGGCCCCGAGTACGGCAGATCGCCGAGCCCGATGTCGCGCACGCTGGCCAGCGGGCCGTCGATACAGCGCAGGACGTCGGCGATGCTGATTTCTCGGGCCGGACGGGCCAGCGCATAGCCGCCGTCCCGGCCGCGATGGCTGCGCACCAGCCGGTCGGTGCGCAGGTCAGACAGGATGTCGACGAGAAATTGCGGCGGAATGCCCTGGGCCTTGGCCAGGTCGTCGGTCTTCGCAAGGACGCCCTCGTCGATGGTGGCCAGCTGCACCATGGCCCTGACGGCATACTCCGCCTTGGCCGACATCCGCATGTTGGTCAGGTTAGTCGGGAATGTCGTGAGCGCTGGGAACCACGACGGCGAACAGGTCGGCCATCGCGGCGAGGCTGGCCGCCTGCATGGCCTCCGCGGACACCGTCTCGTCACCCAGTCCGGGCAGCGCACGGGTGGCCGTCGCCGATGCGACCACCGTCGGCGCATAGCCGAGATTGAACGCGCCGCGGGCTGTCGAGTTCACGCACATGTGCGTCATGAAGCCGGCCAGTACGAGGTTGGTGGCATTGGAGGTCTTCAACACCTCATCGAGGTCGGTCTGCACGAACGAGTTCGGATAGTTCTTCACCACGACGGGCTCGCCGTTGTGCGGTGCGACCTGCGAGACGATCGCGCCGCTCTCCCCCTCGATGTCGTACAGCGAACCGGGGCCGTCGTCGTGCTGGATGTGGATGATCGGGATGCCCGCCGAGCGGGCCCGCTCCAGCAGAGCGGCGGCCTCGTCGAGCGCCGCCTGCACGCCCTCGAGTTCCATGATTCCCCGCGTGTAGGTGTTCTGGCAGTCGATCAGGATCAGGGTCGATTCGGCCAGACTGACGGGCCGTTGGGGCAGATCGGCGAGGACGCGCAGGGTCGGGTTGCTCACGCGCAGAGCGTACTGTGCGCACTCATTTGGTGACGGCCAGCACGGCGTCGGCGAATTCGGGGCGACACACGATGAGGTCGGGCAGTCGTGGGTCGGCCTGGTTGTAGACCAGCGGCGTGCCGTCGATGCGCGACGTGTACAGACCGGCCGCGCGGGCCACTGCGACGGGTGCCGCGGAGTCCCACTCGTACTGGCCGCCGGCGTGCACGTAGATGTCGGAGATGCCCTGCACGACGGATGCGACCTTCGCTCCTGCCGAACCCATTTCGACCAGCGTGCCGTCCAGCGCTTCACGCACCGCGAGCGCGATCGCCGGTGGCCTGGTGCGCGACACCACGATTCGCGGCCTGTCCGCGGTGGCCGGCGGCGGGTTGACCGTCGGCGTGGCAAGCGTGATGCCCTGTGCGGGAAGGGCAACGGCACCGGCCACCAATTCACCTGCCTGCCACAGCGCAACATGCACAGCCCAGTCCTCGCGGCCCAGTTCGGAGAACTCCCTGGTGCCGTCGAGGGGGTCGACAATCCACACCCGCTCCGAGCTCAGCCGCACCGGGTCATCGGCACCTTCCTCCGACAGCACGGCATCGCCGGGCCGCTCGACGGCCAGCGCCTCCATCAGGAAGTCGTGGGATCGCTTGTCCCCCGCGGCTTTCCGCTCGGCCTCGGTGGCGTCGGCAAGCTCGCTGCGCACATCGAGCAGCAGTTTCCCTGCCTCGGTCGCCAACCGTGCGGCGACGTCGTGGTCGGTCACCGCTTCGATTCCAGTAGCTCGATCACCAGATCGGCGAGCTCCTCCGTGGAGCGGTCCGGCGTTAGCCTGATGTCCGGGTTCTTCGGCTTCTGATACGGGCTGTCGATTCCGGTGAAGTGGGTGATCTCGCCCGCGCGCGCCTTGGCGTACAACCCCTTCGGGTCACGGCGTTCGCAGTCCTCCAGCGGGGTGTCACAGAACACCTCGAAGAAGTCGAGGCCCGCATCGGTGGTCACCTTGCGTGCCAGCGCGCGGTGCTCTTCGAGCGGGCTGATCGCCGGAACGAGCACGACCTGGCCGGAGTCGGCGAGAATCGCCGCGATGTGAGCCAGCCTGCGCTGGTTCTCGGCGCGGTCGGCCATCGAGAAACCGAGGTCGGCGTTCAGGCCGTGCCGCAGGTTGTCACCGTCGAGAACATAGGCGGGCGTTCCCTTTTCGAGCAATTTCTGCTCGACCAGCATGGCCACCGACGACTTGCCCGAGCCGGACAGGCCGGTGAACCACACCGTGCGGCCCTTCGACAGCCGGTCCTCGGAGGTGCACAGCGACTGGTGGCGCACCGTGTTCGGGCTCGACGTGCGCGCCGTCACGTACGGCAGGATCATGCCCGCGGCGACGGTGCCGTTGGTGTTCGGGTCGATCAGGATGAACGAACCCGTCGCGGCGTTGCGGCTGTACTCGTCGAGCAGCAGCGGCACCTGCGTGCGCAGCGAGATGCGGCCCAGCTCATTGAGTTTCAGTGCGGTCGCCGACTTGTCCCGGTGCAGCGTGTTGACATCGAGCCGGTAGTCGAGCGCGGTCACCTTCACGCGAGTGCTGCGGGTGGTGTGCTTGATGATGTAGTCGCGGCCCGGCTCCAGTGAGCTTTCGTCGGCCATCCAGCACACCGTGGCATCGAACTCCTGCGCAACCCGCGGCTGGTTGTTCGGCCGCGCGATCAGGTCGCCCCTGGAGATGTCGATGTCGTCGGCGAGGCTGATCGACACCGCCATCGGCGGAAAGGCTTCCTGCACAGGGCCGCTCGGGCCATTGATTTCGGTGATGCGGCTGGATTTTCCGCTGGGCAGCACGACGATCTCGTCACCGGGCCGCATCACACCGCTGGCCACGGTGCCCGCGTAACTGCGGTGGTCGTGATGATCAAGGCTTTGCGGACGGATCACGTACTGCACAGGGAACCGCACGTCGACCAGGTTGCGGTCACCCGCGATGTACACGTCTTCCAGATGCGACAGCAGCGAGGGCCCGTCGTACCACGGGGTCTTCTCCGACTTGGTGACGACGTTGTCGCCCTTGAGCGCCGACAACGGAATCGTGGTCACGTCATGGATGTCGAGCCGGGCGGCGAACTCGTGAAAGTCGTCGCGGATCTTCTCGAAGCGTTCACGGTCCCAGTCGACGAGGTCCATCTTGTTGACTGCGAGCACGATGTGCCGGATGCCGAGCAGCGAGGCGAGGAACGCATGCCTGCGCGACTGCTCGAGCAACCCGTGCCTGGCGTCGACCAACACGATCGCCAGCTGAGCCGTCGACGTGCCCGTGACCATGTTGCGCGTGTACTGGATGTGGCCCGGGGTGTCGGCGATGATGAATTTCCGCTTGGCCGTGGCGAAGTAGCGGTACGCGACGTCGATCGTAATGCCCTGCTCACGCTCGGCGCGCAGGCCGTCGGTGACCAGTGCCAGATCGGTGTAGTCATGTCCGCGTTCCTTGGACGTGCGCTCGACCGCGGCGAGCTGGTCCTCCATCACGGCCTTGGAATCGAACAACAGCCTGCCGATGAGCGTGGACTTGCCGTCGTCCACCGAGCCTGCGGTGGCGATGCGGAGAAGTGTTGCCATGTCAGAAATACCCCTCGCGCTTGCGATCTTCCATTCCAGCTTCAGAGATTCGGTCGTCGGCGCGGGTAGCGCCGCGCTCGGTCAGCCGCGAGACGGCGGTTTCGGCGATCACCTCGGACACCGTGCCCGCCAACGACTCGACGCAGCCCGTGCAGGTGACGTCGCCGACGGTGCGGAACCGCACGGTCTTGGTGACGACCTCCTCTTCCTTGCGCGGCTGCATGTACTTGTGCACCGCCAGCAGCATGCCGTCGCGCTCGAACACCTTGCGCTCGTGTGCGTAATAGATCGACGGCAGCTTGATCTTCTCGGCGCCGATGTAGGACCAGATGTCGAACTCGGTCCAGTTGGACAGCGGGAACACGCGGATGTGCTCGCCCTTGTGATGCCGGCCGTTGTAGATGTTCCACAGCTCGGGCCGCTGCGCCTTGGGATCCCACTGGCCGAACTCGTCACGGAAGGAGAACACCCGCTCCTTGGCGCGGGCCTTCTCCTCGTCGCGGCGTGCGCCGCCGAATGCGGCGTCGAACTTGTTCTCGCGGATGGCGCGCAACAGCGTGAAGGTCTGCATCGGGTTGCGCGACGGGATCGTCTCGACCACCCGGCCCGCGTCGATGTCGTCCTGCACCTTGGCCACCACAAGGCGTACTCCGGACTCCGCGACGAGTTCGTCGCGTGCCGCCAGCACCTCGTCGAAGTTGTGCCCGGTGTCGACGTGCATCACCGGGAACGGCAGCCGGCCCGGCCGGAACGCCTTGATGGCCAGGTGCAGCATCACGATGGAGTCCTTACCGCCGGAGAACAGCAGCACCGGCCGCTCGAACTCCGCGGCCACCTCCCGAATGATGTGGATGGCCTCGGCCTCCAGCGAGCGCAGATGGCTCAGCTCGTAACGGCCAGCGTTCAATTCCTGGGTGGCAGTCATGTCATCCTCGTAAAGTTGGTAGAGATGACCAGAATTATCTGCATAACCCGATATGAAACCAGCCAGGGGCTGCGCTGTCAACGGCGTTCCCCGGCGAGCAGACGCAAAGTGGCGTGTCGCGGCGGCGTGTCGGGCCATTTTGCGTCTGCTCGCGATCAGGTCAGCCGGGAGCGGTGGAGGACCAGCTTCGTGGTATGCGCCTTGTAGGCCTCCGGGGCGTCGTCCCAGTCCGCGGTCAACGTGGTGACGATTTCTGCCGGGAAGTCTTCGGCGGCAACGAAATCCAGCAACTCCGGCAAGACCGGACGGACACTGGACACTGCGATCTTGAGCGAGGCGTCGTTGACGTACATGTGCATCAGCGGCACCTTCGTGCCCGGCGGTAGGTAGAACCCGACCGGTTGGCACACTCCCCCTGGCGCCAGTGACCGCAGCGCCGCGTCGACACCCGCGGCGGTGGCCGTGCCCTCCACCGCGACGTCGTAGTCGCGGCGCGGGATGTCGGCGGTGGTGCGCTTGGCGTTCTTCACCTGGTGCACGCGGGCACCGAACTTCTCTGCGATCGCCAGCCTCTCGGGCCGGTCGTCGACGTAGTCGACGGTCTCGGCGCCGTGGCGCACGGCCAGCCCCGCCGCATACAGGCCGATGCTTTGCGCCGCGCCGCCGAGAATCAACACCCGACCACCCGGTCGTTCGCGCAGCATCGGCACCACACATCGCCAGGCGTCGGCGAGGTTGTCGCTGGCCGACGCCACCCGCAGGGGATCCACCTCGCCGGGCACCTTCACCAGCATGTGATCTGCGAACGGGATGCGCAGCACATCGGCCACCATGCCGCCCCACGGCCCGCTCGCCGGCCCGAAACCGAAGGCCGCCAACGTGTTGGTGCGGGTGGTGGCGCATTTCGCGGTGATCCCGCGTTCGCATTCACGGCAACTGCCACACGACACTGCCCACGGCACGATCACGACGTCGCCGCGTTGCAAAGCACTAACCGACGGGCCCGTCTCGATCACCTCCGCAACGCATTCGTGCCCGATCGCGAACGGGCCCACAAACGGGATCGGTCCACACACGCTGGCGACGATCGGATCCACCAGCCCGACGCGCATCCCGACCTGCATCGCACGCGAGACATGCCGATGCACCGGCAGCGCGTCACCGTCGCAGCGCCCCGCAACGAATGGGCGCACCAACGCGTCGCCAGGATCCTGCAGCCGCGGCGCATCGCGTTCTCGCCACTCGAGATGACCCGTGCGAATCAGTTGCAGCTCACGCATTTTCGCGCTCCGCCTTCGCCAGCGCGGCGAGTTCGGCGAATCGGACGATCGCGCCTCCGGCGCCCCAGGTGCCTTCGGGTTGCTCGTGGACGAGCACCCACACCCGCAGCGCGTCCGCCTCGGACAGGCCTGCCGCATCGAGCACATTGGCGGTCGCCTCCTTGACCAGTCCCTCCTTGCGGCGGTCAGACAATGCACCCTGCGGCACCGTCACATCCACGCGGAACCGCGGCGCGTCGTCCTCGAGTGCGGCGAAAGCGCCTGGAGTCACTTCGTCAACCCGGCTCCACGCCTGCGCGCGGAAGAACGCCGTTTCGGGCGCGCCTTCCCACTTGAGCAGCGTGGCCGCCAGGGTTTTCTGCAGGTCACGACGCTTTTCCGCGCTGAGTACGCCGGCGGGCACCGTCAATCCGATCATCGGCATGAGAAGCCTCCTATAACGACTGCTATAAATGATGTACCGTAGGCTATAACAGTCGTCATAGCAAGGAGGTCGGCGGTGGCCGATACGGAGTCTCGACAGCGCCTCGTGGCCGGGGCGGCCGACATGATGCGCCGCCGCGGATTGAACGCGACAAGCGTTCGCGAGTTGGCCAAGCACGCGCAGGCACCGCTCGGCTCGACGTATCACTACTTCCCCGGCGGCAAGTACGAGTTGGCCGCCGAGGCGGTGCGGTGGGCCGACGATTTGACCACGCGCGCATTGGTCAAGGAGTTGCAGGCCGGACCGTTGGCCGGCCTCAGAGCATTCCTGAAGATGTGGCGAAAGATCGTGGTCGACAGTGACTTTCGCGCCGGCTGCCCGGTGCTTGCCGCATCCGTCGAGGACCTTCCGGACGACGGAACAGCGCCGCGTGATGCCGCAGCGGTGGCCTTCGGCAACTGGACATCGCTGCTTGCGCAATCACTGCGTGACCATGGCGCATCCGACGCCGAGAGCCTGGCCGTTCTGATCGTGGCAGCCGTCGAGGGCAGCGTGGCGATGTGTCGCGCCCAGCGCAGCACCGAGTCGCTGGATCAGATTGCCGCACAATTGGAGTCGCTGGTCGCTGCCGTCACGGACCGATGACGGCGCCGAGATACTTGCGACTCAGCGCCTCATAAGTGCCGTCGTTCTGCGCGATGTTGAGCCACTGGTTGATCCACTGCTGCAGGTCGGTCGCCTGCCGCGCGATCAGGTAGCCCTTCTGCTCGAACGTGAAGGGGTGATCGAGGCTCACGCCGCAGAGTTGCGGATTCTGGTTGGCCTGCCATCGGACCTCGCTCGCATCGGTGATCATGACGTCCGCGGCGTTGTCGATGAGTTGGTCGAAGATCGTGTTGTTGTCGGGGTAAGTGACAACCTCCGCTTGCCGCAGATGCTCCTTGTCGAAGTCGGCGTTGGTCCCGCCCGGATTGACCACTACCCGTACGTCTGGGTGGTCGATATCGGCCAACGTCTGAAATTTCGGGGAGTCGGCGCATCGGATGATGGCCGCTTTCCCATCGCGTAGATACGGGGCGCTGTAGAGAGCTTGCTTGGCGCGATTGAGCGTGATCGAGATTCCACCCATCGCGACGTCACACTTGTCGTTCAAGTCCGTGATGAGATTGGCCCACGTGGTCTGCACCACGTCCAACCTGACGCCAAGCCGAGCGGCCATATCATGCGCCATCTCGACGTCGAGCCCGCTCCAATTCCCTTGCGGGTCGCGGTAAGTGAACGGGCGATAGTCGCCGGTGCTGCAAACGCGCACGGCGCCGCGCTGTGCGATGCCCGGCAAACCGCCTGCCGTCTGCATCGTGGTCAGCGGAGCGGATGACCCGCAGCTTGTCAGCAAGACGATCAACACAGCCATCGTGGCCAACCGGATCGCTGTCATCGACTCTCCTCGGTTCGCTTACTTCAGAGGTAATTGATCAGGCGCACATACTGGGTTCATGTCTACTCCCACCCAGCCCCAGACCGGTGCCGACGTCATGGCCCAGTTCATCCCGTCGTCGCCGTTCGTCGCCAAGCTCGGGATCGTCGCCGATGCACTCGATGCCGACGAGGTGCGACTGCGCCTGCCGTGGGACCCGACCAACGTCACGGTCGCCGACATGGTGCACGGCGGCGCGATCGCGGCGCTGGCCGATGTCGCGGTGATGGCCGCGGCATGGGCGGGTGCTGAAGTGCCGGACTCGCTGCGCGGGGTGACGACGTCGATGTCGATGCAGTTTTTGGCGCCTGCGCGCGCGACCGACCTGATTGCGATCGGGCGGGTGCTGCGGCGCGGCAAGACATTGGTGAATTGCGACGTCGACGTCGTGACGCCGGAGGGTGAGGCAGTCGCGAAGGCGATCGCGACCTACAAAGTGGGCTGACCTACAAGTGGGCTAACGCCATTAGGTGACCGGTAGAGGCGTCAGCCGACGCTGCCCGGTGTTCCGATTGGAACCTGCAGACCCACCCAGTTGCACGGTGTCCAGGTTCGCCACGCGATCAGCGCGCACTGCTGCTCGGGACTGAGCGATGGCGCACACGGCGGGGTCCCGGGCACTCCACACACAGGATCGGCCGAGGCGACACCCACACCTACAAAGCCGCCAACGCTGATCGAGCCGGCGACGACCCCGATCATCAGAAATCGTTTTAACATGTCAAGCCCTGCCTTCTGTCGTTCACGCCAAGGGGTGCGCTGCACTTGTCGCTGGAGCCACCCCGATGGCTGTCGCTGCCACGACAAGGGTTCGGACCGTTTGGAGTCCCTGTTTTGATCTAGAAAATCCGGCGGTCCGCCCCCGAAGCGCGTCCGCCTACAGCACCAAGTCTGCGCGCGAATCGGCGCAATTGAATCAGGTGTTTCCCTATGTCTTGTTTGCTGGACGACGTCGATGTCGATGCAGTTTCTGGCGCCTGCGCGCGCGATCGACCTGATCGCGATCGGGCGGGTGCTGCGGCGCGGCAAGACGTTGGTGAATTGCGACGTCGACGTCGTGACGCCGGAGGGTGAGGCGGTCGCGAAGGCGATCGCGACCTACAAAGTGGGTTAGAGCGTGACCTCGTTCAGCCGACCCGTGGCGACGTCGAAGATGAATCCGCGCAGCGATTCGTGTTTGGTGACGAACGGGTTTGCCTCGATGCGGCGCAGCGACTGACGCACATCCTCTTCGAGATCGACGAAGGACTCCGCCGCCCACTCGGGCTTGATGCCGGTCTCGTCCTGAATCTGCTGTTTGAATCCGTCGTCGGTGAAAGTCAGCATGCCGCAGTCGGTGTGGTGAATCAGGATGATCTCTTTGGTGCCGAGCAACCGCTGACTGATCGCCAGCGAGCGGATCTCGTCGTCGGTGATGACGCCCCCCGCATTGCGGATGACGTGTGCCTCGCCGTCGCCAAGCCCGAGGATCCGGTAGACGTCGAGCCTGGCGTCCATGCACGCCACCACCGCGACGTGCTTGCTCGGCGGCAGCGGCAGTGGGCCACTGAACGTGCTGGCGTACGCCTCGTTGTTCTTCAAATATTCGTCGGTCACGGACATTGGGACCTCCTCGAAGACCTGCAGGAGACCATAGCAACGCAGCGACGCAGCGCCAGCCAAAAAATCATCGTGAACAGGCGGCGACGGCCGCCCTGCCGGGGGTAGCAGGGCGGCCGTCTGATCAGGGCGGACTACCGCGGTTGGCTCAGGTCGTAGACGGTCGTCCCGCCGACCTCGATCGGGGTGAAGTTCTGCTTCACCCACGTCGTGATCTCCTGCGCCGGGCCCGAGCGGTCCCGACCGGGACCTCGGTGGTTGTCGCTGCCGATGAAGTACCGGACCTCGTGGTCGGCGACGTAGCCCTGGAACTGCGCCAGCGTCGGCGAGTTGTCCGATCCGGTGAAGCCGCCGATCGCCATCAGGGAAGTGCCCGTCTTGAGTTCGAGGCTGCTCACCCCCATCGAACCGATACTGGCTGCGGCCCAACGACTGTCGGTACCTTTGAGAAGTTGCGCCAGCGCCTCGTTGTCCTGGTTGGCGGCACCGGGGCCGCGTCCACCGAACGGCCCGCCTGGCCCGCCGCCGATGCCGGCGTCGCGGCTGGGACCTGACATCGTGCCAGGCCCACTGTGGGCTTGCGTGACGTTGTAGAGCGAGAACGCGGTGGGCGCGGCGAAGCCGAAAAGTGCTGCAGCAGCTATGAGTACGACCGCGGCGCGGCCGAGACGGTGGGCACCGACAGCGATGACGGCCGCGACGATCGCGCATCCGGCCAGCACGATCCAGCGCAATGCGGGCAGCCAATCCGGCGTGCGGTCGAGCAGAATGAACGCCCAGACGCCGGTGAACGCGGCCATCACCGCAAGCAAGAGCCGCGGCATCAGGAACTCCCTGCCACGCCACAACTCGACCGCGGAGATCCCGACCAGCGCCGCAACGGCCGGCGCCAAAGCCACTGTGTAATACGGGTGCACCGTGCCGTCCATGAAACTGAACACCGCGCCGGTGACCAGCACCCAGCCGCCCCACAACAACAGTCCTGCCCGAACGGATCCGGTGCGCGCCGTGCGGCGGGTGAACCAGAGACCCGCGGCAAGCCCGATCAACGCGGCGGGCAACAGCCAGGACGCTTCCACACCCATCGACGGACCGAACAGCCTGCCGATACCCGGTTCGCCACCGAAGAACAGGTTGGCCCCCTTCGGCCCTCCTCCGCCGGGACCGCGGCCGGGACCGCCCTCACCACCGGCGATGCGCTGGATTCCGTTGTAGCCCAACGCAAGCTCTAACAGGCTGTTGTCGGTGGACCCGCCGATGTACGGCCGCGAGTCCGCGGGCCAGAGGCTGACCAGTGCGACGTACCAACCACCCGAAACCACCATCACGGCGGCGCCGACGAGCAGCTTGCCGATGCGCTGCCAGATGCCCACGGGCGCGGCGATGAGGAACGCCAGCGCAAGACCGGGCACGATCAGGAAGGCCTGCAGCATCTTCGTCAGGAACGCAAACCCAACAACGAGACCCACCAACGCAATCCAGCGCGTGCCGCCCGTCTGGATGGCCCGCACCATGAAGTACGCGGCGGCCACGAGCAGCAACACGAGCAGGGCGTCGGGGTTGTTGTACCGGAACATCAGCGCGGCGACCGGCGTCACCGCGAGTGCTGCGCCCGCGATCAGACCGGCGACGGGTCCGCTGGTGCGCCGCACCGTCAGATACAGCAGTCCGACCGCTCCGACACCCATCAACGCCTCGGGCAGCAGCATCGTGAACGCGCTGAACCCGAACAGCCTGCCGAACAAGCCCATCACCCACAGCGCGGCGGGTGGCTTGTCGACGGTGATCGCATTGCCCGCGTCCAGTGAGCCGAACAGCCACGCCTTCCAGTCCTGCGTGCCTGCCTGCGCCGCGGCGGCGTAGTAGTCGTTGGCCCATCCGGAGGATCCAAGTCCCCACAGATACAGCACGGCGGTCGCCGCAAGCAGCGTCAGCACCGCGGGACGGACCCATCGCGCGTTGCGTCGCGCCTCTGGTACCGCCGCGGTCTGCGGGGGTACTTCGGTGATCGTCATGTAGGCAGTTTCCTTTGTGTCGTGGGTGGGGGTTCAGCGCGATCGGCGTGGGTGAAAGACCCAGCCGCGCAGGAGGACAAATCGCACGGCCGTGGCGACCAGGTTCGCCAGCACCAGTACTGCGAGTTCGACCAGGTGGTGTGGCTGCGCGACCACCGCGTGCAGCACGGCCAGCGAGCCGCTCGTGATCGTCAGCGCGATGCCGAATACGACGAGACCCTCGAAGTGATGGCGGGTCGCGTTGGTTCGGCCGCCGACCCCGAACGTGAACCGTCGATTCGCTGCGGTGTTGCCAATCGCCGTGAGCAGCAAGGCGATCAGGTTTGCCGCCTGGGCGCCTGCCCAGCCCTGCATCAGCATGAACAGCAGCACATAGGCCGCGGTCGATGCGACACCGATGGCGCCGAACCGAACCACCTGGCGAAACAGCGATCCTGGTGCGGCCGATTTCCGCGATGAACCCAATTGTGCGGCAATGGTGTTCACCGGGATCGAACCGTCGGCGAAGCCTCGCAACATCCGCCCGATGCCCTTGAGGTCGGCCGTCGCCGTGGCGACGATGTCGACGCGACTGTCCGGATCGTCCACCCAGTCAACCGGGACTTCGTGGATCCGCAGTCCGCTGCGTTCCGCGAGCACCAGCAGTTCGGTGTCGAAGAACCAGCCGGTGTCGGAAACGTGCGGCAGAAGACGCTCGGCGACGTCGGCGCGGATGGCCTTGAACCCGCACTGCGCATCGGAAAAGCCAGCGGCCAGTGTCGATTTCAGGATCAGGTTGTAGCAGCGCGAAATGATCTCGCGCTTCGGGCCGCGCACAACCCGTGCGCCGCGGCCGAGCCGGGTGCCGATAGCGAGGTCCGAGTGGCCCGAGATGAGTGGCGCGACCAGCGGGGCGAGCGCGGCCAGGTCGGTGGACAGGTCGACGTCCATGTAGGCCAACACCGGAGCATCGGAGGCCGACCAGACCGCGTGCAGTGCGCGGCCGCGTCCCTTCTGCTCGAGCCGGACGACGCGGACATCGGGCAACTCGTCGGCGAGTTCGGCCGCGATGCGTGGGGTGTCGTCGGTGCTGGCGTTGTCGGCAATCGTGATGCGCGCCTCGAACGGCAGGTTTTCCCGAAGATAGCGATGTAACCGGTGCACAGAGTCGGCGAGCGCGGCTTGTTCGTTGTACACCGGGACCACGACGTCGAGCACTGGCACGCCGGCGGCGCGGGCCGCCACGGCGGCGTTCGGCCGCGATTCGAAGTGGTGAGCCAGTCCGGTGAGCGGTTCAAGGGCGATGTCTGTCATGAGAACCATGGTTGAGTAGCAGCGTGTGTCCGTCGTGGGCCTTAGCTATGCCCTGGCTATGAATCGCGGGGCGGTTGCGTGAGGTCGTAAATGACCACGCGGTCGACGGTCAGCGGGGTGTAGTGGGTCTCGACCCAGTTGGCGATATCGGTGGACTCGCTGCTGCCTGTCACGCGGCCCCAGTGGCCGATCATCATCTTGCCGCGGACGAAGTAGTGGATCCGTCCGTCCGTCACGTATCGCTGAAACTGCTCCAGCGTCGGTGACGGGTCGGTGCCGTTGAATCCGCCGATCGCCATGATCGGTGCGCCCGTTGCCAATTGGTAGCCGGCGGCGTTGTTCGAGCCGACGGCCGCCGCGGCCCAGGTGAAGTCGCGCGCATTCGCGGACAGCTTCGCCGTCAATGCCTGTCCCGGTGTCGGCGAGTCGAGCAGGCCGCCCGGGCCGGTGAATCCGCCGAAGCCGTGCCTCGCGGGGCCGACGGACGGGATGGCGCCGCTGTGCGGGACGGCCGCGGTCGCAACCGAATACACCGCGGGCGCTGCCAGACACGCCGCAACAGCCAGCGCGGCCGCCGACCGAGCAACCGGCAGGGGTAGGCGGCCCGCGACCAGCAGCAGCACTGCCGCGCCCACTCCCCCGACTGCGACCGCGGCCCGCAGCCACGGCAGCCATTCGCTGTCCCGCGACAACAGCACTGCCGCGAGGATGGTGGTGACCAGGACCGTCCCTGACAATGCCGTCGCGGCCCGCAGGTCGGATCGCTTGCGCCACAGCAGCATTGCCCCGATACCGATCGAGGCGCCGACCGCGGGCGCCAGTGCGACGGTGTAGTAAGGGTGCAGAATGCCGTTGGCGAAGCTGAATACCAGCGCGGTGACGGTCAGCCAGCCACCCCACAGGATGAGCGCGGCCCGCCTCGGATCCGTGCGCGGTGTCCGCCTGGTGATGAGGAACCCCGCACCGAGGCAGATCAGCGCGGCAGGCAGGAGCCACCCGATGTCCAGCCCCATCCCGTTGCCGAAGAGTCGGCCCCATCCGACGTCGAAGTTGAGGTTTCCGAGCCCGCCGGGCTCGTCACCGGTCAACCGGCCCAAACCGTTGTAGCCCAACGCCAACTCGACGATGCTGTTGTGCTGCGAGCCGCCGATGTAGGGCCGCGCATTCGCGGGCCACAACTCCACGAGCAACAGATACCAGCCGGCCGACACGACAACGGCGGCGAGGGCCGCGAGCAGATCGACGACGCGCCGTCGCATCCGGTGCGGACCCGCGATCAGATACGCCGCGGCGAATCCCGGCAACACCAGGAATGCCTGCAGCATCTTGGCAAGAAACCCGAAGCCGACGAGGACGCCCGCGCCGATCAACCACCAAGGGCTGCTGTTTTTTTCGCACGCTCGCGCCACACAATAAGCGGCGCCGACGAGAAGCAGCACCAGCAGCGCGTCGGGATTGTTGAACCGAAATATCAGCGCGGCGACGGGCGTCAGCGCGAACACCGCGCCCGCCAGCAGCGCCGCGCCTTCACCGCTGACCCGTCGCACCGCGGCATACAACAACGCCACGGCCGCGACACCTTCGAGCGCCTGTGGCACCAGGACGCTCCACGGGTTGAGCCCGAACAGTCGCACCGAGATGTCGATGATCCACAGCGCGGCGGGCGTCTTGTCGACGGTGATCGCGTTGGCGGCATCGCTCGACCCGAAAAGCATCGCTGTCCAGTCGCTGGCGCCGGCCTGTGCAGCGGCGGAGTAGAACGCGTTGCCCCAACCGCTCACCGAGAGGTTCCACAGGTACAGCACGGCCGTCGCGACCAGAAGTAGGCCCAGTCGGACCCGCGAGCAGACGCAGATGGCCCCAAAACCGCGGCGTGTCGGGGCCATTTGCGTCTGCTCGGCGTCAAGAACTAGGGCAGTCATCAAGGCGAGTTTCGTTGAGCGCGCTAGGCGCCGGATTTGGGCGAGCTGTGAGTCGACTGTGGATCACCAGGAAAGCGCACGACGAACTCGGTCTTGCCGGGCACGCTGTGCACCCCGATGGTGCCGCTGTGGGCCCGCACCACTGCGGCGACGATCGCCAGTCCCAGGCCGGTGCTGCCGCCACGCCGCGACCGCGACGAATCGCCGCGGGCGAAGCGCTCGAATATCTCGGGCTGCAGCCACGGCGGAATGCCAGGACCGTCGTCGGCGACCGTGAGCGCGGCGCCACCGGAATCGTCGATGGACAGCGCTGTCGTGACGGTGGTGCCTGCAGGCGTATGCGTCCTGGCGTTCGCGAGCAGATTGGCGAGCACTTGGTGCAGCCGGGCTTCGTCGCCGGTGACGACAACGGGCTCGTCGGGCAGATCCAGCGACCACTGATGGTCGGGTCCGGCGATATGGGCGTCGCTGACCGCGTCGACGACGAGTCGGGACAAGTCGACCTGTTCGCGCTCCAACGGCCGTCCGGTGTCCAGCCGAGCCAACAGCAGCATGTCCTCGACGAGTTGCGTCATGCGCTCGGTTTCGGATTCGACGCGGCTCATCGCGTGCGCGACGTCGTCGGGCAGGTCATCCCTTTTGCGTTGCGCCAGTTCGGTATAGCCGCGAATCGCGGCCAGCGGCGTACGCAGTTCGTGACTGGCGTCGGCGACGAACTGACGCACGCGCGTTTCGCTGGCGTGGCGGGCAGACAGCGCACCGGCGATACGATCCAACATCCGGTTCAGCGCCGAGCCGAGCTGTCCGATCTCGGTGTCCGCGCTGAGGGGATCGACCTTGACGATCGGTGTCGGCAGTCGCACCTCGCCGCGGTCGAGTTCAAGGTCGGCCACCTGCCGGGCAGCCTCGGAAACCCTTGACAGCGGCGCCAGTTGGCGACGGATGATGATGATGCCCGCGGTGGTGCCGCCGACAAGTGCTACCGCGCCGACGACGCCGAAGATGACCATCACCGTCAACAAGGTGTCGTCGACGTCCGAGGTGGGCAACCCCGTCACGATCGTCTCGCCGGGACCGCGGGCGTGCATAGCGACGACGCGGTAGCGGCCAAGGCCGTCGAGCCTCATCGTGATCGGTTTGTCGTTCGGCAGCACAGTGGCGAGTTGTTTGGCTGCGGTGCTGCTGATTTCGGACTGTGTGCCGTCTGCGTTGATGATGCCCGCATCGACAGGGGCGCCGCGGCTTACCACCGCCCCGACCGTGCGGGCCGCTTGCCCTGGGGCGTTGAGGAAGTAGGGGCCAGGCCCGAAGTCGTTACGAATGATAATGCGCCGCGTGAAGTCTGGCGGCGGGAAGCCAGGCACCTGCTCCATGCCGGGCGGTCCCGGTGGCCCTGGTCGTCCGGGTGGCCCCATCGGAGGCCCGAACTCGAACAGCCCGACCGAACGGTGACCGGTTTCGGCCAGCCGGTCGTCGAGTTGATTCATCAAAAAGCGTTGCAGCGCAAGCTCGGTGCCCACCCCGATCGCCGCGCACACCAAGGCCAGCAGGACGATCTGAGAGGCGAGCAGCCTGGCCCGCAGCGACCAACTGCGCGGCGAGCGGAAGCGGCCGCGCCGGACCTCAGCGGGGGGGCTTGAGGACATAACCCGCGCCGCGCAAGGTGTGGATCATCGGCTCACGCCCGTTGTCGATCTTCTTGCGCAGATACGACACGTAAAGCTCGACGATGTTGGACCGACCACCGAAGTCATAACTCCACACCCGGTCCAGTATTTGCGCCTTGCTGAGCACGCGTTTGGCGTTGCGCATCATGAATCGCAACAGCTCGAACTCGGTCGCGGTCAGTGAGATCAGCTCGCCGCCGCGGGTGACTTCGTGGCTGTCCTCGTCGAGGACCAGATCGCCGACGATCACCTTGGCGCCGCCCGTCTCGCTCGTCACGCCGGTGCGCCGCAGCAGCGCGCGCAGCCGCAGCACCACCTCTTCGAGGCTGAACGGTTTGGTGACGTAATCGTCGCCGCCTGCGGTCAAACCGGCGATGCGGTCCTCGACCGAGTCTTTCGCGGTCAACAGGAGCAACGGCAGGCCGGGAATCTGCTCACGCAGCTTGTGCAGCACGTCGAGCCCGCTCATGTCCGGCAGCATCACGTCGAGCACCACCACATCGGGCGGTGTCTCCCTCGCCGACGCGATCGCCGAGGCGCCGTCGCCTGCCGTCGCGATCTCCCATCCCTCGTACCGCAGGGCCATCGACACGAGTTCGGCGAGCACCGGCTCGTCATCGACGACCAGCACGTGGATCGGCTTGCCGTCCGCACGCCGCATCACCACGCGCGCGGGTTCGGTCTCGTTCACGCTGAAAGCGCTGGGAGTGGACACGCGCCCATTATTCGTCGCGGCCATAGGTCTCGACTGTGCCTTGTCTATGTGTCGGCTGTGAAGGCGTCCAGGTATACGAGATTCCGGCAACACGCACAGCGGACTCACATGAACGGCTTGCACTCTGGTCACATGAGCACCCCTCAAATCGCCGAGCATCGGGCGTGGGGCTGGCGCGGGAGCGTTGGCGCCATCGCGGTCGCAGCGGTCATCGCCGCAGTCGGCGGGGCCGCCATCTACGCCGCGACCGAGGGCACGTCCCACCCGTTCGGCGCCTCCCACCAGCCAGGACCGCAGATCGGAATGCACGGCGCGATGGGCGCACCGGGCCAGAGTGACAGCGCACCGCACTCACTGCACGCGGAATCCGTCGTGGCCGACGGCAACGGCGGTTACCGCACCGAACTGACACAGACCGGCACGGTCACCGCGGCCTCGCCCACCTCAATCACAGTGCGCAGCGCTGACGGCTACACACAGAGCTACGTCATTCCCGCCGCGGCGCGCAATGCCGGCGCACCGCTCGCCGTTGACGCCCAGGTGGCCGTGCGCGCCACCCGCGACGCTCAGACGGCGATCGTCACCAGCATCGGCAATCCGCCACCGGATCTCGGCGGATCCGGGTCGGCGCCGACTCACCGGAACTGACGCCGCTACGGGGTGGCGAACCCGGACGGCGTCGTCGCGGTCACCGGTGGTGTCGCGACGCTGGTTTCCACGGTCGTGGGGGCCGTCGTCGACGTGGTCGTTCCGCCGAGCGTGATCTCTGGGCCCTCGCTGATGTTTCCCGGTGCGCCGCTGACCACGACGGTGAACGCGCCCATCCCAACAAGGGCGCAGGCACCGATACCGGCCGCGACGAGTTTGAGCTGACTCGGATTCACCTCTGACCACTCCATTCGGTCTCTGGCCTCGAACAGTTCATGAGGGGTCTACCAGCGACCCCTCCGCTGTTTCGGGTAACCGAACGGACCGTGGGTGAAACGTCAGAGGCGCTAGGAGCCGGCGCCGCCGAATGGGGTCGCCTTGACCAGTGGCACCGCGATCGTGGTTTCCGGGGCAGCCGGCGGCGTTTCCTGGGTGCTGGTTGCGCCGACCGTCATACCCGAGCTGGTGATCGTCGCCGGCGCCGCCTGCTGGCTGATCGCCATGCTCAGCGCCCCCGCCGCCACTACGGCGCTGCCGCCGATGACGGCCGCCAGCATCTTTACGTTGGTTTGCCTGGTTGGTTGCATGGTGTTCGCTCCTCTATGACTGTGAGCCGGGCCGTCGCCTCAGCGCGACGAACAGGCAAACGTGCAGGTCGGAGCCAGTGAATGCGAAAATCCTGTGAAGGCACTGGATCGAGCGTGCGAACTACCTACATGCGCGCTGTCACTGTTTTCACAGTGAAAGAGTCGGGCGCGCGGGGCGCTTGCCGGTGGTTATGCAGGAACCATCTCTTACCCTGTGCGTCATGCACGCCGCCCGTGGATGTCGCCCATGACGCGATTTCTCCTGCGGCGACTGCTGAACTACATCGTGCTGCTGGCGGTGGCCTCGTTCCTTACCTTCTCGCTGGCTTCGCTGACGTTTCGACCGTTGGACAGCCTCATTCAGCGGAACCCGCGCCCAGCGCAGGCCGTCATCGAGCAGAGAGCCGCCGATCTGGGTCTCGACAAGCCGATACCGCTGCGCTACGGCCATTGGGTGGCAGGCGTTGTGCACGGTGATTTCGGCACCACCATCGGCGGACAGCCGGTTTCGGATGAACTGGGGCGACGCATCGGCGTCAGTCTGCGTCTGCTCGTGATCGGCTCGGTCGTTGGCACCGTGATCGGCGTTGTGGTCGGCGCGTGGGGGGCGATCCGGCAGTACCGCCTCTCAGACCGCATCATCACGGTGTTGTCGCT
The DNA here is from genome assembly GCF_017872775.1 of Mycobacterium sp. OAE908. Lineage (NCBI taxonomy): Bacteria > Bacillati > Actinomycetota > Actinomycetes > Mycobacteriales > Mycobacteriaceae > Mycobacterium > Mycobacterium sp. OAE908. The sequence continues at coordinate 88,697 of NZ_JAGGJL010000001.1, forward strand.
ATTGGTGATCAGCACACCGGTTTTCGTGATCGCCAACGTATTGATCCTCGCCGCGTTGCGGGTCAACTCGGTGCTCGGTGTGCAGTTGTTCGAGTACACCGGCGAGACGTCGCCGGATGCCGTCGGTGGGGCGTGGAACCAATTCGTCGATCGCGTTCAGCATCTGGTGCTGCCCACGTTCACGTTGGCCCTGGGGGCCATTGCGGGCTACAGCCGGTATCAACGCAACGCGATGCTCGATGTGCTCGGCCAAGACTTCATCCGCACCGCTCGCGCGAAGGGATTGACCCGGCGCCGCGCTCTCTTCAAACACGGGCTGCGCACGGCGCTGATCCCGATGGCGACGCTGTTCGCCTACAGCGTCGCCGGCCTGTTCACTGGCGCGGTCTTCACCGAGAAGATCTTCGGGTGGCACGGCATCGGCGAGTGGTTCATCCAAGGAATCGCTACCCAGGACGTCAACATCGTCGCGGCGATCACGTTGTTCTCCGGTGTGACGATTCTGTTGGCGGGCTTGCTTTCTGATGTCATCTACGCCGCACTCGACCCAAGGGTTCGGGTGCAATGAGCGAACCCGTCACCAGGCATGATTCGTCGCCCGCGACCAAAGACACCTCGACCACTGCGAAGTCGGGCGTCGAGGTGTCGCGCTTCGCGTCCCGGCGCGAACTGGTGTGGCGTCGATTCCTGCGCAACAAGACTGCCGTCGTGTCGCTGGTGCTCCTCGTGGCGCTGTTCATCGCCTGTTATGCACTGCCGTCCGTGCTGCCCTACAGCTACACCGATCTCGATTTCTATGCTCTGCAACAGCCGCCGACCACCGACCATTGGTTCGGCACCAACGCGCTCGGCCAAGACCTGCTCGCCCAAACCCTGCGCGGCATGCAGAAATCCATGCTGATCGGGGTCTGCGTGGCGTTCATCTCGACGATCATCGCCGCGACGGTAGGAACAATTTCCGGCTATTTCGGCGGGTGGCGGGATCGCACGCTGATGTGGATTGTCGACCTCATGCTCGTCGTGCCCAGTTTTCTGTTGATCACCATCGTCGTACAGCGGACCAAGGGCGACATAGTCTGGCTGATCCTGCTTCTCGCGGTCTTCAGCTGGATGATCAGCTCACGCATCGTGCGGGGCATGACGATGAGTCTTCGAGACCGTGAATTCGTCTCTGCCGCACGCTATATGGGCGTGAGCAGTTGGCAGATAATCGTCCGCCACATCCTGCCGAACGTCGCGTCGATTATCATCATCGACACCGCGTTGAATGTCGGCGTCGCGGTCCTTGCCGAAACCGGGTTGAGCTTCTTGGGATTCGGCATCCAGCCACCCGACGTGTCACTGGGCACCCTGATCGCCGACGGCACGAAATCGGTGACGACTTTCCCGTGGGTGTTCCTGTTTCCGGCAGGTGTGCTGGTGTTGATCATCTTGTGCTCCAACCTGGTCGGAGACGGCTTGCGCGACGCACTGGACCCCAGTGCCCGCCCGCTGAGGAAGCGTCGCCGATGAGCCTGCTGCAGGTGACCGATTTGACCGTGACGTTCCCAACTGATGCGGAGCGGGTAAACGCGGTGCGCGGCATGAACTTTGACGTCGAAGCGGGTGAGGTCGTCGCGCTCGTCGGTGAATCCGGCTCCGGCAAGTCGGCGACTGCGATGTCAATCATCGGGTTGCTGCCCGAGTACGCAGACGTGTCCGGGTCGATCCGACTGCACGGCGACGAACTGCTCGGCTTGTCCGACACTGAAATGTCGCAGATTCGCGGCAGAACCATCGGTACGGTGTTCCAGGATCCGATGTCCGCACTGACCCCCGTCTACACGGTGGGCGACCAGATCGCCGAGGCACTGGAAATCCATCAACCCGATATCGGAAAGCGGGCGGCCCGCAGCCGGGCCATTGAACTGCTCGAATTGGTCGGTATCGCCCAGGCCGAGCGCCGCGCCCGCGCGTTCCCGCACGAACTCTCCGGAGGAGAACGCCAACGCGTCGTGATCGCGATCGCAATCGCCAACGATCCCGACCTGCTCATCTGCGACGAGCCGACCACAGCGCTGGATGTCACGGTGCAGGCGCAGATCCTCGACGTGCTGCGGACCGCACGTGACGTCACGGGGGCCGGCGTGCTGATCATCACGCACGATCTCGGTGTGGTCGCCGAATTCGCCGACCGCGCACTGGTCATGTACGCCGGTCGCGCAGTCGAGACGGCCGACGTCGATGTGCTCTACCGCGACCGCCGAATGCCCTACACCGCCGGCCTACTCGGATCGGTCCCTCGGTTGGATGCGCCGCAAGGCACGCGGCTTGTGCCGATCCCAGGCGCCCCGCCGTCGATGGCAGCGCTGCCGCCCGGCTGCCCATTCGCCCCGCGCTGCCCCCTGGCGATCGACGACTGCCGTGCGGCCGAACCCGACCTGATCGAGCTGACTCCTGACCATCGAGCCGCGTGCATTCGCACCGACCAGGTGGCGGGCCGAAGTGCGGCGGAGGTCTATGCGGTATCCACCGAGGCACCCGCCGCGGAAGCCGAACGTGCCGCCCCTGTGGTGCTGCGGGTGACGGATCTCGCCAAGACGTACAAATTGACGACCGGCGTGGTGCTGCGCCGGAAGGTCGGTGAGGTGCGTGCTGTCGACGGCGTCAGCTTCGAATTGCAGCAAGGCAAGACGCTGGGCATTGTCGGCGAATCGGGCTCGGGCAAGTCAACGACTCTGCATCAGATTCTCGAACTCGCTGCGCCACAGTCCGGTTCGATCGAGGTGCTCGGTGCCGACGTCGCCACCCTCGACCGACATTCGCGTCGGGCGCTGCGCGGCGATCTGCAGGTGGTGTTCCAGGATCCGGTCGCGGCGGTCGATCCGCGGTTACCGGTCTTCGATGTGCTGGCAGAACCGTTGCAAGCCAACGGCTTCGACAAGAGCCGAACGGACGAACGCGTGGCCGAGCTGCTGGGCATTGTTGGACTGCGCCGCGAGGATGCCAGTCGCTATCCTGCCGAGTTCTCCGGCGGGCAAAAGCAGCGCATCGGCATCGCCAGGGCGTTGGCCTTGCAGCCGAAGATCCTCGCGCTCGACGAGCCCGTTTCGGCGCTCGACGTGTCGATACAGGCCGGCATCATCAACCTTCTGCTCGACCTGCAGAGCCGGTTCGGCCTGTCGTATCTGTTCGTCTCGCATGATTTGTCGGTAGTCAGACACCTGGCCCACCGAGTCGTGGTGATGCACAAAGGCAAGATCGTCGAGCAGGGCGACGGCGATCAGGTTTTCACCAACCCGAAGCAGGAGTACACCCGCCGATTGCTTGCCGCAGTTCCTCAACCTGACGCGAATCGCAGGTAACGTCTTTCGCTATGGAGTTCCGACGCTTCGCCGTGATTGCCGTTACCGCAGGTCTGATTCTCACCGGATGCTCCGGCGGCAACAAGCAAACACCGCAGGCCGGCGGATCCGCCGAGGTCGGGACGACCAACGACATCAACCCCCAGGATGTCTCGAAGCTGCAGCAGGGCGGCAATCTTCGGTTGGGGCTGCTCGCTTTCCCCGAGAACTTCAACCCGTTGCACATCGACGGCAACTCCGCCGACTCGGCAGGCATGCTCAAGGCGAGCATGCCGCGTGCCTTCCGGATCGCCGCCGACGGGTCGATGACGCTGAACACCGACTTCTTCACCGGCGCGGAGTTGACCGGAACCAATCCGCAGGTCGTGACGTGGACCATCAACCCAAAGGCCGTTTGGAGCGACGGCACCCCGATCACCTGGGAGGACATCGCCTCGCAGATCCACGCCACCAGCGGCAAGGACAAGGCCTTCGCGAGCGCCAGCCCCAACGGGTCCGACCGGGTTGAATCGGTGACGCGCGGCGTCGACGACCGCCAGGCGATCATGAAATTCGCCAAGCCCTACGCGGAGTGGCGCGGCATGTTGTCCGGCAACACAATGCTGCTGCCGAAGAGCATGACCGCGACGCCTGAGGCGTTCAACAAGGGTCAGCTCAACGGTCCCGGCCCGTCGGCGGGGCCTTTCATCATCTCTGGACTCGACCGGACCGCACAGCGAATCACGTTGACGCGCAACCCGAAATGGTGGGGCACGCCGGCACTGTTGGACAGCGTCACGTACCTGGTCCTCTCTGACGAAGCACGCATCCCCGCTCTGCAGAACAACACCATCGACGCGACCGGTCTGGCCACCCTGGACGAGCTGACAATCGCGCGGGGTACCAACGGGGTCGCGATCCGCCGTGCGCCTGGAAACAGTTGGTATCACTTCACATTCAACGGCGCACCCGGCTCGATCCTGGCGGACAAGAACTTGCGCCTGGCGATCGCCAAGGCCATCGACCGCCAGACGATCGCGAACGTCACCCAGCGCGGGCTGGCTGACAATCCGGTCCCGCTGAACAATCATGTGTATGTCGCAGGCCAGGAGGGCTATCAGGACAACAGCGCCGTCGTCGCGTTCGACCCCGAGAAGGCCAAGCGGGAACTCGACGCTCTCGGCTGGAAACTCAACGGGCAGTTCCGTGAAAAAGACGGCAAGCAGCTGGTCATCCGCGACGTGCTGTTCGACTCGCTGTCCACGCGTCAATTCGGGCAGATCGCGCAGAACAACCTGGCCCAGGTCGGGGTCAAGCTCGACCTGGACACCAAGGGCGGTGCGGGGTTCTTCTCGAACCACATCAACGTCGGGGATTTCGATATCGCCCAATTCTCTTGGGTGGGAGACGCTTTCCCGCTTTCGGGACTGCCGCAGATCTATGCATCGGATGGCGAAAGCAACTTCGGCAAGATCGGCAGCCCCGAGATCGATGCGAAGATCGAGGATGCCCTCAAGGAACTTGACCCTGCCAAGGCACGCGATCTCGCCAATGAAGTCGACAAGCTGATCTGGGCCGAAGGGTTCAGCCTGCCTCTTACGCAGTCGCCGGGAAACGTGGCAGTGCGAAACACTTTGGCGAATTTCGGCGCATTCGGACTTGCCGATGCCGACTACACCAAGATCGGCTTCATGAAGCAGTAACGCGATGCACGGTGCGGGGAACTGCGGCAGGGACGGCCTTTTCGACGGCGGCGGCGCCTGCGATGGCCCAGATCGCCAGCCGAACCCCGAGGCCGCCCGGCGCCGCGTCCAGCTTCCTGGCACGGGCCGGCAGACCTGACGTCGCGCCGTCGTAGGTGGCCTTGATGATGTCCAGCGCTGCCCGCTCACGAAGGTCGATCGCCGAATGCCCGGCGGTGGCCAGCCTGACCAGCACCGCGCCCGGGATCAGCGAGGCGATCCTGTCGGCCACGGCGGGCGGGGTGATCAGGTCGCGACCACCCGAGATGACCACCGTCGGCCAACTGAACGTCGGCATCGCCTCGACGAGATCGAACGGCTCAGCTTCGAATTCCGTTGTGCTCACGTCGAACTCGAGAAAAGCGACGGCGGGGTCAAGCGGCTTTCCGTCTGGAGCAGCCGCGTAGTTCAGCTCGCGGTAGCCGATCCTGCCGACCAAATCGGGTTCGTGCCGGTAGGGCGCCTTGCGTTCGAACAGGAAGCGCGCGCCCCGGTCGAGGGCCGACCACAGCGCCAGCCGCCCGGCCAGCAACAGGTCGAGTTGACGCCGTAACACCGCGGGCCCGGCGAAGCCGTACACCGCGGCGGCCAGCTGGGTGGCCTGCGGGCTGAACTTCTGCTGGTCAACGAGCTGGCGCACCTTGGCGGCCAGGTCAGCGGTCTCGGCGCTGTCGCCGTCCCACAACAGCCGACGGGTCGCCTCGCGGACGGCGTCGATATCGTCGGCCGACAACACCGGTGAGTCGAGAATCATCGCGTGCACCCGATCCGGGTGTCGCACACCGACTCCGGCTGCGACGTAGGTGCCATACGAGGTGCCGTAGATGGTGGCCTTGGCGACGTGGGCGTCGTCAAGGACAGCGGCAACGTCGTCGACCACCTGGTCGATGGTCAGCGCCTCGGGCGGCAGATCCGTGCCGCTGTCGTTATGACGGGACATGCCCACGCCGCGGTGCTCGATCATGATCACGTCGAGGCCCTCGGCGGCAGCGCGGCGACGGAACCCTCGGTACAGAGCGATCGAGGCGGCGCCGGGCCCGCCGGGGATGACGACCAGCGGATTCGTCGATTTACGCCCCGTGCGCACATAGAACAGGTCGAAGTCCTCTGTGCCATCCGGCCGGATCGGCCGTCGCACCGCGCGCACGCCTGGCAAAGCGGCCAGCTTGTCGTGCGCCCGGCGACGCTTGGCGTTCATCGTCATCACCACACATTGTGCCCCGTCGGCCGTTCTTAGGCTCCCGATGATCCAAAGCAGTGCGTGTCAGGGCCCGGTTTCGATAAAACCAGGCCATGACCTCAGTAGACCGCGCAGCTCGCACACTGCCAGGCTCGCCCGAATGGGCAAGCCTGCTCGACCAGATCGGTGCTGGCGCAAAAGATCGAGATCTCAACGACGAGAACCCCTTTGACCAAGTGTCTGCGTTGAAGCGAGCCGGATTCGGCATCCTCCGGTTGCCTGAGCATCTCGGCGGTACCGGACTCACTGTCCCGCAACTGTTCTCAGCGGTAATCGATGTCGCCAAGGCCGATCCCATTGTGGCCCACATCTTTCGGACGCACTTCTGGTTCGTCGAGGAAAGACTGCGCACCGCCGACGATCCCAGCTCCGCGCGCTGGTTGCACAAGGTTTCCGAGGGCAAGATTTTCGGCAATGCGTTCAGCGAGAAGGGTTCACTGGCCGTCGGCAGCCTCGTCTTCAACACCCGCCTGCTACCCGCGGATGGCGGTGGTTACCGGCTCAACGGCGAGAAGTTCTACAGCACCGGCACGCTGTTCTCCGACTATCTCACCGTCGCTACCACCACCGACCACGACTCGGTCGCGACGGTGGTGGTGCCCGCCGACCGGGCGGGCGTGCGACTGATCGACGACTGGGATGGCTTCGGCCAGCGCCGCACCGGCACAGGCACCACGGTGTTCAACGACGTCGCGGTGTCTGCGGATGAGGTCCTCTCCGACACCCCCTATGACGCGGACCCGGCGCCGACGGTGCAGTATGCGTCGCTGCAGCTGTACATCCACGCCGTGGTGGCCGGCATCCTGGCCGCGGTCGTGGATGACGGTGTCGCGCTGCTGCGTTCACGCGACCGCAGCTTCAGCCATGCGCTGTCCGAGCGGCCGACCGACGACCCGCTGTACCAAAGGCAGCTCGGCGAGTTGGCCGCGACCGCCTACATCGCGCGGGCCGTCGTGCTCGATGCCGCTGCAGCCATTGAGGCCGCGACGGCATCCGAGACCGGCGGCGTTCCCGACACGCGGCTCGCCGAGGAAGCCCAGCTGAAAGTCGCCAAGGTCAAGGTGCACCTCGACGACGTGGCACCGCAGGCCGCAACCCGGCTGCTGGAGTTGGGCGGGGCCAGCGCGGCCAGCAGGCAGCGCAACCTCGACCGGCACTGGCGCAACATCCGCACCATCACCCTGCACAACCCCGTGGCGTACAAGGCGCGGGTGATCGGCCAGAACCTGTTGCACGGCACGCCGGTTCCGGCCAACGCCTACTTCTAGCTCTTGGATATCCCCGCGTTTGCGAGCCACTTCTTTGCGATGTCGGCGAGGTTGGTGCCCTTGGCCGCCTCGGCATTCATCGAGATCAGGTCATCGGTGGTGAGCTTGGCCGACACGGCGTTCAATGTCTTGGTGATGTTGTCGTTCTGCTTGCCGGACTTGATCAGCGGGACCACGTTCTCCGCGGCGAACAGGTTCTTGTCATCCTCAAGCGCGACAAGGTGGTTGGCGTGCAGGCCGGGATCGGTGCTGAACAGATCGCCCGCCTGGACCTGACCGTTCGTCAGCGCGGTCATCGTCAAGGTGCCGCCTGCGTCGAGGCTGACGAAGTCCTTGAAGTTGAGGCCGTACAGGTCGCGCAGCCCTACCACGCCCTGGGTTCGGGTCTTCCATTCGGGCGGTCCGCCGAGGACGAGTTCGCCTGCGACCGGCTTGAGGTCGGAGATGGTCTTCAGCTTGTACTTGTCGGCCGTCGCCTGTGTCACGGCCACGACGTCCTTGTCTTCTGCCGGTGACGGCGTCAGCATGGACGTTCCTGCCGGCAGCTTCGTCGACAGTTCGCTCTGCACCGCTTGCGGGGTGGCGGCAGTCGACTTCGGATCGAGGTAGCTCAACAGCGCCCCGGTGTACTCGGGAACCAGGTCGATGGAGCCGTCCTTGAGGGCCTGGAGATAGACCTCGCGGCTACCGATGTTGAACTGTTCCTTCACACTCACACCGTCCGCCTGCAACGCCTGTGAGTAAATGCTTGCGATCAATTGGCTTTCGGTGAAGTCGGCCGAACCCACGATCACCTGCGAGCCGGACGACCCGCTGTTGTTACCGCCGCCTGAGAGCGGGTCGCCGCCCCCGCCGCCGCACGCGGACAACGCGAGGACGGAGGCTGCGGCCATGGCCGATAGCAGTGTGCGTTTCTTCATGGTGATTCTCCTAGGTGGTGGCCGGCTCGAGGACGGTTGTGGATATCGGTGAGCTTGATTTGGCGGTGGTGCGGCGCAGGCCCGGTGACACAATGACACGGCCGAGCCATGCGAAGGTGAACTCGAGAGCGAGCGCCAGGATCGCGACAAGGATTGCCCCGCCGGCCATTTCGGCAAAGCTGGCCTGCGCCCTGCCATCGAGAATGAATCGACCCAGCCCCTGCAGGCCCAGGTAGGCGGCGATCGTGGCCGTCGAGACGATCTGCAGCGTCGCGCTTCTGACGCCGGAGACCATCAGCGGCAAGGCGCAGGGCAGCTGCACACGCAACAGAATCTGGGGCTTGGTGAACCCCATTCCCCTTGCTGCGCCGACGGCGTCGGGATCGGCGGTCTGGATGCCGGCATACGTTCCGGTCAGGATCGGCGGCACGGCAAGCAGCACAAGCACAATGATGGTCGGCAGCACATAGACCAGCTTTCCGGCGACGACCGGCGAGATGACCAGGAACAGCAGCACGAGCAGGCCCAAGGAGGGCAGTGCGCGCAACGCGTTGGCCGACCCGGCGACCAACGCCTCCCCGCGTCCGGTGTAGCCGATGAGAACTCCCAGCGGAACCGCGATGACCAGGGCGGCCAGCAACGCGATCGCGGAGTACAGCAGGTGGTAGCCGACCTGCGCCGGAATACCGCCCGACCCCGACCAATTCACCGGATCGGTCAGCCACGCAACGATGTTCATGAAGTGACCGTCCTTTGCCGCCAAGGGGTCAAGAGTCTGTTCAGCCAGATGATCAGGCCGTCGAAGACGACCGCAAGCACCACGCACAGCGCGATGCCCGTCACGAGCGGAACGTACAGCCGCAACTGGAACCCCTGCGTGAACAGGGAACCCAACTGCGGGATCCCCAGCAGGGCCGCCATGGTCACGATGCTGACGTTGGACACCACTGCCACCCGCAGTCCAGCGGCGATGACCGGAACCGCGACCGGCAGTTCGACGAGAACAAGTCGCTGCCACCCTCGATAGCCCATGGCCTCGGCGGCCGCAACCGTGTCATGCGGCACCGAGTCCAGCCCATCGGCGACCACCCGCACGAGCAGTGCCAGTGTGTAAAGCGTCAGTGCGACAACGATGTTCAACGGGTCGAGGATCTTCGTGCCGAGGATCACCGGCAGGATGATGAACAACGCGAGCGAGGGAATCGTATAGAGCAGCCCCGCGGTGCCGACGATCGCAGCCTGGCCCCTCTTGAATCGATGCGCCCACCAACCGAGCGGGAGCGCGATGAGGAGCCCCAGGATGGTCGGCACCAGCGTCAGCCAGGTGTGGCTGATCGTCAGCGAAACGATCCGGTCGATATTCGACGATATCCAGTTCATGCCGCCGTCCTCGCGGCCTTCGCGCGGCGGATCGCGTCGATCACGTCGTGATCGGATGCGGTGCCGAGCAGCGCGCCGTTCTCATCGGTGACGACGCAGCGGCTGCTCGGGCTGGAGAGCGCCGAGTTGAGCAGGTCACGGAGCGGAGCAGTGCGCGGCGCCGACGTGGCGCTGAGGTTGACGTCACTGTCCTGGATGCGGTCGCCGCGGACATTTTCGGTGTCGACCCAGCCAATCGGAGCCCGCTTCTCATCGACGACAAGAACCCACCGCCCCTGCGACGCGATTGACGAGACAGGTTGCCCCACAGTGATAGTCGGTTCCTCGCTGAGCTTCAGCAGCTCATCTGAAGTGTGGAACCCCAGCGCGCGATAACCGCGTGCCGAGCCGACGAAGTCGGCGACGAACGCATCGTTCGGCGCGGCGAGCAGCTCGGCAGGCGTCGCTGCCTGTGCCAGCGTTCCGCCCTGCCGAAGCACCACCACCTGGTCACCGAGTTTGAGCGCCTCGTCGATGTCGTGGGTGACCATCACGATGGTCTTGGAGATGTCAGCCTGCAGCCGCAGAAATTCGTCCTGCAACTGGTTGCGCACGATCGGGTCGACGGCGCTGAACGGCTCGTCCATCAACAGGAACGGCGGATCTGTCGCCAATGCGCGGGCCACTCCGACACGCTGCTGCTGGCCACCGGACAACTGCCACGGGTAGCGCCGGGCGAATTTCGCATCCAGCCCGACGCGCTCCAGGAGTTCGATTGCCTTGGAACGGCTTTCCCGCTTTCCGCCGCCAAGCAACCGCGGCAGCGCGGCGACGTTGTCGACCACCGTGCGGTGCGGGAACAGGCCTGCGTTCTGGATGACGTAGCCGATCCTGCGGCGCAACGCGACCTTGTCGAGCGTCTGGGTGTCGACCCCGTCGAGCGTGATGCTGCCCGAGGTCGGTTCGATGAGCCGGTTGATCATCCGCATCGACGTCGTCTTGCCGCATCCCGACGGGCCGACCAGGGTGGTGATCTTGCCGTTGGGTGCGGTGATCGTGAGCTTGTCGACGGCAACGGTGCCATCGGGATAGACCTTGGAGACGTTGTCGAACGTGATCATGAGTGTCCTTCTGGCGGAGTGGAATTCGAGCGACGACTCAAGCCGGCAGACAGCGAAGCCGCTGCCGCGCCGAGCATTCGCCCGTATTCGGCGGATTGCGAGGAATTGAGCCGGTAGCTGGGAATCACCAGGCTCAGCGCGGCGACGATGCGCGACTCGGAATACACGGGGCATGCGATCGCGGTGACATCCGCCTCGACACCCCGTTCAACGATCACGTACCCCTCGTCGGGCACCCGACCGCGCAACGCGTGCCCGGCCGCTGACTTGTCCAACGGAACGGTGCGACCGACCCAGCTGGCATGGCGCACGGAATGAGTGCCCTCGACGATGCTGATGTAGAGCGCAGTGCCGCCGTGTCCCTCGACGCTCAGGTATGCCGATTCCCCCGCCTCGGCGACCAGCTTCTCCATCACGGGCTTGGCGAAGTCGATCAACGACTCGTTGGAAAGGGCCTGCGCCCCGAGCTGGATGAGGCGGCTGCCGGGCCGGTAGGTGCCGCCGACTTCTTCCTTGGTGACGAAGCCGGTGTTCTCCAGTGTGCGGAGCAGCCGAAGCGCCGTACTCGGCGCGAGATCGCACTCCCTCGCGCTTTCGGCGAGGTTCGCGCCACCGCGGTCGCAGATCGTGGCGAGCAGGGCGAGCGCGCGCTCCACGGTCCGCGTGGACGGTTCGGCCACCGTGACCTCCTCTCACCGCCATGCAATCTACGAGGGGTTTGTTGCGAGCAACGCCTCGTCGATTTCCACTAAGTAAAATTCAAATTCCATCTAGCGGCAATACCCGGTTTCGGTGATGATAGGACTCGTCGCGCGCGTGCGATAGGTAACGAGGAGAATTCCATGCTTGTACTTAACGGATCCGCGAGTATCGCCGACGTGGTGGCAGTCGCGGACCGCCGCGAGCAGGTTTCGGTCTCGCCGCGCGTTGTCGAAGCCGTCGACCACGCGCATCGGGTGGCCGCGGAACTGGGCACCCGCTTCCCCATCTACGGCAGAACCACCGGCGTCGGCGCGAATCGAAACACGGCCGTGTCGCCGACCGACACCGAATACGGCATGCGTCTGCTGCGCAGCCACGCGGTAGATGCGGGCGACCCGCTGGACGACAGGACGGTGCGGGCGATGCTCGCTGTGCGGCTGGCCCAGTTGTGCGTGCCTGGCGCGGGACTCGATCCGAAAATCTTGTCCGGACTCGCGACGATGCTCAACGACGACGCCCTGCCGGAGCTTCGTCAGTACGCGTCGATCGGGACTGGGGACCTCGCCCCGCTCGCAGGCACCGCATTGACTCTGATCGGTGAGCGGCGGGCGTCGAAGCCGCTGACGCCGATGGCACCGTGGGGCGCCGACAGCGCGTTGCCGTTCATGAGCAGCAGCGCGCTCACCGTCGGCCGGGGTTGCCTTGCACTGGACGAGCTTTCACGTCTGGAAAGAGCGTCGAGCATGATCTACGCGCTCAGTTTCATTGCACTGGACGGCAATCCCGAGGCGCTGTCTTCCGTCGCCGCGCAAGCGTCGGCCGCCCCGTATGTCGCCACCGTCGCCGATCGGCTGTGCTCACTGCTGGCGGACGGGCTGGATCGACCACCTGCCCGCATCCAGGATCCCTACGGCCTACGGGTGTACCCGGTTGCGCAGGCGACGGTGCTCGCGTCCATGCACACGCTGGAGGGGCAACTGGAGCGAACGCTCAACTCCGCGCAGGAGAATCCGCTGTTCGATATTGACAAGGGCGCAGTCGTCCATCACGGTGCGTTCTACCAGGCGTCGTTGTCGCTCGAATTGGATGGCACCACGTTGGCGCTCGCGCTCACCGCTCCCATCACGCACTCCCGGATCAGAATGATCAACGACCCGGACACCAACGGCGGCAACGCTTTTCTCGCAGCTGATGCGCCGGGGTCGTCCGGGCTGATGATGGTCGAGTACGTGGCCGCAGGTGCGATCGCGGAGATCCGCAACGCCGCCCAACCTGCGTCTGCCGGCACGCTCGTGCTGTCGCGGGGCGCAGAGGAGGACGCCACCTTCGCGTCTCAGGGCGCACAGCAACTCGAGCGGTCCATCGCCGCATACCGGGTCTTGCTGTGCTGCGAACTCGTTGGCGCAGTGCGACTTCTGCGCCACCGCGGACTCGACGATCAGGTCGGCGGTGTGGTTGGCGAGGCGCTCGAGCTTGCCGGCGTGCTGCCCCGCGCCACCGACGACCGCGACCTCCGCGGGGATATCGCGTTGGCGGAATCCCTGCTGGATGAGATCGGCCGACTGGTGCCCGCCGAAACGACGAGCTAATCCGCTCGGATCAGGTCTGCGGCCTTCTCGCCGATGAGCACGCTGGGCGCGTGGGTGTGGCCGCGGATGATTGTCGGCATCACCGACGCATCGGCGACCCGCAGCCCGTCCACCCCGCGCACGCGTAGCTCAGGGTCGACGACGCTGGCGTCGTCGCTGCCCATCCGGCAGGTGCCAACCGGGTGATAAAGCGTGTGCGACAACGAGTTCAGTGCCGTTTCGAGCGTCTCGTCGTCGAGTACCCTCGCGCCCAGCGGCCTGGCGATCTTGCCGATGATGCCCTTGAGCGCGGCGGCCCTGGCGATATCGGCACACATCCGCAACCCGGACATCAGCGCTGCACGGTCGGCGCCGTCGGCGTCGGTCAGGTACCGGGGGTCGATGATCGGCTTGTCTTTCGGATTCGCCGACCGCAGGGTGATGGTGCCGCTGCTGTGCGGCTTGAGCAGGATCGGACCCATCACAACGGCATGGCGGTCGTAGGGATCGCCGAGCCCTTCCTCGAAGTACGGAGCGGGCGCGAAAATCAGCTCCAGATCTGGGTGTTCGAGGTCCGCGCGGCTCTTGGCGAAGCCGTAGGCCTCCCCGACGTTGGACGTGAGCATGCCGCGTCTGCGCGCAAAGTAGTTCACCAGTTCCAGCGGTTTCTCCGCCGTGAACAGAGTGTCGTTGGGCACGTCGAAACCAATCGGGACCACGAGATGGTCCAACAGGTTCGTGCCGACACCGGGTGCCTCGGCCACCACGCCGATGCCGTGCTCGGTGAGCTGGTCGCCAGGCCCGATGCCGGACAGCATCAGCAACTGCGGGCTGTTGATCGCGCCGCCGCACAGCACCACCTCGCGGCGGGCCTTCACGACGCGGCGAGCACCCAGCTGCTCGAATTCCACACCGACTGCGCGCTTTCCGTCGAAGAGCACACGCGTCACGGTGGCCTCGGTGTGCAAGGTCAGGTTTCGCCGCCGCAGCGCCGGTTTGAGATACGCGTCGGCGGTGCTCCACCGCGCTCCCCTGCGCTGTGTGACGCGGGTTTCGATGAAACCCCTGTGACCGCACTCGCGCGCGGCTTCCAACCAGGCCGCCGTTGCGCTGCGTGGGCTGCGCTGCGGCGAGATGACGAGCGGTCCGCTTTCGATGCGCTGGAAGTACTTCTCGACAAACCCGTAGCTCCACTGCTCGCCGGCGTGCTCGGCCCACTCGTCGTAGTCCGCGGGAAAACCCCTGACCCACATCATCGCGTTCATCGATGATGAGCCGCCCAGCACTTTGCCTCGCGGCCAATAGATTTCGCGGCCGTCGAGTTCCTTCTGCGGTTCGGTCAGGTAATCCCAATCCATAGCGCTGCGAAAGAGTTTCGCGAAACCGGCAGGGATGTGAATGAACTTGTCCTTGTCCCGCGGGCCAGCCTCGAGCACCACCACGGACACGGCCGGATCTGCGCTGAGCCTGTTGGCCACCACTGAGCCGGCTGAGCCGGTCCCCACGACGATGTAGTCGGCATCCACCTGCCGGAGTCTATGAGTCCGCCAGTCGTTGCACGCTCAATTCGTCGGCACAGGTGTGGCCGTGGCGTATTGCCGATGACGTCAATTCAGCAACTCTTTCTGATGGCGAATTGACCGGAAATGCTGGCATAACGGGGCGAGGGGACTATTTTGGCAACCGTGATCGGGCTGTCTCACCCTACCCTCGCGAGCCGAAAGGGAGAAGTCGATGAAGAATGCCACCCACAAGTTCGTCGCGGTTTGCATCGGGGCCCCTCTGATGGCTCTCATGGTCGCAGCCCCCACCGCGTTCGCCGCCCCGTGTGATGCGTCGTGCGGCGTCGGCGGTGCATCCGGTGGCAACGGCGGTATCAAATCGGGCGGTAAAGCCAACGGCGGCCAGGTGGTTGGCCCGCGTGGCGGCACCTTCTCGGGCACTGTAGCCACCAATGGTCCCACCAGCTCGGGTCGCATCGTCACAGCGCCGGATTCTCAATTCGGCGCAGGCACGTTGAGCGGCAACTTCACGACGTTGCCGGGGAAGGGTCATTGCACGGGCGGCTTGACTCAGTTCTGCTGACCGACAAGGCCGGCACCGCCTCGGCCTCGAGCAGCTCTGCGTGCGGTGCCCGGGCGGGAAGCAACCAGGCGACGACGATCGCGGCGCCCAGCGCGATTCCCGCGCTGACAAGCGAACCGACCTGCAGACCGTCGAGAAACGCCGTGTTGACAGCGGCGCGGGCGTCGGGAATCAGCGAGTGCGGAAGCTGACCGATGACTCGTTGCGCGGCGGCCATCGACCGTTCCATTGTCGCGCGGGCATCGGCGGGCAGGTTGGCCAACGCCGGGCTGGCGGAAAGCCGACTCGAATAGATCGAGGCGAACACGCTGCCGACGATCGCGACGCCCAGCGTTCCACCGAGTTCACGGGTGGTGTCGTTGACCGCCGAACCGACGCCGGCCTTGTCCGGGGACAGCGAGCCCATGATCGCCTCGGTGCCCGGCGCGGTGGTCAGGCCGAGGCCACCGCCGAGAAGCACCATCTGCAAGGCGATTTCGAGGTACGGCGTAGCGGCGTCGGCTGTCGACGCCCACGCCAGTCCAGCCGCGAAGGTGGCTAACCCGCCTGCGACCACCGCAGTGGTGCCGGTCCTTTCGACAATGCGCGGACCGATGATGCTGGCGACCGCAATCGAGACGGCGACGGGCAGTAGCCGGACCCCGGCCTCAAATGCGCTGTAGCCCTTGATGAATTGGAAGTACTGGGTGATGACGAAAATGAACCCGAACAAGGTCAGAAACCCTGCGGTCACCGCCAGGCTGCCACCGGAGAACCGCCTGTTGAAGAACACCGTCACGTCGAGCATCGGGTGCGGGGTGCGCCGCTCCCACAGCGCGAAAACCGCGAGCACTGCCACGGCACTCACGAAGCCCGCGACGGTGTGCGTGCTGCCCCAGCCCCAATTCGGCGCCTCGATGACGGCGTAGACCAGCGCAGTGATGCCGATCGAGGACAGCACCAGACCCGGCACATCGACCGGCGGTGCCGCGGGATCACGTGAGGTCGGGATGAACAGCACGCCGCCGATGATCGCCACCGCTGCCAGCGGCACGTTGACCATGAATACCGAACCCCATGAGAAGTGCTCGAGCAGCCAACCACCGGAGATCGGCCCCGCGGCCACACCGACGCCGACCATGGCGGCCCACAGCCCGATCGCCTTCGCGCGCTTCACCGGTTCGGCGAAGATGTTGGTGATCAATGACAATGTGGTTGGGAAGATGACGGCGGCGCCGACGCCCATGGCTGCCCGCGAGGCGATCAGCGCATCGGCCGAGTTCACTCGTGCCGCAATGGCGGAGGTGACCGCGAACAGCGCGAGGCCGGCACTGAGCCAGCCGCGGCGACCGAAACGGTCGGACAGGCTGCCCGCCGACAGCATGAGTCCGGCCATCACGAGCGTGTAGGCGTCGACGATCCATTGCAGCTGCGCTGTGTCGGCGTCCAAGTCCCGCGACAGAGTGGGTAGCGCAACGTTGACGATGGTGGCGTCCACGCTGATGACGAAGACGCTGAGGCAGATGAAGACGAGCGCGGCGACCGGGCGGTCTTTGAAAATTGGGGTGCTCATGGCCAGAACCGTAAACCTCTTAGACAAGTTTTTCAAGCGATAAGACCTATTACTTGTCTAAGTGGTAAGGTTATTCCCATGCCACGGAGCTACCAGCAGAACTGCCCGATCGCCAAAGGCCTCGATGTGCTCGGCGAGCGCTGGACGCTGCTGATCCTGCGCGAGCTGATCGGTGGTCCTCGCCGCTATGGAGATCTGCGCGGACAGCTGCCCGGGATCGCCACCAACCTGCTGGCCGACCGACTGCGCGAGCTGGAGGAGGCCGGTCTGGTCGATCGCGAGGAGTTGCCACCGCCGGTCGCGCGGACGGTGTACACGCTGAGCCAGACGGGCTGGCGCAAGGTGCTGCCGGTGGTCAAGGCGATCGCGATGTTCGGCCTCGACATGGTCGTGCCGGATGCCTCCGCGCTGACGCCGCTCAACGGATTTCTCGCAGGCATCCTGCTCGGCATTGATCCCGGCAGCATCGGAGACGTGCGCGCGTCGTATCGCGTCGACATCGACAAACGCAGGTTCGAGTTCGCCGTCGACCCCGCAGGCTTGAGCGCACCACAGGGTTCGCCCGCCGTCACCGTGACGACGACGGCAGCTGACCTGATCTCCGCTCGGCTGGGCGCGACCGCGGCCGAGCGCAAGGCCGCTCTGCGGCGGATCAAGTTCGACGGGGACGCGGACGCCGTCGGCGACATGCGACGCGTGTTCGGCCTATCCGGCGACCCTGGTCTACAGGCGGCCTAGCTCTCGGCGCGAGCGGCCAGTTATGACACAGTTTTTGCGAGATCCTGTGCCGCAAGTGGCCACTCGGCGGCGGACGGCAACTAGGCGTTCGACCAGTCGAACTCGTAGAAGATCCAATTCGTGTCGGTGAAGTCCAGCCGAACACCTTCGGCCTCTACCTGGAACGAGCCGATGCCGCATTCACCCTTCGTCCAGATGAACCCATCCGGCAGCACGATCTGTGCTTGATGCGGCTCACCGGTCACGGGGTTCTTGAAGCTGTCACCCGTGGCCCGGCCGAGGCCCTCGGCCGTCATCGTCACGGTCACGCCCTCACCGTCGAAACTGATCGGTGCCTTCGCAAGCCCGACGACCTCGTACGTCGTGCCGAGGATTCCCCATGGGTCGCCACCGAGTTGGCCGGTGTAAATCTGTGACAGACACTCGATCTGCTCGTCGGTGGTCTCCGGGGCGACGATGAACACCGCCCTGCCGTTGCCGTCGTGAATCGCCTTCGGCCAGTCGATCACCGCGATCGCTTTCACACCGGAGAGGTCCACGTCACCGCAAGAGCCCTCGAGGATGTGGTTACCGACCATCGCCCGGCAGCTGCCGTCGGCCGACGTCGGGAACCCGTGAAAGTTGCACCCGCACCCCGGCGCGCAGTTGCAGAACTCATACCCGTGTCCCTTGAGGTACCAGCGAGTGCTTTGTTCGGTCGTTGTCATGGCAACCCTTTCGATCAGAGCAGGTAAGTAACAAAGTCGGGGCGCATCAACAGCGTGGCACCCAGAATCACCAGCACCACTCCCGTCACCCGGGCAAGCTGTTCTCCGAACGGCGCGAGTTTCTCGAGCAGAATCAGCACCGCGAAAACCACCATCCATACCAATTGCATTGCGCCGAAAGCGATCAGCAGCGCCATCAGCATCCAGCAGCATCCGATGCAGAACATGCCGTGCCGCACGCCTGCGACGAACGCGCCCACCGGGCGATCCAGATGCTTGCCGTGGCGCATGAAGAACGACAGCGGCGATCGGCAGTGCCGCAGGCACACCGATTTCAGTGGCGTCAGCTGATACAAACCCGCGGCCAGCGCGACTCCGCCCGCGACGCGTGCGGCCCATGAGCTGCCCGTCATCAGCGGCTCATTCAAGCGACTCCACGCGAAGTACGCCGGAACGCCGACCAGTCCCCACAGCGCGATGTATCCGCCGACGAAGACGGCCACCGGCGCCGCCTGTCCGTTAGCGGCTGCCCTCGCGTAGAGGCGGACCACCGGCAGCACCGCCGGGAACATCATCGCGGCCATCATCGCCACCCATGCGACCAGGAACGCGACGAATGACATGGCCGGCTGTTGCGCCATCGGCATGCCGTCCATCGACGTCTCGTCGCCGGCCATCTCACCGGCGGTGTAGGCCGACCACCACCAACCGAGTGCCGCGAGGATCAGCAGCCCAGCCTGC
Source organism: Mycobacterium sp. OAE908 (assembly GCF_017872775.1). Classification (NCBI taxonomy): domain Bacteria; kingdom Bacillati; phylum Actinomycetota; class Actinomycetes; order Mycobacteriales; family Mycobacteriaceae; genus Mycobacterium; species Mycobacterium sp. OAE908. The sequence continues at coordinate 107,763 of NZ_JAGGJL010000001.1, forward strand.
AACCAGATGTCGCGGTTGCCCGCTACCCCACGAACGTCGCTCGCACGCAAGTCAGCCCCCCACGGCCGTCGTGTACCAACTATTGCACCGTTGGCGGGCCGGGGTAGCGGATTTGCCGGCTAGGCCGTGAGCTCGATGTGATGGGCCCCCGTCACGCTGGCGTAGCGCTCCGGACTGCAGGTCAACACGATCACCTGACCATCTCCGCCGACGGCGTCGAACACCGCGCCCATTTTGGTCAGCCGCTGCGGGTCGGTGAAACCGAGCGCGTCGTCGATGACCACCGGAACGCTGTCTTCCTTGGCCACCAACACCGCGCCAGCCAGTCGCGCGACGATGCCCATCTGTTCCTTGGCGCCGCCGGACAACGACTCGTACGGCACGGTGCGGCCCGCCAGTGTCCGGTTGCAGATGCGCAGCGCGCTGTCGATCTCGACTTCGAAGCTGTCGCCAAACACGATGCGGCCCAACCGCTCCACCTGGTTTCGGAACGGGTCGACGTAACGCTGCCTGGTGGCGTCGCGGTGTCGCGCCATCACCGAGCGCAGCAGTTGCGCAGCACGGGCACGCCGATGCATACGCAAATACTCTGCCTCTGCGCGCTCGCGTTCGGTCTGTGCGGCATCGAGGTGACCCTTGCGACCCTCGGTGCCGTAAACCTTGAGCTGCGTGGTCACCTCGCGTAGCGCCTCGGATACTTCCTCGTGCCTGCTGTCCAGCGAGTCGGCCCGGCGAACCGCATCGCTGAGCGCGGCGCCGACGGTGTCCGGTGCGCTCTTCGCCAGTTCGGCGCCCAGTTCTGCGACGAGTCCTGTTGCGCGCCGGGCCGCCTCACCGTCGGCCTCTGCCTTGACCGCGAGCTCGTCGTCGGTAGCGAGCGATCGCAGATGAACCAACCGCTCCTGCGCTGCGCTGAGTTCGATTCGGGCCGCTGCGAGTTTTTCGCGGGCGACGTTGGCACGGGTGGTCTGCTCCCCCAATCGCTTCGCCGCGGCCTCGGCCACCTTGCGATGCGTTTCGCAGTCCGCCATGGCCTGCTTGTGCGCGACGACCGCGGCGTCGAGGTCGGCGCGGGCAGCCGTCGGGTCGTCCCACAAACCGAGGTCGGCGGGCTCACCAGCGCGCAATTCGGCTAGCCGCGTTCGCAATTGGTCGACGACGTCGTCACCTGTCAGCCCTTCGCACGTGGCGCTCAGTTTGGTATGCGCAGCAAGTAATTCGCGGCGGCGCTCATCCAGCAGGCGCGCGGCATCCACATCCGCGACCCGCGCCCTCGCCAATGCACCAGCGAGAACCTCTTGTGCCGCTTCGAGTTTCGTCTGTGAATCCGCCGCGGGAGTTCCGGGCACGACGCGGGCACGCAGCAACCCGGGCAGTTCGATGTCGGTCGGCGCGCCGACGTTTGCCGCCCAGCTGCCACCGGCCTCGAGGGAAACCGGCTCGCCCTCGACGCGGACCTCGACGTCGGCGATCGCGACGATTTCGATGTGGGCTGACGCGAGTTCGGCTTGACCCGCAGCCCGTTCGACCGCAATGGCCGCGGCTTCGATCGCCCGCATCGTGTCGTCTGTCAGCGCAATGTCCGCGAGCTCGCGGGCAACGCGGTCGAGCTCGCGGCGTGCGGCATCGAGCTTGGCAAGGCGGCCTTCGAGGCGGTCGGCCTCGTCCCGGGCGGATACGCGCTCGACGGCACGCCGGGCGACGTCGACCCGCGTCTGGGCCGCCTCGACTGCGGCACGCGCCTCCCCCGCTGCGGCCTCGGCGGCCTCCTGCACTTCGGCAGCGGTCGCGAGGTCCTCGACAGCCTCCGCCGCGGCGGCCTGCAGTTCGGTGGTCGCGGCGGTGCGCTGATCGATGTCTGCGCGCAGCCGCCGCCGTTCGGTGAGCGCGGCGACCGACGCGGTCATCGTGGCATCGGCTGCTGCGGCGACCACCTGGGCCTGCTTGAGCTGCTGGGTCAGCGCGGCGACGGCCTCCGCCGCTGCACGCGCCTCGGCGAGACGTTTCGCCGCCTCAGCCCGCTGCTCGGCCAGCACCGAAAAGCTCTCGGTCAGCGCGCCGTGCTTGCGCACCGCATCGTCGACCTCGGCCACCGCGGCCGCGCACCGGGCCACCTCGTCGTCGGCGTCGCGCAGCCGCTTGATGGCGGCGGCCCATTCGGCGGTCGGCCGGCCGGTCTGCGTGTAGTACCGCAGGTATTCGGCGTCGATGCGGTCGATCAGCAGTCCATCCGTAGCGCCGGACGGCGCCTGCGTTTCGCCGGCGGCCGCATCCAGCGCGCGCGAGAGTGCGTCGCACCCTGACAGGTCCACCACCGCGGTGGAGGTCGCCTGCAGCACCCGTTGCGCCTGCCACAACTCCATGTCGACCGTCTCGTCGAGCAGCGCGAGGACCCGCTCGTGCGCCTCGTCGCCGGTGAGCTGCTCGCGGCGCGGCGCGAGCACCGTCAGCTGCGTCTCGCAACGTTTGTGAAACCGCTTGTGATAGACGAATCGATAAGGGCCGGTTGAGATTTCGGCGGTGATCTCGGCGCCGACGTCGGCATGGGTCGGCTTGACCTGCTTGACGTCCTTCTTGTTCGACCGGTCCTTTGAGTTGATCAGCAGATCGAGCGCCTCGATCATCGACGACTTGCCGATCTCGTTGGCGCCGCTGACGACGACCACGCCGTGGTCGGGAAACTCGATCTCGCGGTGGGTGATGCCGCGGTAATTCGTCAGTACGAGCCGATGCAGTTTCACGCGACGCCCCGGTCCACCAGGCGCAGCAGCAGCGCCAACGCCGCGCGGGCGTCGTCGGCATCCTCACCGTCAGTGCGTGCGGTGTCGACCAGCTCGTCGACGGCGGCCGCAGCGAACCCGCCGATGCCGAGGTCGTCGAACTCGCCGTCGGCGGGGATGACCGCGATGTCGGTCTGCTTGTCCCACGGCACCAGCGCGGCAAACAGCCGGGCGTACTTGTCGAGGCACGCGTCGAGCGCGGCCTTATCGGTGACGGTCAGCGATCCGCTGAGCCCCAGCCGAACGACAGTGCGCTCCTTGTCCGGCATCAGGTCGAGGTTGATATCGAGGTCGACGATGTCACGACTGCTGTCCACGGTGCGGCACAGCGTGACGAAGCGCCACCGTCCGACGCGTTGCGCGTCCACCTGCACCGGCCGTCGCGGGTCGTTTTCATCGATGTCGACCAGCAGCACGTGGCCAGGGTCGGGCTCGATGTCGTCGTAGTTGGTGACCTCGGGTGAGCCGGAGTACCAGATGCGGCCCGTCGAGCCGACCTGAGTACGGGAGTGCTTGTCCCCCAACGCAACATAGTGCACAGCGCCACGCTCGATGGCCGCCTCCAGCACAGCGAGCCGGACCAGCGACGGCTTGTCCTTGTCGGGTTCGAAGATGTCGACACCGCCGTGCCCCACCACAATTCGCGTGACGCCGTCGGGCTGCAGTCCGCCCAGCACCTCGGCCACCAGATCGGTGGTCGGCTTCTTCGAGCGCCACGGCGCGGCAACGATTTCCAGGCCTGGACGCACCTGGTGTACGCCCGCGCGGTCGAGAACCGTGACGTTGTCGGGACATTCGGCGGTGAACAGCGCACTGGTGTACACCGACGAAGCGTCGAGTGGGTCGTGGTTGCCGGGAAGCAGATACACCGGAATGCCGATGGCGCGCATGGCTTCCAGCGACTGGCTGACGTCACGCGGCGCGAGTTGGTTGTCTTCGAAGACATCGCCTGCCACCACCACGAATTCGGCGCCCGCGTCAACCGCGAGCGGCCCGATGCCCGCGACGACGTCGCGGCGGGCGGCTGAATACCGCGGCTGGGCCTCGCCGTTCAGGAAGTATCGGGTCATGCCGAGCTGCCAGTCGGCGGTGTGCACGAATCGCATCTCGGCTCTCCTTTCATGTCCTGTATCTCCTCGGCACCGCGAGTGTAGGTCCGCCCGCCGACAAGTCTCGGGACGTGCGTCGGCATGCCCTACCGTTATTGGTGTGACCGACCGCTACCGCACTCTGCTATTGCTTCGGCACGCCAAATCGGACTATCCGACCGGTGTGGCCGACCATGAGCGCCCGCTGGCGCCGAGGGGTGAACGGGAGGCTACGCTGGCAGGCGATTGGCTGCGGGCCAACGCGCCCGCGGTGGACGCGGTGCTGTGCTCGACGGCCACCCGCACCCGCGAGACGCTGGCGCGGACCCGTATCGACGCCCCGGTTGACTACCTTGACCGGCTATACGACGCAACACCTGGCACGGTGATCGAGGAGATCAACCGGGTCGCACCCGACGTCGAAACCCTGCTGGTGATCGGACACGAGCCGACGATGTCGTCGTTGGCGCTCGGCCTGGCCTCCATTGACGGAAGCAATAGCACAGCGGCCGAACGCATTTCGGCGAAGTTCCCGACCTCTGCGATCGCGGTGCTGCGCACCGGTGAGCCATGGGACAAGCTGACGCTCAGCGGCGCCACACTTGTCGGCTTCCACGTGCCCAGGTGATCAGGAACTGGTGGCCAGCGTCAGTTCCATCAGCTTGACGACCATCCCGCACGCGTCGATGCCCGGCGTCTGCGGGTTCACCCACCAACCGACCACACCTCCGGCGTCGCTGGCGACTCCGCACGCCCCGTTGGGATCGTTGGGCTTCATCACTATCGACGGCACACCCGCGATCGAGCGGTTCTCGATCTGATAGTTCAGGCTTTGGGCGACCTTCTTCTCATTGTCGAGGCTGCCCTGCTCGTACCAGAACCGGGTGATGTCGATCAGGCCCGCCGGGTTGGCCGCCTGCCAGCGGCACACCGCGCCGACGAACGTGCTCTGAATGTCCAGCGGATCGGCGCCGACGGTCTTGGCGAGGATGTCCTCGGTCAGCACCTCACATTCCTTGAGCAGGTTGGGGTACTGCTTGGCCGAGTCGTCGTTGCGGGGCACGTCGCCCGTTCCCGACTTCGTCGCGGTTCCCTGAACCGTTGACGTGCAGCCGGTCAGCAGCACCAGCACCGACATCGCGGCGACCACGCCGGCCAGTGCGCGACGGCGCAAGCGGCTCATTTCGCATTCACAATCGATTGTCGGGTCAGTTCCTTGGCCACGTCACAGGGATCCGGGAACGGCTGTTCGTTGAAGCTGATCGACCACTCGATGAAATCGTCTTGGAACTGGATGCCCACCTCGCACAGGTTGTTGCCGATCGTCGGATCGGTGCCCAAGGCGATGAACCCGCTGTGCCCCTCGATGTTGATGTCCTCGACGCTGGCCCGCGACAGTTCCTCGGTCTTGCGTTCGCGCCCGATCGGGCTGCCGCGATACCACGTGAAGGAGAAGTGCGGGCCCAGGATGCCGCCGCCCTGCAGCCACTGGCAGCCCACCGAGTTGCGCGCGGTGTTCACCAGGCCGGTGACCCGGGTCTGTTCGGCGATCGTCTGGTCGGTGACGCCGCCGCATTCGGGAAACATCGGGCCGTGCGAGGCGTTCTGCGACGGGCCCGGCGACTGCGGAACGCTAGGCGAAGTCGAGCCCCCCGAATCGCTCGAGCACGCCGCAAACAGCGGCATCATGGCCGCGGCCATTGCGGCCAGCGCCTTCGCGGACCGCGGCTTCCCGGTCGCGCACTTGCTGGGGGTCACGCCATGCACTGTAGCGGCACCCCAACACCTCAACCACCGACATGCCGATTGACCAGCTCATTAAGCGAATTCTCAGGTGGCCCTGCCGAACACAACTTCGGTGGGCGGGGTATGCGACAGTAGCGGGATGCTCTGGGCGTTGCTGCGACGGTATACGCGTCCGTACCGCTCTCTGCTCGCGACCGTGGCGGGTCTCCAGCTCATCAGCACGCTCGCGTCGCTGTACCTGCCCACCGTCAACGCCGCGATCATCGACGACGGCGTCGCCCAAGGGAATCTGCGGCGGATCGCCGAACTCGGCGGCGTGATGCTCGCCGTCACCGGAATGCAGGTGGTGTGCGCGGTCGGCGCGGTGTACTTCGGGTCGCGGTCAGGCATGGGCGTCGGGCGTGACCTGCGCAGGTCGATCTTCAGCCACGTCACCAGCTTCTCGGCAGAGGAGACGGCTCGATTCGGCGCCCCGTCGCTGCTGACCCGGACCACCAACGACGTCCAGCAGATCCAGCAGTTCGTGCAGCTGACCTGCACGATGCTGATCACCGCGCCGATCATGTCGATCGGCGGCATCTTCATGGCGATACATCAGGACGCGGGCCTGTCGTGGCTGCTGTTGATCAGTGTGCCGGTGCTGGCGGTCGCCAATTATCTGATCGTGTCGCGACTGCTGCCCATCTTCCGTCGGGTGCAGCGTCAGATCGACAGCATCAACCGGGTGATGCGCGAACAGCTCTCCGGCCTACGGGTGATCCGAGCCTTCGCGCGGGAGGCGTTCGAACGCAACCGATTCGGCGTTGCCAACCAGGGCCTATCGGACTCCGCGCTCGAAGCAGGCCGCTTGCAGGCGCTGATGCTGCCGGTCACCACGCTGGTGATCAACATCTCCAGCGTCGCGCTGATCTGGTTCGGCGGCTTGCGAATTGACGCCGGGCAGATGCAGGTGGGCTCGCTGATCGCGTTCCTTTCTTACTTCATGCAGATCCTGATGGCCGTATTGCTGGCCACGTTCATGCTGGTGCTGCTGCCGCGCGCGTCGGTATGCGCCGAACGGATCACCGGCGTGCTGTCCACTACGCCCGGCATCACCAGCCCTCCGTCGCCGGTGCGACCCCACACCGTTCGCGGCGAAACCCGGTTGGACGGTGCGACATTCAGCTACCCCGGCGCCGACCGCCCTGTGCTGCAGGATGTTTCGTTCACTGCGCTACCCGGCGCCACCACCGCGATTGTCGGGTCGACGGGGTCGGGTAAATCCACGCTGATCTCGCTGATCTGTCGGCTGTACGACGTCACCGAAGGCGCGGTACGCGTCGACGGCGTCGACGTGCGCGACTACGACACCGAACAGCTGTGGGCGGCCATCGGGTTGGTGCCGCAGCGTGGCTACCTGTTTTCCGGCACGGTCGCAGACAACCTGCGATACGGCAAGGCCGACGCAACCGACGAGGAGATGTGGGATGCGCTGCGGGTCGCGGCCGCCGACGATTTCGTCCGCGCCCACCCCGACGGTTTGGGGATGCCGGTCGCGCAGGCCGGCATCAATTTTTCGGGCGGCCAACGACAACGGTTGGCGATCGCACGCGCCGTGATCCGCCGTCCGGCGATCTATCTGTTCGACGACGCGTTCTCCGCACTCGATGTGCACACCGACGCCCGCGTCCGCGCGTCGCTGCGCGAGGTGTCGGCGGCCTCGACGGTCGTGATTGTGTCGCAACGCATCTCGACGGTCGCCGAGGCTGACCAGATCGTGGTCGTCGACGACGGCCGGGTGGTGGGAATCGGCACGCATGAGACGCTGCTGGCCACCTGCCCCACCTACGCCGAGTTCGCCGACTCGCAGTCGCTGGTCGCCGGGGCGGGAGGCCACTGATGACCGCAGGGCCGATGACACGGCCGATCCGCGGCGTGGTGCAGGCACCGACGGAGCGGTCGCGCGACTTCAAGGGGTCGGCGGTCCGATTGGTCAAACGGCTGACGCCGCAGCGCGGGCTCACCGCCGTCGTGATCCTGCTGGGCGTCGGCGGGATCGCGATCGGGGTGATAGGCCCGCGCGTCCTCGGCCACGCGACCGATCTGCTGTTCAACGGCGTGATCGGGCGCCAACTGCCCGCTGGTCTGACGAAGGAGCAGGCCATCGCGGCAGCGCGGGCGCGCGGCGACAACACCTTCGCCGATCTGCTGTCGGGAATGAATGTCGTGCCTGGCCGTGGCGTGGACTTCGGCGCGATCGGCCGCACGCTGCTTTTGGCTTTGGGGCTGTATCTGGTTGCTGCGCTGATGGTTTGGCTGCAGGCGCGCATCCTCAACGTCGTGGTGCAGCGCACCATGGTGGGTCTGCGCTCGGACGTCGAGAACAAGGTGCATCGATTGCCGTTGCGCTACTTCGACTCCCGGCAACGCGGCGAGGTGCTGAGCAGGGTCACCAACGACATCGACAACCTTCAGCAGTCGTTGTCGATGACGATCAGCCAGCTGCTGACTTCGGTGCTCACCGTGGTGGCGGTGTTGGTGATGATGCTGACCATCTCGCCGCTGCTGACGTTGCTCACGGTCATCACCGTGCCGCTGTCGCTGTGGGTGACGCGCGCGATCGCCCGCCGCTCACAGCGCTTGTTCGTCGCGCAATGGCGCAACACCGGCCGCCTCAACGCCCACATCGAGGAGACCTACAGCGGGTTCACGGTGGTCAAGACCTTCGGCCACCGGGCCAGGGCGCTGGAGCAGTTCGAACAGTTCAACGACGACGTCTACCAGGCCAGCCGTGGCGCGCAGTTCTTCTCGGGATTGGTCGGCCCGGCCACCACATTCGTCGGAAACCTGAGCTACGTGGCGGTCGCGGTGGTCGGCGGTGTGCAGGTCGCGACGGGTCAGATCACGCTGGGCAGCATCCAGGCGTTCATCCAGTATGTCCGCCAGTTCAATCAGCCGCTGAGTCAGGTCGCGGGGATGTACAACACCCTGCAGTCCGGAGTGGCAAGTGCCGAGCGGGTTTTCGATCTGCTGGACGCCGAGGAAGAGTCGCCGGACCCGGGCGTGGTGCTGCCGTCGGTGGACGGCGGCCCGCGCGGCCGGGTCGAGTTCCAGCACGTCGACTTCAGCTACCAGCCAGGCACACCGGTGATCGAAGACCTGTCACTGGTGGCGGAGCCCGGCAGCACAGTGGCGATCGTCGGGCCAACCGGCGCGGGCAAGACCACGCTGGTGAACCTGTTGATGCGGTTTTACGACGTGGACTCGGGACGCATTCTCGTTGACGGCGTTGACATCTCGTCGGTGGACCGGCAGTCACTGCGGTCAAGGATCGGCATGGTGCTGCAGGACACCTGGCTGCTGGGCGGGTCGATCTACGACAACATCGCCTACGGCAGACCCGATGCCAGCGAGGACGACGTGATCGCTGCCGCTACGGCGGCCTACGTCGACCGGTTCGTGCACACACTGCCCGACGGCTACCAGACGGTCGTCAGCGACGACGGCGGCAACATCAGTGCGGGTGAGAAGCAGCTGATCACCATCGCCCGCGCCTTCCTGGCCCGCCCCCAGCTGCTGGTTCTCGACGAAGCAACCAGCTCGGTGGACACCAGAACGGAGCTGCTGATCCAGCACGCGATGGGCGAACTGCGCCGCGATCGCACGAGTTTCATCATCGCGCACCGGCTTTCGACGATCCGCGATGCCGACGTGATCCTGGTGATGGAGGCGGGCCGGATCGTCGAGCGAGGCAGTCATCAGGAACTGTTGGCTAAGCATGGCGCTTATTGGGAGATGACGCAGGTCTAGCGGGGCTATGGTGCGTGCATGACCGCCACGGTGCACACGTTCTGCCGATACTGCCTGGCCTGCTGTGGACTCGAAGTGACGGTCGAGGACAACCGGGTCACCAAGATCGCGCCCGACAAGCAGAACCCCCACACGTGGCAGGACTTCTGCGCCAAGGGCCGCACCGCCAACCAGCTTGTCGAGCATCCGCGCCGGATCCTCAACCCCATGCGCCGGGTGGGCGATACATACGTGGAGGCCAGTTGGGAGGAGGCGATCGGTGACATCGCCGCCCGGATGAACGCGCTGATCGACGCCGACGGGCCCGATGCGGTCGGCATCTATTACGGCAATCCGTCCGGCTTCTCGTCGTCGAACATCATCTTCATGAACGCATGGCTGGACGGCCTCGGCACGCACAACCGGTACTTCGTCGGCTCGGTGGACCAGAACGCGATGCACGTCGTCGCAACGGCGATGTACGGTTCGATGCTGATGGCGCCGGTGTCCGACATCGACAACTGCGACTACTTTCTGCTCGTCGGCACCAATCCCGCTGTCAGCGCGTGGAATTGGCTCGAGACGGTGCCTGGTGGATGGCGGCGCGCGGTGGAGCGACAAAAGCGGGGCGCAACGATCGTCGTCGTCGACCCACTGCGGACAGAGACCGCAGAGAAGGCCGACGTCCACCTCGCCGTGCGGCCCGGGCAGGACTGGGCACTGCTGCTCGCGATGGTCAAGGTGATCCTCGACGAGCGCCTCGAACATCAGCAGGACTGCACGGAACTGGCAACGGGTGTCGACGATCTGCGGCGGCTTGTCGCCGATGCCGACCTCGACGATCTGGCAGTGCGGTGCGACATTCCGCGCGCTCAGATCGAACGGGTGGCGCGCGAGTTCGCCACAGCGCGCGCCGCGATGGTGGTGACACGGACCGGCGTGTCGCTGCATCTTGCAGGCACCGTCGCGGAGTGGCTCGGGCACGTGCTGAACGTGATCACCGGCAGGATGGATCGTCCCGGCGGTCGCAGGTATGAGCCCGGGTACGTGGACGCCATCCGGCTGTCCGGCATGATCAAGCAGTCACCCCATAGAAGTCGCGTTGCCGGGCGCGGCATGGTTGCCGGCGCGCATGCGCTCAGCGAATTGCCCGATGAGATAACAACTCCGGGTCCCGGCCAGATCAAGGCGATGCTGATCAACTGCGGCAATCCGGTGGTCTCGGGACCCGACGGCGCCAAGCTCGACGAGGCGCTGGCCCAGCTGGATCTGTTGGTGGCCATCGACTTTGTGCAGCGCGAAAGCCACCGACATGCGCACTGGCTGCTGCCCGCCGTCCATTGGCTGGAGCGTGACGACCTGCTCGCGTTCACCAGCAACATGCACGACGAGCCGTACCTGCAGTACGGACGCAAAGCGGTCGAACCACCGCCCGGCGCGCGTCAGGAATGGCGCATCTTCGTCGATCTGGCGATCGCCATGCGCAAGCCGCTGTTCGGCGCCAGGGGGTTCAATGGATTCATCAAGGCGACGCGCCGACTGGCGCGGCTGACGCGCAAGCCGGCGTTGGAGTTCGGGCCGCACTGGGTCGACAGGGTGGTGGTCGCAACCGGGCGAAAGGTCAACGGCCGCAGGATCAAATGGCGTGACGTGATGGCCCACCCGCACGGCTGGGTGCTCGGCCCTCGCGAGTTCGGACACTTCCGGCAAGCGCTGCGCACCGACGACAAGAAGGTGCACGCGGCGCCGCCGGAGTTCGTGCAGCGGGCGCGCGAGCTGCTCGCCGAACATACGCCGCAGGCGCCTGCGGAGTATCCGTTCCAGCTCGCGAACCGGCGAAACCGTCACTCGATGAACTCATGGCTCAACGAGTTGCCCGGTTTGCATCCGTCCGGCAAGGACAACGAGGTGGTGATCCATCCCGACGACGCGGCCGCGCTTGGCGTCCAAGACGGCGACAAGGTGAGGGTCTACTCCCCTGTCGGCGCGATCGAGCTGGCGGCGTCGGTCGACGAGCGGCCTCGGCGTGGCGTGGTCGTCATCGACCATGGCTGGGGCTCAAGGATTTTCGACCCGCGCGGCGGCGCGCAGCCGGAGTCCTACGGCGCCAACCGCAATCTGCTGATCGACGGCGGACCCGTCGACCCGCTGTCGCAGACCGCCCCGCTGAGCTCGTCGTACGTTGGGATAGAACGCTTGGCCTAGAGTTGCGGGCCCTCGGCGCGCAGGTCGTCGACGTTTTTCATAGCGTCGCGCAGCTTGCCAAGCCATTCGTCGGCGTGCTCGCCAACCAGGCGGACCGACCAGGCCAACGCATCGGAGCGCGACCGCGCCACCCCCGCGTCGACCAGCGTGTCGAGCACCTGACGTTCCGGCTGCTTGAGCCGGGTCATCACCGGAACGGCGATGTGGGTGAACAGAATTCGCTCTGGGTTTTCGGCGCTGCCCACCTCTACCCCCCAAGCCACTTTCCGGCCGTAGCGGGCCTCGGCTTCGTCGGCGATGTGCATGCGCTCGGATCGGGTCTCTTCGCGGAAGCGCGAGACTCTGCCCGAGGCGCGCGCCTCGCTCTCTTCTCCTTCGGCCACGGGCAGTCGGCCGATCACAGTGATCTCTTCGCGGTCGACAACGACCGTCGGGTCGCCGTCGAACCAGCCGTCGGGCAACCGGCCGGCGAACCAGTCGGCAGCATCGCTTGCATCGGGTTGTTCGGCCTGCTGCCAGCCGCCGGAGCGGCCCGACCGTCGGCCATGGAGGTGATGTTGTCGCATGATTAAATGATTACACCGTTACAAAGCTGATGGGACGCCTTTCACCGCAAGCGAACGGCCGTGATCGCCGCTGGCAGGGTCAGCCGGTGTCTACCGCTTCATGAGCACGACGGCGCCGCCGCCGACGACCGCCCCGATCAACAGCAGCACGGCCAGGGCCGGGCTGACCAACCACCACACCAGCCCTACCCCGATGAGGACCGGCGAGACGGCGAACAGCACCATGCCCGGGTGCTGCTTGATGACCGCAAGGGCGCTCTGCGCCCGAACCCGGTCGATTTCCTTTGCCATCACCTAAGAATGCCAGCGGTTGCCCTAGTTTGGACGGCATGACAGGAACTGGACCTGGAAGCTGGCGCCCCGACCCCGAAGGCCGTTACGAGTACCGGTGGTTCGACGGCCGGCAATGGACCGATCAGGTGTCCCATCGCGGGCAGGTGAGCCGTGCACCGCTGGGTGGGCCGCCTGCGTCACCGGCGCCACCGCAGACCGCTCCGGTCGGTGACGGATTCTCGGGCATCACCGGCGATCTCGTCGACGGCCGGTTCAGCGAGAAGGAAGCCAAACCGATCGCGAACCAGAACTCGAAGCTGCTGCGCGTGCGCCTCGGCGAACCGTTCATGGCGCGACAGGGTGCCATGGTCGCCTATCAAGGCAACGTGGATTTCTCGTTCGAGGGCGGCGGCGCAACGAAATTCATCAAGAAGGCGTTGACAGGTGAGGGACTGCCGCTGATGCGCTGCCAGGGTCAGGGCGATGTGTTCCTCGCCGAGCGGGCCTACGACGTACATCTACTGAACCTGAACAACGCCGGACTGTCGATCAGCGGCAAGAACGTGCTGGCGTTCTCCTCGAGCCTCGACTGGAACATCGAGCGGGTGAAGGGCGGCAGCATGGTCGCCGGCGGTCTGTTCAACACGACGCTGCGCGGCACCGGTTGGGTGGCGCTGACCACCGATGGGCCGCCCGTCGTGCTGAACGCGGCCGAGGCGCCGACATTCGCCGACACCAATGCCGTCGTGGCGTGGTCGGCGAATCTGCAGACGCAGCTGAAGACGAGCTTCAAGGCGGGCGCGCTGATCGGTCGCGGTTCCGGCGAGGCGCTTCAGGTGTCGTTCTACGGGCAGGGCTTTGTCATCGTCCAGCCGTCGGAGGGCATTCCGCCGGTCGCGACGGGCTAACACTCACTAAGCCTCCAGCAGCACCGTCACCGGGCCGTCGTTGACGAGCGCGACCTGCATGTCGGCGCCGAACACGCCGGTTTCGACGTGCACGCCGAGGCGTCGGAGCGCTTCGGCGAACGCCGTCACCAACGGTTCGGCCACCGCGCCAGGAGCGGCGGCGTTCCACGTCGGGCGCCTGCCCTTCGCGGTGTTGGCGTAGAGCGTGAACTGGCTGACCACCAGAATCGGCGCGCCGACATCTGCCGCGGCCTTCTCGTCGTCGAGAATCCTCAGCTGCCATAGCTTTTCGGCCAGCCGCTGCGCCTTCGCCGCATCGTCGGTGTGCGTGACGCCGACGAGCGCGAGCAGGCCCTGACCGTCCGGGGAGATGGCGCCGACGATCTCACCGTCGACAGTCACCGATGCCGAGGTCACCCGTTGCACGAGGATGCGCATGACCGCAGATGCTGCCATGCGCACCCAACGCCACAACTAGAGCGTCGCCAGGATGCCCCGCATGGTTTCGATCTCTTTCTGCTGGGCGGTGACGATCGCGTTGGCAAGTTCGATCGCGGCTGGAAATTGGCCATCCTTGATTTCGTTCTGCGCCATCGTGATTGCGCCCTCGTGATGCGCAATCATCTGCGTCAGGAACAGCTTGCTCGCGTCGACGCCCTGCGCGGACGTCAGCGCCGTCATGTCTGCGTCGGACATCATGCCGCTCATGCCAGGCATCTCGTGACCGGACATGGGCGGCATGGCGGGCGTGCCCCATTGAGTGAGCCAGCCCTGCATCAACTGGATTTCGGGTCCCTGGGCGGCCTTGATCTGATTGGCAACTTCGGTGACGCGTGGATCGATGCCCTGCTTGCCGAGGACCATGTCGCTCATCTCGACCGCCTGCTGGTGGTGCGGAATCATGTGCTGGGCGAACATCACGTCTGCGTCGTTGTGGGCCTGCGCCGCTGCGCTCGTGGTCGGTGCGGCGGTCATGGCCGACATGGAGTGTTCAGCGGGATGCTCGGATTGGGTCGAGCTGCTACAGCCTGTCGAGATGGCCAGCACCGCCAGGGCGCCGGCACCGATCATGGTCGTTCGCTTCCACATGGTCATCGTTCCTTTCTACACACTTTTAATACCCTAGGGGGGTATGGTACACATGACGCATGAGCACAACGACGGTCACCGTCACGGGTATGAGCTGCGGTTCCTGCGCCTCGACGGTGCGTGAGGAAATCTCCGATATCCCCGGGGTGCACGCGGTCAATGTCGATCTCGGCAGCGGAACGGTCGTCATCGAGAGCGGACGACCTGTCGAGGCGGCGGCGATCAAGACCGCCATCGAGGAAGCCGGCTACCGGTTGGCCGGCTGATGAACGCCGCACAGAAGATCGTCGCGTTCATGGTCGGCCTGGCCGTGGTGTTCACCGTCGCCGTCTTCCTCGGCGGGGCCGTCGGGCCCGAGGGCGGTGTGGTCGTGCAGCAGGCAACCGGACACGACGACGGTCACGGAGACCACGGCGCCGCGACCGAGTTGCCCGGTGGCCTGTCGTCGATGCAAGACGGCTACACGCTCTCGCTGGCCGAAGATCGATACGAGGCCGCCAGCCGGGTGCCGCTGCGATTTCGGATCCTCGACGCCAGCGGCGCGCCGGTGATGCGGTACATCGAGAACCACGAAAAGCTGTTGCATTTGATCGTGGTCCGCAACGATTTGACGCGTTACCAGCATGTGCACCCAAGGCTCGGTTCCGATGGAACATGGGATGTACCAGTCGATCTCGGCCTTGGCGGCGACTATCGCGTGTTCGCCGATTTCACCCCGGCCGGTGGCCCCGCGATGACGTTGGGGGCCAACGTGCACGTCGGCGGCGAATACGCCCCGCAGCCGCTGTCGCCAGTCGCGGCGACGTCGGTCGTCGACGGCGGGTACACGGTCACTTTGAGCGGGACGGCGAAAGCGGATGAGCCGGCTATGTTGACAATGTCGGTGAGCCGCGCCGGCAAGCCGGTCACCGATTTGCAGCCGTACCTGGGTGCATACGGCCATCTGGTTGCGCTGCGCGCGGCGGACCTGGCCTACCTGCACGTCCACCCGATGGGCACGCCGGGCGATGGCGTGACTGCCTCAGGACCCGACATCGGCTTCCACGCCGTCTTTCCGAGCGGGGGCGACTACCGGCTGTTCCTCGATTTCCAGCATGCTGGTGTGGTGCGCACCGCTGAGTTCACCGTGTCCGTCGGCGACAGGGAGTCTCGATGACGTCGGTCGAGCTCGCGATCGACGGCATGACGTGCGCGTCGTGTGCACATCGAATCGAGAAGAAACTCAACAAGCTCGAGGGCGTCACCGCCACGGTGAACTTCGCGACCGAGAAGGCGCATGTCGAATACGGCGATGCCGTGACCGCAGGTCAGCTGGTGGCCACGGTCGAAGACGCCGGCTACCAGGCGCACCTTCCCGAGGAAGCCATCGAAACGACAGCTGATCCGACGGCATCGCTGCGGCAGCGACTGCTGATCTCGGCAGTGCTGACGGTTCCGGTGATCGCGATGGCGATGGCGCCCGCGCTGCAGTTCAGCAACTGGCAGTGGCTGTCGCTGGCGCTGGCGGCGCCGGTGGTCATCTGGGGTGCGTGGCCGTTTCACCAGGCGGCGTGGACGAATCTGCGGCATGGCACCGCCACCATGGACACGCTGATCTCGATGGGCACGCTCGCCGCGCTCGGTTGGTCGATCTACGCGTTGTTCTGGGGCAATGCGGGCATGCCGGGAATGAAGCATGCGTTCGAGCTGACGATCGCGCGCACCGACGGAACCGGCAACGTCTACTTCGAAGCGGCGGCGGGAGTGACCACGTTCATCCTCGCAGGCCGCTATTTCGAGGCCCGCGCCAAGCGGAGAGCCGGTGCGGCCCTGGAGGCGCTGCTGGAACTCGGCGCCAAAGACGTCGCGGTGCTCAAAGACGGTGCAGAGCAACGCATTCCGATCGAACGCTTGTCGGTCGGCGACGAGTTCGTCGTGCGTCCGGGAGAGAAGTTCGCCACCGACGGCGTGGTCGTTTCGGGCAGTTCAGCGGTTGACGCGTCGATGCTCACTGGGGAATCGGTGCCGGTGGATGTCCGGCCCGGCGATGCCGTAGTCGGTGCGACGGTCAACGTCGATGGCAGGCTTGTGGTTCGGGCCAGTCGCATTGGCTCGGATACTCAGCTGGCGCAGATGGCCCGCCTGGTAGAAGACGCGCAGAACGGCAAGGCGCAGGCGCAGCGGTTGGCGGATCAGATTTCCGGGGTGTTCGTGCCGATCGTCATCGCGTTGTCGGTAGCGACCTTGGGATTCTGGCTCGGCACAGGCGGATCCGTTGCAGCGGCGTTCACGGCTGCGGTGGCGGTGCTGATCATCGCGTGCCCGTGTGCGCTCGGCTTGGCCACACCGACCGCGTTGATGGTGGGTACTGGTCGCGGCGCACAGCTTGGCATCCTGATCAAAGGGCCGGAAGTGCTCGAGTCCACGCGCCGCATCGACACCATCGTCTTGGACAAAACAGGCACGGTGACCACCGGGACGATGACGCTGGTCGACGTGATCGCCGCCGATGGTGAGCAACCGGACGACGTATTGCGATTGGCCGGGGCGCTCGAGGATGCGTCGTCGCATCCGGTCGCCAAAGCGATCGCGAGCGGCGCGCGCGAGAAGCTCGGCGAGCTACCGACCGTGGACGACTTCAAAAGCCTCGATGGACTGGGTGTCCAGGGCCTCGTTGAGGGGCACATGGTGTTGGTCGGTCGCCGCCGGCTGCTGGACCTGCCCGATGATCTCGCAAAGGCCATACAGGAGGCCGAATCTCATGGCCGGACGCCGGTGGTTGTCGGCTGGGAAGGCAGGGCGCGCGGAGTGCTCGTCGTCGCCGACGCCGTCAAGCCGACGTCGGCCGATGCCATCCGGGAGTTGCGCGATCTCGGCTTGACGCCGATCTTGCTGACGGGTGACAACGCTGACGCTGCACGGACCGTTGCCAAGCAGGTCGGAATCGACGCAGTGATCGCCGAGGCGCTGCCCGAGGACAAGGTGGCAGCGGTGAAGGGGCTGCAGGCCAACGGTCGAGTGGTGGCGATGGTCGGCGACGGCGTCAACGACGCCGCTGCGCTCGCCCAGGCGGATCTCGGCTTGTCGATGGGTACCGGCACCGACGTCGCAATCGAGGCGAGCGACCTGACGCTGGTGCGCGACGACCTGCGTGCTGTGCCGACTGCGATTCGGTTGTCGCGCAGGACTTTGTCGATCATCAAGGGCAACCTGTTCTGGGCGTTCGCATACAACGTCGCGGCATTGCCATTGGCCGCGGCCGGCTTGCTCAACCCGATGATCGCCGGCGCTGCAATGGCTTTCAGCTCCGTGTTCGTTGTCAGCAACAGCCTGAGGCTGCGCCGATTCAGCGCGTCCCGGTAGCTACGGGTCGCCCTCTTCGGGTATCAGGTATTTCTCGGGATGGTGGTAGTCGTTGACGCGTTCCTGCCCGGTGTCCAGATGTGGTGGTGAAATCCATTCGGTGCGGCCGTCTTTGCGCTTTCGGGTGGTCCACCCCTGCTCCTCGACGAGGCGGTTATCCGGGCCGCAAGCCAGCGTCGCGTTGGTGATGTTGGTTTGACCGCCCGCGGCGGCCCAGCCGTCGACGTGGTGAACCTGACACCAGTAGCCCGGCGTGGTGCAACCCGGCCGCGTACAACCACGGTCCATGGCATGCAACACAATGCGCTGCCCAGGTGTCGCGAAACGTTTCGCCCGGCCGCAGTAGAGCGGTTCGCGGGTGTGCTTGTTATAGACCACCAGATAGTGATTGGCCTGTGATGCCAACCGGATCACGTCGCGCATCGGCAGCAGCGTGCCGCCCGCGGTGACCGCGACTCCGGCGCCTGATTGCAGGTCCTGCAGCGTCGTCGACACGATGATCGTGGCAGGCAGCCCGTTATGTTTACCCAACTCTCCCGAGGCCAACACCGATCGGCCCATCGCCTTGAGCGCATCGTGGTTGCGCTGCCCCGCCGACCGCGTATCGGCTAGCACCGCCTCCGCGCTGAGCTCGCCGTCCACACACGGCGATTCGTCGTCCGGGTTGCACATGCCCGGCGCCGCCAACTTCGCGAACACCGCATCAAATGTCG
This sequence comes from Mycobacterium sp. OAE908, assembly GCF_017872775.1. Classification (NCBI taxonomy): domain Bacteria; kingdom Bacillati; phylum Actinomycetota; class Actinomycetes; order Mycobacteriales; family Mycobacteriaceae; genus Mycobacterium; species Mycobacterium sp. OAE908. The sequence continues at coordinate 126,241 of NZ_JAGGJL010000001.1, forward strand.
CGCGGGCTTCGGGGTCGAGCAGACCGCGGACCTCGCTCATCCCGTCGACGTCCTGCTTGCCGATGGTCAGATATCGCCGCCGCGCCCGGTCAGCGTCGTCGGGCAGTTCACCATCCTGGTTCAGCAGTAGCGCCAAGCGTTCCGTCGCCGCCCGAAACTGCGTCGGCCCCAACCCGGTAGCGACGCGCGCCAAATCGGCCTCGGCCGATCCACGGGTCTCACCGTCGATGCGACTGGGCAGTTCATCGAAGAACTTCTCGATGATCCGCACATGCTCGGCCCCGATGTCACCGCGGGCCTGGGCCGCAGCCACATTCGGCAACACCGGGGCCAACACTTCTCCGCCCAACGCCGTCCGCGGCCCCAACATCGCGGCCTGTTTGATGCGCCGCTTCGCTTCGGCCTCCGAGATCCGAAGCGCTTCGGAGAGCACCTTGGCCCAGGACTTGGCCCCGAGTTCGGTCGGCGTGCACTGCGAGTTGAGCTGATGAATCAGCCGGTGATCGACGGCGGGCTGACGGCGATACCCGACCTCGAGCCGCTGCTGAATTCCAAGCACCTCGGGCCCCGTCAACGCGCCGAACGACAGCCCGGCCATGTCGACTTGGGCTTGTTCCCAGCGCGCCACAGTCGCGAGAATCTCCTCGCGATCCGCAACCGCACCCGACGTCATACTTCGAACATTAGTTCGGGGGTCAGACAAGAATGGCCGGGTTGGTGCCAGTGAAATCAAAGTGACACAAGAGGTTTGGCGTCAGACGCGTGAGACCTCATCGAGCAAGAGGTTCGCGGCCACCGTGGTCCCGTCGGTGCGGATCATTCCCGCCACATCCTTCGCTCGCAGCCAGGTCTCCGGAGCCAGCGCGACCGCGAGCCCCGCAGCCAAGGACTCCACCGTCGGTGTCGAACCATCATGTGCCGCACCGATTCCCAGCTCTGCCACACGTTCGGCCCAGTACGGCTGATCCGCGATCTGAGGCACCACCACCTGAGGCGCGCCCGCCAGAGCGGTCGTCGTGGTCGTCCCCGCACCGCCATGGTGCACGACGGCGGCGACCCGACCGAACAGCGCCTGATGATTGACCTCGCCAACGACGAAGCAGTCGTCTTCATCGTCAATCAGAGCGAGGTCGGCCCACCCGCGACCGATGACTACGCGGCGGCCCTGCGCGCGAACCGCTTCGATCGCCACCCTGGCGACGTCTTCGGGGGCGCGCACACTGCCCATGCTGACGAATACCGGAGGCTCTCCAGCGTCCAGGAAGCTCTCCAGGTCGGCAGGCAGCGGGCGTTCGTCGCGCAGGATCCACGCGCCGGTCTGCACGACGTCGAGGTACGGCGAACCGGGCCATGGTGACAGCGTCGGGTCCGTCGCAAGCCATGGACGGTTCGTGAATACGTGGTCGCGGACATTGTCGACCGGCGGCAGCCCGATCGCGGCGCGATGTTCGTTGAGCGGCTTGGCGTACAACGCGTTTACTCGTTCGGCATCGATGTCCCACAGCACCCGGTTGTCGGTCTCGCCCGGCGGAAACGGCTTGCCGGGCCGCGGCAGCGGCCGCTGAGTGGGCGAAGGAAACGAACCCGAGTGGAAGGCCGCAAGCACATACGGGATGCCTCGACTCTCGGCCACCGACCGCACACCGGCAGGCATCAAGCCCGTCGCCACCACCGCGTCACAATCCTCGACCGCGGCTCCGACAATCTCGAAATGCGCAGCGACCAACCCGGCTGCCACGCGTGGTGCGTCGGCCGGTGTCGACGGCTTTTTTCCGCCGCTCCCGTGCACCAGCGCTCGCACCGACTGACCGGCAGGGACCATCTCGACGCCGAGGCGTGCCGATTGCTCGGCGAAGTCCGGAGGCGCGCACACCCGAGCCTGCGCACCGAGTTCTTGCAGTCGCACCGCAAGCGCCAGCACCGGTTCGACGTCTCCACGCGACCCCCACGTCGACAACAACACACGCATTTTCGCTGCCCCATTTCCACGAGTTTTGGCTTCGGCCTGGGCCCACACCGCAGGTAGGGGAGGATTTTGCGTCACCACCGGGGTCTTGCCGCAAGCCCCCCTATGCGCTATAGATTGAGAGTGGGAGGGGGTCAGCACTCAGTCGCTCTCGGCTGTCGCCCTTCGCGCACGGAACAGCTTGACGTCGGATTTGATGCCCTTCAGGTGCCGCGCTCCCGCGAATGACCAGGTGAATCGGCCGTCGTCGGCGATCGCTTCGTAGGTCTGCTCCGAGACCAGTATCGAACCGGGCCGCGCCGCGCTCGTCACACGACTGGCGAGGTTCACCGGACTGCCGAACCAGTCGCCGGCCCGGCTCACCGCCATCCCGGTGGCGATGCCCGCGCGCAGTCGAGGAAAGTCATCATCGCCCTCGGTCGCGTCGACCAGGTCCAGCACCGCCTCAAGTAGCGGAACCGGTTCCGGGCTGACCAACATCACCTCGTCGCCAATGGTTTTGATGAAGCGCACCGGCGGGACGGCGACCTCACGAGCGAGTTCGCCGAGGCGGTGTGCCAGCCGTTCGAGGTCCTCGGGCGACACCACCTCGCCGAGACGGGTGAAGCCGACGAGATCGGCGAACGCGATGGTGACCAGGCGAGCGCCTGGCAGGCGTTGCCCCTCGGCCCTTTCGCTGGCCGTGACGGCCTCGGTCTCCATCAGGTGGCGCAACTGCAGGCGCAGCATTTCCTGAATCATCGGGCCGAGCATGGGAGCGATCTCACGTATCAACGCTTCGGTGTTCTTCGCGATCTGCAGCTCCGAAGCCGATGGGTCCAGAATCGACGCCAAGGCGGCGTAGCGCATCACCTCGGCGGCGCGCGACAACCCCTCAGCGAGCGTCCTGGTGATCTGCACGACCTGGTCGGGCTCGATGCCAAGGTCTAGCGACTTCTTCGCATATGCCGCGGCCTCCGCGTCGGCGCGCAGATACACGGCCGCACCGGGATCGTCGACGCGCGGCAGCCCCATGGCGCGCTGCAGGCGCTGAAGCAGGTCCAGGTCGATGCCCGTCTTTTCGCTGGTCTCCCTGGCAGAGACGTAGACGCCGTCGTCACCCAGGAGCCGACGCGACGCGAGCAGCGCCGGCATGAACCCGCCCCTGATCTGCTCAACGGTTACTCCCCGCTCGAGCAGCCACGGAATCAGTTCGGCGCGCTCCTGACGTTCCTCGCCCTCGAGGCCGTCGAGCAGCCCGGACGCTTCGAGATCGAAGTCTTCGGCCACGGCCACAACGTATACCGCCGAGGTGGGGCAATATTCGGATACATGGCTTCCGAGCTGCTCCACGGGTTTCCGCCGATTGTCGGCGACGGCGCCAAGACGCTGATCCTCGGCAACATGCCGAGCGTGATTTCGCTGGGCGCGCAACAGTATTACGCGAACCCGCGGAACGCGTTCTGGAGGATCACCGGCGCGATCTTCGGGTTCGACGCGGACGCGCCGTATGACGTGCGGACCGCGGCGCTGGTCGTGAATGGCGTTGCGGTGTGGGACGTGCTGCGGTCATGCCGTCGCGTCGGCAGCCTGGATTCGGCCGTCGAGCCGGACAGCATGGTGCCCAACGACTTTGGCGAGCTGTTCGAGCAGTATCCGGATATCTCGCGGGTGTTCTTCAACGGAGCTGCCGCTGAGAAGAACTTCAACCGCCTGGTCCGCGTCGCGCCCGACTTTCAATATCGACGGCTGCCGTCGACCAGTCCCGCGCAAACCATGCGCTACCAGGACAAGCTGGCCGCCTGGCGGGTCATAGGCGAGTCATGACACCGTCGGGAGCCGCGAGCGTGCGCAAAATGCCAGAATTGCGCGGCGTGTCGTGTGCAGACACGCACGCTCGCGGTACTTATGAGACCGGCGGGCGGCGCTGCGCCCACGGCCGGGCCTGCTCGATCTGCGCTCCCAACGACAGTAACGTCGCCTCGTCGAATGGCTTGCCCACCAACTGAATCGACGTCGGAAGACCATTGCCGTCCAGGTCCCACGGCACCACCGCCGCGGGCTGCCCCGTCACGTTGAACATCGCCTGGAACGGAACCCGCATCGCCACGAGCGATAACGTCGCGATCGCCCCGCGCCGCTGGTAGGCCCCGACCTTCGACGGGCCGGTCGCCGTTCCAGGGGTGATCACCACGTCGACATCGTCGTAGATCGACTGGATACGTTCGGCCACTTCGCTTTCCGACCCCCTGATCGCGTTCATCCGACGATCAGAGAGCAGTCCGCCGATCCGCGCGAACGCACGGGTGCGACGCTCGAGGCGCTCCGGGTGCGGCAGCGTCTTCACGTCGTCATACACCCCGCGGAAGTAGCGGGGCAGCGCATGCCCATAGACCCCCGAAAGCGGATAGTCGGGATCCCGCTCGATGACCTCGTGGCCCAACTCGCGCAGCAGCTTTCCCGCCTGCTCGACGGCCGCCCGCTGCGCCTTGCCGACCCGCGCCGTCAGCGGCGGAGGCACCTTGGTGCTCAACGCAATCCGCAACTTTGCCGGCGCCTGCTTGGCCGCGGCGACGAACCCGTTGCCCGGCGCAGTCACATCCAGAAACAGTGCGGCGTCCTCGACCGTCCGCGCCATCGGGCCGTTCACGCTCAACCCGTTCCATGCGTCGTCGTGCGGCGCCAGCGGCACCCGGTCACGCTGCGGTTTGATGCCGAACAACCCGCACCACGTCGACGGAATCCGGATCGATCCCATGCCGTCGGATCCCAGGGCCATGGCCGCCAAACCCGCGGCCACCGCCGCACCGCTGCCCCCGCTGCTCCCACCGGGCGTGTAGTCGGTGTTCCATGGGTTGCGCGTCGCCCCGAACGCGAGCGTCTCGGTGAACGACCACACCATCATCTCGGGCACCGCGGTCTTTCCGATGATGACCGCTCCCGCGTCACGCAGTCGACGCACCACTTCCGCGTCCTGCGTGCGGGCAGGCCCGTGCGCGGCACTGCCATACGTCGTGACCTCGCCCGCGACGTCGACGTCGTCCTTGATGGCGATGGGCACGCCCAGCAGCGGCAGCCGCTCCCCCGCGTCCAACCTGGCCTGCGCGGTGACGGCCGCCTGCCGCGCGCTGTCAGCCAGCACCACCCGATACGACCTCAGCTCCGGGTCGAGGCGGCCGATGCGCTCCAGGTAGACGTCCAGCAACGCAGGTGCTGCGATGACGCCGTCGGCAAGAGCGCGGGCCTGCTCGGCGGCGCCTGCGAAGACGAGCTCACGAGTGTCCACGCCATCTCCTAACTTCCGTGGGTCGAGGCGTATTCGCCCGGTGTGGTGCCAAGCATGTCGCGGAAGTCGTTGATGAAGTGCGCCTGGTCGTACCAGCCGAGCCGGACGGCAAGGTCGGCATGATCGACGCCTGGCCGGCTCTCGATCTCCAGCGCCGCCTGCTGCAGCCGGTAGCGGCACAGCACCCACTTGACCGGAACGCCGACATACCTGCGAAACACCCGCTGCGTGGTGCGCGCGCTCCACGGCGAATGCGCCATCACCTGCTCGACCCGGTGCAGCCGATCGTCTTCGCGGATCCGGTCGACCAGATGCGTCAATGCCACGAACGTGGGGTCGAGCTCGCCAGCGTAGTCACCGATGAGCTCGTCCATGCGAGCCGAAGCGGAATCGACGTCGTCGTCGAGATGTATTGCCCGGCCGAACAATTCGTCGTCCATCGGTTGGATGCGCCCAGTCAAGGCGGCAGCGTCGCGGCCGAACCGCGCGGTGAAACCACCCGGCCGGAACCGGGCCCCGACCACGCGACCGCGCTCACTGATCGTCGTGTGGAACACGCGCTCCACCACGCCGTGCACCAACGTGTTCGGCAACGGAAAGCCGTGGCGCGGACCGTCATCGCCCCACTCGTGCGTGAGATGCAGCGACGGGAAGGTGATGACCGTGCTGTCGAACGGCGCCTGGTCCCGAAGGTCCCAGCACACCGACCAGAAGTGCTCGACGAACCGTGCAGTGGCATCCGAGGGCGCCCACCGATCGAGGTCGAACGCCGACGCGCTGCCTGCCCGTCCGACCACGCCGCGGATGGGCGCGGCTTGTGTCGCGGTGTCGCGGGCGCCCATGAGAGTCAGGCTACGAAACTGCTAGTCGATGCGGATGATGTACGTGCCATCTTCGTCGCGCTCGATCGGCCGATCGGCCGCATTCACCCAGACCAGTGGGTCACCCGGGGTGCCGACGAACGCATTCGTCATGGCGCCGCCGGGCGCCAGGTAGACGCTCCACTCCTCGCCCGGCGAAAAGATCGTGAGCACCTCTTCCCCGGTGGCACGACGAATGGAGAGCGTGTGGCCGTTTTCGTCCTCTACTGTCCCGCCATCTTCGGACTCATCGGTCAGTTCCTCGTCAAGGTCTTCGTCAAGGTCTAGGTAGTCGGACACGCGGATCAGCCTAACCATCCGGGCGGACGACATACGATGCCGACAGCGTGACGGCGGGGGGCGCATCGTGGACCATGCCATGTCCAGGAACCAGACCGTCCTGATGGTGTCGGCGCTGATCGTCTCCGTGGTCGCGTTCCAACTCAACACGACGATGCTGATCCCCGCGATCCACACCATCAACGAGCAGTTCGGCCGGGGCGCGTTCGCGACGATGTCGACGTACTTCTCGCTGGCGGGCGCGGTTTCCAGCGTCGTGCTCATCCGGTGGAGCGATTACGTCGGACGCAAACGCGTTCTGCTCGGCGTGATGGTCGTCATGTGCATCGGCACCGTGCTCTGCCTGGTGAGCACGACGCTCGAATTCATGGTTGTCGGCCGAATCCTGCAGGGCGGCAGCGTAATTACCTTCGGCATCGCGTTCCTGATCATGCGCCAGCACCTCAGCGGTCCCGCGTTCGGCACCTGCTGCGGACTTGTCACCGCGATCAACGGTGGCGTCGCCGGGTTCGACTCGCTACTCGGCGGCGTCATGGTCGACCGGCTGGGATACCGGTCCATTTTCGGACTGAGTCTGATCGTCGGTCTCGCCGCTCTCGCGTTCGCGTGGAAGACCGTCCCCGTCGATCATCCGTCCCGTTCGGGCGCCGATCGGATGGACTGGCTGGGTGCGGTTCTGTTGTCGCTGACCGCTATTGGAGCCAACTTGTTCCTCGGCTATGGCGCCCGCGAGGGCTGGGGCTCCCCCGTCGCACTCGGCTGGATCGGCATTGGAGCCGTGGCCCTGATTGCGCTCATCGTCGTGGACAGCAGGCTGTCACATCCGTTGGTGGCCGTCGAGCATCTGCGCTCACGTCAGGCGTGGCCGCTGATCGTCGCGACCATCCTGTGCATCGCGTCGTTCATGACCGTCCTCACGTTCATCGTCCCGTCGATCGGTGAGGACGATGACTCCGGCTTCGCCCTCGACGGCACCATGACCGCACTGCTGCTTCTGACGCCCGCCGCGATCGTCCAATTGATCAGCGCCCCTTTGGCAGGCAGGCTCGCAGTGCGGATCGGCTTCGTCACGGTGCTGCGTGCCGGCGTCGCCTCCTCCATCGTGGTCACCGCGCTTCTCGCGCTCTTCGTCGAGAGCCTGCCCATGATCGTCGCCCTGATGGTGGTGTTCGGATTCACATGCACGGGTGTGCTGTTGACGGCCGTGAGCACGCTGGGCGTCGTGCAGGCGGCCGACGACGAGCCAGGCGCGCTACCCGGCATCAACGGCGTGGCTTTCGGGATCGGCGGTGCGGCCGGATTCGCTTGGGCCGGACCGGTTGTCGGCACGGGCACTGTCGCGAGCTTTCAGACAGCGCTGTGGGCCTGCGTCGTCATCGGGATCGTCGCCCTGGTTTTCAGCCTGATCCTCAAACCGAAGCCCGGACCCGTAGTGCCCGGCTGACGCGTTTCTCCAATACGCCCTTTCCGCGACGGGCCACAGTGGTTCGCATGAGCGTGAAACCAATTCCGGAGGGCTACACCAGCCTGACCCCGTTCCTGTGCATCGACGGCGCCGCCGCCGCGATCGACTTCTACGTTTCGGTGTTCGGCGCCAAGCTCGTCGACCGAATGGACGGTCCCGGCGGGACGGTTGCGCACGCCGAACTGGACTTCGGCAACGGCCGCCTGCAACTGGGCGACCCCGCCGAGGCGTATCAGATCGCCGCGCCCGACCCGAAGGCGCCGGCCACCCATTCCGTGGGGTTCTACTGCGAGGACGTCGACGCGGTCGTGGCCAAGGCCGAGCAGGCCGGCGCCACCATCCGCGAACCCGCCCAGACCTTCGTCACCGGCGACCGCTTCGCCTCGATCCTCGACCCGTTCGGCCAGCGCTGGACCGTGATGACTCGCGTCGAGGATGTCTCACCTGAGGAACGCGACCGCCGGATGGCCGACTGGGCCAAGGAGAACATGGGTAGCTAACGTGGCGGAATGTCCTGTGTTTTCTGCGCCGTCGTCGCCGGCGAGGCCCCGGCCATCCGGATCTACGAGGACGACGACTACCTGGCCATTCTCGACATCCGGCCGTTCACCCGCGGCCACACCCTGGTCATCCCCAAGCGCCACACGGTCGACCTGACGGATACACCTTCGGAGACGGTCGCCGACATGGTGCGCATCGGGCAGCGAGTTGCCAGGGCGGCCCGTCGGTCGGGGCTGCATGCCGACGGCAACAACGTCGTCATCAACGACGGCAAGGCCGCCTTCCAGTCGGTTTTCCACATCCATCTGCACGTGCTGCCGCGGCAGAGCGGTGACAAGCTGTCGTTCGCCAAGGGCATGCTGCTGCGCAAAGACCCTGACCGCGAGGAGTCCGGCCGGTTGCTGCGCGAGGCCCTGGCGGAACTGGACTCGGCTGCGCAAGACTGACCCTCATGAGTGGTATGCCTGCCTGGGAGAAATACATCGGCCTTCCGTTGCTGATGCTGCACGACAAGATCTACAAGGGCACCAACGGCCGGATCGGGCACCGCATCCTGCCCGGCACGCCGCCCAACCTGCTGCTGCACACCGTCGGTGCGAAGACCGGAATCCAACGGACGAATTCGCTGACCTACGCCAAAGACGGAGACTCCTACCTGATCGTCGCGTCCAAGGGCGGTGATCCCAAGGCGCCAGGCTGGTATCACAACCTCAAGGCCAATCCGAACGTCGAGATCAACGTCGGGCCAAAGAGATTCGGCGTGGTAGCCCGGCCAGTGCTGCCCGACGACGCCGACTACGCGCGACTATGGGAGATCGTCAACAAGAACAACGCCAACCGGTACGCGAACTACCAGAAACGGACGTCGCGACCGATTCCGGTGGTGGTCCTCCGCGCCAGCGGCTAAAACAGTTCCTTGGCAAGCAGTTCCAGCGTGGTGTCCCGGGCGGGTGCGGTTGCGGGATCTGTGCCGCGGCGCGCGGAAGCGACCGGGTTGACCATCACCTCGTCGACGCCGAACTCCTCGGCCAGCGCGCGCACTTGATCGGCCGCCTCTGTTGGTGAGCCGACGACCGCACGCCGCAGCGCTCCCTCAATGACGCGTTGCGCCTGCGGGGTCATCTCCTGCTGTTCGGCGTCCTCGACAAGATCGAGCGCGGCAAGCGGCTGGCCCGTCCGCAGCCGTCCCATCATCTGTAGGTTCGGCAACAGCAAAGCCATTGCCTCGTCCCGGGTTTCGGCAACGACCGCGTTGACTGTCAAGAACGTCACCGGCTCGGCCGCCAGGTCGCTCGGCCGGAATTCGGAGCGGTACACCTCAAGCGCTTCGGCTGTGCCCTGGCCCGAGAAGTGATGCGCGAACACATACGGCAAGCCCTTGGCCGCGGCCAAGTGGGCCGAGTACATCGACGAGCCCAGCAGCCACAGTTTCGGCTCCGTCACCGCCGACGGCGTCGCCTTGAGGACGTAGTTCTCCCGCATCAGATCCCGCGGCAGCGGCACCCGCACGCCGCGGGCGCTCATCAGCGCGACCACGTCGTCGAGGTACTCCGGGAACGCCTCGATGTCGCGGTCGTCGCGGCCTGCGGCGCCACGCAGCGCCATCGAGGTCACCGGGTCGGAGCCCGGTGCGCGGCCGATGCCGAGGTCGATGCGGCCGGGGTGCGCGGCCTCCAGCAGCGCGAACTGCTCAGCGACGGCCAGCGGCGCGTGATTGGGCAGCATCACGCCGCCAGAACCCAGCCGCAGCTGCGACGTCTGCGCGGCCAGATGCGCGATCAGCACCGGCGGACTGGTGGCCGCCACGGCGGGCATGTTGTGGTGTTCGGCCAGCCAGTAGCGGGTGTAGCCGAGCCGATCGGCCGTCTGCGCGAGGTGCGTCGTCGCCGCCAGCGCATCAGACGTCGTCTGGTCGGTGCGCACCGGCACCAGGTCGAGAACGGAAAGTCGCATGGCTACGTCAACGCCCCTTTGCGCCTGCGCGTTCCCGGGCCTGCCGAAACACGTCGTCGAGCATCTGCGGGGTCAGCTTGCCGGTGAACGTGTTCTGCTGGCTGGGGTGATAGCAGCCGATCAACGTCACAGCGCCCAGGGTGGCCGTCGCGCCGTGCCCGAACTTCGGCGCGGGCGACCGGACGCCGCCGACCATCTGCAGCGCCGCCCGCCACGCGAACCCCCCGAGCGCAATGATCACCCGAACGTGGGAACTGATCAGTCGCCACTCGGCGTCCAGCCACGGTGCACACGTCGCGCGCTCTGCCGGTGTCGGCGCGTTGCCCGGCGGAGCGCAGCGCACAGCCGCGGCGACCCGAGTGTCGTTGAGCGCCAAGCCATCTGCCGCGTCGACACACTCGGCTTGATTGGCAAGACCGGCGCGGTGCAGCGCGGCGAACAGAAAGTCGCCGGAGCGGTCACCGGTGAACACCCGGCCGGTGCGGTTGCCGCCGTGCGCCGCCGGTGCCAGGCCGACGATGACGATCCGCGGCGTTGTCGACCCCCAGCCGGGAATCGGCCGACCCCAGTACGGCTCGCCTGCGAACGACTTTCGCTTCACGATGGCAACTTCTTCGCGCCATTCGACCAGCCGAGGGCAGGCGCGGCACACCGACACCTCCGCGTCCAGTTCTTCAAGGGTCTTGACCGCCGAGGCCATGGCCTCAACCTGCGCGGGCGTCTGCGCCACCGCTGTGCGCGACGTGGCCGGATCGCCCGGCCAGCCGGTGCCGGGAGGCACGGGCGAATCGAACATCGCGCCGGTTCGCGGATGGGCCAGCTTCACCCCTCCACTGTGCACGGCATGCAAAATCGCGTGCCGAGCGGGCTTGGCCGCTGTTACATTCGGCCGCGATACCCCATGACGAACGGCAAGCGCGGTCCGCTACTCCTGATTCTGTCCGCCGCGCTGATGGCCGGCGCCGGCAACGGCATCTCACTCGTCGCCTTTCCCTGGCTTGTGTTGCAGCGCAACGGCTCTGCGTTGTACGCCTCGATCGTCGCGATGGCGGGCACGTTGCCGCTGCTTGCCGCTACCCTGATCGCGGGTGCCGCAGTCGACTATCTCGGCCGCAGGCGGGTGTCGATGATCTCCGACGCGTTGTCGGCGCTCTCGGTGGCCGCGGTCCCTGTGCTGGCGCTCATGTTCGGGGTGCAGGCCATCAACGTCGCGGTGCTGGCAGGGCTGGCCGCGCTCGGCGCGTTCTTCGACCCGGCAGGAATGACCGCCCGCGAGACCATGCTGCCGGAGGCGGCCACGCGCGCCGGTTGGACGCTCGACCGCGCCAACAGCGTGTACGAGGCCATTTTCAACCTGGCCTACATCGTCGGGCCTGGCATCGGCGGCCTGCTGATCGCGACGCTGGGCGGCGTCAACACCATGTGGGTGACCGCAGCGGCATTCGGGTTCTCGATCGTCGCGATTTCGGTGCTGCGGTTGGAGGGCGCGGGCGTACCCGACCGCGCTGCGCTGCCCCAAGGCGTCTGGGCCGGCATCGTCGAGGGCCTGAAGTTCGTGTGGCACAACAAGGTACTGCGCACGCTGGCGATCATCGACCTGACGGCCACCGGTCTGTATATGCCGATGGAGTCGGTGCTCTTTCCGAAGTACTTCACCGACCGCAACGAACCGGCCCAACTGGGGTGGGTGCTGATGGCGTTGAGTGTTGGCGGCCTGATCGGCGCGCTCGGATATGCGGTGCTGTCGAAGTATTCGCGGAAGCGGACCGTGATGCTGACCGCGGTGCTGACCCTAGGCGTGGCGATGACGATCATCGCGTTCCTGCCGCCGCTTCCGCTGATTCTGGTGCTGTGCGCGGTCGTGGGGTTGGTCTACGGGCCGATCGCTCCGATCTACAACTACGTGATGCAGACGCGCGCGCCCCAACATCTGCGCGGCCGTGTCGTCGGCGTCATGGGGTCGTTGGCGTACGCCGCGGGACCACTGGGCCTGGTCGTGGCCGGACCGCTCGCCGACGCCGCCGGACTGCATGCGACGTTCCTTGCGCTGTCGCTGCCGATGCTGGTGCTGGGCCTGGTTGCGGTCTTTTTGCCCGCGTTGCGCGAGTTGGATCGGGCGGGTTTGCCCTGACGAGCCGTTTCGGCGTTTTAGGCTACTTTCTGTGCGTGTGACGTGGCCCTTGATCGGTCGCTCAGAAGAGATGCAAACGATCGTCGCCGCGATTACCGAGCCAGGCTTGGCCGGAATCCTGGTCAGCGGGCCCGCGGGCGTCGGAAAGAGCCGGATCGTGCGCGAAGCCCTGGCGTCGGTCGCCAAACAGGGCTTCGAAGCGCGGTGGGCGGTCGGCACGATGTCGGCGCGCAAGCTTCCGCTCGGCGCGTTCGCACCGTGGACAGGGTCGGCGAGCAGCGATCGCCTGCAGCTCGTGCGTGGCGTTATCGACTCGGTGACGGCAGCGCCGCCCGGTACCACGGTTGTGCTCGGCGTCGATGACGTGCATCTGCTCGACGAACTGTCGACATTCGTGGTGCATCAGATCGTGCAGCGCGAGGCCGCCAAGGTCGTGCTCACGGTGCGCGAAGGCGAACGCGTCCCGACCGAGATATACGAGATATGGCGCGGCGGCCAGTTCGACCGGCTGGACCTGCAACCACTTTCTGCCGACGACGTCGGCGCGCTGTTGACGGCGGCGTTGGACGGGCCGGTGGATCCCGACGCGGCCAAGCGGCTGTGGAAGCTCACGCGCGGGAACGCGTTGTATCTGCGCAACATCGTCGAGCAGGAAATCGCAGACGGCCGAATCCAGCAGCAGAACGGCTTTTGGCAGTGGATCGGTGAACCGACCATGCCGCGGGGATTGATCGAACTGATCGAATCCCGGTTCAGCGGCCTGTCGCAACCGGTCGGCGAGGTGGCCGACGCGCTGGCGGTCGGAGAGCCGCTCGAGATGAAGACGCTGCGACGGATCGCCGATCCTGACGCCATCGAAGAAGCCCAGGTTCGCGAGCTGATCACCGTCGACGAACTCGACAGCGAACTCGAAGTCAGACTGGCGCATCCGCTCTACGGCGAGGTGCGCCGATCTCGATCCCCGGAAACCAGGCTGCGACGACTTCGCGGACAGGTCGCGGCCGAACTCGCATCGTCGCCTGGCAGCGACGAGATGGGCACCGTGGTGCGCCGGGCCTCGCTGATCCTCGACTCCGACCTGCCGCCCGACGCCGATCTGTTGCTCAAGGCGGCAGGTGGCGCGGTATGGGCAGGCGATCTCCGGCTAGCCGATCGACTCGCCAAGGCAGCGATCCGCGCTGGCGGCTCACCGCGCGCGTATTTCCTTCGCGCACATGCGTTGTCATGGTTCCCCGCCGGCGAGGAGGCTGAGGCCGTGCTGGCCGAGCTCGCCGGCTTGGAGCTGAACGACGACGACCGCGGCCGGCTCGCCTACATGCGCGCGCTCAACATGCTGTGGGCTTCGGGCGATGCCGAACGCGCGAAAGACATCATCGACGAAGCGGCACAAGGCACTTCGCCCCGGATGTGGATCGACGCCTTCCTCACTGTGTACTGGTTTGCGCTGGATCAGCCGCAGGAAGCGTTGAAGACCGCGAAAAGCCTTGTGCTGGAGGAGCTGCCGGCCGTCGCGGGGACCGAGACGGCATGGGCGCTCGCAGTGATACTCGCAGACGCCGGACGGACGGGCGAGGCAGTAGCCGCGGCGAACACCGGATACGCCATCGCGTCCCGCTTCTTCGACTCGCCGCAGATGCGCTTCAACATCGCCGACGCGCATGTCAGCGCCTTGCTGTTGGCAGGCGAAATCGACGACGGCCTCGCAGAGGCGCAGCGTGTGCGCGAGCAGGGCGCCGAGATGCCAGGGGCGATGCAGCTGGTCGGCACGGCGATCGCGGGTCGGGCCGCGCTTTTCGCGGGCAGGCTCGAGGAGGCGTGCGCATTGTTGGGCACCGCGGCGCCCGCGTTGTCCGCATCGGGCAACGAAATGGGCTGGGGCTACCGCTATCACATCCCTTATGCGATCGCGCTTGCGATGCGGGGTTCGACAGATGAGGCCGCCGCGGTGCTGGCGTCGCTCGAGAAGACGCGTCGCCCATTCCGCGGCCTGGACTACGAGCGCAGCCTGGCCCGCGGATGGCTGGCGGCCGGGCAAGGTGCGGTCACCGAAGCGATCGCCACGATGTTGTCGGCTGCCGAAACCGCCGCGGCCAAGGAACAGTTCGCCGCCGAGTTGCTGTGTCTGCAGACCGCCGCGCAGTTCGGGGATCACTCCGCCGTGTCGCGACTGAACGAGCTCGCCTCGATCGTGGAGGGGCCGCGAGCGCCGCTGGTGGCCCGCTTCGCGGCCGCGCTCTGCCCCGTCGATGGGACCGAATTGGAGGCGTTGTCAAAGGAATTCGAGAACATGGGCGATCTCGTCGCTGCCGTCGACGCGGCCGCCCACGCATGTCTGGCGTTCCGCGAGGGCGATCTCAGGGGGTCGGCACTGCGGTGTTCGTCGCGTGCAGAGTCGCTGGCGAAGCGATGCGGCGTCAGCACACCGACGCTGCGCGAGGTCAGCGAACCGTTGCCGCTCACCGGGCGTGAGCGCGAGATCGTCAGTCTGCTCCGATACGGCTATTCGACGCGCGAGGTTGCCGAGCGGCTCTGTGTTTCGGCGCGCACCGTGGAAGGCCACGTCTACCGGGCGATGACCAAGACGGGGGCGGCGACCCGGGAAGAGCTCATCAGAATGGTGTTCCCCGACTGGGACGGCCCAAGCGGCTCGTAGCATCGACTTATGAGTGAGGCACTGGCGAGTCTGATCGCCGAACTGCCCGACGGTGTCGTCGTCACCGACCCCGACATCCTGGCGTCCTACCGCCAGGACCGTGCCCTTGACCCAAGTGCAGGCACGGCCCTTGCCGTGGTGCGGCCGCGACGAACCGAAGAAGTCCAGACCGTGATGCGCTGGGCGTCACGGAACCGGATCGCCGTCGTTCCCCGTGGCATGGGCACCGGGCTTTCCGGCGGCGCCACGGCGCTGACCGGCGGCATCGTGCTGAGCACCGAGAAGATGCGCGACATCACCGTCGATCCCGTGACGCGCACGGCCGTCGCACAGCCCGGGCTGTTGAACGCCGAGGTGAAGAAGACGGTCGCCTCCTACGGGCTGTGGTATCCGCCGGATCCGTCGTCGTTCGAGATCTGCAGCATCGGCGGCAACATCGCGACCAACGCGGGCGGGCTGTGCTGCGTGAAATACGGAGTCACCACCGACTACGTGCTGGGTCTTCAGGTCGTGCTGGCCGACGGGACCGCGGTGCGCCTCGGCGGCCCACGGCTGAAGGATGTCGCGGGGCTGTCGCTGACCAAGCTGTTCGTCGGCAGCGAGGGCACGCTTGGGATCATCACCGAGGTGACACTGCGGCTGCTGCCGCCACAGCAGGTGGCGTCCACTGTCGTAGCGACCTTCGACTCGGTGGAAGCGGCGGCCGGTGCTGTCGTGTCGATCACCGGCAAGATCCGGCCCTCGATGCTGGAGTTCATGGATGCCGCGGCGATCAACGCGGTCGAGGACAAACTGCGCATGGGGTTGGACCGGTCTGCGGCGGCGATGATGGTGGCGGCCACCGACGACCGCGGGCCGTCCGGCGTCGAGGACGCCGAGTTCATGGCAACGGTGTTCACCGAACATGGTGCGAAGGAGGTGTTTTCGACGTCCGACCCGGAAGAGGGTGAGGCGTTCGTCGCCGCCCGCCGCTTCGCGATCCCCGCGGTCGAGGCCAAGGGCTCGCTGCTGCTCGAGGACGTCGGCGTCCCGCTGCCCGCACTGGCCGACCTGGTCGGCGGCGTGGCCAAGATCGCCGCGAACCACGACTTGATGATCTCGGTGATCGCGCATGCCGGCGACGGCAACACCCATCCGCTGATCGTCTACGACCCCGCCGATACGGCGATGGCCGAACGGGCCCAGAAGGCGTTCGGCGAGATCATGGATCTCGCGGTCGGGCTGGGCGGGACGATAACCGGCGAACACGGCGTCGGCCGGCTGAAGCGGCCATGGCTGGCGGGCCAGCTCGGGCCGGAGGCGATGGAGCTCAACCAGCGGATCAAGCGGGCGCTCGATCCCGACGGCATCCTCAACCCTGGCGCGGCAATCTGACCGCGGCTATTGACACGATCTGGGTGCGTGTCGTACCAATGAGACATGACAGCCACTCTGTCTCACGGCTCGCCCGTCCGGTTTGAGCTCGCTGACGCCGATACCTGGCCCAACCCGTGGCCGATGTACCACGCCCTGCGCGATTACGACCCTGTCCACCACGTCGTGCCCCCTGACCAGCCCGACCACGACTACTGGGTGCTCTCGCGGCATGCCGACGTTTGGGAGGCGGCACGCGACAACGAGACCTTCTCGTCGGCGCAGGGCCTGACGATCAATTACGGCGAACTCGAACTGATCGGCCTGCAGGACAATCCGCCGTTCGTGATGCAGGACCCACCGGTCCACACCGAGTTCCGCAAGCTGGTGGCCCGCGGTTTCACCCCGCGGCAGGTCGAGGCCGTCGAACCGAAGGTTCGTGAATTCGTCGTCGAACGCATCGAACGGCTACGCGCCAACGGCGGCGGCGACATCGTCGCCGAGTTGTTCAAGCCGCTGCCCTCGATGGTGGTCGCGCACTATCTCGGGGTTCCTGAGGAGGATCGCAACCAGTTCGACGGTTGGACCGAGGCGATCGTCGCCGCCAACACCACCTCCGGTGGTGTCGCCGGAGCGCTGGGCGGGCTCGGCGACGCGCTCGGCGAGATGATGGCGTACTTCACCGCGTTGATCGAGCGGCGCCGCGTTGAGCCCGAGGACGACACCGTGTCGCATCTGGTGGCCGCCGGTATCGGGGCCGACGGCGACATCGCGGGTGTGCTGTCGATCCTGGCGTTCACGTTCACGATGGTCACCGGCGGAAACGACACCACGACCGGAATGCTCGGCGGCACAGTGCAATTGCTTCACCAACGACCCGACCAGCAGCAGCTGCTGGTGGCTGAGCCGGAGCTGATCCCCGACGCCATTGACGAGTTTCTGCGGCTGACGTCGCCGGTTCAAGGTCTGGCCCGCACCACCACCCGCGACGTCACTGTCGGCGACACCACGATCCCCGCCGACCGCAAGGTGCTGCTGCTCTACGGGTCGGCCAACCGCGACGAGCGTGAATTCGGCGACGACGCAGCCGAACTCGACGTGCGGCGGCGACCGCGCAACATCATGACGTTCAGCCACGGCGCGCACTTCTGTCTCGGCGCCGCAGCGGCCCGCATGCAGTCGCGAGTCGCGCTGACGGAGCTGTTGGCGCGCTGCCCCGATTTCGAGGTCGACGAGTCCGGAATCGTCTGGGCCGGCGGCAGTTACGTGCGTCGCCCGCTGTCGGTGCCGTTCCGGGTGAGCTCCTGATGGCCGGTGACTGGCTCGCGGCGCAGCGCACCGAGGTGGCCGCCGACCGAATCCTCGACGCTGCGGGCGAGCTGTTCGCACAACAAGAAGCCGCGACCGTCGGCATGCACGAAATCGCTTCGGCCGCAGGATGCTCGCGCGCCACCCTGTACCGGTACTTCGAGAACCGTGAAGCGCTCTACACCGCATATGTACACCGCGAGGCCTACCGGCTGTATCGCGAGATGACCGAACAGATCAACTCGTTGGCGGACCCGCGGGAGCGGTTGATCGAGGGCATGATGGCCTCGATGCGCAACGTCCGCGAAAGCCCAGCGCTCGCATCGTGGTTCGCCACCACTCAACGGCCGATCGGCGCGGAGATGGCCGAGCAGTCCGAGGTGATCAGGGCGTTGACGGAGGCCTTCGTGATCTCGCTGGCACCCGACGACCCCGAAGTGGTGGCGCACCGGGCCCGCTGGTTGGTGCGGGTGATGACGTCGCTGTTCCTGTTTCCCGGGCACGATGAGGCCGACGAGCGCGCGATGCTCGAGGAGTTCGTCGTGCCGATGGTGGTGCCGAACCAACCCGAGCGGACGGGCTGATGTTTACTGGCGCGCCATCGCGATGCGGAAGCGCTCGTCCGGCTCGATGTAGTGCTCGGCGGCCTTGGCGTCATCGCTGAGATCGATTCGCACCCATCCGATCTTGCCGGTGAATCTGCTGGTGTGGGCGGTGTAGTCCGGACTGACGGTGGTGCCGGTCTCGTTGCCGACGTCGGTGGTTTCGTCGGCGGAGAAGATGAATCCCTGGGTTTGATCGACGCGACCCTTGCCGACTTCCTTGCCGTCGTAGTACAGAGTGACGTCACCGCCCTTGCCCATGCCTCCGCCGTCGTAGGCGAACTCCATGCGCACTTGGGTCGTTCCGGTCGGAACGGGCTCTGCGGCTTCGATATCGAATGACTTGATGCCCAACACGTTGTAGTGGAACTTGGCCCGACCGTCTTTGGCGTAGAGGCTCCACCCGCCGAATCGGCCACCTTGGGCGATGATCACGCCCTGTACGCCCTCTGGCGGAACCTCCACTTCGGAGGTGACCGCGAAGGACTTGTTCTTGATGTCGACAACACTGTTCTCCGACAAGCGCCCCATGCCGGCGAAGAGAAGCTGGGAATTGCCCTTGATCAGTGTCGGCCTGCCTGCCGACGTCGGGTTGATGCGTTCGATCTGTCGGTCATCGAGCGGTAACACGTTGTACTTGACCGCCTCGATCAGCCAAAGCCGTTGCAGCTCATGCAGTTTGTCGGGATTCTCCTTGGAAAGATCCCTGGACTGCGTCCAGTCGGTGTTGCCGTCGTAGAGTTCCCAGACGTCGTCGTCGAAGGCGGGCATGGCCGCCCCACCCATCTCCCACGGTGTGCGGTGCTTGGTCACCGCGCTCCAGCCCTTGTGGTAGATGCCCCGGTTGCAGAACATCTCGAAGTACTGGGTCTCGTGTCGCTCAGGGGCGTCGGCGTCGTTGAAGCTGTACAGCAGGCTGGTGCCCTCGTACGGGCTCTGCATGACGCCGTTGACGATGGTCGGCTCCGGTATTCCGGCTGCCTCCAACACAGTGGGCGCCAGGTCGATGACGTGGGTGAACTGGTTGCGTATGCCGCCCTTGTCGTCGATTCCCTTGGGCCAGTGCACGATTGTGCCGTTGCGGGTGCCGCCCCAGTGCGACGCCACCTGCTTGGTCCACTGATAGGGCGTGTCCATCGCCCACGCCCAACCCACCGCGTAGTGGCCGTAGGACGTCTCACTGCCGAACTCGTCGAGCTTGGAGGCCAGGAACTCGGGCGTCTCGAGGTCGGCCATCCCGTTGAAGTTGGCCATCTCGTTGAACGCACCCTGCAGCGTGCCTTCTGCGGAAGCACCGTTGTCGCCGATGATCACGTAGACCAGCGTGTCGTCCATTACCGGTTCGAGCGCGTCGAGCAACCGGCCGACGTGATAGTCAGTGTGCTCCAAAAATGCGGCGTACACCTCCATTTGGCGCTCCAGCGCGGGCTTGAGCGCAGGATCCATTTCGTCCCACGCCGGGATCTCCGCGTGGCGCGGCGTCAGTACCGCGTCGGGGCCGATGACGCCCAGCTCCTTCTGCCGTTCGAAGGTGATCTCGCGCTGCCGGTCCCAGCCGTGGGCGAACTTTCCCTTGTACTTGTCGATCCACTCCTTCGGCACATGGTGCGGCGCGTGGGTGGCACCCGGTGCGAAGTACATGAAGAACGGTTTGTCGGGCAGCAGCGCCTTCTGCTGGCGCACCCAGCTGATCGCCTTGTCCGCCAGGTCCTCGGTGAGGTGATAGCCCTCGGCAGGCGTCTTCGGGGGCTCGATGGGCGTGGTCCCCTCGTAGAGGGCGGGGTCCCACTGGTTGTTCTCACCGCCGATGAAGCCGTAGAAGTACTCGAATCCGCCTCCGCCAGTAGGCCATGCCGTGAACGGCCCCGCCGGGCTGGTCTGCCAGACAGGTACCTCGTGGCACTTGCCGAATTGAGCGGTCGAATAGCCGTTGAGCTTGAGCGTCAACGCCAATGGCGCCTTGGTGTTCGGCAGCACCGAGGTGTATCCCGGTGCCGCAGTCGCGGTCTCGGTGATGTTGCCCATGCCGACCGAATGGTGGTTGCGGCCGGTCAGCAGGGCCTGCCGCGTCGGCGAGCACAGCGCGGTGGTGTGCAACCGGGTGTACTTCAAGCCGCCGGAGGCGAGCCGTTCGAAATTCGGCGTCTCACACGGACCGCCGAAGGCGCCGCTCGCGCCGAAGCCCACATCGTCGATGAGGACGACGAGCACGTTCGGGGCCGTCTTCGGCGGCCGCACATCCTTGATAGGCGGATAGCTGGTGTCCGGGTCCTTGGCGTCGTACGTGGTGAGTCCGACGTGCGCGATGTCGGGGATGGGAAGGATGTCACGCCGGACGGTGTCCGCTGACGAGTTGGGCATGGATGTCCTCTCCGCTCGAACCACGCTGCTTGGGTCCGAGAGGGTCAGACTAGCCGCTCGCCAAGTGATCGATGCGTCATGCGACCCAATATGCTTGTGCCTTGATGGATTTCCGGGGGATGTTGTAGTCCTCGCGGAAGACCTTGGCGACCGCGCGGGTGGTTCGGTTATCGCATGCGACCCAGCCGAAGTGGTCGGCCGCGTCGAACGCCGATGAGCTGACTGCCTGCGTGAGCGCTTCACCGCCGTTCTTGCGGTCAACCCACACCACGTCCGTGCTGCGCGCCACCGGCAGTTGCTTGTCATCGTCGTGGCCTGCTTCGAGAAGCACCTTCGCCGGGGCGTTGCCGATCGCGGTCAGCAACGAGTTGATGGCGGGCAGCGAGGCGGTGTCGCCGACGATGACGTAGCCCTTGGGCGCGGGCTCGGGCAGCGTGAAGTTGCTGCCGAGCACCGTCACCTCGATGGTGTCGCCGGGTTGCGCGTTTCGAGCCCACCGCGAGGCCACGCCGTCGTGCAGCGCGAACTCGATGTCGACGGTGTCGGTCGCCGGATCCGGGTCGACCAGCGTGTAGCCGCGCTGATGCTGCTTGTCACCGTCGGTGAACCACATCCGGATCCACATCGTCGGATGCAGCGGCCGGTCGGTCAGCAAGCCGCCGGCGTCGAAGCTCAGGCGCAGGTAATGCGGTGTGATCTCGCGACGGCCGGTCACGGTCAGCCGGTAATCACCGGCACGCAGCAGCTTCAGCACCGCGCCCTGGAATCCACGCGACGGCGTGTCCGACATGAGTAGCCCTTCCTAGCGTTTTATTAGGAAAGGTTACCCTAACTCGCGCGAGTGGGCGGCTGTCCGTGTATTGCCGTAGCCCTCGGTCAGTGAAAGCTTGGGCCGCAAGTCATTCCGCTGACTCCGCGTCGTCTCGCTCTTCCTCCAGTCGGTCTTTGCTTCGGAGCAGGCGCAACAGTGTTACCAAGCCAAGCCCCCCGACCATGTTGCCGACCACCGTGTAACCGAACCAGGTGAGCCAGTCGAGATAGCCGAACGGTGCGTGGCCGGTGAACATCGCTCCGAAGATCAACAGCGAGTCCAGAATCGAGTGAAACATCTGCAGTCCGGCGAGCAGGAACGCGCCGGCGACGGCCGCCGCAATTTTGCCAACTACCGAATCGGTGCCGTGCTGCATGCGCGTCATCAGTGTGATCGCCATGCCTCCGAGCACGGCTAGCGCCAACGTCTCTGCGGACATCGGTGCGGTGGCGTAGTGGGTCGCCGACTCGACCGTCTGGTCGTGCAGTTTCGGGAACGCGGTGATGATCAGCCACATGATCAGCCAGCCGCCCGCGAGGTTGGCAGCCAGCGTGCCGCCCCACAGCTTGAGCAGTTGGGCGAAGCTGGCCCTTTTGGCGGCCACCGTGGTCACAGGGACCAGGAAGCCCTCGGTGAACAACTCGCTGCGGCCCAACAGCAGGGCGAGGAAGCCGATCGAAAACGCCAGCCCCGCAAGCAATGTGTTGTCCGTGGCTGCCAGCACGGAAAGGTATGCGAGTACGCCCATCGCAACCTCCGTGCCACCGAAGAATCCGGTGACCAGAACTTCGCGCCAGCTGCGGTGCAGCCGTTGCGTGCCCTCGTCGACCATCCTGGTGAAGGCGTGTTCGAGTTCATCCTCGATCGGGCTGTCGGAACCTCCGAGGTGGCGTTGGTCGGTGCCGCTCATCGAATGCGGCGATCGCGTTCGGAGTCGCGTCTGCCACGGTGGGCGCGCTGCGTGACGACGCGGCGTGCTGCTGGCGTGACGGAGGGTGTGCCCTGCGATCCCGGAGTGGCCATGTGTCCTTTTTCGTGGGTCACCAAACCGGCGATCCGTGTTCTGTTGGTTGGGTCCCGGGATGCCCGATGGCGTCGGCTTCAAACCCCCGGCGGCTGATACGCGCTTTGCGCCGCGCTAGTCGGCGCGTACGCGCGTGAACCTGTGCAGCAGCCACGCCACCGGCACCGTCACCACGAACGTCGTCAGGAACAGGATTGCGACGTTGCCGGTGTAGATGTGCCAGCGCAGGATCTCCACCATCACCAATTCCATGGTCACCAGATGGATCAGGAAGATCTCGTAGGAAATCTCGCCGAGAAAGACCATCGGGCGGGTGGCGAGGAACTTCGCGTACAGGCCGCGGTCGTGCAGCGCCAGCGGGGCGACAGCCAACGTGGCGATCACCGCGTAGAACGCCGCCTTGATCAGGGCCTCACGCAGCTCATGCGGTGACGTGGTGGGTTCGCCCGCAATCGGCGTCGAGGCGATGAGATAACACACAACCGCAAGCGGCACGCACGCAAACGCGTACGCGCGCACCCCCATCGGCTGCAGCACCGCCAGCATCATGCCGCCGATGAACCACACGAGATACGTCGGCAACCACAGCCGCGCACCGTCGGGCAGAAAGTCAGTGGTGTGCACCAGGATCAGCCACGCAGGTGTGATCAACGCAAGCCCCGCGAGACCGGTGAGCAACAGCAGCGGCCGCCAACGACGCCGGCACAACACCACCAACAACAGGTACGCCAACAGTGGCAGCACCACATAGAACGCGACCTCGACCGCCAGACTCCACATCTGCGTAAGTCCTTGGTGCAGATACGAATACAGATAGTTGTCGGTGTAGATCTGAGTCAGCGTCAAGTTGCGCAACAACCCGATCATGTTGTGGCCGGGGTTCGGGCCCGCGGTGCGCCAGTGGTAGATCGCGAAGGCCACCAGCACCGTGACGACGTATGCCGGCATGATGCGACGCACCCGATGCCACGCATAGCGGCGCACCGAAGGAGACGCACCATCGGTGGCGACGGCCTTGACCCACGGCGCGAACAACAAAAACCCCGACAGCACAAAGAAGATCGGTACGCCGATCTCCATCCGCGAATACACCAGCCCGATGTAGCCGTGCGTGTACTTCCCGGTGGTGTATGCCGCATGCGTGCCCATCACCAGCAGCGCCGCGATTGCGCGGACGCCTGTCAGCGACGCTACGCGCTCGGCCTTGCTTACCGATTCCAGGCCGCCTTGCGCGACTGGGTCTTTCACGCCTTTCGGCGATGTCATTCGTGCTTCCGCTTCGACTTACCTGGTGGCCGCTTCGGTGCGCGATCCGGCTGGAGATTGATCAGGTTGCCCTGAATACGGGTTTTTTCAAGGGCTTTCAGCGTCTCCTTGGACAACTTCGCGGGCAATTCGACCAGCGAATGGTCGGGCCGGATCGTGATGTGACCGAAGTCGCTGCGGTGCAACCCGCCCTCGTTGGCGATCGCGCCGACGATCGCGCCCGGCATCACCTTGTGCCGCTTGCCAACCGAGATGCGGTAGGTGGCAAGGTCGCTGCGCCGCTCGCGCGGCTTGCGCGGGCCGTCATCGCGCGGTCGCTCGGGCCGTTCGCGCCGTTTCTCCGGCGGCGGTTCGGTCATCAGGAACTCTTCGCCGTCGCGGCTCTGCAACGCCAGCGCGGCGGCGATGTCGGCCATCGGCACGTCGTTGTCGCGCTCGTAGCCCTCGATCAGCTTGCGGAACAGGTCGATTCCCGGCGCGCTGAGCGCCTTGGTGATCGAATCGCGGAACTTCTCCACCCGCTGAGCGTTGACGTCGTCGACCGAGGGCAACTGGGATTCGACCAGCTTCTGCCTGGTGACCCGCTCGATCGAGTTGAGCAGGTGACGTTCGCGGGGCGTGACGAACAACAGGGCGGTGCCCGAGCGCCCGGCCCGGCCGGTGCGTCCGATCCGGTGCACGTAGGACTCGGGATCGTGGGGGATGTCGTAGTTCAGCACGTGCGAGATGCGTTCGACGTCAAGGCCACGGGCCGCGACGTCGGTGGCGATCAGGATGTCGATCGAGCCGTTCTTCAGCGAGTTGATCGTTCGCTCGCGGACCGCCTGCGGGATGTCGCCGTTGATGGCGGCGGCGGAGAACCCGCGGGCCCGAAGCTTCTCGGCGACCTCCTCGGTGGCCTGCTTGGTGCGGACGAAAACGATCATCGCCTCGAAGGGCTCGACCTCGAGCAGTCGCGTCAGCGCATCCATCTTGCGCGGGCCTGCCACCTGGATGTAGCGCTGCGAAATGTTCTCGGCGGTCTGCGTTTTCGACTTGACCGTCACCTCGACCGGATCGTGCAGGTATTTGTTGGTGATCTTGCGGATCGCGGGCGGCATGGTCGCCGAGAACAGCGCGACCTGCTTGTACTCCGGGGTGTCCGCCAGAATGCGCTCGACGTCTTCGGCGAACCCCATCTGGAGCATCTCGTCGGCCTCGTCGAGCACCATGTAGTCGAGGTGGCTGACGTCGAGGGTGCCCTTTTCCAGATGGTCGATCACCCGCCCCGGCGTGCCGACGACCACCTGGGCGCCTCGCTTGAGGCCGGCCAGTTGCGGGCCGTAGGAGGAGCCGCCGTACACCGGCAGAACGTTGACATGAAGGTGCGCGCCGTACCGGCTGAACGCCTCGGCCACCTGCAGCGCAAGCTCGCGGGTCGGGGCGAGGACAAGCGCCTGGGTGGTCTTACTCGTCGGGTCGATCTTCGACAGGATCGGGATGGCGAACGCGGCGGTCTTGCCGGTGCCGGTCTGGGCCAGGCCGACGACGTCGGAGCCCGCCATCATCGCGGGAATGGTCGCGGCTTGGATGGCCGACGGCGACTCGTATCCGACGTCGCTGATGGCCTGCAGCACCGAGGGGTGAATCTGCAGGTCGGCGAATGTCAGATCAGCGCTGGTCGGATCCGGTTCAGAGGACGTCATCTCGCAGGAAGTCTAGTGGTTGGGAGCCCGATTCCCCGCCGCGCGCCTGTCTGCCGGTTGGTCGCATTGGCGTTAGGGTGCCCTGTTGTGAAATGGGCCGTCCTCGTCGCGGCGGTGACGGTCGCCGTTGCCGGCTGCGGATCGGGCGACTCGACGGTGTCCAAGACGCCGGAGCCGACCGTCTCGACGGCGACACCGGCGACTGCTGCGCCTGCCCCGGCGTTACCCCCGCCGCCGCCCGTCGTCGCACCTTCGGCGACTGCGGCGGCCGATCCGTGCGCGATCAACCTCACCGCGCCCGAGATCGCCAAGGCGGTCTCGGAGTTGCCCCGCGACCCGCGCAGCAACCAGGGCTGGAGTCCCGAGCCGCTGGCAGGCAACTACAACGAATGCGCGCAATTGTCGGCGGTGATCGTCAAGGCCAACACCAACGCAGACCACCCGAACACCCGCGCTGTGCTGTTCCACCTCGGCAAGTTCATCCCGACCGGCGTCCCCGACACTTATGGGTTCAACGCCATCGAGAACTCGGCCACCACCGGCGACACGATCGCGCTGAAGTACTCCGGCGGCATCGAGGGGCTCGAGAGCGTGGTGAAGTTCCGGTGGAACGGCAACGGCGTCGAGTTGATCGGCAACACTGGCTGATCCCTGGCGCGAACGTGGGTTACCCGCACGCTTTTCCTGCGGGATGCGTGCATCAAGCCCACACTCGGCCGGCTGGATCGAGCCAAGAGATGCGCGCGTCGAGTCGGATTTCCTGCCAGCGGGGCCAACCCGCCGCGCGGGCGGCGTCACGCACGCGAGCCAGGAAAACATGCGACCGGTAGCGCAAGTGATCGCGGCTCAACCGGATGATCAGCCAGCCCTGGGCGGCGAGTCGGGCCAGTCGGTCGATATCGCGAGCATGCTGGTCGGGGTCATCCCAATGTTGAGGACCGTCATATTCGACGCCGACCTTCCACTCCTCCCATCCCATGTCGACGCGGCCAACGAATTCGCCGAATTCGTCGAGAACGACGATCTGCGTGTGGGGCTTCGGAAACCCGGCGGCGATCAACAGCAGGCGCGTCCGGGTCTCTTGCGGTGACTCTGCGCCGGCGTCCATCAAATCCAAGGCACGCCGCAGTTGAAGCATGCCGCGGGCCCCGCGATGGCTTTGGGCGACAAGCACAACATCTTCGGGCTTCAGCCCAGTCGCGTTCGCCAGTGCGTCGATCCGGATGATCGCGGTTTCGAGTCGATCGCGCCGGCCGAGGTCGAATGCAGTTCGCGCCGGCGTAGTGACCGGCATTCCGCGCACGACGCACGTCTCGTCATCGCGGAGCCGGTTGCGGTGAATGATGATGCCGTCGACGCCGCAGGTGTCACGACGGATCAACTCGGCAGGTAGGTCAGAAGCTATCCACTGCGAACCGTGCAGTGCCGCGGCGGACATTCCTGCAATCGTGGCGTTACGCTCGGACCACAGCCACGCAGCGACCGCTCGTCTGGCAGGTGTGAGTTCCATGCCCTTCGCCAAATACACGTTGCGGTAGACCATGTCGTGGCGGCTCACCAACGTTCGCCGGGTCACCCTGCCTGCCGCCAATGCTTCGGTGCCGACGAACGGCATCACTTCGTCATTCATGCCGTCACGGTTGCGACGCAGACCCACACAATCGGCGCTCGCAGCCAGCTCACTGGTCTATCTGTGGACGGCGGCACGACTGGGGATCGACGAGTGTGGGCTTGTGTCACGCTGCGGAACCCTGAAGCGTGCGGGTAACCCACGTTCGCGCCTGACGTGAGGTGTCGGTTGGCTCACATAGGCTGACAGCGTGTTCGTCTCCGGCGATCGCGTCATCTACAGCGCATCCGATCTCGCCGCAGCAGCGCGTTGCGAGTACGCGCTGCTGCGTTCGTTCGATGCGCAACTCGGCTGGGGACCTGCGGTCGCCAAAGAGGATGAACTGCTCGCGCGGACAGCCAAACTCGGCGGCGAGCACGAGCAGCGTCACCTCGACGAACTGCGCGAGGATGCTGACGAAACCGTCGCGGTCATCGGCAGGCCCAACTACACCGTCGACGGGCTGACCGCCGCGGCGGAGCAGACAATGCGCGCCGTCGAGCGCCGCGCCCCCGTCATCTATCAGGCCGCCATGTTCGACGGCCGGTTCGTCGGCTTCGCCGATTTCCTCGTCTTGTCGCACTCTGAGGCTGGCGCCCGCTACCGGCTGCGCGACACCAAACTGGCCCGCTCCGTCAAGGTCGAGGCGCTGCTTCAGCTGGCCGCCTACGCGGACACCCTCGCCGCGGGCGGTGTACCCGTCGCCGACGAAGTGGAACTCGTGCTCGGCGACGGCGCCGTCGCGAGCTACCGCGTCGACGAGCTGCTGCCGGTGTATCTGCCTCGCCGCACCGAACTGCAGCGCCTGCTCGACGACCACATGGCCGGCGGCAAGGCAGTCGCCTGGACTGACGACGACGTGCGGGCGTGCTTCCGCTGCCCGGAATGCGAGATCCAGGTGCGCGCCACCGACGACCTCTTGCTGGTCGCGGGTATGCGGGTAACCCAACGCGCCCGGCTGATCGACGCAGGTATCACCACCCTGCACCAGCTGGCTGAGCACACCGGCGCGGTCGAGGAGCTGCCTGCCCGCACGGTCAAGACGCTCGCGGCCCAAGCCCGACTACAGGTCGCCGACCGTGTCGACGGCAAGCCACCGTACGAGGTCGTCGACGCCCAACCGCTGATGGTGCTGCCCGACGCGGACAAGGGCGACCTGTTCTTCGACTTCGAAGGCGACCCGCTGTGGACCGTCGACGGCCGGGAGTGGGGGCTCGAATACCTATGGGGCGTTCTCACTGTCACCGACGAGTTCCACCCGTTCTGGGCACACGATCGGGCCAGTGAGCGCCAGGCGCTGCAAGATTTCCTCGCGATGGTGCGCAAGCGGCTGCGGC
Organism: Mycobacterium sp. OAE908; assembly: GCF_017872775.1. NCBI lineage: Bacteria > Bacillati > Actinomycetota > Actinomycetes > Mycobacteriales > Mycobacteriaceae > Mycobacterium > Mycobacterium sp. OAE908. The sequence continues at coordinate 154,691 of NZ_JAGGJL010000001.1, forward strand.
GCTATCCCGGCATGCACATCTATCACTACGCGGCCTACGAGAAAAGCACCCTGCTGCGGTTGGCAGGCCGCTACGGTGTCGGCGAGAACGATGTCGACGACCTGCTGCGCAACGGCGTGCTCGTCGACCTGTATCCGTTGGTGCGCAAGAGCATTCGCGTGGGCACCGAGAACTACAGCATCAAGTCGCTCGAGCCGCTCTACATGGGCAACGAGCTTCGCGACGGTGAGGTGACCACCGCAGCCGACTCCATCACGCAGTACGCGCGCTACTGCGCGCTGCGCGACGAAGGGCGGCCCGACGAGGCGGCGTCGGTACTCAAGGAGATCGAGGACTACAACGTCTACGACTGCCGGTCGACGCGGCGGTTGCGCGACTGGATGATGGCCCGCGCCATCGAGTCCGGTGTACCGCCTCGTGGTCCGCAACCCGTAAGCGACGGCGGCGCAATCGAACTCGCCGACGACATCGACCGCAGACTGCTCAAGTTCGCAGGCGACGGCGTCGAGGAACGCACCGCCGAACAGCAGGCCGTGGCGATGGTCGCCGCCGCGCGGGGATTCCACAAGCGTGAGGACAAGCCGTACTGGTGGGCCCACTTCGACCGGGTGAACAATCCGGTTGACGAGTGGGCGGACAACAGCGACGTCTTCATTGCCGAGCGCGTCGAGATCGTCACCGACTGGCACCAACCGCCGAAAGCGCGCAAGCCCCAGCGCCATGTCCGCCTGATCGGCGGCATCGCGAACGGCGAACTGTGCAAAGAGATGTACGCGCTCTATGACCCACCCGCGCCCGTGGGCCTCACCGACGATCCCGACCGGCGCGGGTTCGGGTCGGTGACGGTGGTCGGGTGCGACAACCCCGAAGCCCCCACCGAGGCCGTTGTCGTCGAGAAACAGCCGAAGGACGGCGACGTCTTCGAGCAGTTGCCGTTCGCGCTGACGCCGGGTCCGCCCATCAACACCAAACCGTTGCAGGACTCCATCGCCGAGACCGCCGCGCTCGTCGCCGCCGGACTTCCCAATCTGCCCGTCGACGCGGTGACAGACGTTCTGCTGCGGCGCAATCCGCGAACGCTCAGCGGTGCGGCACTCCCCCGCACCGGGGCCATCGCCGACGACATCACGACCGCGTTGCTGGATCTCGACTCGTCGTATCTCGCGGTGCACGGACCGCCGGGCACCGGCAAGACGTTCACCTCCGCGCAGGTGATCGCGCGCCTGGTGAACCGACATCAATGGCGGATAGGCGTCGTCGCCCAGGCGCATGCGGTGGTCGAGAACCTGTTCTGCGATGTGCTCAAGGCGGGCGTCGACGGCGAGCGGATCGGCAAGAAACTCAACACCGTCAACGCGGGCTGGACCGACCTGACCAGTCCGGAGTTCGCGGGTTTCATCGAAGGCCATGACGGCTGCGTGGTGGGCGGGACGGCCTGGGATTTCGCCAATGCCAACAAGATTCCGCGTCAAGCCCTCGATCTGCTCGTCGTCGAGGAGGCCGGTCAGTACAGCCTGGCCAACACCATCGCAGTCGCACCGTCGGCCAGAAACCTGATGCTGCTTGGTGATCCGCAGCAGCTGCCACAGGTCAGCCAGGGCACACATCCCGAACCGGTGAACGAATCCGCGCTGGGCTGGCTGGTGGACGGCCATCACACGCTGCCCCCAGAGCGCGGCTATTTCCTCGACTATTCGTATCGGATGCATCCCGCCGTTTGCGAACCGGTTTCCCGGCTCTCCTATGACGGCCGGTTGCGTTCACATGAGCACGTGAGCGCCGCGCGCAGCCTCGACGGCGTCGCCCCCGGCGTCCGGGTGCTCACCGTGCAGCACAACGGCAACTCCACCGACAGCCCCGAAGAGGCCGACGCGATCGTCGCGGACATCTGCGACCTGCTCGGCAGGACGTGGACGGACGAAAACGGCGAAACGCCGTTGGCGCAGGAGCACGTCCTGGTGGTGACGCCGTACAACGCGCAGGTGGTCACGTTGCGGCGCAGGCTGGACGCCGCCGGACTCGACAAGGTCGAGGTCGGCACCGTCGACAAATTCCAGGGCAGGCAGGCTCCGGTGGTGTTCGTCTCCATGGCGGCGTCGTCTGCAGATGATGCACCGCGCGGAGTTTCGTTCCTGTTCAACAGGAATCGGCTCAACGTCGCCGTCAGCAGGGCGAAATACACCGCGATCATCGTGCGGTCGGCGCTGCTGACCGACTACCTGCCTGCCACGCCGGACCGCTTGGTGGAGTTGGGGGCGTTCTTGTCGCTCGCTTCGTGTGATACACCGACGGAATGACGCTGATCGAAACGCTGGCCGGGATCGTGGGCACCGCGCACGTCATCACCGATCCCGATGTGCTGGACGGCCGCAGCGTCGACCACACCGGGCGCTATCGCGGGAAGGCAGGCGCGCTGGTGCGACCGGGTTCGGCCGACGAGGTCGCCGCGGTACTGCGGGCCTGCCGCGACGCCGGCGCATATGTCACGGTGCAGGGCGGACGGACGTCGTTGGTTGCCGGCACGGTGCCCGAGCATGACGACGTGCTGCTGTCGACCGAACGGCTGCGCGAGGTCGGTGACGTCGACGTCGTCGAGCGGCGCATTCGCGCGGGCGCGGGCGCGACGCTGGCCGAGGTGCAGCGCGCCGCGTCCGCCGCCGGTCTGGTGTTCGGGGTCGATCTGGCCGCGCGCGATTCCGCGACGGTCGGCGGAATGGCGTCGACGAATGCCGGCGGACTGCGCACGGTCCGCTACGGCAACATGGGCGAGCAGGTCATCGGCCTGGACGTGGCGCTGCCCGATGGGTCGCTGGTGCACCGGCATTCTCAGGTGCGCAGCGACAACACCGGCTACGACTTGGCGTCGCTGTTCGTCGGCGCCGAGGGCACTCTCGGCGTCATCACCTCGCTCGACTTGCGGCTGCACCCGACTCCGAAGCAACGGGTCACCGCGATCTGTGGATTCGACGATCTCGACGCGCTGGTCGAAACCGGGCGCGTGTTCCGCGACATGGACGGCATCGCGGCACTGGAGTTGATCGACGCCCGCGCCAGCGCATTGACCGCCGAGCATGTCGGGGTTGCCGCGCCCGTCGACGGGGCATGGCAGCTGCTCATCGAATTGGCAGGCGACACAGACCAAACCGAGCAACTGGCCGATGCCCTCGACGATGCGCGGATGTCCGACGAGCCCGCCGTCGGTGTCGACGTCGGCGCGCAGCAGAGGCTGTGGCAGATCCGCGAATCGGTGGCCGAGGTGCTCGGCGTGTACGGGCCGCCGCTGAAATTCGATGTGTCCCTTCCACTCTCGGCGATCGCGGATTTTGCCACGGCATCCGCCGGCTTGATCGCCAAACATGCGGCCGAGGCGATCCCCGTGCTCTTCGGTCACATCGGCGAGGGCAATCTGCACCTCAACGTGCTGCGGTTTCCGGCAGGCGAGGCGGAGCGGGCGATGTATTCCGAGATGATGGAGTTGATCGCCCGCAGCGGCGGCAACGTCAGCTCCGAACACGGCGTCGGCACCCGCAAGCGCGACTATGTGTCGATGTCACGCACGCAAGCCGATATCGCGGCGATGCGCGCAGTCAAGGCCGCGTTCGATCCGACCGGATATCTCAACCCCGCAGTGCTTTTCGGCTAGTCGTGGCCAGGAGTCGAGTGCCTGCCGTAGCGCGGCGCGTCGTCGGGATCGTCGCGGGAGTGTCTGCCGTTGGACTCGAACCAGAACGGCCGCTTCTGCGGTTGGCTCTCGGGCAGGTAGTGGCGCGATGACCGCTCATGGCGTGATGGACGCGGCCGCGGAGCGGGCGGGACCAGCGGCTGAAATCGCTCCTCGTCGACGTGAAAGCCGTTGTGCGCGAAGCCGATCGGTTCGGATTGGGGCTTGGCGGGCGGAACGTCGTCAGCCAAGAGCTGGTCGAAGATGCCGCGCCACGATTCGGGTTCGGGGGGCTCGTCATCGGCCGGCACATGCCGCCACGACTCGACCGGGGCGGAGTGCCAGGCGTCGGCGGGGGCGGGCAGTGGGTGGTCGACACGCGTCGGCATCGGCGCGGTGACGCTGTCGTCAGCGGGTACGACGGGCTCGGCTTGGATCACCGGTTCGGGATCGTCGTCCCAACGGATTTCGTACTCGAGGTACTCGTCGTCATCGACGAACGTCTCGTCGCCGCCGTAGTCGACCGCCAGGCCCGCGTGGTGGTCGTCGTCCAGATCGTCTTCGTCCTCATCGAGATCAGCGGTGCCGAACCCGAGCAGGAAAATCGCTGCGACGACGCCGAACAACGCGAAGAACGCGGGCAGCAACATCGATTGCGACATCGCTGCCGCGAACGGATCGTGCAGCCAGGCGGGCAGCTGCGTCACCCCACCTTCGCCCTGCGTCGCCTGCGCAGGCATGGGCGGCATCTCGGCACTGATCCGCGACGTCATGAACGCGGCCATCCCCGCGCTGCCCAACACCGAGCCAACCTGCCGCGTGGTGTTGTAGACGCCGGAACCGGCTCCCGCCAGTTTCGGAGGCAGGTTGCGAGTTGCGGTGGCCGCCAGCGGAGCCCAGATGAATGCCGAACCGACGCCCATCGCGGTGATCGGCAATACCAGCCGCCAGATCGGCGTGCTCGGCGTCATCTCGACGGACAACCAGGTCATCGCGATCGCCAGCACCGAGAAGCCGAAGCCGATCACCGGCCGTGGGTGCGAGCGGTCGACGATCTTGCCGACGAACGGCGCAAGCACTCCGGTGGAGATCGCCATCGGCGCCGTCAGCAACGCTGAGCGCGTCGGCGAAAGTCCGCACACCGCTTGGGCATAGAACATCAGCGGCAAGAACGTCGCCGTGACGACGAAGCCGATGGTGGCGACCCCGACGTTGGACAACGAGAAATCGCGGTCGCGGAAGATGCTCAGCGGGATCAGCGGTTCGCTGGTGTTGACGTACTGCCAGATCAAGAATGCGGCCATGAACCCGATGCCGCCCGCGATGGTGCCCCAGATCCACGGCGCCCAGTGATGCGACTGGCCTTCCTGCAGTGCGAACACGATCATGAACATGCCGATGCCGGACAGCAGCACACCGAGCAGATCGAATTTGTGCGTCGACGTCGGCAGCACCGGGATCAGCCACACGGCCAGCGCCAGGCCGATGACGCCGATGGGCACGTTGACGAAGAAGATCCACTGCCAGCCGAGCCGGTCGACCAGTACGCCGCCGGCCAGCGGGCCCACCAGCGTCGCTACCCCCGCCGTCGCGCCCCACACGCTCATCGCCACGCCGCGGCGCTCGGCCGGGAAGATCCGGGTGATGGTCGACAGCGTCTGCGGGGTGAGCAGCGCGGCGCCGATGCCCTGCACCACGCGGGCCGCGACCAGCATTTCGATGCTGCCTGCCAGCCCGCACCACAGCGACGCGGCGGTGAACACCGTCAGACCCAGCAGGTAGAGGTTCTTCGGCCCGAACCGGTCGCCGAGGCGGCCGGCCACCAGCAACGGCACGGCGTAGGCCAGCAGGTAGGCACTGGTCACCCAGATGACGGAGTCGTAGCTGGCGCCGAGCTTGTCCATGATCGACGGGTTGGCGACCGCGACGATGGTCGCGTCGACCAGAATCATGAAGAAGCCGACGAGCATGGCCCACAGGGCGTTCCAGGGATTTCCGGCGTCGACTCGTAGCCGCACTCCCCCTCGAGCGCGGCCATCCTGCCGGTTAGTTAGCGTTTGGAACATCTCGGGTCGACCACAAAAGCAACGATTCAGCCGACGGTACGGACCTGGATATCCCCCGGACAAGTCCGGGGTCGGCCAGCGACGAACGTCAGGCTGGTTCGGCGACGGCGTCGCCGGTGACGTCGTCCTTGGTTTCGGTGGCCGGCACGCCGACCGCCAAGAGGGCCAGCAATGCGATCACCATGCCGGCCGTCATCACCAAGGCTAACGCGATCTCGTTGTTGCCGAGCACGCCGACCAGCGGTGCCACCGCGGCACCGAGCCCGAACTGCGCGGCACCCAGCAATGCCGCCGCCGTGCCTGCCGCGTCGGGATGCCGGGACAACGCGACGGCCGGCGCGTTCGGAATGACCAGACCCATCGCGGCGAGGATGAACCACACCGGCACCACGAACCCCGGGAGACCGCCGATGTGTGCGGAGGACACGCCGACGAAGACAACCCCGGCCGTGACGGCCGCCGACAACGCCCACAGCACGATCGTCTGCGGGGCGAACCGCCGCAGCAGCACCACGTTGAACTGCGTGGCGCCGATCAGCGCGACCGCTCCGGCACCGAACACCAGCGCGAAGGCCTGCTGGCCGAGGCCGTAGTGGCCCTGCAGCACGAACGACGCGCCCGCGATGTACGCGAACAGCCCCGACATGCCAAGCGCGGCCACGAGCACGAGGATGACGAAACGGGCGTCGCGCAGCAGTTCGACGTAGGTGTCGCCGATGCTGCGTACGTTCAGAGGCCGACGATGTGAGGCGGGCAGAGTTTCCGGCAGCGCCAGCGCCGCGAGCAGCAGCAGACCACCCGCCAACACGACCAGCGCGGCGAACACCCAGTGCCATGAGGCCGTCAACAGCACCGCCGCGCCCAGGGAGGGGGCGATCACCGGCGCGACGCCCAGCACGAGCATCAGCCGCGACATCACAGTGGCGGCCACGGATTCGGCGTACAGGTCACCGACCACGGCGATCGCGACGACCATCGCGGCCGCGGCACCCATGCCCTGCAGCCCGCGCGCCAGCCCGAGCACGGCGATGTTGGGCGCGAACAGGCACACCACCGATGCCAGCATGTGCAGCACGATGCCGGCCATCATCGGCCTGCGGCGGCCCAGCGAGTCGGACAGCGGGCCGACGATCAGCTGGCCCAGCGCCAGTCCGGCGAGCGTGCCGGTGAGCGTGAGTTGGGCGACCGATGAAGACACCGAAAGGTCGTCAGCGATCTTGGGCAGCGCAGGCAGGTACATGTCGATGGTCAGCGGGCCCAGCGCGACGAGGGCGCCAAGGACTGTGATCATCTTGGCGCGGCTTGGCGTCGTTTCGACCGGGGCCACGTCCATGTCGATTGATGCTGCCATGGGAATGGTTAGCGCCGCTTCTCAGTAAATTGTTCCCAGGGGCCCCCGGGGAGCGGTTTCGAAGCGCGAGCAAAGCAATGTGGTTTGGCTGAATCCCGCCGGGGTATCTGTGCTCGCGGCAGGGGGGACCCTCTCATTGCCGCCGTTGTGCGAGCTACAGCACCTGGCTCGCGTCTCTGGAGCATTCGCTCCCAATCATCAAGGAGTTCAACCATGCGAAATCTTCTCGCTGCGCTCATCGCTGCCGGTGCGGTGTCCGTCGCCGGCGCAGGAGTGGCGAACGCCACACCGGCGCCTGAGCTGCCGACCGCGCCCGCCGTCACTGTGACGACGCTTGCGGCCGATGACATGAACAGCGATGACAGCGACGACACCGGGCTGTGGGGTCTTGCAGGGCTGTTGGGCCTCCTCGGCCTGCTTGGGCTGAAGCGCCGCAACGACGTCGACCGTCGCGTCGGCACTGGCACCGGCACCGGCACGACACCTGGCGGCACCGCGGGCCCGCGCGTGTAAATACCCCGAAGAGCCCCCGCCCCGCGCACGTCGCGGCGGCGGGGGTTCTGGCGCTTCCTGGCGTGTGACAATGCCTGGCCGCCTTGCGGCACTCGGCGCCGTTACCGTTCGTTGAGCAAGCGTTAGCCTGAAGGTTCGGACAGGTCGAACCGGGTCGACAAAGGGGAGCCACATGAGTGCTCGGTCGAACGCGAAGAGTCAGCTGCCGGCAACAACGGATGAGAATCCCGGCGCCGCCGCCAAGGTGTTGTCGCAGATCATCGAGCGCGGGAGCCGCGTTCAGGGCCCTGCGATCAAGGCCTATGTGGACCGGATGCGCCAGGGCAGTCCGGATGCGCTGCCCGCCGACATCGTCAAGAAGCTGGAGAAGCACTACCTCGCGGCCGTGATGGCCAGCGGGGCGGCGGTGGGCTCCGCGGCGGCATTTCCCGGCATCGGCACGCTGGCCGCGCTGTCGGCCGTGGCCGGTGAGACCGTGGTGTTCTTGGAGGCCACCGCGGTCTACGCGCTGGCGCTGGCCGAGGTGTACGGCATCCCCGCCGACCACCGCGACCGCAGGCGTGCACTGGTGCTGGCGGTGCTGGTCGGCGAAGAGAGCAAGCATGCGGTCGCCGAGCTACTCGGTCCCGGCCGCACGAGCGGCGCCTGGGTGGCCGACGGCGCGGCGACATTGCCACTGCCGGCGGTGTCCCAACTGAATTCGCGGCTACTGCGCTATTTCGTGAAGCGCTACACACTCAAGCGCGGCGCGATCGCATTCGGCAAGTTGCTGCCAGTAGGCATTGGCGCGGTCGTCGGCGGCGTCGGAAACCGACTGATGGGCAAGAAGATCGTCGCCAACGCACGCAGGGCGTTCGGCAACCCGCCGGCGCGGTGGCCTTCATCGCTGCACGTGCTGCCCGGCCCAAGCGAGCGATGACGATAACTGCCGTTCGCGTGGTTTGGCCGACGGCACAAGCGTTAGCCTTTAGGCGGCGGAATCACGGGTAACCCTCGTGGTCCGCAGGAATATGGGTGGCGAGCGTTGAACCGCTTGCCTGAGGCGAAGGAATCGAGGCGAGTAGCTGCCGTGAACTCACCATCACCATTCGGACAGAACGAGTGGTTGGTCGAGGAGATGTATCGCAAATTTCGCGAGGATCCCTCGTCGGTAGACCCGAGTTGGCATGAATTCCTAGTCGACTACTCGCCAGAACCAACCACGGAGACGCATCCCACCATCGGCAACGGGCAACCCGCGCAAGCGCCCGTCGCACCGCCGGAACCGGCGCCCGCCCCCGCGCCTGCCCCGAAGGCCGACGCGGGCAACGGCGTCGCCGCCGCGCCCGCGAAGGCGCCGGAACCGCCGAAGCCTGCGGCCAAACCGGCAGCCCCGCCCATCACGCCTGCCGAGGGCTCCGAATCGCAGGTGCTGCGCGGTGCCGCGGCCGCGGTCGTGAAGAACATGTCAGCATCGCTCGAGGTGCCGACCGCGACGAGCGTGCGGGCCATCCCGGCCAAGCTGCTGATCGACAACCGGATCGTCATCAACAACCACCTCAAGCGAACCCGCGGCGGCAAGATCTCGTTCACGCACCTGATCGGCTACGCCTTGGTGCAGGCGGTCAAGAAGTTCCCGAACATGAACCGCCACTTCGCCGAGGTGGACGGCAAGCCGAATTCGGTCACCCCCGAGCACGTCAACCTCGGCCTCGCGATCGACCTGCAGGGCAAAGACGGTGCTCGGCAACTCGTCGTCGCGGCCATAAAGGGTTGCGAGACAATGCAATTCGGCCAGTTCATCGCAGGCTATGAGGACATCGTCCGGCGTGCCCGCGACGGCAAGCTGACCGCCGAGGACTTTTCCGGCGTCACGATCTCGCTGACCAACCCGGGCACCATCGGCACCGTGCACTCGGTGCCGCGGCTGATGCGCGGCCAGGGCGCGATCATCGGCGTCGGCGCGATGGAGTACCCGGCGGAGTTCCAGGGCGCCAGCGAGGAACGCATCGCCGAACTCGGCGTCGGCAAACTGGTCACGTTCACATCGACCTACGACCACCGGATCATTCAGGGCGCGGAGTCGGGCGACTTCCTGCGGACCATTCACGAATTACTGCTGTCCGACGACTTTTTCGACGATATCTTCCGTGAGCTCGGCATCCCGTATGAGCCGGTGCGCTGGCGCACGGACAACCCCGACTCGATCGTCGACAAGAACGCCCGTGTCATCGAGTTGATCGCGGCCTACCGCAACCGCGGCCACCTGATGGCCGACATCGACCCGCTGCGCCTGGACAAGAGCCGGTTCCGCAGTCACCCGGACCTCGACGTGGCCACGCACGGCCTGACGCTGTGGGATCTGGACCGCGAGTTCAAGGTCGACGGATTCGCGGGCAAGGAATACAAGAAGCTGCGCGACGTGCTCGGGCTGTTGCGCGACGCGTATTGCCGGCATGTTGGCGTCGAGTACACCCACATTCTCGAGCCCGAGCAGCAGAAGTGGCTGCAGGAGCGGATCGAGGTCAAGCACGACAAGCCGACCGTCGCGCAGCAGAAGTACATACTGTCGAAGCTGAACGCAGCAGAGGCGTTCGAGACGTTCCTGCAGACCAAATACGTTGGGCAGAAACGATTCTCGCTCGAAGGCGCGGAGACCGTCATCCCGATGATGGATGCGGCCATCGACAGGGCGGCCGAGCATGCGCTCGACGAGGTCGTCATCGGTATGCCACACCGCGGCAGGCTCAATGTGCTGGCCAACATCGTCGGCAAGCCCTACTCGCAGATCTTCTCCGAGTTCGAGGGCAACCTCAACCCGTCGCAGGCGCACGGTTCCGGCGACGTGAAGTACCACCTTGGCGCAACCGGCAATTACATTCAGATGTTCGGCGACAACGACATTCAGGTGTCGCTGGTCGCCAACCCGTCGCATCTGGAGGCCGTCGACCCCGTGCTGGAGGGCCTGGTTCGCGCGAAGCAGGACCTGCTGGACAAGGGCGACGCGCCGGACGGCTTCTCCGTCGTGCCGATGATGCTGCACGGCGACGCTGCATTCGCGGGCCAGGGCGTGGTGGCCGAGACGCTGAACCTGGCGCTGCTGCGCGGTTACCGCACCGGCGGCACGATCCACATCATCGTCAACAACCAGATCGGCTTCACCACATCGCCGAACGACTCGCGGTCCTCGGAGTACTGCACCGACGTCGCGAAAATGATCGGCGCGCCGATCTTCCACGTCAACGGCGACGACCCCGAGGCGTGTGTGTGGGTGGCGCGGCTTGCCGTGGACTTCCGCCAGAAGTTCAAGAAGGACGTCGTCATCGACATGCTGTGCTACCGCCGCCGCGGGCACAACGAGGGCGACGACCCGTCGATGACACAGCCGTACATGTACGACGTCATCGACACCAAGCGCGGCTCGCGCAAGACCTACACCGAAGCGCTGATCGGCCGTGGCGACATCTCGATGAAAGAGGCCGAGGACGCCCTGCGCGACTACCAGGGCCAGCTGGAGCGGGTGTTCAACGAGGTGCGCGACCTCGAGAAGCATCCGATCGCGCCGAGTTCCTCGGTGGAGTCCGATCAGATGGTGCCCGCAGGCATGACCACCGCGGTGGACAAGTCTCTGCTCGCCCGCATCGGTGACGCGCACTTGGCGTTCCCCGACGATTTCAACGTGCATCCGCGCGTCATGCCCGTCCTGGAGAAGCGCAGGGAGATGGCGTACGAGGGCAAGGTCGACTGGGCGTTCGCCGAGCTTCTTGCGCTCGGCTCATTCCTGGCCGAGGGCAAGACGATTCGGCTGTCCGGCCAGGACACCCGTCGTGGCACGTTCACGCAACGGCATTCGGTGATCATCGACCGCAAAACCGGTCGGGAGTTCACCCCGCTGCAGTTGCTGACGACCAACACCGACGGCACGCCGACCGGCGGCAAGTTCATGGTCTACGACTCGGCGCTGTCGGAGTTCGCAGCGGTCGGCTTCGAGTACGGCTACTCGGTCGGCAATCCCGACGCACTTGTGTTGTGGGAGGCGCAGTTCGGCGACTTCGTCAACGGCGCGCAGTCGATCATCGACGAGTTCATTTCGTCCGGCGAGGCCAAATGGGGCCAGCTGTCCGACGTGGTGCTGCTGCTGCCGCACGGCCACGAGGGCCAGGGACCTGACCACACGTCGGCGCGCATCGAGCGGTTCCTGCTGCTGTGGGCAGAGGGCTCGATGACGATCGCGATGCCGTCGACACCCGCGAACTACTTCCATCTGCTGCGCCGCCACGGCCTGGACGGAATTCACCGGCCGCTGATCGTGGCAACGCCAAAGTCCATGCTGCGCAACAAGGCTGCGGTCAGCGATCTCAAGGACTTCACCGAGGGCAAGTTCCGGTCGGTCATCGAGGAGCCCACCTACGACGAGGGCATCGGAGACCGCAACAAGGTCAAGCGGATGCTGCTGACCAGCGGCAAGATCTACTACGAGCTCGTCGCGCGGAAGAACAAGGACAACCGCGACGACGTCGCGATCGTCCGTATCGAGCAGCTTGCTCCGTTGCCCCGGCGGCGGCTGTCCGAGACGCTGGACCGGTATCCGAACATCGAGCAGTACTTCTGGGTGCAGGAGGAGCCTGCGAACCAGGGTGCCTGGCCGACGTTCGGGCTCACGCTTCCTGAGGTGTGCTCGGACAGGCTGTCTGGCATCAAGCGGATTTCGCGTCGCGCGATGTCGGCGCCGTCGTCGGGCTCGTCGAAGGTGCACGCCGTCGAGCAGCAGGAGATCATCGACGAGGCGTTCGCCGAGTAGCCGGTCGTTTTTGCGTTCAGGGTCGTGGACCTCGGTGGTTCACGACCCTGAACGCATTTTTGAGCGCCTAGTCGGCGAGCAAACGCTGCGGGGACCGTCGACCATCCCCGCCGACGAGCTTTTCGCCCGTGAGATAGATCACTTGACATTTCTGGAATCGCAGGTAGCGGATCCCGCTTGTAGCAGGCAGTTGCCACCTCTGCATAGAAGCGATGGCAGACCGACCGAAGGACGGGACCGCTCATGACGACACCGCTACTGGCTCGCTCCGCCAAGATGACGCAAACGGCCACTTTCGCGGCACTCACGCTGGTTGCTGTCGTCGCCGGGCTGTTCGCAGGCCCCGCCACAACGGCCAACGCCGCTGACGACGCGTGCGCCGCCGTCGAGGTCGTGTTCGCCCGCGGCACTTTCGAGGCGCCCGGCGTCGGTGCCACCGGACAAGCATTCGTCGACGCGTTGCAAGCCCGGTTGCCGGGTAAGACGGTCGAGGTGTACGGGGTCGACTATCCGGCTTCGCTGGATTTCGGGCAGGCCGTCACCGGAATTGCCGACTCTGTCAACAAGATTCAGTCGATCGCCGCACAATGCCCATCGACAAAGATCGTGCTCGGCGGTTACTCGCAGGGCGCCGCTGTCGCCGGTTACACCACATCCAGTGTTGTGCCCGCTGGATACACACTGCCGGCAGGCATCTCCGGACCAATGCCCGCATCCGTCGCCTCCCACGTCTCGGCTGTGGTCCTGTTCGGCACTCCGGACCCCTGGTTCCTTGGCCTGGCCGATCGCAACGCACCGCCGATAACCATCGGTGACCTGTACGCCGGCAAGACGATTCAGCTGTGCGCCACTGGCGACCCGGTCTGCTTTCCCGGTGGCCTGGATCGCTCCGCACACAGCTCGTACAAGTCAAACGGCATGGCCGATCAGGCGGCCGACTTCGTGGCCGGCAAGCTCGGCGGCTCTGCACCGGTGGCGCCGGTCGTGCAAACCGCCGGCGAGGCCGATCCCGGAAACTGAGACAAACCCTCGCCGACGGCCGGAAGTCAGTCCCGAAGGACTGCTTCCGGCCGTCGCTCATTCACAGCCCGTTGACAGCGAAAGACGTAGCGCCCCATAGCCGGTAGCGGCGATCTACCTTGGACGAATGACTGCTGTAGACGTTCGCCAGCACGAGGCCGACTACGGGTACGACGGGGACTACCGCGCCATACCGGCACCCGCAGTCGCCGGCATCACCGCGGCGACCAGCGCCGCCCTGCTCGCGTCGGCTGCCAGATGTGTGCGGCGGGGTAAACCGCTCGCGGCGGCGGTGACCGGTGGCACGGGTGCGTCCATCATCGCGACCGCGGCGCTGTTCATCCGCACCACCCGCGTCGGCAAATTCGAGGCGTGGGCCGACATCCTGAAGGACCTGCGCCTGCGCGGCGACGAAACCCTCCTCGACATGGGCTGCGGACGTGGCGCGGTGCTGCTCGCCGCGGCCAAGCTGCTACCGAACGGCCGGGCAATCGGCGTCGACATCTGGCGCGCCGACCAGACGCACAACGCCGAGCAGAATACGCTGCGCAACGCCGAGATCGAGGGCGTCGCGGATCGTGTCGAGGTGCGGACCGCCGACATCACCGACCTGCCGTTCGACGACGACAGCTTCGACGTCATCGTCAGCAGCCTTGTGGTGCACAACATTCCGGACGCAGACGCGCGCGCGAAGGCCGTCAGTGAAGCGGCGCGGGTGTTGCGTCCCCGCGGCAAGCTGGCGCTTGTCGACATCTTCTACACCAACCACTACGCCAGCCAACTGCGCGCACTCGGCTGGACCGACGTTCGTCGTCGCAATCTGGGCTGGCGGATGTGGTGGGGCCCGGGCATGGGCACGCACGTCATCACGGCGATGAAACCGGCATAGGGCCGCTGTAAGCGGGACCGCCGGTACCGACTAGCCTCGACCCGAGTCGTCTGACGCGAGGGAGTTGGTTATGCAGGGCTTCGCCGGAAAGGTCGCGGTGGTGACCGGCGCCGGGTCGGGTATTGGGCAGGCGCTGGCCGTCGAGCTGGCGCGTTCAGGCGCCAGCCTGGCGATCAGCGACGTCAACACCGAAGGTCTGGCAGAGACCGAAGAGCGACTGAAGGCCATTGGCGCGGCGGTGAAGGCCGACCGGCTCGACGTCACCGAGCGCGGGGCATTCGAGTTGTACGCCGACGCGGTCAAGGAGCACTTCGGCAAGGTCAACCAGATCTACAACAACGCGGGCATCGCGTTCGCAGGCGACATCGAGGTCACCGAATTCAAGGACATCGAGAAGGTGATGGACGTCGACTTCTGGGGCGTCGTCAACGGCACCAAGGTATTCCTGCCGCACCTGATCGAGTCCGGCGACGGCCACGTCATCAACGTCTCCAGCATCTTCGGGTTGTTCGCGGTGCCCGGACAGGCCGCCTACAACGCGGCGAAGTTCGCCGTCCGCGGCTTCACCGAGGCACTGCGCCAGGAGATGGCGTTGGCCGGGCATCCGGTGAAGGTGACGACCGTGCACCCCGGCGGCATCAAGACCAACATCGTGCGCAACATGACCGCCGTCGACGGCGTCGATAAGGAAAAGCTGACCAACACCTTCGACAAGAAGCTCGCCAACACCACTCCCGAGAAGGCAGCGCGGATCATCCTCGACGGCGTCCGTAAGAACAAAGCCCGCGTGCTCGTCGGCCCCGATGCCACGGCGCTCGACCTGATCGTCCGCGTCACCGGCTCGGGTTATCAGCGGCTGTTCTCGACGGTGATGTCGCGGATGGTGCCCGAAGCGCACTGAACCACCCGTTCCTCGCGATCGTGAGTGATGTGAGGGGGTCAACCACGGGGCGTGCCAGCACGCACCCGGATCTGACAACCCGAGAGGAACGCAGACATGAAGCACAAACTGATATGCGCAAGCTGCATGGTCGCCGCCGCTGTCATGGGCGCGGCACCTGCACACGCCGGTCCCCCCAACGCCGAATGCGGCGCACCGGGAGCCACCAGCACTCCGGGTAATGCGGCGACGTCGCCCGGTTCGGTGTTCAACGAACCCGGCGTCAACAGCACCAATGGCGGCAAAGGCAATCAGGCATATGAAAATGCTGGGGCGCCGTCGCAGTATGACGTCGCGTGCGCCAAGGTGACAGCGGCCGAAGCCGGCACGCCGCAGCAGACCACCCCGCCGCCGGACGTCATCACCAACAATTCGCGGGCCACCAGAGCGATTTCGCACGTCGGTAAGGGCGCCGACAAGTAGCGCGATCGTCGCGCTCTACGGCCGCGAGAGTGCTTGGAATGTACGCAGATTGCGGCGTGTCGACGTGCAGACACGCACGCTCGGCGTAGTCAGCGGCCGAGTGGGTGCGCGTCGAGCCATGCGTCGGCCACCTGCCCGGGTTCCTTACCCTCGGCGACCTGCCTGCGCATGTCGACAAGTGAGCCGCTGTCGAGCACGCCTGCCACCTCGTTGAGCGCAAGCACCTGCTGCTCGTTCAACTCGTTGCGGCGGTACAGCGGGACCAGGTTCTCGGCGCGGATCAGTGCGGTCTTGTCGGACAGCACGACCAACTCGGCCGGGATGTTCGGCGTGGCGGTCGTCGTCCACGCCGCGTTGATCTGCCCGGCTTTCAGTGCGGCGAAAAGGGTTGTGCTGTCCTTGAATTCGCGTGGCCGCGGCAACGAGCACGGGCCGACCTTCGCCGGTGTGGCCGTGCCAGGCAAGGCGCCGGCGACGATCTTGGCGCAATTGCTGACCGCCGCGGTGACGTCGCGTCCACCCCACGCGCCTGCCGTCTGCTCGGTAACCGCTACTGCGGGCTTGTCCTCAGCCGAGGTTGTATAGTCGCCCGCCGCAACACCTTCCGGCAACGCAGACAGCAGCGCGCGGTACACCTGCGCGTCTGCTCGCGCGGTGGCGTCGGGGTCGAATCTGGCCAGCAGTTGGCCGGTGAAGCCCGGTGTCACCCGAACGTCGCCGGAATCCAACTCCCCCACCGGATCCGACACCGATTTCACATGCGCCGGGCTGCCATAGAACCGCAGCGCGGCGGCATACAAGTGCGCCACCAACTGCGATTCCGGCTCGGACCTGGCGCCCACTGTGATCGACGGCGGCCCGGCAGGCGCCCCACATCCGACGAGGATCAGCGCGAGGAGCGCGACCGCGAACCGGCGCATAGGGCCCGTCAGAGCTCAGCGGCCGCGGCCACCGCCGCTGCGACCTCCGGAGCGACCCGAGGATCGAGCGGGCTTGGCACGATCCGGTCCGCGGCGAGGTCGTCGCAGGCGACCGCGAAGATCGCTTCTGCGGCAGCCACTTTCATCCGCTCGGTGATCCGCCGGGCGCCCGCATCCAGCGCACCGCGGAAGATGCCAGGGAACGCCAGCACATTGTTGATCTGGTTCGGGAAGTCACTGCGCCCGGTCGCCACCACCGAGGCGTACTTCGCGGCCACATCGGGATGGATCTCCGGGTCGGGATTCGACAGCGCCATCACGATGCCATCGGGGGCCATTGTCGCGACCAACTCCTCTGGCACCACACCGCCGGAGACACCGAGGAACATGTCGGCACCCTTGAGCGCGTCGGCCATGCCGCCGGTCAGGCCGTCGGGGTTGGTGCGCCCCGCCAACTCGGCCTTCACCGGAGTCAAGCCGTCACGGCCGGAATGCAGGATGCCGCGGGTGTCGACCACGGTGATATCCGAAACACCTGCTGCCAGAAGGATATTCGCGCATGCGACGCCCGCGGCGCCGACGCCGGAGATCACCACGCGAAGCGAAGCCATGTCCCGGTCCAGCACCTTCGTGGCGCCCATCAGCGCCGCGAGCACGACGATCGCGGTGCCGTGCTGGTCGTCGTGCATCACCGGGCAGTCGAGCGCCTCGATCAGGCGACGCTCGATCTCGAAGCAGCGTGGCGCCGAGATGTCCTCGAGATTGACCGCCCCGAACGTCGGCCGCAGCCGCACCAGGGTTTCAACGATCTCGTCGGGATCCTTGGTGTCCAACACGATCGGGATCGAGTCCAGTTCGCCGAACGCCTTGAACAGCGCGCACTTGCCTTCCATCACCGGCAGCGCGGCCGCGGGCCCGATGTCGCCGAGGCCGAGCACCGCGGTGCCGTCGCTGACCACGGCCACCAGCCTGTTGGCCCACGTGTAGCGGGCGGCCAGCGTGCGGTCGGCGGCGATCGCCCGGCTGACCTGCGCCACACCGGGCGTGTAGGCGATCGACAGGGCGCGCTGCGTGTCCAGCGGCGCCTTCAGCTCGGCCGACAGCTTGCCGCCTACGTGAGCCTCGAAGATCTCCTCATCGGTGACGACAACCTGCGGGGTTTGGACTTCGTGCGGCACCGTTTCAGTCACCGCGTCAGGCTACTTGCCCGAATTAACGAGGCCGCCGACGGGGTTGTGAATTTTGCGAATATTCGGCTCAAATCAGCCCGAGCTCGGTGACCGCCTTGCGTTCGTCGTCGAGTTCCGCGGTCGACTTGTCGATGCGGGCACGGGAGAACTCGTCGATCTCCAGGCCCTGGACGATCGACCAGTTGCCGTCCTTCGTCGTGACCGGGAACGACGAGATCAGTCCCTCGGGCACGCCGTAGCTGCCGTCGGAGAGCACCGCCATCGACACCCAGTCGCCCTCGGCGCTGCCCAGCAGCCAGTCACGGGCGGCGTCGGTGGTTGCCGACGCAGCCGATGCGGCAGAGGAGGCGCCGCGGGCGTCGATGATCGCCGCGCCGCGCTTGGCGACGGTCGGAATGAAGTCGTTCTCGATCCAGGCCTGGTCGTTGACGACCTCGGCGGCGTTCTTGCCGCTGACCTCCGCGTGGAAGATGTCGGGGTACTGGGTGGCCGAGTGGTTGCCCCAGATCGTCACCTTCTTGATGTCGGTGACGGCCGCCCCGGTCTTCTTGGCCAGCTGCGAGATCGCCCGGTTGTGGTCGAGGCGAGTCAGCGCGGAGAACCGCTCCTTGGGGATGTCGGGCGCGTTGCTCATCGCGATCAGCGCGTTGGTGTTGGCCGGGTTGCCGGTGACACCGATCCGGATGTCCTCGGCGGCGACCTCGTTGAGCGCCTTGCCCTGGGCAGTGAAGATCGCGCCGTTGGCCTCCAGCAGGTCACCGCGCTCCATGCCCGGGCCACGCGGCCGGGCGCCGACCAGCAGGGCCAGGTTCGTGCCGTCGAAGATCTTGTTGGCGTCCGAGCCGATCTCCACACCCGCGAGCAGCGGGAACGCGCAGTCGTCGAGTTCCATCACGACACCCTCGAGCGCCTTGAGCGCCGGCTCGATCTCCAGCAGCCGCAGTTCGATCGGCCGGTCGGGGCCGAGCAGCGATCCGCTGGCCAGGCGGAACAACAGGCTGTAGCCGATCTGGCCTGCGGCACCGGTGACGGCGACCTTGAGGGGAGTTGTGCTCACGTCAGATGCTCCTTAGGCGAAGTCCGATTGCCCGCACCGCGGGCGAGGGTCTGTCCGGGACGAAACTAGCGCACGGGCTTGCGCAGCTGGTGTCTGGGTGTATCGCGACGCGTAGCATTGATCCGCTGGTCAGACCTGCGCGACGAGGGGAGTTTGAGATGCCGTCGTTCCGCGGACTACCGCCCTCTCTACGGCCGGTGGCACGACCCAAGCACACCCACCCGGATGTGAAGTCGATTCATGTGCCGGTGGCGCGGGCCATGGTCGACTGCGGCATCTATGTCGACGGTCAGCGCGCGCCGGGCAAGTACACCCACGCCGCCGCGCTGAACAAAGTCCATGAGCTCGAACGCGAAGGCAAGGACGCGTTCGTCTGGATCGGCCTGCACGAACCCGACGAACACCAGATGCAGGCCGTCGCCGACGTGTTCTGCCTGCACGAGCTGGCCGTCGAGGACGCGGTGCACGCCCACCAGCGGCCCAAGTTGGAGCGCTACGACAAGACGCTGTTCCTGGTGCTCAAGACCGTGAAGTACGTCGAGCACGAATCGATGATCAACGCCCGCGAGATCGTCGAGACCGGCGAGATCATGATCTTCGTCGGACCCGACTTCGTGGTCACCGTCCGCCACGGCGACCACGGTGGGCTGGCCGATGTGCGAAGGCGGCTCGACGCCTCACCCGCGATTCTCAAGCTGGGGCCGTACGCGATCATGCACGCGATCGCCGACCACGTCGTCGACAAATACCTCGACATCACCGATTCGATCGAAACCGACATCGATGCGATGGAAGAGGACATCTTCTCGCCGGGAAAGCAGACCAACATCGAGTGCATCTATCTGCTCAAGCGCGAGGTGGTCGAATTGCGCAGGGCTGTCTCGCCGTTGACGCTCGCCCTGCAGCGCATGGGCACCGACCACAACGACCTGATCTCGATCGAGGTCCGCCGCTACCTGCGCGACGTCCTCGACCACAACATCCAGGCCTCCGACCGGATCGCCAGCTACGACGACATGTTGAGTTCGCTGGTGCAGGCCGCGCTTGGCAAGGTCGCGATGCAGCAGAACGTCGACATGCGCAAGATCTCGGCGTGGGTGGCCATCGCGGCGATTCCGACAGCGCTGGCAGGCATCTACGGGATGAACTTCGACCACATGCCCGAATTGCACTGGGTCTGGGGCTATCCGACCGTGCTTCTCACCATGGTGGTCGTCTGCTCACTGCTGTACCGGACCTTCCGCCGCAACCACTGGCTCTAATTCGGCTGTGCCGCAGGGCGCGACGGGTCCAGCACGTCGACGCCGTCCTGCACCCACGCCTCTCGCATCGCGTCGGCGCCCTTGAGCCGCACCCAGGCGGCCTCGGTGGCCGTGATCGGTGTGGCAGACAGCAGCTTGACCGGCGGCAGCGGATCGGTCAGCGGGACGTCGTCAATGTCGCTGCGGTCCAACAGGAATGCTGTGAAAGGCGCCGACTCCCACAGCGGGGTCTCGAGGTCGATCAGCGCGTCGGGCTCGAGAACCAGGCCTTCGACGGCGGGCGCGGCAGCCACGATGGCCACCGAGCGCGTAAGGCCCGCGGGTGACGGGCCCCGCAATGCGACAACGACCTCGGCCCGCGGACCGTGCAGCGCGTCTGTCACCATCTCCGTCGGGTCGAACATCGGGTTGCGCGAACATCCAAGCGACACATAGTGACTGACGCCATCGCTGTCGGGACCGAACCGCAACAGGTCAATGCGCTCAGTGCCGAGAAACGTCACGCTGGCTTCGTCGGGTTCGGCGATGATCCCGGCCCGGGTGAAGTGCTCGCCAAGATGCGAGCGGACCTTCGCCAGGACGTCGATCACTCGGCAGGCGGCGGCGGGTCGCTGAGCGGCTCGGAGGTCGGCGCTTCAGGCTGGGCCTGCGAACCGGCGGGCTCGATAGTCAGATTCACTCCGGAGTCGGCGTCGAAGATCGCGATCTTGGTGGTGTCGAACGCCAGCTCCATGGTCTGGCCAGGCGTCACCTTCGACTCGGTGGAAACCCGTGCGACGAACTCGTTTTCACCGCCTTCGGATTCGGCTGCCGCGGCCAGCTGGGCCGACTGCGCGCTCGCCCCCTCCAAGTTGAAGTGCACGTACTTCTCGGCGCCGAGCGATTCCACCACGTCGACCTTCACCTCGAAGACCAGCGCCCTGATCCGCTGATAGGTGTCGATCAGGCTGGCGTCCTCGAGGTGTTCGGGCCGGATCCCGACGATCACGTTGTTGGGTTTCGGGTGCTTGTCGAGCATGTCGTGGACCTCTTGGGTCAACGTGATCTCGCCCATCGGCAGGCGCACGCCGACGTCGGTCAGCGTGGCGGGGAAGAAGTTCATCGCGGGAGACCCGATGAACCCGGCGACGAACAGGTTGGCCGGCCTGCTGTACAGCTCGTCGGGTGTGCCGATCTGCTGGGCCACGCCGCCCAGCAGTACCACCACCCGGTCGCCCAGCGTCATCGCCTCGGTCTGATCGTGGGTGACGTAGACGGTCGTGGTGCGCAACCGGGTCTGCAGCCGCGCGATCTCCGATCGCATCTGGACGCGCAACTTGGCGTCGAGGTTGGACAGCGGCTCGTCCATCAGGAAGGCCTTGGGATCACGCACGATCGCACGGCCCATGGCTACTCGCTGCCGCTGACCACCCGAGAGCTGTCCCGGTTTGCGATCCAAAAGCTCGGTCAGGCCAAGGATTTTCGCGGTGTCCTCGACCTTCTGCGCGATCTCGTCCTTCTTCACCTTGGCCAACGTCAGCGGAAACGCAATGTTCTGCCGGACGGTCATGTGCGGGTACAGCGCGTACGACTGGAACACCATTGCGATGTCGCGGTCCTTGGGTGCCTTCTCATTCACCCGCTCTCCGCCGATACGCAACTCGCCTGACGAGATCTCCTCGAGGCCGGCGATCATGTTCAGCGTCGTTGACTTTCCGCAGCCCGACGGTCCGACCAGAATGATGAACTCGCCGTCGGCGATCGTCAGCGACAGATCCTTCACGGCCGTAGCGCCGTTCGGGTAACTCTTGGTCACCCTGTCCAACACGATTTCGGCCATGCAACTATCCCTTCACCGCACCGGACGTCAGGCCGGCGACGATCCGTCGTTGGAAGATTAGAACAAAGACAATGATCGGGATGGTGATGACCATCGCGCCCGCTGCGATGGAGCCCGTCGGTTCCTCGAATTGCGAACTGCCGGTGAAGTTGGCGATCGCCACCGGAGCCGTGATGGCACGCTGAGTGGCCGTCAACGACAACGCCAGCAGCAGGTCGTTCCACGCGAAGATGAACACCAGAATCGCGGCGGTGACGATGCCCGGCGCGGCCAGCGGGGCGATCACCCTGCGGAACGCCTGGGCCGGTGTGGCGCCGTCCATCTTCGCCGCCTTCTCCAAATCCCAAGGGATCTCCCGGAAGAAGGCCGACAGCGTGTAGATCGCCAGCGGCAGCGCGAACGTGATGTAGGGGATGATCAGGCCCGGCCAGGTGTTGAACAGCCCGATGGTGCGCCACATGTTGAAGATCGGCGTCACCAGCGAGATCTGCGGGAACATCGCGATCAGCAGCGCAACGCCGATCAGCAGCCGCTTGCCCGGAAACGCCAGTCGCGCAACGGCATAGGCCGCCATGCCGCCGAACACCACCGCAATCACGGTGGTGATCAACCCGATGCCGATCGAATTGATCAGTGCCGAGGTGAAGATGTCGCCGTGGAAAATCCCCTTGTAGTTGTCGAAGGTGATCTGCGAGGGGATCAGCTTGCCGTCCTTGACGCTCGACGTCGGCTTCAATGACAGGCTCAGGATCCACAGCACCGGAAACAGCGCGTACAAGACGACGAGAATGTTGACGACGGTCCAACCCGTTGCCCGTCCCGCGCCGACCTTTTCGCGCGTCATCAGCGCCTCTCCTCATCGGACCCGGGCGCCGAAGCACCGAAGAGCTTGATGTAGATGAACGCGATGATCGCCACCGACAGGAAGATCAACACGCTGATCGCCGAGCCCAGTCCGAGGTTGAACGCCTTGAATAGGTTGTCGTAGCCAAGGATCGACACCGAGCCCGTCTGGTTTGCGCCGCCGGTCAGCACATAGATGTTGTCGAAGATCCGGAACGCATCCAGCGTGCGGAACAGCAGCGCCACCAGAATCGCCGGTTTGATCAGCGGCAGAATCACTTTGACCAACCGCTTCCACGCGCCCGCCCCGTCGACCTGGGCCGCGTTCAGCAGATCCTGTGGCACCAGGGCCAATCCGGCGAGCAGCAACAGCGCCATGAACGGCGTCGTCTTCCACACCTCGGCCAGCACCACGATCGCAAGCGACGGCAGCTGTTCGGTCAGCGGCGCGCTGCCTTCTGGCAGCAGGTTGGCCAGATAGCCGGTGCCCGGCGTCCACGCGTAATACCAGCTGTACGAAGCGGCGACGGTGACGATCCCGTACGGGATCAGAATCGCGGTGCGCACCACGCCCTTACCGAAGATCGTGCGATGCATGACGAGCGCCAGCGCCATGCCGAGCACGAACTCGATGGCCACCGATACCACCGTGATCGCCAGCGTCACCACAAACGCCGTCCACCAATACCGGTCGGACAGCACGGTGATGTAGTTCTGCAAGCCGACGAACGACGTGTCGTCCGGTGTCGCGAGGTTGTAGCGCTGCAGGCTCAGCCACACCGCGTAACCGATCGGGTAGGCGGTGACCGCAAGCATCAACAGCACCGCGGGCGCGATCAACAGATACGCCAGGCGCCGCTCCGATTTCGTGTCGTCGGTGCCACCGGTTGGCGTGGTTGATGCGGCTGGCTCTGCAACCGCGGTCATGGGATCAGCCCCTTACCGTCGATGGCCTTTTGCACCTGGACCGTGAGCTCGTCGGCGGTGCGGTCGGGATCGATGTTGGTGATCGGCGCAAGCGTGACCGAGATGCGCGTCGACACCGCTTGATAAACGGGCGTCGCGGGCCGTACGGCGGCGTTGGTCAACTGTTCTTTGATGATCGCGTACTGCGGGTACTTCGCCTGGAACGTCGGATCGTCGTACAGCGAGGTCCGCACGGCAGGCAGGCCGCCCTCGACGGAGGTGTACCGCTGATTCTCGACGTTACGCAGGCACCGGATCGCCTCGAAGGCCTCCGCGCGGTGCTGAGTGGTCTTGGCGACCGCCAGGTTCAGCCCGCCCAGCGTCACTTTGGCCGGCTCCCCCGCCTTCACACCCGGATAGTTCGCGAACCCGAAGACTTCCTTGCTCGCGTCATAGGCGGATTTGAACTGCTCGTCGGTGGGCGAGAACGTGCCTGCGTCGTTGATGCTGCCCGCCAGATCGGGCTTCTTGTCCAGCGGCAGGAAGCTCACCCCGCCCTTGACGGCGTTCTCGAGCATCGAAGGCAACACGAACGGCCAGTTCACCTCGAGCGCGGCTTTGCCCTGCTCGAGAGCGAGTCGCGCGGTGCCCTCGTCGGTCTGCGTGATCGACGGGTCGGCACCCGGTGCGGTGGCAACGGCCTTCATGATCTGCAGCGCCTTGACCGTCGCGGCGCGGTGCTCAGGGGTATCGGTCAGCGTGACGGTCTTGCCGTCGTCGGAAAGCACTTGACCGCCAGCGCTTTCCAGCAAGGTGTTGAACCACACGACCAAACCCTCGTACTGCTTGGCCTGTACCGCGATCCAGCTGGGCTTGCCTGCGTCGTGCAGGCGCGTGGCCTCGTCGACCATGCCGTCCCAGGTCTCGGGCGGCTTGTCCATCAAATCGGCCCGGTACCAAAGCAATTGGGTGTTGGTCGTAATCGGGGCGGCATACAGTTTGTTCTGCCAAGTGGCGGTTTCCAGCGGACCCGGCAGCGTGTTGCTCTTGGCGTCCGATTCCGCCTTTCCTGCCGGGTCTTCCGAAAGCGGCAAAGCCCAACCAGCCTCGGCGAACTCGGCGGTCCACACCACGTCGAGCGCCATCACGTCGAGCGTCTTGTCGTTTCCATTGAGGCGCCGAGCCAACTGCAGGCGCTGATCGTCGGCGCCCTTCGGCAAGCTGACCTGTTGGATTCTGAAGCGGCCGCCGAGTTCCTCGTTACACCGCTTGGCGACTGCGGTGAACGTGGCCATCTCGTTAGCCGGGGTGTAGTAGTCGATGACGATTCCCCCGCCGCCGGATCCGCACGCGGAGACCACTGACGCAGTCGTCAACGCGGCCAATGCCGCAGCACCTAGCCGCCGTGGGCCCACCACTGAACTCCCGCCTGCGTCTAAATGTCGCCGCCGGGGCGGCTCCGACGGGACTCTCCCGCGGGCAAACCGTATTGCCAGTTAGGCGTGATTCGCAACACTTTCGGCGCGCGCGTCGCGCACCGTTACGCAATTGCGGCGGGCCCACGCGCAAGCTGGGGAGGTGCGCAAACTGCCAGCTAATTCCGGCGTGTCTGCGGGCGGACACGCACGCTCGCGGCTGGAGGCGCTAGATCGTCAAGCGCGCCAGTAGATCCCGGCCCTTTTCTGCGCTCTGTGGATCACACAGAACGTCGTAGCGGCCCGCGACCAGCTGCATGGTCGAGCTGAAATCTCTTGTGCCGCGCGCCATCGCATACGGGATCGCCGACGTGATCAAGCCGAAGAACACCCCGGCCACCAAACCGGTGATCAGCGCGCCCCACGGACTGGGGCTGAAAAAGCCGAGGATCAGGCCGATGAACAGGCCAAGCCACGCGCCCGTCACCACCCCACCGGCCAGCACCTTGGGCCAGGTCAACCTGCCGGTGACCCGTTCCACCTGCATCAGGTCGACGCCGACGATGGTCACCTGCTGCACCGGGAACTCTTGGTCGGACAGGTAGTCGACGGCGCGCTGCGCCTCGGCATACGTCGGGTACGAGCCGATCGGCCAGCCCTTCGGCGGGGTGGGCAGCGCGGCCGGACCACCGCGTCCAGGAGTCGCGGTGCCCGGCGTCACGCCCGGGGTCTGTCCTGGCTGAAACGGGCTGGTCATCGCTCTTCCATCTCCTTTGTGCGCACCTGAGTTTCGTCGCTGCTCTCACTCGGACCAACGCTGCGACGCCCGCAATGGTGCCCGGCACGTGCGCTAGGTTGATCAGCATGACAAATCCGGGCGACGACGCAGGCCAAACGCCATCATCGGACTCCAACGACGGGGCGTCGGAGCCGGCGTCCGGGGGTTATGAGGCGCCCCCGATCGAGCAGTCCGCGGACAACCCTGCCAGCTCCGCGCAGTCCGACGCGACGCAACAGATCCAGCAGCCCGGCTACACCCCGCCTCCGGCCTACACCCCTCCGCCGGTGTACGACGCGCCCAGCTATCCCCAACAGCCGGGCTACCCCAACTTTCCGCCGCCCGACTATTCGGCGCCGACGGACTATCCCGCGCCTGGCGCTGCCCAGCCGGGCTACCCTCCCCCGCCGTACCCCGGTGCGCCCGGCTACGGCGTGCCGTCGTATCCGCCGCCGCCGCAATACGGGACCCCTCAGTACGGGACACCTCAGTACGGCACGCCGCCGTATGGGGCGCCGACGCCCGGCTATCCGCCGCCGCCGACGGGCTACGGCCCACCGCCGACCGGCTATCCGGCACCCGATTACTCGATCTACGGACCACCCCCGCAGAAGACGAACACGATGGCGATCGCCTCGCTCATCGCATCGTTCGTCGGCTTTGTGTGCTGGCTCGGTTCGATCGCCGGGATCGTCCTCGGCATCGTTGCGATGAATCAGATCAAGCAGTCTCGAGAACAGGGGCACGGTTTGGCGGTGGCGGGCATTGCCATCGGCGCGGTTTCACTGATCGTCGGCTTCATCTTCATGGTTTTGGCGTTCAACAGCTGACGATGACCGAGAGCCAGCCCGAGCAGCCGCCTGTCGACTATCCGGCCGACGCCGGATTGCCGCCTCCGGTCTATCCGCCGCCGTATCCGGGCGCGACCGGCTACCCGGGCTACGACCCGTACCGGCCCATGAAACCCCCTGGCACGAACGGCAAAGCGATCGCGGCGCTTGTCACGTCGCTGCTGGGGCTGGTGTGTTGCGGCCTGCCGTCGATAGCGGGTCTGGTCCTCGGCATCATCGGCATGCGCGAGACCAGGCGCACCGGCCAGGATGGCTATGCGCTCGCGCTGGTCGGCACGATCATCGGCGGCCTCGCGGTCGCCGGGTGGGTGGTCTACCTGCTGCTGTCGATCAGCATCTACGCCAGCGGCTGGCAGTGGGCGCCCTGAGCTAACTGGGCGGGGAGAACGGCTCGGTCGTGCGCTCCATGCCCGCGGCCCGGCCCTTCGCCGCGATCACCAACGCCATTTTGCGGCTGGCCTCGTCGATCATCTCGTCGCCGAGCATCACCGCGCCACGCGCGCCGCCTGCCCGCGACGTATGCCACTCGTAGGCCTCGAGAATCAGCTCGGCGTGGTCGTAATCGGACTGTCGCGGGCTGAAAACCTCGTTGCCAGCCTCGATCTGATCGGGATGCAACACCCACTTGCCGTCATACCCCAGCGCGGCCGACCGTCCTGCCACCCGCCGGAAACCGTCAACGTCACGCACTTTCAGATATGGCCCGTCGATGGCGAGAACCCCGTGCGTGCGGGCGGCGACCAGGATTCGCATCAACACATGGTGATGCGCGTCGCCGACGTCGTAACCCTCCGGCTGCTCACCCACCTCCAGGGTGCGCATGTTGAGGCTTGCCGCCATATCCGCGGGCCCGAGGACCAGCGCCTGCATTCTCGGCGCGGCCGCGATCGCGTCAATGTTGGTCAGCCCCTTGGCGTTTTCGATCTGCGCCTCAATTCCGATGCGGCCCACCGGGAGTCCGTGCGTGGTCTCGAGCTGGCTCAGCAGCAGGTCGAGCGCGTGGATGTGCGAGACGTCAGTCACCTTGGGCAGCACGACAATGTCGAGCGCGGCGTCCTTTGCAGAAGCGACAGTCGAAACCACCTCGATCACGTCGGCGTACGTCCATGGCGTCGTCCAGTCGTTGACCCGCACCCCGCGCAGTTGGCCCGCCCATCCCGGTTCGGCGAGCGCGAGCGCGACCTGCGTGCGCGCCTCGGCCTTGGCGTCGGGTGCGACGGCGTCCTCGAGGTCGAGGAACACCTCATCGGCCGGCAGATTCTTTGCCTTCTCGATCATCTTGGGGTTGCTGCCAGGAACCGAGAGGCAGGTTCGACGGGGCCGATAAGCATTTTCCACAGCCCTACTCTCTACTCTCTACAGACATGGCAGCGGTGAACAGGGTCTATGCGGCCCGGCTCGCGGGGATGGTGGTGCTGGGCCCCGACGGCGAGTCCATCGGCCGTGTCCGCGATGTGGTGATCAGCATCGGTGTGGCCCGCCACCAGCCGCGCGTGCTCGGCCTCGTCGTCGAATTGCTCACCCGCCGAAGGATTTTCGTTCCGATTCTGCGGGTCACCGCCATCGAGCCGAGCGCAGTCACACTGGCGACGGGCAACGTCTCGCTTCGTCGCTTCTCGCAGCGGCCCAACGAGGTGTTGGTGCTCGGCGAAGTGATCGAAACCCGTGTCCGCGTCGATGATCCCGACCTGCCGGAGCTGGCCGGAATCGACGTCGTCGTGGTCGACCTCGGCATCGAACAGACCCGCACCAGGGATTGGGTCGTCACCAGGGTCGCCGTGCGGCCGCAACGTCGGCTCGGCCGACGCTCCAATGTCGCGATTGCCGACTGGAATCGGGTGCAGGGGCTGACACCGTCCGGGTTGGCGATGCCCGACCAGGGCGTCGGCCAACTGCTCGAACTATTCGCGGGCCAGCGGCCGATCGAGGTCGCCGAAGCGATTCGCGAACTGCCGGAGAAGCGGCGCCTCGAGGTGGTCAGGGCGCTGGACGACGAGCGGCTCGCCGACGTGCTGCAGGAGCTGCCCGAGGACGAGCAGGCCGAGGTGCTGCGGCGGTTGGAGACCGAGCGGGCGGCCGACGTGCTCGAAGCGATGGATCCCGACGACGCGGCCGACCTGCTCGGCACGATGACGCCGGCAGACGCCGAGCAGTTCCTGAGGCGGATGGATCCCGAGGATTCCGAGGACGTGCGGCGGCTGCTGAGCCACTCGCCGGACACGGCGGGCGGCTTGATGACGTCGGAACCGGTGGTGCTCGCGCCCGACAACACCGTCGCCGAAGCGCTCGCCAGGGTTCGCGACCCCGACCTCACCCCAGCGGTCGCTTCACTGGTCTTCGTGACCCGCGCGCCAACGGCCACCCCGACCGGGCACTACCTGGGTTGCGTGCACCTGCAGCGGCTGCTTCGCGAGCCGCCGGCCGAGCTGGTCAGCGGCATCCTCGACAAAGATCTGCCGAGCCTGAGCCCTCAGGACCCGCTCGCGGCGGTGACCCGCTATTTCGCTGCGTACAACCTGGTCTGCGGCCCGGTTGTCGACGAGGAGAACCACCTGCTGGGCGCGGTGTCCGTCGACGACGTCCTCGACCACCTGCTGCCCGACGATTGGCGTGAACGCGAAGAACCCGAGCTGTCCGGCGCCGAAAGGGAGCTCCCATGAGCGACTTGTCGGCGCGCCAGCGGCTGGACACCCCGCGCACGTCGCGTAGCCGCTTCTCGCTGAACGTCGATGCGGAGGCGGTGGGGCGATTCAGCGAATCGATCGCGCGCTTCCTCGGCACCGGCCGCTTCCTGCTGTGGCAGTCCATCGTGGTGATCGTCTGGATCTCGCTGAACCTGTTCGCGGTCAAGCTGCGGTGGGATCCGTATCCGTTCATCCTGCTCAACCTGGCGTTCTCCACCCAGGCCGCCTACGCGGCGCCGCTGATCCTGCTGGCCCAGAACCGCCAGGAAAACCGCGACCGGGTTGCGTTGGAAGAGGACCGCCGCCGCGCCGAACGGACCAAAGCCGACACCGAGTATCTGGCCCGTGAGCTGGCAGCTCTGCGGCTGGCCGTCGGTGAGGTCGCCACCCGCGACTACCTGAGGCGCGAACTCGAGGAATTGCGCGAACTGCTGGTTGCACTGCAGCCGAAGCAACCGCCGACGGACGGGGAGGCGACGACCAAGCCCGACGGTTCGGAGCGGCGCACCAAAAGACCGAGCTAACCGGCTTAAGCCATTGCTACAACGCTCGAATCGAGAATCACCTATGGTGACTTGGTTCACCATTCACCGCACACCAAGGACGGTTGAGTGCACATAGGGGGACGAGCCGCCCTCGAGGCAGCGCAGCGCGGAGCAGGGCGAGCCGTACGCAAGCCTGTCTTCGGCGTTGCCATCATCACCCCGTTCATCCTCGCCGGCGCCGTCGGTGCGTCGGCGCCGACACCGGTGCGCGACGCAGCCGTGACGCCGCTGGCTTCGGTTCAGTCGTCAGGCAACCGCTC
The DNA here is from genome assembly GCF_017872775.1 of Mycobacterium sp. OAE908. Lineage (NCBI taxonomy): Bacteria > Bacillati > Actinomycetota > Actinomycetes > Mycobacteriales > Mycobacteriaceae > Mycobacterium > Mycobacterium sp. OAE908. Next base: position 184,864 of record NZ_JAGGJL010000001.1, read on the forward strand.
CGGGGCTTCGGTGGTAGCAGTCACCAAGACGCCTACCGCGTTCCACATCGCCGCGTCGACGGTGTCGGCTCCCCCGCCGTCGGCAGTGGTGAATTCGCCTGGGTCGCTTCGCATTCCGGCCATCGTGTTGTCCGCGTACCGCAACGCCGAGCGGATGATGGCTGCCGCGTATCCAACCTGCGGTGTGAGTTGGAACCTTTTGGCGGGCATCGGTCGCATCGAATCGCTGCACGCCAACGGCGGCGCCACCGATTCGCAAGGCACGTCGGTGCGGCCGATCTACGGGCCGTCACTCGATGGCACGCTGCCCGGCAACGAGGTCATCGTGCAGAGCCGCGCCGCAGACCGAGTGACATATGCGAGGGCGATGGGCCCGATGCAGTTCCTGCCCGGCACCTGGTCCCGCTACGCCAGTGACGGCGACGGCGACGGCAAGGCCGACGTGCAAAACGTGTACGACGCTTCGCTGGCGGCGGCTCGCTATCTTTGCAGCGGCGGGTTGAATCTGCGTGATCCGAGCCAAGTGATGGCCGCGATCCTGCGCTACAACAATTCGATCGCCTACGCCCGCAATGTGCTGGGCTGGGCAGCGGCATACGCAACCGGCGTGGTGCCGGTTGACCTGCCGCCGATCACCGGGCCGGTGCCGCCGCTTGGCGACGCCCACTTGGACAACTACCAAGGCCTCGGCCCCGGCCTGCCGGAGAATGCTCTCGGGCTGCCGGCCAACGACCCGTTGGCCTTGATTCCGATGATGGGTCGCGGTGACCTCGCCAGCCAGCTCGCCCTCGGGCCCCTGCCTGGCCCGCTGCCGGGACCCGCGCCGCTGGTCGTCGCACAGCAACCGGAGCCCGAGCAGTCGGCGCCACCGCCGTGGCTGCCGCCGTGGATGCAACCGCAGCAGACCGTCCAGGAACCGCCGTCGCGGCCTGCCGGGTGCGCGGTGTTCTGTATCACCCCGACCGCGCCCGCCCCGAGCGCGGCCGCGGTGCCTGGTGATGCGCAGATGCTGATGCCGCAGGCCCCGCAGCCGGCCGTGCCTGCGATGGCACCCGAGCAGCCCGCGACCGAGACCGCGCCGGCTGAGCAGCCGGCGGTGCTGCCACCGGCGCTGGGGCCTGCGCCGGGACCTGCTGGTTAAGGAGGACCGTGGGGTCGGCCTAGACTCGATGCCGATGTCTCAAACTCCCACTGACCTGGAATCGGCGATCCGCGCCGCGCTGGCCAAGGTGATCGACCCCGAGCTGCGGCGCCCGATCACCGAACTCGGCATGGTCAAGGCCGTCACCGTCGAGGCCGATGGTGGCGTACACGTCGAGGTGTACCTGACCACCTCGGCCTGTCCGAAGAAGGCCGAGATCTCCGAGCGCGTCACCCTGGCTGTGGCGGACGTGCCGGGCACCGGCGCCGTCAAGGTCAGCCTCGATGTGATGAACGACGAGCAGCGCACCGAGCTTCGCAAGCAACTGCGCGGCGACGCCCGCGAACCGGTCATCCCGTTCGCCCAACCCGGTTCACTGACCCGCGTGTACGCCGTCGCGTCCGGTAAGGGCGGCGTCGGCAAGTCGAGCGTCACGGTCAATCTGGCTGCCGCGATGGCCGCGCGCGGGTTGTCCGTCGGCGTGCTCGACGCCGATATCTACGGCCACTCGGTGCCGCGGATGATGGGCACCACCGACCGGCCCACCCAGGTGGAGTCGATGATCCTGCCGCCGGTCGCGCACGACGTGCGGGTCATCTCGATCGCGATGTTCACCCAGGGCAACACCCCCGTGGTGTGGCGCGGGCCGATGCTGCACCGCGCCCTACAGCAATTCCTGGCCGACGTGTACTGGGGTGATCTCGACGTACTGCTGCTGGACCTGCCGCCGGGCACCGGCGACATCGCGATCTCGGTCGCGCAGCTGATCCCCGGCGCCGACATTCTGGTGGTGACGACGCCGCAACTGGCCGCCGCCGAGGTCGCCGAGCGGGCCGGCGCGATCGCGCTGCAGACCAAGCAGCGCATCGCCGGCGTGGTGGAGAACATGTCGGGGCTGCTGATGCCCGACGGAACCACGATGCAGATCTTCGGTGAAGGCGGCGGCAAGCAGGTCGCCGAATCGCTGTCGCGTTCGGTCGGCGCGGATGTGCCGTTGCTCGGCCAGGTGCCCCTAGACCCTGCACTGGTCGCGGCAGGCGATGACGGTGTGCCGCTGGTGTTGTCGGCCCCGGATTCGGCCGCGGGCAAGGAGCTGCGCAAGATCGCCGACGCGCTGTCCTCGCGTAAGCGTGGGCTGGCGGGCATGTCGCTGGGCCTGGACCCCGCGGGCCGCTAGGCGCTCACGTCGCGTCGGTGTCGAACGGCGTCGACGCCGGCGGCTCCGGCTGCGCGACGGGCGCAGGCGCCGACACCGGCTTTTCCGCGCTGGTCGCAGGCTTGTCGAATTTTCCGGTGAAGATCGAATCATCGCCGTCGAGAAGGTGTTTCGTCAGCGCGGCCCTCGGCGTCATGCCACGCAACTTGTTGAGCTCGCTCAGCGGCTCGCGCAGATCCTCGAATTCCGGGCCGAGGTCGTCGCGCAGTTGACTGGTGGCGCCGCTGATGTAGTCGCGCGCCTGGCGCAGCGCACCCGAGGTCCATCGGATGGCGCCGGGCAGCCGTTCTGGCCCGAGGATCACCAGGCCGGCGATCACCAGGACCAGCATCTCGCCCCAGCCCACGTTCGCGAACATTATGTCGTTGGAGTGTCAGCGCCCGGGGTGACCATCAGCGTCACGTGACGGCCGTCGCGGACCACCTCGATCGGCGACTCTTGACCAATTGTCAACTGACGCACCGCAACAACGAATTCGTCGGCATCTGCGACCGTGCGGTTGCCGACCTTGACGACGACATCGTTCTCGAGGATGCCGCCCTTCTCGGCGGGCCCGCCCGCCTTCACGTTGGCCACCTGCGCGCCCGACGCGATGTCGTTGCTCACCGAGCGGGCGGTCAGGCCCAGCGTCGGGTGGGCGATCTTGCCGTCCTTGATCAGCGCGTCGATGGTCTTTTTGACCTCGTTGACCGGGATCGCGAAGCCGAGGCCGCTTGCGCTGTCGGACAACGACTTTCCTGCGGTGTTGATACCGATCACTTCGGCGTTCATGTTGATCAGCGGGCCACCGGAGTTGCCGTGGTTGATCGATGCGTCGGTCTGCACGCCGTCGATCACGGTGTCGGTGTCCGAGCCGTCACCGGACAGCGGCACCGGACGGTGCAGCGCGCTGATGATCCCGTGGGTGACCGTGCTGCGCAGACCCAGCGGTGCGCCGGCGGCAATCACCTCATCGCCGACGACCAGCTTCTCGGAGTCGCCGAGCTTGGCCACCGACAGGTTGTCGACGTTGTCGACCTTCAGCACGGCCAGATCTGTCTTCGGGTCGCGGCCAACGAGATTGGCGGGTACTTCCTTGCCGTCGTTGAACACCACCGAGATCTTGTACTGGCTCGGGTTGGCCGCAGCCTCGGAGATGACGTGGTTGTTGGTGACGATGTAGCCGCGGCCGTCGACCACGACGCCCGAGCCCTGTGAGCCCTCGGAATCGCTGACGGCTTCGACCGTCACCACCGAATCAGCAATCGCGGCAGCCACTTTCGCGAACTGTCCGGGCGGAGGCGCGTCGTTGTTGCTGGTTTCCAGCGTGACCTTCGACGTGGTGAATGCCTCGACGACTTCAGCCGTCTTGCGACCCACCCAGCCGCCGCCGATGCCGACCACCAGCGCCAGGATCGCCAGGACCGCCAGCGCAACGTAGGAGACCCGGCCGCCGAACAGCACATCGCGCACGCCGAGCTTGCCCGTCGCGGCATATGACGTTGCAGGCGCGGTCTGCGGCAGCGCAGGAGTGCCGAGGGCCGCCGCGGCCCCGGGATTGCGCCAAGGGTCGTCGGCGTCGTCAGGACCGGCGCCGTCGCGTTCAGCCTCAAGCGCGCCGGCGTCGGCAGGGTGCCGCTGCAGCGAATCGCCACCCGCGTAGGGCCTGCCGAACGCCTCGGCCAGCACCGGGTCGGGCTTTTTGTCCTTCGGCGTGTACTCGGCTTGGTTGCGATAGCGGTCCAGACCCACGAACGACCCGTCGACGCCCTCGGGCCTGCCGAACGCGCGACGCGCCGCAGGATCGACAGGTGGACGCGACACAGGGCGCGGCTCTAGGCGCTCACGCCCGGACTGGTCCAGATTGGTCACCCGTTCATCACCCTCGTTATGGGAGCGCCCGCCCGAAAAGTGGGCGCCCGGCGCGCGTCATTTCGCATTCACCCTACCGGCGCCTGCGCCGATACCGCGGTGTGCCGTCAGCAAACTGAGGCTGATCCGCTTCGTCGGGCGGTGCGGGTGGAGCGTGCGGGATCTGGGACAACATGCCCAGCAGAGATGTCGGGATGGCGATGGAGCCGGAGTCCCGCAAGGCGGCGCGGGCCTGACGCTGAGCCTCGACCTCGGCCGCGCACTCCTGGCACAACGACAGGTGATGTGCGGCGCGCAGGTGCGCGGTCATCCGCAGTTCACCGTCGACGAACGCCGCGACCGCCTCGATCGACAGGTGCTCGGTGGAGCCGAATTGCCGGGGCCCGACCGGCGCATCGCTCTGCGAGGCGAACTGAGCGGGCAGCCAGGAGAACGCACGGCGGAACACATGTCCCGGGTCCACCATCACCCAGCTCCTCTCATTCTTGTTCACGTCGCAGACGACGGTCCTGACTTGAATGTAGCGCGGCAGCCTGTGGGCCACACCCGCGAACCTCAGGCCGATTTCGCCGTGTCGTCCGAGTGGCTGGCCAGGTAGTCGCGCAGCGCCTGGCGTCCGCGGTGGATTCGGCTGCGCACAGTGCCGAGCTTGACGCCCAGCGTGGCACCGATTTCCTCGTAGGACAGGCCTTCGATGTCGCACAGGACCACGGCGGCGCGAAACTCCGGCGGCAGCGAGTCCAGTGCGGCCTGCAGGTCGGGGCCCAGCCGCGAATCGTGGTAGATCTGCTCGGGGTTCGGCTCGTCGGCAGGCACCCGGTCATAGTCCTCGGGCAGCGCCTCCATCCGGATGCGGCCGCGGCGGCGGACCATGTCCAGGAACAGGTTCGTGGTGATGCGGTGCAGCCAGCCCTCGAAGGTGCCCGGCTGATAGTTCTGCACCGACCGGAAGACGCGGATGAACGTCTCCTGCGTCAGATCCTCGGCGTCGTGCTGATTACCCGACAGCCGATATGCCAGCCGGTACACCCGGTCGGCGTGCTGACGGACCAGCTCGTCCCAGGACGGCATCGTGGTCGCGTCGCCGGTGGCGTCGAATACCGCGGTCCCGGTCAACTCGTCGGACGGCTCTACCCAGTTTCCGTCGGTGTACTGCTCGAGATGGGCCATCGTGACTGGGGCCAGCTTGGTGGTGGTCGTCGGATCCTCCGTTGTTTCGGCTCTTCGCGCGAGCCGATCATCGCTGTCACAGCCGTCACTGATCATCGACGGCTCGACGTCGGCGGAAACGCGTTTGTCCACGTGCTTATTCCCATAACGCCAGCGTCCGCCGTGTTCCATGCGAGATACGCTCTCCGACTGGGGTGTGCTTGGCATATGAGCAAACTGAACTTTTCCTGAGAACATTCGTTACCCGTTTTCCGACCAGCACAAACGGGTTCGCGCAGGCTGTGATTCTGGCGATCGGGACGGGCGTGTCGCGGCTGCGGCCCACCTGGGTTCGCTCTACGCTGCGGGCATGGCCGGCATCGACGACGTCATCGGGGGCGGACCGCAGAGCCGGCCCGAGTCGATCGTCAGCCACGCCGAGGGCTCGATCTCCGAGGACGCGATCGTCGCCGCCGCCCGTGAGCGGGCCGTGGACATCGGCGCAGGCGCAGTCACCCCCGCGGTCGGTGCGCTGCTCTGCGTGCTGGCGAAGCTGACCGGCGCCAAGGCAGTGGTCGAAGTGGGCACGGGCGCGGGCGTCAGCGGGCTGTGGTTGCTCTCAGGCATGCGTGAAGACGGCGTGCTGACCACCATCGACGTCGAACCCGAGCATCAGCGGCTGGCCAAGCAGGCCTTCACCGAGGCGGGCGTCGGCCCGTCGCGGACACGGTTGATCGTGGGCCGCGCTCAGGAGGTCCTGACCCGGCTGGCCGACGAGTCCTACGACCTGGTGTTCATCGACGGCGATCCGGTCGACCAGCCGCAGTTCGTCGAAGAGGGCGTGCGACTGCTGCGGCCCGGCGGCGCGATTGTGGTGCATCGCGCGGCACTGGGCGGGCGTGCCGGCGACGCGAACGCCAAGGATGCGGAGGTCAGCGCTGTGCGCGAGGCGGCGCGACTGATCGCTGAGAATGAGCGGCTGACGCCGGTGCTCATCCCGCTTGGCGACGGCCTGCTGGCCGCCGCGCGTGACTGAATTTTCTTCCGCACCCCGAATCGCGATCTTTACGGATTTCTGACGGGGTAGATCCTTGACTGTGCACTGAACGCGTGTTTAGCGTACTAAACATGCGTTCAGCGTCAGACGATCGCACGGCCGTCGCCCGGATCCGCGACGCCGCGATCGAACAGTGGGGTGAGCACGGCTTCAACGTCGGGCTTCGCAGCATCGCCGAGTCCGCTGGTGTGTCCGCCGCGCTGGTGATTCATCACTTCGGCTCCAAAGACGGCCTGCGCAAGGCCTGCGACGACTACATCGCCGAGGAGATCCGCACCGGCAAGTCCGCGTCGATGCAGACCAGAGATCCGGCCGACTGGTTTCGGCAGATGGCCGAGATGGAGTCGTACGCGCCGATGATGGCCTACCTGGTGCGCAGCATGCAGTCGGGCAGCGACCTGGCAAAGATGCTGTGGCAGAGGATGATCGACAACGGCGAGGAGTATCTCGAAGAGGGCGTGCGAACCGGCCTGCTCAAGCCCAGCCGCGATCCGAGTGCCCGCGCCAAGTTTCTCGGCCTGACCGGTGGCGGCGGATTCTTTCTCTACATCCAAATGCACCCAACCCCAACCGATCTGCGCGCCGTCCTTCGCGATTACGGCGAGGAGATGATCCTGCCCGCCCTCGAGCTCTACACCGAGGGCCTGATGACGGACTCAACCATGTACGACGCATTCCTCGAGGCGCGTGAAAAAGGTATTCCGTTCACATCCAATGAAGGAGAGCACAATGACGGCGGCATCTCTGCAACGAGCTGACACTTCGCGGTCGCAGCTCGCTGTCGAAATCCGGGACCTGTCCAAGTCGTTCGGCCGCACCAAGGCGCTCGACGGTCTCGACCTGACCGTCGCGCCGGGTGACATCACCGGATTCCTCGGCCCGAACGGTGCGGGCAAGTCCACCACGATCCGGGTGCTGCTGGGCCTGCTGCGCGCAGACAGCGGCACCGTCCGACTGCTCGGCGGCGACCCCTGGCGGGACGCGGTGGGACTGCACCGGCGAATCGCTTACGTGCCGGGCGATGTCACGTTGTGGCCCAACCTGACCGGACTTCAGGCCATCGACTTCCTTGTCCACCTGCGCGGTAACGGCGTCGACACCAGGCGCCGCGACGAGTTGATCGAGCGGTTCGAGCTCGACCCACACAAGAAGGCCCGCACCTACTCGAAGGGCAACCGGCAGAAGGTGGCGATCATCGCCGCGTTCTCGACCAACGCCGAGCTCTACATCCTCGACGAGCCCACTTCTGGCCTGGATCCGTTGATGGAGAAGGCATTTCAGACCTGCGTGGAGGAGGTCACGAAGCAGGGCGCTGCCGTGCTGCTGTCCAGCCACATCCTTGCCGAGGTGGAGAAGCTCTGCGACAACGTCACGATCATCCGCGCGGGCCGTGCGGTGAAATCCGGTACGCTCGACGACCTGCGACACCTGATGCGCACCACGATCACCGTGCGCACCCGCGGCGATGCCGGTGTGCTGCAAGACCTTCCGTATGTGCACGACTTCGCAGTCGAGGACGCGCACGTCCGGTTCTCCGTTGACCGCAATGAGCTCGACTTCGTCATGGAGCACCTCACCGATCTCGGCATCGCCGAGCTGACGGTGGCACCGGCGTCGCTGGAGGACCTGTTTCTGCGCGAGTATCAGGGGGTGAACCGATGACCACCACGACTGTCGCGACCCGTGCGGGCCGGCACGAAGCGGCGCGGCAGGGGTCGTCGCTCACCGGAGCAGCGAGCCTGCTGCGACTCGCGTTGCGGCGCGACCGGGTTCGGCTGTCGGTATGGGTGGCGGCGCTGACGCTGATGATGGTGTATGCGCCGAACGCGGTGAAGCTCGCCTACCCCGAGGAGCCGCAGCGGCTCGCGCGGGTGAACCTGCTCAAGACACCCGCCGGAATGATGTTGGGCGGACCGATGTTTGGCGGAAACGAGACCGACCTCGGCGCGATGATGGCCAACGAGCTGATGCTGACGCTGATCATCGCGGCGTCGATCCTCGCCATCACCACCGTCATCCGGCACACCCGCGCCGAGGAAGAAAACGGCATCGCGGAACTGGTTTCGTCGTCGGTGGTCGGACGCTACGCGCGAACCTGGGCCGCGTTGATCCTCGTCGCAGGGGTGCACGCCGTCCTCGCAGTGACCATGACGGTGGCGATGGCATCGACGGGCTTCGCGTTCGCAGACACTGCCGCAATGTGCCTCGGCATCACCGGGGTGGCCATGGTTTTCGGTGCGGTGGCCGCGGTCACGGCGCAACTGTGGCGCCAGGCGCGGACTGCGACCGGTGCGGCGATGGCGGTGCTTGCCGTGGCGGCGTTGGTGCGCGGCATCGGTGACGTCATCGACAACTCCGGGTCCGCGCTGAGCTGGTTCTCCCCCATCGCATGGGCCCAGCAGATGCGCGCGTTCGTCGACTTGCGCTGGTGGCCGTTCACGATGCTTGTCGCGCTGACGATCGCACTGATGGCGCTGGCCGCCTGGCTGGAAGGCAGCAGGCAGTACGACGCCGGGGTGATCCCGTCAACCGGCGAGAAGCCGGACGCGCGGCCGATCTCCGGCGTGTTCGCCCTGCACATGACGCTGCAGCGCGGCCAGATCATCGGCTGGACCGTCGGACTGTTCCTGGGCGGCTTGGCCTTTGGCTCCATGACCAAGTCGCTGCTGGACGCGGCGAAGGACAACCCGCTGCTCGCCAGGGTGCTGACTGCCCAGGGCACCGACGGCGTCTACATGACGATGACGCAGTTCCTCGCAGCCGCCGCCAGCGCGTATGTCGTAAGCGCTGTGCTGCGGGTGTACAACGACGAACAATCGGGCCTTGGCGAGGCCGTGTTGGCCGGCGCGGTGTCGAGGTGGCGCTGGTTGCTGACCGCTGTCGCGGCCGCGCTCGTCGGCTCCGCGGTGTTGATGTTCTTCGCGGGTCTTGGCAACGGGCTCGGGGCGGGCCTGACGCTCGGCGAGCCCGCAACCATCGCGAAGTTGACGTTGACCGGTCTCGCTCACCTGCCGGCGATGGCGGTGATCGCGGGCGTGGCGGCCTTGGCCGTCGCAGTGCGCCATACCTGGATCGGTTGGCTCGCAGTCACATTCGTCGTCACATCGCTGTACCTCGGCGCGCTGCTGAGACTGCCCCGCTGGTTGATCGACCTGTCGCCGGTGGGACGGACCACGATGCCGACGGACCTTCCCGCAGGCGCACTGACGGTGATGGTCGTCGGTGCCGCGGCGCTGACGGTCCTCGCCTGCTGGCTCTATCGCATCCGCGATGCGGTGTAACGCTCTCGACAGGGAAGGATCATGAAAACCGCACTCCAAGCAACGATGTCATCCGTTCTGTCCCTGGCGCTGATGGCCGTGGCATTGTTCTGGCCCGCAGGCACATTCGACTACTGGCAGGCGTGGATCTTCTTCGGCATCTTCGTCGGGCTCTCGGTGCTCTACATGGTGTATGTCGGACTGACGAACCCCGCCGTGCTTCGCAGGCGGATGAACGCCGGACCTCAGCACGAAACCAGGCCGGTGCAGAAGGTCGTCATCACCGGCATCGCGCTGGCGTTCTTTGCGCTACTAGTCGTCTCGGCGTTCGACCATCGGTTCGGCTGGTCGCACGTGCCCACCACATGGGTGGTCGTTGGGAACCTGATGACGTGGACCGGACTTGGCATCGCGCTGGTGGTGATCACTCAAAACGACTACGCCGCTACGAACATCACCGTCGACGCGGAGCAGACGGTGGTGTCCACAGGGCTGTACGGCCTTGTGCGACATCCGATGTACTTCGGTGCTCTCCTCATGTTCATCGGCCTCCCTCTCGCACTCGGCTCGTATTGGGGCCTCGTCGTCGTCCCCTTCAGCGCAATACTGTTCACCGCCCGCATCGTCGACGAGGAGAAGGCGTTGACAGAAGGGCTGACCGGCTACCGCGAATACACCGAGAAGGTGCATTCGCGGCTGGTCCCCGGTGTCTGGTGAGGGAGAGTCATGAAGACAGCCGTTCGAGCAGTGTTGACGTCCGTCGTCGGCTTCGCCGTCTTCCTGCTGTTGGTGTTCCTTCCGGCCGGGACGTTCGACTACTGGCGAGGCTGGACGTTCATCGTGGTGTTCGCGCTCGCCACGATGATCCCGAGTGTGTACCTGGCGACCACGAATCCCGCTGCGCTGCAACGACGTATGCAGGCAGGGCCCGCCGCGGAGAGTCGGCCGTTGCAGAAAGTCATCATCACGTTCGCGTTCGTCTCGATGGCAGCGATGATCGTGGTGAGCGCATTGGACTACCGCTTCGGCTGGTCAACGGTGCCCGCGGCCGTCTCGGTGGTCGGCGATGTGCTGGTCGGGGTGGGGCTTTCGATCGCGATGATCACGACGATCCAAAACGGCTACGCTGCCGCGAACATCACTGTCGAGTCCGGGCAGAAGGTGGTGTCCACGGGTGTGTACTCCGTTGTCCGCCACCCGATGTACTTCGGAAACGTGGTGCTGATGATCGGCGTGCCGTTGGCTCTTGGATCGTATTGGGGATTGCTGTTCGTTATTCTGGGGCTGGCTGTACTCGCCACCCGAATTCTCGACGAGGAGAAGGCACTGCGCCAGGAACTCGACGGGTACGACGAGTACACGCACAAGGTGCATTACCGACTGGTGCCCGGCGTCTGGTGACGACGGGCCGCCCGCCACACGACCAGCAACACGACAACGACCGCGAACCGCAACACAGTGTTCGAGATCATCGTGGCGGTCGGTTGCGTCAGTGCCATGTAGACGACGTTGAGGACACCGCTCGTCGCATGCAGCACGACGAGCGTCGTCAGGATCAATCCCAGCGCAGCCGAGTCGGTGACGCGGATGGCTCCGAATGACAGCACCGCCACGGCCAGTTCTGCCGCGGCGACCAGATAGACAAGCAGATAATCGGGTCTCGCGAGCGTGATGCCCACCATTGACGGGATGGCTTGCGGGAAAGCCGTCAATACGACCGCACCGGCCAGCGTGATCAGGCCGTGCAGCGCGAAAACCGCCCTCAGCGTCTTCATGTCAGTCTCCGTGTCATGCCGATCGGCGCTCATCCGTCATAACCATGACGGACCAAACGGGCGGAATATGACATAGGAGGTGAGCCGTGCCCGCCGAGTCATTCGAGGACCACCGAGCACATCTGCGCGCGGTCGCCTACCGCATGCTGGGATCGGTGGGTGAGGCCGAGGACGCGGTGCAGGAGGCGTGGCTGCGAATGCAGGGCGCCGACATCAGCGACGTGCGCAACATGCGCGGCTGGTTGACGACCGTCGTCGCGCGAATCTGCCTGGACATGCTGCGGGCCCGCAGCGCGCACCCGCAGGAGCCGCTGGACGATGCCGCCGCGATCGCCGGCGAGGGCGTCGACCCGGAAGCCGAAGCGGTGCTTGCCGATTCCATCGGCGTGGCGCTGCTTGTCATCCTGCAGACACTGAGTCCCGCCGAACGGTTGGCCTTCGTGCTGCACGACATGTTCGACCTGCCATACGCCGAGATAGCACCGATCGTCGGCCGCACCGAGAACACCGCTGCCCAGCTCGCGGCGCGGGCCAGGCGTCGAGTTCGCGGTAAAACTCCCGATCCTGCAACAGATTTGGTACGCCAACGGGAACTCGTCGACGCGTTTCTGGCCGCAGCACGCGAGGGTGATTTCGATGCGCTGCTGAACGTGCTCGACGCCGACGTCGAGCTGCGCGTCGACGCCGCCGCAGCGGGCACCGCGACGACAATCCGCGGCGCGCATGCCGTGGCCACCAACGCCCGCGCTTTCTCAGCCAACGCCCGGTTCGCCGAGCCCGCTTTGGTGGATGGCGCCGTCGGCATCGTGGTGGCCCCCGACGGGAGGCTGGCATTGGTGCTGCGCTTTGGAGTCGGCGGCGACAAGATCACCGAGATCGACATCGACGCCGACCCGCAACGGCTGAGTCGTTTCAGTTTGGCTGTGTTGGATTAGTGCTCGGCAGGCAACAGGATCGTCTTGCCGTGCAGGCGGCCGGCGTCGGAGTCGGCGTGCACTGTTGCGGCCTGCTCGAGCGGGCGGCGGTCGGCGACCTCAACTCGCAGTTGGCCTGCGTCGACTCGGCTGACCAACTCCGCGAGTTGCGCTGCGTCGCTGCGGACGAAGATCCGCTGCGTGCGGACGCCCCGGCCGGGGTTCTGCGGCCCGAAGACCATGGTGCCCACGTGGAAACCGCCGTCGGCGACCGCGCCGATGAGGGCTTCGGTCTGTTCGTCGGTGGTGCTGACCAGGTTGAGCACCACGTCGAACGGTGCACCGTCGACATCGATCGGCGAGTGCGTGTAGTCGATGTAGTCGACGATGCGGTCGACGCCCAATGTGCGCAGACGCTCGGCGTCACGCGCTTTGGCAGTCGCGGTCACGACGGCCCCGGCGCTCTTGGCCAACTGAATCGCGTAGCCGCCGACCGCACCTGACGCACCGTTGATCAGAATCGTCTGTCCCGCCGTCAAACCCGCGATCTCGAAGAGGGCCTGCCACGCCGTCAAGGCGGCCACCGGCAATGCGGCGGCGTCGGCCAGATTCACCGACTGCGGTGCGGCGGCCAGCAACTCGGCAGGCACGACCGCATACTCGGCGGCGGCGCCATCGGCATCCAGCGGCAGAAACGCGACGACCGCGTCGCCGACGTTCCACCCCTGAACTTCCTCACCGAGTTCGGCGATCGTGCCCGCGACGTCCACGCCGGGGATGTGCGGGAAGCTGATCTGATACACCTCGGACAGGTAACCGCCGCGGATGCCGGCATCGACCGGGTTGAACGAGGTGGCCGCCACCTGCACCAACGCCTCTCGCGGGCCTGGCACCGGACGCGGGGCCTCCTCGTACTGCAGAACCTCACTGCCGCCGTAACGGTGGTATCGCAGCGCCTTCATGATTTCCTCCTTCGTTCGACTGCTTCGATGTCGAAGCAACTTCTGATTGCATCAACTTGCTTCGAAGTCGAAGCAATCCCCGAATGCGCGTGACGGTCGTCACAGTGCGGCGATGGAGGTGCCGTCGCGTCAGGTGAGCAGTAGCGCAGCGGTGATGAGCATGACGGCGGCGGTGACGCCGTGGACTCCCCATGCGATGGCTTTGGAGCCGCCGTTGCGTAGCACGATCGCCGCGTCTGCGAGCGGGATGATGGTGGCGGCCAGTATCACCAAGCCGACCAGATGGGTGGCGCCCGCAGCCATCAGGATGATGACGAACAGCCCCGACGCAATGTCGCGGACACCCTTGACACTCAAGTACGCGCCTGCGGCGGGCTCATGCAGATCTGGAAGAACACCGTAGCCGGCTGCGGCAACGCGCGGTGCGACGAGAAATCGTGCGCCGATGAAGATGATGGCCGCAGCGATCAGTCCGGCGAGCGCGTAGCCGATGATGGTGGTGGTCATGTCGAGCACTCCTGGGGTTTCGCTAATGAATCGGTGAAAACGCTGTCGGGTCAAGCAGTTCCGCTTCTACGTCGGTGATTTCGTCGACGTCGAAGCCGGCCATGTCGGCGGCGAACTCCGGGCTGGTCATGATGCGCCGGGTCAGCTGCTCAGTGTCGGCGCCCGATGGAAAACGGATGAGCGCGACGAGTCGATGTGCGGCGGCGCTGCGCTCGGTCCACACCCCAACGGTGGTGACGCCGAATGCCATGAACGTTTCCAGGTGTCGGGCCCAGTGAACGGTTGCGTACTGGTGCAGAGCTTCCGGTGACCGCAGGGTGTAGGTCCTGAGCTGAAACACCGGATGCTGTTCTCCCCCTGTCATATCACGAGCACCAGGCAAAGAGCAGTCACTGCGAGGCCTTGCAACACCGCGCGAGCGTCGATGACGCGGTCCCACTTCGCCTGCAGCGCACGCCCGTTCGGCAACACCATGCCGGTGCCGGCAGCCTGTGTCAGTTGACGATTGATCGGTGCGCTCACACGTGTGTAGAGCACAAGCCAGACCAACAACGCGACCACGGCGGCGCCCGCCACGATCGTCTGTGCCCAATGCGCGGTGACGGCGGCCGCCACCACGCTCGTCGCGGCGGCGATGACCCCGAGCACGCCCGGAACCGGCATGCGCCGGTCGCCGTATCGATGCACGCTGCCCATGACGGCGACCAGGGCGTTGTCGTCGATCGACGCCAAGGCCGGTCGCAGCACGGCTGCGCAGAAGACGTCGGTGCCGTACACGACTGCGGTTGCGAGCACCGCGATCAGTGCGCCGGCCCGGGTGATGAGCTCTATGTCCATTCCGGATCTCCTCTGATAAGTGCTAGCAGCGCTAGCGCTAGCAACGCTAACCCTGTTTCGTCGGCGCGTCAATAGCAGCGCTAGCACCCCTAGCGGTGCTATCGTGCGGCATGGCCATTGAGGACCGCCGGGTCCGGGAACGCGAAGCTCGCCGGCAGCTGATCATCACAACGGCGCGCACATTGGCCGAGGCTGAGGGGTGGGACGCCGTCACCACCCGCCGGCTGTCCACCGAAATCGAGTACAGCCAGCCCGTCCTGTACAAGCACTTTCAAGGCATGGACCAAATCGCCGACGCCATCGCCATCGAGGGTTTCGGCGAGCTCGCCGAGGCGATTCGGGGTGCGGGCGGCGGGTCGGCCGACGGCGCGCTGAGCCGGATTGCGCGCGCGTATCTCGACTTCGCCCGCGACAACCCCGCCGTCTACGACGCGATGTTCACCCGCGCGACCAGCTTGCGCTTCGCCGCCGACGCGACACCGCCCGAGCTGTCCGCAGCCTTCGCCGAGTTGCACAAAGCGGTCGCGCTCGTCGCCGATACACAAGACGCCGACACCCTCACCGAAGTGTTCTGGGCCGCGCTGCATGGCCTGGTCACCCTCGGCCGGACCGGCCGACTACGCGCTGACCATGACTCGCAGCGTCTGCAAGCGCTCGTCGCGCAGTTCACCAATTGAGATTGGCTATGCCGCAACGGTTCCAGACGCTTCGATATTGAAGCATTAGGATGACGACATGGCTGACGGCCTCAAGCCTGCCCAGATGCGCACCTACTTCGCCCTGACCGAGGCGGCGAGCTTGTTGCAGTATGCCGTTCAAGAGCAGTTGCAGGCCGAGGGCGGGCTCAGTTACGTGCAGTTCGAGGTACTGGCCAAATTGGTCGACGCCGACCGGCCGCTCACGATGACTGAACTGGCCGACGGTGTGGTGTACAGCCGCAGCGGGCTGACCCATCAGGCCGGGATACTCGAAAAAGCGGGGCTCATCGCGCGCGAAGTCAGCACCCGCGACAAGCGCTCCACCGTCGTCGCCATCACCAAGGCGGGCCGAGCGCGCGTCGCCAAGGTCTTACCCGGCCACATCGAGGTCGTACGTGACCTCCTCTACGGCTCACTTACCGAGCAGGATGTGGACACCCTCGGCGACATCATGAGTCGCGTCCGCGACCACATGCGTGGTCGGCCACCGCGCTCGGCCGCGCCGAG
The DNA here is from genome assembly GCF_017872775.1 of Mycobacterium sp. OAE908. Lineage (NCBI taxonomy): Bacteria > Bacillati > Actinomycetota > Actinomycetes > Mycobacteriales > Mycobacteriaceae > Mycobacterium > Mycobacterium sp. OAE908. Next base: position 200,738 of record NZ_JAGGJL010000001.1, read on the forward strand.
GAGCCGAAACGCGGGCTAGATCCAGACGCCCTTACCGACCGCGACCACTCCCCCGGCGCTGATCGCAAATCGCTCGCGGTCCTTCTCCAGATCGACGCCGACCATCTCACCCGGGCCCACCACGACGTTCTTGTCGAGGATCGCGTGGCGCACCACTGCGCCCCGACCGATGCGGGTGCCCGGCATGATCACGCTGCCCTCGACGATCGCGCCGTCGTCGACGACCACGTTGGACGACAGGACCGAATTGCGTACGGACGCAGCCGAAATGATGCTGCCGGCGCCGACGACCGACTCCTGCGCCGAGCCGCCGTTGACGAATTTTGCGGGCGCCAGGTTCTCGGACTCGCCGCGGATGGGCCAGCGCTTGTTGTAGAGGTTGAACACCGGATGCACGGACACCAGGTCCATGTGGGCGTCGTAGAACGCGTCGAGCGTGCCGACGTCGCGCCAGTAGCCGTGGTCGCGTTCGGTGGCTCCGGGCACTTCGTTGTTGTTGAAGTCGTACACCGCGGCCATGCCGTCGCTGACCAGACGCGGGATGATGTCGCCGCCCATGTCGTGGTCGGAGTCGTCGTCGTCGGCATCGGCCCGGATGGCGTCGATGAGCACCTTGGTGGTGAAGATGTAGTTGCCCATCGAGACGAACGTCTGCTCGGGCTCGTCGGGTGTGCCAGGGGGGTCGGCAGGCTTCTCGATGAATCCGCGGATGCGACCGGACTCGTCGCTGTCGATGCAGCCGAACGCGCTTGCCTCGGCGCGCGGCACCCGGATTCCGGCCACCGTCGCTCCCGCGCCGCTCTCGATGTGGAACTGGAGCATCTGCTCGGGATCCATCCGGTACACGTGGTCCGCACCGAAAATGATGATGTAGTCGGGATCCTCGTCGTAGATCAGGTTCAGCGACTGATAGATCGCGTCGGCCGAGCCGGTGTACCACCGCGGGCCGAGCCGCTGCTGCGCTGGCACCGGGGTGATGTATTCGCCGGCAAGCCCTGACAGCCGCCAGTTCTGCGAGATGTGGCGGTCCAGCGAATGCGACTTGTACTGGGTCAGCACGCAGATCCGCAGGTACCGCGCGTTCACAAGATTCGACAGCACAAAATCGATCAGCCGGTACGCGCCGCCGAAGGGAACCGCCGGCTTGGCCCGATCGGCCGTCAACGGGTACAGCCGCTTGCCTTCGCCGCCTGCCAGGACGATGCCAAGGACGTGTGGCAACTCCCTCATGATTCAAACCTATCCGCAGGTGCACGCGGCTGCCAGCCATTGCGTGCTATTGATCGGTTCTGGCAGTCATCCGTTCTGGCAGTCAAGGTATTTGGCGTTTTGGCGGTCGAATAAACCTCCGACAGCTATTACGGTCGTGACTATGCGGGTGGCGATGATGACTCGGGAGTATCCGCCCGAGGTCTACGGCGGTGCGGGGGTGCACGTCACCGAACTCGTCGCGCAATTGCGCCACCTGTGTGAGGTCGACGTGCACTGCATGGGCGCGCCCCGGCCCGGGGTCGTCGTCGCGCAACCCGACCCTGCTCTCAAGGGCGCGAACGCTGCGCTGTCGACACTGTCGGCCGACCTCAACATGGTCAACGGCGCGTCGAACGCCACTGTCGTGCATTCGCACACGTGGTACACCGGGCTGGCCGGACACCTGGCCGCCCTGTTGCACGGCATCCCGCACGTGCTGACCGCGCATTCGCTTGAACCGATGCGGCCGTGGAAGGCCGAACAGCTTGGCGGCGGCTACCGGGTGTCGTCGTGGGTGGAGAAGACCGCGGTCGAAGCCGCCGACGCCGTGATCGCGGTCAGTTCGGGCATGCGTGACGACGTGCTGCACACGTATCCGGCGCTCGACCCCAACCGGGTCCACGTGGTGCGCAACGGGATCGACACCGATGTCTGGTACCCCGCCGAATCGGAGGCCGACGACTCGGTGCTGCGGGAGCTGGGCGTCGACCGCACCCGTCCGATCGTGGCGTTCGTCGGGCGGATCACCCGGCAGAAGGGGGTCGCGCATCTGATCGCGGCCGTCCATCACTTCGCACCCGAGATTCAGTTGGTGTTGTGCGCGGGCGCGCCGGACACCCCTGAGATCGCGGCCGAGGTGACGACCGCGGTGCAGGAGCTGGCGCGCGTCCGCAGCGGCGTGTTCTGGGTCCGGGAAATGTTGCCGATCGGCAAGATTCGCGAAATACTCTCAGCAGCAACGGTTTTCGTGTGTCCGTCGGTGTACGAACCGTTGGGCATCGTGAACCTGGAGGCAATGGCCTGCGCGACGGCGGTGGTGGCCTCTGATGTTGGCGGCATCCCGGAGGTGGTCGCCGATCGTCAGACCGGTCTGCTGGTGCACTACGAGGCGAGTGACCCGACATCTTTCGAGCGGCGGCTGGCCGAGGCGGTCAACTCGCTGGTGGCCGACCCGGAGAGGGCCCGCCAGTATGGCCAGGCTGGACGGCAGCGCTGTATCCAGGAATTCTCCTGGGCGCATATCGCCGAACAGACGTTGGAGATCTACCGGAAGGTGTCTTCTTAGGAGCTGGTGACGCCCTTGAGTTCGTCGCCGAGGGCGGCCGCTTCGTCAGGGGTCAGTTCGACGACGAGTCGCCCGCCGCCTTCCAGTGGTACCCGCATCACGATGCCGCGCCCCTCCTTGGTTGCTTCCAGTGGACCGTCTCCGGTCCGGGGCTTCATCGCCGCCATCGAGTGCTCCCTCCACATGAGCCGGCCCGTCGTCGGGCGTCCAGATCTTCTCCCATTGTTCCCTATCGGCAGCGATCGGTGTGCAAAGACCCGGCTAAGACCGTCATTACGATGCGGCTTTGATGGCCGGAACCCAGCAATCGACGGTGTGGTCGTCGACCATTCCGGTGGCTTGCATCAACGCGTAGGCCGTCGTCGGTCCGACGAATCGGAAGCCGCGGCGCTTCAATTCCTTGGCCATCGCGGTGGATTCCGGTGTCACAGCGGGCACGGCGGAAAGGTCGGCCGGTCTTGGCCGAGCCGGTGGTGCGAACGACCACAGCAATTCGCCGAGATCCACTCCGCCGTCGGAGAGGTCGGCTACCGCGCGCGCGTTGGCGATGGTGGCTTCGATCTTCGCGCGGTTGCGCACGATGCCGGCATCGGCCATCAACCGGTCGATGTCGCGCTTCGTGTAGCGGGCGACGCGCTCGGCGTCGAACTCGTGGAACGCGCGACGGAAGTTCTCCCGCTTGCGCAAGATGATCAGCCACGACAGGCCACTCTGGAAGGCTTCGAGACTGATCCGCTCGAACAGGGCCGCAGAATCCCGCAGCGGCTGCCCCCACTCGGTGTCATGGTAGTCGCGATATAGGACGAAATCGTCTGGGGCCAAACGACTTTGGTCGATCCAACCGCAGCGGGTGCGGCCGTCTTCGACAACGGTCACGAGTCTTCCTCGCCGTTGGGTAGCGCATGCGCCGGCCCCTCGGCGCGTTCATCGGCATCCTCTGTTTCATCGTCGAGGCCGTTGGCCGCACGCACCGCGGCGAGCTGACCCCGCAGCAGGTCGAGTTCCTGGCCGAGCCGGTCGAGTACCCAGTCGACCTCGCTGGTTTTGTAGCCGCGCAGGGTCTGGGTGAACTTGACGGCATCGACGTCGGAACCGGTGACACCCGACGCGGGCAGCACGGTGGCGGTGGTGGCGGCGGGCAGCGGCGGCAACGGCTCGCCACGACCGAACAACACGCTGCCGAGGCCGAACAGCACGACAGCCACCAGGATCAGCACAACCAGATACAGCAGAACCAAGGTCACGTATCGATACTGCCCGACGGGCCTGACAAACCGGTCGCCGGATCAGGCCGGTTTCGAGCGGGGACGGCGGCTGAGCGTGCGCAGCGTGAGCCGACTCAGCTTGGGCGCCCGGTTCGCCACCTGGACCAACGCCCGATCCGCCGGCTTCATCGTCGCGACCGGCGACGGGGTCAGCGCCGCCTGCTCGGGGGTGGCCTGGGCGGCAGGCCGCTGATCCTCGCGGCGGTCGGCGACCACGGAATGCACCGCCCATCTGCCGGGCACGCCCTTCAATTCGTGCTCGCCGCGCTCTTCGAATTCGACGCCCGAGCCGAACACCAGGTCCCGCACGGTCGCAGACACCAAGACCTCGCCCGGGCCGGCCAGTGCCATGATGCGAGACCCGATGTGGGCGGCGACGCCGCTGATGTCATCGTTGGTGACCTCGCATTCGCCCGCGTGCACGCCGGCCCGCACTTCGACACCTTCATCGCTGGCATGCCGCGAGATCGTCAGCGCGCACCGGACCGCGAGTGTCGGCCGATCGAAGGTGGCGAGTACGCCGTCGCCCATCGTCTTGATGAGCGTGCCGTCGTGACGTTCGACTGCATCCCGCACCGCGCCATGGTGCACGCCCAAAAGCGTCGACCACGTCTCGTCACCCATGGCCACCGCCCGCGCGGTTGAGCCCACGATATCGGTGTAGAGCACGGTGACGAGCTTGCGTGAGATGGGCCCGCGGGGTGCCCTGCCGCCGATGAACTCTTCGATACCGGCGAGGATGTCGTCGCCGTTGAAGAAGCACATGTGCTCGTCCCCCGGCAGTTCAAGCATCTTCGCGCCGGCGATCGCATCAGCGGCCCACCGCGCGCCCTCGATTGGCATGATGTCGTCGGTTCGGTGGATCACCAGCGTCGGCACGTCGACGGCGTCGGTTGCGCCCGTGACGTCGTAGTCCCAATACGAATTGATGATCACCCGCGCCATGCCGGGGCTCGCGCAGGCACGCTCCACATTCGGGGCCAACCTGCGATACACGGCGCTCTCTCGCGCATACGGGGACAGCGTGTGGAAAAAAGCACCGTCGCCCCAATGTTCGCTGCAATGGCGCATATTCGCCCACAGCCGATCAAATCGGGCCTCACTGCCTGGGAGGTAATCCTTTCCCGGCACGACCCGAGGCACACCACACATCGAAATCAGCGCCTCGACACGCTCAGGGTGCGTCGCGGCGAGCAGCATCGCCGGTGTGGCTGCCTCTGAATTCCCGATGACCACAGCGCGCTTGGAATCGGCGGCATCGAGCACCGCGAGAAAGTCGTCCGCGCGCTGTTGCACCGTCGGAACGCCCGCCACCGGATCGGAAAGGCCGGTGCCGGGCTTGTCGAAAAGCAGCAGGCGCCCCATAGACGACAACCGGCGAAGGAAGTCGGTCGCATACGGATCGGCCCACATGAGATCCAGGTGCGACACCAGACCCGCACCAAAGATGATGTCGACGGGACCATCACCGATCGCCTGGTAGGCGATGCAGATGTCCCCCCGACGGGCGTACTCGACGTCGACCGTCACGTCGCTACCGCCTGTGCTTCCCCCACATAAACGCTGATCCTCCGCCGCCGAGGCGGTCAGGTCAATTAGCCGCGTGGGCGCAGCGTGATCATCGGCGGGCGGTCGGCCAGCGATACCGACGAAGTCCGCGGCGTGTAGTCGTCGCCGTCGGCGAAGAACTGCGTCAGCGCGACGCCTGAGTCCGGCACGCCGCAGCGCGACAGCAGGGTGGCGATGACCTGGCGACTCATCGACGCGAGTTCGGTCAGCGGCCGGTTGCGATGGGTACGTACGCCCAAGTTGACCTGCGCGATCGCGTCCAGGCCGAGGCGGTCGTAGGTGTCGATCAACAGCCCGATCTCCACGCCGTAGCCAGGGGCGAACGGCACCGACGTCAGCAGCTCGCGAGTGCCCGCGTATTCACCGCCAAGGGGCTGCAGCAGGCAGCTCAACTCCGGCCGAAGCGACGCCAGCAGCGGGCGCGCGACAAGCTCGGTGACCCGGCCGCCGCCGTTGGCGTCCTCGCTGCCGCTCACCTTCAGCGGCCTGCGGTAGAAACCCTTGACCAGATGAACGCCGTCCGTGGTCAGCAGCGGGCCGAGCAGCTTGGGCACGAACATCGGGTCGGGGTCGATCAGATCGGAGTCGACGAACACGATGATGTCGCCGGTGGTAGCGGCCAGCGACCGCCACAGCACCTCACCCTTGCCGGGCTGCGGCTCGACTTCGGGCAGCGCGACCTCGCGGCTGACCACCCGCGCACCGGCCGCGACGGCCCTGATCTCGGTGTCGTCGGTGGAGCCGGAATCGAGCACTATCAGCTCGTCGACCAGCCCGCCCAGCAGCGGGGTGATGGTCTCGACGACGCTGCCGACGGTGTCTTCCTCGTTGAGGGCGGGCAGCACCACCGAGATGGTGCGTCCGCGCTTGGCGGCCACCAGTTCGTCGATGGTCCACGACGGCCGGTTCCAACTGTGGTCGGTCAACCATCTGCCGGTGACGACATCCGTTCCCGGCAGTTCTGGTGTGAGTGTCATGCCAGTCCCCTAACCGTGCGCGTGGGCGGACGCACGCCCTGAATCGACGCGACCATTTCCAGTACGCGCCGTGTGGGACCGACTTCGTGCACGCGGAACATGGCAGCCCCGTCCGCCGCGGCCAGCGCGGTCGCGGCCAGGGTGCCCTCCAGGCGTTCGGTCAGACCCACACCCAGAGTTTCCCCGACGAAATCCTTGTTGCTCAGCGCCATCAGGACCGGCCATCCAGTTTTTACAAGCTCTTTCACCTGGCGCAACAAACTAAGACCGTGATAAGTGTTCTTGCCGAAATCGTGGGTCGGGTCGATTAGCACGGCGTCTTTGGCCACCCCGGCGGCCACCGCGCGCTCGGCGGCAGCGGTCACCTCCGCGATCACGTCGTCGACGACGCCGCGTTCGGTGATGCCGTAGTTGACGCGGAACGGCCGGGTGCGTGGCGTCGCACCGCCGGTGTGCGAGCACACCAGGCCGGCGTTGAACTCCGCTGCGACCTCCGGCAGCGCCTGGTCGTGGCCGCCCCAAGTGTCGTTGATCAGGTCAGCACCTGCCGCGCAGGCCTGCTTTGCCACCTCGGAGCGCCAGGTGTCGACGCTGATCAGCTGGTTGGGGAAGGTGTCGCGCAGCCACTCTATGAACGGCACGACGCGGGCGATCTCCTCGTCGATCTCGACGGGCCCGCCTGGCCCTGCCTTGACGCCGCCCACATCGACGACGTCGGCGCCTTCTTCGATCACCCGGTGCGCCGCAGCCTTGGCCGCCTCGTCGGTGAACGTGGCGCCGCGGTCGTAGAACGAGTCCGGGGTGCGGTTGACGATCGCCATGATCAAGGCGCGATCGCCTGCCACCGGACGGCCCAGGAACGTCGACAACACGCCTTCCAGGCTACGGGCCTGTGATTTCGGCGCGCTCACCGTCGCTCAGCGTGGATTAGCGCACCGAAATCGCTAGTTCTTGGGCTTCTTTCCGTCGGCGACCTCTTTGGGGTATTCGTCGTAGAACTCGACGTAACCCTCGTCGCGGCCTGCCAGCACGTAGATCGGATCCTCGATCTTGTCGGCCTCTTCGTCGCCCTCGCCGGTGTTGCCGCCGTATCCCTCCTTGCGGAGGTCGACCTTCTGGCTCTTGAACGTCGACGTGTGCGCCAGTTCCTTGACGACGCGGACGAACAACGGCACCGCATAGCCGGGCAGCCGCTCGTAGGCCGCCTTCGCCAGCGCCTTGCCGTCGAACTCCTCGCCCTCCTTGAGCTGGATTGCCGCCATGCCCGCTTTCCCGCCTGCGCCCTCGACCTCGACGCCGAACACCGTCGCCTCCTCGACCTGCGGGTCGGTGGAGATCGCAGCCTCCACCTCGGTGGTGGCGACGTTCTCCCCCTTCCACCGGAACGTGTCGCCGAGCCGGTCGGTGAACGCCGCATGCCCGAAGCCCTGCGAGCGCATCAGATCGCCGGTGTTGAACCACACATCGCCCTCCTTGAAGGCGTTGCGCACCAGCTTCTTCTCGGACTCGTCCTTGTCGGTGTAGCCGTCGAACGGCTGGAAGCTGCTGACCTTCGACAGCAGCAGACCGGGTTCGCCATTGCGGACCTTCTTGACGCGGCCTTTGTCGTCGCGCACCGGATCGCCTGTCTCCGAGTCGTATTCGACGAACGCCACCGGCGTCGGGCAGATGCCTGTGGTCTTGTCGACGTTGAGCACGTTGACGAACGCCGTGTTGCCCTCACTGGCGGCGTAGAACTCACACACCCGGTCGATTCCGAACCGGTTGGTGAACTCGTCCCAAATCGCCGGGCGCAGACCGTTTCCCGCGATGACCCGAACCTTGTGCTTGCGGTCGGTGTCCTTCTCCGGCTGGTTGAGCAGATAGGCGCAGATCTCACCGATGTAGACGAACGCGGTCGCCTTGTAGCGGATGATGTCGTCCCAGAACTTCGACGCCGAGAACGACTTACCCAGCGCCAGCGTCGATCCGCCGTTGAGGACTGCCGACAGCGCGACCGTCAGCGCGTTGTTGTGGTAGAGCGGCAGACAGCAGTACAGGGTGTCGTTGCTGTTCAACCGCATTCCCAGGCCACCGAAACCCGCGAGCGCGCGCAGCCACCGATAGTGGGTCATCACACTGGCTTTCGGCATGCCGGTGGTGCCCGACGTGAAGATGTAGAACGCCTTGTCCTTGGCGAGGACGGCCGATGCCGTGGCCGGGTTCCCGGTCGGCGCCGTTTCGGCGAGACGGTCGAACTCGTCGAGTGTCACGAGACCTTCGGTGTCGGCGCCACATTCGTGAATCGGGTCGGCGAATTCGGGGTCGGCGACGATCACTTTGGCCGACAGCAGCCCCAGGCTGTGCTTGAGGACGTCACCGCGCTGGTGGTAATTCAGCATGCCGGAGATCGCGCCGCACTTGACCGCGGCAAGCATCAGAAGTACAGGTTCGGGCGAGTTGCGCAGCATGATGCCGACGACGTCGCCGTGGCCGACACCGCGGGCGGCCAGCACCGCGGCGTATCGGTTGGCCGTCTCGTTGGCCTCCCGGTAGGTGATGTCGCGGTCCTCGAACCGCAGAAACACCTTGTCGCCGTAGCGGGCGGCACGTTCCTGGAACACTCGGCCGATCGAGGTCTTGGCGGTGGGGCGGGCCCCGAAGCCGGTGACCACACCGCTCAAGATGGTCGGTAGGTCCATCAACAGACCCGGCACTTGGCTGGCGATGTCGAGCAGCCCGACGCTGCTGCGAGTCCCCGACTTCTGGTCGCTCATGGGCGATACGTCCCCTCCACTGTTTTGTTGTCGCACACCCTAGTGACCGTTGTCACCGGGTCGGCGCGCACGCCGCCATCGCAGCGCCCACGTCGTTCACCACAACCAGCCGATCCAGCGCACCTTCGGCGACATAACCGCTGTCGACCAGCCCGTGCAGCCAGGCCAGCAGCCCGTCGTAATGCCCGATCGGATCGAGCATGACCACCGGCTTGTCATGCATACCCAAATAGCCCGCTGTCCAGGCCTCGAAGAATTCCTCGAGGGTGCCGATGCCGCCGGGCAGCGCGATGAACGCGTCGGCGCGGTCCTCCATGATCTGCTTGCGTTCACGCATGGTGTCGGTGACGACGAGTTCGTCGGCCTCGGTGTCGGCCACCTCCCGGTGGACCAGCGCCTTCGGGATGACGCCGACGGTTCGGCCGCCGCGGGCGCGCGCCGCGCTCGCCAGCGCACCCATGGCCGAGACGTTGCCGCCGCCGGACACCAACGTCCAGCCGCGATCGGCGACCGCTTCTCCTACCTCGGCGGCCAAGGCCAACAGGTCGGGATGCGTCGGACCGGACGCGCAGTACACACAGACCGCCCATTGACGATCGGGTTCTTGGGACACGCGGACAACGCTAGCGATAGTCTCCGGCGGTGCCTGTTGAGTGGGTGACCACGCCGACCGAACCGGCACTGGAATCGATCGAGACGGGTCTTCGTGAGCAGGCCGGCGTGGTGCTCATCGGTTCCGCCGGTGTCGGCAAGACGTGGTTGGCCCGCGCGGCGGCAGACCGGTCGGCGTCGCAATTCGACCGCATCGACTGGATCATCGGCACGGCGCCCGCTGTCCCGTTCGCCGCGTTCAACCACCTGATCGACGTGCCCGACACGGGCAAGACGGCGGCCGTGCTGTCGGCGGCACGGCAGTCGCTGAGTGACGGCAGGCTGCTGATCGTCGACGATGCGCATCTGCTGGACAAGCTGTCCGCCGCGCTCGTCTACCAGTTGGCGGTCAGTGGCGCGGTGAAGCTGATCGTCACCGTCGCTCCGAATGGTGCTGTCGCTGACGAGGTCTCGGCCTTGTGGCGTGATGACCTGCTCGCGAGGGTAGACATCGAGCCCCCCGGACACGACGACAGCAGACAGGCCACGCTTGTCGAACAATTCGTCGCGGCGCTGCCGGAGCCGGCCCACCGGGTACTGGAGTATCTGGCCGTCGCCGACCCACTGGCGGTCGCGGACATCTCGGCGCTTGCAGGCGATCTCGACGCCGCGGAGGCGGCGGGCGCGATCGTCATCGAGGGAGAAGTCGTGCGGCCGGCGCATCCGCTGTTCGTCGACGCGGTTCGCGATGCGATGGGCGGACCCGAGCTGCGTCGCGTGCGCACCGAGGTGGTGAACGCGCTGACGCCATCGAGAGGTGTCGTTGATCGGCTGCGGTTCGCGATGCTTGCGCTCGACAGCGACAGCCCGCAGCCGGTCGCTGACCTGGCCGCTGCGGCCGAGGACGCGCTGCGGCTCGGTGACCTCGAGCTCAGCGAGCACCTGGGCCGCGAAGCGGTCGCCCGGTCTCCGGAGTTGTCGGTTCGGCTGACGTTGGCCTATGCGCTGGCCTGGCAGGGCAACGGCATGGACGCCGATGCCGTGCTGGCCGACGTGGACCCGGCGACGCTGTCGGAGACCGAGCTGATGGCGTGGGCGCTGCCCCGCGCGGCCAATCAGTTCTGGATGCTGAGCGAACCGGAGCGGGCGACCGCATTTCTGCAGACCACCCGGGGCCGGGTGTCGACGCCGGAGGCGCAGACGACTCTCGACGCGCTGTCGGCGACGTTCGCGATGAACGCGGGCAGTCCCAGCCGCGCCAAGCAGATCGCCGACGAGGTGCTGGCCTCGCCTGCCGCCGACGACACCGCAGTCGGATGGGCGGCGGCCGCAGCGGCTTTGAGCTCGGCGCGGATGGGCCGCTTCGGTGAGGTCGACGCGCTGGCCGAGCGCGCGATCGCCGCCGGACATCCGGGTCTGCTGCGGTTCACCAGCGGGTTCGGGCAGACGACGGCGTTGGTGATGGCCGGGGAACTGGATCGTGCGCAGGCACTGAGCCAGCAGCTCACCGACTTCGCGCAGATGCAGCAGCCGGGCCGCGCGATCGGTGAGGTGTTGGTGGCCGACGTGCTGATCGCCAAGGGCGAACTGGAGTCGGCGGTGTCGCTGCTGCGGGAGGCCGCTGCTGCCTTGGCGCCGACGGGGTATTCGTGGGGCCCGCTTGCGTGGATGTTGTTGGCGCAGGCGCTCGGTCAGCTCGGCGAGACCGTCGAGGCGGGAAAGATCTTGTCGCGGGCCGAGTCTCGACATGGCTTGAAGTCGATGTTGTTCGCGCCGGAGCTGGCGTTGGCGCGGGCGTGGACGTTGTTCGCCCGACGCGACGAGCACGGGGCGGTCGCGGCCGCGCGCGACGCTGCCAAAGCGGCCGAGCGCGGCGGCCAATGGGCGATCGCACTGCGGGCCCACTTCGACGCCGCGCGGCTCGGCGACCTGCGCGCGGCCGACGCCATCGCACGGATCACCGGCGAAATCGACTGTGTGCTAGGCGGTTTGGCGCTCGACTATGCCAGAGCGGTGACTGCACGCGACGCGGCGGCGCTCAACGAGATATCAGCCCGCCTGGACTCGATAGGGATGAAGCGCGCCGCCGCCGGGGCGGCAGCGCAGGCCGATCGCTGCTAGAGGTTGCGGCCGAGATCCTCACGGTGAGTTTGGTGCTCGGGCGACTTCACCGGCGCCGGGCCGTGTTCTGAGGGTCCGGCCGCGGCGTGGTCGTTGGTCTCGGCGCGGTGCAACGGTTCGCGTTCCTCGCGCTGAGGCTCGTGCTGGGTTGGTCGGTCGTCTTTGGCGTCGACGGCATCGTCGCGCGTCGGCGTTGGCCCGCCCGCACCCGCCGGGGTCGGCGGGGCCGCACCGCCGGCTACACCGCCGGCCCCGCCGCCCTCCTGACCGCCGAACGAGCCTCCGAAAGCGCCGCCGCCACCGGCTTTCGCACCCTGCATGGCCTGCTGCATCAGCTGCCCGAACATGCCGGTCTGACCGCCGAGCATCTGCCCGGGCGCGCCGGCCATCTGTCCCATCTGGCCGGCTTGCTGGCCGAGTTGCCCGAGCATGCCGACCACCTGGCCGACGGATTGCGAGCCCGCGTCGTCGGAACCTTGGTACGCCGCCTGCGCGACGCCGAGCTTGCCGGCGAACATGCCCTCTTTGGCCTGCAGCGTCGCGACATTCGCCGCCAGCGGGGCGGCCAGTGTCGGAAGCACGGCCGAGATCGTCGCGCTCAGCGCGTCCTGCCCGGCGGGGATCATCGGGATGTCGGGCAGCTCAACCGCCGCCGGATCCCAACTCAGGCCGTCTGGTTTTCGGAGCGGGTCAGTCATTTACCTCACCAATCATCGTCGACATCGTCCTCGGCAAGGTCGTATTCGAGCGGCGGGGGCATCGCCAAACTTGCTGCGGTGCCGCCACTTTCGCCGCGATGGCCCATCATGCCCATGCCGCCCATACCGCCCATACCGACACCGGCGGCCGCCGGGGCGACGCCGCCGGTGGCAGTGGTTCCCGCTGCCGCGCCCTCCTGCGGTGCTGTGCTCACCGACTTGGTGCCGACGAGATTGGCCATCTGCGGCGTCTGCAGCGGACTTCCGCCTGCACCGGGCAGCGACGCCGCCTTCGTCAGGCCCGACCCGCCGCCCGCACCGGAGCCACCTGCCAGCGGATGGTTGGAGAACGAGGAGAACGGCATGCCCGCGGCGCCAAGCGAATCGGCCTTACCGCCGGAGCCGAACATCGAGGTCAACTGTTGCAGCGGCTGCGCCAACTGTTGCAACTGCTGGCCCATCTGCTGAGGCACGGCCATGACCGCCTGCCCGAGTTGCATCGGGAGCTGAGTCGCCATCGATCCCATCTGGCTCATCATCTGCATCGCCTGCTGGGACCCGCCACCGGCTTGTTTCGCGGCCTCTTCAGTGGTGTCCTTGGCTTGCTTTTCCCCAGGCACGGACGGAGCGACGCCGGCGAGAGGAATGCTCGGGGGCACGCCGAGCGTGTTGGCCAGTTCGGTCGTGTGGGCGGTCATGTTGGCGATGTTCTGCGACAGCCCCATCTTGATGCGGCCCTGCACCAGCTCCTGAGTGTTGCTGAAGGGCATCGCCGAGAGCGCCTCGCATTCGTGCTGGACTTCTTGGGCGATCGCGTTGGCCAACATCTTCGCCTTGACGACGGTGGCTTCCATGGCGCGCAGCTTGCCCGCGACGGCTGCGGCGTGAGCGGCGTTGGCCTCGTGGCCGCCGATGATCGTCGTGGCCTCACCCGTGGCGGCCAGCGATCCTGCGCCCTCCCAGACGTCGGACAGCTTCATCAGCTGGCTCTGCTGCTGGGGCACGATCGAGCCGGTGATCTTGGCGGCCAGCGCCTCGAACTTTGCGGCCGCGGCGGCCAGCATGTCCTCGTCGACGTTCGGCCAGCCAGGACCCATCACCGTCTGCGACCCGTAGGGGCTCTGGTCGGGTGGGATCGGCATGACCACAAATTTACCGTGCCCGCGGTAGCTGCCGGTCCGCTAAATCGGCTCCAACCGGCCCTCCGAGAGCCGGAGCCGACGCTCGATTCCGATGTCGGCGAGAAACCGTTCGTCGTGACTGACGACAAGGAATGCACCTTCATAGGCGTTGAGCGCAGCCTCGAGCTGGGCGACGCTGGCGAGGTCCAGGTTGTTCGTCGGCTCGTCGAGCAGCAGTAACTGCGGCGCCGGCTCGGCATACAGCACGCAGGCCAACGTGGCACGCAGCCGTTCACCGCCCGACAGCGCCGCGACCGGCAAATGAATTCGACTGCCGGTGAACAGGAACTGAGCCAGCAGATGCATGCGGCGGGTGTGGGTCAGGCTTGGCGCGTACGCGGCCAGACTCTGCGCGACGGTGTCATTCGGGTCGAGCAGATCCAGCCGCTGCGAGAGGTACGCGACCCGGCCGTCGGCGCGCTGCACCGTACCCGCGTCCGGCTGGACGTCGCCGCTGATGACGCGCAGTAGCGTCGACTTGCCCGCGCCGTTGGCGCCCGTCAAGGCGATGCGTTCGGGGCCGCGGATGCTCAGCTCGATGCCGTTGTCGGCGAACAGCTTTCGGTCGCCACGGCAGAGGCGAATCCCCTCCGCGCGAAACACGGTGCGCCCCGCCGGCACATTGGTTCCCGGCAGATCGAGCACGATGGTGTCGTCGTCGCGAAGAGCGCGCTCGGCGTCGTCGAGCTGTGCCCGCGCCTGGTTCACCCGTTTCTCGTGTACGTCATCGGAGCGACCGGCCGACTCCTGGGCGCTGCGCTTCATCGCTCCCGCGACGATCTTCGGCAGGCCGGCGTCCTTGATGTTTCGGGCCGCGGTGCTCGATCGGCGGGCTGCGCGCTCGCGGGCCTCCTGCCGTTGACGCTTTTCGCGTTTCAGTTGCTGCTCGGCGTTGCGCAGGTTGGCCTCGGCGGCCTGTTGCGTCTCAGCGACGGTCTGCCGGTAGGAGGTGAAATTGCCTCCGTAGAACAACATTTCACCGCGATACAGCTCGGCGATGCGGTCCATCCGGTCGAGCAGCACACGGTCGTGGCTGACGAGCAGCAGAGCGCCCGCGTAGTCGTCGAGCGCGTCGTAGAGTCGGTGACGCGCATCGACGTCAAGGTTGTTGGTCGGCTCGTCGAGCAGCAACACCTCTGGCCGGTTGAGCAACTGTGCGGCCAGACCAAGAGAAACCACCTCACCCCCGGACAGCGACCCGAGCCGGCGGTCAAAGCCGATGTGGCCCAAGCCAAGACGATCGAGTTGGGCTCGCGTGCGCTCTTCGATGTCCCACTCGTCGCCAATGGTGGCGAAGACATCGTCGCCGGCGTCGCCCGCCTCCAACGCCTCTAGCGCATCCAGGATCTCGGCCACACCGAGCACGTCGGCCACGCTTCGGTCCGCGACGAACGGCAGCGTCTGTGGCAGGTATCCGATGGCACCGTCGACGGTGATCGTGCCTGCGGTGGGGCGGTATTCGCCGGCAATCAGCTTGAGCAGCGTGCTCTTTCCCGCGCCGTTGGGTGCGACGAGCCCGGTGCGGCCGTCGCCGATGGTGAACGACAGGTCGGTGAACAGCGGCGTTTCATCGGGCCACGAAAATGACAGATTCGAACAGGTAATAGACATGCGAGAGAGCTCTCGTGGATAGACGACTGGGAACGAAGTCCGGGTCTCACCGCATGTGATCCAGGGTAGCCACCCCGTCAAGCGGTTAAGTATCTGCGCAACATGTCGGTGGCCGCGGTGATCGCGGCCACCTCGACGCGCTCGTCGGCGCGGTGCGCAAGGTTGGGATCGCCCGGTCCGTAGTTGACTGCCGGAATGCCAAGCGCTGCAAAGCGTGCGACGTCGGTCCAGCCGTACTTGGCGCGCACCTGGCCGCCTGCCGCGTCGACGAGTGCGGCGGCCGCGGGTTTCGTCAGCCCGGGAAGTGCGCCTGCGGCGGAGTCGGTCATTTCGATCTCCACATCGAGCCCGTCGAGAACTTCGTGAACGTGCCGCAGCGCCTGCTCGACGCTGCGGTCGGGGGCGAAGCGGAAGTTCACGGTCACCGATGCCGCGTCGGGGATGACGTTGCCTGCGATGCCGCCGTCGATCCGCACCGCTGACAGCCCCTCGCGGTAGACGCACCCGTCGATGTCGACGTCGCGGGCCTGATAGGCCTTCAAGCGGGCCAACACGTCGCCGAGTTTGTGAATCGCGTTGTCGCCCAACCAGGATCGCGCGGAATGGGCCCGGGTGCCCGCGGCGCGGACGACCACCCGCAGCGTGCCCTGGCAGCCGGCTTCGATGAAGCCGCCCGACGGCTCGCCGAGAATCGCGACGTCGGCGTGCAGCCAGTCGGGCAGCTCACGTTCGATACGACCGAGACCGTTGGCGGCCGACTCGATCTCCTCGCAGTCGTACATCACCAGCGTGATGTCGTGTGCGGGGTCGGCGACGGTCGCGGCCAGGTGAAGGAACACCGCGTCGCCGGACTTCATGTCCGAGGTGCCGCAGCCGTGCAGCTCGCCGCCGGCAAGCCTGCTTGGCAGGTTGTCCGCGGCAGGCACGGTGTCGGTGTGGCCGGCGAGCAGCACCCGCGACGGCAACCCCAGGTTCGTGCGGGCCAGCACGGCGTCACCGTTGCGGATGACCTCGAAGTTCTCGGTTTGCTCGCGCAGCGCGGCCTCGATCTCGTCGGCGATGCGCCGTTCCTGCCGCGATTCGCTGGGAATGTCGACCAGCGCCGCGGTCAGGGCGATCGGATCGCCGCGTAAGTCCAGGCCCACACCGCTTGAGGTTAGTCGAGTACGGTTTTGGACCGTGACATCTGCAGCAGGCGTCGGCCTGGCGACCATCGCCGCCGACGGATCCGTCCTCGACACCTGGTTCCCTTCGCCCGAACTCGGCGGCGACGGCCCCACGGGCACCGTGCGACTGTCAGTCGCCGAAGTGCCGCCCGAGCTGGCGGAGTTGACCGGCCGCGACGACGACCGTGACGTCGAGACGGTCGCGGTGCGCACCACGATCGCGTCGCTGGACGACAAGGCCACCGACGCGTATGACGCCTACCTGCGGTTGCATCTGCTTTCGCATCGGCTGGTCGCACCACACGGGCTGAACGCCGACGGTTTCTTCGGCGTGCTCACCAACGTCGTATGGACCAACTACGGCCCGTGTGCGGTGGCGGGCTTCGAAGTGGTGCGGGCGCGCCTGCGTCGTCGGGGACCGGTCACCGTCTACGGCATCGACAAGTTCCCGCGAATGGTCGATTACGTGGTGCCCGCCGGCGTGCGGATCGCCGACGCCGACCGCGTGCGACTGGGTGCGCACCTGGCGTCCGGCACGACGGTCATGCATGAGGGCTTCGTCAACTTCAACGCCGGCACGCTGGGCAGCTCGATGGTCGAGGGCCGTATTTCGGGGGGCGTGGTCGTGGGCGACGGCTCCGACGTCGGCGGCGGCGCGTCGATCATGGGCACGCTGTCCGGCGGCGGCACCGAGGTCATCTCGGTCGGCAAGCGCTGCCTGCTCGGCGCCAACGCCGGGCTGGGCATATCGCTGGGCGACGACTGCGTCGTCGAGGCCGGGCTTTATGTGACCGCCGGGACCAAGGTGATCACCGGCGACGGTGAGACCGTCAAGGCCCGCGAGCTGTCCGGCGCCAGCAATCTGCTGTTCCGGCGCAATTCGCTGTCCGGTGCGGTCGAGGTCGTCAGGCGCGACGGTACCGGCATCACGCTCAACGAAGCCCTGCACCAGAACTAACCACCCGAACTCCCGCTAACTACCGCGAGCGTGCGTGTCTGCACAACGACACGCCGCAATTTGCGTGCATTTTGCGCACGTTCGTCGCGCGCCGAGCGTGCGATGACGGCGTAAGTTGCGATCATGAACCAGCCGACGGTCGCATTGTTTCCGGAACCCGGCGCGTGGGGGCCGACGAACAACCTCGTCGCTCTCGGAAATCACCTGCGGGAGCGGGGCATCCGGACGGTCTTCGTCGTAGAGGAGTCATTCGACGGTGAGCTCAGCAAGCGTGGCTTCGAAGAGCGGCTGATGCGGATGGCTCCCCCGCTGCCGGAGGGCTCGGAGATTGTCGGCGGAGGGTGGGCGGAGTTCGTTCGCGAGACGTCACCGCAGTTTCGCAGGCCGACGATCGAACAACTGGAGACCGTCACGGCGCCCATCTGGGCCGAATTCGTCGACGGCGCCGAGTATTCACACGACAGACTCACCGAGATCTGGGCCGAACTGAGGCCGAATGCGATCGTGCACGACTGCGTGGCCAGTTTCCCGTCGGTGTCGTTGGCCGGCTGCCCGTGGATTCGTGTGGTATCGGCCAACCCGCTCGAGATCACCGACCCCGACATCCCGCCGGTGTTCTCCGGCTACTCCTCACGCGACCGCAGCGGGTGGGACGAATTCCGGGTCGAGTACCGCAGGCTGACCGATCCGCTTGTCGAACGGGCGTCGGCGTTTCATCAGCAGTGCGGCGCACCACCGTTGCCCGACGGCGAATTCCAGTACCAGTCACCGTATCTCAACCTCTACATGTATCCGGCCGAACTCGATTATCAGCGGTCACGCCCGCTGGGATCCACGTGGCACCGCATCGACACCTCGACCCGCAACTCCGATGGCGCCTTCGACGTATCCGAAAAGGTAGGCAATGACGGCAAGCTCGTTTACCTGTCGCTGGGCAGCCTCGGCTGCATGGATGTGCCGTTGATGCAACGGGTGATCGATTCGCTCGACCGGACGCCGCACCGGGTGATCGTCTCGATGGGCCCGCTGCATGACCAGCTCAGGCTCGGCGACCGGATGTGGGGTGAGCAATTCGTCCCACAGACCGCGATCGTGCCGCAGTGTGACGTGATGATCACCCACGGCGGCAACAACACTGTCGGCGAGGCGTTCACGTTCGGGGTCCCGACGATTGTGCTGCCGCTGTTCTGGGATCAATACGACAATGCACAGCGAATCGACGAATGCGGTTACGGCGTACGGCTTTCCACGTACGAGTTCACCGATGGCGAGCTACATGACACGATTGACCGACTCAGCGGCGATCGGCAATTGGCGGCGCGCCTGGCTGCGGCGGCCAAGCGGTTGAAGGGTTCACCGGGCCGGGTGCGCGCCGCGGACCTGATCGAAAACGTAGTCCGCGGTTAATCGCGTTGCCGCTCAAACCATTCCGCTAACCCTACCGGCGTGGTGATGCGATCCAACGCGAGGGCGACGGCACCGTGAAGGGGACCGTCCTCGCCGTGCTCCGCATCGCGCACCGGCGGCGGAGAGCTCTTGCGGAAGGCCATCAGTCCGTCGCGGTACGCGTCATCGAAGGCTTGCGGCGCGGCCGCTCGCAGCATCGCCGCAACGCCACCCAGGGTGACGACCTCAGGGTCGTGCACATTGACGAACGCACCGATACCCGCGCCCAGTGATGCCGCGACGGCTTCAAAAGCCTTCTGGGTCTTCTTGTCTCGAGTGGGCCGGCCGACCACGTCATGTACGTACACGACCGCATCATCGGGTGGCGCATCGCCGAGGTACCTGGCAAGGGCGCGCCCGTCGACGGTGAGATCCCAGCAGCCGCGGGCGCCGCACGGACAGACGAGCGCGTGATCTCCGAACGGCACGTGGCCGTATTCACCCGCTGCGCCGTGAAGGCCGGTGAGCGGCTCGCCATTGACCACCAGCGTGCCGCCGATACCTTCGGCGACCATCAAATACAGCGTGGTCGCGGCCGAACGGGCTGCGCCAGTGCGGGCTTCGGCCAATCCCGCCAGCGTGGCGTCGTTACCCAGGAGCAGGTGGATGCCGGCGCGCTCGGGGATCTTTTTGGTCAGCACCGAAACGTCGACGTCATTCCAGCCTCGCGGGGTGAACTGACCCAGCCTGGCTCCGCTGATGGGGCCTGCGGCCGACACCGCTATTGCTCTCAGCCGCTTTGACTTCCGCCGGTAGAACGCCGCGATCTCCCTTGCGATAGGCGTGAGCACGTCGTCAGAATTCCCGCTCACATAGCCGGCCTGGCCGACGACCTGTGGCACGCCGTCAAGACCCGCAACAGCCAGCCGCCAATCGGCGGCGCGCAGATCGACCGCGAGGACCAGCGGACCATCGGCATGCGGGCCCAGCACCGTCGTAGGTCTGCCGCGGCCCCGCGCGGGGGCGGGACTTTCGTCGAGCAGTCGAGCTTGCCGCATCCGCGCAAGCAACTCGGTGGCACCGCCGCTCCCAATGCCGAGGCGCTGCGCAGCAGCAGCTCGTGTGATGCCCGGCTCGGACCGCACCACCCCGATGAGTTGAGCGGCGCTCAACCAGCGCGCATGTGCGGCTTGCCGCTGCTCGTGTGCCATCGCCGGTAGTATCCCACTTGAATATGCTCGGACGCCGAGTATATTCGGGAACATGACCCTGGCAGTCGAGCGCGTTCCGGCACGTGGCCTTCGCGACAGCCTGCCCGGGCTGCTGTCGCTCGCATTGGCGTCGTTCCTGGCAGTGACGACCGAGGTATCGATGGTGGGCCTGTTACCCGACGTCGGCGCCAGTTTCAGGGTGTCCGATTCCGTCACGGGCCTGCTGGTGAGCCTGTACGCGGTGATGGTCGCGACGCTCGCGGTGCCGTTGACCCTGGCCACCTCCCGGTTCGGCCGCAAGCCACTGCTGCTGACGACGGTACTCGGCTACGCGCTGAGCAACGCGCTCGTCGCCGTCGCGCCGGAATTCACCGTTGTCGCAGTCGGGCGCGCGGTCGGCGGCATGACCCACGCGCTGTTCTTCTCGTTGATGATCGGATACGCACCGCGATTGGTTTCGCGCGGACACGTCGGCCGCGCACTCGCGTTGGCGGGCGGCGGCGCGTCGGCGGGCATGGTGCTGGGCGTGCCGTTGACGACATCGGTCGGTACCGCGGCGGGTTGGCGGGTGTCCTTCGGCCTGTTGGCTGCGCTATCGATCGTGACGTTCGTGCTCGTGACTAGATTGCTGCCGAGCGTGACTCACGAGCCGGGCTCTGGTGGTTCCATCCGGGCGGGTCGCCGCGCACTCACGGCGGTCTCCGTGTCCAATATGTTCTCGTTCCTCGGGCAGTTCACGGTGTACACCTTCGTCAGCGTGCTGTTGCTGTCCAGCGGCGTCAGTCCTGCGTTCGTCGGCCCAATTCTGTTGGCGTGCGGTGCATGTGGGCTGATCTCGCTGTGGTGGGTAGGCAGACATCTCGACCGCAGCCCCAGGCGAGCCGCCGTGATCGTGCTGACGATAGTGATCGGCGCCGTCGTCGTCCTCGGCGGCACATGGCCGTCTCTGGTCGCGGTGATCGTCGCGACGGCCGTCTGGAACGGTGCGTTCGGTGGGTTGCCCTCGATCTACCAGGCGTGTGCGGTGCGCACGCACGCGGTGTCGCCGGAGTTGGCGGGCGCCTGGGTGAATGCGACGGCCAACGCGGGTATCGCAGGCGGGTCGGCCATCGGCGCGGGTCTGCTGCAAGTAGCCGGGCTGTCGTCGTTGCCATGGGCCGGTGCAGCGCTGATCGGTGTCGGCCTGGCGATAGTCATGCTGTCTCGCAAGGCATTTCCCGCTAGGGCTTAACCTGCCGCGTTGGGCCGCAACGGCGGACAGTTGCCCTGCGGGTCGACCGCAAGCTCGAAGTGCCACAGTTCGTTGGCGTAGATCTGGCACAGGCCGAACTGGGCGCCATAGCGGATCAGCCATTTGTCGGCGTCGACGGGAGCGATGTCAACCGCTTGACCCACAACATGTTTCGACACTTCAGGCGATGCGACGAACTGTCTTGCGATGTCGACGCTGCCGTAGCTACGCACGGCGTCGTCGAACAGTCGCTGTTGGAAGCCGACCGAGCGCCAACCCGAATTGATTCGTAGGTCGATGCCCTGCTGCTTGGCGGCGTTCGCTGCGTCCTGAACCGCCTTGAGCAGAGCCGGGTCGAGTTGCGCCACCGCCGGATTCGACAGGTCGAATGGGCTCAGAGTCTGGCCGTCGGGAATCCATCCGCCGTAGGTGTCGGTGGCCGCGGGACCGATGGTCAGCGGTACCGGAGCAGGGGTCGGTTCGGTGGTGGACACGGGCTCGAGGGAGACGACTGTGGCGCAGCCGCTGATGAGCAACGCTGTCGCGCTCAACAACCGACGAGCGTGCGCAGCATGCACGCGAAATGCGGCGTGTCGGCGTGCAGACGCGCACACTCGCGGTAGTAGCGGCGGTAGCGGTAGTTCTGGCGCCATCAATCTTTGGCCGCGAGGATGCAGAACTCGTTGCCCTCCGGGTCGGCGAGCACCACCCACGTCTGCTCGCCTTGACCGATGTCGACATGCTTGGCGCCCAAACCGATCACGCGGTCGACCTCGGCCTGCTGATCGTCGGGTCGAAAGTCGAGGTGAATGCGATTCTTGACCACCTTGTCGTCGGGCACCGCGATGAACAGCCAGTTCGGTCCGGCGCCGGGCGGGGCCTCGAGAACCACATCGCCGTCCTTGTCGACGTGATGCTCCCAACCCAGCACCTCCGACCACCACGCGCCCAGCGCGTTGGCGTCATGGGCGTCGATGCAGATCTCGTCGAACGTCAGACTCATTTCTCGACTCTCGCTCGCTCCGGTCCTCGCTCGTTCCTCGCTGCGATCCTCACTCGCGTTCGTCTTCGGGCCACCCGGTCAACTCCTTCTTCAGCACCTTGCCCATCGCATTGCGCGGCAGACTCTCCACCCGCCGCACCTCCCGTGGTCGCTTGTGGACCGAAAGTTGTTCGGCCACAAAGTCGGTCAGGACTTGCGGGTCGGCGTCGCCGACGACGAACGCGACGATGCGCTGGCCGAGATCGTCGTCGGGTGCGCCGATGACGGCCGCCTCGGAAACGCCGGGGTGGCCGAGCAACACGGTTTCGATCTCGCCTGCACCGACGCGGAAGCCGCCGGTCTTTATCAGGTCGACGGATTCGCGGCCGACGATGCGGTGCATGCCGGCGTCATCGATCACCGCGACGTCGCCGGTGCGGTACCAGTCACCGTCGAACGCCTCGGCGGTGGCGTCCGGCCGGTTGAGGTAACCATCGAATAACGTCGGGCTCTGAATCTGTAGTCGCCCAATGCTTTCGCCGTCGTGTGCCAGGGTGGCGCCGTCATCGTCCACCAACCGCGTCTGCACGCCGACCAGCGGCAGTCCCACCGAACCGGGCCTGCGCTCACCGTCGGCGCGGGTGGACAGCGTGATCAGCGACTCGGTTGAACCGTAGCGTTCCACCGGCTGATGCCCGGTCAGCCCGGCCAGCTTGTCGAAGACCGGCACCGGAAGCGGCGCGCTGCCCGACACCAGCAGTCGCGCCGACGACAGAGCGCGCGCGGCAGATTCATCGCCGACGACGCGCGTCCATACCGTCGGCACCCCGAAGTACATCGAACCGCCCGCCGCCGCATACGCCGAAGGCGATGGTTTTCCCGTGTGCACGAAGCGATTTCCGATCCGCAGCGATCCGAGCAACCCGAGTACCAGGCCGTGCACGTGGTACAGCGGCAGCCCATGCACGAGCGTGTCATCCGGCGTCCACTGCCACGCCTCGGCGAGCATGTCGATGTCGGCGGCGACCGCGCGCCTGCTCACCACCACGCCCTTGGGCGGACCGGTGGTGCCCGACGTGTAGATGATCAACGCGGTCGCGTCCGGATGCGGCTCCGGGTAGCGATGCCACGACCGCGCGTGCACGCGCACCGGGATGTGCGGCAGACCGTCGGTCTCGTCGGGCTTCTCGCCGAGCCAGGCCTGTGCGCCGGAGTCGGAGAGGATGTGCCGACGTTCGACCGCGCCGACGTCCGCGGGCACCGGGATGACGGGCACACCCGCGATGAGGCAGCCTGCGACGGCCAACACCGTCGCGGCTGTCGGAGTCGCCAGCACGGCCACGCGATCGGCATTGGCCACCCGCTCAGCCACCGACGTTGCGGCGCCGACGAGATCGCTGCGGCTGAGTGTGGCGCCGTCAATGCGCACGGCGTCGCCGACATCGGCGCCGCCGGCGACAGCAGAAGGGTCCAGCGAGGCCAAGAGCACGAGGTGAGGTTACCCATTCGGCGCTCGGCGATACTGAGCGCGTGAACCAGATCCATCGAGTGGGCTCGCGTGAGGTGTACCGGAACAACTGGCTGACGCTTCGCGAAGACGAGATCCGGCGGCCCGACGGTACGACCGGCATCTATTCGGTGATCGAAAAACCGACCTATGCACTGGTGATCCCCCAAGACGGCGACCGTTTTCACCTGGTCGAGCAGTTTCGGTATCCGCTTGGCATGCGGCGATGGGAGTTTCCCCAGGGCACCGCGCCCGGCCACGAGGAATCGGATCCGATCGAGCTGGCCTACCGCGAGCTGCGCGAGGAGACCGGGCTTCGGGCCACGTCGATGGAGTTCCTCGGCGTGCTCGACGTCGCGCCAGGGATGAGCAGCCAGCGCGGCCGGGTCTTCCTCGCGACCGGCTTGACCGAAGGTGACCACGACCGTGAGCACGAAGAGCAGGACATGCACAGCGAGTGGTTCTCCCGAACGCAGCTGGAGGGCATGATCCGCGACGGTGCGATCACCGACGCCCAGACCATTGCCGCCTGGGCATTGCTGTTGCTGGCAGGACGTTAGCGGGATGCACTGTCGGTACACGTTTCGGTAGGGACTCCCTCATCCGGAGGAAAGCGGCTTACGTCGATGGCATGACTTCAAACCCTTCCTACGACTTCAGCGGTCAGGCGGCCTTGGTCACCGGCGCGGGCTCCGGTATGGGTCTGGCCACCGCTCAAGCGTTCGCCGAAGCCGGCGCAGCGGTCGTGATGGCCGATATCGACCCCGTGACGTTGAAAGCCGCCGCCGACACGTTGAGTGAGGCTGGGCACGAAGTGCTCGCTGTCGAGTGCGATGTTCGCGACGAGGCGAGTGTCGCCGGTGCGGTGCACGCCGCCGTCGAGACGTTCGGCCGAATCGACATGGCGTTCAACAACGCCGGAATTCAGGTGCCGCCATGCGATGCCGCTGACGAGGCAGCCGAGGTGTTCGACCGAGTCAACGCCATCAACCTTCGTGGCGTATGGGCCTGTATGAAACACGAATTGGCACAGATGCGTGTGCAAGGCAGCGGCGCAATCGTCAACTGTTCCTCCCTCGGCGGGCTTGTCGGCCTTCCCGGTCGCGCGGCTTATCACGCGTCCAAGCACGGCGTACTCGGTCTGACCAGCAGCGCGGCGCTGGAGTACGCGCCACGCGGCATCCGGATCAACGCGGTATGCCCTGGCACCATCGCGACCCCGATGGTCACCGAGATGATCGACAATGGGGAACTGGACCCAGCCGAAGCCATCGCCAACCAGCCGATCAACCGCCTCGGCGAAGCCAGTGAGGTTGCCGCCGCCGTCCTCTGGCTCTGTAGCGCCGGCGCCAGCTTTGTCGTCGGCGTCGCGCTGCCCGTCGACGGCGGTTACACCGCACGCTGACAGGGAACAACCGATTCCAATCGAGACTGCTGGAAAGGATGACCGTGCAATCCGACGACACCATGGAAATCTCGTCCCACGAATCACGGCCCGCCACTGCGGGACCCGCCGACACCTTCACGGGCGATGTCAGCGTCAAGCCGCTGTTCGGTCCAAACGCCGTGCGGACCTTCAGCTCAGCAGAAGTGACCTTCACGCCGTGCGCTCGCACCGCCTGGCACACCCACCCCGCCGGACAGACGCTCATCGTGACAACGGGGGCCGGCTGGATCCAGCAGTGGGGCGGCGAGAAGCAGGCGATCAAACCCGGTGACGTGATCTGGACACCACCCGGGGTCAAACACTGGCACGGCGCCACCGACTCAAACACGATGACCCACATCGCGATTCAGGACAGCGTCGACGGCAAGCCCGTCGACTGGCTCGAGCACGTCACCGACGACCAGTACCTGAGTTGACGGCGAAGGTCACCTCAGACTGGTCTTGAAGAACGTCGTCAGCTTGTCGAACGGGATCAGATTGACCCGGTCGTACAGATCCACGTGACCGGCGCCGGCGATGATCACCAATTCCTTGGGCTGACCGGCGCGGCGGTAGGCCTCTTCGCTGAACTCCCTGGAATGCGCGTTCTCGCCTGCGATGAAGAGCATCGGCCGCGGCGAGATCGTCTCGATGTCTTCGAACGGATAGAAGTTCATGAACTTCACATTGCTGGTGAGCGTCGGGTGCGTGGTGAACTGATCCGTCGTGCCCGGTGGGGTGTACGCACCGCGAGAGGTGCGGTAGAAGTCGTAGAACTCGCGTTCAACCGGTGTCGACTCGGGTGTCAGTTCGTGCACGGTGCCGCTCGTGTATTGCGTTGCCCCGCCTGCAAATTCCACGTCGCGCTGCTCGGCGGCCGCTGCGATCGCTTGCTTGCGCTGTTCGACGGTCTGCGAGTGTCGCAGCCCGTCACGGTTGGCGGCGCCCATGTCGTACATGTTGACGGTGGCGACGGCCTTGATACGCGGATCGATCTTTGCGGCACTGACCACGAAGCTGCCGCTGCCGCAGATTCCGAGTGCACCGATCCGCTCTCTATCGACAAATGACTGGGTACGCAGGAAATCGACTGCGGCGCTGAAGTCTTCGGCATAGATGTCCGGTGACACGGCGTTGCGCGGCTGACCATCGCTCTCGCCCCAGAACGACATATCAAGGGACATCGTCACGAACCCCCGCTCGGCCAACTTGGTGGCATACAGGTTCGCGCTCTGCTCTTTGACGGCCCCCATCGGATGTCCGACGACCATCGCTGCATTCTTCGCGTTGCGGTTCAGATCCTTCGGGACGAAGAGGTTTCCCGCCACCTTCATGCCGTACTGGTTCTTGAAAGACACCTTCTGAACGTCCACGCGGTCGCTCGTATAGAAGTTGTCGGCACCGTTGGACCGGTCCCCCGCGGCCAGGCTCGGCGTCGCCCGGGTTGCCGACGGCGCCGAGGTGGCATTGCGGTCGGACGGAGCGCAGCCCGAAGCGGTGATTACACCGAGCAAAGCGGCACCGGCGCCGAACCGGCGGATCACGTCGCGTCGCGTGGTCGTGTTCATTCTCGAGACTCCTTGCTATGAGTTGGGTGCGCGGGGCTCAAGGCCGCAGCAGCACCTTGATGGCTTCACGTTCGTCCATCGCCCGGTAGCCCTCGGCTGCCTGGTCAATGGGTAGTTCGAGGTCAAAGACCTTGCCTGGATTGATCTTTCGATTCCAGATCAGGTCGATCAGCTCGGGGAGGAAGCGGCGTACCGGGGCTGGGCCACCGTGGAGGTGGACGTGAGACATGAAGAGGTCGTCGCCGTTGATCTCGACGTCGTGCAGCACACCGACGTAGCCGATATGACCGCCAGGCCGGGCCGTGCCCATCGCCTGCGCCATCGACTGTGGAGTACCGACTGCTTCCACGACAGAATGCGCGCCCAGTCCATTGGTCAACTCCTTGACCTTGGCCACACCCTCTTCGCCACGCTCTGTGACGATGTCGGTGGCCCCGAATTCCACCGCGAGCCGCTGCCTCGGCTCGTGCCGGCTCATCGCGATGATCCGTTCTGCACCAAGTTGTTTAGCGGCAAGCACCGCCATCAGGCCGACCGCACCGTCGCCGACGACCGCCACCGTCTTACCCGGACCGGCAGCGGCCGCGACCGCACCGAACCACCCGGTACCGAGCACGTCGGAGGCAGCCAGGAAGCTGGGCACCAGATCTTCGGATGGAACGTCAGGCGTGGCCACGAGCGTGCCGTCGGCCAGCGGCACTCGCATCCGCTGTGCCTGAGCCCGACCCGTGGTGCCGAGCACCTCGCGGTTGACGCACGACGTCTGGTAGCCGGCCTGACAGATCTCGCAAGTGTTGTCCGACGCGAAGAACGAGCCGACGACGAACTGGCCTGGCTTGACCGTGGTGACCGCGTCGCCGACCTCGTCGACGATGCCGACGTACTCATGGCCCATATGGAACGGCTCGGTGACGTCGTCGGCGCCGCGGTACGGCCAGAGGTCCGACCCGCAGATGCAGGTGGCCGAAAGCCGGATGATCGCGTCGGTCGGCTTCAGAAGCTGGGGTTCCTCGACGTCCTCGACCCTTACATCGCCGGGGGCATACATCACGACACCACGCATCAAGACCTCCTACCAATCGAACTGACGATGACCAGAGAACTCCGTTCACAGTCGATGTGGGAGTGCCTGATGAGAGGTGTACTGAGAAGGCATCCCACCTGTCCCCAAGCAGCCGTACGGTGGTTGACGTGGACAATCGCGCCGAGGTCCGCGAGTTCCTGGTCTCGCGACGTGCCAAAGTCACCCCGCAGCAGGCGGGGTTGCCAGTCATCGGTATCCGCCGGGTGCCGGGTCTGCGCCGCGGCGAGGTCGCAGCGCTGGCCGGGGTCAGCATCGAGTACTACAGCAAGCTGGAACGCGGCGCGCTGGCCGGTGTGTCGTCGTCGGTGCTCGACGCGATCGCCCGCGCGCTTCAACTCGACGACGCCGAGCGGGCACACCTCTTTCACCTCGCCCACGCCGCCGACGGCACCAGCGCAGGAATGCGTCCGCGGCGACGGCCCGCGAAACGGTGGACACCCCGTCCAAGCCTGCAGTGGGTGCTCGACAAATACACGGGCCCGGCCATCGTGCGCAACGGCCGCATGGACCTGCTGGCGGTCAACCATCTCGGTCGCGGCATGCACTCCTCGATGTACGACAACTGCACGACCGAATATCCGAATTTCGCCCGCTATACATTTCTCGACGAGGACTCCCGTCGCTTCTATCCCGACTGGGACGGAGCCGCAGATATCTGCGTATCGATTCTGCGCACAGAGGCCGGCCGCGATCCGTTCGACACCTTGATGCACGATCTCGTCGGCGAATTATCCACCCGCAGTGAGGATTTCCGGCGCCGGTGGAGCGCACACGACGTCCACGCGCACGGCGCCGGCCTCAAACACTTTCACCATCAGGTTGTCGGCAACCTCGAACTGGCCTACGAAAGCGTCGACATGGTGTCCGAACCTGGACTCTCACTCACCTTCTACGTCGCGGAACCGGCATCCGCGACCGCGCATGCTCTCGACCTGCTTGCCTCGTGGACGGCCAGTCAGATGGCAGAGGAAACCCAATCCACCTGATGAGTTCTCGCGGCGCGCGCGGTCTATATGGGCATGAACATCGAAGCGAAGAATCTCGACGGCTACGGAACACCTCCGATCGACTGGGGGCGGGTGCGCGACGTGCTGACCTCCGAGATCACCCAAGCACCCGACACCGGCGGTCCGAACCGGCACACCGTCTGGTTGACGACTATCAACCCTGACGGCTCACCGCACGTGACACCGGTGGGCATCGTCCACGTCGACGGGGTCTGGTATTTCACCTCCGGGCCAGCCACTCGCAAATCCCGCAACATCGACGCTGACCCGCGCTGCGTCGTCAGCGTCGCGACGCAGCCTTTCGATCTCGTAATCGAGGGAACGGCCACGCGCGTCACCGATGCGAGCGAACTCCGTTCCGTCGCCGAGGAATACAACAAAGACGACGGTTGGCCCGCAAAGGTCGAGGGTGATGCATTCACGGCCGAGTACAGCGCACCGTCAGCCGGGCCGCCACCGTGGCACGTCTACAAGATCACGCCGGCGACCGTGTTCGCGTTCGGCACCGCCGAACCCTTCGGCGCCACCCGATTCCACCTCACGCGATGAGTTTTGAACCGCGTGGCTGTCTACACCGTGGAAAGAGAACGAGCGGACGAAAGGGGTGACACGAATGACCGCGATGTACGGAATGATGGCGATGGTGCCAGTCCTGTTCGCCAGTGCAGGCTACGTCCTCGTGTCCTCCGGCGGTACCGCCGAGAGAAAGGGCTGCAAAGCCGATGACTGACCAGGACGCCATCCGCGAACTGATCCTCCGCTGGGCCGACGCCGTTCACACTGGTGACCTCGAAACCGTTGTGGCCGACCGTGATCCGGACATCGTCATGTTCGACGTGCCGCCGCCGTACGACGGTCTTCGCGGCATCGACGCCTACCGGGACTCCTGGCCGGATTTCTTCGAGTGGCAGCGCCAGGGCGCCGTCTTCGAAATCACCGAACTCGACGTGACGGCCGGGGCCGACGTGGCGTTCGCGTACGCGCTGGCGCGCTGCGGTAAACCGGAGGACTTCGAGAAGAACCCCGACAATCGCCTGCGGATGACCTTCGGCCTGCGCAAGCGCGACGGCCGCTGGGTGGTCACCCACGAACACGGATCATTCCCGCTGGCCGGCTAGTGCCTGCGCTCCGCCAGCGCCCGCAGGAAGAACGTCAGGTTGGCGGGCCGCTCGGCCAGCCGGCGGACAAAGTACCCGTACCACTGTGTGCCGAACGGGACGTACACGCGGACGTGGTTGCCCTCCTCGGCCAACCGCCGCTGCTCAGCGTCGCGGATGCCATACAGCATCTGGTATTCGAAATCGTCTACGCCGCGCCCGTTCTCGCGAGCCAGTGCGGGCACCGCCTCGATGATCTGCGGATCGTGAGACGCCACCATCGGATAGCCGGACCCCGCCATCAGCACCTCGAGGCACCGCAGGTATGAGCCGGTGACGTCATCGCCGGACCGGAAGGCCACCGACGCGGGTTCGTCGTAGGCGCCCTTGCACAGCCGGATCCGCGCGCCCGCGAACTCACGGCAATCGCCCTCGGTGCGCTTCAGGTACGCCTGCAAAACGGTTCCCAGCCAACCGAACTCGGTCCGCAAGTCGCGCACGATCGACAGCGTCGAGTCCGTGGTGGTGTGGTCTTCGGCGTCCACCGTGACCCAGGCGCCCACCTTCTGCGCACGCTCACAGATCGTGTGCGCATTCTCCAGCGCGATCTTCTCGCCGTCCCGCGGCAGCGCCTGCCCGAGCGCCGACAGTTTCAGCGAAACCTCAAGGGGTCGCACTCCCCCCGCGGACTCGCTGCGGCTCCCCAGTGCGTCGAGCAGTCCCAGGTAGGCGTCGACGGTCGCGTTCGCCGTCTCGACGTCGGTGACGTCTTCGCCGAGGTAGTCGATGCTGACCAACCGTCCCGAATGTCGCAGTTGCTCAACGGAGTTCATCGCATCGGCAACGGTCTCGCCCGGCACGAAACGATGCACCACATCGCGGGTGACAGGCAACCGCTCGGCGGTGCGGCGCAAGCCTTCGCGCCGGCTGGCGGCCAGGATCGCCGGGCGCGCGACCCGGTGGAAAAGCTCAGTCATCATTCGCTCTCCATGTGCGGGTAGGTGTGGTCGGTCGGCGGCACGAAGGTCTCCTTGATCGACCGCGCCGACGTCCAGCGCAGCAGGTTCAGCGCCGAACCGGCCTTGTCGTTGGTGCCCGACGCTCGCGACCCGCCGAACGGCTGCTGCCCGACGACGGCTCCGGTCGGCTTGTCGTTGACGTAGAAGTTGCCCGCGGTGTGACGCAGCCGCTTCTCGGCCGTCAGCACCGCGGCGCGGTCGTCGGCGATCACCGCACCGGTCAAGGCGTACTTCGCACCCGTGTCCACGACATCGAGAATCCGGTCGTATTCGTCGTCGGCATACACGTGCACCGACAGGATCGGGCCGAAGTACTCGGTGCAGAACGACTCGTCGGTCGGGTCATCGGAGAGCAGCACCGTCGGCCGCACGAAATAGCCTTCGCTGTCGTCGTATTCGCCGCCAACGGCGACCGTCACGTTGGCCGCACTCTTGGCCCGTTCGATCGCCTTGACGTTTTTTGCGAACGCCCTCTCGTCGATCACCGCGCCACCGTAGTTGGACAAGTCGGTGACGTCGCCGTAGCGCAACGCTTCGGTGGCCGACAGGAAGTCGTCCCCCATCTGCTGCCACACCGAGCGCGCGATGAACGCGCGCGACGCCGCTGAGCACTTCTGTCCCTGGTAGTCGAACGCACCGCGGATCAGGGCCGTACGCAGCACATCCGGGCGCGCCGACGAGTGCGCGACGACGAAGTCCTTGCCGCCGGTCTCGCCGACCAGCCGCGGGTACGTGTGGTACCGGTCGATGTTGTTGCCGACCTCGCGCCACAGGTGCTGGAACGTGCCCGTCGAACCGGTGAAGTGGATGCCTGCCAGACGCGGATCTGCAAGGGCCACATCGGAAACCGCGATGCCGTCGCCAGTCAGCAAGTTGATCACCCCGGGCGGCAGCCCGGCCGCCTCCAGCAGTTGCATGGTCAGATAGGCGGCGAATGTCTGCGTCGGCGACGGCTTCCACACCACCGTGTTGCCCATCAACGCCGGCGCGGTCGGCAGATTGCCCGCGATCGCCGTGAAGTTGAACGGCGTGATCGCGTAGACGAAGCCCTCCAGCGGCCGGTAGTCGGTGCGGTTCCACACGCCGCGGCTGCTGATCGGCTGCTGCGCCAGGATCTGTCGCGCGAACGCGACGTTGAACCGCCAGAAGTCGACAAGCTCGCACGGCGAGTCGATCTCGGCCTGATAGGCGGTCTTGGACTGGCCGAGCATGGTGGCCGCGGCGATCTTCTCCCGCCACGGTCCGGCCATCAGGTCGGCGGCGCGCAGGAAGATCGCGGCGCGCTCGTCGAACGGGGTGGCCTCCCAGTCCGCCTTGGCGGCAATCGCCGCCTCGATCGCGGCGGACGCGTCGGCGTGCTCGGCGTTGGTGAAGGTGCCAAGGCGGCCAGCAGGGTCAGAGTGCCGGTGCGGCTGGACCACGTCGACCCGTTGACCGCCGCCCATGCGGTGTCTGCCGCCGATGACGTGCGGCAAGTCGATCGGCTCCCCGGCGAGGTCGCGAAGCTGTTCGGTCAGGCGGGTGCGTTCACCCGAACCAGGCGCGTATTCGTGAACCGGCTCGTTGGCCGGAAAGGGCACGTCGGTGATGGCGTCCATGCAGCAAGGATCCCCGGAATGCGACGCACAACACATGGCTGATCGAACAACGCCGTCGACCATCTATAGTCGAATCGGACAAAGGAGTGCGGATGGCTGTGGACTCTCCAGGCCTGGGTCTCGGCCAGCTTCTGCTGGCCCTCGACCGCACGATGGTGACTCTGGTGGAGGCGCCGCGCGGCTTGGACATGCCGGTGGGTTCGGTGGCGCTCGTCGACGCCGACGACGTCCGACTCGGCCTCGCGGTCGGGCCGGGCTCAGCCGACCTGTTCTTTCTGCTCGGCGTGTCGGATGCCGAGGCAGTGCGCTGGATCGGCCAGCAGAGCGGAAGCGTCCCGGCGGCCATCTTCGTCAAAGAGCCGTCGGCCGCAGCGATCAAGCGTGCCGTCGCACTCGGCATCGCGGTCGTGGCCGTCGAACCGCAGGCGCGGTGGGAACTGCTCTACAAGCTTGTGAACCACGCCTTCGAACACCACGGAGACCGCGGCGACCCGGCGTATGACTCCGGCACCGACCTGTTCGGCCTCGCGCAGTCGATCGCCGATCGCACCCGCGGCATGATCAGCATCGAGGACGCGGACTCGCACATGCTGGCCTATTCGGCTTCCAGCGACGAAGCCGACGAACTGCGAAGGCTGACGATCCTGGGCCGGGCAGGCCCGCCCGAACACCTCGAATGGATTGGACAGTGGGGCATTTTCGACGCGTTGCGTGCCAGCGGCGACGTGGTTCGAGTGGCCGAACGTCCGGAGCTGGGGCTGCGACCGCGCCTGGCGGTCGGCATCCATCTGCCCCCGACCGACTCACGCAGAAGGCCCGGATACGCGGGAACCATTTGGCTGCAACAGGGTTCGGCGCCATTGGCCGACGATGTCGAGGACATCCTGCGGGGCGGCGCGGTGCTCGCGGCGCGGATCATCTCGCGGCTGGCCGCGACGCCCTCGACGCATACCATGCGTGTGCAGGAACTGCTCGGTCTGGCGGGCGACGATACCGACGTCGGCTCGATCGCCCGCGAACTGGGCATCAGCCTCGACGGACGTGCTGCGCTGATCGGCTTCGTCGGTGTCGAGAAGTCGGTGCCTGCCGATGTGATCGCGTTGAGCGCCAGCGCTTTCCGCGCCGATGCGCAGATCGCGTCGACAGGCGAGCGCGTCTACGTGCTGCTGCCCAACACCGGCGGCGCTTCGTCGGTGACGTCGTGGGTGCGCGGTGTGGTCGCGGCGCTGCGGCGCGAACTCGACTTGACGCTGCGTGCAGTGATCGCCGCGCCGTTGGCGGGGTTGGCATCAGTCGCGGGGGCGCGCGCCGAAGTGGACCGGGTATTCGACAGCGCCGAGCGTCACCCCGGTGCCATCGCACAGGTCAGCTCGCTCGACGAGGCACGCACCACCGTGCTGCTCGACGAGATCGTCTCGCAGGTGGCCGGGCAACCGCGATTGGTCGATCCGCGGGTGCGGCAATTGCGTGAGCAGGAGCCGATGCTGGCCGACACGCTGAATGCGTACCTTGATGCGTTCGGAGACATCGCGACGGTCGCACGACAACTCCACGTGCATCCGAACACGGTGCGCTATCGCGTCCGCCGGATCGAAAAGCTGCTGTCGACGTCGCTGGACGATCCTGACGACCGGCTGGTGCTGGCGCTCGGATTGCGCGCCACCGAGCGCTAGTCAACCCGTCAGGGCCGGCTTTCGTGACCGGGCTTGCCATGGGTGCGACGGCGTTCCTTCATCTCTGCTTCGAAGACGTGCCTGACTCCCTGTTGAAGTTCGTCTCGGACCTGGCGCTCGTGCTCACGGAACACCGACCAGTAGTTGTCGTCGAAATCCTCGACGATCTGGAAGGTCCACCGGCCGTGCAGGACATTGCGACCGACGACCTCCGCCTCGAGCCGCTCGGCGATCGCGCCGTGGCCGGCTTTCCTGAGCTTGTCGCATGCATCGCCGAGCAGCAGATCGGCATGTCCCATCAGTTGGTGAAACGAGTACAGCTCACCACGCGCACGTTCTACGCATTCCATTGCTTCTGACACGGCGCCGACCGCCTCAACCGTCGCATCGTCCATCCCCTCGGGGCGGATGCGCTGCCCCGTGTCCATCTGAGTCATAGTGCCGACATACCCATTTCGGGACCGAATGCATCGTTTGTGCATTGATGATGCTCGCTGGGGGGCAACCTGGCTCTATCCTGTCGGGTTGGAGGCACAGTGAACCAGACGTCAAGACGCATGGGCCGTCGCGAGGATCGTGACGCGGACCTGCCGCAGTACACCGTCGGTGTGGTCGCGGAGCGCATCGGTGTGCCGATCGCCACCCTGCGCAGCTGGAATCAGCGATACGGCGTGGGACCGCCCGACCACCACCCCGGCAGCCACCGGCTCTACAGCCAGAACGACATCTTGATGGTCGAGCGGATGCACCACCTGATCGGCGAAGGCGCCAGCCCCCGTAGCGCCGCGCGCGCCGCGCTTGATGCCGTTGTTCCGCCCAGGGCCGATACCGAAAGCCTGCTCGCCGCCGCCTTCGATCTGGACATCGTCCGCGCTGGCCGACAGCTGGAAGGCCACCTGCGCCACTACGGGGTCGTCGACACGTGGGATCTGTTGATACGGCCGGTGTTTTCGGCCATCGAAGCGCGACAGGCCGTCGGCGAAGGATGCATCGATGTCGAACACGCGCTTTCGTGGGCGGTCTCGCGGTCGTTGCAGCGTGTGCCCATCGCGGCCGCCAACAAATCCGCTTCCACCATCCTGGCGTGCAGCGAAGGCGAGACCCACACGCTGCCCATCGAGGCGCTCCGCGCGGCGCTCGGGGACCACGGCCACGGCTCGTTGATGCTTGGCGCCGACGTGCCGCCCGCCGCACTCGTCGACGCCATTGAACGCACCCCCCGGCCCACGAACGTGGTGTTGTGGGCGCAATCCACCGACACCGCCAACATCGCGATGACCAAGGCGGTCGTCGCTCATGCGCGCCTGTTCGTCGGCGGCCCCGGATGGCAGTCGGCGCGGCTGCCGAAGAAGGCGGTCCGGGTGGACAGCCTCCAGACCGCCCTGCAGGCACTGGTGGAGTAGACTGGCCAGAGCTGCATCGTTTCCGCATCGATTGATTGGGTACCCGTGGCAGATGCCTGAGACCGCATTAGCCGGCACTGACGAATTGGTGGTGCTGGTCGACGACGATGGACGAGAGCTTGGAACCGCCGCGAAAGCCTCCGTCCATCACGAGAAAACACCTCTGCATCTGGGCTTCTCCTGCTACGTCTTCGACGCCGAGGGCCGCGTCTTGATGACCAGGCGCGCACTGGGCAAGCGGACATCGCCCGGGGTGTGGACGAATTCGTTCTGCGGCCATCCCGCTCCCGGTGAAGCCGTCATGGATGCGGTGCACCGACGGGCCCGCCAGGAACTCGGCCTGCGTATCGATGGACTGACCTGTGTGCTGCCCGACTACCGGTACCGCGCGGTTGCCGCCGACGGCACGGTCGAAAACGAACTCTGCCCGGTGTTCTGCACCATCGCATCAGGGCCCGTCCGCCCGGTGCCCAACGAGGTCATGGACCACGCCTGGGTGCCATGGGCCGAATTGCGGACGGCCGCCGCGCTGCGCTGGGCCATCAGCCCGTGGGCGGCCGAACAGATCCCCCTGCTCGAGGCCGCTACTTACACGGATCGTGGCCCCAATTCATCAGTGAGTAGCGCCAAGCCGAGTCGGTGACGTCGCCGGACGGTCGTTGCGCGAGGTGGCGACGCGCATACCCGACGACCTTGCGCATGTGCGCGTAATCGCCGCCAGTCAGCTCTGATTTCTTGGAACGCAACAGATCGACGATCCACCGGCCGCTGGCGTGACCAGTCGACTCCCCGGTGCCTTCTTTCTGCCCGACTTTCTTCGATTCGACTGTGTCGAGCCACTTCTCGAGCTCGGCGGCAGTCATGTTGACGGTGTCGCGGAAATCCTGCCAGGCTGCCTTTGGGTCGTCGATCGTCATTCAGTTCGCCCGATGCAAAGATTCCGGCTTGTGCACAGCGTCACGCCCGCTCTTGTCACTGCGCACGCGGTACTGCGGTTCAGCCTTGGATGCGCGGACCGTGCGCCCAGCCGTTGTCGTGTCGGCGGTGATCTTTTCCTCGACGACGCCCGTGACCGTGCTGCCGTGACTTTTCCAGGTGACCTTGTCACCCTTGCGAAACTCTTTGCTCATGCCATTCGGATACCCGGCAAATCGATGCACAAACGACTCACCGAGTGCGCAGGCGATAGATCCGCTCGGCATAGGCGAGGTCGTCGCGCCACAGCCGGGTGGCAGCGCGTCGCATCGCCGGCCTGATCAAGGGTGCGGCGCGCAACGCGTGGCCGAAGCCCGGCCGGTCGGAGTGCGCGACGACCGCTTCGAGGACAGCGGTGCGAGGCAACCCGTCGGCTCCGGGTCCTAATGGCGTGGCGTGCGTTTCGACGACGCTGCCCGTTCCCTCACCGTCGACGATGCGCATCACGATCGTCCGCGGTTCCGGACTCGTGAACTCGGCGACGACGGGCACCCCTACCCTGCCGATCCGAAACGTCACCGCGACCAGGAAACGATCCTGCTCCTCTGGAACATCGTCGTCCGCAGGCGGGGCGGTGAGGACGTCGAGCCGAGTAAACGAATACGGGTGAAACCATGAGCCATGCCAGGGGTCCATCCGGTTGGCGATGACGTCTTGCGGCTCGCACGTACCGACCAGCCGTGTCACTGCGTCGATCTGCGCGCCGCGCGGCCGCTCGGAAAGCACCGGGCGCTCCGTGGGCGGCTCACCGCCGATGCCGTCCAGGCGCACCCAGGTCAGCACGCCGTCGTCGTACGACGGATAAGGCCGCCAACCGAATTCGCGCCCACCGTGCAGGCGTAACCCGTGCCACGGGCATACCAGCGCGCCGCAGTCGACGGTCCCCGTCGTGAGGTCGGCACCGAGGTGTGGGCATGCCTCCGGCCCGATATGCACAGCGCCGCCTTCGCCTCGCCACGCGACCAGTTCGACCCCGGCAACCGAAACAGCAAGCGGTCGCTTACGGATGGCATCACTGGCGGCAATCGCATACCAGTTGCCGCTTGGGCGGCGCTGGGAGCGGCGTAACGCGGCGTTGATGATGGCAGGTGCGGCATCGCGATAGGTCGGACGTTGTTGCGACCAGCGCAGGGCCGGAAGCACTTGAAAGGGCGTCGTTTTCGACAGGCGTGACGTGAGGTCGGCGAACCTGCTCATCGTTGTGACCGCCTTTCGCGGCTGGCAAGCCGGCTCAGAAGTCCCATCCGGCCAGAGTTCGGGACGGTGTGCAGCGGGTGACCTCGGATCCCGAATCGCTGCAGTTGCCCGTTGGCGGCCGCCCAACCGGTCGTGGCGGCGCGTTCCATCAACGCGACGGGTAGGTCGATGCGGATGCCGTCACCGGCCAGCATCACCGCGGGGTTCGGTGTGGCCACGCCGGGACGCCCCTCGAAGTCGCCCGGCGCGAACCGCGGACAGTCGTTGTGGCACAACACTTTTTCACCGACAATTCTGGCGTCTCTGGTTTCCGGGTACAGCTCATGTAGCTGGTCCAACAATTCCTCACGCACGTTCGCATGGGTCGTCACCGCGTATGAGTGCAGTTCGACGACGGAGCCGCCGGTGCGCTCAGACCATGCTTTCGCTTCGCGTTCGTAGCGATCCAGCACGCTGACATTGTCCAGCGGAGCGCGTCCGCCGGTGCCGACGAACGGTGCCCGGTCGGGGTTCACTTTGCGGTCAAGCCACAACCGCAGCACGACAAACGGCGGCGCAATGCCCAGCTTCGACACACTCTTGCGCCAATCGTCGTCCCCGAGAGTGGGTGAGTTCTCCACGATGCGCTGAAGGCCTGCGACATCCGTCGCCAGCACCACGCCGTCGGCATCCAGCCGAGTCGAAGGATCGCAGTGCACCGCGATAGGACCATCGACACGTACTTCCTGCACGGACGTTCCGGTCAGGAACTGAACGCCGAGCGACTCCAGATAGTGGCGCAACGGATTCCACAGGGCGACATCGAAATTGGCGTCTGCGACATCGAAGAGCAGGCCCTCACTGGAGCCAAGGAAGTAGATATGGAACATCGCCGCAAGTTCTGCGGCCGACAGATCGGCCGGTTCGGCGAAGAAGCTGCGCGAGAACACCTCGAACGCCAGATGCCGCGCCGCTTCTGGGAAGTTGATGTCGCGAAGAAACGAATCGGCGTCGACATGGTCGAGCCGGTGATACACGTCGGGCACCGACACCGCGGCCAGCGGGCCGGCTGCGCGCACATTCAGCCGCACCAGATCCCGCACCCGAAAGGTCGGACTGCGCAGCGCAAATGCCAACGCGTTGAAAGGTGGCCTCAGCGGCAGCCCGCGAAACGTGTCCAGCCGGCCGACTCCGTCGATCAGTGGATAGTCATCGACGGGCGCCAACATCGACAACCCTGAGTCCACCCGACGCAACAGGTTCCGCAGGTTGTAGTACTGGCGGAAAAACGCGTGAAACCCGCGGTTCATCGCCACATCGGTGCCATCAGGCAAGGTCTCTGTCCAGCCACCGACCCGGCCGCCGAGGTAAGGACGCTGCTCGACAACGTCGACCGTGACGCCGCGCTCTGCCAGTCCCGCCGCGGCCGCCAGCCCGGCGATCCCTCCGCCGACGACCACGACATGCGGCCTGCTGGGCAGCGCCCCTGCATCGGGAACGCCTTGGGGTGCGGCGATCGTCACGCGTCGCGGATCAGTCATCGTGGCGCCTGCCCCAAGAAGGTGTGGACAACATTGCGCTGCCAGCCGGGCACCGTTTCGCTGCGCACCGAGGTGAAGCCGTTGGCGCGCATCCTGTCTCGAAACGCGGCTGCGCCGTCGAACCGGTTGACGCTCCGCCTGAGGTACCGGTACAACGCGGCGTCACCGCTGCGCACGCGGCCGCTGGGAATGATGATCGTCGCGCATACCGCGTTCCACACGATCGTTGCGAGCCGGGAATCGCGCACCGAGTACTCGTGAACGGCGAGCGTTCCACCCGGCCGCAACAACTCTCGAAACCTCTGCAGCTGGCCGTCCTTGTCTTCGACATTACGCATGAGATAGGCGGCCAGAATGCCGTCGAACGGGCCGCGCACCCCTGCCTCGGCCAGGTCTTCTATGCGGCTTTCAACGAACCGCACCGAGGTCGGCCAGCGTTTGGCGGTCGCCTGCGCCAACATGCCACTCGATGCGTCGACGGCGACGATTTCGGCCTGCGGGGCCACCGCGACCAGTGCGGCCGTGGATGCGCCTGTGCCGCAACCGGCGTCGAGCAGACGCAGCCCCGCGCCGTCCCCTGGCAATCGCATCCTCTGCGCCGACAGCCTCAGATGGCCGTGGTATCCGGGATTGGCGCCGACGAGTTTGTCGTAGGCCGGCGCGCCGGCATCGAACGCCTCAGGGATATCGCCGTACGACAGGATCATGAAACCGCCCTTTCGCGGTCGCGTTGCCGCAGACGTTCCCACAGCAGCAGCACGGCGGTCACCATCGCCCAGCCAAACAGGAAGTCTTCGACGGGGATGTCGAACGGAAACCGCACGCCTGCGGTGTGACGCTCGTTGTAGATGACGATCGGGGCGTTGAGTTTGGTGAGCCAGCCGTCGACCGGAATCTGGAAGCCCAGCACGATCACCATCGAGATCCAGTACGCCGCACGGCGAAACAGCCCGGTGTGCAACACGGCGAACTCCAGCACGCACACCGCGGCGACCGCAACCACGGCCGGCACGGTGTACCCGAGGCCGATCACGACACCCGCGCCGCTTCGGATCGGTTACGCCGCAATCGCTTCAGAAGCGCCTCGACGGCGTTGTACGTCAGCAGCCCGCACAGCGGGATCACGACGAAGAACAACAACTCCTCGATCGGTATCCGACCCAATAGCTCGACACCGGTGACATAGAGCGGGTTGTAGGTCCACACACCCGCCGCGATAGCGACCGCATCCCAGATCACGAAGACCGCGGCGACCGGGATTATCGCGCATATAGTGCGCCACGGCTGCCGGTATACGCCGGGACCGAGTAGTTCCAGCGGCAGCGTGATCGCCAAACATGCTGCGAGAACGAACAGATACTGCCAGTGGCCCATGGTCACGCCCCTTTTGCACCCCGCGCCCTGGCAACCCACGCTTTGGCCAGTCCGGCGCCGGCGACCTGAAGGCGCCTGCCCATGCCGACGGTGGCGCGCTGATTGAACACCGCGAAGTCGAGTGCTTCGATGCGGTCCAGTATCTCCGAATACAAGGTGAACGCGGCGGCGATGCACGGCCTCGACCGCGGGTGCAGCAGTAGAATGCCGCGGCGCGCATAGTCGTAGATGCGCCGGGTTTCGGCGTGCTGCTCTATCAACGCTCTGCGGACCCGGGCGTCGGTGCGCTGATGGGCGTGACACCACATCAAGACGTCACGGTTCACCTGATGTACAGCGAGCTCATCGGCGGGCAGGTAAATGCGGCCGCGCTCGAGGTCTTCACCTATGTCGCGAAGAAAGTTGGTGAGCTGGAAGGCTTTTCCCAATGCCGCGGCGTACGGGGCGGCTTCCTCGCGCTCACACACCGTGCCGAGGACGGGCAGCATCTGCAAGCCGATCACTTCTGCCGAGCCGTACATGTAGCGGTTCAGTGCCGCGCGGTCGGCGTAGTCGGTGGTGGTCAGGTCCATCCGCATCGAGGCGAGGAAGTCGTCGAACAACTCCCAGCGGATCCCGTACTTGTGTGCGGTGTCGACCACCGCGGCCAGAGCGGGATCGCCGCCGTCGGCGGCGCCGCCCACCATCCGATTGAAAAGCTGTGTCGCCAGGCATTGCAGCTCGTGTTCGCGATCGGCGGTCTGCAGCGCCGGATCGAAGTCATCGAGGATGTCGTCCGCGCGTCTGGCGAAGCCGTACAGGGCGTGCACGGCAGGGCGCTGCTCGGGAGCGAGCAGCCGGGTGGCCAGAAAGAAGGTGCGCCCGTGCTCCGAGTTGAGCGTTCGGCAACGCCGATAGGCGTTGCGCAGCGCGGGATCTCGGACACCGGCCGCATGGAGTTCTGAACTGATCATGTTTGCACCACCCGGGGACGGCGTTGACGACGCTGCCGTGAGACGGCGCCGGTAATTCGGTCGGCGGCCAAGCGACCCGAAAGCAGGGCCGTGGGCACCCCGACTCCCGGCACGGTCGACGATCCGGCGAGGACCACGTTGTCGATACCGCGCACCGTGTTGGCCGGCCGGAACGGGCCGGTCTGGGCGAAGGTGTGCGCCAACGCGAATGGTGTGCCTGCCACCATTCCCTGCCGCGCCCACGCGGCAGGATCGTCGACGTGCAACACCTCAGCGTCGACGCCGAGTGCAGGCAGCCGGTCGTGCACAGCCTGCAGCATCTGCTCGGCGTAGCCCGTTCCCCTACTGGCCCAATCGACCTTGCCGACAGCGATATTCGGTGCCGGGGCCAACACGTAGAGCAGGTCACGGCCCGCTGGAGCCAACCGGGGGTCACCGGCCGTTGGCCGGGTGACCAGCAGCGAGGGATCGGCCATCAACTGCCCGTCGTCGATGATGTCGCGAAACGTCTGCTGCCACGCCTCACCGAACACGATGTTGTGGTGGCCGATGTCGTCACCCACCGCGCGGCAGCCCACGTGTGCGACAACGGCAGACGGCGCCGGACGCAGCGGCAGCAGTCTGCGCGGTGTTCGGCCCAGCAGTCGATAGGTGTCGGGCAGCTCGGTTGTCAATACCACTGCGTCGGCCGGAATCCGGTCCCCGCCGTCGGTGTGCACAGCCGTGATCTGCGCTGCACTGCGCTCCAGTCTGGAAACGGCTGCGCCATAGCGGAATTCGACGCCTGCGTGGGTGGCGGCCGCGGCGAGCGCGTCGGGAAGCGCGCGCATGCCGCCGCGTGGGAAGTACACCCCGGAAATGGTGTCCATGTAGGCGATGACCGCGTAGACGGCCAAGGCCCGCTCCGGTGGAACCCCCGCGTAGAGAGCCTGGAAGGTGAACACCCGCTGCAATCGCTCATCGCTGATGAATTGGCGGACCACCCGATCCCAGCGCCGGAAACCACCCATCGCGGCGAGTCGAGCGAGCTGCGGGGTGAGCAGCGATAGCGGCGAGTCGAAATTCGCGGCGATGAACCCCTCGAACTCGACCTCATACAGCTGGGTCAGCCAATCCCTCAGCTGCAGATAGCCGTCTGCCTGTTTACGGCCGGCGAATCGCTCGATCTCTGTGGCCATCGCGTCGCGGCCACTGTGCACGTTCAACGCGCTGCCGTCGGCGAACGAAGCGCGATAAGCAGGATCGACGCGCATCAAATCGAGCCGGTCGGAAAGCGTTTCGCCGACGGCGGCGAAGGCGTCGTCGATGATGTCGGGCATCGTCAGCACAGTCGGGCCCGTGTCGATGAAGTAGCCATCGATGTCGAGCCGGCCGACGCGGCCGCCTGGATGCGGTGCCCGTTCGACGACAGTGACGTCCCTGCCGCGACCGGCGAGGTGCAGCGCCGCGGACAGTCCGGACAGTCCAGCGCCAACCACGACGACGCGGTTCGCGTTCTTCCCGATGATCCGCATATCCGTCACGCCGTCCGCTCGGCGCACGCAGCCGCCATATCCGCAAGGGCGGCTTGGACGGCTGGGCGGACGTCACAGTCACTGACCGAATTCAAGGCGCGGGTGAGCCGCGAATCGATCAGCCGTTCAATCCAATCGACGGCCCCGGTGGCTTGGATCAACTCCGCCCATCGGCGGACGTCGTTGTCGTCGAGGTCGTCGGCGCTCATCATCTCGCGCAGCTGCCTACGCAGGCTCGGGTTGGCCAGATGGTAGGCGGCCGCGACCACGGTGGTGGCCTTGCGTTCGGCAAGGTCGCTGCCGGTGGGCTTGCCGGTTATGGCAGGCGATCCGAAGATGCCAAGCACGTCGTCTCGCATCTGGAACGCCTCGCCGATCGCGTCGCCGTATTCGGCGAGCATTCTCATCACCTGTTCGCCGCAGCCGGCCATCGCGGCGCCCATTTCAAGCGGCCGCTTGACGGTGTAGTTGCCGGACTTGCGGCGCGCCACGTCGAGCACCTTGTCCAGGGTCGGGAAGACGCGGGCATCGTTGATCAGGTCGGCGAACTGCCCGACCGCCAGCTCCGTGCGCATCGCGTCGTATCGCGGCCAGACGCGCTCCAGTGCAGCCGCGGGGACCCCGCTTTCCCGCATCATCTGCGCCGCCCAGACCAAGCACATATCGCCGAGGAGTACGGCGGCCGAATCACCGAACCGGCCCGGCGAACCCGAGAGCCCAAGGCGGCGGTGCCATTGGGCGAAGGCGACCTGACCTGACGGGCGACCACGGCGCAGTACGGAACCGTCCATCACGTCGTCCTGCAGCAGCGCAAAAGCGTGCAGCAGTTCGAGGCCGGCGGCGGCCCGCAGCGCCGCCTCGTCCTCGTCGGCACCGCACAACCAACCGAGGTACATGAACGTCGACCGCACGCACTTGCCGCCCGCGACGAAGTCGCGAAGCACTTCAGAGGCGATGCCGATGCCCGCGGTGTGCAGCTCGGGTGCACACCGCATGGTGACGAAGTCCTCGACAATCTCCTGCACGGCGCCTCGCATGGTTCTGCGCCAACCGTCGCCACGCAGCTCGTGACGGGTACGCGAGCCCGCGGTGCTCCGCTGCATGGTCGATGCGGGCATGCGGGCTCGTCCGTCGATCGCCGTCAAGCGGCACCCCTCTCCCTGCATCGATGGCGTGGTGTACCCCGCGGTTGGAAAGCCAAATCGCGATGGTCCCCGATGTTGTAGTCAGTTGTACCCCATTTTGCATCGATTATGCATCGATTGTGACGACCGCGATGTCGCTCGGTCTGCTGACCTGGCGACAGCGTGCGAAGGTGGAGCATGCAGCAACAGCCGAGAACCACCCCGCTGGTACCAGAGCACTTCGCCGTCCCCACGCACCTTCGGTGCCCGCGCTTCCGGCTCGAACCG
Source organism: Mycobacterium sp. OAE908 (assembly GCF_017872775.1). Classification (NCBI taxonomy): domain Bacteria; kingdom Bacillati; phylum Actinomycetota; class Actinomycetes; order Mycobacteriales; family Mycobacteriaceae; genus Mycobacterium; species Mycobacterium sp. OAE908. Next base: position 245,304 of record NZ_JAGGJL010000001.1, read on the forward strand.
CTCGGACCTCAGCACAACGCCGGAGATCACGCGGCGTGGATGTCGAGCATCGTTCACCTGCAGAGGACGCCGGGCTTCGAGGATCGAGGCTGGCCGCCCGACGAGGGTTACTCGGCAGAGCGGAACCTGGCCGATCTACAGGAGCACGCCGACGAGTTCGAAAGGCGCGTCGCGTTCGCCTACTCGGTGCTCGATCCCGACTCCGAGGACGTCATCGGCTGCGTGTACATCGACCCCGGCGACAGCGAAGGCAACGCGAGTGTCCGGTCATGGGTGCGTGCCGATGTGGCCGAGCTCGACGTTCCGTTGCGCAAGGCGGTCCGGGACTGGCTGGCAGAGTCCTGGCCGTTCAACGAGATCGATTACGCGGGAGGGTGAATCAACCACGCAACCTGGCCGCAGCAGCCTCGATCCGCTCGTCGGTCGCGGTCAATGCCACCCGCACATGCTGTGACCCTCGCGGGCCATAGAACTCACCGGGCGCCACCAGAATGCCGAGCTTCGCCAGCCAGGCGAGCGTGTCGCGGCAGGGCTCGCCGCGAGTAGCCCATAGATACAGCCCGGCCTCGGAGTCGTCGACCGTCAGTCCCGCCGCTTGCAGGGCGGGTAACAGCATGGCCCGCCGCTGCTGATACCGCTCGCGCTGCAGAACTTCGTGCGGATCGTCGTCGAGCGCTGCGACCATGGCGGCTTGTATCGGCGTCGGCACCATCATGCCCGCGTGCTTGCGCACCGCCAGCAGTTCGGCGATCACCGCCGGGTCACCGGCGACGAACCCTGCGCGGTAGCCGGCCAACGACGACGTCTTCGACAGCGAGTGCACGGCCAGCAACCCGGTGTGGTCGCCGTCGCAGACGTCGGGATGCAGCACCGAGTACGGCTGAGCGTCCCAGCCCAGTCCGAGGTAGCACTCGTCGGACGCGACCAGCACGCCGCGCTCGCGTGCCCACCCGACCACCTTGCGCAAGTGGTCAACGCCCAACACCTTGCCGGTGGGGTTGCCAGGCGAATTCAGGTAGACGAGAGCCGGCGACTGCGGGCCGAGTTGGGTGAGCGAGTCGGCCCGCACCACCTGAGCGCCTGCCAGCTGCGCGCCGACTTCATAAGTGGGATAGGCCAATTCGGGCACCACGACCACGTCGTCGGGGCCAAGACCCAGCAGCGTAGGAAGCCACGCGATCAGTTCCTTGGTCCCGATTGCCGGAAGCACCGCGTCATCGGCCACTCCCGTGATGCCGTATCGGCGACTCAGCGCCGCGACCGCCGACGCGCGTAACGCGGGCGTGCCCGCCGTCGTCGGATACCCGGGAGCGGAACTGGCCGCGGCGAGTGCGTCGCGAATCAGCGGCGCGACGGGATCGACCGGTGTGCCCACCGACAGATCGACGATGCCGTCTGGATGCGCGCGCGCCAGCGCGGTGACGTCAGCCAGCGTGTCCCACGGAAACTCCGGCAGTGACGAAGAGACGCGCTTACGAAGGCCAGGGCGGGCCGTTAGGAGTCCTCACCTTGCGGCGGGAGATCCTTCACCGACTGCGGGTCGTTCTCCGTCAGGCCGACCTTGGAGGCGCCGCCAGGCGATCCGAGTTCGGTGAAGAAGTCGGCGTTGATCTGGGTGTATCCGCTCCACTGATCGGGCACGTCATCTTCGTAATAGATGGCCTCGACAGGGCAGACCGGTTCGCATGCGCCGCAGTCGACGCATTCGTCCGGGTGGATGTACAGCATGCGTGCGCCCTCGTAGATGCAATCGACAGGGCATTCCTCGATACATGCCTTGTCTTTGATGTCGACGCAGGGTTCGGCAATCGTGTACGTCACTGAGGTCTCCTCGATCTCCTGTCAGTGGGGCTGCCGCTCTTTTAGCTCGGGCCCGCCGAAAAGTCGCTGCCAAGTATCCGTTGCCGGTACTTGGACATTCGCCTCAGTGTGCCCTAACTTCCGTGACTCCCGGTTAGGGGTGCCGCGTGGTTACTGATACTAGACGTTGCACATACAGCCCGCCTAGGGACACTCCCATCCAGATGGGCCTTCTCGCTGCTCGTCAGGCATGTGATGCCCGCCACATCCGCCGCGCGCCTGTGATCGTCCGCCAGGCACACCGCGTGACGGAACAGCCGTTATCCGTAACGCGTTCCTCTCGACATCAGGTACTTAGCTCAGCTAAGCCAGACGAAGGAGTCAGAGATGAAGAAGTTCACCCTCGGTCTCGTCAGTGGAGGTGCGTTCGCCGCGGTCACCCTCGGGTTGGCCGGTCCGGCGATGGCAGCGCCCGACTATGTCACACCCACGCACGACGCGGTCTACTCGACGCATTCGGACTCGCCGACCGTTCGCCCCGTCGACTGCTCGGTCCACGTCAACTCCGGCGGCACCGACGTCAACGTGAACTGGTGCTGACGTGACGAGCCCGCGGCCTATGCGCTTGGTTGCAGTGCAACTAGTTGCATAGCGCCGCGGATTCGCTCTAGGCTGCCCGCGTGGCCCTTCCCCACGCGATCCTGGTGTCGCTGTGCGAGCAGTCCGGGTCCGGTTATGAGCTGGCTCGTCGCTTCGATCGGTCCATCGGCTACTTCTGGGCCGCTACCCATCAGCAGATCTATCGGACGCTGAAACAGATGGAGCAGGACGGCTGGGTGAGCGTCAGCCCCGTCGTGCAACAGGGCAGGCCGGACAAGAAGGTCTACACGGTGTCGGACGCAGGCCGTGGCGAACTCGCGCGCTGGATCGCCGAACCCCTGTCCGGGCGCGGCAGTTCCGTTGCCGACAACCGCACCCGCGACATCGCGGTCAAGGTCCGCGGCGCCGACTACGGCGACGTCGACGCGGTGCGCGCACAGGTGGCGGCCCTGCGCGCCGAACGCGCCGAGTTGCTCGACACCTACCGCGGGTTCGAGAAGCGGCAATTCCCCCACCCGCGCGGGCTGACCGGCGCCGCGCTGCACCAATACCTGGTGCTGCGGGGCGGCATCCGTGCCGAAGAGAGCGCCATCGACTGGCTGGACGAAGTGGCAGCAGCGTTGAAGGGGGACATCCTGTGACGTATCCGAAGTTGTTGTCGCCGTTGGATCTTGGGTTCACCACACTGCGCAACCGGGTGGTGATGGGCTCGATGCACACTGGCCTCGAGGACCGCGCTCGCGACACCGACCGGCTCGCCGCGTATTTCGCCGAACGCGCCCGCGGCGGCGTCGGCCTGATCATCACCGGCGGGTACGCCCCGAATCGAACCGGTTGGCTGCTGCCGTTCGCCGCGCAGATGACCTCGCGCTCCGACGCCAGGCGGCACCGCCGCATCACGCAGCCCGTGCACGACGCAGGCGGCAAAATTCTGCTGCAGATCCTGCACGCCGGACGCTATGCGTACCACCCGTTTTCAGTGAGCGCGTCGTCCATCAAGGCGCCCATCAACCCATTCCGTCCGCGGGCGCTGCGCGATGTCGACGGCACGATCGACGACTTCGCCCGCTGTGCGGTGCTGGCCCGGGAAGCCGGCTACGACGGTGTCGAGATCATGGGCAGCGAGGGTTATCTGCTCAACCAGTTCCTGGCCCCCCGCACCAACAAGCGCACCGACGCTTGGGGTGGCACCCCGGAAAAGCGTCGACGGATGCCGGTCGAGATCGTGCGGCGTACCCGCGCAGCAGTCGGCGACGACTTCATCATCTGCTACCGGATGTCGATGGCCGACTACGTCGAAGACGGCCAGAGCTGGGACGAAATCGTCGCGCTGGCAACCGAAGTCGAGGCCGCGGGCGCGACGATCATCAACACCGGTATCGGCTGGCATGAGGCTCGGGTGCCGACCATTGTCACCTCGGTGCCCAACAGTGCGTTCGTCGACATCAGCAACGCGGTGGCAGAGCACGTGCAGATCCCGGTGGTGGCGTCCAACCGAATCAACATGCCGCAAGCGGCCGAGCAGATCCTCGCTGACGGCAACGTCGCGCTGATCTCGATGGCGCGGCCACTGCTGTCCGACCCCGACTGGGTCCGCAAGGCGCAAGCCGACGCGGCCGACGAAATCAACACCTGCATCTCCTGCAACCAGGCCTGCCTCGACCACGTGTTCGTGCACAAAACAGTGTCGTGCCTGTTGAATCCGCGGGCCGGACATGAGACGACGTTGGTGCTCGCGCCGACGCGACGCACCAAGCGCGTGGCTGTCGTGGGTGCGGGACCCGCCGGCCTGGCCACCGCGGTCACCGCCGCACAGCGCGGCCATCACGTGACACTGTTCGAGGCCGGCGATGCGATCGGCGGCCAATTCGACTTGGCGCGAAGGATTCCCGGCAAGGAAGAGTTCAGCGAGACCATCCGCTACTACACGACGATGCTGACCAAGCACGGCGTCGAGACTCGGCTTCGGACCCGCGCGACGGCGGCCGAACTCGCCGGCTTCGACGAAGTGGTACTGGCGACAGGCGTTTCGCCGCGAATGCCCGACATTCCCGGCATCGACCATCCGATGGTGCTCACCTACGCGGAGGCCATCACGGGCAAGCCGGTCGGCAAGACGGTCGCGGTGGTCGGTGCGGGCGGCGTCGGTTTCGACGTGAGCGAGTTCCTCGTCACGGACGAATCACCAACGCTGAACCTCAAGGAGTGGAAGGCGGAGTGGGGTGTGGCCGATCCGCAGGAGACGCGCGGCGCGTTGACGACTCCGCTACCCGCGCCGCCTGCTCGCGAGGTGTATCTGCTGCAGCGGACGAAAGGCCCGCAGGGTAAACGGCTCGGCAAGACGTCGGGGTGGGTGCACCGGGCTTCATTGAAGGCCAAGGGCGTACAGCAGCTGTCCGGCGTGAACTACGAACGCATCGATGACGGCGGGCTGCACATCAGCTTCGGGCCCAACCGCTCCGACCCACGGCTGCTCGCGGTCGACAACGTGGTGATCTGCGCGGGCCAGAACTCGGTGCGCGATCTCGAAGACGGTTTGCGCCGCAACGGAATTGAGCCGCACATCATCGGCGGCGCCGCGCTGGCGGCCGAGCTCGATGCCAAACGCGCGATCCGGGAAGGCACCGAGCTGGCCGCCAAGCTCTAGGCTCTCGGCATGGCCCACCTGGCGATCGATGCCCCGACGCTGTTGCACCTGGTGACCTCGGGGCTCCGTCCCGACCCGGCACACCAACTCGTCGCCCCGAACCTGATCCGATCGCACGCGCTCACGCTGATGCTGCAGAGTGTGCAGCGTGGCGAACTCACCGACGGCGAAGCCCTCGAGCAACACGAGCGCATCACTGAGCTCAAGATCCGCCTACTGGGCGATCGGTCTTCCCGTCGCACCGCATGGAACCTCGCGCGTGAACACGGCTGGAACACGATCTACGACGCGGAATACATCGCCATCGCCAAGCTCCAGGCAGACGAACTGGTCACCATTGATCCAGAGCTGAGCTCGATGGCGACCGGAATCGTGCCGGTGGCGCCGCTCAACCGGCTCTTAAAAGGCTGATTCCATCCGCTTCCATCCACCGGGAATGTATTCGGACTGCGGTCCGTTTACTTCGGGTGAAGGCGTCGGGCAGGCCGGCGCCCTTAGGTGAGAGAGATACACATGACTGCGACCTCTGAAGCGACCGGAACCACCCAGCTCCCCGCGGGCACCACCTGGGCCATCGACCCGGTTCACTCGTCGATCGGCTTTTCGGTACGCCATCTGATGGTGAGCAAGGTACGTGGCACCTTCCAGACCTTCAGTGGCGAGATCGTCGTCGCCGAGGACGGCACCCCTTCGGTGACGGCCGAGATCGCCGTCGACTCCATCAACACCAACAACGAGCAGCGCGACGCCCACGTCAAGGCGGCCGATTTCTTCGATGCCGAGAAGTACCCCACCGCGACGTTCCGGTCGACCAATGTGCGGTCCAACGGCGACAATTATGTGCTCGACGGTGAGTTCACCCTCAAGGGTGTCACCAAGCCGGTGAGCCTGGATCTCGAGTTCAACGGCGTCAACCCCGGCATGGGCCATGGCGAGGTGGCCGGCTTCGAGGCGTCAGTGGTGTTGAACCGCAAGGACTTCGGCATCGACATCGACATGCCGTTGGAGACCGGCGGCACGGTCGTCGGCGACAAGGTCACCATCACATTGGAGATCGAGGCGCTCAAGCAGGCCTGATGTTGCAGGGCCGGGGGCCGCGTCAACTGCCCCCGCCCCACACCGACTGCGCGCCAGCGTCTCCTATTCGGTAAACGCCGATGATCGACGAAACACCCACTGCCACCGCGACGACCGCAACGAGCGCCGTAGCGATAGTGCGGCGCTTATCCGATCTGCCTTCAAGCCAGTGCATTACCGCCAGCGCGATCGCGACGATCAGCAACGCGAGCGAGATGTAGATCATCCACTGCCCGCGTTCGACGTGTTCTTGCATTATCGGTGTGTGCCTGCGCTTCTGGTCGTAGAGCCATTCGCCGGCCTCGGTGGTGATTGGGGTCAGCACAAGGTTCACCACCCCGAGTGCCAGGACCAGCCATACCAGCCGCCGACGCGCTGCGGGCCAAAACGCGCACAGGATCTCGAGCAGCGCGACCAGCGGCGCGAGCACGACGATTGCGTGCACGAGCAGGGCGTGGGCCGGTAGCCCCGAAATGGTGGTCATGCATCTCCTTCGCGTCGCTCCGTCAGTTATACGTGGCGAGGCTGGCGGCTAGTTCACGAGCTTGCTCGAACAAAAGTGTCACCTTCGACACCTCTGGTCGCACCTAGCTGATGAATGCACTCGACAAGGCGAGTGCGCCATCAACAAGGAGCACCACAATGACACCTACGAACAAGATCACCGCAAGCTTGCAACTCGCTACGAGTGCGGGCCTGCTCGCGGCGACTTTTGCGTTCGGGCTGGGCGGCCTCGGCGATGCCGCCCTCGCGTACGCCGAAGGGGACGACCGCGGCACCGGATCGGACGTCCTCGACATGGAGGCTTACGAAGCCTGCATGAACAAGACGGTCAGGAACGCCGTCGAATGCTGCCTCCAGGCAGGCGGAATCCCGGGTAACCCAGCGACGGGTGACCGCGACCGTTGCTTCGCACCCGCAGGTAAGCCTGCGAGCATGGGGCCGCGACGCGTCCCGCTTCGGGTCATACCGGGCGACGCACCGGAACTCACGCCGTCGCATGACCCGTCGGTAGTTGCCGTAGCTCCTGTTGGTTAGGGCTAAGCCGCAAGCGGCGCGTACGTCGTGGATCGTTGGCGGGCCGGTCTGCCGATGCCCGCCGCGATCTCGACCAGTTCGTCGACGCTCTTGGCCGATCCGAACTCCGAGCCGGCCATCCGCGAGATGGTCTCTTCCATCAGCGTGCCGCCCAGATCGTTGGCGCCGCCGTTGAGCATCACCTGTGTGCGTTCTACACCGAGCTTGACCCAGCTGGTCTGGATGTTGGAAATCCTGCCGTGCAACATGATTCGGGCCAGTGCGTGCACCGCTCGGTTGTCGCGGTGCGTGGGCCCAGGACGCGCTCCGCCTGCCAGATACAACGGGCTGCTCTGATGCACGAACGGCAACGGCACGAACTCGGTGAAGCCACCGGTCTGGTCCTGGATGCCGCGCAACACGTTGAGGTGTCCGACCCAGTGGTGGGGCGCATCGACGTGGCCGTACATCATCGTCGAGGACGACTTCAACCCGACTTCATGGGCGGTGGTGACGACCTCGATCCACATCGACGTCGGCAGCTTGCCTTTGGTCAGCACCCAGCGCACCTCGTCATCGAGGATCTCTGCGGCGGTTCCCGGAATGCTGCCTAGGCCCGCCTCGTGCAGGCTGGTCAACCACTCCCGAATGCTCAACCCGCTCTTGGTCACGCCGTTGGCGATCTCCATCGGGGAAAACGCGTGCACATGCATTGAGGGGACCCGCGCCTTGACCGCGCGCACCAGATCGGCGTAGCCCGTCACCGGCAATTCGGGATCGATGCCGCCCTGCATGCACACCTCGGTGGCACCCGCGACGTGCGCCTCCCACGCCCGGTCGGCCACCTCGGCCGTCGACAACGAAAACGCGTCGGCGTCGCCCTTACGTTGAGCAAACGCACAAAAGCGGCAGCCGGTGTAGCAGATGTTGGTGAAGTTGATGTTGCGGTTGACCACAAACGTCACGTCATCGCCAACCACCTCGCGGCGCAGCGAATCAGCCAGCGCGGCCACGGCATCCAGTGCAGGACCATCAGCAGTGGCCAGCGCCAGATATTCGTCGTCACTGCACCCGGCGGGATCACGCTCGGCCGAACGCAGCGCGGCCAACACATCGGTATCGATGCGCTCGGGCGCGCGCGCCGCCAACTCGTGCACCTTCTCGCGGATCGATTCCCAGTCGCCGAAAGCGCTACCCAGATCGCTGCGCGTCTCAGTCAGACGACCCTCGGAATCGATGGCCGTCGCCAAATCGATGCGGCCCAAAGATTCACTGGCCTCATCGGGCTCCTGCCACGGCCGCCCGACCGGATTGACGTCGGCAGCCAGCCCGGTGTCCGGATCGGCCAACGCGTCGACGTGCCCGCGCACCCGCGGGTCGATCCACGCCGCTCCGGCCTGCACGTACTGCGGTTGCGCGGTCAGCCGCTGCACCAGGTCATAGCCGGCCTCGGCGGTGACCGCCTCGAGCTCATCCAGCGCCGGCCACGGTCGCTCCGGGTTGACGTGATCCGGCGTCAGCGGCGACACCCCGCCCCAGTCGTCGACACCGGCGCCGATCAACGCCAGGCATTCGGCGCGTGACACCAGATTCGGCGGCGCCTGGATACGCATCTTGGGGCCCATCACCAACCGGGTGACCGCCACCGTCGCGACGAAGTCCTCGAAGCCGGTGTCGGGCACCGCGGCCATCGCGGTGTGGTCCTTGGCCCGGAAGTTCTGCACGATCACTTCCTGAACGTGCCCAAACTCCTTGTGGGAGGAGCGAATCGCATGAATGGTTTCGGCGCGCTCGACAAGCGTCTCCCCGATCCCGACCAGCAGCCCGGTGGTGAACGGAATGGACAACCGACCGGCGTCGGCCAGCGTGCGCAGCCGCACCGCGGGGTCCTTGTCAGGGCTGCCGTAGTGCGCAAGCCCCTTGGTCTCGAACAGCCGGCGCGACGTGGTCTCCAGCATCATGCCCATCGACGGCGCGACCGGCTTGAGCCGCGACAGCTCCGACCACGACATCACCCCGGGATTCAGATGCGGCAGCAGCCCGGTCTCCTCCAGCACGCGAATCGCCATCGCGCGCACATAATCCAGCGTGGAGTCGTAACCGCGCTCGTCGAGCCATTGCCGCGCCTCGTCCCACCGCGCCTCCGGACGGTCGCCGAGGGTGAACAACGCCTCCTTGCAACCCAATTCGGCACCCCGACGGGCCACGTCGAGAATCTCGTCGGGCTCCATGAACATGCCCATACCCTCGGCGCGCAGCTTGCCGGGCACCGTCACGAACGTGCAGTAATGGCAGGTGTCGCGGCACAGATGCGTGACAGGGATGAACACCTTGCGCGAATAGCTCACCGGCAACCGCCCGTTGGGGCCGCGCCGGCCCGCGGCCTGAAGCCCCGCATCGCGCACCCGCGCCGCACTCGCGCACAGATCCGCCAGATCGTCCCCGCGAGCCGTCATCGCGATCGCGGCCTCGTCGACATTGAGAGCCACACCGTCCCGCGCCCGCCGCAACACCCGCCGCAGCGCGGCAGGGCTCGGCTCGTCAAACTTCGGGGGGACCACCGGGCTGGGCAGGTCGGCGCCGCGCTGGGAGTTCAGAGCCACTCCCGTGTAACCCCACGGTCGTCGCGAATCATCCGCGTGTCTCACATTCTGAAACCACTGCGCCGAACATACGGGCCACAGTAGTCGCAGCCGCACACGCTGTTGTGCGCCCCGTCCCAGACACGTTGCTCAATGCGACGCGATCCGATTAACACGAGCGTAAGTTCGAAAGCATCCAGTAGCTGCCATAGCTGGAGGGGGAATTCACGTGGATATTTCGCTTCGCTCATGCCTGACCACCGGGGTCGCGACCATCACCGCGGCGGCCGTCGCACTCGCTCCGTCCATCGAGCCGACGGCGCCACCCAGACCGGCTCCGCCACAGAGCGTGCACGTCGCTTCGCCGGCGATCACGCTGACTGCGGGGGTGCAACCGCTGGCCGCGGCTTCGGTGACAGACATCCTCGGGTTCATCGAGCACTACGTGGTCCCGCCGAGCGCAGGCCAGCCTTTCCCGACGCCCCAGTTCCCGCCGGTGGTCGCGCCGACGTCGATCGGCAGCAGCATCATTTGGGTCTACAACGCGGTCGAACCCTGGGCGCGGTATGCCGCCGATCTGGCCGCCTACGCGGTCGGCTGGGTTCCCTATGTCGGCTGGCTGGCGCCGCAGATCACGATCTTCTACAACTTCGGCGAACGGATCGCGCGCAGCATCACCTACAACATCGCGTATTGGCTAGACGGGAACATCAGCTTCGGTCAGGGCTTGGCGAATGTCGGTGTCGACACGGTCAATGCGTTCATTCAACTCGGCATCGACCAATGGAACTTCTGGCTGTGGCCACTGCCGCCGCTCCCACCGATTTTCCCGGGTACGGCAGCAACCCAGACGGCCGAACTGACGGCGACCGCGGCCGTTTCCGAGGACCCTTTGGCGGACACGCCGAAACTCAAGAAGAAGGACCTCAAAGCCGTGGACGAGGCGGTTGACTCCGAGGCGCCTACCATCGCGGCCGTGAAGACAACCGAGGCGGGACAGGCAGCAGCGGTCGAGAAACCCAAAGAGCCGAAGTCGACGACCGCGGTTGCGGTTTCGGGCGAGATCCGTGCCGTGTCGGCTGCTGACGCGACGGGTTCGACGAAGGTCTCGAAGGACGACAAGAAAGCCGACATGGGGCCGACTGCCAAGGGCGCCAAGAACGACGACAAGAAGAGCGACGACAACGGCAAGAAGAAGGCCGACAAGGAATAGCCGTCAGGCGTCGGCGCGCACCCGCCGCCACAGCACCAATGCCGGCGGCAGCGCACCCAGCACGATCAGCAACAGCGGTGCGTACTCCATGGGTCCGACGCCGCCGAACACGATGTCGTCACCTGGCCCGCCGAACGTCATACCCGCGACGGTCAGCAGCCAGCACCACAGCGGTAGCGCAGCCAGTCGCGGCGAGGACGTCCATTGCAATGCGGCCCACACCAGCGCGGCGTTGACCAGACCACTGATCAATGCGCTGATCGGAAACGGCACCGATCCGATTCGAACCGGCAGAAAGAACGCGCCGGCCACGGCTGAGAGCACACCGTCGATCGCCAGGAGTGTCAGAACGACGGGACGCGGCTGGATCAGGTCGGAATGCTGTCGAGCAGTGCGACGAGCGACCCCAGCACCCACTGGAAGTTATCTCCGCGGTCCTGCCAGTGCTGCAGGTTGGGATCCATGTCCGGGTCCATTGCCATCCCTTTCACACGCGGCCGATTGACGGGCAGCTTACCGCGAGCCCGCCACGCTATTCCAGGTTAAGGCCAGCCAGCAGGTCAGTTTCCCAACCGCGGGCATCTCGTTCGCCCGGTGTGCCCGCGGCGAGGATGTAGTGCTCGACAGACCCGATCGGCAGCGCGATGTTGTTCGACAGCGCGCAGGCTCGGCCGTCGGCGGCGACGGTCACCTGCGTGGCATGCGCACGCAGCGCTGCGACCTTCGCCGACAGTTCGTCGGCAACTTCGATCACCGCGTCGATCGCGTCGTCGGGATAGCCGAAGGGCACGTCGGAGATCGATACTCGGATCCATTCCGGCGGCAGGTCATCGATCGCGTCAAGCGCCTCGGCCATCGCCGACGTCGAGATCACGGTCCAGTACACCTTCGGCACCGTCCAAGGTTCGCCGGGGTAGTCATTGCCATCGGCCGCGGCAACGGCCGCCATCGTCACTTCGTGGGCGTGAATGTGGTCGGGGTGGCCGTAGCCGCCCTTCTCGTCGTAGGTGACGACGACGTGCGGGCGGAGTTGCCGGATCAGCGCGACGAGTTCGCCGACCGCCTCACGCTCGTCGGCGTCGATGAACCGCTGCCAATGCCGCGGCGGGGTGCCGGCCATGCCCGAATCACGCCACCGGCCAACTCCGCCGAGAAAGATCGGTCGGTCGACACCGAGCGCACGCAAGGCCGCCGACAACTCGCCGATGCGGTAGCCCCCCAACTGGTCCGCGGCATCGACAGCCAGCCGACGGTATCGGTCACCGATGACCTCACCCTCTTCGCCGAGTGTGCAGGTAACGACATGGACGTCGGCACCACGCGCGATGTAATGCGCAATTGTGCCACCGGTTGTCAGCGTTTCATCGTCGGGATGCGCGTGCACGAACAACAGACGCGGCGTTTCCTGTGACTGCATCGACTGCCACGCTACCGTCGGCCTTCCGGATGGCCACCACGAGTTTCGGTCGGGCCGTGTCCGACAGCGAGTGTCAGTGGGTAGCGGCTGTCGTGTTGAGAGGTGACCCAAGTCGGCGGCGGTGGCCGTGCTCGGTCTTGCCGGTTCGGCGGCGGCCGCGCTGACACCACACGTCTTTAACCTAACCAAAGTAGCTGCAACCGCTTACGAAAGTTGCCAGCGCCGCGTGTTGCGTAACAAAGTCTTCGACGTAACTGCGGCGGGCCAAGGAATTTGTCGTACACGTCAGTTAACTTTCAGCAAGCATCCGTGACCCTCGTAGCGCCGTTGCCAGGCTGATGCACGTGGGGCAGGTGGTTCAATTCCGGTCCTGGGGTGCCTAGCCAGAACGCGAACTCCAGGGACCCGCCACGCCCCCGATACGGGTGTTAGCCAGCAAACGCCGCCAGGGGCCTTGGCGCAGGTAATTAACTAGCACAGCAATTAAATATCAGCTAACTGAACCTCGGCCCGTCGTGGTCGCCAAGAGGGTGGGACGAGGGCTTATTAGCCGCGCTATTCGGCGTTTGCCAGACTCCGCCCTGAGCGGCAATAACCAGCTATTTTTATCCCTGCAGCGCACCGTTTGTGTTTGCAACCGGCTCGATCGTCAACCATCTGAAGCTGGAAATTTAACGGAATTTGTCGCATAGGTTCCTGTGTGCGGCTAACTACGGCTCAGGTTTTGGAGGAACTCATGCAACTCGCGCTACGCCCATACGTCACAACCGGAATAGCAATCGTCGGAGCCAGCGTCATCGCTGTCGCTCCGATCGTGCCGACACCGACCGACATACATATAGCGAACCCGGTGACGGCGGTTGATCGAGCGGTTCAACTCACCGCCAACGAGATCGAGGACGCAGTCAACCAACTGGCATACGTCGGTGCTCAGGTACTGGTTTCGCTGGCAAAGTTGCCGGCCCCTGTGGTGGCACAAATTCTGGGCGTGCAGCCAGCCGTGGCAGAAGCCCTGCTCGCCGGCGGCGCTTTAGGATTGTCCGGTCCACTGATCGGTGGCTTAGGCGCGGGCGGCGCCGCAGTCCAACAGGTTGTTGACCAACTCGGCTCAGGTGATCTCGCTGCCCTCATCAATGCGCTGATCGGTGCGCCGGCGACACTCATCGACGGAGTTGTCAACGGAGACTTCGGCCCCAACGTGGGTCCCCTGCTGGGTATCCCGGCGATCGTGACTGTTCTGGTCGGGGGGCTGATCAATCCGGGCGGCCTCGGTCTGGGTGGAATCACCCTTCCCGGCGCTATACCCACCGTGCAGACGCTGATCACAGAACTGTTGGGCGCGCTGGGAGGCGGCGGCATGCTGGCCGCGGCTGCAACGCCATTGGCTGCGCCGGTGCAGACTGAGGGACAAATCGAGGGTGCCGTCAATGCGCTGCTCTACAACCTCGTTGCGAGCCCCATCGTCACCATTGCCGGGCTGTTGGGGCAGGTGCTGGCGCCAGTACTCGGTGAGGAACAGGCGGCGTTGCTGCCCCTTGCCGCGCTGGGCCTTTTCGGTCCCTTGATCAGCGGCCCAGGAGCGATCGGTGCCGCCACCCAAGACGTCGTGGACTCGCTGGGCTCCGGCGACATCGCGGGCGTGCTCAGCTCCCTGATCGGCGCCCCGGCCACCGTCATCGACGGCTTCATCAACGGAGGGTATGGACCTGACTTGGGACCGCTCGTCAGCCCGGTGCCCTTGCCGTACCCATTCCGGGCGGGCGGACTCATCAACGAGGGAAAGCTTCCGTTGTTGAGCCTCCCCCCGTGGAAACTGCCCGGCACCTTCCCCACGCTGCAGGGGCTGGTGACCCAGATCCTCGGGTTGCTGCCAGGGGCCTCAGCTTTGACGCCTCTGAAGACCGCCGCGCCGGCACAGACGCTGAGCATCAACAGTGTCGATACGTCGGATAAAAAGCTCGTCACACTCGACGTGGCGCCAGTTCTCGGCGGAAAGCAGGCGGCACCCAATGCTGATCTGACGGCAAACGTGCCGGCTGATGTGGAACTCCCGAAGAAGGCCGAAGCGATCACGTCGACCATCGAGAACACCAAGCCGGGACCCGACCTCGGCAAGACCGTATCCGAGGTTGCCAAGCCCGACACGGCGCACACCCCGCCCGCGGGGCCGCGCAGCGACACCGACAGCCTCGATACGACCGACGGCGCGAAGTTCATTCCCGAGAAGACGGCCCACGAAGCCGGCACCAACAAGGGCAACGGCTCGAATCCGGTCGGTGCCGCGATCAGCTCTGTGGCGAAGAGCTTCGCCGGCGCAGTGAAGAGCGCGCTCGGCGGATGACCATGTGACGGCGGCGCCCAGTACGCGTCGCCCCGCAACGCCCCGCCCGGGTCGGCCCCCCTCGTAAGGGGGGCCGATTCGGGTCGGGCCCGTATAGATTCAGCTGGTGACGCGGCGCACCGTTGAGTTCGGCTGCGCGATCGTCATCATCGGCCTGCTGGCGGGTGTCGCCGGCGCGGCAACGACGCTGTTGCTGCACGGGATCGAACACCTCACCTATCACTACACATTCGGCTCCCTGCTGGCCGGCGTCGGCGGCAGCAGCCCGGTCCGGCGAGCGGTCGGTCCGATGATCGGTGCCGCGCTGGCCGGTTGGGGGTGGTGGATTCTGCGACGGCGCACCGAGATTCCCGGCCTGACCGAGACCATCAAAAGCCATCGGTCGGTGCCCCGATGGCCGTTGTCGATCGACGCCGGGTTGCAGGTACTGATCGTCGGATCCGGCGCCTCGCTTGGCCGCGAAGGCGCGCCGCGCCAACTCGCCGCGGCGCTAGGCGATTTCGGCACCACGCGGTTGGCGCTGACGCCCCGCGACCGCGAAATCCTGCTGGCATGCGCGGCGGGGGCGGGCCTTGGGGCGGTTTACAGCGTCCCACTCGGCGGCGCGTTGTTCGCCGCACGCATCGTCATGGGTACCTGGCATCCAAGGGTGCTCGGCGCCGCGCTGATCACGTCGAGCCTGGCCGTTGCGGTGGCGTCTCCCGTCACGCATCTCGAGCACGCGTTGACGTGGCCGGACACGAAACTCTCCTACCTGTTCGGTTTTCTCGCCCTGGCCATCGCACCTTTGGCGGCGGCGATCGGCCTCGCGTTCAACCGGGTGATGGCGATCGCAAAACCCAAGGTGCAGTTCAAGTCGTGGGTGCTGATCCCGTCGGTCGCCGCCGCGGGACTGCTGACCGGAATCTGCTCGATCTGGTGGCCGGAGTTACCCGGTAACGGCAGGAGCATCCTGGCCGTGAGCCTCAACAGCGGACTGACCCTCGGTGCGGCCACGATCATCCTGTTGTTGAAACCGCTACTGACGGCACTGTTCCTGCGCGCCGGCGCCGTCGGCGGATTGCTCACACCCGCCATGGCCACCGGCGCCGCGGCGGGATCACTGGCCGCGCTGGCCTTGAACCACTTGGCCGGCACCGGCATTCACGTGTCCGCCGTGTCGTTGACATGTGCCGCAGGCGTGCTGGCGATCACGCAGCGGGCGCCGCTCTTCGCGGCACTGTTCGTCTGGGAACTCGCCCGCCCGCCCTACTGGCTCCTTGCCGTGTTCGCGGTCGCTGCTTTCGCCTCGCATGGCCTGCGTGTGCTCCGCGAGCGACGGCAGGCCCAACGCGCCAACTGATTTGACCGTCGCTGCGGCGGCAAACGCGACCGTTCCGATCGTGACCGACAACGGCCGTTGCCACCTGACTCGCCCGCCCTGTCGGCATACCGAATCCGCAGCTAGCTCCCGATTCGGTGGAGGCAAATCCCGCGGGCGTCGGCTCGCCATGGATATTGACGAGATTGTCAGTTCCGTGCCGAGTGCAGCTAATTAACGACGGCAATAAGTGCATTTACTTTGTCGAGGACAACCATGCCAAGAGGCTTCGGATATCGCTGTTTGCCACTCGGTAATTCGCACCTTTAGGTCAGCTATTAGTGCGTTGACAATATTCAGCAGTTCATGATCGAAAGGCCGTTCTAGCTGCGATAACAATTGTTCCCAAAATTCCTGGCGCTGCACCTTACTTGCGAGTAAATTCCCCGGCGTCCAGATCACAACCACGTTAAAAGGGGTTTCTATGCAAGTCGCTGTTAGGTCATATCTCGCCGCCGGGATCGCGACCGTGGGAGCCAGCGCGATCGTGCTCTCGCCCGTCTCACCGGTAGTTCCCCGGGACATGCCCCTGCCGCCGGTTGAAGTGTCGATTCCCGTTGAGCTTGCCGCGGCGGTCAACCCGATCCAGGCCTACCTCGACCTCGTCAACAACACCGTCAAGAACCTGTCCAGCGTGGGGCAGACGATCCTCCAAGACCCTGCACCGATCCTGCGGCAGATCCTCACCAACCAGTTCTCGAGTGCAGGTGAGCTGCTGTCGGCGCTGCAACAAGCGGGCGGTCAGTTGCTGGACAACGTCAGCACGATCGTTCCGCAGCAGCTTCAGGAGGCGCTCGCCAACTTGGCGGCAGGCAACATCGTCGGCGTCGGACAGAACGTGGTGAACATCATCACGCAACCGGTGCTCTTTCCCGCCCTCACCCTGCTGCCCGCGATCCAGACGTTCCTCGAGCAGCCCGTCGCCAACCTGCTGGCCGTGACGCAGCAGTTCACGACGATCGCGGCGTTGGGTGGCATCGGTCTTCTGGAGCCGCTGGTGAGCACCGTAAACGCCACGGCGCAGGCCATTCAGAACATCGTCGATGCCGCCAAGGGGTTGGATCCCGTCGGCGCGGTCAGCGCGATCGTTGCGGTTCCGGCCATCGTTGCGAACGGCCTTCTCAACGGATTCGGGTTCGACGGCGGTGTCCTGAGCCCCGGGCTTGGCTTGGCTGGAGCACTGCTGCAGATCCGTGACGTCATCGCGAATGCGCTCAAGCCTGTGACCGTGACGACTTCGACGAGCCTCGCTGCGGCGAACTCCACCACCACGTCGGCGGCAACCACGGTGACCCTGTCCACTACCCCGGCCACGACCGCCCCGAAGAAGTCGGCGGAGGCGACAACACCTCCGGGGGCCGACGCCAACAACGGCGCGACGAGTTCCGGCACCGCCGACAGCACCACGGGCAAAGACGCATCGACGACGCCGGCGGACCCCGCCGGTGCGGAGGCCGACGCCACAGGCGGCAAGGCCGACGCCACAGGCGGCAAGGCCGACGCGTCCGCGCCGAAGGACACCGCGGCAAGCAGTGGCGACGCCAAAACCGAAGCCGGCAGCAGCGCGGACAAGGGTGATGCGAGCTCAAAAGACACCACGTCGAAGAGCGACACCTCGGCCACCAAGGCAGACAGCGGCGACAAGAAAACCGACGGCAAGAAGGACGCCGACGGCAAGAAGGACACCAACTCGGCCAAGGCAGGCAGCGAGTAGGCAACCAGGAAAGCGCTCGGCCCCCTCCGCTCTTGGAGGGGGCCGACACCTGTTCCTCCGATCCTGAGAAACTCGCCAAGGCGTTCTCAGGCCGTGTCGGGATAATCCGGCTGTCATGAGTCGACGGGCCGTTTCGGAGTTGGACACGCAGCCGTTACCGCGGGCGAACGGTCCGCGACATCGGCTGCCCCGCCGCCGCAATCGAAACCGCATCCTCGCCGCCGGCCGCGCTATCGGCGCGCTCGTTGCCGTCGCGGTGCTGGCCGCCACGGCCGCCGGGTGGAGTGGCTACCGCAATCTGTCCGGTGGCATCACCACGTCCCAAGCGTTGGCCGGTGGCCCCGAATCAGTCGGCGGTTCGCAGAACATCCTCATCATGGGTTTGGACAGCCGGTTGGACCAGCATGGCCAGCCGCTCCCCCAGGACATCTACGACGCGCTGCATGCCGGCGACGAAACGGTCGGCGGCTACAACTCCAATGTCCTTATCCTTCTGCACCTGCCGGGCGGCAACGGTCCGGTCAGCGCCGTTTCGGTGCCGCGTGACGACTACGTCGACATGCCGGGCTGTCCCAGCGGGGTGTGCAAGGGCAAGGTGAAGCAGGCCTACGGTTTGGCATACCAGCAGCAGCTGGACTCGTTGAGCGATAGCATCGCTGCGTCCGCACGCGAACAAACGGCGCGTGAGGCCGGCCGCAAGGCCGAGATCGCCACTGTGCGAAGGCTGTTGGGCGTGCCGATCGATCACTTCATCGAAGTCACGCTCGGGGCGTTCTTTCAGATCGCACAGGTGGTCCAGCCGATCACGGTGTGCCTGAACGATGACACCTCAGACAGCTATTCCGGTGCGGACTTTCACCGCGGCACCCAACAGATCAATGCCTCGCAGGCGATGGCGTTCGTCCGGCAACGCCGCGATGAGAACGACCAGATGTTCACCGACATGGACCGCACGCGCCGCCAGCAGGCGTTCATCGTGTCGCTGGTGACCGCGTTGCGCCACGGCGGCGCGTTGTCCAACGCTGCTGACCTGCGAAACCTGTTGAGCGTCGCCCAGCAGAACATCGCTGTCGACGACGGCTTCGACCTCGCCGATTTCGTCGACCACGCCGCCGCGTTGACCGACAGTGCGCTGACCCTCTACACGCTGCCGATCAAAGAGTTCGGCCAGAACACCGCGGGTGAGGACGTCAACATCGTCGACGTCCAAGGGATTCGGTCCATCGTGCACAACCTCTTCACCGACGGGTCCACCCCTGCAACTCCCACGTCCACTCAGAAGCCCTCTGCCCCAACGACACTCGATGTCATCAATGCCACCGATCACGCCGGCCTCGGCTCGGCGATCGAGCATTCGTTCGGCGACGACGGAATGATCGTCGGCACGGTGACGACCGCCGATCGTCTAGCCGAAACCAGCACGATTTCCTACGGGGTCGGCGCCGCCGACGCCGCGCGCACGTTGGCTGACCGCCTTCAGCTCGCCGCGACCGCCTCCGACACCGTCGCCCCGGACACCGTGCTGTTGACCGTCGGCGCCGACTTCCCCGCCGATCAGTACTTGACCGACAACCCGACCACCACTGCTGCGACGCCGGTTACCACCGTCGACGCGACAGCCGCCGGTGCGCAAGCACCTGCGCCGACTGACCTCACCGAGATGGCAGGGAAGAACACTCCGTGTGTGAAGTGATCACTGCCGCGGTTTGACCCACATTCCGGCGTCGCCGACGATGCCCACCGGTACCGCGCCGGACAGGCTGACGTTCTGCACGCTCGGGCCGGCCGCGACGATCGTGGTGTCCTGAAGGATCGGCAGCACGGTCGACATGTTCCACAGCCGGGGTTCGACCGCGTTGATCACCTCGCCGATGTCCTCGGTGCCGTCGAGTGCCGCGTCGATTTTCGGCTGGATGCTGTGGTCGCAGATGCCGGTGATATTGCTGGGCGCCTGGACGAGCTGGCCGGCTTCCGGCGCCGGGCTCGCGGTGGTCTGCGTCGGCGTCGTGGTCGGCCGCGGCGGTGGCGGCGGTGGCGGCGAATTACCCGTCGGCGCAGTCGAATTGGTGGTGGACGGAGTCGACGGCGTGGTTCCGACGGTGGTCGTCGAAACCGCGGTTGCCTCCAGCGCCGGGCAACCGTATCGCGACGCCAGCGACGTCGCGAGATCGCCGCCGGCCTGATGCCAGCCCACGACCGCGTCGACCCGGTTGTTGATCAGCGCGTCGCCGTAGAGCGCCACGGGATCCAGCGCCGACACCGATGCCGCGATGCCGACGTTGCGCAGTTGGTCTGCGGCGGTGTTGGCCACCGCGACAGCCGTCGGATCGTTGGCGGAGACGCCGAGGACAAGCGTCAGGGGCACACCGTCTTTGGTGATGCGCCCGCGGTTGTTCTCGGGCACCGGTGTGCCCGGCGTCGCAGGCGGCGTCGTCTCGATCGGCTCAACCTGATAGCCCGCGTTGGCCAGCAGCGCGAGCGCTGCCTCCTTTGTCATCGCGGGGGGCGCCGTCGGGACATAACCCGGGTCGGACGGGGATCGCACTTGAGCCTGCGCCAGTGTGACGGTGTTGTCGTCGCCGGCTCCGACCGACGCCAGCAGGTCGACGTCGAGCAGACCCAGAATCGCTTTGCGCACTTGGGAATCCGTGAGCGCGGGTTGCTGTGCCCGTAGGGTCAGCTGCATGACCCGCGGGGTGACGATGCGGGCGGTCCGAACGTCGGGAATCGCCGACAGTTGTGCGAACGCCGCCGCCCCGCCGTGCACCTGTGCGACCTGGGTGTCGCCGTTGCGGATCGAGTCGGCCAGCGCCGCCGACGAACCGCCGCGACGGAACAGCACCTGGTCCGGCTTCGCAGGCGCACTCCAATAGCGGTCGTTGCGGGCGAGCAGGATCTCATCGCGCTGTGGGTCAATGCTTTCCACGCGGAACTGGCCACCGGTGACCGGCAGCGCACGCGCCAGGCCTGCCGCGAATCCGCCAGGCACATCCTTGACGATGTGGGCGGGCAGGATGTTGTTGAACAGCTCGCGCCACGCGGGATAGGGCTGCGAGAACGTCACCACCGCGGTCTTGCCGCCCTCGACCGATTGCACGCCGGTGATCAGGTCATAGCCCGCGGGGTCCACGACTCCCGGCTGGCTGACCATCTGACGCCACAGGTACCAGTAGTCGTCGGCGGCGATCGGCGCGTTGTCCGTCCACGACGCCTCGGGACGGATCTTGTACGTGACGGTGAACGGGTTCTGATTGGTGACCTCGGCCGACTGCAGGAGCGTGGTGTCGAGCTCCCAACGAGACCCGGTGGGCGAGTTGGGATCCGGCACAGGCCGAAACGAACTGGGCAGTACCAGCGAGCTGATCGCCGCGTTCACCGGCGACTGGTCGGACAGCAGGTGCGCATTGAAGCCCGGGCCGATGGAATCGATGGCCATGATGATCTGCGTGGCCTTCATCGGAGGAGGCGGCGTCGACTCACTGGTGTCGGTGCTCTGCGGCGCGGGCGGCGGGCTGACCGTGCAGCCCCCGACCAACGTCACCAGCGCAGATAGCGCAACGATGACGCGTAGCGGGCCCGGCACGTCACACAGGTTATCGGGAGCGATTAAGAGCGCGCCTTGGCTCGAGCCTTTGCCCGCGCGCGCAGGCTGGCCGTCAGCTCCACCTTGCGCACCCGGACCACCTCCGGCGTCACCTCGACGCACTCGTCCTCCGCGCAGAACTCCATGGCCTGCTCGAGGTCCAGCTCCAGCGGCCGGGCCAGCGTCTCCATGACGTCGGCGGTCGAGCTGCGCATGTTCGTCAGCTTCTTCTCGCGGGTCACGTTGACGTCGAGGTCCTCGGCGCGCGGGTTGATGCCGACGACCTGACCCTCGTAGGTGTCCTGGCCGGGCTCGACGAAGAACTGGCCGCGGTCGGAGAGTTGGATCATCGCGAACGGCGTGATCGTCCCCGAGCGGTCCGACACCAGCGAGCCGGTGTGCCGCGAGCGGATCTCGCCCGCCCACGGCCGGTAGCCGTCGAACACCGCGTTGGCGATGCCGGTGCCGCGCGTCAGCGTCAGGAAGTCGGTCCGGAAGCCGATCAGCCCGCGGCTGGGCACGATGAAGTCCATCCGCACCCAGCCCGCTGCGTGGTTGGTCATCTCCTCCATGCGGCCCTTGCGGCCTGCCATCAGCTGCGTGATCGCGCCGACGAACTCCTCGGGGCAGTCGATCGTCATCGCCTCAAACGGTTCGTGCAGCTTGCCGTCGATCGTCTGCGTGACCACCTGTGGCTTGCCGACCGTCAGCTCGAAGCCCTCCCGCCGCATCTGCTCGACCAGCACGGCCAGCGCCAGCTCGCCGCGGCCCTGCACCTCCCAGGCGTCGGGCCGGTCGATATCGACGACCTTGATCGACACGTTGCCGACCAGCTCCTGGTCGAGCCGCGACTTCACCATCCTGGCGGTCAGCTTGTGGCCGGACACCTTGCCAGCCAGCGGCGAGGTGTTGGTGCCGATGGTGACCGAGATGGCGGGCTCGTCGACGGTGATCCGCGGCAGCGCGTGCGCGTGGTCCGGATCGGCCAGCGTGTCGCCGATCATGATCTCGGGGATGCCTGCGACGGCGACGATGTCGCCTGCGATGGCCTCGTCGGTAGCGGTCCGCTCGACGCCCTCGGTGACCAGGAGTTCGGTGATCTTGGCGTTCGTGATGACCGGATGGCCGTCGACCTCGCGCATCCAGGCGACCTGCTGGCCCTTGCGGATGCGCCCCTTGTAGATGCGGATCAGTGCGAGGCGGCCGAGGAAGGCCGAGGCGTCGAGGTTGGTCACCAACGCCTGCAACGGCGCCTCGGGATCACCCTGCGGTGGCGGGATGTGCTCGAGCAGCACGTCGAACAGCGGGTCGAGGTTGGTCCCCTCGGGATTCTCACCGTTGGCCGGCTCGGTGGTGCTGGCGATCCCTGCGCGCCCCGAGGCGTACAGCGTCGGCAGTCCAAGCGCGTTCTCGGCGGCCTTCTGCGCCTCCTCGTCGAGGTCGGAGGCGACGTCGAGCAACAGGTCGTGACTTTCGGAGACGACCTCGGCGATCCGGGCGTCGGGCCGGTCGGTCTTGTTGACGACGACGATCACGGGCAGGTGCGCCGCGAGCGCCTTGCGCAGCACGAATCGGGTCTGCGGGAGCGGCCCTTCCGATGCGTCGACCAGTAACAGCACGCCGTCGACCATCGAAAGGCCGCGCTCGACCTCGCCGCCGAAGTCCGCGTGGCCGGGGGTGTCGATCACGTTGATCACCGTCATGGAGCCATCGGCGTGCTTGCGGTGCACCGCGGTGTTCTTCGCCAGGATCGTGATGCCCTTTTCCTTCTCCAGGTCACCGGAGTCCATCAAGCGTTCGACGGCGTCGTCGCCGCGATGGTGCAGGGCACCCGATTGGCGCAGCATGGCGTCGACGAGGGTCGTCTTCCCATGGTCGACGTGTGCCACGATCGCGACGTTCCGAAAATCCACGCTGGTGATTCTCCCAGTGTGGTCGGCCAAACACGAAAACGAGAGACGCCGGTCACGTGCCGTACGGCGCACCTGTGAGCGGCAATGTCATCACACACCGCACTCACAGCGTCCGGGCGTAGCGTCGAATTCGCCCGTCAATAGTCGGTAGGAGGTTGACGAAAATGCCTGCTGAAGAGGTATTCACCATCGCAGTCATTGCCGTGCTGGCGACCGCCGCGACCGCGGCGATCTACCTCGGGCTGCTCAATTGGATCGGCGCGTTCTATGTGGTGCGGTGCGCGGCCTGCAGGCATCTGACGTTCTCGTCGGCGAACCAGTCGCGAGAGTCCTGCCCGCACTGCAGGCATCCGGGTTTGATGCATCCGATCCACTCGCTGCGCCACGCCGGTGTGGTGGTCAACGACCGACTGCACTACTGAGCGACTACGGCGTCGTCAGGCGCACCAGAACGCGACCGCCGTCCGGACGCGGCGGGAAATCGGTTTCGTTGAAGCCGTAGTACCTGCGCTGGTTGTCGGTGATCTCGTCGATCACCTCGCCCTGCGTCTTGATCAGATTGCCGTCGGCTTCGCGTATCGCGACGATGAAATCGCTCACCACCATTGATTCGGCCAGCAGCAGCGCCTGACCGCCAGACGTCAGGTCGACGAGAACGCCTGCGCCCGCGTAGTTGTTTCCGCCGCGCCCGGTGCCGTTGGGCGCCCAGTACACCGGCGTTGATGCGAGTCGACCTTCCACCCGAAACATCTGTCCCCCATGGCCGTTCGCATCCGCGGCAGTGATCACGGGCAGTGCGGCCACGCGCCGGTCGTCTTGCCAGAACATCACCGCCAGCGGGATGCACACGATCGCGTAGCACATCACGGTCAGCATCAGCACGGGCTTCCACGCGACCTCCCATGCGGTCCGCGCCGTCACACGTTCCAGTCGGCTTCTGCCGAACCGGAAGACGTACCAAGCCAATACGCGTGCGAAAGCCATTGCGGCAATCACGATCAGGCCGACGATGCCGGTGATGCGCCAATAGAAGGTGCTGTCGCCCTCGTTGCGGCTGAAGTACCACATCGACAGCGGGATGGGCACTGTCAGTAACGAGAGCAATGCGTAGGACGGATGGCTGGTCAGGTATTCGTAATCGACCCTGGCTCGGCGGTTGGCGACAAGGACCTCGACGTCGGTACCGGTGGGAACGTGGACCATCGGCGCCCAGGAGCCCTCGACGACGCGGGGCCGAAGCAGCCCGCGCACGAAGAGGAAGCCGGTAACGAGGGCCAGCACCAAGGCTCCCCAGAAAACGGCGGGGATCGACCCGCCGGTGCCCGGAACCCCAAGGGCACCGTGGATGTCGATCACTTTGCCGATGAAGAACGCCAGTGGCATGACGAAGAACAGTTCGACAAGCCAAATCTGAATCAGCTGTGGAATGCGGCTACCGACGCGGTCGAACGCCAGCACACCCCGCCAGATGAACCGGAGCACGCGCATGGGTGGGGAGAATAGTGTGCGCCAGCGGCTGGCGGGGCGAACAAAAGGCGTCGGCCTAGCCGGCGTCGCGCAGAAGAAGGGCCAGCTCGCTTACCCAGGCGCGGTCGGCGGGTACCCACGGCAGGTCGTCGAGTTCGTCGGCGCCGACCCAGCGCAGCGCGCGGTGATCGTTGGGGTGCAATGCGCCACCGGTCTGGGTGACGCGGTAGGCGCGCAACGTCATGGTGTCGGTGAGCGCGACATCGGCGCCGATGCGTGGGCCGACGGTGACGGCGACGCCGAGTTCCTCGTGAAGTTCGCGGGCCAACGCGGCAGCGTCGCTCTCCCCCGCCACGACCTTGCCGCCGGGAAGTTCCCAAAGGCCGGCGAGTTCCGGCGGCCGGGCCCGTTGCGCCACCAGCAGCAGGGAATCCGATATCAGCGCACCGGCAACGACGATCTGGTTCGACGCATGAGCAGACACTGCCCGCGACGGTATACGCCCGCCAATCAGTTCGGGAACAGGTTTGGGAACAACTCGTGCAGTCGTCGGTGGCGCGGCGGAGCGGGCGCCATCGTCTCGGCCGTCAACTGCGAGGGCGATATCGCTACGGCCGGTGGCGTGGTGGGCGGCGGCAGCTCAGTCGTAGTCGCCGGAAGCGGCTGCGGCTCGGCGGCCACCGGGCTGGAGGTCGATGGAGCTGAATTGGGTTGGACCACAGGTCGTTTCGAACTGTCCGACATCCAGATGACAGAAGCGACGAGCATGCCGAGAAGGAGTACGAGACCGCCCCCGGCAACCACGTATCCGGACCGCCGTTGCACTGCTCGATTGTTCTGCACAACTCTGTCAGGCACCTGTCAGTACACCCACGAGCGCGCTACGTTGAAGAGATGGCTGTGTTAACGGATGACCAAGTAGACGCCGCACTGCCCGACCTTCCCGGCTGGGAGCGCACCGACGGCGCGCTGCGCCGCTCGATCAAATTTCCCGCCTTCCTCGACGGCATCGACGCCGTGCGTCGAGTCGGCGAGAAGGCGGAGGAAAAAGACCATCACCCCGATATCGATATCCGTTGGCGGACAGTCACTTTCGTCTTGGTGACGCACTCCGCCGGCGGTATCACCGAGAACGATCTGCAGATGGCTCGGGAGATAAACGCGATCGTCGGGAACCCGTAGTCGCGACCCACGCCAGCGTCGCCACCGTCGCGACGATGTAGATCAGCCCCGCCCAGGCCAGGTACCACGGGCGGGGGATGACCCAGATCGTCGGCTGCGCGAAGCTCAGCAGCCACGGCACCCCGACGACGGTCAGGATCAACCAGCCCCAGCCCAGCACCCGCGCGCCCGTCCGCTCACGGAGCGGGCCGTGCAGCAGCCAGATCATCAGCGGAATCAGCCACACCCAGTGATGCGTCCACGAGATCGGCGACAGCAGTAGGCCGAACAGTTGCACGACGACGATCGCGCCCAGCCGGTCGGATGCGCCGCCGACCGCGCGCCACGCCAACACGGCGAGCACGGTGGTGATCGCGATCCCTGCCAGCACCAGTGGCCCATAACCGGCGTCGTGCCCGAGAATCCGCGAGATGCCGCCGCGCCACGACTGGTTGAACGACGTTCCGATCGGGCCCACCCGGGACGCGTCGCCAAGCAATTCCGTGAAGTAGTAACGGGTTTGGTCGCCGACGACGATGGCCGAGACGGCGATCGTGCCGAAGAACACCACCGCCGAGAACAGCGCAGCGCCCCAACGTCGGGCGCCGACGAAGTAGAGGCCCGATACCGCAGGCGTCAGTTTCACTCCCGCGGCCAGCCCGACGAGCAGCCCCGACAGCCACCATCGTGTGCTGTAGACCGCGTACAGCACGGCGAGCACCAGCAGCACGTTGATCTGCCCGTAGTCGAAATTGCTTCGCAGCGGTTCGAGCCAGATGCCGACCGCGGTCCACAACATCGCGATGCGCCGGTCGCCGGCGGGCCCGGGCAGCAGTCGCTGGCTGACACGCACGACTCCGTAGAGCGCCGCGATGGTGCCGAGTTGCCAAGCGAACGCGAGGATTCCGAACGGAATCAGATGCAACGGATAGAACACGACGGCCGCGAACGGCGGGTAGGTGAACGGCAGCGGGAAGTCGGGCGTCTGGTCGGCGTAGACGTAGTCGTACAGCGTGCCGCGATGGTCGAGCGCGCCGGCACCGCCGACGTACACGTGCAGGTCGACGAAGTTGGCGCCGTTGGGCACCAGGTAGGTCCATGCCAGGCGCGCGGCGATGCTCAGCACCAACAGCACTGGCGCCGCGGCGGCCAGGCGGGCGGGCAGGCGCGGGGCGGCGGCTGTCGAGGTGGTGTTTATCCGCCCGACTCTATCCACGGTCACCGAAGCCCTTCGTATCCGTAACGGTTGAATAACCGCCACACGTGTCACTTGAGTAACACCAGTAACTGGACGACTGTCGGGCCCAGGCGTGCCTTCAACGATTGGGAGAACCATGAAATTCACCAGGAAAATGCTTGCCACCAGCATGATCACCGCTGCGAGCGCAGCCGGGCTTGCGCTGGGGCTCAGCGCAACGGCTGCAGCTGATCCCGCGGCGGCCCCCGCCCCGACTCCCGGCGTGCCGGGCCTGCCGTTCCTCCAGCAGCTCGCCACCAACCCGGCGACGGCAACGACCCTCATGCAGGGCCTCACGTCGTTCCTCGGCACCGCGCAAACCGCCGCCGCACCTGCCGCGGCACCCGCCGCGGGGCCGTCAACTGCAACCGCGTCGCTCACGCTTCCTCAGGCTCCGGCGGCGGCTCCCGCCCCCGCGGCACCGCTGGCCGCGCCGCAGAACCTGCTGACGTCGGTGCCGGGTGCCTTGGCGTCGTTGATGCCGGCAGGCACACCGTTTGCCGGTCTCCTGCCGTCCGCACCGACGGCGCCCGCCGCGGCCGCGCCCGCAGCCGCCGCCGCTCCGGTGGCCGCCGCACCAGCGGCGCCGGCGAGCCAAGCCATCGCGCCGCTGCTGATGCCGTTGTCGGCACTGCCGTGACGGCGGTCGACTCGCGTCACTGAATACAAACCAGGCAACCAGGAATCGGGGAAACCATGTCATCGATCAGGACGACGTTCGCCGGCATCAGCGCCGCTGTCGGCTCTTCGGTAGCACTACTGCTGGGTGGAATGACACCGGTGGCCAACGCCGACCCGGTGCCGCCGCTGCCGATCGATGCGGTGCAGGCGCCGGGTCTTTCGGCGGTGCAGGGCATCGGTCCGGTGATCCAGCGCGCCGCTGCAGATCCGACTAATGCGGCTTCGGAGTTGATGGCTGCCGCGGCGGCATTCGCGGGCAATTCGGCGTTGCCTTCGGATTCGCGGAACGTGGCGACGGCGGTGAATCAGTTCGTCGCCCACGTCCCCGCGCCCGGCGCCGTCCCGGGTACCGAGGCGCATCTGCCTGCGGGTGTCGACCCTGCGCATGCCGTCGGCCCCGCGCCGCAGGCCGCCCCGGTCGCCGCGCCGATTCCCGACGTCGCACCGGCACCGGCCCCTGTCCCGGCGCCCGCTCCTGCCCCGCTTCCTGCGCCCGATGCGGCGGCTCCGGCCGCTGCGCCCGCGTTCGGTCCCGACGCTCCGCCGACGCAGGACTTCATGTACCCGTCGATCAGTAACGGGTGCCTGGCCGACGGCAGCAATGTGTTCGCGACCGCGATCTCGGTTGCGGGCCCGGCCAAGATCCCCGCACCTGGGCCCGCAGCGGGTCAGACGGCATACGTGTTCACCGCGATCGGGACGCCGGCGCCGGCTGCCGAGCAGAAACTGCCGCTGAACGTCACCTGGGTCAATCTGACGACGGGCAAGTCGGGCAGCGCGACACTGAAGCCCCGGCCGGACATCAACCCGAATGGCCCGACGACGCTGTCGGCAATCGTGGACACCGGCTCGGGCAGCATCATCTCGACGATTTTCGGACAGGTCACCACCGTCGAGAAGCAGTGTCAATTCATGCCGACCATCGGCTCGACGGTCGTCCCTTAGCCCCGCGTCGAAATAGAATTCCCGGTCGTTATCCGTCGCGATTAACGACCGGGAATTCTGTTTCGCGGGACCGGCGCTATTTTTGACGGAAGTGGTAATTATTCCGTGCTGCCTCATTGAATTCGGAAGTAAACACATACCTTCGTTAGCGGACATACAGCCAGGTCAGCACCCCTGATATTTGAAATAGGAAATGCGTAACCTAGGCGGCGCCGCCCGAATTTTCGAGTACTCGAATACTCGACTCGTTCACCCGGGCCGAACTTAATCTCCCTTTCGACAGCATTCCCGCGTCCGCGGGACTACTCGGGGGAGGTCAATCATGGGGTACGGACGTTATGTCGGTCGAATCGGGGGATTAGCGGTAGCGCTGGGCATCGGCGTCGGGATGGCCGCGGCGCCGTGGGTGGCGTCGGCGAAACCGCCGTCAGACAAGTCATCGGACTCGGCATCGTCCACCTCATCGCCGTCCTCGGCATCGACGACGAACACGTCGCCGACGACAAAGAAGCCGTCCACCCCAGGCTCCACGAAGGGCGTCAAGGGCAACATCAGTATTTCCGTCGACGGGGTGCAGCGAGTCGACCACGGTGACGCTCAGGCGACCACAACTTACGGGCAGGGCTCGACGGCAGTTGCCAAGGGCGCCAACACGATTGCAGATGCGAGCAACTGCATCGGCTGTTCGGCCACCGCCACAGGCACTAACGCGACGGCGAGCACCGCCGGCAGCGATCCCGCCAATCCCGGAAGCGGTAACAATGCCACCGCCACCGGCGCGGGCAGCACCGCTTTGGCAGGAGCCAACGGCAGCAACAACATTGGAAACACCGCAACCGCGACGGACGGCAGTACCGCTTACGCCGGCTCGTTCGGTGGCGGCAACGTTGGCAACACCGCCAACGCCACGGGCGGCAGCACGGCCTATGCAGGCAGTGGCGTGCAACTGCCGGAAGACCCCAACGATCCTGGGATCGTTGTGGTCGCTGGTAGCAACAACGTCGGCAACATCGCGGAGGCCACCAACGGAAGCACGGCCTCCGCCGGTTCTCTCGGCGACGGCAACCTCAGCAACACGGCGACCGCCAGTGACGGCAGCAACGCTGTGGCCGGCGGCGGTGCAGTTCTGGCTCACGACTTCTCCACCGGAAACAACAACTACCTCAACACCGCCGACGCCACGAACGGCGGCATCGCAGGCGCTGGTGCTTCCGGCGACGGAAACTACGACAACCACGCCACCGCCAGCACTGGCGGCGCCGCCGACGCAGGCACCGACGGAAGCAACAACTACAGCAACAAGGCGACAGCCTCCAACGGTGCCGTGGCTCTCGCCGGGGCTCAGGGATCCGAAAACACGGGAAACGTCGCAACGGCGTCCGGCAATCCCGACGACGAGACGTTCACCGTGACGCAGGCCTTTGCCGGCTCGTTCGGCAGCGGCAATGACGACAACAAAGCGATCGCTACAGACACCGTCGTTGACGGCTCGGAAGCCATGGCCAGCGCCGGGTCCTTCGGATCGTTCTCCGGTGAGTCCACGTCCAACGACAACAACACGGCCGTCGCCACGGACGGCATGGCTGTAGCGGGTTCGGATGGCACCGGCAACCAAAACAACAAAGCCGAGACCACCAATGGCGTGGCGCTCGCCGGCACGCTAGGCAACGACAACCACGACAACGATGCGGTGGCCACCGATGGCGGCTTTGCTTCCGCCGGTGCATTCGGCAGTGACAACAACCTGAACACTGCGGAGGCCAACACGGGCTTGGCGGTCGCAGGCGGCGGGGATCTGCTCGGTAGCTCCGCGGCGCCGGGTGATCACAACACCGACAACCACGCGTACACCGACAGCGGGGGCACGGCCTATGCGGGCGCCGCCGGAAGTTACAACGACGGCAACAACGCCGGGGCAAGCACCGGCGGAACCGCCTATGCCGGATACAACGGCGGCTTCGATGACACCACGGGGAATGCCGGAAACGACGGCAACTTCGCCATCGCCACCGATGGCGGCACGGCAACGGCGGGCTCCAACGGCAACGGCAACAACAGCAACTGGGCCATCGCCACCGGCACCTCCGCCGACGGCACCTTCTCCAGCCAGGCGACCGCGGGCTCCTACGGCAACGGCAACGACACCAATCAGGCCTACGCCTTCGACGGCAGCATGGCGTCGGCCGGCGAGGGCGGTAACTCCAACGTCGACAACTACGCCTCCGCAGAAGGCGGGGCGGACGGCATCAGCTTCGCCACCGCGGGAATCCAAGGAGACTCCAACACCAACAACCACGCCGAAGCGGTGAACGGCAGCGAGGCGTACGCCGCGGAGGTGGGCGATTTCAACGTCAACAATTACGCCAAGTCCACCGACAACAGCTATGCGAGCGCGGGCATCTGGGGCAGCAACAACCTCAACAACACCGCCACTGCCGAAACCGACAGCGGCGCGCAGGTGGCCAGCTTCGGGAGTTTCCTGCCAGGCGAAGGCAACACCGGCAACGTCGGCACCGCGACCAACGGCAGTGCGGCTGAGGCCGCATACGGGTCATCCAGCAGCGACGGCAATGTAGCCACCGCCAGCGACGGCGGATTTGCGAGGGCGGGGACGGCCAGCGTAGATGCCGACGACAACAACGCCACCGCCACGGGCGTCGACAGCTTCGCGTCCGCAGGCTCGTACGGTACCGGCGACCCGTACTCGGGATGGGACGTCACCGCCGGCCCCGGCCAATCGGTCTGCGAACCGGATGCTTGCTAGTACGCCATGAAGAGGATCGCGTCCCGGTCGTACTCGCGGCCGGGATGCGCCTCGGTCAAGTGAGCCTGGGCCTTTTCGACGAGATCGTCCTCGTCCTTGCCGGTGATCGCCTCACCGCAGGGGCAGTTCAAATGAGTCTTCATGTGTTCACAATCGCATATCGGCCAAGATGGCGGTCATGGACTTCTCCGACGTCATCCGCACAACGGGCGCCACCCGCCGGTTCGCCGACGACCCGCTGCCCGACGAGGTGCTCGAGCGCATCCTCGACAATGCCCGATTCGCGCCGAGCGGTGGCAACCGTCAAGGCGTGCGTGTGATCGTCGTCCGGGACCGCGCGACCCGTGAGGCGATCGTCGAGCTGAGCGTCACGGGTGCGCGACGGTATATCGCGCAAACCAAAAACGGTGAGGGGCCGTGGAATCCCGTGCACCCCATGAAGGTTTCGCCCGAAGAGGTGGCTGCCACCGAAGTGCCGCCCTACCTAGGCGCGCCGGTCCTTGGCGCAGGCGCCGTGCTCGTCGTCACGGTCGATCTCAATGTCTGTGCGGCGTTCGACCAGAACCTCGACCGCATCGGCCTCATCGCAGGCGCGTCGGTCTATCCGTTCGTCTGGAGCATCCTGCTGTCCGCGCGAAATGAAGGATACGGCGGCGTGCTGACCACGATGGCCGTCGCTGAGGAGCCTGCTGTCAAGGATTTGCTCGGCATCCCGGACGACTATGCGATCGCGGCCATCCTTCCGATCGGCAAGCCGGTCAAGCAGGTCAGCAAGCTCACCCGTAAGCCGGTCAACGAACTCGCGACCCGCGAGCGTTTCGACGGCGAGCCGTTTGGCGCCTAGGAGTCGCAGCGCGATAACAGTTCGGCAGTTAGCCAGACTCAAAGCAGACTCGAACCAGACTCGAAGCGGCGTTCTCTCTTCCGCTGACCGCGGTCTCATGAGACCTTGGGTTCGTGACCTGCACGCTGGGCTACGCAACAGCCAGCACCGTCGAGCACAACCTTGAGGGACAGCTCGCGGAACTGAACGCTGCAGGCGTCGACCCTAGGCGCGTGTTCACCGACAAGTTGTCCGACTCCGCCGAGCGCGTGCGCGCCGGCCTGCACGCGATGCTGAGCTACGCGCGTTCCGGTGACACGGTCATCGTCGTGGCAATCGACCGGCTCGGCCGGTCCGCCGCCGAGGTGACGCGGACCATCGCCGACCTCACCGACCGCGGAATCCGGCTGCGCACACTGAAAGAGGGACTCGACACAGGTACCGCGACCGGACGCGTAGTCGCCCACATCCTGACGTCGCTGGCGCACCTCGATGTCGAGCACGAGCAGCACCGCGCGAGCTAGGCCTTCGCCGGGTTGAACGGCTCAGGCCTTCGCCGCCTTCGCTGCTGCCTTCGCCTGCTTCTTGTACGACCGCACCTTCTCGAGCGAACCCGCATCCTTGACGTCGGCGATCGACATGAACGACCCGGCCTTGCCGTAGTCCCCTGCTGCCTCACGCCAGCCCTTCGGCGTCACGCCGTACTGCTTGCCGAGCAGCGCCAGGAAGATCTTCGCCTTCTGTTCGCCGAATCCGGGCAATGACTTGATCCGACGCAGCACCTCGGCTCCGTCCGGATCACCTGCCGTCCACAGCGCCGACGCCTCGCCGCCGTACTGGTCGACGACGATTTGCGCCAGTGCCTGGATCCGCTTGGCCATCGATCCCGGAAAGCGGTGAATCGCAGGCGTTTTCGAACACAGAGCCGCGAATTCCTCGGGGTTGTAGTCGGCGATTTCGCGGGCGTCCACTCCGCCGATGCGATCGGCGATCTTCTTCGGTCCTGCGAACGCGGCTTCCATGGGGTACTGCTGATCCAGCAGCATCCCCACCAGCAGCGCGAAGGGATTGGACTCCAGCAGCGCGTCGGCCGCCGGATCTTGAACTAGCTGCAGTTTCGCCACGCGGCCAGTCTAGAACGCGTGTTTCACCTTGGAGTTCCCTGGGAACTAGCTTATTGTGACGCAGGTCTCACGAGGCTGTCGCATGCGCAACTACACATGGAGGTCAGGAGTCACCGTGCCCGAGACCCAACATCCGCCCCACGAAACCGCCGTCAGCGGTGAGAAGTATTTGGCCGTTCAGGCCAGCCCGGAGTTTCAAGAGTTACGAAATAGGCTGCGCCGCTTCGTTTTTCCGATGAGCGCGCTGTTCCTGGTGTGGTACTTCGCCTACGTGCTGCTTGGCGCGTTCGCGCACGACTTCATGGCGATCAAAGTGTGGGGCAACATCAACGTCGGCCTGCTCATCGGCCTCGGCCAGTTCGTGTCGACATTCGCGATCACGGCCATCTACGTCCGGTTCGCCAACCGTGAACTCGACCCGCGGGCCGAAGCCATCCGCGCCGAACTCGAAGGCGGTGCGGCATGACCGTCAACGTGCTTGCCGCCGCCACCGTCGGCAATCCCGCCGCGAACATCGGGATCTTCGCGTTGTTCGTCGCGATCACGCTCTACATCGTGATTCGCGCCAGCAAGAAGAACACAACGGCCGCCGAGTTCTTCACTGCCGGACGCGCATTCACCGGCCCGCAGAACGGCATCGCGATCTCCGGTGACTACCTGTCGGCCGCCAGCTTCCTCGGCATCGCGGGTGCCATCGCGGTGTACGGCTACGACGGCTTCCTGTATTCGATAGGCTTCCTCGTCGCATGGCTCGTTGCTCTGCTGCTTGTTGCCGAATTACTGCGCAACGCAGGCAAATTCACGATGGCCGACGTTCTGAGCTTTCGGCTGAGGCAACGCCCCGTGCGACTCGCCGCCGCGACCACCACCCTCGCCGTCTGTCTGTTCTACCTGCTGGCTCAGATGGCAGGCGCCGGCGGTCTGGTCGCGCTGTTGCTCAACGTCAAGAGCGATCTCGGTCAGGCCCTCGTCATCGCTGTCGTCGGGCTGCTGATGATCCTCTACGTGCTCATCGGCGGAATGAAGGGCACCACCTGGGTGCAGATCATCAAGGCCGTCTTGCTGATCGGTGGCGCCGCATTGATGACCGTGTGGGTGCTTGCGAAGTTCGGCCTGAACTTCTCCGAGATGCTCGGCGGGGCACAGTCCGCGGTGTCGGGTTCGTCGAGCAAGGCGGTCGCCGCCCGTGACGTGCTGGCGCCCGGCGCGCAGTACGGCACCTCGCTGACATCGCAGATCAACTTCATCTCGCTGGCGCTGGCCCTGGTGCTCGGCACTGCCGGCCTGCCGCACGTCCTGATGCGCTTCTACACCGTGCCGACCGCGAAGGAGGCCCGCCGCTCGGTCGTGTGGGCGATCTGGCTGATCGGCGCCTTCTACCTGTTCACGTTGGCGCTGGGTTACGGCGCCGCGGCCTTGGTCGGGCCCGACGCCATCCTCGCGGCGCCCGGCGCGCAGAATTCGGCCGCGCCGTTGCTGGCGTTCAAACTCGGCGGCGTCGTGCTGCTCGGTGTCATCTCGGCAGTCGCGTTCGCGACGATCCTCGCGGTGGTCGCGGGCCTGACCATCACGGCGGCAACGTCATTCGCGCACGACATCTATGCGAGCGTGTTGCGAAGCGGCCATGGAAAAGCACCGGTGACCGAGGCAGAACAGGTGCGCGTGTCCCGCATCACGGTCGTGGTGATCGGCATCATCGCGATCGGCCTCGGCATTCTCGCCAACGGTCAGAACATCGCGTTCCTCGTCGCGCTCGCCTTCGCGGTGGCCGCGGCGGCCAACCTACCGACGATCCTGTACTCGCTGTACTGGTCGCGGTTCAATACCCGCGGCGCGCTGTGGAGCATGTACGGGGGCCTGATCTCGACGATCGTGTTGATCATCTTCTCCCCCGCGGTGTCAGGTGCGAAGACCGCGATGCTGCCAAGCGTCGACTTCGCCTGGTTCCCGTTGGCCAATCCCGGCATCGTGTCGATTCCGCTGGCGTTCATCCTCGGCATCGTCGGCACCCTCACGTCACCTGATCGCGGTGACGCCGAGCTCAACGCCGAATTCGAGGTGCGGACGCTGACCGGCGTCGGCGCGGAAAAGGCGGTCGGCCACTAGCTCGCGGGATTACTCGGGCGGCCGCATGGGTTATCTTCACGCGTGACCGCTCGACGATTCGCCTTCGGACTGCTGGCGTACGCCTTCGCGGCCATCATGGTCGGCACCACGTTGCCAACACCGATGTATGCGCTGTACGGCCAGCAGATGCACTTTGCGGTGCTGACCACCACCGTGATCTACGCGACCTACGCAGCCGGCGTGCTTTTCGCGCTGCTGGTATTCGGGCGATGGTCCGACGCGATCGGCAGGCGGCCGGTGCTGCTGGCAGGTGTGGTGGCCGCGCTGGCCAGCGCCGCCGTCTTCCTGGTCGCAGACTCGGTTTCGCTGTTGTTGGTCGGACGTGTCTTGTCGGGGCTTTCGGCCGGCATCTTCACCGGCACGGCGACCGCAGCGGTCATCGAGGCTGCCCCGGAACACTGGCGCACCAGGGCCGCGGCGGTGGCGACGGTCGCCAACATGGGCGGGCTGGGCATCGGGCCGCTGTTGGCCGGTGTGCTTGTCCAATACGCACCTGCGCCACTGCAGCTCAGCTTCATCGTGCACATTGTGCTGGCGGCGCTGGCCGGCGCGGCGGTGCTGATCGTGCCGGAAACTTCCGCGCGCACCGGCAAGATCGGTGTGCAGCGCCTTTCGGTGCCAGCCGAGGTGCGCGCCGTGTTCGTCGTGGCCTCGTTGGCGGCGTTTGCAGGTTTCGCGGTGACGGGGCTGTTCGCCGCGGTGGCGCCGTCGTTCGTCTCGGGCGTCGTCGGCATCGACAACCACGCGATCGCCGGACTCATTGCCAGCTCGATCTTCTTCGCGTCAGCGGCAGCGCAGATCGCCGCCCGCAACCTCAATTCACAACGCGCCGTAGCCATCGGCTGTGGAATCCTGGTCGCCGGCATGGTGATTCTAGCTGTAGCACTTCAGCTTTCGTCGCTCATCGGACTTGTCGCCGCCGCGGTGGTGGCAGGTGTCGGGCAGGGCATCAGCTTCAGCCGCGGTCTGGCCGCGGTCGCGGAGCGCACACCTGCCGACCGCCGCGCGGAAGTCAGCTCGACGTATTTCGTCGTCGCCTATGTGGCGATCTCGCTGCCGGTTGTTGGCGAAGGTGTGGCGGCCCAGCATTGGGGATTGCAAACGGCCGGTGTCACTTTCGCGATTGCCGTGGCAGCCCTGTCAGCCATCTGCCTGGTCGGCATTCTCGTGCTCGAGGCGCGCCAGTCCCGCAGCCTCGTTACGACAGGAATCGGCTGACGTAGGGCGCGAAGCGCCTGCGCAACTCGTCCTCGTCGAGTCCGAACATCTCGCACGACGTGACGACCTTGCCAAGCCTGCCGCGTTGGTGGCCGGCCAGATACTCTGCCAGCGCACCGCGCGCCTCGTCGGTCACCGGTTCACCGACAAGGCCGTAGACCCGTTCTGCCACGCCGAGTTCGTCGGCCATGAAGTCGTCGAAGGTCACATCGATAGAGCGTTGCGGCGCAATGACATCGCGGTCGCGGATCAGCGCATTGAGCATCAACTCCAATCGGTCGATCCAGCCGGCCGCGATCTCCTCCACCGGCACCGGCGACCGGTGCATGCGTGCGGAGTACGTGAGCATCGCGACCATCGAAATCGCCACGGGCACAGGGTCCCGATGCGTGCACACGACGGCAACGCCGGGAAAGACCTTGTCCAGCACTACAAGCTGCTCGAGGTGCTGGGGTGACTTCAGCAGCCAGCGCCTACCGCCCCGAAGGAATTGCAGCGCCTTGAGTTGGGTGGCCAGGTACTCGTAGGTCGACGTCTGGTCGTGGGCCAGGTAGTAGTCGGCCCACCGCGGCACGTGCGCCAGCGTTTCCATGAACATCGTCGAGAAATCGTTTGCGAGCAACTGGATTTCCTCGTGCACATGTTCGGTGGTCATCTCGTGCATCAGCGCGAAGTGCGGCATCAGGGTGTTCATCACCGTGACGGCGAGGTCCATGCGCGCCGCACGAGGGTCGGGCTCGATGCCTTCCTCGGCGGGTAGCGGGAAGGGCTCGAAGCTCTCCCAGTAGGGCAGCGTGCGGAACGTCGGTCCCGCAGCCAACAGATTGTGCAGATGCGTGGTGCCGGTGCGCGGCAGTCCGGCGATGACCACCGGTGGCAGCAGTTCGATGTCGTGGATCTCGGGGTGACGCGTGAGCAGGTCCGTCAGCAGCAGGCGGTTCTTGAGCCACTGTGACAATTGGCCGAAGAAGTTCACGATGCCCGGGCCATGCATGCCATCGATTTCGTGCAGCGCGGCGAGGTAGACGGCGAGGCGCTCCCGGTAGTCGTCGGGCCCGAAGTCGTCGAGGCCGGTGTCCGCGCTCGCCCTGGCGTGCAACGCATCCGCATCCAGCGGGCACTCGGGCGCCAACGCGGCCATCATGTCGAAGATCTGCTTGGCCTCGGGGCTGAACCGCGGCTCGGCGAGGTCATCAAGGTGGACCAGGGGTGTGGCGTGGGTCACGCCTACTTATGTTACTCTGAGTTTCGTAATGACAACAGACCTTGGCCGGCCCCGCGATCCGCGCATCGACAGCGCGGTGCTGGAGTCGACGGTCGAACTGCTCGGCGAGACCGGATACGCCGCGCTGTCCGTGGATGCGATCGCGCGCCGTGCCGGCACCAGCAAGCCCGCGATCTACCGGCGTTGGGCCAGCAAGGCGCACCTCGTGCACGAGGCGGTGTTCCCGATCAACAGTGGAACCGAGCTGCCCGACACGGGCTCGCTGGCCGACGATGTGCGCGAAATGGTGCGCCGCACGGTCGCGGTGTTGACCACGCCCGCGGCACGCGCCGCGCTGCCGGGACTGGTCGGCGAGATGGCCGCGGACTTGACGTTGCACGCGGCGCTTCTCGAGCGGTTCGGCGGCATCCTGTCTCGTGACATGACCGCGCGACTGGATAACGCCATGGCACGCAACGAGATTCGGCCCGATGTCACCGCGGCAGAAGTCACCGAAGCCCTCGCGGGCATCACCTTCCTGGCGCTGCTCACGCGCGGTGCGCTCGACGACACCTGGGTCGAGCGAACCGCCAACCTGATTTTGAGAGGAATCTCTGCATGACGCACGAGTCCACTGCCGCGTGGCATGAGCTATTGGAAACCCTTGGCGGGCTTGATCGCTCGTTCCTCGAAGGTGATCGCGCGGTCACCGACGACCGGCACATCGCCGACGGTTACCGGATGCTGGCGACGACATTGGGCGTCGCGCTCGATACCTATCTGTTCTCCGAGCCGAGCCGACCTCAGTTCGTGGAGGTGAACACACCATTTCGCCGCGACCGTCGGTGGGGCGGCGACAACACCGACGCCTACTACCACATGTGCCCGGTCGACCCGAAGCGCCGCTATCGCATCAGCGGCAACAAGGGTGACAGCGTGTACTTTTCGGTGACGGCGTACAACGAACCGTCGCCGGGTGCGTGGTCTGACCGGATCGTGGCGCTCATGCGCGACGACGACCTCGACATCGACGGGGAAGGCAACTTCTCCTTCGACCTTGGGCCGACGGACGACGGGGCGGTGTTGATGACCCGCGACTACCAGGCCGATCCGCTGACCGGCAGGCCGGTCCGCTGGCAGATAACAGCGCTCGACGACCCTGAGCCGATTCGGCACGGGGACGCCGAAACCGCTGCGGCACTGCGGGCCAGCGCGGCCTGGCTGCGCACCATGTTCGCGATCGTGCCGCTCGCGGTCGGCGTACGCGTCGATGATTCACACCAGCTGGGGCATGAAGTATCGCAAGTGGCAAACCAATTCGCCGACCCGTATCAGGTACCCGACGCGAACTTCGGCTGGTCGGCGCGCGATGCGTGCTACGCGTATGGCAGCTTCGTGCTCGAGGACGACGAGGCGTTGGTGATCACCCATCGGCCGCCGAAGTGCCGGTTCTGGAACCTGGTGGTGTGGAACCAGTTCATGGCGACCCACAACGTCAACGACGCGCGCAGTTCGGTCAACGGCCACAGTGCGGTGCCCAACGCCGACGGGTCGGTGACGATCGTCGTCTCCCGCGGCATGACGGAACATCCGAATTCGCTGACGACGCTGGACTATCCGCGCGGCAACCTGGCGTTCCGGTGGTTTCTGGCCGACGAGGTCCCAGCGCGGCCACTGGTGCAGTTGGTGAAGGCAACGGATGCGCCGGAGGCAGTGGACTAGTTACCAGCACACTGTCGCGGTCACAGGACGTGCGGCTCAATATGTGGTCTATTCCGAGGCAGCGGTCAGTTCTGCTCGGGCTTGGTCGATTTGCTCGTAGGCGTATGCGACGATCTCGGCGGTGGTCATTATTTCGCCCTTGTGTGCGAACGATTCATATGCGTCGTCACCGAGAGCATCGCGTAGGTGCGCGACTGTGCGATTGAACTCCGGGTACGCCACCGCGATCAGTGGGTGCACAGCGAAGCCGGCGATGGTCGCCGCCGCTTCGTGGCGTCCGCACCGGTCGGACAAGGCTGCGGCAACCGCCAAGGGGATGCGCATCATCGTGGTGTTTCCAGAGTCGTGATAGCGACCGATGGCTGCGCAGGAGTAGTCGAACGCGGCAGCGGGCTCGCCGTGGTCGGCCTCCTGGCGGCACAGCATCGCCAGCAAGTTCGACTCGTTGTAACGGTTGCCGCTGTCCCGCGCGACTACCAGACCCCGACGCAGGGCGTTCAGCGCGCTGACAGGATTGGCGTCGCGATTGGCGAACGCATAGGCATGAAGGGCATAAGAAAGCTGTTGGGCGTTTTGTGTCGCCTCTCCAGCCTCGATGACACCTTCTGCGGCAGCGCTTGCCTCGTGGGGCGAGTTCACCATCGCCAATGCCATAACTAGGCACGCCCTGGTGAACACATCTCTGTTGATGTTGCGCGTCAACTCCGCGCGACAGAAATCGATCCACGTTTGCAACTTGCCCGCGGCCATGTATCCACCCAGACTCCAGGCCGTTCGGCCGTACGGCACCTCGTCGCGAGTACCGACAAGGGCACGCTCGGCCGCCTGGCTATAGCGGAGCGATTCCTCGATACGGCCGGTGACATAGCACGCTGACGCCATCACACACAGCGTCGCGAGTCGCCGGTGGCCTGTTGCCCTGGCCCGGTCAATGACCTCCTCAGCCCATGCGATCGGCTCATGGTTTTCGACCATGATGCCGAGGAACACCGAATACGTCGCGATTGCGGCGGCGGAGTCGAGATCGTTCTGGTCGGCGGCCCACCGGAATGCCGCCCGCAGATTGGCAAACTCGGTGACGAACCATTCGTAGGCCTCCCGCTGGCGAGGGCTGTCCCACAGGGCAAGGACGTCGGACTCGCGGTCGGCGAAGTAGCGAGCATGCGCCGCGCGGACGTCATGGCCAACGCTGCTGGCGACGAGCCGCTCCTCGGCGAACTGACGGATGGTCTCCAGCATCGAGAACCGGGTCCGACCAGAGGACCGATTGGCGACCAAAAGCGACTTGCGCACGAGCGCGTCCAGGCGGTCCAAGACCACCAAGTCATCGATGTGTTCGGATGCCGCTACAGCGCAAGCGCTTTCGAGGTCGAAGCCGCCTACGAATATCGACAAACGGTCCAACAGCACCTTCTCCGCTTCATCGAGCAGTTCGTAGGACCACCCCACCGCTTGGCGCAGCGTCTGGTGACGTCCAAGGCCGCGCCGCGACCCGACCAGCAGACGAAATCGGTCATCGAGACGATCACTGATTTCGCTTGCGGTCATCGATGCCACCCGCGAGGCCGCCAATTCGATCGCCAATGGGATTCCGTCGAGGCGACGGCAGATTTCCACGACAGCGGCCTCTTGATCGGCCGCCAAAAAGCCCGAATCCACGCTCCGAGCGCGATTAATGAAAAGGTTCGCCGCTGCTGAGTCGATACCCGCCCCCACGTCCAGCGACGGCACCAGCCACAATTGTTCGTCCGCGATTCCTAATCCTTCGCGACTGGTGGCCAGAATCTTCACCGTCGCCGAGCGCGCGAAGATGGCCTCGATCAGATCCGCGACGCTGTCAACAACGTGCTCGCAGTTGTCGAACACCAATAGCCGCGACCGGCCCTCCAAGGCGAAAGCCACCGACTCGCTCACACTCTTGCCAGGTTGTTGAGTGATTCCCAACACCGCCGCGACCGCATCGGGCACCGCGGCAGGATCAGCGACCGCAGCCAACTCGAAAACCCATACCCCGTCGACAAATTCGTCGGCCAACTTGGTCGCGACTTCCAACGCAAGCCGAGTCTTACCCACCCCGCCTACACCGACCAATGTCACCAACCGATGGGAGTGCACGGCCGTCTTGACATCGCAGACCTCGGTGTCGCGTCCGATCAAACTCGTCATCGCGGGCCGCAAGTTCCCCGGATTCGAATCGACTCCCCGCAATGGCGGAAACTGAGTATCCAGGCCCGACGCATGCAGTTGAAAAACAGTGATCGGGTTCGGCAGGTCACGCAGTCGTCGCGGCCCCAGGTTCACCAGGTCAACCCCGCCGAGCAGTCCGGCCGTTGAGTCGGCTACCAGGATCTGACCACCGTGTCCGGCGGCCATCACCCGGGCTGCGCGGTTGAGTACCGTGCCGAAATAGTCACCGTCCCGAAGCTCAGCCTCCCCGGTCGCAATACCCATTCGCACCGGCAACTCAAGAGCCCGTTGGGCCTCAACCGCCGCGTCGACAGCGGACCGCGGCGACGCGAACGCCGCAACGACGCCGTCACCGGTGTGGCTGAATTTGTATCCGTCGTGCGACGCGATCGCGGTTTGAAGCACCTGGTCGTGCTTGGACAGGGCCGCCCGCATCGCTTCGGCGTCGGCTTCCCACCGACGGGTCGAACCCTCAATATCGGTGAACAGGAACGTCACAACCCCCGAAGGCGGGCCCCCCGCGGACACTCGCACAGGATGTCACAAAATGCGCACGTCAACCGGCTAATCGCGACTAACTTTCGACACTCTCCTAACTCGTCGCACTTGAGACATCGGAGCAGTCACTCGTCTGAGTCTGGATACAGCTCGGCATCCGGTTCGGCCTCCCTGTCTCACCTCTCTCAGAGCGTCGGTCGCAGGTTCAACATCCAGCATCGTCGCGCGCGGCCGCGTCGCGATAAATTCAGCTGCACGGTTTCCGGCCTCCGGCGATCGTTGTTCGGCAAAGGGGAGCGCGAGCGGATGGATCGCCGGAACCAGGGGATCAGCCGGCGCAGTGCGCTTTTCGCGGTCGCCGGCGCTATCGCACTCACCGCAGTGACACAGCCGATGCAAGCGGTGGCATTTATGGAGAAGCCGTCCCCCGGCCCGGTGGGGCCCGGTGAGCGCGCGGACCTGGCTGAGCGGGCGGTCATGGAGCGGCACGTGCACACGCTCTGGGGGCAACCGGGGACGCAACTGGGCGCGCTGCACTGGCCGTCGTCGCTATTCGACAAATGGTTGTTGGCGCGTTGGTGTTACTGGTGGCAGGCCCACCTGTTGGACTGCGCGGTGGATGCCGCGTACCGCGCACCCTCCCCCGAACGCATCGACCGGATCGGCGCCATCGCGCGTGGCATTCACACCCGCAATCTCACCGGTTGGACCAACGCGTACTGCGACGACATGTCATGGCTGCTGCTGGCGCTCGAACGCGCCGACAGGCTGCTCGGCGTCCGGTTCGACGATGCCGTTCCGAAACTGCGGACCGCCCTGCTCGACGGCTGGAATCCGGCCGCTGGCGCGGTGCCGTGGAAGGTCGGGCACGATTACTACAGCACCTCCGCGATCGGTCCGACCGGCATCGCGATGGCGCGCCTGGGCAAGCTGTCCCACGCCGAACAACTCGCCGATTTCCTGAACACCCGGCTGCGCGACACCGAAAGCGGTCTCATCTTCGACGGCGTGCACGAACCCAGCGGGCCGGTGGACCAGGCATTGCGGACCTACTCTCAGGGCGTGGCCATCGGACTGGAGACCGAATTAGCCCTGCGCACAAACGATTCGAGCCATCGTGACCGCGCGGCAGCGCTCGTCGCCGCTACCGCCGACAGGCTCGCCGACGCGGGCGTAATCGCCGGGGCCGGCGGGAACGACTCCGGGCTGTTCATGGGCATCCTGGCCAGGTATCTCGCCCAGACCGCGCTGGCCCTGGGCGACACCACCGCCGCGGAGCTCGTGCACGCCTCTGCGCGGGCGGCCTGGCGCAACCGCGCCGAGGTGGACGGCCTGCCGCTGTTTGGTGCGGATTGGACCCGCCCGGTCATCGCGCCGACAGGTCTGGAAACCTTTCCCCGGCTCGCGGACTCGACGCTGGCGTCGTCGCCGAACCAGAGCCGCGATCTTTCGATACAGCTGAGCGGGTGGATGCTGCTCGAGGCCGATCACCAGCTCACCTCCGCCGGGCTCTGAGCTACGAAGCTGGCCGGGAGCCGGCGCTCTAGCTCGCCCGATCCCGCCGAACGTGGGTTACCCGCACACCATCAGGCCCTCAAGCGTGCGGGTAACCCACGTTCGGCGGAGCCCGAGACTCTCAGCGGGTCTGCGCCGCGAGCCTGCCCGCCAGCACCACGTAGGTCGCGGCGAAGCTGCGCCGCATCCACGCGACGATCCGTGGCCGCGAGATCACCTCGCGGCGGACCGCCCCGGCGAACACACCGTAGAGGCTGAACACCGCGAGCGTAGCCGCCATGAAGACGGTGCTGAGCCACACCATGTGCAGCACCGCGCCATTGCTGTCGGGCGCCACGAACTGCGGCAGGAACGCGAAGAAGAAGATGGTCAACTTCGGGTTCAGCACGTTGACCAAGACACCGGACACGATGACCCGCCAGGCTGACGGCTTCGCGTGATCGGGCTGCACCTCGAAGACCGACTTGTCGCGAAATGTCTTCCACGCCAGGTAAAGCAGATATGCGACGCCCAGCCATTTGAGGATCGAGAACGCCACCGCACTGGCATGCATGATCGCCGCCAGGCCGGTCACCGC
This sequence comes from Mycobacterium sp. OAE908, assembly GCF_017872775.1. Taxonomy (NCBI): domain Bacteria; kingdom Bacillati; phylum Actinomycetota; class Actinomycetes; order Mycobacteriales; family Mycobacteriaceae; genus Mycobacterium; species Mycobacterium sp. OAE908. Next base: position 289,818 of record NZ_JAGGJL010000001.1, read on the forward strand.
AGCGATCATGTGGGGCACGATCCCGAGCGTGCATGCAAAGGCCGCCACCAGGCTGGCCCGGGGACCGCGCGACAGGCCTGCGGCGACGGTGTACAGCACGCCCGCCCCTGGGGTCGCGACCACAATCAGGGTCGTGATCAAAAATTCCGGCGTCACGAGTTAACCGCTCTTGCGGCGGAACTCCCTGCGGCTCTCGAGCGGTCCATGCGCCCGCGGCTGCTTGGCTCCGCCGTCCTTGTGGGCGGATCCGCCTGCGGCCTTGGCCTTCTTCCGCTCCAGCGCTTCCCGGAACTTGCGCTTGGTGTCGTCTTCCGGTGCATCTGCCATAGACGGCAGCCTAACCCGACGCCGCCACAGCCGTCGTACCCTTTACCGCTTGCCCGGCGGCATCCCGTAGACGTGCGAGATCGGCAACGTCAGCACCACCCTGCGGTCCTCGACCATGGCCCGTCGATAGTCGTCCCAGTCGGGGTGTTCACCGGCGATATTGCGGTACAAGGCGATCAGCGCCTCCACAGTGGCGTCGTCGGGCGCCGCGGCCGGCGGTGTCAGGTCCGCCTCGCCCTCGGCGACGGCGTAGGACCAGCCGTCGTCCGAGCTGACATGGATGGACGCCCGCGGGTCACGGCGCAGGTTGCGGGTCTTGGCCCGCTGCTCGGTGATCGACGCCTGGATGGCCAGATTGGGTTTGTCGAACCAGTAGGACACATTCGACAACTGCGGCCTGCCGTCGCGCTTGATCGTGGCCAGCACGCCCAGCGAGTTCCCGCAGAGCAGCGCCAACAGCTTGTCGTCGAATACGTGGCGTCCCATTGGTCGAGCCTACGTCCGCCGGCCCGCGCCGCCTACCATGGCGGCCATGACCCAATACGCTGCTTTTCTGCGTGGCGTCAACGTCGGCGGCGTCAACCTCAAGATGGCCGAGGTGGCCAAGGCGTTCGAAGAAGCCGGATTCACCAATGTGCGAACGATTTTGGCCAGCGGCAACGTGCTCCTGGAAAGCAGCGCGGGTGTCGATGCCGTGCGAAAGAAGGCAGAGAAGGCGTTACGCGACGCCTTCGGATACGACGCCTGGGTATTGGCCTACGACTTGAAGACGGTCGCAGCAATCTCGAAGGCTTTTCCGTTCGAGCGCGAGGTAGAGGGTAAGCACTCCTACGTCACGTTCGTCACCGACAAAGACGTGCTCGACGAACTGGCCGCACTCGGCAAGGACGCCGGACCGGACGAAAAGGTCAAACGCGGCAAGGGCGTCATCTACTGGCAGTGCCCCAAGGGCACGCTCGGCACGACCATCGGGAAAACCATGGGCAAGAAGCGCTACAAGTCCTCGACCACGACCCGCAATCTGCGCACCGTCGAAAAGGTGCTGCGGTGAGCTCCGCGCCCACCGTCAAGGTCGATGGCACGGTGCTGACGGGCGTGTCCGAGACCGCGCTGCTGACCTTGCGGGTGCGAGCGAACGAGGCGCGTGGACCGGATTCGATCATCGACGACCCGGTGGCCATCGAGCTGGCCGACTCGATCGACTACGACTTCGCGAAGTTCGGTTTTTCCCGGCGCCAGGACATGGCGCTGCGGGCCGTGGCCTACGACAGGTACACCCGCCGCTATCTGACTGACCATCCCAAAGCCACCGTGGTGGCCCTGGCCGAGGGGCTGCAGACCAGCTTCTACCGTCTGGATGCCGCAGGCGTCGGTGACCAATTCCAATGGCTCACAGTCGATCTCCCGCCGATGATCGACCTGCGTCGCAAGCTGCTGCCCGCGAGGGATCGGGTGCGGATGTGCGCCCAGTCTGCGCTCGACTTCACCTGGATGGATCAGGTGGACGCCGAACACGGCGTGTTCATCACCGCAGAGGGGCTGCTGATGTACTTGCAACCCGACGATGCGCTCGGCCTGATCGCCGCGTGCGCCGCGCGGTTTCCCGGCGGGCAGATGATGTTCGACCTGCCGCCTTCCGGCTTGGCGGCACTGCACCGCCGCGGCATGCGCACCTCGTTCCGTTACCGGGTCCCGCCGATGCCATTCAGCTTGTCGGTATCCGACGCCGCGAATCTGGTCAGTTCCGTGCCAGGCATCCGGGCAGTCCATGATCTGCCGTTTCCCGCGGGTCGCGGCAAGGTGCTGAACGCGTTGCTGTGGACGGCGCACCGGATCCCGTTACTCGATCCGATCAGGCCCGTGCTGACTCTGCTGGAATTCGGCTAGCCTCGCGGTTCGAAGACCCAAAGTGCAAGTGGGGGTTGACAACTGATCCCTCGCGCAGCTGTTCGATGTCGTGGTAGTAGTTCATCTGCACGCGCCACGGGTCACCATCGCCCTGTTTCGGCAACTGGTCGAGGGCACGCTGAACATAGCCGGCGCTGAGGTCGAGCATCGGCTGGGTCGACATCGCGGGGTCGGCCAGTTCGGGCCGCGCGATGTCGTAGCCGCAGGCGTCCATGTGCGTCAACAGGCGGCAGAAGTGCTCGCACAACAGGCCCACCTTCAGCGTCCACGAGGAGTTGGTGTATCCGAACGCGAACGCGAAGTTCGGCACGCCTGCCAGCATCATGGCCTTGTAGACGACGGAATCGGTGGGATCGACTGGCGTCCCATCCACTGTCAACGACATACCGCCGAACAGCTGAATGTTCAAACCCGTTGCGGTGACGATGATGTCAGCGTCGAGATGCTCTCCGGATTCCAGCTGTACGCCGGTTTCGGTGAAGGTGGCAATCCGATCGGTGACCACCGAGGCCGCACCGCTGCTGATCGCCTTGAACAAGTCGGCGTCAGGCACCGTACACAGCCGCTGATCCCACGGGTTGTATGCGGGGCGGAAGTGCTCGTCGACCGGATAGCCCTCGGGTAGCTCCTTGGCGTTGAGGTGACGGATCAGCCTGCGCGCCGCGGCGGGATACTTCTGCGACAACTGGTAGACCGCGCGTTGCCTGACGATGTTCTTGCGCCGGGCCAACGCATAACCGCGCTTGGCGCCGAGCAGCTTTTGCGCCGCGTTGGCGAACGTGTCTTTCGACGGCACCGGCAGCACATAGGTCGGTGAGCGCTGCAGCATCGTCACGTGGGCGGCCGTGCCTGCCATCGCGGGCACCAGCGTCACCGCTGTCGCGCCGCTGCCGATGATGACGACCTTCTTGCCCGCGTAGTCGAGATCCTCGGGCCAGTGCTGGGGATGCACGATCTGACCGCGAAATCGATCGCGGCCGGGAAACTCCGGCGTGTAGCCCTTGTCGTAGCGGTAGTAGCCACCGGCGCAGAAGATCCAGTTCGCGCTGAACTGCACCAACTCCTCGGTGTCGTCCTCGTCGTTGAAGCGCTCGACGTCGACGACCCAGCGCGCGTCGTCGCTCGACCATGCCGCGGCCAGCACCTTGTGGTGGAACCGGATGTTGGCGTCGATGCCGTTCTCCGCGGTGGTCTCACGCAGGTAGGCCAGGATCTTGTCGGCCGACGCAATCGCGTCCTCGTCCTGCCACGGCTTGAACTCGTAGCCGAACGTGTGCAGATCGGAATCCGAGCGAATCCCCGGATAGCGGAACAGGTCCCACGTGCCACCCGACGCGCCACGCGCCTCGAGAACGGCGTAGGTCCGGTCCGCATGCTCCTGCTGCAGGTAGTACGCCGCGCCGATGCCGGAGATGCCTGCGCCGACGATCAGAACGTCGACGTGCTCGATGTGACTGGAGGTGCGGGCCATGGTGTGACTCCTGACGACGGGTTTTCGTTGCATTGATGGTCGCGTCTGGAGGTCCGCGAACCCAAGAGCAAATCGTCTCAATATCGCTCTTCTATGGTGCACTTTGCACCAGGCGGTCTACCGTGGTGCGATGACGTCGAATCCCCCGTCGGCCCCGGTCAGGGAGCTGATCCGGCAGTGCGCGCAGGTCATCGTCAACGCGCCGCCGGAGTGGCTCGAGGAGCTCGACACCGCCGTGCTCGGCGCCAACCCGGCGATCGCCGCCGACCCCGACCTCGCCGGGGCGGTGAGCCGCAGCAATCAGGCCAACCTGTACTTCTGGTCCACCGCCAACGTCCGCGATCCCGGCGCGCCGGTACCGCCCAACACCGGACCAGAGCCGGTGACCGTCGCGCGTGAACTGGTGCGTCGAGGACTCGACGCGTTCGCGCTGGACGCGTATCGCGTCGGGGAGGGAGTGGCGTGGCGGCGGCTGATGGAGATCGCGTTCGGGCTGACCTCGGATCCGGTGGAGCTGCACGAATTGCTCGACGTGTGCTCGCGGTCGATCAGCGCGTTCGTCGACGCCACGCTGGCGGCCATCGCGGCCCAGATCGACCTGGAGCGCGACGAACTCACCCGCGGGACGCACGCCGAACGTCGCGAGACCGTCGCGCTGCTTCTCGATGGCGCGCCCATTCCCCGCAGGCGCGCCGAGGAACGACTCGGCTATGCATTGACCGGACCTCACACCGCCGCGGTCATCTGGACCGACGATCCCGGCGGCGATCTGGCCCGACTCGACCGCGCAGCCCAGGCTTTCGGGCACGCAGCGGCAGGCCGCATGCTGAGCGTGCTGGCCAGTACGGCGACCCGATGGGTCTGGGTGGCGGGCGCACTCGACACCGGCGCAGTGCTGCGGTCAGTCGCCGCGACGCCCGACGTCCGCATCGCGATCGGCCCGATGGCCACCGGAATCGACGGATTTCGGCGCAGTCACTTCGACGCGATCACCACCCAACAGTTCATGGCGCGGTTGCATTCGCCTCAGCAGGTCGCGCTGTTCACCGACGTCCAACTCGTCGCACTGATCACCGCTGACACCGACCGCGCCGCCGAGTTCGTCAAACACACGCTGGGCGATCTCGAGTCCGCAGGATCCGAATTGCAGGACACCGTAAGGACTTTCGTCGCATCACAGTGCAACGCGTCGCGGGCCGCGCAACGTCTCTACACCCACCGCAACACCTTGCTGCGGCGCCTGGCCCGCGCCGATGAACTGCTGCCCCGACCGCTGGCAGACGCCAGCGTCGACGTCGCGGTCGCTCTGGACGTGCTGCGCTGGCGCGGCTGATCAGCCGAAGGCCGCCTCGACGTATTTCAAGGCCTCGTCCTTGTCGACGCCCAGCGCGCGCGCCGCGGACACAAACGTGTGCGCCGCGGTCGCCATCGCGGAGTCGGCCGGATCGACACGGGCAACGAAAGTACCGAAGCGGCCCCGGGTTTCGAGCACACCCGCCGACTCCAGCTCCCGATATGCGCGCGCCACCGTGTTGACCGCCAGGCTCATCTGCCCCGCCAGTTCGCGGACCGTCGGCAATCGGGTGCCCGGCGGCAGCTTGCCGTCCCGGATCCCGTCGATGATCTGCGTCCTGAGCTGGTCGAAAAGCGGCTTGGCGGCGTGCTGGTCAATGCGAACCCAATCCCCCAACTCGGCCACGTGCATCAGTATCGCTTAAACGGGCTACTTTGGTGATGTGCAAGTGACGGTGCTCAGCGGAGCAGGCATTTCCGCCGAGAGCGGGGTGCCGACCTTCCGCGATGCCGAGACGGGGCTGTGGGCGAAGGTCGACCCCTATGAGATCTCCAGCGCCGAGGGTTGGCAGGACCACCCCGACAAGGTGTGGGCGTGGTACCTGTGGCGTCATCAGATGATGGGCTCGGTGCAGCCGAACGACGGCCATCTCGCCGTGGCGGCCTGGCAGGACTACGCCGACGTGCACGTGGTCACCCAGAACGTCGACAATCTGCATGAGCGCGCGGGCAGCAAGCGCGTCTATCACCTGCACGGCAGCTTGTTCGAATTCCGTTGCGACCGTTGCGGCCGCGAGTATCTCGACGAGTTGCCGACGATGCCTGAACCCGTGGAATCGGTCGAACCGCCGCGATGCGTGTGCGGCGGATTGATCCGCCCGAATGTGGTGTGGTTCGGCGAAGCACTGCCCGACGAGGCGTGGCAACGCTCGCTCGACGCGGTCACGCATGCCGACCTCGTGATCGTCGTCGGCACTTCGTCGATCGTCTACCCCGCCGCAGGGTTGCCTGAGCTGGCGCTGGCCAACGGCACCGTCGTCGTCGAAGTGAACCCGGAGCCCACGCCGCTGTCCGACGCCGCGACGGCCGTCGTCCGCGAATCTGCGGCCACCGCGCTGCCCACCTTGCTGCAGCGCCTGCCCGCCCTACTCCCCTAGCGGTTCTGTGCAGTTTGTTGCGCTCACCGCCACAAGCTGCACACAGCTCACGGTCTGACGGCCCGGCCGATAGCGACTTCCGACGACGGCACCGGCACCCACGCCGGCAACACCCACTCGCGACGCGATCCGGACACTTTGAAGCCGGCATTGACAATTGTCTGCTCGGTATGGCGATGCGTGTGGCAGTTGCCTGCCATCCGCGGCCACAGCGTGGCGTCGGCGAACCTCTGCAGCCGATCGCGCCAACCGCTGCTGGCGACGTGTTCGAAGTAGCGCAGTTCACCACCGGGCTTGAGTACCGAAAAGAGTTGACGCACAACCTGATCAGGGTCGTCGACCGAGCACAGCACCAGGGAACACACCGCCGCGTCGAACGGCTCAGCGTCCGCGAACTGTTCCACCGTGTTGGCGCTGACACGGATCGGCACCGACGCCGCAGCGGCCGCCTGCTCAGCCTGCACCGACAACCTGCGCTCGGGCTCGACGGCGACCACCTCGGTCACGGTGTCGGGATACAACTCGAAGTTCGTCCCGGTGCCTGCGCCGACCTCGAGCACGCGTCCCGAAAGGCCGGCGAGGTTCTCGCGGCGCAGTTGCTTCAATGACTCCGGTTCATGGCTTGCCATCCACGTCCACATCCGCGCGAAGAACGGGTTGTCCACTTCGCTTGTGCTCATCGAGCATTCCCTTCAGCAGTGCGATGGCCGCCGAGGGCGGCAGATCCGGATCGATGGCACCGGAAACGATCTGGCCGGCGCACACCGATCTCATCACTCGGTCGGCGAACTCTTCGATATCGCCCCACGGCAGGTACGGCCGCGAAATCAGCAGAGCAGCCAGCCCGTGGGCCACGGTCCACAGCTCCAGTGCCTTAACAACGGGGTCGCCAGGCGGGTAGGTTCCCTCGGCCATCAACGTTTCCACCGACGCGCGCATGTGGACGAAGGCGGAACTGTTCAGCGCGACGTCGATGTCGCTGCCGGGGCGACTCTCGGCCATGGTCGCAATCCGGTACAGCTCAGGGGTTTTCAACGCGAACCGGACATAGGCCAGACCCTGTGCGCGCAAGACGTCGATGGTCGAGGGCTGATCCGCCGCGACACGCTGCATCTCCTCGTCGAGCTTCTCGAAGTACCTGGCGCAGACGGCGTCGAGCAGCGCGTCCTTGTCGGCGAAATGCAGATAGATCGACGGCGGCGTGACCCCGACCCGCTGGGCGACCGAGCGGATGGACACCGACTTCGCGTGCCCGGTTTCCAGCAGCAGTTCGGTCGTGGCGTCGAGGATTTCGTCACGCAACTGTTCGCCGGAACCGCGCGGGGCGCGGCGGCGACGCAACGGCTGGATCGACACGCTACTCAGTGTCCGTTACCGACGCCGCGACGCGTTCACGTTTCTCTATGGGCGCGTCGCCGTCACCGGACTCGTCGACCCCGATGCGGTCGTGCAGCCTGGCGAGCGGCTTTGGTGCCCACCAGTTCCACCGGCCGAGCACGTGCATGAACGCGGGCAGCAGCAGCATGCGGACCAGGGTCGCGTCCGCGATCACCGCGAGCGTCAGGCCGACGCCGAACATCCGCATGAACGCCACCTTGGCCGCGATCAGCGCGGCGAACGAAATCGCCATCAGCAGCGCGGCGGCGGTGACGACACGGCCGGTACGCGCAAGACCGAGCGCGACACTCTCGTCGTTGTCGGCTCGCGTCTTACCGGATTTGAGCCAGTATTCGCGGATACGCGACACCAGGAACACTTCGTAGTCCATCGACAACCCGAACGCGATGCAGAACAACAGCACCGGCATGTTCGCGACGAGCGTTCCAGTCGGAGTCGTGCCAAGTGCGCCGAGGTGTCCCTCCTGGAAGATCCACACCAGCGCGCCAAATGCCGCGGTCAGCGATAAGACGTTGAGCACCAACGCCTTGAGCGGCAATATCACGCTGCCGGTGAGCAGGAACAGCAGCACGAACGTGATCACCGCGATGATCCCGAGAACCATCGGCAGCCGCGACGTGATCGCTTCCGAGCTGTCACGGTTGACCTGCGCGACACCCGTCAACTCGACATGCTGCCCCGCCGGTGGCGGCACCGCGCGCAACCGGTCGAGCTGCGATTCGGATGCGTCGCTGAACAACGGCGCAGTGCTACCTACCGTGAGGAATGCGCTACCGTCCTTGAATCCGGTTGCGGCAGAAGGGGGGCCGACCGATCGACCGCCCGCGAATGTGCCGCCCGGCGCGGACACCGACGACACATCGGGCACCTGCGACAGCGCCGAGGCGTAACGATCGACGTCGGCGGGTGTGACGCCTGCGGCATTGGGCATGACGACGGTGACGTTGCGCGCCGAGTCGACCGCGAAGTTGGCGCGCAGGTCGTCGCCGACCTGACGGGCAGACAGCGACTGCGGCAGCACGCGCTCGTCGGGAAAGCCCCACCTGATGCCGAGGAACGGTGCGCCGAGCATCAGCAGCAGTGCGACGATCGCGATACCAATCGGAACTGCCCGGCGCATAACGATTTTCGTCGAGCGGTACCAGAAGTTCTGCTCGATCGGCTTGGGCACCGGATCGGGCCGCCGGAACACCCAGCGCGCGAGCCTGCGCGCGTCCAACGAGTCCAGCCTGTCGCCGAGCAGCGCGATCGCAGCAGGTGCCACCACAATAGCGGCGATGGCCGCGAACACCACCACGGCAATGCCCGCGTAGGCGAACGACTTCAGGAAGTACATGGGGAAAAGCACCATCGCGACCATCGACAGCGCGACGGTCATCGCCGAGAACAGCACCGTGCGCCCCGCGGTCATCATGGTGCGCACCAGCGCGCGGTCGCGGTCGGCGCCTTCGGCGAGTTCATCGCGATATCTGCTGATGATCAACAGCGTGTAGTCGATGGCAAGCGCCAAACCCATTGCGACCGTGAGGTTCAGCGCGAAGATCGACACGTCGGTGATCAAGGTGACCGCCCGCAGCACCGCCATCGAACCGAGAATCGCGAAGCCGCCGACGGCCAACGGCAGCGCAGCGGAGATCAGCCCGCCGAACACCCAGACCAAGACGATGAAGCTCAGCGGGATCGCGATGGATTCCATTGTCAGCAGGTCTTTTTCGCTCTGGGCGTTGATCTGCACGTAGGTCATCGCCTCGCCGCCCGCGCGCACCGTGACGCCGTCGCGGTCGTGGATGAGTCGCTCAGTCAGCTCTTTGGCATGCTGCTGGGCGCCGCTCTCCCCGCCGGTGATGCCTGCGACGATCAGCCCGGTCTTGCCGTCCTTACTCATCAGCGCCGGCGCGGCGGACTCGGGGGCAGTCCACACGGACGTCACATCGCCGACATAGGGCGACGCCTTCAACTGGTCGACGATGTCGGTTCCGACGGCGCGGGCCGCAGCGCCCTGCGCGCCGGCACCCGAGGTCACGCTGATCAACAGCTCCATGTCGCCCTGACCGAACTTGTCGACGAGCAATTTCGTCGCTTGGGCGGACTCCGAAGTCGGGTCCTGGAAGCCACCCGCGGACAGATGCTTGGCAACAGGGATGCCGAAGATGCCGCAAGCCACCATCACCAGGAGCGCGACCGCGATGATTCGCCGCGGCGCGGCGATGGCCAGTAGGGCGATTCGTTGCAGCACGTGGCGTCCTTCCAAACGAGATATCGCCGATAACTTACCAGCGGTAACTTAGCGAGATCAACATGTCTTTCTCTTGATAACTACGTCGCGGCGCCGACCGATGTTCACCACGCAAACACTCACAGCGCTTTGGCAGCCACCTGGGCTGCCGTCCATCAAGGCGCTCGACTTCAACTCCGCCGTCGGATGTATGGAATCCGGTGGCTGGCGCGGCTACTTCGTTGACGCCAGGATCCTCGGCCGCACCCGGTTCGACGCCCGCGTGGCTGTGAGCCTGCTGGTCGTAGCGGTCACCGCCGCTCTATTGACCTGGATATTGCTGAACGGGACGAACTCGATCCGCTTCATGGCGCCGCCGCCGGCGTGAGCCCGGAACCTACCCCGCAGTAAGAATTGCCACCATTTTCCGAATCGAGACTCAAAGATTCCTTAATGGTGATGGTTACTGTTCAGTACATGTGGATCGACGACACCAGTGCCGATGTCATCAAGGTTGACTTTGAGGCGCTCTACCACGGCGATGTCCTGGTTGAGGGCGACACCTCGGAGCAGCTCGACGACGAGCACACCCTGCCAACCGCAGTCTGAGTAATCGCGCGCCTCGCGGCGCGCGTTCACCCATGACAGTTTGCCCAGTACGGGCGTTTCGTCGATCTTTCGTTTTCTCGGTTTCTAGGCCACGTTCTCTGCAGCCTCAGGCTCGACCATGTCGGCCAGTCGGCCGGTGATCAACTCCTCGGCCTCGTCCACGATCCGGGCCACCAGCTCTCCGCACGTCGGGATGTCGTTGATCAGGCCCATCGACGTGCCGACCGACCAGATGCCCGCATCCAGATCGCCGACCTCGTAGACCTTCACACCGCGCTTGCCCGCGACCAGATCCTTGACGTCCTCGAACTGCCCGCCGCGGTTGAGAATCTCGACGACCTCGCGCGACACCGTGTTGCTTGCCACCCGCGCCGTGTTGCGCAGCGGACGGAAGATCAACTCGGTGTCCAGCTCGCTGCCCGCGACGATCGCTTCCTTGACGTTCTGATGAATCGCCGATTCCACGGTGCACATGAACCGTGAGCCCATGTTGATGCCGTCGGCGCCCAATGCCAGTGCGGCCACCAGGCCGCGCGCATCGGCGAAGCCGCCGGAGGCGATCATCGGGATGTCGATCTTGGTCGACGCCGCGGGGATCAGCACCAGGCCTGGGATGTCGTCCTCGCCGGGATGCCCGGCGCACTCGAATCCGTCGATGCTGATGCCGTCGACGCCGAGGCTCTGGGCCTTGACCGCGTGCCGCACCGAGGTGCACTTGTGCAGCACCTTGATCCCGTTGTCGTGAAACATCGGCAGATGCGGCGCGGGGTTCGAGCCTGCCGTCTCGACGATCTTGATTCCGGCGTCGACGATCACCTGCCGATACTCGTCATACGGCGGCGGGTTGATCGTCGGCAGGATCGTCAGGTTCACCCCGAACGGCTTATCCGTCAGATCGCGACACCTGGCGATCTCGTTGGCCAGGTCCGCGGGCGTCGGCTGCGTCAGCGCGGTGATGAAGCCGAGCGCACCCGCATTGGCAACGGCGGCAACAAGTTCCGCGCGACCGACCCACTGCATACCGCCCTGGACGATCGGATGCTCGATGCCGAACGTCTCGGTGAACTTCGTCGTGATCATCGCGGCGCCATCCGGATTGCGCCGTCCAGACGGATCACCTCACCGTTGAGCATCGGGTTCTCGACGATGTGCACGGCCAGCGCGCCGTACTCGTCGGGATCACCCAGGCGGGCCGGATGCGGCACCTGCTTGCCAAGCGACTGCTGCGCCTCTTCGGGCAGCGAGCCCAGCAGCGGGGTCTTGAACAGGCCGGGCGCGATCGTGACGACGCGGATCAGCTCGCGCGACAGGTCCCGGGCGATCGGCAGTGTCATGCCGACGACGCCGCCCTTGGATGCGGAGTACGCGGCTTGGCCGATCTGCCCTTCGAACGCCGCGACGGACGCGGTGTTGATGATGACGCCACGCTCGCCGTCGATCGGTTCGGTCTTCGCGATGCGCTCGGCGGACAGCCGAAGCACGTTGAACGTGCCGATCAGGTTGACCTCGACGACCTTCTTGAACGCGTCGAGCGGAAACGGTCCGTCCTTGGACAACGTCTTGGCCGCGTTGCCGATGCCGGCGCAGTTGACGTTGATGCGCAGCGGGCCAATCTTCTCGGCGGCGTCCAGTGCTGCGGACACCGCTTCGGGATCGGTCACGTTGGTCTCCACGAACTGGGCGCGATCGCCGAGTTGCTTCACCGCGTCCTCACCACGCAGGTCGATGACGACAACGGATGCGCCCCGGTCGAGCAGTCGCTTGGTGGTCGCCAGGCCGAGACCCGAGGCTCCCCCGGTGACAACCGCTACGGCGTCTTTGATCTCCACTGATTGCGTTCCTTTCCTCTACTGCCAGTCGCGCAGGACGGCGTCGGTGTCGGCACCGGGTACTCCCGGCGCTTTCGGTTGGTCGGGCACAGTGCGCGAAAACCGCGGCGCCGGTGCGGGATACAGAAAACCGTTCTCGCGGTAGAACGTGTCGCGCTCGGTGTTGTGCGGTTCGGTTTCGACTTCGCCGAACGACAGCACGGGCGCGACGCAGGCGTCGCTGTCGGCGAACACCTTGGCCCAGTGGTCGCGATCCTGTGACGCGAACACCTCAGTCAGCTTGGCGCGCAACTCGGGCCAGCGGCTCATGTCGTTTTGCGGGGGCAGGTCAGCGGCGTCGAGCCCGAGCTTGTCGAGCAGCTCGGCGAAGAACTGCGGCTCGATGCTTCCGACCGAGACATAGCGACCGTCGGCGCAGGTGTAGGTGTCGTAATAAGGAGCGCCGGTGTCGAGCATGTTGACGCCGCGCTCGTCGCTCCACATGCCCATCCCGCGGAACGCCCACATCATCGTCGAGAGCACGCTCGAACCGTCGACCATCGCCGCGTCGATGACCTGTCCCCTGCCGGAGCGCTCGCGCTCCCAGAGCGCCGACAGAATGCCGACGACGAGAAACATTGAGCCGCCGCCGAAATCACCGACGAGGTTCAGCGGCGGAACCGGACGTTCGCCTGCGCGGCCGACCGCGTGCAGCACACCGTTGAGCGAGATGTAGTTGATGTCGTGGCCGGCCTGCTGACTGCGGGGGCCGGTCTGACCCCAGCCGGTCATCCGGCCGTAGATCAGTTTGTCGTTGACCTTCGCGCAGTCCTGCGGGCCGAGCCCGAGCCGCTCGGTGACACCGGGCCGGAAGCCTTCGATCAGCACGTCGGCCTTGGCCACCAGCTGCAGTACGAACTCGCGACCTTCGTCGCTCTTCAGGTCGGCCGTGACCGAGCGCCGGTTGCGCAACAGATAGTCGCGCCCGGGTTCGGTCGCCGGCCCTGGCCCCTTGCCGGGACGCTCGACGCGGACGACGTCGGCGCCGAGGTCGCCCAGCAGCATCGCAGCGTGTGGGCCTGGGCCGATGCCGGCCAATTCGACGACTCGCAGTCCGTGCAGTGGTCCAGCCATGTCCAAACCCGCCCTCCGTTAGGTGACCGCGACATAGCTTACTTGTATAACCATGTGGCCCGACCTAGGGTGCCTGGTATGACGACAACGGACTCCCGCGCGGGCGCGTACACGAGCATCGACGACCTTTCCGTCGAGCTTGCCGACGGTGTGCTGTCGGTGACGCTGAACCGTCCGGACAGCCTGAACTCGCTGACCGCGGCGATGCTCGCGGGCATCGGCGATGCGCTGGAGCAGGCGGCGGACGACCCGCGGGTGCGCGTGGTGCGCCTCGGCGGAGCGGGCCGCGGTTTCTCGTCGGGCGCAGGGATCAGCGAAGAAGACCACGCGAATCCAGGTACTGCAGGCACGCCTGCCGATGTGCTCGACGCCGCAAATCGGGCGGTCCGCTCGATCGTGGCGTTGCCGCAACCGGTGGTCGCGGTCGTGCAGGGGCCGGCGGCAGGGGTCGGCGCGTCGCTGGCGTTGGCCTCCGACATCGTATTGGCTTCGGAGAAAGCATTTTTCATGCTGGCGTTCACGAAGATCGGGCTGATGCCCGACGGTGGTGCTTCGGCGTTGATCGCCGCGGCGGTCGGGCGGATCAGGGCGATGCGCATGGCACTGCTGGCCGAACGGATTTCAGCCGCGGAGGCGTTCGACTGGGGCCTGGTCACGGCGGTGTATCCGGCCGACGAGTTCGATGCCGAGGTCGCCAAGGTGATCTCAACGCTGGTGTCAGGGCCCGCGGTGGCGCTGCGCAAGACCAAGGACGCGATCAACGCCGCGACGCTGGTGGAGTTGGAGGCAGCGCTGGAACGCGAGAAGCGGGGCCAGTTGGTGCTGCTCGAGTCCGCGGACTTCCGCGAGGGCACCCGGGCCTTTCAGCAGCGTCGGGCGGCGACCTTCACCGACTCCTGAGCGGCTCGCAAAAACTGCTCGACAGAAAACTGTGGGAATCGCCGGTAGCGCGTGCTCCTACGAGGTGAACGCAGCCCACCCGGGGCTGCGACGCACCTCAAGGAGTAGTCATGACCAGCAACGACACCTGCCGCCGGTGGCTTCGACTCGCGTCCGTATCGCTATTCGCGGCGGCGTTCGGCATCAGCTCAGCGGCGACGGCGCATGCCGTCGACAACAACCAAGGTCAAGGCGCGTTCCTAGCGTGCTACAAGGAGATGATCTCGCACGCCCCGCACGATCCGCCGACACAGGACGACGCCGACAGCGCCACCCACGACTGCTGCCTCACCACCGGTGGGTCGTGGAGCACGAGCGACTATCACCACGGCTTCTGCATCTGGCCGCCGGCCGATTCCGATTCCGGTCGCACACCTCGTCCCGGAGCAATCATCGTCACCCACCCAGACCTGGGGCGGCTCGCCTACTAGCCGAAATTCGGTGGACTGGAGCATCGTCGCTCCGCGACCATCTCATGGTGAGTACGCAATTCGAGATCGAACAGCCGGTGGTCGACGCCGGCGGCTGGCGCGTGCTCGCACCCTTCAGATTCCGCGAGTACCGCCTGCTGATCGCCGCGGTGTCGTTGTCGATCTTCGCCGAAGGCATGTGGGCCGTCGTGATGGCGTTGCAGGTCATCGAACTCGACAACGACCCCGCGTCGCTGTCGCTGGTCGCCACCTGCCTTGGCGCAGGCCTTGTCACGTTCGTGTTGGTCGGCGGGCTGGCTGCCGACCGAATCAGTCAGCGCGCCATCATCATTGCCGTCGAGACGGTCAACTTGATCGCGGTGTCGACCGTCGCGGTCCTCGGACTCACCGGCGCCCTGAGGATCTGGCATATGGCGGTGGCTGCCGCTGCGCTCGGCATCGCGGCGGCGTTCTTCTTCCCCGCCTACAGCGCGATCCTGCCCAGGATCCTGCCCGCCGAACAGTTGCTCGCCGCCAACGGTGTCGAAGGTGTCGTGCGTCCGGTGTTTCAGCGCGCTGTTGGGCCCGCGATCGCCGGCCTCGTCGTCGGCGCGACATTCCCTTCGTTGGGCGCCGTCGTGGTCGCGGCATTGTTCGCGATCGGCCTGACATTGCTGGTGGCCACCAGGCCAGCGGTGAAAGCGGCTGTGCACCAACCGGATCAGCCCCATCTGCTGCGGGACCTTCGCGAAGGATTCGTGTTCATGATCCGCACGCCGTGGCTGTTGTGGACGCTGCTGTTCGCGAGCATGTTCGTGCTCGTGGTGCTCGGCCCGATCGAAGTGCTGCTGCCCTTCATCGCCAAGCAACGCTTCGAGGACGGCGCCCGCACGTTCGGCTTCATCCTGGCGTTCTTCGGCGTCGGCAGCGCATTGGGCGCGCTCGCGGTTTCGTCGCGACGACTGCCGCGGCGCTATCTCTCGGTGATGATGACGATGTGGAGCGTCGGCTCGATACCACTCGTGATCGTCGGGATCACCTCGTCGTTCCCGTTGATGGCAGCGGCGACGTTCGTCATCGGTGTCACTGACGGCGCAGGCATGGTCATCTGGGGCACGCTGCTGCAGCGGCGCGTCCCGACGGAGATGCTGGGCCGCGTGTCGAGCCTGGACTTCTTCGTGTCGCTGGCGTTCATGCCGGTGTCGTTCGCGATCGTCGGTCCGCTGTCGAAAGTCGTTTCCATGCAAACGATCTTCTTGGTGGCCGGGATCGTGCCGGTGGTGCTCGCGGCCGTCGCCATGTATGCGGCTCGGATGCGCCGCGATGAGGTGGCCCACCCGCTGCGCTAGACGCCGAAAATCGGGGGCAATGCGAGCACCATGACCAGACCCCAGAAGAAGTGGATCAGCATGGGAGCGAGTACACCGCCGGTGATGCGGCGGGCGCATGCGCACACCGCACCAAGTATCACAGCGGCGAAGCCGAGCATCGGATTACTGGTGGTCGCTGTCGTGATCACGTAGATGACCGTCGAGATCACCACCGGATAGGCCTTGCCCAACGCGGTGTACAGGGCACCACGGAAGAACATCTCTTCCGTGATTCCGTTGATCACGGTGATGAACACGACCAACGCCAGCGGGCCATAACGGGCGAATTCCAGTACCTGCGTGATGTATTCGCGTACGCCGGGAATCTCACGCGCGATCAGGCCGCCGATAAGGAAAGCGCCGCCCAACAGCAAGCCAACCGCCGCGCCGGTGATCAGTGGACGTTGGTTGCGCCCGCGGAATCGGATACAGCCGAGATGCAGGGGTCCCGAAAGCAGCGCGCCCACCGCCCAAACTGCCGCCAGGGCGAGCGTCAACCAGTAGAACGACTCGTCCCCAGGTCGCCGTGTGAGCGAATATCCAAGCAGCGCAGCACCGATGACGAGGACGATCGCGACGACGATCCGGCGCCGCCGCACGACTGCAGGCGGTTCGTGGTGCGGGACTGGACAGGCACCCACAATCTCCTTCACCTCGGCGAGCCAACCGGGCCGAGTGGCGGTGGATTGAGACATTCTCAACCCGCCTTCGGCGCGAGGTTGATCACCGTGTCGAGCCCGGTGCGCACTGCGCCCGCGACCGGTCCCGGCACAAGCCCGAGCAGCCCGAGCGCGGGCCACATGATCGACGGCGTAATCGCCTGCGCCAGTTGCCGAATGCGGGCCGTGTCGCCGCCGGCCCACGACGGGTCGGAGTCGGCGAGGTGATGCGGATCGGCGAGATCATTGACCGGTCGCGGCCGATCACTGGACAACGAACGAGCTATCGCGTCGTCGATGCCCACCAGTCCACCCGGCGGGTCGGGCACCACATCACGCAGTCGTGCGTCCGACGCCATCATCGGATAGTCAAGGGACTCAACCAGATCCGATGCCAGGCCGCCGGGCACCGGTAGCACGGCCGCCGTCATCCAGGACACCACACCGGTGTCGACCATGGGTACCGGCAGCTCCGCGCGCCAGTGGCCGGAAATCCGCGCATAGGTACGCAGCAATTCACTGTAGGACGTCGTCTCGGGGCCGAAGATGTCATAGGCACCGGCGGGTACTCGCGCAGAGTCAGCCGCAGCGACGAGGTAATACAGCACATCGCGGATCGAGATCGGGTCCATCGGGTTCGCCGACCACGCGGGCATCGGAATCAGCACGAACCGGTCGCTGACGTAACGGAGCATCTCGAACGACGTCGATCCCGCCCCGATGATCATCGCCGCGCCCAGCCACACCACATCGGGTCCGCCGTCGACGCTCAACGCGTGCGCCACCTCGGCGCGGCTGGTCAGGTGTTCGGAGAGTTCGTCGTCATCTGGGACGAAGCCGCCCAGATACACGATGCGCCGCACCCCGGCGTCCTTCGCAGCGTTGGCGACGTTGGCCGCGGCGCGGTTGTCGGCCTCGCGGAAGTCGGGTTGGCCGATGCCGTGCACCAGGTAGTAGAGGACATCGACGGCACCGGCATCGGCGAACGCCTGCTTGGCCGACTCTTCGTCGTGCGCGTCGAGCGTCACGCCCGTGACCTGGTCATGCCAGCCGAAGTTCACCAGCCGATCGGGGTTCCGGGTGGCGGCGATCACGTCATGGCCCTCGTCCAGCAGCGCACTGACGAGCCGGGAGCCGACGTAACCGGTCGCACCGGTAACCAGAGTTCGCACGGGAGTCACCGTACGGAGGTACCCGCAGCTGTCGATTCGGAATCAAATTATCGGCGGCGGCCACGCACGAAAACCCCGGCAGTAATCGCCGAAATCGCGGCATCGACAGCGCGCTCAGCATCTCTTGCGGTGAGAGGCCTTGTGCTGGTGAGGAATTGATAGTAGAGCGGCGCCGAGACCTGCCGAATCGCGGCGGCCGCATCCGTCCCCTCCGGCGCTTCACCGCGCGCCACCGCGTCGTCGACGCAAACCGACCACTCGGCGACCCGACGGTCATAGAACGTCGACAGCGCGGCCGCAGTGCGGTCATCGCAGCTCGACGCCGCGATAATCGCCTTAAACAGGCGGCCCTGCCGCGGGTTCGCCAGAGTCCGCCGCACGAGGGCGGCGTTCGCCCGCAGGTCACCCCGCAGCGATCCGGTGTCGGCACGCGGCAGCGACTGAGCGGCCATGTCGCACAGCAGATCGGTGACGAGCCCGGGCACTGATCCCCACCGCCGGTACACCGTCGACTTGCCGACCCCCGCCCGCTCGGCGACGGCCGTCAATTCCAGGCCGTGTAAACCGGACTCAACCAGCATGTCGCCGGCCGCACGCAGCACGGCAGTCCGCACGGCGGCCGTTCGTCCGCCCGGCCGCAGCGAGCCCGGGGTGCTCATGCCATCGATATTAACGGGAATAGAGTTTCGTTAGTCCAGGTTGGAGGGAGGCGAGGACTAATGAGACTGGATTCCTATTAAGGAGAGATCGTGGAGTATCGAAGAGTTGGCGACTCCGGACTTGTGGTGTCGGAACTGAGCCTGGGCACCGCTACATTCGCGGGAGTCGGGGATTTTTTCGGTGCCTGGGGCAACACCGACGTCGAACAGGCGCGCAAACTCATCGACATCAGCCTGGAAGCGGGAGTCAACCTCGTCGACACGGCGGATGTGTACTCCGACGGTGCAGCCGAAGAATTACTCGGCCAGGCGCTGCGCGGCCGGCGGGACGACGTGCTGATTTCGACCAAGGCCAGCCTGCCCACCGGGCCCAACGACTGGGGCTCGTCGCGTCCCCGCCTGTTGCGTGCGGTCGACCGTGCGCTTCAGCGGCTGCAGACCGACCACATCGACCTGTTCCAACTGCACGGCTTCGACGCGTTCACCCCCATCGACGAAGTACTGCAGACGCTGGAGATGCTCGTCGAGCAGGGCAAGGTGCGCTACACCGGCGCATCCAACTTCTCGGGCTGGCAGTTGATGAAGTCGCTGTCGCTTGCCGACGCAGACCACCGGCCGCGGTATATCGCGCACCAGGTCTATTACTCACTCGTTGGCCGCGATTATGAATGGGAGCTGATGCCGCTCGGCGTCGCCGAAGGCGTCGGGGCAATCGTGTGGAGCCCGCTGGGCTGGGGCAGGCTGACAGGAAAGATCCGCAGAGACACGCCGTTGCCCGAACGCAGCCGGCTGCGTGCCACCGCAGCCGCGGGCCCCCCGGTCGACGACGATCAGCTCTACGCGATCGTCGACGTGCTGGATGAGATCGCTTCCGAGACAAGCAAGTCCGTAGCTCAGATTGCGTTGAATTGGTTACTTCGTCGGCCGACGGTGGCGTCGGTGATCATCGGCGCGCGCGACGAGAGGCAACTACGGGACAACCTCGGCGCCGTCGGCTGGCGGCTCGATTCCGACCAGATGGCCCGGCTGGATGCCGTCAGTTCACGCGAAGCGCCGTACCCCTACTTCCCGTACTTCCGGCAAGAGGGGTTCACGCGGCTCAATCCGCCGATCGGCGCCTAGCTGAGGGCCTCGCGGTGCAGTTCGGTCATTGCCTGGTACACCTGCGCATTGTTGCGGTTGTGGGCGACCTCGGCGTCGGACAGTACGCGACGGACCTTGCCCGGCACGCCTGCCACCAGCGACCGCGGCGGGATCACCACGCCCTGCAGCACCAACGCACTCGCAGCGATCAGCGACCCCGCACCGATCTTGGCACCGTTGAGGATCACCGCCCCCATCCCGATGAGGCAGCCGTCCTCGATCTCACAGCCGTGCAGAACAGCGTTGTGCCCGACGCTGACATGGGCGCCGATACTTGCCGGGAAACCCGGGTCGACGTGGATCGTCGCGCCGTCCTGGACGTTGGCGCCGAAGCCGATCTCGATCGGTTCGGCCTCTGCGCGCAACGTCGCGCCGTACCAGACGCTCGCCCTCGCGGCCAGCGTGACCGGGCCGATCACGCTCGCAGTCGGCGCGACCCACGACTCGGCGTGCAACTGGGGCGCGCGCCCGCGGATGGGCAGGATCAGGGGCTCTGGCATGACGGACATCGTATTCACCCGCGGTTTGCCGGTTCGTCGCCCGCCCGCCGTGGCCGGACTAGGCGCCTTGGTACACCTTGCGATAGCTCGACGGTGATATGCCCATCCCGCGGCGCAGATGGTGCCGCAGGTTGCCGCCCGTCCCGAGACCAGACAACCGTGCGACCTCGTCGACCGGTAGATCGCGCGACTCCAAGAGTTCGCGGGCGCGATCTAT
Source organism: Mycobacterium sp. OAE908 (assembly GCF_017872775.1). Taxonomy (NCBI): domain Bacteria; kingdom Bacillati; phylum Actinomycetota; class Actinomycetes; order Mycobacteriales; family Mycobacteriaceae; genus Mycobacterium; species Mycobacterium sp. OAE908. The sequence continues at coordinate 310,207 of NZ_JAGGJL010000001.1, forward strand.
CCGACGCTGACGAATCCACGTGCCCGGCGACTGCCCGGTCTCTTCGCGGAACCGACGGTTGAACGTGCGCGCGCTCATCTTCGCGTGCCGCGCCAGCCGCTGCACCGTGAGCTCCTCGTCGAGGTGTTGCAGCGCCCACTCGCGCGTCGTCGCAGTCGAAAAGTGATCCGGCGCAGGTACGTGCCTGTCGATGAACTGCGCCTGACCACCTTCTCGCCACGGCGGCACCACGCAGTACCTGGCTACCGCGTTGGCCACCTGTGCACCGTGATCGGATCGAATTATGTGCAGGCACAAGTCGATTCCCGCGGCAAGGCCAGCCGAGGTGAGCACATCTCCTTCGTCGACGAACAACACATTCTCGTCGATCAGCACCCGCGGATGCAGCCGTCGCATGTCGTCGGCGAACTTCCAATGGGTGGTCGCACGGCGCCCGTCGAGCAGTCCGGCCGCGGCGAGGATGAACGCGCCCGTGCAGATCGACACCAAGCGGGCGCCCGGCTGGATCCGCGCCAGCGCCTCGGTCACCTCAGGTGTGACCACCCCCTCGGTGCGGGCCGACGGGAACCGCGTGCCGGGGATGACGACCGTGTCTGCGCTCTCCAGTGCCTCAGGTCCCGCCTCAGGCACCACCGCGAAGCCCGTCGTCGCTGTCACCGGACCCGGCGTCAGCCCGCATGTGACGACCTCGTAGAGCGCGTTGCCGTCGGGGTCGGTCGCGTTCGAGAACAGCAAGGGCGGGATCGCCGCGTCGAACCCCACCACAGGAGGCAACAACAGGACAGCGACGCGATGCATGCCGCCATTTTGGCATGTTTTTGATGATTAGTGTCATTCATGCCACTAGTCGCAGCTCGACAGATCCGCGACAGTGATCCGGTGACGCTCACCGCCGCACGCAAACGCACGCCCTTGGCCCGGATTCACTGGGCCTGGGTGGTGGCCGCCGTCAGCTTCGTCGCGATCCTCGGCGCGGCCGGGTTCCGCTCGGTGCCCGGCGTGATGATGAACCCGCTGCACCACGAATTCGGCTGGTCGCACGGGGTGGTCGGGCTGGCGATGTCGGTCAACATGACGCTCTTCGGGCTGACCGCGCCGTTCGCGGCGGCCCTGATGGACCGGTTCGGTGTGCGCCCGGTGCTGTCGGTGGCGCTGCTGCTGATCGCGACCGGGTCGGCGCTCAGCGTGACGATGACCGCGAGCTGGCAGCTGGTGCTGCTCTGGGGCGTGCTGGTCGGCGTCGGCACAGGCTCGATCTCGATGGGCTTCGTCGCGACAGTCGCGACCCGCTGGTTCGAGGCCCGCCGCGGCCTCGTCACCGGTGTGCTGACCGCGGCGAGCGCGACCGGGCAGTTGATCTTCCTGCCGATCGTCGCGGAGGTGACCACCCGGCACGGTTGGCGGTGGGCGTCGTTGATCGTTGCCGCCGCGGCCCTCAGCGTGGTCCCGTTGGTGCTCGTGTTCATGCGAAACTACCCGCGGGACAAGGGATTAACGGCATACGGCGGGACGGCCACCGAGCCCGCCGTCGTGCCCGCGTCGAGTTTCAAGGCCGCGTTCGACGGGTTGCGCATCGGCGCTCGGGTGCCGGCCTTCTGGCTGCTGGCGGGCAGCTTCGCGATCTGCGGAATGACGACGAACGGCTTGATCGGCACGCACTTCATCCCCGCCGCCAACGACCACGGCATGCCAACCACGGTGGCTGCGGGACTACTGGCGACGATCGGCATCCTCGACGTCGCGGGCACGGTGTTCTCGGGCTGGCTGACCGACCGCGTCGACCCCCGGCTGCTGCTGGTCGTGTACTACACCGGCCGCGGCATATCCCTGCTGCTGCTCCCGGTGCTGCTCTCGCCGCAGGCCGAACCGAGCACCTGGGTGTTCGTCATCTTCTACGGCCTGGACTGGGTCGCGACAGTGCCGCCGACGATCGTACTGTGCCGCAACTACTTCGGTACCCGCTCCCCCGTCGTGTTCGGGTGGGTGTTCGCCTCCCACCAGCTCGGCGCCGCGATCGCCGCCGCTGGCGCGGGCCGGCTGCGGGATTTGCAGGGCAATTACGACATGGCGTTCTACCTGGCGGCCGGCCTCTGTTTCGTCGCTGCGCTGCTGTGTGGCCAAGTCAGAAATGTGCAGGTCAGCGCACCTGTAACGTAACCAGGCCGTCGGAACGACTTTGGAATTGGGCCTTCGCTGCCCTTAACATGCGATGCGACCTGACGAAGGAGCCGACATTGAAGACTCGCGCCAGCAAGGCATTGGGAGCCGCGGCCGGGATTGCCGCGATCGCCGTATCGGTGCCGTTCGCGCTGAACGCCCCGTTCACCGGCAACGCGTACGCCGATCCGCCGCCGACGGACGTCTCGACGCCCGTTGCGCCGATTCCCGACCCTCAAGGCTCTGGCTGTGACGCCTTCAAGACCGAGTTGCCGAACTGGAAGGCCTTCGCCAAGCAGCCCGTCAGCCAGGTGCTCGGCAGCATCCCCGAGATCTCGACGTTCAACTCGTTGATCTCCGGTGGGGCCAACCCGGCCGTCAACATCCTCTCGGTGCTCGACGGCGGTCCGTACGTCGTCTTCGCCCCGACGAACGACGCTTTCGCGGCGATGCCGGATCTCGCAACCATCACGGCCGACCCCGCGGCGCTGTACAAGCTCGATTACTACCACGCCTTCCTCGGCCTGCTCGGCCCCGACGACCTGAAGGGCCAGCGGCCCACACAGCAGGGTGCCGAGATCAAGGTGACCGGCAAGGGCGGCGACATCAAGGTCAACGACACGGCCAAGGTCGTCTGCGGTGGCATCCAGGCCAACAACGCCCGGATCTACATCATCGATCAGGTGCTGGATCCGAACCAGGCGCCGGAGCCGGTCACACCGACCGGCACCAGCGCCACGACCACCACCACGACGACCACCAGCACGTCGACGGAGGCACCGGCGGCACCGGCCCCCGCGCCGGCCGGCTAGAGGCCACGCCGGCCGAGCCGGCTAGAGGCCACGCCGGCCGGCCGGCTAGAGCCCGAGGTCGCGGCCGATGATCTCCTTCATGATCTCGGTCGTACCGCCGAAGATCGTCTGGATTCGGACGTCGACGTAGTCACGGGCGACCTTGTACTCGTTCATGTAGCCGTACCCGCCGTGCAGCTGTACACAGTTGTCGACGACGCGCTTGCCGAGCTCGGTGCACCACCACTTGGCCTTGGACGCCTGCACCGCGGTCAGGTCCTTGTCGACGGCGGCGCGCAGGCACCGGTCGATGTACTGCTCGGCGATCTCGAGTTCGGTGTCCATCTCGGCCATCAGGAACCGGTTGTGCTGAAAGCTGCCGATCGGCTGCCCGAACGCCTTGCGGTCCTTGACGTATTGCAGTGTCTCGCGCCAGGTTTCACGCGCACCGGCGATCGCGGCGATCGCGATGGACAACCGCTCGGACGGCAGGTTGTGCATCAGATGGTAGAAGCCCTTGCCTTCCTCGCCGAGGAGGTTGTTGCCGGGCACGCGGACGTTTTCGAAGTGCAGCTCGGCGGTGTCTGCGGCGTGCAGGCCCATCTTGTCGAGCTTGCGTCCGCGCTCGAAGCCCTCCATGCCGCGCTCGACGACCAGCAGCGAGAAACCCTTGTGGCCGGCTTCTGGGTCGGTGCGGGCCACCACGATCACCAGGTCGCTGTTGATGCCCGCTGAGATGAATGTCTTGGAGCCGTTGAGGATCCAGTCATCGCCGTCGCGAACGGCCGTGGTCTTGATGCCGGCCAGGTCGCTGCCCGCGCCGGGTTCCGTCATCGCGATCGCGCCGATCAGCTCACCGGTGATGTAGCCCGGCAGCCACCGCTCCTTCTGCTCGTCGGTGGCCAGCGACGCGAAGTACGGCCCGACGATGTCGTTCTGCAGACTCACCCCCGGGGTCGCGGGACCGAACTTCGAAAACTCCTCGACGATCACCGCGTTGAACCTGAAGTCATCGACGCCGCCGCCGCCGTACTCCTCGGGCATGTTGAACCCGATCAGGCCGTATTTGCCTGCGGCCACGTAGGATTCGCGGTCGACGAGGCGTTCGCTCTCCCACTTCTCGACGTGCGGCGCGCATTCCTTTTCCAGGAACTGGCGCGCGGTCTCGCGCAGTTGGTCATGCTCGGCTTCGAATACCAGACGCTTCATTTATTTTGCTTTCCATACGGGCTGACGTTTCTCCGCAAACGCCAGCGGTCCTTCTTTGGCGTCCTCGGAACGGATCAGCGTCCCGATTTCGCGCATGGTTCTCGCCCAGCCCGCCTCGTCGCCGGTGATCACCCCGTCGTCGACGCCCATCGCGACCCGCTTGCTCGCCCACACGGCAAGCGGCGCGTTGCACGTGATGCGTTCGGCGAGCGCGAGAGCCGCCTCCACCGCGGTGCCGTCGGGTACGACCTCATTGATCAGCCCCCACTTCAGCGCGTCGGCCGAACTCATCGGCTCGCCGGTGAAGATCAACTCCATCGCTACCTTGCGGGGCAGATGATCGACGATGCGGAACACTCCGCCAGCGGCGGCGATCAGTCCCCGCTTCACTTCTGGCAGGCCGAATTTCGCGCGCTCCTCCGCGACAACGAGGTCACTGGCGAGTGCCAGCTCCGAGCCGCCGCCGAGCGCGGTGCCGTTCACGGCGGCGATGGTCGGCTTGTCGATGTAATGGTGCACGTATCCCGCGAAGCCCCACTCGCCGTGATCGGGATGGAACAGATTCTCCCGGCGGGAGATGGCCTTGAGATCAGCTCCGGCGCAGAAGGATTCGCCGGCGCCGGTGATGATGACAGCCCGCACGTCGGGATCATCCTGCGCCGCCTGCAGCGCGTCACCGACGGCGGTACTCACCGCACTGTTGACCGCGTTGCGGGCCTCGGGCCGGTTGATCGTGATGATCAAGACGTTGCCCCGCCGCTCGGTGAGAGCGGCGGGTGCCTGAACGTCTGATGTCACAGCAGCTCGATGATCGTGGCGTTGGCCTGGCCGCCGCCCTCGCACATCGTCTGCAAGCCGTATTGAATTCCCTTGTCCCGCATGTGATACAGCATCGTGGTCATGATGCGGGCGCCGGAGCCACCGAGCGGATGGCCGAGGGCGATCGCGCCGCCGTTGGGGTTGAGCTTCTTCTCGTCGGCGCCGATGTCCTTCAGCCACGCCATCGGTACCGGGGCGAACGCCTCGTTGACCTCGAACACGCCGATCTCATCGATCGAGAGGCCGGAGCGCTTCAGCGCCTTCTGCGTGGCGGGGATCGGTGCGGTCAGCATGATCACCGGATCAGCACCGGCCAGCACTGCGGTGTGCACCTTGGCTAGCGGCTTGAGGCCCAACGACTTCGCCTTCTCGGCGGACATGAACAGGATCGCGGCCGATCCGTCGGAGATCTGCGACGAGTTGCCCGCGTGGATGACGCCGTCCTCCTTGAAGGCCGGCTTCAGCTGGCCCATCTTCTCGATCGTGGTGCCGCGGCGAATGCCCTCATCCTTGAGCACTGGATTGCCGTCCTGGTCCTTGATCGCCACGATCTGGTCATCGAATGCACCGGAATCCTGTGCCGCCGCGGCTTTTTCGTGTGAGCCGAGCGAGAACTGGTCGACCATGGTGCGGTCGAAACCCCACTGGTCTGCGATCATCTCGGCGCCGATGCCCTGGTTCGGGGTCTGGCTGTAGCGGTTGCGGAACGCCTCGGGGTACGGGTGGCCACCGTTGGCCAACGATGAGCCCATCGGCACCCGTGACATCACCTCGACACCGCCTGCGACCACCACGTCGTAATGCCCGGCGACGACGCCTGCCGCCGCGAAGTGGATCGACTGCTGGCTGGATCCGCACTGCCGATCGACGGTCACACCCGGCACGCTCTCGGGCCAGCCGGCCGCCAGCACCGCGGTGCGGGCGATGTCGAGGGCCTGTTCCCCGGCCTGCATCACACAGCCCCAGATCACGTCGTCGACGATCCCGGGGTCGATGCCGGTGCGCTCGGCAAGTCCGTTGAGCACCTGCGCGGACAGCTCACCGGGATGCACACCCGACAGCCCACCGTTGCGCTTGCCGACAGGCGACCGCACAGCCTCGACGATGACGGCTTCAGCCATGACACTTCTCCTTTGAACGTGGTGTTTCCCCGAAGGTAGAGCAACAAAGTTTACTAGGTCAACCTACTGGTTGGTAGGCTGTGGACGAGCATTCGTGCCGGACTCATGTTCCCCGACATGGTTTACTGAGTTGCATAGCTCGGGGAGACACTGTTTGGGAGAAGATGTGACGCGAAGCACACCGCTGGCGCCGATGATCGGCCCTAACGCCGTTTCAGCCGGCGCCGCGGTCCGGTCACCGAAGACCGCCGAGCTTGTCGCGGGCACTCTGCGCCGGATGGTGGTCGACGGTCAACTCAAGGACGGCGACTTCCTGCCCAACGAGGCCGAGTTGATGGCTCACTTCGGTGTCAGCCGCCCGACGCTGCGCGAGGCGGTCCGGGTGCTGGAGTCCGAACGGCTCGTCGAGGTGCGGCGCGGGTCGCGCACCGGGGCCCGTGTCCGAGTGCCCGGGCCCGAGATCGTGGCGCGGCCTGCGGGGCTGCTGCTCGAACTGACCGGTGCCACCATCGCTGATGTCATGGTGGCCCAGGCCGGTATCGAGCCGATGGCCGCGCGACTGCTCGCGGAATCCGGGAATGCCGAGGCGTTCGACGAACTGGACAAGATGCTTGCCGACCAGATTCCCTCTGGCTGGCAGTCCGGCCGGCTGGCCGAGACGACCGGGGATTTTCATCGCCGCATGGTGGAGCTCTCCGGCAATGCGACCCTCGCCATCATGGCCGGCATGTTGCACGAGATCACCGTGCGCCACACCGCATTCGTCTTCAAAGAGAACCGGCCGGTATCCAAGGCCGACTACGACAAATTGATGCGCTCGTATGCACGCCTGATGAAGCTGTTGCGCGCAGGCGATGGGGCGGCGGCCGAGGCGCACTGGCGCAAACATCTCGACGTCGCCCGCAACCTCATGTTGGAGGGACTCGAGACCGTCAAGGTCCGCGACGTGATGGGCTAACGTCCGCGACGTCCCAGAGGGTCCCTGAGGTAGTGGTCATCAAATTGCCCGGCTCTTGGCGACAAAGTCGTCAGTAGCGACAAAGTCGCTCAGAGCCGGGCATTTTGGTATGTGCTCCCCTAGTCCGGCCAGACCGCAAGCCGACCGGACAACCACCGGGTCAGGGTGCGTCCGCGCTGTCCTTCTCCCATGTAACGTGCACCGGCACGGTGTCATCCCACGGTTGGCGCGTCACCATGTCGGCGACTTTCACGTAGCCCCTTTCGAATTCACCGGTAGCGGCATCCACGAGCCGGTACTCCTGGCGCTGCTTGTGGATCGGCTGGGCGTCCAGGAGCAGGATGCGGATTTCGCCCGGTTCGAAGTGGCAGCGTTCCTGCAGCGCCTCGATCAGCTGCTCGTTGTGCATGTGCCCGTCGCCGAAATTCCAGCCGATGGCCGTCGAACAGATCCGCTCGCCGTCGGTCAGCACGTAGTCGTCCTCGTTCTGCCCGGCCATCGCCCGGTGGGCGAGGGTGAACATCGCGCGACCGTGAGTGTTGAAGGCGCGGAACGCATATCCCATGTAGAGGTACATCTGCGCGGTCTCCGGACTGCCGTAGTACCGCTCCATCTGGGCCTGCGGCATGCTGGCGATCGACACGATGTGCTTCTCGATCTTCTCCGCCGCCGAGGGCTTGACGCACCACAGTCCGGTGTCCCAGTTGCCTGCGTAATACCGCATGCCGGGTAGGAAGGACACCTTGCGCGGGAAGAGGTTTCCGATCACCACAGTCCCTGCGACGACGACGAACAACAGCACCGGCAGCGGCGTCGTCATGTCACCCAACCCAACTCCAGCGTGGCCGATGAACAACGCCAGCACGGAGAACATCATGAAAACGTTCCACTCCAGCGGCACGCCCATCGGAATCGAAGACAGGATGCCGAAGTGGAAGCACAACATGACGAACGCGGCGATGGCTGTCGGCCAGCCGCCGTGGGTGAAGAACAACACCAGCGGGACCAGGCCCTCGATCGCGGTGGAAAAGTGCGCGAGCCACCGCGAAAGCCGGCCCGGCCGTAGGTCATCCGGAAAGTGCTCGAAGAACAGGCGTTTGATCCACCGCGGCCGGAACACCGGGTTGTTGCTCATCATCGTCGAGATGACGAAGGGGAAGTGCTTGTTGAGCTTGGAGGTGGCGGCGCCCAGCCAGATCACCAGGCAGACCAGCTTGGCCCCGATGATCATGTCGACGCCGTAGCCGACGAACAGAAACGCGACGGTGAACGACGCGTACACCTCGCCGCGCGCGGCCAGGAAAATCACCTTGTCCCGCAGTCCGAGCACGGCCAGCAGACCGAGCACCGCCCAGATCTGCCACATCGGCAGCACACCGACCGTCGTGCCCAGCGCAGGTACCGGGCCGGTGCCGTCGGAGAACAACGCGATCAGCAGCACCACACACAGCGCCCCATACAACGCTGCGTCGAAGAGCGTGCGCGTGGTGCCCTTGGTCAGTGGCACCCGAGTCGGCCACGGTGGCAGCCGAATGGTGTTGGGCCGCAACCAGTACAAGATCGATCCCATTGGCGGGAAGAACCGGTTGTTCAGCGGGCCGAAGCCGCAACCCAGTCCGACAACCTCGAACAGCATCGTGTACAGCACGACCTTCTCGAACACGATCGGCTCGGCGTACCACTGCGCGACGTTGGTGAAGCCGTCGATGCCCTTGGTCGCCAGCGCGAACAGCCAACCGCCGAGAATGTAGAGCAGGATCTTGACGACGTAGAACAGGTGCAGCACGACCGGCGTTCCGAAGCCGACTTCGGCCCAGTGCCGGGCCATCGGGACGATCTTCTCGGCGCGGGTGCCCTTGCTCCACTCCTGGTAATCGACGACGGGTGCGTCCTGCTTCAGAAACCCCATGACGCATCAGACTAGAACGTGTTCTAGCCGAGCGGAATGCGTTTAGCCTTGCCGGGTGACGACCTTCGCCCTCGTGCACGGCGGATACCACGGTTCGTGGTGCTGGGAACTGCTGACCCCGCTCGTGCAGCAGGCAGGCCACGAGGTCGTGACGATGGACCTGCCACTCGAGGACAGCTCGGCGACGTTCGACACCTACGCCGACGTCGTGTGCACCGCACTCGACGATCGCGACGGCGATGTGGTGCTGGTCGGGCACTCCTACGCTGGAAACACCATTCCGCTGGTGGCGGCGCGCCGACCGCTGCGCCATCTGGTCTATCTGTGCGCCATGATTCCTGACGTCGGCCGGAGCCTCGCCGAGCAACTGACCGATACACCCGAGATGCTCAACCCGGTCTACATGCGGGGTCTCAGCGAGCTCGACGAGAGCCTCTGCCAGCGATGGATCGATCTCGACATCGCGTGTCAGGTCTTTTATGGCGACTGTGATGGCGAACTCGCGCACGCCGCGCGTGACCGCCTACGACCCCAGTCGGTCAGTCCGGCCCTTGCTCCGTGCTCCCTCGTCGAACACCCAACGGTGCCAACGACATACATCCTGTCGAAGGACGACCAGATGCTACGACCGGATTGGTCTCGATGGGCAGTGCGTGAGCGGCTCTCCGCCGACTTGGTCGAGCTTCCCGGTGGACACTCGCCGTTCTACTCCAGGCCTGCCGAGTTGGCCGACGTGTTGATCGGCCTGGCCGGGTAATTCCGCCGCGCGACGCGTTGGCAGCAAATCACATCGCGAGCCGCTCGGGAAATAGTTACGACGAACATCGGCTCGGCCTGGACGAAATTGGCAAATTTGGTTAACTGGATGCCGTTTCGCCGATCATGATTTGAACGGGCGAGGTGCCGAGCCGCCCGCGGGTGATCGTACGGTGGTTAACGTCATCGCCACTGGATCGCACAGCCAGCCTGTAGGAATCCTGTGAGCGGCAAACGGGCCAACTATTTGAAATTTCACGGTTTTAACGCTGAGCAGGATGGCTAATCCCTCTTCGCGCCTGGCAAAGCCGTTTGCTGGGTAGGGAGTTCACATAGGAAGAGGAGATACGGCCATGCGTCGCAAAGGCATGTTGTCGAGGATCGCGTACGTCGGCGGAGCCGCCATTGTTTCGTGCGGCATTGCGCTCGGGGGCGCAGGAATGGCGTCCGCGGCACCGGGTGACACGATCGATCAGCAGATCGGTCACGCCGGTACGTACTACAACCATCAGCTGGGGCACCTTGGCACGTTCCTGAACCATCAGGTTGGCCATGCGGGCACCTACTACAGCGTCCAGACAGGCCGGGCGATCAAGGGCTTGCTGAACAGTCTTCTCGGCAAGAGCAACTAGTCGCGCTACGTGAGCAGGTGGCCGCGCTCTCGGCCACCTGCGCTCACGTGAGTCAAGTTGTCAGGCTTCGGTTTTCGCTGGGGGCCGATAGAAAATGGCCAGCTGGCCGATACCGCCGGCGAGGCCGAGCCCAGCCGAAATCAGCAGACCCCACCAGCCGTGCAGGAAGTCGTAGAGCCCGGACGTGCGGAACAGCGCGTAATCGAGGCTGAACTTGCCTGCCCCGATCGTGGCGACCGCGACCGCTGACACCGCCAGGATCAGGTTGTACTCCCAGCCCTCCTTGACAATGAAGAAGCCGTTGGGCCGGTGCACAGTCCACGCCGCGACGAGCATCAGCGCGACGAAGCCCGCCGCGGGAATCGGCGTCAGCAGTCCGACCGCCAAACCGATGCCCGCCGACATCTCCGTGGTGGCGGCGACGCGAGCGTGGAACATGCCCGGTTTCATTCCCATGCTGTCGAACCAGCCCGCGGTGCCCTTCAGGCCGCCAGGACCGAAGAACTTGTTGTAGCCGTGTGCGGCCATCGTCAGGCCCAGCACCACCCGAAGGATCAGCAGGCCGGTGTCGATCGCCGTGTGGTACGCAGTCATGTAACAAAATCTAGGCCATGTGTTAAACCGCCGCCCAGCCCCCGTCCACACTCAGCACGATCCCGTGAATGTTTGCCGCGTCGTCGCTGGCCAGGAAGACCACCGCCGCGGCGACCTCCGCGGGCGTACTCAGCCGGCGCGACGGGATGCGGGCCAGCAGCGGCGCGGTGTGATCGGCGAACTCCGCCTGGCGTTCGGTCGCGATCGGCCCGGGAGCGACGGCGTTCACTCGGACACCGGACGGCCCGTACTCGTCGGCCCACGCCTGGGTGAACGAATGCATCACGGCCTTATTGGCGTTGTAGACCGCCGAACCCGCCATACCGCGAAGCCCGGCGATCGACCCGATGTTCACGATCGCGCCCGCACCTCGCTGCACCATGGCCGGCGCCACCACACCGGTGAGCAGAAACGGAGCAAACACGTTGACCGCGAACGCATCTCGCAGCAATTCTTCGGAGACCTCGGCCGTCGGTGTCGGCATCAGCAGCATCGCCGCATTGTTGACCAGGACGTCGAGTTGGCCTCCCGCTGCGGCGGTGGCCTGCGTGGCCAGGCGCCTTACCTCGCGCTCGCCCGCACCGAGATCGGCCACGACGAATTCCGCAGTGCCGCCTGCGGCCTTTATGTCCGCGACGACGGCATCGCCGCGGAACTTGTCGCGGCCGCTGACAACAACGAACGCGCCCTCCGCCGCCAACGCTCTCGCGATCGCGACGCCGAGACCGCCGGTGGAACCGGTAACCAGTGCTGTGCGGCCAGCGAGCCGCGCGTTGTTTGAACCCATGGCTCCACTGGTACGCTTGCAAAAATGGACCAGCAAGTCCAGAAGCTGACGGCCAAGGGTCAGGCGACGCGGCAGCGCATCATCGAAGGGGCGGCCGCCGAGATCCGGGACCGCGGGGTGGCCGCCACCACGCTCGACGATATTCGAGCGCGCACCCGAACCTCCAAAAGCCAGCTATTCCATTACTTCCCGGACGGCAAGGAGCAGCTGCTGCTCGCCGTCGCCGAGCATGAGGCACAGATGGTCCTCGACGATCAGCAGCCCTATCTCGGCGCGTTGACATCGTGGGCGGCATGGCAGCGGTGGCGCGACGCGGTCGTGGACCGATATCGCAGGCAGGGTCAACATTGCCCGCTCGGTGTGCTGATGTCCGAGATCGGTCGCAGCACACCGGGCGCTCAGGCGGTGACCAAGGCGCTGATGCGCCAGTGGCACGACGAGATCACCGCGGGCGTGCGGCACATGCAATCACAGGGCAAGGTCAATGCCAGGCTGGACGCCGATCGGGTGGCCGCCGCGCTGCTCGCCGGAATCCAGGGCGGCGTCGGCGTGATGCTGGCAACTGGCGATCTGGGTTATCTCGAGGCCGCCCTCGACGTCGGCATCTCGTCGCTGCGCGAAGCGGATTAGGCGGCCCCGGTGGCCATGTGCCGCTTACCCCACGTGCACATCGCCTCGGTCACGGGCCGCAGCGATTCGCCGTATTCGGTCAGCGAGTACTCGACGCGCGGCGGCACTTCGGCGAACACCTCGCGGCGGACGATGCCATCGGTCTCCAGTTCGCGCAGTTGACGAGTCAAGACGCGGTCACTGATTCCCCGCGTCTTGCGCTTGAGTTCGGCGAAGCGATGCGGCCCGGTGTGCATCATGTGAAAGATCAGCACGGCCTTCCATTTGCCGCCGATGACCTCGAGCGTCGCCTCTACCGGACAGTTGAACTGATCGTCCACACCCACCTCCCGGTCAGTAGCTCACCTCAAAGTGCGTACTTATCGGTGTCCGCCCTCGGCCGTAGCGTAGCCCCAATGAAGATCGCAATCATCGGAGCAGGCAACGTCGGTCGCGCGCTCGGCGGGGCATGGAGCGCAGACCACGACATCACCTACGGCGTCCGCTCCCCCGACGACGACAAATACGCCGACCTCGACACGCCCGTTTCGACCAACGATTCGGCCGCGGCCGCCGGCGACGTCGTCGTGCTGTGCACGCCGTGGCAGGCCACCGAGGAAGCGGTCAAGGCATGCGGCGACCTCACGGGCAAGGTGCTCATCGACTGCACCAACCCGCTGACCCCCGACTTTTCCGCGTTGGAGGTCGGGCACACCACATCGGGGGCCGAGCAGGTCGCGGCGTGGGCGCCGGGGGCGCGGGTGTGCAAGGCGATGAACCAGATCGGCGCCCCGATGATGGATCACCCTCAATTGCCAAGCGCGCCGGTCATGTTCGTCTGCGGTGACGACGACGAGGCCAAGCAGGTCACCGCCGAGCTGGTTACGCAGTTGGGCTTCGAGGCGGTCGACGCGGGCGACCTCACACTGGCCCGACTGCTCGAACCGTACGCGTTGGTGTGGATCCACCTCGCGTTGCGCCGCGGCTTCGGCACCAATTGGGCCTTCGGGTTACTGCGCGGGACCTAGCGCGCGTTCCAGCCGATCGACATAGGCGTCGATGTCGCCGATCGCCGACGCTGCGGCGTGCACACTGATCGCGATGGTGTCGCCGATGCCGTGCACGCCGTGCGTCAGGCCCATCATCGGCGAGAGCCCCGGATAGCCCGCGGTCAACACCACCGGCAAGTCACCCAAATACAGATCGGCCGGCCCTCTGTTGACGCTGGAGACGACGGTGTTACCCGTGACGGTCGGCGATCGCACCAACGGGTCGAATTGCTTGACACCCCAACGCAATAGGATTGCGGGTACCGCCGCGGACGCCCTACTGGCAGCCAGCATCGCCGGATGCGCGGCCCTGCGGCGACGGTCGGCAAGATCGCCGACGATCTGGGCGGTGCGCGCGTCGATGTCCAGTTGCGGATACAGTCCGATGCCGACGTTGCCGAAGTGGTTGTTCGCCTTGCGGACACCGGTTTTCGCCATCGGCACCTCGGCGCCCAGCGTCGACGCGTCGTCACCTAGCTCCTCCAGGTGTCCCGCCAGCGCGGTGGACACCGCCGCCAGCACCCCGACCGTCACGGTCGGGCCCGCCAGGCCGGCGCGCTTCCTGACCACAGTGCGGACACTCCGCAGACCGTCAGGCGGGGTGTTGCAACGCAACGCTGGGCGCGAATCAGCTTGCGGCGGAACGAGTCCCGCCTCGGTATCGTGTTCCAGCTGCTGATGTGCCCGGGCGGCCCGAATGCTGCGCCACGGCAGCGCTGCGCCGCGAAACGGCGGTGGCGCCGGCACGGGCGGTACCGGTTTCGCGCGGCCGAACAGCCACGCCGCCAGCGCCGACGACCGGATGCCGTCGCCGAGCGCATGAGCGGCCTGCAGCACCGCCACCGTCCCAACGCCGCTACCGGGTATCCCTTCGACAGCTGTGAACACGTGCAGTCGCCACGCCATCTCGCAAGGGTCGAGTTGGTGCTCGCCCAGCCCTGCCACAGCAGTGAGGCAACCCGGCCAGGTGTTGTCGGCGAGATCGTGCACAACGAACTGATCGGACCCGATGTGGCCGGTCACCCAAGCGGGATAGCGCAGCGGATTGCTGTCTTCGATGCGCAGCCGCAACTCGGGGCATGCCCAGGCTCGCCCGCGTATCGCGTCCACCGCCCGGTCGGGTTCGGACACCTCGCCCGCGAACGCGTAAAGCAGGAACGAATCGTTGGGAATCTTGGCCGACATCCAATACGTTTGCGCATCGACCGCCGAGAGCCGACGGACCATCATGTCTAGAGGCTATTGTCTGGCCCATGCTTCCGCCTATAAGCGCCGACAGCGCCGTCATAGTCACCGGTGCGTCGTCGGGTATCGGCGAGGAGATCGCCCGTGAATTCGCGCGCCGCGGTTACCGATTGGTTTTGGTGGCGCGCAGGGCCGACCGACTGCGCGGCATCGCCGAGGAACTGGGCGGACGCGCCCATGTATTGCCGCTCGATCTGTCGAACCGTGACGAAAGAGCCACGCTGCCCGACCAGGTGGCCGCGCTGGGGCTGGTGGCGGAGGTCGTGGTCAACAACGCGGGGCTCGCAACGCTTGGCCCGATCGCCGAATCCGACGTCCAAGCCGAACTCAACCTGGTCGAAGTCGATGTCGCCGCGGTGGTGGACCTCTGCTGTCGGTTCGTCCCTGCAATGGTGAAGCGAGGACGCGGAGCGGTGCTCAACGTCGCATCGGTCGGCGCGTTCGGCCCCGTTCCGGGTCAGGCCTCCTACGGCGCGGCCAAGGCGTTCGTGCTGTCCTACACGCAGGCGCTGCGCGAAGAACTGCGCGACACGGGCGTCACCGCCAGCGCCTTGTGCCCTGGGCCGGTCTACACCGGGTTTCTCGAGTCCTACGGCATCGCGGACGAGGAAACTGAGAAGACGCTGCCGAAGTTCCTCTGGCAACAGCCAGATGCCGTGGCCAGGGTCGCGGTCAAGGGTCTCGCGTCAGGCAAGGGTGTGATCGTTCCCGGTGCGGCCAACCGGATCGCGGCGGTGGTCAACCACCACTCACCGCGCGGACTGCTCACCCGACTGGTGGCGCGCAACCATCCGGGACTGAAGAAGTAAAACGGGGAGCCAGCCGGCGGCGACGAAGTCACGCACGGCGACAAAGTCGCTTAGAGCCGGGCAAAAATAGAAGTGGCCTTCCGGGCGTCGCACGGCGCGCCGCCACCGATCGACTAAGCCTGCCCGACGAAGTCGACGATGCGCCGCGCAACTACCTCGGGCTGATCGAGCTGAAGAAAGTGCCCGCCATCCTCGACGAGCACGACCTCGCTCTCCTCGGGCAACACCCGCTCGATCCACGGCGTGTAGTCCTCCGAGCAGCCGTCGTCGGTGCCGTGCAGATACAGCGTCGGCAGCCGCGGCGCCTCAAGCCAGTGCTTGTTGAGCTGTGCGTACTGCGCAGGCGGACGGGTGCCGCGGATGGTCGCGCGATAGAACGCCAGCGCGGCACGCCATCGCTCGGGCGCACCGATCGCGTCCTCGACGTAGCGCAGATCCTGGTCGGCGCGATAGCCCGGTGACCACCTCCGCCACAGCCGAGGTATCACCCACGACGCGGAACGCTCTGGTAGCCAAGGCAATTGGAAGTAGGCGAGATACCAGGACAAAAGCAGCTGACGCGGCAGCTTCGCGGCCAACCGGGCCACTTGTGGTACCCGACCGAGCGGCCGGAACGCGGCACTGAACGGCACCGACATGATCACCGCCTTGCTGAACGGGCTGTCCGGCATCGCCGCTAGCCCGGCGCCGGCGAGCGCCCCCCAGTCGTGGCCGATGAACACGTCGCGTCCGGTCGGGCCCGCGGCCTGCAGCACCCGCAGCGCGTCGTCCATGTACGCGCCGACGTGGTAACTGCCATCCGAGGGCAACGAGGACGGCGCGTAGCCGCGCATGAACGGTGCCACCACCCGCCATCCCGCGTCCACCAAGGTCGGCGCGACCTTGCGCCACCCGTAAGCGGTATCTGGAAAACCGTGCAGGCACAACGCTATTGGTGCGTCCGCCGGACCCCACGTCAACGCACGCAACTGCACGGTCGGCGCCGCCACGTCGAGCCATTGAGGTTGCATCACTGCTACACCGGGTCGAACTTCGAGATCAGCCAGTGGTCGCCGACCTTGTCCATCGTCACCCGCACACTCGAGGCGGTATCGGTCGGCGCGTCCTGACCGACGATCACCGTCTGGTTGACGAACACCAACACCACGGCGTGGCGCGGATTGGCCGACACCGACGCCGCCGCGGGAACCGTTGCCACCGCGGAGATCTGCTTCTGCTTGGCGCCCGGGATCACGACGTCGTTGGTCAGCGAGGTATACGAGTCGCGGAAGTCTCCGGTCAACAAGTCGCGCGCGGCGTGGAGTTGCTGCTCCACGGTGTCGGGCTTGTAGGACAGCAACGCGACGGTGCTGTCCTTGGCGGCTTTCAGCGACTCATCGCGCGCCGACTCGTCGTTGCGCACCGAATTGTCCATCCACTTCAGGTATCCGGCGCCCAGCGCAAGCAGCAGCGCTATCGCGGGCAGTACCCCGAAGGCGAATACCCGCGCCCACTGGATCTTCCGCTTGGGCTTGTCCGGTTCAGCGGGTTCCGTTGACTCATCGACATTTTCGGCGTCGTCGGGCGCGTCGGCCTCGGCGACCGCATCCTCGACCTGCTCGGTATCCGTGTCGGAAGGCACAGTGGTCTCTTCTTCTGTGGTCTGGTCTTGGCTGTGGTTACTCATGGCACGAACTCCACGTTGGAGACCTTGGCCTCATCCCCGACCTTCTGCACCGTGAGGCGCATTCGCCACGCGCGCGGCGCTTGGTCGGGCGCACCGGCATTGGAGGTTTTGACCGTCACCGCAACCAAGACCTGAGCACCGTTGGCGGTGATGGATTGCGGCTCGAGCCCTGCCTCGGCGATGGTGCCCTCCGACTTGGATTGCGCCTGCTTGACGACCTCCATGAACGGCTGAGCGCGCTTCTGGAAGTCGTCGTAGAAGGTGCCGGTCGCAGAGTCGAGGATGCGCTGCACATCCGCGTCCGCGTGCTGCCAGTCGATCGACGTCAGGTTCAACGCACCCTGCCTGCCGACGGACAGGAACAGCTTCTGTTGCTCATCGGCCTGATGCGACTGATACGCGCGGAAGCCCAGCCAACCCGTCAAGCCCGCCAGTGCGACCACCAGAACCAGACCGGCGATCATCGCCAGCCGCACGTGCGACATCCGCGGCTTGGCCGGTGCGGTTTCCTCCTCCGAAGCTTCGTCGGCAACTTCCGTAGCGTCGTCGGTGGCCTCGTCCGTCTTCGCCGCGTCCGAAAGTTCGCTACCGCCCGATTCCGGCTCGGCGGCCGTCGACTCGGTCAGTTCCCCTTCGGGGGCAGCAGCATCGTCTGCCATGTTTGCTCCTCTTTGGCACCGTTGGCCAGGTTGGACTGTGTGTACACACGTCCGTCCGGTCCAACGTACGTGCCGTTGGCTGGGTCGTATTCGGCGGCCGCTATTGGCGGTGGCGCCGGACCCGGCGGCGGAGCTGCTTGCGCAGGTGGTGAACCCGGCGGCAACTGCGGAACGGCCTGACCGGACAACGTCGCGTTGGGGTCGCCCTTCCAGTTGTAGCCGTCGTTGAGCGGCACGTAATGCTCATTGCTTTCGCACATCTGCCAGGTCGGCGCGCGTTTGCCGGGCACGGTGATGCAGGGCAGGTTCCTTGCCCCGCGCACGTTGAACGGCGCGTCCTGAGGAACCCGGCAATACACGTCGCCCGCCGGCCTGTCGGGGTAGTCCTGGAAGGTGGGCACCCGCTGCTGCTGGGCGGGCAGGAAGCCGGTGGTGCACGGCGGCGGAATCTGCTGCGGCGGCAGCGGGATGGGCGCCGGGAACGCGGGGATCATCAGGTTGAGGTTGAAGGTCAGGGCGTCGCCCATGTAGTCCTGTTTGGTGTTGCGCTTGTGCACGCCGACGGCCTGCGTGACCGCGGTGCCCTGCGGCAGCAAGACCAGCAGCTGCTCGAGACTCGGCTGATACGTGACGGCCACATCCCCGAGGCTGACCAGGTTGGCCAACACGATCGGCAATGTCGGCTGCAGCCGATCGAACAGCGCCCGCACCTCGTCAGCCGCGCCAGGCCCGTTCTCCAGAATCCCTGCGACGGCTTGGTCCTGACTCTGCAGCTGACCGGTGATGCTGGCCAGGTTCGATGCCCAGGCCTGAATCGAGGGCGCGGTGTCCGTCTGCGAGTCCAACACCGGCTTGGATTGATCGATCAATGTCGTCAGGGGGTCGAGATTCTTGCGCGCGTCGATGGCCAGCGTGGTGCTGCCGCTGACCAACCGGCGCAGCTCGGGACCGAGCCCGCCAACCGCCACATACGCCTCGTCGA
The DNA here is from genome assembly GCF_017872775.1 of Mycobacterium sp. OAE908. Classification (NCBI taxonomy): domain Bacteria; kingdom Bacillati; phylum Actinomycetota; class Actinomycetes; order Mycobacteriales; family Mycobacteriaceae; genus Mycobacterium; species Mycobacterium sp. OAE908. The sequence continues at coordinate 328,959 of NZ_JAGGJL010000001.1, forward strand.
CGACCGTCTTCAGGTTCTCCTGCGGAATCGCCTGCAGCCCACGGGTGGTGTCCGCCAAGACCTTGTTGATGTCCGTCGGCACCGTCGTGCGGTTCGCGGCGATCACGTCGCCGTCCTTCAACGACGGTCCGCTGCCGCTTTGTGGGACCAGTTGGACGAACTGCTCACCCACCGACGACACGCTGTGCACTTCGGCTTTGAGATCGGCGGGGATCTTGACGTTGGAGTCCAGCGAAAGGACCGCCTGCACACCGGTATCGGTCAGGTTGACGCTGTCCACGATGCCGACCTGCGCGCCGCGGTAGGTGACGTTGCTTCGCGGATACAGGCCGCCAGTCTCCGGCAGGTTCAGCTTCACGGTGTACTGCCCGATGCCGGCCATGTCCTGCACCCGCATGTAGCCGAACAGCATGACCGCGAGGGCCGTCGTCGCGATCAAGGCGAAGACGGCCATCTGGATCAGGATGCGCCTCGTCAGAATCATGTCAGGGCCCCTGATCGAAGCGATACGGAGCGACAAGCGGGTTGCCGGCGGTGCCAGGGCCGCCCGCGTTGCATGGGCTCGGGAACTGGCCGATGGTGCGGCCCCACTGCAGCTCGAGCCAGGTCAGATCGCATTCCCACCGGGATCCGGTGAAGATGCCCTGATCGATTCGGCTCAGCGTCAAGTCGAGGATCAACGTCAGGTTCGCGTAGTCGCCGCGCATCCAGTTGGTCAGCGTCTCCTTGGGGAACGGGAAGGTGGGCAGGAAGCTCAGCGCGCGGGTCAGCGCCGGGCCTGCGTCAGCCAGTGATTGCGCCACCGGGCCAAGGTCTTTGAGCTCTTGGACGAGCGCGTCCTTGGTCTGGTTGACCGAGTCGGCGGCCAGCGCGCTGAACTTGCCCAGTTGTGTGAGCGCATCCGAGAGGTTGTTGCGCTGATCCTTGAGCACCGCAAGCGCGTCGGGGATGGTCTTCAATGCCTTGTCCACCACGGGTTTCTGCGCCGCGAACTGACCGACCAGGTTGTTCAGACTCTCGCTGGCCGCGATGATGTCGTGCTTTTGGTCGTCGAGGTAGCCGATGGCCTTGTCGAGCTGCTCGATCAGGCTACGCAGGTCGTCCTCACGCCCCGTGAAGGCGACGCTCAACGCCTCGGTGATGTCTTGAATGTTGCCGATACCACCGCCATTGAGCAGCAACGCAATCGCGGACAAGGTCTGTTCGGTGCTCGGATACTTTCCAGACGAGGCAAGCGGAATCAGCGAGCCCTCATGCAGCTTTCCTTGCGGTGGCGCATCTTTCGGCGGCGCCAGCTCGATGTGCAGCGACCCCAACAGGCTGGTCTGGCCAAGCGTGGCCGTCGCATTGGCAGGCAGCTCGACATCGCGGTTGAGCTGCATGGTGACCAGCGCATGCCAGCCCTGCCGCTCGATCTTGGTGACCGTGCCGACGTTCACGTCGCCGACGCGCACGCGCGAGTTCTGCTCGATGTTGTCCACATCGGGCATCTGAGCCTGGACGGTGTACGCACCTGGGCCCACACCCTCCACGCCGGGCAACGGAACCGAGTTCAGCCCGCGCCAGTCGCTGCAGCCAGCCAATGCGACGGCGAGCACCAGCGTGCCGATCGCGACGCGTATCCCCTTGGTGCGCATCATGATCCGGCTCCCGCCGGCACCATCAGGCCCTGCAGTCCATCAGCGGGGTTCGGCGTGACTGGGGCCTCCGCAGGGAGCGGGGGGCCAGGAGGCGGCGGTGGCGCGCCTTCGCTGGGCTGCGGCGCCGGACCCGGCGACGGTTGCGGCGGAATGTAATCCGGGCGCATCCAGTCCTCGCTGTAGGTCAACTCATTCGGCCGCGTCGTGGCACCGACGAACACGTTCGACGCGAGGGGCAGGAAGTTGTATTGCCGATTCTTCATGATCGGCGCCAGGTACTGCACGCACAGCTTCGCCGACTGCTCGGCGCCGAGCCGTGAGGCTGCCTGAATCGCGCCGCACAGGAACGAGATCGGATTGGCGAAGTTGTTGATCATCGGCACGCTGCTCACCGCCCCCTGGGCGGGTTGCCAGATGTTCACGTAGTTCTGCAACGTGTTGGGCGCCACGTGCAGGAACTGCTTGAGGTCGGAAAGGCTGTCGTTCAACGCCTGAGTCACCCCGGCCAACTTGTCCGACGTGGTACCAAGGGCTTCGCGGTTATCGGCGACGAACTGCTGAACCTGTGGCACGACGGCGTTGAGATCCTTCACCGCGTTGGCGACTTCGTTCGGGTCGTCAGCGAGCAGGCCGGTCACCGATGCGAGGTTCTGGTTGAGCTGCCGCATCAGGTTGGTGCTGTCCTGAAGTGCCGACACCAGAATCGCCAGGTTCTTGATCGTAGAGAAGATGTCGGTGCTGTGATCTCCAAGCGCCGAAAACGCTTGTGAGAGTTTGATGATGGTGTCGCGGATGTTGGCACCCTGGCCGCGCAGGTTGTCGGCCGTGGTGTTGATGAACGATCCCAGCGGGGCGACACCGCCCGGCTCGGTCGGCTGTAATGAGGTGGCCAGTTTCTCCAACTGTGCTCGCACCTGATCCCATTCGACCGGAACCGCGGTGCGCTCCCGCGGGATGACCGCGTTGTCCTTCATCACCGGGCCGGTGGTGTAGACGGGGGTGAGCTGAATGGCCCGCGCGGTCACCAACGTCGGCGACAGGATCGCGGCCTTCGCATCTGCGGGCACCTTGTACTTGCTGTCGTAGTAGAACGAGATCTTCACCCGCTCGGGCTGCGGCTGGATCTCGGTGATCTTGCCGACGTTCACGCCCAGGATGCGCACGTCGTCGCCGACATAGATGCCGTTGCTGTTCTCAAAGTACGCAACGGCATTCGTGCGGTTGATGGTGTCACTGGTTCTGAACAGCACGACCACGCCCGCGACCAACAGCACCACGAGGCCGACGGCGACCCAGCTCCTGCGAACGTGGCTCATTGTCCAGCCTCCCCGGGCGCAGGCACCATGACCGGGCTTGGCGTCGGAAGGGCCGTCGAATCCAGCCCGGGCGGCGGCAGCGCGGGCGGCCCCGGCGGCGGACCGCCTGGCGGCGGCGCAGGCGGCGGCTCACGGTACGGGTAGCACCCCGTCGGTCCTGGCAACGGCAAGCCGGGCGGACCGCAACCCTGATCGCCGGGGTTGCCGGTGATCGCATCGGGAATGGTCAGACGCGGCTCCCCGCCCTGTCCTGTGCGCGGGAAAGGCACCGGCAGTGCAGGCGTCCCCGGCTGGCCGACCTGTGGGTCGGACAGTTCCGAAGGAAGCTTCACGTTGGGATCCAGGCCCAGATCGGAGAACGCGGCATCGATGAACGGCTGCAGGAACTGGCCCGGCAGCAGGTTGGCGACGTAGGTCTTGAAGAATGGTCCGGAGGCCACCGATTCACCAAGCGACATCGAGTATTCGGTGAGCAGGTGAAGCGATCTCTGCAGCCGTTCCTTACGGTTGTCCAATATCGTCAGCACACCGTTGAGTTTGTCGAGCGCGGGTCTCATGGTGGCCTTGTTCTCGCCGATGAAGCCCTGCAGCTGCTGCGACAGCGCCGAGATGTTTCCAGCGATTTGATCCACTGCCGCACTTTGACTTTGGAGCTCGGCCAGCAGCGCGTTGGTATTGCCGATCAGGCTGACCACCTGGTTGCTGCGCTCGGCCAGCACTGACGTGGCCTTGTCGGCGTTGGTCAGCAGCCCACGCAACTGGGCGTCGCGCTCGTTGAGCGTTTGCGAGAACCGTGACACGCCCTCGATCGCGATCTTCAGTTCGGGCGGGGTGTCGGCGAACGTCTCCGAAAGGACTCGCAGCGAGTCCGACAGCTGATTGGTGTTCAAACCGCTGATCGTGGTTGCCAATTCGCCGAGCGCGTCGGGCAGTTGATACGGCGACGTGGTGCGGTCGAGGGGAATCGTGCCGTCTTGTCGACCGTCGCCGCGCGACGTGACTTCCAGGATCTTCGTGCCGAGCAGACCCTTCGTCTTGATCGACGCCTCGGTGCGATCACCGAGCCGGATGGTCTTGTCGACGGTGAATTTGATAAGCACCCGTGGCCCGTCGAGCTCGATGGACTCCACTTTGCCCACCTGGAAACCCGAAACCTGAACGGCCGCATCGTTCATCAGCCCGCCGGCCTCGGCGAAGTAGGCCGAATACTCCTTGGTCTGGTTGATGAACGGCAGCTTGTCGTAGTTGATCGCACCCAAGATGATGGCGATGGTGACACCGATGCCAATGGCACCGATGACGAGCTGGTTGCGTTCGGAGAAGGGCTTCATCGCGGCGCGCACCTCCCGGTGCTCTGGCCCGCGACCTTGACGTACACCGGCTGGCCCCCCTTGCCGTTGAGCTTGAGCACGATGTCGCACAGGTAGAAGCTGAAGAAGTCACCGTAAATGCCTTGCCGTGCAAGCGCTTGGTAGGCGTCCGGCAGGGTGTTGAGCAGGTTGTCGAAGTAATCGTGGTCGGCGACGACGATCCCCGCGGCGCGATCGGTTTCGTGGATCGTCTTGGCGAACGGCGGACGCGCCTGTGACAACAGATCGGTGATGCTCGCAGCCGCGGCGTTGCTGTAGGCCAGACCGTTGCTGATGTCCTGTTTGCGTGACGCGAGACCCTCGACCAGTCCGGAGAGCGCGTCGACTGCCTTTGCGAACTGGTCGCTTTGGTCGCCGAGCGAGCCGAGCACGGTGTTGAGGTTGACGATGACCTGCCCGATCAACTGGTCGCGGTCGGCCAGTGTGCTCGTCAGCGCAGCGGTCTGCGACAGGAAAGAGTTGATCGTGCCGCCCTGACCCTGCAGCGCCGCAATCAGCTGGCCGGACAACGCATTCACCTGGTCCGGGTCCAGCGCCCGGAACAGTGGCCGGAACCCGCCGATCAGTGCATCCAGATCGAGCGCCGGTGACGTGCGGGCCAGCGGAATGGTGTCGCCGGGGTTCAGCTTCTTGGTGCCGCCGACACCTTCTTCCAATGCCAGGTACCGGCCGCCGATCAGGTCGTCGTATCGGATGACCGCTCTACTGCCCTCGGTCAGCACCACCGAATCGTCGGCAGTGAACTCCACCAATGCCGTCGTATCAGGTTGGATGGCAACCTTTTTCACCTGGCCGACCTCTACACCCGCGATGCGGACGAAGTCGTTGGTCTCCAGGCCGGTCACACTGGTGAAAGCCGCCCGATAGGTGTTGGCCTTTTCACCGAAGCGCAACTGCCCGAACACCGCGTACAGCCCGAACACGCCCAGCAGACACACAGTCAGAAAGACAGCGAGGCGCACCACCGTGGCTCGCAGGTTCTCTCTCATGACTGGGTTGCCTTTCGTGACGTTGAGACGGGACGGTTAGGGCGACGGGGCCGCGAATTCCGGAAGGGGAACGGGCGGCAACGGCGTCGGTTGCATATGCGCGGGCTCCTGCACAACGAACGGTTCCGAACCTGGCGTCGCACCCGGATCCCGCGGCGCCATCGGTGGTGGCGCCGGCGGAAGCCCCGGCCACAGCGGGGTGCCGTCTGGCGCGTACAGATCGGAACCGTAGGCCGGGGCACCCGGATACGGGATGGGTCCCGGCGCAGGGCCGCCGAACAGATTGCGGATACTCGGCGGTTCGGGCACCGCGCGAGTGACCGGCAGGTAGTTCGCCCATGCCGGGAAGCCGATGCCGGGGTTGGGCCGCCAGTCGATACCGGTGCCGAATCCGGTGTTGGTGACGAGATTGCGCACCGGCCAGTTCTTTGCGACGTCGGGCAGCGAACCGCAGCCCGGCTTGCCGCCAGGGCCGCCCTTGGCACCGATGACCGGCAGGTTGTCCGGATAGTGGTACGGGTCGTCGCCGAGCGCCAGGGACGTGTCGAGCACGAGCGTTCGGCCGTTGCCGCCAGCCGACTGATAACCGCCGGTGTCCAGGATGGTTTTGGCGCCCATCAGCAGGCAGGTGTACTCCGGGTTGTACTTGTACAACAGGTTGGTTGTCGGCTCGAGCACGTTGATGGCCTTGATCAGGTTGGCCTGATTCGGCGCCAGCAGGCTGATCCCGCTGTTGGACAGCCCAATCGTGGCCAGCAGCAACGCATCCAGCTGCTTGGTGTGGCTGGTGATGGTTTGACTGGTGGTGCTCGCCGCGTTCAAGACGGTCAGAATGTCTTGCGCCGCACCGCTGTACGCGTCGTTGAAGCCCTTGAGGGCCTGCCAGTCTTCGCGGATCGTCTCATTGCGCGGATTGAGCTGCAGCAGCACCTGATTCGCGTCGGTGGTGGCCTCGCCGATCCGCTGCCCTTGTCCGCGAACACCTTCGGCGAGAGCGGACAACGTCGCGTTGAGCTTGGCGGTGTCGATCTGGTTCAGCACGGACACCACGTTCTGGAACACCGTGTTGACCTCGGTGCTGACGTTGCGCGACTTCAACACCTGATTTTCGGCCAGCCGCTGCGGGCTGGGGTCCTCCGGATACACCAGGTCGACGAACTTCGCCCCGAACACCGTGGTCGCGCGGATCTGCGCCTCAACGTTCGCGGGTATGTACTTGATCTGGTCCGGGTCGATCTGCAGCTTCAACGAGACAGGCTCCTTGCCGCCGTTGATGGCCGCGACCCGGCCCACCTGAACGCCTCGCATCTTGACCTTGGCGTTGGTCTCCATCACCAAGCCCGCCCGGTCGGAGGTAAGCGTGACCGGAACCTCTTTCTTGAGGGTTCCTGCAAACAGCGCGTAGCTCAACCAGATCAGGACGGCGAAGACCACCACCAGGATGAGCGTGTACCACCCTGGGTGGAGGCCGTGTTCGTCGCTGTCCATGTGCTACCCGGCCAGGTTGAAGTTTCCGGACTGGCCGTAGACGGCCAGTGACATCATCACGAGAACAAATGCGGCGACGATCAGCGAGGTGCGCACGGCACGCCCGACCGCCTCACCGACGCCTGCAGGGCCACCGCTTGCGGTGTAGCCGTAGTACGTGTGCACGAGCATGATGACGATCGCCAGCACGACGCACTGAATGAACGACCACATCAGGTCGGTGGGATTTAAAAACGTTCGGAAATAGTGGTCGTAGACGCCGCTCGACTGACCGTAGATGACGGTGGTACCGAACTTCGCCGCCCAGAACGCCGCAATCACGCCAACGCAATACAGCGGGATGACGACCAGCAGGCCGGCAAGCACACGCGTGGAAGCCAAATAGGCGACCGAGCGAATGCCCATCACCTCGAGTGCGTCGATTTCCTCGTTGATGCGCATGGCACCGAGTTGCGCCGTGGCGCCGGCACCGATGGTCGCCGACAGCGCGACTGCGGTGGTCGCCGGTGCGATCAGTCGGACGTTGAAGAACGCTGACGCGAACCCTGTCAGTGCTTCGACGCCGATCTCGGAGAAGTCGGTGTAGCCCTGCACCGCCACCAGCGCGCCGGTCGTGACGGTCAAAAAGCCGACGATCGCGACGGTTCCGCCGATGATGATCAGCGCGCCCGCGCCAAGGCCCATCGCGGCGATCTGCCGGATCAATTCGACCCGGTAGGACGTGACGGCGATGTGGATCGAGCGCAGCGTATTGCCGTAGAACTTCGTCTGCCTGCCGACCCGGTTCCACGGCTCGGCCACCGCGGCGAACCTGGCCTTCAGCCAGGGAAACTGAGAATGCGGGCGGGAAACTGTCACATCGTCACCTTTACGGCGACGGCGGTTGCGACCACATTGATCGCGAACAACGCCATGAAGGTGAACACCACGGTTTCGTTGACCGCGTTGCCGACACCCGCGGGGCCGCCACCGACGGAAATGCCCTTGTAGCAGGCGATCATGCCGGCGGAAAGACCGAACAGCGCGGCCTTCAGCAGTGCAATCGTGACGTCGGCAGCACCGATGATCAGTGTCAGGCCCGCCGCGAACGCACCGGGCGAGACGTGCTGGATGTAGACGCAGAACAAGTACGCGCCCGCGAGGCCGACGAGGATCACCGTCGCCGCCAGCGCCAGCGACACGAGTGTCGCGGCGAGAACCCGCGGAACAACAAGGGCCTGAATAGGATTGACGCCCATCACTCGAAGGGCGTCAAGTTCTTCTCGGATCGTTCGTGCGCCGAGATCGGCGCACATTGCGGTGGCCCCGGCGCCTGCCACCACCAACACGGTCACGATCGGGCCGATCTGTCGCACTGTGCCGAGCGCCGCGCCGGTGCCGGAGAAGTCGGCGGCGCCGAACTCGGTCAGCAGGATGTTGAACGTGAACGTCAGCAACACGGTGTACGGAATCGTGAGCATCAGCGTCGGCACGATCGACACCCGCGCGACAAACCAAGACTGCGAGATGAATTCGCGCCATGCGAACGGCGGCCGGAACATCGCCACGAACGTGTCGAGCGCCATTGAGTAGAAGCCGCCGAAACCACGTACCGGTTTGGCAATGAGATTGGAAGTGACCATTACCGGGCCCTCCCTCGCGTTCTCCTCACCGCCATCGGCTGACGATCCCTCCATCGAACAACCCGTGCGCGCAAGGTGTGAGTGTTGCACGGGAGGACGCCGCAGAACCGTACATCACCGATTTCGGGACCAGCAACACGAACCCCACAGCAAGGAACACCACGCCCGCCTACCCACGGCCAGTTACAGCACATATACAGGGCCTGGTAGCCGCCATCCTTTCAGAAGTGCGTTCCATCCCGGCATGGAATGCATAACTTGCTTCAGGCGCCTGACGAACTCACCGCGTCCTCCAGTTCCGCGATGACGATCTTGCGCATCCCCATCATGGCCTTCATCGCCGCCCCGGCGCGCGCGGGATCGGGGTCCTGCTGCAGTTCGAGGAGCCGATCTGGCACCACCTGCCAACTCAGTCCGAACCGGTCCTTGAGCCAGCCACATTGCGACTCCTCGCCGCCGTCGAGCAGCCGATCCCAGTAGTAGTCGACCTCGTCCTGATCCTTACAGTGGATCATGAACGAGACCGCCTCGGTGAAGACGAACTCCGGACCCCCGTTGATCGCAAGGAACCGCTGACCGTCGAGGACGAAGATCCCGTACACGACGTCGTCGGGCGTTGCGGAGGCCGTGTTCCGGTTGAGCAACTCGATCGTCGAGTTCGGAAAGATCGATGTGTAGAACGCTGCAGCTTCCTCGAGGTTGTTGTCGAACCACAGGGAGGGGGTGATCGACGGCATGGCGGGTTCCTTCGGCTAGGCGGCTTTCCCTTATCGACTGTCGAGACGCCGCAGATTCATCGCCGACCGGCGGTCCGCTCGGCGCCAAGCGCACGCAGCGCGAACTCCAGGACCCAGTCCAGGGACCGTTGCAGCCGCGCTTCGTCGCCCGGCGACTGGTTGGCCATCTCGCGGCTGATGACCGCGCTGATGGCGACCGCGTCGTGTTCGGGGTCGGCCCGCGGGAATGAGCCGTCGGCCCGGCCGCGTCGCAGGATCTCGACCAGGGAGCGTTCCCGGTCGGCGTGTGCACGCTCACGCGTCTCGCGATAGCCCTTGGCGGCCCGCACCTCGTCGGAGTCGATCACCATGAGATGCATCCGCATCTCTTCGTCGTGCATCCAGCCGAACATCCCGTTGATCCACGCCTTCAGCTGGCCGACCGGGTCGCCGGTTTCGTCGACGATGCGGTCGAGGCGTTCGGCGAGCGTGTCGCTCTCCTGTCGCAGCAACGCGAGGAACAACTCGTCCTTGGATTGGAAGTGCCGGTAAAACGCCCGGGTGGAGACCCCCGCGCGCTGCAGAATCGCGGCGACCGGGATCGGGCCGGTGTGCGGTTCCGACAGGCAGCTGTAGGCCGCGTCGATGATGCAGCCGCGGTCGTCTTCGTTGGCGGAATCAGGCTGCACGATCGCAAAGTCTAGGGACGCCTGGTACCGGCCGGGCCGAAGATTGACGCAAATTATCGGCTGGGTAACGTCAGGGCTCGGGGCCAGCCGAGAGGACGTCCATGACCACGACACGAAGCGAACCGCAGACCGTCAAGTTCCGCGGCTCTGAGGACTTGGTGCTGGTCGCGGACGAATGGAACCCCTCGGCGCAGTCGGGGCCGTCCGTGTTGATGCTTCATGGCGGCGGTCAGAACCGGTTTTCCTGGAAGAACACCGGCCAGATCCTGGCCGACGAGGGCTTCCACGTCGTGGCATTGGACAGCAGAGGCCATGGCGACAGCGACCGCTCCCCTGACGGGAACTACACCGTGGACGCGCTGTGCGCCGACACGCTGGCCGTGCTGGAGCAGATCGGGCGGCCGGTGGTGCTGATCGGGGCCAGCATGGGCGGGATGACCGGGATGTTGGTGGCCGACACCGCCGGACCGAACACGGTCAAGAAGCTGGTGCTCGTCGACGTGGTACCGCGCTACGACAAGAACGGCAGCGCCCGGATCCGCGACTTCATGGCGAGCGGTATGGACGGATTCGAGACGCTCGAAGACGCCGCGGATGCGGTGGCGTCCTACCTGCCGTATCGGACCAAGCCACGCAGTCCCGAGGGCCTGAAGAAGAACCTGCGGTTGCGCGACGGTCGGTGGTACTGGCACTGGGATCCGGCGTTCCTGACCGCACCCGATGACGACAGGTTCGTCCGAATGCAGAAGCTCGAGCAGGCGGTCATCGACCTGACCATCCCGATCCTGCTGATTCGTGGCAAGCTGTCCGATGTGGTCAGCACCGAGGGCGTGAAAGACTTTCTGGAGAAGGTGCCGCACGCCGAGTTCGTCGAACTCTCCGATGCCGGACACACCGCGGCAGGCGACGACAACGATGCGTTCTCCGAAGCCGTCGTCCAATTTGTCAGCCGGTGACCGTCGGGTTCAATTTCCTTGAGGCACCGGAACTTCCGGCACCTCAGGTCAGCGAGGAGCAGGCCGAGGAGATCCTCGCCACGCACTACGGTTTGCGGGCTCGCGCGACATCGCTTGGCAGCAACCAGGACAAGAACTTCACCGTAACCGATGCTGACGGTGAGATCGTCGGGGTGCTGAAGATCGCCAATCCGGTGTTCAATGCGATTGAAATCGAGGCGCAGGATCTGGCGGCGGAGCGGATCGCCGCGGCCGAGACGACGCTGCGGATGGCGGTACCGCTGCGTAACGTCTCCGGTCAAACGTGTACGGCCATCGAGGGATTGGTGGAGGGCAACGCATACGTGCGGCTGCTGCGCTACCTGCCGGGCGGGACGCTGCTGAAGTCGGGATACCTCTCGCCGAACGCAGTAGCGGGGCTCGGCGAGGTGGCTGCACGTGTCAGCCGGGCACTCGAGGGCTTCACACACGCCGGCCTCGACCGCGTACTGCAATGGGACCTGCGCTACAGCACCGCCGTTGTCGCGGAGCTGATTTCGTATGTCGCCGACCCATTGCACCGCGCGCGGCTGGACGCTGCGGTGACCGAAGCGTGGGCGCGGATCGCGCCGCTGGCCGATGCATTGCCGCGGCAGGCCGTACATCTGGATCTGACCGATGCCAACATCGTGGTCTCGCCGTCGCGACAGCCCGACGGCGTGATCGACTTCGGCGACCTGACGGACAGCTGGGCGGTCTGCGAACTCGCGATCGCGGCGTCATCGGTACTGGGCCATCCTGGCTGCGAACCGATTTCGATCCTTCCTGCCGTGCGCGCATTTCATTCCATCCGACCGTTGACGGCCGCTGAGGTGGAGGTGTTGTGGCCGCTGCTGGTATTGCGGACCGCGGTGCTCATCGTCAGCGGCGCACAACAGGCGACCCTGGATCCTGACAACCAGTATCTCGCCGATCAATCTGGCGGCGAGTGGCGCATGTTCGACCAGGCGACGTCGGTTCCGATCGATGTGATGACCGAGGCGATCAAGGCCGACCTCGGGTTCGCTGAAACATCGGGCCCTGTGAGCGGCGCCCTCGTCGACGTAGATCCCGCATCGGTGGTGACGCTGGACTTGTCAACCACGTCCGATGTCTACGACTTCGCTTTCGAAGACGACGGTTCGTTGCAGGCCGACGTCGAAGACGAATTAGCCTCGGCCGCAGTGCAGAACGGCGCCCAGCTGGTCGTCACCCAGTACGGCCAAGCGCGGCTCAGTCGCACTCGCAGGCTCAGCCAACAGAGTCCGGAGACCGTCGCGACGGGCATCGGCATGTGGGCGGCCTCGGTGACCCCGCTCGTCGCCCCGTGGGACGGCGAGGTCGAGGGATCGGTGCTCCGCGGATCCGAATACGAGTTGACATTGGCCGGGTTCGAACCGGTCACGGGGCGCGTGCGCGCTGGCGATCCGCTGGGCGAAGCACCCGCGGGCGCGTGGATCGAGGTCGGCGTGCGACCGGTCGGCGCGCCGCCGGCGCCGGCTTTTGTCCGGCCGGAGATGGCGCCCGGTTGGCTGGGGCTGACCCGTGACCCGCGGCCGCTACTCGGCCTGCCCGCTGTTGAAGTGGCGGAGACCGGTGATCTGTTGTCGCGGCGCGACGCGAGTTTCGCTCCAGTGCAAGAGTTTTACTACCGCAGGCCGCCGCAGATCGAACGGGGCCGACGGCATTACCTGATGTCGACGGCCGGCCGTACCTACCTCGACATGGTCAACAACGTGACCGTGCTGGGCCATGCGCATCCGCGGATAGCCGACACCGCGGCCAGGCAGTTGCGCAAGCTGAACACGAACTCGCGGTTCAACTACTCGAGCGTGGTCGAGTTCAGCGAACGCCTCGCCGGGCTGCTACCGGAGCCGCTCGACACGGTCTTTCTGGTCAACTCCGGTTCGGAGGCAAGCGATCTGGCGATTCGGCTGGCGACAGCGGCGACGGGCAGACGCGACATAGTCGCCGTTCGCGAGGCGTATCACGGCTGGACGTACGGCACGGACGCGGTCTCGACATCGATGGCGGACAACCCCAATGCGCTTGCCACCCGGCCGGATTGGGTGCACACGGTCGAGTCGCCGAACAGCTTTCGCGGTAAGTACCGGGGGGCCGAGGCCGGTCGATACGCGGGCGAGGCAGTCGAGGTCGTCGAGCGTTTGGTGGCGGAGGGTCGCCCGCCGGCAGGGTTCATCTGCGAAAGCGTGTACGGCAACGCAGGCGGCATGGCGCTGCCCGATGGTTACCTGCGGCAGGTCTATGCGGCGGTGCGGGCAGCGGGCGGATTGGCCATCTCTGATGAAGTGCAGGTCGGGTATGGCCGTCTCGGCGAATGGTTCTGGGGTTTCCTGCAACAGGACGCCGTGCCGGACGTCGTGTCGATTGCGAAGTCGGTTGGCAACGGCTATCCGCTCGGCGCGGTGATCACCAGTCGTGCGGTCGCTGATGGATTCCGGTCGCAGGGGTACTTCTTCTCGTCGACTGGCGGCAGCCCGCTGTCGTGTGCGATCGGGATGACGGTGCTCGATGTGCTGCGCGACGAAGGGCTGCAGGAGAACGCCAGGCAGGTGGGCGCGCATCTGAAGTCGAGACTGCAAGCGCTGCAGGAAAAGCACCCGATCATCGGGACGGTTCATGGCGTCGGGCTGTACCTGGGTGTCGAGATGGTCCGCGACCCGTCGACGCTGGAACCGGCGGTGGAAGAAACGTCGGCGATCTGCGATCGGATGCTCGAACTCGGGGTGATCATCCAGCCAACGGGTGACCACGGCAACATCCTGAAGACCAAGCCGCCGTTGTGCATTGACGTCGAGGGCGCGGATTTCTATGTCGACACACTGGATCGGGTACTGACCGAAGGCTGGTAAGGCCTTGCTGGCCAGATCCGTTCGCATCTTGGCCAAAACCGAGAGGTTCGGACTGCTTTCACTCCCCTAGCCTCGGCGTTGATGTCTGCGATACTGCTCAGCGCCCATGTCATCGTGGCGATCCTCGCGGTTGGCCCAGTCGCGGTCGCTGCCAGCATGTTCCCCCGCTACGCCCGCGAAGATGGTGCAGTCGCGGGCGTGCTCTACCGCGTCTGCCGGACGTACGCCGTGGTGGGCGTTGCCGTTCCACTGCTGGGCATTGCAACGGCCGCTTCGATGGGGGTGCTGACTCAGGCGTGGGTGTTGGTGTCGATCGCGCTGACAGCGGTCGCCGCCATCCTGCTCATCGTGAGCATCCTGCCGGATCAGCGCGCGGCCTTGGCAGGTAAGACGGCCGCTCGGCTGGCGATGACGACGGGCATCTTCAACCTGCTCTGGGTTGTCGTCACCGTCCTGATGATCGTGCGGCCGGGGTCGACGACCGGTGTCTGAGGTATGGATATCCGAAGTGCCCAGCTCTGGGCGACAAAGTCGCTCGCACCGACTTTGTCGCCTAGAGCCGGGCAATTGAACATATGCGCCCTGTGAGGGACAGCGGGGTTGATTTACGTCGCGCCGCTGGGTTCTATCGACGCATGACACTCTCCCCCGCCGACGTGGTCACCGAATTCGCCGAGAAGTGGGCCTCGCCCGATCCGGACGAGCTCGCCGAGTATTTCACCGAAGACGCCGTCTACCACAACATCCCGATGGACCCGGTGCAGGGACGCGAGGCCATCAAGCAGTTCATCGCAGGCTTCACCGCCGCATTCGACGGGATCGACTTCCAGATTCACCGGCAGATCACTGACGGCGACGTGGTGATGAACGAGCGAACCGACACGATGCGCCGTAAGGACGGCGGTGCGATACCGCTGCCGGTGGTGGGAGTCTTCGAGATCGTCGACGGCAAGATCGCCAAGTGGCGGGACTACTTCGACATGGCGACGGTCACCAACGCATTCACCTAAGCCAAGAGCGGCACCTCGGCGTGGCGCTCGTCGGTGAGGATCTCGAACATCGCCCGCCGGGGGGCCAACAGCTCCCGACGTTCAAAAGCCTTGCCCGCGACCTGAACTCGGCAGTTTGCAACTGCCGAGTTGTAGCAGAACTTCGCACCGCCGTCGGTGTCGGTGTAGGTCAGGCCGATGACGTCGGCTGGCTCGGTGATGATCTCGCCCTCGATCATCTGATCGCCGACTCGCCCGCCGAACGCCCACGAGAACGGCCGATATCGGCCGTGGGTCTGCAGGCTGCCCAGGATCGTGCGCACCGCGAACTCCTGGCCCGCGTGCCGGAACACGAACAGCGTTGCCGCGGGCGTCAATAGCGGTCCGATCGCGGCGCGCGCCGTCACGATCTCCAGGCTCGAGTCGGGCGCGTCGTCGAAGCCGCACACCTGACCGAACGCGTAGGCCGGCGTATGTCGGGTGCCCCAATTGTGGTTGACGCTGCCGGTCCAGCCGTCGAGGACCAGCGTGACATCGTCGAGTTCCACGACCCCGTCGAACTGCGCGAGGGGATGGCGCACTGTCGTCTTCGCCGTCGGAACGCGCGCCTTATAGGCCCGCTCGGTAAGGAGCTTGACCGCGTCTTCGGAGCCAGGGTCGATCCGCAGATCCCATCGCGCCGAACGGTTTCCGCCCGTCACCGTTCCCTCCGCGGAGCGGTCGTCGATGGATGTCGCGCCGATGCGGGCGGTCCAGTTGTCGTACTCGTAGTCGGCAGCGTCAATTGGGTACGACTGCTTGAGCGCCCGATTGCCGTGCCCCTCGGGGTCGAAGATCATCACCCACACATCGGCCACCGCGTCACCTGCCGTTGGCAGCAGCAGGGTCTCGCGGAGCCACAGCGCGAGCGGCCGCTCGGGGTGGTTGGCACGGATGTAGCGGCTCTCGTAGTAGGGCGCCTCACGCATCACGGGATCAGCATCCAATACTTGACGGGTGATCGGAGCGCAGATTGCGGCTTATGTGCTTGCAGGACTCGCCGCGGTGGAGGCGGTGGCGCTGGTCGTGCTCGGCCTGCGCTACCGGCACCAGCAGCACGAACTCGAGCAGCTGCGCCACCGCCTCGACGCCAGGAACACCCTGCTGTCGGGCGGTCGGGAAGCCGTCAAACAGGTCTGGCAGACCGCCAACATCCTGCGCAAGGACGGGTTTGGCGCGGCCGTCAGGTCCTCGATCGAAGACCTCGCGGACTGGGCCGAGGTGGAGCGACCGGATCTGGCGCGGCTGGCGCCCAACGGCAAGGTGGCGATCGTGTTCTCCGACATCGAGGAGTCGACGGCGCTCAACGAGCGCATCGGCGACCGCGCGTGGGTGCGGCTGATCGGCAGCCACGACAAGCTGGTTCGCAAACACGTCAAAAAACACTCCGGCCACGTCGTGAAGAGTCAAGGCGACGGCTTCATGATCGCGTTCGCACAACCCGAGCAGGCGGTACAGTGCAGCATCGATCTGCAGCGCTCACTTCGCCTGCGACCCAATGGTATTCGCGTTCGAATGGGTATTCACATGGGCAAGTCGGTGCGCCGCGGGGACGATCTGTTCGGTCGCAACGTCGCGATGGCGGCCCGGGTGGCCGCGCAGGCCGACGGTGGCGAGATCCTCGTCAGCGAGGTGGTACGCGACGCCCTCAGCGACGAGGACATCGACTTCGACGACGGTCGCGAGGTCGCGCTGAAGGGGTTCTCCGGCTCGCACCGGCTCTACGCCGTCGCCAACTAGTCGGTGGTCTCGCCGGCCTCGGCCAACCGTTGATGCAGCCGCGCGCGGATGTCCTCGGGCGTGTAGGAGTTGCGCTTGCGTTGGTCCCGCGCAACCAGCACTCCGCCGGCCACCACGCCGGCGACACCGGCCAGTCCAACCCACTTCCATATACCGCGCATAGTGCAACAGTCTGCCTAAGCTGCCCGGGTGAGTGAAAGCACGGTGTCGTTGCAGCGGGCACTCGAGGAGACCCGAACCGGGGACATCTGGCTGTTCCGGGGCAGCTCTGGACCCGACCGGGCGATCCGGACCTTGAGCAACGCCCCGGTCAACCACGTGGGAATGACGGTCGCCATCGACGACTTGCCGCCGCTGATGTGGAGTGCGGAACTCGGCAACAAGCTGATCGACGTGTGGACCGGTGGCCACCATCGTGGCGTTCAGCTCAACGACGCTCGTGAATCCGTCGAGCAGTGGTGGAACGTCTACGGGCAGCGCTGCTGGCTGCGTCAGCTGACGCCGTACGCGACCCGCGAGCAGGAGGACCGGCTGCTTCGGGTCATCGCCCGGATGGACGGCACCCCGTTTCCCAGTACCGCGCGCGTGACAGGCCGATGGTTTCGTGGCCGGGTGCCGACCGCAGGCGACTGGACCAGGGGGATACCGTTCCTCGACAAGAGGGTCCAGGAGTCGACGAAGCGACGGAAGGCCGCCAAGCGCAAGATGGGTTTGGAAACCGCGTACTGTGCCGAGACCGTCGCCATCACGTACGAGGAGATGGGCTTGATCGTCACCGACAAGGATTCGAATTGGTTTGATCCCGGCCGCTTCTGGAGCGGCGACGCGCTGCCCCTGGCGCCCGGGTATCAACTCAGCGACGAAATCGCTGTCACCGTCGACTAATTGGTGCTCAGAGTCGGGCGAAGCATGGATTCGCGTCTTCTTTGGGGATCGACGCGTTCTGGCTCGAGAAGGTACCAACGACTCCGGTATCGGTCACCTTGACGCTGTCGGCGTGGATGCCGAGCGGATAGTTGTCGTTCAACTTCTTCGTAAGACCATTCAGCGCCGTCTGAACCACGTCTTTCGGCAGCAGGCCGCTGACGTCGACGACATCCAGGTTCAGGTCACCGTCGGTGACGACGGGCTTGGCGCTGATGCTGCTGCCGCTGGCCTCCATGATGACTGTGCCCGCTGCAGGGTCGGTGCTCACGCCGGTAACCAGGTTGCCTACGGCCGGAAGGTTGGCGGCCACGGTGTCCTTGATGCCTGCCGACGTCCACGACAGGGTCGCCGTGAGCGATCCGATGGTGCCCTTGGAGTTGGCCGAGTCCTGCAGCCGGACGTCTTTGAGCGTCACGTCGGCGGTCATCCCGTCCGCGCTCTGCACCCGCTTGCCGGCGGTGGTGACCGAGATGTTGGTGTAGTGACCGGTGATGTGCTGCCACAGGAACGGCGGATTCACCCCGAACGAGATGGATACGCCGTCCTGCACGACGCACTCGGCGACCTCCGTCAAGACCTGGTCGGCGCGGTACCGGGCGTAGAGTTCGCCGCCCGCCAGTCCGCCGACGAGCAGTGCAACCACGATGACGACGATCAGGATCATCGACGTCCGGGAGAAACCGCGCGAGCGGCGCTTTTTCTCGGGCTGCGGCGGTACCGCCGGCGGCGGCGGCGCAGCGGGCGGCGGCGGGGGTGTGCGCCGAATCTGTTGTGTGGGAGCAACATCCGCGGGTGACTGAGGCCGAGGGATTCGCTGTGTGGGCCCGACATCGGGTCGCTGCGGCTGGCGCAGCTGCTCGGTCGGCGGCTCGGGCTGACGGGGAGGCTGTGGACGGCGTCCAGGCGGCCCCGGCGGCGGTGGCGTACCCCTGCCGCGCCAGTCAGGTTGCCCGGGGCGTTGAGGCGGAGTCACGTGCGCGATTCTGCCTCATATCGGAGTCAGACCACGCTGATCTCGGTGTGTCATCGCGGCTTGGACTGAATGGTGGTAGCCGTGCGCTGTCAACATTTGATGGCAAGTCCGGTTGGGCATCACTTCAATCCTCTTCGCCGCAGTCCGCCGACCTGCGCATTACCGGCTGGCTGCCGCGCCGACTTCCTGCTAGCAGCAGGCCGGGAACGGGCGGTAACACTGACGACATTGGCTTGCTGAGGCGGGATTCTTTACACAGCCCAACAGGGCCACCCCACAAGCCAGGAGGACATCATGAAGGCAATCAAGTACGTTGCGCCGTGGTTGGCGGCAGCTGCAATCGGTGCAGCCGTGGCCCTCGCCCCGACCGCCAGCGCTGCAACCCCTCCCGCTCCCGCGCCCGCAGTCACCACCGGCACTGCAGGCACCGATCCGCTGGTGCCTTTCGGCACGGACCCCCACAGCCCCTACGTGTTCGGCTACCACACCTCAGACCACGACGAGTCCGACACCACCAACGGCCAAGTCGACGTGCCGTTCTGATTCACCGGCCCTCACATAGGAGATCGAAATGAAGATCCTCACGCTCGCCGCACCGTGGTTGGCCGCAGCCGCGATGGGAACCGCGATCACGCTCGCGCCGATCGCCAGTGCTGCCACCCAGCCGACGCCTGTCCCGACCGCCACGACGCACACAACGCCGGCCGCGGTCACCGATACCGATCCGGCCACGCCGTACGGCACGGATCCTGAGAGCCCGGCCATCTTCGGATACCACACCTGGCTCGGCGACGACGTCGACGTGCCCTTCTGACTCGGCGCCCTCACCGCCGGAGCGGCCCGCCACCCGTGAATTCTATTGGGTGGCGGGCTGTTTCGCGTGTGCTGCGGCTACGGGCACAGGAACGCGAACGGCGGGCATGGACCATAGAACCGCGGCGGAGGCGGGTCGGGAAAGCCCTCGATGATTGTCGAATCAGTCACCGGACTGTTGGGATCGAAATACCAGGGATGGCACGTATTCATGTCCCAGTCGGGCATGTGCTTCATCACCGGGGACCCCGGACACCACTGATAGGTGCAGAAGTTGTCCGGGGCCGGCGGCGAGTTGGGGTCCTGGCAGACCATCGGCGCAGGTTGGGCTTCGGCAACGCCTGCGGCCAATCCCATACCGAGCCCAACCGATGCCACAGCCGTGGCCAGCCCGGCGACGACCGCTTTGAGTTGATTCATGGTGGTTCCCTTCCTGATCGGCGCCTCCCCGCTGGCTATCAGCAAACCGATCACAGGATCCTTGGAGGATTCTTGGCAGCCAGAACTCACCGTGTGGTCGTCGGTGTCGGCGAAGAGGCCAGCGACAGGCCCGCGTAGATCTCGTCGAGCAGGACCGGCAACAAGGCCTGCGCGGTCGTCTTGCCGTCTGGCGAAAGCGTCAGGTTCGTCCAAATGACCAGCGCCACATCGTTATCGGGGTCATAGCCCATGAATGAATTGAAGCCGGGAAGTTCACCGCCGTGATAGAACATCGCCGCCGCCGGACCGAAGCGCTGATATGAGATTCCGTACCCGTACTTCTGGCCGTCAGGGGCGTTCGGGTCCTCGGCCTGCAGGCTCGCCATCCACTGCTGCTGGTAGTCGGCGTCGAAAACCGCGCCCGTGACGAGGGCTTTCAGCCACTTCGCCAGGTCGTCGGCTGTGGATATCGCTCCACCGGCCGCGGTGGCGTAGAAGGCGTTCTGGTTCGTGTAGTCGTTCGGCCGCAACGTCCCGGCCTGCGCGCCTGCCTGAATCTCGGCGGGATACGGCTCGTCGGCCAGTGCGTAGACGCTGCCGCCGTACATGTAGCCATTCGAGAACGGCGCAGGCATGGACGTGTCGTTGGCAGCGGGAAGGGACGTCTGTTTGAGACCGAACGGGCCGAACAGTCGCTCCTGCAACTGCTGGCCCAACGGGCGACCGCCGACCTTCTCGGCAATGAGGCCGAGAAGCGCGTAGTTGGTGTTGCTGTAGTCGTAGGAGGCGTCAGGCGCGAACAGCGGCGGATGCCGGAATGCGATGTCAAGTACTTCCTGCGGCGTCCACGCCTTCGCGGGGTCAGCATCCATGACGGCCGCAAGCCCGGGATCGGCCGAGTAGCCGTACAGCCCGCTGCGCATCTTCAAAAGCTCTGCGACGGTGATGTTCTCACCGTTCGGCACGTTCGCCACGTAGTCGGAGACCCGGTCACTGAATTTCAGCTTGCCGTCCTGAGCAAGAAGCACGATCAGCGCCGCGATCATCGTCTTGGTATTCGAGGCGATCCGGAAGTGGGTGTTCGGCGCCGGTGGTGTGTGCGCGCCGAGTTCAGTGGTGCCGTAGGCCACTCTGAAGCTGCCACGCGGCGTGTGCAGCAGCACCATCGCTCCGGGGACCATCAGCTTCTTCGCCGCGGCGTCGACAACCGCTTGAAATGCCTTCGGATCGATGGGTTTAAGTGCTGACGACACTGGGGCGCTCGTCGACGAACAGGCAGCGACCAACATTGCCACGCACGCCGCAGCCAAGACTCTGCCCATAGGCGACAGTAGCCCCGGCCGAGCAGCCCAAATCGGCATTTGGGCGGAGCGGGCCGACTACAGTTCGGTCACACTGTGCCGCGCGCGGCCCATGCGGTTGCGGTAACGGTGAACGGGCCGTTGCCCAGACGTTCGCGGGCCACCGAAGCCAAACGCGCGCGACCCTCGTCATCGAGTCGCTGGACATAATCCCCCGCGGGGCCGACACCGAATGTGTAGGGCTCCCACCATTCCTCAAAGGTCGGATGAACAACGTCGACCGCGATCGAGTCTTCCTTCACATCGCGCAGTCCCGCAGCGTCGAACAACTCAGTCAGGTGTCCCCTGTGTGCGCCGGAAAGAAGCGCCTCATCCTCGGCATCCGGGTCGATCACGTGAACGGCATCCCAGAATGGCGCCAGCGCACCGGTCGGCCCGTCCCACACGCACGCCGCAACGACGCCGCCGGGCCGGGTCACGCGCGCCATCTGCCCGATGGCCAGCACCGGATCCGTCATGAAGTGCACCACCAGCTGCGCAAGGGCAGCGTCGAAAGCTGCAGTGTCGTAAGGTAATTCCTCGGCCGTGCCTTGCCGCACGTCGATTTCTGGAAAGCGGTCCCGGATCGCGTCGACGAACGGCGGCGAAGGATCGATTGCCGAGACCTCGGCGCCACCCGAGAGCAACTCCGCCGTCAACGCGCCAGGCCCGCAGCCCACGTCGAGCACCCTTCCCCCAGCGCCGATCCCGGCGAATGTCACGAAGACCTTGGCAAGAGGTTCGGCGTAGCGGCCCATATATCGCGTGTATTTGTCCGGCGAAACAGCGAAACTCATCGAGAAAGCGTACGTCGGTTGGCCGGTGGTCCCAGCCAATATGCTCTGTCGGCAGATATTCGCAGGTCATAGGCCAAAAACTGTGTTAGGTTGAACACCTACAGAAGTAGGAAAAATGAATAGTCGTCTGAACAATTTCTGGTATGCGATCGAACATCCGCTGGGACCGTCGCGGGAACTGGGCTCGTACGCAAACCACCAGGAAAGCGTGGAGCAACTGATTCGGGAGATGAACGAAAGAGTCCTTCCGGCCAATCGGGTGCCAGAACACTCGCCTGACGAATAACGAATCCGCCCTCAGACGATTTGTCTCATGCCGGCTTGTGCGCCTCGAAGCAGCATTGGACACATGCGAAGTAGAACCTGCCGGCGGCGTCGAGTTCCTTTTGTTCGCTGCGCCATTCGGCGGCATGGGCTCGGTCCACTCCGCCTTGCTTCACCGCATAATCGAAGATGATGTCAACCAGCGCACCGCCATAGGCCTCCGGAGTCAGTTCAAGGGTGACGAAGGCATGGCCGGCGACAGTGACGTCGACAAAACCGGTGTCCCGCAGATGATCTGCAAGGACTTGGGGCAGCGCTGGGTGAGTCAGGTGCTTGTCCCACGTTGCGAGCATTCGTTGCATTCGATCAGCGTCGTCCGACCGCCATGACACAGTCGTCCAGTCCACATCCCAGATCACCACACGACCGCCCGGCCGCAGGGCCCGGTACATTTCGGCGAGTGCAGCGGCCACGTGGGGCACGTACTCGAGCACTTGAACCGACAGAACCGCATCGAAATCACCGTCGTTGACTGGTAACTCGGTAGCACCGGCCTGACAAAGAGTTGTATTCGCGTGACCCTCGCTGCGCTTGGTTGCCACCGCAAGCATTGCCGGTGCGGCGTCAACCCCCGTCACCCATCCCTGCGGGCCGACACGATCAAGCAACTCGGTTACGTAGAATCCCGGGCCACATCCGACATCGAGCACCCGTTCACCGGGTTGGGCGTCCAGGGCTTCATGAACCAGATGCCGCCGGCGCAGTATGTCGCGTCGGTTATAGAGAATCTCCATCGATTTGACGAGACTTCCATCGAAGTCGAGTTGCGCCATTGCCGAAGGTTACCGACTGATCCTTGCTGACGGAGGCGGTCGAGCAAAGGCTCCGATCGGCCCCTAGACGTTGAACCCGAACTCGACGAAGTTGCGGTTCATTGTTCATCGCTATACGGGGGACAATCGCCGATTTGTTCGACGGACCTTTCAATCCCCATTGTGTGGGCAAGGTCGAGCAATTCAGCACGTTCGGAGGTGCGCAACGGCACTGCCTCGTACTCCGTCAACGCATACGTGAGTTGCTCGAGAGCGACGCCATACTCGCCAACGTCAAGGAACTCACGGGCAATGGCGATGTCACGCTCGGGTACTCGACCCTCGAACAAGCGGAGCATCTCGGCGAGGCGTTCAAGAAGAGACATGCCGGACTCCTTGATGCAGGCACTGTAGATCGGCCCCTAGACGTTGAACCTGAACTCGACCACGTCGCCGTCGGCCATCACGTAGTCCTTGCCCTCCATCCGCACCTTGCCTGCGGCTTTGGCCGCAGCCATCGACCCGGCCTCGACAAGGTCGTCGAACGACACGATCTCGGCTTTGATGAAGCCCTTCTCGAAATCGGTGTGGATGACGCCGGCAGCCTTAGGCGCGGTGTCGCCCTGGTGAATTGTCCACGCGCGGGCCTCTTTTGGACCAGCCGTCAGATAGGTCTGCAACTTCAACGTGTGAAAACCCGCCCGCGCCAACGCATCCAGCCCTCGCTCGGTCTGACCGATCGACTCCAGCAACTCCGCGGCCGATTCGTCGTCGAGCTCTTGCAGTTCGGCCTCGATCTTCGCGTCGAGGAACACCGCATCCGCCGGCGCCACCATCTCCCGCAACGCCGCCACTTTCGCCTCGTCGGTCAGCACCGCTTCGTCGGCGTTGAAGACATAGAGGAACGGCTTGGTCGTGAGCAGGTTCAGCTCGCGCAGCAGTGACGTGTCGACCGCCGTGCCCGCCGCGAACAGCGTCGTGCCGCCGTTGAGAATCTCCTGCGCGGCCACCGCGGCTTCGTGCGCCGAGCGCTTGTCCTTGTGCGTTCGGGCCTCCTTCTCCAGCCGGGGCACCGCGCGCTCGAGGGTCTGCAGATCGGCGAGGATCAGCTCGGTCTCGATCACCTCGATATCGGACTTCGGATCGATGCGGCCATCGACATGGGCGACGTCGTCGTCGGTGAAGACCCGCACCACCTGACAGATCGCGTCGGCCTCGCGGATGTTGGCCAAGAACTTGTTGCCAAGACCAGCGCCTTCCGACGCGCCTTTGACGATTCCGGCAATATCGACGAACGTCACCGGCGCCGGCACGATCTTTTCGGAATCAAACATCTCGGCGAGTTTCGACAGCCGCGGGTCCGGCAGCGGCACCACGCCCTCGTTCGGTTCGATCGTCGCGAACGGGTAGTTGGCTGCCAGCACGTTGTTGCGCGTCAGCGCATTGAACAAGGTCGACTTGCCGACATTCGGTAATCCGACGATTCCCAGATTCAGGCCCACAGGCACCAGAGTCTAGGAGAATCTGACAGGCACGCCAGAACCGCGCTGACAGCTACTTTTACGTAGAGCCGGTACGGTCTACCTGTGTCAGCTCAGCGCGCGCGGTCGGCGGTCACGCCCGACCATCGCTCTGCGCACCCCAACATCCCGGGTGTTCCGTGGTGGGGTGCCGTGCTGGTCGCCGTCACCCTGACCGCTGTCGGCTTCGCCTATGACGCAGGGTCCGGTGCCAAAGAGCTGGGCATGTTCTTCGCAGCGACATACGTGCTGGGCTGCATCTTCGCTGTGCTGGCCGTTCGTCAGTCCGGCCTCTTCACCGCTGTCATCCAGCCGCCGCTGATTCTGTTCGGCGCCGTCCCCACCGCTTACTTCCTGTTCCACGGCGGCCAGCTCGGTGGCATCAAAGATCTGGCCATCAACTGCGGCTACCCGTTGATCGAGCGGTTCCCGCTGATGTTCTTCACATCGGCCGCCGTCCTGCTCATCGGCATGGGCCGGTGGTATTACGGCATGTCGTCGCGCCGCGGGACCACCCGATCCACGGCCAAGGACGGCGCAGAGAAGGCAAGCAGCCGTGTGTCTTCGGTCACATCGAAGATGTCCTCGTTGCTGACGGGTGAGACGGACGAGGCCGACGACGACGCCGCAGACACCGCAGCGTCGTCGCGCCGCAGGCACACCATCGACCGCCCAACCCGCGCGACCAAGGCCGCGAAGCCGGGCGCAGGGACCACGCGCACGCCCAGAACGAGCAAGCGCACGGCCCCGTCGCGGTCCCGGCACGCCCGCCCGCCTGAGACCGAACTCATCGAACCGGTCACCGAGCGGCCCCGCCGGCCGCGCCCATCGCGGCAGACCGACCAGCCGCCGGTGCCTCCGGCCGAGCCTCGCCGCCGCCAGCGCTCGTCATCGACCCGCGAGCCCCGCAAGGCGGTGCCGACCGAAAGACGCTCCTCCTACGAGCGAACCGAGCGGCCGGAGCGGTCCGAGCGCCCCGAACGGCGCCGTCGCTACGACGACTACCCGCCCCGGGAACCTCGCTCCAGCAACGGGAACGGGACGCATCACCCGGTCTCGCGCGTGCGTTACCGCGGCTCCGACGAGGGCGACGACCGCGCAGAGCATCGGTCGCGGCCGCGCGCATCGCGCAGCAGCTGGGAAGCCGACAGCTGGGAGTACGACATCTAGCCCTGCACGACCGTGATCGTGGTCCAGGCACCGACGTGGATGCGGTCGCCGTCTGCAAGCGGGGTCTCTTCACCTTCGGTCAAGCGGTCATTGCTGCCGTTGAGGCTGGTGCCGTTGGTGGAGCCCAGATCGGTGACGGTCAGGCCGGAGTCGCGCAGCCGCAGCACGGCATGTTGCGTCGAGACGCCGCGGTCGGCCGGATGGATGCCCAGATCGATCTCGGGCTCCACGCCCTGCTTTGCGTTTCCCCTTCCGATCAGTGTGGTGTCGCTCTGCAGCGCGATTCGGCGTGCGGGGAAGAACTGTGGGAACTCGACGGTGTCGGGGCCGCCCTGGGCCAGCACCCGTTCATAGAACTCCCTGTCGGCGTTAACGACGGCGGTCCACCCGACCGGCTTGGCAACGGCGGCAGGCGCGACGGTCGCCGACGGTTCGGGCAGCGCAGAGTCGTGCCCGCACGACTCACAGAATCGGCCGCTCACCGGCATCCCGCATGCCGGGCAGGCCTTGGCCTCCCCCGATGCCGGCGAATCCGGTTGTGCCGCAGCGCTTCCGATCGGCGCACCGCATACGTCGCAATAGTCGGCGGCCTTCGACGAGTGTCCCTCGACGCAGGTCGGCATCAGGTCTCCTTCCGCACTCGAGCAGTTCTGGTGGACCGGGCGTCGAGTGCCATCTCGTCCGCCGCCGCGACCTCCCGCCGCAGTTGCACCGTGCCGGTCCGCTCGTCGACCTCGACGACCCGTCCGAGCAGCTTGGCCGTGCCGTCGTTGCCCGATTCGACCGCCAACTCCATCGCGCGTTGCAGTTTGGCGGTCGCGGTCCTGACGTCACCCACTTTGCGCGCGCTCAAGCCCTCCTGAACCGCCTGCGCCAGCTCTGCCTGGCCGGTGTAGTGCGCAACCCGGCGGCTGATCTGGGCCGACAATCCCGTGTCGGCGGTCCATATCGCCTTGACCAGCCCCTCGCCCACCACCTCGTCGCCGGCAACGACGCTCACCCTGGCGGCCAATTTCTCCCGCCCAATCGCCGCCGGCTCCACCTCGACCTGAATGTGGTAGTCGCGGTCCTCCGAGCCCCACGAGCCCAACGGGTATTCGCCGCACTGATTTCCGGCCTCGACGCGGCGGTGTGTCAGGTCTTCCACAGTCGGCGCGACCTGTTTGACGAATTCGACCCTCGCCCCGGCCGGCGTCCACAGTCGCAGCGTCAGATCGGGGATCGCCTTGCTCATCGACGTTTTCATCATCGACGCGAAGTCGTCTGCGAGATCTTCCGGGTCGGCCACGATGTCGACCGTGCCCAGCAGCGCGGTCGAGATCGCACGCAGCTCGTCGACCTCCCAGGCGGTGCCGACACCCCGGCAGTCACACGTGAATTCGCCTTCGCTGAGCCCGATTTCCTGCCCCAACTCCTCCGGCGTCTCGTGCTCGTCCTTGCCGTCGGTGAGCAGGATCGCGTGCACGATCGCGCCCTTGCGCTGCCCGACGATGCCCCGGACGTGTGCGAGCCAGGTGCCCATCGCGGTGCCGCCGTGGGGCCGAAGGCCGTCGACGGCACGCATGGCCGCGGCCTTGGTCTCCGTGCTCGCCCGCGCCAGCCCTTCGTTCGGGTAGACACTCGCGGCCTTCTCGGTGCCGTCGACGATCGTGAAATACGTGCCGTCAACGAGTTCCATGATGGCCGCGGCGGTGGCCCGCTTGGCCGCCTCGAACTTCTCGATCGGTGCCTGCATGGACGTCGAGCAGTCGATGATGATGGCCTCGACCCGCTCGGGTGCCGAGGCCGTCGCGTCGACATCGGCGGTGATGCTGACAATGGCGTCGACGGTGCCGCTGCCCTCTGCGAGGTAGGGATTGTGATCGACGTCTACGGAAATGCCTTGGTGTTCAGCCGAACTCATGACGTCCCTCCGATCGGGATTATCGCGACGGTGATGTTGTCCTGGCCACCGGCGTTCAGTGCGTATTCGGTCAGCGCCCGCGCCGCGGCGCTCGGCTCGACGCCGATGCAGAACCGGGCGATGTCGGCGGCCTCAGGCAGGTAGTTCCACAGTCCGTCGCTGCACAGCAACAGCGTGCCCGGGCCCTCGGCGGTGATGGTCTGCACGCTCGACTCCGACCACGGCTCGGCATCGCTGTCAGCGCCGAGCCAGCGCGTCAGCGTGTGTGCGCCACGGCGGACGGCTTCCGATTCCGGCGAGGCGCCTGCGGTGATCAGCTCTTGTGACAGCGAGTCGTCGACCGTCAGCTGCTGCGGGGCTGCGGGTGGCTCAGGCAGCCAGTACGCCCTGCTGTCACCGACGTTGCCGACGGTGACCTGCGCGGAACCCTCGCCGGGGAGAACGATCGCCGCCGTGTAGGTGCACGACGGCGCGGAGGCGGAACCGCTACCCGCCGCAACCGCAGCCTTGGCCGCCGCATCCAATCCCGCCAGCACAGCCGCACGCGACTTCTTGGCCGCCGCGATCGCTGCGAGCATCGCGTCGACGCCCGCGGCCGAAGCGGCGACCGCCGCCTTGTGCGCCTCATCGGAACTGGACACCCCGTCACACACCACGACGGCGATCGCATCGGGTCGCGTTGCGTCGTTGCCCACCAACATCCCTGCGGAGGCGGCGTCCTCATTGCCTGCGTGTTCGATGCCACGGTCGGTGATCAGCACCACCTCGCCAAGGCACGCCTCGTCTCGGTCGGGCTGCTCGCGGCGGTGCCCGCAGACGGTGCAGTACTCGTCGAACTGACCCTCGTTGCCGCAGTCCGTGCACGGTCCATCCGTCGAAGGGGGACGCGGGATGGCCACCTTTTGAAGCTCGGACAACGAGCCACCGCAGTCCTCGCAGAACCGGTCGGTGGGCGCAACTGCAGTAGCGCAATGCGGACACCTGCTGTTTGAACTTGTCATACGCGTGACCTCGGCCGAATCTTGTTCGCCTTCTCCACCAAGGCAATTCTGTCCCACATGTCGGGTGTCTCGTGCGCCAACTCGCGGTAGCTGCGTTCCATCCCGGTCCGGATTCTCGGCTCGTCGAACGCCGCACCGAGCAGCCACCCCGCGCTGCTCTTGTGCCCGGCGCCCACCCAGTCCAGCGCCGCGCCGAGCACCCGCAAGCGGATCATTGCGCGCTTGGTGGCCGACTCGATGTTCAGCGCGTCGGCGCGCTTGCCCGCGTCGAGCAGGATCTGCTCGTCGAGCTTGTCGGCGGTTCTGCCCTCGAGCAGGATCTCGATCGCGGTCGCGCCGGCGGGCGTGAAATGCGCTGAGTCGTTGGGCACTTGGTCGAGTGCGGCGACCGCGCCCGCGGTGTCGCCGGCGTGCACCCGCTGCCGTGCCAGCCCGAATGCGGCGCTGACGTAGCTGCGGTCGGTGCGCCACACCGTCTCGTAGTAGCGGGCGGCCACCTCGCGGTCGCCGCGTAATTCGGCGGTGGCGGCGATCGCAATCTTCGGGGCGAGTTCGCCGGGCAGCGCGGCCAACACCGCCTCGAAATCGGCTGCGGCCTTGTCGAATGCGTGCTCCAGCAAGGCGCACTGGGCGCCGTACCAACTCAGCCGCCAGTCTCCGGGGATGACCGTCTCCAACTCGGTGAGACGTTTTCTGGCGTTGTCGGGCGCGCCGATCTCGAGTGATGCGCGCACCAGACGCAACGGCACCTCGACCGAGGACCGGTTGGCCTGCTGCGCACCCGTTCTGGCCAGATCGAGCGCATGCTCGAGTTGAGCCGCAGGTGTGCCGCTGGTGGTGGCGAGCACTGCGGCGCCGGGGTCGGTGGGGTCGACGACGGGGACAGGCAGCGCGGCGATCACGTCTTCGGGGTTCACGGCCACCTCGATACCCGCGCCGTAGATGCCGCGTTGCGGACTGAAGTATCTCGACATTCGCGGTTGTGGCGTGTCGCGCTCGACGGCCACGATCTCGTGCAGCACACCGGTCAGTTGGTCGGCCAGCTCTTCCATGGACGCGAACCGGTATCCCGAATCATGGTCGGTGGCACGAAGAATCGCGCGATAGAGCGATTCGTGCTTGGCAAGCATCGGTACCGTCTCCGGGCCGGGCAACTGCTCGACGAAGCGGCCTCGCTCCTGAGGCACGTCCATCACGAGCACGGCGAGCGTTCGGCCGACGGTGTAGACGTCACTGGCGACTGTCGGGCCGGTCTCGGCGATCTCCGGCGCCTGGTAGCCCATGGTGCCGTAGATCGCGCTCTCTTCGTCGTCCATGCGGATGACGGCGCCGAGGTCGATCAGCTTGACCTGGTCTTCGGTCTGCATCACGTTGTCCGGCTTGAAGTCGCAGTAGGCGAGACCTTGTGAATGCAGGTAGCCGAGCGCCGGAATGATCTCAACCATGTAGGCGACCGCCTGATCCGGCGGCAGCGGAGCGTTGAGCTCCTTGCGCATCTGCTTCAGCGACTTGCCGCCGATGAACTCCATCACGATGTAGCCAACCGGGACCCCCGTCGCATCCGGATGCTGGACGAAGTTGTAGATCTGGACGATGTTCGGATGCTGGACCCCCGCGAGCGCGAGAACCTCCGCCTTGGCCACGGCCATCGCCTCGGCATCGCCGGAGTTGAGCAAGCCCTTGAGCACCACCCAGCGGTTTTCGACGTTGCGGTCGGTCGCCAGGTAGATCCAGCCGAGGCCGCCGTGCGCTATCGCGCCCTGAACTTCGTACTGGCCGCCGACGACTTCACCGCGAGAAAGCTTGGGAACAAACGAGTATCGCGTGCCACACTCGGGGCAGAAGCCCTCGGTGCGGCCGGGTTGCCCGTCACGCTGGCGACCCACCGGCTTGTTGCAGTCGTGGTTGCCGCAGTAGCGGCTGCTCTCGGGTACCTGCGGATCGGAGAGTATCGCCGCCGCCGGGTCGCCCTTCGGTATGCGCGGCATCTCCACAATTCCTGCGCCGAGGCGGCCGCGGGAACTGCCTCGAGTCGACGAACCGGTACGAGACGTGCGCACCGAGGCGGTGCGAGCCGACGGGACGGAATGCCGTGGCGCGGTTGCGACGGAAACCGCTTGCGGTGCTTCGGGTCCCGGGGCGGTGCCGCAGACATCGCAGTAGCCGTCGACGACGGTCCCATCGCATCCCGCTTCAGCGCATTTCATTCCGTCTTCTCCTGCTTGTCCGCAATCAACTGCTGGTAGTCCGAGATGGCACGGGTGACGGCGCGCAGATCGCATGGCTGCCGCGACAGCAGCCCCTTCGCGATTCGGATGCACGCCAGCAGGTCTCGGTCCTCTCCGAAGCCGAGCCTGGCGGCTTTCGCCTGGTATGCCGTCAGCCGCCCCTTGAGCTCATCGCGACGGTCGAGCAGTCCCTGTGCGAGCTGCTCCTCCTCACGCGCGGCGTGCAGCGCGGCATCGATGCGGCGCCGAAGCGATCGAAGCGCCTTCGGGTCCGGGGAGGCGAGCGCAGCGAGCTCGGCGCGCAGGGCCGGCTCGGCGTCGCTGCGCGCCGGGAACGCGCCCGCCAATACCTTCTGCACCGCATGTCTGCGAATTTCCGTAGCACGCATGCCCGCCTCGCGCAGCGCGTCGAGGCTCTCCGCGGCGGCGGCCAGACTGGCTGGCCAATTCGACTGTATTGCAGCGAGTTCGGCGAGCTCGGCCGATTGCCGCTCGACGGTTTCGGCTATCGAGTTGATGCGCGCTTCGATGTCCCGGGTGGTCAAGGACAGCGGATCCGTCGCGGTGACCTCCAACAGGTCGGCAAGTTCGGCGGGCCCGGATACGCCGGCTGCGTCGAGTCGTTTCCGTGTCGGTGCGAGCTTTTCGGCCACAAGCGAGTTGACGCGATCGACGGCGTCGAGGAATTCGACGACGGCGGGATAGGCGGCGTGCATCCGCTCTGCCGTATCTGCGAGCCCGACGTATTCGACCGACTCGCTGACTCCGCTGATCTTGCGCTTCGCCAACGGGATCGGCTGCCGGGACACCTCGAGCGTCGGCTCACGGAGCAACTTCGTCAACTCCCGGCAGTCATCGTCATCGGGCCTCGACCGGCGCGACCGGACCAACCGGGCCGATTCCAGAATCGACGTCATGCGGCGCAGATCCTCCCACAGCTGGCTCAGCGACTTCTCGATCACCGTCCACCGCTGCGCTGTCAGGCCGATCGGCGCATACACCCGTACGTGTTCCAGCCCCGGGTGGTTCTCCAGTTCGACCAGCGTCGACGACATCGCCGCGACTTCCGTTGTGCGCGACTGGAGTTCGCGATCGATCTCGTCGGGGGTCAGCACGCGCATGATCAGCCCTCGTAGCGCGGTTCCGGAGGACCTGCCGACGGCCCGAGTTCCTGCAGCCTGGCGTCGTAGAGCCGTTGCCAGGTGCCGTCATCGCGGATCTTCTCGAGCACACCGTTGACGAATCGGACCAGATCGATGTTCTCCTTCTTGATCCCGATGCCGTAGGGCTCGACGGCCACACTCTGGCCGATGACCTCGACCGTCGGGTCCTGATGTGCCAGTCCCCGCAGCACCACGTCGTCGGTACTGATCGCGTCGACCTGCCCTTGCTGCAACATCAACAGGCAGTCCGTCCACGTCGCGACCCCGAACACCTGTGGTCGCGGGTTCAGCTCGAACAACTTCGACAGCGACGTCGTGCCCGACACCGCGCACACCCGCTTGCCCGAAAGTGCCTGAAATGATTCGATTCCGGAGCCCTTGACCGCGAGAACCTTCTGATTGGCGTTGAAGTAGACGGTCGAGAATGCGACCTTCTGCTTGCGGGCACAGGTGATCGAGTACGTCCGGACGACAAGGTCCACCTCGTCGTTGGCCAACACCGACTCGCGTTGGCTGGCATCGACCACGCGCAGTTGGATCCGGTCCGGATCACCGAAGATGGCCCGCGCGATCTCGCGGGCGATGTCGATGTCGAACCCCTCCAGTTGCCCCGTGGCCGGATTCCTGAACCCGAACAGATAGGTGTTCTGGTCGACGCCGACGATAAGCCGGCCGCGGTCGAAGATCTTTGCCATCGTCGAACCGGCAGGCATCGCACCCGGCGACGGCAGCGGCCGCTCGGGACGGGGGCTTGCTTCTCTGTCGCAGTCCGCATTCACGGCGGCCGGCGGTGCAGTGACCTCCGTCGCGCCCGCCGGCCGCGGCTCGACAGGGGCGACCGAAACCGATGCCGGCGCCGCGGACGACCCACACGCGGCGACGGTGAGCGCAATGGCGCTCAGTGCCAATATAATTCGTGTTCTCACAGGAACTCCTTGAGCCGCGGCCACAAGCCGACCACGGCTGTTGTGGCAGCAACGACCATCAACACAAGGGTTCCTGTTGGGCTCCATGCCATCCATCGCCCCGCGGCGGACACCCGGTCGCGCAACGTATTCCGCGTTCCCTCGGTGCCGTCGCGCAGGCTGGCTTCGACGGCGAAGAACTGCGTCGCGGAGGGGCCGAGCGCCTGGGCGACGGCGGCGTCGTAGTCACCTCTGCCATACGCCTCGGCTTGCTTGGCGTGGCTGGTGGTCCACTTTTCGACCGCGTCCTTCGTGGCTGCCGGCGCAGCTTCGATCAGCTTGCCCATCTCGTCGATGTGGTCGTTGAACGATTTTTCTCTTGCGGTGATGTCACCCCGCGCGATCAGCTCAAGAGTTTCGTCGGTCCGTGCCTGCTGCGCGAGAATGCGCGCCTTCGCGAGCTGTTCGAACCGTTCGCTGCCTTCGGTTCGGCTGTGCTCGATTTCGCCTGCCGCGAGCTGAGTGGCCAGCACAACCCAGCCGATCACCACCACCACCGTTGTCGCCGCGACGACGAGCCCGATGTTGAACTGCCGGTTCGTTCGGCGATACATCATCACCGAACCAACCCCGATGGCCACCAGGGCGAGCAGCAGCAGCGCCAGGCTGATGACCGGTAGGGAACCGACGGCGCGCTGATCGTCTGCGACCGTGGCGAGATTTCGGGTGTAGATCTTTTCGGCGCTGGGCAGCAGCGACGTCTGCATCAACGACGATGCTTCGCGCAGATATGCCGACCCGATCACAAAGCCCTGCCGGTTGTTCGCCCTTGCCGACTCGACAAGCGCCGTGTACGCGGAAAGCTGCGCCGATATCTCCGCAATCGAGGTGCGGGTTTCCCTGTCCGTAGCGCCTGCGGTCGCGTCGGCGAGCGCCGAGGAAGCGCGCGCAAGGGCTTCCTGGTACCGCGCACGCATCTGGCCGGTTTCGATCCCGCCCGACAGGAACGCCGATGCTGCCGCGGCATCGGCGGCCGACAAGGCGGCGTACAGATTTTGCGCTGCATAGGCGAACGGTTCAGAGCGAGCCAGGATGGCATCGCGTTGGTCGATCCGCCCGTTGAGTTGGCCGCCGCACACCACCCCGGCGACGACGCAGATGGCCCCGACCGCGAGCGCGATGATGGCGATGACACCGGGCGTCGTTCGGGCAAACCGTCGCAGCCAAGCCGTGGAGAACCGCGTGTCCTCTATGCCCGGAGAACCCAATTTTTCGGCCTACCTCCCCATCACCGCAGATCGTAACTGCAAACACCGGGCCGATAGCGGAGATTGCGATTGAAACGAGATTCAGGGGTGCAGCGTGCGCAGGAATCGGCCTGCCGCGTCCACAGCGGGGCCGGAACTGCCCGCGTCACTGATGAATACCGCCAGCGCGAGGTCGCCGTCGATACCCACGAACCAGCCGTGGGCGTGGGTGTTGTCGATGTATTCGGCTGTTCCGGTCTTGCCGAGCATGTCGGGGATGTCCTGCAGTTGCGTGGCGGTGCCGCTCGTAATCGTTTCGCGCATCATCGTTTTCACTTGATCGTCGATGCTTGCCGGTAGCGGGTCAGGAGCGTGATCGGGCTTCCCGGGCTGGCCTGCCACGATCGTCGGCGCGGGTACCGAACCGTGCGCCAGTGCGGCCGCAACGAGGGCCATGCCGAACGGCGACGCGGTGACCTGGCCTTGCCCGATACCCTCCTCGACGCGCAGCGCCGACGTGTCGGCGACGGGCACCTTGCCGGTCACCGTCGTCATGCCCGGGGCGGTGTAGTCGATGCCGAGGCCCAGCTGCGCGGCGGCCTTCGTCAGGCCATCAGGCGGCAAGTTGACCGCCAGCCGCCCCATCGTGGTGTTGCACGACCGCGCGAACGCGGTGTGCAACGGCACCTGACCGAGGTCGAAGTTGTCGTCGTTGGGGATCTGGCGGCCCTCGATGTTCTCGGTCCCCGGACAGCCGACGATGCTGTCAGGCGTCACCTGGCCGGCCTGCAGCGCCGCCGAGACCGTCACGGTCTTGAACGTCGAGCCAGGCGGATAAAGCCCCGTCAGCGCGATCGGCCCCTGCGCGTCGGCGGCGGGGTTCTGCTCGATGGCCAGCACGTCGCCGGTCGAGGGCTGGATCACCACCATCGCGGCGGGCGTGGGAATCGGGGCCAGTGCGTCCTTGGCGGCGCGTGACATTCCGATGTCGAGCGTGCTGTGGACGTCGGCGACGGGCTTGGGGTCCTGTCCGCCGACATGCTGACTGCCGGTGGCGGTCTTGGTGCTCACCGACCACCCGGTGGCGTCGTCGGTAGCCGCTTGCCACAGGTCGGACAGCCCCGACAGCGTCGGCGACGTCAACGCCTTGTCGGTGGTGAGCAACCGTGTCTGCGCGGCCAGCGTCACGTTCGGCAGGGCCGACAACGCATCCTGGATCGGCGCGAGGTCCTCCGCGCGCAGCGTGATCGCGGTGACGGGCTGGCCGTTGGCCGCGGCCAGCTGCGACTGCAGCGACTCTGCCGTGATGCCGCCGTCGATCGGATTCAGCAGCGCTGCAACGGCATTCGCGTCGACGCCGGGCGACACATTGACCAGCGTGACGACCTGCTGGGTGAACAACTCTGCTCCTGTCCGGTCCAGCACCCTGGCCGCCGGATCGGGCGTCAGGGTGCTGTACGACAGCGGCCCGGCGTCAAGACCGGGCGCGACGGTCGCCGGATTCCACTGGAGCTTCCACTGGCCGCCGTTCTGGCTGGCGCTGCCAGTGGTGCTGTAGGTCCACTGGTTGCGGTCGTCCTTGCCGAATTTCCATGTGGCGGCAAGGGTGAACGTTCCGTTGTCGTCCTTGTGATCGACGGCCGACACGTCGAAGTGGGCGTTGTGGCCGAGGCTGTCGAACAGCTTGCCAAGGGTGTCGGAGGCCTGCGCCGGATCGGTCGTGACTGCCGCGGCCGCCTGCGTGTCGCCCTTGCTGAGCGCATCGGCGAACGCGTGCACGGTGCTGTTCAACCGGTTCGCTGCGTCGTCACCGCAGCCGGCAAGGAGGAAGACGAGCGTCGCGAGGAGACCAAACAGCTTGTGGCGCAAGCGCATTATGCGCGCGCCGGGCGGATCTCCCGCGGCAGCGCGAACACCAGCGTCTCGTTCGCGGTCGTGACGGGCTGCACGGTGCCGTAGCCGTATTCGGCCAGCCGCTCGAGCACCCCACGCACCAGCACCTCGGGTACCGACGCACCGGAGGTGACGCCGACGGTCGTCACGCCCTCGAGCCAGGCCGGGTCGATGTCGTCGGCGTAGTCGACCAGATGGGCCGCATCAGAGCCCGCGCCCAGCGCCACCTCGACCAGCCGCACCGAGTTCGACGAGTTGCGCGAGCCGACCACGATCACCAGCTGGCACTCCGGCGCCATCGCCTTGACCGCGACCTGACGGTTCTGTGTGGCGTAGCAGATGTCGTCGCTCGGCGGGTCCTGCAGCGTCGGGAACTTCTCGCGCAGCCGCCGGACGGTCTCCATCGTCTCGTCCACGGACAGCGTGGTCTGCGACAGCCAGATCACCTTGTTCTCGTCGCGCACGGTCACGTTGTCGACCGCGTCGGGTCCGTCGACGAGTTGTACGTGGTCGGGCGCCTCCCCTGCGGTGCCGACGACCTCCTCGTGGCCCTCATGGCCGATCAGCAGGATGTCGTAGTCGTCCCGGGCGAACCGCTTGGCTTCGTTGTGCACCTTGGTGACCAGCGGGCAGGTGGCGTCGATGACCTTCAGGTCGCGCGCGGCGGCGGTCTCGTGCACTGTCGGCGCGACGCCGTGGGCGGAGAACACCACGATCGCGCCCTCGGGCACCTCGTCGGTTTCGTCGACGAACACCGCGCCCGCCTTGGCCAGCGTGTCGACCACGTGGCGGTTGTGCACGATCTCGTGGCGCACGTAGACCGGGGCGCCGTGCTTTTCCAGCGCGCGCTCCACGGTTTCCACGGCCCGATCGACGCCCGCGCAGTACCCGCGCGGCTCGGCCAGCAGCACCCGCTTACCGGTAACACCGCCGGTCGCCGAGCTGGAGGCACCCGGAATCCCCATGTTTATCGTCGGCGGCATGGTTCCAAGGGTACTGACCCGCGCCCGCGGGAGGCCAGCCGTACGCTGGGGGCCATGGCAACTGCACCGTATGGGGTCCGCCTGCTGGTAGGTGCGGCGGTGACCGCCCTCGAGGAAACCCGCAAGCTTCCGCAGACCATCCTGATGTACCCGATGACCGTCGCCAGTCAGGTTGCCCACCTCGTGATGAAGATGCAGCAGGACGTCGCTGATCTGGTCATCAAGGGCGACGAGACGCTCGAGCAGCTGTTTCCGCCCAAGGATGAGCAGCCGGAGTGGGCGACGTTCGACGAGGATCTCGAACAGGGCGAGCAAGCGCCGAGCGGTGACGGCGAACGGCTGACCGAGGGCCGCTTCGCGCTGTTCACCGGCGGCGAGCCGGAGACCGCCGACACACGGGCCAAGGCCGACAGCGGGACGAACTCAGCGCAGGCCGATACGCCCGAAATCGTCACCGAGCTCGATTACGAGTCGCTCACGCTGGCCCAGCTGCGGGCCCGCCTGAGCTCGCTGCGGGTTGCCGATCTCGAGGCGCTGCTCGCCTACGAGGACGCCACCAAGTCGCGCGCACCGTTTCAGACCCTGCTGTCCAACAGGATCACCCGCGCGACCGCCAAGTGACAGCGCAGGAGCAACCCAACTCCGCGGACAATCCGTATCCGGTCCGCACCGTCGCGATGATGGTCAAGGGGTGGATCGACCGGCTGGGCACCGTCTGGGTCGAGGGTCAGATCGCGCAGATGAACGTGCGCCCGAACTCCAGCACCGCCTACATCACGCTGCGCGACCCCGCCGCGGACATGTCCCTGCAGATCACCTGTCCGCGGGAGCTGGTTCACAACGCACCGGTGAAGCTCGCCGAGGGCACCCAGGTGATCATGCTCGGCAGACCGAATTTCTTCGTCGGCCGCGGCACATTCTCGTTGCGGGTCAACCAGATTCGCGCGGTCGGCGTCGGCGAGCTGCTCGCCCGAATCGACCGGCTACGTCAACTGCTGCATGCCGAGGGGCTGTTCGATCCGCGGCTGAAGCGACCGCTACCGTTCCTGCCTTCGACCATCGGGCTGATCACCGGTCGCGCATCGGCCGCCGAGCGTGACGTGATGACCGTAGCGACGGGCCGCTGGCCCGCCGTGCGATTCGAGGTGCGCAACACCGTGGTGCAGGGCCCCAACGCCGTCCCGCAGATCGTCGAGGCGCTTGGCGACCTGGACCGCGACGAAGCCGTCGACGTGATCGTCCTCGCCCGCGGCGGCGGCAGCGTCGAGGACCTGCTGCCGTTCTCCGACGAGACGCTGTGCCGCGCGATAGCGGCGTGCACCACGCCCGTCGTCAGCGCGGTCGGCCACGAACCCGACAACCCGCTGTGCGACCTGGTCGCCGATGTCCGCGCGGCCACGCCGACCGATGCGGCGAAGCGGATCGTCCCGGACGCCGCCGCCGAGCAGGCGTTGATCACCGACCTACGCCGGCGCTGCGGCCGCGCGCTGCGCAACTGGGTGCACCGCGAAGAGCATGTGGTTTCCCAATTGCGCAGCAGGCCGGTGCTGGCCCAGCCGCTGGCCGCGCTCACCGCGCGCGGCGACGAGATCCAGCGAGCCACGAGCTGCATCCGACGCGATATCAACCGGCTGGTGGCCGCCGAATCCGACCGGATCGGCCATCTGTCGGCGCGGCTCGCCACACTGGGGCCGGCGGCCACACTGGACCGCGGGTACGCCGTCGTGCAGACGGCGGCGGGCACGATCCTGCGCACGACAGCAGATGCGCCCGCGGGGACGCGGCTGCGGGTGCGGGTCGCCGACGGGGCGGTCATCGCAACGAGCGAGGGCAGCGAGGGGCATTGAATGAAGCCTATTAGTCAGCTGGGGTACGAAGATGCGCGCGACGAACTGATCGCCGTGGTGCAGCAACTGGAACAGGGCGGCTTGGATCTAGAGGCATCGCTGAAACTCTGGGAAAGAGGCGAAGAGCTGGCTAAACGCTGTGAAGAGCACTTAGCTGGCGCGCGCAAGCGGGTGGCGGATGCACTGGCCTCGAAGGACGCCGACGACGCTTGAGTTCGAAACAATTTTTCGCGCGAGGACTCGAAACTGTAACACGTTTCATTTATGCTCTCCGGCATGGGTGATTCAACGCTGACCACCGAACTGGGCCGCGTGCTCGTGACCGGAGGCTCCGGCTTCGTCGGCGCCAACCTGGTGACCGAACTGCTGGACCGAGGACACCACGTCCGCTCGTTCGACCGAGTTCCCTCCCCTCTGCCCGCGCATCCGCGGCTCGAGGTCCTCGAGGGCGATATCTGTGATGCCGCGACGGTGGCCGCCGCCGTCAAGGACATCGACACCGTGATCCACACCGCGGCGATCATCGATCTGATGGGCGGCGGGTCGGTCACCGAGGAGTACCGCAAGCGCAGCTTCGCGGTCAACGTCGAGGGCACCAAGAACCTGGTGCACGCCGCGCAGGCCGCAGGCACCAAGCGGTTCGTCTACACCGCCTCCAACAGCGTGGTGATGGGCGGGCAGCGGATCTCCGGCGGAGACGAAACGCTGCCCTATACCAAACGCTTCAACGACCTCTACACCGAGACGAAGGTCGCCGCGGAGCAATTCGTCCTTTCGCAGAACGGCGTTGACGGGTTGTTGACGTGCTCGATCCGGCCCAGCGGCATCTGGGGCCGCGGCGATCAGACGATGTTCCGCAAGGTGTTCGAGAACGTGCTCGCAGGCCACGTCAAGGTGCTGGTCGGCAGCAAGAAGGTCAAGCTCGATAACTCCTACGTACACAACCTGATTCACGGATTCATCCTTGCCGCCGAGCATCTGGTCCCGGGCGGAACGGCGCCAGGTCAGGCGTACTTCATCAACGACGGCGAACCGATCAACATGTTCGAGTTCTCCCAACCGGTGGTCGAGGCGTGCGGTCAGCCGTGGCCGAAGATCTGGGTGCCGGGGCGGCTGGTCAAAGCCGTGATGACGGTGTGGCAGTGGTTCCACTTCCGGTTCGGCCTGCCCAAGCCGCTGCTGGAACCCCTTGGGGTGGAACGGCTTTACCTGGACAACTACTTCTCGATCGCCAAGGCGCAGCGCGACCTGGGCTACCAGCCGCTGTTCACCACCGAGCAGGCCATGGCGGAGTGCCTGCCGTATTACGTCGACCTGTTCCACCAGATGAAGGGTGAGGTCCACGAGCCGGCGGTCGGCGTGATGACGGCATCTCCGCTGGAGGGCTGATCTGCAGCCACTGCGCGCTGCTGTCGCGGGTCAGCGATACAGATGCACCGGCTGATGCGTGACCTGTTCGATTTGCGATGACGCCCGATGCAACAGCTCGGTGCCCAGTGCGATGAGCCCGCGCGCGGCCGCGATCTCCTCGCCGATCATCGGCGCAGCCGAGTCCTTCGGGTTGCGGTAAGCGTCCCCCAGCGTGGTCACGCTCTTACCGTCGCCGCACTGGGCGTGCACCATCGCATGCGTGTGCGTCTCGTCCTCGTCGAAGTCGATCTCGACGCGCCACTTGTTGCTCAAATCCTTGTCATACATGGTCTTCCCCTGCCATCACCTTCCGGTTACCAGGGTGCGCCTCTCAGGCATGCTTTGCACCGAAACCGCACACTGGCCGACCGCGAGACGGCATCGTGGTCCAGTGCCGCGTTCCCGCTTTGCCACCAACGGCGACACCCGCATTCACTACCTCGACTCTGGCGGCGACGATCGCGGTGCGCCGATCATCTTCGTCCCAGGGGTGACCGATCTCGCGGACGACTACGTCGAGATCCTGCCACTGCTCGGGCGGCGAACGGTCGTGGTGGAGCTGCGCGGGCACGGCCAAAGCGACGCGCCTGAAACCGGGTATGACCTTGGCGCGCTCAGTGCGGACGTCGGTGCGGTGGTCGACGCGGTCACGGACGGACCGGTGCACCTCATGACGTTCTCCCGCGGCACGACGTATGCGATCGCGTGGGCGCTGGCGCACCCGGATCGCGTGCTGTCGCTCTCGATCGGCGATTACGTGCCAGCGGAAATCGTGTTGCCCGAGCCGCATATGCGTCACCTGCTGGACGGCCGGTGGCGCGGTTCGCCGGTTCGCAACCGGCTCGACTACGAGGCGGCGGTCAAGATGTTCCGCGCGGCGCGGGGTCGGTCGTATTGGGAAGATTTGTCGGCGCTGCAGCCGCCGATGCTGGTGGTGCGCAGCCCCAACAGCCCTTTGATCGATGACGCCGCATGGGCCCGCTATCGGCGGTTGTTTCCGTCGGCGGAACTGCACGAGTTCCACGACTCCCCCCACGACATCTTCCGGCCCGACCGCGCCCGGTACCCGACGCTGGTCCGAGAGCTCACGAATCGGTGAACCGTTGGCCGAATACCCGATCACTGCCGCACTGCGCCCCTAGGCTTCGACCTAATCGTCAATTGGTCAAGGAGCAGCCGTGCCGAACGAAAAGCCGAACATTCTCGTCATCTGGGGCGACGACATAGGCATCAGTAACCTGAGCTGCTACAGCCGCGGCATGATGGGCTACTTCACCCCCAACATCGATCGCATCGCCGATGAGGGGATGCTGTTCACCGATTCCTACGGTGAACAAAGTTGCACCGCAGGGCGGTCATCGTTCATCACCGGGCAGAGCGTCTACCGCACCGGCATGAGCAAGGTGGGCATGCCAGGGGTCGACGTCGGGCTGCAGAAAGAGGACCCGACGATCGCCGAGTTGCTCAAACCGCTGGGGTACGCCACCGGCCAGTTCGGCAAGAACCACCTCGGGGACCTGAACAAGTATCTGCCGACCGCGCACGGGTTCGACGAGTTCTTCGGCAACCTCTATCACCTCAACGCCGAAGAAGAGCCCGAGAACCCCGACTACCCCACCGAGGAAGAAGCACCGCTACTGCGCCGGGCGCTGCTGCCGCGTGGCGTCATCCACTCCTGGGCCACCGACGAGGACTCCGGCGAAGTCGATGAACGATACGGACCCGTCGGCAAGCAGCGCATCGAGGACACCGGGCCGCTGACCAAGAAGCGGATGGAGACCATCGACGACGAAACCACCGGTGCGTGCACCGATTTCATCCGGCGCCAGCATGAGGCCGGCACTCCGTTCTTCGTCTGGATGAACATGACGCACATGCACTTCCGGACGCACACCAAGCCGGAGAGCCTTGGCCAGGCGGGCCGTTGGCAGTCGCCGTACCACGACACCATGATCGACCACGACCGCAACGTCGGCCAACTGCTCGACCTGGTGGATGAGCTGGGCATTGCCGAGGACACGATCGTCATCTACAGCACCGACAACGGCCCGCACGCCAACAGCTGGCCGGACGGCGCCACGACGCCGTTCCGAAGCGAGAAGGCCACCAACTGGGAAGGGGCCTTCCGTGTTCCCGAGATGATCCGCTGGCCGGGAAAGATCAAGCCCCGCAGTGTCTCCAACGAGATCGTCCAGCATCATGATTGGCTACCGACTTTCCTTGCCGCAGCGGGGGATCCGGGCATCATCGACAAGCTGAAGGCCGGCCACACCGTCGGTGACATGACCTACAAGGTTCACATCGACGGGTACAACCTATTGCCCTATCTCACCGGTGAGGTGGACAAGAGCCCACGCCGCGGCATGATTTACTTCTCCGACGACTGCGACGTGCTGGGAATCAGGGCCGAGAACTGGAAGGTCGTTTTCATGGAGCAGCGGTGCCAGGGCACGCTGCAGATCTGGTTCGAGCCGTTCACGCCACTGCGGGCGCCGAAATTGTTCAATCTGCGCACGGACCCATACGAACGCGCGGACATCACGTCGAACACCTACTGGGACTGGATGATCGACCGTATCTACTTGGTCCTCTTCGGATCGGCGATCGCCACCCAGTTCCTCGAGACGTTCAAGGAGTTCCCACCGCGTCAAGAGCCGTCGTCGTTCACCATCAACCACGCGGTCGAAGAGCTCAACAAGTTCCTTTCCTCCCGCGGCGGGTGAGCGTGCTGGAGTCATGGCAAGACGGTTCTGCGAAGGCGGCGATTGTCGACTTCGTAGACCGCGTGACCACCCACGGCGGGCCGGATTACGTTGAGCCCCAACAGCGTGTCGCGGTCTTCGACAACGACGGCACGCTGTGGTGTGAGAAACCGATGTACATACAGCTCGACTTCCTCGTGCGCAGATTCGCCGAACAGGCGAAGGCCGATCCGTCACTGCGGGACAAGCAACCGTACAAGTCGGCCTTCGAGGGGAACTTGAAGTGGCTGGCCGACGCCGTCACCAAGCACTATCAGGGCGATGACGCCGACATCACGACGCTGATGGGGGCCGTGCTCACCGCACACGAAGCGATCACTGTCGAGGAGCACCGCCGTCGCGTCGAAAACTTCTTCGCCGACGCCAAGCATCCGACACTCAAGCGATCCTATGCGTCCTGTGGATATCGGCCGATGGTCGAACTGTTGCGCTACCTGGAAGCGCACAGCTTCACGAACTACATCGTGTCCGGTGGGGGTCGGGACTTCATGCGGCCGATTACCGCTGCGCTGTACGGGATTCCGCCCGAACGCGTGGTCGGCAGCTCGGTGGGATTGATTTATCAGGACGGTCATCTGTATACGACGGCGCAGCCGGAATTCCTCGATGACGGGCCGATGAAGCCGGTGCGACTGTGGAGCCGGATCGGGCGCAGACCTATTCTTGCCGCCGGCAATTCGGACGGCGACATCGAAATGCTGGAGTTCACCCGCGGTCTGCGGCTGCTTGTGCTGCACGACGATGCCGATCGCGAATTCGACTACACCGCCGGCGCGGAGAAAGCCCTTGAGCAGGCGAGCAAGGACGACTGGACCGTGGTCAGTGTGTGCAACGACTGGACGACCGTCTTCGGTGATTAACGAACTGGTGTGGATCCCACCGCAGACATCGGTGCTGGGATCCGATCGACATTACGACGAGGAGAGGCCTGCGCGGGCGGTCAGCGTCGACGGCTTCTGGATCCACACCCACCCGGTGACCAACACCGAGTTCGCCGAATTCGTTGCCGCCACTGGCTATCTCACGGTCGCGGAGCGGCCGCTGAACCCGGCCGACTATCCCGGCGCACCTGCCGAGAACCTGCAACCGGGGTCGATGGTGTTCACCCGCACGAACGGACCGGTCGACCTGCGTCACCTGAATCTGTGGTGGACGTGGACGCCGGGAGCGTCGTGGCGGCATCCGGTCGGCCCGAACTCGTCGATCGACAAGCGCGCCGATCACCCCGTCGTGCACGTCGCCTTCGAAGACGCGGAGGCATACGCGGCGTGGGCGGGGCTGGCGTTACCCACCGAAGCCGAATGGGAAACGGCCGCGCGCGGCGGTCTCGACGGCGCGACTTACACCTGGGGCGACGAGCCGGAACAGCCAGACCAGCCGATGGCCAACTACTGGCACGGCGAATTCCCGTGGCGGCCCGATCGTGGGTATGGCCGCACCACGCCCGTCGGCAGATTCCCGCCGAACGGCTACGGGTTGGCGGATATGGCAGGCAACGTGTGGGAGTGGACGACGGACTTCTACGCCGACTCGCGCGAAGGCGATCCTTGTTGCGAGGCAGGCAGTTACGACCCGCGCCAGCCGCAGTTCCAGGTGCCGCGCAAGGTCGTGAAGGGTGGGTCGTTCCTGTGCGCCGACAACTACTGCCTGCGCTACCGTCCGGCGGCGCGGCGACCGCAACCCGTCGATACGGGCATGAGCCACATCGGCTTTCGCTGCGTCAAGCGCTGAGGTTGTTTTTCGCCGCGCCCAGCAGTCAGGCTTCCGCGGTCTTCTTGATCGCCGCGAGCGTGGCGGGGATGCCTGTCCTGGCGAGTTCGCGACGATGCTCGATGTGCGCGTCGGCGTGCTCGCCCCAACGCTCGTGGAAGCCGGCGATGCCTGCGGGCAGGAACTCCCAATGTTCGGTGAGCCGGGTGCCGCCGTCCTCGGGTGCGAAGGTGAATCCCCACCGCACCCAGCCGTTGTTGACCTCCCACGCGAACTCACGACCGGGGTCCGCGACGACCACCTGGCTGCGGGTCTCCCAGGTTCGCTCCGGAAGCTC
The DNA here is from genome assembly GCF_017872775.1 of Mycobacterium sp. OAE908. Taxonomy (NCBI): domain Bacteria; kingdom Bacillati; phylum Actinomycetota; class Actinomycetes; order Mycobacteriales; family Mycobacteriaceae; genus Mycobacterium; species Mycobacterium sp. OAE908. Next base: position 373,829 of record NZ_JAGGJL010000001.1, read on the forward strand.
GTTGCGGCCGGTGAACCAGGCACCGACTTCCGGGCCCGCGCCGTCGTCCCACCAGCACGCCTTGCAGACCGGACTCCACTCACCCATCCGGGTCACGTCGGACACCAACGCATACAACTCATCGGGTGTCAGGGCAACAGAAATCGAATCGGACATCTTCAATTCGGTCACATTGGCAGTCTGCCCTAGCGCTAAGTTAGAACGCGTTCTAGTTCACCGTCGAAGGGCCGTCCGGCATGAGCAACGGTAATCAGCGCAGCGCCATCGTGATCGGCGGAGCGTCCGGAATCGGCTGGGCGACGGCGCAGGCGCTGGCAGCCCAACAAGACCGGGTCACCATCGCCGACCGCAACGCCGACGGCGCGCGCAGCCGGGCCGCAGAACTCGGCGATCCGCACACCGGCGCAGCCGTCGACGTCACCGACGAGGGCTCCGTACAGCGGCTGTTCGAACAGACCGGACCGGTCGATATCGTCGTCAACACCGCCGGGTTCTCCAACGTCGGGCTGATCACCGACATGCCCGTCGACCAGTTCCGCGACGTCATCGACGTCTGCCTCACCGGAGCGTTCATCGTCGCCAAGCACGCGGGGCGCACGTTGCGCTCCGGCGGTGCGCTGGTCTCGATCAGCTCGCTCAACGGCCGTCAACCCGCAGCGGGCATGAGCGCGTACTGCGCTGCCAAGGCCGGGCTTTCGATGCTCACTCAGGTCGCCGCGCTCGAGCTCGGCCCGCGCGGCATCCGCGTCAACGCCGTCGCGCCCGGCTTCGTCCACACCCCTCTCACCGAGCCGGCAGCCGCCATCCCCGGCGTGATCGAGGAGTACGTCGAGAACACCGCGCTGGGCCGGGCAGGCACGCCGGAGGACATCGCGGGCGCCGTGCTGTACCTGTGCTCGCCAGCGTCGTCGTGGCTGACCGGAGAGGTGCTCGACCTCAACGGCGGCGCGCACCTCAAGCGCTACCCCGACATCCTCGGCCACGTCATGAAACTGGCGGAGGCGCCGCAATGAGTTCCGCGGGTAAAAACGCGATCGTCACCGGCGCCGGATCGGGCATCGGTGCTGCGCTGTGCCGCGCGCTGGTCAATGCGGGCGTCACTGTCGTCTGCACCGATATCGACGGTGACGCCGCCGAGCGCACCGCCGCGGCGCTCGGCGGCAACGCCCGCTCCGCCCGAGTCGACGTGACCGACGCGGCCGCAGTGCAGGCCGTCGTCGACGACGTGGTGGATCGCGCCGGACGGCTCGACCTGATGTTCAACAACGCAGGCATCGTGTGGGGCGGCGACACCGAACTGCTGACGCTCGACCAGTGGAACGCGATCATCGACGTCAACATCCGAGGCGTCGTGCACGGCGTCGCGGCGGCCTACCCGCTGATGGTCCAACAAGGCCACGGCCACATCATCAACACCGCTTCGATGGCGGGGCTGACCGCGGCAGGGCAGATCACCAGCTACGTCACCACCAAGCACGCCGTCGTCGGGCTGTCGATGGCCCTTCGCTCCGAAGCCGTCAGTCGCGGCGTCGGCGTGTTGGTGGTGTGCCCGTCAGCCGTCGAGACTCCGATCCTCGACAAGGGCGCAATCGGCGGATTCGTCGGGCGCACCTACTTTCTCGAGGGCCAAGGCGTGAAGACCGCCTACGACCCCGACCGGCTCGCGCGAGACACGTTGCGCGCCATCGAGAAGAACAAGGCGATCCTGGTGAAGCCGCGACTGGCACACGCTCAGTGGCTTTTCGCCCGACTCGCGCCGACTCTGATGAACCGCGTATCGATCGGGTTCATCGAACGCCAGCGCGCCAGCCAGGCCACAGCACGTTCCCAGCTGGGCTAGCGTCACGGCCATGGACACCGAGTTCACGCTGACACAAAGGCGTGCACTGGCCGTTGCGACCGTGATCGCGCTGCTGTTCGGCGCCTACTTCCTGCGCGGCTACTTCATTCTGATCGTCGTCGCGGCCGTCGCCGCCTACCTGTTCACGCCGTTGTTCGACCGGCTCAACAAGCGCTTCGGCACCGGCTTGTCGGCGACGCTGACCTTGTTGGCGGCGATCGCGTCGGTGGTGGTGCCCATGGGGCTGTTCGTGATGCTCGCCGTCGTGCAGATCACGAACATGGTCGAACGGGTGGCGGAGTGGGTGGGCCGCACCGACCTGTCGACCCTCGGCGATCAGGCGCTGCGCTTCGTCAACGACGCGCTGGACAAGGTGCCGTTCATCAATGTCGACGTCACGCCCGACTCGCTACGGGGGTCGATGGCGACCGCGGCGCAGAAGGTCGGTGAGTGGCTGCTGGGTCTGCTGCAGGGTGCGGCAGGCAGCGTGTTCGGCGGTGTGACGGCGGCGATCCTGTTTCTCTACGTGTTCTTGTCGCTGTTGACCAACCGCGACAAGGTGCTCATGCTGATCCGTCGACTCAACCCGCTCGGCGAGGAGATCACCGACCTCTACATGTCGAAGATGGGCGCGATGGTGAAGGGTACCGTGATGGGCCAGTTCGTCATCGCCATCTGTCAGGGCATCGCAGGCGCGGCCTCCATTTACATCGCCGGCTTCCACCAAGGCTTCTTCCTTTTCGCGGTGCTGCTGTCGGCGCTATCGGTGATACCGCTCGGCAGCGGCATTGTGACGATCCCGTTCGGAATCGGAATGATCTTGTTCGGCAACGTATTCGGCGGTGCCTTCGTGATCCTCTTCCATCTCATCGTGGTGACGAACATCGACAACTTCTTGCGACCGATCCTGGTGCCGCGGACCGCGCGCCTCGACTCGGCGCTGATGCTGCTCGCGGTGTTCTCCGGCATCGCCATGTTCGGCGCGTGGGGCATCGTGATCGGCCCGGTGTTGATGATCGTCATCGTCACCACGATCAGCGTCTACCTCGCCGTGTACAAGGGCGTACCGATGGATGACCCCGATGAGGACGAAAAACCAAAGCAGCGAAGGCTTCCCGGCTGGTTCGCGCGCCTCGGCAGGGCCAAGGCGCCGGTGCAGGCGCCCGCTAAGCCAGTCGCTCCTTGAGGAATTGGACGACCCGCTTACGCGCCTCGTAGGCCGGATGCAGGTCGACCTCGCGAACTTCCAGCGTCAACACCGAGTGGGCCATCTTGCCGAAACCGTGCTCGTTGCCCTTCTTGGAATCGATCTCGATGACCTCGAACGCATCGCCAAGCCGATCTTTCAACGTCTTGAAGCGCGCGCCCGGCGAAAGCGGGTCTTCGCTGAAACGCAGGCCCAGTGCGCACAATCCGTCGTTGGCGGCACGCTGCTCGATGACCTTCAACTCGGCCTCGGACAAGCCTGGGTCGCGTCGATGTTTGGCCGTCAACCCGATCGGCAGCGACGGCTGGCTCAAAACGGGTGCCAGCACGCTGTCGTCGACGGCGGCCGCGAGCGCGAAACCGCCGCTCCAGCACTGGCCGATCACGCCGACGCCCTTACCCGGCGTCTTCTCGTTCAGATCGCGTGCCAACGCACGCAGGTAGTGCGCGACCGGACGGTCCGCGTTGGTGGCGAACGCCGCGAATTCCTTTGCCACACAACCGCGCAGCATCACCGGCACCGCACCGGGGCGGACACCCGGGGCGCCGGGCGTGCCGTACAGCGACGGCGACGCGACGGTGAATCCGTTGTCCACCAAGTGATTACCCAGTGCCAGTACTCCTGGATGAATACCGGGCATCTCGGGGATCAACACCACGCCGGGGCCTTCGCCTTTGCGGTAGACGTCATAGGTGAAACCGGCAGCCGAGAACGGCGAGGCGGTCCAACCGGTCAAGTCGGCTTCCGGGGCCGCCTGGCCGGCGACATTGGGGTCCGGCGCAGTCATGGATTCTCCTATTTGGCGGGCAGCGGCGACTGGGTCTGCGTCGCCGCAGCCAGCGTACGGTACTCGCCGGTACCCGCGGCGCCCGTTATGGCGATCTGCGCCGGGCCGCCCTGACCGTTCAGCCGGGTGGTCCACACCGGCTCAGCCCGCTTGCCGTCCTGGCCGGACCCCTCGGCGCCCTCGTACACCACCCACTTCACGCCGTCGACGTCCTGGGCCCCGGTCGGATACACGTCGGTGTTCAGCGAGGCGATCAGCTTGTCCTCATCGGCGTTGCTCTGCGTCAAGCTGAGGTACATCCCGCTCGGGGTCAGGTATCCGACGGTGGAGCTGACGGCGCGGACCTGCTGGCGCGAGACCGGGTCGGTGCGACCGCCGTCGATACCTTTGCGGCTGCCGGAGTTGGCGTGCCAGCCGTCGGGCAGCTTCGGTACCCGGATCGGGATCTTCAGGGCATCGGCGTCGGCCTGGAGCGCGGCGGGAGCGTCGTAGTTGGGCGCCGGACCTTTGCCGGGCCCGTTCGGCGCAAACGAGCACATGCCGAGCACGCCCGCCAGCACGATGCACGCGATCACCAGGGGTGCGATGGACCAGAACATGTCCCGGCCGTCCTGCAGGATCCGGGGCTTTGGGGGCTTGGGGGCCGGTAGTGGCTCCATCGTCATGGCCGCCAGTATCCCAGCTGCCAAACTCCGACCTGGCAATGGGAGAATCTGCACCCATGAGCCCCGCGCGCGGTGAAGCCCCTGATCGCAACCTCGCCCTCGAACTCGTGCGAGTCACCGAGGCCGGCGCCATGGCCGCAGGCCGCTGGGTAGGCCGCGGCGACAAGGAAGGCGGCGACGGCGCTGCCGTCGACGCCATGCGTGAGCTCGTCAACTCGGTGTCCATGCGCGGTGTCGTGGTGATCGGCGAGGGCGAGAAGGACAACGCTCCGATGCTGTACAACGGCGAGGACGTCGGCAACGGCGACGGTCCCGAATGCGACTTCGCCGTCGACCCGATCGACGGAACGACGTTGATGGCCAAGGGCCTTTCCAACGCGATCTCGGTGCTCGCGGTGTCCGAGCGCGGCACCATGTACGACCCGTCGGCGGTGTTCTACATGAACAAGATCGCCGTCGGACCCGATGCCGTCGACGCCATCGACATCACCGCCCCGATCGGCGAGAACATCCGCAAGGTGGCCAAGGCCAAGAACGTGTCGGTGTCCGACCTGACCGTGTGCATTCTGGACCGGCCACGGCACGAGCAGTTGATCGCCGACGTGCGCGCCGCGGGCGCCAGGTGCCGGCTGATCTCCGACGGTGACGTCGCGGGCGCAATCTCGGCGTGCCGGCCCAACACCAGCACCGACCTGCTCGTCGGAATCGGCGGCACGCCCGAAGGCATCATCGCCGCTGCCGCGATCCGTTGCATGGGCGGCGCCATCCAGGGCCAGTTGGCGCCCAAGGACGACGACGAACGCCAGAAGGCCCTCGACCGCGGCTATGACCTTGACCAGGTGCTGTTCACCGAAGACCTGGTCTCAGGGGACAACGTCTTCTTCTGCGCCACCGGTGTCACCGACGGTGACCTGCTCAAGGGCGTGCACTACTACGGCGGTGGCTGCACCACGCAGTCGATCGTGATGCGGTCGAAGTCGGGCACCGTGCGGATGATCGAGGCCTACCACCGGCTGTCCAAGCTCAACGAATACTCCGCCATCGACTTCACCGGCGACAGCAGCGCCGTCTATCCGCTCCCGTAACCACCAGACCGAAAAGGATCCACATGAGCATCGACTCGTCCCCCAAGGAAGATGTCGAGTACCGCATCGAGCACGACACCATGGGCGAGGTCCGGGTGCCTGTCAGCGCGCTGTGGCGCGCGCAAACCCAGCGGGCGGTGGAGAACTTCCCGATCTCGGGACGCGGCCTGGAGCGCACGCAGATCCGCGCGCTCGGACTGCTCAAAGGCGCTTGCGCGCAAGTGAACAAGGACCTCGGGCTGCTGGCTCCCGAGAAGGCCGACGCGATCATCGCGGCGGCAGGTGAGATCGCTGACGGCCTGCATGACGACCAGTTCCCGATCGACGTGTTCCAAACCGGTTCGGGCACCAGCTCCAACATGAACACCAACGAGGTGATCGCAGGCATCGCCGCGCAGAACGGCGTAACCGTGCATCCCAACGACGACGTCAACATGTCGCAGTCGTCCAACGACACCTTCCCGACCGCTACCCACATCGCGGCGACGGAAGCAGCTGTGCGCCATCTGATTCCGGCGCTCGAGGTGTTGCACGAATCGCTGGCGGGCAAGGCTCGGCAATGGCGCACGACGGTGAAGTCGGGTCGCACGCACCTGATGGATGCCGTGCCCGTGACGCTGGGCCAGGAGTTCTCCGGCTACGCGCGGCAGGTCGAAGCCGGCATAGAGAGGGTCAAGGCCACCCTGCCGCGACTGGGCGAACTTGCCATCGGCGGAACGGCTGTCGGCACCGGCCTGAATGCCCCCGACGATTTCGACCAGCGTGTGGTCGCCGTGTTGACCGACCAGACGGGTATTGCTGAATTGCGGGTCGCCGCAAACCATTTCGAGGCCCAGGCCGCGCGCGACGGGCTGGTCGAGGCGTCCGGGGCGCTGCGCACCATCGCAGTGTCGCTGACCAAGATCGCCAACGACATCCGGTGGATGGGCTCAGGACCGCTGACTGGTCTTGGCGAAATCCAGCTGCCAGACCTGCAGCCAGGCAGCTCGATCATGCCGGGCAAGGTCAATCCTGTTATCCCCGAAGCGGTTACGCAGGTCGCAGCTCAGGTGATCGGCAACGACGCGGCGATCGTGTGGGGTGGGGGCAACGGCGCGTTCGAGCTGAACGTGTACATCCCGATGATGGCCCGCAACGTGCTGGAGTCGTTCAAGATTCTGGCCAACGTCTCAAAGCTGTTCGCCGAGCGCTGCATCGACGGGCTGGTCGCCAACGAGGAGCGGCTGCGTGAACTCGCCGAATCCTCACCATCGATCGTGACGCCGCTGAACTCCGCGATCGGCTACGAGGAAGCCGCCGCAGTCGCCAAGCAGGCGCTCAAGGAGAAGAAGACCATCCGTCAGACGGTGATCGACCGTGGTCTGATCGGCGACAAGCTGTCGGAAGAGGAACTCGACAAGCGCCTGGATGTGTTGGCGATGGCGAAGGTAAACGACGGCGACGCCTAGCAAGCGAGGCAATCGGGTACCGACCGCGGGTGTTAACTGACATCCTTGCGGCAATGACCACGGGCATGGCCAGTCGCCCCGCCGAGCAACAGGCTCTCGGTGAGTTCCTGACCGTCGCGGCGCAAGAGCCGGCGGCGCTGTTGCTCGACGGTGAAGCAGGGATAGGCAAGACCACCCTCTTGCATGCCTGCCTGGCGCGGGCGCGCGCCCTCGGGTTTGTGGTGCTCTCGGCGCGCGCGGTCGATGCGGAGTCTGTTCTGGCGTATGGGTCGCTGGCCGACCTGCTGGCCGATGTCGATGCGAGCATCTGGGCGGACCTGCCGGCTCCTCAGCGCATCGCCCTCGACCGGATGTTGGTGCGTGAACAAGCGGCCGAAGCAACCACCGACAAGCGGGCCGTGGCCGCCGCATTCCTTTCGGTCATCGATCGCCTGACCGACAGCGCACCGGTGTTGGTGGCGATCGACGACCTGCAGTGGCTCGACCCGTCGTCCGCCAGCGTCATCGCATACGCGGCGCGTCGGCTGTCTGGCCCGGTGGGGTTGCTTGCCACCGTCCGCACCGAACCCGACAACGGCGGCGCGATCGCGTGGTTGCATCTTCCCCGTCCTGATGCCGTCCACCGGATCACGTTGCAGCCGTTGCCGTCTCGGGCGTTGGAGACCATCATCAAAGACGAGCTGGGCCGAACGATACCGCGCCCAGTGATGGCCCGCATCCACCGGATGTCGGCCGGAAACCCGTTCTATGCCATCGAATTGGCCCGCGCATTCGTAGCGAAGGCCGGCGAGACGCTGCCGAGCACGCTGGCCGAGTTGGTGCGGGTGAGGATAGGCAGCTTGGACTCCGCGGCACAGGAGGTGCTACTCGCTGCCGCGTGCCTGGCCACGCCGACAGTCGAGGTGGTCGGCGAGGCGGTGGGCGTCGGCCAAGATCGGCTGATCGAGCTCGTGGAAACGTCGGAACGCCACGGCATCATCGCCATCGAAGGAAACCGGATCAGGTTCACCCATCCCCTGCTGGCCAGTGGCGTATACGCCGATGCCTCATCGACACAGCGTCGATCGATGCATCGTCGCCTCGCCGGGATCGTCGACGAATTGGAGCTGCGCGCACGGCATTTGGCCCTGGGCTCGACAACGGGTGACACCGAGACCTTCGCCGCGCTGGACGATGCGGCGGCTTCGGCGCATGCACGTGGCGCACCCGCAGCGGCCGCCGAGCTACTCGAGCTGGCCATCGGTCTCGGCGGCGATACGCCCGAACGTCGAATCAAATTGGCCATCAATACATTTGACGCCGGTGAACCCGCGCGAGCACGCGTGTTGCTCGAGAAGGTCATTGCGGACGTGCCTGCCGGACCGCTTCGAGCAGAGGCCCGGTATGCGTTGGCCGTCGTCCGGTTCATCGACGACGGCTACCTCGAGGCGTCGGCGTTACTGCAGCGCGCGCTGGACGAAGACAATCCCGGTGTGCCGCTTCAGGTTCGCATGTCGACCACGTTGGCATACGCGCTGTATATGACCGGGGCGCCGGACCCCGCGTGGCAGTGTGCCGAAAAAGCCGTGGTGCTCGCCGAACGCCTCGGGCACCCCGGCCTGCTCAGCGAGGCCCTCGGGGCACGGGCGACCATTCGCTTCTTCGTCGGCGGTGGCATAGACGACGAAAGCCTGCGGCGAGCGCTGGAGCTGGAGGACCACAACTCGTTCACCCCGATCATGCTTCGGCCCAGCGTCGAACACGCGCTGATTCTGGCCTGCATCGGCGAACTCGATGCGTCGTATGACCGCATGCAGGCCATCGAGCGACGCTGCACCGACAGGGGTGAAGAAGGCGAGCTGATCTTCGTTGACTTCTACGTCGTGGTGAATCGGATCTGGAGGGGAGATCTCGGTGAAGCCAGGCGACTGGCCGACGACGTGAGGGAACTGGCCAGGCAACTCGACGCCGATTTCCCGGCCATGTTGAGCCTCGTGTTGCAGGCATGGCTCGCCGTATACGGCGGCTCTGAAGACGAAGCCCGGCAGGCCGTCGTGTACGCGATCGACGCCAGTAAACGCAGTGGTACCGCGTGGCACGAGGGATGGGCGCTCACGGCCCTCGGATTCCTCGAAGTTTCACTCGGCAACTACGGCGCCGCGGTGGACGCACTGCAGCCGTTGCTGTCCGCGTACGTACCGGACTCCACCGAGATCAACGCGGCGTCGTTCATGCCGGACGCGGTGCAGGCGTTGACCGCCACCGGGCGAGCGGACGAGGCCGAACCGCTTGTCGAGGCGCTCGAGCGCAACGGACGCAGGCTCGACCGTGCCTGGATGCGGGCGGTCGGCGCCCGCGGGCGCGCGATGGTGCAGGCCGCCCGCGGTGACACCGACGCCGCCGTGCAGAGCGCGCGAGCGGCGCTGGTTGACCACGACCGGCTGCCGATGCCGTTCGAGCGGGCGCGCACCCAGTTGCTGCTCGGCCAGTTGCTGCACAGAGAACGCGCCGAGGCGACGGCCGTGTTGCGGGAGGCTTTGGCCGTGTTCGAGGAACTCGGCACCCCGCTGTGGGCCGACCGTGCGCGCGCGGAGCTTGCCGGCACCCGGCCACGCGTCAGGACGGCCCAGGAAGGCCTGACTCCGGCCGAGCAACGCGTCGCCGAACTGGCGGCGTCGGGGATGACGAACCGCGATGTGGCGGCCATGCTTTTCATCAGCGCGAAGACCGTCGAGGCCACGCTGGCGCGGGTGTACCGCAAGCTGGGTATCCGGTCGCGCGCAGAGCTCGGCAGGCACATGGATACGATCGGGCAGTAGCGGGTAACCATACTGGCGCGAATGTTGCCAGAGCGTATGTTCCACCTAGTTGATTCGAAAAGTAGACCAATTTGCCGTTAGCTGGAATTGTTTAGCTGTGCCAGGACCAGACGTGCAGAGCCGCCCGACGGAGGGCCGCGCGATCAACCGGTTCCTGTCGTCGGCGACGGCCGAGCCGTCGGCATTGCTGATCGAAGGCGAGCCGGGAATCGGCAAGACCACGTTGTGGCTCGAGACCGTCGAGTTGGCGCGCGACTCCGGGTTCCGGGTGCTGTCGGCGCGCGCGGCCGCAGCCGAATCCGTGCTGGCCTACGCGGCCCTTGCCGACTTGCTGGACGGCGTGCCCGCGTCGGCATGGGCCGACCTGCCCGATCCCCAGCGATATGCGGTCGCCCAGGTGCTGATGCGGGCCGAGGACGGGACCGCCACGGATCAACGCGCAGTCGCCGCGGCCTTCTTGTCGGTGCTCGGATACCTGGCCGACGACCGCGCGTTGCTGCTGGCCATCGACGACATGCAATGGATCGACCCGTCCAGCATGCACGTCGTGGCTTTCGCGGCGCGCCGGCTCTCCGGCCCCGTCGGGATCCTCGGCAGCGTGCGCACCAACGGTGACGGCAGCGGCGCCGCCTGGCTGCAGATGCCGCGGCCGGACGCAGTGAACCGAGTTCGGTTGCATCCCTTGGGTATCCAAGATTTACATCAGGCGGTTTCGGCGCGGCTGCGTCGGCCGTTCTCACGTCCGACGATGGGCCGGATTCACCAGCTGTCCGGCGGGAATCCTTTCTACGCAATCGAATTGGCGCGGGCAATCGCCGAACGCAGCCCCGGCGTCGACACGTCGCTGCCCCGCACGCTGGCCGATGCTGTGCGCACGAGACTGTCCGGCCTCGACTCCGACGTCCACGATGCGCTGCTCGCGGCATCGTGCATGGCGTCGCCGACCGTGGAGTTGGTTTCGCGCGCGACGATCGGCGATGAGGACCGGTTGATCGAATTGCTCGAGGACGCCGAAACCAAAGGCATCATCGCCATCGACGGCAACAGGATCCACTTCGCCCACCCCCTGCTGGCAAGAGGTGTGTACACCGAAGCCGCGCCCGGCCTGCGGCGAACGATGCATCGGAGGCTCGCTGACATCGTCGACGAGCCCGAGTTGCGGGCACGGCATCTGGCGTTGGCAGCCACCAGCGGCGACCAGGTCACGTTGCGAGCGCTCGACACGGCCGCGGAGTCCGCGCGCGTCCGCGGCGCGCCCGCCGCAGCCGCCGAGTTGATGGACCTGGCGATCGGCCTCGGCGGCGACACCGCCGAACGTCGACTCCGTTCCGCGCTACACCATTTCGATGCAGGCGACCACGAACGCGCGCGCACCATTCTCGAAGAGACGGTCGAGCGACTGGAGCCGGGCGACCTACGCGCAGAGGCATTGAACCGGCTCGCCGTGGTGCGACTGTATGCGGACGGATTCCTCGAGGCCGCGGCCCTCCTGCAGCGCGCCGTCAGTGAGCTGCACCCGGACAGCCAGCTACGCGTGCAGATACTGATCACGTTGGCCTACGCCCGGCTTCAAGCCGGCCAGCTCGATGAGAGCGTACAGATAGCCGAAGAGGCGGTGACCCAGGCCGAACACCTCGACCAGTCGCATCTGCTCGGACTTGCGCTCGGTATGCGGGTGATCCAGCGGTTCCTCGGCGGCGGCGGGTTCGACGAAGAACAGCTGCGTCGGGCGACGGAGCTCGAAGATCCGAAGATCTTCACCCCCTTGGTGTTTCGGCCTTCGGTCCAGCGGGCCCTGCTGCTCGAATGGACGGGCAGGCTCGACGAAGCTCACCAAGTGCTCGAGGGTGTTCGTCGTCGTTGCCTTGAGACAGGTGAAGAGGGCGAGTTGATCTTCATCTCCCAGCACGTGGTGCTGGGCAGCATCTGGCGGGGCGAGTTCGTCGAAGCCGAGTTGGTGGCCGAGGACGCCATGGAGCGCGCCCGCCAGTTGGGTGGCGACACCCCGATGTTCCTTGCGTACAGCCTCCGCACGAAGCTGGCGACATATGCCGGCCGTGAGGACGACGCGAGGAAGGCAGCCGCGCAGGCCCTGCAGAGCGGCAAGCGCACAGGAGCAGTTCGGTTGACGGACAGGGTGGTTGCGGCGCTCGGCTTCCTCGACCTCTCGCTTGGCCGTTACGAGGAGGCGCTGGCAACGCTGGGGCCATTGCTCGCGAAGTTCGACCCGGCATCGACACCCACCGAGCTTCCCAACGCCGCTTTCCTGGTCGACGCCATCGAGGCGCTGATCCAGCTGGGCCGCGGGGCCGAGGCGCAGCCACTGATCGAAGCGCTCGAGCGCAACGGGAACCGGCACGACCGGGCGTGGATGCTGGCGTCGGGCGCGCGCGGCAGAAGTATGCTGCTGGCCGCAGGCGGTGACCTCGACGCGGCGAGCGCGGCGGCCGCGTCCGCGATGACGCAACACGACCGGCTGCCGATGCCGTTCGAGCGTGGCCGAACGTTGTTGCTGCTCGGTCAATTACAGCGGCGGCAACGCAGGAAGGAAGCCGCTTCGGCGAGCCTGACCGAGGCTCTGGACATCTTCGAGCGGCTGCACATCCCGCTGTGGGCCGACCGTGCCCGCGCCGAGCTGGCCCGCGCGAACGTGGGCCCCAGGCAGAGCGGGCAGCTCACCCCGTCCGAACGACGGGTCGCCGAGCTCGCCGCGTCGGGAATGAAGAACCGCGATGTTGCGACTGCCCTGTTCATCAGCCCGAAGACTGTCGAGGCGAACCTGGCGAGGATCTACCGCAAGCTGGGCATCAAGTCGCGTGCTGAACTCGGCCGCCATATGGGCAAGTCCTGACCCGGTAGAAGTAGGGAAACACCCTATTTCTGAATGCCCTTGGGCAAATTACCGTCGACTCCGGCCCGCGATGGATCTCAGTCAGCAGGAGGAACGGTGACGGTAACCCTGGACCCGGCAACCCGGAGCCCGGCAACCTTGGTGACCACCGCGACAAGTCAGCCGGCGTTGCGCACCGGCTTCGCGCTGCTCGGCCTGATCTCGCTGCTGGACCTGCCCAAGGCGGACCGTGCGGATCGGGTGGTCGCGCTCGGCGGTGCGGCGGCAGCGGGCTGGTTCCTGGTGCGGGGCAGCAGGCGCCGCTAGCCCCCCGTTGACTGCGCCGGGCCCGCGGCCCGGTGCGCAATGCGGTCACTTCTTGCGGTTTCAAACGATATGGTCGCTGTTCGGGGAGGCGACATGACATCGGATATTCGACCGCGACCGCGACCAAACAGCGACGTCGAACTCGGGTTCACCCGGCGCAAGGCGGTGCGTTGGTTCAGCCCGTCCACGTTGGCGCGAGCGGCCGCCAAGGTCGTGCTGTCGGCGGCCTTCGGTGACTATCTCGACAAGCGGGAAATGGAAAGCACGCTGAAGGCCCGCGTGCTGACGGCGGGCGCCGGTTCGGACGACGTGTGGATCGACTTCATCGCCGACACCGCAGACGGATTCGATCAAACGTATTCCGTTGCGTGGTGCGCCTCGCAGTCCGAAATTGCGCCGATCGGTCTCGACCGCGAGTTGCCCCGCGCGCAGCTCGTCGTCTTCGGCGGCGACGAAGTGTATCCGTATGCCACCCCCAAGGAATACGAAGACAGGTTCAGCGGGCCATACCTTGCCGCTCTGCCGTGGACAGAGCCCGACGAGTCACGCCCGCACGAGAAGCATCCGCGGATGCTGGCCATCCCGGGCAACCACGACTGGTACGACGGCCTCACCGGGTTCATGCGGCTGTTCGCGCAGGCCAATTGGATAGGTGGCCGTGAGCTCGAGCAGACCCGCAGTTACTTCGCCGTCGACCTGCCGGGCCCATTTTGGCTGTGGGGCATCGACATTCAGAGCGACAATTATGTGGATGCCGCACAGATCGAGTACTTCCACACCGCCGCAACGCGGATGGCCGCAGGGGATGCGCTGATCCTGTGCACGGCCAAACCCAGCTGGACCGAAGTCGGCAATTCAAAGGATGCCTATCGCAATCTCGCGTTCGTCGAACGGACGATGGTGCCTCGGTATGTCAGGACCGTTCTCATGCTGTCCGGCGACAAGCACCACTACGCGCGCTATGAGGCGGTCGAAGACGTCGGCGCAAAAGGCCCGCGAATGAGGATCACCGCCGGCGGCGGCGGCGCATTCCTGTCGACCACGCAGAAGCTCGATGACATCTTGAGCGTGCCGAGACCAAAAGCCGACAACGATCCGGCGACCGACGAAACGGAACGATTCAAGCTCGAGAGCCGCTACCCCACCGCCCCCCAGTCGCGCAGGCTCAACGGTCGCATTTTCCTACTGGGACTGCGCAATCCGTCGTTCATGGTCATCCCCGCGATGTTGTACATACTGCTGTTCTTTGCCACCGTCTCCAGACTGGCAAGCCAGGACAACGGCGGGGAGATACGTGTCGACCCACAGCCGTGGAAGTTTCACGACATTCTGGCCAGCCAGGTGGGCCTGGCGCCACTCACCCTGATCCTCGGTGTCGCGGCACTGTTGTCGGCCTTCTGTATCGTCCCCAAACGCGTGCCCGTATGGCCCTCGCGCTTTTTGCGGGGCTTCGCCGGACTGGCTCAGACCGCATGCCATGTCGTGGCACAGGCAACGATCACGTGGCTGTGCGTTCAGTATTTCTCGCCGCTGACGAGTTGGCGCCTGCTGCTGTGCATGGTGCTGGTCGGGTTGGTCGGCAGCGTTGTCGGCTCGCTCATCTTCGCGACGTTTTTGTTCCTGTGGTTCACCCTGTTCGGTTGGAACAGCACAGAGGCCTTCTCGTCGTTCCGCTACTCGGGCTACAAGAACTTTCTGCGCATCCATGTGACGACGACTGCCATCACCGTCTATCCGATCGGGATCGACAAGGTGTGCAAGAAGTGGGAGTACGACGCCGGAAACGCGTCGCCCGAGGCGTCCTGGCTGAAGCCGTCCAGCGGCATCATCGAAACACGGCTCATCGAACCGGAATTCACGATTCTGGCGTCGCGGTCTCCGGCGGCCGGGCAGGCCACAGCCGAATCCCGAACGGTGCAGTGAGGCTGTGCAACACGAGGCTGACCGTGACTGTGACCACGACCGCCTGAGTGATCATCGCGGTCTGCTGGATCTCGCCTCGCTGGATCATCAACAAACCGAGCACCAGGGTGCCGATCCCGCGCGGCCCGAACCATCCGATGAACAGCCTGCTGCGGCCGGGGAGGTCGGTGCCGAGCAGCGCAACGGACACCGCGATCATTCGCACCGCGAACAGCGCGCCGACGGCGAAAACCACCACCCGCCAATCGGCGTCGCGCCATCCCACGAACACCGCGTAGCTGCCGAACATCGCGAACACCATCAGCTCCAGCAGTTGTCCGGCAGCGTCGGTCACTTGTGACGGCAACTGCGCGTCTGCCCGGCGCGCCATCATGGAGTACGCCAAACCACCGGCGAAGGCCGCGACGAATCCGCTGCCGTGCAACCGCTCTCCGACTTCGAAGCAGACCAATGCCAGTGCGAGGGTGGCCAACTGGGCCCAGACGTCGCTCATCCAGCCGCGCTTTCGCGACCTCATGATCACCCAACCACCGAGCACGCCGATGCCGAGGCCGACGCCGATCGAGACCACCTCGGTGCGAATGGCGAACCAACCCCACCGACCGGGGTCCGGGTCGTTCTGCTCGGAGGCCAGCGCCAATGCGGCCAGCATCGCCGCGAGCGCAAGGCCGTCATAGCAACCGCTCTCAACCGACAGCGCGTGGCGGACGCGTTCCGGGATGCGACGGTTGTCGAGCAGCGCGTCGATCAGCGCCACCTCCGTCGGCGCGACGATGGCCGCCAGACACACCGCCTCCCACAACGGCATCACCGGCATCACCCACAGCGCGAGCGCGGTGCCGAGGACCATGGTCAGGGGGAAGCCGAAGAGAAGCAACCGAAACGTCACGTGGCCGCGACGCACCACGGACGGCAGGTCGAGCATCGCGGCCTGGTTGAACAGGATGACGGTCAGCGCCAACTGGGCCAGGACGGTGAACCCGGCGGTGTCAGGGCCGACCTCGATGACGCCGAACCCGAACGGGCCCAACACTATTCCGGACGCGACGAAGATCAGCGCAGGAGCGATGTACCACCGCTTGACCAGACCCGAGACAACCGCGTAGCAGAGCACCAGGATGGTGAGCACGAACGCCGTGTCGGTGCGCACCCTGTCCCCTACTCAGGCGCCGTTGTTCGCGCCGCCGGAGTTCGCACCCTCGATGTCAGTGATCGGAAAGTTCGGCATGGGTTTGGGCGACGGCGTATTCGGCAGCGTCGGGATCTCGGCCGGCGGGATGTCGGTCAAGTCGTTGACCGGCGGGCCGTTCTCCCGGCTGCCGTAGCTGCTGCCCGGTTCGCGCGGGCCGACGAGCTGACTGACGGTCACCAGGTGGTAGCCGTTGCGCTTCAGGACAGGGATGAACTGGTAGACCAAATCGACTGTGCTGGAGTAGGTGTCGTGGAACAACACCACCGAGCCAGGTTTGATCTGGGTCATCAGCATGTAGCGCGTTGCGCCGGTGTTGGAGTCGTTCGCCCAGTCGAAAGGAATGACGTCCCAGTTGATGTCGGCCATCCCCTGCTGCTTGGCCGCGGCAAGGACGTTGTCGTTGATCAGCCCGCCGGCGGTCCGAAGAAGGTTGGGCTTTTGACCCGTCGCCGCTTGGATGGCGTCGTTGGCCTTCGAGATCTGGCTCGGAATGTCCTCGGGCGGGATCGTCGTCATGTTGGGGTGTTCCCAGGTGTGGTTGCCCACCTCCATGCCGGCGTCGGCGACACGTTTGGCGCCCGCGGGGTTGGCCGCGACCTTGTTGCCGATCAGGAAGAACGTCGAGCGCGCGTGGTTGTCCTTGAGGATCTGCAGCAGTCGGTCCGTGTACGGGCTCGGCCCGTCGTCGAACGTCAGCGCAACGCACTTCTCTTTCGAACAGTCGACGTCCTCGGCGCTGGCCTTGCGGACGTGCCCGGTCAGCCCGCCGATGATCAGCACCGCGGCGGCCGCGAGCACGCCAATGGCGGTCCTGGCGTAGCGCCAGCGCTGGCTGTCGGGTCGTTTCGGCACGCCGCGAGTTTACCGGCTGCGACTTCGGCGCGATTTGAAGCGCTGAGCGATGGTTTTCACGCCGAAACCGCCGCCAAGATTTCCTTGAGAACCGCTTGAGGGGTCCGTCGCAGCCTTTCCGTGAGCCGCCACACCGGCCGCCGGAAAGGAACCGACATGACCACTATCGGCAAGTTCACGATGCTCTCCGCGGCGACGATCGCGGCGACGGTCGCCCTCCCGGCAGCCGCCTACGCTTGCGGGGAGCCGCCTCCTGAGGCTTTTCATACGCCGTCCGGCAACATCCTGTGCTGGATGACGCCGTACTCGTCCGATTGCCAGGTGGTCGACCACTCGTATTCAGTGCAAGGGCAATCAGCGGACTGCGTGTCGCCCGATTCGCCCCATTCGTTCTCGCTCAACAAGGGCGCGGTGGCGACGCTGTGGTGCACCGACAAGCCGCTCAGCACGTATCAGGACATAGGCAAGAACATGACGCTCGACTACGGGCAATCGAAGTCCGAAGGCGTAATGACTTGCGTCAGCGAGACCTCGGGTGTGATGTGCACCGACACCAGTTCCGGCCACTTCTTTCGGGTGTCCCGCGACTCCTACGAGCTCGGGTGACCTCGTGGGCACGGTTACCGTTCGGGCCCGAGCGAGGTGTTAATGCGATGGACATGATCCAGTACGCGGCGGTCTGTGCGGCTGCCGTGGCATCGGTAACAGCTTGCGAAGCAGGCGTCTCACGCGACGCTGCACCGACTGGCACCCCCCGACACGAATCCCCCCGGACTCGTGGCCGTTCCACAGCGTCGGCGGCAGTTGGCGCGTCGTGACATACGGCAGTGGATTCAATTGCACCAACGAGGGCGTACCACCGTCGATCGTCGCCGAACTCGAATGCTAGCCGCGGGTTTCCGGCGGAATCCTGCTAGGGGCCGAGTTCGAAGGTGAATTCATGGTCGCCGATGCGGATGCGATCCCCGTCGGCCAACGTGGCGCTGCCGCGAATCCGGTTGTCCGCCAGGGTGACTCCGTTTACCGAGCGGAGGTCGGTGACGACAAAGCTGGTGCCCGTATCGACGATCATCGCGTGGTAGCGGCTGACCATCGCATCGTCGATAACGATGTCGTTGTCGGCAAGACGACCGATGCGGACGATGGCGCCCCTCAGCGGATACAGGTCCCCGGAGCCGTCGCGCAGATGCGCGACGGAAGACTGCGAAGACGCACTGGTGCCTCGCGCGAGTGTCGCGACAGCACGTTTGGCGGTCGCGCGGGCTACTCGTTTGACGTCCAGCGGTTCTTGGCGAAGGATCCGCTCGTGCAGGGCTCGCAGTGTGGGTCCGGGGTCGATGCCCAATTCGTCGGCGAGCGTGGTCTTCAATCGTCGATACGCCTCGAGCGCGTCGTATTGCCGTTCCATCAGGTAGTAGGCAGTGATCAACTGCGCCCACAACGGTTCTCGGTACGGCTGCTCTGACGCCAGCGCTTCGAGCTCAGATATGATGGAATGAGCTCTGCCACAGGCTATCTCGGCTTCCGCCCGCAGCGTCTGCGCCACCAGCTTGTCCTCAGCCAGCGCGGCGGCGTATGGCTCGACGAACTCGAACTCGCGCAGGTCGTCGAGCACCGGGCCGCGCCACGGGGCCAACGCCGTAGACAGGTGACCGCTGGCCTCGTCGAACCGCCCGCTCGCGGCGGCCCGCACGCCGGCCGCGAGTTCAGCGTTGAAGCGGCCGACATCGCACTCCGTGTCGGCTACGTTCAGGCGATACCCCGGCCGTGCGCTGACCAGAACAACGGCAGGATCGACACCAGCCTTGGTCAACAGGCGGCGAAGATTGGAGACGTAGGTGTGCAGGCTGGCTCGAGCGTCCGGGGGTGGGTTTCCTCGCCACGCCGCGTCCAACAACGAATCGATCGCGACGGCGCGATTCCGATTGATCACCAACACCGCCAGCACCGCCCGTTGCTTGGCGGCGCCCAACGAGATATCGGAGCCGCCGACGCTCATCTGCAGAGGACCGAGCACCCCGAACTGCAGAGCGCTGTTGGCCATCGCGGCAGCAACCCCTTCAATTCGGCAATGCGTCAGGACCCATTGTGAGTCGTCCACCGCGGACAGTAATGCGTAGCGGTCGGCCTGTCTGGCTCATCGCGGGTCTCGTCGTGCTCGCGACCCTGGTGCTGGTGGTCGGAGTGCTTGTCGGCCTGCACCTCGGCGGCCGTACACACCCGTCGGTGCAGTCAGCGCTGGCGACTGACTTCGCCGGATTGGAGTCGCAGTTGCATGCGGAGGTCGGCATCGCACTCAGTGCCGTTGGCGCAGGAGGAGCCCCGATCGTCTTGGGCCACTGGCGCAGTGGCCCCGCCTGGTCGACTATCAAGGTGCCGCTCGTCATCGCTGCGCTTGGTGAACATCAGCCGCCGGTACTCACCGAAGCGATGAGGGCCGCTGTCACCGAATCAGACAATGCGGCGGCGGAATCGATCTGGGCCGGCCTTGGCGATCCGGCTACCGCGGCGCGCAAGGTCGACGCGGTGCTGAGACAGGCAGGCGATCCGACGACGGTGCAGTCGCAACGAGTACGTCCGGAGTTCTCCGCCTTCGGCCAGACCGAGTGGCCGTTGACCGATCAAGTGCACTTCATCTCAGTTGCCGTGTGCGACAGGGCAACTGAGCCAGTCTTTGCGTTGATGGGCCAGGTCACGTCGGACCAGAGCTGGGGTATCGGCACACTCCCGGACAGTCGGTTCAAAGGCGGCTGGGGGCCGTCGCCCAGCGGTAGCTATGTGGTCAGGCAAATGGGAGTGTTGACCGGCCCGACCGGAATGATCGCCGTTGCGTTGGCCGCGCAGCCGTCGTCGGGAAAGTTCGACGACGGGGTCACCGCGGTCACTGAAATGGCGAAATGGCTGACCGCCCACCTATCGGCACTGCCGGCGGGCCACTGCGACTACCACAAGTAGACGCGAGCGTTGTTGCCGCCGATGCACGTGATCCAGCTGTCCCCCGGCTCCTTCTTGCAGTGCATGAGGAAGTTCGAGCCGTTGCACAACGCGCCCGGCACGGCCTGGCAGTCGACGGCGCCAGGCGCGGACACGGCCCGTGGCAGCGGGCTGGCATTGCCGTAAGCAGCCCAGTACGACGTCAACACGCTGTTGGCGAATAGGCACGACGTTTCGGGCGTCCCGCGTCCGCCGTGGGTGCCGAATCCGGTGGCGTCGGGTAACGAGAAGCCCGCGTCGCAGAGTTCGTGCCGAACGCTCAGGTCTGGTCCGGTCACCAGCGGCGGCACCGCGGCCGCCGGTTCGTCGGTGCCCGCGTGCCCATTGTTGTTGCTAGCGAGCAGCCCGATCACCACGCCGATTCCCCCGAGAATCAACGCTGCGGCGACCGCGATCACGGTCGGCACCAACCATCGTCGCCGCCGCGAATCGTTGTGCACCTCCGTGGGTTCGGCCATGGCCGCTTCGGACGACCGCGTAACGGTGACACCCGAGTACGTCGGCGCGGTCGGCAAAGAGGTGACATCGACATTGGCCACCGTCTGCATCGCGCGCTGCGCCGCGCGCCCCAGTGCGCCCGCCGATCCGTAGCGGTCGTCGGGCTCCTTGGCCATTCCGCGGGCGATGACGTCGTCCATCGCAGCCGGGAGGCGCCGATTGACCTCAGTGGGCCGTGGCGGCGGCGAGGCGATATGCGCCGCTATCAAGTTCTCCAAACTGTCACGCGTAAAAGGGATTTCACCAGTCAGCGCCTCGTAAAGGACACACGTCAGCGAGTAGACATCGACCGCCGGGGTGCTGGGCTGGCCCCTAAGCCGTTCAGGTGCCATGTAATCCAAGGTGCCGATCTGAGTGCCCGCCGTCGTCAACCGGGTCTCGCCGGTGGCCTCGGCGATGCCGAAATCGACCAGGTATGCGAAATCAGCAGGGGTGACAAGGATGTTCTGAGGCTTGACATCGCGATGGATCAGCCCCTCGGCGTGGGCCGCATCCAGGGCGGCGGCCACCTGGCAGACGATGTTGACCGCGCGGGAAGCATCCAGCTGACCCTGTTCGATCAGGTCGAGCAGCGTCTGGCCCTGCACCAGGCGCATGTCGATATACAGGCTGCCGTCGATCTCGCCCCAGTCGTGGATCGGAATGACATGCGGCTCTTGCAGAACCGCAGCCGCTTGCGACTCGCGCTGGAACCGGGTGCGGAAAGAGTCGTCGTCAGACAGCTTGTGGGCAAGTATCTTCAGCGCGACGGTGCGTCCCTTGGCATTGTCGTACGCTTCGTACACCTCACCCATGCCGCCCTTGCCGAGCAGGCGCGTGACGTTGTACTTGCCGAACGTCGTGCCGACGCGCGAGTCCACCGAGGAAGTATCTCCCCCCATTACAAGGATTCGCCAAGAAACCGTTGAGAGTCGCAAGAGGCGTCCGCCACAACCTGGACATGCCCGGCCACCAGGGTCGGCACTACCAGGAGAGGACCTACCACGATGCTCACCAACCGCTTCACCAAGTCAATCGCAGGAACCGCACTCGTCGCCGCCACGCTGGGTTTCGGCGCGATCGCCGGGGCCGCTGCCGCCAACGCCGACTCCGTCGACGACACCTTCGTCGCCAGCCTGGCCCAGGCCGGCATTCCGCAGATTCCGGCGGCCATGGAGATCTCGGCAGGCCACGCCGTGTGCCAGAACCTCGACGAGGGCACGACCAACCCGGATCTGGTGCTCGCGGCGTTCGACGCGAAGCACGTGTTCGCCACGCACGGGCAGAACAGGGCGATGATCGTCGCCTCGATGACGGCCTACTGCCCGCAGTACCTCCCGCAACTGCACGGGTAGCGCGCCAGGCTCACGGCAGCGCGCCGGGGCTGATCTCCTCCAGCATCTCGGTGACCAATGCCGCGATCGGCGAGCGCTCGCTGCGCAGCAGCGTGATGTGTGCGAACAGCGGGTGGCCCTTGAGCTTTTCGATCACCGCCGCCACACCGTCGTGGCGGCCCACCCGCAAGTTGTCGCGCTGGGCGACGTCGTGGGTGAGCACCACCCGCGATCCGGCGCCCAGCCGCGACAGAACGGTCAACAACACGTTGCGTTCCAACGACTGCGCCTCGTCGACGATCACGAACGAGTCGTGCAACGAGCGCCCGCGAATGTGCGTCAGCGGCAGCACCTCGAGCATGCCGCGGGAGAGCACCTCCTCGAGCACCGCGGGGCTCGCCAGACCTTCGAGTGTGTCGAAGACGGCCTGCGCCCACGGGCCCATCTTCTCGCTCTCGCTGCCGGGCAGATAGCCGAGATCCTGCCCGCCGACCGCATACAGCGGCCGGAACACAACGACCTTGCGTTGGGTGCGGCGTTCCAGCACCGCCTCCAGTCCCGCGCACAACGCGAGCGCAGACTTGCCGGTGCCGGCCTTGCCGCCAAGTGAAACGATGCCAATCGACTCGTCGAGCAACAGATCCAGTGCCACCCGTTGTTCGGCGGAGCGCCCGCGCAACCCGAACACCTCGCGATCGCCGCGCACCAGCTGCACCCGCTTCTCCGGGTTGACCCGGCCCAGCGCATGCGAGCTGCCGCCCAGCAGCCGAACTCCGGTGTGGCACGGCAGATTGCGCGCCGCTTCGAGATCGATCTCGCTGTCTGCGTACAGCTTGTCGATGTCGTCGGCCGACAACTCGATCTCGTCCATCCCCGTCCAGCCGGACGTGATGACGTCCTGCGCGTGGTACTCGTCGGCGGCCAGACCGACGGCGCCTGCCTTCACGCGCAGTGGAATGTCCTTGCTGACCAACGTGACTCGCTTGCCCTCTGCAGCGAGGTTGGCCGCTACCGTCAGAATCCGCGCGTCATTGCTCTCGTTGCGGAACCCGGCGGGCAATACAGTGGGATCGCTGTGGTTGAGCTCGACGTGCAGCGTTCCGCCTTGCGTCCCAACGGGAATCGGCTGGTCCAGCCGTCCGTGTTCGAGCCGCAGATCGTCGAACATCCGCAATGCCTGCCGGGCGAACCAGCCAAGCTCATGGTGATGCCGCTTGGCTTCCAGTTCGCTGATGACCACCAACGGGACCACGACTTCATGTTCGGCAAACCTCGTAGCGGCCCAGGGATCGGACAGCAGCACGGAGGTGTCGAGTACGTAGGTCCGGACGGTAGTTTTGGTCACGTAGCGCTCCTCGAGGCGAGGGAGTTCATGCGACCCCGCACGAACACATCGGCGGACGCTGCGGTACCAGGACCGGGGCCGGTCCTCTCGTGATGACGATCGGTACCGCCCGGATAGCAGAGCATGTCGCTAGCCATCGAGAAACGACGCTACTCCGGCTTCTCGCTTCGCGCCGTGCAGGCGCGCCGTATCCGATGCCGCCTGCCGTAGCGGCGAGTTGGCTAACTCGTCAGGCGAATTGCTTCAGCGACGGCTCGTCGGCAACACCCCACGCGGCGATGCGGTCGGCGATCACCTGCCGCCGCTGCTCAGGTCCGAAGATGCCGGCATCGGCGACAATGGCCACCTTGTCCTTATATGCGTCGATATCGCCGCCGACCACATCGAGTTCGGCTGCGCGGCGTGCGATCGCCTCGATGGTCTCGTCGCGGCGGTAGCCGAGGCAGTGCGCGACGAGGTTCCCGAAGAACTCCTCGTGGCGTTCCTCGTCGCGGGCGATGCGGCCAACAAGACCCTTCAGCACCGGCTCGGTGATCTGGGCTTCGAGATTGCGGCAGAACACGGCATGCTCACGCTCGAAGAACGCCATGTGCACCAGACGCTCGATCTGGCTGTAGGTGTCGGCGCGGTAGCCCTTCATCACGTGCTCGACGCGCACGTCCTCATTGGCGGCGGGGTCGATTTCGCGCGTGACGACGAGGTAGTTGCGCAGCGCGATCGCGTGCAGGTGCTCCTCGGCGGTCCAGCGGCCGATCCAGCGGCCCCACTTCTCCTCGAGGATGAAGCTGAACACGAACTCGCGGTGATAGCCGGCGAGGTTGTCCTTGGTGATCAGCAGGATCTCGAGGGCATCGGTGACAGTCTTGGGCAGCGTGACCTGCGACGGGTCCCAATCGCGGCCGCCGAGGAAGGCGAAGTTCTCGCCCTGCTCGAACGGCACGTAGTCGTGGGCGTACCAGAGATCCTCGGTGTCGATGTGGCGTCGCAGTTCGTTCTGCACGACCGGCTCGAGCTCGAGAATGAAGGCATTAGGTACAGGTTTCTGTGCCATGCGGTTACAGTAACCCAATTCTGTGGGAATCGTAAAATTCCCCAACGGCGTGGCGCGGCTACAGCGTCAGGCCGGGGTACAGCGGGTTGGCGGCCAGCAGTTCTGCAGCCGCGGCGTGCACCCGCTCGGCGGTGCCGTCGGCCAGCTTGTACTTGGCCTTCGACGTTCCCTCCGGCTGCGTGTTGGACAGCACCTCGACCATCAGCTCGGCGACGCGGTCGAAGTCGTCGGGGCCGAAGCCGCGAGTGGTCAGCGCCGGCGTGCCCAGCCGGATGCCGCTGGTGTACCAGGCGCCGTTGGGGTCGGCGGGGATCGAGTTGCGGTTGGTGACGACGCCGGAGTCCAGCAGCGCCGATTCGGCCTGGCGGCCGGTCAGCCCGAACGACGTCACGTCGAGCAGCACGATGTGGTTGTCGGTGCCGCCGGTGACGAGGCGCGCGCCACGCTTGAGAAACCCGTCGGCGAGCGCCTTGGCGTTGTCGGCGACCCGCTGCGCGTAGGCCTGGAACGAAGGCTGGCGCGCCTCGGCCAGCGCGACGGCCTTGGCCGCCATCACGTGAGAAAGCGGTCCGCCCAACACCATTGGACAGCCCTTGTCGACGGCGTCGGAATACTCAGCGGTCGCCAGCACCAGGCCGCCGCGCGGTCCGCGCAGCGACTTGTGCGTCGTGGTGGTGGTGACATGGGCGTGCGGCACGGGATTCTCGTCGCCGGTGAACACCTTTCCGGCGACGAGCCCTGCGAAGTGCGCCATGTCGACCATCAGGGTGGCGCCCACCTCGTCGGCGATCTCGCGGAGCTTGGCGAAGTTGACCCGTCGCGGGTAGGCCGAGTACCCGCCAACCAGGATCAGCGGCTTGAATTCGCGGGCGGCCTTCGCGAGCGCGTCGTAGTCGAGCAGCTCGGTGTTCGGGTCGGTGCCATAGCTGCGCTGGTGAAACATCTTGCCCGAGATGTTGGGCCGGAAGCCGTGGGTGAGGTGCCCACCCGCGTCCAGCGACATGCCGAGCAGCCGCTGGTTGCCCAGCTTGGCGCGCAGCTCCTCCCATTGCGCTTCGGTGAGGTCGTTGACGTTCTTGACGCCGACCTCGGCCAGCCCAGGACCTTCTACACGGGTGGCCAGGATCGCCCAGTACGCAACGAGGTTGGCGTCGATGCCCGAGTGCGGCTGAACATAGGCATACGGCGAGCCGAACAGCTCGCGCGCGTGCTCGGCGGCCACTGTTTCGACGGTGTCGACGTTCTGGCAGCCGGCGTAGAACCGGTGCCCGATGGTGCCTTCTGCGTACTTGTCGGACAGCCAACTGCCCATGGTCAGCAACGCCGCCGGCGACGCGTAGTTCTCGGAGGCGATCAGCTTCAGCGAATCACGTTGATCGGCAAGCTCTTTGCGCGTGGCCGCCGCGATGCGCGGCTCGACAGACTCGATGATCTGCAGAATCGAGCGGTAGGCGGCGCTTGCGGTGTCGGCGTACTCAGCGCCGGGAGCAGCGGTGGTGGTGGTCGCGGTCGAGTCTGCGGTCATGCGGTTCAGCCTACTTTCCGCAGCGCCGAAGGAATCAGCGGCTCGTCCAGCAGTCGGCCGAAGCGTTGCGTGAGGCTGACGCCCTCGGGCCTGTCCTCCAGCCAGCCGCGCAACAACCGATAGCCCTCGACATAGGTGCTGGTGTAGGCGCGCCACAACGGCGAGGACAGGAACCGCAGCATCTGCCGGGCGCGGTCGTCGTTGACCAGCAGCCAGCGTTTGAGGAAGGCCACGACGTCGTCCACGTCTCGATGTTCGTCGTGCAGCATCAGCGCGGCGTCCTGGCGCACGTCGGCCAGCGCAGCGGAGGCTTCTGAGACCGCCTCGGCACGTTCGCCGTCGAACCGCAGTCCGAGATCGGCGTAGATGTCGCGAGCCCAGCCACCCCAATCCGGCCCGATCGCGGCGTACAGCGCCAGGTCCGCCAGCCCCTCGGCCATCAGACACTGCGGCGTGTTCACCAGGAAGATCGTCTGCTCCGTCTGCCCCTTGCCCTCGACAAGGCCTGCCTCCTTGCGGCAGTGCTCGGTGTGGTGGCCGGGATAGGACTCGTGCGCGACCAACCGCGGCAGGTTGGACATCTGCTGCTTGAGGTCGGCGTTGACCGCGACGGTGGAGCGGTAGTCACCGAGGTAGTAGTTGAACCCCGACCACGGCTTGTCGGTGACCACCTCGTAGGTGATGGTTTCGGTGTCGGGCAACGGATATTCGGCGCGCACCCGGTCGCGCAGCGCGCTGGAGAACGCGTGGATGGCTTCCTCGAGCCGGTCGGGCGGGATCTCCTCTGCCGCGCGATAGTTCTGCATGCGCTCGGCGAGTGATCCACTGCCGGGCAGCGCTTCGTCGAGCTTGCGGTGGGCCTGCTCGTAGCGCGCGGGATCGCCCTTGGTGACGTGCACGTCGAAGTAGGCCTCGACTTCGTCGACGAACCCGACGTCTTGACCCGCGAATTTCTTCCCCGCGCACGCCAGCGCCCGCAGATGCGCCGCGACGTACTCCGCACGGTCCGGTTCGAGCTCGTCGGGGATCTCGGCGGCCAGGCGAGCTGCCTGGACGGCCAGGTCAGCGGGATCGGGGGCGGGCTCGTTCTGCACCTGATGACGCAGGGCGGGGTCTCCGGTGAAGGAGTCGACGTAGCCGTCCTCGATCCGGTCGAAGCGCAAACCGAGCAGCAGATATTCGCGAATGAGGGTGCCGGACTCCATGGCGACCACGCTAACTGCAAGACTGACCCCATGCCGCGGCTGAGCGAGCCGAGCCCCTATGTGGAGTTCGACCGGAGTCAATGGCGCGCGCTGCGCATGTCGACGCCGATGAAATTGACCGAAGACGAAGTGCTGCAGCTGCGGGGCCTCGGCGAGAAGCTGGACCTACTCGAGGTCGAAGAGGTCTACCTGCCGCTGGCCCGGTTGATCCACCTTCAGGTCGCAGCACGCCAGCGGCTGTTCGCCGCGACCGCGGAGTTCCTCGGTGAGCCGCAGCAGAACCCGGATCGCCCGGTGCCGTTCGTCATCGGCGTGGCGGGCAGCGTGGCCGTCGGCAAGTCCACCACCGCCCGTGTGCTGCAAGCACTTCTGGCCCGATTCGAGCACCACTCCCAGGTCGACCTGGTCACCACCGATGGGTTCCTGTACCCCAACGCCGAGCTGACCCGTCGAAACCTGATGCACCGCAAGGGTTTTCCTGAGAGCTACGACCGCCGCGCGCTGATGCGGTTCGTGACGGCGGTGAAGTCCGGTGCCGACAAGGTGTGCGCGCCGGTTTACTCGCATCTGCTCTACGACATCGTGCTCGGCGAAAAGCAGATCATCAAACATCCCGACATCCTGATTCTCGAGGGTCTCAACGTATTACAGACCGGTCCGGCGCTGATGGTTTCGGACCTGTTCGACTTCTCGGTGTACGTGGACGCCCGCATCGAGGACATCGAGCACTGGTACATCAACCGATTTCTCGGGCTGCGCTCGACGGCGTTCGCCGATCCTGCGTCGCACTTCCACCACTACGCCACGCTGACCGATGAGGCCGCGGTGTTCGCCGCCCGCGACATCTGGCATTCGATCAACCGGCCCAACCTGATCGAGAACATCCTGCCGACGCGCCCCCGCGCGACGCTGGTGTTGCGCAAGGACGCCGACCACGCGATCAACCGGCTGCGGCTGCGCAAGCTCTGAGAAGGGCCAGGCCCGCTCGGCGTACCGAACGGGCCTGAGCGGCAACGGATTACTTGGCGCGGCGCCAACCCTGGTACTGCAACTCGGCGAACAACAACGTGTAGACGCCGGACGCGAGTGTCAACACCACGCCGGTGGTGGTCAACGGCATCACGAATACAGTGACGATGGCGGCCACCGTATAGAGCAGGTTGGCGATGACGACCGCCATCCCCGCGCGGCGCACCGAAGGCAGCGCGGCCAGCCCGAAGACGACGACGCCGTAGGCGACGAAGAACGCGCTCATCGAGTACTCGAAGGCGGGCGTGGTGCCCGATACCTTGGCGAGCCAGCCTGCGACCGGCAGGCCGACCAGACCGGCCAGGCCGGTGATCACCGCGTCGGCGCGCATGGCGAGGCGCAGAAATCCATCGCGGGTACCGGTGCGATCAATTGTGATGGCGGACATGAAATTTCCTTTCTGGGTGGGGTGAGCGACCGTTCCGGAGCCGACGCCGCAACCTCTTACGACGGCGGCTCCGGACCAGTCATGAGGGAGTCACGCAAGACGGCGCACTCCGAGGTACTGGGCGTAGGCGAAGGCGAGAGTGGCGACCGTGAAGGCGACCGTCGCTACCACGCCGAGTTCGGTCAGCGGCAGCCACCCGGCGATCAGCACCACGGTGACGAGCACCGCGAACGCGATGTTTCCGGCCAGCACGCTGACGCCGACGCGGCGGACATCGGACAGGCCGGCCGCGAGGTAGAGCGCGGCGCCGTAGCACACCAACGCGGTGCCGCCGATGAACTCCGACGTCGACGACAGACCGGACAGTCGTGACAGCGGATCGGCCGCCATCGCGACGAGCAGCCCGAGACCGCCGCACAGGGTGGCGTCGGCGCGAAGGGCGAAACGCAGTAACGAGTCGGTGCTTTCCCGGACCGGGCGGGTGTTGATTGCCGTCATGGTTCTGAGATTGCTCAGAATGCACTGCCAGATCGACGCCGGACGCTGCCAGCTACTGCCAACAGCAGGTCAGACGTCTCGCGCCGCGACCAGATTGCCGCGCAGATCCGCGGCGATCAGCCGGGCGGCGGCGTTCTGCCAGTTGTGCAGCGACCGCTGCGGCACCTCGGTGACGAACCACTGCCAGGCCTGCCTCGCGACGGGGTCCAGCCCTGAGGCGGTGGCATTCTGCGCGTAGGCGCGCACCCCGACGACATACGGGAAGTACAGCGAGTTGTAGTGGCGCCACTGCTCGGTGGTGCCGAAGTCGCCGCCGTCGCGCGGCTTGAGCCGTGCGATGTGGTCGGCCAGCAGCGCCTTGAGTTCGTTGGCCCGCTCGAGCGGTGCGTCGGGCGCGCCGCGGGCGGCCAGCCGCTCGTCGATGATCGGCAGTGCGGTCAGCGGGCTGGCGACGAGCTTGGACAGGTCGCCGTAGTGCCCGAGCGCGCGACGGGTGAGGCGGACGAAGGTGTCGTCATCGACGCCGTCGAGCGGGTTGGCCGCCCGTCTGGCCAGTGCGGCCTCGGTATCGCGCAGAGCCGCACGGTCGGCCCGCAGATCAGGCGAGCGGGAGAACGCGACGCGGTCGAGCAACCCGGCCAGCGGATCGGCGAGCACGTTGATCGCGATCGCGATGCCGAGGCTGGTGAACAGCAGGACCGTCAGCGCTGTCTGTTGCCCGGACACGGCAAGACCGATCAACAGCTGACCGCCGAACAGCAGCGCCACCACGGCCGTCGCCGCGAACGACCGCAGCATGTCGGCCCGCAGCGCCTGGCCCTCGTCGAACGCGTCCCACATCGCGACCGCCAAGCCGAGCACTCCGACGTCGAACCCCGTGGACGCCAACGCAATCCAGCTCGGGACCAGACCCAGCGGGATGACGACGATCGCATTGGCCAGCGCGAAGAACAGCGTGCCGATGACGACGAAGCCCGTGACGCGCCCAGGCGTGCGCTGCAGCACCGCCACGATCATCGCGCCCAGCGTGGACAACGAGATCGCCGCGAACATCACCCAGTGACCGAGCCGCACCGGTCCGTCGACGTTGCCCGCCATCACGGCGCCGAACAGTGCGACGGCGCCGACGCCGGCCACGAGCGTGATCTCGCCTGCCCGGCTGCGCCAACTATCGGATGGCCGGCACAGTTCAAGCAGGACGGCGAACCATGCGATGCCGGGCACTGCGACCAGATAGATCTCGACGCGGCTCAGTGCGTCCAGACCGCTGGTCACCCGCACCGCGTCGAGGGCGACCACTACCGCGAAACTGGTCAGGCCGATCGCGGCGAGAACCAGCACCGGCTTGCGCGGATCGCGGGCCAGCAGATAGAGGCCCAACCACCAGCTGAGCGAGAAGACCATCGCTGACAGCGCAGCCATGGCTCAAGTGTGGCACTACATGCCGTACCGGCGATGGCGCGCGGTGTAATCGCGCAACGCCCGCAGGAAGTCCACCCTCCGGAACTCCGGCCAGTACGCCTCGGTGAACCACATCTCCGAGTAGGCGCTCTGCCACAGCAGAAAGCCGGACAGCCGCTGCTCCCCCGACGTCCGGATCACCAGGTCGGGGTCGGGCTGTCCTGAGGTGTAGAGGTTCTCGGAGATGGCGTCGACGTTGATCGCCTCGATCAGCTGGTCGCCGGTGGCGCCGTTGGCCAACTCCTTGCTGAGCAACTGGCGCACGGCATCGACGATCTCCTGGCGGCCGCCGTAGCCGACGGCGAGGTTGACATGAAAGCCGCTGCCGTTGCCGTTCGTGGACTCCACGGCCTCGCGCAGCCGCCGCGCGGGTTCCTCGCCGATCAGCTCGAGGTCGCCGACCGTGCGCACGCTCCACCGGTTGGCCGGTGCGCAGATCTCCTCGGTGACGTCGGTGATGATCTCGATCAGCGCAGCCAGCTCACCCGCGTCACGCTGCAGGTTTTCGGTGGAAAGCAGGTAAACCGTGGCCATCTCGATGCCGGCCTCCTGGCACCAGCGCAGCATCTCGGCGATCTTGCGGGCGCCCATCCGGTAGCCGTAGCTGACGTCGTCGTGACCGGCATCACGTGCCCATCGTCGGTTACCGTCACACAGCACCGCGATGTGGCGGGGCAGTTCAGTTTTCGAGGACGCCAGTCCCTGACGCAGCCGCATCTCGTAGAGGCGGTACATCGGTTCCTTGAGACGAGGAGGAATGATGTCCACGAGGATCCAGACTACTGTTTCGGTCGAAGACCCCCATGGCATTGAGGGAGGTGACATGGCCCAGATCGATACGGCCGACGAGGCCCAGCAACAACCGGCCCGCGTATACGCAGAAGACTTTCCCGAAGCCGTCGTCGACGGTGTCGAGAAGTTCCTCGGCAGGCCGCGATTGCGTGGGTGGATCCACGTCTACGCAGCCGTTGTCGCGTTCATCGCAGGCGCCGCGCTGGTGTCGGTGTCGTGGGCGGTGGAATCGACGCGCGCCGGGCTGGCCACGCTGCTCTACACATTCACGATCGTGGCGATGTTCGCCGTCAGCGGTACTTATCACCGGGTGACCTGGGAGTCGGCGACGGCGCGCAAGTGGATGAAGCGCGCCGACCACTCCATGATCTTCGTGTTCATCGCGGGCAGCTACACGCCGTTCGCCTTGCTGGCGCTGCCGGAGCGCAGCGGCTGGGTGCTGTTCTGGATCGTCTGGGGCGGCGCGATCGCCGGGGTGCTGCTCAAGATGTTCTGGCCGTCGGCGCCCCGCTGGGTGGGCGTGCCGCTGTATCTGTTGCTCGGCTGGGTGGCCGCCTGGTTCGTCGGGCCGATCATGGACGGCGCGGGCGTCGCGGCTCTGGTGTTGTTGATCGTCGGCGGCGCGCTCTACAGCATCGGCGGCGTGCTCTACGCCCTCAAGTGGCCCAACCCCTGGCCGACGACATTCGGCCACCACGAGTTCTTTCACGCCTGCACCGCGGTCGCGGCGATCTGCCACTACATCGCGATGTGGTTCGCCGTCTTCTGAGTGGTTTCGGCGCGGTTATCCACGCTCAGCGACGGTAAGCGCGCCGAAATCACTAGAACGTTGTGACGTTGTCCTGGCTCCAGTAGGCCTTCATCGACGCGATCTTGGCGTCGTCGTCGAAGGTCATGGTGCTGATGATGTCGATACGCATCCCGTTGCCGCCGAAGTCGAGCGACAGCGTCCAGTGAAACGCCGCCTCGTTGCCGAGCGCGCGCAGCGTCAGGACGTCGGTCTGAGCCTTGACGTTCTCGATCGCGCCGTAGAAGCCGCGGATAGCCTGGCGGCCGATGTGCACCTCGCCGCCGACGGGATCCTCGACGGTGGCGTCGTCGGCGTAGAGCGACGCGACCTCATCGGGCTGTCCCTTCGAGACGAAGTCCAGGTAGCGGGTGACGGTCTGGGTGATGTCCTCGGCGCTCGGCATGGCCGAGACGCTACCTCAGCGCCGCCGTCAATTCGGCAATAGTTGTGACGGGCAGATCGCACACCCGGCCGCGGCACACGTACGCGGCGTCGGCGCCGTCAACCCTGTCGCGGTCCAGCAGGAGCGGCGAGGAGTTGACCGGTCCGCCGACGACAACTGCTCCCCCAGGCGCCAATTCGCGTGCAGCAGAGAGCAATTGCGAATGCGGCGGATCGCAAGCCACCGCGATCTGGATCGGCCCGCGCACCGCGGCTTCGGCGACCGCCAGCCAGTGTCCACCCGAGCGGGCCAACCGGGCGAGAATCGGCGTCGCGCCGGCCAACGTGGCCTCTGCCGCCGCGGCGTAGCGCTCGGGATGCGGTGCCAGGTGAGCGGCCAGCTGTAGCGCCTCGGCGATCGACGAGGCTCCCGACGGTGTGGCCCCGTCCAGCGGGTCGGCGGGCCGGACCATCAGCTGCTCGGCGTCGTCGGCGGTGTCGAACCAACGGCCGTCGGTGTCGGGGTCGACGAAATGATCGAGCGCGATGTCGAGCAGCCCGGTGGCCGACTCCAGCCAGGACTCTTCGCCCGTCAGCTGATACAGCGTCAACAGTGCGGTCGCCAGCGTCGCGTGGTCTTCGAGGATCGCGGCACTGTCGCCGACACGGCCGCCGAGGCTGGCGCGCCGCAACCGGCCGTCGACAAGGTGCAGGTCGAGGATCGAGCGCGCGCATTGCGTTGCCGCACCGAGGAATCCGTGCCGACCCAACGCCACACTCGCCTCGGCGAGGGCGGTGATCGCCAAGCCGTTCCATGCGGTGACGACCTTGTCGTCGCGGCCGGGCTGCGCCCGGGTCAGCCGTGCGGTCAGTAGCTTGCCGCGCACCCGCTCGAATCTGACTGGGTCGTCCGGATCGACCGGCAACTGCAACACCGAGCTGCCGTGCTCGAAGGTCCCTTCCGCTGTGACGTTGAAAAGCGCTGCAGCCCAAAGTCCGTCGTCATCACCGAGCACGTCGCGAAGCTGTGCTGGATTCCAGACGTAGGTCAGGCCCTCTTCACCGTCGGCGTCGGCGTCCAACGACGAGACGAACATGCCGCCAACACTCAGCTCGTCGATGATGAAGCGGGCGGTCTGCTGGGCAACCCTGCGCGCCAACGAGTTTCCGCTGCGCCTGGCCCAGTGCGCATACACCCGAAGCAGCAGCGCATTGTCGTACAGCATCTTCTCGAAGTGCGGCACCACCCACGACGCGTCGACGCTGTAACGGGCGAAACCGCCGGCCAGCTGGTCATAGATGCCGCCGCGCGCCATCGCGGTGCAGGTCCGCTCGACGGTGTCCAACGGCAAAATGTCGCCGGTGCGTTCGTGGTTGCGCAGCAGCGCTTCCAGCAGAGCCGACGGCGGAAACTTCGGCGCGCCACCAAATCCGCCGCGCTCGACATCCTCGTCCTGCAGCGCCGCGGCGACCGCGTGATCGCACAGCGCCGGCTGCACCGGCGGACCTCCGCCCGGCAAGCCGGAGGCCATCGACCGCAGTTCGCCCGCGATCCGGTCGGAGGCTTCCTCGACCTCAGAACGCCTGCTGCGCCACGTGTCGGTGACGGCAGCCAACAGCTGCAGGAAATTCGGCTTCGGGTAATAGGTCCCGCAGAAGAACGGCCTGCCATCCGGCGTCAGGAAGCACGTCATCGGCCAGCCGCCCTGCCCGGTCAGCGCGACCGTCGCATTCATGTACACGGCGTCGAGGTCGGGCCGCTCCTCGCGATCGACCTTGATGTTGACGAAGCCCTCGTTCATCACCGCGGCCACCTGGTCATCCTCGAACGACTCGTGTGCCATCACGTGACACCAGTGGCAGGCGGCATATCCGATCGACAGCAGGATCGGCACGTCGCGCTCGGCCGCCTCGGCCAGTGCCTCGGGAGTCCATTGCCGCCAGTGCACCGGGTTGTCGGCGTGCTGGCGCAGATAGGGGCTGGTCGCCTCCGAAAGGGTGTTACCCGCCGGGCTCACTCTTGTGATCCTCGTCGAGCGACTGGTCCGGCTCGGAGTCGAACGACTTCGGCAGCTTGCGCAGATGCCGGTTCATCGACCACACCAACGCGAACGTGCCGATCAACAACAGCACGATGATGACGAGCCCGAACGGGCTGGCCTTACCGAAGTCCGGGCCGGTGTTGCGAGGAGCGTCGTCGGCGAGAAACGTGACGAGTAGATAGTTCACTTGGCATCCTCGATGCCCGCGAACAGGTCGGTTTCCGGCAACGAAACCGGCACTCGCGAGCGTGCGAGCTCGAATTCCTCAGTGGGCCAAAGCCTTTGCTGCCACTCCATCGGAGTGGCGAAGAAGAAGCTGTTGGGATCGATCTGGGTGGCGTGGGCGCGAAGTGCGTCGTCGCGCTGCGGGAAGTACTTCGCACACTCGATGCGGGTCGTCACCCGCTTGTCGAAGATGTCGTGGTCGGCGTCCCACTGCTCGAGCCACTTGGCGAACGGGCCCTCCTGGCCGTGTTTGGCGAACTCGTCCTGCAGCAGCTGCATGCGTTTACGCAGAAAACCGTGGTTGTAGTACAGCTTGAGCACGTCCCACGGCTCGCCCGCGTCGGGGTAGCGCAGATAATCAGCCGCGGCCTCGTAGGCGGCCACCGAAACCTGATGGGTGCGAATGTGATCGGGATGCGGATAGCCGCCGTTCTCGTCGTACGTCGTCATCACATGCGGCTTGAACTTACGGATCACGCGCACCAGTTCCTCGACGGGCTCCTCGAGCGGAACGACGCCAAGGCAGCCGTCGGGCAGCGGGGGCGGCGGGTCACCCTCCGGCAGGCCGGAGTCGATGAAACCCAGCCAGTGGTGCTCGACGCCGAGGATCTCGGCGGCCTTGGCCATCTCGTCGCGGCGGATCTCGGCCATCCGGCCGTGCACGTCCGGCAGGTCCATCGCGGGGTTGAGGATGTCGCCGCGCTCGCCGCCGGTCAGCGTCACCACCATCACGCGCACGCCCTCGTCGGCGTACCGCGCCATCGTCGCGGCACCCTTGCTGGACTCGTCGTCCGGGTGGGCGTGCACCGCCATCAACCGCAGCTCGCTCAACCTGTTCTCTTTCACCTGTGCAGACATTCCGAGACGGTTCAACCATCACGGGTGCCCCTATAGTTCCAGCACTAGTACATCTATCCGACCGATGGGTTTGCAAAACGAGATGATCGAGCGTCCCACGGCCCGCTACGGGCGGCAGCGGCTGTCGCGAGCCAACCGCCGCTGGATCGCCATCGGCCTGGGCCTGCTGGTCCTCGGAGCCGGCATTGCGATCGCCATGATCGCTTCGCAGCGGCTCGGCACCGGCGAGGTCAAGGGTGAGTTGGGCGGCTATCAGCTGCTCGACGACCAAACGGTGCAGGTGACGGTCACCGTGACCCGTGACGACCCGTCCCGACCGGCGGTGTGCATCGTGCGGGCCCGCTCGATCGACGGCAGCGAAACCGGCCGCCGTGAGTTGCTGGTCGGTCCGTCGACGCAGAAGACCGTGCAGGTGACGACGGTGGTCAAGACCAGCAAACCCCCGGTGGTGGGCGACGTCTACGGTTGCGGCACCGACGTGCCGTCCTACCTGGTGACCTCCTAAAACAGCACGCAGAAGTCGGTGCGACAAACGGCGAGCAGCCGAAACGTGAAAATCCGCTGTCCCGGCGGTGTTAGACTAGTCAGATACACGGTTCCTGCTGGGAGCCGTGTATTGCTGCTTTTAGTGCGCGGATTAGGCGTTGACCATAGCGGCAATACACGCAAGAAGCTCCCGGCGCCGTAGACACGAGACTTCTTACGCGAACAAGCGCGAGAGCAACGACGAGGGGAGCGCGACGACATGACCGACACCCAGGTCACCTGGCTGACGCAGGAGGCGTACGACCGGCTGAAGGCCGAGCTCGATCAGCTGATCGCCAATCGACCGATCATCGCAGCCGAGATCAACGACCGTCGCGAAGAGGGCGACCTGCGCGAGAACGGCGGCTATCACGCCGCCCGCGAGGAGCAGGGCCAGCAGGAGGCCCGCATTCGTCAGCTGCAGGAGCTGCTGAACAACGCCAAGGTGGGCGAGGCTCCCAAGCAGTCCGGCGTGGCGCTGCCCGGCTCGGTGGTCAAGGTCTACTACGACGACGACAAGAGCGACACCGAGACGTTCCTGATCGCCACCCGCCAGGAGGGTGTTTCGGACGGCAAGCTCGAGGTGTACTCCCCGAACTCGCCGCTTGGCGGCGCGTTGATCGACGCGAAGGTCGGCGAGACCCGCAGCTATCAGGTGCCCAACGGCAACACCGTCAAGGTCACGCTGGTCAGCGCCGAGCCGTACCACTCCTAGGCCGCGACCGCGGCTCGGCCGCTGGTTTACAGTCCGCCTATGGCGCAGATCGCCGAGGACCTCTTTCTGCTACTGGTGGACAACGCGTCCGCACAGCCGGGTCTCGACCGCGTGCGCCGCGAGCGGGTACTCACCGGCGCGGTGCTGCTCGATCTTGCGCACGCCTGCCGTATCCGGCCCGCGATGGCCGGTGAGCCGGTCGAGACGGGCCGGCTGGTGGCGTTATCGGTGCCCGGCCCAATGGATCCCGTCGTCGCGCCCGCGTTCGAGCTGCTGCAGCGACGGCCGCTGCGTCCGGCGACCGCGGTCAAGCGGCTGTCCAAGCACACCGAGGAGAACCTCGCCAACTATCTGGAGTACATGGGCCAGATCCGCCGTATTCGGTTGAACTCCATCCGGTTTGGTCAGCCCTACGCCTGGCCCCTGACCAACAGGGACCGGGTTGCGCACGCACGCTCCGCGCTGCTGGCATCGTTGTTCGATCGCAGACCGCCTGCCCCGGCGACAGCGGCGATCATCTCGCTGCTGCACGCCGTCGACGGGCTCGGGGCGCTGCTGAGCCTCAATGACCGCGGCTGGCGGTGGGTGCACGCCCGGGCGGGCGAAATCGCAATGGGCAGTTGGGTCGACGAATATCCGACCGCACTGCCCGAGGTGAATCTGGCGATCACCGCTTCGGCGGTCCGGGGGGCGTTAACTTCTTAGCGCCTGCTCCACGTCGGCGAGCAGGTCGGCGGCATCCTCGATCCCGACCGACAGCCGCACCAGGTCGTCGGGCACCTCCAGTTGAGAGCCTGCCGTCGACGCGTGCGTCATCGCGCCGGGGTACTCGATCAACGACTCCACTCCGCCAAGGGACTCGGCAAGGATGAAAATCTCTGTCCGAGAGCAGAAGTCGTGTGCTGCCTGCGGGCCGCCGCGCATCCTCACCGACACCATGCCGCCGAACGCGCTCATCTGCCGCTTGGCCACTTCGTGGCCGGGATGGCTGGACAGCCCTGGGTAGAGCACAGTTTCGACGGCGGGGTGGCTGTCGAGGAATTCGGCGACTGCGGTGGCATTCTCGCTGTGCCGCTGCATCCGCAGCACCAGCGTCTTGAGCCCGCGCATGGTCAGGTAGGCGTCGAATGGGCCCGGCACCCCACCCGCACCGTTCTGCAGAAAGGCGAAGGCGGTGTCGAGTTCTTCGTCGTTGGTCAGCAGCGCGCCGCCCACCACATCGGAGTGTCCGCCGATGTACTTGGTGGTCGAATGCAGCACGATATCTGCACCGAGCGTGAGCGGCTGCTGCAGCGCCGGCGAGGCAAAGGTGTTGTCCACCAACACCTTTGTGCTCGACGGGGCCGCCAGTTGCGCGATCGCGGCGATGTCGGCGATCGAAAGCAGCGGGTTGGTCGGCGTCTCCACCCAGATCAACCGCGTCTTCGGGGTGATCGCCGCACGCACCGCGTCCAGATCCGACAGCGGCACCGCGGTGTAGTCGATGCCCCACTGCGTGAACACCTTGTCGATCAGCCGGAAGGTCCCGCCGTAAGCATCGTCGGGCATGACGATGTGATCGCCTGGCCGCAGCACCGCGCGCAGCGCACAGTCGGTGGCCGCCATACCCGAGGAAAACGCCCGCCCGAACGTCGCCTCCTCCACTGCGGCAAGCGACGCCTCGAGCGCCGCGCGTGTCGGGTTGCCGGTGCGGGCGTATTCGAACCCGCCGCGCAGCCCGCCGACACCGTCCTGGGCGAACGTGGAACTCGCGTAGATCGGTGCGTTGACGGCACCGGTGCCGGGGTCGGGCCTGAATCCCGCGTGGATGGCCTTGGTGGCCAGGCCCTGGTATTTGTGCTCAGTCATCCCGCTCAGCGTATCGAGGCCCGCGTCACTGCTTCACCGGTGTAGGAATGGACCATGCCTACCCGGATCGAAGACCTGCTCGACCTCGACACACTGCTGACGCCAGAAGACATCGAGCTGCGCCAGACCGTGCGCCGGTTCGGTGAACAGCGGCTGCGTCCACACATCGCCGACTGGTTCGAGGCCGGTGAGGTCCCGGTCCGCGAGTTGGCCGCCGACCTCGGCAAACTCGGCGTGCTGGGCATGCACTTGAAGGGCTACGGCTGCGGCGGCTCGACTGCGACGGCCTACGGGCTGGTGTGCCAGGAGCTTGAAGCCGTCGACTCCGGGTTGCGCAGCCTGGTCTCGGTGCAGGGGTCGCTGGCGATGTTCGCGATCTACCGCTGGGGCAGCGAGGAGCAGCGCAACCAGTGGCTGCCCGCGATGGCCACCGGCGACGTCATCGGCTGCTTCGGGCTGACCGAGCCGGACTTCGGTTCCAACCCCGGCGGCATGCGCACCACCGCGCGCCGTGACGGATCCGACTGGATCCTCAACGGTTCGAAGATGTGGATCACCAACGGCTCGGTGGCCGACGTCGCGATTGTGTGGGCGCGCTCCAAGGAAGGCATCGTCGGCTTTGTCGTGCCCGCAGGCACCAAGGGCTTTTCGGCGCGCGACATGACCCACAAGCTGTCGCTGCGCGCGTCGGTCACCTCAGAGCTGCATCTCGACGACGTGCGATTGCCCGCCGATGCCCAATTGCCCGACGCCTCAGGCCTTTCGGGACCGCTGAGCTGCTTGTCGGAGGCGAGGTTCGGCATCGTGTTCGGCAGCGTCGGCGCGGCACGCGACTGTCTGGAGACCGCACTCGACTACGTCGGCACCCGCGAGGTATTCGAAAAACCGCTTGCCGGATATCAACTGACGCAAGCCAAGATCGCCGACATGGCGGTAGAACTCGGCAAGGCGCAACTGCTCGCGCTGCACCTGGGTCGGCTCAAGGACGACGGCAGGATCCGGCCGGAGCAGGTGAGCGTCGGCAAACTGAACAATGTGCGCGAGGCGATCAAGATCGCCCGGCAATGTCGAACACTATTGGGCGCCAACGGAATCACGCTGGAGTATCCGGTCATCCGGCACGCCAACAACCTCGAGTCCGTGCTGACCTATGAGGGCACCTCCGAGGTGCACCAGTTGGTCATCGGAGAGGCGCTGACGGGTGTCAGCGCCTTCCGATGAGCCTCGTTACTGCTGTGGCGGTGGGCCGTACTGCTGTGGCGGTGGGCCGCCGAACTGCTGCGGCGGTCCCCCTGGCGGCAGCGGCTGCGGGTTCAGCGCGGCGGTCTGTCCGCCGGTGAGCTGCCGGTAGGCGTACACCAGATAGAGCGCAGCGACTGGTGCGGAGACCAGCACCCCGACACCGCAAACCACCAGGCCGACAACAAAGATCACCGCTGCCAGCAGCCAGGTCAGAAGCGCCTGAACGAAATTCGCCCTGGCGATCTCGATGCTGGCCTTGATGCCGTCGATCGGCGACAGGCTGCGGTCGACGATGGCGACGGTGGTGAACACGGTGAAGATCGCAACCACGATACCCAAAATGAAGCAGAGCGAACCGATTGCGGACGCGATGCCGACGAGCACCGTCGCAAGAACGACGCTGCCGACCATGCGGGGCTTGAAGAACGACCCGATCGACACCGGCTGCCCGTTCGCGATGTCCAACACGCCGCCGTAATACGCCGACTGCATCGCGGCCACTGCGACCAGCATCACGAGTCCGCCGAGCGCCAACACCGCGATGCTGGCGACACCGAAAGAGCTACTCGCCGAGTACTCGAAGCCGCTGCCATACGAGTCGTAGGTGGTCACCGGGCTCGGAGCCAACGCGAATGCGAGGCCGTAGATGACCCCGTAGAGCACACCTGCGATCAACGCGTACACCAGCGTCGCGACGACGAGCGCCGAGGCGTTCTCTCTGAACTTGCCCCACGCCCACGAGAAGGCCTGGCCGATGTCGACCTGGGCTTGTTGCGGCGCAGGCGCATACCCACCCGGCGGCGGGTAACCCCCTGGTGGCGGGTAACCACCCGACGAGGGCGGCGGTGGCGGCGGATACCCACTCTGTGGAGGTGGCGGATAGCTACCCGGCGGTGTCGGTGGCGGATAGCTGCCCGGCGGAGTCGGCGGTGGATAGCCCCCGCCGGGAGACTGGGGTGGCGGGTAGCCGCTGCCCGGCGGCGGTGGGTAACCACCCGGTGGCGGCGGTGGTGGGTAGCCACCCGGCGGTGGGTAACCACCCGGTGGCGGTGGCGGATTGTTCCCCGACGGAGGGGGCGGTTGATCGGTCATTGGCCCTTCCTGATTACTGCTGCGGCCGCAGCGGTTGTGGATTGTGTGCCGACTGCTCTATCGGCACACATATCGTCGACATGATCTTGTCGGCAATGGTCTGCCGCTTGGCGTCCCACAGGGGGAAAAGAAAGCCGATATAGCAGAAGATCGCGTCGACGACGTGGGCGATCTGACGGAAGATCGACAAGCCGAAACCAATTGGCTGGCCGGTCTTCTCGCTGATCACTTTGAACTTCATCACCGACTTACCGATGCTCTGGCCGGTGGTGCCCTGCCGGTACCCCCAGTTCCAGATCCAATAGGCCAGCGCGATGAGATACGCCAGGACGTAGACGATCAACCCGAAGGCGGTCATCGACGACGTGCAGTAGACACCGTAGTCGTATTGGCCGCTGACGCACTGGTTGTCGGCCGTGCCGAAGGCGATACCCGCTCCGATACCTATCACCACGGCGGCGGGGACGAAGTCGATGACGTATCCGACCACACGCGTAAACCAAGGCGTGTAAGCCTCTTTCGGCAACGCGGCCGCCGGCGGTGGCGGCGGTGACGGATCGGTCACTGAATCTTCCAGAATTAGATCGGCAGGCAGATTGTGGACATGATCTTGTCGGCGATAGTCTGCCGCTTCGCGTCCCACAGCGGGAACAGGTAGCCGATATAGCAGATCGCGCCGTCGATGATGTGGGCCAGCTGTCGCAGGATTGATAGGCCGAAACCGATTGGCTGCCCGGTCTTTTCACTGACAACCTTGAACTTCATGATCGACTTGCCGATGCTCGACCCAGTGGTGCCCTGACGGTAGCCGAAGTTCCAGATCGCGTAGGCGAGAACGATGAGCCCCGCAAGGCCAAGGGATACCTGTCCAATGGTCGACGCTCCGGTGGCGCAGAACTCACCCAGGTTGTACTCGGACGTGTCGGTGATACATGCCGTCTCCTGGGTTCCGAGGAGCAATCCCCACCCGATGCCCTCGATGATCAATATCGGGATCGAGTCGATCAACCACGCCAGCACGCGCGTAACCCATGGCGTGTACGCCTCTCGCGGGAGCGCCGGTCCACCTGCCGGAGCAGGCGGGTAGCTCGTTGCGGCCTGCGACGGCGGCTGGTAACCACCACCCGCAGGCGGAGGAGGCGCGTAACCACCAGCCTGCGGCGGCGGAGGCGGCGGATAGCCACCGGGTGGAGGCGGCGGAGGCGGATAGTTACCAGGGGGCGGTGGCGGTTGATCGGTCATGGACGCCTTCCAGTGTGAAATTAGCTGGCAACGAGCGTGCTTACACTAACCTGAGAGGTCCCTCATAGCAGGGCTTTCCACTCGGAAGTCGATCATGAACGCCCGCCCCCGGGCATATCACTATCGGCGGATTATGCCGTCGGACAGAAAGCCGAGCAGGTCGTGACGGGTCAGCACACCGACCGGCTTGCCTTCCTCGACCACCATCACCGCATCGCATTCGCGCAACGCCTTGGCGGCGTTGCTGACCAGTTCCCCGGCGCCGATCAACGGCAGCGGCGGGCTCATGTGCACCGAAACCGCGTCGGCGAGCTTCGCCCTGCCTTCGAACACCGCGGACAGCAGTTCCCGCTCCGACACGCTGCCTGCGACCTCCCCCGCCATCACCGGCGGTTCCGCCCCGACGACCGGCATCTGCGACACGCCGTACTCGCGCAGGATGCCGATCGCGTCGCGCACGGTTTCCTGCGGATGCGTGTGGACCAGGTCGGGCAGCGCACCCGACTTGCCGCGCAATACGTCGCCGACGGTCGACTCCTCGACCGAACCGTCCAACCGAGTGCGCAGGAAGCCGTAAGACGACATCCACGCATCGTTGAAAACCTTTGACAGATAACCTCTTCCGCCATCAGGCAGCAGGACGACCACCAGTGCGTCAGGCCCCGCCTGCTCTGCGACCTTGGCCGCGGCGACTACAGCCATGCCACACGACCCACCGACCAACAGCGCTTCCTCGCGCGCGAGGCGCCGCGTCATCTCGAACGAGTCGGCGTCGGACACCGCGATGATTTCGTCGGCGACTGTCGGGTCATACGCCGACGGCCAGAAGTCCTCACCGACGCCCTCGACCAGATAGGGCCGCCCGGTCCCGCCGGAGTACACCGAGCCCTCGGGGTCGACGCCGACGATTTTGACCTTCCCGCCAGAGACTTCCTTGAGGTAGCGGCCTGCGCCGGTGATGGTGCCGCCGGTGCCGACACCCGCGACGAAGTGGGTGACCTTGCCGTCGGTATCCGCCCAGACTTCCGGGCCCGTCGTCTCGTAGTGGCTGGCGGGCCCCATCGGGTTGGAGTACTGGTCGGGCTTCCATGCCCCGTCGATCTCTTCCACCAGCCGGTTGGAGACGCTGTAGTAGCTGTCGGGATGATCGGGCGGCACGGCCGTCGGGCACACCACGACGTCGGCGCCGTAGGCGCGCAACACGTTCTGCTTGTCCTCGCTGACCTTGTCCGGGCAGACGAAGATGCATTTGTAGCCGCGCTGCTGGGCCACCAGAGCTAACCCGACGCCGGTGTTGCCTGAGGTCGGTTCGACGATGGTGCCGCCCGGCTTGAGTTCGCCGCTTGCCTCGGCGGCGTCGATCATCTTGACCGCGATGCGGTCCTTGCTGCTGCCGCCGGGGTTGAGGTATTCGATCTTCGCGGCGACGGTGCCGGCGCCGTCGGGTACAACTGAGTTCAGCTGTACCAGAGGCGTATTGCCGATGAGCTCACTGACGTGCCGGGCGATGCGCATACGTCCATCGTCTCAGGCCCGAGATGGAGTAGAAAGGCGGCCTCCTGCCGCTT
This sequence comes from Mycobacterium sp. OAE908, assembly GCF_017872775.1. NCBI lineage: Bacteria > Bacillati > Actinomycetota > Actinomycetes > Mycobacteriales > Mycobacteriaceae > Mycobacterium > Mycobacterium sp. OAE908. The sequence goes on from NZ_JAGGJL010000001.1 coordinate 417,410, forward strand.
GCTACCAGGTGGCCTCTTTGATGTAGTCGCCGATCTGTTTGAGCGATCGACTCGCCTCGGTCACCATCGGGGCAGCCAGCTGGAAGACGTGCATCTGGCCCGGCCAGACCCGCACCTCGACGGGCACCCCGGCGGCGGCCAACATGTGTGCGGCCTTGCGGGCGTCGCTGACCAGAACCTCGGATCCCGACACGTGAATCAGCGTGCGCGGAAGTCCCGGTTCGATGTGATCGAGCGGCTCGTAGACAGCTTCGGGCTTTCCGTCGACGACGTTTCGTTCTGCTGCCTCTTCGATGAGCTCCACGAGTGCGTGGAATGCCTTGGGCGGGAACATCACATCGGTCCGCACGTTGGGGTGATTGGCCCGGGTTTCGTTGTCGATTTCGAACAGCGGTGACATGGTCACGATGGCGGCCGGCGTCTCGCTTGCCAGGCCTTCCTGCTGCAGCTTCTCGGCCAGCGCGAGTGCCAGGTAGCCGCCCGCGGAGTCACCGGCGAGGACGATCTGATCAGGTTCGTAGCCCTTGATCCTCAGCCACTTGTACGCCTCGTAGCAGTCGTCGAGCGCCATCCCGACCGAGTGCTTCGGGATCATCCGGTAGTTGACGACGAGCACCGGGCTGTCTGCGTACTTCGACAAAGCCGTGACCAGTCGGCCGTGGGAGTTCACGCCACAGGTCAAAAACGCGCCGCCGTGCATGTAGAGAATGACGCTGCGCTTGCCGTCGGCGGGAAGCACACCTGAAGCGCGGACCAACTGTGCGGTGCAATTCGGCAAAGAAATGGTGGCTCGCACGGTGCCGGGGGCCGGACGCATGACGCGTGAGACAAAGTCGACCAAACCCCATGGCCAGGGCAGGCGCGGCGCATAACTACCGATTGCTAGGGTCGGCCTGATAGTTAGCAGAGCCGCGAGCGCAGTCACCCGTCCCGCGATACTGGGACCGTCTTCGACAACTTCTACGGGCGCGCCGTCGCTGACCGGGAATTTGCGCGGCTTGTGCGCTCTAGCTGGGCTTACGCCGGCATGAGACGCTCTCGATGCCTTACTTGGTGCCGTCATTGCCACCACTCCTACGCCTGTGTAGTGCCGGGGTGCGCCAGACTTAACTGGGCTAACCGGTCTAGGTTAGCTTGACACCCTATAAGCCGTTCAACAATCGACTTGTCAAAATCGATACCGGACTTGATACCGCAATGTGACCGCCGACCACGTCTTGCCACGCGGATAGCCCCCGATTTCCCACTTAAACTTGTCCCGTGCGCATTCGTGTGGGGCGTCGGTCGACCATCGCCCTGGCGGCGGCAGCCGGGCTGGCCTCGACGGGCACCGTTTACGTCGGGGCCCGCAACCTGCTGAGCGAGCAGGCTGACCAGGCACGACAGGTCATACCCAAGTCCTGGGACATCCCCCCGCGCGCCGACGGCGTGTATTCCCCGGGCGGCGGTCCGGTCGAGAAGTGGCATCGCGGCATCCCCTTCGACCTGCACCTGATGGTCTTCGGGGACTCAACAGCTGCCGGCTACGGCTGCACGGTGGGCGACGAGCTGCCCGGTGTGCTGATCGCGCGGGGGCTTGCCGAAGAATCCGGCAAACGGGTGCGGCTGAGCACCAAGGCGATCGTCGGCGCGACGTCCAAGGGCCTGTCGGGCCAGATCGACGCGATGTTCGTGGCCGGTCCGCCGCCGGACGCGGCCGTGATCATGATCGGCGCGAACGACATCACCAAGCCGAACGGCATCGGGCCGTCGGCGCGCAGAGTGGGCCGCGCGGTGCGACGACTGCGGGCCAGCGGCGCGGTCGTGGTCGTCGGCACCTGCCCGGACTTCGGTGTGATCACCGCGATCCCGCAGCCGTTGCGCTGGGTGGCACGCAGCCGCGGCTTGCGGCTGGCCCGCGCACAGGCCGCGGAGATCCGCTCGGCAGGCGGTGTGCCCGTTCCGTTCTCCGATCTGCTGGCACCAGAGTTTCGCAAGATGCCGGAAGTGCTCTTCAGCCACGACATGTTTCATCCCTCGGCGGCGGGATATGCGTTGGCGGCCAGCCAGTTATTGCCTGCGCTCGGTAATGCGTTGGGAGAGTTCATCGGTCACCCGGTGGCCGATGACGCGCTGGAATCGCGATCGGGCGAGCACAGCTCGTTACTGTCCCGGGTCGGCAACATCAGCAGGCTGTGGCGTCGCTCGACCGGGGTCCCCGCACCCGTCGTGGTGCCCGCCAGCTAGGTTTCTCGTATCACGGGACACGAGGAGCCGTCATGACTGAAGCCGTCATCGTTTCGACCGCGCGTTCGCCGATTGGCCGCGCAGGCAAGGGTTCGCTGGTCGATATGCGGCCCGACGACCTGGCAGCCCAGATGGTGCGCGCTGCGCTGGACAAGGTGCCGGGGCTCGACCCCCGCGACATCGACGACCTGATGATGGGCTGCGGGCAGCCCGGCGGTGAGGCCGGCTTCAACATCGGCCGCGCAGTGGCCGTCGAGTTGGGCTACGACTTCCTGCCCGGCACCACAGTGAACCGCTACTGTTCGTCGTCGCTTCAGACCACCCGGATGGCGTTCCACGCGATCAAGGCGGGCGAGGGCAGCGCATTCATTTCCGCTGGGGTGGAAACGGTTTCGCGGTTCCCGAAGGGTACGTCCGACGGCTGGCCTGACTCGCACAACCCATTGTTCGCCGACGCTGAGCAGCGGTCAGTGCAGGCATCAGCCGGCGCCGACGAGTGGCACGACCCGCGTGCGGACGGGCTGCTGCCGGACGTCTACATCGCGATGGGCCAGACCGCCGAGAACGTTGCACTGCACACCGGTATCAGCCGCGAGGACCAGGACCACTGGGGTGTGCGCAGCCAGAACCGCGCCGAAGAGGCCATCAAGAGCGGCTTCTTCGATCGCGAGATCGTCCCGGTGACGCTGCCCGACGGCTCGACGGTGAGCAAGGACGACGGGCCGCGCGCAGGCACCACCTACGAGGCGGTCAGCCAGCTGAAGCCGGTGTTCCGGCCGAACGGCACCATCACCGCCGGCAATGCCTGCCCCTTGAACGACGGCGCGGCCGCAGTTGTGGTGGTGTCGGACGCGAAGGCCAAGGAGCTGGGGCTCAAGCCGTTGGCGCGCATCGTCGCGACCGGTGTGTCCGGGCTGTCGCCGGAGATCATGGGCCTTGGCCCGATCGAGGCAACGCGTAAGGCGTTGGCGAATGCGGGCATGACGATCGACGACATCGATCTGTACGAGATCAATGAGGCGTTCGCGGTGCAGGTGCTGGGCTCGGCCCGCGAGTTGGGAATGGACCTCGACAGGCTGAACGTGTCCGGCGGTGCGATTGCGTTGGGTCACCCGTTCGGAATGACCGGTGCCCGCATCACCGCGACGCTGCTGAACAATCTGCAGACCCACGACAAGCAGTTCGGTCTGGAGACGATGTGCGTCGGCGGCGGCCAGGGTATGGCCATGATCATCGAGCGCCTCAGCTGATTTGCGTTGACTCTTGGCGCGAGTGTGGGCGTAATACACGCCGAACGTGAATTCGCGTGCGTTAAGCCCACACTCGGCGCAACGCCCTAGGTGCAGACTCAACGACAAAGGCCCGGCACATTTCGTGCCGGGCCTTCTCGTCGGGTAGCTAGTTACTGCTGTTCAAGTAGGACAGCAGCCGCAGGATCTCCAGGTACAGCCAGACCAGCGTCACGGTCAGGCCGAGCGCGATGCCCCATGCCGCCTTCTCCGGCGCGCCTGCGCGGATCGCCTGGTCGGCCTGGTCGAAGTCCGACAGGAAGAAGAACGCCGCGAGGCAGATCATCAAGAGCGAGAACAGAATCGCCAGCGGGCCGCCGTCGCGCAGCGGTCCGGCGCTGTGGGTGAAGAGCCCGACCACCAGGTTCACGATCATCAACACAACGGCACCGAAACCGGCCGCCACCAGGAAGCGGGTGAACTTCGGCGTCACGCGGATGGCGCCGGTCTTGTACACCACGAGCATGCCGAAGAACACGCCGAGCGTGCCAACGACGGCCTGGCTGATCAGCGCGCCGGCGCTGATGCCCGACACCATGAAGTTGGCGACGACGAAGGAGAACGTGCCGACGACCAACCCCTCACACACCGCGTAGCTCAGCACGATGCCCGGGTTGTCCTGCTTGCGACCGAAGATCGCGACCAGGATCAACACCATCCCGCCGACCAGGCCCACCATCATCAACGGCATGGCAAGCGCGATGTTCTGCGCGACCACGAAGTACGCCGCGACCGCGACCGCCGCCAGCACGCCGAGCGTGATGCCGGTCTTGGTGACGACGTCGTCGATGGTCAGCGGCCGCGAAACGCCCGCCTGCCGCTGCTCTGGGTACGCGCCTGCGTATGGGTCGGCATTTACCGTCTGCGCACCGTAGCCGGCGGCTCCGGTACCGAACTGCGCATAACCGCCCTGCGTCTTAGGCAGGGATCGAAATACCGGGTTGCTGGTCTCCCGCACCGTCGGATCCTCTCCATGTGCTGTGGTTCGACAAGTCGACGAACACACTCTCAACGTACGACTACCTGGCATCGGTTCCCGAGGGGACCTCCCAGCTAGTTCACAGGAAACCCTACCCGGCGCTGCTGTTTTCCGGACGACGATCTAGATTGCATAAGCGTGGCGGAAAACGAGGATGTCCTAGTAACTGTCGAGAACGGCGTCGGCCTGATCACTCTCAACCGCCCCAAGGCGATCAACTCGCTGACCCATCCGATGGTCACCGCGATGTCGACGGTGCTGACCGACTGGGAGAGCGACGACGGTGTCCACGCTGTCGTCGTTGACGGCGCAGGCGAGCGTGGCCTCTGCGCAGGCGGCGACATCGTCGTGATCTACCACAGTGCGCGGGCCGACGGCTCCGAGGCGCGGCAGTTCTGGTACGACGAGTATCTCCTCAACGCGCAGATCGGTCGCTACCGCAAGCCGTACGTCGCGCTGATGGACGGCATCGTGATGGGCGGCGGAGTCGGCATCAGCGCTCACGGCAGTGTCCGCGTCGTCACCGATACCACGAAAATGGCGATGCCCGAAGTCGGTATCGGCCTGATCCCCGACGTCGGCGGCACGTTCATTTTGTCGCGGGCACCGGGTCTGCTCGGCCTGCACGCCGCGCTGACGGGTGCGAACTTCGACGGTGCCGACGCGATCGCCCTCGGCTTCGCCGACCATTTCGTGCCCCACGACAAACTGCCCGCATTCAAGGAAGCGGTCGTGGCCGACGGTATCGACGCGGCGCTGGCCGCATACGCCACGGAGCCGCCGCCGAGTCACCTACTAGCGCAACGAGATTGGATCGACCAGTGCTACGCAGGCGACACCGCCGAGGACATCATCGCGGCGCTGCGCGGCCGTGACGCAGGTCCCGCCAATGACGCCGCCGGGCTGATCGAGAAACGCTCCCCCATCTGCGTGTCCGTGGCACTGCAGGCCATCCGCCGGGCCGCCAAGCTCGACACGCTCGAAGACGTGCTGCGCCAGGAGTATCGGACGTCGTGCGGATCGTCACGTTCGCATGATCTAGTGGAGGGCATCCGCGCCCAGGTCATCGACAAAGACCGCAACCCGAAGTGGTCGCCCGCGTCGCTGGCGGCCGTTACCACCGCCGACGTCGAGGCATACTTCGCGCCGGCCGATCGCGAACTGGAGTTCTCATGACCGACTACGAGACCATTCTGGTCACGCAAGACGACCGCGTCGGCACCATCACCCTGAATCGGCCCAAGGCGCTCAACGCGCTCAACAGCCAGGTGATGAACGAAGTCGTCTCCGCCGCAGCGCAATTCGACAACGACCCCGGCATCGGTGCGATCATCATCACCGGCTCCGGCGAGAAGGCGTTCGCGGCGGGCGCCGACATCAAGGAGATGGCCGAGCTGTCATTCGCCGACGTGTTCGCCGCTGACTTCTTCGCCGCGTGGGGCAAGTTCGCCGCCACCCGCACCCCGACCATCGCCGCGGTCGCCGGCTACGCGCTCGGCGGCGGGTGCGAGCTCGCGATGATGTGCGATCTGCTGATCGCCGCTGACACTGCGAAATTCGGGCAACCCGAGATCAAGCTCGGCGTGCTGCCCGGCATGGGCGGCTCGCAACGGCTCACCCGTGCGATCGGTAAGGCCAAGGCGATGGACCTGATCCTCACCGGTCGCAACATGGATGCCGAAGAGGCGGAACGCGCCGGCCTGGTGTCGCGCGTCGTGCCCGCCGACAAACTGCTCGACGAGGCCAACGCTGTCGCCAAGACCATCGCCGGCATGTCGCTGTCGGCGTCGCGAATGGCCAAGGAGGCCGTCAACCGTGCCTTCGAAAGCACGTTGGCCGAAGGACTGCTGTTCGAGCGCAGGCTGTTCCACTCTGCATTCGCCACCGACGACCAGACCGAAGGCATGAACGCGTTCACCGAGAAACGCCCACCGAACTTCACGCACCGGTAAATTTTCGTCCGTGACGGACACGGCGGAAGCCACCGAGGAAACCCCTCCGCAGCAGGAGCCCGCCAAGAAGCCGTGGTGGGAGAGGCATTACACCTTCACCGGCACAGCTGTCGGCTTGGTGTTCATCTGGCTGTCGCTGACGCCGTCGCTGCTGCCGCGCGGTCCGTTGTTCCAGGCCATCGTCAGCGGCGCGGCCGGCGCCATCGGCTACGGCATCGGCGTGTTCATCGTCTGGTTGGTGCGCTACATGCGCTCGAAGGACACCAGCCCGCCTGCACCACAGCAGGCATGGGTTGGGCTCCTGGTCATCGGCGTCATCGGCCAGGTCCTGATGATCATCTATTTCCACGTGTGGCAGGACGATGTGCGCGACCTCAACGGTGTGCCGCGCCTTGGATTCTGGGACCACCCGCTGACCGCCGTGCTGTCGATCGTCGTGCTGTTCGTGTTCGTCGAAATCGGCCAGCTGATAGGCAGATTGGTGCGGTTCCTGGTTCGCAAGGGCGATCGCTTTGTGCCGCCGCGCATTTCGGCCGTCATCGTGGTCGGGCTGCTGCTGGCGTTGACCATCGCGCTACTCAACGGCGTGGTGGCTCGTGTCGCGATGAGCACCATCAACAAGACGTTCTCGGCGGTGAACGACGAAACCGACCCCGATTTCCCGGCGCCGACGTCGAAGCTGCGGTCCGGCGGGCCGGAGTCGTTGGCAAGCTGGGAGTCGCTGGGCCATCAGGGCCGGGTATTCGTTTCTGCGGGCCCGACGATCGACAAGCTCACCAAGTTCAACGGCGCACCGGCGATCGAACCGATCCGGGCCTACGCGGGACTGCATTCCGCCGACGGCATCAAGGCCACGGCCAAGCTGGCCGCGGAGGAGTTGCGCCGAGAAGGTGGGCTGAATCGCGCGGTCGTCGCCGTCGCAACCACCACCGGCACCGGCTGGATCAACGAGGCGGAGGCCTCCGCGCTGGAGTACATGTACAACGGCAACACCGCGATTGTTTCGATGCAGTACTCGTTCCTGCCGAGTTGGCTGTCGTTCTTGGTCGACAAGGAGAACGCGCGCCAGGCCGGCCAGGCATTGTTTGAAGCCGTCGACGCGTTGGTCAAGGATCTACCCGAGGGCAAGCGCCCGAAGCTCGTCGTATTCGGGGAAAGCCTTGGGTCATTCGGCGGCGAGGCACCGTTCCTGGCCCTCAACAATCTCGTCGCCCGCACCGACGGCGCGTTGTTTTCCGGGCCGACGTTCAACAACACGATCTGGGACGACCTGACCCGCAACCGCGACGAGGGCTCCCCGATGTGGTTGCCGATTTACGACAAGGGCGACAACGTCCGCTTCGCGGCGCGTTCCGAGAATCTCGGCAGGCCGGCAGATCCGTGGGGCCATCCGCGGGTGGTGTACCTTCAGCACGCGTCCGATCCGATCGCGTGGTGGAACGTGGATCTGCTGTTCACCCAACCGGATTGGCTGAAGGAACCGCGCGGTTATGACCTGTCGCCGCGGATGGATTGGATCCCGATCGTGACGTTCCTTCAGGTGTCCGCCGATATGGCGGTCGCGGTCGATGTGCCCGACGGGCACGGCCACGTCTACGTCAAGGACGTCGCCAACGCCTGGGCGGCCATTCTGCAGCCGCCGGGGTGGACGCCGGCAAAGACCGACAAGCTGCGCCCGCTGCTGTCGAACGACGAAAACGCTTAGACGACAACCCCTTCGGCCTTCAGCGCGTGATAGCCGCCGACGACGTCGGTCGCGCGGTGCAGTCCGAGGTCGACCAGCGCGGCGGCGGCCAGGCTCGAGGTGTACCCCTCCGAACACAGCACCACCCATTCGACGTCGTCTCCGACGGCCTGCGGTAACCGGGCGTCGCTGGTCGGGTCGCAGCGCCACTCGAGCACATTGCGCTCGATCACCAGCGCGGCGGGCACGTCGCCCTCGCGCTCGCGCTGAGCCTGCGGGCGGATGTCGATTAGCAGCGCACCGCGCTCCAGTGCTGCGGGCACCTCACGCGCAGAAAGCCTGTGCAGCCGGGAGCGGGCCTGTTCCAGCACGCGATCGATTCGACTCATCATCCCTCCGGTGCGTCGGTGAGTTCGGTTCGCTTGCGACGCAACGTCTTCCGCTCGGTCACCTCGTAGTAGGACATCGCCGTCAGCGGCGGCGAGTACGCGTGCACACTGAGCGTGGGATTCACCGGCGCCGACAGGTCGCGTTCAGGCGTCCAGACCACGTCATGCACCCAGCCGAGCGGGAAGGCGGCCTGATCACCCGCCCGAAGGCGACGGCGCCGCAAGGCCTCCCCGTCCCAGCGCGTCTCCCGCAGTGCGCCGGAAACCACCGTCAGCGCGCCAAGCGACCCACCGTGATCGTGCAACTCGGTCGAGCGATCCGGCACCCAGCTGATCAGCCAGACATCGAGTTCGTCGTCGCCGTGCAGGCGCGTGAACCAACGCTCGTCGGGCGGCGGTCCGTCAACCGGCAGCAGCTGGTCGAAACGGCCCGACAACACGTCGTCGGCGTAGCGATCGGTGGCTTGCAGCAGGTCGGGCAGTCGCAGGCGGGTCGGCGAGGATACGGCCGGAACTGCAGAGGGCAACACAGCAGGCTGCGCGGAAACCATGAAGAACTCCAGAAAATGGGCGAGGACGGATCGGGGGCGGGCGCTTACGCCCCGCAACACTCGAGCAGTCCGGTCCTCACGCCGTACAGTGTGGCATCGCCAAACGGTCGCCCGGCAGCACGTTGCCGCATCGCATTCGGGCCCCTCTGGAACTGGCCTGCTCAGACGCGCGAATACCGCTAGATTCACGGTGAGCTTAAGTATCTGTCCCAAATATGGGACTAGTGCTTCGATCTTGTTGCTAAAACTGCAGGGAATTATTTGCCAGAAGCGTCAATTTGGGTCCTAAATTGGCCTACTGGGTTCGGATTGCGGCCCTAACGGCTGAGCGTCCGATCCATACGCCGAGCGTCGAGCAGGCATATCGCCATTTGGTTTGTACAATTTGCGAAACAGTCGGCCGACGTTTCTGCGGCTGCGTCGATTAGACGCATCCGATGACAAATTTGCCATCTTTGCGAGCTGTGACGCGGATGCCCCCACCTCCCGACCCCGCGGCGACCAGTACGACGGCCCCACTCGCGTTGGGTCAACCACCCTTCACGGCGCTGGTCGCAAGCCCGAGGTCGCATGCGGCACAGGTCTTTCCCCGACTTGCCGGCCCCGGATCGGACCAGGCTGCTGCGCCGCGGGTCGAATGAGCAGAGGCAGTTCGGCAGCTGCCCGAACGCCTTGCCACCGACAGTCGGCGACACCCGTCGCTCTGCCCGGACTCCCGCTCGCCATGACGCCATGCCGAAGAGAACCCGAGCATGGTTGCTGACAGGCACCAGATGCATGGCCCAGCAAGTGGCACTTGCGGGCTTGGCAATCGCAATCTCGCGATATTTATCTGCCAGTTGCTGTGAAAAGTCATTCGGACTGTGCTAATTATTATTGTTGCTCGCAGCGAGTTGCTGATTAGCCACGAAATAGAGCGCAGGCTCACTCACCGGTGAAGGGATGGCATCGATGACGGCCAAGTACCCCAAGGGCGCAAAGCATGGACGGCCGGGCAAGAAAACGCTGGTCACCGCCGCTGTGACGGGCGGCGTGCTCGCTGCTGCCGGGGCGGGCGCCTTCGATGTGTTCAATGGACCGGACGGGTCCCCTGTCCCCGCGCCGGTGATGCACACCCCCAGCTTGGCTGCGGCCATCCTGCCCAACCCGACCCCCAACCCGCTGCTGGCGGCGGCCCAGCCCATCGTGGCCCCGGACCCCGACGGCGGGCTGGCGGTCGGTGGCGGTGCGGCCCCTGCCGGCGTCGACCCTGCGGCACCTCCCGCCGCAGAGCCCGTGACGGCGAGCTCCGATCCGGCGCCGGGGCTGTGCGGTGGCACACCGATCATCGGCCAGAACTGCGTCACGCAGGCGTTCGCACCCATGACCACGTTCGACACTCAAATCGCGGCGTTCAGCCCGCAGAACCTGGGCTTGCAGACCGCCAACGTGGCGAATGCGTTCGCCGGCCTGCCGATGAGCGGCATCTCGGCGTTCCTCGGTGGCGGCGGCAGTGCACCGACCGCCAAGCCGGCTGCCACTGACGACCCACCCTCGACTCCGACCACTACTGGCCCAGCACGGAATCCGTTCGCAGAGGCCATCGGCCAGATGACGTTCAACAGCGTCAAGGTCGCCGGGATCTTCGTCAACAACGGCGACGAGCCCGGTGAGAACGGCGGACTGCTCTTCGGCAACGGCGCTGACGGGGCCGACGGTCAAAACGGCGGCCGCGCGGGCCTGTTCTTCGGCCGCGGCGGTAACGGCGGCAACGGCGTCGAAGGCGTCAACAACGGCAATGGCGGTGACGGCGGTTCCGCCGGATTCTGGGGCAACGGCGGATCAGGCGGTGCCGGGGCCAGCACGACGACCGCCGAAGGCAACACAGTCGCAGGCAACGGCGGCAACGGTGGCAATTCCGGGTTGGCGTTCGGCAATGCCGGTGACGGCGGTGCAGGCGGCACGGCCACCAGTGCGAACGGCGACGCCATCGGCGGGCAGGGCGGTTCCGGTGGCAGCAACACATGGACCGGTTCCGGCGGCATCGGCGGCGCGGGCGGTGGCGCCACCAGCGACTCAGGCAACGCCACGGGTGGCACCGGCGGCGACGGCGGCCACACGGGCAGCCTGTTCGGCTGGGCAGGCGGCGGCGGTGCGGGCGGAACGGCGACAAGCAACACTGGCGACGCGACCGGCGGCACCGGCGGCAACGGCGGCGGTCTCGGCACCGAAGGTGACAGCGGCGACGGCGGCGCAGGCGGCGGGGCCACGACCGGGACCGGTACTGCGACCGGCGGTTCGGGCGGCAACGGCGGAAGCAACATCTTCAACGGCACCGCAGGCAACGGCGGAACAGGCGGCACTGCAGCGGCGACCACCGGCACCGCCACCGGCGGAACCGGCGGCAATGCGGGAACCGGCGGCATCGACGGGCAGGGCGCCAACGGTGGATCCGGCGGCGACGCAACCGTCGGAACCGGTTCGGCCACAGGCGGATCCGGCGGATCGGGCGGCGGCAGCGGCCTGATGCAAAACGGTGGCGACGGCGGCAACGGCGGCACCGGCACCGCGACCACCGGCAGCGGCACCGGCGGCTCTGGCGGCACCGGCGGTGGCACCAGCTGGGCGAACGGCTACCACGGCGGCACCGGCGGCACGGGCGGCAATGGCACCGCGACCACCGGCACCGGCACCGGCGGTAGTGGTGGCACCGGCGGACACGACGGCCTCGGCGCGGCAGACGGCCAGGGCGGCGCAGGCGGCACCGGCACCGGGTCGGCAGGCGGCACGAACGGCGGGACCGGCTCGAACGGGTAACCGGCGAGTCCGTAGGGGCCAGGCGCCCGAACGGGCTCGAACGCGTTGCATAGATTGGGCGGCATGCGCAGGTACCCCCAATGCGTCGTGCTGTGCACTGCACTGCTGGCGTTCGCGATCGCCGGATGTTCGTCGAGTGAGCAGAAGCCGTCGACGACTGCCAACCCGTCGACCACCGAGCCGCCGCCGCTGCCCGCAGCACCTGCTGAGCCGGGCGCGATCGGCGTCTCCCCCGGCGGCGTCACCACCAAGGTCGACGTTCCGGCCGACGCGACGGAATCGCAGTACGGGCAGGCTTGCCACGCCGCCAAGGTCTGGATGGACGAGCAGCACGCTGCCGACCCCAAGACCCTCGTCGAGCCCTACCTGAAGCTGATCCAGGCGCCCGACTTCACCGGCCCGGGGAACTTCAACACGCCCTGGGCCAACCTGACGCCGGCGCAACAGGCGGGCGTCATCGTGGCGATCACCGCCGCGGGCAACGGCGAGTGCGAGTAGCAGCAGCAGCGCAGAATAGCGGTATGGCTTCCAAGCGCGTCGCCCTGGCTCTGGGGAGCGGCGGCGCGCGCGGATACGCCCACATCGGCGTCATCGACGAACTGCGCGACCGCGGTTACGACATCGTCGGGATCGCGGGCTCGTCGATGGGTGCGCTCGTCGGCGGGTTGCAGGCCGCAGGCAAGCTCGACGAATTCGCCGACTGGGCCAAGTCATTGACGCAGCGGGCGGTGTTGCGGCTACTCGACCCGTCAATCAGCGCCGCGGGGGCGCTGCGGGCGGAGAAGATCCTCGACGCGGTCCGCGACATTCTCGGTGAGGTGACGATCGAGGAGCTGTCGATTCCGTATACCGCAGTGTCGACCGACCTGCTGTCGGGGAAATCCGTTTGGCTGCAACGTGGTTCGGTCGACGCCGCGATTCGGGCGTCGATCGCGATCCCCGGCGTGATCACACCGCATGTGTTCGACGGACGCCTGCTCGCCGACGGCGGCATTCTCGACCCGCTGCCGATGGCGCCGATCGCGGCCGTCAACGCCGATCTCACCATCGCGGTCAGCCTGGCGGGCAGCGAAGCCGGCGGCCGCTACGAGCCGACCGACACCGAAGCGCGGGCGTCGACAGAATGGTTGAGCCGGATGTGGCGAAGTACGACCGCACTGTTCGAACGCACGGGTGCCGCGCCCGACGAGGCCGCCGACGAACTGGTCGACGTATCCAAGAACGACCCCGCAGAGGCGGTAGATGCGGTCGAGCCGGTGCCGAGGCTGGGCAGCTTCGAGGTGATGAACCGCACCATCGACATCGCCCAGGCGGCGCTGGCACGCCACACGCTGGCGGCGTATCCACCCGATGTGCTGATCGAAGTGCCGCGCACGGCGTGCCGCAGCCTGGAGTTCTATCGCGCAGCCGAGGTCATCGACATCGGCCGCGAGCTGGCCGTCGCCGTTCTCGACGAGCTCGAAAAGTCAACGCAGGCGCACTGATTCAGGTCGCGAGGAAGTCGGCGACCGCCGCGGCGACGCGACGACCCTGCTCACGGCCCGCCAACGCCGACGGCGTGCGGCACGCCGGGTCCAGTGGATTGGGACCGAATGCGGCGAGCGACTCGTCGTCGGCGAACACTCCGAATGTCGCCGCGGCGAACGTGTCGACCTCTTCGGCAGCGCCGTCACCGAACGGCGATGGCGTCGAACGGCCCGACGGCACCAGCACCACCACGACATCGCAATCGCCCGCGAGCGCGATGTTGACACTGCTTCCGACCCCGCCGTCCATGTAGCGCCGGTCACCGATCGTGACCGGCGGCCAGACACCCGGCACCGCGCAGCTGGCCGCGACCGCATCGACAAGGCCGACACCCGAGTCGTTGTCAAACGTGACCAGCTCACCGGTGGCGGTGTCGATCGCGGAAACCCGCAACGCCCGCTCGGGCCAGTCATGCGACGGCAGCCGGTGCGCAATCACCTCACGGCGCACCGCCTCGCTGACGGTGGCCGTGGACAGCGCAACTGCGCCGATCTTCTGCAGCTTCTGCGTCTGGGTCGTGTTCGGCGTCAGCATCGCGGCGACGAACAGGTCGGTGATCTCCTCGATGCCGACGTTCGGGGTGAGCTCCGTCGACGACGCGCTGATCTGCCGGTCGAACAACGCATCGAGCCCAAGGCCGCTGCTCAGTTGCGCGGCGACCGTCGAGCCTGCCGACGTGCCCACCAGCACGTCGACGTCCAACAGGGCCTTCGCAGTCTCCGGCGACTCGTCAGCGATGCCGCGCAGTACTCCGGTCTCCCATGCGATGCCTGCCAGTCCTCCACCGGCCAGCACCAGGGCGCGTTTCGTTGCCACGGCAGCGAGTGTGCCAGGCCGCCGTTAGGGTCCAGACATGCGCATTGTCGTGACCCTGGTCGTCGGCTGGCTGGTCGCTTTCGCACCGACCGCGATTGCCGAGCCGCCCGCGCCGCCGGCGCCGATCATCCCGCCGCCGGTGCAGCCCGCAAACATCGGCGATCTGAAGTTCACCGCGGTCGACTATTACAACAGCGGTGCCTACCTGACAGATCTGCAGCTCGCGACCGCGCCTGCCATCGCGTGGATCAACGACGAGGCGCCGCGGGTGGACCGGCCGGCGGTCGTGTTCGATATCGACGAGACGGCGCTGTCCAACTGGGAAGGGCTCAAAGCCAACGACTTTGGCCGCATCCTCAATGGGCCTTGCGACCGGTTGCCGCAAGGACCGTGCGGCTTGATCGCGTGGGATCAGCGGGCGCAGTCGACGGTGATTCAGCCGACGATGGACGTGTTCACCACCGCGCGCGACCGCGGCGCGACGATCTTCTTCATCACCGGCCGGGATGAGACCCAGCGCGCGGCCACCGAGCGTAACCTGCAGGCTGTCGGCTACACCGGCTACCAGCAGTTGATCATGGAACCGGCTGGCGCCCATTATGTTTCGGCCGCCGACTTCAAGGCACCGCAGCGGGAGAAGATCGAGCAGCAGGGCTACACGATCATCGCCAATCTCGGCGATCAGCCGTCCGACCTCGAAGGCGGCTTCTCCGAGCAGACCTATCTGCTGCCGAACCCGTTCTATCGCATTCCCTGATCACGCCACCGAGGCGTGCTGGGACGCAGCGGCTTGCGCCGTCAAATCGTCATGGCGCAGTTGATGTTTGGGCGGGTCGGGGAATGCGATGCGACGCTCGATTCCCAGGTCGGCGTCGACATGCACCAATTCCCCAGGCGCGAGCGGCTGCCAGTCGTCGTCATCCATCGGCTCGCTGGCGAATACGACCGAGGCGTCCGACGTCAACTCGTCGCTGTGGGCGGTGATGCGCGAGCTCTGCATCCGCAGCCGCCGGTTGTCGACGCCGCGGCGGTCGAGCAGATACAGCTCGTGGGTCTCCGGATAACGCAGCGCCCACATGTCGGTTGCAGTGCTGAGCAGGATGTTGACCGCGAAAATGGGCACGTTGCCGGCCAACCAACCCACCGCGTCGACGATCCCCGTGCCGACATCGTCGCCACGCCTGATGCAACCTGTGATCAACGCGAAGACCCGTTCCGAGTCCGTCTCGCCGACCACCAGATCGGCGACGCCGAGGTCGTTCAGCCGCGCGTCGATCACGTCGAGCCCCTCGACGACGCCGTTGTGCGCGAAGATCCGGTCGTCCTGCAGGAACGGGTGGGTGTTGCGGGGCTCGAGCGCTGCGCTCGACGAATACCGGACATGCGCGATGAACGTCGTCCCGGTCAGCTCGTGCGCCTCGGTCGCGAACGCCTGGTCCTGCCACGCCGCGATGGGCTGCTTGTAAATCCCTGGCTTACCGTCGGGCCCGAAGACTCCGAGCCCAGTGCCGTCCGGGTTGCGCTTGCTCTGCTCGACGAGATTGTCGGGCGCGTCGAGCAACCAGAACGTCGCGGTCACCTCGCGTTTGTCGGCATGAAGGCCGAACAGCCGGCACATGGCCCGATGGTAGCGTGACGGAATGGTTGACACCATGCGTGCCGAGCGTTTCTACGCCGACTCCAAAACCATTGCGGTGGAGGATATTCCGATTCCCGAACCGGGGCCCGGCGAGGTGCTCGTCAAGGTCGCGTTCTGCGGCATCTGCCATTCGGATCTCAGCCTGATCAACGGTACCTTCCCCGCGCAGCTGCCGGTGGTGACGCAGGGCCATGAGGCGTCGGGCACGATCGCCAAGCTGGGCCCCGGCGTCACCGGCTGGTCGGAGGGCGACCGGGTGATCGTCGCTGCAGGCAGGCCCTGCACGAAGTGCCCGAAATGCAGGCGCGGCGACATCTCCAACTGCCAGCGGCTTCAGTTGATGGCCTTCGCCTACGACGGCGGGTGGGCCGAGTACACGGTCGCGCAGGCCGTCGGTCTGACCCGGGTGCCAGACAACGTTTCGCTCGAGCAGGCCGCGATCCTCGCCGACGCGGTGTCGACGCCGTTCGGCGCCGTGGTGCGCACCGGGAAGGTGGGTATCGGGGAGTCGGTCGGCGTGTGGGGTGTCGGTGGCGTCGGCACGCACATCGTGCAACTGGCCCGTCTGGTCGGTGCCGCGCCGGTGCTCGCGATCGACATCAAGCCCGCAGTGCTGGACCGGGCGCTCGAATTGGGCGCCGACCACGCCCTGGATGCGAGCGATCCCGCGCTGCGCGACAAGATCGCCGAGATCACCGGTGGCCGGATGTTGGATGTGGCCTTCGATGCCGTAGGCCTGAAGTCGACGTTCGAGCAGGCGCTCGACTGCATCACCGTTGGCGGGCGTCTCGTCGGCGTGGGGATGAGTGCTGAGGCGCCGAGCGTTGGTCCAACCAGTATGTTCGGCCTGACGCAGAAGCACGTGCTCGGCCACCTCGGCTACCAGAACGTCGACATCGAAACGCTCGCCACGCTGGTTTCGCTGGGGCGGCTCGATCTGTCCCGCTCCATCAGCGATGTCGTCTCCTTGGAAGACGTCGGAGTCGGCATCGAAAAGCTGGAACGCCAGGAGGGCAACCCGATTCGGATTCTGGTCAAGCCGTGACGGAACTGAACGGCCGGGTGGCCCTGGTGACCGGTGCGTCAGGCGGCATCGGCAAGGGCATCGCGCGTGCACTGGCCGACGAGGGAGTCGATCTGTTCCTGACCTACGGCCGCCACGCCGATGACGCCGAGGAAGTTGCGGGCCACGCCCGCGCCCTCGGCAGACGCGCCGTCGTCGCATCGGCGGACCTGGCCGACCCGACCGCTCCTGCCCGCTTGGTCGCGCAGGCCAACAGCGAGCTGGGCGGCGTCGACGTCCTGGTCGCCAACGCCGGCACCGCGGATGTAAAGGGTTGGCAGAACATCGATCTCGAGTCGTGGAACAAGACGCTGGCCATCAATCTGACGGCACCGTTTCTGCTGGCGCAGCAGGTGCTGCCCGCGATGGTCGAGAAGCGGTTCGGACGCGTGCTGTTCGTCTCGTCGGTGGCTGGGCTCAACGGTGGTGTCGTCGGCGCCCATTACGCCGCGAGCAAGGCCGGACTGCACGGGCTGATGCATCATCTGGCGCCGCGCGTGGCAGCCGACGGTGTGACCGTCAACGCGTTGGCGCCCGCATTGATCGGCGACACCGGAATGTTTCCCGTCGACCCGGATAGCGCGGCCAGCACGCCGATGCCCATTCCGGTCGGGCGCGCGGGCCGCCCCGCCGAGGTGGCGGAGATGGCAATTGCCATGCTGCGCAACGGGTATCTGACCAACAAGGTGGTCACGCTGGACGGCGGGATCCTGCCGCGCTAGTGCGGCGGTGCGCGCTACCGGCTAGCCGGTAGCACATATTGGTGGCCAGCGGCGATGACCAGCGCGCCTTTGGTGCGCGAAAGTACCCTGCATGACGCTATCCATTGACCGCAGCACACACGCCGCATCACTACTACACGGCGAGGTCGTCGAAGAGTCAGACCTCGGCTTCATTCAGCGCCTCACCGCCGACAACTTCCCGATCCTCAATGGTCTATCGATCAAGCGGTTGGTGATCAACCCCGGCGCGATGCGCACCCCGCATTGGCACGCCAACGCCAACGAGCTGACCTACTGCATCTCAGGCACCGCACTGGTCACCGTGCTCGACACCGGCAGCCAGTTCGCGAGCTTCACGATCAGCGCCGGCGAAATGTTCCACATCGACTCCGGCTCACTACATCACATCGAGAACATCGGCACCGACCCCGCCGAGTTCATCATCACGTTCCGCCACGAACGTCCCGAGGACTTCGGCCTCGCCGGTGCATTCGGCGCAATGACCGACGCGGTGCTCGGCAACACCTATGACCTCGACGCGTCGGACTTCAGAGCGATCCGTCGCAACCTGGTCGACCGCTCGATCGTCGGCCGCATTGGCGACGCAGTGGTGCCGTCGACCGCGCATTTCAACGACCCCCACAAGTTCGCTGTCGAGGCGATGACGCCACCGGTCCAGGCCGCCGTCGGATCCGCCCGCACCGCCCGCGTCCAGTTCTGGCCCGCGCTCAAGGATCTGTCGATGTACTCGCTGCGCATCCGCGAAGACGGCATGCGCGAGCCGCACTGGCATCCGGTCACGGCTGAAATGGGTTATGTGCAAAGCGGTTCTGCGCGCATGACAGTGATGGATCCCGACGGCACACTGGACACCTGGTACCTCGACCAGGGCGACGTGTACTTCATACCGCGCGCCTATCCGCATCACATCGAGGTTTTCGACGCCCCGGAGTGGCACTTCCTGATCTTCTTCGACCAGCCGTTCCCCGCCGACATCGGCTACCGCACGTCCATCAGCGCGTACTCGCGGGAAGTGCTGGCCGCGACGTTCAACACCCACATCGACGACCTGCCGAACTTCCCGTTCACTTCGTCAGACCCGTTGATCGTCAACCGGCACAACCCGTTGGACCGCTGACTCCTGAATTGCCCGGCTCTAGGCGACAAAGTCGGCGGCAGCGACAAAGTCGCGCAGAGCCGGGCACTTTGGGCATCTATCTCTACACTCCCAAGCCCGGTGCGGCCTTGCCGCTCATCAACGGCAAGTCCAGATACGTCGCGATGCCGGGCGTGGCCGCGCACACCGCGGGTATCGAGTTCACGCAATGCGCGGCCGTGCCGACCACACCGTATTCGGGGCCTTCGCCACCGATCTCGGACTGAAAGCCCTTCACGCTCACCCTGATATCCGGGTTGCCACGGACTTCCATTTCGTAGCGCTGCCCCTCCGGGCCGAATGACCATGCGGGGTCGAGGTTTTCCTCACCCATCAGCCAGTTCACCGTCACTCGGACGACGGGCTCGCCGTCGACGAGCGCCTCCCAGTGGAACTTCCGCGCCGCGACCTGGCCCGGTTGGATGACACCGATCGGCGAGTCAATCGGCGCGGTCGCCACCGCGATCTCCTGGGTGGACCGCACCTTTGGCTCCGCGTTGAAACCCAGCTTGTCCACACACATCTGGACCGACTGGATGAAGCCGCCGTCGAGCAGCTTCTGCATCGGCCCGGAAAGCGCCTTTTCCGGAACCTCACCGAAACCCATGATGTGACGGACCACATCCGGCGCCTCATACGAGCGCAGATCGGAGAACTCCTCGGCACGAACGAATGTGATGCCGGTCGACATGATCGAAAACATCAACGGAAACTTCTCGCTGATGCCGCCTGGCGCCATCCCTGTGCCGTGCAATGTCGCGTTGCCTGCCAGCGCCGCCTCCCGCAGTGACGCACCGTGGCGCTCGCTGGGATAGACCCACCCCACCGGCGTCACCACGTTCTTGCCCGACCGCAGCAGCGCCGCCACCTCGTCGGGATTGGGCAGAAACGGTGCGTAGATCACGGCGTCGGCATCCAGGGCCAGAATCTCCTCGACGCTGTTGGTCGCGGTGACACCGAGAGGTTCACTACCAATCAGCGAGCCGACGTCCTTGCCCGCCTTGTCCTCCGAGTGCACCCAGCAGCCGGCTAATTCCAGGTCAGGGTGCTCGAGCACGCCCTTGATCGCGGCGACCCCGACCCCTCCGGTTGCCCACTGCACGACCCGCAGGCCCATCTCGCCTCCTTGACAGCGGTTGGAAAACTAGAACACGTTCTACTCCGGTCTACACCACAAAATGGCGCCGGCGGGTGACAATTGGCTCGATGACCAAGATCGGGTTCGGCGTGCTGGGACCGTTGCAGGCGACGGTCGACGGCCGGTCTGTGCCGCTGGGCACCCCGAAACAGCGTGCGGTGCTGGCCATGCTGGTGATGAACCGCAATCGTCCGGTCGGGATCGACTCGCTGATCACGGCGGCGTGGGAACAGTGGCCGCCGTCGGAGGCGCGGGCCAGCCTGCACTCCTACATCTCCAATTTGCGCAGGCTGCTCGGCGACTCGCGGTCGATGCTGGAGAACGCCCCGCCGGGGTATCGCCTCACGGTTGACGACACCGCCTGCGATATCGGCCGATTCATTCTCGAGAAGACCGCGGGCGTGCAGGCCGCCGCGGCAGGGCAATTCGAGCAAGCCAGCCGCCACCTGACGACAGCGTTGGCCGAATGGCGCGGACCCGTGCTGGAGGATCTGCGTGACTTCCAGTTCGTCGGAGCGTTTGCGACCGCATTGACCGAGGACAAAGTCGTGGCGCACACCGCGCGTGCGGAAGCCGAAATCGCTTGTGGGCGTGGCTATGCCGTCATCGGCGAGCTCGAGTCGTTGACAGTCGAGCATCCTTACCGCGAACCGCTGTGGGCGCAGCTGATCACCGCGTACTACCTGTCCGACCGGCAGTCGGAGGCACTCGACGCCTTCCAGCGGCTGAAGACCACGCTCGCCGACGACCTCGGGATCGATCCGGGCCCGACGCTGCGCGCGCTGCACGAGCGGATCCTGCGCCAGGAACCACTCGACGTGAAGAAGGCGGCCAAGACCACCGCTGTGCACACGGTCCACAACTTCGGACTACGCACCTCTGTCGACGCCACGCATACGCAGGCAAGTCTGCGATCGGCGGCTGGACACGCCTTTCCGCTGCGGGCCGCTGCCACCCGCATCGGGCGACTGGACGACAACGACATCGTGCTCGACGATACGAAGGTCAGCCGCCATCACGCCGTGATCATCGACACCGGCACGAGCTTTGTGATCACCGACCTGCGCTCGGCCAACGGGGTCGACGTGGGCGGACAGCGTATTCGCGGCACCGCGACCCTGGCCGACGGCGACCGGATCCGCATCTGCGACCACGAGTTCACATTCGAGATCGCGCCGCAGCAGGCATAGTCGCGACGCCAAGAATCCTCCAAGAATCCGCCAAGGCCTTCGTCGGACTCTGATGTCAGCCCGGAAACACCCGGACCGAGACGACATCGCCAAGGAGCCCAATGTTCGCCCCGAACCGCGTCGCCAAGTTCGCCGGCACGGCACTCGTCGCCACTGTTCTTGGACTTGCCGCCGTCGCCACGGCCGGCACCGCCGGTGCGGTCAGCTCGACGGATAACACGTTCCTGACCGAGATCAGCAGCGAGGACATTTCCTACGACACGCCCAAGGCCGCGATCCAGAACGCCCACTACGTTTGCAGCGCGCTCGAGGACGGTGCCAAGCCGGTGGACCTCGGCCAGGAGATCCTGGACAACACGGACCTGACCACCCATCAAGCGGCCGCCTTCGTGGTCATCGCGGTGAACGCCTACTGCCCCGAGTACACCGGCTACTTCAAATAAGCCCTCCCCCATGCGGGGGCCTCGCTGCGGCGGCGAGGCCCCCGCACCCTTTTTTGCGGCGGCCTCCTCGATAGCGCATCTAGACAGTTCGCCCCTCTATGTGTTTCTGTCGATCGCATGGCTAACAAAGTTTTCGTGGTCGGCGTAGGGATGACGAAGTTCGAAAAGCCGGGCCGCCGCGAGGGGTGGGACTACCCCGACATGGCGCGCGAATCCGGCACCAACGCACTCAAGGACGCGGGCATCGACTTCTCCGAAGTCGAGCAGGGCTTCGTCGGTTACGTCGCGGGCGACTCGACGTCGGGTAACCGGGCGCTCTACGAACTCGGCATGACCGGCATCCCGATCGCCAACGTCAACAACAACTGTTCGACCGGTTCGACGGCGTTGTTCCTTGCCGCCCAGACGATCCGGGGCGGGTTGGCCGATTGCGCAATCGCTTTGGGATTCGAGAAGATGCAGCCGGGCCCGCTTCAGGGCGGTGCAGAGGACCGCGAATCTCCGATGGGCAAGCACGTGAAAGCAATGGCTGAGATCGACGAGTTCGCCTTCCCGGTGGCACCGTGGATGTTCGGCGCCGCCGGACGCGAGCACATGCGCCAATACGGCACGACTGCAGAGCATTTCGCGAAGATCGGGTACAAGAACCACAAGCATTCGGTGAACAATCCGTATGCACAGTTCCAGGAGGAGTACTCGCTCGACGATATCCTCGCGGCGAAGATGATCTCCGATCCGTTGACCAAACTGCAGTGCTCACCGACCTCCGACGGTTCGGGCGCGGCGATCGTGGCCAGCGAAGCGTTCGTCGACAAGCACGGGCTGGCAGGCCAGGCGGTGGAGATCGTCGGGCAGGCGATGACCACCGACTTCGATTCCACCTTCGACGGCAGCGCCAAGAACCTGATCGGCTACGACATGAATGTTCAAGCCGCACAGAAGGTTTACCAGCAGTCCGGCCTCGGCCCGTCCGACTTCCAGGTGATCGAACTGCACGACTGCTTCTCTGCCAACGAGCTCTTGCTGTACGAGGCGCTGGGCCTGTGCGGTGAGGGCGAGGCCCCGAAACTGATCGACAACAACGACACCACCTATGGCGGTCGTTGGGTCGTCAATCCGTCCGGCGGGCTGATCTCCAAGGGCCACCCGCTTGGTGCGACGGGACTTGCGCAGTGCGCCGAGTTGACGTGGCAGCTGCGGGGCACGGCCGACAAGCGGCAGGTCGACAACGTCACCGCCGCGCTGCAGCACAACATCGGCCTCGGCGGTGCCGCGGTGGTGACGGCCTACCAGCGCGCCGAGCGGTAGGCACCCCTTCTCGCGGGCAGACGCAAAACTGCCGAAATGTTGCCGAAAAAGGGCAGTTTTGCGTCTGCTCGGCAATGGGAGGAGTATTGGATTGTGCCGACAAAGTTGATGCTCGCCGCCGTGGTTGCGGGTGTGTGTGCAGCGGTCGCGGCCCCCGCGGGCCTCGCATCGGCCGAGGAGACGGCCCAGGAGACGATCAGTCGGCTGCAGAGCGAGGGCTACACCGTCAACATCGACCGCGTCGGCACCGGCCCGCTTGACCAGTGCGTGGTGACGAGTGTCAGGAACCCTCAGCGAGTCACGCAGTGGGTGCCGTACACCGGTCCGGGCAAGGACGGCGACCGCGTGCTTGTGCAAGTGGTTACGAGTCAGACGATTTCGGTGACCCTGAATTGCTCGCGCTGAGCTGACACGATTCACAACGAAAGACCCGACCGGTTGCTCCGGCCGGGTCTTTCATTGTCAGCGCCCTGAGCAGTCCAGCGACACCGTGACGGTACGGTCGACGATCACGGGGACGACGCCGCCGCGCTCATGATCGCCGAGTACAGGGACGAATTCCGTTCTGTTCCTTGGGTTTCGGACGCTGGTGACCACGCAGTCGGAGAGCGGCGCGCTCCCGACGCGGTCAATCTTGACGTCGAAGCCCTGGGCCTGCAACGAGCCGATGGTGACGATTGCGGACTCGGCCGCGAACGCCGAAGGGGCAAGGATCAAACCGCAAGCCGCAGCGGCCAACCCGATCAGTGTGAACAAGATGGCACGCATGGCGAGCCTCCGTATCTTTTCCGTTGGTGGATGTCAGCCGGTTCAACGGGCGGAGGCCGCAGGGGGTTCAAAGGGATTTCAAAAACTTTCCGAACGTCTCAAGGGGTCTCGAGGCAATAGAAAGGCCCGGCCGGAGGGGCTCGGCCGGGCCTTTCCTTCGCGCGCCCTACACCGGCACAGGGATTCGCTCCTGTGGCGGCTCTTCGGCGTGCGGGGCGCGATCGTCATCAACCATGGTGAGCTCGTCGAACGGGTCCTCTCCACCCAGGACGGCGTTCACCTTGTCGCGGTCGATCGTCTTGGTCCACGAGCCGACGAGGACAGTTGCGACGGCATTACCGGAGAAGTTCGTCACGGCCCGGGCTTCGGACATGAACCGGTCGATGCCGACGATCAAGCCGACGCCGTCGAGCAGGTCGGGGCGGTGGGCCTGCAGGCCGCCGGCCAGGGTCGCCAGGCCTGCGCCGGTCACACCGGCAGCGCCCTTGGACGCGACGATCATGAAGACCAGCAGACCGATCTGCTGACCGACGGACATCGGGGCGCCCATCGCGTCTGCGATGAACAGCGACGCCATGGTCAGGTATATCGCGGTGCCGTCCAGGTTGAACGAGTAGCCGGTCGGCACAACGACGCCGACGGTGCTGCGGTCGACACCGAGGTGCTCCATCTTGGCGATCAGCCGCGGCAGTGCCGACTCCGACGACGAGGTCGAGAAGATCAGCAGGTACTCGCGGGCCAGGTAGCGCACCAGCTTGAAGATCGAGACGCCCGACACGACGCGCAGGATGACGCCCAGGACGCCGAACACGAACAGCACGCACGTGATGTAGAAGCCGAGCATCAGCGTCAGCAGCTGGGTCACCGCGGACCAGCCGGTCTGGCCGACGACGTTGGCGATCGCGCCGAACGCACCGATCGGAGCCAGCCACAGGATCATCACGAGAACCTTGAAGACGAGCTTTTGCAGATGCTCGATGCCGCGCAGGATCGGCTCGCCCTGACGACCCATCGCCTGCAGCGCGAAGCCGACGAGCAGCGCGACGAACAGCGCCTGCAGCACGTTGCCTGCCGTCAGCGCGGAGAACAGCGTGTCGGGAATGATGTGCTGGACGAAGTCCATGAGGCCGCCGGACTCGTGAGCCTTCTCGGCCAGCTCGGCGCCCTTGCTCGCGGTCTTCTCGGTGATGTGCATGCCGCTGCCGGGATGGATCAGGTTGCCGACCACCAGGCCGATCGCCAACGCGAACGTCGACATCACCATGAAGTAGACGAACGCAAGACCGCCGACCTTGCCGACAGTCGCGGCTTTGCGCACCGAGCCGATGCCGAGCACGATCGTGCAGAAGATGACCGGCACGATCATCATCTTGATCAGGCTGACGAACATCGTGCCGAGCACGCCGACGCTCTTGCCAACCTCAGGCGCCACCAGACCGACGACGATGCCCGCCAGCACGGCGCCGATGACGGCGATGTAGAGCCAATGGGTGCGATCGCGTCGGCGCGGTGGCTCGGCCACCGGCTGCCTTTCCAAACTCGTGGTCATGGCGTCCCTCCAGGTCGAAATCCAAAGTGGTGTGCATTGGACTCTCGGCTAGAAGGTGAGCCAGGTCACGTTTTAGTTCATTACGTTCAACTGCATCCGCTGCGCAGGCTACGGCCGCGGCACGACGGATAGGCCCGTTGACACCGCTGCGTCATGCAGTTCGATATGGTCGAAGTCGGTGTTTCCGGCGGGAACGGTGAACGGCACGACGACCGTCGCGGACTTCCCCGGCTCGAGCTTGACGCTCGTGGTGCCGGCCTTGGCCGCAGCCGCCTTGTCCGGCATGAACCACTGTTCGCCAACCCACAGCCGCTGGTTGTCGGTCCAGAAAACCACTGGGCGGTTGCCTGCGTTCTTGACGTTCAGGTGGACGTTGACAGAGGTTCCCGCTGAATCGACGGAAGTGACCAGGAACGTCAGATTGCCGTCCCGGCCCTCCTGGTTGAGCTTGACCTGCGACGGGTGTTGAGGCGCCGCCGGCGCTGGACCCGATGGGGCCGAACTCTGCGTCGACTTCGACTTATGAATCACCTTCTGACCGAGTGGTGAAGCCAGCATCAAGGCGACCGCGACGAAGACGGCGCCGGCGACGATGACAAGAGTCTTTCGCCGCGACGACTTGCGCTGCGGCGGGAGCAGCCATTGCTGACCATCCCAGTACGCCTGGCCGGAAACGCCGCGCGGGTCCGGGTACCAGCCTGGCGCCGGCGGAGGTGGCCACATAGGCGCCGATGGTAACCAGGCCGGCCGATTCCTCGCGATCGGCCGATGTCAGGGGCGTCAACAGACAAGATGAACCCGTGAACCGCTCCATTGGCCGCTCGCGGCCGTGGTCTCTGGCGACTCAGGCGATCGCACTTCAGATCCTCGTGATCGCGGTGGTGGTCCTGGCCGGCAGCGCCCTGGCATTGTTCGACGCAGCCCGCGACGGTGACGACGCAGCGCGGCAGCAGGTGCTCGGCATCGCGACGGCACTGGCCGATTCGCCGTCGACGGCGGCCGCAATCCAATCCGGAAGGGCCACAGAGACTTTGCAGCCGGTCACCGAGGCCGTCCGCAAGAACACCGACATCGCGTTCATCACGATCATGGCGCCCGACCGGACGCGCTTCACCCACACCGATCCCACACAGATCGGCGGGAAGTACATCGGCACCATCGAGCCTGCGCTGCGCGGAGAAACGTTCACCGAGGTCTACACCGGCACGCTTGGGCCGTCGATCCGCGCCGTGGCCCCAGTACGCGACGGCAGCGGACACATCGTCGGACTGGTGTCGGCGGGCATCCTGCAGCAGAGCCTGGCCGACCGTTGGCGTTCGCAGGTGCCGACGATCGTCGCCGTCAGCGTCGGCGCGCTCGCCATCGCCCTGGTCGGGGTGTGGGCGATCCGGCGCCGGCTGTTCCGGCAGACGCACGGCCTGCGGCCCGACGAGCTACGCGTGATGTACGAACACCACGACGCGATCCTGCATTCGGTGTCCGAGGGGCTGATCGTGTTGGATCGCAACGGCGTCGCGTTGGCCAACGACGAGGCGCGCAGGCTGCTCGCACTGCCACCCGGACCCGTGGACGGGACGGATCTTCCGCTGTTCCTGCGCACCTATAACCCCGGAGCGCGCGACGAGGTACACGTCACCGACGACCGGGTGCTGGTCGTCAACCGCTCCCCCGTCGAAGACGGGCCGCGCGATGCTGAAGTCGTCACCATCCGCGACCGCACCGAATTACAAGGCGCGCTAGGCGAACTCAGCTCCCTGAAGGTGCTCACCGACTCCCTGCGCTCGCAAGCGCATGAGGCGGCCAACAAGCTGCACACCATCGTCACGATGGTCGAGATGGGCCGCGCCGACGAGGCCGTCAGATTCGCCACCAACGAGTTGGAGCTGTCCCAGCAACTCGTCGACCGGCTCTCCAGCGCCGTCGGAGAACCCGCACTGGTCGCGTTGTTGCTCGGCAAGACCGCCCAGGCCGACGAACGCGGCATCGAGTTGACCGTCACCGAGGAAACGCACCTGCCTTCCAACGCCGACGATCTCGCGCTGTCCGGTCAGGAGATGGTCACGGTGCTCGGCAACCTGATCGACAACGCGATGGACGCCTGCGACCGCGACGACCCGTGGATCGAGGTGACCGTCGCCCAGGACAACGGCACGCTGCTGATCCGAGTGGCCGACAGCGGCCCCGGCATGGACGCCGCGACATTCGAAAAAGCCATGCAGCGCGGCTATTCGACGAAAGCGGGTTCCGACGCCGAACAACACGGCCTTGGCCTGGCCTTGGTTGCGCAGGTCGTGAAGCGACACCACGGTACGCTGACCGCCGATGTGACCTACGGTTCGGTCGTGACAGTGACGGTGAAGTCGTGATCCGCGTGTTGATCGTCGAGGACGAGCCGCTGATCGCCGAGGCCCATCGCACATATCTGGGTCGCCTGCAGGGTTTCTCGGTGGCCGCCGTCGCGCACACCGCCCGCGACGCGATGCGCGCCGCGTCGGAGGCGCTTGCCGCTGAAACGCCAATCGATTTGGTATTGCTCGACATTGGACTGCCCGATGCCAACGGCATCGCGCTGGCGTCCGGTCTGTCGGGCCTGCGCCCAGCACCCGACATCATCACGATCACGTCTGAGCGTGACCTGGAGATGGTCCGCGCCGCGGTCGGCCACGGCGCGCTGGCGTATCTGCTCAAGCCGTTCACGTTCGCGGCGTTTCGCGACCGCCTTGAGCGCTACCAGCGCTACCGCGAGGCACTGCCCGCAGGCACCGATGCGGCCAGCCAGGCCGAGGTCGATCGCGCGCTTGCCGAATTGCGGGTCGGCTCAGACAGATCCGCCGCACCCAAGGGCGCAGCACCCGGTACCAACGACGAGATCGCGCGTGCGGTCCGGGATTCCGTCGACGGCATCACCGCCGACGAGGTCGCCAAGCAGATCGGTGTGTCACGCGTGACGGCCTGGCGGTATCTCGAGCGTCTCGCCGACGAGGGCACGGTCACGCGGCAGACCGACTACGGCAAGGCAGGCCGGCCTAAGACCCGCTACACCTGGCGCTAGCCCGTCACCCCTCTACCCCTTTACCCCTCTACCGCGAGCGTGCGTGTCTGCACGCCGACACGCCGGACGATGCGGGCATTTCGCGCACGCTCGCCCCGGTGCGAGCGTGCAATGAGCGCCGCCGCGGCCAGAATCGCCGCGCCACCGAACGCCTGCGCTGGCGTAATACCCTCGCCCAGAGCTATCCCCGCGAGCATTACCGTCGACGCCGCCTCCAGCGTCGAGACGACGGCCGTGTGGCTTGCGCCGATCCGGGCCAGCGCCGCGAACGTCAACGCGAACGCGGCCGCCGTCACCGCGCCATAGCCGACGATCTGTAACAGATGACCCGTCGGCACCCGCAACGTGCCACCGACGGCACCCCGCGTCAGCGACGCCGCCGCCGCACCTGTCGCGACCCAGCATGCCGCGGTCATCGCGTCGGTCTGCCGTCGGACATCGCGCCCGACAACCAGATACAACCCGTAGGCAGTCGCCGCCACGAGCGCGAGGACGATGCCCGCCGGCGAGATCGACACGTCGCGGCCGACCGCGACCACGCTCGCTGTACCGGCGACGGACAACCCCAATGCCATCGCTGTTGTCTTGGTGAGTTGTTCTCTGCCCCGGGCGAATTCGATCACCGTGACGATCGCGGGATACGCGTAGAACAACAGGATGCAGGCGGAAGCGGTGCCATGGCCGAGTGACAGGTAGAACAGCGTCGACTCCAGCGTGTAGCCGATCGCGCCGAGCAGCACAATCGGTAGCCACTCGCCCGCGGCCGGCCGCATCGACACATGACGCAGCCGCATCAACGCCGCCAGAATGACCGCAGCGATCGAAAACCGAATGCCCAGCGCGGTCGCCGAGTCAACGCCGGCACCCGCCAACGACCGACCGATGACCGTGGCGATGCCGTAGGCCACCGCTCCGACCGCGGCCAGGCCAACTCCCACCACGCCGATGTGGTCAGGCCGCGGCGCGCTCATCGATCACGTCCGCGAGGGCAGCAGCGAACCGCTCTCGCTCGTCATGACGGGGTGCGACGACGCGCAACGCGTCGGGCCGAACCCCATGGGCGGCGCCCAGCACGCGCACACCGATCCCGTGTCTGCTAAATATCTCAGCCACCTCTGCGGAGCGTTCGCAGAATGCGTATTGGAAGTGCACGTTTTTGTTGGCACACAGCTCGAGGCCGCTGACACCGCACAAGGTCTCGGCGAGCCACGCGTTGTCGGTGTGCATCTGCGCTCTGCTGCGATCCGACCAGTCGAGATCCCGCACCGCCGCACAGGCGACGCGGACGTCGACACCGGATAATCCCCAGTTCTCCTGCTGCCCGAAAAGACTTGCCAGGGGGGCGGATTCAGCGCACCACGCGATCCCCGTACGCGTGGCGGCGATGCCGTAAAACTTTGTCGTTGAGCGCAGCACCACGACGTTGGGCACCTCGCAACCGAGCACCGACCAGCCTGCGGGATCCGGTGTGAAGTCGATGTAGGACTCGTCGACCACCAGCACTGCGGCGGGATGCGCGGCAGCGACGGCGATGAGCCCTTCGGAATCGAGATGCGTGCCGGTTGGGTTGTGGGGATTCGAAATGATCACGGCGCCAGCGGCGTTCAGCGCCTCATCGATCAATTCCAGCGACGGGATCTGCGTCGCAAAAGGATTGAATCCGCGGCCGGGAAACGCCTTCAGGTAATCGGTATATGCCGGCATCGGCACCTGCACCGAGGCGTGGTCGAGCTCGCGGCTCATCGCCCAGATGAACTCGCTGGCACCGCGGCCCGCAATCATCTCGCCGTGCAACACCCCGGTTGATTCGCGGTACAAGTCGATCAGCTGCGGCGCCGCCTCGTACGGATGCATCACGATGTCGGCCGGCTCGAAACCACGCAGCGCGGCGATTGCAGCGGGCGCAGGCCCGTAACGGTTTACGCAGGTGCTGAGGTCCATATCGACCCCGCGGCTTGGATCGCCGCCCTGCGCACCAAAGTCAATTGCGGGCCCGGGCATGGTGTCCTCCTGGTCTGAGCACGTGTAAAAACCGTGCTTTGAACCGTAGGAAGGTCTGCCATGCCGGCTACGCGTAGTTCACTACGCGTTTTCCCACGCGCAACCACTCAGGCGGTGACGGGCTCCAGTTCGCGCGCAGGCACGCCGATCGGCTCAGTGGCCACCAGCTGCGAATAGAACATCGGCAAAGTCGACGCGACGGTGAAGACACCGACGTAGCCGTCGTAGTCGGCGACGACGAGCCGGCCACCGTCGGAAGTCATTGCGACACAAGAAGGCCGGGCATCGATGGAGATCTTGGTAACCACTCGGTGGGTCAGCGTGCACACCACCGCGACATGGTCGTAGTCGACGATGTACGCGCGGGTCTTGTCGGGGCTGAGCGCCATCTGCGTCGGGGCGCCGATACCGAGCTCGATGGTGTCCGTGATCCGATTGGCCGCCATGTCGATGACGCTGACGGCTCCCCCGCGCTCACGGTCCGACGTCAGCACGTATGCGGTGCCGTCGGCGAAAGCGACGTCGCGGATCGGCGAGCCGACCCACACTTTGCGATCCACGCGGGTGGTCTCGGCGTCGACGACTACGAGTTGGCTGCCGCGGACATCGGTGGTCGCGACATACAGACGCTTGCCGGTCGGGTCGACGGTGATGGCGTCGATGCCGATGCCGGCGCCGGACGCGATGTCGATGGTGCCGACGCGGTCAGCGGTGGTGTCGATGACCGCGACGTCGACGTGGCTGTCACCGGTGCGGCCCGCATAGACGCGCTTGCCGTCCGGGCTGATGGCCAGCGCGGTGACACCGAAGGCCAGCGGGTAGTTCGCGATGACTGTCCTGGTGGTGGTGTCGACCACCGCTACAGAGTCATAGGTCGCCGACGTGGTGCTCACATAGGCGCGGTCACCCGAGATGACGACCGCGACCGGCTCGCCGGGGACGCCGATGGTCTGCTCGAGGACGAGTCCATCGGGATTGATGAACGAGATGCTGTCGTGGCCGTGATTGGCGGCGACGACGACGTCGCCCGCAGCGATGTCGCCGATCGGCCCCCGCCGCACCGCGACGCTGCCCACGATGGCGACGTCCGGATCAACGTGCGCCTCGTTATTCACATGCGAATCAGTAGTGCTCTCAGGCAACAAAAAGTTAGCCATATTCAATCGGTACCTCCGCCGGTATGGGCGTGCACCGGCCCTAGATTGCAGGTCATCTGCGCCTGTTCGGCGCGATCTGCGTCGAGTCTAGCGACGAAATAGCGTGTTACGAGCGGGTGACATGGCCAATCGGCCGAAATTGCGCGGAAGCTCTCAGGCGCCGCTTAAGAAACTCTTCGTTATGCAGTTGTTATATTCAGCTGGCAATCCGATTTGCCGGGTTTAGCTGGTCATACGACCTCCTGGCAACCTTTGGATTATCGAAAGTTTGCGGCTTACAGATAACGACTTCTTATGTTTCTGAGCGAAAATGAGCGGCAGATCACACCCGACACGACAGCAAACTTCTCGACACCTGTCACCTGCCGGGCACGTTGGCGGGACGCCTGATGCGTGGGTGCGTCGGGAAACAAAAGACAGACCTTGCCGTGTTAGCTGGATCACAGAAGTTCATTTGCCGTTCAGCCGACACAGCCTGTTGAGCGCCGCGAGTCCCTGCGGCGTGCCCGGCCAGTGCTTGGCCAACGCGTCGGGCCCCGCGCTGCGCGTCGTCGAGCGCAACACCAGCGCGACGATGATCGCGTCGTCGGCGTAACCGAGCACCGGAACGAAGTCCGGAATGAGGTCGAATGGCAGCGCGAGGTAGCCGAGCAGCAGCAACAGCCTGATCCGGACGCCACGCGGCGTTGCCGGGTCCGCGGCCAACCGCTTGATCAGACGAATCACGTCGGGCAGCAGGCGCAGCGTTTCCTTGAGGTCATGATCGCCGGGTTTGGTCAGCCACAGCACCGTCGCAAGGGCGGCCCACAGCAGCACGAGGCCACAGGCGATGCCGAGCGGGATCGTCCACCAGTCGTGCGACACGACTCAATGATCGGCCTAAGGGCCGCCCGTCGAACCCGTCGCAATGATCTGCACGGCGCGGTCGACGCCGTTGACCCCGTTGAAATCGGGCCAGTCGCCGTAGTGGATGTGAGGATTTCGGATCAGGAAGTCGCCGACGACGATCGAAGTTCTGATCAGTTTCGCGATGGTCTCCGGGGTATTCGCGAGGTTGAGCAGGGCAAGGAATTCGTTGCTCTGGATCAAGGTGAAGATCTTCAGAGCGAACGGCAACTCGAGTTCCAGCGGCGTCAGGGCCTCGTAGCCGAGATGCAGCAGCGTGTCGCCGGTGGTCGTGGCGTACATGTCGCCGTTCAGGACGAAATCGTATGTGCGCGAGCGGAACTGGTCAGGTGTGTAGATGCCGGAGATGCCGGCCCCCGGCGGGTTGTTGCCGAGCAGCGTTGGCCCGGGCGGACGGCATGGGCTGCCGAACGTGATCACCTTCAGCAGATCACCGGCGCGGTGCGCCAGGGGTTGGCCGGGCAGCATCAGTCGCAGCGTTCGCACCACCACCTCGGCGCCCTGGCTGTACCCGCAGAGGTAGAACTGTCCGGCATTCATCAGGATCAGCCGCATCAACTCCGCGACGCCCTCCGCCACGGATTCGTTGTAGCTCAAGAACGGATTCGGATACAGGAAACCCGCCGCGGGGTAGCCAACTGGCTGGTTGCGGACCCGGCCCATCTGCTCCAGGCGCCAGCCCACGTCGAACGGGGGCCCCTGAAACGGCGTGGCCCAGGTGCCGGAGGCGCAGTAGAAGAACGGCAGATTGGTGGGCAGTGGCGGAGGCTGATCGAAGTTCAGCCCAAGGCGTCCCAGCGTCTGCGGTCCGGCGATGCCGTCGACCACCAGGCCCGCCCGGCGCTGGAATTCGCGGACCACTGCCGTGGTGCGCGGCCCGTAGATTCCGTCGACGACGAGGTTGGAGTACAGCGGGTAGTCGCGGTTCAGCCGAGCCTGCAACAGCCGGACAAGATCGTTACTGTCACCTGGTCGCAATACAACTGCCATGCCTCGACGCTACGCCGAATTCCATTCAGCCGTAACGGAATTGGCGGCTCGCCGACCGAGCAACGTCACGCGCCGTCATGCAATGGCGTTACCGTCGGAGTTTGGGTATTACGACTTGGGGCGGCGAAGCGCGCCGACTGCGACCACGATGCCGATCACCGCGACAATCGGACCGATGATGGACCAGGTCGTCGTGTTGCTCATCGGGCTTCCGCCGACGACGCCGAAGCCCTGCAGGGCCCACAGCAGGCCGAACAAGAAAACGACCACTCCAACAACCGCGATGGCGATGCGCATCCATTCACTGTAGGCGCGACTTTGGCCATGATGGAGAGGTGAGCACTACATCTCAGCAGCCGACAACCGACTATCCCCAGATGGCCGCGGT
The DNA here is from genome assembly GCF_017872775.1 of Mycobacterium sp. OAE908. Classification (NCBI taxonomy): domain Bacteria; kingdom Bacillati; phylum Actinomycetota; class Actinomycetes; order Mycobacteriales; family Mycobacteriaceae; genus Mycobacterium; species Mycobacterium sp. OAE908. The sequence goes on from NZ_JAGGJL010000001.1 coordinate 451,089, forward strand.
CCGCGGCCGAATTGAGCCGGCCCCACGCCGAGTCCGTGGCTTCCTCGGCGACCACTTGGTCTTTGACACGACCTCGGCGCGCTACGTCTGGGAAGTGCCGTACTACCCGCAGTACTACATCCCGCTCGCCGACGTTCGTCGCGAGTTTCTGAAAGACGAGAACCATCCGCAGAAGGTGCAGATGGGTCCGTCGCGGACCTTCGCATTGGTCGGCGGCGGCCAGACGTACGACTCGGCCGCGCGGGTCTTCGATGAGGGCGAGGGTCCCGTCGCCGGCCTGGTGCGTTTCGAATGGGATCGGCTGGCGTGGTTCGAGGAGGACGAGCCTATCTGGGGTCATCCCCGCAATCCGTATGCCCGGGTTGACGCGCTGCGCTCGCACCGTCACGTCATCGTGGAGCTGGACGGCGTGGTGCTGGCCGACACGCACAGCCCGGTACTGTTGTTCGAAACCGGTTTGCCGACAAGGTATTACATCGACAGGACCGACGTGGCATTCGAGCATTTGGAGCCGTCTGATACGCAGACGCTGTGCCCGTACAAGGGCGTCACGTCCGGTTACTGGTCGGTGCGGGTGGGCGACGCCGTCCATCCCGACCTGGCGTGGACGTACCACTATCCCCTACCGGCGGTCGCCCCGATCACAGGAATGGTCGCGTTCTACAACGAGAAGCTCGACCTCACGGTCGACGGTGTGAAGCTCGCTCGCCCGCAGACGCAGTTCGGTTAGCCAGGCGGTGGTTGGGTGCCGATGATCCGCACCAGATCAGGCTTCATCGCCTGTAGCTGCGATCCCCAGTAGCCCCAGCTGTGCGTGCCGTCGGCGGGGAAGTTGAACACCGCGTTGTGACCGCCGGCCGCGACGTACTTCTGCTGGAACTCCTTGTTCGTCGACAGCGTGATGTTCTCCAGCACCTGGGCGCTGTATTGGTTGCCGAGGTTCGCGCCGTCGTCGAGCTCGCCGGTGACGCCGTTGCCGCAGTAGATCCATAGCGCGGTGTTATTGGCCGCCAACGTGCTGATGTTGACCATCGGGTCGTTACGGCGCCAAGCGATGTCAGACGTCGGCCCCCACATGTTCGTGGCGCTGTATCCGCCCGCATCCTTCATCGAGACGCCGATCAGCGTGGGCCACAAGCCCATTGACGGATTGAGGTATCCGGACAATGAGCTGGCGAAGATGAACTGCGTCGGATGCCAGATGGCCAGAGTCAACGCCGCACTGCCCGACATAGACAGTCCGACAACGGCATTGCCCGTCGGCGCCTGCGCCTTGTTCGCGGCGAGCCACGCGGGTAGCTCTTGCGTCAGGAAGGTCTCCCATTTGTACGTCAGGGTTCCTGAACTGCCCGTCGCAGGCTGGTACCAGTCGGTGTAGAAACTGGATTGTCCGCCGACGGGCATGATGACCGAGATGCCCGACTGGTAGAACCACTCGAACGCCGCGGTGTTGATGTCCCAGCCGTTGGCGTCGTCCTGGGCGCGAAGTCCGTCGAGCAGAAGCACAGAGTGCGGACCGCCGCCCTGAAACTGCACCTTGATGTCGCGCCCCATCGACGGCGACGGCACCTCGAGGGTCTCCACGGGCAGACCGTTGCGTGAATACGCTGCCGCCGTCGGCGATTCAACCGCGATCGCGGTGAGCACCGCCAGCAACACCACGCAGATTCTGCCGATCATCAGCCTCACGCGGGCAACCTAGCAGCGCGACGGCGGCAATCTTCGCACGGCGCGCACCGTTGACCAGCTTGTTACCAAATCTTGCGGATCGCGGCCGCTATACCTTCGTCAAGTCGGTACGCATCAGACGTACCTCGTAGTTGCCCCAGGTCGACAGGTTCCAGAACAGGTACTTCTGGTCGGAGTCGGGCACATTCGTGGTGCCGGACCAGGGGTGGATCATAGGTGCGTAGAGACCGGGCATCTTTGCCGATGTCACCAAAGTCTTTGGCGCCGACCATGTTCCCTGTGGCGTATCCGATGTCCTCATGACGACGTTGTTGCCACCGTCGGCGTAGAGCATGACGTACTTCTTGAGATACGGGTTGTACTGGACGGACATTTCTCCAACGCTGGGATAGACCGTGGTCGCGCCGAAGCCAAAGAAGCCGGTGGTCTGCTTTCCCGGCAGGATCGGCTTGGCGGCGGCCGGGTTGTTGGCCACCCACTTCGTCCCGTTCCAGTACTGGTACTTCGTCTGGTCGAGTATTTGGTACTGGTTGACCCGTGACAGGTACACCGTGCCGCCGCGGCCCGACGGAGTGCCGTACGAATAGACCCAGCCCGCGGCGGCATCTGCCGAGCCCGGCGGCGGCTTGACGAACGCGCCCTGCTGGAAGTTCTGGTTGCCAGAGATGTACGGCACCGTGGACCGACCCGGCGCTGCAGTGCGGATCGATGACGCCGGCACCAGTTCGGCCCGCCAATTCTGGCCGTTGTCATCGGAATACGCGATGCCCGAGTAGTTCGTGGTCCAGCGGCCTGGTGTATCCCATGACCTGACGGCCATGAAGTTCATGTATTGCCGCGTCCCGCCGTTCGGTCCGGCACCGGGAACCGAGATCGCCGCGGTCGGGATGATCGTCACTTCCGGCTGTCCGATGCCGTACGAGGGATGGCCGAGGATCTCTCTCGAGAAGTTGGGATCGGTCATCGGCGAGCCGCTGTACTTGCCGGGGTCGTTCTGAATGCCGGCAGGCACATACAACCCGTTCGACAGGTTCGCGTCCGAACTGCGGAACAGCGTGTTCATCCGCCATATGCCGGACCGGACGGGGAAGCTGTTGCTGAATGTGTCGCCGAACGCGATCAACACCTGGTGTTCGTTGACCGCGGTGGTCGGATCGTCGGCAATTCCGTTGTCCCACATGATTCCGAGGTCGGTGCCGCCGATGCCGAAGCGCCTCTGCGTGTCGTTCAAACCGCCCGGCCCGGTCACATATTCGATGAATTGCGTGTTGGTGCTCACCGATACCGGGGTCCTTGTCGTTCCCGGTTCCGACGATGTCAGCGCCGCGGCTGTCGGTGTCAGCGCCAACGCGGCGACGGGCGCGCCGGCCGTGGAGACCGTCTGCTCGGTTTCTCGGCGCGCTCCCAATGCGAGCAGCGCCAGCCCGAGCGGCGACCAACTGGGCACGCCTGGGATATTGGCGGCAAGCGACCCAAGCCCGAAGGCCGACAACAGATTTGTCACCAGCCGCGGGAGCGTCAGCCGCGCGGCCGTTGGCTGAGAAGTCACCACCATGGTGCGTGGTGCGGCCAGCGTGAATGCGGTCGGCGAGGCAACGGTGGCGGGCACGACAGTGACAGGGCCGGCTTGCAGGGTGGCAGCGGGCTTCTCGATGGTGACCTTGTCAGCGACGTCGGCTGTCGACGTGGTGGCTGACAAGCGACTGGTCGACGCATCGGCCACCTTGGCGGCGGGCCGGGCGGACGCCTTTTTCTCGACACGGACCGTGTTGGTAGCCGACCGCTTCTTCGGCCGGTGCGCCGACGGGGCAGCTACTTCGGTGTCCGTATCGGCGGACCCGGCTTCGGCACCGTCGGCCGCCTCAGCCTCGTCGGCCGGCGCTACGGTCTCAGGCTTGGACGCCGAAGTCTCGGACGACGAGTCGGCCAGGGACGACTTGGTGGTCGATGCGTCGGATGCCGCATTCGAATCGGTATCAGCGGGTGCCGATGCCGACGATTTCGACGAATCCGTGTCGGTTGGACTGGCCCAGGCAACGCCCTGGCCAGTAGCTATCGCCGCTCCCACCCCGAGCGCCACCGCCAGACCGCCTACACGACCGATATATGCCGATGCACCCATTTACTTCCCCCAGCATGTTGATGCATCCCCGACTTGGGACAACCCTCTCACCCTTGACCCGAACTCATGTGTGAAACGGCAAAAAGAAAATCCGGCTTACGTGACGCCTATCCCATTTGCGAAAACGCTGCCCAGCAACTGATCTTGACGCGGTCGCCAAGAATCCCCCAAGCGGCGCTGCGGACACTGTGCATCATGATCAACGCAGTTCTGTACACCTATCTGACCGGCTGGGTCGTCACCGCGATCGGCCTGGCGCTGATGGGTCGGCGTGTGTCGCGTCCGGCGTCCGTCGCCGTGGTGGCCGGAGCAGCCTGGCCGCTGCTGCTGCTCGGGGCGGCCCAGTTTGTCGTCCTCGCACTGGTCACCGAAGCCGCGCGTGTTCGCGAGCCTGGCCCGAAGTCGATCGACGAGGAACTCGAAGAGTTGCTCGCCGAGTGGGCTATCAACGAGGCCGGCGCCCATGATCGCGGGATGCCCCTCATGACGGGCAGCGATAACGCATATGAATCGGGGGCCGGCGACAGTCGGCAAACCGTATCCGGCTAGCGGTAGCGCTCGTATCGACATTCCTTGTCCCGCTTGATAATTAGCGTGAATCACGCAATTGTTGCTTTCAGGTAAACCGACGACCTAGCTTTCTCCGGGATGGCTTGACCATTCGGGAGGTTCAGTGACGCAGGCCGAGGCACCCGCCCCGACCAGGTCGCGCTGGTATGCAAGTTCAGCGCCGCCAAGGCAGAGACTCCAGGTCATCGTGGTCGAAACGATCGTGAGCCTCGTAGCGCTCGGCATCGTGGCCGCGCTGACGGCGCTGACCCGGGAACCGTGGCTGATTCCGCCGTTGGCGGCCAGCATGGCGTTGGTCATCGGCGGTGCGCACTTCCCGCTCTCGCAACCGCGCAATGTCATCGGCGGACACATCATGTCGGCGATGGTCGGGGTTCTTGTCGGCACCATCGGCATGGACGCCTTATGGGGCGGAGCGGTTGCCGGGGCGCTGGCTCTTGGCGGCATGAAGCTGATGCGGATGTCGCATTCACCGGCGGCCGCTACCGCGATGATCGCCGTCGCACCCGCCATCCCGCGCTGGGAGTTCGTTGTCCTAATCGGCTCTGCGGCAGCCATTCTTGTTGCCGTCGGCCTGGTGGGCAACAAGATCAACCGCGCGAAATATCCCCACTACTGGTGGTGACCTTCGCGAATTCACTGCGGACTTCGCTAGCGGACAGCTATGTAATACATAGCGGAGTTCAGCGAGTCGGGGGATTGTCATGGGTCTGCTGGAGAACAAGGTCGCCTTCGTCACCGGCGCGGCGCGCGGCATGGGCCGCAATCACGCGGTGCGCCTCGCGCGCGAAGGGGCGTCGATCATCGGCATCGACATCGCCGCCGACGTGTCACCGTATTGCGGATGCCCCGGCGCCACCGAGGCCGAACTCAAGGAAACGGTTCGACTGGTGGAGGCCGAGGGCCGGCCATGCCTGATGGAGATCGCTGATGTGCGGGACTCCGGCGCGATGGACACGGTGCTGGCTGACGGCGTCGAGCGCTTCGGAGGACGCCTGGACGTCGTCGTCGCCAACGCGGGCATCAGCGACTGGGGGCGCTTCTGGGAGATGCCGGATGACCAGTGGCAGACGATGATCGACGTGAACCTGACCGGGGTGTGGCGCACGATGAAAGCCGCGGTCCCCCACATGCTTTCGGCGGGCAACGGTGGATCCATCGTGAATATCAGCTCGGTCGCGGGACTGAAGGCATTGCCGGGCCAGAGTCACTATTCGGCAGCCAAGCACGGTGTCGTGGGGCTGACGAAATCTGCGGCCATTGAGCTCGGGGAGTACAACATCAGGGTCAACTCCATCCACCCCTGGGGCGTCGCCACGGTGCTCAGTGAAGACCCAAAAGTCGCGGAGTTGCTCAGCGCCCACACGAACTACCTGATGTCCTTCGGCTGTGTGCTGTCCACTCCGTTTCCCGCCGCAGTCGACGACATCTCCGATGCGGTCATATATCTGGCCTCGGATCTCTCGCGCGCCGTCACGGCAACGCAGCTGACAGTCGACATGGGTGCCACCAAGGTCTGAACTTCACAGGCACGGGTCGAACCGACCGAGTTGCATTGTGCCGACGATCGATTCCCAGAACCGCCGAACGCGACGGCACTCCTCGACTACGTTCGCAGTGTGGAACCACCCCACAACTACGTGTACGAGACATCTTCCTCTGTGGTGCACCACCAGAACTACCTAAACCACCGCAACGACCAAGCGCTCTGCGGGCTGGTGCTCGCGAATGCGGCCCCGCTGGACCCGACATTCCGTCCAGCGGCTGTCTGCCCTGACTGTGAGGCGAGGCTGGTCGAGTACCACGTCAGATGGTGGCGGGAGAAAGCCGAAGCGGCGACCGCTGAGCTCGAGGAGCTGCGCGTCAGGTTTCGCGAGCTGACGCAGACCGCCGACGACGCGCAAGGCACGGCGCAGCCGAGCGCAGACGAAGAGCCGGCGGTCCCGGCGGCCGAACACGGCGAGCCGACCCCCTTGCTGGACCAGGCGCGAAAGGAACTCGTCGACCTGTGTCGGCGATTCGATGAAGCCATTCCCTACTTTCGCTTGAAGAACTGCATGGATGCGTTCAGCGACAAGTTGACGTCAGAGGAGCGGGTTCTTCTTGCAGAGGAGATCGGCGCCGAGGGGTCGTTGATACGGTGGTGCACGAAGGAGATTGAAGGTCGCGGATGGCAGGTGACGAATAGCCCCGTGCACAGCGACGCCGACACGATGATGGACGCCTGGACCGAGGACTACTACCAAACGCCGAAGAAGACCAAGTGGCGGATGGGCCGGTCACGGTCACACGAAGCCAGCTGAGCTTAGCCAGTCGGCGCGGCAGCTCTAGCCAGCGACGTCACTCGTGGATGGAGGATCGCTGGACCGAGCCATCGCGCAACGAACCGGCGTAGCGGGAGGTCCCTGCGCGACACCTGCCCAGGATCAGTCAGCAGGGACTGCACTGTGCGCAAGGTCATTTCGGCAAGCTCACCGAGCGCGGTGGTGTCGAAGCCGTGAAGCTTCCAGTCGACGTCAAGGCGGTGGAAAACCGTCAAGCAGAATGAGATCGCCGTGTCGGAGGTCAACGAAGTGATGGCTTCGCCTTCATGTCGACGGCTCAATAGGTTCTCCAGCTGCGGATCACCGGAGAGGTTCTCGACTCCGAACGAAACACATTCGACGACTGCGACGACGGGGTCGTTGAGTCCGCTGGCGTGTTCGACGACCTGGTCGATGAACCCGTTGACCGCACGCATCGAGCTGGCGATGAGCAGCGCGTCAGCATTGGGAAAGTAGCGGTACACCGTCTGGCGGGTGATGCCTAGCCTGCGGGCGACGTCGGCAAGGCGTATCGCCGGTCCGTGCTCGGCGACCTCTTCGTCTACCGCGTCCAGAATGCGGGCGATCGCCTCCTCGTCCGAGGCGGGCGTTGATCCCGCCCAGCCGCGACTACGCATTCGCTGTCACGAGCGCTTTCGCTTCGAACTCGATGAGAAGTGTCGTCGGGCCTGTCATTCCGAGCAGGGATTTCCACGGGGCCGGACCGGTTCGGTGGGGTGCGGGCAGGCGTTGAGTGAGAACTGTGAGTGCTTCCGCCAGTTCCCGACGTGCGAGATTGGCCCCCAGGCAGTAGTGCGCGCCACCGCCGAAGGTCAGGATCGCCGGAACGTCTTTGCGTGTGATGTCGAAGCGGTCAGCATCGTCGTAGATCGCTGGATCTCTGTTGGCCGCAAAGGTATTCGCGAGTACGAAGGTGCCCGCCGGGAACATATAGCCACCGAACTCGACATCGTCAACGGCCGCTCGCGGCACGATGCAGGCGGCAGGTGAGTGGCGCATGCTCTCCTCGACCGCCTGCATCGCAAGTTCTGGATGGTCGCGCAGCTTCGTCCACTGGTCCGGATGCTCGCAAAGCACTTGAACCGACGCCGCCAGTTGGTTTCGCGTCGTATCCGTTCCCGCCATCAAGAAGCCGGCCACCAGCATGCGCAGTTCGTCGAGATTGAGCCGGTCGCCGTCGCTTTCAGCGCGTATGAGCTCAGACAGCAGATCATCGGTCAGATTGCCTCGGCGAGCGGCGACCATGTCGTCGACGTACGCGTCGAGTTCACGCCATGCGCGCATGATCGCGGACTCGTCGAAATTGGCATCGGGCTGAAAGTTGAGGGCTTTGAAGACCTCCTCAGTCCAGTCCGCGAACAGCTGCCAATCCTCTCGAGGCGCACCGAGCAACGCGCACATGATTGGGGTGGGGTACGGACGCGCGATGTCGGTCACGACGTCGCACCGTCCGGCGTCCATCACCTGATCGATCAGTCCGTTGACCACCTCGTGGATCGTGTCTTGGAGACGTGACGTCGCGCGGGGCGTGAACGCCTTGGAAACCAGTTTGCGCAACCGAACATGAGGTGCACCGTCCAGCCCCAGCAGGCTGGTCGCCATCTTGTCGAACAACGGACCCGACGTGATGCCCTGCGCCGCTAAGGTGATGCCGGGCGGCAGGCGGAATCTGTTGTCGCGCAATATTTCCCGAGCCAACTCGTAGGACAGTATCTCCGGACCGAGGGGGCCGATGGCGATGGGCGCACGCGATTGCGCCAGCCTGACGTCTTCGAGGATGTCATGCGGAGTGGCGGTGAGGTCGTAGTTGAACCTGGGGAGGTCGGCCTCGAAGACGTTCGGAACGGTACTGCGCGCATTCATCGATGCCTCAACCTCCGGTGGAGCGTTCCTTTGGACATATATATCAAAAGTGTATGACCAGTGCGCTTCGAAGGTCAATGTGAAATCGTAATTCGCTGATCATCCGGCGCCTGTCCGCTCTACGATCATACGTTTCAGGAGATAACGTCCAACGGGAGTAGCCGTCAAAGGCAGGCGATCGATGCTAGACCCTCAGGCCCTGCATGTTTCGTAGGTATGGATGAAGCGCTGCTCGGTTGGGTCTGGCGGGTAGGTGCGCACAGTGCAGCCCCCGATCGTGATGGCGACGGGGCCGGTGGTGCGAGCGTTGAAGTCGCGACGTCCCTGCAGCTCATCGGTGGCGGTGTACAGCAGCGGTGGGGGCAGCGTCGCCGCGATTGGTAGATGTCGCTCGGCGAGCGCGAGCGCGACCGCCGGATCGTGGGAGGTCACTTCCTCCGATATCCAGACCGGCGGGGCCTGCGGTGGGTTGATCGCCATTGCGTCGGAGTGTGGCGTGGTCTGGTCGGCGTTGAGCGTGCCCCACACCGCGAGTTCCTGGCCCGTCGGCAGCCGCTGGGAGGTGCTGATCTGCGCAGTGCGCGCGTGATTGGTTGCACTGACCGTCCATGTGCCAGCGGACAATTGGGGGAATCGGGCACCCAACGTGGTGATCGCCGAGGTGACTGAGGCGTAGTCGGCATCGGGCATGTCGATCGTGCCGATGCTGGGATGGCCAAGGTCGGGGCGTGCCGAACCCTGCGGCGGATGGGTGACGGTGGCGCGCAAAGTGACTGTGGCGCGGGAGAATTCGTGGCGCAGCGCCGCCCAATCACGGGCCTGCCCGATGATCTGATCGGTGTTGGTGACCGCGTGCTGCCCGCTGTCGACAGCGAACAGGTTCCAGCCATGCCGGATGTCGAGCTCGGTGTCGTAGCCGCCGTAGTCGACGGCCCGCAACCCCTCGAGGTATCGGGCGGCCACGGCGGCGATCTGGTCGGCGGTGGCGGCGTCGGTGACGTCGACCGTCAACCAGGCATGCACGTTGCCCGCTAGGAAGGCGTCGGCGTAATCGAGGTTGGCCGCAGCCACTCCGGGCAGCGCCCGGACCTGCTCAGTGAGCTGGTCGGCCTGCGTGCGGCGGTCGGGCGGCGACTGCTGGCAACCGGTCACTGTCAGTGTTAGCACGATCATGAGGTAGCCGATGCCCCGCCACGGCCACGAGGAGCGCTTCGGGCAGCGATGTCTCCGACTCACCGTCGAAGAGTATGTCGGCGCTCGACGTCCTTGGCGCAGGAGGTGTGCATCGTCGCGCAATACGGCTTAGCGGGACGCAGGTGCTTCCGCCAGTCGCCCAAAGGCCGACCGCGATCATCGGCGGTCCCAAGTTGCCTAGCAGTTTTAACTACCGCACGATGGGTATCTGAGCGTCACCTGAAGAGCGCCTGAACGCCATTGAAACTCGCTTGAGCAGATTCGAGTGACGTCCCATCGACGAGGCCATGATGTACGCAGGGAATGGAGTCACGAGTTGAACGTCCGAATCTGTCTGGCACTTTCGGCCGCCCTACTTGCCGCCTCATTCTTATTTGCACCTAGCGCCTCAGCTGACACGATTCCCGGAGCGGAAGCCGCGATCTCGAAGGCCGAAGCCGCGCTCGGCTCAGACCAGTTCGGCCCATACGGATGCGAGGCTTTTGTGGCCTGGGCCTACGGCGTGCCGCAGGGCCAGTACGGGTGGGACGGCGCCGCCGAAACCATGTACCAAACCCTTCTTCGACAGGGCCAAATACACACCGATATGAATGCCCCGCGGGGGGCACTTGTCTTCAGCAAAAGCCCGTATGGCGCCCACATCGACATTGCCCGCGGTGACGGAACGTATATCTCCGGCGGCGTCCAAGGGCTCAAGCGAGGCTACGGCGACGGGCACAACATCCAGATTCTGCCCACCCCCCATGTGGGGTCTGGCTGGACCTACCGAGGCTGGAGCCTGGGCTTTCCGCAATAACTCCGGTCTCCTCGGGCCATGAGGAGCCGCCATTTGCAGTGCCCCCACTGGGACTCGAACCCAGACGATGGCACACAAGAAGACAGCCGAACTCGTAGAGCAGTACGGCATATCCGAGGGCACATGGCGCTGGTGGCGGTACCGCGGCGAGGGAAGGCGCTCATCCAGGTTGGGGCGCACCGTGTTCTACGACGATGCTGATGTGGCGGCATGGATAGCGGCGCAGAAGGCCAAGACCGCTCGTGGCGGGATGCTGCGATGGCGACGTATTTGCGCCGTCGGAATCCGATCGTCCGGCACGGAGAGCTGAATTAGAAGTAGGCACTAGGGCACTAGGGGTTTGGCCGTCGCCGAGCTAAGTGCACGAAGCGAGTGTCCTCTACTCCTTGACCGAGAGCGTGGTCGCGCGAAATAGCGGCGCAGAGACTTCGGACTGCGCTGCACAACGACACGCCCGCGTAGCCCAATTACGATGCAACTCGCGGTAACTCGACGTGCCCCAGGCGAGAGTCGAACTCGCAACTCAAGGATTTTAAGTCCTTCGCCTCTGCCGTTGGGCTACTGGGGCTCGACCGAGAAGAGTCTACGTCCTCGTCTTCCAGTCAAGCTGGACGCCAGTCCTAATCATATGGCAGTTGGCGCACCTGACCTCACACTTGTCAAGCTCAGCAAGCAGCTTATTGCGGGTCCCTATCAACCTGGAAATCCTGCGAATGTCGGGTCCGCGCTCAACGTGATCAAATTGTAAGACGCGTATATCTGCGATGCCGCAATCCACGCATGGATGAGCCTCCAAATATTGCCTAATCAACAAGCGCTGTTCAATGCGCTGTTTTGCGCGAGACGCGACGGCCCTTGTCTTGTACAACTCCTTATGTTGTTCATAATGGAGGCGCTGATACGCTCGTTCATCTTCCGGGTTGACGTACGGCATTAGTTCTCCAAAGCTATTGCGGCTCTTATACCTAGCGGAAAATAGTGGGTCGGCATCTCGTACTGCTGCCAGTGTTCCACACGCCTATGACACCGCTGGCGGATTTTAAGTCCGCTGCCTCTGCCAACTGGGCTATGGGGGCCTCGCCTGATGGTAGAGACCAGCCCCACGGTGCGACGCGACGGCTACCGATCCTCGTTGTCGCTCGGTACGCGGGCAATTTTTTATCCGCGCCCCGAGGCGATGACGTGATTCCGTAAAGGAACACCTCCGGCCCGTCAAGAAACCGTTAACGCCGCCATCAACCCCGTGAGCTGGGCCGATCCTCGGTTAGGACGTCGAAATCCGACGCCCCGTAAACGTTGGAGACGGGCATGTCCGTGGTCATATTCATCGCCCTGACGCTGGCGATCTTCGCCGTGCTCGGCCTGGTTCAGAAATTGGTCGAGAACCTGTGAGTCAAAACCTCGTGGGCCTTGTCCTCGCGGTCCTCCTGGCCCTCTTCCTCTTCGCCGCGCTGCTCTTCCCCGAGAGGTTCTAGTGAGCACCATGTCCTCGGAGACAGCGGGGATCCTGTTCCTCGTATCGCTGATCGTCGCGCTGGCGGCCGTGCACGTCCCACTCGGCGACTACATGTACCGGGTCTACACGCCGACGAAGGACTCCCGGCCCGAACGCCTCATCTATCGGCTCATCGGCGCCGACTCCAACGCCGAACAAACGTGGGGCGCCTACGCCCGCAGCGTGCTGGCCTTCTCCGCCGTCAGCGTCCTGTTCCTGTTCATCTTCCAACTCGTTCAGGGCAAGCTGCCGCTGCACCTCAACGATCCCGCCACGCAGATGACTCCGGCGCTGGCGTGGAACACCGCCGTCAGCTTTGTGACGAATACCAACTGGCAGGCGTACTCGGGTGAATCCACCCAAGGGCACCTCGTTCAGATGGCCGGCCTCGCCGTACAGAACTTCGTCTCGGCCGCCGTCGGCATGGCCGTCGCCATCGCGTTCATCCGCGGCCTGGCTCGCCGCATGACTGGTGAGCTCGGCAACTTCTGGGTCGACCTGGTCCGGGGCACCATCCGAATCCTGTTGCCGCTCTCCATGATTGCCGCGATCATCCTGATCGCCGGTGGCGCCATCCAGAACTTCCACCTGCACGACCAAGTCGTCACCACACTCAGCGGCGCCCAGCAGACCATCCCCGGTGGACCGGTTGCCAGCCAGGAAGCCATCAAGGAACTCGGCACCAACGGCGGCGGCTTCTACAACGCCAATTCCGCGCATCCGTTCGAGAACCCCAACGCCTGGACCAACTGGGTCGAGATCTTCCTGCTGCTCGTCATCAGCTTCTCGCTCCCCCGCACCTTCGGCCGGATGGTCGAAAGCAAGAAACAGGGTTACGCGATCGCAGCGGTCATGGCCGTCATCGCCACGCTCAGCGTCAGCTTCATGATGCTGTTCCAGCTGCAACACCACGGCACCGTCCCCACCGCAATCGGCTCGGCGATGGAAGGCGTGGAACAGCGCTTCGGCGTTGCCGATTCGGCCGTCTTCGCCGATGCGACGACGCTGACGTCCACCGGCGCGGTCAACTCGTTCCACGACTCCTACACCAGCCTGGGGGGCATGGTCACCTTGTTCAACATGCAACTAGGCGAGGTCGCGCCCGGCGGTGTCGGCTCCGGCCTCTACGGCATGCTGATCCTGGCCATCATCACCGTGTTCGTCGCCGGGCTTATGGTCGGCCGCACCCCGGAATACCTCGGCAAGAAGATCACTCCGCGTGAGATCAAGCTCGCCGCAACGTATTTCCTGATCACCCCGCTGATCGTGCTGACCGGCACCGCCATCGTGATGGCCATGCCCGGCCAACGAGCCGGCATGCTCAACTCAGGACCACACGGCCTCGCAGAGGTGCTCTACGCGTTCACCTCTGCTGCTAACAACAACGGTTCGGCGTTCGCAGGCATCACCGTCAACACCGAGTGGTACAACACGGCACTCGGCCTGGCGATGGTGTTCGGCCGCTTCCTGCCGATGATCTTCGTGCTCGCATTGGCCAGCTCGCTGGCCAAGCAGGGCAAGGCGCCTGAGTCCATCGGGACGCTGCCGACGCACCGTCCGCAGTTCGTCGGCATGGTCGCCGGTGTGACGCTGATCGTGGTCGCCCTCACCTTCCTGCCGATGCTTGCGCTCGGCCCCCTCGCCGAAGGAATTCACTGATGTCCGTCGCCACACTCGAATCTGCTGAGCCGAAAACCGTCAGCCCCAAGCGAATCCAGGGTGGTCTGCTGGACCCGAAGATGCTGTGGAAGTCGCTGCCCGACGCGCTGCGCAAGCTCGACCCGCGCACGCTGTGGCGTAATCCCGTCATGTTCATCGTCGAGATCGGCGCCGTCTGGAGCACGATCCTCGCGGTCATTGATCCGTCCTGGTTCGCCTGGCTGACCGTGATATGGCTGTGGCTGACCGTCGTTTTCGCCAACCTCGCCGAGGCCGTCGCCGAGGGCCGCGGCAAAGCCCAAGCTGAGACGCTGCGCAAGACCAAGACCGCGACTGTGGCCCGCCGCCTCGTCGGTTGGTCACCCGGTGCGCCGGGCCGGGAGGAAGAGGTAGGCGCTCCCCTGCTACAGCAGGGCGATGTCGTCGTCGTCGAAGCCGGCCAGACCATTCCCGGTGACGGCGACGTCGTGGAAGGCATTGCCTCGGTGGACGAATCGGCCATCACCGGTGAATCGGCGCCCGTCATCCGCGAGTCGGGCGGTGACCGTTCGGCTGTCACCGGCGGCACCACCGTGCTGTCCGACCGCATCGTCGTCAAGATCACGCAGAAGCCTGGCGAGAGCTTCATCGACCGGATGATCGCGCTCGTCGAAGGCGCCAACCGGCAGAAGACGCCCAACGAGATCGCGCTGAACATTCTGCTCTCGTCGTTGACGATCATCTTCGTGTTCGCCGTAGCCACCCTGCAACCGCTGGCGATCTTCGCCAAAGCCAACAACCCCGGCGTCCCGGATTCGTTGTCGCTCAACGGCAACGGCGTCAGCGGCATCGTGATGGTCTCACTGCTGGTCTGCCTGATACCGACCACCATCGGCGCGCTGCTGTCGGCCATCGGCATCGCGGGCATGGACCGCCTGGTGCAGCGCAACGTGCTGGCGATGTCGGGTCGCGCCGTCGAGGCTGCAGGCGACGTCAACACGCTGCTGCTCGACAAGACCGGCACCATCACGCTTGGCAACCGCCAGGCCTCCGCCTTCGTCCCGGTCACGGGTGTGTCACCGGAATCGCTCGCCGACGCCGCGCAACTGTCCAGCCTCGCCGACGAAACGCCCGAAGGCCGCTCGATCGTCGTGTTCGCCAAACAGGAATACGGGCTGCGTGCCCGCACGCCAGGCGAACTCGACAAGGCGCATTGGGTCGAGTTCAGCGCGCAGACCCGGATGTCCGGCGTCGACCTCGAGCCCGGCCACTCGCTGCGCAAGGGTGCGGCGGCCGCGGTCGCCGAATGGGTCCGTAGCCAAGGCGGCGTCGTGACAACAGAACTCGGCGACATCGTCGACGGCATCTCCGCCGCGGGCGGTACTCCCCTGGTCGTCGGGCAGGTCATTCAAGAAGACGGAGTCGGCACGTCCTCAATTTTGGGCGTCATCCACCTCAAGGACGTCGTCAAGCAGGGCATGCGCGAACGCTTCGACGAGATGCGCCGCATGGGCATCCGCACCGTGATGATCACCGGCGATAACCCGTTGACCGCCAAGGCCATTGCCGACGAGGCCGGTGTCGACGACTTCCTCGCCGAGGCCACGCCCGAGGACAAGATGGCCCTGATCAAGCAGGAGCAAGCGGGCGGAAAGCTGGTCGCGATGACCGGCGACGGCACCAACGACGCACCCGCGCTGGCACAAGCCGACGTCGGCGTCGCGATGAACACCGGCACGTCGGCGGCCAAAGAGGCCGGCAACATGGTCGACCTCGACTCCGACCCGACCAAGCTGATCGAGATCGTCGAGATCGGCAAGCAACTGCTCATCACCCGCGGCGCATTGACCACGTTCTCGATCGCCAACGACATCGCCAAGTACTTCGCGATCATTCCTGCGATGTTCGTCGCTCTGTTCCCCGGCCTGGATCTGCTGAACATCATGCGGCTGCACAGCCCGCAGTCCGCGATCCTGTCAGCGGTGATCTTCAACGCGCTCGTCATCGTCGCGCTTATTCCGTTGTCGCTAAGGGGTGTTCGCTACACCCCCAGCAGCGCGTCCAAGCTGTTGAGCCGCAATCTCTATGTCTATGGGCTCGGCGGCATCATCGCGCCGTTCATCGGCATCAAGCTGATCGACCTCGTCATCCAATTCCTCCCAGGGATGTGAAAATGAAGCTCTCGAATCTGGCTCGTCAACACTGGGCCGCATTGCGCGCCCTACTCGTGCTCACGGTCATCGTCGGTCTCGCCTACCCGGTGTTCATCTGGCTGGTCGCGCAGATCCCCGGCCTGCACGACAAGGCCGACGGGTCGATCGTCGAGCCCAATGGAAAACCGTTGGGCAGCAGCCTGATTGGGCAGTCGTTCACCGACAAGGACGGCAACGCGCTGCCGCAGTACTTCCAGAGTCGCCCGTCGGCCGCAGGCGGCGGGTACGACCCGCTGGCCACCGGCGCTAGCAACCTCGGCCCGGAGAGCATCGTCGACAAGGACAAGCCGAGCCTGCTCACGCAGGTCTGCACGCGCAGCAAGGCCGTCGGAGAGCGCGAAGGCGTGGACGGTGCGCGCCCGTTCTGCACCGGCGAGGGTGTCGGCGCGGTGCTGTCGGTGATCGGCCCCCGCGACGCGGTCGGCAATGTCGTGCACCCGACAAGGGTGGTGAGTGTCAACGAGCCATGCGACACGACGAAGACACCGTTCCTCAACACCTATGAAGGTGTCCGTGTCGAATGCGCCAAGGTCGGTGAGGACTACAGCATCGGCCAGATCGTGCCGATCCGCGGCGCAGCCTCCGCAGATCCGCGAGTGCCTGCAGACGCCGTCACCGCCAGCGGCAGCGGCCTCGACCCGCACATCTCGATCGCCTACGCCGACCTGCAGGTCGACCGGGTGGCCCGCGTCCGAGGCCTGAGCGCTGACCAGGTCAAGCAAGCCGTTGCGGACAACACCGACGGCCGCTGGCTCGGCTTCATGGGTGAACCCACCGTCAACGTCCTGGCATTGAATATCGAACTCGATCAGAAGTATGCAGGTGGATGATGTTGATGTGAGCAACCCGCAGTGCGCCACCAAACGCGGGGAGCTGCGCATCTACCTCGGCGCAGCGCCCGGCGTCGGCAAGACGTACGCGATGCTCGGCGAGGCGCATCGCCGCCTGGAACGCGGCACCGATCTGGTGGCCGCCATCGTCGAGACACACGGCCGCAAGAAGACCGCCGAGTTGCTCGACGGCATCGACATGGTGCCGCCCAAATCCATCGAATACCGGGGCAAGCGCTTCGGTGAACTCGATATCGAGGCGGTGCTCAAACGCCAACCGCAAGTGGTACTGGTCGACGAACTCGCGCACACCAACACTCCCGGCAGCAAGAACCCCAAGCGCTGGCAGGACGTCGAGGAGCTGCTCGACGCCGGCATCACCGTCATCTCAACGGTCAACGTCCAGCACCTGGAAAGCCTCAACGACGTCGTCACCCAGATCACCGGCATCGAACAACAGGAGAAGGTGCCCGACGAAGTCGTGCGCGCGGCCGACCAGATCGAGTTGGTCGATATCACCCCGGAAGCGTTGCGGCGCAGGCTCGCCCACGGCAATGTCTATGCGCCCGAACGCGTCGATGCCGCGCTTTCGAATTACTTTCGGCGCGGGAACCTCACGGCGCTACGCGAATTGGCGCTGCTGTGGCTCGCTGACCAGGTCGACGCGGCACTTGAGAAGTATCGCGCAGAAAACCAGATCACTGACACCTGGGAGGCGCGCGAACGGGTCGTTGTCGCCGTAACGGGTGGACCGGAATCGGAAACCTTGGTGCGTAGGGCATCCCGTATCGCGTCGAAATCCAGCGCAGAACTGCTGGTAGTGCACGTCGTCCGCGGCGACGGACTCTCCGGCGTCTCGGCACCGCAGATGGGCAAGGTGCGTGAGCTGGCGATGAGCCTGGGCGCGACTCTGCACACCGTTGTCGGTGACGACGTGCCAAGCGCCCTACTGGATTTCGCCCGCGACGAGAACGCCACCCAGTTGGTGATCGGTACGTCCCGGCGCTCACGGTGGGCCCGCATCTTCGACGAGGGCATCGCCGCGTCGGTGGTACAGCAGTCCGGCAAGATCGACGTGCACATGGTCACGCACGAACATGCGGGCCGAAGCTCGGTGTTGGCACGGCTGACGCCGCGACAACACCATGCGATGTCCTGGCTTGCCGCCGTCGTGGTTCCGTCGGCGATCTGCGCATTGATCGTCTACGGGCTCGATCCGTACCTGGGGATCGGCGGCGAGAGCGCGATCTTCTTCATCGGCGTGCTGACGGTCGCGCTGCTCGGCGGCGTCGCACCCGCTGTGCTGTCGGCGGTGCTCTCTGGATTGCTGCTGAATTACTTCCTGGTCGAGCCTCGCTACACGTTCACGATCGCCGAACCCGACAGCGCAGTGACCATCGTCGTGTTGTTGCTCGTCGCGATCGCCGTCTCGGCCTTGGTCGACGGGGCGGCCAGTCGGTCGCGCGAAGCCCGACATGCGTCGCAGGAAGCCGAACTACTCGCACTGTTCGCCGGCTCGGTGCTGCGCGGCGCAGACCTCGACACCTTGCTCGAGCGGGTCCGCGAAACCTATTCCCAGCGCGCCGTCAGCCTGCTGCGGGAAGGCACAGGCATTGTCGGCTGCGTGGGCAAGGATCCCTGCGTCGACGTCGACACCGCCGACAGCGCCATCGAAGTCGGCGACGACGAGTTCTGGTTGTTGATGGCAGGCCGCAAGCTGGCCGCGCGCGATCGCCGGGTGCTCAGCGCGGTCGCCAAGCAGGCGGCGGGACTGGTCAAGCAGCGGGAGTTGACCGAAGAAGCAGGCAAGGCCGAGGCCATCGCGCAAGCCGACGAACTGCGCCGCTCACTGCTCTCGGCCGTCAGCCACGACCTGCGCACACCGTTGGCCGCCGCCAAGGCCGCGGTATCCAGCCTGCGCAGCGACGACATCGACTTCTCAGCGGAGGACACCGCCGAACTGCTCGCCACCATCGAGGAGTCCGTCGACCAGCTCACCGCGTTGGTGGGCAACCTGCTCGACTCGTCGCGCCTGGCCGCCGGTGTGCTGCGGCCAGAGCTGCAACGGGTGTACCTGGAAGAAACCGTGCAGCGCGCACTGCTGGCAATCAGCAAGGGCGTCACCGGTTTTCGCAGGCAAGGCCTGGACCGCGTCAAGGTCGACGTCGACGACGCGGTGGTGATGGCCGACAGCGGTCTGCTCGAACGCGTGCTGGCCAACCTGATCGACAACGCATTGCGCTACGCCCCGGACAGCCCGATCCGCGTCACGGCGGGGCAGGTCGGCGACCGCGTGCTCATCGCTGTCATCGACGAGGGGCCTGGCATTCCGCGCGGCAGCGAGGAGCAGTTGTTCGCGCCGTTCCAGCGGCTCGGCGACCACGACACCAGCATCGGTGTCGGCCTGGGCCTGTCGGTTGCCCGGGGTTTCGTCGAGGCAATGGGCGGCACCATTTCGGCGACGGACACGCCCGGTGGCGGGCTCACCGCCGAAATCGACCTCGCCGCACCGAAGGACGAGCCATGACCCCGCAGAAAACCAGGGTGCTGGTCATCGACGACGAGCCGCAGATACTGCGCGCGTTGCGGATCAACCTCTCGGTGCGCGGCTACGAGGTGTTCACCGCCGCGAGCGGCGCCGAGGCTCTCAGCACGGCGGCCGATCACCGGCCCGACGTCATCGTGCTGGATCTCGGGCTGCCCGACATGTCGGGTATCGAGGTGCTCGGCGGGCTACGCGGCTGGCTCACCGCACCGGTGATCGTGCTGTCGGCACGCACCGATTCGTCGGACAAGGTCGAAGCGCTTGACGCAGGCGCGGACGACTATGTCACCAAACCCTTTGGGATGGACGAATTTCTGGCGCGGTTGCGGGCAGCGGTGCGCCGGGGCACTGCCGCGTCGGAAACCGACGAGCCGGTGATCGAAACGTCGTCGTTCACCGTCGACCTCGCTGCGAAGAAGGTGACCAAGAACGGCACGGAAGTCCATTTGACTCCCACCGAGTGGGGCATGCTCGAGATGCTGGTGCGCAACCGCGGCAAGCTTGTCGGCCGCGAGGAGCTACTCAAGGAAGTCTGGGGTCCGGCTTACGCCAAGGAAACCCACTATCTACGGGTGTATTTGGCGCAGCTGCGACGCAAACTCGAAGACGATCCGTCACACCCCGTGCACCTGCTGACCGAGGCGGGGATGGGTTACCGATTCCAGCAGTAACGGCCCGCCTCAGCAGAGATGGACGACCGCAGCCGCGACGATGTCGCCCGCCGCGGTCACCGATGCTCCGATGTCGTCCTGGACCATCTGGACGGCCTTCGGGGAGTTCATGCCGCTGTCCTGCGCGGAGCAGACCCTGAACCCCTCGGACAGCAACTGCTCGGCGCTGAAGTTCTGATAGAACGGCTGGACCTCTTTGAGGAAGCTTCCCGCGTCCGCCGCGGCGGGTGAGGCAACTGCCAGTGAGATCGCCGCACCGGCGGCCAGGGCTCCAAGCCGGATGGACCACATGTCAGAGTGAACTTTCCCATTGTTGCTGTTGGAGGTGCCAACGTTACCGCTAATCAGCGCGGATCGGGGCATGTTCTGAGCTGATGAGCTCGAGCAGAGTGAGCTTCGGCACGCTAGGCGCGATTTCGACGCCATGGCTGTGCAATTCCGCATAACGGGTGCACACCACGACCCTGAAGTAGAAATTGCTGCTAACACCGCGACCAAACGATCTCAGCAGCTATCGCAAATCTGGCGCGCCGACCGCACCCAAGCGATATACATTCCGCATGCCTGTGGGGGCATGGCTGCGTAGGGTCGGCGGCTTGACCGTCGCCCTGGGCATCGGCGCTGCCGTCATGACCGGGTGGCAGAGCGGCCTCGCGTGGGCCGACGAAACTGACGGCGCCGTCGGATCCACGTCGTCCAGCACGACCGACACGAAGGCCGACCACAGCGACAAGGCGACCGAAGCCGCCGATCCGCCAAACAAGGACACCGACGAGACGCCGCCCACGAAGCCACTGCGAAAGAAACGGTCTGCCGCGCCGGCGGCCAAGCCGAAGCCGAAGCCGACGACGGCCGTGTCGGCGGCCTCGGACGTGAAGCATGCGGCGCCCGCCGTCGCGAAGCAGGAGGACACCACCGCCGTCCCCAGCGGACCCTCTGATCCGACGCAGTCGCCCGTCGCATCAAGCCGCGCCACGATCAGCACGTCGGCAACACCGAAACCGGTGCAGCCCAACATGGTCCGCGCAGTGACCGCTGTGGTGTCCGGAGTCGTCAACGCGATCCTGAGCCCGTTCGCCGCAGAAAGCACACCAGGAGCGCCCGCCGAAGGTCCGTCGATCTGGTCTCTGCTGGCGTTCGCGCGCCGCGAGTTCGAACGGGCATTCACCACACCGTCGCTGAGCGACAAGCCCGTGGACACGCAGCACACGAGTCAGACGACCGAACAGCGCACACTGATTCTTTCGGCCTTTCCCGCGGAAACCGACGCTATTCTCGCCCGCACCACCCTCGATCCGAACCCCTCGGTGGTCGTCGACGGGCATCACTTCTACCTCGGCACGCTGGGTGGCAAAAAGGTGATCGTCGCGATGACCGGCATCGGCATGGTCAACGCCACGCAGACGACCGAGATCGCGCTCGACCACTTTACTGGTGAATCCGGCATATCGATTGGCGCAGTGGTCTTCTCGGGCGTCGCCGGTGGTTCGGGGCGCACCGAGATCGGGGACGTGGCGGTGCCGGCCCGATGGACCTCCGACGACGGCCAAACCTGGCACGCTGTCGATCCGGGCATGCTCGCCACCGCCAACGCGTTGGACGTCGACCTGCTGAGTCGAGACAGCATCGGCGACCCGAACTGTTATTGCGGGCTGTTCGCAGGCCCGCAGATCGACCTCAAGCGCGAACCGGATCTGGTCGTCGGCGGTGACGGCTCCAGCGACGACAACAACAACGGGACGGCGTTCCCTGCTCTCCCGTCGATTCCGTTCGTCGGCGACATCTTCGGTGCACAGCCCTGCGCCGCGCCGGACTTCTCACTTCTGTTCACCGGCAACTTCTTCCAGGCCATCGTGCCGTTCCTGGCCTTCGGGCTCGTCAGCAACCTGACCGGACTGCTGAGCCCCGCGACGCCTGCCGTGGACGCCGTCGACCAGGAGACCGCTGCGGCGCAACAGGTCGCCGACGCGCACGGCATCCCGTTCCTCGGCATCCGCGGCATGTCCGACGGGCCGGGCGATCCGCTCAACCTGCCGGGCTACCCGTTCACGTTCGCCGTCTACAAGCAGATCGCCGCAGACAACGCCGCGATCGTCGCCGAAGCGTTCCTGCAGAACTGGGACGGCGCGTGAGTATCACCGCGTCGCCAACGACAGCACTGCACGGGTGAGCCGACGACGCGGCCAGCCGCGCACACCACTGCCTGCCAGCGCAGCGCGCGCGGCGTTGCGTCCGCAGACACCGTGCACACCGCCGCCCGGACTGGCGCCCGCGCTGCCCAAGTAGACGTTCTCGACGGTTGTTTCGGCGCGACCGAAACCGGGAGCGGGCCGGAAGATCAACTGCTGAAACAGCTGCGACGTGCCGCCGTTCACCGCGCCGGTGTGCAGGTTCGCGTCGCTGGCCTGCAAATCCGATGGACGCTGAACGCTCTTGCCAACGACACGATCGAGGAAGCCAGGGGCGTGCTCCTCGAGTACGCGATCAACAGCCAGCGCCAATCTCTGAGCCGACTCGTCGTCGGCGACGCCGCGCGGCAGATGCGTATATGCCCATGCGCTTTCGGTGCCGGCAGGCGAACGACTGGGGTCCGCCGTCGTCATTTGGCCGAACAACATGAACGGCCGCTCGGGCAGCGTCGCGGTGTTCAGGTCGGCCATCCACCGGATCAGGCCGTCGTGGTCCGCACCGAGATGTACAGTGCCCGTGTCGTTCAGGCTCTTCGACCGCCAAGGTATCGCATTGTCGAGCGCGTAATTCACCTTCAAAACCGGGGTATCCCAGACGAAATGCTTCATGCTGCGCTCCACCGCATCCGGCACCGCGTGCGCCGGAAGCAATTGGCCGTACAGCCGGGGTGCCGATGTGTCGGCGATGACAGCACGCCGAACGCGCACCGTGGCACCATCTTTCGAATGCACCGCGACGGCCCGTCCACCGCGAACGTCGATCGCGTCGACCTCACATCCACACTCGATGCGCGCGCCCGCCGACTGGGCTCGGCGGACCAGTGCCGCGGCCAACTCCCCCGCCCCGCCGACGGGTACCGGCCACCCGCCATCCTGCGCCATCATGATCAACAGGTAACCCATCACTCCGCTGCCTACTGCATCGATTGGCACGTCGGCGTGCATTGCGTTGCCCAACAACAGGAGTCGTGCTGATTCACCCTCGAACAGCTGCTCGGCCATGACGCCTGCCGGCAACAGCAGCAGGTGCGCCAGCCGCAGCGCATCGGCGGTCCCGAGCTTCCGCAACAGGGACAACGGCCCACGCACAGGCGGGAACGGTGAGAACAGAGTGGACAGGATGGGGTCCTTGATGCGGAGCCACTGGTCGAACAGCGCCTGCCACCGTTCGCCGTCGCCGCTGCAGCGTCGCTCCAAATCGTCAGCGGTACGGTCGATCTCGCGGTAGATCACCGGCGCGTCGTCATCATCTGCCGAGCGGGCGTGTCCGACGACTGCGGGCGCATGAGTCCATCGCAGGCCGTGATCTTCGAGGTTCAGCGCGCTGAGCGCCGGAGATGCCACGGACAGCGGATAAAAGGCGCTGTACAGATCGCTCACGTAGCCGGGGAACAGCTCAGCGCTCTTCACCGCACCGCCGGGCTCTTGCTGAGCCTCCAGCACCAGCACGTCCCAGCCGGCGTCGGCCAGGAGCGCCGCGGCGACCAGGCCGTTGTGGCCGGCCCCGATCACCACCGCGTCGGCGCTCTGCGCATTCACTCCGGTTCTTTTCGCCGTTCCGCCAACGCGGCCAACCGAGCCAGGCACTCCCGATTTCTCGGGTACGCCGCGGCCAGTCCCAGTCGCCGCGGCAGCAGGTTCAGCGGTCCACCGACCGGCACCTCGGCCATCTCGATGCGGCAGCCGGTCGGGATGTCGAAGAGTCGCAACACTATTCGAGCACCGCCGAACGGCCGGCTCTTGGCACGCAGGATCAGTTCCTCCGGCGGTGTCGCGGACTCGACCTCCGTCTCGTCGTTGAGAACCACGGGCCAGATCCCGATGGTGTGGTGAATCTTGCTGCCCGGTGCAGGCCAGTGAGGTTCGACGGCTCGCATCCTGGTGTTACCCACCACCCACTGTGAATAGGTCCAACCGTCGGCGACTATGTCCCACACCTGCTGCCGTGTCGCGGTGGTGTCGCGC
This sequence comes from Mycobacterium sp. OAE908, assembly GCF_017872775.1. NCBI lineage: Bacteria > Bacillati > Actinomycetota > Actinomycetes > Mycobacteriales > Mycobacteriaceae > Mycobacterium > Mycobacterium sp. OAE908. Next base: position 475,193 of record NZ_JAGGJL010000001.1, read on the forward strand.
TTGACCGTCAACGAGCTGTCGATTGCGGCGGGCCCTGTCATTTGTTATGTCCTATCCGTGTCGAGATGATCCGGCTGGCAACGGCTTTCACCGAGTCCGGAAGCACCGTGTTGGCTACGCCCATCGACTTTGACAGCGCCGACTCGGCGACCACCTTGCGGTCGCCCTTCATCAGCGCGTCGTAGCCTTGCTTGGCGACTTTGGCGGAGTCGTCCTTCGGCATGCGCCCTACGAGCGTGTCGAGCATGTTCGCCCGTCGGAAGAAGTTCGTCTCGGTGGGGCCGGGCATCAGCGAGGTGACGGTCACGCCGGTGTCGCGGAGTTCATCCTGCAGCGCCTCGGCGAAAGACTGGATGAACGACTTGGACGCGTTGTAGACCGTCTGCAGCGAGCCCGGCATAGTCGATGCGATCGACGACGTGAACAAAACCTTGCCCGTTCCGGATTTGGTCATGTCCGACAGCACGCGTTTGGCCAGATGGACCGTCGAGCGGACGTTGAGGTCGATGATGCTCAGGTCGGTGTCGAGATCGCCCTTGACGAACGGCCCGGCCCGGCCGACACCTGCGTTGAGCGCCGCCGCGGCAAGTCGCCGACCGTCCGCTGTGGCGGTGCGGTAGAGGCGTTCTACGTCGTCGGCTTTGCGCAGATCGACCTGGACCGGAATGACGTCGATCTGCGCTGTCGCGAGCTTGTCGGCGCAGGCGTGAATAGCGTCGTCCTCCGCGGCGATGACGAGGTCATACCCGTCGTCGGCGAACAGCTTCGCGAGTTCGAAGCCGATACCGCTCGACGCACCGGTGACCAACGCGATGCCCATTGCGTTTGCCATACCCGCGGGCTACCCGGCACCGGCAAAGCCAAACGCTCAGGCCTTCGTTTCGTCGGCCAGCGCGATCAGCCTCGCCCGCACCAGGTCGCCCTGCTTTTCGAGCATGAAGTGTGGCCCGTCGATCTTCTCCAACGTGAAGTCGTCGGCGATGGCGTTTTTCGGCGACGTCCACGATTCGGCGATGACGAAGTCCTTCGTCCCGTGGAGCGCGCGAATCGGAACCGTAGCCCGTCGCTTTTCGGGATGCCTTGCGCCCCTGGGCACCTCGCGCAGCAGGAACGTCCGGTACGCGTCTCGGCCTGCCCGCGCCACCACCGGATCGCGGAAACGGTCCACGTACACACGCGCGGTCTCACGATCGAGCGCAGACGACAGCCTGAAGACCAGGTAGAGGAAATTTGTGTAGCGCTGCAAAGGCACGCCGAAGGCGGCCATCAGTGGTTGGTACTGCAGCAGCGGCAAAACGTTCGGCAGGAAATGCCGCGCTGTCACCCACGGAAAGCCCATGTTCACGGCGAGGTAGCCGGCAAAGCGATCGGGATCGCGCAGGACCATCAGATAGCCGACGTACGCGCCCCAGTCGTGCCCCACGAGCAGCACCTTGTCCAGCCCGAGCGCGTCGAGCAGGGCCAGCACATCGCTGGCGACGTCCTCCTTGGCCCACTTGTGCGGCGCGGGCCCGGACCACCCGAAGCCGGGTAGGTCAGGCGCGATGATCCGCAGGCCGGGCGGCGGGTCGGCGAGCAGCGGGTGGTAGGCCCAGTGATGCTGAGGCCAGCCGTGCAACGCGATGACCGGGCGGCCGTCCTCGGGACCCGATTCGGTCACGTGAAAGCGCACACCACGGGCCTCGACGTATGACCGGCGCACGCCCGGGATCGGTGGCGGTTCCGCTGAAGGCATGAATCGCACTCTACGTACCCCTGCCCGCGCTACGGTCGCGGTATGGGTGGCTATCGAGACCTGTTCAACGCCAGCATCGCCGACCCCGAGGCCTTCTGGGCCGACGCCGCGCGGGCGGTGACGTGGACGCGCGAGCCGACGCGCGTTCTCGACGACTCGAACCCGCCGTTCTACCGCTGGTTCCCCGATGGCGAGATGAACACCTGCGCCAACGCGCTGGACCGTCACGTCGACGGCGGCCGCGCCGATCAGCCGGCGCTCATCTACGACTCCCCGGTGACCGGGTCGCAGCGCACTTACACCTACCGCGAGCTGCTCGACGAGACCGCCCGCTTCGCGGGGGCGCTACGCGGATTGGGCGTGAACAAAGGCGACCGCGTCGTCATCTACATGCCGATGGTGCCCGAGGCGGCGATCGCGATGCTCGCGTGCGCGCGGCTGGGCGCGGTGCATTCGGTGGTGTTCGGCGGGTTCGCCGCGCACGAACTCGCGACCCGCATCGACGACGCGAAACCGGCCGTCATCGTGACCGCGTCGTGCGGAGTCGAGCCGACGCGGACCGTCGACTACAAGCCGATGCTCGACGCCGCGCTCGAGATGGCCGAGCATGCCCCACCCGCGTGCGTGGTCCTACAGCGCGAACAGCGACCATGCGAGCCTGTGACGGGCCGTGATCACGACTGGCGCGAGCTGATGAGCGACGCGCAACCCGTCGACGCGGTGCCGGTCGCGGCCACCGACCCGCTGTACGTGCTGTACACCTCGGGCACCACAGGGAAGCCGAAGGGTATCGTCCGCGACAACGGCGGCCATGCCGTGGCGCTGCTGTGGAGCATGCGCAACATCTATGACACGCATCCCGGCGACGTCTATTGGGCGGCAAGCGATGTCGGCTGGGTGGTCGGCCACTCCTACATCGTGTACGCGCCATTGCTGCTCGGGGCGACGACCGTGCTGTACGAGGGCAAGCCGGTCGGTACACCGGATGCGGGTGCGTTCTGGCGAGTCGCCGCCGAGCACGGTGTCAAGGCATTGTTCACCGCGCCGACAGCGATCCGCGCGATCAAGAAAGAAGACCCCGAAGGCTTGCACCTGAACAAGTACGACCTGTCGTCGCTGAAGTATTTGTTCCAGGCGGGTGAACGACTCGACCCTGCCACCTACGGTTGGGCGTCGGACATCCTCGGCATTCCCGTCGTCGATCACTGGTGGCAGACCGAAACAGGTTGGGCCATCGCGGCAAACCCGATGGGTGTCGAACCGATGCCCATCAAGCCGGGTTCGCCAACCGTACCGATGCCCGGATACGACGTGCGGATCCTGCGGATCGACGGCTCGGAATGCGACCCCGGTGAAGAGGGCGCGATCTGCGTCAGGTTGCCCCTGCCGCCGGGCACGCTGCCAACACTGTGGGGCGACGACGACCGCTACGAAGCGTCGTATCTGTGCGAACATCCGGGCTTCTACCTGACCGGGGATGGCGGATACCTCGACGAGGACGGCTATCTCTTCGTCATGGGACGCATTGATGACGTGATCAACGTTGCAGGACACCGGCTTTCGACGGGATCCATCGAGGCCGTGCTGGCCGGCCACCCCGCGGTTGCGGAATGCGCGGTGATCGGCGTTCACGACCAGATCAAGGGGCAGGTGCCGCGTGGTTTCGTCGTTCTCAAGGCCGGTGCGTCGGACAAGGGCCTGGCAGCCGAGTTGGTTCAGTTGGTGCGCGACGAGATCGGCGCGGTGGCGTGCTTCAAACTCGTTGACGTCGTGGCTGCGCTGCCCAAGACGCGATCGGGCAAGATCCTGCGCAAGACGATGCGTGGCATTGCCCATGGCAAGGATGAGCCCCTGCCGTCGACCATCGAAGACCCTGCGGTGCTCGACGCGCTGAAACCGATTCTGCAGCGCTGACCCGGTTCCCAGGGGCTATGTCCGTCTGAACGCTGTCATCAATTGATGACAGCACGGGGACAAATGGTGTCAGTGGAAAGCCGTGTTCAGCCGCTTCTGGAACACCTCGTTGAAACGACGGTAGGCCTGGCGCAACTCGTGTCCCGGCCAGTCGTTTCCGATGACTTCGGCGGGCAGCAGCGGGTCGAGTTGAAGATGGCGGACGACGGCGACCGACAGTGCGAACCAATACGCAAAATCCTCGGCGCCGACCGCATCGATGTCGAGTTCGTCCTGCAGAGCGACGGTGAACCTGTCAGCGTCTGCAGCCCAATCATCAAGACTGAACAGAGATCTCACCGTCTCGGCGGGGATGTCCGTCGCGGCGTTGTGGAAATGCACACATTGGCGGTCGAGCACAGTGCGCAGCGTTGGCAGCCGGTCCGGGTCGAGGTTGTCGGGCCGAATCCAGACGCCCTCCCGTAGCTCGGCGAGGTGCAGAGCCGTTGCCGCCTTGCGCAACGCCAGGCGATCGGCGGCCGACCGTCGCTCCAAAGACACGACCGCCAGCTCCCAGGTGCCGTCCCACGGCGGAGTTGTCGCGGCGCGCGACGCTTCGTCTACACGTTGACGCCGCTCGAGCAGACCGCCCGCGAGCGCGTAGGTGCCGTCATCGCTGGTGAGTTCGCCGTTGGAGACCATGCGCCACAAGCACGTGCGGGCGGCGCCGTCGCTGATACCGAAGAGCGACGCCATCGCGACCAGTTCGCCGACCGTGAGGTGGGGCTGCGGGGCGCCGAGCAGCGCCGTCGCAAGGACTGATCGTGCGCTGAGTGACTGGTCCCCGATCAGGTCGGCGACCTGGCGGCGCGCGCTCATCTCACGATATTGTTGACGCGTGACGTTCATAGTGTGATACTTCCACACTATGAGCACTCCGACAACGACGTCGGTCGCCGACGATGTGGAGATCGTTCACCGCATCCTGGCGCACATCGACGCCGGTACGACCGATGAAGGCGACGCCTGGCGGGAGCCGGTCGAAAACTATTTGAGTCCAGAAAGATTCGCCGACGAGCTGAAGACCATGCGCTCGTATCCGAGCGTGTTCCTGCCGTCGGCGGCGATTCGCAATCCCGGCGACCACGCCGAACGGACCACGTTCGGTATTCCGCTGTTCGCGGTGCGCGGCCGCGACGGCAAGGCACGGGTGTTCCGCAATTCGTGCCGGCACCGCGGTATGGCCCTGGTCGAGAGTCCGGGCTGCGCGCACGCGTTGGTGTGCCGCTATCACGGCTGGACGTACAAGCTCGACGGTTCGCTCTCGCACGTCCCGCATTCCGACGCGTTCCCCGATCTCGACATGTCCGTCCGCGGACTGGTCGAGGTCGACAGCAGTGAGGTGGACGGCCTGATCGTGATCGGACCGCTCGAGTCACCTGCGCCGGGGGCCGACGCTGCGATGGCGGCGCTGATCAATGGCAGTCCGTGGCGCGACAAGCTGCTGCCCGCGGAACGGCTTTTCACCGTGCGGCCGGCGTTACGCCAGATGAACTGGAAAGTTCTCGTCGAGCAGTTCCTCGAGGGCTACCACATCCGCACGACCCACAAGAACACCTTCTACCCGATCCAATACGACGACCTCAACGTCATCGAGGCGTTCGGGCCAAACACCCGAATCACGTTCCCATATCAGAACATTGAGCGGCTGCGCGATCGCCCCGAAGCCACGTGGAACGTCGGACACCGAGTGACGTACGTGTACCACCTGTTCCCGAACGTCATGGTCGCGACGTTTCCCAACCAAGTGCTGGTGATAACCATCGACCCGATCGACATCGACCACACCAACGTCACGATCTACGCCATGGTCACACCCGAGGTCACCGAACGCCTGTCCACCGACCCCGATGCCGCCGCAGGCGCCCGCGATCTGCTGAACGAAGGCGGGATCGAGGACAACGAGATGTCGGAGGGCGTGCAGAAGGGCCTGTACGCAGGCGCCAACGACTTCGTCGAGTTCGGTACGCACGAGAGCGCCATCGGGCGCTTCCACTGCAACCTCGACGAACGACTGGCATCCATTCGATGACCGACTACGAGCACCTGACCTACCAGCAGCGCGGGCCGGTCACGGTCATCACCATCAACCGACCCGAGCGCATGAACGCCATTGGGCCGCAGACACATTCGGAGCTAGTCGAGGCCTGGGCCCGGTTCCGCGACGACGACGCCGCGCTAGTCGGCGTCCTCACCGGCGCGGGCGACAAGGCGTTCTGCGCGGGCGGCGACCTGAAGGCGGCTTTCGGCGGGGAACTGGACATCGACCATGCTCCCGACGACGGCGTGCTCGGCCCCTCGCGATGGACCGACATCTACAAGCCCACCATCGCGGCCGTCAACGGCGTCGCCTATGCCGGCGGCCTCGAGTGGGCGTGCTGGACCGACATGGCGATCGCCGACGAGCACGCCACCTTCGGGGTCACGTGCCGACGCTGGAACATCGGGCTGGCCGACGGTGGCACACAACGACTTACCCGCATCCTCGGATACCGGCGCGCGATCGAACTGATCGTGACCGGGCGGGTGATCGACGCCCGCGAAGCCGAACGCATCGGCCTCGTCAACGAAGTCGTCCCGAAGGGGACGTGCCTGCAGCGGGCGATCGAGTTGGCGCAGAGGATCGCGACGCTCCCCCAGCCCGCACTGCGCACCGACCTGGAAGCGGCGCGGACCGGCCTGGGACGACCACTCGACGACGGACTGCGCATCGAAGCGGAATGCTTCGGCCGGTCGATCTCCGCGTCCGAAACATTCGAAGGGCTACGGCAATTCAACGAACGCGACCACCCGGACCGTCGGACGGGGAGCACCCCGGTCACCCCGGGGCTTGCCCGCTCGGGCTAGGGCGCATTGCCCACTAACCTACGGTGGCGTGCATGCGGTCCAGTTCATTCCTCGCATGGCGCTCGACCAACAACGGGACATAGTCGCGCAACGGTTTGTCATCGAATCTGGCGTGCACGTCGCGGACAACGCGTTCCACGGTTGACTGAGGGATCGCGGGATAGCGACTCTTAAGGCGCACGACAATCTGGTCGATGATCGTCTGTTCACTCAACTCGATCACACCCGAAGTTTGACGTCCATTAACCGGACCGTCAACTAGGGCAGCCGGTGCCAAACTGGCAGAGGGCGGCACTAGTTTTCTGGCGGCGTGAATTGGCTCAACGTCAGCTCGGCGCCCTGCGGATCGCAGATCAGCGCGGTCTTTGTCCACTCCGTTTCGTCGGACGAAAGGACTACAGCACCAAGCTTTTCCGCCACTGCCGCGGAGTCGTCACGTGATGCGACCGTGAAAGTCACCTGCCAGTGATCATCACCACGCGACGGCGAGATCACCCAGCCGATGGCGTCGGCGGAGCCGGGGCGGGACGCCGGATCATCGTCACGAATCCGACGTCATCGAATTCCCAGCCGAACACCCGGGAACAGAGCCCGCCGGCCGGGCCGGCGTCCGCGGCCGCGTCTGCGTCGTCGACGGCGATGTAGGTGGTCCGCTCGACCGGCGCATCGGGAGGCACGGCGTCGGCTCGGCTTCCTGTTCTTTTCAAAGCGATGCGAACCATTGTGATCGCGGCATATGTTGATATGCGTACGTGGTGACGAACTCTGCTCCCACCCTCTCAGGTTGGTCAGAGCAACAGAGGAGTTGATCGACGATGCGAGCATCAGAGGCCAAAGCGGGCTCGGGTTGCAACTGTCATTGCAACGCATGCGAAGGCGGCCACCACTGTGGTAATCCGCCGAACTGCAACATCAGGCGGTAGCTAACCCCGAATTCCGGGTTAATCCGGCATCGCCCGGGGTATTTCTGCTGCGTAAATAAACGCAGGAGAGGCAGCGATGACCACGACGACCCCCAAGTACATGGCGGTGCAGGGTGCGGCGCTGCTCGTCGCGGCAGGGTTCGTCGTCATCGGCGTGCTCGGTTTCATCCCCGGGGTCACGCCAGACGGCAAACTCTTCGGGGTGTTCGCGATCTCCGGCTTGCACAACGTCCTGCATTTGGTGTCGGGTTTCGTCGGTTTCGCGCTGGCCCGCACGTATGCCGCGTCGCGCGCGTACTTCCTCGGCGGAGGTCTGGTCTACCTGGCGCTCTGGCTGCACGGATGGCTCATGGGCAGCCGCCTACTTCCGATCAACGGCGCCGACAACTGGCTGCACTTCGGCCTCGGTTTCGTGATGATGCTCCTCGGCCTGACCCTCGCCGGCCAGCGCGATCCCACGAAGCGTCGGGGCCGAGGTCAGCGAAAGGGTTAGAACAGCTCCGATATCCCTGGCGGAATTCTGCTCTCCGCCGCGATGAATTACGGCCCCGCAACGCATCTGACGTACTGGGGACAACGAACATCGCAAGGAGCATCGCAATGAAGACACCACCGGTCGTATCTCTGCAGGAGTGGCAGGCCGCCCGCCAGCAGCTGCTAGCGCAAGAGAAAGAGGTCACTCGGGCCCGCGACGCGTTGGCCGCCGCGCGTCGGCGCATGCCATGGGTCGCAGTGGAAAAGGACTACCAATTCGAGGGGCCAAAGGGCAAGGCCAGCCTTCTCGACTTGTTCCAGGGCCGTCGCCAACTGATTGTTTACCGTGCGTTCTTCGAGCCCGGCGTGGACGGCTGGCCTGACCATGCCTGCCGCGGCTGCTCGTTGATCGCCGACAACGTTGGCCATGTCGGTCACCTCAACGCACGTGACACCACCCTGGTGTTTGCCTCGCGCGCCCCGCAGGCGGACATTGATCGCGTCAAGGCGCGGATGGGCTGGCACATGCCGTGGTACACGTTCTCCGACGACTTCGATGTCGACTTCGGCGTGGACCAGTGGCACGGCACCAATGCATTCATCCGCGACGGCGAGCACGTGTACCGCACGTATTTCATCAACAACCGCGGTGACGAGGCATTGGGCACGACGTGGAGCTACCTGGACATGACTGCGCTTGGCCGCCAGGAGAATTGGGAGGATTCGCCCGAGGGTTACCCGCAGTCCGCGCCCTACGCGTGGTGGAACTGGCACGACGAATACAGCGAAACCCCGCAGTCCCAGTGGTGGAACGACCCGGACGACGACGACCGGGACCCGGCCGATCCACGACCACGCAACGCATGACCCTGTTTCAGGGTCCGAGGCGCTGGCGCTAGGTGATCGAGAGCGCGATGCCGTCGAGGATGTCGTGCTCGCTGACCACGAGCTCGTCGATGCCAGCGCGACTGCCCAACGCGTCGGCGAGTTCCTCGACAATGATTGCGCCGCCGCCGATCACGTCGACGCGGCCCTCGTGCATCGGCCCCAACGCGGCGCGTTGGGCACGGGTCATCGCGATCAACTCCTCGCACACCGGCAAAAGGTCAGCGAAACCCACCCTGGACAGATGGATCGCGTCGGAGTCGTACGTCGTCATCTTCTGCGCCAGCGCCGACAGCGTCGTCATGGTGCCGGCCACCCCGACCCAGGTGCGGGCACCCTCGACGGGAACCACCCGCAGCGCCTGGCCCAGCCCCTCGCGGACCACTTCCCGCGCGGCGGCGATCTCCGTTGCCGTCGGGGGATCGGAGTGCAGGCACCGCTCGGTCAGGCGCACACACCCGATGTCGGCGGAGAAACTCGCATCGACGTCTCGTGAGCCCAGCACCACCTCCGTGGACCCACCACCGAGGTCGACGACCACGAAAGGTGCTGAAGCAGAGTCCAATTCGTCGACAGCACCGTGGAACGACAGCGCTGCCTCCTCGGTGCCGGTGATCACCTCGGCGACCGCGCCTGGCACCACCGCGCCGAGAATCTCGGCTGTCATCGCGAAGAACTCGTCCCGGTTGGCGACATCACGGGCGGCCGACGTCGCCACCATCCGCACCTTGCCCACCTCGAAACCGCGCATCAACTCGGCGTAGTCGCCAAGCGCCACTTTGGTTCGCGCAAGCGCCTCGGGCGCGAATTGCCCTGTGGCGTCGACGCCTTGGCCCAACCGGACGATTCGCATCTCGCGATGCACGTCGCGCAACCGGCCGTCGACCTGGTCGGCGATCAACAGCCGGATCGAATTGGTACCGCAATCGACGGCCGCTACTCGGCTCACGTCCACCGACCCTTCTCCAAAATCCCCGCCATCGCAGGCTCTTCGGCCAACACCGCAAGCGCTTGGTCGCCAAACGGATTCACACCCGGGCCCTTGGCAAGCGAATGCGCGATCACCACATGCAAGCACTTAACCCGCTCCGGCATGCCACCGCCGGAGAACGTGGTGCCAAGCGGCTCGATCGCATCACGCTCAGCCAGATACGACTCGTGCGCCCTGCGGTACGCGGCGGCCAGTTCCGGATCCTGTTGCAGCCGTTCGGTCATCTCGCGCATCAGACCCTCGGACTCCAGCCGGCTGGCCGCGGCCGTCAACACCGGATGCGTCAGGTAGTACAGCGTCGGAAACGGCGTTCCGTCAGGCAGTCTCGGTGCGGTCTTGACGACACCGGGTTCGCCGTTCGGACAGCGGTAGGCGATCTCGAGCACACCGCGGGGCTCGCGGCCCAGTTGCCGCGCGACGGCCTCGAGATCCGCTGCGTCAACCACCGGGAGGCGGTGCATCGGGAACAGGTGCCGGCGCAGGTGAAACGCCGTGCGGCGCATCGGCGATGGTATGCCACAGCGCGGTGTACCAGGGCTGATCGCTGTGCTTCGCCTCGGGCTCGTTGCCGGGTGTGCCCGGCGCGGCGGCGTTCGCCGGCAACTGCACCTGGTAGGGAATGTCACCGGGCATCACGAACCCGAGCCGCTCGCGTGCCTGCGCCGCGATGAACACCGGATCGGCAAGCTTGACCTTCTGCTCCTCGAGATCGGCGATCTGCGAGCGCAATTGGGCTTCGGTCGCCTTCAGCTGCTTCATCTCTGTGCGCTGCGCGAAGTAGGTGCGCACCGGACCCGCAATGGTCAGCGTCAGCACGCAGACGACCGCGGCGAGAATCGCGGCACGACGGGCCGCCGAGCCGAACCGCTGCTCGGACTGCTGCTCCGCCGAGGCAACGATCGATTCGCGGATGGTCTCCGCGACCTTGGGTTCGGCCTCTGGTGTCGACTTCGGCTCGGTCGACCGCGCTTCCGAAACACGCGGCTTTCGGCGGGCAGGCGCCGTCCCCTTCGGACGGCCCGCAGGGGACCGTCGCTTGGGGTCGGGCCGTTTCGCCTCGGGCACGGGTTATTTGGCCTCCACCGAGAAGCGCGGGAACGCGAGGTCGCCCGCATAGCGGGCCGCGTCGCCGAGGGTTTCCTCGATGCGCAGCAGCTGGTTGTACTTGGCGACGCGCTCGCTGCGGGCCGGGGCACCGGTCTTGATCTGACCGCTGCCGACCGCGACAGCCAGATCGGCGATCGTGGTGTCTTCCGTCTCGCCGCTGCGGTGGCTCATCATCGTGCGGTAGCCGCTGGAGTGCGCCAGCGCCACCGCGTCCAGCGTCTCGGTGAGCGTGCCGATCTGGTTGACCTTCACCAAAAGCGCGTTGGCGGCGCCCCTTTCGATGCCGTCCTCGAGACGCTCCGGGTTGGTGACGAACAGGTCGTCGCCGACGAGCTGGACGCGGTCGCCGATGGCGGTCGTCAGCGCCACCCAGCCGTCCCAGTCGTCCTCGGACAGCGGGTCCTCGATCGACACCAGCGGATAGGAGTCGATCAGCCCGGCGTAGAAGTCCGACATCTGCTCGGCGGTGCGGGTCTCCTTCTCGAAGCTGTAACCCGTTCCGGCGGTGAAGAATTCGGTGGCGGCGACGTCTAGCGCCAACGCAACCTCCGAACCGGGCTTGAGGCCTGTCGCCTCGATGGCGCTGAGGATCAGGTCCAGCGCGGCCTTCGTGCCTGCGACGTCTGGCGCGAAACCGCCCTCGTCGCCGAGACCGGTGGCCAGCCCTTGCTTCTTCAGCACCGACTTCAGCGAGTGGTACACCTCGGCGCCCCAGCGCAGCGACTCCTTGAAGCTGGCCGCACCGATCGGCGCGACCATGAACTCCTGGACGTCGACGCCGGTGTCTGCGTGGGCGCCGCCGTTGAGGATGTTCAGCATCGGCACCGGAAGGATGTGCGCGTTGGGCCCGCCGATGTAGCGGAACAGCGGCAGCCCGGCAGACTCCGCGGCGGCCTTGGACACCGCCAGCGACACCCCGAGCATCGCGTTGGCGCCGAGTCGCGACTTGTCCGGCGTGCCGTCGAGGTCGACGAGCGCCTGGTCGACCAGTCGCTGATCATCGGCGCTCAGCCCGATCACCGCGGGCGCGATCTCGTCGAGCACGGCGTTGACCGCCTTCTCGACGCCCTTTCCGCCGTAGCGGCTGCCGCCGTCGCGCAGTTCCACCGCCTCGTGCTCGCCAGTCGACGCGCCCGAGGGCACCGCGGCACGGGCGAACGTGCCGTCCAGCAGGGCCACTTCGACCTCGACCGTCGGGTTGCCGCGGGAGTCGAGAATCTCGCGGGCTCCGACCTGCTCGATGATGGGCACTTGCGTCTCCTTGTTCTGAACTGACACTGCCTGGACTCGGCATTGAGCCTAGAGCGTGCGCTGCGCGATGGCGTGGTTAGAGGGGGTGTCCGTTTGCGTAGGCCGTCGCCCAGTCCCGCACGGTACGGGCGTACTGGTCGGAATGGTTGTAGGCGTGCAGGGCGTCCATCCAGCCGCGGGGCTTGGCCAGGTCTTTGCCACGCCAGCACAGATAGCCGGCCGCCGACAGCGCGGCGTCGTCGATGTTGTCCGGGCTGATGATGCCGTCGTTGTTGGCGTCTACGCCGTAGAGCTTCCACGTCTCGGGGATGAACTGCATCGGCCCCATCGCGCGGGCGAATTCCGGGTCGCCGTCGTCGCCGCCGTCGTTGTCGATGATCTCCAGGTTGCCGTTGGTGCCGTCCAGGCGCACGCCGCGGATCGGCGGGGTGACGTCGCCGTCGGGCGCGATGACGGCCCCGCGGTAGGTGCCGTGATGGCTCTCCACCTGCCCGATGCCTGCCAGCGTCGTCCACGCGATATGACAGTCGGGGTTTTCCACCTCGGCGACGCGGGCGGCATACGCGTAGGCCTCGAGCGCGGTGACCGGTATGCCGAGTGCGGGTGCTCGCTGGAGCGCCCAATCGTGCAGCTGGTCGGCGGGCCGGCCCTTAGCGTGCGTGTCGATCTTGGGCACGGGATCACCGGGAGGTGGCGGCACGCCGTCGGGTATCGGGGTGCCCATCTGCCACGAGCAGCTGGAAGCCATCAGCAGCGCTGTCGCGCCTATCACCGCGACAGCCCGCAGCCAACGCACTGGCGACACCGGACTCCCTCAAACCCACTGTGGTCGTTGCCCATCGTCCCACGCGTTCGGAGCAGATCGACAACCGTCATCGGACCTGTACTCTGCCAAGTCGCACCCTGATAAGGTGAGCCACACCTTGCTTTGGACAGCCAAAGCAAAGTAGTGGAAATGGCGTAGCGAGGACGAGTCGATGACTGCTGGTACGGACTTCCATGTCAGTATTCAGGCCGCCGCGCCCAACATCACATCTCAGCTGTTCGGCAGCGGTTTGATCGGCCTGCGCGAGGGTCTGGAAGCCGCGATCGTCGTCAGCATTCTTGTCGCGTTTCTGGTCAAGTCCGACCGCCGCGACGCGCTCAAGTGGGTCTGGCTGGGCGTCGGTGCAGCTATCGCGATGACCGTCGCAGTGTTCCTGGTGATCCAGTTCGGCGAGAACACCATCTCCGGGTTGGCGGCCGAGGCGATCGCCGGAATCGCCTCGCTGGTGGCCGTCGCCATCGTCACGACGATGGTGTTGTGGATGAAGCGGGCGGCGGCATCGATCTCCGGGGAGCTGCGCAGCGACATGGAGCGCGCGCTCGAGACCGGGCCGCTGGCCGTGCTGGCGTTGGCGTTTTTTGCGGTCGGCCGAGAAGGCGTCGAGACCGCGCTGTTCATGGTCGGCTACGCCGAGGCGCAGACGTCGTGGCCGCTGATCGGCCTCGTGATCGGCGTCGTGGTGGCCGCCGCGATCGCGTACGGGATGTATGCCGGCGCTGTGCGCATCAACCTCGCCAAGTTTTTCTCCTACACGGGCGTGTTCCTGATTCTCGTCGCCGCGGGAATCCTGTCGTACGGCATCGGCGCCCTGCAGACGGTCGGCTGGCTTCCCGGCCTGGCGGACAAGGCATTTGACGTCACCGCCTGGTTCAACTGGTCGTCCTGGTACGGCGAAATCATCCAGGGCGTCTTCAACGTCACGCCAACGCCGACGGTTTTGCAGCTCGTCGCGTGGCTGGCCTACCTCGCCATCGTGCTGTCGATCTTCCTGCGCCCGACGAAGGCGCCGGCCAAACCCGATCCGTCTGATCAACCTCTACCCGAACCCGAAAGGTCCACCACGTGAAGCTTCATACGACCCTTGCCGTTGCCGCGGCTGCGCTGGCGGGTCTGGCGCTGACCAGCTGCCAGGCCAAGGAGCAGGCGGCTCCTGCCGAGCCCGGTAAGAGTGCGCCTGCGGAGATCACGGTCAACGCGTCGGACACCGCGTGCGAACTGTCGGGCAATGAGGGCGCGACCGGTGCCAACACGTTCGTCATCACCAACAACGGCAACAAGGTCACCGAGTTCTACGTCTACGGCGAGGGCGAGCGGGTGATGGGCGAGGTGGAGAACATCTCCCCGGGGTTGCAGCGCAAGCTGATCGTGCAACTAGGCGAGCCCGGCACTTACCAGACCGCATGCAAGCCGGGCATGGTCGGCGACGGGATCCGCGGTGACTTCAAGGTCACCGGCGACAAGGTCACGGTCGACGAAGCGGGCAAGTTCAAAGAGGCGTCTGAAAGCTACAAGCGCTACGTGAACAGCCAGACCGACGCGCTGATCGCGGCGACCCAGGTGTTCGTCGATGCGGTCAAGAAGGGTGACGTCAACGCGGCCAAGGCCCAATATCCGGTCGCCCGAACCTATTACGAGCGTATCGAGCCGGTGGCCGAGTCGTTCCCCAACGATCTCGACCCGCGCATCGACCTTCGCGAGGCGGACTTGGAGCCCGGTCAGAAGTGGACGGGCTTTCACCGGTTGGAGAAGGACCTGTGGGTGACGGGCCTGCAGCCCGACAGCAAGGCGATGGCCGACCAGCTGATCGCCGACGTCAAGGAGCTCGATGCCGGAGTGAAGGCGCCGGAGTACAAGGTCGACTCGACCCAGATCGCCGGTGGCGCACAGGGTCTGCTCGACGAGATCTCCGCCAGCAAGATCACCGGCGAGGAGGACATCTTCAGCCACACCGACCTGTGGGACTTCAAGGCCAATGTCGAGGGTTCGCAGACCGCGGTGGCGTCGGTGCGGCCGATCCTCGACGAGCGGGACGCCGAACTCGGCAAGAAGGTCGACCAGCGGTTCGCCGAAGTCGAAGGCCTTCTCGAAAAGTACCGCCAGGGTGACGGTTTCGTGTTCTACGACAAGGTGACCGAGCCGCAGCGCCAGGAGCTCTCGCGGGCCATCGACGCGTTGTCCAAGGAAGTAAGCCAGGTGCAGGGTGTCATCGCTCCCCGATAGCCCGGAGCGTTCGGGACTATCCCGACGAAAGTTGTTCGGCGCCGCAGGGGTGACAGCCGCGGTGATGGGTGCGGCGGGAGCGGGTGCGCTCGCGGGCCGGGCGTCGGCCGCCAGCGCGGAATTCGGCGGACTCGAGAAGCCGATCCCGTTCCGCGGTGAGCGCCAGGCCGGCATCGTCACGCCGCAGCAGGACCGGATGCACTTCTGCGCGTTCGATGTGACGACGGACAGTCGCGACGATGTCATCGCGCTGCTGAAGCAGTGGACCGAGATGGCCGAGCGGATGACGCGCGGCGAGGACGCGGTGCACGACGGCGCTGTTGGCGGCAATCCTTATGCGCCGCCGGACGATACGGGTGAAGCGCTGGGCCTGCCCGCATCCGGGCTGACGCTGACGATCGGGTTCGGCCCGTCGTTCTTCGAGAAGGACGGCAAGGACAGGTTCGGGATCGCCGCACAGCGGCCGGCGGCATTGGCCGACTTGCCGAAGTTCACCAACGAGATCCTGGATCCCGCCAAGTGCGGCGGCGACATCTGCATCCAGGCGTGTGCGCATGACCCGCAGGTTGCGGTGCATGCTGTGCGCAACCTGGCGCGGGTGGGGTTCGGCACCGTCGCGGTGAAGTACTCGCAGCTTGGGTTCGGCAGGACGTCGTCGACGACGCGCGAACAGGTTACGCCGCGAAACATGCTGGGGTTCAAGGACGGAACCAACAACATCAAGGCCGAGGACCACGAAGTACTGGACAACCACGTCTGGGTGGCTAAGGGCGACGGTCCGGATTGGCTGGCGGGCGGCACGTATCTGGTGACGCGGCGCATCCGCAATCGGATCGAGGCATGGGACCGCACCTCGCTCAAGGAGCAGGAGCGGGTGATCGGCAGACAGAAGGGCACCGGGGCGCCCAACGGATACAGCGACGAGTTCGCGCCGGTGGACTTCAACATCAAGGACGCCGAAGGGAATCCGCTCGTCGATGTCGATGCGCATATCCGGCTGGTGGCCCCCGAGCATGTCGGCGGGATCAAGATGCTGCGCCGGGGCTACAACTTCACTGACGGCTCCGATGGGTTCGGTCACCTCGATGCAGGCTTGTTCTTCATCGCGTTCGTGCGGAGCCCCGCGACGCACTTCATTCCGGTGCTGTCCCAGATGTCGAATGATGCGCTGAACGAGTACATCTTCCACACCGGGACAGCGGTTTTCGCGTGTCCGCCGGGGTTGCGGGAGGGTGACACGTCGGCGTACTGGGGTTCGACGCTGTTCAGCTGAGCGGGTCGCCGCCAGCGACACTGTCGCTCAGAGCTGGGCAGAAAGTGAAGTATGTTGCGGTGCTCAGGCGGTGAACTTCGCCGCCTCGACGTCCTCGACGTCCTCGACATCCTCGACATCCTCCGGGACGTCTTGGGGCGCAGGCTCCGGCACATCTACCGGCGCAGGCTCGGGCACTTCGACCGGGGCAGGCTCGGGTACATCGGCGGGCGTCGGCTCCGGAATGCGATCCGGCGCCGGCTCGGTGTCGTCGGCAACGACGGGCCAGTAATCCCGCCACTCCTCCTCGGAGATGTCCCCGAGCGTCGAGACGTCGAGTTCCTCCGGCACATCCTCACCACGGCGGTCGGCGGCGATCGCGTGCTCGACGCGGCGCACGGTGTCCATGAACTCCAAAACCTCTGAGCGCAAAACATTCTCAGCGTCCGAATCCACCGACACCGTCACCGACGTGATGGTGTCCGGAATCAGATCAGCGGGCAGTCCCGCTGCCGCCACTCGCTCGAGTACCTTCTGCGCCAACGCCAATGCGGGCTGCCCGGTCGGCACGTCATCCATCGACGAGTTGCGAGTCTTCTCCAGCTTCTTGCGCTCTTCCCATTGCGCAAGCTGTTCATCCAGCGAAATCGACTCACCGGCGAGCACCGCAGGCACCCGATTGCCGAGCTTTCGCACCAGCGAATCCGCTACGTCATCGATGGTGAACGGGTGCTGCGGGGCATCCTCCGCGATGCGCGCATGGAAGAGCACCTGGAGCAACACGTCCCCGAGCTCCTCACGCAGCTCGTCGGCATTGCCGCCGCGCACCGCGTCGAACACCTCGTAGGTCTCCTCGAGCAGATACCGACGCAGCGAGTCATGTGTTTGCTCGCTCTCCCACGGCCCGGAGGTGCGCAGCTTGTCCATCATGGCCACCGCGTCGACCAGCCGCTCCCCCGGCGCAGCTTCCGGCGCCGCGATCAACTTGTCCCCGGCGGCCAGGCGCGCCACCACTGCCGGGTGCTCCGGATCCGACGACAGCAACACCGGCGCATCTTCGCCGTCGTACGCCGGCCGCGCCGCGGGTAGCGACCACGGCACCTTGACGGGCATCTCTTCGGTGTACTGGACGTCACCGCTCAGCAGGTCAATTGCCTCGACCGGGACTAGCGAAGGACGACGAGGGTCGACCAGGACGACGGTCATGTCGCCTGTCGCTTGTCACTCATCGCCGTACCTCCGAACTTCGTTATATCAACACCTTCCTGGGCTTTTCCATCGAGGGCCAACACCAAACCGGCCACCATGGCAACCAGTTCAAGATCACGAATCCGCGGTGCCCCAACACCGGAACCCGCGCGTGGGATCGGCACCTGCACGGTCGACGTCGTCGCCCGGTAGTTCGCGCCCGGGTACAGCCGCTTGAGTCGCAGTTGCTGCGAGTCGGCCAGCTGAAGGGGCGACAGCCGAAGCGTCGACTCGGATATCGCGCTGAGTTCGGTGATCCCGTATTCACGGAACAGCAACCGCAGCCGCGCCACAGCAACCAATCTCTGCGCCGCCTCAGGCAGCGGCCCGTACCGGTCGACCAACTCGTCGATCACGGCGTCCACCCCTGCGTCATCGGCGGCCGCCGCCAGCCGACGATAGGCCTCCAACCGCAATCGATCGCTGCCGATGTAGTCCGGCGGCAGGTGCGCATCGACCGGAAGATCGATCCGGACATCCTTCGGTTCCTCAGGCGCCAGAACGGTTTTCCCGTCGGCGGCCGCGCGGTACGCCTCGACCGCCTCCCCGACCAGTCGCACATAGAGGTCGAAGCCGACACCGGCGACGTGTCCCGACTGCTCGACGCCGAGAACGTTTCCCGCGCCGCGGATTTCGAGGTCCTTCATCGCGACGGCCATGCCCGCGCCGAGCTCGTTGTTCTGCGCGATCGTCGCGAGGCGGTCGTATGCGGTCTCGGTCAGCGGCACCTCGGGCGGATACAGGAAGTACGCGTAGCCGCGCTCACGGCTGCGGCCGACCCTGCCCCGCAGCTGATGCAATTGCGAGAGCCCGAACGTGTCCGCGCGGTCCACGATCAATGTGTTGGCGTTCGAAATGTCAAGGCCCGTCTCGACAATCGTCGTGCACACCAGAATGTCGAACTCGCGATTCCAGAACCCTTCTACGGTGCGCTCCAACTGCTCCTCGGGCATCTGCCCGTGCGCGACCGCGACGCGGGCTTCCGGCACCAGGGCCCGCACCCGCGCGGCCGCCTGGTCGATCGATCGCACCCGGTTGTGGATGTAGAACGCCTGCCCGTCGCGCAACATCTCGCGCCGCAGCGCCGCGGCGATCTGTTTGTCGTCATGCGGTCCGACGTAGGTCAGCACCGGGTAGCGCTCCTCGGGCGGGGTGAGAATCGTCGACATCTCGCGGATGCCCGCCAGGCTCATCTCCAGCGTCCGCGGAATCGGCGTTGCGCTCATGGTCAGCACGTCGACGTGGGTGCGCATCGACTTGATGTGCTCCTTGTGCTCGACGCCGAACCGCTGCTCCTCGTCGACCACGACCAGTCCCAGGTCCTTCCACGTGACGCCGGTCTGAATCAGCCGATGCGTGCCGATCACGATGTCGACCGACCCGTCCTTCATGCCTTCGAGCACCGCTTTCGAGTCGGCAGGCGAGGTGAACCGCGACAGCCCCTTCACGGTGACCGGGAAGCCGGCCATCCGCTCGGAGAACGTCTGCAGATGCTGATCGGCCAGCAGCGTCGTCGGCACCAGCACGGCCACCTGCTTGCCGTCCTGCACCGCCTTGAACGCCGCCCGCACCGCGATCTCGGTCTTGCCGTAGCCGACGTCGCCGCAGATCACCCGGTCCATCGGAACGGGCTTCTCCATATCGCTCTTGACCTCGGTGATCGCGGTCAACTGGTCGACGGTCTCGGTGAAACCGAACGCGTCCTCCATCTCCGCCTGCCACGGCGTGTCCGGGGCGAACGCGTGGCCCGGTGACGCCTGCCGCTTGGCGTACAGCGACACCAGTTCGGCGGCGATCTCGCGCACCGCCCGTCGCGCCTTGGTCTTGGTGTTGGCCCAGTCGCTGCCGCCGAGCCGAGACAGCGTCGGCGCTTCGCCGCCGACATAGCGCGACAGCTGATCCAAAGAATCCATCGGCACATACAGCCGGTCGGAGCCACCGCCGCGTTTGGCCGACGCGTATTCGAGCACCAGGTATTCGCGGCGCGCCCCGCCGACCACCCGCTCGGTCATCTCGACGAACCGGCCGATGCCGTGCTGGTCGTGCACGACGAGATCGCCCGCCGTCAGCGCCAGCGGGTCGACGACGTTGCGCCGCTTGGCCGCCAGCCGCTTGCCCTCGGTGGCGGTCGCGCGGTTGCCCGTCAGGTCGGTCTCGGTGATCACCACCAGGTTGGCGCCCGCGATCACCACACCGTCGTGCAGCGGGCCCTTGAGGACTCCTACGACGCCTTCCTTCGGCGCGGCACCGCCCTCCAAAAAGGTTGCGGGAGTATCGGATTCGCTCAGCTGCTCGATGACGCGGTGCGCGGTGCCGGTGCCGGGGGTGACGACGGCGGCATAACCACCGGTGGCGACGTGGGCACGCAGCATCGCGAAGATCTCATCGATGTTGTGCTGCTGACCGCGCGCCGATGGCGCGGGCCGGATGTTGAGTTCCAGTGCCGCCTCGTCGGACAGCTGCGACAGCGTCCACCATGGGTGCCCGCCCTCGCGCGCGGCGGCGCGGGCGTCGTCCAACTCGACGAAGCCCGACGCGCCGAGCGCCTCGATGTCGATCGGCACGTCACCGCCGACCGCGGCCGTCGACCACGATGCCTCGAGGAACTCGCGGCCCGTCTTGATCAGGTCTGCCGCGCGGGTGCGGACCTTCTCGGGATCGCAGATCAACAGTGGCGTGCCCTCGGGCAGGTGCGCGGACAGCGTCGCCAACTCCGTCGGCCGCAGCAGCGGCAGCAGCGCCTCCATGCCGTCGACCGGGATGCCCTCGGCCAACTTGGCCAGCATGTCGGGCACGCTGCCCGGCACGCTGTTCTCCTGCGGCGGGTGCTCGGCCGAGAACTTGGCGGCGCGGTCGCGCACATCGTCGGTGAGCAGCAGCTCGCGGCATGGCACCGCGACCACGAAGTCGACCGCGATCTCGGGGATGGAGCGCTGGTCGGCGACGGAGAACATCCGCATCTCGGACACCTCGTCGCCCCAGAACTCGACGCGCACCGGGTGCTCTGCGGTGGGCGGGAAGATGTCGAGGATGCCACCACGCACCGCGAACTCACCGCGCTTACCGACCATGTCGACGCGCTCGTAGGCCAGCTCGACCAGCCGCGCGATCACCGCATCGAAGTCGGCCTCCGCGCCCAGCGTCAGCGTCACCGGTTCGATGTCGGCGATGTCGGGGGCCATCGGCTGCAGCAGCGACCGCGTGGTCGTCACTACGACACGCAAGGGCGGCCCGAGCCGCGAGTCGTCGGGATGACTCAACCGGCGCAGCAGCATCAGCCGCGCGCCGACGGTGTCGACGCCTGGTGAGAGCCGCTCGTGGGGCAGCGTCTCCCAGGACGGAAACAGCGCGACGGCGTCACCGAAGACGCCACGCAGTTCGGCGGTCAGGTCGTCGGCTTCCCGGCCGGTGGCGGTGACGACGAGCAGCGGGCCGGATTGCGCAAGCGCGCACGCCGCGTACACCCGGGCGCTGGCCGGGCCGATGAGGGTGAGATCGCTGGGTCTGTCGGCGGCGCGGCGGGCGACATCCTGTAGGGAAGGGTCGCGCAGCGCCAGGTCAATCAGCCCCGCGATCGGGGTTTGGACATGGTTGTGCCCCGATGCGGTCATGATGAAGTCCATCCTAGGCAAGCGCCGAAGTGCTTGCCGGAGCGGGCAAAACCGCTACTCGTCGAGCAGCAGCGGATCGTCCTCGAGATGGGCCAGGCCGTTCCAGCACAGGTTGACCAGATGCGCGGCCACGACTTCTTTCTTCGGCTCGCGCACGTCCAGCCACCACTGGGCCGTCATCGAAACGGAACCCACCAGCGCCTGGGCGTACAGCGGCGCCATGTCCGGATCCAGGCCGCGACGGGAGAAGTCGCCTGCCAGGATCGACGACACCTGGTTGACGGCGTCGTTGAGCAGGGTCGAATAGGTGCCCGACGTGATGGCGGCAGGCGAGTCGCGAATCAGGATGCGAAAGCCGTCGGTGCGCTCCTCGATGTACGTCAGCAGCGCCAGAGCCACCCGCTCGATCCGCAGCCGGGAGCGGTTGTTGGTCATCCGGGTCAACGAATTCGTGATGCCGTCGAGCAGTGCCGACATCTCGCGGTCGACGACGACGGCGTAGAGCCCCTCCTTTCCGCCGAAGTGTTCGTAGACGACGGGTTTGGAGACGTTGGCGCGCTGTGCGATCTCCTCGATCGAGGTGCCCTCATACCCGCGCTCGGCGAACAGCGTTCGCGCGACGTCGATCAGCTGATGCCGTCGCTCGGCGCCGGTCATCCTGGCGCGGGGTGCTCGCACTTCCTTGTCGGGCGCTGCCACGTCTTCAGGCTAGTGCGTTCGACTAGCATCACGAGTTGATCAGTCCGTCGTGGTGTAATCGGCAGCACCTCTGATTTTGGTTCAGATAGTTCAGGTTCGAGTCCTGGCGACGGAGCTTTATGTCCAATGTGCACGGTGAGGCCGCTGTCCTGGTTTTGGCGGCCGGGGCAGGTACCCGCATGCGCTCGGACATCCCGAAGGTCTTGCACACGCTGGGCGGCCGCAGCATGCTCGCGCACGCGCTGCATTCGGTGGCCAAGGCGTCGCATGGGCAGCTCGTGGTCGTACTCGGCCACGACCGCGACCGGATAGCGCCCGCCGTGGCTGAGGTGGCCGACGAGCTGGGCAGGCCGATCCAGGTAGTCGTTCAGGAAGAGCAGCTGGGCACCGGGCACGCCGCGCAACGCGCGATGGCGGCGCTGCCCGACGACTTCGCCGGCGTCGTCGTCGTGACCTACGGCGACGTGCCGCTGCTGGACGCCGAGACGCTGGCCGGACTGATCGCCGCCCATACCGCCGAGAACGCCGCCGTGACGGTGCTGACCACGACGGTGGCGGATCCGACCGGTTACGGGCGTGTGGTTCGCACCGCAGACGGCGAAGTGATCGCCATCGTCGAGCAGAAAGACGCAGGCCCGTCGGAGCTGACCATCCAGGAGATCAATGCCGGCGTCTACGCGTTCGACGCCGCCGCGTTGCGCTCAGCTCTTGGCAGGCTCAAGCCGCTGAACGCTCAACAGGAGCTGTACCTGACCGACGTCATCTCGATCGTCCGCTCGGATGGGCTCGTCGTGCGGGCCAAACACGTCGACGACTCCGCGCTGGTCGCCGGCGTCAACGACCGGGTGCAGCTGGCGGAGCTCGGAGCCGAACTCAACCGGCGCATCGTCGCCGCGCACCAGCGGGCGGGTGTGACGATCATTGATCCCGCAACGACGTGGATCGACGTCGACGTGACCATCGGTCGCGACACGGTGATCCATCCGGGCACGCAGTTGCTCGGCGCGACGCGCATCGGTGGTCGCTGCCAGATCGGCCCCGACACCACGTTGACCGACGTCACTGTCGGTGAGAAGGCGGTCGTGATGCGTACCCACGGCGGTCAGTCGCAGATCGGCGACGGCGCGGCCGTCGGACCCTTCGCGTATCTGCGGCCCGGCACCGTGCTGGGCGCCGAGGGCAAGCTCGGCGCGTTCGTCGAAACCAAGAACGCGACCATCGGCACCGGCACCAAGGTGCCGCACCTGACGTATGTCGGCGACGCCGACATCGGCGAGCACAGCAATATCGGTGCGTCGAGCGTGTTCGTCAACTATGACGGCGAGAACAAGAGCCGCACGACGATCGGATCGCATGTGCGGACCGGTTCGGACACGATGTTCGTCGCGCCGGTGAATGTCGGCGACGGCGCCTACACCGGAGCGGGCACGGTGGTGCGCGAGGACGTGCCGCCCGGTGCGCTGGCCATCTCGGCGGGCCCGCAGCGCAATATCGAGGGCTGGGTGTCGAAGAAGCGGCCCGGCTCGAAAGCCGCGGAGGCCGCGCGACGGGCTGCCGGCGAACAAACCGACGAGGACGACGCCGCAAAGCCGTGAGCCGGTTGCCGATTGTTCGCAATCTGGCTACCCGTACGATTAGGCGGTAACGATCCCCAAGCAATGAGGGCACCGTGGGCACCGAGTGGACCGACAATCGCAAGAATCTGATGCTCTTCTCGGGTCGCGCGCACCCCGAGCTGGCCGAGCAGGTGGCCAAGGAGCTTGACACCCCGGTCACCGCGCAGACCGCGCGGGACTTCGCCAACGGCGAGATCTTCGTCCGCTTCGACGAGTCTGTTCGCGGCTGCGACGCGTTCGTGCTGCAGAGCCATCCTGCGCCGCTGAACCAGTGGCTGATGGAACAGCTGATCATGATCGATGCGCTCAAGCGCGGCAGCGCCAAGCGGATCACCGCGATCCTGCCGTTCTATCCGTATGCCCGCCAGGACAAGAAGCACCGCGGACGCGAACCGATCTCGGCGCGCCTGGTCGCCGACCTGCTCAAGACCGCCGGCGCCAACCGGATCCTCACCGTCGATCTGCACACCGACCAGATTCAGGGGTTCTTCGACGGGCCCGTCGACCACATGCGTGCGCAGAACCTGCTGTGCGGCCACATCGCCGAGAACTACGCCGACCACGACATGGTCGTCGTCTCCCCCGACTCCGGCCGTGTCCGGGTCGCCGAGAAGTGGGCCGACGCGCTTGGCGGCGTGCCGCTGGCCTTCATCCACAAGACGCGTGACCCGCTGGTGCCCAACCAGGTGAAGTCCAACCGCGTCGTCGGCGACGTCAAGGGCAAGACCTGCATCCTGACCGACGACATGATCGACACCGGCGGCACGATCGCAGGCGCGGTCAAGCTGCTGAAGGACGACGGAGCGGGCGACGTCATCATCGCCGCGACGCACGGCGTGCTGTCCGACCCGGCGGCCCAGCGCCTGGCCGAGTGCGGCGCCCGCGAGGTGATCGTCACCAACACGCTCCCGATCGGCGAAGACAAGCAGTTCCCGCAGCTGACCGTGTTGTCGATCGCACCGCTGCTGGCCAGCACTATCCGCGCGGTGTTCGAAAACGGTTCAGTCACAGGCCTTTTCGACGGGTCGGCGTAGTGGCGGAAAGCTCGCGAAACGTCATCTACCACAACCCGAAGTGCTCGACATCGCGTAAGACCTTGGAACTGTTGCGGGACAACGGCATCGAGCCGGAAGTCGTCCAGTACCTGAAGACGCCGCCGTCGCGGGCCGAGCTGGTCAAGATGATCAACGACGCCGGCATCGACGTGCGCACCGCGGTACGCAAACGTGAAGCGCTGTATGACGAACTCGGGTTGGCCGACGCGTCGGATGACGAATTGCTCGATGCGATGGCCGAGCATCCGATCCTGATCGAGCGGCCCTTCGTCGTCACCGCAAAAGGCACTCGACTGGCCCGACCGATCGACGCGGTTCGCGAGATTTTGTGAGGTTGTCGCGTTGCGCGACTGCTGTCGCGGTTGTCGTCCTCACCGCAACGGGTTGCGGCGCGAAAACCCCTGACTATCAATCAGTCTGGTCGACATCGGCCACCACGACGACCTCGACGACCGCCGCTGCCGCGCCGGTGCCCATCGCGCAGTTCCTCGAGGAAAACGGCGTCAAAGGAGATCCGGTCGCGCCGCAGAAGCTCACTGATCTGATCGTGACCATGCCGCAGCCGAAAGGTTGGACGCAGTACAACAATCCGAACTTCGCACCGGGCACGCAGATGATCGCCAAGGGCGACACCTATCCCACCGCGATGCTGATCGTGTTCAAGCTGACTGGCGACTTCGACGTCAACGAGGCGATCAAGCACGGCTACGCCGACGCGCAGCTGTCGCAGAACTTCAAGCAGCTCAACGCATCTACAGCGAACTGGCACGGCTTCCCGTCGGCGATGATCGAGGGCAGCTACGACCTCAACGACCGTCGGATGCACAGTTACAACCGCATCGTGATCCCGACGACCGCACCGCCTGCCAATCAGCGCTACCTCGTTCAGTTCACGGTGACCGGTTACGCGGAGAAGGCCGCCGAGGAGGCCCCGGACATCGAGGCCGTGATCGGGGGCTTCGACGTCAAGGTGCCACCGAAGTAGGAGCGGTCAGGGTGCCGAGACGGCGCATGGCGTGCCAACGCAGCCGCACCCCGTAGAACGCCGATGCGACGGACTGGATCACCACGAGGTACATCATCTGCCGGTAGACGATCTGTTGCAGCGGCATGGTCCACAGCGGTCGTAGCGATTCGCGATCCAAGCGGAATGCATATGCCGCACATGCCAGTTGGGCCAAAAGAAAGCCGAACCAAGTGGCCCAGATGATTACGACGTCCTCGGTGAAGAACGAGAAGCCTGCGGCGACGTCCACCACGGGAGCGGTAAGCGGCAGCAGGACCTGAAAGAGCAGCAGATAGGGCAGCCCACGGCGGCCGAGCTTGCCGGGCCGACCTCCTTCGACGACGGCGTGCCGGTGCTTCCACATCGACTGCAGAGTCCCGTAGCACCAGCGGTAGCGCTGTCGCCAAAGTTGCGTGAGGGTGGCGGGGGCTTCGGTCCACGCCACCGCAGTGGGCGCATACACGACGCGCCAGCCATCGCGGCACAACGCCATCGTGAGATCGGTGTCCTCGGCCAGCGTTTCGTCGCTGACTCCACCGACTGCTTCGATCGCGGAGCGGCGGAACGCGCCGATAGCGCCCGGCACGGTCGGCATGCATTGCAGGACATCGAACATGCGGCGGTCGAGGTTGAAGCCCATCACGTATTCCAGGTGCTGCCATGACCCGAGTAGGCCGTCGCGGTTGGCCACCTTCGTATTTCCCGACACCGCACCGACTTCGGGATCTGCAAACGGTTTTACCAGCTCGCGCAGCGTATCCGGCTCGAACACCGTGTCACCGTCAACGAGGACGAGCGTTTCGTATCGCGCCGCTGCGATGCCGGCGTTGAGTGCTGAGGGCTTGCCCCCGTTTTCTTTGCGAATCAACGTGACGCGGTCCAGGTTCAGCGAGCGCACGATGTCACTCGTGTCGTCGGTCGAGCCGTCGTCTACCACGATCACTTCGTAAGTTGGGTAGTCCAAGCTGGTCAGCGATCGCACGCACGCTTCGATGCCGAGACGTTCATTGAAAGCCGGCACCACGATTGTGACGCCAGGCCATGAATCCAGCTGTTGCACGGTGGTTTTGGTGCGCTTGGCGTGCCCTCGGGCATAGACGATGAGAATGGCGATGCGGAGAAGCGCCAACACCCCGGCAGTTATGAAGAACAGCTTCAGCACGAATGCGAACCACAACGAGAGCTGGACGACAGCGAGTGTGACTGTGCCGCGCACGCGCTGTCCCGCGGTCGCCGGAATCCATGGCGATTGATCGCCCGTTGCCCGAGTTATCGTGGTGAATTGGAAACCGCGTGCCTGCAGCGCAGGAATCAGCTTCTCCAGCGCTGCAACGGTTTCCGAACGGTCACCACCGCCGTCGTGAAACATCAGCACGGCTCCGTTGTTGCCTTGCGGCGTCGCTGAGGCCACGATCTTGTCCACCCCGGGACGCGCCCAGTCCTTGGTATCCCGATCGGTCAGCACGACCAGGTAAGGGCCGATACCCGATACCGAATGCCAAATCGGATAGTTGATGTCGGCGATCTCGGAGGAGAACGGGGGCCGCATGAGATGGGTCATATACCCGGTCGCCGCCGCGATGGCGTACTGCGTTTGATCCAGTTCGAGCCGTCGCTGCCAGCGCGGGATGGCACCGAGGTCGGAATGCGTGAACGTGTGCACACCGATTTCGTCGCCGTCGCGCACCATGCGTTGAAGCACATCGGTACGGCCCGGAATTCTCGACCCGATCACGAAGAATGTTGCAGGGACTCTGAACCGCTCGAGCACCCCGAGTATCCGGCCGGTTTCGGCGTCCGGGCCGTCGTCGAACGTCAGCGCGATTGTCTTGGGCGGCAGTCGCACGCCGCGCCGGTCAATCGCCTCACCGTTGAGAATCGGTCCGCCCTGGATCACCGCGTCGGGAACGTGGTCAGCGGTGCCATCGGTCATGTAGTGCTTGGGCTGCTCCCCGCGATGACCGCCGGTTACCGCAGCCACTCCCAGCATCATCACGACGCCGATGAGAATCGCCGTCAGCAGAAGCCAGTGCGATTTTGGTGTGGGTCGGCTCACCGCTGTGGTCCACGACCCGCCGGTGGCCCGTGCTGGTCCTTGGTGCCGTGATTGCCGGATTGGCCAGGAGGTTGCACTGGCCGGTTCGCAGGCGTGGGCCGGACGGAGGGCTTGTGCGGCGTCGAAGTAGGAGTAGGCGAAACCGTAGCGGTAGCGGGCGTCGCCGGACCCGAAGATTCGGTTCGGGCTTGCTCAGCCGGCCGAGGTGTCGCTGGTTTCGGCGCAGCGGACGGGACCGCGGTCGCGGCGTCGCGCCCGACGGTCACCGGTGATCGGTTGCCGGGGTCGACGGCCGCTTGCGGGGGTTGCGAAACGTCCGAACGCGGTACCGGTGCGGTAGTGAAGCCTTCGCCCGCCGTCCCTCGTTGCGGGCGCAGACTTTCCCCGGCGGGCGGCGGCGCCGGTCGCGTCAGACCCGGCAACGGAACGCCGCCGACAAGTGACAGCACGGTCGCGGCGACCAAAATCAGGAGCAGCGCAGTCAATGCTCTGACGGCAACCCGGGCGGTCTTGACTCTGCGCCCGGTCGCGTCAACAAACACTGGGCTCGCAGCAATGCCCATAGTCGACAAGACGTTCCCCCATATATCGCCCATTTACGGTGATCCCCAATGGTGGACTTTAGACGGTGGGCACAAGCGTTTGGTTGTGTTAGCAAAATTTGCCATGGACATTTCCGGCGAGGTTCGTTTTCGACCTCCGATGACCGACTGCGGGAAATTCAATGACCCGCATTAGGGTGAGCGCCATGACTGACTGGACCGCTGCGGATCTGCCTTCGTTCTCCGGACGCACCGTGATCGTCACGGGGGCCAACAGTGGCCTGGGCCTGGTCACCGCCCGAGAGCTCGCCCGCGTCGGTGCCAAGACCATTCTGGCCGTTCGCAACACCGCCAAGGGCGACGAAGCCGCCGCCACGATGACCGGTGATGTCGAGGTTCGCAAGCTCGACCTGCAGGATCTGTCGTCGGTGCGGACATTTGCTGACGGCGTCGACAATTTCGACGTTCTGGTCAATAACGCGGGCATTATGGCGGTGCCATACGCGCAGACTGTCGACGGCTTCGAAAGCCAGATCGGCACCAACCATCTGGGCCACTTCGCGCTGACCAATCTGCTGCTGCCCAAGATCAGCGACCGGGTGGTGACGGTCGCGTCGATGATGCACCTGATCGGCCGGATCAACCTCAACGACCTGAACTGGAAGTCGCGACCCTATTTGGCGTGGCCGGCCTACGGGCAGTCGAAGCTGGCCAACCTGCTGTTCACCAAGGAACTGCAACGTCGTCTCGATGCCGCGGGGTCACGGGTGAAGGCCATCGTTGCGCACCCCGGATATTCGGCGACCGAACTTCAGTCGCACTCGACGGGTGTTTTCGGCAGGGTGTTTCAGGCCGGCAACTCGCTGATGGCCACGACCGCCGAGTTCGGCGCCCGCCAGACGTTGTACGCGGCGTCACAGGATCTGCCCGGCAACACGTACATAGGTCCCCGCTTGGCGTTTTGGGGCGCCACTGGGCCGACACCACTGCGCAGCCCGCTGGCCCGCGACGCCAAGAAGGCGACCGCGCTTTGGGAACTGTCTGAGCAGCTCACGGACGTCAAATTCCCATTCTGATTTGGGTGTGAGCCGCCTCCCGCGCTAACCTCGTTGGCAATCACGGCGAGGGTGGCCCGGCCACCGTTATCGACGCGAGCCTCTTTCAAGCGGTGCGCCCTTGCTGTGCTGAGCACACGACACAGGAGCAACACCGAAATGGCTAAGACGTCCCCCGCGAACAAGCTGAGCGCCGCCGTGCGCACCGAGACCGGCAAGGGCGCGTCACGTCGCGCCCGCCGCCTTGGCAAGGTCCCCGCCGTCCTCTACGGCCACGGCAGCGACCCGCAGCACCTTGAACTCAACGCTCACGACTTCTCGGCCGTGCTGCGCCACTCCGGCACCAACGCCGTGCTCACCCTCGATATCGAGGGCAAGGAGCAGTTGGCGCTGACCAAGGCGCTCGAGATCCACCCGATCCGTCGCAGCATCCAGCACGTCGACCTGCTTGTCGTGCGCCGCGGCGAGAAGGTGACCGTTGAGGTCAACGTTCTTGTCGAGGGTGAGCCGGTCTCCGGGGCGCTTGTCACCCAGGACGCCAACACCATCACGGTCGAAGCAGACGTCCAGTCGATCCCCGATCACCTCACCGTGTCGATCGAGGGCGCCGAGCTCGGCACCCAGTTCACCGCGGGCGCCATCACCCTGCCGTCGGGTGTCAGCCTGATCTCGGATCCGGAGACGCTCGTCGTGAACGTCGTCGCCGCGCCGACCGCTGAGGAGATGGAAGGCGAAGGTGCCGGCGAGGCAGCCGAAGCCGCGGGCGAGGCACCGGCCGAGGGCGAAGACGAGGCGACCGAAGAGGCGCCCGCCGAAGAGTCGGAGTAGTTGGGCATGGCCGACACACTTCTCGTGGTCGGCCTCGGCAACCCGGGCCCGCAATACGCAACGACCCGGCACAACATCGGTTTTCTTGTCGCCGACATCCTTTCCGACCGCGTCGGTTCGGGATTCAAGGTGCACAAGAAATCGGGGGCCGAGGTGGCCACGGGCCGCCTCGGTGGCCGGTCGGTCGTGCTGGCCAAGCCGCGGTGCTACATGAACGAGTCCGGGCGCCAGGTCGGGCCGCTGGCCAAGTTCTACTCCGTGCCGCCAGCCGACATCGTGGTGATCCACGACGAGCTCGACATCGACTTCGGTCGCATTCGGCTCAAGTTCGGCGGCGGCGTCGCCGGGCACAACGGCCTGCGCTCAGTCGGCTCATCGTTGGGCACCAACGACTTTCAGCGTGTCCGCATAGGCATCGGCCGCCCGCCAGGACGGATGGAAGGCGCGGCGTTCGTGTTGGGAAACTTCACCAACGCCGAATGGCGCGAGGTTCCAACGATCTGTGAGCAGGCGGCCGACGCCACCGAACTACTTGTGGCCCAAGGGCTTGAGCCGGCGCAGAACACCGTCCACGCCTGGGGGTAGAGGCGAGCGGGCGGGTAACCGAGTTGCCCGCCTCTGAGCGACAACGGTGATTTCGCAGGTCAACGGCTTAGCGCTAGCGCGGCGCGGAGCGACAACACCATGCAAAACCACAGGTCCGGGGGTGTCGCTCAGAGGCGGGCACAACGCCGGCGGTCAGAGGGTTCAGCGGCCCCGGATTCCACTGTCGACGACCTTCACCTGCTTGTGCGGGTACCGGCGTTCGGCGTGCTCCTTGGCCGCCGAGTTGGGCAGCACGTAGAGCGTTTCCTTCTTCTCCTGCAGCGGCTTGAGCACCAGATCCATGAAGCCCTTGCGGTCGTCGAGATAGGGCTCGATCACGTCCTCACCCGCGGGACACACTGCGAGGCAATACGCCGCCTTGTAGTTGGCCTTGAAGGACAGGCTCTGCCACATCGACGCATTCTCGGAATCGCTGACGCGCGAACGAAAATCGTCGGCATCGGAACTGTCGGCGACGGTCTGCACCCAGTCGGTGAACCCACCCATGAACTCGCGATAGTTGTGTACCGAGCACGCGACGAAGTCGAAGTCGCCGTTTTTCTTGATGGCACCGACGGGGCAGGCGGCCACACACAGCTTGCACTCCAGGCACGGCGAATAGTCAAGCGGCTCACCGTAACTGCTGACCGGTGCGGCGACCAGAATGGTGCCGAGCAGGATGAAGTTACCGAACTTCGGATGGATCACATTGCGGTGGATGCCCATCACCCCCAGACCTGAGGCGACCGCGACCGGCTTGTGTGCAACCACCCAGATGCGGCCGGGGTATTTGTCCATCTCCATCGGGAACGACATCGACGGGTTGATCGCGCGGTAGCCGGCGTCCTGAAGCGCCCGCGTGATCCGGTGCGCAGCCTCGTTCATGATTTCGCCGCTGCGGTGGAACTCCTGATTGGCCACACTGCGCGCGGTCGACCGGATGTTGTCGCGGTTCATCTTCACCACAAGCGAGATGTAGCTCTGCACGCCCGGCAGTGCCGCATCGACGTGCTCGCGCTCACCGGCGAGGTCCGGGTTCTCGACGCTCGCGAAGGCGACGTCGTCGACGCCGGCGTCGAGACATACCTGCCGCAGCCAGTCCGCGTCGATGACCCCAGGCTTCTTCCCTGTGCGGGCCCGCACTTTGCGAACCGTCGGGTGGTCGGCGAGGCGGGCCGGGATCTTCTCGAGAGCCATGCTGGGTATAGTACACACTACTCAGGGTCTCAGGTGTAAAGAAAATGTCCGGATCGGACATTCGGAGCTCCGACGGGGGTACACCGGAGACATGAGCGGCATCCGTAGGGGCCACTGCGGCCTGCTACGACGGGGGTGGTCACGGTTGCTTGACGGCGACCGTGTTTGGGGGTCAATCGAAGTTCGCCCCGACCGCTTCGGGGTGACCCGATACCGGCTCGTGGTGTTCCCGCCTGGGATCAGCGAGTCCGATCGCAGGCGGGTTCGGGTGGCTCGGGGCTGGCCCGTGTGGGGCGCGCTGGTTTGGATCTTGTGCGAAATCTGGCTGAGCCACCTGACGGGGCCGATGACCGCATTGGTCGCGTCGACCGCGGTCTACCTCGGGTCGGGCGTGCTCGCCACGGCCAAAGCGGGCGATGCGCGCAGACAGGTCAGGGAAATGGGCGTGACGGTGATGGCGGGCCACCACGATCCGATGTCGACTGCGCTGCTGCACAAGCTGGACACCCTCGCATGTGCGCTACTGGAGGCCGACGACCTACTGGCGCGCGGCGAGATCTCGCCGGCGGCCCACGAGATGACGTGGTGGCGCGTGTACGACCAGACGGGCCAGACGATCGTCGCGGCCTAGCCCCGCCTCAGCCGTTGTGTCTGGCCGTATGCGTCGATTGGGCTGTGCAACGCAAGACCGCCGTCAGCGAACACGATCTGCCCTGTCACCCAGGACATTTCGAGCACAGCGACGATGGCTTCGGCGACGTCATCGGCCTCGCCGAGTCGGCTGAGCGCAGTGCGCTCCGTCAAGCCCTCCACCCAGCCCGGCAGTTGTTCGGGCTTGGCAAGCATCGGCGTGCGGGTGACGCCGGGGCCGACGGCATTGACGCGAATACCGTGCGCGCCCCACTCCGTCGCCGCAACCCGCACCAACATGTCGATGCCCGCCTTCGACACGCAATAGGCGCCCATGTCGCGGTCGGCGAGAGTGCCGCTGATGCTGGAGACAGCGACGATCGAGCCTCCGCTGCCTGCCTCGGCCATGACCTTGGCCACCGCACGCATTGTCAACCACGTGCCGGTCAGATTGGTGTCGATGACACGCCGCCAGTCGGCGGGACTCTGGTCGAGCAGCAGTCCCGATGCCCCGATGCCGGCGCAGGCGACGAGCCGGTCGGGCGTGCCGTGCTCGGCGACGGTCTGGTCGACGGCAGCCGACACTGCCTCGGGATCGCTGATGTCGCAATCGATATCGCCGCCCTCGAGGTCCCACACGATCACGTCGGCTTTCGCGGATCGCAGTCGGCCGGCGACCGCGCTGCCGATGCCGGACGCTCCCCCGGTGACGACGGCGATCACTTCGGTGGTCCGATCAGTTCGACGCGCACGCCGTCGGGCGCGGTGATCACCGCCATCGCAACGATTGTGCCGCCGGGGGCGGGCATATCGATGCGGCGCACGTCGTCCTCGAAGCCGAGTGCGGCTAGCCCGGCCAGGGTGGCTTCCACGTCACGCTGGAGTGAGAGCAGAAAGAAGCCGAACGTCGGCTCGTCTGGGGGCGCCGGTCCGGTTGGCGCGTCGTCGAATTGGACCAGCTCGACGATCCCGGTGTCGGGCGTGGCGGGGTCGCCGAGGAAGACCGACCGCAGCCGATCGGTGCGGGCGTTGAACAGCGTGGGCCAATCGCCGGTGAAGGTGTGGTCGAACAGTTCCGTGAAGCCCAGCCCGTCGCACCAGAACCGTTTCGAGCGTTCGACGTCGGCGGTGACTATCGCAGTGTGGTGGATTCCCGGCACGCGGTCGCCTCCATCCGATTGAATGCATCAAGTCCGACCCGGCCGAGCATCGCCACGAATTGCATTCCACTGTAAGGGAATTGTGTGACGACCTTGCCGTTCGGATGACGGTAATAGTTGTTGCAGTTGGCCAGCCAGACGGTGCCCTGCATCGCCTGCTGGATGTCGGCGTTGTAGGCGTCGTGAACGTCTTGTTTGATGTCGATGGCGGGTATGCGGTGGTGGACCATGTCGTCGAGGGTGCGGCGAACGAACTCCGCCTGGGCCTCGAGGATGTAGATGATCGAGGTCACGCCGTTGGTGTTGGGGCCGTACAGCGTGAACAGGTTCGGATAGCCGGGGACGACGGTGCCGAGATACGCCTCCGGGCCATCGCGCCAGTCGTCGTGCAGGCGGCGGCCGTCAGTGCCGTAGACGTCGAGGCTGCGGAGGTAGTCGGCGGCGTGAAAACCGGTGCCGTAGATGACGGTGTCGACGTCGTGCTCTGTGCCATCGGCGGTGCGCAGGCCCCGGTCGGTGAACTCGACGATCGGCGACGTCTCGAGATGCACGTTGGGTAATGCGAAGGTCGGGAACCAGGCGCGGGATTGCAACGGCCGTTTGCAGCCGACCGGATAGGTCGGCTGCAGCTTGGCCCGCAGTTGAGGATCTGCAACCTTGCGTGTCAGGTAGGCACGGGCCATCTCGGTGAGTTCCTTGGTCATGTCCGAGTCGACACCGAAATTCGCGGACTCGTAGGCGTCGAACGCCGCGTCGCGGACCTTGAGGGCTTCGACGGGATCGCGCTCGAAGAGTTCCTGCTGTTCCGGGGTGAACGGTTCGTCGTAGCGGGGGCTCACCCAGATGGGAGTGCGCTGGAAGACGGTGAGATGCGCGGCCGTCGGCGCAATCTCGGGAACGTACTGGATCGCGCTGGCTCCGGTGCCTATCGACGCGACCCGCTCCCCCGCCGTCGATTTCGAGTGATCCCAGTTCGACGAATGGAAGGCGCGTCCGCGAAACTGATTGGCGCCGCGGATATCCGGGATGTTGGGCTGGTCGAGCATGCCGACGGCGGTGACGACCGCGTCGAAGTGATGCTCTGCGCCCCCCTCGGTTTCCAGCGTCCACCGCCGGTCGACGTCCGACCACCGCAGCGTGGTGACGCGGCCGGTTACGAGGTGGTTGGCGAGGTGATTGTCGGCGGCGACCTTCTCGAGGTAGGCGAGGATCTCGGGTTGATTGGCGAAAGTCTTGCTCCAGCGCGGGTTGAGCGCGAACGAGTAGGAGTAGAAGTGCGAGGGCACGTCGCAAGCGGCGCCGGGATAGGTGTTGTTGCGCCAGGTGCCGCCGAAGCCGTCGTTGCGGTCGAAGATGGTGAAGTCATAGCCACCGGCGGCAAGCTGGATTCCCATGGCGATGCCGCCAGGACCAGCCCCGATGACCGCTACCTTCGGCTTTCCGCCCGCCATCTTTGTAATCATTACATATATAGCGTAATACGAAACGGCCGTGTCGAAAAACAAGATCAGTGCTGCCTGCTGAGGCAACGTCAGCTCGCGTCGCGGCGTGATGCCAAATCTGCGCCCGAATTGGGATGCGTCACAAGGCCCGTGGAAGTGATTCGTTGCTCTCGACGAAGTCGAGGATGGTGTGGGCCACCAAAACCGGATCGTCGACCATGGGTACGTGTCCGACACCGGGCAGGAACCTGAGCTCGGCGTCAGGGACGGCGAGGAGCATCGGAACGCCGTAGCGCATGAACGGCAACATTCGGTCGTGCGTACCCCAGGCGATGCGCACGGGGCACTTCACTTCGAGAACTGGCTCAATCGGCCCATTGTTACGCGCACCGTCAAGAATTTCTGGCAGTGCCGAGCACGCGGCCATGTCCTGGAACATGGCCGCAACCTGCGCCAGTGTCAGCCGGTCGGAGTGTTCTGCCATGAGGCGCAACATAATTCGACGGGCCCGCTTGTGCGCCACAAGCTGTGACATGTAGTTCGCGCCCGCCAGGGCGGCGCCCGCGCGAAAGACGACCAGCAGCCGCCGGAGGTCCCTGGGCGATCGCCACGCTCCTGCGGGCGAGAGGGCCAGCACGGATTTCGCTCGTCCACGGCGGGCGAGTTCGATAGCAACCCATCCCCCAAGCGAATTCCCAACGATGTGAGCGGTGTCGATCGCTGCCTCGTCGAGTTGGCGGCACGTGGAGTCGACAATCCTGTGCACCACACCTGCGTCTCCAGCAGGCAACGGTGGGCCATCACAATGCCCGGCCAAAGTCGGTGCAAAGACGCGGTACTTCTCGCCGAGCGGCGGAATCAACGCGTCCCATGCCTTGGCAGACGAGGTGGCGCCGTGGAGCAGGACGATAGGAGCGGGCGTCATATCAGCAGCCTCGGCTTTCCTGCGGCCGGTGCAAGCGCCAGCACTTCGGCGAACCCGTCGCTCAGGCACCGGGCGAACAGCCCGGGATCGACGATTGCGGCGGCGTCCAGGTTGGCTCCGACCGAACATGTGCCCCGATAGCTGTGCAGACTGATCATCGCAGCGCAACCTGGTAAGGGCGCAAACGGATAGATGCGTTCGATCAGCGCTCCGGCAAGGTAAAGGTCCTCCTCGAGTCCGGGAACGTTACTTGCCTGAAGATCATTGCCTGCGGTGGTCGCACCGGCGATGCGCACGAGAACAGAGGCGGGCAGGCGCGCCATCAACGGCGCGACGAACTCCGCGCTCTCCAGCGCCGGTTCATCGCGCGCGGTGCGCACCAGCTGCTTGATCTCCTCGATTCGCGCGGCGGGGTCGGCTATGCCGACCGGGGCGACAAGGCGCGCAGGGGCGAAGCGGTTTCCTCCAGGACTGTCAACGTCCCGGCGTACCGACACCGGCACTGACACGGGCATTGCCGCGTCCCCATCCAGTGGCACGCCAAGTTCATCGTGATAGAGCCGAAATGCGGCGAGTAGTGCGGCCAAAAACGCGTCGTTCACCGACCCGCCCGCGGATTTGGCCGCCGCGCGCAGATCAGCTAGCTCGAGGTCGAGGGCGACGAACTGCCATGAACCCCCGCGGGCAGACAGCGCCGGTAATCCCGGCACATCAGGTGGCGAGAGCACCCGCCGAGCCGAATCGACGTATCGAATCACGCCCCGAGCCGACCCCAGAGGGTCACCGAAGCCCTTGCGCACCATGGCAGTTGCGCCACCGATCACCGTGGGCACCGCGCCGAGGTCATGCTTGAGTTCGCGCACTACGAAGTCCGCCGGACCTGGTTCGGCATTCGCCGGCGCGCTCGGTTGTGGCTTGTCGGGTTGGTGAGCCCGCTGCCGAGAATGCAACTGGGACAACAACTGCCTGAACCCCAGCCCATCAACCAGCGCATGATGCAGTTTCAGTAGATACGCCGCTTTGCCATCCGGCAAGCCCTCAACGAGCACCGCCTCCCATGGCGGCCGGGTGCGGTCAAACGGCGACATGGCAATCTGCGCGGCCGCAGTGAGCAGTTCTGACCATCCGCCTTCTCCGCCAAGGCGGGACCGACGTAAGTGGTAGCGCAGATCGAAATCCTGGTCCCTCACCCATACCGGGATGCCGACAAAACCCAGGGGCTCGGCAATCCGCTCACAGAGTCGAGGCACCATCCGGGTGGCCCACTCGTGGGCGTCGACGAGCCGGTTCCAATCGGGTTCGGTATCGAGCAACTCGACCGCCATGACCGTTGACCGCATCGTCCGGTCGGTATCCGCGCGCCACATCACCGTGTCGAACGGAGTCAGCGCGTCGGCGGTTCCCCAGTCCAGCGCACCGGCGTCGGTACTCACCTGCTCATCCGTGACATCAGGCCGTCCTTCTTCCAGCGGTTGCAGAAAGTCCAGAATTTTTTACTATAGATTAAACGATACAGTCTCAGCCACTCACGGCGCTTTCGCGCTTGCCGGGGGTGAAGGTGACTGGCATCGAGGTGAGTTCGTTGGAGAAGTTTGAGGTCAAGCGGGTGATGGGTCCTGCGATCTGCATGTCCGGCATCCGCCGCATCAGTTCTTCGAACAGGATTCGCAGTTCGAGTCGCGCGAGCGGGTTGCCAAGGCAGAAGTGTGCGCCGCCGCCGCCGAACGCCTGATGTGGTGGTTTCTCGCGGGACACGTCGAACCGTTCGGGATCGTCGTTGAGCTCCGGATCCCGGGAGCCTGCGGAGTACCACATGGCGACGCGTTCGCCCTCTCGAATCGGATGACCGCCAACTTCGGTGTCACACTGTGCAACACGGGTGAAGTAGATGACTGGTGTCACCCAGCGCAGCATCTCCTCGACGGCCTTCGGTATCGCGCCAGGATTGCCCACCAGCTTCTGACGCTCGCCATCGTTCTCGAGGAGCGCCCGCATGCCGCCGGAGGCTGTGTTCCGTGTGGTGTCATTGCCGGCGAACATCATGATGGCGAAGAAGTAGGTCACCTCGGCCTCGGTGAGGCTCTCGCCGTCGACTTCGGCTGTGATCAATCGCGACACGAGGTCGTCGGTGGGATTAGCCTTCCGCGCAGCGGTGATGCCGGTC
This sequence comes from Mycobacterium sp. OAE908, assembly GCF_017872775.1. NCBI lineage: Bacteria > Bacillati > Actinomycetota > Actinomycetes > Mycobacteriales > Mycobacteriaceae > Mycobacterium > Mycobacterium sp. OAE908. The sequence goes on from NZ_JAGGJL010000001.1 coordinate 513,476, forward strand.
AAGTACCCGCCGATCTCGATGAGGGCACCTAGCCCCAACTCCGGATTGGAGGTCCCCGCCGCCCGGGAAAGGGTGTTGGTCCATTCGAACAGCTGCCGACGGTCGTCTTGCGGAACGCCCAGCATGTCGGCGATCACGCGCAGGGGCATCTCGACGGCGATGTCGTCGACGAAGTCACACGAGCCCTTCTCGATCACGTCGTCGATGAGTTCCGTCACGACGTTCCGGATGTCGGCCTCCTTTTGGCGGATCATCTTGGGTGTGAAGACAGCCTGTACGACGTTGCGCTGCTGGGTGTGTCGAGGCGGGTCCATGCCGAGGAGGACTTCCCTCAGCACCTCAGCGGGTACCGCACCCTGGGCGGTGGTGAACACCCCGCCGCGGGCCGACGAGAAGGTCGCGGGATCGCGACTGATGGCCTGAATGTCGGCCGCCCGGGTGAAGGACCAGAAGCCGGGCTCGTCACCTTCCAACGCGTTCCAATGCGGGCTTGCTTCTTCGCGCATCCGGGCGAATAGCTCGTAGGGCGGCCCATCTTCGAAGTACGCAAGGTCGGTCAGATCAACCTTGGACAGGTCGATTTCGGCAGGATTGGATAGCGTGGTCATGACGTTCTCCTCGTTAAATCGTTGTGGATCAAAGGGTTTCGAAAGATGTCGAATTTCGGCTGATGTCAGCGACTCTCGCCGTCGACAAGCCAGGGCGTAACGTCGAGCGGCCCGCTTCCTTGGCGAGCATCACCGCGACGATGTGTCGCGCACGCAATGCGGCGGCGTCGGCCTGGAACTCAACGCTTGATTGCCAGCCGTCGTAGCCCACGCGGGACGCAGCCGCTTCCACGATGGCCGTGTCACGGTGGATGAGTTCGTCGACAAACGACTGCAGCGTTGTCGTCACCGAGTCACGCTCCAGTGCGTAATTGCGCGACGCCTGCATGAAAACGTGTGTCGAAGAAGCTGTTTCGGGGGTGATTGCATGTGTCCGTACGTTCGAGTATTTCACCCCGTCGGCCTCGATCTCCCACCGCTGAATCTGCATCGCCGGCGAAGCGAAGACCCCACTTTCACGCCGGGAATACCCGCGCGCAGTATCCAGTCCGGTGGCGTCGGCTTCCCATTTCGCAAGTGGGGCCTCCGGAAGCAGTCGCGTGTAGGAGACCGTTGTCTCGGTGACTTCGACATCGTGAAAAGCCGGGAGACGATCAAGCCCTGGCGGGACGTCATCCCTATGCACGACGGGGGCATAAGAGAAGTCGAGATAGTGCTCGTGCAACATCAGGTAATTCGCCTTCACGAGCCAGGCGCTCGTGAACGTCGACCAATCCCTATCGTTTAGCCACGGTGTCCGCGGCGGTCGGCGGCCGGAAGCCGCAGCGGGTGGACCCATCCAGATCCAGACGAACGGGGGCTCCTCCAAGACCGGATACGTCCGCACGCGCATTCCTGGTGGAACATCGTGCTGTGTCGGAATCTGCACGCAGCGACCATCGGGCCCGTAGGTGCAGGCGTGATATCCGCACACGAGGCGATTACCGTCTACGCGGCCGTCCGACAGCGGGAAGCCCCGGTGTGCGCAGCGGTCGTCAAAGGCCATGACTTGACCGTCGTTGGATCGCCATAGGACGACATCGCGATCCAGCAACCGCCGACCTAGAGGAGCATCACCGAGTTCCTCTGATGTGGCGGCCCCGTACCAACACTTCTTCGGATAGTTCGCGTTCATAAGTCGAGCACCAACCTTTCCGTGCGTGACCGCGACACGCAGGTCAAAATCATGTTGCCGGAGGCACGTTCGGCGTCGGTGAGCATGGAGTCGCGATGATCGGGCGTCCCTTCGACGACGGTCGCCTGGCATGTGCCGCAGATGCCGTCGAGGCACGACGACAGGATTGGAATGTCGGCGTCCTCCAGCGCTTCGAGGATCGACACATCGGCTGAGACGTCGACTGTCACCGCTGAGCGTTGGCATACCACCTGGAAGGTGTCGAGCGCTTCGCTGCCAGCGTCGGCGGCGGGCGCCTTGGCCGCGAATCGCTCGATGCGCAGGCTGCCCTCCGGCCAGTGACTGCAGCTCTGTTCGAGCGCGGACAGGAGTTGTTCAGGTCCGCAGCAATACACGAGGGTTTCATCTGTCGGTTCTTTGAGAGCCGCCTCCAGATCGAAACGTCCTCTTTCGTCGCCCGGCCAAAGATTGACGCGGTCACCGTAGGTCGCGGACAGTTCCGCGGCGAAAGCCATTGTGGTGCGACTTCGCCCGAGATAAATGAGCGTCCAGTCACTCCCCGCCCGCTGCGCGGCTTCGATCATCGGCATGATCGGGGTGATCCCGATGCCGCCCGCGATGAACAGATACCTCGGCGAGTCGACGAGCGGAAAATGGTTGCGCGGGCCCCGAACTCGGACCGACGCGCCTTCCGCGAGATTCTCGTGGACATAGCGAGAGCCGCCGCGACTATGGGGATCAAGCAGCACGCCGACGCGCCAGACATTGCCGTCGGTCGGGTCACCGCACAGCGAATACTGGCGGACCAATCCCTCCTTCAGCATCAGGTCGACGTGCGCCCCGGGTTCCCAGGCTGGCAGCGTGCCTGCCTGCGGGTCGACGAGATCAAGTACCACCACGCCGTCGGCCGCCGGGTGTCGGCGCCGCACGACCAGATCGGTCGTGAACTCGTGGACCTTGGCGCCCGACACCATGGCTGGGGTTGCCTGAGCGGTAGTCAACAGTCCGCACTCCTTTCCGTGGTCACGAGCCGCGAGAGCTCAGCCAATTCATTGCGAATGTCAGCCATCAGATCCCAGGCGTCGGGCAATGCCTTGGCATCGCCGACGATGCCGACGTCTAGTCCTTGCTGGTAGCTGACGACGGTGATGTTGAGAGCGAAGCCGTCGAAGACGAGACTGAACGGGTAGTTCGCGAGGAGTGGTGCTCCGGCGCATGCCAGCCCGACCGGCGATCCGGGCACGTTGGAGATGATCAGGTTGATCGGCGGCCGTACCCATTGCGAAGAGACGAGGTCCATCAGACCTCGAGCAGCAATGCCAAACATCGGCGCCGGGATCGGTTCATTCACATCGCTCATGAGGGTTGGCGGAGCCTGCGCGGTGCGACGTTTCGCGACCGCCAGCGTTTCGTGGGCGAAGGTGAGTCGCTCGTGTGCGTCGGTCAAGTGCGTTGGGATCGGCGCAATGATCGAGGTGATCGAGTTTCCGTAGCGGTCTTCCGCGTCGGGCAGCCTCGTGGAAACGGGTAGATAGGCCACGAGCGGTTCCGTCGGTAGTTCGCCGGTCGATGCAAGCCTGCGGCGTATCGCACCGGCGCACATGGCGATTACGACATCGTTCACCGTGATGCCGAGAGCGTTCTTGACAGTTTTGACGTCGGCCAATGGGACCGTGCCGAAGGCGACGGCGCGCGCAGGTGAAAGCCGTGCATTGAATCTTGTCCGTGGGGCGTCGAGACGGTTCGCGCTGAGGTCTCGCCTGACGACACGTGAGACGGCGTGTACACCCGGCAATGAACGCAGAGCCGGAACTTGATCGAGATGCGCGAGCGCACGTGGGGCGGACAGCAGCGTCCGGGCAGGGCGGAATGGTAGCGATGCAAGACCGCGAACCGCGAGCGCGGCTCGACTCGGAAGGCCGTCCGCGGGTACCTGCCTCAATTCCGTTACCGCCGAGCGTTCGTCACCGCAGATGTCGAGCAGCTTGGCGAATATCTCGCCCGCCGCGATGCCGTCTACCGCGGCGTGATGCAAGGTGAAGGCGACCGCGGTACGTCCCGGCAGACCGTGAAAGACGCTGAGCTTCCACAGCGGCCTGTCTCGATCGAGAGGCGTGGACAGGATGCTCGCCACCTCGACCGCCAGGGTCGATTCATCGGCAGGAGCGGCCAGTGTCGTCTCCGACACGTGGTCGTCGAGGTCGATCTCTGTTTCGGCGAACACCGGATGGTCCAGACCGAGCGGAACTGTCACCAATTTCCAACGCAGCGGCGGGCATTCGCCGATGCGCTCGGAAATCAGCCGCCGCATCTTGGCAGCGGTGATCGGCTGTCCGCGCCGGGTTCGATAGACGGCGAGTCCGCAGTAATGCGCGCCGAAGTTGGCGCGCTCCGCCGCGAGAAACTGCGCGTCCAAAGCCGATAGCCGTCGCATCAGAAAACCCGTCGCATGATCTTGAGTGCGCGTTGCGTGTACGGGGGATAGAACAGTTTGGGGTCGGGTTTGGCGCGTTTGGCCAGCACAGCCCTGCGGTGGCTCATCGCTTCGAATCCCCAACGGCCGTGATAGGCGCCCATCCCGCTGGCGCCCACACCGCCGAACGGCAATTGCGGCACCAGGCAATGCACGGCGACATGGTTGACCACCGCACCGCCCGACGGGATTTGGTCGATCAACGCGCGCGCACGCCGCCGAGATGACGTAAATACATACAGCGCCAGGGGTTTCGGCCGACTGTTTATGAGGTCTATCGCCGCGTCGGTGGACTCGACCCTCAGTATGGGCAGGATCGGTCCGAAGATCTCGTCGGCCATGACGGGATCGGTTGGCGACGGGTCGACGATCACGGTCGGTTCGATGCGCAGCGTGGAACTGTCGGACCCTCCGCCGGCGACCACCTTGCCCTCGGTAGCGCTGACGAGGGCGACAAGCCGATCGAATTGGCGTTGGTTCACGATGGGTAACGACGGATCCTGCTCCCCCGAACGAAATTCGTGCAGATTCGCGACGATCTTGTCGACGAGCTCATCGGCGATGGCCCGGTCTGCGAGCACATAATCCGGTGCGATGCAGGTCTGTCCGGAGTTCATCAGCTTCACCCAAGCGATGCGGCGAGCGGCCACGTCAATGTCTGCGTCGGCTGCCACGATCACCGGGCTCTTGCCACCGAGTTCAAGCGTGACGGGCGTCAGCGTCGGGGCGGCCGCAGCCATGATCTTCTTGCCGACTTCGGTGCCACCCGTGAAGAATGCGTGGTCGAAACCCTGGGCCAGCAGCGTCTGTGTCGTTGCGGCGTCGCCCTCGACAACCCGCACGGCGTCGGAATCCAGATACACCGGCAGCAGTCTCGCCAGCAGAGCGGAGGTCGCCGGGGCGAGTTCCGACGGTTTGATCACGGCGCAGTTTCCGGCGGCAACGGCAGCGACTGATGGGGCCAGGCTCAAATACAGCGGATAGTTCCACGGCCCGATGATCAGCACGACACCCAGCGGGTCGTATTGAACCCACCCTCGGCCGGGTCGCTGGCTCAGTGGCAGCGGTTGCCGGGTGGGCCGCATCCACTTCTTCAAATGCTTTCGCGCATACGCCGCCTCGGCTTTCGTTGAAGCGATATCGCCGAGCCAGGCGTCGACTGCCGGCCGGCCAAGGTCGTCGGCCAGTGCAGCGGCGATCTCTGGCTCGCGTTCGTCGCACAGTCGCTCGATGCCGCGCAGCTGATCCAGACGCCACGACATCCCGCGGGTGCGGCCCCCTGCGAACACGCGGCGGAGGTCGGACAGCACGTCGGGGCTGTCTACTGATGCGGTACGGCTTGGCATTTCACGGACCTCGCGATCTAGATCTCAGGAGCGGGGATGACCCCACTGAGTACCGCGCCGGTGGCACCACCATCGACGACGAGCGGATGCCCGTTGATCCAGCGCGCCGCATCGGAGGCAAGGAAGACGATGGCGCCGGCAATGTCGTCCGGAGTCGCGTGGCGCCCGAGCAATGCCTTCAGACCGTCGAGCGCGTCCTTGCCCATGGAGTCCTCGAAGTCAGCCAGGATCGGCGTCTGCACCGGCCCTGGCAATACAGCGTTGATGCGAAACCCTTTCTGCGCCAACATCAGAGCCATCGACATCGTGTACACCGTGGTGACTTCCTTGGAGAAGTTGTAGGCGTTGCCCTGTTGAGGGTGGGCCTTGAACCAGGCCGCCCCCTCCTCGAAGGTTTCTGTGGCCAACAGGTCACAGATCACGTCGAGCCGCGCCGGCCAGCCGAAGCCCGCCGTCGACGAGACGATGGTCACCGTGCCCCCAGGCTTAAGCCGCTCGAAGAACGACTCCGTCAGCTGCCGTACAGCCAGGGCGTTGACGGCCACCACGAGATCGGCCGGCGCGGTGCCGGGGATACCGGCCACGTTCATCAGACCGTCGAACTGGCCTTCGAGTTGCTCGACGGCAGCCTCGATACTGCGTGGGTTCGACAGATCGACTTCGATGTGGCGGGTGACCGCCGCGCTCGGAGTGTTGCGGTCGAGGCAGTAGACTTCCGCGCCGGCCTTCAGCAGCTGCTCAGCTACGGCGTGTCCGACACCTGACGCGGCGCCCGTCACGACGTACCGCCTTCCGGCGAATTCAGACATGGGGGTTCCTTCCATTACGATCGAGCGCTCGCGTAGCGCTCGACGAGCGCTCGCTTTACAAGCTTTCCGGTTGCAGACCTTGGTAATTCGCCGACGAAGTCGACCGTCTTGGGAGCCTTGTAGTGCGCAATCCGCTCCCGTACGTAGCCGATGATTTCGGCCGCCAGTTCGTCGGACGGCGTGACTCCCTCACGCAGTTGGACGACTGCCTTGACTTGTTCACCCATTTCCGGGTCGGGCACCCCGATGACCGCGACGTCAAGAATCTTCGGGTGCAGGGCGAGGGCGTTCTCGACCTCTTGGGGGTAGATGTTGACCCCACCTGAGATGATCATGAACGCCTTGCGGTCGGTGAGGAACAGGTAGCCATCCGCGTCGATGTACCCGAGATCGCCTACTGTGCACCAGTTCTCATGCATGGGGTGCCGTGAGTCCGCGGTTTTCTCCGGATCGTTGTGGTACTCGAACGGCACGACAGGCCGCTCGAAATAGATCAGGCCGGCCTCGCCGGCCGCGAGCTCGTTGCCGTCGTCGTCGCAGATGTGCAGGACACCGAGCGCCGCTTTACCCACCGATCCGCGCTTGGTCTGCCATTCCTCGGTCGTGATGATGGTGGTGCCGTGTTGCTCGGTTGCGCCGTAATACTCGACGAGAACCGGCCCCCACCAACCGATCATCGCGTCCTTGACATCTGGAGGACACGGCGCGGCGGCGTGCACTGCCAACCGCAGGGACGACACGTCGTATGCGGTGCGTGCCTCCTCGGGCAGTTGCAACATCCGGACGAACATGGTGGGCACCATTTGCGTCACGGTGACCTGATATCGCTCGATCGCGGCCAGGGCCTCCTCAGCGCCGAACCGCTCCATCAGGACCACGGTGGCGCCTAACGCCTGAGCCGATGCACACCACTTCAGAGGAGCGGTGTGGTAGATCGGCGCGGGGGACAGATAGACATCACCGCCGGAGATCTTGAAAGCGTTGGCCAGCAGGGCGATCAACGGGTCCCCCGGTTCGTCGACCTGGATTGGCAACAGATGCGGTTTGATGCCTTTCGGTCGGCCCGTGGTGCCCGAGGAGTACAGCATCTCGGATCCACGGGGCTGGTCGGTAAGACGCGCACCGGCCGATGCCAACAACGTGGAGTACGACTGATAGCCCTCGATGGTCCCGCCGAATGCGTACCAACGCTTGACGTCTGGGACCAACGCCGGCAACGGCTCGGCCATCTTGCGCACACCCGCGGACGCGATCACCACTTGAGCGCCGCTGTCTTGCACGATGTATGCCGCTTCCTCAGGCGCCAGATGCCAATTCACCGCCGTGATGTAGAGGCCGGAACGTAAAGCCGCCCAGTAAATCTCAAAAGCCTCCGCGGCGTTGTCGCACACCATGGCGATGACATCACCCGTGCGCAGCCCCAAGCCGTGCAGCGCGGATGCCAGCTTGGCGGAATTTTCGTCGAGTTGACGATAGGTCAGAGTTTGACCCGAGCCGGCCATGATGACGGCCGGACGATCTGGTGCAATTGCCGCGTGTGTTCCCGGAAACATGTCAGCGCGCCTACCCCGTCACGCAGTCGGCATGCTGGGCTGCGGCCCGCGTCCAACACGGTCGGCCAAGTGGTCCCGCTCGAGCTCTTGCTCGAGTTGAGAGTAGCTCCGACTTCGCCGCCGGTCGGCCAAAAAATGAAATCCCGTGATAATCGCCGGAATTAGCACCGGCGACAATACAAGCGTCAGGATTGCGACGGCAGAAAACATATTTCTACTCACTTACTTCCGTGAAGCGGATCGTATTGATTTGCAATTGCAAACACCCGGAATCTCGCTGGTGAGGGCGATGTCGGGCTTTGCGTTCAGGAGGAAACGTTACGAACCAAACGGCGGCACAGCTACGTCGTCAACCGACCAAATTCGACGGACTTTCGGTGCATCGTTGTCGCTAACAGACAAGAGTCTCGGGCTGTAACTTCACCGACCGTGAAACTAGGTAGCCGGATGCTGGCGTTCCCTCATCTCGCGCTGCCCGCGCGCCATAAAGTCTGATGTATGGCTCAACGCAGCGGGGAGCACGGCGCCCTCGTTGCCAAGGCGGCAGCGATGATCATCGGCCGGCTCAACGACAAGCTGCCTGAGATCACGAAATCCGTGCAGGAGATGCTGGCCAGCGAGGTACCGGAAGTTGCCGCCGACGGAGAGCTGCTGGCGTTGGTTTACGACGCCGCACAAGGAAACTTTGATGCGTTCTTTCCGGCGATCCGCCACGGCATACCAGTCGACCGCATCGAGCCGCCGACGGCGGCGCTCGAGCATGCACGGCGCATGGCCCAGCGGGGGATGGACGCAGATGCACTGGCGCGTGGATACCGTCTTGGCCACCAGGCGGTGGTAGACCTCGTACTCGACGAGGTTCGCGCCACAGATTTCGATGCCCAGTTGACCTTGGACGTTTTCCAGCAGATCACGTCAATGTCGTTTCGTTATATCGACAGGATTTCCCAGCTGGTGCTTACCGCCTACCAAGATGAACGCGACCGCTGGTTGGCGAACCAGAACCGGGTGCGTGCATTACGGGTCCAGGAAACTATTGACGCGGACGAGATTGATATCGACGAGACCGCGACCGCAATCGGCTACCCATTACGAGGTATTCACCTGTCTGCCGTCGTGTGGTACGGGGAGTCGGAAAGCGGCGACGAACTGTTGACGCTGGAACGGTTTACAAGTGAACTCGGGAAATCGCTCGGCGCCCAGGAGCATCCGTTGTTCATCGGCGCCGATCGGGTGACCGGATGGGCATGGATACCGCTGTCCGCTGACACGGCGCCTCGCGTGGTGACGCAGGCTCGTGCATTCGCCGAGGCTCGAGCGGACGCACCGCGTATGGCGATTGGCAATCCCCTGCCGGGCATCGACGGCTTCCGCCGCTCGCATCAACAAGCGATGGCAGCGCGCGCTGTGGCGATTGCCGCGGGCCCGCGCCAGCCACGGGTGACCGCGGCCAGCGATCCGGGGCTCGGGGTGGCCGCCCGATTCAGCGGTGATCTCAAGGCGGCGCGCGCATGGGTTGGCGAGGTGCTCGGCCCGCTTGCCTCGGCGACGGACGTTGACGAACGGATGCGCGAAACTCTGCGGGTGTTCCTGCACACCGGGTCGAGTTTCAAGGCCGCCGCCGACGAGCTGCATCTGCATTCCAACTCGGTGAAATATCGAGTGCAGCGCGCGCTCGAGCGTCGCGGCAAACCGATCACCGACGATCGACTGGATGTCGAAGTCGCGTTGCTCCTCTGCCACTGGTTCGACACCGCAGTTCTGAGTTGATGTTTCGGCATTACGCGCGCAACGGCCACAGCGTTCTCAGCGGACCACTCATTAGGTCGGCTGATATCCCGCCGCCGAGTTGCGCAACTGCCAGATGCTGGCGGGACAAAGGATGCCCACTGCGTTCGAAACGAGATAATTCGCGGATTGCTCGTCATTGGGCGTGATGTCGGCTTTCACCTCAGCCATCACGGTTGCGTAAGGCGCCCCCCGACCCACCTTGTCGCATATCCCGTAGCCGTACCCGATGGCGTCGTTGTTCGGAAAGTTGTAATGGCGACGAAAGACCACGTTGTAGGTGAACTCCACTTCAGGGGCCGGCACGGCCGATGCTGGCGGCGCAAGACTCAGTGTCGTAGCAGCAAGGACCATGACGCCAATAGCCCTGGCCCCGAATACTTTACGAACCTTCATCGGTGATCCTCGTCCCAGCTAGATGCAGCCCGCGGAACATGGATTCGTCGGTGACAGCGGGTCCGACGGTGGGATGGCGGCACCGTCCGGCGACAACTGTTGTGTGAGGTCGACGTCCTGTTGAGGTCCGGTGCGATCGGCACGAAATGGCAGACGAACGAGAGCGCCAGCTCGCAGGGATTCTCGCCCGGTTCGGCGGCCGCCGGCGCCGTCGCCGCCGTACCCGCGGCCGCTGCAAACACCGCAGCTAACAGCATCCGGCCGAAAACGGCACGCAGCAGCCTGGTTTCACTGTTCATGGGCGTTTCCGCTAGACGGGCGGGTATGCCGGCGGCGGGTAGACACCTCGCAGTGCCCACGGGAACCAGTTGAAGAAATACTCGAGCTCGTCGCTGGCGTCGTAGTCCGGATTGGGATCCACGCCGTACCTCCGTATCCGTCGTGCCGATAGTGAGTGACCCTCCCACTCCGCGACGCCGGCGAGTATGGGCACACATGCGACTGAGAACCATGATTAATCGAAATTAAACTAAATGCAAGGCTTGTTCTGACGCAGCTCCGGTTCGAGATCGGCCCGGGCCGCGCGCCAGACGGCCCAAATCAGCACCATGACGTAGGCGCCGAACACCGCGAAGGGCACCCAGAAGACGAAGATCCCCTGGTAGGCGAACGGCCCGGTCTTGAAGAATGCAAGCAAGCTGCCCGGCGCGAACGTCAGCGCGCACCAGGCGCAGAAATAACCGACCCACCGGGGATACGGAGACCGGTTGGCGAGCGTCGCGGCTGAAATGGCGAGGGCTTGAACGATGAACGGAACCGTCGTATAGAAGGCCGTGATCCAGCCGATGTCGTGCAGGGTTTGCGTGAGCGCCGGGTCGCGCTCTGGGCGAAAGGTCGCGACGACGAGCAGCATCGTCGGGAGCAGCAGCAGCGTCCATGCCACGCCGCCGCCGAGCGCAGCCAGTCGGGAGAGCGATGACGGGCTGCCGTCGGCCCGCTTGAGTTGGGCGCTGACGGCGATCACCAGCGTCCCCCACCCCGCCCAGCCAAAGAATGAGATCAGCAGGCCGAACCGGATGGCCGTCGTGTTGTCCGCGTAAAACTCGGCGATCCTTTCCGGCGACCAGTCGGCCCGTGGCGGCGGCATGTAACCCGCGATCACGAGAAAGCCCGCTCCGGCCAGAAGCATGCCGGCGAGCGAGATTCCCGCAAGCCACATCTGGACCTTCGCCTCAAAAGCCGTGTCGGAGTCAGCGGCCGTCGCCGCTCGCAGTGACATACGGCCACGATAATCATTTTCTAATATATATTCAACTTATTCCCGCCCAGCGCGCTACGTGCCGTGAACCATCCTGCACGGCACCCGCGGCATAGAATCGAACGATGGCTAAGCGAACGGGCAACACAGTGCGATCGACCACACCGGAGGTGGACGATACCGAGGCCGCGTCGAAGTCGGCATTGACACGCGCCCGCATCCTGGACGCCGCCGCACAAGTCCTCAGCGAGCAGGGTTATGCGGGTCTTCGACTGACCGACGTCGCCGCAGTCGCCGAGATCCAGGCACCGGCGATTTACTACTACTACGCGTCCCGCGACGAGTTGATCGAAGAGGTCATGTGGGCCGGCATCGCGGACATGCGCGAGCACGTGGCAGGAGCCCTGGCCGAACTGCCCGATGGCACGCCGCCTCTGGACAAACTGCTCGTCGCGGTTGAAGCCCACCTCCGCCACGCTCTGGAGATCTCGGATTACACGACGGCCTCGATCCGCAACGCAGGGCAAGTTCCACTGACGATTCGCAAGCGCCAAATTCTGGAAGAGGAGCGTTACGGCGAGATTTGGCGACGGCTGATCAACGACCTCGCTCGCGAGGGTGGTCTACGGCCGGAACTCGATCTCTACATCGCCCAGATGCTGGTGCTCGGGGCGTTGAACTGGACGGTGGAGTGGTGGGACGCGCGGCGCGGATCAGTGGAAGCGGTCGTCGCCAACGCACAGACGATCATCCGTCACGGAATCTCGCCGGAGGGTTGAGGCGTCAACCGTAGGCGCCGGTCCACGGTGTTCTCCGTCGACCTTCGGACCAACCGCTTCGACACTTTTTCTAATTTGGGTTAAACTTCGGGTGTCGACGACACATGGGGGACGGTCGTGATGCATCTTCTGCAACAATCCAACACCGGCAACCGCGTCCGTCTGGTGGCCGTCAGGCTCGGGACACGAGCGTGACGTCGCCATCGAGCAACGCCTCCATCAGTGGCTCCCTCACAGGGGTCGCCGACAGCACGTTGGTACTGGCCGCAGTTACTTCGGACGTCGAACTTCGTCTCGTCGACGAGTGGCTTTCGAGGCGTGCGAGCACCAGCGACATCGTCGAGGTGGTGCAGCTGCCGCGAGGCTTCCCACCAGTCGCTTTGCAGAATCGCCTCGCCGACCTTCTCGCGACCAACGCCCTTACCGAGGTGGTTCCGGTGCGCGTGATGTGGTCACCGGGCCACGTCGGCGTCCTGTCCAAAACTCTCGCGTGGTTATCCGGCCGAGACGCCCACCGCCCGGCACGGTTTCGGCAGCGGTCGATCGTCAGGCGGTTCCCAGGCCGCGCTCGGGTCGTGTCGGGCGAACCGGCTTGCGTCGCCGACCTCCGTCGACAGTGGCACTCCGAAGTCGGCGGTGGCGGCCACATCGACTTCGCCCAATTCGTGTTACGGCGCGCAGTGCTGGCGATCGAGCGAGTCGAGTACCGAATACTCGGACCCGAGTACAAGTCACCGCGCCTCGTGAAGCCGGAACTGTTGGCGTCGAGACGATTTCGTTCGGGATTGGAACAGATTCCAGGCGCGACGGTGGACCGCGCTGGAGCGATCCTCGACGAGATGGCTGCCGGATGGAGCCGCGCATCGGTGGACCTGGTCCCGGCGATGGGCCGGTTGATCCTCCGTCGCGGCTTCGATTCGATCGACTACGACGCCGAGGAGGTCTGCGCATTGCGCGCGCGACTCGATCAGCATCCCTCGGTGATGCTGTTCTCGCATCGATCGAACCTCGATGCATTCGTGTTGACGATCGCCTTACGTGACAACGGTTTACCGCGGGCGCACGTCTTCGGCGGTGTCAACATGGCCTTCGGGTTCATGGGTCCCTTGATGCGACGGTCCGGCGTCGTCTTCGTGAGGCGCAACATCGGCAGTGACCCGCTTTACAAGTACACGCTCAAGCAGTACGTCGCGTACCTAATCGAAAAGCGGTTCAACCTCAGCTGGTCCATCGAAGGCACCAGATCTCGCACGGGCAAGATGTTGCCGCCCAAACTCGGGCTCATCAGTTACGTCACGAGCGCGTACGTCGACGGTCGCTGTGATGACGTGCTCCTACAACCGGTTTCGATCAGCTTCGACCAGTTGCACGAGACCGTCGAATACGCGAACTACGCACGCGGTGCCGAGAAGCGACCGGAGGGCTTCCGGTGGTTCTTCGAGTTCATCAAGGCGCAGCGAGAGCGCAGTTACGGCAAGATCTACGTGCGGTTCCCCCCGCCCGTATCCGTTCGGCAGTATCTCGGTGCCCCGCAGGCGGCCCCAGTGGACGAGGACGGCCAGCGCCTGGTGATTCACAAGATGGCACTCGAAGTTGCTTGGCGAATACTGCACGCCAGTCCCGTCAACGCCACCGCGCTGCTGGCCGCCGTGCTGCTGAACACCCGCGGCGCGGCACTCACCCTCGAGCGACTACACCACGCCCTGCAGGATCCGCTCGAATATCTGGAGCGCAGGCGGCTGCCGATGACGGCCAGCGCCGCGGAGTTGAGGACACCCGGGGGCGTCCGCGCGGCGGCTGATTCGCTGTCCCAAGGTCATCCGGTCACTCGCGTGGACGATGGAATGGAGCCGGTCTGGCTCATCCAACCCGAACATCAACATCAAGCCGCGTTCTATCGCAACACGCTCATTCACGCGTTCCTCGAGACATCGATCATCCAGCTTGCACTCGCGCACACGGCACGATCCGACGGTGGCAGGCTCGAGGTGTTCTGGAACCAAGTCGCGCGGTTGCGCGACCTGTTGAAGTTCGATTTCTACTTCCCGGACTCCGCCTCGTTCACCGATCACGTCACCGAGGAGATGACGTGGCTGCACGATTGGGAGCAGCGAATCGCCTGCGGAGGGGATACGACGCGAGAACTGTTGCGGGATAAGCATCCACTGATGGCTGCCACGATGCTGAGGCCCTACTTCGAGGCGTACTCCATCGTCGCCGACGTCCTCCATCACCTTCCTGACGAACCGCTCGACAACGCGGACCTCATCCAGCGTGCGCTCGGCCTCGGCCGCCAATACGTCGCGCAGCGAGTCCGCAGCAATGAGTCGGTGTCGACGCTATTGTTCGCCACCGCGCGGCAAGTGGTCGCCGACCAGGGCCTGCTCACGACGCCGAGTGCTGACCTCCGCGAACGCCGTGCGGCCTTCCGATCAGAGTTGCGCGGAATTCTCGTGGATCTCGATACCGTCGAAAGGCTCGCAACGACGGGTGCGCTAACATTGTTTAATTCAGAATAGAAACTGACACGAGGTAACCCAGTGAGTTTTCACCTGAACGACGAAGAGACGATGCTCGTCGACACCGTGCGCGAATTCGTCGATCGAGAGGTCAAGCCCACCGTGCGCGATGTCGAGCACGCCAACGAGTACCCGGACGCGTGGATCGAACAGATGAAGCGCATCGGCATCTTCGGTTTGGCTGTACCGGAGGAGTACGGCGGTACGCCCGTGAGCACGCCCTGCTACGTCGAGGTCACCCAGGAACTGGCTCGCGGCTGGATGAGCCTGGCTGGCGCGATGGGCGGGCACACCGTCGTCGCCAAGCTGGTCAGCCAGTTCGGCACCGACGAGCAGAAGCAGAAGTACCTGCCCGCCATGGCGTCGGGTGACATGCGCGCGACCATGGCGCTGACCGAACCCGGCGGCGGCTCGGATCTACAGAACATGACGACGGTTGCCCGCCGAGAGGGCAACGACCTGATTATCAACGGATCGAAAACGTGGATCAGCAATGCGCGCCGATCGGGCCTCATCGCACTGCTGTGCAAGACCGACCCCAACGCCGTGCCCAAGCACAAGGGCATTTCGGTGGTACTGGTAGAGCACGGAGCAGGATTGACGGTGTCCCGTGACCTGCCCAAGCTTGGCTACAAGGGCGTGGAGTCGTGCGAGCTGTCGTTCGACGACTGTCGCGTTCCTGCCGAGGCGATACTCGGAGGCGATCCCGGCCTGGGCTTCGCCCAGATGATGAAAGGGCTTGAGACGGGCCGCATTCAGGTCGCATCTCGCGCACTCGGCGTGGCCACTGCGGCGCTGGAGGATGCGCTGCGCTACGCGCAGGAACGCGAGAGCTTCGGGCAGCCGATCTGGAAGCACCAGTCGATCGGCAACTACCTGGCCGACATGGCGACCAAGTTGACCGCGGCGCGCCAGTTGACCCGCTACGCGGCCGAACGCTACGACAGCGGCGAACGGGCCGACATGGAAGCCGGTATGGCGAAGCTGTTCGCTTCTGAAATCGCCATGGAGATCGCGCTCAACGCCGTGCGCATTCACGGCGGCTATGGATACTCGACCGAGTACGACGTCGAGCGCTACTTCCGCGACGCTCCTCTGATGATCGTCGGCGAGGGCACCAACGAAATCCAGCGCAACGTCATCGCCGGCCAACTGGTGTCTCGCGGAGGTATCTAACTCGATGCTGATCGGATTCGACGACTATCCCGTCCACCAGACCGCACTCCCCCTCGCGCACGCCGGGTCCGGGAGCCCTCATCACTACGATCGCTTCTGGTTCAACGGTTTCCGCGACGACCTGATGTTCGGCGTCGCATTCTGCGTATATCCGAACCGCGAGCTCGTGGATGGAGCGTTCTCGGCTGTGGTCGACGGCCGACAACACTCGGTGTTCGCCAGTGGTCGCATCGGCCCCAACCCGGTGGACACCTCTGTCGGGCCGATCCGGATCGAGATCATCGAGCCGATGCGGGTCAACCGCGTCATCGTGGACGCCCCCGATCACGGGATAGTCGCCGACCTCACCTACACCGCGACAACGGCTGCGGTCGAAGAGACCCGCCAAACCGCCTACCGCGGCGCACGGTTGTACATGGATGCCACCAGAGCCACCCAGTGGGGTACGTGGACCGGCGAGCTGGAGGTCGCCGGGAAACGGATCGGACTCGGCACCGACGGCGTGCACGCCACCAAGGACAGATCGTGGGGATCGCGATCCACGCACGGATGGACAGACGGTGCGCCGTCCGCGCCTCCGGAGGTTCTGTTTCTGTGGGCGCCGATTCACTTCGACGACGAGTGCTTTCACTTCCTCGTCTTCGAAGATCCCGATGGCACCTCTTGGGCCCGAGACGCTTTCGTAGTCCCGAAGTCCGCAGCATCGGTGAGTGCAGAGTCGGTCCACTTCGCCCGCGTCGACCATTCGGTCAGTTGGATTCCGGGCACCCGACGCGCCCGGAAGGCCGTCCTCGTCACTCACACGATCGATGGCGCGTCAGACGAGATGAGACTCGAACCACTCGCGACTTTTCAGATGAAGGGCCTGGGATACGGCCACCCGACGTGGGCGCACGGGAAGTGGCACGACGAACTCGCCGTTGCAAGCGAGTCTTACGACATCGCAGACCTCGACCCGATGGCTCCCGAAAACCTCCACGTGCAGCAACTCGTTCGAGCCTCGTGGCGCGGCCGGCACGGGCTCGGAGTACTGGAGCAGGTCGTCATCGGCGCGTACCCGCACTACGGTTTCGCCGACTTCCTTGGCGGGGCGGCCGCCAGATCGCCCTCCTAGAGGCGTCCGGCACGCATATTATCTAACTGTGGATAGAAATCTGCTCTGGTCGGCCTCGAGGCAGTCGGACAGCGAGTCGAAGGCAGCCCGCACGCGCGTCCGCATCCTGGATGCCGCGGCGCATGTGCTGAGCATCAAGGGTTACGCCGGCACCCGCCTCTGCGACGTCGCATCCAGCGCTGAGGTTGCGGCGCCCGCCATTTACTACTACTTCTCCTCGCGCGACGATCTGATCGAGGAGGTCATGTACGCGGGCATCGCGGACATGCGGGTGCACCTTCGGAAGTCCCTCGATGCATTGCCTCCTGAGACCCCCATGCTCGAGCGCATCCTGGTCGCCGTCGAGGCCCACTTGCGGCATGAACTGGAACTTTCGGACTACACGACGGCGTCGATACGGAACTCGGGGCAGATCCCCGACCAACTACGGACGCGCCAGCGCGACGAGGAACAGGCCTATGGCGCACTCTGGAGCGGACTGTTCGACCAAGCCCACGCCGACGGCGAACTGCGACCCGAACTCGACGCGAGACTCGCTCAGTTGCTTGTCGTGGGCGCATTGAACTGGGCCGCAGAATGGTTCGATCCGCGACGCAGTTCGGTGGACGCCGTCGTCGCCAACGCACGCAGCCTCGTCCGCCACGGGCTGGCGGCGAGTCCACATCCCCCGTAGTGGGTTCTTTCCGCTCTTCGGATCCGCATTTGATCTTTTTTGATTCTCTGTTAAATTATTGTCATGGCTGAAGCTTTCATCGTTGACGCGGCGCGGACCGCAGTTGGTAGACGCAAGGGCGGGTTCGCCGGCGAACACCCGGCGGACATGGCCGCCCACGTGATCAAGACAGTGGTCGGCCGACAGGACATCGATCCGGCCGCCATCGATGACGTGATCCTTGGCTGCCTGGACAACATCGGCGCACAAGCCGGCGACATCGCCCGAACATCCGCACTCGCCGCCGGGCTCCCGGAGTCGGTACCAGGCGTCACGATCGATCGTCAGTGCGGATCCGCCCAGCAGGCAGTGCATTTCGCCGCGCAAGCCGTCATGAGCGGCACGTCGGACCTCATCGTTGCCGGCGGTGTCCAGAAGATGACCCAGTACCCGATTCTGAGCGCCTTCGCTGCCGGTGAGCCATACGGTGCCACCGATCCCTGGACCGGATGCCGCGGCTGGGAGTCGCGCTACGGCACCCAGGAGATCTCCCAGTTCCGTGGCGCCGAGCTGATCGCCGAGCACTGGCAGCTCTCCCGGGAGGACAACGAGCGCTTCGCATTGCAGAGCCACGATCGTGCGATCGCAGCCATCGACGCCGGCTACTTCGAACGCGAGATCGTTCCCTACGCGGGAGTGAGCGTCGATGAGGGGCCGCGCCGGGACACGTCGCTGGAGAAAATGGCCACCCTGCCGACCCTGACCGAGGGAGGACTGCTCACCGCCGCGGTGGCCAGTCAGATCTCCGACGGCGCCGCGGCTTTACTCATCGCTTCCGACGATGCGGTGAAGCGCTTCGGGCTCACTCCCCGCGCGCGGATTCACCACATGTCGGTGCGCGGTAGCGATCCCGTCATGATGCTGACCGCACCGATTCCGGCCACCCAGCACGCGCTCAAACGCACCGGCATGTCGATCGACGACATCGACGCCGTGGAGATCAACGAGGCGTTCGCCCCGGTGGTGCTTGCCTGGTTGGCCGAGCTCGGCGCCGACCCGGCACGCGTCAACCCCAACGGCGGGGCCATCGCCCTGGGGCATCCCATCGGCTGCACGGGCGCTCGACTGATGACCTCACTGCTCCACGAACTCGAACGCACCGGCGCCCGATACGGCCTGCAAACGATGTGCGAGGGTGGCGGCCAAGCCAACGTGACGATCATCGAACGCCTCTAGCGCGGCGGGACGACGATGCTGCGCGAGCTATACAACGACGATCACGAGGTCTACCGGGAAACCGTGCGGGAGTTCCTCGCTCGCGAAGTCGTTCCTCACCAACACGATTGGGATGACGCCCGTTGGATCGACCGGACGGTCTACGCCCGCGCAGCCAAGGCCGGCCTGTACGGTCTCCAGATCGACGAGCGCTTCGGCGGATCCGGTGAGCACGACTACCGCTACCGGATGGTCGTGTGCGAGGAGGTCGCGCGGATCAATGCACTGTCATTCGGGCTGACCGTGAGCCTGCAGGACGACCTCGTGCTGCACTATCTGCTTGACCTCACATCCGAAGAGCAGAAACAACGATGGTTGCCGGGATTCGCCTCGGGAGACATCCTTGGCGCGCTCGCGATGACCGAACCCGGCGCAGGAAGTGATCTCCGCGGCATCCGTACCACCGCGCGCCGCGACGGCGAGCACTGGATCATCAACGGACAGAAGACCTTCATCTCAAGCGGGCTCATGGCCGACCTCGTCGTCGTCGCAGCGCGCACGGATGAGGGGCCCGGGGGGCTGAGCCTGTTCGTGGTGGAGAGGGACACCCCCGGGTTCGAGCGAGGCGCCAAGCTCGACAAAATCGGTCTCCCCGGCCAAGACACCTCCGAACTGTTCTTCGTCGATGCTCGCGTGCCGCACGCCAACCTCATCGGCCAAGAGGGTCACGGCCTGCAGCACCTGATGAGCCATCTACCTCGGGAGCGACTCGGCGTCACGGCCAAAGCGATTGCGACGACGACCGCGATCTTCGGGCAGACGGTCGAATACTGCAGAACCCGCAACGCCTTTGGCGACCCGCTCACCTCGCAGCAGCACATCAGGTTCGAACTCGCCGAGATGTCGACGCAGATCGATGTGGCGCAGGCCTACGTGGACAAGTCGGTCCTGGCCTACAACTCCGGTCAACTCGACCCGGTCGACGCCGCAAAGGGCAAGTGGTACGTCAGTGAACTACAAAAGTCAGTTCTCGACCGCTGCCTCCAGCTCCACGGAGGATACGGCTACATGACCGAATACCCCGTCGCTCGTGCGTATCTCGACACTCGGGTCCAGACTATCTACGGCGGCACCACGGAAATCATGAAGGAGATCATCGGACGCGACCTCGCGCGATGATCGATCCCTAAGCGAACGGACCGTCCAGTATCCGCGGTCACCCGCGGGCCGTCACCAGCATCTCGGCGATGTCCACGAACTTCACGCGCGGGCGTTCGACCTCGCGGCCGCGAAGACGTTCGGCTGTATCGATCGCGCGCCAGCCGACGGTGTCTATCGGCTCGACGCCACGTCGGGCCAGCAACTCGCCAACGCCGGACTTGGCAGTGACGTCGAGGCTGAGCAGACCTTCATCGAAGTCCTGCCATAGCTTGCCGACCGTCTCACGGGCGCATTGCCGGTTGGTGCCGATAACACCGCGGGCTCCACGTTTGATCCACCCGGTGACGTAGACACCCGGTTCAGCTCCGTTCGTGCCGACCACTCGACCGTGATCGTTGGGCACCACACCGGCGTCGTGATCGAACGGCAGCCCCGGAATCGCCTCGCCGACATACCCGATCGAGCGCAGAATCAGCGGCGAGTCGATGACCTGCTCGTCATCGCCTGCCCTCACTCGCACGCCCGTTGCCTGCGATACACCGATGATCGCCGTGGGCACGGAATCGAACCTCAGCACGATCCGCTTGTTATCTGGATGAACGGCACGGGCCGCGAACTCGGACATGATGCCGAGCTTTGCGGCGGTGTCGATGTCGTCGTCCTCGCCGACGGTCAAGTCAGCGGCTTCCACTACCACGTCGACGCCCGGCAGATGCCCCAACGCGAGTAGCTCGGCCGACGAGAAGGCGGCATACCGCGCACCACGGCGACCGAGTACTACTACTTCTCGAATATTGCTGCGCGACAGCGCTTCCAGGGCATGACCGGCGATGTCGGTTTTGGCGAGATCGTCGCGGTTCATCAGGAGCAGCCGAGCTACATCGAGGGCGACGTTGCCGTTGCCGATGACGACGGCGCGCTCGCCGCTCAGGTCGTACTCATCACCCGCGTGGTCGGGATGCCCGTTGTACCAAGCCACGAAATCGGAGGCCGCGTGATTCCCTGGAAGACCTTCACCGGGTACCGCCAAGTCGCGGCTTCTGGAGGCTCCGACGGCATAGATGACGGCATGGTGGCTCGCGACCAACTCGGCGTGGGTCAGATCACGTCCGATTTCGACGTTGAAGTAGCAGTTCACCTTGCTGTCGGCGAATACGTGGCGGAACGACTCGGCGACCTCCTTCGTGCGCTGATGGTCCGGCGCAACTCCTGCGCGGATCAACCCGAACGGAGTCGGAAGCCGCTCGAACAGATTGACCTCCACACCCCCGATGCGGAGCAGATCACTTGCGGCGTACAGTGCCGCCGGGCCTGTACCGACGATCGCGACGCGCAGTTCCCCACGCTCCACCGACGGGTGGTCGCGAACCGTTGTCGGATAAGACATCTCGAGTGGATGGCGTGCGAAGTAGGCGGCGTTGAGGTCGCGGAAACGGCGTTGGTCAGACGGGAGATCGTCTTCGTAATAGATAGCGCCGACCGGGCATTCCTCCATGCATGCCCCGCAGTCGATGCAGGCGACGGGATCGATGTACAGCATCGGCGCGACGTCGAAGTCGCCGGTCGGTGTCGGACGAATGCAGTCCACCGGACAGACGGGAACGCAACTCGCGTCCTTGCAGCAGTTCTGGGTGATGACGTAGGCCATGACGGGCAAGGCTCCTTAAGTCTCGTCGGCTTCGATCGACAGCGCACCGGTGGGGCAGTTCGCGACCGCTTCTGTCACAGTTGGCATTTCGCTGGTGTCCGGGTCGTCCTGTAGCAGGTGTGATCTGCCGTCATCACCCACCTGGTAAATGGTCGGTGCCGTCATCTCGCACAGACCTATACCGGAGCACTTCGACGAGTCCACGCGTAGCCTCACTAGAACATCCTCCGCATCATTTTCAGGGCGCGCGGTGTGTACGGCGGGTAGATCAGCCGCGGGTCGGGCCAGGTGGGCTTGGACAGCACGGCGCGGCGGTGACTGAACGTTTCGAAACCCCACTTGCCGTGGTAGGCACCCATTCCGCTCTCGCCGACGCCACCGAAGGGCAACGAAGGAACGAGGCAGTGCATGGCAAGGTGGTTGATCACCGCGCCGCCGGAGGGTATTCGGTCGATGATCCGTTGCGCCGCTGCGTTACTCGAGAACACGTACAAGCCGAGTGGCTTCGGACGGTCGTTCACGAACTGCACCGCGTCGTCGATCGTGTCCACCGAGAGCACGGGCAGAATCGGGCCGAAAATCTCGTCGACCATCACCGGGTCGCTCGGTCGCGGATCGGCGATGACCGTCGCGTCGATGCGCAATGTGTCAGCGTTGTACGTACCGCCACAGCGGATTTCGCCACCTGTTTGATCGATGAGTGACGTCAGTCGATCGAACTGGCGGCGGTTGACGATCGGGAGTCGCGGATCGGATTCCCCGGATCGGAATTGCTCGAGGTTGGCGATGATCTTCTCCGTGAGCACCGACGCGATGGTGTGTTCGGCGAGAACGTAGTCCGGGGCGATGCACGTTTGGCCGGAGTTCATCAACTTCACCCACGCGATTCGGCGGGCAGCGACGTCAAGGTCTGCATCGGCGGCGACGATGACGGGCCCTTTGCCGCCCAACTCGAGGGTGACGGGGGTGAGCGTCGGTGCGGCCGCAGCCATGATCTTGCGCCCGATCTCTGTTCCGCCGGTGAAAAAGGCGTGATCGAATCCCTGCGCCAACAACTCCTGCGTGGTGGTGGCATCACCTTCCACGACGCGCACAGCGCGCGGGTCGAGATAGCGCGGCAACAGCCTTGCCAGCAGCGCCGACGTCGCCGGCGCCAGCTCCGACGGTTTGACGACCGCACAGTTTCCGGCTGCCAACGCGGCGACGAGCGGGCCCAGACTCAGGTACACCGGGTAGTTCCACGGCCCGATGACGAGGACCACGCCGAGAGGTTCGTACTGCACCCATGCTCGGGCGGGTAGTTGCGTAAGCGGAACCGACGCTCGTCGACGGCGCATCCACTTCTTCAGGTGTTTGAGCGCATACGCGACCTCGGCCTGCGTCGATGCGATGTCCCCCAGCCACGCCTCTGGCGGCGGCCGGCCGAGATCGCTCGCCAGCGCATCGACGATCGCATCTTCCTGTTCGACGAGAAGTCGCTGCAGACCGCGCAACTGCTCAGTCCGCCAACGCAATTCAGTGGTAGAGCCTTCAGCGAAGAACGAGCGCAGTTTCGCGACCAATTCTGCCGCGGGAGCTGACGTGGTGGATACCGATGTCGTCATGCCCGATCAGAACTCCGGAACCGGAACCAGGCCGGACGCGACCGCGCCGGTGATGCCGCCGTCGACCACGAGCGGATGGCCGTTGATCCACCGGGCAGCGTCAGAGGCCAAGAACACCACTGCTTCGGCGATGTCCTCCGGGGTGGCGTGGCGGCCGAGCAGTTCCTTCACGCCGTCGAGGGTGTCCTTGCCCATGGACTTTTCGAAGTCCACCAGAATCGGGGTTTCCACCGGCCCTGGCAACACCGCGTTGATGCGAAGACCCATCTGAGCGAACGCCAGTCCCATGGTGAGCGTGTAGACGGTGCTCGCCTCCTTGGAGAAGTTGTAGGCGTTGCCCTTTAGCGGATGTTCCTTGAACCAGGCCGCACCGTCCTCGAAGGTGTCTGTGGCCAGGAAGTCGCGGATATCGTCCAGGCGCTCCGGCCACCCGAAGCCCGCCGTCGACGACACGATGGTGACGGAGCCACCTGGACGGAGTCGGGTCATCACGGCTTCGGTGAGATGGCGCACCGCCAAGGTGTTCACGGCCACGACGACATCGGCCGGTGCGGTGCCGGGGATGCCCGCGATGTTCATCAAGCCGTCGAACTCACCGTCGATCTGTTCGAGAGCGGCATCGATGCTTCGCGGATTGGCGAGGTCCACCTCGACGTGGCGGGTGACGGCCGCGCGAGCCACGTTGCGATCCAGTGAGATCACCTCGGCACCCGCTGCCAACAGAAGTTCGGCGGTGGCGTGGCCGATACCCGAAGCGGCGCCGGTGACGAGGTAGCGCTTTCCGGTGAAGTCCGACATGGCGATGGGCCCTTCTAGTCGAGGGTGTAGGGCAGTGATTTGACTGCGTGGACGAAGTTGCCGGTCAGATATTCCGGTTGGCCGACCCGCAGCGTCGGCGCCCGGAAGATCAACTCGCGGAAGAACGCCTCGAGTTGCATTTTCGCGAGAAACGCTCCCATGCAGAAGTGCGGCCCGCCGCCGCCGAAGCCGACGTGGGGGTTGGGCTTGCGTGTCAGATCGAACTTGTATGGGTCGGCGAAGACCCTCTCGTCGCGGTTACCGGACGAGTAGATCATCAACACCCAGTCGCCCTGTTTGATCTCCTGCTCCCGCAACACGGTGTCCTGAGTTGCGGTGCGGCGGAAGGTCATCACCGGGCTGCCCCAACGGACGAACTCCTCGATGGCGACCTTGATGGTGGCGTCGTAGTCACGCTCGAGCAGAGCGCGCTGTTCGGGATGCTGTTGTAACGCCATGGTGGTCAACGAGATCGTGTTGCGTGTCGTGTCGTTCCCCGCGACTGACAGCAACACGAAGAAGGCGCCGAGTTCGTCATCGGTCAGCTGCCGTCCGTCGACCTCGGCTTGCACGAGCTGTGACATGAGGTCGTTGCCGGGGGCGGCACGGCGCTGCTCGGCCAGCTCCAGTCCGAGGGTCAGTAGACCGACGAGGGAATCGTTGATGACCTGACCCGGTTCCCGGCCGGCGGCGACGTCGGCATCCGCCCAGGAGACCATGCCGTCCGCGTGGTGGGCGGCCTCGTCGCGCTGCTCCTCCGGCAGCCCGATCATCTCGTAGACCGTCCACATCGGCAGCTTCTTCGACACCTGCTCGACGAAGTCACCGTCGGTCGTCTTGATCAGATCGTCGACGATCCGGACGGCCTGGTTGTTCACCTGGTCTTGGATCTTGGCCACCTGGCGCGGCGTGAACACGGAGCTGATGAGGCGCCGCAGAGTGGAGTGTTGCGGAGCGTCCATGGCCAGGAACGACTGCGCGGCATCGAGGATGTCGTCGGGAACCGCTTCGATCATGACGCCCTGGCCCGAACAGAACAGCTCGGGATTCTTGCTTACGTAGGTGATGTCCTCGTGGCGAGTGACGGCCCACACCCCGTCGATTTCGACGGGCAACAACGCGCCCTCGATCGGAGGGTGCCAACTGAGCGGCCGCTCATCGCGCAACGTCTTGAACGACTTCTCTCGCTCGTCTGCCGTCATCGCCCAGAATTCGACCGGCGAGATGCTCACCGGATCATAGGGTCGCATGCGTTGTGGTGCCTCGATGGTCATGGCCGTCCCTTCGCGTAGCGGTCAATGAGGTTTCGTTTGGCAAGCTTTCCGGTTGCGGTCCTTGGCAATTCGTCGACGAAGTCGACCGTCCGAGGCGCCTTGTAATGGGCGATGCGGTCACGCACGTAGTCGATCAGTTCGCGCGCCAGGTCATCATTCGGGGTCACGTTGTCGCGCAACTGCACGACGGCCTTGACCTGCTCGCCCATCTCTTCGTCCGGTACGCCAATGACGGCGACGTCGAACACCAGAGGGTGTACGGCGAGGACGTTCTCGATCTCCTGTGGGTAGATGTTGACTCCACCGGAGATGATCATGAAGGCCTTGCGGTCGGTCAGGAAGAGGTAGCCGTCTTCGTCCAAATAACCGACATCACCCACCGTGGTCCAGTTGTCGTGCAACGGATGTCGTGATGCCGCTGTCTTGTCGGGGTCGTTGTGATACTCGAACGGAGCCACCTCGCGCTCGAAGTAGATCGTCCCGATGTCGCCTGCTGGCAGCTCCGCGCCGTCGTCGTCGCACACGTGCAACACGCCCAGGGCGGCTCGGCCCACCGACCCCCGCTTCGATGTCCACTCGGAGGTGGTGATGACCGTGGTGCCGTGTCCTTCGGTCGCGCCGTAGTACTCGACCAGAATCGGTCCCCACCAATCGATCATCGCGTCCTTGACTTCCGGCGGACACGGCGCCGCCGCATGCACGGCCAGCCTCAGTGACGTCACATCGAAGCGGGTACGGACCTCGTCGGGAAGTTGGAGCATCCGGATGAACATCGTCGGCACCACCTGGGTCGCCGTCACCCCGTACCTCTCGATCGCCTCCAGCATCGGTTCGGCACCGAAGCGGTCCATCAGGACGACCGTTGCGCCCAGCGCTTGCACCGCGGCGCACCACTTCAACGGTGCGGTGTGATAGATAGGTGCCGGCGACAGATACACGTCGCCTGCTTCGATGCCGAATACCTTCGACATCAACATCGCGAAGGGATCACCTGGCTGGTCGACGTCAATTCCCAAGAGCCGCGGTTTGATTCCCTTCGGGCGACCCGTGGTGCCCGAGGAGTACAGCATCTCCGATCCGCGGGGTTGTGCCTCGAGCCTGGGGCCGGCGTTCGACAGCAGATCTTGGTAGGACTCGAAACCGTCGATCGGGCCGCCGAAGGCGAACCACCGTGCAGTCGAATCGGTTACCTTCGCCGTCTGTTCTGCGAGTTCGCGGACGCCTGCTGATGCGACTACCACGGCAGCCCCGCTGTCTTCGAGGATGTACGCGACCTCTTCGGGTGCCAGGTGCCAGTTGACGGCCGTCACGTAGAGGCCCGATCGCAGCGCGGCCCAATACACCTCGAATGCCTCAGCGCGATTGTCCGACAGCAGGGCCACAACGTCTCCGCTACGCAATCCGAGAGCGTGTAGCGCCGAAGCCAAGCGCGCGGAGTTGTCTTCGAGTTGGGCGTAGGTCAGGACCCTGCCGGTGGCGGATTCGATGACCGCCGGGTGGGCGGGAGCCGATGCGGCGTGCGTTCCGGGGTACATGGGTTAAACGATCAGATCGTCGCGGCCGTCGTTCTTGAGCCGTTCGACATACGACGGATAGAGCTTCTTTCCCAGTGGTGCGAGCTTGAGCAGGCTCGCCACGTTGCCGTCGACGCGGATCTTCTTTTTGGCCATCGCCAAGGGCAGGTTGACCTTGCCCTGCCAGTACGCGTTACCGGTGTCGGCGGTCATCGTCATCGTTGCCGCTGGTGCCGGTCCCCCGTCCGCTCCGTGCACCGACTTGTTGGCCATGTCGATCACGACGACGGCGTCGGGCTCGGAGAAGTCGAACGCCACCACCAGTCCCGTGTCGGCCAGCTTCGGGCCGATCTCGGGATCGGCGAATGCGGTCTCGAAGATGCCGCCGATGTAGGTGCGAACTTCTTCTGCATCTTTGAACCCCATCGTTCTCCTTAATCTAGATTCAAATTTGTGTCCAGTCGGGCACCGATGGCGCTGAAAGGGATACTACGACGTGTTATGTCGTGTGTCACATACGGTAGCGGCCAAATCCGGCCGGGTCAATCCGGCGTAGCCCGTCATAGCAGGTAGATAGTGGTTAGCACGACGGTCAGAACCACCGCCCAGGCCCCGAACACAAGGCGAAGCGCACGCGGAGCAGTCCTTACCTCCATGAACTCGGAGCCGATCAAGTACACCTTCAAAAATGCGACGGGAATCGCTAGCGCGACCCATGTCATGCCACCGCCGAGACCCGCCCCGTGATCGGCACCGAGCCACCACGTGAGCGCGGTGGCGGCCATCAGCAGCATCCACACCGCGGTGGCGCGCATCGGGATGCCGCGCGTCATGCCGCACACACCAGGTACAAGAGGGTGAAGATGACGACCCACAGCAAGTCGACCATGTGCCAGTAGACGGCGCTGCCCTCGACGAATTGCGTGACCGCTCGACCCTTGCGCAGTACACCCATCCACGCAGCGAGCAACACCACCCCGATCAGGACATGCAGCAGGTGCACGCCGGTCATCACGAAGTAGAAGGTGTAGAACGTGTCCGTTGCGGGCGCCGCGCGGCCGTTGCCGAGGACGTGCAGATACTCGACTACCTTCAAAACCCCGAAGACCAGCCCGCAGGCAAGTGCGCCGACCAGACTCAGTGTCGCCCGGCGCATCCCACCGCTGCGCTGCGCCCACAACGCGGAGACCACAAGATACGAACTGAGAAGCAGCACAGCGGTATTGACCAAACCGATCGGCCGCATCAGTTCCTGCGCCGAGACCGCGAACTGTGCCGGTGCGGCACGACGCTGCCACAGCAGTACCACGAAGAAGGCGCCGAACATCGACATATCGCCGAGGATGAAGACCCACAGTCCGGGCTCGCCGGGGGTTCGCCGCTCGCCTGCTGCCCTCTCGGGCCTGCGCACACGCTGTGAGTCGGCGGGCGCTCCCCCGAGGAACTCGGGGAGGTCGGCGTCGGCGGAAATATCGAGTGTCATTAGACGGCAACGGCTTCCGATGCGGCCAGCTTCGATTCGTCGAGGATGGCACGCCGGAGCGTGAAGCCCATGACCACCAGAAAGGCGGCGTAGGCGACGAAGGCCAACCAGAATACGAAGATGCCTCGCCAGGCGAACGGGCCACTGTGGAAGAAAAACGCCAGGACGTCGGGAACGAAGAGGAACGCGACCCAGTAGTTCACGTAACCGACCCACCGGGGAAGTAGTCCGCGCTGGTCGCGCAGGATCGCGGTCCCGATTGCGATGTTCTGAATCATGAACGGCCCGATCGGGGTGATGAACAGCAGCCATGATATGTCGTTCAGGGTCATGGTCAATTCGGGACTGCGGTCCGGTCGAAACGAGATCGCTGTCATGAGCAGGAGCGGCACCAGCAGCACGACGCCCGTGGCCGCCCCCGTGATCAGCTGCACGAAGGCCAGGGTGGGCGTGCGCCCTTCCATGCGCACCAGGTACACGCCGATGAGGGCGATGAGCGGGAACACGAGGCACACTCCGAGGCCGGCGATCACAAGGCCTGCGGCGACTCGAGTGCTATCGGAGTAGAAGTCGACGACTTCGGTCACGCTACTGTTCGGCCCCAGCGGAAAAGGGAGCACTCCCGCGATCAGGAAGCCGATCGTCGCCACGATCACGGTGGCCGGGCCGGACCACGCGCACAGCAGCTGCACTCTCGTCGACATCAAGGACCTCCGTGATCTGCTTCAGATATTTTTTAATCTGTGATAAGAACCATACGTGCGATGGTGGTAGTGACACAAGATGGTCTTGTCTGAAGTCGTTGGACAACTCGGTGCCGGATTTGAATTGGTCGTCGAATCAAGGCCGATGCGGCATCATCAAGCCTGGAAGGAGCCCTCCCGTTGAACGTCCGCATGCCGGAGATCGGCTTCTATACGCTGGCCGGTCAAGCCAACGACCCCCGCGCTCTCATCGAGGAGGTCCGGGAGGCCGAAGCGCTCGGCATCGGTGAATGCTTTGTCTCCGAGCGCTTCTCGACAAAGGAGGCCGCCACCATATGTGGCGCCGTAGCCGCCGTCAGCGACTCGATCGGAATCTGTACCGGCGCGACCAACCACAACACCCGCCATCCCATAGTGACCGCGGCGCACGCGACCACGATGCATCGGCTCAGCGGAGGGCGGTTCACCCTCGGCCTTGGCCGCGGCGTCGCCCCACTGCAGCGTGCATTCGGTATGCCCACGGTGACGACCGCACAGCTGGAGGAGTTTGCGACACTGATGCGGCGCCTCTTCCACGGCGACACGATCCTCGGCTACGACGGTGTGCTGGGCGCATATCCTGCACTCCGCCTGGACCCCGACTTCGACGAGGACGTCAAGCTAGGCCTGGTGGCGTTCGGCCCCAACAGTCTTGCCCTGGGCGGACGGGCCTTCGACAAGGTCATCCTCCACACCTTCTTCACCGACGAGACGCTGCAACGATGTGTTCGCACAGTCAAGGAGTCGGCCGAACAGGCCGGACGCAATCCCGACGACGTCGAGGTGTGGAGTTGTCTGGCTACCGTCGGCGATCACCTGCCCGCCGAGGCCCGGCTACGGAAGACCGTCGGCCGGTTGGCCACCTATCTACAGGGCTACGGCGATCTCATGGTGCGCACCAATCAGTGGGATCCCGCCGCGCTGCAACGATTCCGCGAGGATGAGGTTGTCAAGGGGTTCCAACCGCCCGGTGCAGCACCACGCGTCATCGACAGTCCCTCGACGCCGATCGACGATCTCGAACACATCGCGGAACTTCTACCCGACGAGTGGCTGGCACCTTCTGCGACCGGCAGCACGGACCAGTGCGCGAAGACGGTGGCAGCACAACTCGACCTGGGCGCTGACGGAGTCATCCTCCACGGCGCCAGCCCCCATGAACTCGCGCCGATCGTCGAGTCGTATCGCGCGATCCGCACCGGATCCGAACCCGAAAGGAAACCCGATGCTCCCACTGTCCGCTGACCCGATCGAAAGCCTTACGCCAGAGCGGCTCTCGTCGTGGCTGTCGGCGTCCATCGGCGAGGTCTCGATCGCATCGATGACGACGAAGGCGGTCGGCACCGGCCAGATGGCCAGCAGCTACCGACTGGACCTCACCTACGCCGACCACCGTCCCGCCGATGCGCCGGACTCGGTGATTCTCAAGGTATCCAGCCAAGACGAGTCCAGTCGCCAGATGGCCGCGGCTGCGAGCGCATATCTTCGCGAAGTTCGCTTCTACCAGAACCTGGCCGCCGTTGCGGGAGCACGTGTCCCCCGCTGCTACCACGCTGACATATCCTCATCCGCAATGGATTTCGTTCTCGTAATGGAGGACATGGGGCCAGCCCGGAGCATCGACCAATTGGGAGGATGTTCTGTCGATCAGGCCGCGCTTGCGGTGGCGCAGGCCGCGACGTTGCACGGCTCGACCTGGGGTCATCCAACGGTCGAAGCTCAGGACTGGCTGCCGGTTGAGGCCGTGTGGACTGCACTGGGCGGCAGCGTCCCCGCCGTCCTGGACATGTGGCTGGAACGGTTCGGCCCGCTGCTCACCGCCGATCAAGCCGAGGTAGTGCAACAGCTCGGACCGGCCGTTCCGGCCTGGCTGGCTACGCTTCGTGAGCACCGCTGCCTGTGGCACGGCGACTTTCGACTCGACAACATGCTGTTCGACGCGCAGGACGGTGCCGTGCCGGTTGCCGTCGTTGACTGGCAGAGCGTCGCCGCGGCTCCCGGCATCATCGACCTGGCGTACTTCCTGGGCACCTCACTCGACGGTGACGAACGAGCTTCGGCCGAGCGCGATCTCGTGTCCGAATATCACCAGCGCTTGTCGACTCACAACATCGGCGACTACTCACTGCAGCGGTGCGAGACGGAATACCGCGCGCATGCCGTGTTCGGACTGATCCTCACGGTTCCGGTGTCACTGGGCGTGCAACGCACCGAACGCGGCGACGCCATGTTCGCCACGATGGCACGCCGTGTCGCAGACCAGATCGCAGCCAATGAAAGCTACTCGGCGCTGGCGATGCTTGGCGCAATCCGCATCACCTGATCGTTTGCGCGAGATCGTTCGACATTGCCGCGAGTTCGGGAGCCCAACTCGACCACCCGTGATCGCCGGATTGCGGAAAGTCGAAGTGCCCGTTCGCACCGCTGACAGCGCGGTACTGCGCGTAGAACGTGCGATTGGTCCCCTGCGCTATCTCGGGATAGCCGATCATGGCAGCGGGGTCGGACGCCGTGAGCGTCTGCGGGCTGTAAATCCACAAGCGCATATTGCTGTTCACCAGAAGTTGCGCGTGGACGTTCGGCGAGTGCCACTTCCAGCGTCCCAGTTGCGGAAGTCCCCACATGTTGCGGATGTCGACGGCGCCGAACTGCTGCAGCCCCGCGGTGATCGCCCCATCCACACCCGTTCGCTCGGGCGCCAGGTACCCCGACATCGAGCCCGCGTAACGGAAGCGATCGGGACGGAATGTAGCGGCCTCCATGGCACCCGAGCCGCCTTGAGCGGCACCGACGATAGCGTGCCCGTTGGGCGCCAGACCCTTGTTGGCGGCCAGCCAGTTCGGAAGCTCGTCGCAGAGGAACGTCTGCCACTGTCTGCTGCCATCTTGTTCCCAATCGGTGTACATGCTGTACGCCCCGCCGGCCGGCGCTGCAACCGAAATGCCCTTGCCGGCAAGCGTGGTGAACGCCGCACCGGCTGTCACCCAGTTGCTCACATCGGGTGCGGCGTTGAACGCGTCAAGCAGGTACACCGCGTGTGGACCGCCGGCCAAGAACGCGACGGGAATGTCGCGGCCCATCGCAGCCGATGGCACCTGCAGGTACTCGATGGGCGGTTCCGCTTTCGCCTCGGCGGCCGTCCAAAGGCACAGGGCCAGCGCCACGACAAGCACGATGCGCAGTGCACCGATGCTCAGCTTTGCTGTGTCGAGATCGGTTCGAATCAGTCTGCGTCTCAAGGGATTCCCTCCATCTGCCGCGCAGCAAGGTCACGCTGGCTGCCCATACACCGCGACGACGACCGTGCGATCGAGACTGTTCGCCGACCACACGCCGATCTCGGAGTTAGCGCAATTCGACATGATCGCCATGTCCACGGGGTCGTAGTACCACTGATTGAGGATCTCGATACCGCTGATCGCCAGCGCTGGGTTGATCGCCACCGTCTCCGCGACCACGCCTCGATAGCCGGCGGCGCTCGCGCGGTCGGCGACCGTCGAACCGTCGGATCCGATGTCTGCGTCAAGTGCGCGATTGTTCAACACGTCGTTGGTGTGCCACTCAGCGGCCAGCTGCAATTGCGGATTGATCGTTATGTCGGTCGCGCAGCCCGCTTGGTGCTGCACGGTGTAGACGTTGGCCGCAACGCTGTTGTTCAGCCGACGATTGTCGGCGTATGAGGCCGGCGCCGAGATGGCCGCTGTGATTCCGGCAGCCGACACGACGAGGGCGAAGGAGCACGCTGATCTCATCACCGTGATCACTTCGGATCAAATCCCGAGATCAACCAGCGGCCGCCGCTCTTGTCCAGCGTGACCTGAACGGCGGACACAGTTTCCGATGGCGCACCTTTACCGATGACCACCGTCTGGTTGACGAACACGAGCACGACGGCATGAGTCGCGTCGGCCGAGGTCGACGACGCCGCGGGGACCCTGGCGGTCGCGGAGATACCTTTCTGTCTCGCACCGGGAATCACCACGTCGTTGATCAACGAGGTGTAGTCGTCGCGAAAGCTACCGGTCAGCAAGTCCCGCGCCGCGGTCAGTTTCCCCTGCGCAGTGTCAGGAGTGTAGGACAGCAACGCGATGGTCCCGTCGGTCGCCGCCCGTACTGCCGAGATGCCGGCATCCCGCGATGCGCGTGCCGAGTCATCGATGTATTTCAGGTAGCCGGCGACGATCGCAAGCGCCAGTATGACGGCCGGCAGGATGCCGAATGCAACGAGGCGGCCCAGGGCCGGGCGGCGTCGCGCCTTATTCGTGCCGGCGTCCTTGACGTTTCCGTGGTCGGCCGGTAGTTCTTGTTCGGTCACGGTACGAACTCCACCTTCGAGACCTTCACGTCGCCGCCAGCCTTCTGCACTGTTATCCGCATCCGCCATGATCGCGGATCCTGTTGTGGTGCAGCAGCACTCGATGTTTTTACACTGACGGACACCATCACCTGGGCTTCATTTTCGGTCGCGGACTCCAACCCGGAGGAGGTCACCGTGCCCGCCGTGGTGGACTGCGACTGCTTGATCACATCGACGAAAGGTTGTGAACGTTGGGCGAAATCGTCGTGGAACGTCCCGGTTGCGGAGTCCAGGATCCGCCGGACGTCCGCGTCGGCTTCGTTCCAGTTGATCGTCGTGAGGTTGACGGCGCCTTGGCGAGCGACCTGCACGAACACCGCATGCTGCTCAGCCTCCGCATGCCCCTGGTATACGCGGAATCCCAACCAGCAGACCAACATCCCAAGGAGCAACAGTGCCGCTAGCCCGATGGAGATGGCCAGACGCTGCGGTGTCATCCTCGGATGACGGCCGTCCGCCTTCGCATCCTCCGCGTCGAAATCTGCTAGTTCCAACGCCGCCGCGTCATCCGCTTCGGCCGTGTCCGCTTCGGAGGTGTCTGCGTCTTTCATCTGGGCAATCATCTGCCGTCATCATCCTTTCGGCGGTAGCAGCATGTCCTGCCACGTGTGGCTACCGTTGGAATCGCCAGCGAGATTCGCTTGCGTGTACGTCTTTCCGTCAGGCCCGACGTAGGCACCTGTGGCGGGGTCGTACTCCGCGAACGCGATCGGCGGCGGGACAGGCGCGGGCAACGGGGGTGGTACGGAACCGGGTGCGCCGGGCGGCAGCTGTGGGATCGGCTGGCCGGTGTTCGTGGCGTTCGGGTCGCCCTTCCAGTTGTAGCCGTCGTTGAGGGGTACGTACTGCTCGTCGCTTTCACACATTGCCGCGGTGGGAGCGCGCTTTCCGGGTTTTGTCTCGCACGGAATGTTGCGCGCGCCGCGTACGTTGAACGGCGAGTCCTGAGGGACACGGCAATACAGATTTCCTTCGGGGCGAGGGGGATAGTCGACGTCTGCCGGAACCCGTTGTTGCTGCGGCGGCAGGAACCCGGTCAGGCAAGGGGGCGGCAGGTTCAAGTTCAGGTTGAAGCTGAGGTAGCCGCCGCTGTAGGCCTGCTTGTTGTTTCTGTTCACCAGGGTCGCGCCCTGGACGACCTCGATGCCGGGCGGCAGCAGGACCAAAAGCTGTTCGAGATTGTCCTGATAGGTAAGACCGACCTGGTCCAGGCTGACCAGATTCGCCAGCAAGATCGGTAGCGACGGTTGCAGTCGGTCGAGCAGTGCACGTGACTCCTCTGCCGCTGCAGGCCCTTTCGACAAGATGTTGGACACCGCCGCGTCCTGGGACTTCAACTGTTGCGTGACTGAGGCGAGGTTCGATGCCCAGGCGTGGATCGAGTCCGAGGTGTTCGTCTGGGAGTCCAGCACCGGCTGCGACTGATCGGCAAGCGTGGTGAGCGCGTCCAAATTGGTCCGGGCGTCGATCGCGAGCGACGTCGAACCCTTGACCAGGCGCGATATCTCGGGACCCAATCCGCCCACTGCTGTGTAGGCCTCGTCGATCGCCGTCTTCAGGTTGTCCTGCGGGATCGCCTGGATGCCGCGATTGGTCGCCTCGATCAGGGTGTTGATATCTGGAGGCACCGAGGAGCGATCGAGGGGGATCACATCGCCGTTCTTCAGCACAGGTCCATTGCCGGTGCGAGGACGCAGTGCCACGAACTGTTCGCCGACGGCCGTCTGACTGTGCACCTCGGCGTCGAGGTCGGCGGGGATATTCACGCCGGAGTCCATCGACAGGATCGCGTCCACGCCGCCGTCGGTCAGCCGAATGCTTTCGACGCGACCCACCTCGGTGCCGCGATACGTCACGTTGCCGCTGGCATATAACCCCGCCGCGGTAGGCAGTTTGAGCGTCACTCGGTAGTGACCGACACCGAATAGATAGTTCGGCAGGGCCATGTAGTGAAACGCCATGATCGAGACGGCGATCAGAGTCCCCACGATGAAGACAGCCATCTGGATGACGACACGTTTGGACAGATGCACCTTAGGGTCCCTGATTGAACTGGTAGGGCACCACGAGCGGATTCGCTGCGGTATAGGGGCTGGGCAGTTGACCGATGGTCCGTCCCCATTGGAGCTCCAGCTCCGTGAGATCCCCCTCGAACCGGGTGCCCGTGAAGAACGACGAGTCGAGACGACTGAGCGTCAAGTCGACGACGGCGGTGAGATTTGCGTAATCCCCTCGGTTCCACTTGGTCAGCGTGCTCTTCGGGAAAGGGTAGGTCGTCAGCACATCCAGTGACCTCGTCAAAGCGGGCCCCGCGTCAGCCAGGGACTTCAGCACGGGCGCGACATCTCTGAGCTCCTGCACCAGAGCGTCTTTGGTTTGGGTGATCGAGTCGGAGGCGAGCGCCGAGAACTGCCCCAGTTTCTGCACGGCGTCGGCGATGGTCTGCCGCTGATCGCTTAGGACTTTCAGCGCATCTGGAATGGTCTCGAGGGCCTTGTCGACGACCGGCTTCTGCGCGGCGATCTGCCCGACCAGATTGTTCAGACTCTCTGCGGCGGCCAGGATGTCGTTCTTCTGGTCGTCGAGCTGACCGACATACTCGTCCAGTTGATTGATCAGACTGCGGAGGTCGTCGGCCCGGCCGTCGAACGCCGTGCTGAGCGCCTCTGTGATGTCCTGGATTTGCCCTACTCCGCCGCCGTTGAGCACCATCGAGATCGCCGCCAGTGTCTGTTCGGTACTGGGGTAGGTACTGGCGGCAGATAGCGGAATCAACGACCCGTCGTGCAGTTTGCCGTTGGGTGGCTCATCGACTGGCGGCGCCAGTTCGATGTGCAATGACCCGAAAAGGCTTGTCTGGCCGAGTTTCACGGTTGCGTTGGCGGGCAGGTCGACGTCACCGTCAAGTGTCATGGTCAGCAGCGCATGCCAGCCCTGCATCTCGACTTTGGTCACGTTTCCGACGGTTACGTCGCCCACGCGAACACGCGAGTTCGGTTGCAGACTAATAACATTGGGCAGTTGCGCCTGAATGGTGAACGAGCCGGGGCCGCCTCCGGCCGTGCCGGGCAGTGGGAGCGAGTTGAGCCCACGCCACTGACACCCGGTCGTACCCGCAACCAAGAGAATCGTCAGGGCAGCGAGCCATCTACGTCGAAGTCCGGTCGTCATCCCTCACCTCCTGGCGGAACCATGAGGCCGGCGAGGCCGTCGTTCGGATTCGTCGGAGCGGCCTGCTCCGCGGGCAGCGGCGTCTCGGCCGGCGGCGGCGCCGCGGCCGCCGCTGGTGGCTGCGGCGGGACGTAGTCCGGCCGCAGCCAATCCTCGCTGAAGGTGATCTCGTTGGGTCGTGCCGTTGCACCCACGAGGGGGTTGAGCCCCAGCGGCAGGAAGTTGTACTGCCGGTTCTTGACGATCGGTGCGAGATACTGCACGCACAACTTCGACGATTGCTCAGCGTTCAGGCGCGAAGCGGCCTGAATCGCACCGCATAGGAACGTGATCGGGTTCTGGAGGTTGTTGACCGACAGAGCGCCCGTCAGAGCGCCCTGCGCCGGCTGGTAGATGTTGATGAAGTTCTGCAACGTGCCCGGCGCGACGTGCAGGTCGTCCTTGATGACGGGAATGCTGTCGTTCAACGCCTGCGAGACCGATGCGAGCTTGTCCGCCGTGATCCCCAGCGATTCCCTGTTCTCGTTGACGAAGCTCGTCAAGTCGCCCGCCAGACCGCTCAGTTCGGCAACCGCGTCGCTCACCTCGTTGGGATCATTGGCCACAAGGTGCGTCACGCTGGCGAGGTTCCGGTTGAGTTGGGAAAGTACGTCGGAGGAATCGTGCAGAGCCGACACCAGGATCGACAGGTTCTTCAGTGTGGAGAACAGATCATCGCTGTGGTCACCTAGCGCCGAGATCGCCTGCGACAGTTTGATGATGGTGTCGCGGATGTTGGCGCCCTCTCCCCGCAGGTTGTTCGCAGTCGTGTTGACGAGCGCGCCCAATGGGCTTACTCCGCCGGGCTGCGTGGGCTGCAGTGCCTCGTTGAGCTTCTCGAGTTGCTTGCGGAAGTCGTCGAACTCGACGGGCACGGCGGTACGGTCCTGACCGATGACGGTGTTGTCGGGCATGACCGGCCCACCGGTGTATGCCGGTGTCAGCTGGATCGCTCGCGATGTGACGAGCGAGGGCGACAGGATGACCGCTTTCGCATCTGCGGGCACCTTGTACTGATCGCCCAACCAGAAGCTGATCTTGACCCGTGTCGGTTCGGGCTCGATCCTGTCGATCTCTCCGACCGGAACACCGACGATGCGAACCTCGTCGCCGACAAAGATGCCGTTGCTGTTGTCGAAATACGCGACGAGGTGAGTCCGTCCCAGTCCGCTGCCTTTCCACACGACGACGCAGATGCCGGCGATCAGAGCGCTCACCAGGACAACGGCCAGGCCGATCCTTCGGTTGCGACTGCTCATTGGCCTCCCTCCGTGGGCGCCGGGCCGGGTGCCGGCCCGCGCGGCGGTTCACCGGGCGCGGGCATGAAGACGGGGCTAGGCGCCGGTGCGTCGGGTACCACTGCCGGAGGGCCTGGCGGAGCCCCACCCGGCGGTGGCGCGGGTTCCGCAGCACGCTCCGGATAGCAGCCCGGGCCTGGAAGCGGGATCCCTGGAGGACCACACTGCCGGTCCCCGGGGTTCCCTGAGATCGCATCGGGCAGAGTCAGGTTGGGCTCTCCGCCCTGCCCCGTACGCGGATAGGGAACCGGCAACGGCGGAGTACCCGGCTGACCGGTCTGCGGATCGACGCGCTGCGAGGGCGACAGCACGTTCGGATCCAAGCCCAGATCCGAGAACGCCGCGTCGATGAACGGTTGGACGAACTGACCGGGCAGCAGGTTGGCGACGTAGGCCTTGAAGAAGGGTCCGGATCCGACGGACTCACCGAGGGACGTCGCGTAATCACGGAGTCCCTTGAGCGCCTCCTGAATCCTCCCCTTGCGGTTGTCGATGATCGTAAGGACACCGTTGAGCCTGTCCAGCGCGGGCTTGAGTGTAGCGCGGTTGTCGGCGATGAGACCCTTCAACTGCTGGGCCATGCCGGCGAAGTTGTTCGACAGCTGATCCAGTGCATCGCTTTGACTTTCGAGCTCTGCGAGCAGCGCATTGGTGTTGTGTACGAGCCCGACGATGTCGTTGCTGCGCTGGGCGAGAATGCCGGTCGCCTTGTTGGCGTTGCTCAGCAGGGACCGTAGCTCGGCGTCGCGCTCGGCGAGGGTATGGGAGAAGCGGGCCACCCCTTGCACGGCGGCCTGCAGTTGCGGCGGTGTGTCCGCGAAGGTTTCGGCGAGCACCGACAGCGAGCTCGACAACTGGTCCGTGTTGAGCCCACTGATGGTGGCGGACAGGTCGCCGAGGGCGTCGGGGAGCTGGTAGGGCGACGTCGTCCGCTCGAGCGGGATGATGTCACGCTGCTGTCCCTCACCCCGTGGGGTTATCTCGAGCGTTTTCGAACCGAGTAGCGCCTTGGTCTTGATTGCCGCTTCGGATCGGTCCCCGACACGTACGTCGTCCGAGACGTCGAACGTGACGAGTGCATGCGAGTCCTGCAGGGTGATGCTTCGCACCTCGCCCACCTGGAATCCTGCTACTTGCACGGCTGCACCGGTTTTCAGGCCGCCGGCGTCGGCGAAGTAGGCGGAGTAGGTCTCCCCTTGCGATATGAACGGCAGGCTCTTGAACTGCAGTGCCCCGATGACGACTGCACTTACTGCGCCGGCTCCGACGAGCCCCAGAATCACCGGGTTGCGTTCTGCGAAAGGTTTCATTGCGGTGTGCACCTACCGGTGTCCTGTCCTGCGAGCTTGATGTACACCGGCTGACCACCCTTGCCGTTCATCTTCAAGACGAGTTCGCAGAGGTAGAAACTGAAATAGTCGCCACCGAGTGCTTGCCGGCCCAACACGCGATAGGCGTCCGGCAGCGTGTTGAGCAAGTCGTCGAAGTAGTCCTTGTCGTTCAAGATCGTCGTGGCCACCCGATCCGTCTGCACCACTGTGTCTTTCAGCGGTGGCCGTGCCGCGACCAGCAGATCGCTGATCGATGCGGCAGCGGAGCCGGCGTAGGCCAGTCCGTTGCTCAGATCCTCTTTGCGCTTCTGCAGACCTGCGATCAGCGTGGACAACGAGTCCACGGCTTTGGCGAATTGATCGCCTTGGCCCGCGAGTGAGCCGAGCACGGTGTTCAGATTGACCACCACTTGCCCGATCAATTCGTCACGGTCGGCCAGAGTGCTTGTCAGTGCGGCGGTTTGGGTGAGGAACGAACCGATGGAGCCGCCTTGTCCCTGGAAGGCCGTGATCAGTTCACCGGACAGCTTGTTCACCTGATCGGGGTCGAGTGCGCGAAACAGTGGGCGGAATCCACCGATCAACGCATCGAGGTCGAGCGCGGGGGCGGTGCGGTCCATCGCAATGGTGTCCCCCGCGTTGAGCTTTCGGGTGCCGCCGGCTCCTTCGAGCAACTCGAGGTAGCGTCCGCCGATCAGGTTGTCGTACCGGATGGCCGCCTTGCTGCCATCCGTCAGGACAACCGCGTTGTTGGCAGTGAACTCCACGGCTGCGGTGTTGTCGGGGGTGATCGAGATGCGGGTCACCTTGCCCACTTCGACACCTGCAACCCGGACGAAGTTGCCGTTCTCCAACCCGCTGACGTTGTTGAAGATCGCCCGATAGGTGGAGCCGCTCTCGAATCGGAACTGCGCATATATCGCCAGCAGTGCGAATGTCCCGGACAAACACACCACGACGAAGATGATCAGGCGCACGACGGCGGCTGACAGATTATCTCTCACGGTGTCCTTTCCGGGCTAGACGGTCGGCGGGTGCTCACGGTGACGGGACGGCCGGCACCGGCGGCAGCGTTGCCGGTGGGAAGGGCTGCATTTCGGCCGGGTGCGGGACCACGAAGGGTTCCGTCCCGGGTGGCGGCGGCCCGTCTTCGCGCGGCGCCATGGGTGGCGGCGCCGGCGGCAGCCCTGGATACAGCGGCGTACCGTCGGGCCCGTACAGCGGTGCTCCGTATGCGGGCGCGCCGGGATACGGAATGGGTCCGGGTGCTGCCCCGCGGTCCTGGCCTCGTAGCGTCGGCGGCTGCGGGTACCCCCTCGTGGTGGGGAAGAAATCGGTGTAGAACGGCCGTCCGATACCGGGATTGGGACGGTAGTCGATACCGGTACCCCACCCCGTGTTCGTGACCAGTGCTCGCACGGGGAAGTTCTTCGCCACGTCGGGCAGTGATCCGCAACCCGGCTTTCCGCCGGGCCCGCCCTTGGCGCTCGTGATCGGGAGGTTGTCCGGGTAACGGTATTGATCGTCGCCGAACAACAACGCGGCGTCGACGATGAGCGACTTACCGTTTCGCCCACCAGTGAGTCCGGGATATCCGGTGTCCAGCAACGTCTTGGCACCGAGGAGCAGACAGGTGTATTCGGGGTTGTACTTCGCCAGGAGCGCGGTTGTGGGCTGCAGGTCGTTGATGCCGTGGATGAAATTGTCCTTGTTCGGAGCCAAGAGATTGATGCCGCTGTTGGAGAATCCGTTGATCGCGAGTAACAACGCGTCCAATTGCTCGGCCTGGTTGGTGACGGTCGTACTCGTAACGCTTGCGGCATCGAGCGTTGTGAGGATATTTGGCGCCG
This sequence comes from Mycobacterium sp. OAE908, assembly GCF_017872775.1. Classification (NCBI taxonomy): domain Bacteria; kingdom Bacillati; phylum Actinomycetota; class Actinomycetes; order Mycobacteriales; family Mycobacteriaceae; genus Mycobacterium; species Mycobacterium sp. OAE908. The sequence continues at coordinate 554,547 of NZ_JAGGJL010000001.1, forward strand.
CCGCGCTGTAGGTGTCGGCGAATCCCTGCAGGGACCGGAAGTCGGCGCGGATGGCGTCCGCGCGCGGATTCAACTGCTGCAGAACCTCGTTGAGACTTGTCGTGGCCTCTCCGATGCGATCGCCTTGGCCGCGAACGCCCTCGGCCAAGGCGGAAAGAATGCCGTTCAGCTTTGCCGGGTCGATCTTGTCGAGGAGTTCGCTGAGATTCTCGAATACCGTATTGACTTCGATGCTGACGTTGTCCGATTTGAGGACGGCACCCGCGGCGAGCCGCTGCGAACTGGGATCGCTGGGGTAAACCAGGTCGACATACTTCGCCCCGAAGACGGTGGTGGCGCGGATCCGGGCTTCGACGTTCGCCGGAATGAACCCGAGCTGGTCGGGATACATGTTCAGCGTCAGGCTGACGGAGTCCCTCCCGCTGTTGATCGCACCGACTTCGCCGACCTGAACCCCGCGCAGCTTCACCCTGGCCCCGGGCTCCATCACCAGCCCCGAGCGATCGGAGGTGAGCGTGACCCGTGCATAGCGAGTGAACGTCTTGGCGAACGCGCCCATCGTCACGTAGACGAACAACACCATTGCCACGAATAGGGCCAGGGCCCACCACAATCGGCGGGTGCGACCTGAGCGTGCGTCCTCTGCCATCGTTTAACCCGCCAGGTTGAAGTGGCCGGTCTGGCCGTAGATCGCCAACGACACGAACAACACCACCACCGATGCCGAGATCATCGAGGTACGCACGGCGCGGCCGACGGCCTCACCCACGCCCGCCGGACCACCAGAAGCGTTGTAGCCGTAGAAGGTGTGCACCAGCATGATCACCACCGCCATGACGAGTGCCAGCACGAAAGACCACAACAGGTCCGTAGTGGACAGAAACGTGTAGAAGTAGTGGTCGTAGACGCCTGTGGACTGACCGTAGAAGAAGGTCGTGCCAAAACGGGCGGCGAAGAAGGAAGCCATGACCGCCACGCAGTACACCGGAACGACGACGACGACGCCGGCGGCGACGCGAGTCGATGCCAGGTACGCCACCGAGCGGATTCCCATGACCTCGAGTGCGTCGATCTCTTCGTTGATCCGCATCGCGCCTATCTGTGCGGTCGCACCCGCTCCGATCGTGGCCGCCATCGCGATGCCGGCGGTCAGGGGCGCGATCAGGCGCACGTTGAAGAACGCTGAGGCGAAGCCGATGAGCGCCTCCACACCGACATCGGAGAACTGGTTGTAGCCCTGTACGGCTACGAGCGCACCGGTCGACAAGGTCAGGAAGCCGACGATCGCCGTTGTGCCGCCCACCATGATGAGAGCACCGGTCCCGAGGCTCATCGCGGCGATCAGTCGAATGGTCTCGCTCTTATATCGGTTGATCGCAAACCAGATGGAGGTCATGGTGGTGGCGTAGAACTCGGCTTGACCGCCGACCCGCTCAACGCTGTCCACAACGCCCCGTGCCTGGCGGGAGAGTCGCGGGAGCCTCTGCGCCACAGCTGTTCTCGCACTCACAAGGTCACCTGGAATCCCACGGCGGTGATGATGACGTTGATGACGAACAGGGCGATGAAGGAGAACACCACCGTCTCGTTGACGGCGTTCCCGACGCCGGCGGGACCGCCGCCGACCGAGGTGCCCATGTAGCAGGCGATGAGTCCTGCGGTCAGGCCGAACAGTGTCGCCTTGATCAAGGCGATGACCACGTCGCCGACTCCCGTGATCAGGGTCATCCCGGCGACGAATGCACCGGGCGTGACGTGCTGGAAGTACACCGAGAAGAAGAAGCCGCCAAACAGGCCGACGAGGATCACGAGCGACGACAGCAGCAGCGCCACCGTCGTCGCGGCGAGGACGCGCGGAACGACCAGCGTCTGGATCGGGTTGATCCCCATCACTCGAAGTGCATCGAGTTCCTCTCGGATGGTGCGGGCGCCGAGGTCGGCGCACATCGCGGTGGCGCCTGCGCCCGCGACGACGAGCACCGTCACGATCGGACCCGTCTGGTTGACGGTGCCCAACGACGCCCCGGTTCCGGAAAAGTCCGCTGCGCCGAACTCAACGAGCAGCACGTTGAAGGTGAACACCGTCAGCACCGTGAACGGGATTGACAGCATCAACGTCGGCACCAGTGAGACTCTGGCGACAAACCACGTCTGCAGGAGGTATTCGCGCCATGCGAACGGCCGCTGGAACATGCATATGAACGTGTCGATTGCCATCGCGAAGAATCCGCCGAGACCGCGGAGGGGTTTGGCTGCAACGCCAAGGGAATTCACTACCAAACCCTCATTCGCGTTGGCGCACCTGCCAATTCGACTACGTGGAGCGCACTGCGCCACGCACCTGCTTCACCACCGCAGCGATTCAACGAGACACCTCCTTGCACACTCATGGCGTATGCCGGTCGCCGATACCGTGATCCGGCTCACCGTCGAATTGAAAATAGACTAAAAACACATCTCAATCAACTATGTGATCCAACGACCATGTTAAGCAGCCTTTTTGACGACGGAGACAGTTTTTAATAGGAGTTCGAATATGCAGTTAGCCGCCAGGTATGACCGGCGGCCATGGACTGCTACTACTGACGTACGGCCGGAGTGTGGGCCGCGACGATCTTGTCTGCGACGATCTTCGCGGTCTCGGCGCAGGCGGTGGTGCCGCCGTTGGCGTACTCCTTGACCGCGTCACCCACGTTCCAGAGGCCCGCGAACGGAGTGTCGTGGGTGAGATCGAATCCCGCGACCGCGCGTTGCGGCGGCCAATCATCGCGCGTGACAGCGATGTTCAGGATGCGCGCCCGGCGATCGAAATCCTCGATGTTCTCTCGAAGGTCCTGCAAGAGGAACTCCGTTTCGGCGGCTTCATCGAAGTCTCCGGTGGGGTTCTTGGGCACCGCGGTGCCGACATAGAGATTCCAACCCTCCGGCGCCATTTCGGGGCACAGGTCGGTGAAGTTGGCGATGTAAGCCAACCGTTTCGACTTCGCGAAGCTCAGCATCCCCGGCACATCGATCAGGCGCTCGCGACTGGCGAAGTTGACAGAGATCATCGCCGTCGGCCGGTCGGCCTTCTTGACCTGATCCTGGTAGTCGGCAGGAACGTTCTCCTCGCCGAGAAGGGACACGGTGGCCGCGGGGCCGACGTCACTCACCACGATGGGGGCATTGATCGTCACCCGTTCGCCGTTTCGGAGGACGTCGACTCCGGTGATGGTGTCGCCTTCCGACAGGATCTTCTTCACCGGTGTCGACAACCACACCTCACCACCGTGCGATTCGATCGCCGCGGCGAGCGAGCGCCACAACCCGATGGTGCCCTCCGGATGGAAGCCGAACCTCTTGAACGCGCTCTTGCGGGTGAAGTACGTGAGAAACACCCTGGCCGGTAGATCCTCGGACCCGACGGCGAAGATCGACGCACACATGTTGCGGAAGATGCCGTGCACGCCTTCGTTTTTGGTGTACTTCGACACCCACTCCGCCGTCGAGATCTCGTCCTCGGGCAAGCCGGAGTCATTGCGGGCCGCGCCGATTCCCTTGACGAGTTTGGCGCCCTGTCGGGTCAGCTTCGACAGCAGGAAACCCCATCCGCCACCGGTGACATCGATGTCCTTCCCGCCGATGCGGTAGAGGATCGGTGGATTCGGTTCGCGGATGTCGAATGCCGCTCCGACCTCAGCGCAGGTCTGCTCGGTGATACCACCGAGTTCGATGACGATGGCACCGTTGTTCACCTTGAAACCGTCGATGTCATCGGTCGAAGCGCGTCCACCGACCTTGTCGAGCCGCTCGACGACCAGCGTGCGAAATCCCTGCTGCGACAACCGGGCTGCGGTGAAGAGACCGCCTGCGCCCGCTCCGATGACGACAGCGTCGAAGTCATTGATAGTCATATGCTGCTCTCCTTATTCAGTACGAACCGTCAGTACGAACGCGGCAGACCCAGCGAGGTCTGAGCGACGAAGTTCAAAACCATCTCGCGGCTCACGGGGGCCGTCCGCATCAATCGGGTGACGAACCACAGTTCCGACAACCCGTACTCGTGGGAAAGGCCGTTGCCGCCATGGGTTTGGATTGCTTGGTCGAGGGCCTTCAAAGCCGCCTCCGAAGCGGCGAACTTGGCGATGTTGGCAGCCTCACCCGCTGACTCTTTCGCATCGAACTGCTGGGCGCTGGCGATGGTCGCCATGCGGCTGAGCTCGACGGCGATGTGTGCTTCAGCGAGCGGATGCGAGACACCCTGATGCGCGCCGATCGGCACCGACCAGACCTGGCGCTCCTTCGCGTAAGCCGCTGCCTTCTCGATCGCGTAACGCCCAATGCCACCGCACAGCGCGCCGACCAGAATTCGCTCGGGGTTGAGCCCGTCGAACACCTGCCGGAGGCCGTTCCCCGCCGCCCCGATCAGTGCGGTGTCGGGGATCTCGACGTCATCGAAGAACACCGTGAACTGGCGGTCCGGCGAGACGATGGATGTGTCGATTTGCTGGTATGTGAGCCCTGGTGCATCCGTTGGCACGACGAAGAGCGAGAGCTTCGACTTCTCGTCAGTCGAGTGCTCCGCGTCGCGGGTGACGACGAGGATCGCGTCGCACTGGTCGATGGCCGAGATGTAGTACTTCTGGCCGGACAGCACCCAACCGTTCGCCGTGCGACGCGCCGTCGTCTTGACGTTGTGGGAATTCGAACCGGCGTCCGGCTCGGTCAGCCCGAAGGCCATCTTCTTGGTGCCATCGGCGATGCGCGGCAACCATTCCCGCTTCATGTCGTCGGATGCGTGGTGGGCGAGAATGTTGCCGCAGATGGCGGGTGAGATGACCCAGATCAGCAACGGCATTCCGTGCGCGGCGAGCTCCTCGACCACGACGACCGCTTCGGCCATGCCTCCCCCGCCGCCGCCGTACTCCTCAGGCAGGTGAACACCGAGCAGTCCGGCGGCGCCGAGGTCCTTCCACAACTCCTCGATATCCTCGCCGCGCCGGCCTCGTTCGAGGAAGTACTGCACGCCGTACCGATTGGCGATTCCGGCGACGGTTTCGCGGATCGCCGCGTGCTCCTCGGATTCCCGGATGAGTCCCATGTCTATCTCCCTGTGAAGTGCGGCTTGCGCTTGGCGGCGAAGTCGGTGATGGCTTGTCGAGCGTCCACAGTCGAACCCGTGCTCCGGACGCCTTCGGTCTCGGCGACGAGTTGTGTGGACAGGTCATTGATCCAGGTGTCGCGCAACAGCGCACGCATTCTGGCGTACGCTCGCGTCGGGCCCTTGGCCAGTTCTTCGGCGATCTCGCGGGCCCGAGCACGCACGTCGTCGTCGGGCACCACTTCATTCACCATGCCCCACTCGAGCGCCTCGGCGGCGGTGATCGGGGTGTTGCGCAGGTAGGCCTGTGCTGCGCGACGCGCGCCGATGAGCCGCGGCAGGTGCCAGGTACCGCCTCCGTCCCCCGACAGCCCGATGGCCGCGAAGGCTGTGACGAACTTGGTGTTCTCAGCGGCGACGACGAGGTCGGCGGCGTACACGTAGCCCAGGCCGCCGCCGGCTACTGCACCGTGCGCAGCGGCGACGATCGGTGCGTCGATGCGGCTGAGTACGCGGAACGCCTCGTGAAACGGGGTCGTCATCCGTGCGAACAGTGCGCCGAAGGTCTCCGGCGGGGCGGTCAGAAAGTAGTCGATGTCACCACCGACGGTGAGTGCGGGTCCGTTGCCGCAGATCAACACCGCGCGAACCTCGGGGTCGTCGGCGATACGGCGAGCGACGGTGAGGGTTTCCTCGCCCATGCGCAGATCGATCGCGTTGCGCACCTCAGGTCGATTCAAACAGATTGTGGCAACGCCGTTTTCGACCTGATAATCGATGGTGGCCAGCGTGGTTTCGGCGCCGAGCGCGCGCACCCAGGCGGCGCTGTCGGTCAACTGACGCAGCCCGTTGATGTGACCGCCGTCATCGAAAGTGATCAGGTGCATAAACTCCGCGTCCAGCTTCGCGCCCGAGGCCCGGCCGTGGCCGACGTAGCGGCCGCGCACAAGCAGCGCTCCATCTTCGAGACCCAGCATCTTCTCGGGTTGCGCCTCCGCGACGTAGTTGCGGCCGATTCGCCACCAGAGTTCTCGCTGCATCGCATCAGGGCCAGCATGTTCCCCACCCATGCCGAGAGGCAATCCCTCGGTGGCGTGTCCGACGAAGTCGGGACTGAGCAGCTTTGCCAGTGCATCGCGATCACCCACCCGCAAGGCGTCGTAAAGCCGCTGTGCGGTAGCGGCTTTCGTGGCCGTATCAACCTCAACGGACATAGCGGACAATCGATTCGATCACGGCGGCCGGCTTACCGGCTCCTTCGATTTCGACGGCCGTGGTCAGCATGGCCTGGACCGCACCCTCGAGGCTGGTTACGTCGGTGATCGTGGCCGTGGCGCGAATACGCTTGCCGACCGCAACGGGACTGATGAAGCGCACCTTGTTGAAGCCGTAGTTCACCGCCATCGTCACGTTGTCGACCTCGTAGAGCTGATGCATGAACCGTGGCAGCAGCGATAGCGTGAGCAACCCGTGCGCGATCGTGCCACCGAAGGGGCCCTCGGCCGCTCGGTCCGGTTCGACGTGGATCCACTGATGATCATCGGTGGCGTCGGCGAACAGGTTCACCCGATCCTGATCGACGAGAGTCCAGTCGGTGGGGCCCAACTCGGTTCCCTTGGCGGCTGCGAAGTCGTCGAGGTTCGCGAAGGTCTTCATGTATTCCTTTCTCACACCCGAAGACCGACGGGAACGCCGTCGGCCATTTGATCGAGGTATTCGGCCATCCCGTGTACGCGGGTATCTCCGTCGGTCGTCCATGTCATGGCGGTCTCGGAGATGCGGGTGTTCGTGCGTCCGTCAGAGCTGCGGTGGCGCAGCGGGATCGAACTCTGAGCCTTCCCGGTGAAGGTCCAAGTGGTGCCATCGCCGATCAGGGACACGGTCACGGCTTGGGGGGTGTGGTCGCGGTCGCGCGAAGTGACCACCGTGACACCGGAGCACGGGTGAAGTTGCTCGCCGTCCCACACGAACCCACCGGTTCGCTCGGCACCGTCCTCGTCACCGAACAGCGCGCCCATGAAGCCCAGCGTGGACGACGAGCCGTGGAGCCATCGGTAGAACCACGGCGCCTGCCAGGAACGGGGTCCCCAGGAGTGATCGCGTAGTCCGTGTCCCGCAACAGCGAAGGTGCGATCACCCAGCTGCACGGTTCCAGCAACTTGCATGAGCTGCTCATAGTGGTTGGGGGCGAACGACTCTCCTTCGCCGTCGAATGTTTCGGCGTGCGGTGGCGCCAGCGCGGTGAGATCGAACGCAATGTTGCATTGCGCAGTCGGGCTCGCCGACAACGCGGCCTTGGGATCGGCCATGGCGGCCGGGTCGTCCAAAACGTTGACGAGCCCTTCGAATGAGACGCGCAACCGCTCGAACGGGGCGACGGACTCAACAGTGAGACCACCGGCGTCAAACCGGCTGCTGTCGGCGAACTCCGGACGTGCGTACCCGAACGCGACCGATCCGTCGGCCAGATACAGACACACCGTGCGCTCGCCTCGTCCCTCGTTGGGGCGGTTCGCCAGGCGCACGAACCCGCCGACACGATGCAACGGGTCGAAGAAGTGGAAGTACATGGACTCGTTGAAGTTCGGCTCGGGGCCGATGGGGTGCACGTAGTCGTCAGCCGGTGTCAGCACGCTCGTGCCTTGAGATGGGCGCAGGCCGAGTCGAGCAGTGTGGCGATCGACGCGCTGAGCTTGTCCAGGTCGAGGGCTCCGTGGTCACCCATGGCCCCGCTGCGGCGACGGGCAGCCACCCCCTGCAACAGGCTGGCCGCTCTCCACTGCGTGAATCCGCGGTAGTAGTCGAGTTGCGCAAGGTCGAAACCCGTCTGCTTCGCGTAGCGGTCCACCATCCCGTCGCGGGTCGGGAAGCCGCCGGCACGTGTGGGGCTGGGCATGGAGATGGCCGCGTCCTCGGGAGCGCGCCAGTCGTCGAGGAGCCAGGCGAGATCCACCAAGGGGTCGCCGACGGTGCACAGCTCCCAATCCAGCACTGCGGTGATCGCACCGGAATCTACGAGCACGTTGGACAGCCGGTAGTCGCCGTGCATGATCACGGCGGGGTTCGACGGGTCCGGCCGGCGGTCGATCAGGCGGGATCGCACGGCACGCCAGTGCGAATCGTGTTCGCTGTCCGAGCCCGTGAGGAGCCACGCGTCGCTAACGCGACGCAGCTGCCGCGAAAGGTACGGAGACGTCGGCGATTCCAACCCCACCGACGCCGGCGCCGTGCGGTGCAGCGCAGCAAGCGTGCTGATCATCTGAACACCGAGCGCGTGCCGCTGGTCCTCAGACAACTCGGCGGCATCCGATTCGCTCTCCAATGGCCGCCCCGCGACTCGGTCCATGACGAAGAAAACCGAATCCCGTGTGCGCCCGGTTCCCACGACGCGGGGCACCGGAACAGACGAATCCGCGAGCGCGGAGATGATGCCGGCCTCACGATGCACATCGTGAGCGTTTCCGCGGCGTGGGCCCGACGGCGGCTCGCGCAGTACCCACGCACGGCCGTCGCAGTCGGTGATCAACGAGGTGATGTTGGACTGCCCAAAGCCGATGCGCTTGATGGTCACCGGACCGCGAACCGGTTCTCCATGGGTTGACAGCCAACGCCCGACGTCCCGCGGCCGCATGCACATCCGCGCCGACGGGGACGTCGCGACTGACGCCACCGGGGCCTTGGTCACCTTCGCCGGCATGACCTGAATCCAATCGTTTAATCTGTATTCGAACTGTGCAGGCAGCGATGGCTTCGGTGCTGCTCCAGCCACCGTAGCAGGTTTTCTAGTCCATGTTAAATTATTCGTATCGAGTGAAAGAGATAGCGCGCATGATTCAGCCTCCGGTCGAACGCATCACCACGAGCATCTGGCGCATCCCGCTGCCACTTCCGATGCGAGATCTCAAAGAAGTCAATGCATACGCCATCGGAGGCGATGACGGCGTCACCCTGATCGATCCGGGATGGGCAAATCCCGAGTCGGAGTCGTTGCTCGTCGCCGGGCTCGCCGTGGCGGGATGGTCCCCGGACGACGTGCGGCGCATCCTCGTCACCCATGCGCATTGGGATCACTACACGCAAGCCGTCAAGTGGCGGACCGAGCGCGACGTCACGGTCTACCTGGGTCGAGGCGAGCGCCACACCATCGAAGCATTCGACACCATCGACGGCATCTACCCCAACCAGGTGCGGTGGCTGCGCCGGGCGGGCGCCCTCGAGCTTGCTGACCGCGTGGAGGCGGTCGAGCTGGAGCCGTGGGAGGAGGACATGCCATTCGGTGCGCCCGACGTCTGGCTCGACGGCGGCGAGATCATCGACTGCGGCGGGGTTGACGTGATCGCACACGCGACGCCGGGCCACACTCGCGGCCACATGGTCTTCGAAGAGCCCTCCGCAGGCGTCTTGTTCACCGGCGATCACATCCTTCCGCGGATCACGCCGTCGATAGGATTCGAGCGCGCCCCACAGCCACTCGCCCTATCCAGCTACCTGGATTCGTTGCGACTGTGCGAGACGTGGGCCACGTCGTCGATGTTGCCGGCACACGGCGCAGTCGTCGCCGACGTCGGGTCGCGGGTCACCGAACTGCTCGAACACCACCAAGAACGGCTTGATGAAATCACCGAACTCGTGCGCACCGGAGCGCACACCGCCTACGAGGTTGCGCGTCAAATGCGTTGGACAAGAAGGGAATTGACACTTGACGAGCTGGGCGTCATTCACGGAATGACGGCGGTGTTAGAGGTGATGTGTCACCTCGACCTATTGGCCGCCAAAGACGTCGTCGTGAAAGAGGATGGTGCGCTCGCGTCGAAGTACGCGGTTGCGTAGTCGGTCACGGTCGGTTCACCGTCCACGGCGTGGCACCGAGCTCTTGAATCAAACGGAATTTCTGGACCTTGCCCGTGGGTGTCGTCGGTAGCTCGTCTGCGCGGTAGAAGACCACGCGCTTCGGGACCTTGAATCGGGCGAGTCGCTCTCGGCAGTACTCGATGATCTCGGCTTCGGTGACATGCGAGCCGGGCGAGCGCACAGCGACGACGCAGCCGAGCTCACCCCATCGTTCGTCGTGCAGTCCGACGGCGAAAGATTGGCTGACCCCTTCGTGGGCATCCAGAAGATCCTCGATCTCCTTGGGCATCACGAGTTCGCCGCCGCTCTTGTACAGCTCCTTACTCCGTCCGGTGACCCTGATATAACCGTCGTCCGAGACGAGTCCCAGGTCGCCGGAGTGCAACCAGCCGTCCTTCAAAGCTGCCGCCGTCTCGGCAGGCCGATTCCAGTAGCGCAGCATGGCGGTGGGCCCCCGCGAGACGAGTTCACCTTCTGCTCCGGGAGGCAGTTCGTCGCCCGATTCGGGATCGACTGTCTTGTAGAGGACGAGCTCATCGCTGCCTGCGACTCCGGCGCAGCCGGCGAGCTTGGGCCTACCGACTGTTTCCGAGGTCAATACCAGATCATCCTCGGGCCGGGTCAGCGTCATCGCGCCACCGCACTCGGTCATGCCGTACCCGGTCACGATCTCGCTGACGCCGAACTCCGTTTCGATCGCGTTCCACAACCACACCGGCGCCGGCGCCGATCCACAGAGGATCGCATTCAGCGAACTGAGATCGTAATCGTCGCGAGAGGGATCCTCGAGCAGCGCCACTGCCATCGTTGGCACGCACAGGATGTCGGTCGCCCGATGTCGTTGAATCCCATCGAAATACGATCGGGGACTGAATTTGGTCTGGGGGATGATCGCTCCGCCAACGTACATCGCGGACAGCAACCCCTCGATGTAGCCGAACATGTGATAGCACGGCAGCGAGAACAGGATGCGCCTGCCGTCTTCGTAGGCGCGTGTCAGCGCCGAGGCGTAAGCGGTCCGCAAGACCGCGTCATGCGTGACGAGCACGCCCTTGGGCGATCCGGTGGTCCCCGATGTGTAGAGCATGTCACCACCGGTCAGCGGATCGACGACCAGTGCATCGCACGCTCCGGCGTTTCGGCGCCCCAGTGCCGCCAGTGTCGATAGCGTCAGGGCATCCTCCGGCTCACTACCGTCCGTATCGACCAGCACGGTGATCGGCTGTTCGCTCATGGCGCGCAACATCTCCGGGTATCGGAGGCCGCCGTATTCCGTCATGGTGATGACGACGCGACAGTCGGCGTCGCTTACGACGAACTGCAGTTCGTCTGCGCGGTAGAGGTAGTTGAGGGGGACGGCGATGGCGCCGGTGCGGGCGATGGCGAACTTGATCACAGCGAACTCGGGGTGATTGGCCATCACCATCCCCACTCGGTCCCCCGGTTGCACCCCCAGCGACAGCAGGCCGTCGGCGATCTCCTTGGACTGCTCGGCGACGTCGCTGTAAGTGAGTACGAGGTTGTCGGTCAATACCATTGGGCGATCAGCGTATTCGGCCGCGCAGGTGTCCAGCCACCCGCCGAGGGAGCGGGGTTGCCACCTGGGGAACCGTGCCTGAAGTGCGGCACGCCGCACGTCAACCGATGCAGCGTGATTCACAGTTCGTCCACTGCGCCGCGCATCACAGCGTCACGGAGTTCGAACTTACGCACCTTCCCCGTCGGCGTCACGGGCCACTCGTCTGTGATGAACCACCGGGTTGGAATCTTGAACGGCGCCAACAGCGGTCGAAGATGCTCGACCAACTGCTCCTTGTCGACCGCCTGACCGGAGGGCCGAACGATCGCCGCAACGACCTCGCCGAGGCGGTCGTCTGGCAGCCCTATGACCGCGCAGTCCGCGACGGCGTCCATCCCCTGTAATTGCATTTCGATCTCGGCAGGCGCGATGTTCTCGCCGCCGCGGATTATCAGTTCCTTGAGCCGGCCGGTGAGCGTGAGATAGCCACGCTCGTCCATGCTGCCCAGGTCACCGGTGTGCACGAAACCGTCAGCGTCAATGGTGGCGGCAGTGGCCCGCGGGTCGTGCAGGTACTCGACGAACGTCTGATAGCCGCGGGCGCATATCTCCCCCACCTGGCCCACTTCGACCACTTCGCCGGTGGCTGGATCGACGATGCGGCAGTCGACTTGTGGAATGGGTCGCCCGACCGTGGCGAGTTGGTCGGCACGGGAATCGTCCGGCCGGGTGGCGCTGAGCACGGGTGACAATTCCGTCTGGCCGAACAGGTTGATCACGCTGGCGCCGAAGACCGTTTCCGCTGACTCGATGAGCGTCGAGGATACGTTCGACGCGCCGCCCATGATGATGTCCAGTTGCGGTGCGGGATCATCCCCGGCGCGCTGAGCGTCGAGCAGTGCGCTGAGCACTGCCGGCACGTAGAAGAGCACCGAAACGTTCTCGGTGCGCAATGCGGACAGCACCGGCTTCGGGCTGAACCGGTCGATGAGTATCGTCGTACCCCCGACCCACAGCGGACCGAGGGTCGCGATGACGCACCCCGCGGTGTGGAACATCGGCAGCGGGTTGAGGGTCACCGCACCATCCGAAACGCCAACGACCTGCAAAGTCAGCTTGGCGACGTTCACAAGGGAACGGTGCCGCAGCACAACACCTTTCGGGCGGCCCGTCGTTCCGGAGGTGTATTGGAGCATGAAGACCTCGTCCGGGTCGTCGGGCACATCGAGGGCGGTGACGTCCACCGGGTTCGACGATCGCCACTGCGCGACGTCCGACAGCGACACGCAGGCCAATCCCGGCAGTCGCCGGCCGACGCGCTCGGCGACGGCTGCCATGTCGTAGTCGCGGTGCATATCAGCATGGAGAAGCACGGCCGCTTCGGAATGATCGAGTGCATAGAGCAGCTCGTCGTCACGCAACGCAGGATTGAGGGCGACGAGCACGATCCCGGCGAGCGCCGCGCCGTATTGCACGACGGGCCATTCGATGGCGTTGGGCGCCCACAGGGCGATCCTGCTACCGCGGGGCGTCAGTCGCAGAAGCGCGTCGGCGATACGCGCTGCCTCATCGAGCAGGTCGCGGTAGGTCAGGCGCTGCTGCTCCGCTCGACCATGCGGTGTCCCGATGATGGCGTCGCGGTCCGGATGCTGCCGGGCCCGCTCGATGAGTAGTTGCCCGACCGTGACGTCCACGAGTTCGACGCTGCGATCGGCGTCCCATTGTGCCCGAGTCATCAGACGCTGGCCTGCCGCCGTCATCGCTCAGACCGGGCTGGAACCTAGTTTGGCGCTGGACATATCGCTGATCTCGGGCCAGCGCGCGGTAATGTCTTGAAGGCTCGGCGGTGCGGCGAAGGTGACACCGTCGTTCTGGAATTGAGCGACGCGCTGCACCAAGCCACCACCGACGACGAAGACCGAACCGGTGTCGTTATTCTCCTCGGAGACGAGGTATCCGACGGCGGGAGCCACCAGATCGGGGTTCAACTTGTCGAGCAGTTCTCGGGGGGCGATGTCCTCGGTCATGCGAGTGGCGGCCAGCGGGGCCACTGCGTTGGCGGTGATGGCGTACTTCGCGCCTTCGACGGCCAGCGTGTTGATCATGCCGACGAGCCCGAGTTTGGCCGCGCCGTAGTTCGCCTGACCGAAGTTGCCGTAGATTCCCGCGGTGGAGGTCGCGACGACGACACGTCCAAAGCGCTGCTCGCGGAAGTGTGCCCATGCCGCGCGGACGACGTTGAAACCGCCGTACAGGTGGACCTTCAGCACCCTGTCGAAGTTGTCCTCGGTCATCTTGTGGAATGCGCCGTCGCGCAGGATTCCCGCGTTGCTCACCACGCCGTGCACCGCGCCGAACGTGTCGAGTGCGGTTTCCACGATCTCCGCAGCGCCATCGGCCGTTGCGACCGACGAGTAATTGGCGACAGCCTTTCCGCCGGCCGCCTGGATTTCCTCAACGACCTGATCGGCCATGCTCGTTCCGGAGCCCGTGCCGTCACGCGCTCCGCCGAGGTCATTGACGACGACGAGTGCACCGTTGCCCGCGAGGAAGCGCGCGTATGAGCGACCCAATCCTCCCCCGGCACCGGTGACGATGACGACCTTGTCCTGAACTCCCGGCACGACCACAGCCTTTCCTGTCGACTAACAAGTCGATTTGAATCTAGTTTAAAATCTAGCTGGCAGTCAAGTATGCTGCGCTGAACGCTGTTTGCAGCGCTCGATTGCTGCCATCTACTTACGATTAAACGACGTCCGGAGGGTCCTCGTGAAGCTGGGAATGCCCATCACGTACGGCGCGGATTTCGCACAGACCGTCGACCAGTTGGTTCAGTACGAGAACGCGGGGTTGGACCGCGTGATGATCCCCGAGGCCTACGGGTTCGACGCCGTCACGCAGATGGGCTACGTCGCCGCCAGAACGTCCACCATCGAGCTCGCGTTCGGCATCCTCCCGATGTACAGCCGTACGCCCACCAACCTTGCTATGACCGCGGCCGGTCTGGATTACGTCAGCGGGGGCCGGTGCATCCTGGGCATCGGCGCATCCGGACCACAAGTCATCGAGGGCTTCCACGGTGTCCCATTCGATGCTCCGGTCGCCCGCGCTCGGGAACACGTCGAAATCTGCCGCATGATCTGGCGCCGCGACCGAACCGACTACGACGGCACCTACTATCAGCTTCCGTTACGCGGCGGCACCGGCACGGGAAAACCACTGAAGCTGCTCAATTACCCAGTCCGCGACCGAATCCCACTCGCGCTCGCCGCCATCGGGCCCCGCAACGTGGAGTTGGCCGCCGAGATCTTCGACGAGTGGCAGCCGTTTCTCTTCGTACCCGACCTCGTGGAGCAAGCCTTCGGCGAGGCCCTGGACGCGGGTCGGACCAAGCGCGATCCCGGGCTTGGCGCACTGGGCATCTCCGCTCAGACCACGCTGTTGATCACCGACGATCCCGTGCGCGAAGCCACCGCGCTGGATGCGGTACGCCACCACGCAGCGCTGTACATCGGCGGTATGGGCGCACGCGGAAAGAACTTCTACACCACACTGGCTCGTCGATACGGCTACGGCGACGCGGCGCAACAGATCCAGGATCTCTATCTGGGCGGACGCAAGACCGAAGCCGCGGCCGCAGTGCCTCTCGAACTGGCCCGTCGTTTGGCGTTGATCGGATCGCCGGAGTACGTCCGCGAAAGGCTCGAGGTGTACGCCGCCGCCGGCGTCAGTTGCCTGCTCGTCAGCCCGGCCGCCGAGACCCACGCGGAGCGCCTCGCGCAGATGTCCATGCTTCGCGGTGAGCTCTGGCCGAAGACGTAGCGAGCCAGCCGAACCGCATCACGGTAGCCCGCCGACCCCTCCCGGCGGGCTCCGCTGCCTTAAATATCGACTAAAACCAGCCTCTTTTGCAAGGCAATCGTGCCGCTTGAGCGAATCGGATTATGCCTGCTGAACCCATTTCTCATCCGGAAACCAGACAGACCAAAGTATTGATTGTGGATTAAAAATATGTCTCGAAAATGTTGACTCGTGTCAGGATTTCGGTCTACCGTCATCCCGAGTCGCCCGTGATGCCCGCCACAGCCCGCAAGGAGCGCAATGCCCACCACACCTCGGACCGCGATCATCGGCGCGGGGATCAGCGGGTTGACAAGCGCGAAGAACCTTGCCGATGCCGGAGTTGAGTTCGACTGCTTCGAGTCATCGGACCGAGTTGGTGGCAACTGGGCCTTCCGCAACCCCAACGGCCACTCCAGCGCCTATCGGTCACTACACATCGACACGTCTCGTGATCTCTTGTGCTTCAAAGACTTCCCGATGGATCCCAGCCTGCCCGACTACCCGCACCACTCCCAGATCAAGACCTACCTCGACCAATACACGGACGCCTTCGGGCTGCGCGAGCACATCAGGTTCAACACCGCGGTGACACGCGCCAACCGCATCACCGGTGGCGGTTGGGACATCACCACCAATGACGGCCGCACACAGCACTACGACGCCCTCGTCGTCGCCAACGGCCATCACTGGGACCCGCGTTTCCCCGACTTCCCCGGCGAGTTCACGGGAGAGACCATCCACTCCCACGCGTACATCGACCCCACCGAACCGTTGGATCTGTACGGCAAGCGCATCGTCGTCGTCGGCATCGGGAACTCGGCGGCCGACATCGTGTCCGAACTGTCCCAAAAGTCTTGGCGTAACACCGTTTATCTATCGACCCGTTCGGGCGCCTGGGTTGTCCCCAAGTACATCTTCGGCATGACCGCGGACAAGATCGCACGAACGCTCCCCATCATCCCGCTGTCCTGGCAACGCAGGGCCATGCGACCGGTAGCCAGGATTCTCTTCGGCGACCCTGAGCACTACGGCCTGCCGACGCCGAATCACCACTTCCTCGAGGCTCATCCGACGCAGTCCGCCGAGTTGTTGATGAGGCTCGGCGCCGGTGACGCCGTAGCCAAGCCCAATGTGGAACGCCTCGACGGCGATCGCGTAGTTTTCGCCGACGGATCGGTGGTCGAAGCAGACGTCATCATCTACGCCACGGGCTACAACATCACGTTCCCCTTCTTCGATCCCGAATTTTTGTCGGCTCCGAACAACAAGTTGTCGTTGTACAAACGCATATTCAAACCGGGAATCGACGACCTCGTGTTCGTGGGGTTCGCCCAGGCTCTGCCTACCTTGTTCCCATTCGTCGAATGCCAGGCTCGGCTCGTCGCAGCCTATTTGGCAGGCACGTACCGGCCGCCGGTACCCGCCGAGATGCAACGCGTGATTGAGGCCGACGAACGCAAGTACACCGGTCACTTCGTCGACTCGCCGCGCCATACCCAACAAGTCGACTACTTCGACTACGAGCGCGACATCCGCAAGCGCGAACTTCCCGCCGGCCGCAAGCGGGTGGAAAAGTCCGGCCCCGTGACTCTCACTCGGCGTCTGGCCGCAGTGGTCTCCGATGCCCACTGATACGGACCGGGGCCCTCGGCGCAACCCTGCACGCCCGCAACCGCGCGGCGAGCAGCGCAAGGTCCACTTGCTCGACGCACTCGCCTCCCAACTTCAGCACCAGTCTCTTGCCGACGTGTCGGTTGCCGAGGTCGCCGACAAGGCTGGAGTCGGACGATCGGCGTTCTACTTCTACTTTCGAGGCAAGCACGAAGCGGTCACACACCTCTTGGAGGACATCTTCGTCGAGCAGGTGTCGGGCGTCACGGAGCTGATCAACGCTCCGGGCGACCCCCGCGCCAACCTCGATTCGGCACTCTGGTTGGTGGTCGAATCGTGGTGCAGGCAGCGGACCCTGTTCGTCGCGATGCTCGATGCACGAGACTCAGACACCGGCACGCGCACCGTGTGGGAGGCCTGGCTGCGACGCTACGAGGACTTCGCCGCCGAGTATGTGTCCGAACACGCCGCGGCCTGCCCCGTGGATGCGCGCGACCTCGCTCATGGCCTCATCTCCCTCAACGAGAGGGTTCTCGAACGTCATCTGCGCAGCGGGTCCGACGACTCATCCCGCGTACACGCCACCTTGGTGCACATCTGGACCACAGCGATCTTCGGCGGAACCCGATGAGCGTCATCAGTATTCGCGCACACGATGGCGGCATGCTCGCGGGCGATCACTACGCAGCGGCGACGGATTCACTGGACGGTCCACTCGGTCGACCGTGTGTCGTGATGGCACACGGGGTCGGCGCGACACGGGACTGCGGACTCGATGAATTCGCCAGTGGCTTCGCCCGAGCCGGCGCCGACGTGATCACCTTCGACTACCGCAATTTCGCGGGATCCTCCGGAGAACCGCGACAACTGGTGAACCTGCGCGGCCAACTCAGCGACTACCGGAGCGCCGTTGCGTACGCCCGCCGACTGCCGGGAGTCGACCCAGACCGGATCGTGGTGTGGGGCGTCTCGCTCTCGGGCGGCCACGTGTTGGAGGTCGCCGCCCACGACCCTCGCATCGCAGCGGTCATCAGCGTCACGCCCGCCGTCGACGGACGCGCCGCCGTCGCGCAGATCGTCCGTGCGCACGGCGTCTTTCACGCGGGGCGCCTGTGCGCACGCGGCGTCGTCGACCGTATCGGCGCGGCGATCGGCCGCCAGCCGTTGATGCTGCCCATCGTCGCTCGGCCGGGCGCGCCGGGTGCACTCACCTCACCGGGCGCAAGTGAACGCATGCATGCCATTGCAGGACCTACGTGGCGCAACGCCATCGCCGCTCGCCTCCTGCTGCGCATCGGGCTGTACCGTCCCGCACGCCGCTCCGCGATCGCGTGTCCCATCCTGATGCAGATCGCCGAGAACGATCAGTCCGCCCCACCCGCTGCCGCGGAACGCGCGGCAGTTCGTTTGCGCGCCATGGTGCGTCGCTATCCGGCCGATCACTTCGACGTCTACCCCGGCGGCCCGGTGCATGCCCGCGTTCTGGCGCACCAGTGCGCCTTCCTTCATCGGGTGTTCGCGAACACCAAGACATTGGCGGTGACAGCATGAAGGCCGTCCGACTCGTAGCACCGACCGTTCTCAAGGTCGACGACGTGGCCGTGCCCGCCCCCGGCGAGGGCGAGGTGCTACTGAAGGTAGCCGCCGCCGGCATCTGCCACTCCGACCTGCACATCGTGTCGCTGCTCGAGGAAGTCCTGCCACTGCCTCTGACGCTCGGACACGAAACCGCGGGCCACATCGTTGATCTCGGCCCCGGCGTCACCGAGTGGTCAGTCGGCCAAGGCGCGTTGGTTCACCTCATCTGGGCGTGCGGTTCGTGCTCTGCATGCGCTCGCGGCGACGACAACGTGTGTCACAGCGCCGGACGAATGGCTCAGCCACCCACACCAGGGCTCGGACCCGCCGGCGGTATGGCCGAATTCATGGTCGTCCCCGCTCGCTACCTCGTCGCACTGGGGGATTTGGATCCCGTTCAGGCGGCGCCGCTGGCAGACGCCGGAATGACGCCGTATCACGTGATCCGCAACTCACTCGACGTGCTGCGGCCCGGCTCAACGGGCCTGGTGATCGGGATCGGCGGACTCGGACACGTTGCCGTGCAACTGCTTCGGCAGCTGACCGGGGTTCGGATCGTCGCGGTGGACGTGACCGAGAAGCGCCTCGAGGCCGCGACACGGCACGGTGCGGACCACGTCCTACTCGCCGATGAGACTGCGTCGAGCGCGATCCTCGAGGTGACGAACGGCAGAGGTGCGGCCGCAGTATTCGACTTCGTCGGCAACCAGTCGAGCGCAGACCTGGCGGTGAACACCGTTGCGCCCGACGGGATCTATCAACTTGTGGGCATCGGGGGCGGCAGGCCGGTCATCGATGCCGTACCACGATTCGGTGTCGGTTGGCCGTACGGTGCGGCGGTGCGAACCTCGTACGGCGGCACCAAGTCCGACCTGCTGGCCTGCGTAGCGCTGGCGAACGCAGGGCGCCTGCGGCTCGACGTCGAGACCTTCGCGCTCGACGATGCGCTCACGGCCTTCGATCGTCTTCACACGGGCTCCATCAACGGAAGGGCAGTGCTGTGTCCGTAGCAGAAAGATTCCGCGATCGTGTCGTTCTGATCACCGGAGGGGCCCGAGGTATGGGAGCCGAGCATGCGCGCGGCTTCGCATCCGAGGGCGCGCAAGTGGTCATCTGCGACGTGCTCGACGACGAGGGTCGAGCACTCGCTGACGAGATCGGCTCGGGCGCCCGCTACGTCCGACTGGACGTCAGCGATGAAACCCAATGGCGTGCCGCACTGGATTCGGTCGCTGCCGAGGAGGGCGCCTTGCACGTCCTCGTCAACAACGCCGGCATCGGCGGTGTCCCCGCGCCGCTCACCGCGACCGACCTCGACGTGTGGCACCAGGTGCTGGCAGTCAATCTCGATGGCGTGTTCCTTGGTATCAAGACCGCGGCGCCGCTGATCGCAGGCAGCGGTGGCGGTGCGATCATCAACATCTCCTCCTTCGCGGGGCTGATCGGCTCCCCCCTGCTGGGCGCCTACGCGGCCAGCAAGTTCGCGGTCCGCGGGCTGACCAAGGTCGCCGCGATGGAACTGGGGACACAGGGCATCAGGGTGAATTCCGTTCACCCCGGCTACATCAAAACGCCGCTGCTGGAGGGAATTCCCGACGATGCGGTGCATGGTCGACTGGCGATCGACCGTATCGCCACGCCCGAGGACGTCACACCAGTGGTGATGTTCGCCGCCAGCGACGACGCGCGGTACTGCACTGGCGCGGAGTTCGCTGTCGACGGCGGCTGGTCGGCGGGTGAGCCGACGCCCATCTTCGTAGCGCCGGGTGCGGAGATGCCGGCTGCGGCAGCTGCTAATTGCTAGGCACGCACTGCGGCCGAGTCGGCCACAGCGTTCTATCGACTCCCGCGCAGCTCTGGTGAGACGTGCGTTACCGCGACCGCAGCGGGTGCGCTCGCTCGTGGCGATATCCGGCCAGCCACCGCACATTGGCGATCCACGGACTCGGCAGTTCACCGAGCTGCCGATATTCCCAGCCGAACCTCCCGGTCGCTCACGTCGATCACTGCCTGCGGACGAACATCCACAACGGTCGCCTCCGGTAACCGAACGAACGAAGAAGTCCGGCGTGTGTTCCCGCTGGCCACCTTCCACAGCAGCGAACCGCATTGTGAATGGCTGTTCGGCCACCCGCGCACCGAAGGATCAAAGTCCAGCGCAATGAGATTGCCCCTCGCACACCATGATTCGAATGTCAAGTGACGTTTCGTGCGAGCCAACCACCAGAATCCGCAATAATTCCGCTGCCTCCGAAAGGCCGAATGCCTCGGTGCGGCACGGTGCAGTCGAAAGCGATCACGATTGTCGACGTCAGCCAGGCCAACATCTGAAATGATTGTCCGCCAAGGCATCTCATGCATTCATGGATAATCTCTATTATCCATGAACAATGTCGCCGTTTTCATCTGATGAATCACGACTGGTTTGCACGCTTAGCGCTTCTCGGATGCGAGCAGTCACGATCGTTTCAACTCGTACATCCCGCCCCACATCGCAGGTCACTGTCCACCGGCGTGAGCCAAACGCGCGGCTTGCTGGCGTCCCAACACCCGGCACATTGCCCAGCCGGCGGCCAGTATCCACCCACCCCATGTGAACACCGCGAGATACCAAGAGCCGACACCGTTTCCGGCGAACGGGCCCGTCTTGACGAAGAAGATCGGAAGTTGTCCGAGTTCGCACACCGCAACCACGAGGCTGAAATGACCGAGCCAGGCAGGCAGCGACCCTGGGCGGCCCTGTGTTCTAAGGATCACGATCCCCGCCAGGGCCATCCCGAAACCCAGCATTGGCCAAATATGCATTGAACCGAGCCAAGCCACATCGCTCAGAGCGCGCGTCACGTCCGGATTGGTGTCACGCGGACGAAATGCAGTAACCCCGAAGATCGCAAGGTCGAAAGACAGCAGGATAGGACTTGCGGCCAGGCTCGCTACGGTTACGGCAGTGACCGCTCGCGATCCTCCCTCCAGATGCCACAGCATCAGGCAGAACTGGACCGTCCATGCCAGGAGGAATGCCATGCCGACGCTGCACAGGACGATGCCGATGAAGAAGCCGGTCTGGTGTTCGACATAGTAGGCCGCGGTCTGCTCGCCACTCAGCTCAAAGGAAGGTGGCTGCGGCCAGCAGACCTCGAGGCCAACAAAGGTGAAGATGGCGAATAGGCCGGCGCAGGCGGCGAAGAACCGCTGCCAGAGGAAATCTTCACGCTCAGTCATCGTTGACCCTTCCTGCTCTGCGTCCTGCCGGAGTGTTGCGCGGCGTGCCACCGTTCATGACCACCTGCATCAGTCGTCCCCCTGCACTGATAAGGCCGCACCTGCTTACGATCCACCCTTGGCGGGGTTTCACAATATCTAATCGATATTAAATTAGCAAGAACCCTGTTCGAGACGGCCTGGCCGCGATGTTTCCCTCTTTTTGAGTTCAGATTAAATTATGTGCTAGCCTGAATAGGACCGCCCGTGCAGTCAGCGGGTCGAGTCGCTGGACGGTCTTCTGGGTCTTGGGTCCAGCCATACGTGCTCGGAAGGCGACGATGCGTACTTTTCACCTCTGTGGAAGATCGTTGGGCTCAGTCAGGCGAAACTCCTCACCTTCTCTGGCGACCGCATCGATGCCGCCGAGGCTTACCGCATCGGACTCTTGGATCGACTCGTACCGGCAGGCCAGGCCGTGGCGGTCGCCACGGAGCTCGCCAGGTCCATTGCCGAGACCACTACCGCCTCGGCGATGAACAAGGCGATTGCGCTTCGCGCTCCTGCCATGGATCCCATTGCAGCCCTTACGTACGAAACCCTCGCGTACCGCGAAGTGATCTGGCATCCCGACGTCGTCGACCGAATCGGCAAGGCGTACCGCAACCTCCGCAAGTAGGAAATCTTGCACACCCCGGGCGACGGCGACTGTATGACGCCGCGCGTCGTAGAACGCTGGTACCGCTTCATGGAGACCGGCGATGCAGCCCTGCTCGACGATCTCCTCGACGAGGAAGTTACTTTCTACTCCCCCGCCGTCTTCACGCCGCAGACGGGCCGCGCGAAGGCGGCGGCTTACCTGATCGCAGCAGAAAAGATGTTTGCCAACACCACGTTTCGCTATACCGGCGCCTGGTACCGCGAGCAGTCGGCAATTCTGGATTTCAGCGCTGATCTCGATGGCATACAGATCGAGGGCGTCGACATGATCCGGCGGTCTGACGACGAGACGATCGTCACCTTCAAGGTCAGGGTCCGACCACTAAGAGCGTTGCACACGACTGTCCGCAAGATGGGCGACCTGCTCGAGCTGCCGGGCGCTCCAATACCTTGCGTACCAACAGATCTTGCAGCAGATCGTCCCGCTTCCACGCCCGCGACGGCGGCTGGTCGGCGGGTGAGCCGACACCGATCTTCGTAGCACCGGGTGCGGAGATGCCGGCACAACTGCCGGTCTGACGGTTCTGCGCGTTGAGGTGCCGCGTGTCAGCGTTTCACGGCACCCAGGTCGGTGCCGACGATCGACACGAACGACACACACCCGCCGGGCCGACCACCGAGGTTGTGCGTCAACGCCGTTCGCGCGTCGCGGATCTGGCGCTCACCGGCACTGCCCTGGAACTGCAGCCACGCCTCGTAGAGCATCCGCAGTCCGCTTGCTCCCACCGGATGACCGAATGATTTCAGTCCGCCGTCGACGTTGACCGGCAGTCGGCCGTCCGCGTCGAACTCGCCCGCGAGTGCGTCCTTTACCGCTCGTCCTCGATCGGAGAAGCCGAAGTCCTCCATGAGAATCAATTCGGTTGGAGTAAAGCAGTCGTGCACCTCGGCCAGCGAGAGTTGCCGGTTGGGATCGTCGATGCCCGCCTGTTGATAGGCATCCCTGGCAGAGCGCACCACTTCGGGGAACGTGGTGAAGTCGAACCCGGGGTCCATCGACCCCCGCGCCGATCCCGCCACGAGCGACAGCGCCTTGACGTACATCGGGCGATCGGTGTACTCGGTAGCGCGCTCTGCCGGCACAATGAGTGCGCAGGCCGCGCCATCGGAAACCCCGGAGCAATCGAACACCCCGAGTCGTCCGGCAACCTTCGGAGCGCCGTCGATGGTCTCCCTCGACACCGGGGACCTGAACTGAGCCTTCGGATTTCGTGACCCGTTGCTGTGATTCTTGAAAGCGACGTGGGTCATCGCCTCGCGCATCTGCCCGGGATCCACGCCATACTTGGCGCAATATGCCGGATCCAGCAGCGAGAAGGCCGCCGGTGCGGTCAGCGACAGCTCCGGTGCGGTGCCATCACTCGGCGGGTCGGCGCGCAGCAGACCGGAGAATCCGGAGTCCTTGAGCTTCTCCACACCGACTGCCATGACCACGTCATAGGCACCGGATGCGACAGCGTAACAGGCGTTTCGGAAGGACTCCGATCCCGTTGCGCAGTAGTTCTCGACGCGAGTCACGGGCTTGTCCTCGGTTCCCAGCGCCCGACTCAGAGTGAGCCCGGATTGACCTGAACCCAGTGTGCCCAGCCAGTAGGCGTCGACGTCGTCGAGCGAAAGTCCCGAGACAGCCGAGATGCACTCCCCTACCGCCTCCAGCAGCAGATCGTCGGTCGAACTTTCCCATCGCTCACCGAATTTCGTGCATCCCATCGAAACGACGGCGACTTTGTCGGCGATGCCACGGCTGCTCATGATTCCTCCGTTTCGGCCGAATCGGCCAGACGGGCCTTCCAGAAGTAGTCGTGTACACCGCCCGCAGTGAACAGACGACGGAACGTGAACCCGACACGCGCGCCAACGGCAAGGCGGTCGGGTTCGGCATCGGCGATCTCGAGAGTGCACCGACCGCCGCCATCGACGTCGATCACGGCCTGAACCACCGGCGGCGACGGCGAATACGCCAACCGGTCGACGGTATAGGTCACTATGGTGCCGCCCAGTCGTGACACGGGCACGGGCGACATGCTGTCGGCGACACCGCATTCGCGGCATACCCGCACGGGCGGCAGGTGGACGAAGCCGCACTCTCGGCATCGACTACCCGTGAGAGCGAACTTCCAGTCCGCAGCACGCGCGGCCGGCGGCCCTGCGGGACGGTCCGGTTCGGGACGCCGCGGCGGCTCCCGTTCGACCAGTCCACGCCATGCCAGATAGGTCAGATACGAGACGGGCAGCCCGCCCTCGCGTTGTTCCCGAAGTGACTGTCGCTGACGCGCATTCGACACCCGATCGGTGGCCCGCAAGAGCACGGTGTCGCAACCATCGACGGCCGACACCACCAGGATGGTCTCGCCGGGTTCGACTCGATCGAGGGCGCCGCAGAGCCCCAGTGCTGCATCAGCCGTGCCGCTGAACCCGATCGGAGACGTGGTCGTCGACTCTGCACCCTTGATCAGCGTGGCAGCCCGCTTCACGATCGCGGAGTTAGGGCACGCGAGAACCACGTGGTCGACCTCGGGCAGTCCGGCCTGGTCGAGGGTCGCGGCGGCTGCGGCGGAAATGAGGTCGCCATATTGTTCCGCGCCGAAGCGCTCTTCCCACTGTTCGCCCGTCACCGAATCGGGAGCCCGCCACCTGTCGAGGAATTCGGAAGTAGTGGAGAAAGAGGCGACGACGTCGGCGATCGCCGGTCCTTCACCGAAGAGCAATGCTGCAGCGCCATCACCGCCGAGTTTCTCGTCGGCTGATCCGGGCCGTCCCACCCGGACGTCGGCGCTGAGGGCGAGCCCTCCAGTACCGGCCGCCAGTCGTAGCGCCGCGATGGTGCTGCGTCCGGTGCCGCCGACGTCCGCGGCGAACGCCTGCACAGGCAGCCCGAGCGCGGCGTGTACGGCGGTGGCGTTGGTCTTGTCACCGTAGGCCGGGCTCGACGTGGCGAAGTACACGTGGTCCGGCAGATCGTGTGATTCGATCGCCGACCTGGCCGCGGCGACGGCCATCGTGGTCGAGTCCTCGTCGAACGAAGCCACCACACGGTCACCGCCACGCAGACCGATGTCATTGCCCGCGAGCCGGTATCGGGGCAGGTAGGTTCCGTAGCCGATGAGCTTCGCCGTCACACCGTCACCCCGCTGAAGACGGCTGCGAGGCCCTGACCGCCACCGATGCACATGGTCTCCAGCGCCAGCCCGCCGCCGCGGCGTCGCAGCTCGTGCAGCATCGTCGTCATGATCCGGACACCCGTCGCCGCGATCGGATGTCCAAGCGAAATGCCGGATCCGTTCACGTTCAGACGATCATCGACGTCGTCGAGCTTGGTGCCCCATCCGGCCAGTACGGCCAGGACCTGCACGGCGAATGCCTCGTTGACTTCGATGAGATCGAAGTCGTCGAGGGTGTGTCCGGAACGCTTCAGCAGTTTGGCTACCGCCGGCACGGGACCGATGCCCATGCGTGCGGGTTCGCAACCGGCGGCGGCCCAACCCTCGAGAAACCCGATCGGCTCCAGGCCCAACGTGTCGAGGTTGTCCTCGGCGACGATCAAACACGCTGCCGCAGCGTCATTCTGCTGGCTCGAGTTACCGGCGGTCACGGTGCCGCCGGACTGTATCGGCTTGAGCTTGGCCAGAGTTGCAGTGGTGCTGTCGGGTCGTACGCCCTCGTCACGGTCGACCACGACGGGATCCGTGCGTCGCTGCGGCACCTGCACGGCGACGAGTTCGTCGGCGAACGCGTCGTTGGCTTGCGCGGTGGCGGCGCGGTGGTGGCTGCGCGCGGCGAACGCGTCGGCGGCGTCGCGATCGATGCCGTAGTCGGCGGCGAGATTCTCGGCGGTCTCGATCATTCCGCTAATGGGGCCGAAACGCCATGGCGGCTGCGACATTTCCCGACCTCGATCGAGCCTGTCGTACAGCGTCAGATTGCCGGCACGGCTGCCCCATCGAGCTGTCGTGGTGTAGTGCTCGATGTTGCTCATCGACTCCACCCCACCGGCGAGCACGACATCGGCGGCGCGCGTCTGCACTGTCATCGCCGCGGTGATGACGGCCTGCAGGCCGCCACCACAACGCCGGTCGATCTGCAATCCGGGAACACTGACGGGCAGACCGGCGTGCAGGGCAACCCAGCGCCCGATGCACGGGGCTTCCGAGTTGGCGTACGACTGGGCGAACACGACGTCTTCGATGAGTTGCGGGTCGATGCCGGTACGTTCGACCACGGCCGTGACGACGCGCGCGGCAAGATCCTCGGCCCGCAGGGGACGCAATGCACCGCCGAACGTACCGACCGGAGTGCGGGTAGGGGCGACGATCGCGGCACGCCTCACCGGGTCGACCCTGGTTCATCGGCTGCCTCGCCACGCCACCGGCTGTGCGACGGGTCGAGCAGCGCTGCCATCTGCTCGTCGGGGAGCCAGATGATGCTCTCCAACTCCAGGGCGTCGAGGTAGCGGACCCTGTCGGTGCGCAGGTCCTGCAACCGCAGCCGCGGTGCGTTCCCGGAAGTGTCGAAGGCTACCGAGATCTGGGCGAATTCACTGCCGATGACTGCGCCGGTCCCCGGCACTTCCACCGGTGTGGGATCACCGAATTCGATGGACATGCGCTCTCCTAAATCAGGAATCCCAGGGTGGGCAAAGGCCGGTCGTTGTCGACCAGAACGACCTTCTTGTACACCAACCGCAGGGTGTCGTCATCGCGCCGCAGCCGGTAGGTCGCGCGGCCACCCCAGAGGTGGGTGTCGCGTGCGCGAGACTCGATGACCAGGAAGTTGGCTCCGACTTCCAGATCGATCGCACCGGCGGGATTCGTTACGCCACCGAGGAATTCGATGTTGCTGATCAGTCGACGCAGGTTGGACTGCGGCGCCTGAGCGTAGCGGCGGCCGGTGCGCAGTTGCTTGAGCCGAGTGGAGATGCGATTGCGGTTGTCGTAGATGACGGACATCTCGCGGCGCGGGTCGCCGCCCTGTCCACCGACGGGTACCCAGTACAGGGCGTCATCCGTCCACAACGCTTCCCACTCATCGTATTGCGATTCGTCGGCGAGGCGGGCCTCGCGGTAGAGGAACTGCTCGACCTCACTGCGATCGAAACCTGTTGGTAGGTCTACTGATTGCGCCATAGCGGTCACTGCGCCTCCATCAGCTTCTTGTAATGGGACCAGAATCCCCGCATCCCCGTTTCGTCGGTCGCCGAGCCGATCTTGAACCCGTTCTCGTCTCTGACTTCGCGGTTCATCCCCCGTCGCACGTCGAGCCATTCGGGATCGAGGGCGGCCAGGCCCGCCTGGTTGCGCTCGTACATCTCGGTGTCGTCGGCGAGCAACATTCCGGCCGGACCGACCGACCCCACGCATTGCGAGACCATGCGCTTGTTGAGTTCAGGAGCTCCTGCCAGTTGCACTGCCGTCGAGTACTGCACGCACTCCCCCACCGCTACCGGTTGGATGTTGAAGACCTGGATCTCCGCGATGAAGAGGTTCGGGAAGATCATCACGTGCGGAGCCCCCTCGATGAGGATCCGATCAGCCTGATCGCCGTGTTTGGCGCGCATCGCGGCGACGTAGTCCGGCACTCGCGACTCGGTTGTGCCGAACCACCGCATCGGCTCCGCGAACTTGCGGAACTCCGGACGTAGGTCGTTCTCGCTGTGGCCGTTGCCCAGGTCGCGGGTAACAGCGGTAGATGCGTCACTGTAGAGCGGCCCGATGGTGCTGCCGGTGACCCCGAAGATCGACCCGTGGACGAACTGGGGGTGATAGCCGTCGGTTTCGTTCTCTGCGAGCAGTTTCCAGTTCGAGCGGGTCTGGTGCTGCAACCATCCGGCGTTGAGTTCGACCTTGCCCAACGGTGACAATCGCGCAAGCCGATCGATCTCACCGGCGGCGGCGCCGAGGTGCTCGATCAGACTCGGCCCGTCTGTCGCGAAGCTGCCGAACACAAAACCGTGGTACGACTCCATGCGCGGCACCCGGCCCAGTGCGAGGTCGAGTTGCCGCCCGCCGTATCCCTTGAAGAAGGGAAACCCGATCAAGTCGCCGTTGTTACGGAACGTCCAACCGTGATACGGACACCGGAACGTCGACGAATTGCCCTTTGCGTCGTCGCACACCTGGTTGCCGCGATGGGCGCACCTGTTGAGCAGCAGGTGCACCTCACCGTCACGGTCGCGGGTCATGATCACGTCCTGCAGGGCAAGACGTTTGCGTACGTAGTCACCGGGCTGGGCGACTTCGCTCTCATGGCCGACGAAAACCCATGTGCGGTACCAGATCTTTCGCAGTTCCTCTTCGAAGATGTGCGAGTCCGTGTACAGCGAACCGTGGACTTTGTCCGGCAAGATGAGCCGGTCGTAGGGGCTTCCAGTGTCTGCGGCGTCGTCGATGACCGAGGTCACGATCGTGCTCCTTTCACGGCTCCGAACACGGGCTTGCGCTTTTCCTGGAAGGCCGCGACGCCCTCGGCGAAGTCGTCACTACCGAACAGGACTGCTTGGTGCCGTGCCTCTTCATCGAGCACCTCGACGGGATTCATGGTCGGTGCCACGGCGATGAGCGACTTGATTACCGCGTGCGCGCCGGCGGGTCCTGCCGCGAGCCGTTGGGCGTCCCGAAGCGCGAAATCCAGTGCGGCTCCAGGTTCGGTGATGGCATCCACCAGACCCCAGGAGTGGGCCTGTTCGGCATCGAACGGTTCCGGCAACAGCAGCATCTGAGTCGCCTTGGCGATGCCGACGCGCCGGGGAAGCGACGCAAACACGCCCATGTCGCCGGCCAACCCGACATTGGTGAACGTCGTGGCGAAACGCGCATCACGGGCCGCGACGACGCGATCACACGCAGCGGCCAGGGCGGCGCCTGCACCGAACGCCGCGCCCTCGACTGCTGCGATGACGGGCTTTCCAGTCCCCCAGATCGCCTTGATGACGCCTTGCGCCAGCTCGGCGCGCTTCATCGCCTCGTCCTGCGACATCCGCCGCATCGTGGCGATGTCACCGCCGGAGCAGAAGGCACGACCGGCACCGGTGAGAACGATCGCACGCACGGAGCCGTCGGTATCTGCCGCGGAGATCGCCTGCGCAAGTTCCACTCTCAGCGGAATGTCGATGGCGTTGCGAAGCTCGGGCCGGTTCAACGTGATGGTGCGCACGGCCCCGTCGTCATGGGTCAGGACGTTCATCGGCCGGTGAACCTCGGCGGCCGGCGCTCGATGACGGCACGCAGGCCCTCCAGCGAGTCCGCGGTCCCGGAAAGTTCGGACACGGTGCGCGATTCCTCGGCGAGCCGCTGCTCCACGGAGGCACCTACTCCATTCCACACCAGCCGTTTCGTCGCCGACAGCGCCAGGGTCGGAAGGGTCGCCAGGGTGCTCGCGATCTCCTCGCTACGCGTCGAAAGAGACTCCTCGGCAACAACTTCCGTGACCAGGCCGAGGTCTTGAGCTTCGGCGGCGGTCAGGGTCGGATTCAACAGAAGGACTCGGAGCGCCTGACGAAGTCCGATCAGTTGCGTGAGCGTGACCGAGGAGCCACCGTCCGGTGCCATCCCCACTCGGACCGCACCGGAAAAGAACTTGGCCGACTCCGCGGCGACAACGATGTCGGATGCGCAGACCAAACCGAGTCCACCGCCGCCTGCGGCGAAGCCTTGCACCGCCGTGACAACGGGCACGCGCAACTGAATGAGGGCCGATGTGGCCAACTGCAGCCACGCCGTGGCCTCCCGTAGGTACTCGGGCAGATGCTCACCTTTTGATTCGAAAGTCTTCACATCGCCACCAGCGCAGAAGTTTCGGCCTGCACCGGACAGCAGCACAACACGCACAGCGGGGTCGGCGTGACAACGCAGTATCGCCCCGTGCAGCGCTTGCAGGAGTTCGACGTTGAGTCCGTTGGACGCCTCCGGTCGATTGAGCCGCAACCGGGCGATACCGCCGTCGACGTCGAGGGCTACCGGGGTGGTGGTCGTTGACGTCATGAATGGCGGCCTTTCATGTTGGGTTGTTCTGGTACTGCACCGGGTGTCATCGTCGATCTCCCACGTTGGCGAACTCGTCGACGCCCCGCCCGCAGATGTGGGCGACCACCGCATCGACCTCGGCGTCCAACCCCTCGGACAGGGCAAGGTCGCCGGCAGTCTCGACCAGGCGTTTGATGCGCGAGACTGCGGTACGGTCACGGGTCGCCAGCTTTGTGGCAAAAGCCCGAACCCCGGCCTCGAATTCAGTTGGTGAGTAACTGCGGTACGCAAGTCCGAGGCGGACGGCATCCAGACCACTGATGCGATCGCCACTCAGCAGTAGCGCCGTCGCCGTCTGACGCCCGACCAGACGCGGAAGTCGCTGCGAACTACCGCCACCGGGGATCATCCCGAAGTTGATGTGACTGTCGGCGATCTTCGCGTCGTCGCGCACCAGCGCGATGTCAGCCGCTTGCATCAACTCGAATCCCCCCGCCATCGCCACACCTTCGACGGCCGCAATGACCGGTACGTCGAGGGCGGCGATCGCCGCACATGCCTGGCGAAACGCGTCGAACAGGGTTCGTAGCCGGTCGGCTCCCTCGGCGCGCAATCGTTCAACGTCGTCGATGTCGCCGCCGGCGCAGAAGTTTCCACCTGCTCCGCTGATGACGATGACGGCAACCGATGGATCCTCGCCGCAGATGCGCAGGGCCGACACGAGGTTTTGAGCCAGCTCGACGGAGATCGCGTTCATCTTGTCGGGCCGCTCGAGGATGAGATACGCGACGCCGTCCTCCACTCGGCTGCGAACGGTCATCACATGTACCTCCCGCCACCGACCTCGAGGACGGATCCGGTGACGTAGCTCGACAACGGGCTCGCCAGGAACACGACGGCGCCGGCGACCTCGGCCGGCTCGCCGGCCCGCTTCATCGGAACGGCGGCTTCGCGCTCGGCGAAGACGTCTGGTGGCATCGCCTCCGTCATCGCGGTGCGGATGAGGCCGGGCTGGATGGCGTTGACGCGCACGTTGTGGTGCGCGACCTCTTTAGCCGCCGCCTTGGTAAGACCGACGATGCCGGCTTTCGCTGCGCTGTAATTGGTTTGGCCCGGATTTCCTGACTTGCCGGACAGCGAGGAGATGTTGACGATGCTGCCGCTCTTCTGTTCACGCATGATCGCCGACGCGTAGCGCACGCCGAGCCAGGTGCCTCGCAGGTGCACGGTGACGACGGCATCGAAGTCGGCGACTGTCATCTTTTTCAATGACGCGTCGCGGGTGATGCCCGCGTTGTTGACGAAGAGGTCGAGACGACCGAACTCGCCAGTCGTCGCAGCAACCAGGCGCTCGACATCGTCTTCGGAAGTGACGTCACAGGCATAGCCGACGGATTCGTAACGATCCGCCGCGGTCTTGGCGGCTGCACCGTCGATGTCCGCGAACACAACCTTCGCACCGTGCTCGGTCAGTACCCGCCCGATCTCCAGTCCGATGCCCTGCCCTGACCCGGTCACCACCGCGACCTGACCCGCCAGGAGTGCTTCAGCCATCGTCTTGGTCTCCGCTTCTTTCGACAATTTCTAATCTAGGTTAAACTATCGGCACCGGCGGTCACAAGCGACGATGCAGTGGGGAGTCAACATGGATCTGGGATTGGCCGACGCAAGGGTCGTGGTGACCGGCGGCGCCTCCAACATCGGGCGCGGCATCGTGCACGCGTTCGCCGAGGAGGGCGCCCGCATCGTCATCAACGACATCGATGAGCCCCAGGCGAAGAAGGTCCGTGACGAGGCGTTCGATCGAGGGGCGGCTGAGGTTGACGTCGTGATCGCCGATCTGACTGTTCCCGGTGCCGCCGAGGCGGCGGTGGGAGCCGCCCAGGTCCGGTGGGGCGGCGTCGACGTCCTGGTCAACAATGCTGGTTGGAGCGTTCCGGGATTCGTCGCCACCGACACCGACCGCGATAAATGGCAGCGCACAATCGAGATCAACCTGTTCTCCGCGATCGCGGCAACACAGGCTGCCATCCCGCCGATGAAGGAGGCCGGCGGCGGTGCGATCGTGTTCATCGCCAGCGACGCGGCGTTCGGTCAGATCCGGCAAGGTGTCTACGGGGCATCGAAGGCGGCCATGGTGGCACTCGCTCGCACCACCGCCCGAGAGCACGGCCGCCACGGCATCCGGTCGAACATCGTCTGCCCCGGACTCGTGATCCCGGAGGGCCCCGACGCCGTGGGTGCATCGAGCCTGTGGGCAGTCGGCCAAGACGAAGTTTTTAATCCAAAGCAAATCGACTTCATGCTGAAGGACACACCGCTTCGTCGCCTGACCAGCGCCGAGGACATCGGCCGGGCGGTGCTGTGGTTCTCCTCGCCCCTGGCGGCAAGGCAGGTCACCGGGCAACTCGTGTCCGTCAGCGGTGGCTACAACATGCCTTGAGCGTCTCGATGCTCCCCTTCGAAAGGAAACACGACGTTGGACTCATCTGCATTCGCGTTGACACCGACTCAGCAGGAAATCGTCGATGCGGCGCGGGAATTCGGGGAGAAGTGGGCGCCGCTCGCCACCGAGATCGACCGCGACGACAAGGCGCCCACTGATCAGATGATCGCCGATACGGTGACACTCGGCCTTTCCGGCCTGACCATTCCCGAGGAGTTCGGCGGACGCGGCCACAGCGCCATCGAGTTCGCCCTGGCCGTGGAACAGGCATGCCGGTCGATGAAATCGTGGATGGCCGGCGACATCCTCTTCGCCACGACCTGCACAGGCCCGTCGGTCATCATGATGAGCGACAACACGAAGGCTCACGCCAACTATCTACCCAAGATCGCCGCCGGCGAGCGCACGGCGGCCATCGCGTTGTCGGAACCCAAGTACGGTTCAGCGGTCACAGACATCGAGACGTCGGCGATCATCGAAGGAGATGAGATTCGCATCGACGGCTCGAAGCGATTCATCACGGGCGCACCGGATTACGACGTCTACGTCGTGTTCGTTCGACTCAACGGCATCCAGGGCATGAAAGGCATCGGCGCGGTCGTCGTCGACAAGGACACACCTGGCTTCACTCTCGGTACCGGGCCCGAGTACATGGGATCCCGCGGTTCGCCACACGGCGATCTCCACTTCGAGAACTGCTGTGTGCCCGCCGAGAACCTCCTGATGGGTGAGGGCTCGTTCGCCCATCTCATGCAGGCGTTCAACATGGAACGGCTGTACATCTCGTCGTTGTGTCTCGGATTGGCACAAGGTGCCTTCGACGAAGCGGTCGCCTACTCGAACGAGCGAGAGCAGTTCGGACGCCCCATCAACGAGTTCCAAGCCGTCTACCACCTGGTGGCCGAAATGTGGACGCAGATCGAGTCCGTGCGCTATCTGACGTACAAGGCGGCGCTGACCGCGGAGCGCGGCAAGTTCCCGCGTGCGCTCGACGTCTCGACTGCGAAGTTGCACGCCGCCGACATGGGGCGCGATGTCTGTTGGAAGGCGATGCAGATTCTCGGCGGCAACGGATTGGTGACCGGTTTCCCGCCCGAGCGGTGTTTCCGGGACGTCATCGTGTCCTCGATCGCCGGCGGCACTGCGCAGGTACTGAAGAACACGATCGCCGCTCAGGTACTCGGCAAACGACTCAACCAACGCGCCTGACAAGTGCAACACAAAGTGGGCGCCTACCCTGCCGCATCGAGTTCATCGTCGACGACCTCCGGGCGCAACGGGCGGCGTGAGGACATCGTGCGCATCGCTACACAACTCTTCGCCACACGCGGGTTCCACGGGACGCGCGTGTCCGACTTAGCCGACGGCGTCGGACTCAACAAAGCGACGCTCTACTACTATTATCCGAGCAAGGCGCTGCTGCTCTACGAAATTTACCGGCGCGCTGCATCGGCGACACTGGCCGCCGTCGAACCCAGGACCGACCGCCAGCCGAAAGATGCTCTGCACGAGTGCATTTCGAATCTAATGCGCATCGTCGCCGCCGACGCGGATGCCGCCGCCGTCTACGCTCAAGAAGGCCCTTACATCGGCGAATGGTTCACCGATGAGCAGCTGAGCGAAGTACGTCGTGTGGAAACGGTTGTCTGCGAACGCATCCGCGACATCATCGAGCGCGGTGTCGCCGTCGGTGATTTCCACGCCTGCGATTCTCAATTGCTCGCTCTCGGCACCCTCGGGCTCACTCTGGATTCGCATCGTTGGCTCCAGCTCGGCTCACCTGAATCCGCTGATCGCATCGCCACGGAGATTAGTCGAACGCTCCTGCGAGGATTGTCACGTCATGACAAGACCCGTGCGTGAGAGCCGAGGCGGTGCAATGGGACCTGCCGATCGGGTGAATGCGCTTCGGCGCGAACGAGATGATCTGCTCGCGGTCTGCGAGGGATTGGATGCGCCTCAGTGGCTGTCGTCCAGCATGGCCGACGGTTGGACAGTTCAGGACGTCGTGGCTCATATCGGGTCCGGTTGCCATGCCATGTTTAGCCCGTCCCTCGTCAAGATGATGTTCGGCAATGACATCGAGCGCGCCAACGACGAGTTCGTAGCACAGCGTCGAGCTTGGCGCCCCGAGCGGACACTCGACGAGTACCGTAGATGGAGCCAGCGGGTGGTGGCGACCGCCAAATTTTTGACGCGGAGCCCGCTGGGTCGCATTACGGCCCCACTCGCCGAACTCGGCCGATTCCCTTTGACGCAGCTTCTGATTGGTGCGATGGTCTTCGATCACCACACTCACTTGCGCCACGACATCGTTCCCGCTCTCGGCGTGGCGGATCCGGGCACAGACGCAGACCGAATGACCGTCGTCATCGAGTGGATGCTGGCAGTGCTCGCGAATCAAATGAGCACCTCACCGACGGTGGTCGACGGGTCGATCGGCTTGGTACTGGACGGAATGGGCGGCGGCGCATGGACCATTCATCCCGGTGGCGACATCCGTGCCGGAGTCGCAGGACCCGCCGTGCTGATCGAAGCCTCGGCTGTCGAGTTTCCAGATTGGGGCACCAAGCGGTGTGACTGGCGGGCACGCCAGGTGCAGATCTCAGGTGATGAAACGCTCGGCACACGGTTCCTGGACTGGGTCAACGTGGTATGAGCCGTTTCGGCTACATCGTCATCGACGCTGTTTCCGCGGAATGCGCTGTGGCAGAACGGCTACCGCCCGCCGGCCGGCGCGGGTGCGATCGACAGGGAGTTGCACCACAGCAGCAGATTGGAGACACGTATGAAACGGAACGCACCGCGGGAAGCTGACTTCGTGATCGTCGGGGCGGGCTCGGCCGGTTGCATTGCGGCGGCTCAACTCGCCGGCGCCGGCGCCAGCGTCATCCTTGTCGAGGCTGGGGGGACGGATCGCCGGCCGGACGTGCGCCTGCCCTTGGGGATTGTGAGCCTCTACGCGACGGCAAACTGGCGGTATCCGACTGCTCCCGACCCAAGCAAGAACAGTGTCGGCGGCGCATTCGCCAGTGGTCGCATCGTCGGGGGCAGCGGCTCTATCAATGCGATGGTGTTTGTCCGGGGTCGCCCGTCGGACTATGACAAGTGGGCTGGTCTCGGAGCCACGGGGTGGGAATTCGACAGTGTGCTTCCGCATTTCAAATCGATTGAAAACTGGGTCGGTGGCCCCGACGAATACCGCGGCGCTGCGGGCCCGGTGGCCGTGTCGTGGTGCGGACACCACCATCCGCTGGATGACGCGTTCATCGAGGCGGCTGTGGAGGCGGGACACGACCGCAACCCCGATCCGAATGGACGCACACAGTTGGGTGTCGCCCGTAGCCAGGTCAATCAAAGTCGTGGACTTCGGTGTTCCTCGGCGAAAGGTTTCCTGCGCGGGCTCCCGGAGGTTTCCCAGCCCTATCTCCTCACCAAAACGAAGGCCACGCGAATACTGGTAGACCACGGCCGCGCAATCGGGGTCGAATGCGAGGGTCAGACGCTGCGTGCCCGGCAGGAGGTCATCCTGTGTGCAGGCGCGATCGGGTCGCCGGCCCTGTTGTTGAGATCGGGCATAGGTCCTGGGTTATCGGTCGTCGATTTGCCCGGCGTCGGTGAAAACCTTCAAGATCACCTCGTCGTCACCCAGCACTGGAAGTCCAAGGTTCCTACGATCAACACGATCGGCCCGCTGGCCGCCGTTCGTGCGGCGGGATCACTGGCGTTCAACGGCACTGGGGCGTTGACTACGACGCCCTTTGAGGCGCAACTGTTCACCGACGAATTCCAGATCGCGATCAGTCCGGTGCGCTATGAACTCGATCCGGTCCGCGGACGGGCCAGTCTTCGACGCTCGGATGCATTCACGGTCTACACCGTTCTCATGCATCCTGAGACGCGAGGCCGCGTGCGCCTTCGCGGCGGAAGTCCGGAACTCGAATTCACTCGACTGGGTTCCGACCATGATGTCCGCAGGCTGCTCGATGGCGTCGAGATGACACGCGAACTCATTGAGACGCAGCCGGCGATGCGCGGATTGGCCGGCGAGTACCTCGACGAGGACGGCGCGACCGGTGCAGCATGGCTCGCGGCGAGGGAGAACAGCATCTACCACGCAGTAGGGACATGCCGCATGGGTTCGGACGACGACTCCGTCGTGGACCCTCAATTACGGGTCCACGGCGTCGAGGGACTGCGAGTCATCGACGCCTCAGTGATGCCGACGATCACGTCCGGAAACACAAACGCCGCGACCATGATGATCGCTCACCGCGGCGCCGACCTGCTGCTACGAATTTCTTGATGTTCCAACCAATTTGGGCTCAAACCAATGGAATACCGCCATTGTGGCGAACATGACGATCCACGCCTCAGGCCCTGAGCGGACACGGCCGGATCGTTACCAGTTCCAGACTGATGGGTCGGTTGGCGGGTAGTTCATGCAGATGTCGGTGCCGTGTGCGGCGACGCCCTTGTTGTTGAAGAACAGCTTGGCCCAGTTGCCCCAGTGGGTGGCCATCTGCTCGTAGTAGACGTTGGTCGCGGTGTCCTCCGAGTACTGCCGGCGGCCGGCGTAGTCCAGGGAGAAGAACCAGTAGATGCGGTCGCGGGCGGCGTCTTGGACGTCGACGGGCCGGTTCTTGTAGTCGGTCATGTAGCGCTCGTAGTAGACCGGTTCGACGTCGCGCACGGCGGCCATGTACTGGTCGACGGTGCAGGTGGTCTTCAGGATCCGATTCGGGATCGGGTAGTCGTCACTGGCATCGGCCGACGCGAAACCCGCTGTGGCGAGGACGGTTCCGCACATCGCGAGTGCCGCGAACCCTGCGCGTAAGTACATCGTGTTCACCCTTCTGCGGCTGCTCGTTGCAGGACCGGCGCCTGTTCGGGGCAGTACGTATTGATCGCGGCGCCCAGGAATTGCCACGCCTGCTCGGTGGTGCTGCCCTTGGGCAGTTGGAGGAAGACGAATTTCGCTGACTTGTCGGCATCCTGGTCGAGCCCGTTATAGAGCCGCTTGCAGGTGATCTTGCCGATCCACGCGTTGTAGTCCTTCTGCCCGTAGATGCCATACGTATGGAGTTCGTTGGCGAAGTCGGTGTCGGGATCAGCATGCGCAGGCCAGGCAGTCGCCACGCCGGCGACAACCACCATGATCCCCAGCAGTACCCAGCCGCTCACACTCATGATTGCTCTCATACTGTGGCTCCTGTCGGTAGTGCTGCCGGTCTCGGTGCGGTCCGCATCTGCCAGCTGCGCCCCACGTCCTAGGCCAAACTCTGCACAATCGACGCGGCAGCGAGCGAACCTGTCGCGATGGCCAAGGCCACCTGCGGCATCTGCGTCGCAATGGTGTCGCCGGCCGCGAATACTCCGGGAACCGTTGTCCCACAGAGCGCATCGACTGCGATGGGATTCGCCACCGCCGGCGTCGGCTCACCGAATCCGACCCCGAGCTGTTCAGCCAGCTGCGACCGCTGATGCAGTGTCGTCGCGACGTGCAGACCGCTGCGTGCCAGCCGAGTTCCGTCGGTGAACACAATGGCTTCCAATTCGCCATTGCTTGAGGCGAGTTCGGCAACGGGCCGCTCGTCGATCGCAACACGTGCTGCGGCCAACCGGGATCGGGCATCACCATCGAGCTCCGCAGGCCCTCCAGTCAGGAGCACAACGTCGTCGCTCCATCCCCTCAGCAATAACGACGCATGCACTGCCCGTTGGCCGTTCACCAACACCGCCAACGGTTGATCGCGAACCTCCCAGCCGTGGCAGAACGGGCAGTGAAACACCGACCGCCCCCACAACTCCGCGAGCCCGGGCAGCGCGGGCGGCCGATACTCCATGCCAGTGGCCAGCAGCACCCGATGCGCACGTTCACGCCGACCGTCGGACAGTTCCAGTTCGAACACATCGCCGGCACGCTCACCCGCCACCACCTCACCGGTCCGCACTTCGACGGACGGGTAGGCGGCAATCTCCCGCCGCCCGGCCTCGTATAGCTCGCCCGGCGGTCGGCCGTCGTGACCCAACAACCCGCCGATGCCGTGGGCGGCCAGGTTGTTCTGCTGACCCGCGTCGACCAGCAGCGTTCGCCGCCGCGCCCGGCCCAGTACCAGACCCGCGCTCAAGCCCGCGGCGCCGCCACCGACGACGATGCAGTCCCATGTAGTGTCCATGACCTAATTCTCCTAGTGGTTTCGGGCGTTGACCGAATGCTTGACGGCCATGATCGTGAGTTGTTTCATCGCTCACCCTTGTGTGATGTGACGATCGTGCGCCGCGTCACCGGCGGGTGGACTCTCATGCTGTGCCGCGCCGTCTTCGATGCGCGATCCGGCCATTCGGTCATGCTCCTCGGTCCCGCCCGTCGAGGGTCTGGGATCTGGTCCCAACAGTTTTCGGACGGAGATCCGCGAACCGAACGGTTGCAGCATCTGACTGGCCGGCCTGGTGCGCACGTTCAGCGGCCACCAGAACCAGCGGCCCAGTAGCGTCGCGATCGACGGCGTCAAGAGCGATCGCACGATCAACGTGTCGAAGACGAGGCCGAGGCAGATCGTGGTGCCGATCTGCTGGATCATGACCAGGTCGCTGACGATGAATGAGCCGAGTGTGAACGCGAACACCAGTCCTGCGGCGGTGACCACTCCGCCGGTGCCGCCCATCGCACGGATGATGCCGGTATTCAATCCGGCACCTACTTCCTCCTTGAACCGGGAGATCAGCAGCAGGTTGTAGTCTGCTCCGACCGCGAGCAGGATGATGATCGCGAGGGCGGGCACGAGCCAGAACAGCTCGACTCCGAAGATGTACTGCCACACCAGGATCGACAGCCCGAGCGCAGCTCCCAGTGAAAGGACGACAGTGCCCACGATCACGATGGCGGCCACGAAGCTGCGGGTGATGAGGATCATCACCAGCAGGATCAACGCGATCGCCGCCAACGTGACGATCATCAGGTCGTACAGCGATGCCTCCTGGATGTCCTTGTACGTCGACGCCGTCCCGGCGATGTAAATCTTCGCGTCGGCCAGGGGGGTCGCCTTGATCGCATCGAAGGCAGAGTTGCGGATGGCGTCGATGTGCGAGATGCCCTCGGGGCTGGCGGGTTTGCCCTCGTGCGTGATCGTCATGCGGGCGGCCTTGCCGTCGGGCGACATGAACAGCGTGAGGGCGCGCTTGAACTCGGCGTTGTCGAACGCCTCCGGTGGCAGGTAGAACGAATCGTCGTTCTTGGCATCGTCGAAGGCCTTGCCGAGCGCGGTGGCGTTCTCCAACGCTCCTTGGGCCTGTGTCAACGTGCCGCTGACGGTGGCGTAATTCGACTGCAGCAATGCGCGATTGGTCTGCTGGATGTCGACCTGAGGTGGGATCAGCGACAGCAGTTGAGGTTGCAGCGCGTTGAGTTTGTCCAGGCTCGCGGTGATCTTGCCGAATTGGTCACTGAGTTTGGAGATGCCGTCGAGTGAGTCGAACACCGATCGCAGCGCCGCGCACGACGGGATGTCGTAGCAGTGTGGCTCCCAGTAGAAGTAGTTGCGTAGCGGCCGGAAGAAGTCGTCGAAGTTGGCGAGGTTGTCTCGGACCTCGTTGATGGTGTCGACGGTGTCGTGGAATGCCCGCACCTGCTCATCGGTGGCCTCGGTGGCTTGCTGCTGCAAGGAGAGCTGTTGTTGCAAGATGTCGATCCCCTTGGTGGTCTGATCGATCTGGGTCAGC
This sequence comes from Mycobacterium sp. OAE908, assembly GCF_017872775.1. NCBI lineage: Bacteria > Bacillati > Actinomycetota > Actinomycetes > Mycobacteriales > Mycobacteriaceae > Mycobacterium > Mycobacterium sp. OAE908. The sequence goes on from NZ_JAGGJL010000001.1 coordinate 595,076, forward strand.
AGGTCGCGGGCCCTGTCCCCCTGGTAGCTCAGATTCATGACCTGGCCGGCACTTTGGGCGCTGATCTGAAAGGGAATGGAACTGTGCTTGATCGGCGTACCGAGGGGCCGCGTGATCGACTGCACCAGTGCGACACCGGGGGTGTGCAACACCGCCTTGGCGACGCGTTCCAAAATCAGCATGTCCGAGGGATTGCGCATGTCGTGATCGGATTCGATCATCAGCAACTCGGGGTTGAGCCGCGCCTCTGAGAAGTGGCGTTCCGCGGCGGCATATCCGACGTTGGCCGGGGCGTCATCGGGCATGTAGGGGCGCCCGTCGAAGTTGATCTGCGCTCCCGGCAGCGCGAGTAGGCCCACCGCGGACACCGCCAACGACGCGACGAGCACGGGCCCCGGCCACCGCACGATCGTCGTGCCGACGCGGCGCCAGCCCGTGGTGCGAAGCCGACGTTTGGGATCGAGGAACCCGAATCGCGCAGCGGTCGTCACCACCGCCGGCCCCAGGGTCAGCGCCGCGGTCAACGTCACGATCAGGCCCAGCGCCGTAGGGATGCCGATGCTGCTGAAATACGGGAGCCGGGTGAAGTGCAGGCACGCCACTGCTCCAACAATGGTGAGCCCAGAGCCGACGATGACATGGACGGTGCCGCGGAACATGTCGTGGTAAGCGGCCTCGCGATCTAGGCCCTTGCCTCGGGCTTCTTGGTAGCGCCCGACGAGGAAGATGGCGTAGTCGGTGCCCGCGGCGATGGCCATGCCCGTCAGAAGGTTCACCGCGTAGGTGGACAGGTCGAACAGGCCCACGTTGCCCAGCACGGCGACCACCCCCCGCGTTGCGGCGAGTTCGACTGCGACCACTAGGAGAACGATCAACATGGTGACCAATGAGCGATACACGATGAGCAGCATCACCGCGATGACGAGAAACGTGACGGCAGTGATGATATGGGTGCCTTCGTTGCCGATCTCGAAGTTGTCGGTGATCAACGGGGCGGCGCCGGTGACGTATGCCTTGACCCCCGGCGGGGGCGGCGTGTCGGCCACGATCTGGCGGATGGCATCGACGGAACGATTGGATCGCGCCTCGCCCTGGTTACCTTCGAGGTAGACCTGAACGAGCGCTGCCTTGCCGTCCTTGCTCTGGGCGCCGCCCGCGGTCACCGAGTCGCCCCAGAAGTCCTGAACGTGCTGGACGTGTTGGGTATCTGCTCGCAACTTCGCGACCAGGCCGTCGTAGTAGGTGTGCGCGTCCTGGCCCAGCGGCTGATCGCCTTCGAGCACGATGACGGCTGCACTGTCGGAGTCGAACTCGCCGAACTTCTCCCCGATGTGCTTCATGGCCATGACCGACGGCGAATCAGGCGCGTTCAAGGCCACCGAACGCTCAGTACCGACGATCTCGAGTTGGGGCACCAGCACGTTCGTCACGCCGGCGACCGCGATCCAGATCAGAATGATCGGCAGGGCGAGTGTGCGGATGACACGCGCTGCCCGAGAACGGTTGGAGCCGTCTGTCCCGTGTCGACTCACGCCGTCTTGTCCAGACAGGCGATGTATCCATTCACGTCGTTGGAGGACCTTTCATCCTTGACGATGTCATTGACGGTTATGCGGCAGGTGATGCTGCTCGAATCTCCCTGGGCGCGTAGGTCGACGAACAGCGTCGTATCCTCGGTGACCAAGTCGTGCGACCACGGCAGGGGTGCGTCGTCGACGCGCTGGGGTTGAGCGTTCTCGTCGAGGAAGTTGATGGTTGCCCGCGCGCCGGGATTTCCGAGGACCTGCAGGCGGACCCGTTTGGGGTCGAATCCGGTGTTGTCGGGCGAATCAGCTGAGGGCCTTGATGTTTGGTCCTGCGATCCGAAGATGCCGTGCAGACGGTAGACACCGCTGACGACCAAGACCACCACGATGATCGCCACGAGCACCGCCCATTGACGGACGGCCGCCCTTCGTATCGGTGATGTCGGCATCGGCACGGAAAGCTTTTCGATGTGCGCGTCCACTCGCCGACCTATCGGCCTCGTGCATAGGCGGACGGGCCGACCTTTTCGACGTTTACGACACCGCCGTACAGGCCATCCGCCGCCCCGCCTGCGTACGCAACAGTCGTCACAGCCATGGGTTCCTGCCTTTCCTTGTGCGCTCCGAATCGTCCGAGATCGTGTTTCTGGACAACATCAGTCATGGTTCGGTCAACTCGCGTTCTGGGTGGTTGGAGGCGGGTCAGCTGTTCAGAAAGCCCAGGATGTGGTCGGCGACCGCCTTGGGCTGCTCGAGCATCACTTCCCCGCCCACCTATTCCGGTCCTCGGTGTCGAGGACGCCGTCATGCGGCTCTACCCGGCTAGTACCAACCTGGTTGAGATCCGCGCCAAACGAACATAGCCGTACAACATCGGAACGTCAACGTTCTATTCCGGACGGACTAGGATCACATCATGTCCGTCTCGACGAAGCAGCTCTCGGGTGTGCAAGGGCTCAACAGAGCCGCGATCCTCGCTGCCACGGCTTCTGCGCACGACGCCGCCGAAACGAGCGGAGAAGAATCGTGACCGGAGCGATTCGCCTGCCAGGTAAGGGAGAAGCATGAGCATCATCCCCGTGCCGGACGACCTGACCCTTTACTCGTCCCGTCTGGTTGATGAGCTGGCCTGGCCGGTATTGAGCCAACACGCCCTGCACCTGTTGCGGTCATCCGGTGAGGAGCTGCACCCCGCGCCCGGCGAGTTGCTGTGGGACGCCGGTGATCCCACCGACTTGCACCTCGTGCTGACCGGTGGCGTGCTCCTCGTGGACCGCCGGGACGACCGGGTTGTCTTCGTGATCGAGCCCGGTGACTTCGTCGGCGAGCTGGGCATGTTGATGGGGCAACGCGCCGTCTTCCAGGGCGTGGCCATGAAAGACACCGCGATCCTGCGGGTTCGGGTGGAGGAACTGCGCAGGCTGGTGGAGATCTCGGGGGAGCTGAGCGATGTCGTGCTGTCCGCTTTGGATGCCCGGCGGCGCTTCCTGAGCAGGAAGGGCGAGGGCGGTCTGGTACTGGCCGGAGACGACGACCGCGACCTGCACCGCCTCCAGGACTTCGCTGAACGCAACCAGATTCCCTACCGAACGGTGCTGCGCTCGAACCCGTCGGCGTGGTCGGAGCTGGCGCAGACCTGTGCCTTGCCCGAGACCGGTACGGCCGTTGTCACGGCGCAGCGCCGCGTAATGACAGCGCCGACCACGCGTGATCTGGCAACCGCGCTGGGAATCGACCTGTGGGGCATCGCCGACGATTCCCGGTGTGGCCTGCTGGTGGTGGGCGCCGGACCGGCGGGGCTGGCCGCTGCTGTGTACGGTGCGTCGGAGGGACTGGACGTGGTCGTCGTCGAGGACGTCGCCATCGGCGGCCAGGCCGGCAGCTCGTCACGGATCGAGAACTACCTCGGCTTCTACCGCGGCGTGTCCGGGGTTGAACTGGCACGGGCGGCGATGCTGCAGGCGGTCAAGTTCGGGAGCCGACTTCTATCACCCCGCTCAGTCACTGGGCTGTCGGAGATGCCCGGCGGGTTTCGGGTGCGGCTCGACGACGAGTACGACATCCTCGCCTCCGCGGTGATCATCGCCAGCGGCGTGCGCTACCGGCGCCTGGACCTGCCCGGCCTGGCCGACCTCGAGGGTCGTGGCGTCTACTACGCCGCAAGCCAACTGGAGGCCAACGTGGTCTCCGGGCAGAACGCCGTCGTGGTCGGGGGCGCTAACTCCGCCGGCCAGGCGGCCCTGTTTCTCGCGCGGAACGCCGGCCACGTCCACGTCCTGATCCGCCGCGACGACTTGCGCGACACCATGTCGAACTACCTGGCGCAGCGCCTAACCCACCATGAGCGGATCACCGTGCACCCTCGCTGCGAACTGTCCGCCGTCCATGGCAGCAGCCGGCTCAGCGGGCTGACCTGGCACGACCGCGCCCGCGACCGGGACGTACGACTCGACGCGGCCGCACTGTTCCTGATGATCGGCGCGGACCCCTGCACGACCTGGCTGCACGACATCGGTGTCGACCTCGACGCCAAGGGCTTCGTGCTCACCCACGACAGCTTTGCCACCTCGATACCCGGGCTGTTCGCCGTCGGTGACGTGCGCGCAGGCTCCGTCAAGCGGGTGGCATCGGCCGTCGGCGAGGGATCAGTGGTCATCTCCGCAGTCCACGCCTACCTCGCCAGCAGAAGGACGTTGCGGGGCAGCCCAACGTCGACGCAATGACTAACTGCGGACACCAAGAAGATTCGAGCTGCAATTCAAACCACGGTGCGACCCACAGGTAGTCGTCACGTGTGGCCTGTCCCCATAACCGAGCAAGCACCGTGAACTACCCGAGATTTGTTCTGAACAAGAACCCTGGGTTAGTTCACGGTGCCGCCGGCGTCGCACGTATGGCGATCAGCTTGCGTTGGCATCCAAGAGAATTCGCACCATTTCGTCGGGACGCTCCAGCGCCGAGAAGTGACCGGTGCGGGGTATGTTAATGCGCTGAACGTCCTTCAGCGCCTTGGCCACTCGGTCGCGCTCGGCGGGCCGGGACCAATCGTTTTCGCTGTAGACGAGGGTGACCGGTACCGACACCGCTGGGTAGCGCGTGCGGGCCCGGTCAAATCCTTTGAGGCTGCGGAAGATTCCGCGCGACACCTTGGCGTAGCCCGGTCGACGGCCGCTTCGTAGTAGTTCGGTGATGAAGTCCTCGGGCAACTTCGTTTTGTCGACGTAGCCGCCCTGCAGGATTTTTCGGAAGATGGGGCGTGGCTCGAGGGGGGCGAACAGCACGCCCAACACCGGCATGCGCACGCTCATAATGATGATTCGGGCGAGCAAGTTTCCGCGCTCGCCTCCACCGGGGTAGTCGTAGCTGTTGAACGCCACGACCCGAGTGACTCGGTCTTTGAGGTCAATGGATGCCTGCAATGACAGAGCGCCCCCCATGGACTCACCAGACAGCGTGACGTCGTGAAGATCCAGGCCATTGACGAATTCGACCACGACGGCCCGCAACTGGGGCTCCTCATATTTTGCGCCGGGGACGATGTCGGACCAACCCATGCCGGGCAGATCCAGCGCATAGACCGTGTAATGGTCCCAGATGAGCGGAATCACCTTCTGGAAGTAGTCGAATTGGCCTCGGACGGTGTGCATCAGGACCAGCGGCGGGCCGGTGCCTGCGGTGTAGTAGCGCAGTCGCGAACCGTCGCGGCGGGTGAAGAAGCGAACCTCGCCTCGGCCGTTGGTCCACGTATTCGTGTAACTCGAGTCGGGAAACTCATTGGTTTGCATTTTCTATCCTTCCAGCAAGCTGATCTAGGTGGCGGGTTTACAGGTAGGGGTTGATTCGTTCGGGCTAGGTCAGGGTCAATGCGCCCAGCGCTTGGTTCCAGCGTTTGGTGCGTGCTCCCTCGCCCGTCACGAGGGCCACTGGGGAAGCTGTCTGCTTGTTGGTTCCTTCCGTTGTGAGCATGAGGTTCCTAAAAAGGGCGCCTGCTCGCAGGGCGCGCCCGTGGCAGCACACGGACTCTCCTAGACACGGCGACTACGGCGAGAACCTGCCGCGCGGCCACCATCACCAGCGGTATCCATCCCCGCCGCAGCATGCGAAGAAACGCGCATCACTTCCCACCACCTTTTCCGGTCCTCCGGTGTCGAGGACCCGTCATGCGGCTCAACCCTGCTAAGACCACTTCATTGAGATCCGCGCTGTAACGAACATAATCGTTCAATATCAGAACATTAACGTTCTATTCCAGTAGACTAGGATCACATCGTGTCGACAACGCAACTCTCGGGTGTGCAAGCGCGCACCAGAGCCGCGATCCTGGCTGCTACGGCCTCTGCGCTGGCTGCGAACCGCACGGCCACCATGCCGGAGATCGCCAGCGTGGCCGGGGTCGGTCGCACAACGCTGCACCGCTACTTCGCCGATCGCGAGACGCTGATCTACGAGGCGACCCTGGACTCGATCCGCGTGCTAAATGAAGCGGTGGACGAGGCCGCCACCGAGGACGGACCAGCACTCGAGGCGATGCGACGATTCATCACCGCCGGCGTCTCCATCGGCGAACGGCTGGTCTTCCTCTTCGGTGACCCGGCGGTGCTGCGCGATATCCCACCAGCCCAGTCCCCGAACGAGGAGGTAGTGATCAACCTGATCACACGGGGACAACACGAAGGCGTGTTCGACCCTGATCTCAACCCGACCTGGATCTGGCACGCCCTCTACGCATTGATCCTGCGCGGCTGTGAACGAGCCATCGCCGGTGCCCTGCCGCGGCACACCGTCGCACCACTGATCATCCGGACCTTCGAGCGCGGCGTCTGCCCGGCTCCCTAGCGCAATAGGAGGCTCGCCCATGGATGTCACACAACCGACCAACGACGAGCAGAGCAACCACTGGAACACCACAGCTGGATGCGCCTGGGTCGATGCGCAGGACCTGCTGGACCAGATGATGAAGGGATTGGAAGACCTGCTCGTCGAGGGCGTGGCTGCCGGATCGGGGCGGCGGGTGCTTGACGTCGGCTGTGGCACGGGTGGCACCACACTCGCGGTCGCGCGCAGGCTCGGCGCCGAGGGCCAGTGCGTCGGCGCCGACGTGTCGGAGCCGATGATCGCCGCCGCCCGGGCCAGGGCCGAAAGGGACGGCATACCAGCAAGTTTCATCCTCGCTGACGTGCAGACCCATCCGTTTGAGCGCGTAAGCGTCGACACGATCATCTCGCGATTCGGCGTCATGTTCTTCAACGACCCGGTCCAGGCCTTCGCGAACCTGCGGCGCGCCGCAACCGACGACGGCAGGCTTCAGGTCATCGCCTGGCGCAGCGCCGCGGAGAATCCGTTCATGACGACCGCCGAGCGTGCCGCGGCCCCGCTGCTGCCAAACATTCCGGACCGCCCGGCAGACGGCCCGGGCCAGTTCTCGTTCGCCGACCCGCAACGGGTCGCTGCCATCCTCGACGCGGGTGGCTGGGCCGGCATCGACATCCAGCCCATCGACATCGAATGCACCTTGCCCGAGCCGGGGTTGATCGGCTTCATCACGCGGCTGGGTCCTGTCGGTCTGGCACTTCAAGGCAAGGACGAGCGAACCCGCGCCCAAGTCATCGAGGTCGTCCGTCCCGCCTTTGATCCCTTTGTGCACGGAACCGAGGTTCGTTACACCGCCGCGTGCTGGACGATCAATGCCAAAGCGTCGGGATAACCGCCGACACCACTCGGCCGCCGCTCAGCAGCGGGAGCGCCACAACACCAAGCTGCGGGAACCCAGCGGGCCACCCCTGTCCGCTCATCGAAAACGCTAACCGCCCGTACGACGCGCATACGCCCGCAATGCGAACGGCGCGAAGACCGCCGTCAATGCCACCGACCACAGAACGGTCGCCAGGATCGGATGGTGCAGCGGCAGCTGAGCGCTGGCAGGTGCCGGTCCGCCATTGCCCCACAGCTCCCGCATCGCCTGAGCCAGCGAGGAAACCGGATTCCACTCCGCGATCACGCGCAGCCAGTGCTGCATCGGCTCCGTCGGCGCAAACGTGTTGGCCAGGAAGGTGATCGGGAACAGCACCGTGAACATCACGCCGTTGACCGCCTCGACCGACCGCATCACCGATCCAATCAGAATGCCGAACCAGATCATGGAAAAGCCGAACACCAGAATCAGCAGGAACGCCAGCGCAGCCTCGGCGACACTGCCGCGAATCCGCCACCCGATGGCCAACCCGGTCACCGCCATCACCACGACACCGATCGACGAGTGCATCAGGCTGGCAACACTGCGCCCGATCAACACCGACGACCTTGCGATCGGCAGTGACCGGAACCGATCGATGATGCCCTTCTCGACATCTGCCGTGATCCCCGACGCCACGACGAACGCGGTGAAGACGATGGTCTGCGCCTGGATGCCCGGCAGCAGGAACTCCCGATAGGACGCGCTGCCGCCCGTCGCGATCGACGCACCGAAGACGAACGCGAACAACAGCACGAACATGATCGGCTGCACTGTCACGTCGCTGAGCATCTCGGGCATCCGCTTTGTGTGGATCATGTTGCGCTTCACCATGATCCATGACTGCTGCACGATGTTTGTTGAATGAGTGCGTGCCGGCTCCAGCTGGATCTGCGACGGTGCCGCCGTGGTGGTCATGCCTCTACCTCTTCCTCTTCGGTGCGGTGCCCGGTGAGTGACAGGAACACGTCGTCGAGGCTGGGCCGCGAGAGCCCGATGTCGTCGACGTCGATGTCGCTGTCGCGCAGCCAGCCCGCGACTCGCACCATGTCGGCCAGGCCGTCGGCGGCCGCGGTGAGCTGCCGCGCGCCCGCGTCGACGAACACCTCGGCGCCCGTCTTCCCCAGCAGCGCCTGCGCTGCGGGCAGGTCGTCGGCGTTGGACACCGTGACGACCAGGCTGGCGGTGCCCGCCTGATCCTTGAGCTGCAGCGGCGAGCCCTCGGCGATGATGCGGCCCTTGTCGATCACCACGATGTTGTCGGCCAGCTGATCGGCCTCCTCCAGATACTGCGTGGTCAGCAACAACGTCGTCCCACCCTTGACCAGGCCGCGCAACACCTCCCACAGGTCGCTGCGGCTGCGCGGGTCCAACCCGGTAGTGGGCTCGTCGAGGAACAACACCGGCGGCGACGCCAGCAGGCTGACGGCGAGGTCGAGCCGGCGGCGCATCCCGCCTGAGTACGACTTGACGACGCGATCGGCGGCATCGGCGATCGAAAACTGTTCCAGCAGTTGGTCTCCCAGCCGCGTCAGCTCCTTGCGCCGAATGCCGTAGAGCCCGCCGATCATCCGGATGTTCTCGCGGCCGGTGAGCAGTTCGTCGACGGTGGCGACCTGACCCGTCAGGCCCATGCTGCGCCGCACCTTGTCCGGCTCCCGCACCACGTCGTACCCGGCGACGCGTGCCGTGCCGGTGGTGGGCTGCGTCAGCGTCGTCATCATCCGCACCGTCGTGGTCTTGCCTGCGCCGTTGGGTCCGAGCAGGCCGAGCACCGTGCCGGGCGCGACCGCGAAGCTGACCCCGTCAACCGCGGTGTTCTCGCCGAACCTCTTGACCAGGTCGATGGCCTCGATCGCGGGTCTCATGCCTCGACCGTATCGGCGCACACCGACACAGGGCCATTGGTTTTGTTTCCGCTTCTGGACGCCCGCCTGCGGGTACAACAGATTCAGGAGTATCCGAAATGCACGCGGAATGGTTCGTAGCACCCGAGTATTGGCTGGCTAGAGAGATCCTGCAGCGCGGCGTTGCGGCGATCTACCTGCTCGCCTTCGTCGCCGCTGCGCGACAATTCCGGGCGCTGATCGGTGACCAGGGGATGCTTCCGGTGCCGACGTTTGTGGCACGGGTGTCGTTCCGGGCCATGCCGAGCATCTTCCACCTGCACTACTCCGACCGCTTCTTCGCCGCGATCAGCTGGTTCGGCGCGGCGTTGTCGGCGGCCATCGTCGTCGGCTTCGTCGATGTGGTTCCGCTGTGGACGTCGATGGCGATGTGGCTGGTGCTCTGGGTGCTGTATCTGTCGATCGTCAACGTCGGTCAGCGGTGGTACGGATTCGGTTGGGAGTCTTTGCTTTTGGAAGCCGGCCTGATCGCGGTCTTCCTCGGCAACGACGAGACCGCGCCACCGCTGCCCGCGATCCTGCTGGCGATCTGGCTGCTGTTCCGCGTGGAGTTCGGCGCGGGACTGATCAAGCTGCGCGGCGACCCGTGCTGGCGCGATCTGACCTGCCTGTACTACCACCACGAAACCCAACCGATGCCGGGGCCGCTGAGCTGGTTCTTCCATCACCTGCCCAAGCCGCTGCACCGGGTGGAGGTGGCAGGCAACCACTTCGCGCAGCTGATCGTGCCCTTCGCGCTGTTCGCCCCGCAGCCTGTGGCGAGTGTCGCCGCCGGGATCGTGATCGTCACCCAGCTGTGGCTGGTGCTGTCGGGCAATTTCGCGTGGCTGAACTGGGTGACGATCCTTCTGGCGTTCTGCGCGATCGATCATTCGTCGTTCGCGACGGTGCTCCCGGTCCCCGATCCACCCGCGCTGCACGACCCGCCGCTCTGGTTTGCCACCTTGGTGATCGTGTTCACCGTCGTCAGCGTTGTGCTGAGCTACTGGCCGGTGCGCAACATGATCTCGAGTCATCAGCGAATGAACGCGGCGTTCAACCCCTATCACTTCATGAACACCTACGGCGCCTTCGGCAGCATCGGTCGCGAACGGCTCGAGGTGGTGATCGAAGGCACCGAGGAGTCGGAGATCACCGAGCACACCATGTGGAAGGAATACGGGTTCAAAGGGAAACCCGGTAACCCGCACCGGCTGCCACGCCAGTGGGCGCCCTATCATCTGCGCCTGGACTGGCTGATGTGGTTCGCCGCTCTGACCCCGGCTTATGCGCGGGATTGGCTGGGCCCGTTCGTGATTCGACTGCTGCGCAACGATGGGCCGACGCTGCGGCTGCTTCGGCACAATCCGTTCCCCGAATCGCCACCGCAGTATGTGCGTGCGCAGTTGTATCAATACCGGTTCACCACGTGGCACGAGCTACGACAGGATCACGCATGGTGGCACCGCACGCTCGTCGGTGAGTATCTGCCACCGGTCGCGTTCGGCCGACCTCCGCGAGCAGACGCGAACACCCCCAAAACACCCACGAATTAAGGGATTTCGCGTTGGTCCGGCAGAACTAGCTGACGAGCGACTCTGCTCGCGTCGACGGCATTGCTTACCCGGCGGGTAGGAAGACCTTCCCCATCGACACGTGGAATGTGGCTTCCCGGCGATTACGCAGACACGACTTCACCACGACTATTCCACTCATGACGACGCACAACACAGTCCTCACCCCGGAGCTGCGGGCCAAGGTGGCCGCGGATTCCAGCATCGGAGGCGGCAATCTGCTTCCCTCGATGCTGGCCATCAACCCGTATCCGGACGAGCCGTTCATCCATTCGCTGACGCCGGTGCCCTACACCGACGGCGAGACGCGGACGGAGTTCAGCCTGCGCGACCTCGACCACCTGATCCAAAGCTGGTCGGTGTGGTACTCGGCGCAAGGTGTGCGGCCGAAGGACCGTGTCGCGATCTTCCTTCCCGACTCCATCGCGTACTTCGTGCACTACTCGGCCATCGCCCAGATCGGCGCCATCGCCGTGCTCATCAACTGGCGCTCGCCGCGGGAGAGCGCGGTCGCGTTGTGCGAACGCACCGGCGCGATCGGCCTGTACACCGACCAGGAGCGGTTGGACCGGATGGCGCCCGATCTCGACAAGCTGTCGCTGCAGTGGATCAAGACCATGGAGGAGATGCCGAGCCCGGCTTCGGCCACGCTGAGCGACGAGGCACGGTTTCGGCACAGCCCCGACGACCCGGTGGGGATGATGCACTCGTCGGGCACGACGGGCCTGCCCAAGCCGGTCATTCACACGCACCGCACGATTCTCGAAGGCCCCAAGTTCCGTGCCGTCGACTACAAGGAGGAGCCCAACGCCCTGATCATGACTGCACTTCCGCAGTCACATCAGGGCACCATCTCCTTCACCTCCTATGCGGTGCTGACCGGACAGCCTCTGCTGGCCTGGCGGGACGTCACCGGCGAGGAGCTGGCCGCGGCCATCCCGCAGCACAAGCCGACGATGGTGATGGCATTCGGCCACGCCTACCCCGAGCTCGCCGCGCTGGAGACTCCACCTGGCGCCCTCGACTCGGTGAACATCTGGGTCTCGATGGGCGACGCGGTGCACGAGCGGCACCTGAAGAACGTGTTGGCACGTCGCTCGGCACATCTGCCCCCCGCTGCGTTCCTCGACCGCCTTGGCACGACCGAACTGGGCTGGGGCGTCCTGATGAAGCCACGCACGCTGGCGACCGAGCGCAACGACCGCTGCGTGGGCCGCTCGGTCGGCTTCGCAGAGGTCGCCATCCTGCGCGAGAACGGCACGCTCGCAGAGCCGTACGAGTACGGCTTCCTCGGCGCGAAACCACCCTCGATGACCGTGGGGTACTGGGGCAACCAGGACACCTACTACCGGAGCATTCTCGCCGGCTACTGGCTGACCGGCGACATCGCCTACCGCGATGAGGACGGCTACTTCTACCAGGTCGACCGCGCGGTCGACGTGGTGCACACCGCCCAGGGCCCCGGCTACTCGGTGCAGATCGAGGAACTGGTGCTCAACGAGGTCGACGGTGTCAAGGACTGCACGGTCATCGCCGGTGGGTACCGAGACGAAAAGGTGGCCGTCGCCGTGGTGACCGGCGAGGACATCGACCCGGAGAAGGTGCTGTCGGCGGCCAATAAAGCGTTGCGCGCCAACGGAAACCCCGAACTTGCCGTGGTCGAGGTCGCGAACGGCGACGAAGACTTCCCACTCGGCGTCACTGGTAAGTCGCTCAAGCGCTACCTGCGCGACAAGTACCAGGACCTCGTCAGCTACCTCGGTGAAAGCCCAGGCAAAAACCTCGCAAAGAGCGCTGCGCTCGCCTAATCCGATCGGAAACCATCGTGACCAATTCAGACACTCTGCTCGTCTTCGACGAGACCGTTAGCCGCGCCGGCATAGAGGGATGGCTAACGCACCTGGAATCCGCGGGCGCACCCACCGAGATGTACCGGCTGGGCGACACTCTCGTGCTTCCGGTCTCCGATGCGGACCTCATCGACAACGCTGGGCCGGAGCTTCCTGCGCCGACCCACAAGGTGCTGAGAAACACCGAAGTCTGGTTGGGGCGCAAGGAATTACGTCCCAGCGGGACGCAGGTCAACTTCGGCCCCACCACGATTGGGGACGGTTCCGTCGCGGTGATCGCAGGACCGTGCGCGGTCGAATCGCCGGAACAGACGCTGACCACCGCGGCCGTCGTCGCCGAACACGGCGCAGTCGGCCTGCGGGGCGGCGTTTTCAAACCGCGGACCTCGCCGCACTCCTTCCAAGGCCTGCAGTGGGACGGCCTTGAACTGCTGGCCGAGGCCAGGGAGCGGACCGGTCTGCCCGTCGTCACCGAGGTCGTCGACCCGGAGCATGTCAAGCGGCTGGCCACGGTGGTCGACGCGCTCCAGATCGGCGCAAGGAACATGCAGAACTTCGCACTGCTGACCGCGGCCGGCCAGAGCGGCCTACCGGTCGTGCTCAAGCGCGGCTTCGGCTGCACCGTGGACGAAACCCTCGCTGCCGCAGAGTATCTGCTGCTCGAGGGCAACGACCAGGTGGTGCTGTGCGAGCGGGGTATCCGCACGTTCGAGCCGTCGGCGCGCTTCACACTCGACCTGACCGCGGTCGCGCTGTGGAAGCAGCGCACCCACCTGCCGGTCATTGTCGATCCCAGCCATTCCGGTGGCCGGCCAGAACTGGTGGAACCGCTGTCGCTGGCCGCGGTCGCGGTCGGCGCGGACGCGCTACTGATCGATGTCCACGTCCAGCCCGAGCAGGCATTGTGTGACGGCGCGCAGGCGATCCGCCCACAACAGTTCGCGGATCTGATGGGCCGGCTCGCTCCGCTGGCGGCCGGACTCGGCCGCCACATGAGCAGCGCATAGATCGGGGCCCGTGGTGTCCACTGAGAAGTTGCAGCTCGCGATCGTCGGGCTCGGCCCACGCGGATTGTCCGTCGCCGAACGCCTCTGCGCGAGCGCCGAATCGCTTCTGCCGCAAGGGCGCGAGCTCGTCATCCACCTCATCGACCCGCACGTGGCCGACGGCGGCCAGGTATGGCGCAGCACGCAGGACCGGGTGCTGTTGATGAACACGGTCGCCTGCCAGGTGACAGTTTTCGTCGACGACACCGTCGACTGCGCCGGGCCGGTGGTGACCGGGCCGAGCCTCTACGAGTGGGCACGCTCCATCGCCTTGGTCGGCAGCCCGAATGTGCCGGACGCCGATCGTGTCGAAGCCGCTGCACTCGGGCCCGACGACTATCCGTCGCGTGCGTTCTATGGGAGCTATCTGCAGTGGGCGCGCGATCGCATGATCTGGACGGCGCCCCCGGTTGTCAGTTTCGAGTCGCACCCGGCAACCGCCGTCGACGTTCGTGACACCCCAAATGGCTTGCAGGAAGTCGTATTAGACAACGGGGAGATCCTCGGCGACTTGCAGGCCGTGGTGCTCGCACTCGGTCACATGCCCCATCGCCTCGGGGAGTCGGAGTCGGCCCTGAGCCGGTTTGCGGACCGAAACGGCCTGCGGTATGTCGCGCCGAGCAACCCGGCCGACGTGTCGCTGGACGCCATCGCCCCTGGCGAATCGGTGATCTTGCGCGGTCTGGGCCTGAACTTCTTCGACTACATGGCGCTGTTCACCCTCGGTCGTGGCGGCACGTTCGTGCGCAAGCCCGACGGGGCTCTGAGCTACCTTCCGTCGGGGCGGGAACCCAAGCTGATCGCCGGATCTCGGCGCGGAGTGCCCTACCACGCCCGCGGCAAGAACCAGAAGGGGTCGGCAGGCCGTCATCAGCCCCGCTACGTGACACCCGAGGTCATCGAACGGCTACGGACCCGCGCCGACGCGGGAGCACCCGCAGACTTCCGCCGGGACATCTGGCCGATGATCGATCAGGAAGTCCGCACGGTGTACTACGCGACCCTGGTGCAGGAGCGTCGATGCATTTGCGACGCAGACGAATTCACCGCAATGTTCGCCACGGCGGAGGCCGCGGCGGTGCCGATCTTCGGTGACCCGCTGGCCGTCGAGGAGAGCGACGCGCAACGCACTGTGCTCGCCAAGTTCGACATCGATCCCGGCGAGGGCTGGGACTGGCGCAAGATCGCGGCGCCGTTCACCGACGACGACCTCGTGTCGACTCAACGGTTCCGCGCGTGGCTGCGGTCGTATCTGGACCTCGAGGTCACCGAGGCCGGCAAGGGGAACGTGACCGGTCCGCGCAAGGCGGCGCTGGACGTCCTGCGCGACCTGCGCAACGAGATCCGGCTGCTCGTGGACCACGGCGGCCTGTCGGGCGACTCCTACCGGGACGAACTGCAGCGCTGGTACATGCCGTTGAACGCCCACCTGTCGATCGGGCCGCCCGCCGAACGCATCGAACAGTTCGCCGCCCTCATGGATGCCGGAGTGCTCGAGGTGCTCGGCCCCGATGTACGCGTCGAGTGCACGGACGGACGCTTCGTCGCGCACTCCGGAACTTGTCCGGATCTCGTCGTGCAGGCCACCACGCTGATCGAGGCGCGCCTTCCGGAAACCGACGTGCACCGCACGACCGACCCGCTGTTGCGCACGCTGTTGGACCGGGGCGAGTGCCAGCCGTACCGCATCCCGATCCGCGGCGGTGGTCACTACGTCGCGGGCGGTGTCGCGGTGACTCGGCGGCCGTACCGGCTGCTCGACGCGCAAGATCGCCCGCACCCCCGGCGTTTCGCATTCGGCGTGCCAACCGAGTCGGTGCACTGGGTGACCGCGGCGGGCATCCGTCCCGGCGTCAACTCGGTGATTCTCGGTGATGCGGACGCCATCTCCAGGACCTGTTTGCGCACTGCGGCGGACCACGCCGACTACCTGACAGAGAGAACAGCATGACGGACCACGGAATTCTGGCGCCCGCGTGGGCTGCGACGGGAGCGGCTGACCTCGTCGACGACGACGCGTTGCTGACAGCCATGCTTGCGACGGAAGTCGCACTGGCCGAGGCGCAGGCCGAGCTGGGTGTGATTCCGCCTGGCGCGGCGAAGGCCATCAGGGACGCCGCCGTGCCCACTTCCATCGACCTCGCGGTGGTGGCTGCGGGAGTGCGCGAGACGGCCAACCCCGTCGTGGCGTTCGTCGGCCAGCTCACCGCCGCGGTCTCCGCCGTCGACGCGTCCGCCGCCGAGTACGTGCACCGCGGCAGCACCAGCCAGGACATCCTGGACACGGCGCTGATGCTGCTGTGCGCGGCCACCCTGGCCCGCATCGAAGACGACTTGATGGCATGCGCGGAAAGCCTTGCCGCACATGCGGATCGACATCGGAATACCCCGATGGCCGGGCGCACCCTGACCCAGCACGCCGTGCCGGTCACCTTCGGCTTGAAGGCGGCCACCTGGCTGCATGGGGTGCTCGACGCCGTGGAGCGGGTGCGCCGGACGCGCGCCGCGTTGCCGGTCTCGCTGGGCGGCGCCGCGGGAACACTTGCCGCGTACCACCAGTACGCGCTGGACACCACCTGGGCGAGCGAAGCGACGATGCGCTTGCCGGAGTTGGTGGCCCGTCGCCTCGGTCTGGCGGAGCAGGCCCTGCCCTGGCACGGAGTACGCACTCCACTCGCCGACGTCGCCGCGAGCCTGATGGTCACCACGGGTGTGCTCGGAAAGCTGGCCGCCGACGTCCTCGTGCTCACGCGCACCGAGATCGGAGAGGTCACCGAGGAGCATGCGCCGGGCCGGGGTGCGTCCTCTGCCATGCCGCAGAAGCACAATCCAGTGTTCTCGACGCTCATTGCGACCGCCGCACGGCAACTCCCACCGATCGCCCTCGTGCTGTTCGGCTCCATGGCCGTGGAGGACGAAAGGTCCTCGGGCGGTTGGCATGCCGAGTGGCAACCGTTGCGCGAGTGCCTTCGCATCGCTGCCGGTGCCGCCGCCAACGCCGCTCGCCTCGCGGCGACGCTACGGGTCTCGACCGCGGCGATGGAAGCGAACTTGCGGCTGACCCGCGGCGCCATCGTCTCCGAGCGCGTCAACGTCGTGCTGGCGCCGCTGCTCGGCAAGACCAACGCCAAACGCCTACTGGCCGAAGCGACTTCGACGGCCGAGCGCGACGGTACCGACCTCGCCGACGTTGTCGCCATCGCGCTCGAGGACGCCGGAGTGACCGCTCCCGACATGCACGAGTTGTTGGATCCGTCCGCCTACACCGGGATGTCCGGTCCGCTGGTCGACCGTGCGCTCGAGCGTTTCGGCAACGTTCGACAAGGAGAGTCCGCATGAATCACGTTGCCGCGCTGGAGTTCACCCGGAAGCGTGCAGAGACGGTCCCCGCCGAACGGCGGGCGGAACTGCTCGCGCGGCCCGGGTTCGGCGACACCTTCTCCGATCACATGGTGACCGTGCGGTGGAGTGCCGAGCAAGGCTGGCACGACGCAAGCGTCGGGCCGCTCGCCGCGTTGCCGCTTCACCCGGCGACCATGGCATTGCATTACGGTCAAACGATTTTCGAGGGTTTGAAGGCGTTCTGGCGCCCGAACGGTCAGCGGGCCCTCTTCCGGCCCGCCGACCATGCGCGGAGGTTCAACAGCTCGGCGCGCCGGATGGCCATGCCCACGCTGCCCGAGGCAGACTTCGTCGCGACGCTCGAGGTGCTGCTGCGGGCCGACGCCGACTGGGTGCCGCGCGCCAGGGGACACGCATTCTATTTGCGGCCGTTCATGATTGCGACGGAGACGGGCCTTGGCATCCGTCCCGCAGCCGAATACCTGTTCACAGTGATCGGCACCCCGGCGCGGCCCACATCCTCCGTCGACCCGAAGCCCATGCGGTTGTGGGCAGCCACCGAGTACATCCGCGCGGCGCCGGGCGGCACCGGCGGCGTCAAGTGTGGCGGCAACTACGGCGGCTCCTACATCGCCCAGCGACAGGCCGCGGCCAACGACTGCGACCAGGTCGTGTGGCTGGACGCGCGGGAACGCTCCTACATCGAGGAGGCCGGCGGTTCCAATTTGTTCTTCGTGGAGTCGACCGCCCAGGGAACCCGACTGCGCACACCGCCACTGAGTGGAACCCTGCTGGCCGGCATCACCAGGGACTCGATCCTGCGATTGGCGAGCAAGCTGGGCTACCCGGTCGCCGAGGAGCCCCTCACGCTCGACGAGTGGGAGCAGGGCTGCCGAGACGGGCGCATCACCGAGACGTTCGCGTCCGGCACCGCCCGGGCCATCGCACCGGTCGGGCAGGTCGTCTCCGCGCAGCGGGAGTGGCAGGTCGGTGACGGCACCGCAGGCCCGGTCACGTCGCGCCTGCTGGATGCATTGATCGACCTCCAATACGGCCACACTCCAGACGAATTCGGCTGGATGCGGCTCGTCGACACCGAGAGCGAGACCTGAATGACCACGTCTACAACCGCGAAAGTCGACTTCTACTTCGACCCCGCCTGCCCGTTCGCCTGGATCGCCTCCCGGTGGATCCTCGAGGTGGAACCCAGGCGGAACATCGATCTGCGGTTCCGGGTGATGAGCGTGTCCGTGCTCAACGAGGACCGCGAGATCTCCGAGTGGTATCGAGACTTCTGCGACCGTGCGTGGGGGCCCGCCCGCGTCTGCGTTGCCGCCGCCCAGCACCACGGGGACGACGTGCTGCGCGACCTCTACACCGCGCTTGGCACCCGAATCCACAAGGGGCGCAACAAGAATTACCCGGAAGTGATCGAGCAGGCCCTCGCCGAGGTGGGCCTGCCGCTCGATCTTGCTGACGCGGCGCACGCGGCCGAGTACGACGAGGCGCTGCGCAAGAGCCACGCCGCGGCGCTGGAACCCGTCGGCGCGGATCTCGGCACCCCGACCATCCACATCGACGGCGTCGGCTTCTTCGGGCCGGTGCTGACCGCCATCCCGCGGGGCGAAGAAGCGGCGCGCATCTTCGACAGCGCCAGGACCCTGGCCGCCAATCCGCATTTCTTCGAGCTCAAACGGGCTCGCTCCGGCGACCTGAACTACGACTGAGGGGACCTGTGCACATGAGACACATCGGGTTTGTGGAATCGAACCGCTCCGGATCCGGGTTCGACGCGTTACGAGCGGCGCGCAAGCTGGGCTTGCACGTCACCTTCTTCAGCTGCGGGCTGGATCGCTACCACGCGACGCCGGGCGGCACGGAGGTATTGAGCACCTGCATCGACGAAGTCGTCTACTGCGCGACCCACGAGCTGGCGCCGCTACTGGCCGCGGTGAAGGAGGTCGATGCGACTCGACCGCTCGACGCGTTGCTCTCGGTCGCCGAGTACGAGGTGGTTCAGACCGCCGAGGTGGCACGCCAACTCGGCCTGCCCGGCCCCGATCCGGACGCCATCCGGATCGCACGCAACAAGGCCGAGCAGCGCCGGCGCTGGGCCGAGCGCGGCGTACCCATCCCGGCATTCCGCGCCGTGACGACGGCCGAGCAGGCCGCGCAGGCCGCCGAGGAAATCGGCCTACCGGTCGTGGTGAAGCCGGTCGACGAGACCAGCGGGGCCAATGTCGTCCGGTGCACGACCGTGCCCGAGGTGATCGACGCCTTCTCGACGGTGCGGTCCCAACCCACCAACCGCCGCGGTCAGGCCCGGACTCCCGAGGTGCTCGTCGAGGAATGCCTGGTCGGCTTCGAGGTCAGCGTGGAGGTGCTTGCCGAGGCGGGATCCGTTCGCGTGCTCGGGGTGACTGACAAGCTGGTCGGGGGCGGCAACCGGTTCATCGAGCTCGGACACAGTTTCCCGACATCGTTGCCGGCTCCGATCCGAGACGAACTGGAACAGGCCGCGGTGGCCGCGACCATGGCGGTTGGCTTCGACCTCGGCATCGCGCACGTCGAAATCAAGTACACCGCAACGGGTCCCAAGCTGATCGAGATCAACCCACGGCCTGCCGGTGACCAGATCACCGAGCTGATGGACCGCAGCTTCGGGCTGTCCACCATGGAGATGCTGATCCGCCAGTACCTTGGCAAGTCCGTCAGCGCCATCGAGACGAATCCCGTTCGCGGCGCGGCGATTCGGTACGTCACCGCGCCCGAAGGCGTCGTGGACAGCGTCACCGGTCTGGAGATCGCCGCTGCGGTGCCAGGAGTCTGTGAGGCCGTGGTGTCCGTCGAACCGGGCGCGCGCGTCAACCCCTTGCGAGTGAACGAGGACCGGATCGGCCACGTCCTTGCCACCGCCGACGACCCATACCTGGCCGGCCGGATAGCCGAGGCCGCGGCCCAACAAATCGCGGTGCACACCCACCGGGAAGCAGGAGAGACGACATGACGAACCTCGTGATGGTGATGCCCTACCAGGCATACCTACGCAAGGCGCAGGCCGAGGGTTTCCGGATCCACGCGATCTGGGACCCGGCCGAGGCGCAGCGGTTGTTCGGCGCGCAGGCCGCCCAGTACCTGAAGGACGTCGAGGCTCAAGCCGACGGCTTCCGGTTGGTGGATTTCACCGATCACGCCGCCTACGCCGACGCGATCCGGGCGGCCGTGCGGGAAACCGATGCCGACCACGTGTGGCATGTCGGTAGCGAGGAATCGATGATGCTGGCGTACGAGGTGGCCGACGAACTGGGTAAGGCGGTCAACTCACCGCAGTCGGTCGCTTTGCTCAACGACAAGCTCGCCATGCGAACCCTGTTGCGCGACAAGGGCATCTCCGCTGTCAGGTTCGCCATCGCCGAGCACTGGTCGGACGTCGCGGCGCTGCTGTCCGACTTCACGCTGCCGGTCGTCGTCAAGCCGACCACGTTGTCCGCCAGCAGGGGGATCTACCTGCTCACCGACCCGGCCGATCTGCCCGCCTGGGGCGACGAACTGGCCGCCTACTCCTACGACGGGCCGGTGCTCGTCGAGGAATACCTGCGCGGCCCGGAGTTCAGCGTCGAGACGATGACTGTGCGCGGCGAGCACCACGTGATCGGGGTGACCCGCAAGCTGCTTGGCCCGCTGCCGCACTTCGTGGAGAAGGGGCACCTGTTCGGCGCGCCGGCAACGGTGGAGACCAGCGAGGTGGCCGCGCTGGCAGTGGAGCTGCTCGACGCCGTCGGATACCAGTGCGGCCCGGCGCACACCGAGATCATCCTGACCGCCGACGGCCCGCGGATCGTCGAGTCGCAGGCCCGGCTTGGCGGGGACAAGATCCCCGACATCATCCAGATCGCTCAGGGTTTCGACATCAAGCAGGCAATGTTCGGCGCCCTCGCCGGGCGGCCGCCTGCGCCTGGCCTGTCGGAGTCCATCGGCCACATCGCGTACTTCAGTTTCGAAAGCGGGGTGTTGCAGTCGGTGTCGGGCCTCGACGAAGCCAGGGAGCTGGATTTCGTTCACACGCTGAGCTTCCCGTTCTCAGTCGGGGACGTGCTGCCAGAGACGGTGAGCTCCAAGACCCGGCACGGCTTCGTGATACTCACCGCCTCCGAGAACCCCGCACAGGCTCAGGCTCGCGCGGCGCGGGTGCGGGAACTGATCAAGGTCGAGGTCGCGACTGATGACGAAACATCCACGCGCGCAACGGGAACCAACCGTGCCTTACCTAGCGGATAGGAAAGCCTTCCCCATCGACACCCGGAGTCTGGCTTCCCGGCGATTACGAAACCGCCGCTCGATCACAAGAATTTCCCTCATGCCTACACACATGAGCAACGCAGAGGCCGACGCCTTCGGGATCCCCGCAATCGCGATCTGGGATTCGGCCGAAGCCCTGGCTCGCGCGGACTGGATGCACGAACAGATCAAGGCCGAACTGGCGGCCTATGCGTCAGCCGGAAAGGTCGGGGCCCGATGAAGAAGTTCATGGCGCTGCACCGCAACGTTCGGGTCAGGATCGGACTGGCGTTCGTGCACAAGCTCATTGACGCGATGATCCTCACCTTCATCGCGATTTACCTCGCGGCCCACGTAGGCATCGCGACCACAGGCGCCTTGATCCTGATATTCGCCGTGTTCGCGGTCTTCGGCATGCTGGTCGGCGGTCATCTGTCGGAGAAGTGGGGGCGTCGGCCGGTCCTCATCGCCGGGGACCTCATCGGCACCGCCTTCCTGGTGCTGATGACCGTGGCCTACTTCGCCGACTGGGGCCCGCTGGCCGTCTACTTCAGCTACGCCATCGTCAAGTTCGGCACCAACATGGCACTTCCGGCCAACGACTCGACCATCATCGACGCCACCCCGCCCGCAGACCGCAAGTACGTCTACACGGTCAACTACTGGGTGATCAACGTCGCGCTGGGCAGCGGCGCACTGCTCGGCGGCTTCCTCTACGGCGCGCACTTCGGCGCGGTGATCCTGGGCGGTGCCATCGGCATGGGCTTCGCCCTACTCGTCACCGTGCTGCTGGTGGCCGAGACGAAGCCGGAATCGGCTGGACGGTCAGGGATGGCCGCCCCACCCGCCAAGCTGCGCGGGTTGGCTCAGTTCACCGAGGGATACCGGGTCGTGCTGGCCGATTCGACGTTCCGCCGGCTGATCATTGTCGCCACGCTGGTGCTGACCCTCGAAGGGCAGCTGAGCACCGCGATCGGGATCCGGCTGTCGAACGACTTCGGGGTCCAGCACGTCTTCCCGTTCGGCGACGTGCACGGCGTGCAGATGCTCGGCGTGCTCAAGGCGGTCAACACCGTCCTGGTCGTGCTGCTCGCTCTTCAGGTCAACACGCTGCTGCGACGGCTCTCAGACCGGGTCAGGCTCTATGTGGGCATCCCGCTGTACGTAGGCGGTTTCGCCGTGCTGGCGATCACCAACACGGCATGGGTGCTGCTGGCCGCGGTCGTGGTGCTGACCATCGGCGAACTGATGAACGCGCCGATGCAGCAGTCGCTGCTGGCGGACCTTGCGCCCGAGCAGGGCCGGCCCCGCTACATGGCCGCCTACTACCTGCACATCCGGTTCGGTCAGGTGCTCAACTCGCTGCTGGTCAGCCTGAGCGCGGTGCTGAGCACCCACGGGATGGCGGGGATCTACCTGCTCTTCGGCGTCGTGATCCTCATGCAGTACCGGGTGATCCTGGCCCGCCGCCCCGCGCATGCCGGTGCCCAAACACCGGTATCCGTCTGACTTTTCACACCTTGGAGGCAATCATGTCGGCACGCGCGAACCAGGTCACGCAGGCCTACCTCGCTGACTGCGCGACCCCGGACAGCAGGCTGCGCGGCGCGCTGGCCCAGCTCTCCGTTTCCGAGACCATGCGGGCGGCCTGGCCGAGGCTGCTGCCCCGCCCTGTCATGGTCGACGAGGCCGAGTTCCGGGCCTTCGGGCAGGATCTCGCCACCATCTTCGATCTGGTCACCTCGCTGCCGCAACGCTGCTTCGACGGGGACTTCGACCGGTTCCGCGCGGACCTCGGCATCGACGACCGGCGCGGTGCGTGGATGCGCAGGCTGCTCGGCGACGGCGCTCCGCCGCTGTACGGCCGGGCCGACATCTATTACGACGGTTCGTCTTTCAAGCTTCTCGAGTTCAACATCGGCAGCGCGCTCGGCGGCGTGGACATGGTCGGCCCGCTGCCGAAGGCCTACCTGCAGATCCCCGCGGTTGCCGAGTTCGCCGCCGAGCACGGCCTCGGCTACCTGGACACCTCGAGGGAGCTGGCCGCGGCACTTCGCAATGCGGGCAAGACAATTGGTGCCGCCGAGCCGGTGGTCGCGGTGTTGGAAGGACCCGGCGGCATGGCCACCTACGGCCACCAACGCCGCGCGATCGGTGAGCTGCTGGCCGAGCAGGGCGTCGAAACCCGCGTCGGCGAGATCAGCGAGTTGACGTTCCGCGCAGGCAAGCCCTACCTGCACGGCACCGCGATCGACGTCATCCTGCGCTACTACGGGCTCGAAGAGATGCTCGCCCATCCCGACGGCGAGGCACTCATGGAGCCGGTCTTTCGTGCCCATGAAGACGGCACCGTCGTGGTGTGGACGCCGACCAATGTGTTCGGGAACAAAGGCACGCTCGCGATGCTGTCCGAGTTCGCCGAGGACGCATCGGTTTTCGACACGCAGGAGCGTGCGGTCATCGAGCGGGTGCTGCCGTGGAGCCGCATGCTCGGCAGACGCGGCGCCGAATCCGATGAGCGGTTCATCTCCGAATGCGTGCAACGCCGGGAAAGCCTGGTGTTCAAGCCAACTGGTCTGTTCGGCGGCGAGGGTGTGCTCATCGGACGTGAAGTGGACCCCGGCACCTGGCGGGAGGCACTGGCGGAGAGCACGCAGACCGGCTGCCTCGTGCAGGAAATCGTACAGCCGAATGTGGAGTCGGTGATCGACCCCCAAACCGGTTCCCGCACGGACTATTTCGCACTCTGGGCCGCCTTCATGACGCCGGCCGGGCTGTGCGGTGGCGGCGTGCGCGCGGTACCGCCCGGCGGCAGCACAGTCATCACCATGATCAACAACACCCAAGTCCGCAACACCTGCCTATTCACCTGCTGATCCATCCACCGAGCAAGGAGCAAACCAATGACCCGATTCGTCGACCTGACCCACGGCTTCTACGACGGAATGCCGTCCTATCCCGCCGACTGGTTTCCGCAGTTCGTCAGCGAAAGAACGATGACCCCGGAGACCGACCCCTACGGCACCAAGCGCACGTTCTCGTACCTGCACGTGTTCCCCCACAACGGGACGCACATGGAGTACCGGCTGCACTTCTTCCCCGGCGCCGAGGGCATCGACGAGGTGCCGCTGCACACCCTGATCGGGCGCGCCTGCGTCGCCGACCTCTCCGACAAGGGCGAGCTGGAGCCGGTCACCGGTGACGATCTGGAGCGGGTCCTGCGGCCCGTGTGGCAGGAGGGCGACCGGCTGCTGGTCCGCACCGACTACCTGTACAACAACTGGGGCAGGCCCGACTACTGGGACGTTCCGCCGTACCTGACCCCCTCGGCCGCAGAATGGGCAATCGACAACGGCGCCAGCCTGTTTGGGCTGGACTGCCTCACCGAACGGCCCGGAGACGCCGAGTCCCCCGTGCATCACGCGCTGCTGGCCGCCGGCATCCCGCTGCTGGAGTACGTCACCAACATGCATGAGCTCACCAAGCAGGTCGTGCAACTGGTCGCCCTGCCGATGAAGGCCGCAGGCGCCGAGGCGGCTCCCACGAGAGTCATCGCGATGGAGGACACCGATGGCTGACTCATTCCGGCCATCCGTTGCACTGGCACCCGTCGCGGACGACGCCGCGGTGCCCGGTGTCTTGCAGGGACTGCTCGAGCTGATCGACGAGCCGCTGGCAGGCCTGCCCCCAGGCGCCGAGGTGTTGATCAAGCCGAACCTGTTCCAGACCGAACCCGGGTTCCACGTGAGCCCGGCGCTGCTGGCGGCCATCGCCCGCGCGGTCGCCGAGCACGGCGCACGACCGGTGATCGCCGAGCGCACGCACGCCATCTACGAGATCCTCAACGACCACGAGGCCGCCCGATACGCCCGTGTGGTCAGCCTCGACGATCTTCCGTTGCGCATCACCAACATTCCCGGCGCGACGTCGCTGCGGGTGCCGATCGCGGTGCCCGAGCTGATCGAGGACTGCGACTACTTCATCGGGGTGCCCCAGCTGCGCACGCACGCCAGCGTCGTCTACTCCAACGCGATGAAGAACTTGGTCGGGCTGCTCCCCGGCTACACCACCCGCATCGTGCACATGGCCGGGGTCGACGAATCCACCGTCGACCTGAACCTGATGCGCCCGCAAGACCTGGTCATCTGCGACGGAACGACGGTGATCGAGGGCAACTACCCGATGGACGGGCGCGCACGCTGGGTCGGCTTCCTGGCCGCCAGCCGCAATGCGGTCGCCCTCGACGTCGCAGTCGGCGTGCTGGCCGGCTTCGACCCGAACAGCGTCGCCTATCTGCGCGACGCACACCAGCGCGGCATGGGTCCGCTCGCGCTCGAGGACATCGACCTGCTCGGAACGCCGTTGGCGGAGCTCGCTTTTGACATGGTCAAGGCACCGGTCGAAATCGTCGCGCCGCGCGCAGGCATCCACATCCACGCCGAGCACGCCTGCCCGGCGTGCAGCCGGTTCGTCGCAGGCGCGATGCGCGCACTCGCCGACGAACTGCGCGACTGGGACGGCGAGATGACGATCATCTCCGGTCCGCAGGTGCAGATGCCGCCACTGCGCGGTGCGGTGGTCCTGGTCGGCAACTGCCTCTACGAGAGCCGCGATCTCGGCATCTTCATCGAGGGTTGCCCGCCCCGCGCGATCCAACTGGCCGCCTTCCGCTACGCGATGGGCAAGCCCGTCGGCGCGCACGAACGTACCCAGTTCCGGGTGCCGCCCCAGCTGGAAGGTGTGCGGGGATGACGATTCTTCAGAGCAGCACGGTTACCTCGCTTGCGCTGACCGCCGGATCGCGGCTGTACCGCCATGTCATTCCGCTGGCGAATTCGATCAACCCGGTCGCCGCCGCCGCGGCGCTGCGTGACACCGGGCGGGTCATGCTGACCGCCGGATCCGACGGTCGTCGCGCAACGCTGGCGGTCGGAGAGCTCGCCGTCGTCTCCCATCCCGGTGGCGCGGGCCACGCGCCGCTGGCCGATGCCGTGAATTTCCTTGCCGCACTGGATATCCCAACGGACACCCCGTCTGCCGAGGCGGCCTGGTACGGGCTGCTGGGTTATGACGCAGTGCGCGACTTCGAGAGGTTGCCCAGCCGCCACCCGGCGGCCGATCGGCCGGTATACGAGTTCTTCCTGCCCGAGACGCTGATCCAGTTCACCGACGACCACGGGCAGGTCATCGGTCGGGGCCCGTCGGCCGCCGCCGCACGCGCCGCGGCCGAATGGGTCGCGAGGAGGCTGAACCGTGCCGGCGCAGGGCTCGGCCTCGTCGCCGTCGGCGCAGGCCGGTTCGGATTCAGCTTCGATGAGTATGCCGCCGCGGTTGACCGCGCGAAGCGACACATCCTCGACGGCGACGTCTTCCAGCTGGTGCTGTCCACCGCCTGGACCGCACCGGCCACTGTGGACGGTCTGGCGATCTTCGAGCGGCTGACCGCGATCAATCCCTCCCCCTACCACTTCTGGTACGCGGGCCCGCGGTTCGAGGCGGTCGGCGCCTCACCCGAACCGTGCCTGACGCTGAACGACGGCCGGGCGCTCATCCGCCCGCTGGCGGGAACCCGGCCGCGTGGCCGCGACAGCCTCGCCGACCAGCGCGCCGAAGCGGATCTGCGGTCGTCGATCAAGGAACTTGCCGAACACCGGATGCTTGTCGACCTGGCTCGCAACGACCTGGGCCGGGTATGCCGGCCGGGCAGTGTCTCCGTCGAGCGGCTGATGGACGTGGAGCGCTACTCGCACGTGATGCATCTGACCTCCGACGTGTACGGCGACATCCGCGGCGACCGGCGAACCGACGAGCTGATCCGGGCGACGTTTCCGGCGGGCACGATGACCGGCACGCCGAAGGTCCGCGCCATGGAGATCATCGACGACCTCGAGCCGAGCAGGCGCTGGCTGTACTCGGGCGCGGTCGGCTCGTTCGGACTGTCCCATGTGGACCTGTGGCTGACCATTCGCAGCATGGTGCTGTGCGACGGGGAAATTCGCCTGCAGGCGGGAGGCGGCATCGTGCACGACTCCGACGCGGCGGGCGAGTACGCCGAATGCCTGGCCAAACTCGGCTCGGCCGCCCGGGCCCTTGGGGTAACCCTGAAAGGAGACGCGACATGATCTGCGTCATCGACAACTACGACTCGTTCGTCTACAACCTCGTGCAGTACGTGGGAGATCTTGGCGAAGACTGCGTCGTGTACCGCAACGACGAGGTGACTGTCGAACAGGTCGCCGACCTCGCCCCCGACTTGATCCTCATCTCCCCGGGCCCCGGCGATCCGGCCGACGCGGGTATCTCGATCGACGTGATCCGGCGGCTGGGGCACACCTTCCCGATCTTCGGGGTGTGCCTCGGCCACCAAGCGATCGGCGCGGCGTTCGGCGCCCGCATCCGCCACGCCGCCGCGCCGATGCACGGGAAGTGCTCGGAGATAACCCACGACGGCAGTGGAGTTTTCGCCGCACTACCGAACCCACTGACGGTCGCCCGCTACCACTCCCTGGTGATCGACGCCGACACGCTGCCTGCCGAGCTGATGGCCACCTCTTGGTCGAGCGACGGCGAGATCATGGGAGTTCGGCACCGGACGCTGCCGATCGAGGGCGTGCAATTCCACCCGGAATCGCTGTTCACCGAACAAGGCGTCGACATCGTCGGCAATGCGGTGCGCGGCATCCGCGGCCGCCTGGCCGCGGAGGAGGTCGGGGCAGCATGACCACCTCCGCCGACCGGCTGCTGGCCACCCTTCGATCACTCGACAGTGTGGCTGTCGCGTTTTCCGGTGGAGTTGACTCCACGCTCGTGCTGGCCGCGGCTTTGCGCGCACTGCCGACCAACCGGGTGCTCGCCGTGATCGCTGACTCGCCAAGCCTCGCCCGTACCGAACTCATCGAGGCGCGGCAGGTCGCCGCCGATCTCGGGGCGGAGTTGGTCGAGGTCCGTGTCGCCGAGCTCGACGATCCCGGTTACCGCGAAAACGCGGGCAATCGCTGCTACTTCTGCAAACGCACCGTGTTGAGCGCTGTCAGCGAGCTCGCGGTCCAGCGCGGCATCGCACATGTGGCGACCGGCACGCATGCCGATGACCACCGGGCGTTGCACCGTCCCGGCCTGCGCGCGGCCCGCGAGCTGCGCGTGGTCGAACCGCTTGCCGACGCCGGGCTCGGTAAGCAGGAGATCCGGACGCTGGCGGAGGCGTGGTCGTTGCCCGTCGCCGACAAGCCGGCGATGCCGTGCCTGGCCTCCCGGATCGCGGTGGGAGTACCGGTCTCCATCGGCAGGCTGGGTCTGGTGGAGCGTGCCGAGATCGCGCTGCGAGCACGGCTGGCCGGAGCCGGTGTCCAGCCGCGTGATGTGCGAGTTCGGTTGCTCGGCAACGGCTTTCGGGTTGAGTTGGACTCGTCGGCGCACGCGGCACTCGAGGCGTCGCCCACACTGGCCGCCGAAGTCCTCACGGAAATGAAACACCTTGGCCTGGCCGGTGCCGGGCGGATAGCGACGTACCGCTCGCCCACGCTTGCGCCCGCGGTCGGTGACAGTGCGATCGCTTCGTGAGATCGTGACCTCGATGACGGAGCCCTGGGAGCCTGATGAGGCGCTGACCGCGTTCGCCGACCTTGATCTCGATCGAGCGGCGCGACGCGGCTATCCCGAGGCCGTGTACTGCCGGGGCAAGACGCCCGAACAGGTCCGGCTGATCGCCAGGGCGCTGCGCGGCCACGGCGCCCGCACATTGTTCACTCGTGCAGACGCTGAACACGCCGCGGCGATACTTGGCGAGCTGCCCGACGCCGTCCACGACGTGGCCAGCGGGCTGCTGGCGTGGCCGCCGGAGCCGCCCGACCCGGTGGGTGGCCGGGTCCTCGTCGTGGCCGCAGGCACGGCCGACGCGCCCGTCGCGCGGGAGGCGCTGCTCACCGCCAGGCACCTCGGCCGTCCAGCCGACCTGATCATGGACGTCGGCGTCGCGGGCCTGCACCGGATTCTGGGCCGCCTCGACGTCCTCCGCGCGGCCAGGGTGATCGTCGTGGTGGCGGGCATGGACGGGGCGCTCCCCGCGGTCGTTGCCGGGCTGGTCGCGGCGCCGGTGGTCGCGGTGCCGACGTCGACTGGCTACGGCGCGGCGTTCGAGGGCCTGGCACCGCTGTTGACGATGCTCAACAGCTGCGCGCCCGGGGTCGCCGTGGTGAACATCGACAACGGTTACGGCGCAGGCCATCTCGCCGCTCAGATCGCCGCGCCGTCCTGATCGCGAGGCGCGTCCGGCCATCGCTCGCCGGGTCGTAGCCTCGCGGCGTCGGCGGCCGCGATCGCCTCGTCGAGCACTTGGCGCACCGGCACATCGCGGGCCCGGGCCAGCGCGGCCGCGTCGTCGAACTCGGGGGTGGCGTGCACGATGCGACCGTCCTGCACCGCCACCTTGATCCCTACCTCGCCGCCGGGCAGCACGACGGGCCGCCATTCCCGGTGCAGGGCCACCCGCGACACCCGCGTCTCCCGCACGCCTATCGTCGAAGTCAGCGCAAAGACATTGTCGCGCAACGCTTCCCGCTCGGCATCGTGAGTGAGCACGCACAGCGTGTGTGCCGGCCGTCCCTTCTTCATCACGATCGGCACCAGCCAGGCGTCGGCGGCGCCTGCCTCGAGCAGCGCGGCCAGCACCGTCGGCCACACCCGTGGATCCATGTCGTCGACGTTCGTCTCCAGCACCCACATGCTGTCGGTCGCGGGCCGGTCAGCGACGGCAGTGCCCAGCGCGACGCGGACAACGTTGGCGCGCCCAGGGATGTCTCGTCCGCCCGCGCCGACGCCGACCGACGTGATCTCCATCGGCCCGATCGGACCGCACTCGTCTGCCAGTGAACGGATCAGCGCCATGCCGGTGGGCGTGGCCAGCTCCCCCTCACCTCCCGCGACGATCCGCCACCCCTTGGCGAGCTCGAGAACCGCCGGCGGTGGCACCGGCACGTCGCCATGGGCCGAGCCGATCCTGCCGGAGCCCACTGCTACCGGGCTGGCCGTGACGCGGGTGACCCCGAGCTCGGCCACAGCTGCGCACACTCCGACGATGTCGGCGATGGAATCCCACGAACCCACCTCATGGAAGTGCACGTCGTCGGTTGGGACTCCGTGCACTCGCCCCTCCGCGTCGGCAAGCCGCGCGAACGCCGCGAGCGCATACGCGCGGACCCCGGTGGGGAGTTCAGCCGCCTCGAGCATCGATCGGATGCGCGCCCACGAGCGGTGCGGGTGATCCTCGGCGCGACTTTCGACGTCCAGCTTCAGCGCGCGCAGACCGGCCCGGTGCACTGTGCTCGTAAGCAGCGCAACCTCGCCGGGGACGACGGCGGACACCGCGGATTCGACCGCGCCGAGCGGGGCGCCTGCGTCGATCAATGCGCCCAACAACATGTCGCCCGCGATGCCCGCGGTGGCGTCGACCCACAAGTGCACACCAGCACTGTGTCCCATATCCGCCACGCTATGGCGAACAGCCGCGAGTGACCGCAAATTGCCATGCTTCAGCGGCGTGTCTATGTACAGACACGGCCGCTCGCGGGTTGGTGCGCCGGTTAGGTGACGAGCGAGACCGAGTTGGACCGGCGCAGCTTGCCCGACGGCGTCTTCGGGATGGTGCCCGGCCCGAGCACGACGACGTTGCGCGGCCGCACGTCGACCTCGCTGACGACCTCGTGGGCGACCTGATGCTCGATGCGACGCACCTCGACCGGGTCCTGCCAGGCGTTGGACTCGACCGCGACGGCGAACGTCTCGCGCGAGTGCCCGGCGTCCAGTCGCACCGCGACGGCGCAGCCGGGCCGAACACCCTCGACGCGGCCTGCGGCGCGCTCGATGTCGGTCGGGTAGATGTTGCGCCCGGCCATGATGATCACGTCCTTGACGCGGCCGCAGACGATGATGTTGCCCTCTTCGGTGATGTAGCCGAGGTCACCGGTGTCGTACCAGCCGTGCTCGTCCTGCGCCGGGATGAAGCCGCCCATGGTCAGGTAGCCGGGCGTCAACGACTCACCGCGCAGTTCGATGACGCCGACACCGCGCGGCGGCATGACGTTGCCGTGCTCGTCGATGATGCGGGCCTCGAGGTCCGTCAGCAGCGGGCCGAGCGAGGCCAGCCGGCGGGTGTTGCCCTTGGTGGCGGGGACGGCGCGACGCAGCGCGGCCAGCAGGTCGGCGTCGACCTCGTCGACCACCAGACCGGCGTTGCACGGGGAGAACGACACCGCCAGCGTCGTCTCGGCCATGCCGTAGGCCGGAAGAATGCAGTCGGGCCGCAGACCGAACGGCTTGCCCGCGTCCAGCAGGTCCTCGACGTCGGCGGGCTCGACGGGCTCGGCGCCCGACAGCGCGAACCGCAGCGTCGACAGGTCGAACTGACCCGGCTCGGCCTGCTTGCGCAGCCGCTTGGCGAACAGCGCGTAGGCGAAGTTCGGCGCCGCGGTCATGGTGCCCTTGTACTTGTCGATGAGCTTGGCCCACAGCAGGGTGTCGCGCAGGAAGTCCATCGGGGTGACCTTGACCAGCTCCGCACCGAAGTACATCGGGATGGTCAGGAAGCCGACCATGCCCATGTCGTGGAAGCAGGGCAGCCAGCTGACCATGACGTCCTTGTCGACGTCGTACTGCGCGCCGATGAACATGGCCTCGGCGTTGGAATGGATGTTGCGGTGCGTGATCTGGACGGCTTTAGGAGAACCGGTCGAGCCGGACGTCAACTGCATCAGCGCCAGGTCGTCCTCGCCGACCTCGACCGGATCGATCGGGTCCGAGGCGAGCAGGTCGGAGACCTTGAGGACCTTGATGCCCTTTTCCTCGAGCACTGGAATGGCGACCAGGAACGGCTCGGAGACGATGACGGCCTTGGCCTCGATCATGCCGATGACGTTCATCGTGTCCTCGGCCCAGATCACCAGGTCGGTGCGGGGCGTCGGCTGGTGCAGCATGGTCAGGCTGGCGCCACGCATCCAGAGGCCCTGCGCCGTCGGCGCGATCTCGACGGGGAAGCCGGCCAGCACGCCGACCGCGTCGCCGAGCCCGATGCCCGCAGCGGCCAGACCGCCCGCGATACAACGCGCGCGCTCGTGGACCTCACCCCAGGTGTGGCGTACGGGTTCGTGCGGTTCACCGGTGACCATGCCGCGGTTGCTGACGCGGGCGTTGTGGTACATCTTCTCGGTGAATCTGCTCACGACATCCTCCTAGACGGTCCCAGAGCAAATGCCTGAGAGTAATGCTCCCGCTGATAGAGGGCGCTTTCCGGAAGGCGCGCACACAATTTGGGAGCGGTTAGGTCTCGAATCGGGGTTTTGTCTATATATCCGACCAATCCACCGCCGGGGTTACCGGAGGTTGAAAAGATCGCGCCCGATTCCTGACCGCTAGCTTTCACCGTCGATCATCTTAAGCAACTCTTAAGTAACCGCCAAACCGAAGCGATAATTGCGACCTGGGTCACACCCAGATCGTGATCAAACCGATGTCGACGGGGTGGGCACGACCCTCGCGCCGTGCACCGGCCCACTGGCCACCCGCACGGTGCGGCAGACGCCCCGCCCGGCCAGCTCCGCGCCGACGTCGACGGCCGCCGAGGCCGAGGTGCAGAGGAACGCGCATGTCGGACCGGACCCGGACACGATCCCGGCCAGTGCGCCTGCGTCGGTGCCGGCGCGAAGCGTGCGCCGCAGCCCCGGGTCGAGGCTCACCGCTGCGGCCTGCAGATCGTTGCCAAGCAGCGGCGCCAGTTCGGCCGGATCGCCCGACGCCAACGCTGCTAGCACCGGCTCCGGATCTTCGAGTCTCGGCGGCGCATCCCGGCCCGCGCCCGCGGTGTCGCGCAGTCGATCGATTTCGGCGAACACCGCCGGGGTGGACAGGCCGCCATCGGCGAACGCCAGCACCCAGTGGAATGTATTGCGGGCGAGCACCGTCGCCAGTTCCTCGCCGCGGCCTGTGCCGAGCGCTGTGCCGCCGTGCAACGCGAACGGGACATCGCTGCCGAGTTGAGCGGCCAGCGTGTGCAGGTCGCGACGCGGCACGCCGAGCTCCCACAGCGTGTTGATCGCGACGAGCACCGCGGCCGCGTCCGCACTCCCACCAGCCATCCCACCGGCGACAGGAATCGACTTCTCGATCGAGATCGCGACGTCCGGCGCCCGCCCCACGTACTCGGCCATCAACTCCGCGGCCTTCCAGGCCAGGTTGCGCTCGTCGGTTGGCAGCGAATCCACGCCTTCGCCCGCCAGTTCCAGCGACAGCATGTCGGCGGTGCTCACAGTGACCTCGTCGAGCAGCGAGACTGCGTGAAAGACGGTCGTCAGTTCGTGGTAGCCGTCGTCGCGGCGATCACCGACGGCCAGATACAGGTTGACCTTGCCCGGCACTCGCACGGTGACCGACCCGGTGGGGACCCACTCGGAGGCGGCGTTTCCGTCGGAGGCAGACACGGCACGACACTATCGCCGCGGCGGGCGGCACACGTACCGAAAGCACCTTTCCTGGCAAGCGAATACCGCCAGCAAACCCTAGGCTGGGGGCGTGGTGACACTCGGCGGCTTCTACGAGGGCTATGTCATCGACGCCGCGCTCGGCCACGGGGGCTATGCGACGGTGTATCTGGCACATGACGCCACGGCCCCGGATCGCCGTGTGGCGCTGAAGATTCTCGACGATTTTCACCGTCGCCCTGCCCAGATCGCCCGGCTCCAACGGGAATTCGACTTCGCCCACCAGCTCGACCATCCACACATCATCAAGATGTACGAATGCGGCGAGGGTTGGCTGGCAATGGAATTGGTCGACGGCGGCACCGCGACCAAGTTGGTCGGCCTGCCCGACAAGCTGGCTGCGCTGGCCCAGATCGCCGACGCACTGGACTACGCCCATCGGCTCGGCATCGTGCACTGTGACGTCAAGCCTTCGAATATCCTTGTATCGCTGCCCTTTTCGTCACGCGGCGCGGTGCTGATCGACTTCGGCGTCGCGCACGCGGTTGCCGAGGACATGCGCCACAGGCCCACACACGTTGAGGCGTCGCTGCCCTACTCGGCGCCCGAATTACTGCGCGGGCAGGCGCCGTCGGCAGCAACCGACGAATATGCACTGGCGTGTACTGCTTTCGAATTGATCACGGGCTCGCCGCCGTTCACCGCGGCTACGTCGATGGAACTGGTTGACGAGCAACTGCACGCTCCACCGCCGAAGCTCTCCCGCAAAGTCAGGTGGTTGCCGCACGCCTTCGACTCGATGATGAGCAAAGCGTTGGCGAAAACCCCGGACAACAGGTACGACTCCTGCGCGGAGTTCATCGCGTTGATCACGCGCGCGCTGCGTTAGATCACGCGAAACTGCGGCTGCTGCGCCGGCTGCTCCTGGGTCTGCGGTTCGGCGGGCTGCGTCACGGCGGGCTGTGGCGGGGCAGGCGCGGCAGGCGTGGCCTCCCACTCTCCAGAGCGCTGCAGCAGCCGAACGAAGTCCGCCACCGACAACGTCTCGCCGCGGCGGGACGGGTCGATGCTGGCGGCCAACAGGCGTCGGGCCGACTCGTTGCCCGAACCCGCCCACTCGGCGAACGCGTTGCGCGACGTCTTGCGCCGCTGCGCGAACGCGACGTCGATCAGGTTGAACACCTGGGTGCGGAAGTCGGCGTCGGTCGGCCACGGCGAGACCTCGTGCCGGTCGATGCGGACCAGCCCGGAATACACCCGCGGAATGGGCCAGAACACCGTCGGCGACACCATGCCGTAGCGCCGCACGTTGCCGTAGAACCGGACCTTCACGCTTGGCACGCCGTACTCCTTGCCACCGGGTTCGGCGGCCAGTCGCTCGGCGACCTCGGCCTGCACCATCACCATCACCGTCCGGATCGACGGGAACTCGGCGAGCAGGTGCAGCAGGGCTGGAACGGCGACGTTGTAAGGCAGGTTGGCCACCAGCGCGGTGGGCTGCTCTTCGAGGTCGGGCGGATGCACTGTGAGGACGTCGCGGTTGAGCACCGTGAGCCGGTTGATCTCGCTGTGCGAATGCTCGGCGATGGTCTTCGGCAGCTGACGGGCCAGCACGGGATCGATCTCGACGGCCGTCACCCTGGCACCCCTGTCGAGCAGGGCCAGTGTCAACGAGCCGAGGCCGGGACCGACCTCGAGAACATGGTCGTGCCGATTGACACCGGAGGCCGAAACGATACGGCGAACGGTGTTCGCGTCATGGACGAAGTTCTGGCCGAAAGACTTTCGGGGCCTGAAGTCGATCTCTTTCGCCAGGTGTCGTATCTCGGTCCGCCCGAGGAGTCGAATAGTCAGCGCGCTCCAATCCTCCCGCTACACACGGGCCACGCGCCCCAACCTTGTCGCGCCCGAGTGACCTCAGCAATCGCGATCTGTTCTTCTCTTGTAGCCAGATCCGCCCTCGGAGCATACCGCAGACCGCCCTGTCGTTCCCAGGTGTTTTGGTCGAATTGAACGCCACCGTAAAATCCATTGCCGGTATTGATGGCCCAGTTACCTCCGGCTTCGCACCGAGAGAGGGCATCCCAGACAGGTCCGTTTGTTACCGGGGGAACTTCTGTGCCCGGCTTGGCGCCGATGCGAAGCACGCCGTCGCGGGCCGGATTCACAACGACATTGGCTACTGGCAACCTGCCGGTCTCCACGCCGTTGACGGTCGCGACGGCGAAGGTGACGTCTTGGGTGCCCGGCGTCCCCGGGTCCTCGACGACCTGACGGCTCATGTTCAGCGTGGGGTCGGGGACCTGCTTGTTGTCGGGCTGCAACGGCATGCGCTCGGTGACTTTGTCGATCCGGATGCGGGTCACCTGGATCTGCATGTTGTCGACGATCGGCGCCCACGCGTTGGGCACGACGGCATCCTTCTGCATCAGCGGAACACCCGCAGCTTCGAGCAGAGCCGCGACGTTCGGAGCTGCGATGCGCAGCGTGCGAATCACGCCAGCGTCGTTGAGCTGCACCGTTTTTGCGCTCACCACGGGCAGTGACATACCGGCAAGCGGGACGCGACTGCCGCGGGATGCGGCGGCAGGCGCCTTGTCACTCATCCGCAACTGCGCCAGTGCTTCGTCGACGGTCGACGCGGTGGTCCAGACCTGCCTGCTGTTCTGTCCGTCAAGCGAAATCTGGAGGGGCCGACTGCGGCGAAGCACGATCGATTCTGACTGGTGCACCTCGTCGTTGGCTGCCGGGTAGAGGTCGTCGCGCTCGCCGACGTCGAAGCCGTTCTCCTTGACGACATCGATCACGCGCGACTTCATCGTGGCAACCGTCATTTCGGAGCCGTCGACGGTCAGTTTGACAGTCTTGTGCGCGGCGACGGCGTACCCGCCCGCGAAGGTGAGTGCGAGCAACATCGCACCAACCAGCAGGCGAAGCATCGGCGAGCGCGCTTCGTGAAGCTTATTAAGAGTATTCAATTGCCTGGTCTATCCCCGACTATCGGACGGTCGTCGGCTGGGCCGACCCCCCCGTTCGATCACAGCACGGTAACGAATCGGCCTAGGGGCGGCAACTCTCCAGCCCATACGCACGTAGGGCAGTTGCAGTACTTGCCTGGGCAAGGTCTTCTGCCGGGCGCTCGACGACTTCGGCGAGCGCCCTCACTGTGTAGGGCAGGCAGTACGGCTCGTTCGGGGCCCCACGATACGGGTGCGGGGTCAAAAACGGCGCATCGGTCTCGACGAGCAGCTGGTCAGCCGGGATCAGCCGGGCGGCTTCGCGCAGCGCTTTTGCGTTTTTGAAGCTGACCGTGCCGGACAGGCTGAGCAGCCAGCCGTTGGCCACACATGTGCGGGCCATCGCCGCGTCCGACGAGAAGCAGTGGAAGATCACCGTCTCCGGTGCCCCCTCGGCGGCCAGGACGTCGAGGACCTCGCTGTCGGCGTCGCGGTTGTGGATCATCAGCGGCTTGCCGGTGCGCTTGGCGAGGTCGATATGCCAGGCGAAGGCGTCGCGCTGGGCGGCGGGTTCGGCGCAGCCGTCGAGCTTGCCCGGCCAGTACATGTCCATGCCGGTCTCGCCGATCGCGACGACGCGCGGGTGCCCGGCCAGTCGCTCGATGACGGCCTTGGCCTCGTCGGTGAGCGCGTCGGCGCGCGTCGGGTGCAGTGCGACGGCCGCGTAGACGCGTGAGTCGGCGTCAGCGGCCTCGGTCACCCAGCGCGCGGAGTCCAGGTCGTCGGCGATGGTGACGACGGCCTGCACGCCCACCGCAGCGGCACGGTCGACGATCGCGGTCACGCTGGCGGCATCGGTGGCACCGCAGGCGTCCAAGTGGGTGTGCGCGTCGATCAGCGGGGTCAGCGGCTCCGGTGCGGGCGGCGCCGGACGCTTCTGATTCACGACAACACCATAAGGTGAGGACAAATGAGTGAGCCGTACTACATCACGACAGCCATCGCCTACCCGAACGGCGACCCGCACGTCGGACACGCCTACGAATACATCGCCACCGACGCGATCGCGCGGTTCAAGCGACTCGACGGCTACGACGTGCGCTTCCTCACCGGCACCGATGTACACGGGCAGAAGATGGCCGAGACCGCGGCGGCCCAGGACATTCCGGCGGCCGAACTGGCGCGCCGCAATTCCGACGTGTTCCAGCGGATGCAGGAGCGGCTCAACATCTCCTTCGACCGGTTCATCCGCACCTCGGATGCCGACCACTACGAGGCGTCCACGGAGATTTGGCGCCGGATGAACGAGGCAGGCGACATCTACCTCGACGCCTACAAGGGCTGGTACTCGGTGCGCGACGAGCGCTTCTTCACCGAGGCCGAGACGGTCGTCGGCCCCGACGGCGTGCGCATCGCAGGAGAAACCGGGGCGCCGGTGACGTGGACCGAGGAGCAGACGTACTTCTTCAAGCTGTCGGCTTACGCCGACCGGCTGCTCGCGCTCTACGAGGAGCATCCGGAGTTCATCGAGCCCGAGGTGCGGCGCAACGAGGTGGTCAGCTTCGTCTCCGGTGGGCTGCGCGACCTTTCGATTTCGCGGACGACGTTCGACTGGGGTGTGCCGGTGCCCGATCACCCGGATCACGTGATGTACGTGTGGGTGGACGCGCTGACGAATTACCTGACGGGCGTTGGCTTTCCGGACACTTCATCGGAGTTGTTCAAGCGGTTCTGGCCGGCCGACCTGCACATGATCGGCAAGGACATCATCCGGTTCCACACGGTGTACTGGCCGGCGTTTCTGATGTCGGCGGGAATCGAGTTGCCGCGCAAGGTCTTTGTGCACGGCTTCCTGCTCAACCGCGGCGAGAAGATGAGCAAGTCGGTTGGCAACGTCGTCGACCCGCTGAATCTGATCGACACGTTCGGCGTGGACCAGGTGCGCTACTTCTTCCTGCGCGAGGTGCCGTTCGGGCAGGACGGCAGCTACAGCGAAGACGCGATCATCGGCCGCATCAACGCCGACCTGGCCAACGAGTTGGGCAATCTGGCACAGCGCTCGCTGTCGATGGTGGCCAAGAACCTCGACGGAAAAGTCCCTGAGCCAGGCGAATTCACCGCCGAGGACAAGTCGCTGCTGGAGTTGGCCGATGCGCTGATGGACCGGGTCCGCAGCCATTACGACGCCACCGCAATGCATCTCGCGCTCGAGGCGATCTGGTCGGTGCTGTCCGCCGCTAACAAATACTTCTCCGCACAGGAGCCGTGGGTGTTGCGCAAGACCGACGAAGACCGGTTCCGGACTGTGCTGTACACGACGCTGGAGACGGTGCGGATCGCCACGCTGCTTTCCCAGCCGGTGATGCCGGAGTCGACGGGCAAGCTGCTCGAGTTGCTCGGCCAGGCCGAGGATCAGCGGAGCTTCGCGGCCATCGGCACGCGGCTGGCGCCGGGCACCACGCTGCCCGCCCCGGTCGGGGTGTTCCCGCGCTACGTTCCCGCCGAGCAGGCGTAGCGCAATCTCGGCGGTACCACGCCGACACGTTGAGGTAACGCGTCCCGACTTCCCTTGAGGGCATGACCAACATGTTCCATCTGGGATGGTTTCTGAACTTCGTCGCCGACGAGTGGAACGGAAACTGGGGCGACGGCGGCCGCGACTTCACCGGCGACTTCTACGTCGAAATGGCCAAGGATCTCGAGCGCGCCAAGTTCGACTATGTGCTGATCGAGGACAAGCTCATGGTGTCGACCGCCTACGGCGGCACCATGGAGCACGACCTCAAGCACGGTGTGAATCCCAAACACGATCCGGTTCCGCTCGCGGTGCTGATGGCCGCCGCCACCACCCGACTCGGGGTCGTCCCGACGATGTCGACGAGTTTCTATCCGCCGTTCCTGCTGGCCCGGCTGTGCAGCACCATCGACCACATCGCGCGCGGCCGGTTCGGCTGGAACGTCGTCACCTCGGGTGAGGATCGCGCCGCGCAGAACTTCGGGCTCGACAAGCTCTACGAGCACGACGAGCGCTACGCAATGGCAAGCGAGTACCTGGAATTGGTGAGCAAGCTGTGGGAGTCGTGGGAGCCCGACGCCATCGAGCGCGACTACATGACCGGGACCTACGCCAACTACAAGAAGGTCCACACGATCGACTTCGAGGGCAAGTACTACAAGTCGCGAGGCCCACTGAACACCGCACCGTCACCGCAATACCGCCCGACCATCGCCCAGGCGGGGGCGTCGCCGCCGGGACGCGAGCTTGCCGCGCAACACGCCGACACGATCGTCGCGCCCGCCAATGGCGTGGAAGCGATGAAGGCCTACCGCGACGACATCCACGCGAGGATGAAGGCCAACGGCCGCGACCCGTCACACTGCAAGCTGCTATATCTCGTCACCCCGATCGTCGCCGACACCCACGAGGAGGCGTTGGCCAAGCGGGAGCGGTGGTTCAACGATCCGCTCTACATCGAGTACATGCTGGCCGAGATCTCGTCGATCACCGAGATCGACTTCGCCCAGTTCGATCTCGACGAACCGGTGCCCTCAGACGTGTCGACCAACGGCGAGCGCGGCGCGCTTGAGAGCTTCCTGGCCCGCGGAAAGGGCAAGACACTGCGCGAAATCGTCACCGGGAGCGGCCTTTCCGGCAATGTCCCGTTCATCGGCACGCCAGCAGAGGTCGCCGATGAAATGGGGGCGGTGATGGACGAGGTCGGAGGTGACGGCTACCTGATCACCAGCCCGGTGATGCGGCTGAACCGCCGCTACGTCACCGAGATCACCGATGGCCTGATCCCGGAGCTACAGAAACGCGGCCTTGTCCGCTCGGAGTACACCACCACCATGCTTCGCGACCACCTGCGTGAGTTCTGATGACCGACAAGCGATTTCACCTCGGCTGGTTCATGAACTTCACCGCAAACGAGTGGAACTCTCCGTTCGGCAACGACGGAAACCCCTGGAACGGGAAGTTCTACATCGAGATGGCCCAGGCGATGGAGAAGGCCTGCTTCGACTACATCATGATCGAGGACACGCTGATGGTGTCCGAGGCCTACGGCGGCAACTCCGAGGCGTACCTGAAGTACGCGACCATGGCGCCCAAGCACGACCCGGCACCGCTGGCCGCGATCATGGCCGCGGCCACCTCGAAAATGGGCGTCGTCGCAACCATGTCGACGACCTTCTACCCGCCGTTCCTGCTCGCCCGGCTTGCCTCGACGCTCGACAGCATCGCCGAGGGACGCTTCGGCTGGAACATCGTCACCTCCGGTGAGGACGGTTCGGCGCAGAACTTCGGCATGGACAAGCTCACCGAACACGACCTGCGCTACGACATCGCCGACGAGTACGTCGACCTGGTGTGTCAGCTGTGGAATTCGTGGGAGCCGGACGCGGTGATCCGCGACCGGGAGACCAACACCTACGCCGACTTCAAGAAGGTGCACGCAATTCACTTCGCGGGCAAGTACTTCAAGTCCCGCGGCCCGCTGAACACGGTGCGCTCCCCGCAGGGCCAACCCACCTTCGTGCAGGCCGGCGGATCCCCGAAGGGACGCCAGTTCGCGGCGAAATACGCAGACTCGATCATCGCCGTCGCCAACGGGGTGGAGGGGATGAAGTCCTACCGCGACGACGTGCGGGCCAGGGCCGCGGCGCAGGGCCGCAACCCCGACGACATCAAGGTGCTGTTCGTCGTGAGCCCGACCCTCGGTGAGACCGAACAGGAGGCGCTGGCCCGCAAGCAGGCCGCCTCGGAGGACCCGGCGTTCTTCGAGCAGTCGTTGGCCAGCATCTCGTCGGTCACCGACATCGACTTCTCGGTCTATGACCTCGACGAACCGCTTCCGCCACTGGAGACCAACGGCGAGCGCGGCTCCCTCGACAAGTTCGCGCAGTGGGGCAGCGGTAAAACGCTGCGCCAGTTGGTCCTTGACGCTGGCGGAACGTCGGACTCCATCGAGTTGGTCGGCACCCCCGATCAGGTCGCCACCAAGATGGGCGAGGCGATGGAAGCCGTTGGCGGCGACGGCTTCCTCATCAGCACCAACCGGGTGAGCAGGGCCTACATCACCGAGATCTGCGAAGGACTCATCCCCGCGCTGCAGCGCCAGGGACTGGCCCGCACCGAGTACACGCACGCGCACCTGCGAGACACTCTGCGCGAGTTCTGAGCATGGGCGTCATCGGGATCCGCAGGCGCGCACACCACGCAGGCGATCCTGTCGGAGCGGCGGTCAGCGCGTTGCGCGCAGGCCGGATGGTCATCGTCGTCGACGCCGAAAACCCGCACGACGACGGCGATCTCATGCTCGCCGCCTCGCACGCAACACCCGAGCGGGTGGCATTCATGGTGCGCCACACGGGCGGCATCCTGTGCGTGCCCATGCCGGCCGCCGACCTCGACCGCCTGCACCTGCCGCCGATGGTCGCGGTCAGCGAGGACTCACGCGGCATCGGATACGCGGTTTCGGTGAACGCGCGCACGGGCATCACCACCGGTATCTCGGCCGCCGACCGGGCCCGCACGATCTCACTGCTCGCCGACCCCAACACTGAACCGCGCGATCTGATTCGGCCCGGTCATGTGTTTCCGCTGCGGGCCGTGGACGGCGGCGTGCTGCGCCGGGCGGGTCACACCGAGGCGGCCGTCGACCTGACACAAATGGCCGGACTGCCGCCCGTCGCGGTGATGGGCGAAGTCGTCGACGACGACGGCAGGGTGGCGCGCGGCGCACGATTGCGCGCCTTCGCCGCCAAACACGGCCTGGCGATCGTGACGATGTCCGAGTTGATCGCCTATCGGCATCGCACCGAACGACTCGTCGAGTGCAAGGCAAGCAGCAGGCTGCCGACGGAGCACGGTGAGTTCCAGGCCTACGGCTTCAGGTCCGTGCTGGACGGTCGCGAACACATCGCATTGGCGATGGGAGACATTGCCGGACAAACTATTTCGCTGCCGCTGGTGCGGGTGCAAGTGGAGTGTCTGACGGGCAATGTCTTCGCGTCCGCCGGCTGTGATTGCCATGGCGAATTGCAGCGCGCGATGCAGATGATCGCCGCCGAGGGTCGCGGCGTCGTGGTCTACCTTCGCGGCCACGAGCGCAGACACGCGCATCACCTCGAGGACGCCGGCGCAGATGCGCGCGACTACGGTCTTGGCGCACAAATCCTCGCCGACCTCGGGGTGCGGCGGATGCGGCTACTGACGAATCACCCGGTCAAACGCATCGGGCTGGAGGCGTTCGGCCTCGAGGTCGCCGAGACGGTGGGTCTGCCGTTCGCCGCCTCTTCGCGCCTCGCATCGACATCCTGATGACGCAGGCACGGTGCGGGCCGATCCCGCGGTCGCGATGGTTCCTGCCCTTGATGGCCGCGAGCGGTGTCGCCATGAGCCTCACCGCCCCGCTGGAAGTCCTTTTCGTGCGCGAGTTCTGGCACAACAGCATCTACATCGGCGTCTTCATGCTGAGCGCGGCGTTGGGCGTGATCGTGATCGACGTATTCGGCACCAGATTCGTCCCGCGGCTTGACTCAAGGGCAGCGCTGACCATCGGACTTTGCCTGTTCGGCGCGGCGTGCATCGGCATGGGCCTGGCGTCCGGCGGCGTCCTTCTGATGGCGTCGCGAGTCATGCAGGGCTTTGGTGGCGGCGTGGTGCTCGGCGCCGGACTGCAGGCCGCGGTTCGCGTCGATAGTGCCACCGGCGACATCGCCCGCTCGCTCGGCCGCTTCAACGCGGCCTTCCTGTTCGGCGGCGCTGTCGGCTCACCGGGTGGCCTGTTGGTTGCGGGTCTCATCGCGGGACGGGCCGGCTATCAGATCGCGTTCGTCGTCACCGGCGGGCTGGCCGTGGTCGTCGCTGCCGCGCTGGCCGCCGCCCTGCCCAGCCTCGCCGCGCCGCCCGAGTCACCGCCGCCGCGAATCAGCCTGCCCAAGTTGGACAGGACACCAGGCAGCGGTGCCGCGCTCATCCTGGCGATGAGCGGCGACTTCTTGCGTGGCGGCGTGTTGTTCACCGCGCTCCCGCTGGCAGGAGCCGCCCGCGAGTACCCGACGATCACGATCACCGCGGCCATCGCACTGATGTCAGGTGTCGAGATCGCCGTTCTTGCAGTGGCTTATCGCATCATCCGGCACATCGGGGTCGTCGCGGTGCTCATCACGTCATTCGCGTTGGGCATGGTGTGCGCGACGCTGCTTGCCCTGATCCCCGGCGCGACAACGTATCTGGTGGCATCGGCATTGTTCGGTGTCAGCCTGGCGGGAGCGACCGCAAGTCTTCCCGTAATGGTCGTGGCCCAGGTCGGCGAGTCCTCGGCGGGTCTTGCGAAGTTCCGGATTTCAGCGGGCATCGGTTTGCTCGCGGGCTCGGTCGGCTGCGCGGTGCTCGAGGCTCAGATCGGGATCGCAGCGCTGTTCGCCCTCATCGCGATCGTTTTGTTAGGTAGCGCACAGTTGGCCCACGTGGTCGGCCGCGGGA
Source organism: Mycobacterium sp. OAE908 (assembly GCF_017872775.1). Taxonomy (NCBI): domain Bacteria; kingdom Bacillati; phylum Actinomycetota; class Actinomycetes; order Mycobacteriales; family Mycobacteriaceae; genus Mycobacterium; species Mycobacterium sp. OAE908. The sequence goes on from NZ_JAGGJL010000001.1 coordinate 639,222, forward strand.
TGCCCGCAACGTAACTCGGGCGAATCAACGACGCCCGGATCCGTTAACAATCGCGGTGTCCAATGAACGCGTGTCAACACGTGAACCATCCTCATATGCAGCATGTCGTGCGCGGTTGTTGCCGACCGGTCAGGTCCCGCCGGAGGTGCTCTACCAACGTCAGCGGCAAAGCCCGGACCGGCTGAACAACTCGGCAAGGCGCACCTATGACCTGCTGCGCTCGACGCTGGTCAGCGGCGGCAGGCACATGCCTCTCGTTGAACGAGACCTCACCGACGCACTGTCCGCGAGCCGCAACACCATCCGGACCGTGCTGCAGCAACTCGCCCGCGAGGGGCTTGTCACCCGCGAGCCCAAGAACGGGACACGGGCCACCGGTTCGTTGCTGTTGCGCATCGACCAGCTGAGCCCGGTCGCGCAATTCGCCACCGAACCCTCCAGCACGGTCGAGGCGCGCACCCTGGAGCGCCGTCTGCTGGGCTGCCCGCCGATGGTGCGTGACCGGCTACGGCTGCCTTTCGGCTGGACCGTGCTGATGATCGAAAGCCTGGTGCTGGAAAACGGTCTGCCGCTGGGATTGTCGGTCAATTACATCGCCCTCAGCGAGGACGAGTCGCCGGACTTCGACATCGAGGAGCCCGACGTCATTTTGATCCTCGAGCGCCAGCTCGGGGTTCGCATCGGCGGCAGTCAAACCACCATCGGCGCGGTCGCCGCCGACGAGCAGACCGCCGAGCTCATCGGGGTCGACGTCGGCGCTCCGCTGGTCTGGCTCGAGGACGTCATCGAGGATGAGAACGCCCAGCCGCGCGCGCTCGCCCAGCTCCGGCTGCGCGGCGATCGAGTCGCCTTCTCCGCCAACGCTTATCGCTCCGCGTGAAGTCAGCAGCGTGACGACGAGCGCGACCAGCCCGATGAAGGCCGACAACAGCATTGCCAGCCGCGCACCGAACAGACTGGATGTCACGCCGAGGATCACCATGCCTGTCGGTAGCGCGACGCCGATGGTCGTGGTGATAAGCCCGAGCGCGGCGGCGCGTTCATGCGGTGCGACCGCGGTGAACGGCAACGTCGCCTGCGTCGAGCCGAAGAGCGCCTGGCCGATTCCCGCCACACCCAAGGCAAGCAGGGCGACGGTCAAAACCGGTGTGTAGGACAGTATCCCGAGGCCGAACAGGCACAGCACGACACCGGCGGTGTACGTGGGGATCGGATGCCGCGCCGGCCGGACGATCAGTGCCGCGGCGATCACCAGTTGCACAATGCCTGCGGTCGCGCCGATCAGCCCTGCCATCGCCGGGCCCGCGCCAAGGTGCTTGGCGATCACCGGTACCAGCGGTGTGAACGCGAAGTAGCACAGGTTGCAGATCAACGTCACCAGCAGAATCACCGCAAGCGGTCGCGAGGTGCGCAGCAGTCGCCAGTGGCCGCTGCCCACGGGTGTCGCCGCGGTTGCTCCGCGTGGTTGGGCGGGCAGGTGGCGTGTCGAGAGCCACAGCAGCGGCGCCGAACAGGCGAGCAGCGCGGCCGGAACGCCGAATGCGACGCCGAGGTCGAACTTCGCGATGGTGATCCCGCCGATGAGCGGCCCCAGCATCATCGCGCTCGCCATGCCCGCGAGTTCGGTGTTCAGCACGCGCATCGAGCGAAGCGGACCTGCCATCCCGAACAGCAGTGCGCGCTGCGCGGTCATGTTGACCATGCCACCGAATCCGAATGCCACTTCGTACGGGAAGACCATCCACGTCGCGACGGCTCCACTGCAGACGAGCAGGGCCATCACCACCGAAATGGGCAGCAGCACAAGCTCGGTGACCAGAACCAGTCTGCGGTGGTCGAGGTCGACCCGAGTGGACACGTAGGTGCCGAGCAACATCGGGGCGAACATGGCGACGCCGACGAACTGGTTGGCGATCGGCTGCCCACCCAGGTGGGTGACCAGGTACGTCCCCAGGAACAGGCCGCCCCACCGCGTGAGATGCCACATCCACGAGCTGATCAGCAGCCAAGGCAACGAACCGCCCAACTGCTCGCGTGTCAGAGTGCCACCCGCGGATCCGCGATCGACTGCATGAGGTCGACAGCGATGTTGGTCAGCACATAGAGCAGGCCGACGGCCAGCGTCACGCCTGCGATCGCGTTGAAATCGGCCTTGTCGATGGCGCGGGAGATGTACAGCCCGATACCCGGTCGGGCGAAAATCAACTCGACGAGAATGCAGTTGCCGACCATCAGCGCCAGCTGCAGGCCGATCAACGCGAACACCGGGCCGACGGAGTTGCGCAGCGAATGCATGATAAGAATCTGCTTCTCCCCCAGCCCTTTTGCGCGCGCCGTTCGGGTGTGGTCGGCCCGCTGCGTCGCCTCCAGGCTGCTGCGCAACACCCGCCCGACGGCCGCGGCCGGTGTCAGCGCCAGGCAAAACGCGGGCAGCACAAGGTGATACAGGTCGTCGAAGAACACTTCGGGTCGCCCGGCCAATAGGCTGTCGACGAGCAGGAAGTGCGTCGGGCCGGTCGGGGCGTCGATGTAGGACGTTTGATCGGTGACCGGCAGAATGTTGAGCCAGCGGTAGAACACCAGCATGCCGAGCAGGCAGGCCAGAAACACCGGCACCGACGCGCCGGACACCATCATCACTCGCAGTACCCCGGACCCTCGCCAGCCCTGTGCCGTGGCCAGGCCCATGAAGAAGCCGATGACCACCGTGAAGACGAGCGCAACGAAGAGCAATTCGAGCGTCACCGGCAGGAACTGCGCGAGGTCGGCCAGCACGGGGGTGCGGGTGACGCTCGACTCGCCGAGATCGCCCCTGACCGCATGCGTCAGGTACTGCCAAAACTGCACGGGCAGTGGGGAATCCAGGCCCAGCTTGTGCCGCGCCGCCTCGTACACCTCCGGCGAGGCCTTGGCGCCGACGAGCGCGGCGACGGGGTCCACCGGCGCCACCTTCTGCAGCGTAAAGACCGCAAGGACGAGCACGAGCAGAACGGGGATCGCGCCGAGCAGACGCCTCGGCAGGACGGTCAGCATCAGCGGTCGCGGATCCGGTCGCGGATCGCGTCGCCCGCGAAGTTCGCGACGATCGCGATGACCGCAACGGCGAAAGCAGGCACGATCGGAATCCACCAGGCGCTGAAGATGTAGGTGACGCCCTGCGCGCTCATCGAACCGAGTTCGGGTGCAGGCTGCGGCGCACCGAGACCGAGGAACGACAGGCCCGCCACCATCAGGACCAGAGCCGCGATGTCGAGGCTTGCTGTCACGATCGTGACGGGTATCGCGCCGGGCAGCAGATGGCGGTACATCAGCCGCCACCAACCGGCACCGCCCACCTTCGCCGCTTCCAGGTGCGGCGAGGCTTTCAACCTCCGGACCTCCGACCGCACGATCCGCGTGTAGAGCGGCCACCAGACGATCGCGACGCCGATCAGCGTATGGGTGTAGGACCGCCCGATCGCGGCCACCACCGCCAGCGCCAGGATCGGTCCCGGAAGCGAGAGGAACGCGTCGGTCACGCGCATCAGCACGGCGTCGAACCAACCGCCGCACGCTCCGGCGATGAGCCCGACCAGACCACCGAACAGCACCCCGAACGCGCACACCGCAAGTGCACCGAACCAGCTGCTCTGCATGCCGGCCAGGACCCGGCTGAGCACGTCCCGTCCGACGGTGTCGGTGCCGAGCAGGTTGACGGCGTTCGGGGCCGTCATCGGCTGCCCGACGGCGGCCAGCGGGTCGTAGGGCGCGATCTGCCTTGCGAAGATCGCGATCAGCATCACCGCGGCCAACGCGCCGAACGCGACGTAGCTGGGCACCGAGGTGCCGTGGAAGTATTGCCTGACCGAAAAGCCGATGCGGCTTCGGTACCGCACAAGTGGTGCGGGTACGTAGTATTCCGCGACCGCCATTGACGCCTCCTTGTGGTGTCTTGTGGTTAGAACTCGCGCAGTGTCTGCCGCAGCGTTGACTGCGTGTATTCGGTCCTGGTGAGGCCGAGCCGCTGCAATTCGGGCACCAACCCGTCGGTGATCGACGAGATGTAGTTGCGGTTCAGGTCCCAGCCCGGCTTCATGATCAGGAAGCCGTCGCCGCCGATCTCCTCCATCGTCTCGCCCATCTTGCGGGCGACCTGCTCAGGCGTTCCGACGAACTCGACGCCGGTGGTGGCCCAGTCAATGGCCAACTGCCGCAACGTCTTCGGACCCGGACTGCCGTCGCCGCGCATGAAGTGCTCTAGCGAGCCCCGCTCCCCGTTGGTGGTCAGGCCCTCGGGAAGTGGCTCGTCCCAATCGAACTGCTTGAAGTCGATCTCGGTGTTGGACGAGATTGCGGCCAACTGCTTTTCGATGTAGCTGTCGAGCGCGGTGAGCCGGTCGATCTGCGCCCTGGCCTCATCCTCGCTGGCGGCGACGACCGGTGACACGCAGAACATGAGCTTGACGTCGTCGGGATTGCGTCCCGCCGCCTCGGCGCGGGCCCTGATGTCGTCGCGGTAGGCCTTCATGCCTGCGGTGCCGGTGCCGACGGCGACGATCGCATCGGCGGCGCGGGCTGCGAAGGCCCGACCCCGCGGGGATGCCCCCGCCTGCAGGATCGTCGGCTTGTGTTGCGGCGAGGGCACCGTGTTCAGCGGTCCCCGCGACTTGAAGTATTTGCCGACGAAGTCGATGGTGCGGACCTTCTTGAAGTCGGCATACGTATGGGTCTCGCGGTCCATCACCACCGCGTCCGCATCCCACGAATCCCACAGTTCGCAGACGAGGTCGTAGTACTCGTCAGCGACGTTGTAGCGCTCATCGTGCTCGGGCAGCGCGTCGAGGCCGAAGTTCTGAGCGGCCCGGTCCTCGGCCGAGGACACGATGTTCCAGCCGAAGCGGCCCTCGGCGATCGAGTCCACGGTCGATGCCAGCCGCGCCAACAGATATGGCGGATAGAACGACGTCGACATCGTCGCCACCACACCGAGTTTCGACGTGTTCGCCGCGATCAACACCGCCAACGGGATCGGATCGTGCTTCGGTGCGAACACCGAGTTCTTCAGCGAGCCCTCCATAGTGCCGCCATAGGAGTCGGCCACCATCACGGTGTCCTCGATCATGATGTAGTCGAAGCAGGCGCGTTCCATGCTCTTCGCCATGTCGACGTAGAACTTGCCGTTGGGCCAGTTCGCCACATCCGGCGACGCCCACGGCGTATCCCATTCCGGGGGGATGAAATTCATGAACCAGCCCAGGTGGAACTTTTTGGTCATCTCCATCTCCTCATCACAGGGGCGATCTATGTCTCATCGGATTCACTTGCGTAGCAATGGCATTACGCCACCTGACCGGCAGACGAGTCGTCGGTGGCGACCAGCAGGCACGACGCCAGATGCAGGCTCGTTCCGTCGGTGGAGACCAATGTCGGCACCTTGCTGTCACAACCGTCCACCCGTTCTGCGCACCTGGGATGAAACGAGCAGCCGGTCGGGATCGCCAACGGGCTCGCCGGTTCGCCAGGCAGCCGCACCGGATCGGTTCCAGGAGTCGGCACCGCGGCGAGAAGCGCCTTCGTATAGGGGTGTTTCGGGTTGTTGATCAGTTCCTCTGTCGGTGCCACCTCGACGATCTGGCCGAGATACATCACCGCGATTCGATCCGAGATGAACCGTGCCGCGGCGAGGTCATGCGTGACGAACATGACGGCCATCCCGAGTTCGCGGCGCAACTCCTGAAGGAGGTTCAGCACCGACGCGGCGAGTGACGCGTCGAGCGCCGACGTCGGTTCATCGCACAGCAGCAGCCGTGGCGGCACGATGATCGCGCGCGCCAACGCGACGCGCTGACGCTGCCCACCGGACAGGCTGGTCGCCTTGACGCCCGCGACGTCCGGCGGCAGGCCGACTTGGCGAAGCGCTTGATCGACGCGGTCGCGACGCTCGGTGCGACCTGTCGTCTTCAGCAGCCGCTCACCGACGATCTCGCCGACCGTCATCCACGGTGTCAGCGACGCGCCCGCATCCTGGAACACCATCTGGGGGCGCGACCCGAGATAGCTGACAGTCCCGTCCTCCGGGCGCATCAGCCCGGCCACGACGCGCAGCAGCGTTGACTTGCCCGAGCCGGATTCGCCGACCACCGCGATCGACTCACCGGCCGCGACGTCGAGGATGACGTGGCGCAGCGCGTGCAGGCTGTCACGCCTGAGCCAGCCGCGCCGCACCGCGAAGCGCTTGTCGATCCCGGTGATCTGCAACGCCTTTCGGCTGTCGTCCACCTCGACCATCGGCGCGAACAGCGGAGTGTCCTCGCGAGTGCCCGCCTCAGTTGTCGCATTGTCGACAATGCATGCCGCCACACCGGAATGCGTTGCGGCGGGCGTCGGTTCGGGCAGCGCGTCCGAACAGGCGAGCACCGCGGCCGGACAGCGCGGTGAGAACGCGCATCCCTTCGGATGGTCTCTGGGGTCGGGCGGCTGACCGGGCAGAGCGTGAATCGCGCGACCGAGCGGCAGGTCGAGATCCAGCCGCGAGTTGAGCAGCCCGACGGTGTAGGGGTGCGACGGCGCCTGCAGCACCTCGTCCATCTCACCGAGCTCGGCGACCCGTCCGCCGTACATCACCGCGACCCGGTCGGCGATCTGGGACGCCACGCCAATGTCGTGGGTGACGACGATGAATGACGTCCCCAGTTCGTTGCACAGGTCACGGAGCAGGCCGAGCACCTGTGCCTGCACCGTGACGTCGAGAGCGGTCGTCGGCTCATCGGCGATGACCAGATCCGGCTTGCCTGCCACTGCCATCGCGATCATCACGCGCTGCCGCAGTCCTCCGGACAACTCGTGCGGGAACGCTTTCATGCGCCGCTTCGGGTCGGGCACTCCGACGATTTCCAGCAGCCGCCTTGCCTCCTCGGAGTCCCCCGTCGCCTCGCTCACCTGCCTGCCGACGCGCATGGTCGGGTCCAGCGAGGTCATCGGATCTTGAAACACCGCGCCCAGGTGGGCCTTTCGCACCCGACGCCGTTCCTCTGGTGAGGCGGCGACCATGTCGATGCCGCAGACCTCTGCCCTGCCGCTGATGACCGGTGCTGGCTCCCCTGCAAGTAGGCCGAGCAGCGCAAGACCCATCACGCTCTTGCCGGATCCCGACTCGCCCACTAGTGCGAGCACCTCACCCGGCTGGACGTCCATGCTGACGCCCCGAAGCGCGTGCAACGGGACTCCGCGCCGCTGGAAGGTGACGCGCAGATCGTGCACTCTGGCGCGGGGGGTGTGCTCGCTCATGGTTACCCTCGATTCCCGTTGGGGTTCGATCGGGCGCCGGCGCCACGCAATCTCTTGGCATGAGCAAAGCCGCAACGGATGACGGAGTCACGTCGGAACTGTGTCGGTGAGATTGCGCCGATCAACGGCGTCCGGCGTCACCGCGGCGCAATGAAGGTGTTACCCGCGGGCCGAAGCCACGAAATCCAGGCCTTGTTGACTGCACGGCATGACTGTTGTCGTGGTAGGAAATCCCAAGCCGATGTCGAGGACGCGGGCCGCGGCCGAGTTGGTCGCCGAAAGGCTGACCGGCGTTGCGCCTCAACATGTTATCGACGTCGTCGACCTAGGTGCCGGCCTCCTCGGGTGGGGTGACCCCAAGGTGGCCGAGGCCAAGGAAATCGTGAAGGCAGCGGACTCATTGGTGGTGGCCTCCCCGACGTTCAAGGCCACCTACACCGGGCTGCTGAAACTGTTCCTCGACCAGTTCGGCGCAGGCGAGCTCGGTCAGATCACGACGTTTCCGCTGATGCTCGGCGGCTCGTACGCGCATGCGCTTGCCCCCGAATTGACCTTGCGCCCAGTGCTTGTCGAGATCGGTGCCAGCTGCCCCGCACCAAGCCTGTATCTGCTCGACTCCGACTACGAGACATCCGAGGATTTGGAGAAGTGGCTCACGGTCGCCCGTCGGTTCGTCGCGGCGGTGTCGTCGTGATCGCGGCGGTGGACGAGAGGTTCGACCAGGCTCTGCTGCGTCAGGCGTTCGGCTGTTTCCCGAGCGGGGTGACAGCTTTCTGCGGCCTGCTCGACGGCGTCGCCGAGGGGATGGCGGCGAGTTCGTTCACCTCGGTTTCGCTCGACCCTGCACTGGTGTCGGTGTGTGTGGCCAAGTCGTCGACCACCTGGCCGAAACTCGCACGGCTGCATCGTCTTGGGCTCTCCGTGCTGGCTGGTGACCACGCGCCCGTGGCGCGTTCACTCGCGTCGAAGACCGGCGACCGGTTCAGCGAAGTCGACTGGATGGCGACCGACAGCGGCGCGGTCTTCGTTCACGGTGCGACGCTGTGGCTGGAGTGCGCACCGTACAAGCGAGTCGACGCAGGCGACCACGAGATCGTGGTGCTCCGGATCGTCTCACTGGCGATGTATCCCGATGTCGCCCCGATGGTCTTCCACCGCAGCAACTTTCACGAGCTGGCCTCGACGGGTTAGGTCAGGCCGCGCCGTCTTCTGGACCTGCCCGGCTTTCCTTGTCGCCTTGGTCGTCGGGTGGACGGAATAGTCGTTCGGGGCGGTGGTAGTCGTTGGTGCGGGCTTGGCCGGTGTCCAGGTGTGGGGGTGGGATCCATTCGACGTCGTTGGTCGCGTTGATCCGGGTGCTCCAGCCGCCAGGACCGACCATGCGGTTATCCGGCCCGCACGCTAAGGCGAGGTCGTCGATGTTGGTTTGGCCGTCATCGGCCCAGTCTTGGGCGGCGTGGTGGACTTGGCTGCCGTAGGCGCCCACGGTGCAGCCGGGTTTGGTGCAGCCCCCGTAGCGGGCGATGAGCATGATCCGTTGCGCCGCCGAGGCCACCCGGCGTGAGCGGAACAGGTCCAGCGCTGATCCGGTGGCCTTGTCGAACACCGCCAGGTAATGGCTCGCGTTGGCGGTGGCGGCTAGGCGGATCACCTCGCCGATCGGGATCAAGGTGCCCCCGCCGCTGACGCCGATGCCGGCGCGGCTTTCCAGGTCTTGCAGGGTGGTGCGGATGATGACTGAGACCGGTAACCCGTTGTGCTGCCCCAGCTGGCCGCTGGCCAACACGCTGCGCCCCACCGCGAGCAGCGCGTCGTGTTGGCGCTGCGCCAAACTGCGGTGATCCCCCTCGATCTGGGCTTGCGACGGTGTGCCGGACAGGCAGGGGTGTTCGTCGTCGGGGTTGCACATGCCCGGGGCGGCCCATTTGGCGAAGATCGCCTCATAGATCGCCCACGCCTGCGGCGTGAGAGTCCCTGTCAACGGGGTCATCTTGTCGGATCCCTGCGGTCCTTTCGTCACCCCGCGGCGCCGCGCGCGCTCAGTATCGTCGGGTTGCGGCCCGTCCTGATCCAACAAAAACAGGATCCGCTCGGCGTTGTCTTTCAACTCCTTGGGGCCCACCCCGATCGCGGTGCGCACCAGATCCACTTCGATCTGCGCGCGGGTCAACGAATCGACCCCGGCCGGGAGGCGGTCCATCGCCTCGCGCACCACCTTGACATGCTCACGATTGATCGATCCGCACCCCTGCGCGAGCGCGGTGCAGGGCAACGCGGGGTCCAAAGGTTCGCCGGTCAGCGTGCGCCGCGGGCCCAGCTGAGCGGCCTCCTCGAGCCGACGGCCGGCCTCACTAGTCGAGATGCGCCACCGGATGGCCAACACCTCGCGCCACGACTTGGCACCCATCTCGGTGGCCGTGGTCTGCTCCTGCAAACGCGCCAACAGGCGATGGCGCTGCGACGGCAAGGCGCACGACAGCGCCTCCAATTCGTCCAGCGCAGAAATCAACTCCGCCGTGCCCAGCGCATCGACGGGCAACGCGGCCAGGCCCTCGTAGGCGGCGCGCAGCGCGGTGACCGCTGTCTGCACCGCACCCGAACCCATGACTCGAACATATGTTCGAACCCTAAGGATTCACGGCCGCATTTCCGAAGAAAACCATGAGAGATTGTCGCTAAAATGTCGCTAAAAGCGTTGCCCCACAGGCTAAGCCCGCTTGAGTGATTGCGGCCAGAAGATCGGCGGATAGAACGAGTTGTCCTCTACCCCACTGACGTAACTGTGCGCGATCGTCGAGTTCGGCGGTATGCACAACGGGATCCAGATCGCCTCGTCGAGGATCATCTGGCTGCACTTGGCATAGATCTGCTCGGCCTGGGCCCAGTCCGGCTGCTTGACCGCATCGTCCATCAACTTGTCGAGCTCGGGATTGGAATACTGGTAGAAATTCAACGGTTTCGCGCCGGTGCGCAACAGAATCCGGAACGTCGTGTCCAAGTGCAACGCATCACCGCCGAGGAACGACACCAGCATGTCCGGCCGCTTCTCGGGCGCCTGGTTCGGCAGGTCGAACTCCTCGGCCACCGGCATGGTCCGCACCGTGACGTCGAGTCCGAATGCCGCCAGCTGACTCTGGATCAGCTCGGCCATCTGCCCCCGGGGCGCGCCACCATCGGCACTCCAGGCGAGGTCGATCTTCTTCGAAGGAAGCGTCGGCACAATCGCTTTCAGCGCTGCGGCGTCGACCTGAGACGGGAACGGAGCCAGTGCCGGGTTCAGAGTGCGGTCGGGCCACATCGCGTTTTGCACCGTAGTCAACCCTCCCCACGCGGTGTCGACTATTGACTTGCGGTCCAGGGCAGTGAGCACGGCCTTGCGCAGTGCCTTATTCGCGAAGATGCCGGAGGTGGGGTTGAGCCAGATCGCCTCTCCGACACCGCCGAACGAGTTCACGACGGCGAACTGCGTGTTCTTCTGATAGGCCAGCACGTCGGGAATCGCGAAACCCTTTGTCACCATGTCGAATGCGCCGGAGTCCAACTGCAGCTTCTGGGTGGCCACACTCGGCGTGATGTCGATGCGGATGCTCTTGAACACCGGCTCCTCGCCCCAGTAATCATCGAATGCCTCGAGCGTGTAATGGCTGCCGGTGACGAACTCCTTGAACATGTACGGTCCGGTGCCCGCGTCGTGGGTCTTCAGCCATTCCTGGGCCATGTCGTCGCCGACGGCGTTTTTCGCAACGGCGGTGGGGCTGACCGCGAACGGCTGCCACGGACAGGCGAGGTAATGCAGAAACGCGTTGTTGGGCTCCTTGAGCGTGACGACGAACGTCGTCGGATCCGGCGCCTCGGTCTTGACGACACCGGCGACCATGTACGCGGGGCCCTGGTTGATCTTCCCGCGACGGTCGAAACTCTTGACCCACGATTGGGCGTCGGCGATCGTTCCGTCGTGGAATTTCACGTTGGGTTGCAGCGTGAACGTATACGTCAGTTGGTCCGGCGACACCGTCCACGACTTCGCAAGGCTTCCGATGATCTCCGACGTGCCGGACTTGTAGCGCACGAGTCCCTCGTAGGCCGATTCCATCACCTGCACGCCCTCGCCCTCGTACATGATGTCGGGGTCGGGAACCTGCATGTCGGCCAGGAACGGCATGCGCAGGACGAGTGTCCCGCCGTTCCCGGAACCGCTTGGCGCGCCACCGCATGCGGCGATCAGGGCGGCCAGGCTGATGCCGCCGACGGTGATGCCGCCGGCCTTCAAGAAGGCGCGGCGGTCCCACTGCGGACCGGACGGAATGTTGCGCGGGTGTGTCGTGTCGAACACGAATGCCTCCTAGGGGTCAAGGCTCGACCTGAGAGCACGGCATTCGCTGGCGCGCCATTTGCGAGCAGTAAATAGGCGGCGTGTGACGCAACCGCTTCACGTCAGTACCCCGCGCATTACGCCGGGATTGCGGCGGCGACTAGAACTCGAGCAGGTTCTCCCGAAACGTGCTGTGCTGGTAGCCGTCCCTGATCAGGCCGCGTTTTCGCAACGCAGGCGCGAGGCCGTCGGCGATCTCGGCGATATTGCGCCGGGTGACGACCGGCGAGAGCAGGAAGCCGTCGCCGCCGACCTCCTCCATCGCCTCGCCCATCTTCGCCGCCACCGTGTCGGGCGAGCCGACGAACGCGAGACCGGCGTGGGTGTCGACGGTGGCGATCGCCTCGCGAAGCGTCTTGCCCCGTGCGCCTTCGATGAACGTCCGCAGCGTGCTCGTCTCACCGTTGCCCCACACGTCGGGCACCTCCTTGTCCAGATCGAAGGTCGAGAAGTCGAATTCGCCGCCCGACGTGTAACTCAAACCCCACAAAGCCTTTTCGATGGCGTGGTCGCTCCAGCGGGCGGCCTTCATGTCCTCCTCGCGGGCCTGCGCGACGCGATCGGTGTCGCCGAGGATCGGGTCGATCAGGAACAGGATCTTCAGCGTGCTCGGGTCGCGGCCGTACTCCTTCATCCGGCGGTGCATGTCCTGCCTGAATGCCTTCATGCCCTCGATGCTGGTGCCGTGGGCGAGCATCGACTCCGCGTACTTGGCGGCAAGGTCACGCCCCGCGGGCGAAGCGCCTGCCTGCACGATCACCGGACGGCGCTGCGGCCCTGGAATCGTGTTGAGCGGGCCACGCGTGCGGAAGTACTTGCCCTCGAAGTCGACGGTGTGCACCTTCGTGTGATCGGCATACCGCGGCGTGTCCTCGTCGACCAGGACGGCCCCTTCTTCCCACGAGTCCCACAGTGCGCCAACGGCTTCCATCCATTCCTTGGCCATTTCGTAGCGTTCGCTGTGCAACATGAGCTCGTCGTAGCCGTACTGCTGCGCCGCGCGCGCCGAACTGCCCGTCACCACGTTCAGTCCGACTCGCCCGTCGGTCAGGTGATCGAGGGTGGTCATGGTCCGTGCCGCCATGAACGGGTGGTAGAAGCTCGTCGACAGCGTGACCGCGATGCCGATGTGTTTGGTGCGCTGGGTCAGCAGCGGGATCAGCGGGACGGGGTCGCACTTGGGGGCCAGCATGCCGTACTTGAGCGTCGTCTCCATCGACCGGCCATAAGCGTCCTCGACCATGCTGGTGTCCTCGACCAGCAGGTAGTCGAAGCGCGCGCGCTCAAGCGATGCGGCCAGATCGACGAAGAGATCGCCCTTCATCCAGTCGTGGCCGGTATTGCCCGCCCATGGATCAAGCGCCCATGTCTGTACCGAGAATCCACTGCCCATGAACCAACCCAGATGAAACATGCGACCAATGTGACGTGCAGATGTTTCGGCGCACCGGGGCGCACGATTCCGCGCGCATTACGCCGCCGCGGGTGAGTGATCTGCGTCACGCGTCGTCACATCTCGGCGATCGGCGGTGTCTAGAGGGCATGACTGAAAACAACACACGCAGCAAGGTCGTCGTCATCGGTGGTGGGTACGCAGGGGCCACCGCGGCCAATCACTTGCGACAGCGCGACGACGTCGATATCACCCTGGTCAATTCGAGGCCGAAGTTCGTCGAGCGGATTCGCCTGCACCAGCACGTGGCAGGCAATTACGACGCGACGGTCAATTACGACACGCTGCTCGGCGAGGGCGTCGGTCTTGTGGTCGACAGTGCGATCAGAATCGACACGGCATCCCGCACCGTGGCGCTCGCGTCGGGCCGGGCGCTGGACTACGACTACGTCATCTATGCCGTCGGCAGCACCGGCGGTGTACCCGCATCGGTTCCTGGCGCCGCCGAATTCGCCTATCCCATCGCTGAATTGGAGCTGGCGCTACGGCTGCGCGGCGCGCTCGACGAGCTGCACCCCGACGCCCCGATCACCGTCGTCGGCGCCGGGCTGACCGGCACCGAGACGGCAGCCGAGCTCGCCGAAGAGGGGCGCAACGTCACTCTGGTGTGCGGCGGCCAGTTGGTTCCGTCGCTTGCGGCGCAAGCTCGGCGCTCGGTGCGCAAGCGGCTGCGCAAGCTCGGCGTCACGGTGCTCGACGTCGACGTGGTCGCCGAGGTGCGACGGGATGCGGTCGTCTTCGCCGACGGCGCGGTGCGGCCGAGCGCGCTGACCATCTGGACGGCGGGCTTCGGGGTGCCCGAACTGGCCGCGGCCAGTGGACTGCAGACTGATGGGATGGGCCGCCTACTCACCGACGAGACACTGACCAGCATCGACGACCCGCGCATTGTGGCGGCAGGCGACTGCGCCGCCCCTTCGGGCCAGCCGCTGCGAATGAGCTGCCAGGCCGCGGTCCCGCTGGGGGCGCGGGCGGCCGACACCGTGCTCAGCCGGATCGCAGGCACCGAGCCTGCGCCGATCGACCAGGCGTTCGTCGGGTCCTGCGTCAGCCTGGGGCGGCACGCCGCCACCGTGCAACTGGCCCGCAAGGACGACACCCCGGTGAAGTACTACATCGGCGGCCGGCTCGGCGCCTCGGTCAAGGAGGCCATCTGCAAGGGCACGCTGTGGGGCATCCGCCACGAGGCGCACAAGCCGGGCTCCACCTTCGTGATGAAGGGCGGCAGGCGTCCGTCATCTCCGCTGCGCCAGGTGGTCACGGAATCGTGACCACCTCCGAGCACGCCGAGCGGTTCACCCATCTGCGGCCGCTGCTGTTCACGATCGTCTACGAAATCCTGGGCTCTGCAACGGAATCCGATGACGTGCTGCAGGACAGTTATCTGCGGTGGGCCGAAGTGGACCTCGCGACGGTGCGGGATACGAAGTCGTATCTGGCGCAGTTGGTGACGCGTCAGGCGCTGAATGCGTTGCGCGCAGGCGCCCGTCGACGCGAGGACTACATCGGCCCGTGGCTGCCCGAACCGCTGCTGCTCGACGAGCGCGACGCCTCAGCCGACGTCGTGCTCGCCGAGTCGGTGTCGATGGCCATGCTGGTGCTGCTCGAAACGCTGACGCCCGACGAGCGTGCGGTGTTCGTACTGCGCGAGGTCTTCGGCTTCGACTACGACGAAATCGCCGGAGCGGTAGGGAAATCCGTGACGACGGTGCGCCAGGTCGCGCACCGCGCCCGCGAGCATGTGCACGCCAGACGTAAGCGCTTCGATCCCGTCGACTCGGCGCGAACCACCGAGCTGACAGCACAGTTCCTGACCGCGGCGTCCACCGGCGACCTCGAAGGGCTGATGTCGATGTTGGCCCCTGATGCGGTCTGGACCGCCGACAGCAACGGCAAGGCCAGCGCGGCCCGCCGCCCGGTCGTCGGCGCCGACAAGGTGGCCAAGGCGATCATCGGTCTGTTCCGGCTCGGGCAGAAGTTGCCCGACGTGCGGGTCGAGACGGCGGTCTACAACAGCGCACCTGCGGTGGTCGTCTACAGCGGCGACCACCTCGAGGGCGTGTTCCTCGTCGAGGTCGTCGACGGCAAGATCACGCACTTCTACGCGATGCGCAACCCGGACAAGCTGGCAGGCATCGCGGTCCCGCGGGTGATCAGCCGCTAGCGCTCTGTCACGCTTGGTCCGTGCGGATCGAGCGACTCGGCGACTTGGGCGAAGCGCCGCGTGTGCTGCGCGCGATCGCCGCGGGCGCTGCGCGGTGTGACCTGGCGCCGCCCGCCGCACTGATCGGCGACTGGTTCGGCTCGGCGGCGGTGATCGCGCCGTCGCTGAACGCGGTCCCCGTCGATGACGTCTTCGCCGTGCCCGCAGGCGAATCCGACGGTGTGATCGGCGGCGGCTGGTTCGGCTATCTGTCCTATCCCGACGCGGGCATCGACGGACGTGGCCCGCGAATCCCCGAAGCGGCAGGCGGCTGGTCCGACTGCGTGCTACGCCAGGACCGCGACGGGCAGTGGTGGTATGAAAGCCTTTCCGGCACAGCACTTCCGGAATGGGTTACCGCTGCGCTGAGTGCACCCGTGCCGCGCAGCGACTTTCGCATCACGTGGGGTGAGGCTGACCGGGATGCGCACCGCCGCGGCGTGCTGGACTGTCTGGAAGCGATTGCGGCGGGCGAGATCTACCAAGCGTGTGTGTGCACGCAATTCGCGGGCCGCATCGAAGGCGCACCAATCGATTTCTTCGTCGACGCCGTCGAGCGGACCGCGCCTGCGCGGGCGGCGTACGTGGCAGGCGAATGGGGCACAGTGGCGTCGTTGTCTCCGGAGCTGTTTTTGCGGCGCCGCGGCGAGACGGTGAAGTCGAGCCCGATCAAGGGCACGCTGCCGCGGCATGCCGATCCGGCAGCACTGCGGGCGTCGGTCAAGGATGTCGCGGAGAACATCATGATCGTCGATCTGGTCCGCAACGACCTCGGCCGCGTCGCGATGACGGGAACGGTCACCGTGCCCGAGTTGTTGGCCGTCGAGCCCGCACCGGGCGTGTGGCATCTGGTGTCGACGGTGGAGGCGCGAGTCGGGGTGGGCGTGCCGATGGGTTCGGTGTTGGATGCGGCGTTCCCGCCGGCCTCGGTGACCGGCACGCCGAAGCTGCGCGCCCGTCAGCTGCTGCGCGGCTGGGAGCCGCACCGCCGCGGAGTGTATTGCGGCACAGTCGGTTTGGCGTCGCCGGTGGCGGGATGCGAGCTGAACGTGGCGATCCGAACGGTGGAGTTCGACGCGGCAGGCAACGCAGTTCTTGGCGTCGGCGGCGGCATCACGGCCGACTCCGATCCCGACCGCGAGTGGGACGAGTGCCTGCACAAGGCGGCACCGATCATCTACGCGGCCGACAGCGCGGCCGTCCAGCCCGCGTTGTCCGAGACGTAGAAGCCGATCTCACCGGCCGCTGTCTGAACGATCAGATGGGTGCGGCCGCCGACCACCGAGCCGTTGAATACGGAGGCCTGACGCACCCCGGTGATCGCGTCGACGGGGATGTCGATCGCCTTGCCGGTGAGCGTGCGAAAGGCCAGCCGTCGCCGGGTGAGTGCGATCAAACCGTTGTTCTTGACCATCGGGTAACCCGGCGCCGTCGCCCCTCGGTAGTTGCCCTTCTCGGGCGGGCGGACAACCTGCTCGCTTTCCAACTCGACCGCCAACTCGGCGGCAACGCGGCGGCTGCGGCGCCGAAACCACACGATGATCGGAATCCAGATCAGCACCTGCACCGCCAGAATTCCGACGACCAGCAAGACGACAAACACCGCGGTACTCACAGTGGCCCACCCCTTTCAGCGGCGTGATCGCAACACCGCATCGTAGAGCTCACGCCGTGATGGCGCGCCGGGATTCGCCGCCACCACCTGCGCGCACGCGTCCTTCACCCGCGTTCCGTCGTCGACGAGCGCGTTGGCTTCAGCAACGAGCGTCTCGAGGTCGGCCTTCGGTGTGGCCCCGGCCAATACGACGGTGATCTCGCCGAGCACCCCGTCGGCCGCCCACTCTGCGAGCTCCCCGAGCGTGCCGCGAACGACCTCCTCGTGCGTCTTGGTCAGCTCGCGGCACACCACCGCCGCGCGCTCAGCGCCGAGCGCTTCGACGGCGTCCCTCAACGTGTCGGGCAGCCGGCGCGGCGACTCGAAGAACACGCAGGTTCGGGGTTCGGCGGCCAGCGCCTTGAACCACGTCACGCGTGCGGCGTGCTTCCGCGGAGCGAACCCCTCGAAGCAGAACCTCTCTGCCGGCAGCCCGGACACCGCCAGCGCCGTCGTCACCGCGGAGGGACCAGGCAGGCAGCTGACGCTAGCGCCTGCCTCGATGCACGCGGTGACAAGGCGGTACCCCGGATCGCTGATCAGCGGCATGCCGGCGTCGCTGACCAGCAGGACCGTGGCCCCGGCCTGGATGTCGTCCACCAGAGCCGGGACGCGCGACGCCTCGTTCGCGTCGTAGAGGCTCAGCACCCTGCCGCGAGGCCTGACCTCGAGCGCGGTGGCCAGCGTGCGGATGCGCCGGGTGTCCTCGGCGGCGATCACGTCGGCGCTCGCCAGGGCCTTGACCAGCCGCGCGGATGCATCAGATGGCTGCCCCAGCGGCGTGGCGCCGATGAGCAGTCGGCCGGTCGACATGGGAGACAGCCTACGATCGCTGTCGTGACCGCCCCGGCTGACGAACTCGTTGCCAAGGGGCGCGCGGTTCCCGTCATCAGCCCCGCGCCCCTGGTGCCCGTCGCTGACTTCGGGCCGGTCGATCGGCTGCAGGGCTGGGCGATGACGGCTGTCATCACGGCGCTGGCGGCGATAACGCGTTTCCTGAACCTGGGCTCGCCGACCGATGCGGGCACGCCGATCTTCGACGAGAAGCATTACGCGCCGCAGGCGTGGCAGGTGCTGCACAACCACGGCGTTGAGGACAACCCCGGCTACGGCCTGGTGGTGCACCCGCCGGTCGGCAAGCAGTTGATCGCGATCGGTGAGGCGCTGTTCGGCTACAACGGGCTGGGCTGGCGGTTCAGCGGAGCCGTGTGCGGTGTCGTCCTCGTGCTGCTGGTGGTGCGGATCGGGCGACGGATCAGCCGGTCGACGTTGGTCGGCGGGATGGCCGGGCTGTTGTTGATCTGCGACGGCGTCAGCTTTGTCGCATCGCGCACCGCGCTGCTGGACGGGTTCCTGGTGGTTTTCGTGGTGGCGGCGTTCGGATGCCTGATCGTGGACCGCGACCAGGTGCGCGAGCGGATGCATGTCGCGCTCTTGGAAGGCCGCATCGGCGAGACGCCGTGGGGGCCGCGGCTCGGGGTGCGGTGGTGGCGGTTCGGCGCCGGCGTGCTGCTCGGATTGGCTTGTGCGACAAAGTGGTCCGGGCTGTACTTCATCGTGTTCTTCGGCCTGATGACGCTGGCGTTCGACATCAACGCGCGCAGGCAGTATCGGGTGCCGCGGCCGTGGGTCGGGGCGCTGCGCCGCGACCTCGGCCCGTCGTTGTACGCGCTGGTGCTGATCCCGTTCGGGGTTTACCTGGCGTCGTATGCGCCGTGGTTCGCGTCGGAGACGGCGGTGAACCGGCATGAGGTAGGCAATACGATCGGGCCCGACAGCGTGCTGCCGCTTCCTGACGCGGTGCGCTCGCTATGGCATTACACGTACGCCGCCTATCACTTCCACTCGGGACTGACCAACGCCGCAGGCAATCACCACCCGTGGGAATCGAAGCCGTGGACGTGGCCGATGTCGTTGCGGCCGGTGCTCTATGCGATCGACAACCAGAACGTGCCGGGGTGTGGCGCGCAGTCGTGTGTGAAAGCGGTGATGCTCGTCGGCACGCCGGCGATGTGGTTCATCGCGGTGCCGGTGCTGGGGTGGGCGCTGTGGCGGGCGTTCGTCAAGCGGGACTGGCGCTACGGTGTGCTGCTCGTCGGCTACGGCGCGGGGTTCCTGCCGTGGTTCGCCGACATCGACCGGCAGATGTACTTTTTCTACGCGGCGACGATGGCGCCGTTCCTGGTGTTGATGATCGCGATGATTCTCGGCGACATCCTGCACAAGCCGAATCAGAATGCGGAGCGACGAACGCTGGGCCTGATCGTCGTGTGTTGCTATATCGCACTTGTGATTACGAACTTCGCGTGGATGTATCCGATCCTGACGGGCCTGCCCATCTCGCAGGCGACGTGGAATATGCAGATCTGGCTTCCGTCCTGGCGCTGAGTTTTGCACTCATGGCTGTGGTTCGGCGTTATCCACAACCCTGGGTGCAAATTTCAGGGGGTAGCCGAAAATTGTCGGCGATGACCGAGAGCATCGCCGCATGCGTGAGGTCTTCATCGGCAGTGCGGCGTTGGCCAGCGGTGGCCTGACGCGCGCCCAGCTACGTTGGAACTACCGCGCGATGTTCCCTGACATTTACTTTTCGAAGTTCGTCGCACCCTCGCTCCAGCTCCGCACTGTCGGCGCGTGGCTATGGTCGAGACGCGACGGCGTGATCGCCGGTCGAGCGGCGGCAGCACTCCATGGTGCTCTGTGGATCGATGCGACAACGCCGATCGAAATGATTTGGCGATGCGGTCGTCCCCCCGCCGGCATCGTGGTGCGAAACGAACGGATTGACGCCGAGCACATCATGGTGATCGGTGGAATTCCCGTGACGACACCCGAACGAACAGCCTTCGACATCGCTCGACACCTGCCGCGTGACCTCGCTGTCCGACATCTCGATGCGCTTGCTCGAGCAACGGGCATCAAGGTGACCGACGTCCTATTGCTAACTGATCAATATCCGAGGGCACGCGGATTGCCACGATCGCGAATAGCGCTGCCGCTGATGGACGGTGGGGCCGAATCGCCGCAGGAAACACGAGTTCGGCTGATCCTCATTGACGACGGGTTGCCTCCGCCACGTACCCAGATCAGAGTCAGCGACGGAGTGCGCGTGGCATTTCTCGACATGGGCTACGACGAGCCGATGGTCGCCTTTGATTACGACGGCGAGCAACACCAGACCAACCGCGATCGGTACGTGCACGACATCGGGCGAGCAGAACTGGTCGACCGCGAGGGCTGGATCGATATCAAGGTTGTCGCCGAGCACAGCAGGCGATTCATCCTGCATCGTGCGCACGAAGCATTCGACCGACGCGGGTGGACGCCCCCAAGATTGCAGTGAGGGTTGTGAATTCGGCGGAATTGCAGCCGTGAGTGCAAAATTGAGCGCCGCGGTTGGCGCTAGAGCGGGTCGCGGGCCGCGGGGCATGACATGCAGCGCGGGCCCCCGCGTCCGGTGCCCAGCTCGGATGCCGCTATCGGCAGCACCTCGATGCCCGCATCGGTAAGCCGCGCGTTGGTTTCCGTGTTGCGCTCGTATGCGACGACCACACCGGGCGCCAGCGCCAGCGTGTTGTTGCCGTCGTCCCACTGCTCACGCTCCGCCGTCACCGGGTCCAGGCCGGTCGCGATGACCCGCAGCTTGTCGATCTGCATCGCCGCAGCGGCCGCCTCCACGAACGGCGCCGCGTCGTCGATCTTCACCCCGCCCGAGCCGTCGCGGTGAATTGTGAACGCCGACAACGAGTCCACGATGTTCGGATACATCACCACGGCATCGACGTCGACCATCGTGCACACCGTGTCCAGATGCATCTGCGCGCGCTCCTGCTCGATCGGCACCGCCAGCACCGTGTGCGCCAGATCATCGTCGAACAGGCTGCGCGCCAACGCTTCCGCGCCCGCAGGCGTTGTCCGCTCCCCCACCCCGACCGCGACCACACCCGGCGCCAGCAGCAGCACGTCACCGCCCTCGACCGGTGCCGATCGCGACTCATATGCCCGTCGCACCCCCAGGAACCGCGGGTGGTGCGCGTAGATCAGGTCGGTCAGCGACGTCTCGCGCACCCGCGCGGGCAACGCCAGCGACGGGATCGCCACCCGTGGCCCGATCCAGAACGACGAGTCGCGCGTGAACAACAGATTCGGCAGCGGGTCGATGACGAAGTCGCCGCCATGGTGCATGCGCCGCACCAGCGACAGATCGCCCCCGGAAAGCGGCAACTCGTTGAACGTCATCCCCGCCATCAGCACCCGCGCCAGCGGTCCGGCCTCCAGCGTCCGCAGATAAGCCGAAAGCTCTTGCGCCAGAGGCAATCCCAGCCGTCGTGAGTCGACAGCAGCCGAAATACCGTGCATCCGCGCCGCCCCGCTGTGCGCGAGCGCCTCGGTCAGCAGATCCGCGAGCAACAGCACCTCGACGGCTCGCGACTCCAGCACCTCGGTGAACGCATCGTGCTCCTCCTGCGCCTTGGACACCCAGGGCAGCCCGTCGAACAGCAGCGCGTCGTTGTTACGTGGCGTAAGCCGCTGCAACTCCGCTCCCGGCCTGTGCAGAATGACAGCCCGCAGTGTGCCGACCTCGGAGTCGCAGCCCAACTTCACATCTAGCACCTTAACTATGGTTGAGCTCATGGAGCTGATTCACGAACTCACTCCCGGCGAGATGTCGCAGCGCAGCGGCGTCGCCGTCTCGGCACTGCACTTCTACGAACGCGAAGGGCTGATCGCCAGCAAGCGCACCAGCGGCAACCAGCGTCGGTACGCCCGCGAGACGCTGCGCCGCGTCGCATTCATCCGGATGTCCCAGCGCCTCGGCATCCCGCTGGCACGCATTCGCGAGGCACTGCAGTCGCTGCCCTCCGATCGCGTCCCCACCAGCAAGGACTGGGCCAGACTGTCGGCAGGCTGGCGCCAAGACCTCGACGACCGGATCCTGCACCTGGAGCGGCTGCGCGACAACCTCGCCGGGTGCATCGGCTGCGGCTGCCTGAGCCTGAAGACGTGTGCCCTGTCCAACCCCGGCGACATGCTTGCCGACCAGGGCCCCGGCGCCGTGCGCCTTTAGAAATCGAACGCCTGTGCGATAGACTCGAGGTCATGGAGCTGGCTCTCCAAAGCTCGCTGTTCGAGCACGCCGAACGCCGTCACCTGGGCAGTGGCGCGTGGGTCGAGGTGCGGTCGGGCTGGCTCTCCGACGCCGACGGACTGTTCGACGAACTCCGCGATTCCATCCCGTGGCGTGCCGAGCGCAGACAGATGTACGACCGCGTGCTCGACGTGCCGCGGCTCGTCAGCTTTCACAATCTCATCGAGGAGCCCGCCCCTCACCCGCGGCTGAAGCAGATGCGTCGACGGCTGAACGACACCTACGGCGGGGAACTCGGCGAGCCGTTCACCACGGCCGGCCTCTGCCTGTACCGCGACGGCAACGACAGCGTCGCATGGCACGGCGACAGGATCGGCCGCAGCAGCGCCGAAGACACCATGATCGCGATCGTGAGTCTGGGCGCCACAAGGGTTTTCGCGCTGCGACCGAAGGGCGGCGGCAAGTCGTTGCGGCTCGAACACCGGCACGGCGACCTACTGGTAATGGGCGGGTCGTGCCAGCGCACCTGGGAGCACGCGATTCCGAAGACCACGCGGCCCGTCGGCCCGCGGATCAGTATCCAGTTCCGCCCGCACGACGTCCGCTAACCCTTGACGTCCGCGACCGCCGCGGTCAGCAGGTCACGCGCGCGCTGGGTATCCACCGGAACCACCGGCTTGTCGGGCAGCACCAGCGGGTTGGCCGTCACGATGACAAGGAACGTGCCGAAAGTCGCGATGTAGTTGTAGAGCTCGCCGGTGCGCGGCTTACCGTCGGCGGTCGTCTGCAGTACCCGGTGGATGCCCAGCGTGTGCACCCCGTCGATCTGCGGCGCCTCGACCACCTCGACGAGACCGCGCACACCCGGCCCACTGAAGCCGACCTTCTGGCAATTCTGCGCGGGATCGTTGCGCGGGACGGCCTCCGACGTCTCGATCGCGATCGCGATGAACCGGTTGCCCTTCCCCTCGGCGGTCGTCGCTGCCATGTTCCCCTTCACGCCCGCGGGCAGCACCTGCTGGCTGACGGCCTTGGCGCAGTCAGCGGGGTCGAACGTCATGCCCTGTGGCAGCGCCTGCGGGCCGAGCAGTCGCGGGTCGATGCCCGTCGGCCCGACATTGGTCACCTTGAAGTCCGCCCCGAAACTGGACTTGACGTTGGCGACGTGTGCGATGTCGGCATGCGACACGTCCTGCTCTGCGGAGTGGCCGGCCGAGCACGCGGCCAGCAGGCCCGCGCACGCGAGTACAACCATCGCCTTCCGGTTCGACATCGCCGCCAATGTACCCGCAGGGTCGCGCTCAGCCGCGTAACGCCGACACCGTTTTGACTAGCAGATTCGACGCGAATTGAAGTCCGAGTTGAGGATTCGGCGAGCCAGGGTCGGCGACGACGGTGACAAGAGCGACGTAGTCGCCCAGATAGGCGATGAAGGTGTCCGCGCGCGAATGGGTTTCGGTGCCGCCCTCGACGGTGGTGGTCGTCGAGGCGGAGAGCCCGACGGTCGTCGCACCGTCGATCGCGGGCGCCGCAACAACGCCGACGGTTCCGGCGGTATGCCCCGCCGACACCGTCCACTGGCCGCAGTCCTCGATCAGCGACGGCTCGAGCGTCGCCGCCGAATCGGCCACCACCGCATAGACGATGCCGCCCGTGCCCGACGCTGACCAGCCCCGCGTCGTCGCATCGCGACCGGCAGGGTCCGCGAGTGCCCCGCACTGCGGCGGCTCTGCCGTCCAGTCGGGACCAAGACCCCAAGACGCCACCGGCGCCGCCCGCCCAGATAGTGCGGCCACCTCGTAGCCGCTCGGCAACGCGGTTCGCACCCGGTCGATCCGGGCCGGGTTCACCGATGCCCGCGAGGCCGTCGTTGCCGTCGGCGGCACAGCAGGCGGCGTCTGCGCACACCCCGCCACCCCCAGTGACAGCGCTGCGAACAAGGCAAACAGCCGCACGCCCGTTGATACCACAGAGATTGCTTAGAAAAGGCTTGCAACGTCCTGTGTCCGCAAAGCGATGAACATATACCAGGCAAACAACAGAATGGAGACTGTCATGCGCACAGGCTGGAGTGTGGCAGCAACGATAGCGGTGGCCGGTGCCATGCTCGCGCCCGCAGGATTCGCGACGGCAGAACCCACTCAACAAGGCAACGCCTACCAAACGATCGGGCTGCTCGAAGACGAGGGCTACAACGTCATCATCGACCGGGTCGGCAACGCGCCGACCAACCAGTGCACTGTCACCAGCGTGCGCAATCCGCAGACGCAGACCAGGACGTTCTGGGTGGACGAGGGCAAGCATCGTCGGCTCGTCACGGTCGTCGTCAGCAGATCGATCAACGTGACGCTGAACTGCGACGTGTAACCGAGCCGACACCATCACGTCACTTGTAGTAGCGGAATCAAATTGCGCTACTGCGAGTTTCATCAATCAGACCCGCGGTGACTAGAGGGGATGCCGTCGGTCTTGAGGAGCAGACGTGAGGGCACCACAATTAAATGAGTTGACTTTTGCAACGGTTGCTGTAGCAGCTTTTTTCGCGCTGGCAGTAGGGTTTCCGGCAGGCGCCGACGCCGCGCCGTCCGGCATCGGGTCGGCACAGGACGCCGTCAACGAATTGGAGCACAACGGCTTCAATGTCGTGGTGAAAAAGGTCGGCGCCGCGCCGCTCGATCGCTGCACGGTCGACTCGGTGCGTCCGGTCGGGCCGGTGATTCGACCGGTGCAAAACGGCACGGAGTTGGTGAACCAAATCGTCTACCAAACCGTGTATTTGACAGCCAGGTGCTGACTGCGCCTGGCGCGCAACGTGTTTAGCGGCCGACAGCGGGCTTTGGCCGCCCGCCGTCGGCTCTTACGCGCGCGTCAGACGTCGCTGAGCGAACTCGTCTCCGCCATCCGCAGCGCGCCCCGAACCGCCGGCAACGGCGCGATATGACCGCGAAACGCTACTCGACGTGTCGATTTACCCTGCGCCCGATGTTTGCCGACCGTAGGCTACGCCGGAGATTTCCAAATCGACAGGAGACCCAATGTCACGCTCAATCCGGGCCGGCGCTGTCGCCGTCGCGGCGATCGCACTCGGAATCGGCCTGTCCGGCTGCGGATCGGACACCAAGTCGGCGCCGTCCACCTCGAAGCAGACCTCGTCTTCGACGTCGACCACGACCAGCAAGGCCGCACCGTCGACCTCCGCACAGGCCGCGGGCCCGAACAAGACGATCGTCGACTACATCAAGGAGAACGGCATCGTCGAGACGCCCGTACATCGGGGCGATGCGGGCGCGCCGACGATCGACTTGCCGTTCCCGCCGGGGTGGGAAGACGCCGGAAGCCGAACGCCGCAGTGGGCCTACGGCGCGATTGTGTCCACCGACCCGACGTTCGCCCAGGACCCGCCGACCATCATCGCGCTGGTGTCGAAGCTGGCGGGCAACGTCGACCCGGCGAAGATCCTGGAGTACGCGCCGGGTGAGATCAAGAACCTGCCCGGCTATGACGGCTCGCAGGACGGCAGCTCGAGCACGCTGAGCGGATTCGACGCGACGCAGATCGGCGGCACCTACACCAAGGACGGCGTCAAGCGCGCCATCGCTCAGAAGACCGTGGTGATCCCCGGCCAGGACGGCCTGTACGTGCTTCAGCTCAACGCCGACGGCACCGAGGACCAGATGGGCGCATTGATGGACGCGACGAACACCATCGACGAGCAGACGACGATCACGCCATGACCGCCGTTCCCCCGCTCGATCCCAACGAACCGCCGCCCCCTGCGCGCGGGCTCACCAGCGATGAACGCGGCCGCGACGTCAGCGCGGCGCAGGCCGAAGCCGAGGCCGAAGAGTCGACCGGCAAGCAACTGCTGAAGGCCATGAGCCCGCGGTTCGTGTGGTCGCAGGCCGAGGGCTACCCCGTGGTGATCAAGCAGTTCCTCCAGTTCTGCCTGATCCTCATCTACCCCGCGTGGGTGGGCGGGATCCTCGCCATGGCGGCGGTCTACTACCCCTGCTACGCGGTGCTGTGGGCGTTGTTCTGGCCGTTTCGTGCCTGGATGAAGAAGAACCGCCCCGAGGAGTACGCCGCCTCTCAGAAGAAGTAGACGCACCCGTGGGCCTGTTCAATCGATCCGCAGGCGTGCAGGTGTCGGTGACCCCGCAGGTGGTGCGGCCGAGGAACACGGTGCAGGCCACCATCACCACCGACAAGCCGGTCGACAAGGTGTCCTCGGCGACCCTGGAGTGGGGTTACACCAACTTCTACCGATACCGCTGGGCCGGGCGCGCCGACGCGGCGGCCGGTGCGATGAACGACTCGCTGCTGATGATGGACCAGGTCGGCACCGACGCAGGCAGCGAGAGGAGCACCGAGGACTGGGTTGGCGTCACGAAGGTCGAACTGCCGATCGGTACCAGCGAATTCACGGGCGGGTCTTCGTCATTCACGGTTCCGTCCTGGGCGCCGGGGTCCTCAGACGCGCTCGCGCGGTGGTCGGCCCGACTGATGATAGAGCGGGGCGGCCGCGACATCGATACCGAAGGTGTCTTCGCCGTCGTGATAGGCACCGACGACCTTCAGGTGACCGAGACCTCGCTGCAGCGGACAAGCGGCGACGGCAGGACCGACATCGATATCGTGGTGCCGTCACCGATCTTTCGGGCAGGCCAGACGATCAACGGCAGCGTCACGCTCACCCCGCACACCGACATGTCCGACGGCGAGCTTTCGATCTATTGGGTGTGGCACCGGATCTCCCATCCGTTGGTCCGCACACCCGCGGTCGAAGGCGGCACGAAGTCGGGGCCAACGATCAAGCTCGGCAAGGGAATCCCGTTGCGCAACGGGTCGCCGGTCACGGTGCCGTTCGCGGTGCCGTTGCCCGACGATGCGCCGCCGACGGGTGAGGCGGTGCACTCGTCGCTGGGGTGGTTTCTCAGCGCTACGTTGATGTATTCGAAGTGGACCCAGGGCGTCGAGAAGGTCCGTCGCCAGATCGTCGTGGTCAACGCGCCGTAGTCAGGCCCGCGAGATCGCCGAGGCCTGCGCGACCTGTTCGGCAGTGGGCCGCACGCCGGTGTAGCGCTCGAACTGCTCGGCGGCCTGCAGCGCGATCACCTCCGCGCCGGTGATCACCGCGACGCCTGCCGAGCGCGCAGCCTTGATCAGCGGCGTCTCCGACGGAAGGGCCACTACGTCGAAAACGGTGCGCGCCTTGGCAATTGTCGCGTCGTCGAACGCCGCCTCGCTTTCCTCGGCGCCGCCCGCCATGCCGATCGGAGTGACGTTGACGATGATGGGCGCCGTACGCGTGCCGACCTCGGATGCGTAGTCGTAATCGAGCCTGCCTGCCAGCGCGCGCCCGGCGTCGGGATTGCGCGCAACGACCACACCGGAGTGAAAGCCGCTGTCGCGGAAAGCCGCGCCGACCGCGCTCGCCATGCCGCCGCTGCCCCGGATCAGCACGGTGTCACTCGAGTCCAGCTGATAATCGTCGATAAGACGTTGCACGGCAAGGTAATCGGTGTTCGAGGCGGTCAGACGCCCGTCGTCGTTCACGATGGTGTTGACGGAGTGGATGGCCCGCGCGGACGACTCGACGTTGTCGACGAGGGGGATCACGGCTTCCTTGAACGGCATCGACACCGAACATCCGCGGATGCCGAGCGCCCGCACCCCACCGATCGCCGCGTCGATGTCGGTGGTGGTGAACGCCTTGTAGATGAAGTCGAGGCCGAGTTGGTCGTAGAGATAGTTGTGAAACCTGGTGCCGATATTGCTGGGTCGGGCCGCCAGCGAGATGCACAACCGGGTGTCCTTGGAAAGTGGTGGACGCATCAGCCGACCACCCGGACGACCTGACGGGTCATGTCGCGGATCTGTTTGGTCAGTTCCGGTGTGAACGGCGGGTTGGGCGGATGGGGCACGTCGATGACGGTGGTGACGACGCCGAGGTCGTCACGGTGCCAGTCGGCGCCGAAGTGATCCAGGATCGCGCGCATCGGATAATTGTCGCTCAACACCCGCGCCGTAAAGCGTTGGATGCCATGGTAATCGGCTGCGACGGCGAGTGCGCCCATCAGAAATGTGCCGATGCCTCTGCCCTGGTAGTCGTCGCCGACGATGAAAGCGACTTCCGCGGCTGTCGGGTCGACCTCGTCGCGCACGAAGCGTGCGTCGGCGACTACCGGCCCGTCGAAACCGTCTGTCATCACCCAGACGAAGTGGTGCAGGTAGTCGACCTCGAACAGGTACCGCATCAACGACGCGGTGGGGTTGCGTGGAGTCTGGAAGCGGCGATACAGCGTCTCGCTGGAGAACTCGACCGGGCCTTGCGTCGTGCGTTCGTTGTCGCCGGGCAGCACCGGGCGCAGATGCAGTTGGGTGCCGTCGCGCATCTTGACCGGGATCGGCGTGAGGAACGCGGCAAGGCGCTGGCGCCCGACGCGCAGCAGCTTCTCGAGCATGCCGGGCAGTTCGAGAATCGTCGCGAACGCGTCCCTGCCGCCGACCCAGCCGGTCAGTGTCCCCTTCGCGATCACCGTCGCGGTGCGCGGCCCGTTTCGAAGCAAAGCGATCTCGCCCGCGATCATCCCCGGCGTCAACTCCGCGACGGTGTCGTGGCCGTCGACTCCGGTGTGCGTCACCTCGGCGCGTCCGGATCCGATGATCAAGAACGACACCGCAAGCTCGCCCTGCTGCATGAGCACCTGGCCGGGCGCCGCGGTCAGCGGTCGCAGTTGCGCCGCCAAGGGCACCAGAGACTCGGCGGGACAGCCTGCGAAGACCTCCAGCGCGGCGAGTTCGTCGGCGCGGACATCTGTCAGGCCGGACACGTCACGAGGCTACGGCGTGCGCGTCGCGGCGAGCAAGGAAGCTAGCAGGTGGAAAAGCCCACAAAGGGAATCGGCGTGCCGAATCCGACACACGGCGGGCCCGGCAGCGGCGGTGGCGCAGGCAATGCGGGCAACCCGACTTCGGGGATGCTCGGCGCAGGCAGGCCGACCGGCGGCGCGATCGACGGAACCGCCGACGCGGCGGCCGCACCTGCGCCGAATGACGGCGCGACGCTGAGCAGATTCAGGCCGACGCCGGGCAGTCCGACACCTGGCAGCGCGACGGTCGGATCGTCGACGCGGGCCAGCGCGAAATCCTCCGGCGAGGGCAGTGGCCCGAACGCGTCCTCCCAGGCCGCTTTCAACGGCGCTTCGGAGTTCTCGTTGTCCTTGGGCGCGCACTGGCCTGAATTGGCGTCAACGACCTGTTCATCGGGGCAATCCGCCAAGGCCAGCGGTGCTGTCGCCAGACCGGCCGCCCCGACCGCGATGCCCGCCAGCGCGCTGGCGAAAGCGAGAGGCATGCCCGTGCGGAAAAAGGTCCAGGTCATCGGGGGCCTCCTCGGATTTGACGTTGACAACAATTAATTAGTTTGGCACAACTTCGGACGACACACTGGAATCCGCAGTTTCTTACCTCAGCGTCAAATATATGGCTAACCTTGCGTAGCTGAAGCCGGGCGCACCGAACAGGAAGGTCTTGCAATCGCCATGAGAGATTTCTCCGTTTCCGCACTGGTGCGTGAGCGTGCCAGCCTGCAGCCGAATGACGTCGCGTTCACGTTCATCGACTACGAGCAGGACTGGGACGGCGTTGCTGAGAGCCTGACGTGGGCACAGTTGTATCGCCGCACGCTCAACGTCGCGCACCAACTGAGGTTTTGCGGGGCGACCGGCGACCGGGCGGTGATCCTCGCGCCGCAGGGGCTCGACTACATCGTCGCGTTCCTCGGCGCGATGGAGGCCGGGCGCATCGCGGTGCCGCTGTCACTTCCGATGGGCGGCGCCACCGATCTCAGGGTCACCTCGGTGCTGGCCGACTCGTCGCCCAGCGTGGTGCTGACGACGTCCTCGGTGGCCGGCATGCTCGCCGACTACCTCACCCCGCAACCCGGCACACCCGCGCCTACGGTCATCGAGGTCGACAAGCTCGACACCGCGAGCGCACCGGGCCGGCGGGTCAACGGCAACGGCAACCCGAACGTGGCGTACCTGCAGTACACCTCTGGGTCCACGCGCATGCCTGCGGGTGTGATGGTCACCCACGAGAACGTCCGGGTGAATTTCGAACAGATCGCATCTGCGTACTTCGAGGAGTTCGGCGGGGTGGCCCCGCCCGACACCACCTTCGTATCGTGGCTGCCCTTCTATCACGACATGGGCTTGTTCGTCGGCATCCTGATACCGATGCTGGCCGGACGACCGGCCGTGCTCTTCAGCCCTGCCGGCTTCCTGCAGCACCCGGCCCGGTGGGTTCAATTGCTGGCCAAGCATTCTCGTGTCTTTTCGGCAGCACCCAACTTCGCATTCGAACTCGCCGTGCGACGCACGTCCGACGAGGACCTGGCCGGTCTGGATCTCGGAAAGGTGCTGTGCATCCTTTCCGGCAGCGAGCGCGTGCAGCCGGCGACCGTGCGCCGCTTCACTGAGCGGTTCGCCCGTTTCAACCTGCGCAGCAGCATGATCCGGCCGTCCTACGGGATGGCGGAGGCGGCCGTCTATCTGGCCACCCGCACGCCGGCACAGCCGCCCGAAGTCGTCCATTTCCAGACCGAGAAGTTGTCGGCAGGCGAGGCGACGCGCTGCGACATCACCGGTGGCACGCCGCTGATCGGCTACGGCACAAAGCAATTCCCGGTCCTGCGGATCGTCGACCCGGAGACCTGTCACGAGTGCCCCGACGGGTCAGTCGGCGAGATCTGGACGCAGGGCGACAATGTGGCCGTCGGATACTGGAACCGGCCTGACGAGACCGAACGCACCTTCGGCGGGCAGATCGTCGCGCCGTTGCCGGGCACGCCCGATGGGCCGTGGTTGCGGACGGGCGACCTCGGCTTCATGTCGAACGGCGAGCTGTTCATCATCGGCCGCATCAAAGACCTGCTGATCGTGTACGGGCGCAACCACTCCCCCGACGACATCGAAGCGACCATCCACGAGATCACGCGGGGCCGCTGCGCTGCGATCTCGGTGCCGGGCGATCGCTCGGAGCAACTGGTGGCCATCATCGAGTTGAAGAACCGCGGCGACTCCTACGATGACGCGGTGGAAGCACTCGGAATGGTCAAGCGCGAAGTGACCTCGGCGATTTCGACTTCGCACGGCCTCAGTGTCGCCGATCTGGTTCTGGTGCCGCCCGGTTCGATTCCGACGACGACGAGCGGCAAGGTCAGACGGCATGCGTGTGTCGAGCAGTATCGGCACGGCCGGTTCGCCCGTCTCGACGCATAGCACGCCGGGTTCTCGGCCGATGAGGTTCGCGCTGGCGATGCACGGCAGTCGCGGCGACGTCGAGCCGTGTGCCGCGGTCGGGGTCGAGCTGCAACGCCGCGGCCACGACGTCCGTATCGCGGTGCCGCCCAACCTGGTTGGCTTTGTCGAGTCCGCCGGGCTGACGGCTGCCCCCTATGGCCCGGACTCCCAAGAGCTGATCGACGACGATTTCGTACACAACTATTGGAAGATGCAGCCGCTCAACTTGGTGCGGGCGTTCAAGGAGTACGTCAGCCGGGGTTGGGCAGAGATGAGCGCGACATTGACATCGCTGGCCGACGGAGCCGACGTGGTGCTGACGGGCACGATCTACCAGGGCGTCGCCGCCAATGTCGCCGAGTACTACGACGTCCCGTTGGCCGCGCTGCATTATTTCCCGTCGCGGGCCAACGGCCACCTGGTGCCGATGGTGCCCGCACCGGTGACGAGGTCGGCGATTTCCGCAGTGTGGTGGCTGTATTGGCGGATGACCAAGGACGCCGACGATTCACAACGCCGCGAACTCGGTCTGCCGCAGACCGCAAGCTCGTTGTCGCGCCGACTCACCGAGCGTAAAGCGCTGGAGATCCAGGCCTACGACGAACTGTGCTTCCCCGGCCTGGCGGCGGAATGGGGCGGCCGGTGGCCATTCGTCGGCGCGCTGAGTTTGCAGTTGCCGACGCCGGCCGACGATGAGGTCGCGACATGGATAGCCGCGGGCACGGCACCGATCTACTTCGGCTTCGGCAGCATGCCGGTCCGTTCCGCCGCCGACACCGTCGCGATGATCAGCGCGGTGTGCGCCGAACTCGGCGAGCGTGCATTGATCTGCTCCGGATGGGCCGACTTCGACGGCCCGCCCACATCTGACCACGTGAAGGTGGTGCGACAGGTCAACCATGCGGCGGTCTTTCCACGCTGCCGTGCTGTCGTGCATCATGGTGGCGCGGGAACGACCGCGGCAGGGATGCGAGCCGGCGTGCCCACGGTGATCCTGTGGATCACGTCGGATCAACCGATCTGGGCGGCGCAGGTAAAGCAGTTGAAAGTCGGTGTGGGGCGCAGCTTTTCGCGGACCTCATCGAGAACGTTGGCGGCCGATCTGCGCCGCATCCTGGCACCGTCATACGCGCTTCGGGCCAAAGAGGTCGCCGCTCGAATGACGTCATGCGACGCCAGCGTGCGCGCGGCGGCCGACCTCCTCGAGGAAGCGCGGTTGAAGCCGGCTAAGGCTGCGGGGTAGCCAGCGCGTCGACGATGTCGTGCTGAAGATCGGCGACCGAGCCGACGATGTCGCTGACGTGGTGCTGCAGTTCGCCCTGAACGGTCTGCTGCGCATATCGCAGCGCGCCGATGAAGCCCTCGGCATCCGTCCTCATCAGGAACGTGAGCAGCAGGCTGGCACTGTCCTTGAGCGCTGCTCCGATGCCCGCAGGCGCGTCAACGATCGCGTGGCTGAGCGGGCCGACGTTGGCGGCCACCGCACTGGCCACGGCCGCGGCGCGGTTGGCGGTGGTGGTCACGATGTCGGTGATGGCGTGGGCCACCGGAGCGCCTGCATTGCGTGCGTCGTTGAAAAGGCCGCTGATGATCGACGGGATGTGTGTCGGATGTGCCACGGCGTCCAGCGCTGCCGCCGGGAGTCCGGTCACGATATCGACGACGGCCCCCGCAGACGTCCGCAACGCGGTGCCGAGGTGTGCGAACGTCTCGCTCAGGTTCTGCTGCAATTGCTTGAGTATCGCGCCCCCAGCGAAGGTCGCATGAGGAACATAGGTGTCGAACGTGACCGAATAGCTGGTGTCTGAGCCAGGCGTGGTGATCGTGTGCTGTTGCGCGCCACCGTCGGACCACCGGCTGAACACCAATTGGTCCGCACCGTCTGCTTGCGGTGACAACGCGCCGAGCACGTGCTTGACCCCGACCACTCCCTGCTCGGAATACGAGCCCTGATACGGGATACCGTCGATCGTGAAGACCACGTTGGGGTTGTTGGCGCTGTAGGAGACGTTCACCAGATTCGGCCTGACCTCCACCGATTGCGTGCTGGCGAGGCCTTTACTGTCGGTGACGGTCAACGAGATCTCATACCAGGTGGTGTCCACTTGACTGGAATCGGTTGGAATTTCGATGCTTCCGCTCTTACCGACGATGTTGTCGGCGAACGGGTGGATGTGGTCAGCGTGATGGAACACGACGGTCCAGCGATATGCGCTGTCGGGCAGTGTCCCGTCCTCGTCGTCTGTTGCGATGCCGCTGAACGAAATGGTGTTGCCTGCATTGTATTTCGACTCGTCCACCGGAGACGTTATCTGAACCGACGGCGCGGTGTTGCCGACGAAGATCTGCTGAGAGGCCTGCGCCGTCTTCTCGCCGTCGCTGACGGTCAGCGTCGCGACATAAGTGCCGTTGGCGGCGTAGGTGTGAGTCGGGTTGGCGTCGCTGGAGGTGGTGTTGTCCCCGAAGTTCCATGAGTAGCTGAGCTGTGACCCCTCCGGGTCGCTGGAACCCTGCGACGAGAAGTCGACGGTCAACGGCGCGGGCTTGCCATACGCCGGAGTCGCCGTCACCACGGCGGTCGGCGCTCTATTGCCGCCTGAGGGCGCGATGATCGAGAGCTCGCCGGGGTAGATGTTGAGTTGATAGATGTTGCCGTCGGGCCCTTGCATCAACTTGATCGGCGTGCCTGCGGCGTCGTCGAAGGTGTGCTCGTGAATCAGGCTGGTGAAGTTGGAGTCGAATGTCAGTGCCCTGATGAAGCCGCGGGTGTAATCGGCGATGAAGACCGTATTGTCGTACTCCGCACCGAGTTTCGTACCGGTGTAGAACATCACCGCCGTGATCGCTCCCGCCTTCTCCGGCAACGGAGTATGCGGATAGGCGTAGATCGGGTTGGCGTAGCCGCAGTTGTTGCAGAAGCCCTCGGCAAGGGGCCAGCCGTAGTTCGCGCCTCGCGTGATGACATTGAGTTCTTCCCAAGCCGTTCCGCCGACGTCGCCCTCGAGAAGGGTGCCGTTTGGCGTGAAAACGAAGCGGAACGGGTTGCGGAAACCGAGCGCGTAGATAAGCGGGTTTGCACCCTGCGTGTTGACGAACGGATTGTCGGCAGGCGTGCTGATGGTGCCGTCGGGATTGATGGTGAAACGCAAGATCTTGCCCTGAATGGTCGAAAGGTTCTGCGAATTAGAGGAATTCGAGTTGTCGCCCAGAGACCAGTAGAACTTGCCGTCGGGCCCGAAGGCCAGTCCACCGCCCTGGTGGATGTTGCCGGCCACCTGGTCGGACGCCAGCAGGATCTTCTCGGAGTTTGCGTCGACACTCAATGAGTCGATGCCCGGTCCACCCGTGTATCCCGTCACGGTCAGGCGAGACAATTTCTCGTGGTCGTCGATGCCCGTGTAGGCGACATAGATGTAGTGATTGGTGGTGAAGTTCGGGTCCACCTCGACCGCGGTGACGCCGCGCTCCCCGCCTGTTTTGGTAGGTATTGTGATCAGCGGCTGATCCTGTAGCTGTCCGTTCTTGAATACCCGGATGGCTCCGCTCTTTTCGGTGATCAGGATCGAGCCGTCAGGCAGGAACCTCATGTCGGTCGGCTCGTTCAGCCCCGATGCGATGATCGTGCGTTCCAAGTCCTCGGGTAGGCCCGTCTCTGCGGCATCCAACGCCAGCGCGGTCTGTGCGGCGTCGACGGTGGGCGTCTGATCGCTGAACTGCGCGCTCAACTGCCGGCGCACCCACCCCAGTAGACCCCACAACAGCGGCGAATCCCCTGGCGCACCGGGGTCTGGCCCGACGATCGCCGCGAGCGCGGAATGGATCAAATCGGATGCCAGGCCGATGATTGCGCCAGGCAGTGACGTGATCCGACTCTGCTGTCCGCCAACAGGTTGCTGGACTGCCGCCGCGCTGAATGTGGTGACAGCGGTCTGGGTGGCCGCTTCTGGTACCGATATCGTTGCGGGCGTTGGCTGCTCCGTTGGTTTGTCAGCCGGGGATTCTTCGGGTGCAGTCGATTCGTGGCTCGTCGCGTCCGTGGTGGGAACGGCGCGGTGTTCGATGTCGGTTTCGGCCGTCGCTGCACTCGCTGACGGTCGGTCGCCCTTCTTCCGGTGCGGCGCCTCGGCATTGGTTTCTTCGGTGGTGGCGGGCTCGTCAGATTCGGGTTTCCGCGGATCGGTCGACGGCAACTCCTCGCCGCCGGAGGTCCCCCCGCCGTCATCGGACTTGTCGACACCACCCGAGATGTGCACGACCGGGCCGTCATCGTGTGTCGGTGAATTGGCCTCGGACGCAGACCCCGTGGTCTGGTCGGTCGTTGACGACGTCGTCGAGTTCGTCCCCGACGACCCCGCTGTCGAGGTCGAGTCCGAGGAAGACGACGAGGTCGACGACGTATCGTCGGCCAGCGCGACACCCGGGCTGGTCGCCAACGCACCACCGACCCCGAGTGCCACTGCCAGCGCGCCGACGCGTCCGATGAATTTGGCAGCCGGAGTCTGCAATGCAGTTTGCCGCAGATGATCCGAGCTCCGCTTTGTCGACGTCATTGGAACCCCCCAAGGTTCGGTTCATCGCTGCCGCGACCGGCTTTCATTACCGGCAACGCAGTCCATACTCAATTTACTGTGTCGTCAGTTTTAATATCGTGGGTTTGCTTGAAATGGCGGACTGCTCAGCCGTTCCCGATACCGGTGAAAACCAGGAAGGTGCCGACCATTGCGACGCCGATAGCGAGGATCACTCGGCGACGAGCCGCCGTCCAGTCGTGCAACCGCAACATCGTGGCGTGCGTTTTCACGGGGGTTGCCAAACAGCTGACAAGCGGAATCTCGATGACCGCCAACGACACAACGGTGAATATCAACGCAGCACTCACCTGCGTACCTGCGGCGGCTCCCGAGCTCAGGATGACGGCGATGACCACCAGGTACTCGACGGGCGGGATGGCGGACACCACACCCGCGACGAAGGCCACCCAGAAGAATCTGTCCTCCAGCGTGTTTCGGCCCAGGTTCGACAGCCGCGACAGTGCGGTCACAGTATCGGGCCGGCCCATTGCGCTCGACGCGGCGCCGACGGCCACCTCGACCCGGCTCCGTTGCCGCGCCGCCAGCCCCACGGCGATCACGGCCGCGATCGCCAACGCCGTGATCCCACCGCCTATTTGGATGTGGCGGACGATCGGGCTTTCCGCCGCGGCGGCCGCATGCTGGGTAAGCACCGGTGCGACAGTGCGCAGCACCAGCAGCAGTCCCACCGCGGCGGTGATTCCCGCGACCATGCCGCCCAGCCAGTACCCGAGCAGATTCAGCATGGGCCGTGGCCGCGAGATCAACAGCAACGCGATGCTGAGCCGCACCGGATCACACGCTGCGACAAGTGCCACGATCAGGACAGTGCCCCACACGACGAATCCCTACCTTCCCACAGCCGTTTTCAGCGTCGGCTTCGCCGTGCTGGCCGCCGTCTCGAGCAGGTCGGCGGCCTTGACGGCCGCGGCGCCGGGTGTCGTCATCCGGGTGGCCAGCGCACGGGCTCGCGCGGTGCACCGCGGCGCGAGGATCGAGCCGATATCCGCGACCAGCGATTCGCGGCTGGTCTTCGTCAGTCGTCTTGCAGTACCGACTTTCAACCGCTTGATCGCGGCCGCCCACAGCGGCTGGTCGGCCACGTCCCACAGAATCAACGTCGGCAGCCCCGCACGTAGCCCCGCCGCGGTGGTGCCAGCCCCGCCGTGATGAACGGTCGCGCGGCACTGCGGCAGGATCGTCGAGAAGTTCAGCGGGCCAACCAACTTGACGTGTTCGGCGTGTGAAACGGTTTCGGCTGAACCCGAATAGATCAGCGCGCGCTCGCCGAGTTGCGCACAGGCCTCGCTGATCATCGCGACGGTTTCCCCGGACGACTTGACCGGCGTGCTACCGAACCCGAAGTAGATCGGCGGCGTCCCAGCGGCGATCCAGGACGCGACCTCATCCTCGGCGCCGCTTGCCAGTTCCAATGTCAGCGGGCCGACAAACGGACGCCTATCACTCCACTCCGCGGCGAGCCCGGGAAAGCAGGCGTGGTCGTAGCCCTGGATCTCGAGCGAGCCTGCATCCATCATCCGCCGCAACGCAGGCTCCTCGACGGGCGGCAGGCCCAAGGCGCGGCGTTGCGCGTCCTCGGCATCCATGGTGATGCGGCCGTAGGTCCACCACGCCATCCGCATCGTCGAGCGGATCACCTGCGCGGGTGCGGGCACCGAAGGAAATCCCAGCTGCCCGTTGACCTGCACTGGGAAGTGGTGCAGGCCGGCGACCGGAATGCCGTGGTATTCAGCCACATTGACGGCCACACCGTGATAGGTCTGGCCCGTCAACACCAGGTCCGCACCCCGCGCCAGCGCCGCCAGCGTCGTGCTCATCTCGGACCAGCCCTCGACGAACAGCTCAATGCCCTTGCGCACCATGTTCACCGGGTTCTGGATCTTGGACAGCCGGTGAAGGAAATCGGAGGCCGCGTCGATCTGCGGCCCGGAGTCCGGTCCGTACGGCGTCGCCGCCAGGCCGACGGACTCGACGAAGTCGATGAGGTTGGGCGGGACGGCCATCGCCACGTCGTGCCCGCGGCGTTGCAGTTCGACACCCACGGTGGCGCAAGGTTCGACGTCACCGCGGGTGCCGTGAACAGCCAGCACGAATTTCATGTGAACCTCACATCTGTCGGAATCACGTCGGTGATCTCGTCGTCGGGACTGACTGCGGCAGAAGGGGTGTCGCGGCGGCCGCGGCGGTGACGGTGGCGCTGTGCCGATGGTCTCGATGGCCGCCGCGCCGGCCACCAGCGGTACGGCCACCAATTGGCCCGCCCGACGATCGCGGCCATGGCGGGCACGGTGATGGTGCGCACCAGGAACGTGTCGAGCAGGATGCCGACGCCGATGACGAAACCGACCTGGATCATCGTGGTGATGCTGGCGACCATCAGACCGAGCATCGAGGCGGCGAAGATGAGCCCGGCGGAGGTGATGACACCGCCCGTCGACGTGACCGTGCGAATCACCCCGATCCGGATGCCGTGCGGCGACTCATCGCGGATCCGGGAGATCAACAACAGGTTGTAATCGGCACCGACCGCGACCAACAGAATGAACGTGAGTCCTGGCACGCTCCAATGCAATTCCTGGCCCAGCCCCACCTGAAACACCAACACGCCAAGGCCAAGTGCGGACAGATAGGAGATGACGACCGACCCGATGAGATAGACCGGGGCGACGATCGCCCGAAGCAGGACGATCATGATCAAAAGCACGATGAGGATCGTCGCGAAGACGAAGAACTGAAAGTCGTTGTGGTAGTAGTCACGGGTGTCCCGCAATCCGGCTGACACACCGCCCATCGAGATCTTCGCATCGGCCAGCGCCGTGTTCGGTTGCGCCCCGCGGGCGGCGTCGAGGATCGCGTTCACCTGATCCATCGCGGCGGTGCTGAACGGATCCAGCTTGGTTTGAACCAGATACCGCACGGCGTGCCCGTCCGGTGACACGAACGCGGTTGCCGCCTTCTTGAACTCGTCGCGGGTCAACACCTGAGGCGGGATGTAGAACCCCGCCATCGACGGTGCGGCCGCATCGCTCTTCATGGCCAGCAGGAACGCCGACGCATCGGCGAGGCCTGCGCCCATCTGCCGGGTCTGGTCGACGAGGAGCTGTACACCTTCGGCAAGCTTGCGGCTGCCGTCGGCCAGAGCGTCGGCGCCCTGCTGCAATTCGGCGAGCTTGCTCTGCAGCCCGCCGGGCTGGTCCAGACCCATCGAATGCACGGCACCTGCGGCGGTGGTCAGCGCGCTGCGCAGTCGCGTCACCGTCGATTCGATGCTCTGCACGTCCTGCGTCTGTTCCAGCTGTCTGCCGAGATCGGCGATCTTGTCGAAACTGCCGTCCCCGCGGGCGGTTACCAGACGCCGCAGCTCGTCACGCGACGACCGGCACGCGGGATCGATGCTGCAGATCGGAGATCCGTCGAGTGCGGTGAGAACGGGGTCGGCCCATTCGAAACTCGCGACGAATTTCGTGACGTTCTGGCTGATGGCGCCGCCGAGCGCCCGCATCCCGTCGATGAGTCGTGCCGTCTTGTCGATGTCGCCAAGCGATGCCGCACCGCCGGTTTCGCCCTGCACCGACGACAGCGCGTCGACCAGGACGGTCACGGTGGCGATGGCCGAGGTGACCTGGCCTCTGACTTCGCCGAGGCTGTCGGCGAGGGTGTCGGCTCCGTTGGTCAACAACTTGAGGTCCCCGTCGTGGTTGGCGATCTGCTGGGAGCCCTCGTTCAGCTTGCTTCCCACTTCGCCGGCCTGATAGGTCGCCTTTGTCTGCTCCAACGGCTCTCCGGTAGGCCGGGTGATGCCGCGCACCAACCCGACGCCTGGCACCTGGCTGACCCGCTGAGCCATCTGTTCCAGATCGGCGAGGGCCCGCGGTCCCCGCAGGTCCTGCTGCGACTGCACGAAGATGAACTGCGGCACAAGGGAATCCAGCGGGAAATGGCGGACCATCGCGTTGTAGCCGACTGCGCTTTCGACAGCGGTCGGCAGTGTTTTGCGATCGTCGTAGTTGTAACGGACCTGCGTCGACAACGCGGCGAGGATGATCAACAGAACCAAGCTGGCCGCCAGATGCGCCCTTGGCCGTCGTACGATCCGTATTCCGGAGCGCCGCCAGAATTTACTGGTGAGATCGCGCCGCGGCTTGATCCAACCGCGTGGTCCCATCACCGAGATGATGGCGGGCAGCAGTGTCACCGCTGCCGTACACGCCACGGCTATCGAGATCGCGATCGACGGGCCGACAGTCGAAAAGATCGGCATCTTCGCGAAGATCATCGCGACGAAGGTGACGGCCACGGTGGCCGCCGACGCGGTGATCACCTTGCCGATCGATACCAGCGCCCGCTTCACGGCCTCCTCGGAGTTCAGGCCTTGCCGGATGTAGTCCTGATAGCGGCTGATCAGAAAGACGGCGTAATCGGTTCCTGCGCCGACCATCACCGCCGTCATCAGCACCATGGCTTCGGGGGCGACGCGCAGGCCCAGTTCGGCGAGACCCGCCAACACACCCTGTGCGGTGGCCAGCGAGATGACGATCGTGACCAACGGCAACAGCATTGTCACGACGTTTCGATAGACGATCAGCAGGATCAGCAGCACCAGCGCGCCGGTCCCGATCTCGATCCAGTGCAGATCCCGCTCGCCCACCTCGGCGATGTCGGCCACTGTCGCCGCCGGCCCGGTCACGTTGGCGGTCAACGTGGTTCCGGCGACCGTCTCCGCCACGACGTCGCTGACGTGCTCGTAGGCGGTTCTCGACTGCGGCGAACCCAGGTCACCGACCAGGTTGACCGGCACATTCCACGCCTTGTTGTCCTTGCTCTGCAAGATCTCCCGCAGCGGAGGCGCACTGAGGAAGTCCTGCACCGACTTGACGTCGGCGGTGTCTTCGCGCAGCTTGTCGACCAACCTGCCGTAGGCCTGTTCGTCGGCGGGTCCGAGGCCGTCCTCGTTGGTGAGCACCACCAAAAGGACGTTGTCCGAACCGGTTTCGTGGAACGCCGCGGCCATTTCCCGCGTAGTCACCATGGTCGGCGCGTCGTAGGGCAGAGGTGTTGCCTTGTGGCGGCCGACGATCTCCGCCAAGGGTGGCAGCGTCAGCAACGGAACAGCCGCGAGTGCGACCCAGAAGACGACGACGAGCAGCGGCCATCGCACGACCACATTGCCCAGTTTTCCGAACACGCCGCCGCTTCGGGTTACATCATTCGCGGCCATCCTCGATGCGCCTCAACCTTCATGCCTGTCCTCAAACGACATTGCGGAGCGGTTCCACCATGTCGTAGCCCTCTGCCACCCGGACGAACACGGACTTCAGCACCTCGACATAGCGAAGCACCGACTCCCGCGCGATCGGGTTGTTGGGGAAAGTAACCATCAACGACAGCTCGTCGAACAGCCGGATGAACGACGAGTACAGGAAAGCCGGTGTCCTGCCATCGATATAGGCCGTCGCATTCGCTCCCTTCAAGGCCGTTGCGACGACTGCGGACAGCGGGGGCAGCCCGGCGTCCATGTAGTTCATCATCGTGTACTCCGGGCCGTACCGGCGCAGCCATGGCGCCAGCTCCAGCACGTGATCGAATGGCACGTTGGCGAGTTCGGCGTTCTCGTCGAACGATGCCTGCGTTGCCCGCGCCGTCTCCTCGAACGAGGACGGATCGATGGGCACGGTGATCGGCACGATGCCGGTGAACCAGCCCATCGTCATGTATTCCGCAGGCGTTCTGCGCTTGTCGATCGGCGTCAGGCCGTAATACGTGTCGGCACCGGTCAGCTCGTAGTGGGCCAGCGCCGCACAGCCGAACAGGCCGCCGCTGAACCGGATACCGGCGTCGGCGCACCGCGCTTCGAACTGCTCCGTCTGTTCCGGGTTCATGAACTGCTCGATGACGAGGTCGCCGCCACAGGGAATCGACTGATCGCCGAGCGGCAACGGGAAGTCCGGGAGCGTGCCGCCGTTCTTCTCGGCGAACTCGATCCACTTCTTGACCTGAGGCGAGTCCACCGTCAGCTCGGCGGTGTAATTCCTTTCCCGGACGCAGAATTCGTCGTGACTGCCGGTCGGTGGCAGCGGAAGCGGGGCGCCACCGGCGGCCAGCGCCCGGTACATGGCGACGATCTCCGCATACAGGCCGGTGATCAACGCCGGATCGGTGTGCAGATGGTCGACGATCACGTAGAAGGCGAAATGCTCCTCGTATTGAATGATGCCGAAGCTGAAGCAATCCCAGTGCAGCGGATCCGGGGTCGACATCAGCAACTTGTGCCAATCATCTGGCGACAGCACACCGTGCTTCGTCGGCACGAACTCGATGTCGCGCGGATTGGCGATCGTATGCCGGACGATGTTGTTGTGACCGAGGTACTCGAACCAGCTGCGATACGTCTCGTGGCGACGAAGGTGGGCGTTGATGACGTAGCTCATGGTCCGAATGTCGCAGCGGCCCGGCACATCCCATGAACCCATCACCACCCGCGAGTACTCGAATCCCTTCTCCTCGTACTCGACAAAGCCGCGCAGATGACCGGCTTGCATATAACCGATCGGTACCGGGCTGACTGGTGCTTGCCTCGCCTTCTCACGCGAAGCCGGTGAGGCATGCCATGACACGATCGAACCCGAGCCCGGGTCCCAGTCCTCGACTCTGCCGGTGATCAGGCCGACCCCCGCCGATCCTCCTCCGATGTACACCCGATTCTCCTTACTCGTATGCCTGGATATCAGCGGACATTTCGATGTCAGGAAGACGACGCACCCTGCGGTGACTCCAGTTTTTCGCACAACAGCCCGGCCAGGCCCTGGATCGTGGTGATGTCCGCCGACGTGATGCGGACCCCGGTCTCGGCCTTGATGTGGGTGCGAAGCTCGAGGTTGCCCAGCGAGTCCAGACCGTATTCGGAAAGGGGCCGGTCCGGATCGATGGTGCGACGCAAGATCACGCTGACCTGTTCGGAGATCAACCGCCGCAGCCGCGTTGGCCACTCGTCCTTCGGCAACGTGCTCAACTCGTCGAGCACCTTGCTCGTCTCCGCCGAGCCGTGACCGGTCGACTGGAACCGCTCGGCGAACCGGCTTCGTTGCGCGAGCGCGGTGAACCACGGTGTCCCGGTCAGTGGCGCGTATCCAGTGTAGGCGCGGTCATGCCGCAGCAATGCCTGGAACGCGTATGCGCCCTCGTCGGGAGTGATCGCGATCTCGGCTGCTTCGGCCACCGCGGTGGCGCGGCCGACTTCGGCCCAAGCGCCCCATGCGATCGCCGTGCCCGGCAGCCCTTGTGCCCGACGCCATTTGGTGAACGCATCGAGCCAGCTGTTGGCCGCCGCGTATGCGCCCTGGCCGGGTGAGCCAACCAGAGCCGCGGCCGACGAGAACGAACAGAACCAGTCGAGCGGCTGTGTGGCCGTGGCACGGTGCAGGTTCCAGGCCCCGTACACCTTCGGGGCCCAGTCGCGCTGAATGAGCTCGTCGGAGATGTTCTCCAGCGTGGCGTCCTCGACCACCGCTGCGGCGTGCAGCACCCCGCGCAACGGCAGACCCGTCGCGGTCGCGGCAGCCACCAACCGGTTCGCCGTGCCGGGCGCGGTGATGTCGCCGCACTCGACGACGATGTCTGCGCCCATCGCCCGGATCAGGTTGATTGTCTCCAGCGCCTTGTCATTTGGCTGCGACCGGGAGGTCAGCACGATCCGGCCGCAGCCTGCGGACGCCATCTTCTCGGCGAGGAACAGGCCCAAGCCCCCGAGGCCGCCGGTGATGAGGTAGGCACCGTCGCTGCGGAAGATACGCGCCTGCTCGGGCGGGACGGCGACGTTGGTGTGCCCTACCCGCGGAATGTCGAGGATCAGCTTGCCGGTGTGTTGCGCCCCGCCCATCGCCCGGATCGCGGTGGCGGCGTCGGCAAGCGGGTAGTGCGTGCTTTCCGGCATCGGCAGCGATCCCTCGGCCGTCAGCCGATACACCTTCTTCAGCAGGCTGCGTACCTGCTGCGGATGGCTTATCGACATCAGGGCCAGGTCGACGCCGTAGAACGCGAGGTTGCGACGGAACGGGAAGAGCCCCATTTTGGTGTCGCCGTAGATGTCGCGCTTGCCGATCTCGATGAACCGTCCGCCGAGCGCCAGCAGTTCCACCCCGGCGCGCTGGGCTGCGCCGGTCACGGAGTTGAGCACGATGTCGACGCCGTAGCCGTCGGTGTCCTTGCGTATCGCGTCGGCGAACTCGATGGTGCGCGAGTCGTACACGTGTTTGATCCCCATGTCGCGCAACATCTGTCGACGCTTTTCGCTGCCCGCGGTGGCGAAGATCTCGGCGCCGACGGCGCGTGCGATCGCGATCGCGGCCTGGCCGACACCGCCCGTCGCGGAATGAATCAGTACCCGATCGCCGCGCCTGATCCTGGCCAGGTCATGCAGCCCGTACCAGGCGGTGGCGTGCGCCGTGGTGGTCGCGGCGGCCTGTGCATCGGTCAGTCCCGCGGGCAACTTGACGGCGAGGTTGGCGTCGCAGGTGACGAACGTGCTCCAGCACCCGTTGCCGGACAGCCCGCCGACGTGGTCGCCGACCTTGTGGTCCTTGACGTCCTTGCCGACCGCGGTGACCACACCGGCGAAGTCGGTGCCAAGTGCGGGCAGCCTGCCTTCGAACGTCGGGTACTTCCCGAATGCGATCAGCACGTCGGCGAAGTTCAGGCTGGACGCCGTCACCGCCACCTCGATCTGACCCG
This sequence comes from Mycobacterium sp. OAE908, assembly GCF_017872775.1. Classification (NCBI taxonomy): domain Bacteria; kingdom Bacillati; phylum Actinomycetota; class Actinomycetes; order Mycobacteriales; family Mycobacteriaceae; genus Mycobacterium; species Mycobacterium sp. OAE908. Next base: position 683,883 of record NZ_JAGGJL010000001.1, read on the forward strand.
GTCCTGGTGAAACACGCTCGAACGCAACGAGTTCCATCGAGTCCAGGTCTCCCGGCGTGCGGATCTGCAGCCGCACCCCGTTGCGCTCGTATTCGACGTCGGCCGTCTGTCGCTCCTCGGCGCGCAGCGGGGTGGCGCTCAGTCGCGCCGTGTACCACTGGCCGTTTCGCCACGCGGTCTCGTCCTCCGCGGACCGCGCCAGCAGTTGACGCGCGAGGTGCTCGCCGTCGGTGTGGTCGTCGATGTCGATCTGGCTGGCCCGAAGCTGAGGATGTTCGGTGCCGATCACGCGCATCAAGCCGCGCAGGCCCGCCTGCTCGAGGTTGGCCCGCTCACCGTTGCGCACCGTCTGCGCATCACTGGTGACCAGGTACAGCCGTGGCTCGCCAGGCACCTCGGGCAGTTCGCGGACGATCCGCACCACATGGCGCACGTACTCGCCGCCACGGACCGCGAGTTCGTCGTCGAGGCTGCCGTTGCGCGGGCCCGTGAGGACCACCACGCCGTCGAACCCGTCGGTGGCGAGGTGCTCGCGAAGCTGTTCGGTGTTGCGTTTGTGGTCGGCCCGCTGTGACCAGCCCATCGAGGTGCATTGGGCGCCAGCGGCTTTCAACGCGTCGGCGAGCCTTCCTGCGACCGCTTCCGCAGTCGCTGATGTCGAGACGAGCAGCCACGCACCCGGGTGGGCGTCTGCCGCTTCGGGCAGTTCGTGTGGCTCCCACTCGATGGTCAGCAGTCGCTCACCCAACACGCGGTCGCGTTCGCTGGCTTGCGAAACGCCGGTGCCCATCTTCAGGCCGCGCACGCTCAGCAATAGCTGCCCGTTCTCGTCGAGCACGTCGAGGTCGGCCTCGACACCGGTCGCGCCGGCCTCGGTCACTCGCGAATAGCAGTACCGGGCATTGCGAGTGGGCCCGTAGGCCCGCAGGCTACGCACACCCAACGGCAACAACATGCCGCCGTTGGCGACCTCGGCGACGCTGGCATGCGCCGCCACCGACTGGAAGCACGCGTCCAGCAGCGCCGGGTGGATGCCGTAACCGCTCTGCTGCGAACGGATCGATGCGGGCAGTGCTACCTCCGCGAGCACTGTCGCACCGATCCCCTCCGCGGTATATGCCGCGGACAAACCCGAGAACGCGGGGCCGTACTTGATGCCGCGCTTGACCATCCAATGACGGACCTGATCTCCGTCCACCCGGCACGGGTGCGACGCCAGCAGGGCGACCAAGTCGAGCGCGGGCGCGACGTTGTCGTCCGCGACGGCATGCAGGACCGCCGACGCTCGTCGCGCGTGCTCCCCGTCCTCGACGGTGTCCACGACGAACGTGACGACACCGGGCGCCTCCACGGTCGCGACCGCGCCGACAGGGGTCTCTTCGTCGAGCAGGAGCATCTGGTCGAACGTGATGTCACGGACTTCGGCTGCCTCGCCGAGGGCCGTGGCCGCTGCCGCCAACGCCATCTCGCAGTAGGCGGCGCCGGGAAGCGCTGCAGTGTGGTGAATCTGATGATCACCCAGCCACGGCTGTGCCTCGGTGCCGACCTCTGCCTGCCAGACGTGGCGTTCCGGCTCCTCGTTCAAGTGCACATGGGCTCCCAGCAACGGATGCGCCGAGACGGTGCAAGCGCCCTGCGCCCGAGAATCCTGGCCGCTCCGCGATAACAACAGCGAACGGTGGGTCCACGTCGGCAGCGGTGCATCCACCAGTTGGCCACCGGGGTACAGCATGGCGAAATCGACTGCGGCACCGGCATTGTGCAGATCGGCAACGAAATCCAGCATGCCGTTGGGCATCTCCTGCTCTCTGCGCATCGCAGCGAGCGCGGCCACCGGCATACCGAGTCCTCGCGCGGTCTGCCCAACGGCGTGGGTCAGCAGAGGATGCGGGGACAACTCGGCGAACACCCGGTAACCGTCCTCGAGTGCGGCCTGCACGGCCGCCGCGAAGCGAACCGTGTGGCGCAGGTTGTCGACCCAGTAGTAGGCGTCGCATACCGGATGCTCACGCGGGTCGAACGAGGTCGCGGAGTAGTACGGGATTTCCGGTGTCAGCGGGTTGAGTTCGGCCAGCACGTCGGTCAGTTCGTCGAGGATCGGATCGACCTGCGGCGAGTGTGATGCGACGTCGACGGCCACCTCACGCGCCATCACGTCGCGCTCCTCCCACGCCGCAACCAGCTCGCGCACGGCCTGTGTTTCGCCGCCGATCACCGTCGACTCAGGCGATGCCACCACCGCGACCACGACATCGCTGATGCCGCGCGCCATGAGCTCCGATATCACCTGCGCGGCAGGCAGTTCGACCGATGCCATTGCGCCGGAGCCGGCGATCGTCGACATCAGCCGGGACCGTCGGCAGATCACGCGCACACCGTCTTCGAGCGACAGTGCTCCTGCCACCACCGCCGCGGCCGCCTCGCCCATGGAATGGCCGATCACGGCACCGGGCTGCACGCCGTAGGCCTTCATCGTGGCCGCCACCGCCACCTGCATGGTGAAGATCGCAGGCTGGACGAGGTCGATCCCGGTCACCGTGCCCGGCGCCGAAATCGCCTCGGTGACCGAGAATCCGGCCTCCCTCGCGATCAGCGGCTCGATCTTGGCGACCGCGGCAGCGAATTCCGGTTCGGTGGAAAGCAACTCGGCGCCCATCGCGGCCCACTGCGAACCCTGTCCGGAGAACACCCACACCGGTCCGCGGTCGTCATGTCCGACCGCAGGCTGGTACGGTGCGTCGCCGTCGGCGACCTCGAGCAAGGCGTCGGTCAGTTCGCCAAGGCTGCCGGCCATCACGGCAGTCCGCACCGGGCGGTGGGCACGCCTGCGGGCAAGGGTGTAACCGAGATCCGACAGTGCCACGCCGCTGCCTACCGACTTGAGCCAGTCGGCCAGCCGACCGGACGTGCGGCGCAGTTCCTCGGGCGAGGTGGACGACAGTGGGAAGATCAGCTTGTCGCCCAGCACGGATTCGGTGTCCGAATCCGTCGCCGCGGCGGGTTGTTCGGCAGCTTGTTCGATGATGGCGTGCACGTTCGTCCCTGACATCCCATACGACGAGACTGCGGCCCGCCGCGGATGATCGCCGTTCGTCGGCCACGGCGTGTTCTCCTGTGGCACAAACAGTTTGGTGTCGATCTCGGCAAGTTCGTCCGGCAGCCGGTTGAAATGCAGATTCTGCGGGACCACGCCGTGTTGCAGCGAGAGGACGGTTTTGACAAGCCCTACCGCTCCGGCGGCAGACTGCGTGTGCCCCAGATTTGTCTTGACCGAACCAAGCGCGCATGGTCCGTCGATGCCGTAAACGTTGGAAAGGCTTGTGTATTCGATGGGATCCCCGACAGGGGTGCCGGGTCCATGGGCCTCGATCATGCCGATGGTGCTCGGCTCGACGCCCGCAGTCGCCAGCGCCTTCTTGTACACCTCGGTCTGCGCGGTTGCCGACGGTGTGGTGATCGTCTCGGTGCGGCCGTCCTGATTGGCGGCCGTCCCGCGCAGTACGGCAAGGATCCTGTCACCGTCGCGTTGGGCATCCGGCAGTCGCTTCAGCATGACCACAGCGCAACCGTCGCCGGAGACGAATCCGTCTGCGGCCGCGTCGAATGCGTGACACTTCCCGGTCGGTGACAACATTCCAGCCGCTGAACCGCCTGCGAACCTGCGCGGGTCCAGGACGGCGTTGGCGCCGCCTGCGAGCGCGAGATCGCTCTCACCGTCGTTGAGGCTGCGGCACGCCATGTGAATGGCGAGCAGCCCGGATGAGCACGCGGTGTCGAAGGTGATCGCGGGTCCGTGCACACCGAGGGCGTAGGAGATGCGTCCCGACGCGACACTGAAATTGGCGCCGGTGACACCGTAGGGCCCCTCCATAGCGTCGGTGTCGGCGGCCAGCAGTTGATAGTCGTTGACCGTAAGACCCATGAAAACGCCGGTCAGTGAGCCGGCGATGGTCTCCGGCGTGAAACCGGCGTGCTCCATGGCCTCCCAAGAGGTTTCGAGCAAGATCCGATGCTGCGGGTCCATTGCGGTCGCTTCTCGCTCGCTGATGCCGAAGAAGTCGGCGTCAAAGCCCGCGACGTCGTCCAGAAAGGCGCCCCACTTGCACGGCGAGCGGCCAGGAACACCCGGTTCGGGGTCGTAGTACTCGTCGAGATCCCACCGGTCAGACGGAATTTCGGTGACCATGTCGTCGCCGCGTAACAACGCATCCCACAACTCCTTCGGGGAGTCGATCCCCCCGGGAAGTCGGCAGGCCATTCCGATGACAGCAATGGGAGTAACGGGTGCTCTATCCACGAATCGCCTCTCGTCAGCGTGAAGTTGGCAGGAATCAGTAGGAAACGGCGGTTAGCGAGAATGCCTGCAGACTGTGGTCCGAAACGAACAGCGGAACTGCCGGACTGCACCTGTTTTGTGCGCTGTGCAGGTGCGCCTCGTGTATTGCGATGGCAGACAACAGATGTTGTCGTCCTTGCCACCCGCAGGTGCACACCGCGCGCGCGTGCAGCGAACCTTTGTCCACTGCCACGACGCCGCGGCGGGCACGGCCAAGCGTTAGGGATGCAGTCGGCCTGGCAAAACGGTCTGCGGAGTTCGCAGCCACTAGGGCGCCCAACGGATCGTCAGGCCTTCTCGTTTGCCAATGCGTGGTCGTTCTCAGGCATGGCGGTCAACCTAACAGGCTTTTCCCAAAGATGGGAGATTACTCCCAAATTCGCAGTGCATGTGTCGCCACTTGCACAGATGTGCCGTGTGTGATAGGCATCGCCAGCACACACCGACGAGCAAATCGGGCAAACAGCGCTAGGGTTCACAGATCATGGCGCCCGAATTGCGTACAGCGCCCTGAACTTTCGTTACCGCTGAACGAATAGCCTTTCCGTGTCCCGCATTTCGTCACGTGGCGGATAAGGGAAAACGCACGTAGTCAAGATTCCGCAAAGAAATCCGCAAACGGAGAACTTTGCTGTTGCGGTAACACCGGGTGCTGCGGCGTCGTCGATTCGGATGACACCGAGGCATGCGGCCAGCAACCGCATAAGTGGCGATCTTGATAGCGCCGAAAACGCATGATGACTAGGTAGCTGAAGCGTTGTGTCACGTCATGCCGCCCGCGATCTACTCGATCGACCCGGCGGCGAGACAGCGTGCTGTCCTTCGAATTGCGACGAGAGCGCTTGGGCGCAGATTCACGTCAACGGCCACAACCCGCAGCGCACGCGCAAGGAACGTGCGCGCATGGACTCTCGATATATGTGGAGCTAAGGGGAATCGAACCCCTGACCTACTCGATGCGAACGAGTCGCGCTACCAACTGCGCCATAGCCCCTGGTACCGGTAGCACAGGCTACCAGCCTCGGCGCCGCCGCAGAAAATCGATTGGCTACTGGCCGGCGGCGCGCGGCAGGTCGAACTCGCGCGCGAACGGGGCGTAGTCGAGATGCTCGAAGATCGGGTCCTCGTCGTCGATCTCCAGCACCACCGAACCGGGCCGCCGCAGCCGCGACGGGACCACGTCGAACTCGTGATCGTCGGTGTTCTCCACGCCCAGTCTCGATCGCGCGATCCGCTGGGCGCGGCGCCGCCGCAGCCGGGCCTCGATGCGGGTCTGCCGACGCAGGTAGGCCAGGTAGAGCAGGGTTATCGCGCTCATGGACCCGCAGGCCCACCAGGCGGCGGGGCTCAGGGTCACTGCCGCGATGCCTGCGACGACCGTCAACACGGTCAGCATCGTCAGCATTCGCTTGCGGAACTTGTACTTGCGGGCGTCGATCGTGGCAGCCCGTGCCTCCGACCGCCGCATGCGCGCGGCGCTGATCGAGTCGGCGATCTGCAGATCGGTTTCCGACGGCGCCTCTAGACCCGACGAATCGTCGACGTACTCGTATTCGTCCTCGGTGCCGTCGGACTCGTATTCGGCCGCAGGCTCGTCGGCCTCGAGATCCTCGGGTTCCTCAGCTCCCTCACCGAAATCCAATGGCAGCTCGTCGGTCTGACCCTCGGGCTGCTCCTCGACGGCGTCGTGCGCCGACGCGCCGACCGGCAATGCACCCGCATCCTCGTCGACAACATCGACATCGAGGTAGTCCGGCTCACTGTCGATTTCGGACTCGACGGCGGCGGCGCGCACCACCGCCCGCTCCGTCGACTCGTGCGTCGCCTCGTCCTCGAGGTCGTCCTCGGGTTCGTCGTCGAGATCGCTGTCCGACGGTTGCCAGTGCGGATCGCTGTTGTGTCCGGCCGCCGGCCTGCCGCGGCGCAGTAACCGCGCGCCGCTGCCGGTGTTGAGCACCCGCGTCGCCAGTGCCACGTCGCTGGTACGACGAACGGCATCGCGCTTGCTGATCAACATCGGCACCAACACGAAGAGCCACAGCACTACGAGGGAGATCCAGAGGAGAGATTGGGGGATGCTTGGCATGGCGCCTGCTCCTTTCCCCTACAGGCTAGGTCCGTGACCAGCGCATCCATCGGCGGCGCGCCGAGGTCAATTACACACCTGTAATTCCCGACTTACAAGCACCATCTGCCACAAACGTCACATTGGTAACAATGGCTCGACTTCGCTGGCGGGTGCTCAGGCCCAGTGCGCGTGGCCCTCGCGCACCAATGCGGAGGCGGCCGAACCAAGCAGCTCCTCGGTGGTGATCGCCACCAGCAGGTGATCGCGCCAGGCGCCGTCAACCTCGAGGTAGCGCCGCAGCAGTCCCTCCTCGCGGAAACCGACCTTTGCCAGCACGGCCCGGCTCGCGGCGTTCTCCGGCCGCACCGTTGCCTCGACCCGATGCAGCATGACCGGTCCGAAACAGTGGTCGAGGCCCAGCGCGAGCGCCGCTGTCGCGATCCCGCCGCCGGTGGCCGAGCTGGCCACCCAGTAGCCGATCCATGCCGAGCGCAGCGCACCGTGCGTGACGTTGCCGATGGTCAGTTGACCGGTGAACTCGCCGTCCACCTCGATGACGTACGGCAGCATCCGACCCTTACGGGCCTCCGACCGCAATCCCGAACAGACCGCCGGCCATGACGAAACCGAGTGCCGCACTTCCCAATTCACATCGGTCACCGGTTCCCACGGCTCCAAGTGGGCGCGGTCGGCCAGCCTGATCCGGCTCCAGGAGGACGCATCGCGCAGACGCACCGGCCGCAGTCGCACCAACCCACCGGGGACCCGCAGCGGGCCCACCGGCGTCGGCCATCCGGGGTGCAATGAAGTCGAACGCCACAGGTTCATGACGGCAAGCCGCTACCGTTCAGCCGCGCTGAGCCAGGAACGCGACGTCGACGATCTCGCCGGTGCGGATCTGTTCGGCCTCAGTCGGAACCACCACCAAACAGTTTGCTTCAGCGAGCGTCGCGAGCAGATGCGACGACGCGCCAGGCCCCCCGCCGAGGGCCTGCACCAAGTACTCACCCGTGTCCTGGTCGCGCATCAGCTGGCCACGCAGATAACCCTTGCGGCCTGCCACCGAACTGATCGGCGACAGCGTGCGGGCCTGCACGACCCTGCGCATCGGCTGTCGCTTGCCCAGTGTCAGCCGGATCAGGGGTCGCACCATCACCTCGAAGACAACCAACGCGCTCACCGGGTTGGCGGGCAGCAGGAACACCGGCACCCCCTCCGGGCCCAACTGGCCGAAGCCCTGAACCGAGCCGGGATGCATCGCGATGCGCGTGACCTCCATGTCGCCGAGTTGTGAGAGCACCGAGCGCACACCCTCGGCGGCCGCGCCGCCGACCGCTCCGGCGATCACCACCACCTCAGCGCGATTGACTTGGCCCTCAACGACTTCCCGAAGTTCATTCGGGTCGGTGTCGACGATTCCGACACGGGTGACCTCGGCGCCGGCATCGCGGCCTGCCGCGGCCAGCGCGTAGGAGTTGACGTCATAGACCTGTCCGTTGCCCGGCGTCCGCGAGATGTCGACGAGCTCACCGCCGACGCACATCACCGACAGCCTGGGCCGCGGGTGAACCAGCACGCGCTCGCGGCCGACCGCCGCCAGCAGGCCCACCTGCGCCGCGCCGATGATCGTGCCTGCCCGCACGGCGACGTCGCCGGGCTGGACGTCATCGCCGGTGCGACGGACGTAGGCCCCTGACCGCACGCCACGAAGCACCGTCACCCGCGACTCGCCGCCGTCGGTCCACCGCAACGGCAGTACTGCATCTGCGAGCGTCGGCATCGGCGCGCCGGTCTGCACTCGGGCGGCCTGGCGCGGCTGCAGCCGGCTCGGGGTGCGGGCACCGGCTTCGATCGAACCCATTACCGGAAGGCTCACTTCGCGGTTCCCGTCGTCCCCCTCGCCGTCATCCTCGCCGCCCCCGACGCCGAGCACATCCACGCTTCGCACGGCATACCCGTCGATGGCAGCCTGATCGAATCCCGGCAGCGGCCGTTCGGTGACGACCTCCTCGGCGCACATCAACCCTTGGGCTTCGGCGATCGCCACCCGGACGGGTCGTGGCGCCACCGCGGCGGCCGCTACCCGGGCCTGCTGCTCCTCCACCGAACGCACTACTGCACGCCTTTCTGCCGTTCAGGAGCCGTCGTGGCGTATCAGCAGTCGATCAGCCCTAATCGCTCCACCAGCCACCGTCGCAACTCGGGGCCGTAGTCGTCGCGTTGCAACGCAAAGTCAACCGCAGCCTTGAGATAGCCGCCAGGATTTCCGAGGTCGTGTCGAGACCCGCGATGCACGACGACGTGCACCGGATGCCCCTCTTTGATCAGCAGCGCGATGGCATCGGTCAATTGGATCTCGCCGCCTGCCCCACGCTGAACCCGCTTGAGCGCGTCGAAGATCGCACGGTCGAGCACATAGCGGCCTGCTGCGGCGTACGGCGACGGTGCGTCCTCAGCCTTCGGCTTTTCCACCATGCCCTTGACGCGTAACACGTTGGGGTTGTTCGTATCTGGCACCTTTTCGACGTCGAACACGCCGTAGGCGCTGATCTCGTCGGGACCGACCTCGATCGCGCACAGCACCGTGCCGCCACGTTTGGCGCGCACCTTCGACATGGTTTCCAGCACACCGGTGGGCAACACGAGATCGTCGGGCAGCAGCACCGCGACCGCGTCTTCGTCGGGCGCCAGGCTGACTTCGACGCATCCGACGGCGTGTCCGAGGCCAAGCGGTTCGCGCTGTACCACCGACTCGACCTTGATCAGCGCCGGTGCGCGCCGCACCTTCTCCAGCATCGAGGTCTTGCCGCGCGCCTCCAGCGTGCCCTCGAGAACCAGGTCCTCGACGAAGTGGGCGACGACGCCGTCCTTGCCTTCGGAGGTCACGATGATCAACCGCTCGGCACCCGCCTCGGCCGCCTCGGCGGCCACCAGTTCGATGCCGGGCGTGTCGACGACGGGCAGCAATTCCTTCGGGACCGTCTTGGTCGCGGGCAAGAACCGGGTCCCAAGGCCCGCGGCAGGAACGACCGCGGTGCGCGGAATCGGAACCTGAGCTCTTGTCATCGTTCACACCCTAACGTCCTTAGCTCGGTTAAGCCGCGAAGGCATGTATTGCGTTCGTTTTGCGACTGCCGCGAAGAGGCTGTCATCGTTGACGCCGTGGCGTACCCGACGAAGACCGAGCTGCGGGCCGAGATCCTCGCCGCTCGCCGCGCACTCGCGCCGCAACTACACGACGCCGAAGCCCATGCGCTGTCGCGACATCTGGCCACTCTGATCGGCCCGGATGAAACCGTATGCGCCTACGTGCCCGTCGGCTCCGAGCCCGGCTCTGCCGAGCTGATCGACTCATTGCTGCGCCGCGGCGTTCGGGTGCTGCTGCCGGTCGCCCACCACGACGCGGCGGGTCTGCCGGTGCCGCTGCTTTGGGGCGAGTATCGGCCGGGCCGACTGGTGGCCGCGCGGTTCGGCTTACTGGAGCCCGCCGAGCCGTGGTTGCCCGCCGATGCGATCGCCTCGGCGTCGGTGGTGCTGGTGCCCGCTCTCGCCGTCGATCGGACCGGGGTGCGGTTGGGGCGCGGCGCCGGGTTCTACGACCGCTCCCTACCGCTGGCCGCGCCCGCCGCGCGACTGGTCGCCGTCGTGCGCGACGACGAGCTCGTCGCGCGGTTGCCCGCCGAGCCGCACGATGTGCGGATGACGCACGCGCTGACGCCGACCGGCGGCTTGACCGAACTCGACCAGGGAATGACCGAGCCCACATAGCGGTTCTAGCACTTGAGCCGGTAGAGTGCTAAGCAGTTTTGACCATCTCGGAGGTTTTTGTGCCTACCTATTCCTATGCGTGCACGGAGTGCGGCGATCGGTTCGACGCAGTGCAGGCCTTCAGCGATAACGCGCTGACCACCTGCGCCAAGTGCAACGGTCGGCTGCGCAAGCTGTTCGGCAATGTGGGAGTGGTCTTCAAGGGCAGCGGTTTCTACCGCACCGACAGCCGCGATTCGGCCAAGAGCTCCGCGAACAGCTCGTCGAGTTCGTCCAACGGGTCCGGCTCGGAGTCCACCGGCGGCTCGTCGTCCTCGTCGTCGGAGAAGTCGTCGGAGAAATCGTCCAACGGTTCGAGCACCAGCTCGACCACCTCGGCACCCGCCGCTGCCGCGTCGAGCTGACGCGGGCCGAGTTATCCACAGCCGCGGGCACAGCCCGCACCCTCGTTGTGCCGCCGCGCCTTAACGTGGCCGCATGGGGGACTCGCTTAATCCGTCTGTCCTGAGCCGGCTATTGGCCGCGCGGCCGGATTGGTCACGCACGCTGGCCGCCCGTCGCGCAGCCGCGGCCGCGCTCGTCATCCTGGCCGCCGTTGTCGCGCTGCGCTCCGACCCACACGGTGATCGCACCGACATTGTCGTCGCGACGCGTGACCTCGCCTCGGGTGTGGAACTGACCGCAGCCGATGTCCGGCTCGAAAAGCGAACGGCCGCAACGGTTCCCGACGGCGCCCAGTCAGACGTCGACGCCGTTGTCGGCGCCACCCTCGCCGGCCCGGCCCGCCGCGGCGAGGTGCTCACCGACGTGCGGGTGCTCGGACCGCGGCTTGCCGAATCGGTGGCCGGTCCCGACGCCCGCATCGTGCCGCTGCCCCTTGCCGACAGCGCGGTGCTGGATCTGGTCCGTCCTGGCGATGTGGTGGACGTGTTCGCGGCGAGCTCCGAATCCGGTGCGGACGCCCGACCGCAACTGGTGGCGACGAATGCCGTTGTCGTCCTGACGTCCGAAAAGCCGAAGGGCGCAGGCAACGGCAGCGACAGGGTCGTGCTCGTGGCCGTCGGCGCCAACGCTGCCAACGAGTTGGCAGCGGCGGCACTGCTTCAGACGGTGACGCTCACCTTCCACTGAGGCGGTCAGCGCGGCGGTGCAGGCACCGGCGTGGTGGTCGGGGCCGCGGGGCCACCGTGCTGGATCACGTCCATCACCATGTCGGCCAACTCGTCGGAGCTGGAGGTCGCGGGTGCTGGTGCAGGTGACGGTGTCGGTTCGGCGTTTGCGGTGCCGATCGCGAGCACCGACAGCCCGAAGACCACGGCAACCGCCGCCGACCACACCCACCGCATCGCCACTCCTTTTGCCTTGGTGCACAGCCCGATTCCCCGGCGAAGCTAGCACCAGACCGCGTCCGCCGCACTTCCAACCCGACTAACGTCAACGCTTGTCAGGTAGGCATCCGACTGCAGGAGGGGTTCGAGCGCATGTTGAAGGGCTTCAAGGAGTTTCTGTCCAGAGGCAACATCGTCGATCTGGCCGTCGCGGTGGTGATCGGTACCGCGTTCACGGCGTTGGTCACCAAGTTCACCGACAGCATCATCACTCCGTTGATCAACCGCATCGGCGCCGGCGGCGACGCCAACTACGGCATCCTGCGGATCGGCATCGGCGGCGGCCAGGCCATCGATCTGAACATCCTGTTGTCGGCGGCGATCAACTTCGTCCTTGTCGCCGCGGTGGTCTACTTCTTGGTCGTCACCCCATACAACAGGCTGCGCAAGAAGGGCGAGGTCGAGCAGGCGCAGGACACCGAGCTCGCCATCCTGACGGAGATCCGCAACATCCTCGCCGAGACCAACGGCCAAGTCGGTCCGCATGTCAGTGGCCCGGGCACAGGCCCGAGCCCTGACACAGCAGAGACGACGAGTGGCGACAGGTCCTAGTTAGTTCATGTTCCAGGGTTCGCCGTAGGTGGTGACGCTGTCACCGGCCTTGGAGATCAGCCGAGCGAACGGACGCAGCAACACACCACCAGCAGCACCGGTCACGGTGCCATGAGCGTTGGAGACCGCCACCTTGCCGTGCGGACCCGACACATCCACCGAGAACGTCGCCACTTCCTGAATACCGGGGCCATTGCCCAGGTCAGCAGAGATCGACACACCCGGGAACAGGTTCGGGGTAATCACCGAACCAAACGCCGTGAACGGACCGCCATAGAGGTTCGCGTCATCCAACAGGATGTTGGGCGTGGTGTAGGAGAAGTTGATCCCCACACCCAGCGACCACGGGAAACCAATCTGGTAACCCAGCTCCAAGGTGCCCTCGAACTCATCAGCACCCGGGCCGGCCACGTTATAGACGGCACTACCGGAGTGGAACCACTCACGAGTCAGCCGGTTGCGGTCCAAGGGGAACACACCATTGAGGAAGGTGTCCCACTGCTGGATCGTCAGCGTCCGATCCTGGCCATCAACCAGGCTCAGCTCGTTGTCCAGACCTGCATGAGAGGTGCCCGTGCTCACGAACAAAGCGGCCAACGCCGCCACAATCGCGACCAGCACCCGACTGAATGCCTTCATTTGTTCCCCATCTCTGAAAGGCCTGGACCTACAACGGGTGGATCGCAATACGTGATGCAACCGTTACAGATGTTGTAGCTGACTTCTCTCGTTACTGTGGTGATAACGACAAAACAGCCCCCGGCGAATCGCCGGGGGCTGCTTCGTAGAGCCCTGAGCTGGGAGTTAGTTCATGTTCCAGGGTTCGCCGTAGGTGGTGACGCTGTCACCGGCCTTGGAGATCAGCCGAGCGAACGGACGCAGCAACACACCACCAGCAGCACCGGTCACGGTGCCATGAGCGTTGGAGACCGCCACCTTGCCGTGCGGACCCGACACATCCACCGAGAACGTCGCCACTTCCTGAATACCGGGGCCATTGCCCAGGTCAGCAGAGATCGACACACCCGGGAACAGGTTCGGGGTAATCACCGAACCAAACGCCGTGAACGGACCGCCATAGAGGTTCGCGTCATCCAACAGGATGTTGGGCGTGGTGTAGGAGAAGTTGATCCCCACACCCAGCGACCACGGGAAACCAATCTGGTAACCCAGCTCCAAGGTGCCCTCGAACTCATCAGCACCCGGGCCGGCCACGTTATAGACGGCACTACCGGAGTGGAACCACTCACGAGTCAGCCGGTTGCGGTCCAAGGGGAACACACCATTGAGGAAGGTGTCCCACTGCTGGATCGTCAGCGTCCGATCCTGGCCATCAACCAGGCTCAGCTCGTTGTCCAGACCTGCATGAGAGGTGCCCGTGCTCACGAACAAAGCGGCCAACGCCGCCACAATCGCGACCAGCACCCGACTGAATGCCTTCATGTTCTCCCTAGCTATGTAGACGGCGGACCGGCTAGTCCACCGTGTTGTTGTCCGTGCGCGGCTCCTACCGCTAAACCACACACGACGCTTGAGTGGCATGTGACGCAAATGAGAGAGCTCACATGCTGCTCTTACGTTTCGCTCATCGTTGACACGAGGAACATAACGGGGAGGCATCCCCCCGGCAACGCGTGGGGGACATTCGCGTCGATTCCGCCACCCTGTGATGGGAGTTTGCTGGCGCGCCGCAGGCGCGATCAAACACCGTCGTTCGGACCGATTGTGTCGCAACGAAGAGACAACCGGGCCGGTCTCGCGTCGCACATCGGTGTCAGACGGTGACGCCATGCGGCCACCTGCCGTTTTCCGCGCTTAACGCGAAATCACAGGTCAATCATGGTGAGGGGGGATATTGTCCCGCAACCACTGCTCATGCTCGGCGGCGTCGTCCGGCGAAAAACTGTCTCGCTCGTCAACGGGTAACTCGCGCAATGGATCCCCGAATATCTTGTTAACTGCATCGCGGGCGCGCTTTGGCGGGTCCGTCACAGCGCGCCTACGGTGTGACGAAGATCACATTCGGACAAAGATAGCCGTTCACGTAGGCGTAACCGGCGGTACGACGGCGTAATTCGCGAAGCGCAGCGCACCGCTGACCACGGCGCGGTAACTGCGTCGCGGCAACTGTTGCGCAGCGAGGCCAATCTCGTTAGATCTCCAAGCTGGATAGCTGGCCGATGATCTGAACGGCCAGCGGGCTCAATGTGGCCATGCCGTCCCTGACCGCGGCGCGCGAGCCCGCGAGATTAACTACGAGGGTGCTGCCGGATATCCCGGCGAGGCCGCGGGAGACGCCCGCGTCGACTATTCCCGCCGACAGACCGGACGCGCGCAGCGCCTCGGAGATCCCGAGCAGTTCACGGTCGAGGATGTCGCGGGTGGCTTCGGGGGTCACGTCGCGCGGCGTGACTCCAGTGCCTCCCACGGAGACCACCAGGTCAACTCCGCCGATCACGGCCGTGTTGAGGGCGTTGCGGATCTCCACCTCATCGGAGGAAACGACGACCACGCCGTCCACCACGAAGCCGGCCTCGCCGAGCAGCTCGCTCACCAACGGGCCCTCGTGGTCTTCTTCGCCATGAGCGGTGCGGTCATCGACGACGACGACGAGCGCCCGGCCCACCAACTCCCCTGGCTGTTCCATGAGTGCAACCGTATATGTCGGAAGTGACACGGGCGCGGCCACTCTCAGAGTGCGCGGGCCTCCAGGACCCACGGTGATGGTCACTGCTGTGCCTTGCCGAGCGTGACCTGCACGGTCTGCGACTTACCCGATGGATCCAGGTATGTGAGCGTCACCTTGTCACCTGGCGCCTTTGATCGCACCGCGGCCACCAGAGCGTCGGCGCTGCCGATCACCCGGTCGTCGACCTTGGTGACGACGACGCCGCTTGGCAGGCCCGCCGCCGCAGCCGCGCCGCCGTTGGTGACCTCGACGATCTTCGCGCCGTCGACGCCCGCGTCGTTGCCCACCTGGACGCCGAGCGAGGCGTGTGACGCCGTGCCGCTCTGGATGAGCTCATCGGCGATCCGTTTGGCCTGATCGACCGGGATGGCGAAGCCCAGCCCGATCGAGCCGCTCTGCGCCTGCGGACCCGCATCGCCGCCCAACGTCGCGATGGCCGAATTCACGCCGACCAGTTCGCCATTCATGTTGACCAGCGCGCCACCCGAGTTGCCGGGGTTGATCGCCGCGTCGGTTTGAATCGCGTCGAGCACGGTGTTCTGGTTCCCGGCGTCGCCGCCGGCGGCCACCGGGCGGTTCAGCGCGCTGATGATGCCGGTGGTGACGGTGCCTTCCAGCCCGAGCGGCGAGCCGACGGCCACCACGTCCTGGCCGACCCGCAGATTGCTCGACGAGCCGAGGGTGATCGGCGTCAGCCCCGATGCGCCCTGCGCGCGAACAACGGCGATATCGCTGCTGGGGTCGGTCCCGACGACCGTGAAGCCCATCGTGCGGCCGTCCGCGAAGGTCACTTTCGTCTGGGCGCCGCCGGCAGGGGCCGGCGCGGGGGGGCCGCCCGGGTTGTCCTTGGCGGCGGACACGACGTGGTTGTTGGTCAGGATCAGCCCGTCGGAGGACAGGATGATGCCGGAGCCCTCCTCCGACTGCTTGCCGAGGTCGACCTCCAGCTTGACGACGCTGGGCACCACCTTGGCGGCCACCTGCTCGACCGAACCCGCGGGCAGGCTGGCGGCGGGCACGCTTGGCGCCAGTCCGGTGGCGCTCGAGCCTGCCGACGGGCGATCCGGCTGGGCGAGCAGTGCGACGCCACCGCCGATACCCGCCGAGACAATCGCGACGGCGACCGCGCCGGCCGTCAAAGCGCCTGCGCGGGAACGCTTTTGGGGAGCGTGCAGACCGGGCGGCTGCTGCGGGGCGCCGCGGTACGGATCGTAGGGCGCACGGAACTGCTGCTGCGTCGCATAGCGCCAGTCATACGGCTGCTGCGGCTGCTGCTGCTGATATGGCCGCGGCGCGCCAGGATAGCCGGGCGTCCCATGCTGCGCATGGCCGCCGGGCCGGTGGCCGGGCGGCGGAGGCGGCGAGTACCTCGGGTGGTTCGTCATGTCGCTGCGATGCTCTTCCTGGAGTAGGTCCCGACTTCTTGAACAACGACGGCTGCAGGCTCAGCGTGCCCATTCGGGCTGAGAATCCACTTAGAGAACTTTCGGGACATCCCCAGACTTTCCTCCCCGCCGCGCGTTCCCCGATCAAGCATTGTCGGCGCCGACCACCGGCTGGTCCACATCGGTGGGGTGTGTCGCAGGAAGCGGCCGGCCGGGCAGCACCACATGGATAGAGGTACCGGGTGGTTGCCCGCCTGGGACGGTGTCCTCGACCCGCAGCGTCCCACCGTGTTTGACCACGACCTGTTTCACGATGGCCAGACCGAGGCCGGAGCCGGGCATCGCCCGGGCCGACGTCGAACGATAGAACCGCTCGAACACCAGCGCCCTCTCCTGCGGCGGGATACCGGGACCGAAGTCGAACACCACCAGCTCGGCGTGCGCGGGGTCGATCTGCGTCAGCCGGATGCCCACGCGTCCGCCCGGCGGACTCCATTTCGCGGCGTTGTCGAGCAGGTTGAGCACGGCGCGCTCCAGCACACCGCCGTCGCCGTACACCTGCCACCCGATCACTGAAGCGTCGAACTCAATATCGTTGCGGCGCCGACGAACTCGTTCAAGTGATCGGTCTACCACGTCGGCCATGTCGACGGGTTCGTGAATGACGCCGCCTGCCTCGTCGCGCGTCAGATCCACCAGATCGCCGACGAGCGTGGACAATTCCTCGATCTGGGCGATCACGTCGGCGCGCAGCTCGGCCATCTCGTCTTCGGGCAGCGGTGGCGCCCCTGGTGCCATCGCCGCCATCAGCAGCTCGACGTTGGTGCGCAGCGAGGTCAACGGCGTGCGCAGCTCGTGGCCCGCGTCGGTGACCAGCCGGGCCTGGCGTTCGCGCGACTCGGCGAGCGCCCGCAGCATCATGTTGAAAGCCTCTGTGAGCCGGGCGAGTTCGTCGCTGCCGAATACCGGAATGGGTCTGAGGTCGTCGGTGCGGGCCACCCGTTCGGCGGCTTCGGTCAGCCGCGCCACCGGTCGCAGCCCGGCGCGGGCGACGGCACCACCGGCCATTGCGGCGACCGCGACACCGAGACCGCCGACGATCAGTAGCACCGTGCCGAGGCGTTTGAGCACCTCGCTGGTCGGGGCAAGGCTCTTGGAGATCAGCAATGAGCTGCCGTTGGTCAGGTGCAGCGCCAGCACCCGCTGGTGGTTGACGGTGCGCAGCGACATCAGCAATTCGCCTTGCACCACATCCTTTTCCGGTTCGCCCAGCGGCAGCGTCTGGCCCTCCTGGTTGGCCGTGTAGATGGACCGGCCGGGGTTGACCAGCATCGCGTTGACGTCCGAGTAGGCGGTGCCTTCGATCGCCTTACCGGGATCGGCCGCCAGCGAACCACTTTCGATCAACAGCCGCGCGCGGCTGTGCAACTGGTTGTCGATGTCGTCGTAGAGCGCCCGCGATACCACCGCGTAGACGGCGACGGCCATCAGCACCACGACCATGGCCACCATCGACATGGCGAGCAGCATCACGCGCCAACGCAACGACAGGGAGCTGGCAGCGGCAAGCGGCGGCCGCGACGTTCTCCGCGGCCCGAACCCGGACTTCTGGGCTGACATCAGGGCGGTGTTTCACGCAACACATAACCCACCCCGCGCACGGTGTGGATCAGTCGCGGCTCTCCTTCGGCTTCGGTCTTGCGGCGTAGATATCCGACGTACACCTCGAGAGCATTGCCGGACGTCGGGAAGTCGAACCCCCACACTTCCTCGAGGATGCGACTGCGGGTGAGCACCCGCCGAGGGTTGGCGATCAGCATTTCCAGCAGCGCGAACTCGGTGCGGGTCAGGCTGATCGGCCGGTCGCCGCGGGTGACCTCGCGGGTCACCGGGTCCAGCGACAGGTCGGAGAACGTCAACGCAGGCGATTCGGCGCCGTCGTCGGGCGTCCTTCTCCGCAGCAGCGCGCGCATCCGCGCCAGCAGTTCTTCGAGTGCGAACGGCTTGGGCAGGTAGTCGTCGGCGCCGGCGTCCAGCCCGGCGACCCGCTCGGATACCGAGTCGCGGGCCGTCAGCACGAGGATCGGCAGGTCGTCGCCGGTGGATCGAAGCTGACGGCATACCTCGAGACCGTCCAGCCTCGGCATCATCACGTCGAGTACGAGGGCATCGGGCCGGTCGTTCGCGATCGCGTCGAGAGCTTCGCGGCCGTCCTGCGCCAGCTCGACCGAATATCCGTTGAACGATAGCGACCGGCGCAGGGATTCGCGCACAGCGCGATCGTCGTCAACGACAAGTATGCGCACAGCCACAGTGTCTATCGATCACCTGAGACTGTGCTGAGAGACGCGCCGCAGCGCGGCCGGGTCAGCGGCGGTCGAGATCGATGAGGCCGAGCCGGGCGGCCTTCAGCAGGCGCCGCGGCACCTTGTGCTGCTGACCCGCGACGGTCACGTTCACCAGGTCGGTACGGGTGGCTTTCCACTGCGCGCGCCGGCTACGGGTGTTCGCGCGCGACATCCTGCGCTTGGGCACAGCCATGATCGAGCTCTCCTTTTATAAGGGGTCCTGAAATGCGCGCCACGCGTGGTCCGGCATCGCAATTGCCCTTCAGGATAGCCCGTGGCCTGCATAGGCTCCAAAACAAGGGACGACCTTGACGCGATACCGCCGGTAACCGCTAACCTACCGGTTGGTTGGGCGTGCTCGGCGGCGAAAGGAAGACTGCGTGGCTTCTGCTCCTGGTCCGGTGCGCATCGGCAACTGCTCGGGCTTCTACGGCGACCGGCTGGCGGCCATGCGGGAGATGCTCACAGGCGGTGAACTGGACTATCTGACCGGCGACTACCTGGCCGAGCTGACCATGCTGATCCTGGCCCGCGACCGCGCCCGCTCCCCCGAGCGCGGTTACGCCAAGACGTTCCTGAGGCAACTCGAGGACTGCCTCGGCCCGGCCCTCGACAAGGGCGTGCGAATCGTCGCCAACGCTGGCGGGCTGAACCCGGCGGGTCTGGCAGGCGCGGTGCGGACGCTGGCCGACCGGCTCGGCCTGACAGTGAACGTCGCGCATGTCGAGGGCGACGACCTCGTGGGGCGGTCTGAGGAGTTGGGTTTCGGTTCGGTCTTGGCGGCCAACGCCTACCTCGGTGCGTGGGGCATCGCCGAGTGCCTGCGCGGCGGCGCCGACGTGGTGGTGACCGGTCGCGTGACCGACGCATCGGTGATCGTCGGGCCGGCCGCGGCGCACTTCGGCTGGGAGCGGACGAACTACGACGCGCTGGCGGGTGCGGTGGCCGCGGGCCACGTCATCGAATGCGGTGCGCAGGCCACCGGCGGCAACTACGCCTTCTTCACCGAAATGGCCGACCTGACGCATCCCGGCTTCCCGCTCGCCGAGATCAGTGCCGACGGCTCGTCGGTGATCACCAAGCATCCCGGCACGGGCGGGGCCGTCACGGTCGGCACGGTCACCGCGCAGCTGCTGTACGAGATCGGCGGTGCGCGATACGCCAATCCCGACGTGACGCTGCGCGTCGACACCATCGAGCTGTCCGACGACGGACCCGACCGGGTGCGGATCAGCGGAGTCAAGGGTGAACCGCCGCCGCCGACCCTGAAAGTGTCGCTCAACAGCATCGGCGGATTCCGCAACGAAATGGCGCTGGTGCTCACGGGTTTGGACATCGAGGCCAAGGCCGAACTCGTACGCAGGCAACTGGAAACCAGCCTGACGGTCAAGCCCGCCGAGATGGAGTGGACACTGGCCCGCACCGACCACACCGACGCGGACACCGAGGAAGCCGCCAGCGCGCTGCTGCGCTGTGTTGTCCGCGATCCCGATCCGGCTACCGTCGGACGCCAATTCTCCTCGGCAGCAGTCGAACTCGCGCTCGCCAGTTATCCAGGGTTCACCAGCACATCACCGCCGGGCGACGGTCAGGTGTACGGCGTGTTCACGCCCGGCTATGTGGAGGCCGCCAAGGTGCCGCATGTCGCCGTACACGCCGACGGTTCCCGCGTCGACATCGCAACGGCGGCCCAGACGCTTGCGCTCGCACCGGTCCCGCCGTTCGCCCTACCCGAGCCATTGCCATTCGGCGAGACGCGGCGGGTGCCGCTCGGCGTGATCGCAGGCGCGCGCAGCGGCGACAAGGGCGGTTCCGCCAACGTCGGGCTGTGGGTCCGCGCCGAGGATCACTGGCGGTGGCTGGCACACACGCTGACCGTCGACAAGCTCCGCGAATTGCTGCCCGAGACAGCCGATTTGGCCGTCACTCGTCATCTGCTGCCGAATATGTGGGCCGTCAACTTCGTCATCGACGGCATCCTCGGCAAGGGTGTCGCGTATCAGGCGCGGTTCGACCCCCAGGCCAAGGGGCTCGGCGAGTGGCTGCGCAGTAGGCACATCGACATCCCCGAGGAGTTTCTGGCGTGAGCATATGGCACACCCCCGAACGCGAGCAGTTGCGAAAAACTGTGCGCGCCTTCGCCGAACGTGAGGTGCTGCCACACGTCGACGAATGGGAGCGCAGTGGGCTACTGCCGCGCGACCTACACCGCAAGGCAGGCGAGGCGGGGTTGCTCGGCGCCGGCCTGCCCGAAGCGGTTGGCGGTGGTGGCGGCGACGGCGCCGATGCGGTGATCATCTGCGAGGAAATGCACTACGCCGGTTCGCCCGGCGGGGTGTTCGCTTCGCTGTTCACCTGCGGCATCGCGGTGCCACACATGATCGCCTCCGGAGATCAGCGGCTGATCGACACGTATGTGCGGCCGACGCTGCGCGGAGAGAAGATCGGCAGCCTTGCCATCACCGAACCCGGCGGCGGCTCCGACGTCGGACACCTGACCACGCGGGCGATTCGCGACGGCTCCGGAAATGGGGACTACATCGTCAACGGCGCCAAGACCTACATCACCTCCGGCGTGCGCGCAGACTATGTCGTGACGGCGGCGCGCACCGGCGGCCCTGGCGCCGCGGGTGTTTCGCTGATCGTCGTCGAGGCGGGCACACCAGGCTTCGAGGTCAGCCGCAAGCTCGACAAAATGGGTTGGCGGTCGTCGGATACGGCCGAGCTGACCTATACCGATGTCCGAGTGCCCGCCGCCAACCTGATCGGCAGCGAGAACTCCGGATTCGCACAGATCGCGGCGGCGTTCGTATCCGAACGTGTCGGCCTTGCCGCACAGGCGTATTCGAGTGCACAGCGCTGCCTTGACCTCACCGTGGAGTGGTGTCGCAACAGGGAGACTTTCGGCAGGCCGCTGATCTCGCGTCAGCAAGTGCAGAACACGCTGGCCGAGATGGCCAGGCGCATCGACGTCGCGCGGGTCTACACGCACCACCTGGTCGAGCGGCAGTTGGCCGGCGAGACGGAAAACCTGATCCCGCACGTGTGCTTCGCGAAGAACACCGCCGTCGAGGCGGGCGAATGGGTCGCAAACCAGGCCGTGCAGCTGTTCGGCGGCATGGGCTACATGACCGAGTCCGAGGTCGAACGCCAGTACCGCGATATGCGGATCCTCGGCATCGGCGGCGGCACCACCGAAATCCTCACCGCACTTGCGGCCAAGACGTTGGGATTCCAGTCATGACCGCTCTCCGTTCGACGATCGACGCCGCGTCACCGGCCCATGCCGAGGCCGCGGCGGCGATGACCACCAAGCTCGCCGACATCGACGCCGAGCACACCAAGGCACTGGCCGGCGGCGGCGAGAAGTACGTCCAGCGTCATCACGAGCGCGGCAAGATGACCGCGCGCGAACGCATCGAGATGCTGCTCGACCCCGATTCGCCGTTCCTGGAACTGAGTCCGCTGGCCGCGTGGGGCACCGCCTTCAATGTCGGCGCCAGCATCGTGGTCGGCATCGGCGCGATCGAGGGCGTTGAATGCCTGGTCGTCGCCAACGACCCGACCGTCAAGGGCGGCACCAGCAACCCTTGGACGTTGAAGAAGATCCTGCGGGCCAACCAGATTGCGATGCAGAACCGGCTGCCGGTGGTGTCACTGGTCGAATCCGGCGGCGCCGACCTGCCAACGCAGAAGGAGATCTTCATCCCCGGCGGTCAGATGTTCCGGGACCTGACGCGGCTGTCCGCAGCGGGTATCCCGACCATCGCGCTGGTGTTCGGCAACTCGACAGCGGGTGGCGCCTACATCCCCGGCATGTCCGACCACGTCGTGATGATCAAGGAACGCTCGAAGGTGTTCCTCGCCGGACCCCCGCTGGTGAAGATGGCGACCGGCGAGGAGTCTGATGACGAATCGCTTGGCGGGGCCGAAATGCACGCCAGGACTTCGGGTCTGGCCGACTATTTCGCGGTCGACGAACTCGATGCCATCCGCATCGGGCGGCGCATCGTCGCCCGGCTCAACTGGCGTAAGCAGGGCCCCGCTCCCGGCCCGGTGACCGAGCCGCTGTTCGACGCCGAGGAATTGCTCGGCATCGTTCCGTCCGATCTGCGCATCCCGTTCGATCCTCGCGACGTCATCGCCCGCGTGGTGGACGGCTCGGAATTCGACGAGTTCAAGCCGCTGTACGGGTCGTCGCTGGTAACGGGGTGGGCGACGCTCTACGGCTATCCGATCGGCATCCTCGCCAACCACCGCGGTGTGCTGTTCAGTGAGGAGTCCCAAAAGGCCACCCAGTTCATCGAATTGGCCAACCGCTCCGACACGCCACTGTTGTTCCTGCACAACACCACCGGCTACATGGTCGGCAAGCAGTACGAGGAAGGCGGGATGATCAAGCACGGCTCGATGATGATCAACGCCGTGTCGAATTCGACCGTCCCGCACATCTCGCTCCTGATCGGCGCCTCCTACGGCGCCGGCCACTACGGCATGTGCGGTCGCGCCTACGATCCACGTTTCCTGTTCGCCTGGCCGAGCGCGAAGTCCGCCGTGATGGGCGGCGCTCAGCTCGCCGGGGTGCTGTCGATCGTCAGCCGCGCCGCTGCCGAGGCCCGCGGCCAGCAAGTCGACGAAAACGCCGACGCGGCCATGCGCGCGGCGGTCGAGGGGCAGATCGAGGCCGAATCGCTGCCCATGGTGCTGTCCGGGATGCTGTACGACGACGGCATCATCGATCCTCGCGATACCCGCACCGTGTTGGGAATGTGCTTGTCTGCCATCGCCAATGGCCCGATCAAGGGGACGTCGAACTTCGGCGTCTTCCGGATGTGAGCCCCATGAATCACGCGACTTGTGTGCGTTTGGGAGCGGTGAGCGCTCCTGAACGCACACAAATCACCGAGGGAAGCCGATGATCACACGAGTACTGGTCGCCAACCGCGGCGAGATCGCCAGGCGGGTGTTCGACACCTGCCGACGGCTCGGCATCGGCACCGTTGCGGTCTACACCGATCCCGACGCGGCGTCGCCACACGTCGCGGAGGCTGACGCCGCGGTGCGACTCGAGGGCCGCAACGGCTACCTGGATGCCGGGCAGCTGATCGCCGCGGCACGCGCCGCAGGGGCCGACGCCATCCATCCGGGATACGGATTCCTCTCGGAGAACGCCGAATTCGCTGCCGCCGTGATTGAAGCGGACCTGACGTGGATCGGCCCACCGGTGGCCGCGGTCGCCGCGATGGGCTCCAAGATCGAGGCCAAGAAAATGATGGCCGCGGCAGGCGTGCCGGTGCTCGACGAACTCGACCCCGAGACCGTCACCGCCGACCAGCTGCCTGTGCTCATCAAGGCGTCGGCAGGCGGTGGCGGCCGTGGCATGAGGGTGGTGCGCGAACTATCGGAGTTGGCGGGACAAGTGGAGGCTGCGCGCCGCGAGGCGCAGTCCGCGTTCGGCGATCCGACCGTGTTCTGCGAGCGCTACCTGGCCACCGGCCACCACGTCGAGGTCCAGGTGCTCGCCGATCAACACGGCACGGTGTGGGCGGTCGGCGAACGCGAATGCTCGATTCAACGCCGCCACCAGAAGATCATCGAAGAGGCGCCCTCGCCTCTGGTCGAACGCACACCCGCAATGCGCGCCAAGCTCTTCGACGCGGCCAGGCTGGCGGCCTCCGCGATCGGCTACACCGGTGCGGGAACCGTCGAGTTCATGGCCGACGACCGTGGAGACTTCTTCTTCCTCGAGATGAACACCAGGCTGCAGGTCGAGCACCCCGTCACCGAGGAGACCACCGGGCTCGACCTCGTCGAGTTGCAGCTGCAGGTCGCCGACGGCGGTCGGCTCGAACCGGAACCACCAGCGTCACAAGGGTATTCGATCGAGGCCCGGCTCTACGCCGAGGACCCGGCCAAGAATTGGCAGCCGCAGGCGGGTCCGGTACACCACTTCGCGGTGCCCGCGAACGTGCGTCTGGACACCGGCATCGTCGACGGGTCCGTCGTTTCGGTGTTCTATGACCCGATGATCGCCAAGGTCATCTCATGCGCCCCGAACCGCCGCCAGGCGGCGGGCGTGCTGGCCGACGCGCTGGCCCGCACCCGCATCCACGGGGTCCGCACCAACCGCGATCTGCTGGTGAATGTGCTGCGGCACCCGGCTTTCCTCGACGGCGCCACGGACACCGCGTTCTTCGACACCCACGGCCTTGCCGAATTGGCCGCGTCGCTGGCCGACGCCCGGGCTGTCGAACTCTCCGCGCTGGCCGCTGCGCTCGCCGATGCCGCGCAAAACCGCCAAGGCGCAAAGGTATTCACCGCAGCACCCAGTGGTTGGCGCAATCTCGCGTCGGGCTACCAGAACAAGTCCTACAGCGACAATGCCGGAAACACGCACGAGGTGCGGTACAGATTCACCCGCACCGGTGTGGAGTTGCCCTGCCATGACAACGTGGGCCTGGTCACCGCGCAGCCCGGCCGGGTGGTGCTCTGCGTCGACGGGGTGGACCGCGCGTTCGACGTGGCCCGCTACGGCGCCGACGTCTTCGTCGACTCACCTCTCGGCCCAGTGCAACTCGTTGCGCTGCCCCGCTTCCCGGATCCCGACGCCGCCGTTGCGCAGGGGTCATTGCTCGCGCCCATGCCGGGTTCGGTGCTGCGCATCGGTGCAGCGGTGGGCGACGCCGTCACGGCCGGCCAACCGCTGATCTGGCTCGAGGCGATGAAGATGGAGCACACGGTGACCGCCCCAAACGATGGCGTGCTCGCCGAACTCAATGTCGAGACCGGCCAGCAGGTCGAAGTCGGCGCCGTACTCGCCCGAGTGGACAACCCCCAAGGAGACGCACCATGACCGGCTTCATCGAAACCGAAGAGCAGCAGGCGCTGCGCAAGGCCGTCACCGCGATGGCCGCCAACTATGGCCAGGACTACTACCTGGAGAAGTCGCGCGCCGGGCTGCATACCGACGAATTGTGGTCCGAGGCAGGCAAACTCGGCTTCATCGGGGTCAACCTGCCCGAGGAGTACGGCGGCGGTGGCGCCGGCATGTACGAGCTCGCGCTGGTGATGGAGGAGATGTCGGGCGCGGGTTGTCCGCTGCTGATGATGGTGGTCTCCCCCGCCATCAACGGCACCATCATCGCCAAGTTCGGCACCGAGGACCAGAAAAAGCGGTGGCTGCCGGGGATTGCCGACGGCACGACCACGATGGCGTTCGCCATCACCGAACCCGACGCGGGCAGCAACAGCCACCGCATCACCACCACCGCCCGCCGCGACGGCAGCGACTGGATCCTGTCGGGCCAGAAGGTGTTCATCTCCGGCATCGACCAAGCCCAAGCCGTGCTGATCGTCGGGCGCACCGAGGACCACAAGACGGGCAACCTCAAGCCTGCGCTGTTCATCGTGCCCACCGACACCAAGGGGCTGTCCTGGACCAAGATCGACATGGAGTTGGTCACCCCGGAAAGCCAGTTCCAGGTGTTCCTCGATGAGGTCCGACTGCCGTCTGACGCGTTGGTCGGTTCCGAGGACGCCGCGATAGCGCAACTGTTCGCAGGGCTGAACCCGGAGCGAATCATGGGCGCGGCCAGCGCTGTCGGCATGGGCCGGTTCGCGATCAACAAGGCCGTCGACTACGTGAAAACCCGCCAGGTGTGGAAGACGCCGATCGGTGCGCACCAGGGTCTGTCGCACCCGTTGGCGCAGAACCACATTGAGATCGAACTCGCCAAGCTGATGATGCAGAAGGCAGCGTCGCTGTACGACGCAGGCGACGACGCGGGCGCGGCCGAGGCGGCGAACATGGCCAAGTACGCCGCGGGTGAGGCGTCGGTGCGCGCAGTCGACCAAGCCGTTCAGTCGCTGGGCGGCAACGGGCTGACCAAGGAATACGGCATCGCGGCGGCGGTGACCGCGTCGAAACTCGCGCGCATCGCTCCGGTCAGCCGTGAGATGGTTCTCAACTTCGTGGCGCAGACGTCGCTCGGCCTGCCCCGGTCTTACTAGGGGCTCAGCCACAATGGCAACACTCGTCCACTACGGCGTCGAGGGTCCGGTCGCCCGGATCACCCTCGACTCACCCGACAACCGCAACGCGTTGTCCACGAAGCTGGTCAACCAGCTGCATCAGGCCTTCACCGACGCCACCGAGGAGTCCGGCGTTCGGGCCGTGGTGCTCGGCCACACCGGCGGAACCTTCTGCGCAGGAGCAGATCTCGCTGAGGCCGCGGGGCGTGATCCCGGCGACGTCGCCGTCGACCGGGCCCGCGAACTGACGCAGCTGCTACGGCGAATTCTCAAGCTGCCGCTACCGGTGATCGCGGCTGTCGAAGGGCATGTGCGCGCGGGCGGGCTCGGCCTCGTCGGCGCGTGTGACATCGCGGTGGCGGGCCAGGCGAGCACGTTCGCGTTGACCGAGGCGCGCATCGGCGTTGCCCCATCGATCATTTCGCTGACGCTGTTGCCGAAGATGACCGCCAGGGCCGCGGGCCGCTACTTCCTCACCGGCGAGAAGTTCGGCGCGGCCGAAGCCGCCGAGATGGGCCTGATCACGATCGCCGCCGACGACGTCACCGCAACCGTGGCGTCGCTGACTGCGAACATCGGCAAGGGGTCGCCGCAGGGGCTCGCCGCCTCGAAAGCTCTGACGACATCGGCGATCCTGCAAGCGTTCGACCGTGATGCCGACGAACTGACCAAACAGTCGGCACGGCTGTTCGTCTCGGAAGAGGCACGCGAAGGCATGATGGCGTTTCTGCAGAAGCGGACACCCAACTGGGCAGACTGATGCCGGTGCCGCGCTATCAACCTAGCCTTGACCCATGAGCCGACAGGTACTCGTCACAGGCGCTACCGGCACGCTGGGCCGGAAGTTGGTCGGCGCAGCCACCGCTGCGGGCCATCAGGTGCGCGCGATGAGCCGTCGCAGCCACGTCGGGTATACCGGCGTGCATTGGTCACAGGGCGACCTGTTGACCAACACCGGCGTCGATGCCGCGGTCGACGGAGTGGACGTTGTGGTGCATTGCGCGACTCAGGGCACCGGCGACAAGGACGTCACGTCGACCGAGAACCTCATCACAGCGGCGCGCACGGCGGGCGTAACTCACATCATCTATGTGTCGATCGTCGGCATCGACCGAATTCCGCTGCCCTACTACAAAACCAAGCTGCGGGTCGAGCAGACACTCGAGGCATCGGGCGTGGGGCACAGCGTGATGCGTGCCACACAGTTCCACGATCTGGTCAACACGAGTTTCACGATCCAGCGGTTCGCCCCTTTGCTGAGCACGCTGAAGGGCGTGCGCTTCCAGCCGATCGACACGGGCGATGTCGCCACGCGACTCGTCGAGCTCATCGACTGCGAACCGGCAGGACGCGTCGCCGACGTCGGCGGCCCCGAGGTGCACACCCATGCCGCGCTCGCGCGCCTGTACCTGGCAGCCCGCGGCGGGCGTCGACCGGTCGTGGAAATTCCGGTTCCCGGCCGCATCGCCGCCGGTTACCGCTCGGGGGCGAATTTGGCGCCCGATAACCCGATCGGCACCGTCGGCTTCGCCGACTACCTGTCCCGAACCGAATAAAAGTTCGCCCATCTAGCTGATTCGCCGGCGTAGCGCAGAGCACAGTTTGGCCAACGCCCTTGCATGCGTCAGCGTTCGTCGTAGGCTCGTCATTGATGAGCACTCCAGCGTCGCGGAACGGCTCGATGCGTGCTGCCGACACCGATCGTATTCAGGTGGCGCAGTTGCTCACCGATGCCGCTGCCCAGGGCCGGCTTCAGCTGAGCGAGTACGAGGACCGCCTGACCAGGGCGTATGCCGCACAGACGTACGACGAACTCGACCGGATCAGCGGCGATCTGCCCGGCGCCGTGACCAGGGCGCGCGGCGGCGGCCCCTGCCGTCCTGCGCCCTCAACGCTGCTGTTGGCGATCATGAGCGGCTTCGAACGTCGCGGCCGCTGGAACGTGCCGAAGCGCATGACGACGTTCGCGCTGTGGGGCGGCGGCGTCGTGGATTTGCGGTACGCCGACTTCACCTCACCCGAGGTGGAGATCCACTCGTACTCGATCATGGGCGGGCAGACAATCCTGGTGCCGCCAGAGGTGAACGTCGACATTCGCGGCGCAGGCGTGATGGGCACGTTCGAACAGAGCGTCACCGGCGAGGGTTCACCGGGCGCGCCATGCGTGCGAATTCGCGGTTTTTCGCTGTGGGGCAGCGTCGCGGTAAAGCGCAAGAAGCGCAAACCGGTCTAGCCCTCCCCGGTTCCTTCCTTCGTGCTCTCGGCCTTGGCCGAATCCGTCCCACCGCGCAGTTTGTGAATGAAGTCGCGGAAACCCTTGATGGTCTTGGCCAAGCTGCCGCCGCCCCCGCCGTTTTCGAGCAGCAGCGGATCGACCTCAGCCTTGTTGCCGGACTTGACTGCTTCTGTCACGTCGTCGGCCTTGCCGTCTCCTCCCTTGGCGGCGGGCGGGTCGACTGCGGGAGTCGCCGCGGGTGCGGGATCGGACGTCGCGGCCGCAGGAGCCGCGGGCGCGGGATCCGCTGTGCCCGACGGGGCGGCGGGTGCCGAATCCGTCACGGCTGCAACGGGTTTCGAATCCGGCGTATCGTTGGTCACCGTCGCGGCAGTGTGCAGTGTCAGCGTGGGTGCGTCCGTGACGACCGGATCGCTTGCCTTCGGTAGATCGGCAGCGGTAGCCGAGGGGCCGCTGGCCGCCGCCAGGAACGTCTTGGCCGAGGGGGCGACAGGAGCAGGAGGAGGCGTCGGCTCCGTGATGTCACCCATGAGCGCATCGATGATGAAGTGGGTCAGGCCTACGACGCCGCTAGGACTACCGGGGTTGCCGACGGGCGGATAGCCCACGAAGAACGAATTCACGGCGCCCGACGGGACCGAACCCTCGCCGAAGACTGCATTGGTGATGCCAAGCAGCACCGCCCCGACCACCGCTGGCGCGCCGCCCGCGAAGAATGCCTGGGTCAGCGCGTTACTCGGCAACAGCGCTTGCACGACGGCGGGCAACCCACCGTTCAGGAAGAACGCGTTGACCAAGCCTTCTGCGGCTGAGTTGTCAGGGAGAGCGGCATTGATCAACAGCCTCGTCGGCTCCGGAATCCCCGGGTATTCAAAACCGCTGTCCGGGTTGCCATTGAAGAAGCCGTTGATCAAGTCGGCTTCGAACGAATCGGGGTTCCCGTTGGCGATCAGGATCTGCCGCACCACGTCCGGAAGGCCGCCGTCCAAGAAGAACCCATTGATCAAGTCCGCTTCGAAGGAGTCGGGGTTTCCGTTGGCGATCAGGATCTGCCGTATCGGGTCGGGAATCCCGGGGTATTCGAAGCTACTGTTCGGGTTGCCGTCGAAAAACCCATTGATCAACGCGGCCTCAAACGACATTGGATCGCCGTTGGCGATGAGGATCGTCTGCAGCACGGCCGGAAGCCCGCCGTCGAAGAATGCGTTGATCGTGTCGACGCCAGGCTGGTAGCCGCCCGCTATCGCCAGCAGCAGTTGTTGGGTCACGCCAGGGACGCCGGTGGCGAAGAATGCGTCGATGAGGTCGTGCGCAGAAAGTCGGAGCGCGACATCCGCGTATACGTCCTTTGGGACTTGCGCGGAGATAGTCACGTCAGGCGGTGTCGGAGCGGGTGTGATTGCCGGTAGTGCAGCAACGAGAACCCCGGTGCTCACGAGAGCAATTCCAGCTGAGGCATAAGGCCGAATTGTCATTTGACGCCCCCCACGGGATAGGCCGACACAGACAATCGCAACCTACGCCTTAATTAACGCGGTCGTCAGTCCTTTTCTGTAAACGCGCTGAAAACTCTCCGCTGCAACCAGAACCCGACCATTCTCTTGGCTTATTAACTTGGGCCAGCCGTTAATGGGTTAAGCGCGGGAAATCGCACGAACTCCGATTTGCCGGAATTGCACGCCGGCGTGATTACCGCCGGCGGCGTGAACGAAGATAGTCGCTGACGACCGCGGCGCCGAGCCCGTCCAGATCGGGCACCACCACTCTGCCCTCGACGATGCGCGCCACCTTGTCGATGAACCGCACCAGGAGAGGGTCGCTGCCGAGACGGAAGATGGTCACCTGGGCTCCGAGCCGGGCGACGTCTTCGAATCCCTTGACGGTGCGGGCGACGGTGCGTGGATGAGGGGGGTAGTCGAAGAACACAGATGCCCCCTCGCCGTCGAAGTCCTCGAGATGTGCGGTGGGTTCACCGTCGGTGACGACCAGCACCACCGGCTGCGCATTGGGGTGACGGCGCAGATGCCTGCCCGCGAGCGCCAGCGCATGGTGCAGGTTGGTGCCCTGCTCGTAAACGCCCTCGAGGGCCGTCAGCTCGGCGGCGCTGACGGTGCGGGCATAGCGGCCAAACGCGATGATCTCCAACGCATCCGAGCGGAACCGGGTGCTGACGAGATGGTGCAACGCCAAGGCCGTGCGCTTCATCGGCAACCACCGGTTCTCCATCACCATCGAGAACGACGTGTCGACCAGCAGCGCCACCGCTGCCTGCGTGCGGGTTTCTGTCTCGGAGATCTCGACGTCCTCGACAGCGAGCTTCAGCGGCCGCTCGACTACCCCTGCACCAGCCTGGCGCAGCACCGTGTTGGTGAGCGTTCGGGTGACGTTCCACGGCTCGGTGTCGCCGAACGCCCACGGCCGCGTCGCACCGGTCAATTCGCCCGCGGCGCCCGCACGGCGGGTGTCGCGTTCGCCGTGACGGCCCGAAAGCTGTTGCGCCACATCGCGCAACGCGGTCTGGCCGAGCTGACGCATGGCCTTCGGAGACAGCCGCCACTGCCCGTCGGAGCCGCGGTCAAGGAAGCCCTGGTTGACCAGTGCCCTCTCGAGTTCGGTGAGTGTCTTGGCATCGATGGCCGCATCCTCGCCCAATTGGCGGGCCAGCATGTCCAAGTCGACGTCGTCCATCGTCGCGCCCGCGTAACTCTGCGAGAGCGCCTCGGCGAGTTGCTCGAGTTCGGCGATGTCCGCGAGAGCCTGAGTGCCCTCGCCCATGCCCATCGGGTTGTCGCCCGAGAATCGAGACGAGCCAGTCCAGTCCTCCCCCGGCCGCGCCGCCTGCAAGTGGGAGTCGAGCCGGTTGAGCGCGTTCATCAACGACGGCGATCCAAAAGCCTGCTGCGCCAGCGCATCCAGTTCGGCACGTTGGTCTGGCGACAGGCTGTTGCGGAACCGCTGCGCAGCCGCGGCCCGCTGGGCCAGCGAATCGAGCAGCTCCTCCACATTCTGCGGGTTCTCGGGGAAGAACTCGCCGTGCTTGGCCATGAAGTCATCAAAATCTTGCTGCGAGTCCTCACCGCGAGAGTGCTTGTCCAGCAGCTCGTTCAGATCGTCGAGCATCTCATTGACGCGCTGACGGTCCTCGTCGGTGGCGTTCTCCAACGCCTGCTTCATGCCGGCGAACCGCTGATCCAGCATCTCGCGGCCGAGTAGATCCTTGATCTGCTCGTACTTTTCGCGCGCCTCGCCGCTGCGCCAGTCGTAGTCGGAGAGCTCCTGCACGGCCTTGGCCGGTGACGGCGGCAACGACTCGATCCGCATCTCGTTGAACCGGGCATCGTCGTCGAGTGCGCGGGCCAGTTCCTTGCGCTCCGCCAGCACGGCCTCGTCGAGCAGTTTCTTGATCTCCTGCAACGTGCCGTCAAGATTGTTGCGTTGCAACAACTCCCGTCGCCGCCGGTTTGCCTCGGCCGCCAACCGGTCGGCACCGCGCATGTTCTGGGTGCCGCGTCGCATCAGCTCGGAGAGCGCCCGCCGCGGCGAGCTGCCCTCCATCACGTCTTGACCGATCTGGTCCAATGCCTCGCGCAGGTCGACAGGCGGGGCCAACGGATCCGGCCCACCGGTGTAGGCCGAATACCGCGATGACCGGCCGTGCCTAGCCATAGACGGTTTCGCCTTCGCCAGAGACCTTGTCGATGCGCTTGGCCAGATACAGTGCTTCCAGGGCCAGTTCGACTGCGGCCGCGCGCTCGCCGTCGGACTTCGCGCCGAGGCGCTGCTGAACCTGGGCGATCGCGGGCACCTCCGGCACCGCATCCAAAACTGCTCTCGCCGAGACTCTTTCACCGGTGGTGACCGCCGAACCGCCCTCGATGGCGGTAACCAGCGGCCCGACGTCGATGCCGCCGAGCAGTCGCTGGGCGGTGTCCGCGGTCGCGCGCCGCAGCAGATGTTCGAGCACCGTCTGTTCGCGGCCCTCCTCGCCGGATTCGAACTCCAACTTGCCGCGCAGCACGTCGACGACGGTGCCGAGGTCACACACCCGCGCCACCGGATCCGACTCGCCCAGCACCGCAGAACGATGCCGGGCGGCAGCGGCGACGGTTTCCGCCGCGGCGATCGCGAACCGCGCCGAGACGCCCGATCGCTGATCGATCGAATGCGACTCACGCAAGTGGCGGGCGAACCGCGCCAGCACCTGCAGCAGGTACTCGGGCACCTCGGCGGCCAGATGCGACTCCTGTTTGATCACACCGACTTCCGCCTCGAGTTGGAGCGGGTAGTGGGTGCGGATCTCGGCACCGAACCGGTCCTTGAGCGGCGTGATGATCCGGCCGCGGTTGGTGTAGTCCTCGGGATTCGCGCTGGCGACGACCAGCACGTCGAGCGGCAGCCGCAGCGTATAGCCGCGCACCTGAATGTCGCGCTCCTCCATCACGTTCAGCATCGAAACCTGAATACGCTCCGCAAGGTCGGGCAGCTCGTTGATGGCAACGATCCCGCGGTGCGCCCGCGGAATCAGGCCGTAGGCGATGGTCTCTGGATCGCCGAGGCTGCGGCCCTCGGCCACCTTGATCGGGTCGATGTCACCGACCAGGTCGGCCACGCTGGTGTCCGGGGTGGCGAGCTTTTCGGTATACCGCTCGCTGCGGTGCCGCCACGCCACGGGCAGGTCGTCCTGCAACGTCGCGGCGCGACGGATCGACTCCGGCGTGATCGGGGTGTAGGGATGCTCGCCCAGTTCGGAGCCGTCGATCACCGGTGTCCACTCGTCGAGCAGCCCGGTCAGCGCACGAAGCAGCCGGGTCTTGCCCTGGCCTCGCTCGCCGAGCAGGACTACGTCATGCCCCGCGATCAGGGCGCGTTCCAGCTGCGGGATCACGGTGTCTTCGAAGCCGAGGATGCCGGGCCAGGCGTCGCGGCCCTGCGCCAGGGCGGCCAGCAGGTTTTCCCGGATTTCGCCTTTGACGCCCCGCTCGCGATGACCGGAGGCCTTCAGCTCGCCGACGGTCCGGGGCAGATCATGGGGTTGGGTCACCACTTCACGTTACGACTGCTGTCGAGTTACCGCTCAGGGGCTCCATCAGCCGGGAGGCGGCAACAGCTGGAATCCCTTGAGAATCATGTCGGCGTCGCGCTGGAAGGTGGGGTTGTCGGTGGCGTCGCTGCCCACCGTGAGAGTCGCCGCGTATGTGCTGTCTTCGACGTGGATCACTACGATCACCACGGTCGCGGGGTGCGGATCGATTCGCCCCGTCTCGGGTGTCCGATACTGCACCGTCTCGGCGGGCAGGCCGCACAGGGTGTGCTCGCTGACGTGCAGGTCGGTGGCGCCCGCCATCGTTTCGAGCGCATGGCGCTGCATCTCGAAGATCACGTCGGCTTCCTCGATGCCCGGCGGCTTCTCCAGCGTCACCACCGCGCTCGCTGCAGAACCGTGGGTGCCGGGGATGCGGCTGACCATCGCGAATCGGATCAGCTCCGAATCCAGCTTCGTCGAGCGCGTCCACTCCTGCGGTTGTGGAATCTTCATCACCGGCTCGCCGTGCTTGAGAGGCGGGATCGTCGTCAACGGGGCGTCGACCGTTTCGCATTGGGAAGCCGTGGTCGACTGATCGTCGCCGGCGACGGCGCGTGCGTCATCGACGTATCGCGTGCATGACGCGATCAGCCCCGTGGCCACCATCAGAACGACGGTGGCAGCCCTCGACGCGCAGATCATCTTGTGAAAAATAACGGGTCGCGCCCGTTTCGCGCGGGAACTCAGTGGGCGAAGTGCCGAGCGCCCGTCAGGTACAGCGTGATTCCCGCTTTGGCCGCCGCTTCGGTGACCACGTCGTCGCGCATCGATCCGCCGGGATGCACGACGGCTTTCACACCCGCGTCGGTCAGCGTCTCCAGCCCGTCGGGGAACGGGAAGAACGCATCCGATGCCGCGACCGCGCCATCGACGCGATCCCCACCGCGCTCGACGGCTAACCGGGCCGCGTCGACGCGGTTCACCTGGCCCATGCCGACGCCGACCGTTGCGCCGTTCTTGGCCACGACGATCGCGTTGGACTTCACCGCACGACACGTCCGCCACGCGAACTTCAGGTCCGCCAACGTCTCCGGGTCGGCGGGCGAACCGGTGGCAAGCGTCCAATTGTTCGGGTCGTCGCCCGCCGCGTCGATCGCATCGCGCTGTTGCAGCAGCAGGCCGCCGCTGATCTGCCGGAACTCGGCGCCCCCCGGTTGCGGCTCGGAAGCGACGAGCACGCGGACATTCTTCTTGCGCGCAAGCACTTCCACGGCCCCTGGCTCATACGCCGGCGCGATGATGACCTCGGTGAAGATCTCGGCGACGGTTTCGGCCATCTCCACGGAGACCGTGGTGTTCGCCGCGATCACCCCGCCGAACGCCGACAACGGGTCGCATTCGTGAGCCTTGCGGTGCGCGTCGGCCACCGAGACCGACGAGACCGCGATTCCGCATGGGTTGGCGTGCTTGATGATCGCCACGCAGATCTCTTCATGGTCGAACGCGGCCCGCCAGGCGGCATCGGCGTCGGTGTAGTTGTTGTAGGACATCTCTTTTCCGTGCAGCTGCTCGGCCTGCGCCAAGCCGGGCCACGCGGCGTCGTTGCGGTACAGCGCAGCCTGCTGATGCGGGTTCTCGCCGTAGCGCAGCACCTCGGCGCGCTTCCACGTCGCACCGAGCCACGAGGGAAGGGGCACCGAAGGCTCTTCCGGTGCGAGCACCGATCCCATCCACGAAGCCACCGCGACGTCGTACTCGGCAGTGTGCCGAAAGGCCAATGACGCCAGCTTCTTTCGCTCATCGAGTGTGAAGCCGCCCGCACGCACCGCCGCCAGCACGCCGTCGTATCCGAGCGGGTCGACGACCACCGCGACGCTGGGATGGTTCTTCGCGGCGGCGCGCACCATCGACGGGCCCCCGATGTCGATCTGCTCGACGCACTCGTCGACGCTCGCGCCTGAGTCGACGGTCTCGGTGAACGGATACAGGTTGACCACCACCAGTTCGAACGCCGCGATACCGAGGTCGGCCAGCGCCGAAACATGTTCGGGCTTGCGCTGATCGGCGAGCAGACCCGCATGCACGTGCGGATGCAGAGTCTTCACCCGGCCGTCGAGCACCTCGGGGAAGCCGGTCACCTCCTCGACCGGCGTCACCGGAACACCGTCGGCTGCAATGGTTTTGGCGGTCGATCCGGTGGAGACGATGTCCACGCCCGCGTCATGCAGACCCCGGGCCAACTCGGCGAGCCCGGTCTTGTCGTAGACGCTGATCAGTGCGCGACGAATCGGCCTGCGTCCTACTTCTGTCATCCTATCGTCGCCTTTCGTCCGGCCCAGGTCACGCCGCGGGTGGCCAGAGCTTCCAAAACGTCTACCAGCAGCCGTCGTTCGACCACCTTGATGCGCTCGTGCAGCGTCGCTTCGTCGTCGTCGTCGAGGACGGGCACGGGCTGCTGCGCGAGAATCGGCCCGGTGTCTGTTCCGGCGTCGACGAGATGCACGCTGCAACCGGTCACCTTGACGCCGTAGGCCAGCGCCTCGGACACCGCGTGCGCGCCGGGAAATGCGGGCAGCAGCGCGGGGTGCGTGTTGACGATCCGGCCCATGAATCGCGAAAGAAACTGCGGGCCAAGGATTTTCATAAAGCCCGCGGACACAATGAGATCCGGCTCGTGCGCGGCGGTGGCCTCTGTCATCGCGGCGTCCCAGGCGTCCCGGCTAGCGTAGTCGCCCAGCCGCGCGGTGTACGTGGGCAGCGACGCCGCCGCAGCGATTTCAAGAGCCCGGCAGTCCCGGTCGGCGCCGACCGCGACGATGCGGCCGGGGTACTCGTCGACGGCGGCCTCGAGCAACGATTCCAGCAGCGAACCGGTTCCCGAAGCCAGAACTACGAGCCGCGCCGGTGCACTGGGAGGCACACGAAGCGGTTGCTGCACGCCTCAGACAATAGTGGGTGCCTACTCGGCGGTTTCACCCTTACCGTCGCGCGCGGCGTCGTCGTCAGCAACGAAGTGATCCTCGGGGTCCTCCGGATACTCGTCGTCGGGCACGTCATCGAGCATCTCGTCCTCGCTCACCTCGGGCTCGGGTCGGGGCTCGGCTTCTGGTTCTGCTTCTGGTTCGGGCTCGGGTTCTGGTTCAGGCTCGGGCTCGGGCTCGGGCTCGGGCTTGACGCGCTTGGGCCGTCGCGCAATGCCACCCGACATCGCCACCGTCAGCGCCCCGATACCCACGAACCACACGAACACCGCGGGTGCAAAGGTGACCTGGTCGACGCCGACGTCACCGAAGTTGCCGAGCCGACCGCCACCCGCGAAGCCGAGCAGCGCCATCGTGGCTGCCGCTGTGACGGCCGCGACGATGAGCTTGCCAAGCGCAGGCAGCAGTGGAAGGGGCCGGCGCGCGCATTGCTGACCGACGGCCACCGCGGATGCCGCCGCGACGATCAGCAGTGCCACCCACACCGGGCCCAGCGGCGGCGACGGCACCGCCGCCAGTACCGGCAGCGCCGGGATGTCGCCGCCGAAGACCGTGAACGAACTGAAGGTGGCCAGCCCGACGTGCGCACTCGACCCGACCGCGACGGCGGCCGTGCCGATCATCACGTTCGGCGCGTACAGCGCCGACAGCACGGTCAGGCTGAACTGCCCGAATACCGAGTCGGTGATCGCGTACAGGTCGTGCATCGTCGACCAGTGCACGACCAGCGAGCCGACCATCACGACACCGGAAAGGCCGACCAGCGCGAGCACCCCGGCGGCCGCCGCGCGGAACGCGTCGGGCAGCCACTGCGGCAGCGGCGAGGCCAGTAGCGTCCGACGGCCGATGCGCGAGCCGACCCCGATCACTGCGCCGATCGCATGTACGGCCAGCACACCGCCGAAGGCCCGCAGCGCACTCGGTGTCTGCAGTTCGGTCAGCACCGACGCCGCATCGTGGATGACTGCCAGTGAGATCGCCGCGATCAGCAGCGGCCCGCCCAGCGCCGCACCGACCACCCACCGGGTGACGAACCGGGACGCCTGCGGTGAGGTCACCGACGCCGTCGTGCGCGCGGTCCCCCACACCATCGCCAGCACCGGCAGCAGCGGCATCACCCCGAGCTCGCGACCGCCGATCGACACCGGCACCTGGTGCACCCCAAGCCAAATGCTGGCGGTCGCACCGAGGGCGCTGGTCATATCGCTGTTGGCGATCAGCAGCTGCAGCAACACCACCGCTGCGATGACGACCAGCGCAACCACCGACGGCCCGAATGCGACCCGAAGCAGCTCACGCGCCTGGCGTGTGCCGACTGGTCGTTGGTCCACGGGTGGGGCCGCTCCTCGCGCTAGCTCACGCGCGCGAAGTTGACGCACGCGCGGCCCAGACTACGACGGCGGCGGGGCGGACTGTGTGGAAGGCGACTGCTGCATGGGCACCTGTGTCGTCGGCGCACTGCTCGAGTCGCCTGCGTTGCCGGACGACGGCGGCTGCCCATAGGTGGGGAAACCGGTCGGTGGCGTCGGCGGGCCGCTCTGCTGGCCGCCCTGTTGGCCGCCGGAGTAACCGCCCGACGACGGACCGCCCTGGTAGCCGCCGCCGTATTGCGATGGGTAACCGGGACGGTGTTGCTGCTGAGGCGGCGGACCCGGCTGATGCGGCTGTCCGTAGTACGGTCCCGGGCCGCCGTACTGGCCGTACGGCTGCGGCTCGAAGCGGGGCTTGGGCGCAGGCGGAGTGAGGACACCGGCGTCGAACAGCAGCACCGCGACAGCGAGAATGGCCTGCACCACGCTGAACGCGATGATGAGGTAGAGGCCGTACTTGATCTCGACGCCTTGCGGCGCCGTGAGCACGATGGCGATCACGAGCAGGAAGCCCAGCACGGAAAGCACAGCCACCAGGGCGGGCACGATCCGCTGCCTGGGGACCAGGCCGACCCCGGCGATCAGACCACCGAGAAGCGACGCCACCACGCCGAGGTCGAGCAGCGTGGGTGTGAAGAAGTCGGCACTTGCGGCGAACTGCGGGGCGTAGCTCGACAGGTACACCGCGAGACCGAGCGCGGCCACCGCGGCGGTCAGATACACCGGCAACTTGCTCGGGCCCTCGGCGGCAGGAGACGCAGAAGCTGGTTCACCCAACTTGCCGAACTGCTGAGTGGGCGCTGCGTACTGAGTGGTCGGTTGCTGCGCGGGTGGATATCCGGGGCTACCGGGCGGGTAGGTCATGACCTCTCCTGTGCTGGCCGAAGCGATTCAGACAACCACGCTAGCGCACCCACATGTGAAGGCCGCGCCCGTCTGCACTCAGGCGGACACCAGCACCGGCGAATCAATCGAATCTTGTTCAGAATCTTCGATTTCCCGCACCAGCGGCAGCACCCGCGAACCGAAGTACTCGATCTCCTCCTGGAAGTGCAGGAAGCCTCCGAGGATCAGGTCGACACCGCGTTTGCGGTACGCCGCAACGCGTTCCGCGATCTGCTCGGGCGTGCCGATCAGTTGCGTGCGGAATCCATCGTTGTACTGCACCAAATCCTCGAACGTGGAATCGGCCCACATACCGCGCTTGTCCGACGTCGAGTTGCCGGCCTGCTGCACAGCCGAACGGAATCCCTCGACTGCGGGACGGTTGGCCTTGTCGACGATTTCCCGCAGGACGTCCTTCGCTTCCTTCTCGGTGTCGCGGGCGATGATGAACCCGTTGAGCCCGAAGCGGACCTCCCGTCCGGCATCGCGGGCGTGGTCGCGCACCTCGACGACTTGTTCGGTGACGCCGTCGAAATCCTTGCCGTTGGAGAAGTACCAGTCGGCGTAATAACCGCCGTTGCGACGCGCGGCGGTGGAGTTGCCGCCTTGGAAGATCTCCGGGTTGGGCCGCTCAGGCGTGTTGAGCGGCTTGGGCTTCAGCGTGAAGTCGTGGATGCGGTAGAAGTCGCCGCGGAAATCAACGTCGTCCTCGGTCCAGATCTTGCGCAGCACCTGCAGGAACTCCGCGCTGCGCCGGTAGCGCTCGTCGTGTTCGAGCCACGGCTCGCCGAGATGGGTGAACTCGTCCTTGAACCAACCGGACACCACGTTGACGGCGAACCGGCCGCCCGAAAGGTGATCGGCCGTCGCGCCGAGCTTGGCCAGCACGCCGGGCTGCCACAACCCCGGGTGCACGGCGGCGATGACCTTGAGCTTCTGCGTAGCCAGCAGCAGCGCCAGGCTGAAGCTGGTCGACTCGTGCTGATACTCGGCGCCGTAGCTGGCCTCGTAGCGGACCTGGCTCAGCGCGTACTCGAAGCCGTTGTTCTCGGCAGTCTGGGCGAGCTTGGCGTTGTACTCGTAGTTCCAGTCGGTGCGCTGCTCGATGTCGCTGGTGACCAGGCCGCCGCTGACGTTGGGCACCCAGTACGCGAACTTGACGTGGTCTGCGATGTGTTCGGTCGTCATGGTGTGCCATATCAGCGCACCTGCCGCCCGCGGTCAGCGGTATGGATCGCGGTGAACCTAAGAACCGGCCTACCCCATCACGATCGGCGTCGCCGGAATCCCGTTGAACCGTGACGCCGTCACGCTGGTGTAGGCGCCCATCATGGGACTCACCAGGATGTCGCCGACCTCGAGCGCAGGCATCGGGTAGTCACGAGCGATCACGTCGACGCTGTCGCACGTCGGGCCCGCCAGCGTCACCGGCTCGCACGAGACGTCGCCGTCGGCGAGTTCGCTCAGCGCGAGGATCGGCGGGTGTACGTCCTCCGTCATCACGTTCGAGTAGCTGCCGTAAAGCCCGTCGTCGAGGTAGTGCCAGACCTGACCGCCGCGCTCCGCGGTTCCGACGACGCTGGTGAGCAGTGTCATGCTGTCCGCTGCCAGATACCGGCCCGGCTCAGCAAGGAATGTGAAGTCATCCCGCTGTGCGCCGAGCACGTCGTCGATGACCTCGGCCACAGCATCGATGGTTGGCACCGACTCGCGATAGGCGACGGGGAAACCGCCGCCGATGTCGATGACGCGGGTGCGCACGTCCAGGCTCTCGGCGATGTGCGCGATGAGCTCGAGAGTGGCGCGCAATGCCACGCCGTACGGCTCGGCCGACGCGCTCTGGCTGCCGACGTGAAAACTGAAACCGGCGAACTGGACGCCCGCTGCGACGACGTGCTTGACGAGCAACTCCGCATCCGCGGGGAGGGTGCCGAATTTCGACGAGAGGTCGGACTTTGCGTTCGGGTTGCGGAACGCCAGCCGCACCAGCAGCTCGATGTCGCTCGGTCGGCCCGCGAATTTCTGTACTTCACAAGGATTTTCGACGACGAACGTCCGAATGCCCGCGGCATACGCGTGGTCGATGTCGGAGGGCTTCTTGATCGGGTTGGTGTGGATGCAACGGTCCATCGGCAGCCCGAGGCCCTGCAGAAGATCGACTTCGGCGCTGGTCGCGACGTCGAACCAGCCGCCACAGATCGCGATCGTCGACAGCACAAGCGGATGCGGGGATGCCTTGACCGCGTAGTGCATGCGGACGCCCGGCAGCTTGTCGGTCAGCTCGCGGTAGCGGCGGGCGACCAGATGGGGCTGCAATACCAACAGCGGTGTGCCATGGCGTGCAGCCAGTGTCGCGAGTCGTCCGGCGTCTGCGGACATGTCCTCACGCAGCTGCAATCTCCGAGACGGATTCATCACTCACCTCCTGTGCTTGCGGTCGTGCAAGCAGACCCTTGAACCGTTCGAAAGCGAAGATGGCGCAGAAGTAGAAGGCGAGATCGGAGACGAGCTTGCCGAAGATCCAGCCGATGATCGTGTTGTCAAAGATCAGCGGGCCGACGTAGAACGCGACCGGCCGCACGGCGACGCTGTCGACCAGTTCGGCAGGCCCGAACTCGACGGCCACGCTCCGCAGCGCAAGCAGGCTGGACATCAACGCTCCGTGGGCGCGACAGCTCCAGCGCACAGCGCTGACGTACGCGGTTGCGTAGTAGCCGGCCGACGCTCCGATCGTCGCGGTGATCGCCGCCGCGGCCAG
Source organism: Mycobacterium sp. OAE908 (assembly GCF_017872775.1). Taxonomy (NCBI): domain Bacteria; kingdom Bacillati; phylum Actinomycetota; class Actinomycetes; order Mycobacteriales; family Mycobacteriaceae; genus Mycobacterium; species Mycobacterium sp. OAE908. The sequence continues at coordinate 725,701 of NZ_JAGGJL010000001.1, forward strand.
TGAGCCCGTCGCCAGATACGCGACCGCCGCGCCGCCCAACTCCATCACCGTTCCTGCGATCTCGCAGGGCAGGTAGCGGCGCACCCATTCGCGCACCTTGTTTCGTGTTGTCCCCACGGTATTCACACGTCGAACCCTTCCGCCTCTCGCGGTTCGGGTGGTACGTAGAGCGCTACGTGTTCTGCGGTTCCTGCCCTACTTGCCACCGGGTTGGGCAGCCGGATGGACCCCGCCCTTGCCCGCCAGACTGGAACACGTTCTAATTCTTGGCATGGACTACGGGCTCGTACTTTTCACCAGTGACCGCGGCATCACCCCGGCAGCGGCGGCCAAACTCGCCGACGATCACGGCTTCACCACGTTCTACGTGCCCGAACACACCCACATCCCGATCAAGCGGCAGGCCGCCCACCCGACCACCGGCGACGAGTCGCTGCCCGACGACCGCTACATGCGCACGCTTGACCCGTGGGTTTCGCTTGGTGCGGCTTGTGCGGTGACGTCGCGGGTGCGGTTGTCGACGGCGGTCGCATTGCCGGTCGAGCATGACCCGATCACGCTGGCCAAGTCGATAGCGACGTTGGACCACTTGTCGGGCGGCCGGGTCAGCCTGGGCGTCGGATTCGGTTGGAACACAGACGAACTCGCCGACCACAACGTGCCACCAGGACGGCGGCGCACCATGCTGCGCGAGTATCTGGAAGCCATGCGGGCATTGTGGACGCAGGAAGAAGCTTCCTACGAAGGCGAATTCGTCAACTTCGGCCCATCGTGGGCCTGGCCCAAGCCGATTCAGTCGCACATTCCCGTGCTCGTCGGCGCGGCGGGCACCGAGAAGAACTTCAAGTGGATCGCCCGGTCCGCGGACGGCTGGATCACCACGCCGCGCGACTTCGACATCGACGAACCGGTCAAGTTGTTGCAGGACACCTGGGCCGCGGCCGGCCGCGACGGCACCCCACAGATTGTCGCGCTGGACTTCAAGCCGGATCCGGACAAGTTGGCGCGGTGGGCCGAACTCGGCGTGACGGAGGTGCTGTTCGGCCTGCCCGACAAGTCACCGGATGACGTCGCGGGCTACGTCGAGCGGTTGGCCGGCAAGCTGGCCGCGCTCGTTTGACTTCTGCTCGCTAGGTAGTACCGGCGCAAAAAGCGCGTACGGGTCTACGCGCAAAGGATGCCGAGCGCACGGCAACAGTCATGGGTGAGCACGCTTCACCGATCGAGAGGACATGACATGCCATCCATCAGCCCACTCATTGCCCGGGTGTTCGACGATCCCCATGCCGAACATCGCCGCAGAAATGGAAACCAGCCCAAGCGAAACCGGTTCGAATCCCGAGGACGCACGTCGCGGTCTAAGCGAGGCTAGCGCGATTGCCGTGTTCGGTGGACCACACGCTGATCTGCGCACCAAGGGGATCGCCATCGGACATCAGCGCGACCAGATCGTCGTCCTCGGTGGTGGCCATGAACCGGCTGTTGTCGGAGTCCAGGCGGCCGACGATGATCCCGGTCCGGATCGGCCAGTCATAGCGCACCGAGTAGGTCTCGATGGTTGCCGCGCCGTCCGGATTGCGTGTCACTGGCACTTTGGGTAGCTCGGCGATCTCCTGTTTGAGCGCCTCGCAGCGGTCGGTGCGCCATTCGACGGGTTCGGTGGAGTAGATGCCGATGGAGTACTTGCTCATGATGCCGCCGTTGGCTCCGACGAAGCCGAATCGCCCTGGCGCCTGGCGCATTTCACTCACCGTCTCGGCGATGGCGTGCAATGAGTAGCTGTTGCCGGGCCCGCCGAAGTACGGCAGTCCGCCGGTCAGCGTCAGACCACGCGGATCGTCACCGTCGATACCGAGGGCCTCGCAGATGACGAAGACCGGAAACGGGAAGCAGCTGTAGAGGTCGAAGGTGGCGATGTCGTCGACGCCGATTCCGGCCACCCGCAACGCTTCTCGCACGGCCAGCACCGACGCGGGGCTGGCACCGAGGTCTTCGCGGTCCAGCGTCGCCTGCTCGACCATGTCGGAATGGCCGTGAACGTAAACCCATTTCTCCTCGGGCACACCGAGTCGCTTGGCCGCCTCGACCGACATCATCACCGCGGCCGCGCCTTGGTTGACCTGATCGCGTGCGACGAGCAGACGCGGATACGGGTCGCAGATCATCCGGTTGTCGCCCGAGACCGTGATGACCTCCTCGACCGAGCGTTCCACCGGTGAGGACGAAAACGGGTTCTTCGCAGCGACTTTCGAGAGCGGTGCGAACAGTTCGGCCATTTTTCGGCGATAGTCGACGACGCTGAGCCCCAGCCTTGCGCGGCGGGCGTTCTCGAGAAGCCCATACTGAACGGGCGCCCCGGTCAGACCATGCTGGATGGTGTAGTCGTCGATATAGCTGAAGATCTGGTGGCCGCGGTCCTCGAGTTGCCCCTCGACATGCTCGGTGAAATCCGGCTTGTCTTCCCGGTCGGCGAAGTAGCGCGCCGTCGACCCCGGCTCAGAACCCATGATCATCACGACGTCGGCTTCGCCCGCCGCGATCGCGTTGCCCGCCTCGGTGACGAGCTTCTGCGGGCTCTGTCCCCCAACGGGTTCCAGCACCACGCGGGCGGGATCGCCACCCACGCGTTGCATCACCGACCGCGGGTAGTTGTTCGATTTGCCCAACGCGGCGGGCATCGGCCCGGAGATCTCGAACTGTCGCAGCCCGAAGACCGTGTCGACCGCTTTCGCGACGCCCGCGACGCCCGCGGCGCCCGTGTCGGCCAGCGCCGCCCGCACAGCTTCGGTCGCCAACTCGACCGCGGACATGCCGCGATAGTCGGCGTCGTCGATGCGTTCGGTGAACTGGCCGACGCCGACGACCACCGGAGTCCGCGGAACGACCATTACAGACCTCCTGACGCGTGTTAATTCGTCAGGCTAATCGATAACTAGAACGCGTTCCTAATCCTGCGGCCTAGTTCACACCGAGTGGGCCCACGCGCAGCTGGGGATTACAGGCTCTGCAGGATCTCCCTGGCCAGGCGCGCCGTCTCAGAAGGGGTCTTGCCCACCTTGACGCCCGCGGCCTCGAGGGCCTCCTTCTTCGCCTGCGCGGTGCCCGACGAACCGGACACGATCGCGCCCGCGTGGCCCATCGTCTTGCCCTCGGGCGCGGTGAATCCCGCGACGTAGCCGACGACCGGCTTGGACACGTTGGCCTTGATGTAGTCGGCCGCACGCTCCTCGGCGTCGCCGCCGATCTCGCCGATCATCACGATGACCTTGGTTTCGGGGTCCTTCTCGAAGGCCTCGATGGCATCGATGTGCGTGGTGCCGATGACCGGGTCACCGCCGATACCGATCGACGTCGTGAAGCCGAAATCGCGCAATTCGAACATCATCTGGTAGGTCAGCGTGCCTGACTTGGACACCAGCCCGATGGGGCCGGGGCCGCTGATGTTGGCAGGAGTGATGCCGACCAGCGACTGGCCGGGCGTGATGATGCCGGGGCAGTTGGGCCCGATGATGCGGGTCTTGTTGCCCTTCTCGACGTTGTAGGCCCACGCATATGCGCTGTCCTGCACCGGAATTCCCTCGGTGATCACGACGAGCAGCGGGATCTCGGCGTCGATGGCCTCGATGATCGCGTCCTTGGCGAACTTCGGCGGCACGAAGATGATCGACACGTCGGCGCCGGTCTTCTCCATCGCCTCTTTGACGGTGCCGAACACGGGAAGGTCGACGTTCTTGCCTTCCTTGTCGACGTGCGACACCGTCGTTCCGGCCTTGCGCGCGTTGACGCCGCCGAGGATCTGGGTGCCTGCCTTGAGCATGCGGGCGGTGTGCGTGGTGGCCTCGCCGCCGGTGATGCCCTGGACGATGACCTTGCTGTCTGCTGTCAAAAAGATTGCCATGTCAGTCCTTTCAGGCCTTTGCGGCTTCGGCAGCCTTGGCGGCAGCGACGTCGGCGGCTTCGTCCATCGTGCCGACCTCCGTCACGAGCGGGTGGTTGGCTTCGGCGAGGATGCGACGGCCTTCTTCGACGTTGTTGCCGTCGAGCCGGACCACGAGTGGCTTGTTGGCTTCGTCTCCGAGGATCTGCAGCGCCTTGACGATGCCGTTGGCGACGGCGTCGCACGCCGTGATGCCGCCGAACACGTTGACGAACACGCTCTTGACCTGAGCGTCGTTGAGAATGACGTCGAGGCCTGCGGCCATCACCTCGGCCGAGGCGCCGCCGCCGATGTCGAGGAAGTTGGCCGGCTTCACGCCGCCATGCTTCTCGCCTGCGTAGGCGACGACGTCGAGCGTCGACATCACCAGGCCCGCGCCGTTGCCGATGATGCCGACCTCACCGTCGAGCTTGACGTAGTTGAGGTCGTTCTCCTTGGCCTTGAGCTCCAGCGGATCGGTGGCGTCGCGGTCCTCGAACAGCGCGTGCTCGGGCTGCCGGAAGTCGGCGTTGGCGTCGAGGGTGACCTTGCCGTCCAGCGCGAGGATCTGGTCGTCGGGCGTGCGCACCAACGGGTTCACCTCGACCAGCGTGGCGTCCTCGGCGACGAACACCTCCCACAGCTTCTGGATCGTCACGGCCGCCGCGTCGAGCACCTCGGCGGGCAGGTGGCCCTGCTCGGCGATCGAGCGGGCGAACGCCAGGTCGACGCCCTTGACGGCGTTGACGGGCACCTTGGCCAACCGCTCGGGCTTCGTCGCGGCGACCTCTTCGATCTCCATGCCGCCCTCGACCGAGCACATCGCCAGGTAGGTGCGGTTGGCGCGGTCGAGCAGGAAGGAGATGTAGTACTCCTCTGCGATATCGCTCGCCTCCGCGACCAGCAGCTTCTTCACGATGTGGCCCTTGATGTCCAGGCCGAGGATGTTCTGCGCGTGGGTGAACGCGTCGTCGGGAGTGGCGGCGTACTTCACGCCGCCGGCCTTACCGCGGCCGCCTGCCTTCACCTGGGCCTTGACCATGACCGGCCGGCCGATTTCCTCGGCGATGGCCTTGGCGCCCTCGGCGGTGTCGGTCACCCGACCCGGCGTGGTGGGCACGTTGTGCTTCGCGAACAGCTCTTTCGCTTGGTATTCGAAGAGATCCATTGACTCACTGTCTTTGTGCGTTGACGTCGAAGGTTTGTGCCCGACGGGCCAGGGGGAACTTTATCCACACGAACTAGCGGGTTCTGCACCGCCTACCGCTCATGTGGTAGATCTCACCGCCGGCCAACACGTGATACAAGTCACAATCCCCCGGTGGAATACATCCTCGGGTTGCGGCCAACATTGGGATTTGGTTAACGTGCCTCTGGTCCAGATCACGTTTCGGTCACGGCTAGAAGGACATTGCAGGTTGGCAAGGCATCGTTTGTCTCCCGCTCCTGACGGAGTCTCGACGAACGACCCCGCCGACGGAAATCCTTACGCAGCAGTCAATTACGACGCCGCGATCACCGACATCATTCCGTTCAACGAATTCGGTGACCTCGCTGATCTGGAGTTCCGCGAGAACTGTGCGTTCGACCGCGAGTCGCAAGTCATCCATGCCCCTGAGCTCGACGACCTGCATGACACGGACAATCTGATCCCGCTGCGACTGGCGGTGCCGTCGCAGTTCCGGCCGGACCCGCGCGCCGAGCGTCGCGCGTCGCACGCCTACCGGGACAGCCACACCGACACCAGCGACGGCGTGGACGAGACCGACATCATCGACATCTCCGGCCGACGCGGTCTGCATCGCAAGCAGGACGTACCCGTCAAGGGCAGGCTGATGGTCGCCGCGATGGCGGTCGGCGCTACCGCGGCAGGCGCGTACACGATGTCGAACGCCTCCGACCACAAGAAGCCGACGGAGGCCGTTCTCGCCGCAGATACGTCGACCATGGGCGGCGGGCTCGTCACCGGGTCAACCGACGGCATGCAGATCGTCTCGGTGGCCCCGGCCGCCAACGAGTCGGTGCACGCCGAGGAGGTCACCAAGGCCGCCGCGTTCGCCCAGGAGCGGGCCGAGCGCGAGGCGCGGCTGAACCGGCCGCTGTTCGTGATGTACACGAAGGGCGTCTTCACCTCAGGCTTCGGCTACCGCTGGGGTGTGCTGCATGCCGGCATCGACATCGCCAACTCGATCGGCACACCGATCTACGCCGTCGCCGATGGCGTCGTCATCGACGCGGGCCCGACGGCCGGCTACGGCGCCTGGGTCAAGATCCGGCATGCCGACGGCACGGTCACGCTGTACGGGCACGTGAACACCTGGCTCGTCAGCAAGGGCGATCGGGTGATGGCAGGCGATCAGATCGCGACGATGGGCAACCGCGGTAACTCCACCGGTCCGCACTGCCACTTCGAGGTTTTGGTCAACGGCACCAACCGAATCGACCCGGTGCCGTGGCTTGCGCAGCGGGGTCTTAGCCCCGGCAACTACGTTGGCTAGATGTGAGCGACGGCCCGTCCGAATCTTCCCCACTCGATAAGCCACGCATCCGACGCAACGGTGGCACGCCGTCGTCACCGATACCCGCCGAGTCTGAGCCGCAGACCAGCATCATCCGGCGTCATCCGACCGGCGAATTCCCCACGTTAGGCGACCCGCCGACGACCTATGTGCCGCGCGCCAGGCCTGCGGCGATCGGCACGCCACGGCACAAGCAGGCCAAGCCGAACACAGCCATCGCGACGGTGATCGCCGCCATCCTGACCGGCTGGGCCACCGCTGTGATCGCCGTCGACCTGATCACCGGCTGGTGGCGGTCGGACCGGCTGTTCTGTGTGGCGATCGGGTTCCTCACCGCGGTGTCGGCGGCAGCGCTCATCACCGGGCTGATCGCGCTACTGCTGCGGCGCCAGCTGAGCAGGCTGCTGATAGTGGTCGGCGCCGTCGTTGCGCTGCTGATCTTCGCGGGCTTGTTCGTCGCGGGGGCCAAGCTCTCGCCGGTGGTCTACGGCATCCCGCTGCTGCCCCTGGCCAGCATCCTGCTGGCGCTGCTGCCCGCGACGCGCCGCTGGGCCCGCAGCGGCGGGTCGGGTTAGGCCCTAGCGACGCCAGGGCTTCGACTCCACGAAATCGCAATTACCGCGGGAAAGTTCGAGTGGATCGCACAACGACTGCGATCTCGCGAACCGAGAGGTTAGTTCAGTGTCGCTGCGAGCAGACGAACCCGGGCCTTAAAGCTTCGCGACCGGCGCGTGGTTGTGCATCAGCTTGACCCGCCCGGCGCTGCCGAAGTCGATCAGCGACATCGCCGACTCACCGACGCCGGACACCTCCTCGACGCGGCCGAGCCCGTACTTGTCGTGGGTGACGCGATCGCCCGGTGCAAGCACCAGCAGCGGGCGCTTACCTACCGCTGAGCGCGCCGGTGCCGGACGCGGAGTCCCGAATCTGCCGGCACCGCTGACGGGCGCCGAAAGCGACGGTGCAGGCTCGACACGGCGCCAATCGATGAGCTCCTGCGGGATCTCCTTGAGGAACCTGGATTCCGGGTTGAGCATCGGCTGCCCCCACGACGAGCGAACTCTGGCGCGGCTGAGGTACAGCCGCTGCCGCGCCCTGGTGATGCCGACGTAGGCCAGCCGCCGCTCCTCGGACAGTTCGGTCGGATCGCCGAGTGCCCGCATGTGCGGGAACATGCCGTCCTCCCAGCCCGTCACGAACACGACCGGGAACTCCAGCCCCTTCGCGGTGTGCAGGGTCATCATCGTCACCACGCCTGCGCCGTGCTCGGGCAGTTCGTCGGCGTCGGCCACCAACGACACCCGCTCCAGGAACTGGGCGAGCACGCCGGTGTCCGGAATGTCCTCGTCCTCGGGCGCCACTTCACCCGTCGCCTGCGCGTTTGCCAGGTCGGTGCTGAATTCGTGTGCGACGCTGACCAATTCGTTGAGGTTGTCCAGTCGCGCGAGATCCTGGGGATCGCTGGAGGATTCCAGCTCGGTCCGGTAGCCGGTGCGGTCGAGGACGGCTTCCACGACGTTGCCGAGCTCGTCGTCCAGCTTCCCGCGCAGATCGTCAAGCAGCTCAACGAAACTCACGATGCACTTCTCCGAACGGGTGTTCAGCATCGGCACCTTGCCCTCGGCGGCCGCCTGCAGCGCGTCGTTGAAGCTCAACCCGGTGTTCTCGGCGTACACCGCCACACACGCCTCGGCGCGGTCGCCGATCCCGCGCCGCGGCGTGTTCAGAATGCGGCGCATGCTCACCGAGTCACCGGGATTGTCGAGCACCCGCAGATACGCGACGATGTCGCGGATTTCCCTGCGCTCGTAAAAGCGAACGCCCCCAACGACTTTGTACGGGATGCCGGCGCGGATGAACACTTCTTCCAGCGCGCGCGACGAGTTGTTGGTGCGGTAGAACACCGCCACGTCGTTGTAGGTGATCTCACCCTTGTCGGCGAGCGCGTCGATCTCCTCGGCGACGAAGCGCGCCTCGTCGTGCTCGTTGTCGGCGACGTAGCCGACGATGAGCTCGCCCTCCCCCGCGTCGGTCCACAGCCGCTTCTCCCGCCGACCGGCGTTGCGCGAGATCACCGAGTTGGCCGCGTTCAGGATGTTCTGCGTCGAGCGGTAGTTCTGCTCGAGCAGAATCGTTGTGGCATTGGGGAAGTCGCGTTCGAAGTCCTCGATGTTGCGGATGGTGGCGCCGCGGAACGCGTAGATCGACTGGTCGGCGTCGCCGACCACACACAGCTCAGCGGGGGCGACCCCGTCCTCGGTTTCGCGGCCGACCAGCTCACGCACCAACACGTACTGCGCGTGGTTGGTGTCCTGATACTCGTCGACCAGGATGTGCCGGAACCTCCTGCGGTAGTACTGCGCAATCTGTGGAAATGCCTGCAGCACAGCGACTGTCTCGCCGATCAGGTCGTCGAAGTCCAGCGCGTTGGCCGCCCGCAGCCGGCGCTGGTATTCCGCGAAGACCTCGGCGATGATCCGCGGCAGATCCTCCATCGCATTCGACGCGTCGTAGGCCGCCTGCTCGGGGCCGATCAGCTCGTTCTTCAGGTTGGAGATCCCGTTGGCCAGCAGCCGCGGCGAGTACCGCTTGGTGTCCAGCCCCATGTCCTTGCCGATCATCAGCAGCAGCCGTCGCGAGTCGTCGGCGTCGTAGATCGAGAAGTTGGAGTTCAGCCCCTTGATCAGGGAGGCCTGGTTACGCAGGATCCGCACACAGGTCGAGTGGAACGTCGACACCCACATGGCCCGCGCCCGCGGCCCGACCAGTTGCACCACCCGTTCGCGCATCTCGGCGGCGGCCTTGTTGGTGAACGTGATGGCCAGCACTTGGCCGACGCCGACCTCACGGGCCGCCAGCAGGTAGGCGATCCGCCGGGTCAGCACCGCGGTCTTGCCGGACCCGGCGCCTGCGACGATCAGCAGCGGCGTGCCTTCGTGCAGCACTGCCTCGCGCTGTTGCGGGTTAAGGCCGTCCAGCAGGGCTTCGGAGTCGGAATTCAGGTCGGTCACGTGCAAACTCATGTCTGCCCCAACTTACCGCTGCCAGCCGACACTCTTTGCGCTGCCACGGCCTCAAATGGCACACTCAATACGTGCTCATGCAGCAAGGACGATTTTTTTACGGGTACCGGCCAGCGGTGCCCGTGGTCTAGCTGCTTCCAAGAGCCCCGCGGTCCGCTTCCGGATCCGGGGCTCGTCTCTTGTGTGAGGCCCGAAACCGGATGAGACCAAGAACCCTTACACAACGAGGAGCCCGAAATGACTATCGAAATGGAACCCGTGGCTGAGATTGATGACCTGCGCCGCGAGATCGACGAGCTCGACTCGGCGATCCTGGCGGCCGTCAAGCGGCGCACCGAGGTGTCCAAGCTGATCGGCAAGGCCCGGATGGCCTCAGGCGGCACCCGGCTGGTGCACAGCCGCGAGATGAAGGTGATCGAGCGCTACAGCGAGCTCGGCCCCGACGGCAAGGATCTGGCGATGCTGCTGCTGCGCATGGGCCGCGGCCGGCTCGGCCACTAGCGCTTCAGCGTTTCAGTGCGTCGGCCAACCACGGCGTCAACCACTTGACCGCCTCCGGCGTCGGATGCACGCCGTCGATGCGCATCTTGATGCCGTCGACCTTGTTGGTGTAGTAGCCGTCCGGGCCCAACTTCTTGTTGAGGTCGAGCACGGTGACGTTCGGTCGCTTACCGATCACGTTGCGCAACAAGGTGTTCCAGCGGTCGGCCCGGGTGGGCTGATCCTCGGGATACAGGCTGCCGTCGGCCCGCTCACCGCGCCGGTTGTACGGCTCGGTCGTCACCACCACGTGCGCACCCGTCGAGGTCAGAATGTCGAGGGCCCGCGTCAGCTCCCCGTGCAGATACGCGTCGTACGCGTCGTCGCCGATGTGCGTCCAGTGCCCCTCGTTGACCCGATCCACCACTTCCCAGCGGCCGATGATCAGCAGCACGACGTCCGGTCGGTCGTGGTTGATCCGCTGCGACCACCGTGCCGGCCAGTCGTCGCATTCCGGCTTCTGATTCAACGTCTCGCCCGCATACCGGTATGGCCCGCCGCGGGCCACGCCACACCCGATCGTCGTGTAGTTGGTGAAGCTCAGCCCCGGCGTCGGCGGCAGGTATCGCATCAGCGTCCACGCGACCGAGTCGCCGAACACCGCGACCCGCTTGGTCCCCGGCGCTAGCTGGCCCGACGGCGACTTCACCTCGACCGGCCGCTCCGGTGCGACCAGCGCAGCCGAGTCGATGCTGCTGGTTCCCGGGTCGGCCGGTTTCGGTTCGATGGGCACCACCGTCATGGTGATGACGGCCGCCGTCGCCGCCGTCGCGCCCGCCAACGGCAGCATCGGGACGATCACCGGCCGCCACCGTCGGATCGGCTGTTCGAGCAACCACCACGACGCCGTGGCCACCGCAACCGTCGCCGCGCACCGCAGCGCGAACAGCGGCCAACCCGACCACCCGGTGCGTTCGCCGTTGAGCGCCAGGAAGATCGGCCAGTGCCAGAGGTAGACGCCGTAGGAGATCGCGCCCAGCCACACCAGCGGCCGCCATGCCAGCGCCCGCGCGACGGGTGAGGTCTGGTCCATCGCCACGGGTGCGACGACGAGCACGGCGGACAGGGCCACCGCAATCAGCAGTCCGTAGCGGAAGTCGCGGGCACTGCCCGTCGCGTAGTGCGCGAGCACGGCCAGACCGGCCAGCCCGACGACCGACAACGCCGTCGCGGCCCAGCGCCGGTATTGGGTGCGGATCAGCGTGCCGCCCGACGTCAGCACCGTCCAGTCGCGTACCAGCAGGGCAGCCGCCGCGGCACCGATCAACAGCGCCTGTATGCGGGTGTCGGTGCCGAAGTACACCCGGTTGACCTCGGGCGCCATCAAGATGGCTGCGGTCGACGACGCGACGACGCCCGCGACGGCCAGCACGAAGACGGCCAGTCGGAGTCGCCGCCAGCACAGCGCCGCGACGCCGAGCACCAGCAGCGGCCAGATCAGGTAGTACTGCTCCTCGACGCCGAGCGACCACGTGTGTTGCAGCGGCGACGGCGGGGCACCTTGGGAGAAGTAGTCGGTCTTCTGCGCGACGAACGCCCAGTTCGACATCCAGAAGAAGGAGGCGACGGCATCGTCGCGCAACGAGGCCGTGGCCTCGGTCGGGAACAGCTTCCGCACGGCCACTACCGCGAGCACCATCGCGAGCAACGCAGGCAGCAGTCGTCGTGCGCGACGAATCCAGAAGTCGCGCAGCCGGATTCGGCCCTTGGTCCGGAATTCGTCGAGCAGCAGCGAGGTGATCAGGAATCCGCTGAGCACGAAGAAAACGTCGACCCCGAGGAATCCGCCGGAGACGCCGGGCAGCCCGCCGTGCTCGGCGAGGACGAGCGCGACAGCGACCGCACGGATGCCGTCCAGTGCGGGAATCGAGTGGCCGCGATCCGCTGTCACTGCCGGAATCTTTCCCGCGCGAGCAGACGCAAAAGTCCCCGACACGCCGAGGTGCAGGGGACTTTTACGACTGTTCGCGGAAGTTCGGCTAGTTCGTCAGCGCGATGTACTTGGTCTCGAGATATTCCTCGATGCCCTCGGTGCCGCCCTCGCGGCCGAAGCCGGACTGCTTGACGCCGCCGAACGGGGCCGCCGGGTCGGAGATCACGCCGCGGTTCACGCCGACCATGCCTGCGTCGATGCTCTCGGCCACCCGCAGCGCGCGATCCAGCGACTGCGTGTAGATGTAGGCCGCCAACCCGTATTCGGTGTCGTTGGCCGCAGCGATGCCCTCCTCCTCGGAGTCGAAGCCGGTGATCGGCGCGACGGGCCCGAACACCTCCTCCTTGAGAATGCGGGCGTCGGCCGGGACGTCGGCCAGCACTGTGGCCGGGTAGAAATTGCCGGGGCCGCCCGGGGCGACTCCACCGACCGCGACGGTCGCGCCGCGCGAGACGGCATCGGACACCAGGTCTTCGACGGTGGCGACCTGCTTGGCGTTGATCAGCGGACCCAGCGTCGCAGACTCATCGGTGCCCTTGCCGAGGGTGAACTCGCTCATCCGCTTGACCAGCTTCTCGGTGAACTCCTCGCGCACCGCGTTGGCGACGTGGAAGCGGTTGGCCGCGGTGCAGGCCTCGCCGCCGTTGCGCATCTTGGCCAGGATCGCGCCGTCGACGGCGGCGTCCACGTCGGCGTCGTCGAACACCACGAACGGGGCGTTGCCGCCGAGTTCCATCGACAGCCGCAGCAGCTTGTCGCTGCCCTGTTTGGCCAGCGCCTTGCCGACGCCGGTGGAGCCGGTGAACGTCAGCTTGCGCAGCCGCCCGTCGTCGATCAGCGCGGTGGTCACATCGCCCGGCTTGCTGGTCGGGATCACCGACAGCACGCCCTTGGGCAGGCCGGCCTCGTCCATCAGCTTGGCCAGCAGCAGCATGGTCAGCGGGGTCTCCTGAGCCGGCTTGACGATCATCGTGCAACCGGCCGCGACGGCCGGGCCGATCTTGCGGGTGCCCATCGCCAGCGGGAAGTTCCACGGGGTGATCGCGTAGCACGGCCCGACGGGGTCCTTGGTGACGATGATGCGGCCGTCGCCCGCAGGCTTCGGGGTGTAGCGGCCGCCGATGCGGACGGCCTCTTCGGCGAACCAGCGGAAGAACTCCGAGCCGTACTTGACCTCGCCCATGCTCTCGGGCAACACCTTGCCCATTTCCAGCGTCATCAGGGTGGCGAGATCTTCGGCCTTCCGGGTGATCTTCTCGAAGACCGCGCGCAGGATCTCGCCGCGCTCGCGGGGCGCGGTGGCCGCCCAGTCCTCCTGCACGGCGCAGGCGGCGTCGAGTGCGGCGATCGCGTCGTCTGGCGTGCCGTCGGCGACCGCGATCAGGACCTCGTCATCGGACGGGTCGAGAACGTTGAATGTCGACTTCCCTTCGCGTTCCTCACCGCCGATCCACAGACCGGTGGGTACTGACTTCAGCAGAGCGGTGGTGTCCATACCTCCATCATTTACACCTTTGTTCAACCGCCCGCACTAGGGTCGAAAACATGACGGCCCAGACGCAGCAGATCCCAGATATTGCAGCCACTCCCGCCTGGCAGGCCCTTCAGCGTCACCACGACGAAATCGGTGCCAAGACGCTGCGCGAGTTCTTTGCCGACGACCCCGAGCGCGGTACTGCGCTGACGTTGACGGTCGGTGACCTGTACATCGACTACAGCAAGCACCGCGTCACCCGCGACACCCTGAAAATGCTGATCGACCTGGCCCGCACCGCCGGGCTCGAACAGCGTCGCGACGCGATGTTCTCCGGCGTGCACATCAACACCTCCGAGGACCGCGCGGTGCTGCACACGGCGCTGCGCGATCCGGTCGGCGTCGAATTGGTGGTCGACGGGCAGAACGTCGTCGAGGACGTGCACGCGGTGCTGGACAAGATGGGCGACTTCACCGACCGGTTGCGCAGCGGCGAGTGGACCGGCGCCACCGGCGAGCGCATCAAGACCGTCGTCAACATCGGCATCGGCGGCTCGGATCTGGGGCCGGTGATGGTGTACAACGCGTTGCGCCACTATGCCGACGCGGGCATCTCGGCGCGGTTCGTCTCGAACGTCGACCCCGCAGACCTGGTGGCCAAGCTCGACGGACTCGACCCTGCCACAACGCTTTTCATCGTTGCGTCGAAGACGTTCTCGACGCTGGAGACGTTGACCAACGCGACGGCGGCGCGGCGCTGGCTGACCGAAGCGTTGGGCGATGCCGCGGTGGCAAAGCATTTCGTCGCGGTGTCGACGAACAAGAAGCTGGTCGACGACTTCGGCATCAACACCGACAACATGTTCGGCTTCTGGGACTGGGTCGGCGGCCGGTACTCTGTCGACAGCGCAATCGGTTTGAGTGTGATGGCCGCTATCGGCCGTGAGCGCTTCGCCGACTTCCTGGCCGGCTTCCACATCGTCGACGAACACTTCCGCACCGCACCGCTGGAGGCCAACGCGCCGGCACTGCTCGGCCTTATCGGCTTGTGGTACAACAACTTCTTCGACGCGCAGACGCGCGCGGTGCTGCCGTATTCGAACGACTTGTCGCGGTTTGCGGCCTATCTGCAGCAGTTGACGATGGAATCCAACGGCAAGTCGGTGCGCGCCGACGGCACACCGGTGTCGACCAGCACCGGCGAGATCTTCTGGGGCGAACCGGGAACCAACGGCCAGCACGCGTTCTATCAGCTGATCCATCAGGGCACGCGACTGATCCCTGCCGACTTCATCGGGTTCTCTCAGCCCACCGACGACCTGGCGACGGCGGACGGCAGCGGCAGCATGCACGACCTGCTGATGAGTAACTTCTTCGCCCAGACGCAGGTGCTGGCGTTCGGCAAGACCGCCGACGAGATCGCGGCCGAGGGCACGCCGCCAGAAGTGGTGCCGCACAAGGTGATGCCGGGCAACCGGCCCACGACATCGATTCTCGGCACCAAGCTGACGCCCTCGGTGGTCGGCCAGTTGATCGCGTTATATGAGCATCAGGTCTTCACCGAGGGCGTCATCTGGGGCATCGACTCGTTCGACCAGTGGGGCGTCGAACTCGGCAAAACGCAGGCCAAGGCGCTGCTGCCGGTGATCACCAGCGACGCGTCGCCGGCCGAGCAGTCGGACTCCTCGACCGACGCACTTGTGCGCCGCTACCGCACCGAGCGCGGGCGAGCTGATTAGCCGGCAGGAATGTTGATGCAGCCGACGTTCGGGATGCATCCGTTGGCACCGCCGGGGCCTGCGGAGCCGCCAGGACCATAGGGCGACAGCGAACCCGAAGCGCCACCGCCGTCCGCCGACCCACCTGGGCCGTACGGAATCGCACCGGAGGCGCCGCCGCGGTCAGCCTCGCCGGACGGGCCGTAAGGGATGTTCACTTCCGCGCCACCCGGACCGACATTGCCGATGTCCGAACATGGCGTGCCGTCGGCGTTCACGCACGGCGGCGGAGGCGCAGGCTCGGCCATGGCGATCGGCGCTGCGGCGATCGAAGCTGCCGCCACGCCCGCGAACAAAATGGGGGTCATCTTCGTCAGTTTCACGATCATGAGGTTCGGCTACCACGACCGCCGACTTACTAAACCCCTAGCGCGCCTAACCACACAAACCGCGAGCGTGCGTGTCTGCCCGCCAACACGCCGCAACTTGCGTGCATTTCCGTCACGCTCGCGGGCCCTCGACCGTGCACGCTCGCGGTAGTTCGGGGCCTGACTAGGCGAACTTCGCCGCGATCTGCGGGGGCAGCAGACGCAGCACAGCCACCAGCGGCGCCCACGGCCAGCTCGGGACGGCGGCGCGGCCCGGTTCGCGTTCGATCGCGTCGACCATGGCCTTCGTACCGGTCTCGTTGTCGACCATCATCGACGTCGTATCGGCCTTGGCTGTCATCTCCGATTCGATGTAGCCCGGCTCGATGACCGTGACTTTGATAGGCCCCTTGGCATATTCAGCGCGCAGCGATTCGCCCAACGACGAAACACCGGCCTTGCTGGCGGCATACGCCGCGCGCACACCCGGCACGCCCTTGTTGGCCAGCACCGACGAAATCAGCACCAGATGTCCACCGCCCGCCGCGGTGAACATCTCGATCGCCGTCTCGATCTGGACAAGCGCCGCAACGAGATTCGTCTCGATGGTGGCCTTATTCGCCCATAGCTTGCCCGACCCCAGCCGCGCACCCTTGCCGATTCCGGCATTGACGATGATGCGGTCGATGCCGCCGAGTTCATCGGACAACTCCGCGAACACCTTCGGCACCTGTTCGTGGTCGTTGACGTCCAGCGCGGCGACCGCGACCGTGATGCCGGGATGGCGCTCCAACAGTTCGGCACGCAACGCATCGAGCCGGTCGGTGCGACGGGCGCACAGGGCCAGGTCGCGTCCCTTCGCGGCGAACTTGCGGGCCATGCCGGCGCCCAGCCCCGACGACGCACCGGTGATGAGGATCTTCTGCCGAGTCACGCGGTCAGCGTAACCAACGGAAGTTGGCGGCTCATTGCTGGTAGGACGGCATAATCACGGGTGACGCGACGAACCCGGGGGCCAACGGATGAACATTCCGGTCGGCGAAGCCACCGTGAGCTGTGCGGCGTGCGGGAACGAACTCCGCGTCAACGCGCGGTTCTGTGATTCGTGCGGATCCCCGGTCTCAGCGGAGCGCGCTGCGGGCGAACGCAAACAAGTCACGGTGTTGTTCGCCGACGTGGTCGGCTCGATGAAACTTGCGGCCACACTCGATCCCGAACGGCTTCAGGAACTGATGCACGAGTTGTTGAACCGCGCGGGCGCGGTCGTGCAGCGTTACCACGGCACGGTCGACAAGTTCACCGGCGACGGTCTGATGGCGTTGTTCGGCGCTCCCGTTGCGTTGGAGGACCACGCGTTGCGCGCCTGCTTCGCCGCACTGGAGATCCAGTCAGTCGCGAAAGGCCTTTCCGCCGAACTACATCGGCGCGACGGCGTCGACATGCAACTCCGTGTCGGGCTGAACTCCGGTGAGGCGATAACCGGTGAAATCGGGCTTGGCCCAAACCCGTACACCGCGGTGGGCCATCCCGTCGGCATGGCGCAACGGATGGAGGCCGCCGCACCACCGGGCGGGGTGCTGTGCTCGATGTCGACCGCGCAGCTCGTCGAGCAGGCGGCCCGGCTGGGACCGGTCATGACGGTCGATGTCAAAAATGAATCGCAGCCCGTGCCCGCGCGAGAGCTGCATGCGGTCGAATCCGGTCGAACCGTCGCGGTGCGTGACTACGGCCCCATGCTGGGCCGCGGGCCGGCCATGACCGCACTCGCGCACACCTTTGCCGTCGAGCATGGAGCTGTCGTCGGCGTCGTCGGCGCACCCGGTCTTGGCAAGAGCCGGCTGATCCGGGAGTTCGGCGGCTGGGCCACGGCAAGAGATGTCGACGTCGTTTTGGCGCGCTGCGAGGCGCACACCGCCGATGTCCCGTTCCGCGCACTGTCGCGGACATTGCGCGCGATGTTCAGGATCGACCAGCTCAGCGGCGACGCGGCACGCCGACATGTCCTCGACCAGCTCGGCCGCGTTGCACCGGACCCTGACGACACTCGAATCCTGTTCGATCTGCTCGGTATCGGCGACCCAGCCACGGCAGCGGGCGAGGTCAGCGTCGATGCCCAGCGCCGCCGCTTGGTCGACATGATGGTCAGCGCCGTTCTGGCCCGTGGCACAAGGACTTTGGTCGTGCTGGAGGACGCCCATTGGATCGACGCCACCAGCGATGCGACGTTCGCCGAGTTCGCCGCCACGTTGCGTGCCACTCCCGCGGTTCTCGTCGTCACCTACCGACCCGAATACAGCGGCGCGCTGGAAGCGATCTTCGACACGACAGTTGCACTGCAGCCTCTGACCGATGAGACCACGGTCGAACTGATAACCGGTTTGGTCGGCCAGCATCCGAGCGTCGCTGGGCTTGCACAACGCATTGCAGACCGAGCCGCGGGGAACCCATTCTTCGCCGAGGAGATCGTTCGCGATCTGGCCGGCCGTGACGTACTCACCGGCAGCCGAGGTGATTACAAGCTGAACGGCGACCTAGATGAGATCGCTGTTCCCGCGACGGTTCAGTCCGTGCTCGCAGCGCGCATCGATCGGTTACCGCCAAGCGCAAAGTCGATTCTGAACGCCGCGGCGGTCATCGGTACCCGGTTCGACCTCGATAGTGTGCGGGCACTGCTGACCGACGCGGAGCCACGTCACCTCGCCGAACTCGTATCAGCCGAACTCGTCGACCAGACGGAATTCGTTCCGCGACAACAGTATTGCTTCCGCCATCCGCTGGTGCGCACAGTCGCGTACGCGTCCCAGCTGACCGCAACGCGGGCCGAGGCACACAAACGCCTTGCTGCGGCGATCGAGGCCCGCAATCCGGCAGGCGCAGCGGAGAACGCGGCGCTGATCGCCGCTCACCTCGAGCAGGCAGGCGAAGCTGCCGCCGCCTACGTGTGGCATATGCGCGCTGCGGAGTGGCTGCGATTCCGTGACTTGCCTGCCGCACGGGCAAGCTGGATGAAGGCCCGCGAACTCGCCGATCAACTTCCCGGCGACGCAGAGTCGGTTGCATCCATGCGAATTGCCCCGCGCACGATGCTGGCATCGACCGCTCATCTCGTCGGCGGCGAGGAGGACACCGACGGCCGTTATCGCGAGCTTCGCGAATTGACCACCCAGGCAGGTGATTTGCTCTCACTGGCGCTTGGCACGGCAGGCCAGATCATATCGCTGTCAACCAACCACAACCGCCTCTCGGATGCAGCGCAGCTGGCGTCGGAACTGGGCGCAATGGTCGATCACCTCGACTGCCCCGAACCGACCAAGCTGGAAATCCTGCACAGCGTCACATGGGCGCATTTCCTCGCGTGCGACTTCCCATCTGCCCTCAGCGCAATCGACCGGCAGAAAGGATTGGCCGGTGAGTCAGCAGCAATCTCGAAAGCGCAGACGCTGTCCGTTCGCGGTGCCATCGAGATCTATGCCGGTGATTACGAGAACGGCCGTCGACACTTTCGGCAAGCGATCGAGCAGGCGCGAATCCTGCATCCGGTGACCTACGCACAGGTATTGACCGGCCGGTCCTGGTTCGTCGCAATGGGTCTCGACGAAGCCGACGAGCTGATGCCCCAGACTCGGGAAGCGCTGCTGAAGACACGCGCGTTCGGCGACAACTTCGGCATCGTTTCGGCACTGTGGGCGCACGGCACGGTGCTGTTGCGCGCGGATCCCGCCGCACGCGCAGAAGCCATCGGCCTGCTCGAGGAAGCCCGTGCCGGCATAGAGAGGCAGGGGATTCAGACATTCCTGTGGTGTTCGGTCGCCGCCGACCTCGCTGTGGATTACGCACGCAAGGGTGCGCAAGACGACGCCATCGACACTGCACGTCGCGCCTACCGCAGCCCGCTGGGGGCAGGAAGCCCACCGATGATCGGTCGCACCGCAGAGACGCTCATCGAACTACTTCTGGAGCGCGGCTCACCAGCGGACGTCGCTGAGGCGCGCAGCGTGGCCACCGCGGTCGCAGAAATGCGGCTACCCGCTCCCGTGGCCGCCATCGACCTGTGTCGGCTGAAGTGCCGGCTCATGGTTTCCAAGTCGGAAGGCGACGCCGCCGGATATGCCGCCCTCGCCCCGCAATACCTGGCGGTGGTCGAGCGCCTCGACGCCCGCGGACGCCTGGCCGAAGCGCGCCGGATGGTCGCCGAGGTTATTTGAGCAGCCGCGAGAGCCGTCGATCGGCCAACACCTTGCCGCCGGTCTGACACGTCGGGCAGTACTGAAATGACTTGTCCGCGAACGAGACTTCACGCACCGTGTCGCCGCACACCGGACACGGCAGCCCCGTCCGCGCATGCACCCGCAGGCCCGATCGCTTCTCCCCCTTCAACGTGGCCGCCTGCTGCCCGACCGACCGCGTAACCGCATCGGTCAACACGCTGATCATCGCGTCGTGCAAGGCAGAGAGTTGCGCGTCGGTCAGCTTGCCCGCCGTTGCGAACGGCGACAGCTTGGCCACATGCAGGATCTCGTCGCTGTACGCGTTGCCGATCCCGGCGATCACCTTCTGGTCGGTGATCACGGTCTTGATCCGCCCGCTCTGCCCCGAAAGCACACCAGCCAGACCCTCGGGATCCAGCGACAGCGCGTCGGGCCCGAGTCCGGCGATCTGCGGCACCTTCATCGGATCGTCAACCAGCCACACCGCCAACCGCTTCTGCGTGCCCGCCTCGGTGAGGTCGAATCCCGGTGCTTCCCCGGGAGTTCCGAGATGAACACGCAATGCGATCGGCCCCTTGCCAGGCTTCAGCGGCGCAGCGGCAAGCTTGTCCGACCAGCGCAGCCAACCCGCCCGCGACAGGTGGGTGATCAGATGCAACTCGCCCACCTCGAGGCCAAGGTACTTCCCCCACCGGTTGGCCCCGGTGACGGTTTGGCCGTGCAACACGTTGATGGGCGGATCGAACGTTTTGAGCACCGAGAGCGCGGACACATCGACGCGCCCGACGGTCAGCCCGACGGCGTGCCGGCGCAGATGATCGGCCAGCGCCTCGATCTCGGGTAGTTCCGGCATAGGACCAGTGTGCCAATCAATCCCGCGCGCGGCGTCCCGCGTCGCGAGTGAGCAGCGACAGCAGCCAGCTCACGATCGACAGCACGATCGCCGCCCAGATCGCCGTCCACCAGAAATCGTCGATGTACAGCCCCCAGTGGGTGGTGTGGTCGGTGATCCACGACGTGATCCACAACATCAACGCGTTGATGACGACGTGGATCAGACCCAGCGTGAGTATGTACAGCGGGATCGAAATGAGTTGGACGACCGGTTTGATGATCGCGTTGACCAGGCCGAAGATCACCGCGACGACGAAGATGATGCCGACCCTGGTCAGGGTGGTGTCCCCGCCGATGAAGCGGATGCCGGGGACGATGAGGGTGACCACCCACAGCGCGACCCCGGTGAGCGCCGCGCGCAGCAGGAAGCTCCCCATGGCCGCTAGTCTGCCGGGCGCAGCAGGTAGGTGTCCATGAGCCAGCCGTGGCGGGCGCGCGCGTCGGCCCGCATCTCCACGATCTTGTCGCCGACGTCGCCGACGGCCCCGGACACCAGCAATTCATCCGGCGTGCCCAGGTAGGCGCCCCACCAGATGCGGGTCTGCGGCGGGCAGACCTGAAACGAGCAATCGCCGTCGAGCATCACTACCGCGGCGCCGGACAAGCCGGCCTCTCGCAGCTGCCTACCGGTAGTGATGAGCACCGGCTCCCCGACGTCGTTGAGCGGGATGCGGTGTCGCGCCGTCAGCGCCTGGATCGCGGTGACGCCCGGTATCACGTCGTACTCGATGTCGACGCGGGTGGCGACGAGGTCCAGGATCCGCAGCGTGCTGTCGTACAGCGACGGGTCGCCCCACGCCAGAAACGCGCCGACGTCGCCGGGCTTCAGTTCTGAGGAGATCGCATCGGCCCACACCTGCGCGCGCGCTGCATGCCAATCCGCGACGGCCTGCCGGTAGTCACCGGACTTGGCCCGCTGCGGATCAGGCAGCTCGACGAACCGGTATCCGGGTTCGCGGATGAACCGCTCGCAGATCAGCCGTCGCAGCGCGACCAGGTCGTCCTTGGCCGATCCCTTGTCCATTGCGAAGAACACCTGGGTGTCGTTCAGCGCATCGACCGCCTGCGCCGTCACATAGTCCGGATCGCCCGCGCCGATGCCGATCACATGGATCCGCCGCGTCACGCAAGCGAGTATGCCATTGACCAGCGATTACCCCAGGTATGCGGTACCGGGGGTATTGACATCTTCGGCATCGGGTACCTAACTTCTAGGTGACAGCAACGAAGGGATGTCAGCGATGACAGCTTCGGTACGGGCGAACGCCGCCGCCGGTCGCGAGGAGTTCTCCGAGCGCCTGCTCAAGGGTTCGGTCAAGAAGTCCTACGCGCCGATCGTCGACATCGACTGGGACGCCCCGCTGGATCCGGACAAGTTCTTCCTGCCGCCGAAGACCGTTTCGCTGTACGGAACCCCGTTGTGGGACAACATGACCCGCGCACAGCAGATCGAGTTGTCGCGGCAGGAACTCGTCAACACGCTGTCAGCGGGCATCTGGTTCGAAAACATCCTCAACCAGGCGCTGCTTCGCAAGATGATGCACCAGGATCCGACCGCGAAAGCCACGCACTACGAACTGACCGAACTCGGCGACGAGACGCGGCACATGGTGATGTTCGGCAAGGCCATCGAGCGGGTCGGCGCAAAGCCGGTGCGGCCCAGGTACTACCAGCGCGTCATCATCAACGCGTTGCCGTTCGCGTTCCAGGGCCCGATGCTGTGGGTGGCCGCGCTGATCGGCGAGGAGATCTTCGACTCGCTGCAGCGCCAGATGATGGACGACGATGACCTACAGCCAATGATCCAGCGCCTCATGCGCATTCACGTCACCGAGGAGGCTCGGCACATTCAGTTCGCCCGCGACGGCCTGCGTAAGCGCGTCCCGCACATGCGGGCTCTGCCGAAGTTCTTCGTCGCCAACATCAACGGAGTCGGCGGGCTGTTCTTCCGCTTCCTGTTCACCAACAAGGTGCAGTACCGCCGCGTCGGACTCGACGCCCGCGAGGCCCGCCGGATGGCCCGTGAGAGCGCACACCGTCAACAAACCCAGATACTCGGGTTCGCCCCGCTGGCAGCATTTCTGGAGGAGGTCGGGCTGATGGGTCCGATTGCCAGGCGGATGTGGAAGCGCAGTAACTTTCTGTGAGTGAGATCGACGACGTCGCGTTCGTCAACGCCGAGCGGATCGCACGCCTGCGTCCGGTCTTTGACGAGAGCACTCATACCTGGACGCTGCAGGGCGAGCGAACGCGCGCACGGGTGCTGATCGCAACCGATGGCGCGGTGCCGGACGGCGCCGACCGCGATTCGCTCGGTCTGGACCCTTATCTCGGTGTGGCGGTGCACGGCTTGCCGAACTACTTTCTCATCACCGGCTCCGATGTCGCCGCGCAAAAGAGTTACATCGCAAAGTGTTTGCAGGTGATGGCCGCCACCGAAACCACCCGCATCGAGGTGCGCTACAGCACTCAGCGCCACTTCGCCGAGAAACGGCCGGGGCGGATCCAATGGCGGCGGGTCGCCAAACACATCCGGCGCGCATTCGATCTGAGCTCGCGCATCACCGCAGACGAGCTGTACGACGGCCGCGCCACCGTGCACATCGGTGACGACGGTCGTGATGCCCGTGTCCGGCTGACCGGGCACTTCGATCCCATCGATGGTCAATACCATTGGCAGGGAACGATTCTCGAGGCATTGGACGGCACCGAGAAACTACCCAAGCCGGCCGTCGTCACCATCGGCAACCGATCCGCTGCTGCCCGCATCACTGAACGCACGCCGCAGGGCGGTTACTCGGTCGTCGGTGTGGGGGCGCCTCCCTTCGCGCTCGAAGTGACAGCCGTGCGATAGCCGCCCAGGCCGACGACCAGCAAGCCCACCGCGAACACGCCACCGACAATGCCCGAAACCAGCAGCGGCACATGGCCGTCGGCGCCCCACAGCAAGCCTGCCCACAGCCCGGCGCCCAGCACCGCAAAACCACTCGCACCTTGAAACACCCCTTGCGCGCTGGCTTGCAGATCCGATCCGACGAGCGACGAAATCCACGCCTTGCCAACGCCATCCGTGCAGCCGGTGAACAGTCCGTACACCCCGATCAACAGCCAGGCAGCCACCGTGTCGGTGGTCAGCCCCAGCCCGGTGTAGCCGATCGCGAAGAACACCACCCCGATGCCGAATACGGCAGGCCGGGGTATGCGGTCAGCCAGCAGGCCTGCGGGATAACTGGAGATGGCATACACCGCGTTGTAGGTGACGTAGGCCAGGATCACCTCGACCACTGAGAAGCCGATTTCGTTGAGCCGCAACAGAAGCAACGCGTCGGGGAAGTTCACCAGACCGAACACGACCAGTGCGGCCGTCACTCGCCAATAGTGACGAGGCAGGTCCCGCACCCTGGCGAACATCGCGCGCCGCTGCGCACGCGGCAGCACCTGCCGGGTCTCGCGCACCAGAAACACCAGCGCGACGCTCAACACCGCGGGCACGACGGCAACCCACAGCAGCGGCGGAATCTGATGGTCGAGCAACTCGTAGCCGGCGAGGCCGAGTAGCGGGCCCACCACGGCGCCCAGCGTGTCCATGGCGCGGTGAAACCCGAACACCCGTCCCCGCGCGGAGTCGTCGATGTCGACCACCAGCAGCGCATCACGTGGCGCGCCGCGAATTCCCTTGCCGAGCCGGTCGACAACGCGGCCCGCCAGCACGCCCGGCCAACCGGCGGCCGCGGCCACCATCACCTTGCCCAGCGCAGCCATGCCGTATCCCGTTGCGATCAACGGCCGCTTCGCAAACCGGTCACCCAACGGTCCGGCCGCCAGCTTGGTCAGTGACGCCGCGCCTTCGGCCGCGCCCTCGACGGCGCCGACGACCGAGGGCGGCGCACCGAGAACAGCTGTCAGGTAAATAGGCAGCAGCGGATACAGCAGTTCGCTCGCCGCGTCCTGAAGAAACGAGACAGCGGAAAGTACCCGCACATTGCGGGTCAGCCAGGCGCGCACCTACGCAATGATGCCTGGCGTTACTGCGGATCCTCGTTGGTCAGCGCCTGAAACCCCTTCGCTTGGCCGCGGGCCAGCGCTGCGCGCACGACACCGACGATCAACCCCTGCACAGCCGCGGCGATGAAGGCCTCCTTTGTGGAGCGTGACAGGTCCTGGGGCTCTGGCGGTTCCTCGTCGGACGGGCTGACCCGCTGCCAGATCTCGGTGAAGATCTTGCCCGCCAGCAGGCCGCCTGCGACGCTACTGACGATGGACAGGGGCTTGTACAGTGCTTTGGCCGCGCTCATGGACATCCACGTTCCCGTGGACACGATCCCTAAACGTTAAACTAGAACACGTTCTAGTATGGCGATGTGCGCTTTACTTTCGCCGAGGCGATGACGGATCCCACCTACTACATCCCGCTGGCCAAGGCGGCCGAGGCCGCGGGGTATCACGCGATGACGATCCCCGACAGCGTCGCCTACCCGCTGGAGTCGGACTCGAAATACCCGTACACCCCCGACGGCAGCCGCGAGTTCCTCGACGGCAAGTCGTTCATCGAGGCCTTCGTGATGGCGGGCGCGCTGTGCGCGGTCACCACGACGCTGAAGTTCAACTTCTTCGTGCTCAAGCTGCCGATCCGCCCGCCTGCGCTGGTCGCCAAGCAAGCCGGGTCCGTGGCGGCACTGTTCGACAACCGGCTCGGGCTCGGCGTCGGCACCAGCCCATGGCCGGAGGACTACGAACTGATGGGCGTCCCATTCGCGAAGCGCGGCAAGCGAATGGACGAGTGCATCGAGATCATCAGGGGGCTCACCTCCGGCGAATACTTCGAGTTCCACGGCGAGTTCTACGACATCCCCAAAACGAAAATGACGCCCGCGCCAACAAAGCCGATCCCGATCCTCGTCGGCGGTCACGCAGAGGCGGCGCTGCGGCGGGCCGCCCGATGCGACGGGTGGATGCACGGCGGCGGTGCGCCCGAGGAACTCGACGGATTGATCAAGCGGCTCAATCAGATTCGCGAAGAGGAAGGCCGCACCGGCCCTTTCGAGATCCACGTGATCTCGGGCGACGCGTACACCCTCGACGGCATCAAACGCCTCGAAGACAAGGGCGTCACCGATGTCATCGTCGGCTTCCGGTACCCATACATCATGGGTCTGGACAGCGAGCCGCTGGACAAAAAGATCCGCCACGTCGAAAAGTTCGCAGAAAAGGTCATCTCCAAGGTCTGACTACCGCCTGATGTGGGTAGTCCCTCGGCATGGCGAGCTCATCGCCGTCGGACGTTCAACCACAGGGTGTAGTCGCGGTCGGCGCATCTGCGGGTGGTGTCGAGGCCCTGACGCGAATGGCCGCTGGGCTGCCCGCAGATCTGGCGTTCCCGGTGCTGATGGTGCTGCACGTGCCGGCGAGCGCACCAAGTGTCTTGGCGCGAATCGTCGATCGCAGCGGGCCGCTGCCCGCCGAATCGGCGAAGAATGGCGCCCCGTTGACGGCGGGGCGCATCTATGTGGCGATCCCCGACCACCACCTGCTGGTCCACGATCACCGATTGACGTTGTCGGAGGGGCCGACTGAGAACGGCTACCGACCGGCAATCAACGCGTTGTTCCGTTCTGCTGCGCTGGAATTCGGCCCCCGGACGATAGGTGTCCTGCTGTCCGGTGTGCTGGACGACGGGGTCGCCGGGCTTGGCGCCATCCAAGCCCGAGGAGGAACGACGATCGTGCAACAACCCGACGACGCGCTGTATCCCACCATGCCTAAGAACGCGATCCACGCGGGTGTGGCCGATCTGCAGGCCACGGCGACCGATGTCGGCGCGGTCCTGAAGCGCCTGGCCGATCGAGAGATCAAGGAGCGCCCGATCGACCCCGACACGAACATAAAACTGGAGAACCGCATCGCCATGGGAAAGCGATTCGAAGTATCGATCGAGGGCGACACATTGGGCCCGCCATCGGGATACACCTGCCCCGATTGCAACGGGTCGCTGATGACGCTGAGCGACACCAGCTATCGCTGCCGCGTCGGGCACGCCTGGACCGCCGACGCGTTACTCAAGGCCAGGGATGACGAAGTCGAGGGAGCGGTTTGGGTGGCCCTTCGCAGCCTGAAGGAAAAGGCGAACCTGTCCCGCCGCCTGGCGCAGAGAGTCGGCCCAGGGGCACTCTTCGATCGATACAACAAAGTGGCCGACGAGGCCGAACGGGCGATGACCGTCCTCGGAGAACGGCTGTGGGACTCGCCGGGACAGTTGAAGGACTGATGTCTTCCAGCGCCGGGGCACCACTGCTGGTCACCGCGGACAGAATCGGCGACATGACGCTGTTGATGGCCGGCGGCCTCCTTGACAGCACCAGCTATCTGACGTTGCGCGACACCGTCATCAAGGCCGCCCTTGCAGAACCCGCCGCCGTGATCATCGACGTCACTGATCTGGTCGTGCCCGCCACTTCGGCGTGGGCGGTGTTCACGAGCGCACGCTGGCATGTCGGAACATGGCCCGAGATACCCATCGTGCTGGTGTCCGCCAACCCCGCCGTGCGTGATGCGCTGAGGCGCAACGGGGTGACCCGGTATGTCCCCGTCTACCCCACCGCAGAAGACGCGGCCCTCGGCACTGCTCATCACGGCATTCAGGGACGACGGCGCGCACGAGGCGCCTTGCCTGCCGATATCAGCAGCTTGGCACATTCACGTCAGCTCGTTGAGGGTTGGCTGACGGCGTGGAAGCTGGACGAACTGATTCCGGTGACCAAGATCGTGGCGACCAGCCTCGTCGAAAATGTTCTGCAGCACACCGCGAGCGCGCCGATCATCCGGCTGGAGACCGACGGCGTCACGGTCACGGTGGCCGTCGAAGACGAAAGCCACCATCTGGCCGAACTGGCCGAAGCGTCCGACGGGACGCAGATGCCATCGGGTCTGCGCTTCGTGGCCGCACTGTCACGGGTTTGGGGCAATGCCCCGACTTCGTCCGGAAAAACCGTCTGGGCCGTGCTCGGTCCTGAGAACCGCTTGTAGCAGAACCGAGTAAGTTCACGGAAGGCCACTCGGCGGACGGGACGTGATGGACGAGCAAGTAGGCGACGAGGCTTTCGAGGCTTTATTGCGCTATATGCGCTATTCCCGGGGTTTCGATTTCACGGGTTACAAGCGCTCGTCGCTGATGCGTCGGGTACGTCACCGGATGGAGAGAATCGGCGCTGACTCTTTCGAGCGGTACCTCGACACGCTGCAGGCCAGCGCCGACGAGTTCAACGAGCTCTTCAACACGATCTTGATCAATGTGACGACATTCTTCCGCGATCCGTCCGCGTGGGAGTTTCTCAAGACCGACGTCATACCCAGCCTGCTCGCCGGGATCGGACCGAACGATCCCGTCCGCGTGTGGACTGCCGGTTGTGCTTCCGGCGAGGAGCCGTACAGCCTGGCGATGGTGCTTGCCGAGGCGCTCGGCGTCGACGCGTTCAGCCGGCGGGTCAAGATCTACGCCACCGACATCGACGAGCACGCCCTTGCGCAGGCGCGGGCGGCGAGTTACGAAGCCAAAGCGGTCGAGTCTGTTCCAAAAGAGTTGTTGGACAAGTACTTCGACCGCACCGCCGACCGGTTCAACATCCGCAAGGACCTGCGTCGCGCCGTCATATTCGGCCGCAACGATCTGGTCAGAGACGCGCCGATCTCCCGGGTCGACCTGTTGTCGTGCCGCAACACCCTGATGTACATGAACGGCGAGACACAGCGCGGCGTGTTGAACCGCCTGCATTACGCGCTTGGCCCGCACGGCATCCTGTTCCTTGGCCACGCCGAGATGCTGCTGAGCCATTCCGACCGGTTCACCCCGATCAACCTCGAAGCCAGGGTGTTCCGGAAGGCGACGGGTTCACATGTGGCCGTCGAAAAGTACGACTCCTCAGCCGCGCTGCCACGCCACGGCGAGTTGGCTGGTCTCAACGCGGTGCGGGAACTGGCCTTTCGTTCCAACCCGGTACCCCAGATCGTGGTGACCGGCGATGACACGGTGGCGATGGTCAACGAGCGTGCAGAGCAGATCTTCGGCCTGTCGGCCCGCGATGTCGGTCGGCTACTGCGCGACCTCGAAGTGTCTTACCGGCCGTTGGAGCTCCGAACGTACCTCGATCAGGTCAAGCACAATCGGCGGGCCGCCTTGGTGCCAGATGTGCAGTGGCAACGGGCAAGTGGGGAAACCAGCTGGTATGAGGTTCACATCAATCCGCTGACGGATTCCGACAACGGTGTGCTCGGCATATCCATCGCCTATTTCGACGTGACCACCAACAAGGTATTGGTCGACAAGGTCGTCGACGCGAACAAGCAACTCGAAACCGCTTACGAGGAACTGCAATCCACCAACGAAGAGCTCGAGACCACCAACGAAGAATTGCAGTCGACTATCGAGGAACTCGAAACCACCAACGAAGAACTGCAATCCACCAACGAAGAGCTCGAGACGATGAACGAGGAGCTGCAGTCGACCAACGACGAGCTGCACACGATCAACGACGAATTGCAGTCCCGCAGCGTCGAACTCGAGACCGCCCGAACATTCGTCGACTCGCTGGTCGATTCGATCTACCTGGGCATGACGGTCGTCGACAAGGAGATGCGGGTACTGATCTGGAATCGCGGCTGCGAAGAGTTGTGGGGCCTGCGGACCGAGGAGACGGTCGGGGCCATGCTGCCCGATCTGGACTTCGGGCTGCCTATGGACGAGGTCAAGCAGCTGATCGGTAAGGCGTTCGTCGACCTCGACTCGTTCGGCGAGGCGACCGTCGACGCGATCAACCGGCGTGGACGGTCGCTACGGATCCGCGTGTCCTGCACGGCTTTTCGCGACTCCGCCAATTCCATCAACGGTGCCGTGCTGTTGATGGAGGCGCAGGCCTAGAGCTGCTGTCGCGCGTCGTTCTCCTCGGCGATCCGTTGCTCGCCCGCGGCCAGTCGGTGGAAGGCGGCGGCTTCGCGGTGACGCTCGGCGGCGTCTTGATGAGCCCCGACGTTGCGATCACTGGCCTGCATGGCGACCTGCTCGTGGACCGCGGCCGCTCGCAGATGAGCTTCTTCCGCGTCGACATGCCGGTTCGCCGCGGCGTGATGCGCACGGCGGGCCCGTTCGAGGGCTTCGCCCGCACGCACCTTCGCCTGTTGCACCGCCGCAGTAGTCACCGGCAAACCGTGAGCCAACTCGTCGAGACGCGTACGCAATTCGTCTGCGCGCCCCCTGGCGCAATCTGCTCGCGATTGCGCCGACTGGTCCCCGATTGCCGTGTTGTTCACCCCCGCAAGGTCTGGTGAGGGCTTTGCCCGTACGTCTGACGGTAGAGCACCGCGAACCGTCCGGTATGGGCAAATCCCCAGCGCGCGGCGATCTCGGTGACCGTGTCGTGTCTGCGGTCAGCGGCCGAGAGCTCCAGGTGCGCATAGTGAAGCCGGATCCGCCGCAGATACTGCAGTGGCGTCGAGTCCAGATGACGCCGGAACATGTACTGCACCGTTCGGGGCGTGACATGAATGGTCTCGGCGATGTCGGCCAGCGAGATGTCGTTGGTTGCGTTGGCGTCCATGTATTCGATGGCGCGGCGCAATAACACCGGCCTGCCGTCGGTGAGGTCAGCTGTCGTCGTCTGCGGCCCGGCGGTGTTCGGGAACGTCGAGAGCATCACCGCGGCCAGCAGCCGGCTTGCATGGCCTGCAATCAGCGGCGTGACGGGGACGTCGCCCGACAACACGGTCCGTACCACGTAGGCGACGGTGTTCTTCCACAACCGTCCGGCCGCCTCGTCCACCGGTTGCAGGCTCGTGAACCGTATCGGCGCCGGCGCCTGCCCGGTCGGAACGCCCGCGGCAACGCTGGCCACCACTGCGGGATCGAGCAGGACCGCTGTCGCGCGCAGATCGTTGACACGGGAACGGTGCGGAAGATCCGGCTGGCTCAGCAGCGCGACCTGATCCGCGGCGGCTGCGACGGACAACCCTGCGCACTCGCTGGTGACGCTGCCCCTGGCCGTCCATATGCCGATGACCTTGTTCATCGGATCTGGGGCGGCCTCGACGTCGCCGGCCACCCGCACCTCGTCGACGGCGAATGTCCCCGCCGCCCTGCGAACATGGGTCAGCAGTGCGTCGTCGCGGCGCCGTTCAGCGTTCCAGCGCAGCCTCAACCTCACGCCGTACGCCTCCTCGAGGAAGCGCTCGGCTTCACCGGCGTCGGTGAGTCTGACCTGCCAACGGGCCGGCTGTTCGACTTTCGATGCGAATGTGTCGATTGTGATCACCTCCCGCATGGGGGGGAACAAGCAACGGGGCTGGGGCTCAACCCCCGGTATTCGCACCATACACCGGTTCTCTGACGGGATTCTTGGCGTACGACGGCGTCGATTAGCCTGACCGGGTGTCCGTACTAGACAAGTTCCGACTCGACGACAAGGTCGTCATCGTCACCGGTGCGTCCTCCGGTTTAGGTGTGTCATTCGCTCAGGCATGCGCGGAGGCGGGTGCCGACGTGGTCCTGGCGGCCAGACGCGTCGACAAGCTCTACGCCACAGCACGTCTCGTCGAAGACGCCGGGCGGCGCGCCGTCACGGTTGCGACGGATGTCGCCGACCCCGCGCAGTGCCAGGCGATGGTGGACGCCGCGATGACCGAGTTCGGCCATGTCGACGTGCTGGTCAACAACGCAGGTGTGGGCACAGCGGTGCCCGCAACCCGGGAGACACCCGACGAGTTCCGCGCGGTGATCGACATCAACCTCAACGGGTCCTATTGGGCCGCACAGGCTTGCGCGAAGGTCATGCAGCCGGGCAGTTCCATCGTCAACATCTCCAGCGTGCTCGGCATCACCACCGCGGGGTTGCCGCAGGCCGCCTACAGCGCGAGCAAGGCCGGCGTGTCGGGCCTGACCCGGGACTTGGCCCAGCAGTGGGGTTCTCGCAAGGGCATCCGCGTCAACGCGATCGCGCCGGGGTTCTTCGAATCCGAGATGACCGACGCCTACGCGCCCGGCTACATCGAAAGCCTCAAGCCGCGAGTGTTGTTGGGGCGCATGGGCGATCCGAACGAGTTGGCGGCGACGCTGGTCTGGCTGGCCTCCGATGCAGGCGGATTCGTCACCGGCCAAACCATCGTGGTCGACGGCGGCGTCACGATCACCTGAGATGTCCGACGACTTCACGCTGCGACCGATCGGTCACGTCCAGTCACCGGTGACCGATCCGTCGGCGGCCGCGCGCCAGCCAGACGAAGGCGCCCCCGCCTGCTGGCTGGTGTTCGAGCCCGGTGTGCAAGACGCGCTCGACGGGTTGACCGCAGGCGACGACGTCGTCGTCGTCACGTGGCTGCACCTCGCCGACCGGACCGTGCTGCAGGTGCACCCCCGCGGGGACACCAGCAGGCCGATGCGCGGAGTGTTCGCGACCAGGTCACAGCATCGACCGAATCCGCTCGGCATTCACCAGGTCACCGTCCTGGCTGTCGACGATCTGCGGGTTCGCGTGCAGGGTCTGGAGGCGATCGACGGGACACCGATCGTCGATGTCAAGTCGGCGCTCGAGCCCCGCGGGCAGCGCTGACGCCTTACCCGGCGGATAGGGAAACCTTCCCCTCGAACGGGGAAATCTAACTTTTCAGCGATTACGCAACCGCTTGGCGCTGGCGACGATGAATGCCATGACGACGACGGAGAAGACGGTGCGGATGCGCATCATCGACGCCAAGACGACGCGGGTGCGCCTTGCCGAGTTGCCGACCAAGGCACTGCCGAAGGCGGTCAGCGGCATGGACGGCAAGACAGTGCGGATGCGCGCGCTCGACCTGCCGGTCGTGGCCAAAGTCGCCAACACCGTGCGACAGCGCTACGTCGACCTGGGCACCGCCAAGCGCCCGCCCAGCAAGTGGGAGATCGCTCGCATGGCACTGGTCATCCTGCTGGCGTCGATTCCGATCCTCGGGATCTCGGTCGACGTTTCCGGCCTGGTGTCGCAGGGCACGACATCGATAGTCGTGATCGTGCTGACCGCGCTGCTGGGAACGCTTGTCGTGTTCGCACCCCACCGGACCGACATGATCGTCGGCCGTGGCCTGATGGCAGGCATGGTGGCCTGCATCGTCTACGACGGGGCCCGGCTGTTCGCCGTGCACGTCCTCGGGCTGATGGGCGACTTCATCCCGGTGATGGGCTCCTTTGTCACCGGCGAGCCGGACACCACGGGCAGTGCGGCGGTCGGCTACATCTGGCGCTACATCGGCGACGCAGGCGGACTGGGTGTTGCCTTCTTCGTTGTCGCGTTCGCGCTGGGCATCGATCGGTGGAAGAGCGTCTACGCGGTGCTGGCCTCGGTCGCCTTCGCTGTCTTCCCCACCTGGGCGGGCTTGATGGCAACCGTCGCGCTGCTTCCGCGCGGCGAGGAGATGATGTTCCCGCTGAATCCCGCCACCGTCATCATCACCCTGGTCGGGCACCTGATCTTCGGTTTCGTCCTCGGGCTCGCCTTCCTGAAGGCGCCGCGCGGACGGGAGCGTAGCGAGTGGCCGTGGCCCCCGATCCTGGAAACCGCCCTGGTCAAGCGTGCCACCGCGGCCGCCCGGAAGGTCATCGGTCCGCCCCAGACCGCATGACCTGGCCGCACCCCGCCGCGGGTCGTCGAGGAATTGTCCGACGACCCGCGGCGCTTGGGCCAGAATTGCCACCATGTCGTGCCACTTGGAAGTGTCGAAGCCGTCCGGCCGGGAATTGATCCCGTTGACCGGTCAGCGAGTGACCATCGGTAAGGCCTCGAGCAACGAGGTGCCCCTCGAGCACGACGAAACCGTCTCCCGGTTGCACGCCGTGTTGGAGAACCTCGGGTTTGCGTGGTCGATCCGGGACATGGGCAGCCGCAACGGCACGTATCTCAACGGCGAACGGATCACCGCCGAACGCGTCCTGCGGTCCAAAGACGAGGTGCGTGTCGGCAAGACACGGCTGATCTTCTGGGAGGTGCGCGACTCGGGGGCAGGAAAACTCGACGAGGAAACCGTGATGGCCAAACCCGTCGAGCAGCCGCCACAGCTCACCAGGCGCGAACTCGACGTGCTCGTGGTCTTGTGCCGCCCCCTGGTCTCCGATGACCCCTTCCCCGAGCCGGCGTCGGTGAAGCGGATGGCCACCGAGCTGTTCGTGACCGAAGCCGCCGTCAAACAGCACCTGCAGAACATGTACGACAAGTTCGCGATCCCCTCTGAGGGAGACCGGCGAGTCCGGCTGGCCAACGAAGCGCTGCGGCGCGGCGCTGTCACCATCGCCCAGCTGCGCGACACCCCTAAATGAAGTCGAGGGCCTCGACGGTCGCGACCGGGCCTTCGTGTGTCGGTCGGTCGGCGCCTCCGATGACGTAGACAGTCGTGCCGACGGCGGCCACCGCCTCGCCGTGCACCGGCGTGTTGATCGGAGCCACCGAGCGCCACTTCGCGCTGGCGATGTCATACATCTCGACGGTGGCCAGTACGCGCGTCGGCTCTTCGCCGCCGACGGCGACGATCCGGCCGTCTATGAATGCAGCACCGTAGCTCCCGCGCGGCGTCGGCATGTTCGCGAGCTTTTCCCAGTTCCCGGATACGGGGTCGAATCGCTCGAACACCGGCGAGTTCTCGTCGGCACTCAAGAACCGCCCGCCAATGGTGTACACGTAGACGCCGTCTGACACCGCCGCCAAATGCTCACGGGGAGTGGGCATATCGGCGGCCTGCGTCCAGGTATTGCCGTCGAACACCTCAGTCTGGGGGACGAGCTTCTTCTCGTTTTGTCCGCCGACGACCACGAGCTTGTCGTTGACGACGGCTGCCGCCGCGGCGGCACGGGCATGGGCCAGCGGCGGAAGCTCCGACCACTTACCGTCGCGGAAGGCGAAGACTTTGTTCGAGGCGGCGGCGATGGCGTCCTCGGCACCGCCGATCACCACCATCCCCCCGCGATAGGTCGCCGCTGTCGCATGGTTCAGCGGAATCGGCAAGGGCGGCTGCGTTTTCCACTCACCCGTTTGGGTGTTGTAGCTCTCGACGGTTTGCAGGGTGTCGCCGTGGGTCATTCCGCCCGCGATCCAGATCTCGTCGCCGATCACGGTCCACGCCGTCATCAG
Organism: Mycobacterium sp. OAE908; assembly: GCF_017872775.1. Taxonomy (NCBI): domain Bacteria; kingdom Bacillati; phylum Actinomycetota; class Actinomycetes; order Mycobacteriales; family Mycobacteriaceae; genus Mycobacterium; species Mycobacterium sp. OAE908. The sequence continues at coordinate 760,429 of NZ_JAGGJL010000001.1, forward strand.
CCGCGCGGTCGGCGCATCGGGCAGCGCGCGCCATTGCGGCGCAGGCTGAGGTTTACGCGGCGCCAGCTTCAGCGCCTCGGCCGATGATGTGACTTGGTCATCGCCTACGCTAGTCGACCCGCCGACCGCATACACGCTCTTCCTGACGCTGGCCACCGCCAACCCGTGGCGCGCAGTTCCCAAGTCCGGCAACCCATTCCACGATTTGGTGGCGAGATCGAATGCGACGACGCTGTTGAGGACCTCACCCTGCGAGACGCCCCCCACGACCACCAGCCGGCCGTCGGTGACCGTGGTGCCGAAGTCACTGCGTCGCCCCGGCACCTCGGGCAGGCTCGTCCAGGTGTCTGCTGCCGGGTCGTAGGCTTCGACCGCCCCGAGGTCAACGGTTCCGTTGGTGCCACCGATGGCGTAGACCAGCTTGCCGTCCGATGCCGCGCCCAGCATCTGCCGCGGAGTTGGAATCGGGGCGCCGAGCTTCCATGAATTGCCGTCGAATATCTCGGTGGTGTTCAGCAGCTTGCCGGCGGCGTCCACACCGCCGGTGACGATCAAGCGATCACCCACCACGGCGGCTGCCCCTGCGGCGCGGGGTTGCAGCAGCGGAGGCAACTCCGTCCACTGGCTGTTCACGATCCGCCACACCCGATCCGTCGCGACCTTCGGGTTGGCGCCTTCGGTTCGCCAGCCCCCGAGCACGACGGGGGTGTCCTTCCACGTCGCGGACATCGCGTGTTGCACGGGCACGGGCAGGTCCTCGCCGCCCTTCCAGCTGTCGATGCTGGGGTCATAGCCTTCGTGGCTTCCGGTGACGCGGTTGTCGGCCGCCATCCCGCCGAAGATCCAGATCGTGCCGTCGGCCTCGGTCGCGGTAACCGCGTCGAGCGCGACGCGCGCGTCCGCGATCGGACGCCAACCGGCCTGCGCTTCGACGGTCGGTTGACTCGGCGGTGGCGCGGGCGGGCCGCCGCCGGGCTTGCGCAGCGACGTGACGACGAAGATGCCGCCGATCACCAAAATCAGCACGGCCGCAAGGGCGCCTGCGACGATCAGGATTCTCTTGCCCTTCCGCTGCTGCGGTGGGGCGTCCGGCGGGGGCCCGGGCCGCAGGGCTTGCCACGGCAGGCTTGACGCGCTGACCGACGAGGTGTGCGCGAACATGTTCGGGTCCGGCGGCCCCGCGGGCGCTATCGAATCGGCCGGTGGGATCGGCGGCGCCTCAGCCGGATGCGCCACAGAGATCGGCTCCGAGAGTGGCAGTGACTGCGTGCCGCCCGAGGATTCAGGGACGTGAGCGGCGGGCTCGCTGAGTGCCATCGGATCCGCGACCAACCCGTTGTGCCGCTGCGCCAGTTGCAACTCGCGGCCGAATTCCTCCGCCGACTGCTGGCGTTTGGTCGGGTCGAGCGACATCGCCTTCTCGATCGCAGCGCAGACGTCGGCCGGGATTCCCTCGCCGCGCAGGTCGGGCACTGGCGTCGAGGTGATCCGCAGATAGTGTGCGACGAGTTCCTCGTCGGTCTTGCGCTCGTGCGCGGCGTGGCCTGCGATCAGCGCGTAGATCGTCGCGCCGAGTGAGTACACGTCGGCCACGGCGGTCGGCGGCTTGCCCTCGAGTACCTCCGGCGCGGTGTAGGAGAGCGTTCCGGTGAAGAACCCGGTCACCGTTTTGTATCCACCGGCGATGCGCGCGGTTCCGAAATCGCTCAGTTGCGGCTCGCCGTAATCGTTGACGAGAATATTGGCCGGCTTGATGTCGCGATGCAGTGTGTTTGCCCGATGGGCGGTTTCCAACGCGCCGCACAATTTCACGCCGATACGCAACGCCTCGGGCCACGAGATCCTGCCGTCGCGGTGCACCCGGGCCGCGAGGGAACCCGCTGCGTGATATGGCATCACGATGTACGGCCGACTGCTCTCGGTGACGCCGACCTGCCACAGGTTCACGATGTTCGGATGGCCGGAAAGGCCCCCCATCGCGTAGCCCTCACGCATGAAACGTTCCCGGTCGTCTTCGTCGAGATTGGACGCGAGCACCTTCACGGCGACGATTCGTCCCAGGGACTTCTGGTAACAGCGGTACACGACTCCGCCGCCGCCGCGGCCGACTTCGACGGCGTCCTCGAAACCGGCTGCTGCCAGCTCAGACGCAATCTCGCCCGCCATGGTGCCTCGCCCCCTTTAGAAAAGCCGGTGCTTTGCTCCAAAGGTACCGAGCAAAACCTGCATAAACGCCGGATTTACTCCATCATTCCCAGCGCACTTCGTCTGGAACTTTATCCGGGCGCAGGCCACGCCAACTCGGCTGACGCAGCCGGCCATCCGAAGTCCGTTCGCTGTAACGTACTTCGCCGACCAATTCGGGGCGGACGAACGTGACATTCTTGGCGTCCTGAGTGGGAAGCCGTGTATTGAACGGCGATTCGTCGGTCTGCAGCGGCTTGAGGATGCCCTTGAGTTTCGTCAGTTCCTTTTCGGTGAACCCGGTGCCGACCCGGCCTGCGAAATGCAGCCCGCCATCCTCGGGGATGCCGAGCATCAGTGCGCCGATTCCGCTGGACCGCCCGCCCTCTCCTTGACGCCAGCCACCGATCACCACTTCCTGCGTGCACCAGATCTTGTCCTTGATCCAAGACGACGAGCGCCGGCCTGGCTGGTAGGTCGAGTCCAGCTTCTTGGCGATCACGCCTTCCCAGCGGTGCCTGCGGGCGTGTTCCATTGCTTGCGGACCATCGCCGGGTAGCGCGTCGGGCACGATGATCCCGCCGCCGTCGGCCAAGGCCTCGAGCAGGCGGCGGCGGTCAGAGTACTTGGCGCGCAACAACGATCGACCGTCGAGATGCAAGATGTCGAACGCCCAGTACTCGACGCGGGTGGAGCGCGCCCGGTTCTGCATCTCGCTGAAACTCGGCACGCCGTTGTCATCGAGCGCCACAGCTTCGCCATCGAGGATCACGTGATGATCGGCGAGATCGGCTGCCAGAGCTTTGAATTGAGGATATTCATGTGTCACGTCGCGGCCTCGCCGTGACCGCAGGCTCAGCCGGCCTCGGTTCGCTTCGGCGATGACGCGGTATCCGTCCCATTTGCCCTCGAAGGCCCATTGGGAGGCCTTGAGCTTCGCGATCGAGCCTTCGGTAGCGAGCATCGGGGCCAGGTCGCTGGCCTGAGGGTTGGCCTGTTCCTTCATCCGGTGCGCAAGCCAATTCTTGCCGTTGGTTTGGATAAGCGCGTAACGGCCCTCGATCTTCTTGCCGTGCAACGTGATTATGACCTCGCCCCCGCGCTCGGGGCCGTCCGGCGCGTGGTCACGGAACTTCTCGGTCTCGTATGTTCCGGTGTCCCAGATGATCACCTTGCCACCGCCGTATTCGCCCTTCGGGATCTCTCCCTCGAAGCTGCCGTACTCGAACGGATGGTCCTCGGTGTGCACGGCCAGATGGTTGACCGACGGGGTGTCGGGCAGATTCTTCGGCACTGCCCAACTGACCAGCACGCCGTTGCGCTCCAACCGGAAGTCGTAGTGCAGTCGCCGGGCGTGGTGCTCCTGTATGACGAAGAAGTTGTCGTTGCCCGCGGTCGGCGCGGCGTTGGGGACCGGCTCGGGTGTCTTTCCAGCATCTCGCATGCTGCGGTAGGTGGTGAGCGCATCGGCCACGGGTGCGTCGGAGTCCATCTCGGCCAACAGGTCACCATCGCGTGCCACGCGTTCCAGCACCTCGTCGAAGCGAAGATGCCGCAGATCGGGATCTTCGATTTCATCCCAGGTGCGTGGGGCGGCGACCGTCGGTTCGTCGCGGCCGCGCAGCGAGTACGGCGCAATCGTCGTCTTGTTGCCGTTGTTCTGACTCCAGTCCAGGAACACCTTGCCGGTTCGCAGGCTCTTGGTCATCGTGGCCGTCACCCGCTTGGGCATCGTCTTCTCCAACTGCACCGCGATCCGTCGGGCCAACACGGATGCACCGTGCGAGCTGATCGGCTTCTCAAGCGGCACATACAGATGCAGACCCTTGCTGCCGCTGGTCAACGGAAAGGTGACCAGCCCGATACCGGCGATGAGTTCGCGCACCTCGTGTGCCACCTCGCAGAGTTGGCGGAACGTCACGCCCTCACCGGGGTCCAAGTCGAACACCACCCGGGTTGCGAGGCCTGGCGTCTGCTCAGCACCTTGCTCCCGCGTCCAGGTACTGACGAATCGCCATTGCGGCACATGGACTTCCAGCGACGCCTGCTGCGCGATCCACGCCAGCCCCTCGGCGCTATTGATGATCGGATACGTCGTCGTGCCCGACTTGTGGCTGATCGATCCGCGGTCGAGCCAGTCAGGAGCCGACGACGCGAGCTGCTTTTCGAAGAACGATGGTTCCTCGACGCCATTGGGCCACCGCTTGCGAGTGACCGCACGCCCGGCGATGTGCGGGATCATCACCTCGGCGATGTTGACGTAGTAGTCGAACACTTCCGCTTTTGTGGTGCCCGTCGCCGGGTACAGCACCTTGTCCGGGTTGGTCAGCCTCACCCGGCCGTATCGATCCACCACATCACGGTATTACCCGGCGTACCGTTGCACTATGACAAGGATCTTCGCGGCGTGCCTGGTCACGGCTGCCGCGCTGATCGCGGCTCCACAAGCAGCGGCCGACCCCGAAGACCGCCTGCCCTACTGCTCCGTGGACCAGTCGCCGATGGACGTCAGCTGCAGGCCCATGCCGCAGCAGGTGTTTTCCGAAGACGCGCCCGGCGCCAACCCGGGTGTATCTCTTGGCACGAACCCGGGCTACGAACCGCTGGCCTAGCTCACGCGGCGTCGCCTTCTGGACCTGCCCGACTTTCCTTGTCGCCGTTGAGGCTTGGCGTATCTCCCGGATCGTGGGGTGGTTGGTGGAGTCGTTCGGGTCGGTGGTAGTCGTTGGTGCGGGCTTGGCCGGTGTCCAGGTGTGGGGGTGGGATCCATTCGACGTCGTTGGTTGCGTTGATGCGGGTGCTCCAGCCGTCGGGGCCGACCATGCGGTTATCGGGTCCGCAGGCTAGGGCGAGGTCGTTGATGTTGGTTTGGCCGTCATCGGCCCAGTCTTGGGCGGCGTGGTGGACTTGGGTGCCGTAGGCGCCCACGGTGCAGCCGGGTTTGGTGCAGCCCCCGTCGCGGGCGATGAGCATGATCCGCTGCGCCGCCGAGGCCACCCGCCGTGAGCGGAACAGGTCCAGTGCCGATCCGGTGGCCTTATCGAACACCGCCAGGTAATGGCTCGCGTTGGCGGTGGCGGCTAGGCGGATCACCTCGCTGATCGGGATGACGGTGCCCCCGCCGCTGACGCCGATGCCGGCGCGGCTTTCCAGGTCTTGCAGGGTGGTGCGGATGATGACTGCCACCGGTAACCCGTTGTGCTGCCCCAGCTGGCCGCTGGCCAACACGCTGCGCCCCACCGCCAGCAGCGCGTCGTGTTGGCGTTGCGCCAGGCTGCGGTGATCGGTGTCGATCTGGGCCTGGGTGGGTGTGCCCGAGAGGCAGGGGTGTTCGTCGTCGGGGTTGCACATGCCCGGGGCGGCCCATTTGGCGAAGATCGCCTCATAGATCGCCCACGCCTGCGGCGTGAGAGTCCCTTTCAACGGGGTCATCTTGTCGGATCCCTGCGGTCCTTTCGTCACCCCGCGGCGCCGCGCGCGTTCGGCGTCGTCGGGTTGCGGGCCGTCCTGATCCAACAAAAACAGGATCCGCTCGGCGTTGTCCTTCAACTCTTTGGGGCCCACCCCGATCGCGGTGCGCACCAGATCGACCTCGATCTGCGCGCGGGTCAACGAGTCGACCGTCGCCGGGAGGCGGTCCATCGCCTCGCGCACCACCTTGACGTGTTCACGATTGATCACCCCGTTGGCTTGGGCCAGCGCGGTGCAGGGCAACGCGGGGTCCAGTGGTTCGCCGGTCAGTGTGCGCCGCGGGCCTAATTGAGCGGCCTCCTCGAGGCGACGGCCGGCCTCGCTAGTGGAGATGCGCCACCGGGTGGCCAACACGTCACGCCACGACTTGGCACCCATCTCGGTGGCCGTGGTCTGCTCCTGCAAACGCGCCAACAGGCGGTGGCGCTGCGTCGGCAAGGCGCACGACAGCGCCTCCAATTCGTCCAGCGCAGAAATCAACTCCGGCGTGCCCAGCGCATCCACGGGCAGCGCGGCCAGGCCCTCGTAGGCGGCGCGCAGCGCGGTGACCGCCGTCTGCACCGCACCCGAACCCATGACTCGAACATATGTTCGAACTCTAAGGATTTACGGACGCATTTCTGAAGAGAACCATGAGAGATTGTCGCTAAAATGTCGCCGGCTAAATGCGTTGCCCCACAACCCAATCAGTCATCCCGCAACACCGCGAACGGCGCCGTCGGCACTTCGGCAATCGCCAACTTCGCCGCGGAATCCATCGGGATCACGTCGCGGGCCAGCGCCGCAAGCGCCTTGTTCGTGCCGACGTCGTGGCCGGCCTGTTCGCTGAGCAGCCACCTCACCTCGAGCAGGTCGCAGTAGGCCTGGATCGGAGTGCCCTTGTTGCCGACGACGTCGTGTGCCAACCGCTCGTACGGAGTGAGCACCTCGATGACCCACAACCGAGCGGCAGTCGAATCGTCGACGTCATGACCCGCCTCCCGGCACAGCGCAGCCTGATACGCCTGCAGGTCGCCGAGCAGGATCTGCGCTTGTCCCTCTCCGACATCCAAACCGGTGAGCTCCTGCAGGCGCTGCGCGTGGTAGCGCCGATCACCAACGGCGACACGGATTTTGAGTTGGCTCGGATTGTCGGCGACCGGCTGCAGGGCGACTTCGTCGACCGCGAAGCCGAGCTCGTTCAGCCTGCGCACGGTCCCCTCGACACGGTAGCGGTCGGCGAAGTCGAACATCGGCTCGGCGTGCAGCGCGTCCCACAGTCGCTCGTAGCGGTTCCTGGTCTGCTCCGCCTCGGCGATCAGCACGTCCTCCAACGCCGACTGTTCCAGCCGTTCGGCGAGATCGACCATGCCCATCGCGACGTTCTCGACCATGATGTCGAGATCGTGCGCACGCTGACCGCGACTCAAAACGGGGTGCACTTCCGAGGTTTCGGCGTCGACAAGCCAGGCCTGAAGGATCTGGCCGTCGCGGGAGAACAGCGTGTTCGCCAGCGAGCAGTCACCCCAGAACACCCCGTGCCGGTGCAGCTCCACGAGCAGGCCCGCCATCGCGTCCAACAGCCGCTCGCGGTGCTTGCTCTGATCGGGCGGCAGCCGCATGAACAACCGGCGATACTGCCATGACCCTTCGAGGTAGCGCGTGACCAGAATCGCGGTTTCGAATTCGGGTTGGAGCACCAGGCCCGCAGGGCGCACGGCGGGCAGACCCATTTCTTCGAGCCTGCGCAGCACGTCGTACTCCTTGGCGGCGACGCGCGGTGGCATGTCCTTGACGGCCCACAGCGTTTCGTCGGCTTCGACGAACTTCACCAGGTGGCGGCTGGGACCGACGGCGATGTCGCGCAGTGGGACATCGGGGACCGTCCATTCCGACAGCGGCCGGTCCCACGGCAGACCGAGGAGCCCGGGAGTCGGTGTCCGGAGCCGAAACTCCGGCGCTTGCATGTCAGTTGATGCGCTCGCCGGTTTCCGGATGGAACAGGTGCACGGCACCCTCGGGATGCCTGCGCAGCCGCACCGTGTCGGCCAGTCTCGGCGCCGTGCGCGGATTGCACCGCGCCACCAACTCGACGCCGGAACCCGCATGCGTGTACACGTACGCCTCGCTGCCCAGGTCCTCGACCAGGTCGACGACGACCTCCACACCGCCCGAATCGGTGAGTTCCAGTTGCTCGGGCCGAATTCCGAACGTGACCTCGGACAGGCCGAGATCGCTCAGCTTCGTCATCTGGTCGCGTTCGAGTTCCAGCGTAGAGTCGCCGATCTTGACGCCATCCGACGTCACCGGCAATGTCACCAGGTTCATGGCGGGTGAGCCGATGAAGCCGGCGACGAACGCGTTGGCCGGCTTGTCGTAAAGCTCATTGGGAGAAGCGAATTGCTGCAACTTGCCGAACCGCAGCACCGCGACCCGGTCACCCATCGTCATGGCTTCCACCTGGTCGTGGGTGACGTAGACGGTCGTGGTGCCGAGACGTCGTTGTAGCGCTGCGATTTGGGTACGGGTCTGCACGCGCAGTTTCGCGTCGAGGTTGGACAGTGGCTCGTCCATGCAGAACACCTGAGGCTCACGCACGATCGCGCGGCCCATCGCCACGCGCTGACGCTGACCGCCGGACAGCTTGGCGGGCTTGCGGTCCAGAAAGTCGGTCAGGTCCAGGATCTTCGCCGCCTCCTCGACCTTCTTGCGCCGCTCATCGGCCGATACGCCCCGCAGCTTCAACGCGAAACCCATGTTCTCGGCGACCGTCTTGTTGGGGTACAGCGCGTAGTTCTGGAACACCATCGCGATGTCGCGGTCTTTGGACGGCACACCCGTCATGTCCTTGCCACCGATCTCGATGGCGCCCTCGTCGATGTCCTCGAGACCGGCGAGCATGCGCAGCGCGGTGCTCTTGCCCGAGCCGGACGGTCCGACCAGCACGACGAACTCGCCGTCTTGGATGTCGAGGCTGAGCGAGTCAACCGCCAGTTTGTCCGAGCCTTCATAGATGCAGGAGGCGTTCTTGTAAGTGATTGCGGCCATTTGGTTTTAGCTCCTCTACTTGATGGCGCCGAAGGAAAGACCACGGACGAGTTTGTTTTGCGCGAACCACCCGCAGAGAATCACGGGCAGCGCGGCCATGGTTGCGGCCGCCGACAAGACGGCCCAGTACTGACCCTCACCGGCAATGAATCCGACGAGGTACACCGGCATGGTCTGCGCGTTCACCGCGGTGAGGTTCACCGCGAAGAAGAACTCGTTCCAGGCGAAGATGACACAGATCAGCGCCGTGGCCGCGATACCCGGCGACACCAACGGCAGGATCACCTCGCGCACGGACCGCCACAGGCTGGCACCGTCGAGGCTGGCTGCCTCGAGCAATTCACCGGGCACCTCGAGGAAGAACGACCGCATCATCCACACCGCGATCGGAAGGTTCATCGAGGTGTACAGGATCACCAGAGCCCAGATGTTGTCCAGCAGACCGATATTGGACACGATCACGTAGAGCGGCAGGATCGCGGCGACGATCGGCAGCATCTTCGTGCTCATGAAGAAGAACAAGGCGTCCTGGGTCTTGCGGACGGGCCGCAGCGATAGTGCGAACGCCGCAGGCGTGCCGAGCGCGAGCACCAGCAACGTCGAAACACCGGTGGCCCACACCGAGTTCAGCATCGCCGGCCCGATGCCCTGATCGAAAACCGCCTTGAACTGATCGAGCGTCGGCGTGAAGAACAGCTTCGGCGGGCTGGTCGCCGCGTCGCCCTCCTGCTTGAACGCCGTCAGCACCATCCAGAACACCGGGAAGAAGAAGCCGAGGCCGACGAGCCAGGCCACCACGCCCCATGGGCTGAACGTGCGCCCCTTCTTCTTCGGCGCCCCAGCTGAATCCGTTGTTGCTGTCGTCTTTTCGGTGCCTTTTACAAGTGGAGTTGTCATCAGGCTGCCTCTTCCTTGCCACTGAACGACTTGAATATCAACCGAAGCGCGAAGCTCGCGATGATCATCGTGAAGATCACCACCACCACGGCGTAGGCCGCAGCCTGGCCCATGTCGAAGCCGAGGAACGCGCGCTGGTAGATGTAGAACGGCAGGTTCGCGCTGGCGATACCCGGCCCGCCCTGGGTCATCATGTAGATCGCGTCGAAGGTGTTGACCAGGTAGATAGCACCCAGCACTACACCCAACTCGATGAACCGCCGAAGGTGGGGCAGCGTCAACTCGCGGAAGAGTTGGAACGCGCCGGCACCGTCGACTCGACCGGCCTCCAGGATGTCGCGAGGCATCGACTGGAGGCCGGCGAGGATCAACAACATCATGAACGGCGTCCACTGCCAGATCAGCACGACCATCACCATGGTCAGCGGGAACTGGCCGATCCAGTCGACCTTGTCGATACCGACCAGCGAGAGCACCCAGTTCAAGATGCCGTTCGTCGGGTCGAGGATCGTGGTCTTCCAGATCAGCGCTGCCGCAACGGGTGTCACGAGGAACGGCGTGATCAGCAGCGTGCGTACGACGCCGCGGCCCAGGAATGCGCGATCGAGCAACAGGGCGAGCAGCAGGCCGAGCAACGCCGAGACCAACACCACGACGACGATTAGGACAACGGTGTTCAATGCCACCGTCCAGAACTGGCTGTCCTTGACGACCGCGATGTAGTTGTTCAGTCCGACGAACTGGCGTGACCCGGGTCGAACCAGGTTCCATGACAGCGTCGAGTAGTACAGCGTGAACACGAATGGAATCTGGGTGACCACGATCATGAAGATCAGTGCGGGCAGCAACGGCCCGCGCCTGCGCCACCCTTCGGCGCGGCTGACCCCCGCATCCTGAGCTTCACGGATCTTGCGGACCCGTTCGGCCACTCCAAGCTGGCCGGCGTCAGCTTCGGTATCAGCGGTAACAGTCATCACTTCTCCTGATAGGTCCGGCCGACAACCTCGGCGTATTCCTGTGCTTGGGCGAGCGCATCATCCACGGACTTCTGTCCGGCGATCGCCGCGCTGATCTGCTGGCTCACCCGCGTACCCAGATCCTGGAACTCGGGGATCCCGACGAACTGGATGCCGGTGTACGGAACGGGCTGCACCGTCGGCTTGTTCGGTGTGGCACCTTCGATCGACTTCAACGTCAACGGCCCGTACGACTTCGAGATCGCCTGGTACTGCGGCAACTGCGTGTAGGTCGAGGTCCGACTTCCCGGTGGGACCCGGGCCCAGCCCAGCTTCTCCCCGACCAGCTTCATGTAGTCCTTACTGGTCATCCACGAGATGAACTTCCATGCGCCATCGGGATTCTTGGCACCCTTGGGAATGCCGAGCGACCAGGTGTAGAGCCAGCCCGAGTTCGGCTTCTCGACGATCGGCGCGGGCAGATAGCCGATCTTGCCCACCAGATCGGGGTAGGTCTTCGGGTCTTCGAGCACCGAGACCGCCGACGTCGCGTCGTACCACATGGCCGTCTGGCCCTGTCCGAAGAGGTTGGCGCACTCCTGGAATCCCGTTGAGGACGCCCCGAGTTCGCCTGCCTTGTTGATCAGGTCGACGTAGAAGTTGACGGCCTTGCTGACCTCGGGACTGTTGAGTTGCGCGTTCCACTTCTCGTCGAACCAGCGCCCGCCGAAGGTGTTGATGACGGTGTCCAGCGGGGCCAGCACCTCACCCCAACCCGGCTTGCCGCGCAGGCAGATACCCGCATCGGAAACGCCTTTCGCCTTGATGGTCTCCGCCCACTGAGCGACCTCTTGCCACTGGGGCTGGTAGTTCGGCGACTGGTCGACTTTGATGCCGGCCTTCTCGAACATGTCCTTGCGGTACATCAGGAACGACGACTCGCCGTAGAACGGAACCGAGTACATGTTGCCCTGATAGGACAGCGAATCTCGCAGCGAGGGGATGAAATCGTTCGCGTCGTAGCCGGGCGTCTTCTTCGCGTAGTCCGAAAGATTCAGCAGCCAACCGTCTTTCGCCCACTGCGGGGTTTCGAAGTTGCTGATCATCACGACGTCGAACTCACTGCCGCCCATCGCGGTCGACATCGTGATCTTGGCACGTGCCTGGTTCTCGGAAAGCGTGATGAACTTCAGCTTCGTGCCCGGATTGGCCTTCTCGAACTCCGACGACAACTTCTGTGCATCCGTCATCTGCGAGTTGGACACCAGGGCGATCGTCACCTCGTTCTTCGAGGCTCCGAGGCTGCCCGCGCCCGCACAGCCGGAGGTAACCAGCAGCCCGAGGGCCGCGACACACGCTCCTAATTTTTGTAGCGCTCTCACCTTTACCTCACCTTTCACTGTGCCAATAACCAACGGGCACAATCGATGTCACACACCAGAAGTCGGGCGAGTTTGCCGCGCAACGCCCCGAGAGTGGCGTGGTGCTTTGTCGCTCCGCTGGAGATCAGGATCGTCTTCTCGCAGGCCCGGATGTCTTCAAGGGGAACCGACACCGCGCGCTGTTGCAGTTCGGTGTCGACGGGCGAGCCGTCGCCGTCGAAGAAGCGGCCGCCGATCTCGCCTACCGCACCGAGCGAGATCAGTTCGTCGAGCATCTTGGTGTCGACGAAGCTGCCCTCGAACAGCGTCGTCGAGGTCGAAACCGCGCCGACGCCGAACAGCATCACATCGGCCTGCCTGCCGGCCTCGAGCGTGCGCGAGATCAGCGAGTCGCTGCGCATGGAGACCACGGTCGAGGGGTCTGCGTACAGCGGGGCGGGAAGCCGAATCGTGGTGGCCCGCAACATATCCGCGCATCGGCCGAGGATGAACTCGGTGCCGGTCTGATAGGCCGCCGTCGACATCGCGCCGTCGAGTTGGACCACGGCACGGCAGCTGGCAACACCAGGCGTGAGCGCATCGGCCACCGCGACCTGTTCGGGGCCCCAGGTGAATCCGAGGACATCGTCGGGCGACAGCCGGCGCATCAGCAGCGCCGCGGCGGCGCGGCCGACGCTGGCGTATGCCGCAGGACGACCGTGTGCGCCCACGTCGACGCCGTGGCCGGCCACCACGGCTTCGGTCAGGCCGTAACGCTGCTCGAGTTCGCGTTCCTCATCAGCATGGAGGTCGTCGCGCATGTCCGGCGGGACGACGACATCGATCCGGACCAGTCCGCGCGCCTTGGCCCGCGCGACGAGTCGGCCCGCTGTCGGGCGGGACACACCGAGGCGGGAGGCGATCTCGGCCTGGGTCAGGCCGTCGAGGTAGTAGAGCGTGGCTGCACGCAATGCCAGGCGCAGGTCCTCGGGCGTGGCTCCGCGGTCCCGCGCGTTCGACACGACCTGGGCGCCGATGTCGGCGACCTTGCCATTCGACGTCGGTGTGGCCACTGCCCCTCCTGTCCGACCGGTGAGCATATGCTCAGGGGTGCGAGTAGATGCTCATCACGTTAGCATGGAGAATGTGACGCACACAACACCCTCGCCAGATACCCGAATGCGGTCGGCCGTACTCATCGAGCCAGGCCGGATCGAAATGGAAGAGCGGCCGATACCCACGCCCGGCGCCGGAGACGTGCTAGTCCGCGTGTCGTCGGTCGGCGTGTGCGGGTCGGATACGCACTACTACCGGCACGGCCGGATCGGGAACTTCGTCGTCGAAGCGCCGCTGGTGCTCGGCCACGAGGCAGCGGGCACGATCGTCGGTGTCGGCGCAGGCGTCGACTCCTCTCGGATCGGCGAGCGGGTGTCGATCGAGCCGCAGCGGCCCGACCCGGACAGCCCCGAGACGCGTCGAGGTCACTACAACTTGTGCCCGCACATGCGCTTCTACGGCACCCCGCCGATCGACGGGGCGTTCTGCGATTACGTCGTCATCGGCGCTGGGTACGCCCATCGGGTGCCCGATTCGGTATCCGACGATGCCGCTGCCTTGTGTGAGCCGCTGTCCGTCGGCATCGCCGCGGTCCGCAAGGCGGGCCTCGACGGCGGCTCGCGCGTGCTGATCACCGGCGCAGGCCCGATCGGCATCGTGCTCACTCAACTCGCGCGGGCCTACGGCGCCACCGACATCGTGGTCAGCGATCCCGATGAAGACCGCCGCGCGCAGGCAAAGCAATTCGGGGCGACGGCGGTAGTCGACCCGTCCGCCCAACCGATCGGTGAATTGGGCGTCGACGCGTTCATCGATGCGTCGGGCGCTCCTTCGGCAGTCGTCGACGGTATCCGGGCGGTGCGGCCGGCAGGCACTGTCGTCCTCGTCGGCTCGGGTGCCGAATCGATGGAGCTGCCCACGCAACTGATCCAGAACCGAGAGCTGGTCCTCACCGGGGTTTTCCGATACGCCAACACATGGCCGACGGCGATCGCGCTCGTCGAGTCCGGTCGAGTGGACCTCGACGCGATGGTGACTGCGCACTTCCCACTGGAGAAGGCCGCCGACGCCCTCGACTCCGACCGCACGCCGGGTAGCGTCAAGAGCGTGGTGAGGGTGTCATGAAGTTGACCAAGTCGACACTGGCGCAGCTCTCGATCGACAAGCCGACCTACGACCGCGATGAGATCGGCATCGGCATAGTGCATTTCGGAGTCGGCGGCTTTCACCGCGCGCATCAGGCGATGTATGTGGATCGGCTGCTGGAGATGGGGCTCGCCAGGGACTGGGGCATCTGCGGTGTCGGCGTGCTGCCCGCGGACCGCAAGATGGCCGACGTGATGGCCGCCCAGGACGGCCTGTACACGCTGCTGCTGGAGAACCCGGATGGCAGCCGCGACGCCCGAGTGATCGGATCGATCGTCGACTACCGCTACGCACCCGACGATCCGGAAGCGGTCGTCGAACTGCTCGCGGCGCCGAGCACCCGGATCATCTCGCTGACCATCACCGAGGGCGGGTACAACATCGAGAACATCGATGGCGTCAATGTGTTCGGTCTGGTCGCCGACGCGATGGCGCGACGGCGCGACCGCGGACTCGGATCGCCGACGATCGTGTCGTGCGACAACATCGAGGGCAACGGGAACGTGGCGCGGCAGGCGTTCACCACCTATGCCGAGCGTGTGCATCCCGGCCTCGGCGAGTGGATGGAAGCCAACACCCGCTTTCCGAACTCGATGGTCGACCGCATCACGCCGGTCACCACTCCTGACGTGATCGCTGTGCTGGCAGACGACTTCGGTGTCGAGGACCAGTGGCCGGTGGCCGCCGAGCCGTTCACGTCGTGGGTGCTCGAGGACGACTTCTGCGACGGCAGGCCGCCGCTGGAGAAGGCCGACGTGTTGTTGGTCAACGATGTGACGCCGTACGAATTGATGAAGCTGCGGCTGCTCAACGCCAGCCACCAGAGTCTGTGCTACTTCGCGTACCTGGCCGGCTACCGGTTGGTGCACGACGCGGCCGGAGATCCACTGTTCGCTGAATTCCTGCGCCAGTACATGGATTCCGAGGCGACACCGACGCTAAAGCCAGTGCCCGGCATCGACTTGCCGGACTACAAGCGCACGCTGATCGAGCGGTTCGCCAACCCCGGCGTCAAGGACACCATCGTGCGGTTGTGCTTCGGGTCCTCGGACCGGATTCCGAAATGGCTGCTGCCGGTCATCAGGGCGAACCTCGCTTCCGGCGGTCCGGTCCGGCTGTCGGCCGCGACGGTGGCCAGCTGGGCACGCTACGCAGAGGGCGTCGACGAAGAGGGCCAGCCCATCGACGTCCAGGACCAGCTCGCCGAAACTCTTGTGCCGCTGGCCCGCTCACAGCACGAGCACCCGTCTGCGTTCATCGAAAACACGGATGTATTCGGCGATCTCGCGACGCAGCCACGATTCGTCGAGGCATACCTGTGGGCACTGGATTCGCTGCACCGCGACGGAGCGCGCGCGACGCTGGAGACGCTGCTGAAGGAGACCACATGACAGGGCCTGGCGTGCCGGAGCGGGCGTTGGTGATCGGCGAGGCGCTGATCGACATCGTCGAGCGGGATGGCTCCGTGACAGGCGAACACGTCGGCGGCAGCCCGCTGAACGTCGCGGTGGGACTGGCGCGGCTGGGTCGCGGAGCAGACTTCCTCACCCACATCGGCGACGACGAACGCGGCCGCCGCATCGTCGAATACATCAAACAGTCTGGTGTGCAACTGGTTTCGGGCAGCATGACGGCCGAACGAACCCCAACGGCGCTCGCGACACTGGACGCCAACGGTTCGGCGCAGTACGTCTTCGACATCGACTGGCAGCTGTCGGGAACGCCGGAGGTGGCGCCGCCGCTCGTCGCGCACACAGGGTCGATCGCGACGGTGCTCGAACCGGGTTGCCGCGCCACCGCCGCGCTGATCGACACGTATCGACCGTCGGCCACGGTGACATTCGATCCGAACGTTCGGCCTGCGCTCATCGAGGACGGCGACATCGCCCGCGGCCGCATCGACCGCTGGATCGAACGCTGCGACGTGGTCAAGGCCAGCGACGAGGACATGCGCTGGATCGACCCCAACCGCTCTCCCGAGCAGATCGCCAAGACATGGCTGGCGCTTGGCCCGTCGATCGTCGCAGTGACGATGGGCGACGCGGGCGCGTTCGCGATGTGCGCGGCGGGCACGGTGCGGGTGCCCGCGTTGCGGGTGAACGTCGTGGACACCGTCGGGGCCGGCGACGCGTTCATGTCGGGCCTGATCGACGCGCTGTGGTCGCTGGGCCTGCTCGGGGCCGAGCGACGGCAGCACCTGGCCCGCATCGACGTCGACGCGCTGACCGGCGTGGTGCAGACGGCTGCGCTGTCGGCGGCGCTGACCGTGGCCCGCGCGGGCGCTGACCTGCCTGATCGCGCGACTCGCGACGCTGCGGCGGCCGGGTCGGGCCCGTTGTTGCCTCAACCGGGTTAACCTGGGCTTATGCGTTCCATATGGAAGGGTTCCATCGCCTTTGGCCTGGTGAACGTGCCGGTCAAGGTCTACAGCGCGACCGAAGACCACGACATCAAGTTCCATCAGGTGCATGCGAAGGACAACGGGCGTATCCGCTACAAGCGCGTGTGCGAGGTGTGCGGCGAGGTCGTCGAGTACCGGGACATCGCCAAGGCCTACGAATCCGACGACGGGCAGACGGTGGTGATCACCGACGAGGACATCGCCACCTTGCCGGAGGAGCGCAGCCGCGAGATCGAGGTGCTGGAGTTCGTCCCCAGGGGCGATATCGACCCGATGATGTACGACAAGAGCTACTTCTTGGAGCCCGACGGCAAGTCGTCGAAATCCTATGTGCTGCTGACAAAGACTCTCAAGGAGACCGATCGGGTTGCGATCGTGCACTTCGCGCTGCGCAACAAGACGCGGCTCGCCGCGCTGCGGGTGCAGGACTTTTCCAAACGCGACGTGATGATCGTGCAGACGTTGTTGTGGCCCGACGAGATTCGTGATCCCGACTTCCCGGTGCTGGACAAGGAAGTAGAGGTCAAGCCGGCCGAGCTGAAGATGGCCAGCCAGGTGGTGGAGTCGATGACCGACGACTTCAACCCGGACCGCTACCACGACGATTACCAAGAGCAGCTGCACGAGCTGGTCCAGGCGAAACTCGAAGGCGGCGAAGCGTTTACCACCGAAGAGCAGCCCAAGGAGCTCGACGAGACCGAGGACGTCTCCGATCTGCTGGCCAAGTTGGAGGCCAGCGTGAAGGCGCGCCGCAGCGGCGGCGGTTCGGACGGCGACAAACCGGCCAAGAAGGCAGCAGCCAAAAAGGCGCCTGCCAAGAAAGCCGCGAAGAAAGCTGCAGCCAAGAAGGCGCCTGCGAAAAAGGCCGCCAAGAAAGCCGCTGCCAAGAAGTAGCTAGGCGGGCAGATCCACCCGCAGCGCCAGGTGCTCGTCGAGTATTCGGCGCAGCGCGGCATCCATCGGATGAGCCGATGCGAGATCACGGCCGAACCCGCTGTCCACCACGACCACTTCGTCGTCGCGCAACTCTGCGGTGTCGATCTGATCGACGAACGGATCGAACAACCCGGGCGGCGTGGCGAGGTAATACAGTGCCCGGCGCGACTCGTTCAACATGGCGGCATACACCAGTCCATGTTGGGTGATCATGAAGAGTTCCGAACTGCGCCTGACGTTCGGGGTTTCGACCCTGCACCATGCCATCGCCGCACGCCGAGGCTGGGCCAATCGATCCGAGACGTCGTCCGTGAGCGTGAGCAGCTTCGCGACAAGTGCTCCACCCACATGCGGATACGAGTCGACCGCGGGTCCGAAGTACCGGTGGAAGATCTCACCGAAGAAGTCGTACTGTTGCTCGCTCATCGCGGCTCCCCAGATTTCGGACGTGCCTCCCTATTGTGCGCCTGAAACCGTCAGCGAAGAAGGCGTTCCTGAGAAAACTAGAACGTGTTTCAGAAACCTCTCCCGCTGGACGCCAAGCCCTGCTAGCGTTCGCCCGGCAAGGGAAGAGAGGCACACGTGATTCTTGACAGGTTCAGGCTGGACGACCAGGTCGCGGTGGTGACTGGAGCGGGCCGCGGTTTGGGCGCAGCGATGGCCGTGGCATTCGCGGAAGTCGGTGCGGACGTTGTGATTGCCGCTCGCACGCAGTCACAGCTGGAGGAGGTCGCCGAGCAGGTACAAGCGGCGGGCCGCAAGGCACACATCGTCGTCGCCGACCTCGCGCATCCCGACGACACCGCCAAGCTGGCCGGCGAGGCGGTCGAGGCGTTCGGGAAACTAGACATCGTCGTGAACAACGTCGGCGGCACCATGCCGAACACCTTGCTGACGACGTCGGTCAAGGACATGAAGGACGCCTTCACCTTCAATGTGCTCACCGCTCACGCGCTGACGACCGCCGCGGTTCCGCTCATGCTGGAGCACTCCGGCGGCGGCAGCATCATCAACATCACCTCGACCATGGGCCGGTTGGCAGGCCGTGGTTTCGCCGCATACGCCACCGCCAAGGGTGCGCTCGCGCACTACACGCGGCAGGCCGCACTCGATCTCTGCCCGAAGATTCGGGTCAACGCGATCGCGCCGGGTTCGATCCTGACCTCTGCGCTCGACATCGTCGCCTCCAACGACGAACTGCGCGAGCCGATGGAAAAGGCAACGCCCATGCGACGACTCGGCGATCCGGCCGACATCGCCGCGGCCGCGGTGTATCTCTCCTCGCCTGCAGGCAGCTTCCTCACCGGCAAGGTGCTCGAGATCGACGGCGGGCTCAATATTCCGAATCTCGACCTGCCCATCCCGGACCTGTGAGGAGCTAGCTCATGACCATCAGAGTCGCGCAGATCGGCACCGGCAACGTCGGCCGCCATGCGCTCACCCAACTCATCAACGATCCGCGCTTCGAGCTCACCGGCGTGTGGGTATCCAGCGACGCCAAGGCCGGCAAGGACGCGGCTGAGCTTGCGGGCCTTGACAATTCGACGGGCATCGTTGCGACCACCGACCTCGACGCAGTGCTGTCGACCAATCCGCAGTGCGCCGTGTACACCGCGATGGCAGACAACCGCCTGCCCGAGGCGCTCGAGGACTACCGCAAGATCCTCGCCGCGGGCATCAACGTGGTCGGCAGTGCCGCCGTCTTCCTGCAGTACCCGTGGCAGACGCTGCCCGAGGAGCTGATCGCCCCGATCGAAGACGCCGCCAAGGCAGGCAACGCAAGCATTTTCATCAACGGCATCGACCCTGGCTTCGCCAACGACCTGGTTCCGCTCGCGCTGGCAGGCACCTGCCAGAGCATCGAGCAGATCCGCTGCATGGAGATCATCAACTACGACACTTACGACAGCGCGACGGTGATGTTCGACGTGATGGGCTTCGGCAAGCCGCTCGACGAGCTTCCGATGCTGTTACAGCCCGGTGTGCTGAGCCTGGCCTGGGGCTCGGTCGTCCGCCAACTCGCCGCGGGCATCGGCATCGAACTCGACGAGGTCAAGGAAACCTACGTCCGCGAACCGGCACCGGAGGACTTCGACATCGCGTCGGGCCACATCCCCAAGGGCAGCGCCGCGGCACTGCGGTTCGAGGTGCAGGGCATCAAGGACGGCAAGGTCGCCGTCGTGCTCGAACACGTCACCCGGTTGCGCGACGACCTGCGGCCCGACTGGCCGCAGCCCGCCCAGGAAGGCGGTTCGTACCGCGTCGAGGTGACCGGCGAGCCGTCCTACGCGTTGGACCTGTGCCTGAGCAGCCCCAACGGCGATCACAACCACGCTGGACTGGTCGCCACCGCCGCGCGAGTGGTCAATGCGATTCCCGCCGTCATCGACGCCGAGCCCGGTATCGCGACGACGTTGGACTTGCCCCTTATTACTGGAAAAGGGCTGTACGCTGGCGGATAACCCGGGGGTTTGCAAAAGAAGGGCTTGCCTATGCGGAGGACCAGGCACTTCACCCCGCTGATTGTCGCGGCAGGCGCCGCAGCGGCTTTGATTTCCGCGCCCGCCGCAATCGCCGATCCCGGCGATTCGTCCACCCTGCCGTCGTGCACCAGCGTCGGCGGCGTGACGGACATGGGCGCCGGGACGACCGAATGCGCCACACCCGGCAACGTTCAGCTGAACGCCACCCCGCCCGAACCGGATTACCCGTATCCGTGGGATGACGAGTTCTGGGGTCCGGCGTTGATCATCGGTGGCGGCGGGGGCCGTCGCTAGCCAAGTTGTTTTTCCGCGGCCCATTGAGGAGGCCAACAATGCGGACCAAGATTCGCTCTCTCACAACGCTTTCGGCGGCGGCTGTCGTTTGCACAGCCGTCGCGCTCGCACCGGTCGCCGCGGCCACACCGCAATGCACGACCACCGCTCCCAATACGACGCAGTGCCAGACGAACGGCAGCACTGCGATCGTCACCTCACCCCAGCAGAACAACTGGAACGGCGGCTGGCCGTGGTGGGGCGGTGGCGGCATCGTCATCGGCCTCGGCGGCTGGGGCTGGTAACGCCGCCCCGGCGCTAGCCCTTCCGAGAGGTTTCGGCTAACCTAACTTTTCTATTCGCAGCCCCGGATAGAGAGTGAGTTAGTTGATCCAAGACACCGCGCCACGGCTGCGGCCCAGCTGGTTGCTGCTTGGCCCTGCCTTCGTCGCGGCGATCGCGTACGTCGACCCCGGCAACGTCGCGGCCAACGTCAGCGCAGGCGCACAGTACGGCTTCCTCCTCGTCTGGGTCATCATCGTCGCCAACGTGATGGCCGGGCTGGTGCAATTCCTTTCGGCCAAGCTCGGCCTCGTCACCGGCCGCAGCCTGCCGGAAGCGGTCGGCGACCACACCCGCACCCCGACGCGCATCTGCTTTTGGCTGCAGGCCGAATTGGTCGCGGTGGCAACGGATCTCGCCGAGGTTGTCGGTGGCGCCATCGCCCTGCATCTGCTGTTCGATCTGCCGCTTCTGGTCGGCGGTGTCATCACTGGATTCGTGTCGCTGCTGCTGCTGGCCATCCAGAACCGCCGCGGCCAGCGCATGTTCGAGCGGGTGATCAGCGGGCTGCTGCTGGTCATCGCGATCGGATTCCTGACCAGCCTGTTCGTCGAGCCACCTGCCGTCGGAGAGGTGGCGGCCGGCCTACTGCCGCGGTTCGAAGGCGCCGAAAGTGTGCTGCTTGCGGCCGCCATGCTGGGTGCAACGGTCATGCCGCATGCCGTCTACCTGCATTCCGGGCTGGCCCGCGACCGGCACGGTCACCCCGAGCCGGGCAAGCAGCGCCGCTTGCTGTTGAAGGTGACGCGGCTGGACGTCGGACTGGCAATGCTGGTCGCGGGCGCGGTCAACCTGTCGATGTTGCTGGTGGCCGCCACCAACCTGCAGGGCCACGACGACACCGACTCGATCGAGGGTGCGCATGCCGCAGTGCGCGACACTCTCGGCCCGACGGTCGCGCTGTTCTTCGCAGTCGGGCTGCTGGCCTCGGGCCTGGCGTCGACGTCGGTGGGCGCCTACGCGGGGGCGATGATCATGCAGGGCCTGCTGCGCCGGTCGTACCCGCTGTTATTGCGACGGCTGGTCACGCTGATCCCGGCGCTGGCGATTCTGGCGATCGGCGTCGACCCGAGTCGTGCGCTGGTGTTGTCCCAAGTCGTGCTGTCGTTCGGGATCCCGTTCGCACTGATCCCGTTGGTGCGACTGACCAGCAACCGCACGCTGATGGGCGACGACACGAATCACCGTGTGACGACGGCACTCGGCTGGACGGTCGCCGCTGTGATCAGCCTGCTGAACGTGGTACTGATCTATCTGACCGTGCGTGGGTAGCCCTGCCCTGCACCGAGATTCGCGCGTAGGTCGCCGTAGAGCGAATGAGGACGCGGTCCTCCGCGTCGAACACCGAACACTCGGCACTCAGTAGCGTCCGGCCGTTGTGCACCATGGTGGCCTCGGCACGCAGCGGACCCTCGCGCGGTTGCCGGTAGTAGCGGACATGCATGTCGGTCGTCACGGTGGCCTCGGATTGATCGTCATAGCAGCCGACGAGGCAGGTGGCACACGCCGTATCCGCGAAGGTGGCAAGCATTCCGCCGTGAACCGTGCCTTCGAAGAGTCCACTGATGTCGTCGCTGATGGGCATGGACAGCACGATGAAGCCCGGCTTGTACTCCACGACGCTCATCCCCAGGTTCTTGTGAACCGGCGACCTGTGCAACAGCGCATCATCAATCATGGCGACCCCCCATAGGAATCGTGACATGCCCGACGGCCCCGTGGCCGTGGTTGCCGCAAAAGCCCAGGTCGCGCATCTGGGACAATGGAGGCAATGCGGGCAAGTCACACTTACTTCGCGTACGGGTCCAACCTGTGCGTGCACCAGATGGCGCGGCGGTGCCCTGGCGCGGTCAACCCCCGCCCCGCGAAGCTCGCCGATCACGACTGGCTGATCAACCAGCGCGGCGTCGCCACCGTCGAACCGTTCGACGGATCAGAGGTGCACGGCGTCGTGTGGCAGGTGACCGACCACGACCTGGCCACCCTCGACAGCGCCGAGGGCGTTCCGGTGCGATACCGCCGCGACCGGTTGGTCGTACACACCGACGAGGGCCCGGCCGAGGCATGGGTCTACATCGACCACCGCGTCGATCCCGGCCCGCCGAGACCGGGCTACCTGGAGCGCATCGTCGACGGCGCAGTGCACCACGACCTGCCCTTCCGCTGGATCGAGTTCCTGCGGCGCTGGGATCCGGCGAATTGGCCCATGCGTACTAGCAACCCGAATTCCGCTGCACCGCAGTCGCTTTCGGAACTGCTCGCCGACTCAGGTGTCATCGAGGACAGCACACTACGCTCGCGTTTCGGTTTCATGGCCATCCACGGCGGCGGACTGGAGCAGATGACCGACGTCATCGCCGAGCGCGCCGCAGACGCCGCCGACGCGTCGGTGTATGTGGTGCGCCACCCCGATCGCTATCCACACCATCTGTCGTCGGCTCGCTACCGCGCTGAGGAATCCGAGCGGCTGGCCGAATTCCTCGACCACGTCGAGGTTGTCGTGTCACTGCACGGGTATGGCCGCATCGGCCGCAGCACACAACTGCTCGCCGGTGGACGCAATCGCGAGCTCGCAAACCACCTCGCCCAACACGTCGACGTGCCTGGCTACCAAGTCGTCACGGACCTCGACGCGATCCCCCGCGAGCTGCGCGGCATGCATCCCGACAACCCCGTCAACCGGGTCCGCGGCGGGGGCACGCAACTCGAGCTGACCCCGCGAGTGCGCGGCATCAGCCCCCGTAGCGGCCTTCCTGGCGACGACGGTCTGACGCCTGCGACGTCGAAGTTGGTGCAGGGCCTGGTCGCGACCGCGCGGTCGTGGCCACTAGTCTCGACGTAGTGCGCATCCCGAGTCTCGGTGCCATCCTTCTTCTCGTCACACTGACTGCTGCATGCGGCCAGCCCAGCCACGGCGTCAGCGACGCGTTGCGTCATGCGGTGACTCAGAATCAGTTGTCCGGCGGCGTCGCCGTCGTCCGCGACGACAACCTCACGCGATCGTCGGCCGGATACGCCGACATCGACGGCAGGACGACCTTTGCGCAGCGCACCCATATCCGGACTGCGAGTATCACGAAAACCTTTGTGGCTGCGGCGATTCTACAGCTCGTCGCCGAAGGCAGGGTCAGCCTCGACACGCCGATCGAGACCTACCTGCCCGGCAGGATCCGGGGCCGGGGCATCGACGCGCACGCCATCACCGTGCGTCAGCTGCTCCGCCACCAGAGCGGTTTGCCCGAATACTTCGACGCCGACACCCCGATACCAACCGAACCCGTGACCGGCGACCAACTGCTCGACGCCGCACTGAAGCGCCCCGCGCAGTTCGCACCTGGCGCCGCGATCCGATACACGAACACCAATTACGTCGTCGCCGGCCTGCTGATCGAGAAGCTGACCGGTCGCCCCGCGGCCGAGGAGGTCACCCGTCGGATCATCACGCCGCTGGGACTGTCCGACACGTACTTCCCGGCGGCCGGTGACACCGGGCTGCGCGCCCCGTTCGCGCACGGCTACGAAGCGGTCGACGGAAAGCGCAAGGACGTAACGAATTTCAACGCCTCGGCGGCGGGCATGGCAGGCTCGCTCGTCTCAACGGGCGAGGACACGTCGGCATTCATGACGGCCTTGCTGGACGGCCGAGTCGTCCCCGCTGCGCAACTGCGCGAGATGATGGACACGGTCGACTGGCCCGCCGCCGGGCCTGGCTTTCACTACGGTTTGGGCCTCACCGGCATCGACCTGGACTGCGGAGTGAGGGTGTGGGGGCACGGCGGAGACATCGAGGGCTTCCACAGCCTGATGGCGAAAGCGTTTGCCGGGCCTGCCGTTTCGATAACCTTCACTCAAGCGCCGCCGGAGACCGAGATGCTCTCCGACGACCCGAGGGCCGCAGTGCTGGACTCGGTTTACTGCGCCAAGTAGCCGGCTACTCCTCCAGTTCGAGCACAGGTGTCGGTCGCTGGAAGCCGCGCGTCACCCACAACAGCCACAGGAACCCGAGCGCGAACCAGATCAATCCCACCACCAGAGCAAAGCCAGACAGGCTGAACCACAGCCAGACCGTCAGGCCAAAGCCGATCAACGGCAACACGGCGTTGTTGAAGAAGCCGCCGCCGCGCTCGCCCGCGTCTATGAAGTAGTGCTTGAACACGGTGAGGTTAACAGCTGAGAATGCAACCAGCGCACCGAAACTGACGATGGAGGCAAGCGCATCCAGGTGGAACCAGATCGCGCCAAGTGAGATCACCGAGACGACCAGGATCGCATAGGTCGGGGTGGTAAATCGCTGTGGAATGTGCCCGAACACCCGCCGAGGCAGGATCCCGTCGCGCCCCATCGCGTAGAGGATTCGCGCGACGGACGCCTGCGACGTGATCGCCGACCCGAGGGCGCCTGCAACGTAGGCGGCGGTGAAGAACGTCGACAAGAACTGCCCGCCGGCCGTCTTCATCACATCCAGGGAACCGGAGTCGACATCCGCGAATTGATTGGACGGGAAGACCAATTGCGACACATACGAGAGGATCACGAAGATCACACCCGCCGTGACCGTGGCGATCATGATCGCGCGCGGCACACTGCGCGTCGGCTCGTTTGCCTCTTCGGACAACGTCGACACCGCGTCGAATCCAAGGAACGACAGGCACAAAATCGCGGCACCCGCGAGTATCGGGCTCAGCCCGGTCGCACTTCCGTCGCCAGTGAACGGAGCCATCAAATCGACTGTGCCACTGTGCGATACCGTCACCAGCGCAAGGACCACGAACACCCCGATGAACACCGCCTGCAGCGCGATGATCAGCAGATTGGCCCGCGCCACCGAGACGATACCGACGATGTTGAGCACGGTGACGATGGCAATGGTGATCAGGACGAACACCCAAGCAGGGATGGCTGGGATCGCGGCATTGAGGTAGATGCCGATGACGAGGTAGTTCAGCATCGGCAACAGCAGGTAATCCAGCAACAGGGACCAGCCGGCCAGGAAGCCGATCGGCGCGCCGAATGTTCTCTGCGTGTATGCGTAGGTCGAACCCGCCACCGGGTAGACGGCGGCCATCCGGGCGTACGACCGAGCGGTGAACACCATCGCAGCCAATGTCACCAGATATGACACGGCCAGCCGGCCGCCGCTGGCCTGCACGACGATTCCGTACGTGGTGAACACCGTCAGCGGAACGATGTACACCAGCCCGAACAGAACTAGTGACGGCACACCCAGGACGCGGCGCAGGTGACCTTCGCCCGGCGGGGCCGACGACACTGTCGACATGGCAATCCCTTTCACACAGCGGCCGAGTAGACCGACTTTCCTGACAGATACGTGGCGCGGATGCCGACGTCCGGCAGTTGCTCCGGTGGCGTCCTCCGCGGATCGGCATCCAACCACACCAAGTCCGCGCTGGCGCCGGGCACGATTGCGCCCCAATGCCCTTCGGCAAAGGCCTGTTTGGCAACACCAGCGGTGTACGCGCTCAGCGCGTGCTCGACCGTGAGGAGCTCCAGCGGTGTCCACCCACCCCGTGACACGGCAACCGCGATCCCGTCCAATGGCGCGCCCGAAGACACCGGCCAGTCCGAGCCGAAGGCCAGCGGCGCGCCCGACTCGACGAGACTGTGCATGCGGTACTGCTTCTCGCTGCGGTCGGGACCGAGCCGGGGGATCGTCAGCTCGACCATCAACGGATCCAGTTGCGCCCACAGCGGTTGCATGTTGGGTATCACGCCCAGCGCCGCGAACCGATCCAGGTCGGCATCATCAACCAACTGCGCGTGGGCGATCACCGGCCGCCGGTCGCGTTTTCCATTGGTGTTGACCACATACTCGATCGCGTCGAGTGCCTGGCGCGCCGCCGCATCACCGATCGCGTGAATGTGGATCTGAAAGCCGAGCTCGTCGACGGCGCGTGCGGCCTCGGCAAGGTTGTCCCACACCTGCATGCCGTGGTTGTGCAGGCTTCCGCAATACGGCGCGAGCAGCGCTCCGGTCTCGTTCTCGATCACGCCGTCGGCGAAGAACTTGACGGTGTTCGCGGTCAGCAGTGGTGACGCGGCGGCCTGCACCCGGCGACGCGCGTCGACGAACTGCTCGAGTTGCGCGTCGAAATACCGCGGGTCGGCATAGAGGCCGAGGTTGAACCGGATGTCGAGGGCATCCTGTTGTGCGGCGGCCAAATACGTGTCCACGTCGGCGGGCTCGACCCAGGCGTCCTGCACCCACGTCACGCCCGCGGCCAGGTAGTACTGGGCGGCCGTGCGCAGCGCCCCGACGCGGACCTTGGCGTCGCGTTCCGGCAGCACCTTGAAGACCAGATCGACGGCGCCCCACTCTCGCAACGTGCCGAGCGGCGTGCCGTCCTCGCGACGCGGAATCTCGCCGAGCTCCGGGTCAGGGGTATCGGCATCGATGCCCGCCCGCTGCAGGGCGACGCTGTTGCACCACACGGTGTGGTAATCCCACGCGCGCAGCACGACGGGCCGGTCGGGCACAGCGGCGTCGAGCCACCGCGCATCGAAAAGCCCGCCAGGCGCCATGCTGCTCTCGTAGGAGGCGCCCACAATCCATTCGTCGTCGGGATGATCGGCGGCGAATCGCTTCACCTCGGCGACGATCTCGTCGACCGAGGTGCATGGCCGCACCTGCGGCCCGACCGCCTCGAGTCCACCGGGCAACGGATGGGCATGACCATCGCCGAAGGACGGCATCAGGAAGCCGCCGTCGAGGTCAACATGAGCGCCTTCGTCGGCCCTGGCGCGTGCGGCTTCGCCGAGCGCCTGCACCCTTCCGTCGACCACTAACAAGGCGTCGCTTTGCGTCCCGTTGACGCCGGTCCAGATCGTTCCGCCATCAAAGAACGTCGAAGACACTCGGGGAACGTACCGCACCAATCCGCGCGCCGCGCGGTTCCGAATACCTGCTGTGGAACGCTTCTCGACCCCGGCGCTGTACCGGACCAGGATCACGCATTTGCGCCGCGCTCCGGTGCACCATTACTTCGAGCACCGCGGCTACTGCTGGTATGTCGACGTGGACCGATTGCCCACGCTGCCGCGCTGGCTGCGGCCGTTCGCCAGGTTCGGGCCCGACGCTCATTTTGACGGTGAGCCTGACGATTCGCTTCGCAGGCGCCTCGATGGATTCTTGGCTCGACAGGGCGTCGACTTACGTGGCGGCCGCATCACCGCGCTCCTGCAGGCCAATGTGCTGGGACACGCGTTCAACCCAGTGACGCTGTACTGGTGTCACGACGTCGATGACGCGCTGCGGCACGTGGTGGTCGAGATGCACAACAGCGCCGGTGGGCGACACGCGTACTTGCTGCCACCAACCTCGGAGTCACCGGCGATGGTGACCAAGAAGCTGCCCATGTCACCGTTCAACGGGACCGATGGCTACTACCTGGTGCGAGCGCCGCAGCCGGGCAACGATTTGGATGTGATGGTGTCGTTGCACCGCGCGAATCAACCGGCATTCGTGGCGACGCTGCGGGGAACCCGACGTGCTGCCACGATTCCCGAGATCGTGTGGCTGCAATGTATTGCGCCGCTGGCGCCTCGGATTGCCGCCGCGGAATACCGGCTTCAGGCCCTCACATTACGGCTGCGGCGCGTACCATTAGCGAGCGCCAGAAACCGGACTAACGAAACTACTTCTGGCTCAACCCTTTTCGAGACCAGTGCCCCGAGATCGTCATTCTCGTGCCGTTATTGACGCCCGTGGCTAGGCTACCGTTCGTGACCGCCGAACTCGACGCGCTGTTGCGCCGGGTGGCCCACCGGGACGCCGATGCGTTTGCCACCTTCTATGACCGCACCCGCGCCAGGGTGTTCGGCCTGGTCACTCGCGTCCTGCGCGACCCCGGCTACAGCGAGGAGACCACGCAGGACGTCTACCTGCAGGTGTGGCGAACCGCCGACAGGTACGACCCGGCCGCCGGCTCGCCGCTGGCCTGGCTGCTGACGCTGGCGCACCGGCGCGCGGTCGATCGGGTGCGTTCCGAGCAGGCAGCAGGCCAACGCGAATCGCGCTACGGCGCCGCCAACGTCGACCCGCCTTCGGATCAGGTCGCCGAATCGGTCATCCTCAGCGACGAGCGGCGCCAGGTCACCGACTGTCTTGGCTCACTGACCGACGCGCAGCGCGAGTGCATCCAGCTCGCCTATTACGACGGATTGACGTATGCCCAAGTGTCGGAACGGTTGTCGGCAAATCTTGCGACGATCAAGTCACGGATGCGCGATGCCATCCGCGGCCTGCGCAGGTGTTTGGGGGCGGCATGACCGAACCACTTGATCCCGATCTGATCGCGCTCGCGACACCGTACGCGTTGCACGCGGTGCCCGATGCCGAACTGGCCGAGATCGAGCGGCGCGTCGCCGCCGCTCCCCCGGACGTCGCGCAGGCGTTCGCCGACGAGGTGCGCGCCGTCCGGGAGACGATGGCCGTGGTGTCGGCGGCCACTGCAGTCGAGCCGCCGGATCATCTGCGGGCGAGCCTGTTGGCCGAAGTGAGCAGCGATCCAGTGCGGGCGCTTGGCCGGAGGATCAACCGCTGGCAGACGATCGGACTGGCCGCGGCCGCCGCGGTGATCATCGGCCTCGGCGCATTGGGAGTTGGCATCGCGTTGCAGCCGAAACCGACACCGTCGACTGCCGAGGAGGTTTTCGCCGCCCCGGACGTGCGGACGGTATCCGGGGAGATTCCCACCGGCGGAACCGCGACGGTCGTGTTCTCCCGCGAGAAGCACGCCGGTGTGCTCGTGATGAACAACGTCGCACCGCCTGCGCCAGGCACCGTCTACCAGATGTGGCTGATCGACGACAAAGGTGCGAAGTCGGCGGGCACGATGGACGCCAAAAACGTTGCGCCGTCAACCACTGCGGTGCTGCCCGACCTCGGCGACTCGCGGACGCTGGCGTTCACCGTCGAGCCGCCGGGCGGCTCAACGCAGCCGACCAGCGCGCCGTTCGCCAAGCTCACGCTGGCTTAAGACAAGGTGGCGGCAGCCAACTCGGCGATGACGTCCCTCACGTCGTGTCGTCGACGCCACGCGCGCCGCTGCCGCATCGCGCCGTTGCCGTCGCGGTCCAGGCGCGCCAGCGCACTGTTCACCGTTTGGTAGTCGCCGACGTCTTCCAGTGCCGGTCTGATGTGATCGACCATGCGCTGCAACAACTCTCGGGCCGGAACGGGCGCGTGGCTGTCGAGCAGGTCGATCGCCTCGCCTTCCATGCCGTCACGAGCCGACTTCCAGTAGGCCGCCTTGAGTGCGTGCGGCGACAGCGGCGGACTCGGCTCACCGCGGCGGTCGTCCTCTAGCGCGGTCATCACGCTGCCCCGAATCAGCATGGCCAGCAATACGGTTTCTTCCGCCGTTGCGGGTACATCGGCGACGCGCACCTCAACGGTAGGGAACGTGGCCGACGGCCGGACGTCCCAATAGACCATCCCGTCGTCGAGCGCCGCTCCCGCCTGACGCAGCATCCGCACCATGCCGTCATACTCGTCGACCGAATCGAAATGCGGTGGCGGACCGGCACTGGGCCAGCGCGCCCACACGATGCTGCGCCAACTCGCATAGCCGGTGTCGGCGTCGCGGTACACCGCGGAGTTGGCGGTCAGCGCCAGCAACAGCGGCAGCCATGGCCGCAGCCGGTTGCTCACCCGCACGGCGACTTCCCGACTGGGCACGGCGACATGCACGTGCGCGCCACAAATGCCTTCCTCGGCGATCCGCCCGAACTTCTCCGCGATTTGCCGATACCGCGGGCTGTCGGTGATCGGAAACTCGTGCGGCCGCGTCGGCGGCAGCGCGGCGGCAAGTAGTTGCGCGCCGCTGGACTCGGCGGCTTCGGCGGCGGTGCGCCGCAGCCGGGTCAGCTCCTCCAACAGATCGGCACTGCCGCCGACCACCGCGCTGGTCGTCTCGATCTGACAGCTCGTCAGCTCGAGCTGCAACTTGACGCCATGCTCGGCGGCGTGACTGGCGACAGCCTTGTTCACGGCGACGGGTTCTCCGGTCGTCGGGTCGACGAGAAGAAACTCTTCCTCGACGCCAAAGGTGGGGTGGCTGGCCATGATGACGATATTGATCCGGCCCGTCGGAGTTCTCTCACGACGGGCCGGATCTGGCGGTAAGTCCTTCTGCTCTGAGACCTCGGGATTCGAGGTCGGCGGATCATGTTTGCCCACTGGCGGCCGCCGCCAAACAAAAATGTCGGCTGCCTAGGATCGTGAAATGGTCAAGGACTTTCGATTCGGTGTGGGTCTGACAGCGGTACGCAGTCGAGGCACGCTCGAGGACAACGCGCGCCGCGCCGAGGACATGGGGTACGACGTCCTGCATATGGCCGATCACCTCTACACGACGGCCCCGTTCCCGATGCTGACCGCGGTTGCGATGGTGACCGAGCGATTGCGCATCGGCACCTTC
The DNA here is from genome assembly GCF_017872775.1 of Mycobacterium sp. OAE908. Lineage (NCBI taxonomy): Bacteria > Bacillati > Actinomycetota > Actinomycetes > Mycobacteriales > Mycobacteriaceae > Mycobacterium > Mycobacterium sp. OAE908. The sequence goes on from NZ_JAGGJL010000001.1 coordinate 791,401, forward strand.
GTGCTCAACGCGGGGTTCTACCGACCCGCTCTTCTCGCCCGCGATGTCACCTCACTTCGCGACCTCTCCGGTAACCGCTTCGAGCTGGGCCTCGGCACCGGATACAACGAGGTCGAATTCGAGCAGGCCGAGCTGCCTTACCCGAGTGCGGGCAAGCGCGTCGACTGGCTACGTCACGTGACCAAGCACTTGAACGAAAACGTGCCCGATGTGCCGATTCTCATCGCGGGCGACGGCGACAGAGTGCTCACGCTCGCTGCACAGCGCGCCCACATCATCGGCCTCCAAGGTGGCGCCCCCGTGACCGCGGACAACGATCCGCTCGCCGACCGAATCGCATTCGTGCGCGACGCAGCAGGCGATCGCTTCGACGAACTCGAACTCAATATTTCGGTCACGGCGATGCCGACCGACGATTCGGGCACAGCTGACCTGACGATCCCCCGACGCTTCCTGCCCCATCTGTCCGACGAGGAGTTGTTGCGGGCGCCGTCGGTACTGTCCGGCTCGACCAAGGACATGGCGGACACCATCCGGGGCTACCGCGACACCTACGGCATCACCTACATCACCGTCCAGCAGCCGCATACGGAGGCGTTCGCGAAGGTGATCGCCGAGCTGCGCTGAAGATCCGGTTTGATCTTGTTCGTGCCGGGAATCGCAATCCCGTCATGGACGATGCCAGGATGCTGGACCGCGCGGAGGGCGTGCTGATGGCGCTGAGGCGCTGCACGATCGACGCCGCGTTCGCCGAGATCGTGCAGGCTTCGAAGCGTCATCGGATCCCGACGTTGCGCATCGCCTCGGCGCTCGTCGCACTGGTTCTGGGCGCGCCGCCGGACGACGACGCCACCGCCGCCGCCCGATACGAGTGGGGCACGCTCCTCGAATCCCTACCGGTAAGCTCCGAGCGGGTCACGCCCTCGTAGCTCAGGGGATAGAGCACGGCTCTCCTAAAGCCGGTGTCGCAGGTTCGAATCCTGCCGGGGGCACTTTGTGGCACTTCAGGCCATCTTTTTGTGGCGGCCCGAATCGTTCACGCCGGCACCGGAGAGAGCGATCTCGCCGGCTGTTCCATTAACCGGCGAGACCTGAGTCGGCGCGGGATGGCCGACCACCTCGCGAAACCTGTCCTCGACGCTACGCTTCTCATCGCCTCGGACGCGAGAGGGCCCGAGCTCGGTATCGGCTGTGAGCCCGCTGACCGGCAACTTCGGGTTTTCGCAGAACTTCCCGCATTTCGAATAAGCCGCTGACTCCAAGGCGTTCGGCGTTGGTGTGAAGATCTTTGGAAAACGGCTGACGATCGCCGCGCTGGCGGCGTCCATGATCTGGGCCGCAGTCAGTGTGACCGGCAGCGTCGGCATCGCCTCTGCGTTTTCTCGCCCCGGCCTTCCAGTCGAATACCTGATGGTGCCGTCGCCGTCCATGGGACGCGATATCAAGGTGCAATTCCAGGGCGGCGGCAAGCACGCCGTGTACTTGCTTGACGGCCTACGCGCACAAGACGACTACAACGGCTGGGACATCAACACCTCCGCGTTCGAGTGGTTCGACCAATCCGGGCTGTCGGTCGTGATGCCGGTGGGCGGGGAGTCCAGCTTCTATTCAGACTGGTATCAGCCTGCCGTCGGCAACGGCGGAACGTCGACATACAAGTGGGAGACGTTCCTGACACAGGAACTGCCCGCCTGGCTTTCGGCCAACAAAGGCATCAGCCCCAATGGCAATGCCGCAGTTGGGCTTTCGATGTCTGGATCCGCGGCGTTGATCCTTGCCGCCTACCACCCGCAGAACTTCGCCTATGCCGCTTCGCTGTCCGGTTTCCTCAACCTCTCCAACGGAATCTGGCCGACGCTGGTCGGTTTCGCGATGAACGACGCCGGAGGCTTCAACGCCGGCGCCATGTGGGGCCCATCCAGCGATCCCGCGTGGGCACGCAACGATCCCACGGTTCAGGTCGGCAAGCTCGTCGCAAACCACACCCGTATTTGGATCTACGCCGGAAACGGAACGCCGTCCGACCTCGGCGGCGCCAACGTGCCCGCGGAGTTCCTCGAAAACATGTTGCACCAGAGCAACGTCGACTTCATGAACGACTACCAGGCCGCGGGCGGCAACAACGCGACCTTCAACTTCCCCGACAACGGCACGCACGACTGGCCGTACTGGGGTGCCCAATTGCAGGCCATGAAACCCGACCTGCAGCGCGTGGTGGGTGCCGACGCCACTTAGCCCAATGCGGCTGGATCTGCAGTGACGTAGCAGCGACGGGTGTTCGTCATGATCAGCACTTCGGAGACGGCGGACTTGTCGATGCCGGGAAACTCGAACAACCGCAACTCGCCGGGGCCGAGCACGGCGCGTTGGGCCTGATCGATTCCCGTTCTCGTGCGCACCAGGACCGTGACGGGTGCCGTGTCATCGGTCCAATGCGTGACGACGATGCCTGCGCCGAAGGGATCCGTTCCCCAGGCATCTGCTGCGGGGCACGGCGGGTCACCGTCGTCGTTGGGTGGTAACGCGACCGGAGCGCGAATCGCGGCTGCCACGGTCGTCGCCTCTACAGTTGGCATCGGCTGCAAGGGCTGCGTCGCGGACTTCGGCCCGCAGGCGGCCGCCGCGACGACCGCCGCACCGACCACGACACACATTCCGACGCGCACCACGCCACCTCGCATCTTCTGATGCGAGGGGCATACCCGTTGACGTGCCCGTCAATCAACAGGCTTGCGCTAATTTTCGCCGAGCATGTTCATCGCCGTGCGACGCGCGAGCGCCATCGTGGACACCATCGGGTTCACTCCCGAACAGCTGGGCATTCCGCTCGCATCGGCGATCCACACACCTGTCGCGTCGTGCAGCTCGCCACTCGGTTTCGCGACGGAGGTCTGCGGGTCGCTGCCGAGCTTCGCACTGCACATCTGATGCGCACTGAACACAGGGATGCCGCCGGGTCCGATCGGGATATCGTTGACCTTCGCGATGAAGGCCTCCAGGTCCTCTCCGCGATTCCAGGGCGCGAAGGGTTGGCCTGCAACGAAGATCTGCTGCGCGCCCGCGGCTTCGTGCATGCGGATCGACGTGACGGCGGCTTCGCGGAAGTGACGACGGTCGAGCTCGTCGGAGAACGGATACCAGAACGTGGACTGACCGTTCTCGTCGAGTGTGACGCTGCCCGCGCCACGGTCCTTGACGATGAAGACCCAGTCGGCGCGATACCGGTATTTGCGGGTGAGCTCTTTGTGCTGGGCCCCGTCGAGCCACGGAACCACGGTGGTGAACAGCCCCGGCAGGTGCTGGACACATTCGATGAGATAACCGAACCCCTCGTCGGCTTCCGCGAATTCGTTCATGATGCCGGCCATCGCAGGGCCGTACCACGGGTCTTGCGGCTCGTCGTACACCCCGCTGACCAGGCTGGCGGGATGCAGTCGCAGCTCGGCGCCGACCGCGGGCCCACCGATCCCCGACCGAAGCAGCAGCCCGGGCGTTTCGAGGCTGCCCGCGGCGGCCACCACCGCCGGGGCGTTGATGACGACACGAGACGTCTGTTGGGTCTGCGGGTCGGTGTATGTCGCCTCGACTCCGACGGCCACGCCATCCTCGGTGAGGATGCGGTCGACCCAGACGTTGGGCAGCAATTTCGCTCCAGCGTCGGATGCGTCCTGAAGATAGGTCCGCATCGTGCCCTGCTTGGCGCCGGTCTGATCGCCCATCCCGCTGTAGCCGATCAAGTTCGGGTCGTAGCGCTCCGGATCGATGTTCAGTGTGGCGACCCGGTAGGCGTACCCGAGCTTCGATGCACCATCCGACAGCCGCGCATGCGGGCCGTTCTGCGTGGCGACCTTGTCGTTGCACTGGATGCGCTCAAACACCGCTTGGAGGTGTTCGTCGAACGCGGGGGTGTCGACGTCGGTCAACCCGGCCTCGGCCCAATGGGAGCGCACGGTGCTGGGCGTGAGCAACGAGTTCGACCAGTTGACCGTGCTGCCGCCGCCTACCGTGCTGCCCGCGGCGATGCTCACCATGCCGTCGGCGGACGGGAAGAATCCGCCGCGCAGGAACAGATTTTGATAAGCCGCAACTTCGGACTGCACGAAATCGGATTCGGTGTGGTAGGTACCCGCTTCGAGGATGATGACGCGCTTGCCCGCCTCGGCGAGCACTGCGGCGGCCACTCCGCCGCCGCTGCCGGAGCCGACCACGACCACATCCGCTTCGAGCGTCGTCTCACCGGAGACGGCGATGACCTCCAGCGTCTTGCGGGAGTTCGGCGGCGGATTTTGGGCCGGGCCCGGATACCCCATGCCTGCCCACAACCGATTGTGGCCATCCGGGCCCGGAAGGCTGTATGCGAACAACACCGAGAGCTGATTCAGCGCGGCGACCGCCCCCGCCGCCTCGGGTGAGATGGCCGCGACGTTGGCAAGGATTTCCTCCCGCGCGGCCTGGGGCTGATCCTTGAACTCGAAAAGGGCCAAGCCGTCGATCAGCGCCAGCATGCCGGCCAGCTGGACCTCGGGTAGGCGGGTGAGCAGGTACTGCTCCGTTGCCACATCGGCCCCGACGTCGCTGCCCTTGGCGGCGTAGAACCCATCCGGGTCGTCCTCCCGTGCGACCGAGGCGACATAGGTGTCGACGATCGCGGTCAGGGTTTCGCGCTGCAGCGTGGTGAATTGTGTGGGCATGACGTGACCTCTCGGCTTGGCGTGGTGGTGATCAGGCGGTGCGGGCGGCGTGACGCCGGAGTCCGACGGCTCGCCGAAGACGACGGACGCCTGTGGACACCAGAGCAGCCACCGTGACGGTCACCGGAATGAAGAGTGGGCACAGAACCAGCAACATGACTGCAATGGCGCTGAGGTAGCTGCTCATCGGGGACTCGCTTTCTTTTCGCAGCGGAACTTGGGTGCGTCGGCGCGTTGTCGCGCCGCGGTCGCCATCAGAATCACGGAACCGGTCGGGGTGCCGCGACGTCCGCGGACGCCGAAGTTTCGCCGGTTTACTGGCTTGCGGAGCCAAAGAGTGGCAGCGAACCGCTCGGCGCGGGTAGCAGCGGGTTTATGGTCTGGTGATGGCGGAAGCGGGCCATGCCGAGCCGGTGGTCGTCGCGGAGTCTGCCGCGGCCATCGTCGACCGCCTGGATCATCGAATCGCGGAGCTGACGAGCTCGATCCAGCAGATCGTGGTCACCGAGATTGCCGAACTGCGCAGTGATGCGCAGCTGGTACAGCTGCTTCGGGACAGCATCGACGGAAACGTCGCGACGGTGTTCTCCGCAATCCGGCACGCCATCCCGATCGACAAGGTCGAGTTGCCCACCGCCGCCGTCGAACACGCACGGCGACTCGCGCAGCGCGGAACGACGGTCAACGCATTGGTGCGCGCGTACCGCCTCGGACACAAGGCGGTACTCGACGCGGTGCTCGAGGAAATAGGAGCCTCAGGACTGGAGCCGCCGCTCAGCCTCGCCGTGTTCAGCCAGATCTCGGAAGTGACGTTCGGCTATATCGACTGGATCACGCAACAGGTGGTGATCACCTACCAGTGCGAGCGCAACCGGTGGATGGAGAACCAAAACAGCCTGCGCGCGCTGCGGGTACGCGAACTCCTCGACGGAGCCGACCTCGACATCGACAAGGTGACAACGGCGATTCGCTACCCGTTGCGGCGGACTCATCTGGCGGTCGTTGTCTGGCACGGCGAAGACGAATTCTGCGAAGACCCGACGTCGATGGAGCGCTTCGTCGCTCAACTCGCCGAGTCTGCCGGCGCCGGCGAAACTTCGTTGTTCATCTCGGTGGACCGCATGACGGGATGGGGTTGGATTCCGCTCGCCGCGCAGACTGGGCCGGCAGCAGTCGCGTGCATGCGCGCGTTCGCCGACACACGAAGCGACGCCCCGCGGATCGCAGCCGGTAATCCGTTGCCGGGCGTCGAGGGATTCCGGCGTTCACATCAGCTAGCGGAAGAAGCGCATGCCGTCGCGATGGCCGCAGGCCCGAATGCTCAACGCTTCACTGCTGCAAGTGATCCCGGCCTTTCGGCGGCAGCGCTGTTCAACGGCAACCTCGGCGCGGCGCGGGTATGGGTGAGCGAGGTGCTCGGAGCGCTCGCGTCCGCCACGGAAAACGACGAGCGACTGCGCGAAACGCTGGGCATCTTCCTTCGCACCGGAGGAAGCTTCAAGGCCACGGCTGAGGAATTGCACTTACACACCAACTCCATCAAGTACCGGGTACAACGCGCAATCGAGCGGCGTGGCCGACCAATCACCGACGGTCGACTCGACGTCGAGATCGCGTTGCTGCTCTGCCACTGGTACGGCAGCGTCGTGCTGCAGGATCAATAATCAACTGCCGCGGGTGTCAATGACCCGTTGCGCGACATCGACCAGCCGGGTGTTGCCGTCCTGGGAGAGCTTGCGCAGCATCTCGAAGGCCTGCACATCGTCGACGCCGAAACGCTCCATGATGATGCCCTTTGCCTGACCGATGCGATCCCTGGTCGACAGCGCCGACTCGAGCTGCTCGCCGTGACGACTGGCCAGGATCGCCGCCGCCGCGTGCGCGGCGAGCACCACGCCGGTGGTCTCGTCCTCGCCATCGAATGCGTGGGGCTTGAACGCGAACATGTTCAACGCGCCCGCGGTGCGCTCGGCGGTATACAACTTGATGGACAGGCCGCTCAGGATGCCGATCTCGACGACTGCCGGTGAGTACTTCGGCCAGCGCTCATCCGTGCGAAAGTCGTCCGTTCGCACGATCACCTCGTCGAGCGCCGCTTCCACGCACGGTCCCTCGTTGAACGTCATCTGCAACTCATCGAGCTGATGCGGCAGCTCAGAGGTGCCTGCGAGGGATTCAAACTTGCCGCCTCTGCCAACCAACAGGATGCCTGCGGCGTCGGTCCCGGGAATCAGTTCCCTCGTTGCCGCGGTGACGTCAGCCAGCACGTCATCGACGCTTCGCGGCGCTGCCGAAGCGCGCGCGAGCTCGGCCATGCGCTGTGCAAGGTCGTAATTTCGCGGCTTCGTCATCGTTAAGGGCTTCCCGTTGTGGACCCAGGCTATACGCGGACGTTTGTCATTGGGCGCAGTGGGCAATGTCCCAGTACAGGCGAACGAGATGGTCGACCATCCTGTTCGCTGAGGTCTCGTCGGTTCAGACCGGAGCCGGCGGGGCCGCCTCTACGTCTGCCGAACGTGGCCGAGTGACTCTCTTAGTTGTAGTACCGTCTGGCCATGAGCACTGCCAACGTCTGGATCCTCGGCGGTCACCAGAGCGACTTCGCGCGCAACCTCAGCCGCGAACGCATCGACTTCGCAGGCCTGACGGCCGAAATCGTCGACAACACTTTGCGTGCGGCCAAGGTCGACGTGGCGGACATCGAAGTCGTACATGTGGCCAACGCATTCGGCGAGTTGTTCGCAAGGCAGGGCCATCTTGGCGCGATGCCGGCAAGCGTCAACGACGGATTGTGGGACACCCCGGCAACCCGCCACGAAGCCGCATGCGCATCGGGAAGTGTGGCAACGCTCGCGGCGATCGCCGATCTGCGCTCCGGCGCGTACCGCACTGCGCTCGTCGTCGGTGTCGAACTCGAGAAGACCGTCCCGGGCGACACCGCGGCACAACACCTCGGCGCCGCGGCGTGGACCGACCACGAAGGCACCGAGGCAAAGTTCATGTGGCCGTTCATGTTCGCCTCAGTGGCCGACGAATACGACCGCCGCTATGGCCTTGACGACGCACACCTGCGAGCGATCGCACAACTGAACTTCGCCAACGCCCGCGCGAATCCCAATGCGCAGACGCGGGATTGGACCGTGCCGGAACCACTGGCCGCCGACGACGCCAACCCTGTGATCGAAGGACGTCTGCGCCGCTTCGACTGCAGCCAGATGACCGACGGCGGCGCGGGAGTGGTGCTGGTGACCGACGAATACCTGCGTGACCATCCGCAGGCTCGGCCGATCGGGCGCATCGACGGCTGGGGCCACCGCACCGTCGGGCTCGGTCTGCAGCAGAAACTCGACCGTGCCGCCGGACAACCTTACGTACTCCCCCACGTCCGCGGTGCCGTGCTCGACGCGTTCGACCGCGCCCGCGTCACGCTCGACGACGTCGACGGCTTCGAAGTGCACGACTGCTTCACACCAAGCGAGTACCTCGCCATCGACCACATCGGGCTGACCGGGCCCGGTGAATCGTGGAAGGCGATCGAGAACAACGAGATCGAATTGGGCGGACGGTTGCCGATCAATCCCAGCGGCGGGCTGATCGGCGGCGGCCATCCTGTCGGCGCGTCCGGTGTGCGCATGCTGCTCGACGCCGCCAAGCAGGTCAGCGGGACGGCAGGCGGCTACCAGGTCGAGGGCGCAAAGACGTTCGGAACGCTCAACTTCGGTGGCAGCACGGCCACCACCGTGAGCTTTATCGTGACGGGAGCCTGACATGACCCCAGAGATCGTCGGCAAGTGTCTGTCGACCCTGCCCGAGGACGACGACCATCCCTACCGAACCGGGCCGTGGCGTCCACAGACCACCGAGTGGGATGCCGACGACCTGAGGCCGGTCGAGGGCGAAGTTCCCGCCGATCTCGACGGGGTGTATCTGCGCAACACCGAGAACCCCTTGCACCCGGCGCTGAAGGCCTATCACCCGTTCGACGGCGACGGCATGCTGCACGTTGTCGGCTTTCGGGATGGAAAAGCGTTCTACCGCAACAGGTTTGTCCAGACCGACGGCTTTCTCGCCGAGAACGAAGCGGGTGGGCCGCTGTGGCCGGGCCTTGCCGAACCGGTCTCGCTGGCCAAGCGCGACGACGGGTGGGGCGCACGCGGCCTGATGAAGGACGCGTCGAGCACCGACGTGATCGTGCATCGCGGGACCGCGCTGACGAGCTTTTACCAATGCGGTGATCTGTACCGCCTCGACCCGTATTCGGGTGTCACCCTCGGCAAGGCACAGTGGAATGGGTCGTTCCCATTCGACTGGGGCGTCTCGGCGCACCCCAAGGTCGACGACAAATCCGGTGAACTGCTGTTCTTCAACTACAGCAAGCAGGCACCGTACATGCACTACGGAGTCGTCGACGACAACAACGACCTCGTGCACTACATCGACGTGCCGCTGCCGGGGCCGCGACTCCCCCACGACATGGCGTTCACCGAGAACTACGTGATCCTCAACGACTTTCCGTTGTTCTGGGATCCCGAACTGCTCGAGCGCAACGCGCACGTGGCGCGGTTCCATCGCGATATGCCGTCGCGATTCGCGATCATCCCCCGCCGCGGCAACAACATCCAGTGGTTCGAGGCGGAGCCGACCTTCGTGCTGCACTTCACCAACGCCTACGAGGACGGCGACGAGGTAGTGCTCGACGGGTTCTTCCAGGGCGACCCCGAACCGGCGGATAACGGCATGGGCAACAAATGGGAGCGCGCATTCCGCTTCCTCGCACTCGATCGCATGCAGGCCCGGCTGCACCGCTGGCGCTTCAATATGGTCACGGGTCACGTTGTCGAAGAACAGCTTTCGGACAGCATCACCGAGTTCGGCATGATCAACTCCAGCTATGCCGGAGCGCCCTATCGCTACACGTATGCCGCGACCGGTAAGCCGTCGTGGTTCTTGTTCGACGGGCTGGTCAAGCACGACCTGCAAACCGGCAGTGAGCAGCGGTATGCATTCGAAGACGGCGTCTACGGCAGCGAGACTGCCATGGCGCCGCGCGTCGGCAGCACGGCTGAGGACGACGGATACCTGGTCACGCTGACCACCGACATGACCGCCGACGCCTCGTACTGCCTGGTGTTCGACGCCGCCAGAGTCGGTGACGGACCGGTGTGCAAACTGGCTCTGCCGGAACGCATTTCGAGTGGAACGCACTCCACCTGGGCAGCGGGTTCCGAGCTGCGGCGCTGGCGGGAGACGGACACCGCGGCGGCCGCGATCGGGCTGTAGTGGCGCGGCCGCAACCCAACGCCGTCGCCCGCATGCTCGGGTTGCTCGGCGACGAGTGGAGCCTGCTGGTCGTTCAGCAGGCGCTGCTCGGCGCGACCCGGTTCGCGGAATTCAAGGCGCGGCTGCCCATCTCGAATTCGGTGCTGACTCGCCGCCTGCAGGCGCTGACCCGCGACGGCCTGCTGGAGCGCCGCGTTTACCAGACGAACCCGACCCGATCGGAGTACCTGGTGACCCCGCGCAGTCGGTCGCTGTGGCCGGTGCTGTTGTCGATCTGGGAATGGGAGCGCCGGTGGGTGCCGGGCCATGCCGAAGGGTTGCCTGATATGCGGCACCGGGCCTGCGACGCCGACTTCGCGCCGCTGCTCATCTGCCGCGCGTGCGGTGAGCGCGCGAGCGAGAAAGACGTTGTCGCGCAATGGGGACCGAGCGGCTCGTGGGCGCGGTCGATTCCCGTCACGTCGACGCGGCGACGATCGGAAGCCGACCAGCGCGACGGGGCGGCGGGCCTGTTCCCTCAGACCATGAGCGTGCTCGGCAACCGCTGGGGCTTCGCGCTGTTGGTCGCGGCGTTCGTCGGTGTCAGTCGCTTCACCGATTTTCAAAGCCAGCTCGGCGCCCCGCCTGGATCGATCTCCGATCGACTGTCGATCTTCACGGCCAATGGCGTACTGGTGTGCGCAGAGAACCGATACCGGCTCACCGAGAAGGGCCGCGCGTTGTTCGCAGTGCTCGTGGTGGCGCTGCAGTGGGCACAACGGTGGTTTCCGGCGGCCGAGGGTCCGGCCGTGGAGCTGACTCACGCGGCCTGCGGCAGGCGGTTCGGCGCCGTTCTGGTCTGCGATCAGTGCACCGAGCCGCTGACCGGAGCGCAGGTCAGCGCGGTCTGAGCGCGTCTCAACCGGACGAAAAAGAACTGGCACTCTCGGGGTGAGAGTGCTAATCTTCGGGTTGCACAGTGATTGGCTGCCCGCCAGGGTGGCGGGCCTTGAGGCGACATAGGAGGTGGATTGCTGTGCTTCGCTTTGATCCGTTCAGTGACTTCGATGCTCTGACCCGGGGCTTGCTTACCGGCCAGACCGGATCAAATCGCGCTCCTCGGTTCATGCCGATGGATCTCTGCAAGATCGACGACCACTACGTGCTGACAGCCGACCTACCCGGCGTCGACCCGGGCTCGGTGGACGTCAACGTCGACAACGGCACCCTGACAATCGCGGCACATCGCACGGCCCGATCCGAAGACGCCGTCCAGTGGCTGGCCAGCGAGAGATTCTTCGGCTCCTACCGCAGGCAACTCTCGCTTGGCGAGGGCATCGACGCGTCGGCTATCTCCGCGACGTATGAGAACGGTGTGCTGACCGTGACCATCCCGCTGGCCGAACGTGCCAAGCCGCGCAAGATCGACGTCGCCCACGGCGGCGGACAACGTTCGATCGAGCCGACCGGAGTCGAATCCGAATAGCCAAGCGCCGCCTCGAAACTGCGGCCAGATCGCCAATCATCTCGAAACTGCGATCTGGCCGCAGTCTCGGCTAGTCATTGCGCTCCAATCGGTAGCGCAGATTGTTGCGCACAGCCGGCCATTCAATGTCGAGGATCGAGTACACCACCGTGTCGCGGCGTGAGCCGTCGGGCAGCACCTGGTGGCTGCGCAGTATCCCGTCCAGCTTGGCGCCGAGCCGTTCGATCGCGGAGCGGCTGGTCGAGTTGAAGAAGTGCGTGCGGAATTCGACTGCGACACAGCCCAACTCGTCGAAAGCGTGCCCGAGCATCAGCAGCTTCGTCTCGGAATTGACCCCGCTGCGTCGCGCCGACGACACGTACCACGTATTGCCGATCTCGAGCCGGCGGTTGGACGCGTCCACGTTCAGGTAGCTCGACGACCCGACGAGCGTTCCGTCGAGACTGCGCACCACGAACGTCAGACCTTGATCGGGTTTCTGCACCGCCAACCGTGTGTCGACCCACTGCTCGGCGATGCCCGCCTTCGGCGCGTGGGTGAACCAAAGCTTGCCCAACTCACCGTCGGCGGCAGCCTCGGCGATCTCCGGAACATGTTCGCGGCTAAGCGGTTCCAGCTTCACCCATCGCTGACCGGTCAACGACACGGGTTCGACGAACCCGCTCATCGGCGCACCCTGGACCAGGCGGCGAACATCGCCCACACCGACAGCACCACCGCACACACCGCAGCTGCCGCACCGAGGAAAAGTCCGTAGCCCGCCGACACCGGCGAGTACACATACAGCCGGTAGTACCACATCGTGAGCACCACCAGCAGCACCGAAATGGCAAGGGCCGAACTCGATGCCAGGCGGTCGAACAGTCCGCGGGCGGCCATCGCGCCCGCAACGATCAACGTCGACGCCAGCAGCACGATCAGCTGGCCGACCCCGAACCCCGGCGGCGGCACCGGCATGGTGCCCACGATCCCGCCGATCGCATTGGCGCGTCCCCCGCCGTCGGCCCGACTGGTCAGCCACGGCAGCCAGGCGCTGATCGCAAGCACGGCCGCGCATAGCACCACCAGCCAACCGGGGCGCAGGCGAGCCATGCGCTCAGACTATCCGCTGTGCCCCGTCGTCCACGTCAACGCGTAGTCGGCCACGTCGGTCCAGCCATCCAGCGCGGCGGTCAGATGCGGCCGGTCGTCGAACAGCTTGAAATCCGTCGCGGCGGGCGATCGCCGGTAACGGTTGAAATTCTCGTACACCACCGACGCGGGCACGATGTGATCGCGGCCGCCCGCGATCAGGAGCAGCGGCGCCCGGTCGGGTTTGGTGAAGTCGACCACCGTCGCCGCCTTGGACCTACGGCTGAAGTTCGCCAGCGCGGCCTGGAACAGCGGCTTGCCCGGTGCGGGGATGGCCAACTCGGCGTGCCAGGCGTCGGACTCGGCCCGCGGCACAGTGTTGGCAAACGCGTAGTGGAACTCGGCGGGCGTGAGCGGCACGGCACGATGTCGGTTGGCCGGATTACGGAAGACCGGAAACGTCGACCTCAACACCGACCGCGGCAGCCGGTAGACGCCGCGCGGCGCGGCGGGATGAATCGCCACGGCGGACCGGCCAAGGCCCCGGCCGAGCAGCATCTGCGTGATCAACCCGCCGAACGAGTGGCCCATCAGGATCGGCGGCTCGGGCAGCGTCTGGATGAACGCGGCGTAATGATCCACCACTTGACCGACCCCGATCTCGGCGGGCGCCTTGGTGTGGTCGAGTTCATCGTCGAGCTCAGAGACCCCTGGCCATGCGGGTGCGTGAACCGTGTGACCGGCGGCGCGGTAACGCTCGATCCAGCCGCGCCAGCTGTGCGGCGGCATCCACAAGCCGTGGATCAGCACAATAGGTGCTTTGCCGGTAGCCATCGTCTCTATTGTGGAGTCGCCGAACCGATTAATGGGGGATTTGATGAGCGACCTTCCGGAGTGGGCGCGTCGGCTTGACCTGTCTCCTCATCCAGAGGGCGGCTGGTTCAAGGAGACCTGGCGCAGCGGGCTGACGATGCCCCAGTCCGCATTGCCGCCCGACTACACCGGACCCCGAAGCGCGGGCACCGCAATCCTGTTCCTGCTCATGCCCGGTCAGCAGTCGGCATGGCACACGGTGCGCAGCGCCGAGCTGTGGCTGTTTCATTTCGGCGGTCCGTTGCTGCTGCAGGTCGGCGCCGAACAGGACAGCGCCACAACGCATTTGCTCGGCGCCGACATCCTCGCCGGGGAACAGCCGCAGTTCGTCGTGCCGCCAGGACATTGGCAGCGGGCCCGCCCCCGCGACGACCAGCCGTGCCTGGTCAGCTGTGTGGTGATCCCTGGCTTCGACTACGCCGACTTCGCGCTGGCCGCCCCTACCGACTGAGCAGCGCTACGGCCGCCGACACCAGCGCCACATTGTCGGGTGCGGTGGAACCATCGGGCATCCGCAGGGTGTCCTCCAGCCCGATGCGGACCTGCACACCCCGCTTGCCCGCGTGTTCCAGTAGCGGCCAACAACTTTCGTCCATCCCATGCAGTAGCACCGGCGCAGGTGACTGCCGGGCCAACACCTGACTCAGTAGGTCGTCGGCGGTCGCGACATCGCCGTCCCCGAGAAGTTCGATCATCACTCGCATGCAATGCTCGGCGATCCACGAGGCCGCCCATGATTCGGCCGCCTCGGCGTTGAAGATGCCGACCTCGACTCCGATCCCCTTGCTCAACAGCAGCCGGGCCAACTCCTCCGAGCCAGGCTCGTGCCAATTGACCGAGGCGAAGTCGGGCAGTACGGTCCAGCCGTCGACGGCATGCAGCCTCGCGTCGGCATCCGGCAGCGCCCAGAAGCCCGTCGTCACCCCCAGCGGCAGCCCCGGCACCGCATGGCGCACGGCATCCACCGCGGCGTCCACGTGCTGAGGAAGCAGTGAATCGACACCGTCGGCGTTCTTCGGATGCAGGTGCACCGCCTTGGCGCCTGCGCCATGGGCCGCGAGCGCCGCTGCGGCCAGCTGATCGGGCGTCACCGGCAGGTTCGGATGCGCGTCGGGCGTGCGGGCGCCGTTGATACAGGCCTTCACGTAGACCTTGGGACTGGTGGGCATCTGATCATCTTCTGCGCTGTCCGGCGTTTCCGCAGTACCGTTCTGCGATATGCGGGGCCACATCATCGTTTGCGGTGACGATGCGCTCGGAATGCGAATCGTCGAGGAGCTGAACAACGCGGGCACGCGCGTGGTGATGGTGCAGGCCCCCGACGACCTCGCCGGGGCGGGCGTCGCGACTGCACAGGCCGTCATCTGCGCCGACGATGACGACGCGCTGAACCTCGAAATCGCCTTGCTGGCACGGCAAGCCAATCCCGATGTGCGCGTGGTGGCCCGGCTGGCCAATAGCGTGCTGCGCGAAGCCATGTCACAGGACAACGGCCCCGGCGCGATCCTCGACGTCGCCGATCTGGCGGCGGCGTCGGTCGTGGAGGCCTGCCTGGGCCGTACCGCTCACACGATTCCGGTGGCCGGCATCGATTTCGTCGTCTCCGGTGCGGAGGCCCCCCGCGACGCGACATTGCGCGACATCTTCGGTGATCTGGCGCCGGTCGCGGTGATCCACGCCGAGGACTCCGACGGGCGCGATGCGGTGGTCGCGTGTCCCGGTCGCGACTATCGGGTGAGCGCAGGCGACTGGACCGCGATGATCGGCACCGCCGAGGAACTCACCGAGCAGGGCATCGCGATTCCTCGGCCGCTGTCGCATTCGCGGGGGCGACGGCCACCGTTGCGGCGGGTGGTCGACGCGGTGCGGTTGATCCGCGACGACATCAACCCGATGTTCTACCGGGCGCTCGCCGTGTCGTTGTCCCTGCTGCTCGGCTCGACGGTGTTGTTGCGGTTCGCCTATCAACACCCGCCGGGGATGAGCTGGATCGATGCGTTGTACTTCAGCACCGAGACCATCGCCACCGTCGGCTACGGCGACTTCAGCTTCATGCACCAGCCCATGTGGCTGCGGATCTGGGGCATCGGGCTGATGTTCGCGGGTGTGACCACCACCGCGATCCTCGTCGCATTCATCGCCGACGTGTTGCTGTCGCGGCGCCTTGCGCAGTCGGCGGGCCGCAGGAAGGTGCGGCATCTACGGCATCACGTCATCGTCGTCGGGTTGGGTTCGTTCGGCATCCGAGTGGTCAGTGACCTGACCGCGGCCGGCTACGACGTGGCCGTCATCGAGCGTGATCCCGAAAACCGCTTCCTGTCCACGGCCGCCCGTCTCGATGTGCCGGTGATCTTCGGCGACGCCACATTGCATGAGACGTTGGAGTCCGCGCGGCTGGACGAGGCGCGTGCAATCGCGGTGCTGACGCAAGACGACATCGTCAACATCGAGACGGGCATCGTGCTGGACGAGATGCTCGGGCCGCGCACGCTACCCGAACTCCACCGGACCGGCGTGCCGATCGTGCTGCGCATCTACGACCGCACCCTCGGCGCCGCGGTCGCTCAGCGTTTCGGGTTCGAAACGGTGCTCTCCACAGTCGAATTGGCGGCGCCGTGGTTCATCGGCGCGGCGCTGGGGCTGCAGGTGCTCGGCACGTTCTCGGTCGGGCAGCGCTCGTTCATGGTCGGCGGCATGTACGTGGCACCGGGCAGCGAGTTGGACGGAATGCGGATGTTCGACATGTCCACGCAGACCCGCGTCATCGCGGTCACCAGGGCCGATGCTCCGGTGCAACTGCATCCCCGGCGCGACGCCAGGCTCGCCGGCGGCGACACCGCTTACCTGGTGGGACCGTACCGCGAGTTGCTCGACGCCCTGCGCAAGGGCAAGGGCGTCCAGCAGCCTGCTGTCAGTACTGATCCAGCGACGACAGGTTGAAACCGGCGCCGGTCGGATCGGCGACGGCGGCCAACCGGGCGTACGGCGTGTCCTCGGCGTCGCGAATCACGTTGCCGCCGTTGTCCTTAACCAACTGCACGGTCTTGTCGACGTCGTCGGCGCCGAGGAATTCATCGCGAGATCCCCAGCACCCGCAGCGCGTTGTCTTTGTAGACCAGCGGCACCACCGCCGGGTCCATGTTCAGCTCGTCGAAGTCGCGCCGCCAGCGGTCCATCTTGATGTACGGGTAGTCGGTGCCGAAGAGCACCTTGGTGCGCAGCTGACGGTTGGCGGCGTGCACCAGTTGCGGCGGGAAGTACTTCGGCGACCACCCGCTCAAGTCGATGTAGACGTTGGTCTTGTGGGAGGCGATCGCGATCTGCGAGTCCACCCACGGCACCGCCGGATGGGCCATCACGATGGTCAGGTCCGGAAAGTCGGCTGCGACGTCGTCGAGCAGCATCGGGTCGGAGTAGCGCAGCTTGATGCGATGCCCGCCGGGTAGCCCGGATCCGAGCCCGGTCTGCCCCGTGTGAAACAACGCAGGCACTTTCGCTTCGGTGATCGCCTCGTAGATCGGGTAGAAGCGGCGGTCGTTCGGCTCGAAGGCCTGCACGCTGGGGTGGAACTTGAAGCCCTTGACGCCGTAGTCACGAACCAACTCGTGCACGCGGTGCACCGCGCGTCGCTCGTGCCACGGGTCCACGCTGCCGAACGGGATCAGCACGTCGTTGTTGCGGATCGCGCCCGCGACGAGGTCCTCGACGGAGTTCGGCACATGCCGCATTGCCGTGCGCGCGTCGATGGTGAACACCACCGCGGCCGTGTTCTGCCTGCGGTACTCGTCGGCAAGCGCGTCCACGCTCGACAGAGCGCCGGGCCCCCGCTTGAAGTACTTTCCGACGGCGTCCACCAGTTCGTCGTCGTAGGCCTTGTGGCCGTGGCCATCGACCTCCACATGGGTGTGGATGTCGATGGCCGCGACACGCTCGAAATCGATACCGTATTCGTACTTTTCGCCGGGCATGGCCGCAGTGTATTGCGATTACTCCGGCGCGTAGCCCAGGGCCGCCTTCGTCTCCAGATACTCGTCGAACGCGAACTGGCCCCACTCGCGCCCGTTGCCGCTGCGCTTGTACCCGCCGAACGGCGCGTTCATGTCGAAGCCGTGGTTGATCGCGACGGACCCGGCGCGGATCTTCCGCGCGATCGCGCGTGCCTGCTCGAGGTCGGCACCCGAAACATAGCCGGCCAGACCATATTCCGTGTCGTTGGCGATCTCCAGCGCCTGATCCAGGTCGTCGTAGCCGAGTATGCACAGCACCGGCCCGAAGATCTCTTCGCGCGCGATGGTCATGTCGTTCTTCACGTCCGCGAACACCGTCGGCTTGACGTAGTAGCCGGTGTCGACTCCGTCGGGCCGGCCCGGGCCGCCAACCACCACGGTGGCGCCCTCGTCGATGCCCTTCTGAATCAAGCCCTGGATCTTGTCGTACTGCGCTTTCGACGCGACTGGGCCGATAGCGGACTTCTCGCCGGGGTCACCGACCTTCACCTGTTCCGCGGTTGCCTTCGCGACGGCGACGGCCTCGTCTCTGCGCGAGTTCGGCACCAGCATGCGCGACGGCGCATTGCAGCTCTGCCCGCTGTTCATCATCATCACCGAAACGCCCGCGGCCACGCTCTTGGCGAAGTCCTCGTCGTCGAGCACGATGTTCGGGCTCTTTCCGCCCAACTCCTGG
The DNA here is from genome assembly GCF_017872775.1 of Mycobacterium sp. OAE908. Classification (NCBI taxonomy): domain Bacteria; kingdom Bacillati; phylum Actinomycetota; class Actinomycetes; order Mycobacteriales; family Mycobacteriaceae; genus Mycobacterium; species Mycobacterium sp. OAE908. Next base: position 809,464 of record NZ_JAGGJL010000001.1, read on the forward strand.
CTGACCCGCTTGACCGTCGCGGCCGCATTGCGGGCGACCTCGACGCCTGCGCGCGTCGATCCGGTGAACGACACCATGTCGATGTCCGGATGGCTCGACAGCGCTTCGCCAACGCCGGGACCGTCGCCGTAGACAAGGTTGTACACCCCCGCGGGAACGCCTGCGGCATCGAGGATTTCGGTGAAGATCTGCGCGGAGTAGGGCGCGACCTCCGACGGCTTGAGCACCATCGTGCAGCCGGTCGCCAGCGCGGGGTACACCTTGACCGCGATCTGGTTGATCGGCCAGTTCCATGGCGTGATCAACCCGCACACGCCGATCGGCTCCTTCACCACCAGCGTGCTGCCGTGCTGCTGTTCGAACTCGAAGTTCTTCAGCACGTCGATGGCCGTCATCAGATGGCCGAGGCCGAGATTCACCTGCGGGCCCGCGGCAAGTGACGGCGGCGCGCCCATCTCCTCGGTCACCGCGTCGGCCAGGTCGGCTGTCCGCTTCTGGTATTCGGCCAGGATGGCCTGCAGCACGTCGAGGCGCTCCTCGCGGCTGGTCTGCGACCAGGTGCCGAAGGCCCTTCGGGCCGCGCTGACGGCCTTGTCGACGTCGGCCGCAGCGCCGAGTGCGATCTTGCCGGACACCTGTTCGGTCGCCGGGTTGTCGACGTCCAGCGACTTCGGCTCGACCGGATCGACCCACTGACCGTCGATGTAGAACTTCAAATATTCGCGCATATCGCCAACCTTTCCCTACTGAGTACCTTCGGCGTACCAGGTTCTGAATTCGTCGTATTTCGGCATTTCCTCCGAGTTGGCCTTCGGGTCGATGCAGACGTGCACGACGGCGGTCTTGCCGCTGGCGTACGCCCGCTCAATGGCCGGGCCGATCTCGTCGTCCTTCTCGACATATTCGCCGTGGCAGCCGAAGCCCTCGGCGATCTTGTCGAACCGCACGTCCTTGCTCCAGTGCACGCCGGGCTGCGGCGACGGCTGCTCGAAGGTGCGCTTGTACACCCCGACCTCGAGCCCCCACTGGTGATCGACGCCGACCACACACACCAACGGCAGGTTCTGCCGCGCGGCGGTCTCGAGTTCGGCGATGTGGAACAGGAAGGCCGAGTCGCTGGTGAGCAACATGACCGGACGCTTGCCGCCGTCGGCGACCGAGGCGCCGACCGCATAGGGCAGCCCGGTGCCGAGATGGCCGAAGTTCTGGTTCCAGATCACGTCGCGCGGCTTGGCCTGCGAGTAGGTCCATTGAAAGATCACGGTGGCCCCGCCATCGCGCACGAGTATGCCGTCCTTCGGGAACGCCTTGGTGGCCTCGACGACGTAGCGGGCGGGGTGCACCGGAGTGCTGCCCGTCGGCGCGTTCTCGGCCAGCTGCGCCAGTTCTTCGGCGTCTTTCTTGATCAGCACGTCCAGGTTGGGCGCGGGCTGCCTGGGATTCTCTCTGAGCGCCTCGACCAGTTGCGGGACGACCCCACGCAGATCGCCCACCAACGGCACGTCGATCGGCCGGTTCACGCCGATGGCCGTCGGGTCCTGCTCGACGTAGATCCATTTACGAATGTCGTTGCGCGGGGCCCAATGCCGGGTTCTGCCATAGTGGACCGGCTCACCCAGTTCGGTGCCAAGCGCGACACACAGGTCGGAGTTGACGACCGCTTCGACGGCCGACGGCGAGAAGCCGTAGGCGAACGTCCTGTCCTCCAGCCCTGGAATGAACGAGGTGCCGCCGGAGGTCTGGATGACCGGGCACGCCATCAGGTCGGCCAGTTCCTTGACCGCGGCCTGGCTGCGCGACGTGTGAACGCCGTGGCCCACCAATAGGATCGGGCTGTCCGCCTCGCGGATCAGCTTCGCGGCCTCGGCCACCTCCGGCGCACCTGCGCCCTGGTTGACCAGGCGATAGCGATGCGGCGGCGGAGCGTCGGCGACATCGAGTTCTTCCAGCAGCACGTGCGATGGATATTCGATGTAGGTCGGGCCAGGGGTGCCCGACATCGCCCGCCGGATCGCTTCGTGGACGATCTCGTCGGTCTGGTCGGCATACTCGATCGACGCGCTGTACTTCACCGACGCCGCGAAAAGTGGCTCCTGACGGACGAATTGGATGCGACCGCGCCGAACCCGGCGCTCGGTGATGCGCGCCCGTTGACCACCGATGAAGATCACCGGGGAGTTCTCCACCTTGGCGCACATCATCGCACCCGCGATGTTGGCCATCCCGGGTCCGAGGGTGCCGATGCACAGGCCGGGCCCGCCGGTCATGCGTGACACCGCCTCGGCCATGAAGCCTGCGCTCAACTCGTGGTGCGGCGCGACGACCGACCAGCCGCGCGCATCCGCCTCGGCGAACATGTGCACGAAGTTCGGGTCGGGTATCCCGAACAACGTGTTGACACCCTCGGCCTCGAACAGGTCGAGAATGCGTTTGTACACGGGTACGGCCATTTATCGAAACTCCTTTTACAGATAGCGTTTAGCCAGTTCTTTGCGGTGATCCGCCGGCGAGCCGAACAGCGAACGATTGAGTGCGGCGCGTTTGAGGTAGACGTGGATGCCGCTTTCCCACGTGTAGCCGATGCCGCCGTGCAGTTGCATGGCTTTACCGACGACGTCGACGGCCGTGCCGCAGGCATAGGACTTCGCCATCGCAGCGGCCGCGTGGGCATCCGCCCCATCCCCGGCGATCGCTTGCACCGCGGCGCCGACAAGTTGACGTGACACCGCGATGCCGACCGCCATGTCGGCGCACGCGTGCTTGACGGCCTGGAACGATCCGATCGGCCTGCCGAACTGCTGGCGCACCTTCGCATAGCCGACCGTTGCGGAAAGCATTGCCTCACACAGTCCCAGGCTGTCGCAGGCGACGGCGACGGCGGCGCGGTCGAGCAACCCGCGGACAGTCGCGCGTTCGCGGAACCGGAGTCTTTCCGAGACCTCCACCTCACGGACCGAAGCCAGGCGGCGAGTCTCGTCGAGGACGGGTTGCGACGTGACCGTCGCAGTGCCGACGTCGACACCGTCGTCGGTGACCACCAGAACCCGGTCGGCGCCCTCGGCGTCGGGCACGAACTCCGGCTCGAAGACAACGGCGATTCTGACTGAGCCAGACGCCACATCGGCCAGCAGCCGATCGCGGGTTTGACTGGGCTGCAATGCATTCAGGGCTCCGACGGCCAGCACCGCGCTGCCCAGGTAGCTGTTGGCGCTGGCGGCGCGGCCCATCTCTTCGCAGATGACGGCCACCTCGGCGAACGTCGCGCCCGCACCACCGAACTGTTCGGGCACCTCGAGCCCCACCCAGCCCGCGTCGACAAGTGACGACCACTCCACGGCCCGGTCCTTGGCGAGCAGGTCACCCGCGACCGACCGCAATTCGGCGTGGAACTCCGCGAAATCGGGCGCCATCACACAGCACTCGGTTCCCGGGGCAACCCCAGTCCGCGCTCGCCGATGATGGTGCGCTGGATCTCGCTCGAGCCGCCGGGGATCGTCCACTCCCACGAGCCGATGAAGTCCAGCATCCACGAACCGGACTCCCACCCGCTCGACATCGGCTTGGCTAGCCGGGTATGCGCGGCCATCCCGCCGATCTCGGCGCCGAAGTCGGTGAGGCGCTGCAGCAGCTCGCTGTAGAACAGCTTGACGATCGACGCGTCGGCGGGCCCCGCGGTGCCAGCCTCGCTGTCCTCGACCACTTTTCGGCACAGACCCCGCAGGCCGGTGATCTCGATGTCGAACTGCGCCAGCCGGTCGGCGACGACCGGGTCGCCGACCGGGGCCGCCTGCACCAGCCAGCGGAAGCCCGCGTTGCCAAGGCGCTCGGCCAGTTCGAGCATGGTCAGGCCGCGCTCGGCGCCCAGCGTCGCCTGCGCCACCTGCCATCCGGCGTTCTCTGCGCCGACGAGGTTGGCGGCCGGGATCTCGACGTCGTTGAGGAAGATCTCGCAGAAGTGTGAGTCACCGATGGCATTGCGGATCGGCCGCACCTCGACGCCGGGCGTGGTCATGTCGAGCAGGAAGTACGAAATGCCTTTGCGCTTAGGGGCATCCGGGTCGGTGCGCGCCAGCAGCAGACACCAGTCGGCGTGCTTGCCGCCGCTGGCCCACAGTTTCTGACCGTTGACGACATACGAATCGCCGACTCGCCGCGCCGATGTCCGCAGGCTGGCCAGGTCGGAGCCGGCCTCAGGCTCGGAGAAACCCTGCACCCAGATCTCGCCGTCGAGGATTGCAGGCAGATGCCGTCGGCGTTGCTCGTCGGTGCCTGCGGCCAGCAGGGTGGCGGCCGCGTGGTGGATGCCGACGAACGCCAGCACCAGTCGGGGCGCGTCGTGCGCGGCCAGTTCCTGGTACAGCACGATCTGCTCGGACACCGACAGTCCGCCGCCCCATTCGCGCGGCCAGTGCGGCACCGCGTACCCGGCGCTGTGCAGTTCGGCGAACCACGACTTCTGGAAGCGGACGAACTCGTCGTCGTCGACGCCGGTCTGCTGCTCGCGCCAATCCGGCGGAATGTGCTCCTCGCACCAACTTCGGACAGTCGCGCGGAAGCCGTCGAGATCGGCGGAGTAGTTCACGAGAACAGTCCCGTCAGGCCCGTGCCGCCGACTCGCCGGGTCAGCTCGTCGCGGGTGGCCGACAGTCCCAGCGGCAGCCGCCGCAGTGGTTGGCTGTAGCGCGACAGCCACGACAGTGTGGTCTCGTCACAGAATCCGACCGCGCCGTGCAGTTGATGGCAGACCCGGAAGACGACCTCGGCGGCCTCGATCGCCGACATCCGCAGCGCCAGAGCGTCATCGGTCGCCTCGGGCCGATCGGTCGCGATGCTCCACAGCGCGTATTTGGCGAGGATCTCCAAGCCGCTGCGCTCGACCTCGGCGTCGGTCAGCTGGAACTGCACACCTTGGAAGGACGACAGTGTCTGCCCGAATTGCTTGCGCAGGCTCACATGCGCGATGGTCAGCTCCAGCGCGCGGTCGAGCATGCCCAGCAGCGTCCAACATGGCAGCACGAGACCGAGCGCGACGTCGCCTGCCCCGTTGTCGTCGACGGAGGACAACTCGAGTTCGGCCACGAAGCCCGGCGCCGCCGCGCCGTTGCCGGTCACTCTGCTGCGCACACCCGCCAAAGAAACTGCGGCCCAGGTCGATTCCAGGCCGGCGACTACACCGGACGGTCGATTGTCGGCCACGACGATCAGCCCGTCGACATCCAGATCGGTTGGTTTGGCGAGGCGCTCAGCGACCGGATACGGCAACGCCCAGTACCCGGCACTGCGGCACAGTGCCGCGGCGGCCTCGAGCCCGTCGACGTCGCTGCGAGCGTCGAGGTCCCATGCCCCGAGCTCACTCAGCACCGGCCCGGCAAGTGACTCACGCAGATCCGGTTTGGCCTCGGCCTGCTGTACCAGCTGGTCGCCGCCCGCGGCTTCGAAAGCCCGAAGCGCTTGTCTGCCATACTCTTTGGCGTCGTCGCCGAGGTCAAGTATCATTTCGCACCCGCCAGCAACGCCCGCGACAGCAGGATGCGCTGCATCTCGATGCTGCCGGACGAGACCGTCGATGCCTGCGAATAGCGCCAGTGGTCCTCGACTTCGCCGAGGAACCATTTGGCTCGCGGGTCCTCGTGGCCCACCTCTGCCGCGATGTCCATCAGCACTTCGGCGCTGTCCTGGTCGAGCTTGGTGACCGCGATCCGGTATGCCGCGGCGTCGCCCGGCTGGATTCGCCCGCTGCTCTGCAGATCGACGACCCGGTAGGCCATCAGGCGGGCGCGACGGCAGTGCGTGAGCATGCGCACCCAGCGTGCCCGAAGTTCTGCCGGCAGGCCGTCCCACCGGTCGCCGAGTACCGCTGGCGCGGCTGACAACAGCCGCTCGCAGCGCGCATAGCGTGCGATGCCGACGCGCTCGAAGGACATCACGTCCTGCACGATCGACCAGCCCGCATCGACGGTGCCGAGCACGTCGGCCTCGGTCACCCGCAGGTCGTCGAAGAACACCTCGTTGAGATGGTGCGGTCCCAACATGGCGCGGATGGGGCGGACCTGGATGGCCGGATCATCCATGGGCACAAGGAAAATCGTCAGGCCCTGCTGCTTCTTCTCGCCTTTGCTGGTCCGCGCCAGCAGGAAGCACCACTGCGCCATGGTGGCGTAGGACGTCCAGATCTTCTGTCCGCTGACCAGCCAGCCGTCGTCGTCGCGACGGGCGGTCGTGCGCAGCGAGGCGAGGTCTGAACCCGCCTCCGGCTCGGAAAAGCCTTGGCACCAGATCGCGTCGCCGCGGGCGATGGGCGGGAGGTGCTTGCGCTGCTGCTCTTCTGTGCCGTGACGCATGATGATCGGGCCGACCCAGTTCACGCCCATGTACTGCGCACCGCGGGGTTCGTGGTGCGCCCACATCTCCTCGCGCACCACCGTCTGCTCCCACACCGAAGCGCCTGCGCCGCCGAACTCCTCCGGCCAGGCCAGGCACAGCAAATTGCGCTCGGCAAGCGTCCGGCAGAACTGCTGCGCGGTCTCTAGATCGGCGGGGTTGTCGGTGAAGGCGCCCAAATAGTGCTCAGGCACATGCGTTTTCACCAAGTCGCGTAGCTCACGGCGAAGGTCGCCCGCCTGCTGACCCATCTCGAAATCCATGCTCATACCGACTCCGCAGTCTCCACATCGACGAGCCCGAGCTCCCCGAGGACCTGCTCTGTGTCGGCCCCCAACATCGGAGCCGGACCCGCGACCTTCCCCGGGGTGCGCGAAAACCAGGTCGGCACACCGGGAAACCGCACCTGCCCGTGCGGTGTGTCGACCGTTTCGAACAACCCGACCGCCTTGAGGTGGGGATGTTCGAACAGGTCATCCGGCGTGTTGAGCGGGGCGGCCGGGATCTGCAGTTCGCGGAACAGTGCGAGCCACTCTTCGGTGGTGCGTTCCGTCATCGTCTCGGCCAGCAGCCCGTACACCGTGTCGATGTGGCGGGCGCGCTGTTCGAGAGTGGCATGGCTGTCGGTCACCCATGCGGGCCGCACCGCGTCGACGAACGCTTTCCAGTGCTTGTCGTTGTAGATGAGCGCCGCAATGTAGCCGTCCTTGGTGCGGTACGGCTTGCGGTTCGGCGCGACCGTCCTGGGATAGACGGCGGGACCGAGCGGGGGATCGAACATCGCCCCATTAGCATGCTCGACCAGCATGAACGATGCCATCGTTTCGAACATGCTGACCTCGACTTCTTGGCCCTCGCCGGTGCGTTCCCGGTGGAAGAGCGCCATCATCGTGGCGTAGAGCGCCGTCAGCCCGGCGACCTTGTCGGCCATGATGGTGCCGACGTAATTGGCTTCACCGGTCAACTGTTCCTGCACGGCGGGGATCCCGCACTCGGCCTGGATGGTGTCGTCGTAGGCGGGCAGGTCGCGGTCCGGTCCGCGCCTGCCGTAGCCGTAACAGTTGGTGTAGACGATGCGCGGGTTCAGCGCTGCGACTTGTTCGTAGCCGAAACCGAGTTTGGCAACCGCCTTGGCGCGCATCGAGTGGATGAAGACGTCGGCCTCCACCACGAGCGCCCGAAGCGCCGTCTTGCCCTCCTCGGTTCGCAGATCCAGCACGACACTGCGCTTGCCGCGGTTGACGTTGACGAACACGCCGCTCATCCCCGGCGCAGGCCCCACCGAGATGAAACGCGTGTTGTCCCCTTCGGGCGGTTCGATTTTGACGACGTCGGCGCCCATGTCGGCCATGATCTGCGTGCAGTACGGCCCCATCACCATCGCGGTGAGGTCGACCACCCGCACGCCGGTCAGCGGGCCGCTAGGCATTCGAAACCGCCATTGAAAAGCTGTAGCGGATGTGGTCGCCGTGGCCGTCGGGGACGACGGGAAACACGACGGGCGTAGACGTGTCGCGGATAGCGGTGAGGTGGTCACCCACCTCCGCGATCGACCAGGACGGCCGGTACACCCCCGGCGTCTCGACGACAACCGCCCTGGCCACCCGACCCGCCAGGGCAATCAGCATTTCGCCAGTGACGGAACAGGATTCGTGTGCCAACCATCCGACGACCGGCGCGACCAACTCGGGACTCATCGGCGGGTAGTTGGAGGTGTCGATGCCCTCGGCCATTCTGGTGACCGCGGCGGGCACGATCACGTTGCTCTTGACACCATGGTCGGCGCCTTCGATCGCGGCGACGTTCGAAAGACCAATGACCCCGGCCTTGGCCACCGCATAGTTCGCAACCTCGCGGTTCCCGTACAGGCCGCCGATGGAGGACGTGAGCACTATGCGGCCGTATCCCGCGTCGCACATGTGCGGAAACGCCGGACGGACCACATTGAAGGCGCCGCGGAGGTGAACGTCGACGACTGCTTCGAAGTCGTCGTACGACATCTCCCTCAACGATGCGCGACGCACGTTTCCGGCGTTGTGCACCAGAATGTCGATGCGGCCGTAGCGCTGTAGCGCCGTATCGATGATCGCCTGGCCGCCCTCGCGGGCCGCCACCGAATCGACGACGGCCACCGCATCGCCGCCCGCAGCGGCGATTTCGTGAACGACCTCTTCGGTAGGCGCCGCGTCGACGTCGTTGACGACGACCTTCGCCCCCTGCGCGGCCAGCAGCAGGGCGTACGAGCGGCCCAGTCCTCTGCCGCCTCCGGTGACGACCGCGACCCGGCCGTCGAATCTCAGGTCGCCCATCTACGTTCCGAGCACCAGGCCGTCCAGGTCGCCCTTGTCGCGCCACTGCTGAAGCAGGTCCTCGAAGGCATAGAAGCCGGGCGAGTAGGGGTCGCCGAGAGCCGAGCGGGGCCCTGCGCCGCTGCCTTCACCTTCGTTGAAGTAATAGCTGGGGGTACAGGACATCTCGAACTCAGAGTTGTCGTATGCGAGCTCCCGGATCGTGCTCACCCAGGCGTCTTGAGCCTCCTGACTCGGCTCGACGGTCGTCGCCTTCCGCTTCACCGCCTCGCCGATGATGTAGGCGATGTGGCGCACCTGCTGTTCGAACATCGCGGTGGTATTCGCCGAGAGCGCGCCCTGGATGAAGCCGGTGTGGAACTGGTTGGGGAAGCCACGGGTCGTCATGCCGTGGAGGGTCTGGTAGCTGTCGCGCCAGTGGTCGAAAAGTGAAACGCCGTCACGTCCCTCGATGGCGTCGATCGCATAGCGGCGACTGAGCTCGGTGGAAATCTCGAAACCACTTGCGAAGACGACGCAATCGACTTCGTACTCGACACCGTTGGCGACGACGCCGTTCTTCGTGAGTTTCTCGACACCCTTGGTCTCCGAAACGTCAACCAGCGTGACGTTCGGCCGGTTGAAGCTTGGCAGGTACTCGTCGCTGCTGCAGGGTCGCTTGCACAAGAACCGGTAATACGGTTTCAGCGCTTCTGCGGTCTGCGGGTCCTCGACGATGGCCTCGACGCGGCGCCGCAGCTTTTCCATGACCTTGTAGTCCTCCTCCTCGCGCATCGCCATGATCTGCTCGATGCCGAGTGACGCGGGATCTTCGGAGGCGGCGACCCGCGCAGTCAGGTTGCGGGCCAACTCGGTCCAGAAGTCGCAGACCAGATCTGCCACACCGAACACCACGCCCTGCCCGAACGGGGACCACTCATGGAAATTCCGCTTGCGCTCCTCCTGCCAACCGGGCTGCAACGACGCCACCCACTGCGGATCGGTTGGCTCGTTGTTGCGCACGTCGACCGAAGAAGGTGTGCGCTGAAAGACGTACAGGTGCTGGGCATCCCTGCCGAGGTGGGGAACCAGTTGCACACCGGTGGCGCCGGTGCCGACGAGCGCCACTCGCTTGTCGTGCAGCTTGTGCAGCCCTCCGTTGGCGTCCCCGCCGGTGTAGTCGTAATCCCAACGGGCGGAATGGAAGACGTGGCCGCCGGCATTCACGTAGTCCTTGATACCGGGAATGTCCGGCAGTTTGGGTCGGTTGAAGTTTCCCTGCGTCATGACCACGAAGCGGGCACGAATGTCGTCGCCGCGGTTGGTGGTCAGCCGCCAGCGGTCGATCGACTCGTCCCAGCGCATGGTGCGCACCTGCGTGGAGAAGATGGCTCCGTCGTAGAGCCCGAAGTGTTTGCCGATGTTGCGGCAGTGCTCATAGATCTCAGCGCCGTCCGCGAACTTCTTGCTCGGCATGAAGTCGAGTTCTTCGAGCATCGGGATGTAGCAGTAGGCATCGTTGTCGCATTGAATGCCCGGGAAGCGATTCCAGTACCACACTCCACCGAAATCCCCTCCCATCTCAATGATGTGGATGTCGTCGACGCCTGCCTTCTTGAGGTATGCGCCCGCCAGCAGTCCTGCTATGCCACCACCGAGAACCGCCACCTCGACGTCCTCGTTGATCGGCGTGCGAGGGGTTACCGGCGTGTGGGGATCGACCTCTGCGAACTCGGCGAAGTCGTCCTTGAGTTCCAGGTACTGCCTCGACCCGTCGGGCCGCAGTCGTTTGTCGCGCTCGTGGAGGTACTTCTTGCGCAGCGCATCGATATCGATGTCGTCTGGGGTCTGCGTCGGACCACAGGTGTCAAACGTCGTCATTGAATCTCTCTTGGTTCGCCGATACCCATGTATTTGGACAGCTGGTAGTGAAGGTTCACGGTGCTGCGTTCGCGGTACGGGTTGGGTTTGGTGCCGGGAAAACCGGCCGACTTCATGCCCTGCTGTACTGCGGCCATGTTCGAGAAATCCTGTGGCAGTACCGACAGCCAGCGTGGGTCGCCCACCGGGGTGTACACCCATTCGGTCTGCGGCTCTTGGCCTTTGGGATAGAGCTCGTAGGTCGCGACTTCGAAGATGCACTTGTTCGGGTCGTAGCTCGGGTGTGGGCGCGCGCTGTAGCACAGTGCACTGGTCAAGCCCTGGCCGATCTGGAAGTTCGGGAAGAGCTGCCATGCGGTGCCGCTCTGGCCGAGGATGTCGGCGGGGATGGTCGGCCAGACGACGCCGCGCGCCTCGTCGTCGCGGCGGGCCGAGGACAGCCAGTGTTCGAGCACCTTGTCCGCAGGTGTGCCTTCCGGCAATTCGTCGACCAATCGCTTCGCGGCGTTCACCAGTGTCTGCGTGGTGGTCGCGTTGGTCTCTTCCATTGTGTAGACCTGCATTTCGGCGGTGGAGATGCGCGGATCGCCGGTGCCGAGCCGAATCTTGGACTTCGTCTCCTCCAGGTCAGCCGGCGCGTCGTAGCCGATGTTGCTGTGCTTGCCCTGCGCTTTGGCCCAGCCCTTGAACTCGCCGAACTTGTTGAACTCCGGATGGGTGGTGAACACGTGGTAGGTCTCGTTGAAGGCCTCCATCGCGACTTTCCAGTTGCAGTCGAAATAGAGCCATTTGCGCCACTTGTAGCGCATGTTCTCCAGCCCGAACGGGTCGAGGATCTTGGCCGCCGGGAACAGGTAGTCGGCCAGCGGCTCACAGTCGGGATCCATGTTGATGAACAGCCAGCCGCCCCAGACGTCTACGTTGACCGTTGCGAGGTGGGTGTTTTCGGGCGTCAGCATGCCCTTCCAGTCGTCTTGTTCGCGAATGTGCGTGCAGGCTCCGTCGAGGCCGTAGGTCCAGCCGTGAAAGCCGCAGACGAACGACTTGCGCGTGCGGCCGCAGGCGTTCTTGGCGCCGTCGGGGGTGTCGATCAGCCGTCGGCCGCGGTGCATGCAGACGTTGTGGTGTGCCGCGAATTCATTTGGGCCCGTGCGCACCACAAGAATCGAGTCGTCGAGGATGTCGTAGGTCAGGTAGTTGCCGACCTCCGGTATCTCCTCGACGCGACCGACTTGTTGCCAGACCTTGCGCCACAGCTTGTCGCGTTCGGCGCGCGCGTAGTCCTCCGAGATGTACGCATCTACCGGTATGGTCACCGGCTCCGAAAGTTCTTCAGCGTCGCGGCTCACCGCTCTCTCCTAATGGCTGCCCGGAAGTTTTCGTCCTTGAGGAACAGGGAGGTGTTGTCAGCGCCGAGGTGGGTCCATTTGAGATTCAGCCCGCCGTCGACGAGCAGGGTCTGCCCGGTGATGTAGCTCGACAGGTCCGACAGCAGGAACAGGATGGCGCCGGCCTGCTCCTCTGGCCGTCCTCGCCGCCCCATCGCGATGGCCTGCCTGTCGCGATCGGGGTCGGCGTCGGTGTACGTGCGCGACGCCGCCGTCTCGGTCACTCCCGGCGCGACGGCGTTGACACGGATGTTGTCGGTCGCCAACTCGACGGCCATCGTGCGGGTCATCGCCACGACCGCCGCCTTGGCCGTTCCGTATGCGATGTGGAACGGCGCGGTGTTCATGCCGCTGATCGATGAGATCGAGACGATCGACCCTGGGTTGCCATGCTCCCGGATTTCACGGGCCACCGCCTGGCTCATGAAGAACGCCGTCTCCAGATTCTGAGTGAACAGATCGCGCCAGTCGTCGCGCGTGACCCGGGTGGACGGCATCCACGTCGACGGTTCGGCGCCGCCAGCCACGTTCACGAGCCCATACAGCGGGCCGTCGACGCGCCGCACCTGCTCGATCACGGTGGCGATGCCGTCGTCAGTGGAGGCATCGGCGGCGACCGGGATGACCGACAACCCCTCCTTCGCGAGCGGGGTCACGTGCTCGTCCAGGTTCTCCTTCGAGCGGCTGACCGCTACGACGGTGGCGCCTGCTTCGGCGGCCAGGCGCGTGACGGTGGTCCCGATACCGCCACCGCCGGCACCCGATACGACGACGATGCGGCCGTCGAGGCGCAAGACATCGGTCGTCGCCATCTTATTTGTCCGGACAACATACGTTGCTCTGCATATTGCAGAACACTATTCCGCAGCAGTAATACCGTCGTCAAGAGTGGTCAGGCCTAAACCCATGGCTATTGTCTGGACTAATCCGGCTTGGTACCGTCCCAGGTCATGAGCTCGCCCGTGCTGCAGGCCCGCTACCTCGCCGCCAGTCCCGCCACGGCGGGCGGGTGGCAGTTGGAGCGGTTGACCGCGCCGAGTCGGTTGTTCGGCGCCAACGGCCTGCGCACCGGTCCCGACGGGCGCGTCTACGTCGCGCAAGTGACAGGCAGCCAGATCAGCGCGCTCGATGTTGACACGGGAGTGCTGGAGACCGTCAGCGCGAAGGGCGGCGACATCATCGCGCCCGACGACGTCGCGTTCGACCCGAGCGGCAACCTCTATGCGACCGAAGTGATGGACGGCCGGGTCAGCGTGCGCGAGGCAGGCGGCAACACCCGTGTGCTGCGCGACGATCTTCCCTGCGCCAACGGAATCACCGTGCACGAGGGCAGGCTGTTCATCAATGAGTGTCGCGACGGCGGCCGGCTGATGGAACTCGACGGCACCGGGTCGATCACGCGTGTCCTTGCCGAGAACCTTCCATCGCCAAACGCGATGGAGGTCGGCCCCGACGGGATGCTGTATTTCCCGCTGATGACGGCGAACGAGATCTGGCGCATCGACCCGAACGGCGGTGAACCACAACGGGTTGCCGCCGGTCTCGGTGTGCCCGACGCGGTCAAGTTCGACTCCGCGGGCTTCATCGTCTCGACGCAGGTGGCCACCGGACAGGTGTTGCGCATCGATCCGCGCGACGGCTCCCAGAACGTGCTCGCGCAACTCACACCCGGCCTGGACAACCTGACGTTCGTCGGTGACCGGCTGCTGGTCTCGAACTTCACCGGCGAGATCACCGAGATACTGCCGGGCGGTCAGACCAGCACCGTGCTGCCCGGCGGGCTGAACTGGCCGCTGGATCTTGCCGTCGGCGATGACGGCAATCTGTACATCGCCGACGGCACGTACTTCTATAGGGTGGCCGCCGACGGGTCGTTGGAGACGGTGGGCATGCTGTTCTCGCCCGGTTACCCAGGGTTCCTGCGCGGGGTGGCGGCGACCGGAGCAGGCGAGTTCGTGGTGACGACGTCTGGCGGTCAGGTCGCCAGGTATCGGCCTGGAAGCGGTGAAACCGATTATCTGGCAACCGACTTCGACCAGCTGTATGGCGTGGCCGCCGGACCGGGTGACGCCGTCGTCTTCGCCGAACTCGGGACCGGACGCGTGCACTGCGTTCGATCGGGCAGTGTGGAGACGCTGGCGTCGGGGTTGCAAGATCCGGTCGGCGTCGCGTTCGCTCCCGACGGCGCCCCGCTGGTTGCGGAGTCCGGCGCGGGCCGCGTGGTGCGACTGTCGGGATCAAGCGCGCAGGCGATGGTGGACGGCTTGGAGTGCCCGCAAGGCATCGTCGTCGTCGGCGGTGTCCTTTACATCGTCGACGCCGGCGCCAAGGCGGTCGTCGCGTTCGACTTCGACAGCAGGGAGCGCCGCACGATCGCGTCCGGCCTGCCGATCGGACCACCTCCCGGCGTAACACCCAAGCCGCTGAAGGGAATGCCGCCGTTCTCCGGTCCGCAGGGGCCGTTCGCGGGCATCGCCGCTGGACCCGACGGCACGCTCTACGTCTCGGCCGACGGCGACGGAAGCGTGCTTGCCCTGCGACCGGTGGGCACATGACCGTCACGCCGGCCGACCACCGCTATTTGCAGGTCGCGCGCACGCTGCGCAAGGAGATCGTCGACGGGGTGTACCCGGTTGGCTCGCAACTGCCGACCGAGCACGAGTTGTGCGAGCGGTTCGCGGTGAGCCGCTACACCATTCGGGAAGCCTTGCGCCGGTTGCGTGACGACAATCTGGTCGAGTCGCGGCCTCGCGCGGGCACCCTGGTCGTTCCGCGACTTGCGGCGAATTCCTATGCGCAGGACGTGATGTCGATCAACGACCTGCTGGCCTTCGCGACCGGAGCGCCGTTCACGATCGAGTCGAACGCGATGGTGACGATCGACGACGAGATGTCGGCCAGCACCGGGCTGAAGGTCGGGTCGGAATGGCTGGCGGTCCGCGGCTATCGGCGCGCAGACGACAGCGAAGCCCCGGTGTGCAAGACCGAGTACTACATCAACCGCGCCTTCGCCGCGGTAGGCAGGCTGTTGCAACGGCACTCCGGCCCGATCTTCCCGCTCATCGAGGATCTTTTCGGCGTGAGCATCGTCGAGGTGCGCCAGGAAATCGCCGCGGTGGTGGTCACTCCGGAGGTGGCCGCGCTCCTCAAGATCGAAACGGGCAGTGCCGCACTGGAAATGCAACGCACGTACACGACATCGGACGGAGAGATCGCCCAGGTCACCGTCAATACGCATCCGTCGGCGCGGTATCGCCATTCGATGACGATGCGCAGGGTCAAGGGTTAGGTTCGGGCCGTGAGGGTCGACGACATCCGCGCGGCCGAGGCGTACCGCAGCGGGCTGTGGGTTCGCACCACGCTGGCCGATGCGCTGCGTGATGCCGCGCAACGCACGCCGGACCGAACCGTCTTGGTCGACGGCGACATTGGACTCGACTGCCGGACGCTGCATGAGCGGGCGAGCGCGCTGGCGCACACGCTGATGGCGCGGATGCCGCCTGGCAGCGTGGTGTCGTTCATGCTGCCGAACTGGCATGAGGCCGCGGTCATCTACCTGGCGGCGACGCTGGCCGGGATGGTGGTGAACCCCGTGCTGCCGTCATTGCGCGACCGCGAGCTGCGGTTCATCCTGGCCGACGCGGACAGTCGCGCGATCTTCATTCCCGCCGAGTTCGGCAAGCACGACTATGTCGGCATGCTCGACCGGGTCACCTCCGACATGGCCTCACCGCCGGCGGTCGTGGTGCTGCGGGGCAACGCCGGACGGCACACATCCTACGAATCACTCTTCACCAACAATGCAACGGCGGGCCTACCGGTGTTGAGTCCCGACGCCGTCCGCATGATTCTCTACACTTCCGGCACCACCGGGCGGCCGAAAGGCGTTCTACACAGCCATAATTCGATCCATGCGCTGATTTCGCAGATCGGTGATCGCTGGCTGGTCAAGGACGGCGACGTCTTCCTGGTCCCTTCGCCGATCGCGCACATCGGCGGCTCCATCTACGCGTTCGAATGCCCGCTTCTGCTGGGCACCACGGCGGTGCTGATGGAGCGTTGGGACCCGGAGTCTGCCGTGCAATTGATGCTTGGTAAGCGCTGCACACACATGGCCGGGGCGACACCGTTTCTGGTCGGTCTACTCGGTGCGGCCCGACAGGCCGAGACTCGATTGCCGGATCTCAAGGTGTTCATCTGCGGTGGCGCATCCGTACCGCCGTCATTGATTCGCGACGCCGCAGCCTATTTCGAGCGCGCTGCGGTCAGCCGGGTGTACGGATCGACCGAGGTGCCGGTCACGACCGTCGGCGCCCTGGGCGATGTCGAGCATGCGGCCGACACCGATGGCCAACCAGGCTTCGCCGACATCAAACTCGTCGACGGCGAGATTCGGGCCCGCGGACCGCAGATGCTCGTCGGCTATCTCCATCCCGAAGATGAGACGGAGTCCTTCGACGAGGAGGGTTACTTCCGCACAGGGGATCTGGGCCGTTGGGTCGACGACGAGTACCTGGTGGTCACGGGCAGGGCCAAGGACATCATCATCCGCAACGGAGAGAACATCTCCCCCAAGGAGATCGAGGACATCCTGATCGGCCACGCGGGCGTTGCGGAGATCGCCGTCGTCGGTGTCCCCGACGAGCGCACCGGCGAACGCGCGTGCGCGGTCATTGTGGCCTCCGACGAGCCGGCGCCGGACCTCGACGGTGTACGCGAGTTGTTGATGCGCGAAGGCGTGGCCAAGTTCAAAGTTCCTGAACGAGTGGAGATCTGGGATTCCCTGCCGAAGAATGACGCGGGCAAGGTGTTGAAGCATCAGATCCGGACGAGGCTGACGAAAGTGGATGTGTGAGATGCAGGTAGCGATCGTGACGGGGGCGAGCAGCGGCATCGGCTTCGGATGCGCCACCAAACTCGCGGAGGCGGGGATGGCGGTGCTCGGCACCGGCCGCGACGAAGGCCGGCTGTCCGAGCTTCGGCAGGAGATCAACGACGACGAGCGCGTCGCCACCCTTGCCGTCGACCTGACCGCCGACGACGCGCCGCAACGGATTGTCGAGTTGGCGATCGAGCGGTGGGGCCGCATCGATTTCCTGATCAACAACGCGGGCGTTGGCAGCCCCAAACCGTTGCACGAAACCGATGACGAAAGTCTGGACTATTTCCTGGGTTTGATGTTGCGGGCCCCGTTCCGGTTGGCGCGCGATGTCATCCCGCACATGCAGTCGGGCTCGGCGATCATCAACGTCACGTCGACGTTCGCGGTCGTCGGCGGCTTGCGCGGTGGGGCGTATTCCGCTGCCAAGGGCGGACTGACGGCATTGACCACGCACATCGCCTGCCAGTACGGGCCGCAGGGCATCCGCTGCAACGCCGTGGCCCCCGGCGTCACGCTCACCCCGATGGTGGCGACCCGCCTGGAGGACGAGCGGTTCCGCAAGATGAACACCGAGATGACACCGTATCCGCGGCTGGGCAAAGTCGACGACATCGCGAGCACCGTCGCATTCCTGTGTTCGGAAGGCGCCAGCTTCATCAATGGCCAGACGATCGTGGTCGACGGTGGCTGGACGTCCACCAAGTACCTGTCGGACTTCGCGCTGAACTCACAGTGGGTGGCGCGGCGATGAGCGCTCGCGCGAAGAGCAGAGAGCAGTGAACCTGTTCGCACTGCTCGACCAGGCCGCCGCACGGTTCGGCGACCGCGGGGCGCTGTATCTTGGTGAGCAGCAACGTAATACGTGGGCCGAGCTGCGGGATAGAGTGTTGCGGCTCGCGGCGTCGCTCAGCGGGCTCGGTTCGCCGGGTGCGCGAGTTGCGGTCGCCAGTGAGAACTGCCCGGAGATCGTCGAGCTGATGTTCGCGATCTGGGCCGCCGAACGGGTATTCGTCCCGATCAACTACAAGCTGCACCCGCGCGAGATGGAGCAGATCCTCGGCGACGCCGGGGTGACGCAGGTGTTCGCTTCGGCGAAGATCGCCGCAGGCCTGAAACCCGTGACCGCGGTGCCCGTCGAGGTCATCGGCACAGAAAGCTACGAAAGCCGGTTCGCCGCAACCCCGTTGACGCCGCCCACGGACACCGATCCGGCGGAGTTGGCGTGGCTGTTCTACACCAGCGGCACCACGGGCAGGTCGAAGGGCGCGATGCTCTCGCACCGCAACCTGATGGCGATGACCGTCGCGCATCTCGCCGACTTCGATGCGCCGGACGAGAACTGCAGCCTCATCCACGGCGCGCCGATGTCGCACGGGTCCGGGCTGTACGTGCCGCCATACGTGCTGCGCGGCGCACGGCAGGTGGTGCCCGCGTCGGGCGCGTTCGAGCCCGACGAATTTCTCGACCTCTGCGAATACCATCCCGGCTGCAGCGCTTTTCTCGCACCGACCATGGTGCAGCGGCTGGTGGCGACCGGCCGCTCCTGCCCCCGCAATCTGAAGACGGTGGTCTACGGCGGCGGTCCGATGTACGTCGACAGCCTGAAGAAGGCGATGGCGGCGTTCGGCCCGATCTTCGTGCAGCTATATGGCCAGGGAGAGGCGCCGATGACGATCACGGGCCTGCGTCGCGCCGACCATCTCGACGCCGACGACGCAATGCTCGGGTCGGTGGGCTACGCGCGGTCGGGCGTGGACGTCGCGGTGCTCGCCGAGGACGGCTCACCCGCCGCGATCGGTGAGATCGGCGAAATCGTCTGCCGCGGCGACGTTGTGATGTCGGGGTATTGGAAGAATCCCGACGCCACTGCCGCCACCCTGCAAGACGGTTGGTTGCATACCGGCGACATGGGGTCATTCGACGCGCGGGGGTTCTTGACGCTTCGCGACCGCTCCAAGGATGTCGTCATCAGCGGCGGCAGCAATATCTACCCGCGAGAGGTGGAAGAGGTCCTGATCGAGCACCCCGGTGTTGCGGAGGCATGCGTCGTCGGGGCACCGGATCCCGAGTGGGGTGAGGTCGTCGTCGCGTTCATCATCGGTTCCGCTTCACCCGCGGAACTCGATGCCCATCTGCTGGAACGCATCGCGCGGTTCAAGCGGCCGAAGCGCTACGAGTTCGTCGACGAGATCCCCAAGAACAGCTACGGCAAGGTGCTCAAGCGCGAACTGCGAGATCGACTGGTTCACTAGCGTGCCCCGTCCGTAGCATTGCCTCATGCGTGTGGTCATCGCCGGCGGGCACGGCAAGATTGCCTTGATCCTCGAACGTCTCCTCTCAGAGCGTGGCGACTCGGTAGCCGGATTCATCCGCAATCCTGACCACGCGGCAGACCTGCAAGCGGTCGGCGCGCAAGCGTTGGTGGTCGACCTGGAGCAAGCCTCCGTCGACGACGTGGCTTCGCATCTACCCGGTGTCGACGCCGTGGTGTTCGCCGCCGGGGCCGGACCGGGTAGCGGCGCGGCCCGCAAAGAGACTGTCGATCGCGACGCCGCCATACTTCTGGCCGACGCCGCCGCGGCGGCGAAAGTTCCTCGCTACGTGATGGTTTCGTCAATCAACGCCGATGCCAACGCGCCGCACACCCGAGATGACGTGTTCACCGCCTACCTGCGTGCCAAGGGTGCAGCCGATGACAACGTTCGCGGCCGGGCGGCGCTCGACACGACCATCGTCCGCCCAGGTCATCTCACCAACGATCCCGGGACAGGGCTCGTCAGACTCGCAACCCATACCGAACGCGGCGACATCCCCCGTGAGGATGTGGCAGCGGTCCTGCTGGCAGTGTTGGACACCCCCGCCACCGCAGGCCGGACCTTCAACGTGATCGCCGGTGATACACCGATAGCCGACGCCCTCAACGGGAAATGACTGTGGTGGACCGGCCGTCAACGCGAGAAACCAAGCGCTTGCAGACCCGCGAGCGCCTGATGGGGGCCGCCATCGCCGAATTCAAACGCTCGGGGACTGCCGCATCCGATGTCAGGGCGATCGTTGCGGCCGCCGGAGTCGCACACGGCACCTTCTTCTTCCACTTCCCCACCAAGGAACATGTGCTGCTGGAACTGGAACGTCGCGAAGAGGAGCGGATCGCCAAGGAGCTGCGTCGCTTCGCGGCGTCAGAGCACGACCTTGCGTCGGCGTTGCAGGAGTCCGTGCGCCTGATCGTGGGATTGGAACGGCGTCTTGGCCCCGTCCTCTTCAAAGACTTTCTCGCCCTGCACTTTTCGCCGACTCGTCCGGTCGACGAAAGTAAAGAACACCCGGTCATCGTCTTGGTCGCACAGCAGATCGAGGATGCCCAGGCCGACGGCGAGGTGGCTCCCGACGTCAACCCGATGAACAGCGCGGTGTTCTTTCTCCTCGGCCTCTACGCGTTGTTGACGACAACGCACGGCTGGCCAGGCCAACAAGCCATGCTCGACGACTACGTCAAAAGGACCCTGCGCAGCATCGAGCTCCACTAGTTGACTGGCTGACTATAGTCAGTCTGCATGAGCGTTTCCGGCACCTGGATCAGCCCTGACCGCACTGGCCTCGACGAGCACATGGAGAAGTCTCGGCTGGCCCAGCGCCGGGCCGACAAGTGGCTGATCTCGGGCAGCATCCTGATCGGGACCGCGGCGCTCGGCATCTTTGGCCTGCCGTTGTTCCTGCGCGGAGTATTCCTGCTGCGCCGCGCCCAGCGCGATGGGCTTTCGGTGCGGCCGATGCTGGTCACACTGCTCGGCTATCTGGTGATCATCGATGCGGCGATCAACACCGTGGGGTGGGCGCTCGACATGGTCGCCAACCACTCCCTGCTCGCGCGCGTGCTACTTACCGGCTGGGGCAACATGTTTGACGCCGGTTACTTCTGGCACTTCAACGAATTGTGGATCGGCGGCGCGGCCGGACCCGGCGAGAAGGGCTGGGAGATCGGCCTCATTTTCACCGTGTTCACCATGCGCATCGCGGCGGCGATCGGCTTCCTGCAGATGAAGAGGTGGGGCCAGCAGTGGATGATCATCACCTGCTGGATGGGCGTGGTGATCTGGTGCGGCTATGTCTTCAACATGACCATGTACGCCGACGTCCGGTTCGCGGGTGTGGTGTTGCCGGTGGTCGGCTGGTGGCTGTACGACATCTTCTACATCACCCCGTTCCTCGCCATTCCGTACCTACACACCGTGAATCGCGAGATCTTTTCTGACTGACTTCACTCATTGACTTAAGTCAGTATCTGAGTTACAAATGGCTCACCATGACGCCACAGGTGAAGCCGTCGGCACGGGAAGCGCGGCGGCTCCAGACTCGCGAACGCCTTCTCGGCGCGGCGGTCGCCGAGTTCAAGCGCGCGGGCATGGCAGGCGCCGACGTGAACGCGATTGTCACCGCCGCAGGAGTCGCGCACGGCACCTTCTTCTTCCACTTCCCGAGCAAGGAGCACGTCCTGCTCGAACTCGAGCGCCGCGAAGAGGCGCGCATGGCAAGAGAATTCGCGCGCTTCCTGGACGGACCGTCCGACCACATCGCTGCGCTGGTCGAGGTCGTCCGACTAGTCGCCGAGTTGGAACAGCGACTCGGATCACTGCTGTTCAAAGAGCTGCTGGCGCTGCACTTTTCGCCGTCGCGACCGACCAAGGATGACTGGACCGACCACCCGCTGATCGTGCTGCTGGTCCGCGAGATCGAGCGGGCACGAGGCGACGGCGTGGTGCACCCGGAAGTCGACGGTTTCTACAGCGCGACGTTCTTTCTGCTCGGCATCTACGGCGTACTCACCACCACGGCCAACGACAACCGCGACACCATGCTGAGCAAGCTCGTCGCGTCCGCTGTCCGTGGCCTGGAAATCCACTAGCCGGTCAACAAGAGAGGTCGATCATGGGTTATCTCTGGGAGATCCTTCGATACGTCGCCGCATGGGGCGGCACGATTTTGATCATCGCGTTCTGGTATTGGATGTTTTCCAACATCGGCACGTTCTGATCCGCAATGGCAGACCTGTCGAATGCCCATGCGATGGCGCTCGAACGCAGTTGCGCCGTCGCAGCGGTCGCATTGAGTGACCAGCGGCGCGAAGGCGCGCGCCTGGTCACCGGTGACAGGCGTGTCTTCGGGCTCAACGCGTCACTGCGCTACGTACACATTCCATATCCCGTGACCAGGAAATGGTCCCGGCGCACCCTGACATGTGGTGTGGCGCTGCAGTGTTCACCGTCGAAGGAGCGGGTGACGCAGTATCGCCTGAGCGAGTTGTCGGGCAGGGAACTGCGTGCGCTCACAATTGTCGAGGCCGGTGTCGCGGTCGGCTGGATCGCAGCGCGGTGGCCGGGGCTGCTCACCGAGGTGCGACGGGTGCTTCCGGATCTCGAACTCATCGCAGCGGATGCGGATGGCGGCGAAATACTAAACCGGGCAATCGCAATGGCGGCAACGAGCCAGCAGTTGAATGTCCATCCGCTGCTTGGCTGCCTGCCGATCGCCTACACCGCGCCCCACGGACTGACCGACAGGTTGCGACGCACGTTCGGCAGGATGCCTTGGACCACAACGCAGAAGCGGCTGCCACGGCCGTACTCCGTGCCCGTCGGTGGCGACGGCGGCGTGCGGAACTCGAATCTGCCGCCACCGAGTCGGCCGCAAGACAACGACCTCGACATCACCCCGGAGCACCGGCCGGGAATCCCGTATCCCGAATGGAACACGTGGACAAAGAGCTTCATGCCCGACCACGTCGCGGTCCTGGAACGCTCCCTATCCAGTCGCACACGTCAGCCGGGCATGAGCTCGGCCGAGCTTCGGAAATGGTTCGAAGAACACACGCATCGGGCCATGACAACTCGGCTCGAGGACGGCTCCGACATCGACGTCGACCAGTACGTCTCCCACTACATCGACATGAGGACCGGCGAGGCTGCCGAACCCCGCATCTTCCGCGAGCTGCTGCCGACCAGCCGTGACGTCACCACCGCGCTGCTGCTCGACGGCAGTTCGTCGCTGGGGGTGCACGGCGGCCGGATCTTCCGGCTGGAACTCGCCTGCGCCGACGCGCTTTCCCGCGCAATGCAACTCGCCCGCGAACGGCACGGCGTGTTCGTGTTCACGGGAAACACCCGACATCGGGTCGAGGTGCGCTGCCTCAAAGACTTCGAGGACCCGCGATTCGTGCCGCCAAGCAAGTTGGGCCTGGAAACCGGCGGCTACACCCGGCTCGGTGCGCCCCTGCGTCACTTGACGAGCCGGCTGTTGGCGCAGCCGTCGGAGCGACGCCTGTTGATCGTCATCGGCGACGGGCTGATCTCCGACGACGGCTACGAGGGCCGCTATGCCTGGGCCGACGCCGCGCACGCTGTCGAGGAGGCCAACGACGCCGGTGTCTCCGTGTACTACGTCGGCGTCGGACCAACCCGCGTCGACCCACTTCCCGAGGTGTTCGGACCCCGACGGTCCCAACGGATCCGGCGCGTTGAGGAACTGCCGCGGGTGTTGGCCCATGTCCACAGAGAGTTGGTGGCCACATGACTGAGACGTATTTCGCGAACGGCAACGAGGTGAAGCTGTTCGAGCAGGCATTTCGTCGCCGCATCCCGGTGATGCTCACCGGCCCGACCGGCTGCGGTAAGACCAGGCTGGTCGAGCACATGGGTCTACTGCTGGGCAGGCCCGTCGTCACCATCAGCTGCCACGACGATCTCACCAGTTCCGACCTTGTCGGCCGCTTCATGGTGACCGGTGGCGACGTGGTGTGGACGGATGGGCCGCTCACCAGGGCCGTGAAGGCCGGCGCCATCTGCTACCTGGACGAAGTCGTTGAGGCTCGGCATGATTCGTTGGCGATCCTGCATTCGCTGACCGATCACCGCCGCGCCCTGTATCTGGATCGGGCCGGCGAAGTCGTGCAGGCACCGGAGACGTTCATGCTCGTCTGCTCGTACAACCCCGCCTATCGCAGCTCGCTCAAGGAGCTCAAACCGTCGTTCCGGCAACGGTTCGTCACGCTGCCGATGACGTATCTGCCGCCGGAGCGCGAGGCGGAGGTGGTTGTCGCCGAAGCGGGTGTCGACGCCGGTACGGCGCGGCGGTTGGTGGACTGCGCGGTCGCGATTCGCACCGCGGACGAGGCGTTTCATTTCGAACCGCCGTCGACCCGGGTGTTGGTGACGGCCGGCCAGTTGATCGCCTCCGGGGCAACCGAATTGGAGGCCGCCGATGCCTGCATACTCGCGCCGTTGAGCACCGACGGCGCCATCACCGAAGGACTACGAGAAGTCGCGGCCGCCTGCCTGGCTGCCGCTGAAATCTAGGAGGGACGCGATCGTGGATCAGAAGGAACGCAAGCGCAAGAGGGCACTGATCATCCTGCAGATCGCCATCTACGGCTATCTGTTGACGATGTTCGGAATCCAGCTGTACATGTCGTTCGCACGCGGTTGGTGGGAATTGTGAACTCGCCCTTGCTCAGTCGCTCTGACGGTTCGGTCAGCCTCGACGAACATCAGGACGAGTCGCGGCTGGCTCAGCGCCGTGCCGACAAGTGGATGATCGTCGGTGCGGCATTGATGGGGATGTGGGCGCCCGGTCTCATCGGGTTCCCCATCTTCATGCGGGGCGTCTGGCTGCAGCGCCAGGCCCTGCGCGCAGGCCTGTCGGTCCGGCCGATGATCGTCACGCTGATCGGTTATCTGGTGCTGATCGACGGCTGCCTCAACAGCCTTGGCTGGGCCCTGGACCTGGTCGCCAACCACACCTTGATCAATCGCGTGCTGATGGTCGGCTGGGGCAACATGTTCGACGCCGGCTACTTCTGGCATTACAACGAGCTATGGGTCGGCGGCGCGGCCGGGCCCGGCGAAAAGGCTTGGGTCGCAGGACTGATTCTGACCGTCTTCTCGATGCGATGCGCCGCGGCGATCGGCTTCCTGCAGATGAAGCGGTGGGGCCAGCAGTGGATGATCATCACCTGCTGGATGGGCGTGGTGATCTGGTGCGGCTATGTCTTCAACATGACCATGTACGCCGACGTTCGTTACGCCGGGGTCGTCTTCCCCGTCATCGGTTGGTGGCTCTACGACATCTTCTACATCACCCCGTTCTTGGCCATTCCGTATCTGCACACCGTCAACCGCGAAATCTTCTCCGACTGAACAGCTTTGAGGAGCCATACTGTGACCACGACCGAAGAGCAGAAGACCGAGGATCTGCCACCAGGCACCACGCCCTACTACGCGCGGATGCACAAATGGATCAAGCGTGCGGTGCTGGTCTGCTTGATCGCGCTCGTCATCGAGGGTGCTTTCACGCTGCCGTTCATGGCTGTCTACTACGGCTATCCGACGCTGAGCCTCACCCAGATCTGCAGCGAGCTACTGAAGATCCGCTACTCGGATGACGCGTTGGAATGCAAGTACCCGTACCCGCCGCTGGGCCCACCCGAAGGCGCTGAGGGTAAGGACACCGCGCGGGACCAGTGGGGCATTCAGCCGGTGCCGAAATATCATCGGCTCGGTTTCCGCGAGCTCGTGCGCATCCACGACGAGCGCGTAGCGCGCCAAGCCGCGGGCGGCTAAGCCGGGGCGAACACCGACTTGAACTTGTCCAGCGATTCGCGGATGTCGCCCTTGAGCGCGCCTGCGACCACCATGCCGATCGGACCGAATAACGCAGGGCCACCGAGATGTACGTCGAACGTGACCGTCGAACCGGCTGGGTCGTTTTGAGCCGGCTTCACCTTGCCGATGAGTTTGACCTTCACGCCGCCTTTACCGTCGCCGTTGAGCGTCATCGCCTCCGGCGGCCGGTAGTGGACGATGGTCCACTTGATTCGGTTGGGCATGCCCTTGACCTCCACGATGGACTCGATCTGGGTGCCCTTCTCCAGCGTTTCGGGCAGCTTCGAGCGCCACACCCGGTGAATGGACAGCCATTCCTTGTACCGGGACAGATCGGAGGCGCACTCCCACGCCTTCTCCGGCGGAAGCGGAACGTCGACGGAGACGGAAAGTTTGGCCACCGCAGCTAGGTCTTCGGGTTGCTCTTGTCCACCGCGTTCTTGGCGGCGTCGGCCACTTTGTCGACCGTCGATGAGTACTTGCCCTGCGTCTTCTTGTCGACGATGTCACCGGCCTTGTCGATCGCGGTGTCCACCTTGTCCGCGTTCTTGGCCAGCAGATTCTTCACCTTGTCGAGGAATGCCATGCGTCCACCCTAACTAGCGCGCCACAAGCGGCGTCGTTCGCCCAACATCGCACCCTGTACCCACCACAGCACCTCGATAACCGCCGCGCCAACCAGGCCGATTGCCACCGCGATCGAGGTGATCGCCATGTTGGAGGGGTCGAGCATGAACGTCTTCTGCGCCGCCGGAATGGCGAAAATCACCACGTAGGCCAGCCCGGACGCCGCGACGAGCAGCACCCGCCACCACTCGTAGGGTCGCGCCACCACCGCCAGCACCCACACCGCGGTGATCAACAGCGTGATCAACGCCGCCGTCGACGCCTGCGTCTGCTCACTCGCCGTGGCGGCCCGGCCCTGGTATGCCGCCAGGTACGACACGAACGTCGCGATGCCGACCACGAGGCCCGACGGCAGCGCCGCCGTCATCACCCGGCGCACGAAGCCGGTATGCGCCCGTTCGGTGTTCGGCGCCAGCGACAGAATGAACGCGGGAATTCCGATGGTGAACCACGCCGCGATCGTCACGTGGATCGGCTGGAACGGGAACAGCAGCGGATCAGACCCGAAGATCTTGGACGCCAGGCCCGCCAGCCCCACCAGGACCGCGAGCAGAACGGAGTACACGGTTTTGGTGAGGAAGAGGTTGGAGACCCGCTCGATGTTACCGATGACTCTGCGGCCCTCACCGACGACGTATGGCAGCGTTGCGAACCTGTTGTCCAGCAACACAATCTGGGCAACCGCCCGCGACGCGGAGCTGCCGGAACCCATCGCGACACCGATGTCGGCGTCCTTGAGCGCAAGCACGTCGTTGACACCGTCACCGGTCATCGCGACCGTATGCCCGCGCGACTGCAGTGCATGCACCATCGCGCGCTTCTGGTCCGGACGCACGCGGCCGAATGTCGTGTACTCCTCGAGGGTGTCAGCAAGCTCGTCGTTTTCGTGCGGCAACCGGCGGGCGTCCATCGTCTCGCCCTCGAGGCCGAGCGAGCCCGCGACGGCGCCAACCGAGACGGCGTTGTCGCCGGAGATGACCTTGACCGAAACCTGCTGCGAAGCAAAGTAATCAAGCGTTTCGCGTGCGTCAGGCCGGACGCGTTGCTCGAGTACCACCAGTGCCACCGGCGTGACGACGCCGGGAGCGTCTGGGCGGTCGACCGGCAGGTCGCTGGAGCCGAGCAGCAGCACCCGCAGGCCAAGCGACCCGATCTGCTCCGCTTGGTCGGCGACGGTCGACCCCGGCTGGAGCAGCACGTCGGGCGCCCCGATCACCCAATTGCCGTGTTCGCCGTACGACGCGCCGCTCCATTTGGTCGCCGACTTGAAAGGCGCAGTGGCCGTTGAGGTCCAGCCCGGCGGCATTTTGTACGCCTCGGCGATGGCCTGCATGCTGGCGTTGGGGCGGGCATCGTCGGCTGCCAGCTGCGCCAGTACGTCGCCGACCCCGGCCTCGGTCAGCGGTTTGAGGTCTGAGACCCGCATGCCGTTTTCGGTCAGCGTGCCCGTCTTGTCGGCGCAGACCACGTCGACGCGGGCCAAGCCCTCGATCGCGGGCAGTTCGTTCACGAGGCATTGCCTGCGGCCGAGCCGGATCACGCCGACGGCGAACGCGATCGATGTCATCAGCACCAGACCCTCCGGCACCATCGGCACCAGAGCGCCGACCATCGCAAGCACCGCCCGCCGCCAGCCGACGTCGGTGGTGAACAGCTGGGTGTAGATGGTCAGCAGGCCGGCCGGCCACAGCAGATAGGTGATGAACTGCAGGATCTTGTTGATCCCGCTGCGCAGTTCGGAATTGACCAGCGTGAACTTGCTGGCCTCTTCGGACAGCTTGACGGCGTATGCCTCACGGCCGACCTTGGTGGCCCGGTACGCGCCGCTGCCCGCGACAACGAAGCTGCCCGACATCACGGTGTCGCCGGCATCTTTCGCGACCGAGTCCGCCTCACCGGTCAGCAGGGATTCGTCGACCTCGAGGTTGCTCTCCTCGAGCACTGCACCATCGACGACGATCTGATCGCCGGGGCCGATCTCGATGACATCGTCGAGCACCACCTCGCTTGGCAGCAGCGCTGCGGTGCCGGATCGCCTGCGCACCAACGGTTTCGCCTGCCCGACGATCGCGAGCTTGTCGAGCGTCTGCTTCGCCCGCAACTCCTGGATGATGCCGATGGCACTGTTGGCGATGATCAGCAGGCCGAACAGTCCGTTGATCAGCGAATCGGTGGACAGCACGATGACCAGTAGCACCCCCAGAATCGCGTTGATACGCGTGAAGACATTGGCCCGCACGATGTCGGACACGCTGCGCGCCGCACGCGTTGGTACGTCATTGGCCTTGCCGTCGGCTATCCGTTCGGCGACCTCGGCATCGGTCAGGCCGGTCGCGATCAACGCGGTCACTTGGTGAACGTCCCGTTCTTGTCCGCGTCGTAGTACTCCAGCGTGAGCTTGTTGCCGTCGAAGGTGGCCTTGGACACCGTTCCCGGCGGGGAGTTCTCGGCCACCCACGCATAGGTGAAGACGTTCCCGTCCCAATGGTCCAGGGGCACATCGAGTTTCGAGCCGAGCGCAAGGTGCAGGCGGCCGTCTTTCTCGGTGACTCGCGCGGGACCCCAGTAGTCGTTGGTGTAGGTGCCGACGTAGGACGCGAGCGGAGCAGCGGGCGCGGCGTTGGCCGGCGGCTTCTGCCCGACCAGCGAGCCCACCGGCTGCTCCATCTGCTTGAAGATGTCGCCGTAGAGCTTGTACCAGTCCTCGCGCACCTCGCCGAACTGCACCAGGTCGGCGAATTCGGCCGTCAGCGATTCGGGCACCCCTGATGGCGTCGCGTTGGTCAGCGCGACAATCGCGACATCCGCCGACGGAAGGACGACGAAATTGCTGCCCGCGCCCAGTTCGAACGCCCCGGAATGACTCAGCGACATCCGCGCCGCCGACGTCGTACCCACATTGAACCCGAAGCCGTAGAAGCCCGATCGCATCGCGGGCTCGCTCGCCGGACTCGCCACGATCTGCGGTGTGACTGCAGGCAACAACGCCTTCGGGTCGACGATCTGCTTGCCGTCCTGGCTGCCGTTGGCCAGCACCATGCTCAGCCACCGCGTCATGTCGTTGAGCGACGAACTAGCGCCGCCCGCAGGCGATTCGGGGTCGGCGTTGCGAACGTAGAGCGGTTCATAGCGCCCGTCGATGTGAATATGGCCGACGGCGCGGTCGGCCCTGGCTTCGTAGTCGGCGAACCGGAAGCTCGTCGACGTCATCCCCAGCGGGCGCAACAGCGCCTGGTCGGCGAGATCCTCCCAGGTTTCACCTGCGCTCGCCGCGACGGCTTCTGCACCCGCTGTCAAACCAAAGTTGGTGTAGGCGTATGAGATTCGGAAAGGGTCCAGCGGAAGCTGCCGCAGCCTCTCGAGCACATACCGCCGGTCGTAGCCGAGGTCTTCGAGCATGTCGCCTGCATGGTCGGGCAGCCCCGACCGGTGCGAGAACATGTCCCCGACCGTGACCATCTGCGTGACGACGGGATTCGACAGCGCGAACCATGGCAGCTTGGACACGACCGGCGTGTCCCATCCGATCGCATTGGCCCCGACCTGGTGGGCGACCACAGTCGCGCTCAGCGGCTTGGACAGCGAGGCCAACTGGAAGACCGTGTCGGGGTCGATCTTGTCCCCGGTGCGCACGTCCTTGACCCCGAACCCCTTGGCGTACACGGTCTTCCCGCCATGCACCACCGCGACCGCCATCCCCGGGATGCCGGATTTCTTCATCAGGTCGCTGACGATGCCGTCGAGCTTGGCCACCGCGTTGTCGACGGCGTTGTCCGGCAGCGGCATCGCGGGCACCAACGGCGGCGGCGCGTCCGACAGCGTCTGCGCCGTCGGCGGGGGCGCCTGCTCAGCGGGTTTCGCGCAACCCGAGACCAGAGCCAGCATCAGCACGGCAACCGTCGCCCTGGCCAGTGCCTTCATGAGGTGAACGGTAGCCGGTTACAGCTGCCACCACGGGTCGACGGACGTCTCGGGATCGATTCGCTGCCCGGGTTTCGGCACCACCACATGTACACCGGCGGAATCGGCGGCCTTCAGCAACCGCTCGACCGGCTCAGCCCACGGGTGTGGGGCCAGCCGGAAGGTGGCCCAGTGGATGGGTACCAACAGCCCAGCGCCGGCGTCTGCGACATCGAGATGCGCGCGGACCGCTTCTTCCGGGTTCATGTGGATGTCGGGCCACGCGGGGTGATACGCGCCGATCGGCAGCAGGGTCAGGTCGAAAGGCCCGTGGTCCATTCCGATTTCGGAGAAGCTCTTCGTGTAGCCGGTATCGCCGCCGAAAAATGCGCGGTGCTGGGGCCCGGCGATCACCCACGACGCCCACAGCGTGGTGTCGCGATTGAAGAGCCGGCCTGAGAAATGCCTGGCAGGCGTGCAGACCAGCGTCAGATCGCCGATCGTGTGGCTCTCGTTCCAGTCGAGTTCGACGATGCGACTCTCCGGAATCCCCCACTTGCGCAGGTGCGCGCCGACACCGAGTGGCACGACGAACGGCGACCGCTGCGTGCGGGCCAGTCCGAGAATCGTGTCCACGTCGAGGTGGTCGTAGTGGTCATGGCTGATCACCACGGCATCGACTGCCGAGAGCGACTCCAGCGGCGCGGGCACCTCGTGCAGCCGTTCGGGGCCGACCGTCTGCGAGGGCGAGCAGCGGCGACTCCAGATCGGATCGGCGAGCACGCGGTAGCCGTCGACCTCGATCAGCGCCGAGGAGTGGCCGAACCAGCACACCGAAAGACCGGCGGCCGGGCCCGCCGGCAAGGGCTGAACGATCGGTATCGGAGCAGCGGGCCGGGATTTACCGCGCGAGCCGATCAAGTCCCAGATGATCCGCCGCTGCTCTTCGCGGTCGAGGCTGATACCCGAGGCCGGGTCGACGTTGACGAAGGCGCCGTCACGGAAGTTCGGCGATCGACGCGCGACGGCTTCGATCTCGGCGGGCGAGGCCCCCAGCGCGGCGGGCGTGCCGTGCAGCGCGCGTAACAGCCAGCTTCCGGCCAGCACGGACGCCGTGCCGAACCCGAACCGCAGGGCTGCCCGCACCACCATCAGGCTCCCTGGAACTTCGGCGGCCGCTTCTCGATCCTGGCCACCTGGGCCTCGATGACGTCCTGAGAAGCCCAGGCCCTGTCGAACAGGTCTTTGTGCTCGGGCCATGGCTCCTCGTAGGCGCCATCGTCGTTGAGGACCCGCTTGGCGTGCTGCAGCGCGAGCGGCGCGTAGCCGGCGATTTCAGCGGCCCATGCTTGCGCGTCGGCCAGCGTGCCGATGCGGTTGGCCATGCCGGTCTGCAGCGCGACGTCGGCAGTGAGCCGTTCGGCCGCTATCAGCATGGCCCTTGCCCGGCCTGCCCCGACCAGCGACGTCAGCCGGCGAATGCTCCAGTTGTCCAGCGCCAGACCATATTTCGCGACCGGGAACTGGAAGTAGGCATCGGGCGCGACGACGCGGAGGTCGCAGATCATCGAGAGGATCACGCCCGCCCCGATGGCGGGGCCGTTGATCGCGCCGATGACCGGAACCGGTGCCGCATCGATGGCCAGGTTCAGCGCCTTGGCCTTCTCGGGCAACTCCTCGGCCACGCCCGACGGGTCTGACAAATCCGCCCCCGCGCTGAAGACATGGCCTTGGCCGGTGAGGACGATCGCCCGGATGTCCTCGGCGGCGGCCTTCTCGACAGCTTCGCGCAGACCGTCGACGAGCGCGCTGTTCAGCGCGTTACGCCGCTCGGCACGCTGCATTTCCAGGGTCATCACGTGGCCGTCGCGGGTCACACCAATCATGGCGCCACCCTAGCGGCAACCGGGATCGGACCTTCGGGGTGACCAACGCCCGGCGTCGCGGGTCAGCACGCGCACCCGCAAAGGATTTGCCTCCTGGTGCGTTTGCCCGGGTTCGCACCGGGTACTCAGCGTCGCTATTCACCAGGCAGGTGGGGGAAGGGGCAGCTCGAAATGACAAACACACAGTGGCGTCGGCGGCTGTGCTCGCTGCGGGTGTTGATCGTAGCCGCGGCCGCGGCGATGCTGACCGTCCCGGTCGGCTTTTTCGGGGGTTTGCCAAGTGCCACGGCTTATTCGAGGCCCGGCTTGCCGGTCGAATACCTCATGGTGCCCTCGGCTTCGATGGGCCGCGATATCAAGGTCGAGTTCCAGGGTGGGGGTCGCCACGCCGTCTATCTGCTGGACGGCCTTCGTGCGCGAGATGACCAGAACGGCTGGGACATCGAGACCCAGGCATTCGACTGGTACTACCAATCCGGGCTGTCCATTGTGATGCCCGTCGGCGGCATGTCCAGCTTCTACACCGACTGGTACGCGCCCGCGGTGGGCAATGGGGACACCTGGACATACAAATGGGAGACCTTCCTGACGCAAGAACTGCCGCCGTGGTTGGCGGCGAACCGAGGCATCAGCCCGAGCGGCAACGCCATCGTCGGCCTTTCCATGGGCGGCAATGCGGCGTTGACCCTCGCCGAGTGGCATCCGCAGAACTTCCGATATGCCGGCTCGCTGTCCGGCTTCTTGAACCTGTCCGACGGCGTCTGGCCGACCTTGGTCGGGATTGCGATGCACGACTCCGGCGGCTTTGACCCCGGTCCGATGTGGGGGCCTGCCGGAGATCCGGCCTGGGCGCGCAACGATCCGACCGTCAACGTCGACAGGCTGGTCGCCAACAACACCCGCATCTGGGTGTACTGCGGCAACGGGACGCCGAGCGAACTGGGTGGTGCGGACTTCCCCGCCCAGTTCCTGGAGAACCTGACCCGCGCAAGCAACATCGCCTTTCAGGATCGCTACCTGGCGGCGGGCGGACACAACGGCTCGTTCAGCTTCCCGGACAACGGAACCCACAGCTGGGGGTATTGGGGTGCACAGCTGCAAGCCATGAAGCCCGACCTGCAGCGTGTACTGGGCACGGGGTGATGCGCGTCTCGCGGGTTAGCCTCATGCGGTGAGCCGGATCGGTGCCCTGCAGCTGCGCGATGCCGTGCTGGACGAGGGTTCTTTCCGCAGCTGGGACAGTCCGCCGCTGGCGGTCGACGCCAACGAGGCCTACCGGCGCGAACTGGCCGAGGCGTCGGTGAAGACCGGTCTGGACGAATCCGTCGTGACCGGCGAGGGCACGGTGTTCGGGCGTCGCGTCGCGCTGGTGGCGTGCGAGTTCGACTTCCTCGCAGGGTCGATCGGGGTCGCCGCCGCCGAGCGGATCACCGCCGCGGTGGCGTGGGCGACCGCCGAGGGGCTGCCGCTGCTGGCGTCGCCGAGTTCGGGCGGCACCCGCATGCAGGAGGGCACCGTCGCGTTCCTGCAGATGGTCAAGATCGCGGCGGCGGTCGAGCTGCACAAGCGCCAGCACCTGCCCTATCTGGTGTACCTGCGCCACCCGACGACCGGTGGAGTGTTCGCGTCGTGGGGGTCGCTGGGTCACGTCACGGCGGCCGAACCCGGCGCGCTCGTCGGGTTCCTTGGCCCGCGGGTCTACGAGCATCTGTACGGCGAGCCCTTCCCTGCGGGCGTCCAGACCGCGGAGAACCTGCACAGGCACGGCGTCATCGACGGCGTCGTCCCACTGGAAGCCCTGCGCTCGACGCTGGATCGCACGCTGAAGGTGGTCGCCGATCCGCCGGAGGCACCGCCTGCGAGGCCCGAGACCGGGCCGCTTCCTGACGTGCCTGCGTGGACGTCGGTCGAGGCATCCCGACGCCCGGATCGACCCGGCGTCGGATATCTGTTGCGGCACGGCACAACTGAACGGGTGCTGCTGTCCGGTACCGAACGCGGCGAAGCGGCCACCATGATGTTGGCGCTGGCCCGGTTCAGCGGTCAGCCCGCCGTGGTGCTCGGTCAACAACGCGTCGTCGGAGGATTGGTCGGCCCCGCAGCCCTGCAGGAGGCCCGCCGTGGCATGGCGTTGGCCGCGGGCCTGCAACTGCCGCTTGTGCTCGTGATCGACACGGCAGGGCCCGCCCTGTCGACCGAGGCCGAGCAGGGTGGGCTGGCCGGTGAAATCGCCCGCTGCTTAGCCGAACTCGTCACGCTGGACACGCCGACGGTGTCGGTGTTGCTCGGCCAGGGCAGCGGCGGACCCGCGCTGGCGATGGTGCCTGCCGATCGAGTGCTGGCCGCGCTGCACGGCTGGCTGGCGCCGCTGCCGCCGGAGGGGGCCAGCGCGATCGTGTTCCGCGACGTCGACCACGCCCCGGAACTGGCTGCCACGCAAGGTATTCGGTCGGCGGACCTGCTGCGCCACGGCATCGTCGACGCGATCGTGCCCGAACGTCCCGACGCCGCCGACGAGCCGATGGAGTTCACGCGCCGGCTATCGGCGACCATTGCCAACGAACTCGCGGCGCTGCGTGCCGCACCTGAGGACGAACGGATGGCCGCCAGGCTGGCGCGCTACCGCCGGATCGGGTTGTGACGACCCTGCTATTCGTCCACAGCCCGGTGGCGGGACCGTCGACGTGGATTTACACCGCAGAAGTGTTGCAGCAGAACGATTTTGAATGTGTCGTGCCGGACCTGACCGCTACGGCGACGACGGGCCCACCGTACTACCCGAAGTATGCGAGCGCGGCGGCGGCCGCCGTCGACGGTGGCACTGACCCGGTCGTGTTGGTCGGACACAGCGCGGCAGGTGCGCTGCTGCCTGCGATCGCCGAGGCCGTCGGCGACCGCACGAAAGGCGCGCTGTTCGTCGACGCGATGCTGCCGCAACCGGGCCGCAGCTGGTTCGACACCGCGCCGCAGGGGTTGGAGGCGCAGTTGCGCGGCTTCGCCGTCGACGGCGTCCTTCCGCCGTACCACGAGTGGTTCCCACCGGGGGAGTTGACGGAATGGGTGCCCGACCCGGACCGACGACGGCGTCTCATCGCGGAGATACCGCGAATGCCGTTGGCCTATTTCGACGAACCCGCTCCGCCTGCGCGGTTCGCGGACTCAGTGGCGTGCGCGTTCGTCCGGCTTGGCGCACCGTTCGATGCCGCGGCAGACAAAGCCGAACGGCTGGGCTGGTGGGTGGCGCGCCGCGATTGGGATCACTTGCGGATGCTCAGCGACCCGCAAGCGGTCGCCGACGTCATTGGCCAGGCGATTTCCGCCACCCAACCGCGCTGATGGCATGCTGGCGTTGTGGCGCCTCTCTTTGAAGTCGCGGGCCACTTCTGGTGGCTGGTCTTCCCGTTCATGGGTGCGATCGGCGGGGCCGTGCGGACGGTCGCGGTGGCCAATGAACGACGGGCGCAGCGTCGGCTCGAGCGGTACCGCATCAAACAGGAGACGAAGGTCGCGCTCGCGGAGGCGTCCGGCAGGGCGCAGAAGAATCAAGCCGGCTACCGGCGCGAGATGAGCAAGGTTCTCGAGCGCCACAATCGCACCGACGCGCGCTGGCTGGAATACGAGATAGACATCGCCAAGCTGTTGGACTTCCCGTTGATGACCGACGTGCGGGATCCGTTGACCATGGCATTCCACAAAGCCAAGAGCCGCGCGGACTGGCTGCGACCCGACTCGGTGGACGACATCCTGGGTGATCGCAATGCGCAGCTCGAATACCGCGACGCCGTAGGCGAATACGTTGCCGCCTTCGACGTCGCGGAGTCGGAGGCGATCAGGCGACGCCGCAGTGATTTCTCGGCCGAAGCGCAGGAGCGGCTGGAGCGCGCGCAACATCTGTTGCGCCTCGCGTCGGACAACGGGGCCACGCCGCAGGAGCGACAGAGCGCATACGCCCGTGCG
Organism: Mycobacterium sp. OAE908; assembly: GCF_017872775.1. Taxonomy (NCBI): domain Bacteria; kingdom Bacillati; phylum Actinomycetota; class Actinomycetes; order Mycobacteriales; family Mycobacteriaceae; genus Mycobacterium; species Mycobacterium sp. OAE908. Next base: position 845,308 of record NZ_JAGGJL010000001.1, read on the forward strand.
CAACGGGAACTCGACGGGCTCCTCGTGCTGCCGGCGGCCACCCGCGCCAGCATCGAACGCAGGATCGCGGGCGAGATCGAAGCCTAGTTCGTACTCATGACGCCTGACGGCAGCCACGGCGAAAGGGCGAGCACCAGCACCGCGCCGCCGAGCAGGACAACGCCGGCCAACGGGACCACCCGCTGCCCGGCCCTCGCGGTCTTTTCGTAGACCATGAGCACCGTCAGCGCGGCCATCCAGATGAGGTTCGCAACGCCCGTCGCGAACATCACCAACATCAGTGCCCAACAGCAACCCAAGCAGAACAGCCCGTGGCCACCGCCGAGAGTAAATGCGGATCTGACGCCGCGCCGATAGCGTGGCAGCAGGTAGGCGCCAGGGTGCCGGCACTTGTTCAGGCAGCGATCCTTGAGCGGCGTGAACTGGAACAGCCCCGCCAATGCCAGCACTCCTGCAGCGATCAGCCACGAATGCTCCGAAAGCCACGGACTGGCGTCGACGGTGTGGTGCAGGGCGATGTCGGCCACGAACGCAAACGCGCCAAATCCCGTCCATACCAACAGGTATCCCGCCAGGAATGCCGCGACCGTGGCGCGTGGATGAGGCGCGGCCGCCGACACCGCCGCGAAGAGCCGGAAGAAAGGCAGGCTCGACGGCAGCATCATGGCCGCGATCATCACCTGCCACGCCAGCAGGAAGAACCCAAGAGCGATGACCAGCGACTGATCGCCCTCGATCAACGCTCCGTGATGGAGGTGCCCGGCTCGCCCGGTGACCTGCGCCAGGATGACAAGCGCCCACGCACAAGCGATCACGACTATGACGACGGCAGGCACGCGGCGCCGCGGGGTGGTGAGGGCGCCCTGCGGCGCGCTCGTCACGGGGTGTAGGAGATGTGGTAGTCGGCCTGAATGGCATTGCGGCCGGTGAACGACCACACCATGTCGTATTGCGGAAGGTTCACGTCGTGCGAGTCGGCCACGGCGACATACGCGGGCGTGCCCGGCACCGTCGAGAACAGCGAGTCCCGCAACGTCGTGACGGTGCCGTCGGGCCCTTTGAAGGGACGCATCGTCGCCTGGACGACATCACCGATCTCGAGCATTCCGGTGCCATCACTGACTTCGTGCTTGATCGGCGCATCGTGGACAGCCACCGTCTCGCCGATCAACGCCGCCAGATCGGCGAGTGGTCCGCCCAGTTTTCCGTCGTAGGCATCGAGGATTGCTTGACGTTGGTCGCCGGTAGCGCCGTCGTCGATGAACACCACCTGCCGCCAACTGCCCGGTGTGAGCACGTTGCCAGGGATCTGCACGACGCGGACGAAGGTTCGGCCGCTGACGTCGACATCGCCGATGGTGCCGCGGTCGAAGTGGTAGGCGTTGAACGCATCACACGTTCCCTGGTCGGGATCCTCGCCAATCCAACAGGGGCACAGCACGCCACAAGAGCATGCCTCCAGCAGGGTTCCGTGAAGTTCGTATCCGTTTGCCATGAACCTGGCACCTCGAATTTCTGCTGCCGAAAATAGCAGCACATGAGTGTATAACGCGTAGTCACGCTTTCACAGGATCGATTGCTGGAGTCCTTGCGTTGGTCAACAACCGCATACCGTTACACGACACGCTGTCGATTCGATGATCGCCGACTCGTCATAGCCGTATGAACACACCACGCGTACTGCTGGACGGACTCGCCTACGTGGAATCACCGCGATGGCACGACGATCGACTCTGGTTCGCGCACTGGGGAACCGGTGAAGTCGTCGCGGTCGACATGGACGGGCGCAGCGAAGTCGTCGCGCAAGGACCGCCCGGATTGGGTTGGTCGATCGACTGGCTGCCTGACGGCCGGCTCCTCGTCACCGGCCCCGAGCTGATGCGGCAGGAACCCGACGGGTCGATGGTGGCGCATGCCGATCTCAAAGCAGTCGCCGACCAGAACTGGAACGAGATCGTGGTCGACGGCCGCGGCAACATCTACCTCAACGGCTTCGCATTCGATTTCCTCGGCGGCGCGCCGCCCGAACCCGGGATCATCGCGCTGGTCACGCCCGACGGCACCGCGCGTTGCGTCGCCACCGATATCGACTTTCCCAATGGGATGGTGATCACGCCCGACAATTCGACGCTCATCATTTCCGAGTCGTTCGCCGGTCGGCTGACTGCCTTCGACATCGAAGCCGATGGCGGCCTGTCGAACCGCCGGGTGTGGGCGGACAACGTGGGCCCCGACGGGATCTGTCTGGACGCCGACGGCGCGGTGTGGACGCAGGCCGCGGACACGCGCACGCACACCGGCCGCTCCGACGCCCCCGAAGGTGCCTGCATACGCGTCGAAGAAGGCGGCAGGGTGCTGCAGCGGATCGAACACGACCGCGCGATATTCGCGGCGATGCTCGGCGGACCAACTGGCAGAACACTTTTCATGATGGCGGCCGAATGGCGTGGGACCGACGGCGTGGAGAGCGCACTTGCCGCGCGAACCGGGCAGGTCCTCGTCGTCGACGCACCAGCGCCCGGTGTGGGCTGGCCGTGAGAGCTATCCGCCCATCTCGCTGACCGCCGAATCGAGCAAGGCTGCTTGTTCGGCCACATCGTGCTCGGATGGCGTGTCGCCCAACCGTTTCGCCAGGTCGTCGCGGGAGATGACTTCGAGCGCACCGCGGTACTGATCCGAGGCGAGCTGGCCGGAGCCGATCACCTCGGTTCGCCCCTCCACCAACACCAGCACGGTGTCCGGCTCGTCGGACTGCAGCAGGCGGCGCACATCGTCGCTCGAGATCGTCATGGCTCAGCTATACCCAACCAACGCCACGAGCATCGCGCCACACGTGATCACGTCGAGCGGCAGTCGTAACAGGCTGCGGCGGGTCCACCGGACCGCCGCCGCCTCATCGATCGTGGCGGGGTCTGCTTTCTCGAAAGCAACTGCCTTCGGCACGAAGTCGGCCAACGACCACACCCGCATCGCGGCGTGGCTCACCAGCGCCACCAACAAGGCGGTCCGGACGTCGGCGTGACCCCAGGCCACCACCAGCGTGACGATCAACAGCATCTCGAAGACGGTGTGCACCGGCACCCAGAACCGCGCCCGCGAGACGCCCCCGTTGCGGGGTTGGATGATGCCGGGCCGCTTGGGCCAGACGGGGTCGACGACCAGGAATTCGTAGAGCCCTCCGCCGAGCGTGGCGCAGGCTACGAGCGTGGTGGTGGCGATCAGGACGAGAGCGATTGTCGAGCCGGCGTCACCACTTGGCACGGTGCCTAGGAGACCACAGCCATGACGGTGCCTGCCACCGAGGTCTCGGGCAGCGCCCAGAACCAAAGCGACCCCTGCCACCTAGGCACGGGTCGCTCGGCCGCACTGAGGTCAGGGCGTCGGGTCAGATTGCGTGCTCTGACGGTTTCCGGCGAGTGCCGAGTTGTTCAACCCCGTCTGGAAGCCGTTGGCCCCGCCGCGCCAGTCATGCTGCACGTCGCCGAAGTTCCCGAAGGCGCCAAACGCACCCGAGCCCGCGCCCGATCCGCCCTGGGCGCCGGCATCAAGGGCTGCTTGGCATCCTCGTGCTGACTTGACGCAGTAACCGCCGGTCGTGTTGGCGTCGGCTGAACTCGTCGCCGCCAATGCGATTCCAGGCACGGCCAGGGCGCCCGACAGCGCGATGCCGGCGATGGCCTTCTTTGCAAATGACATAGGTCTCTCCCCTTTTGTTGGATTTAACTTCCTTTGCTGGCAAGCCGCTGTGATCGCGTCTGTTCCCAGCCCCAACGACCCCCCGCAGCCGTCGATACCCACCCTGCCGCCCATGTAAACAGGAGGAATCGGGTGTTTCCCTATGTTCCATTTGAGGCCGGCGCCATGAACCGCCCCGCGTTTCGTTTAGTGGACAGAATTTGCTCGCTATCACCAATCGAAACAACTCGCGATTAGTTATTGCGGCCCGTCGAGGTATCGCTGGATCGTCGGTCCGAGCCACGCGACCACCTCGGCGTGCGTCATCTCCACCACTGGAGGCAGCTGCAGAACGTAGCGGCACATCGCCAGCCCGATCATCTGTGTTGCCACCAACCCCGCCCGGCGTTCCGGCGCGTCCGGTTTCACCTTTGCGATCACTGGCATCAGCTGAGCCGCGAAGATCTCTCGCATGCGTTGCGCCGCTTCGGGATTGGTGGTCGCGGACCTCAGCAACACCACCAGCGCTTCGTCGCGCTCCCATCGATCCATGAAGTACGTCACCAGCTTGGCGCCCAATTGATGCACGTCCACCTCGGAGAAATCGGGCAACTCGAGGTCGAAGTCGGCGGCCGCGGCGAACAGCTGGTCCTTGTTGCCGAAGTAGCGCATCACCATCGACGGATCGATGTTCGCGTCGGCCGCGATGGCCCGGATGGTGGCGCGTTCATAGCCCGACTCGGCGAACCGCTGCTTGGCCGCGGCCAAGATCACCGCCTTCGTTTCCGTAGAGGATCTGCGCATGCCAACAAGTGTAGGCCAACGCCTGTTGACATACGTCCCGGGGCTGGCGCATAGTTATGCCAACAAGCGTTGGCATTGAACTGAAGGAGACGAAATGTACGACACGGATGTCCTGGTTGTCGGGGCGGGCCCGAGCGGATTGACACTGGCCGCGTCGCTGGTCAACAAGGGTGTGGCGACCACGGTGGTGGACGCACAAACTGCGGGCGCCAACACGTCGCGCGCCGCCGTGGTCAATTCGCGCACTCTCGAGGTCCTTGCGGGTCTCGACGTGTCGCGGCGACTGGTCAAGGAGGGTGTGCAGGCGCCGCGCTTCACGATTCGCGACGGCAGCCGCACCCTGATCCCTGTCGACTTCTCAGCGCTGCCGACCGATTATGCGTACTCACTGATGGTCCCGCAGGCGACCACCGAGCGGTTACTGCTCGATCGGTTGACCGAACTGGGCGGCACGGTCGTCCGGCCGAAGCGGCTGGCGTCAGTACGGCAGGACGCCGACGGCGTGACGGCCACGTTCGACGACGGTGACGTGATCAGGGCGCGCTATGTGGTGGGAGCCGACGGGATCCACAGCACCGTGCGCGAGCAGGCAGGCATCGGCTTCGAGGGCGACGTCTATCAGGAGTCGTTCACGCTGGCCGACGTCCGACTGCGGGGCGACGTACCGGCGGATGAGGTCATCCTGTTCTGGGCGAAGGCGGGTCTGACCGTGGTAGCCCCGCTCCCCGGCGACATCTTCCGCATCGTGGCGCCAGTTCCCGATGCGCCCGAGGAGCCGTCGGCGGAGTTCGTTCAGCAGCTGCTCGACGAGCGCGGCCTCGGTGTCGGGCGGATGGTCGTCACCGAGGTCATCTGGGGCTCGCGCTTCCGGATCCACCACCGCGTCGCCGACACGTACCGCGCCGGGCGGCTGCTGCTCGCAGGCGATGCCGCCCATGTGCACAGCCCCGCAGGAGGGCAGGGCATGAACCTCGGCATCCAGGACGGTGTCGCGCTGGCCGACGCCCTGGCCGCGGTGCTCGGCGGCGCTCCCGACAGCGTGCTCGACGAGTACACCGCGGCGCGGCGCCCCATTGCACAGCAGATCGTCGAAATGACCGACAGGCTAACGCGTTTGGCGACCCTGCCACGGGCACTGCGCCCTATTCGCAACGTGGCGATCAGTGCGGTCGGCCGGATCCCGGCGGTGCAACGTGCGCTGGCGATGCGGCTCAGCGGGCTGGTATACCGATGACCAACTACGCGTTGCTGTTGTCCTACGAGGAAAGCCAAACCCGTTGGTTGACATCGTAAGTCACACTGCGATCAACGCGTTCTGGAAGCCGCTGACCGAGCCGCCACGGTTCAGGCATTGCAGCCAAGTCGACAGTTATCGAAGCCTGCGACACGGCGCTAAGCCATCCGCCCCAGGATGAGCTTTGCTCGATGAGTGTTTCCACTACCTCTGCGCCCGGATCTGATACGTCGACCGGCGACACATCTGCCAACGCCGAACCGATCAGCAGGGCCAACAGGCGACTGAAAACTGCCGGGGGCACTGCCGATTCCATGGACTCGACAGTGACGTAGCAGTCGTCATGTCCAAAAAAACACACCCGCGAGCCGACAATCTCGGGTAAGACCGCGTCGCCGCGATTCATCGTGCCAATGGCGAGAGCAATCTCATCGATGTGTTGGGGCGTCGGCGCGCCGGACACGTCAACCCACACCAAGTCGTAAGGCGTCCAACCATCGAGAAACCGAGGCAGATCGTCCCTTCGAATCACCAACGCTTCCTCGCTCACGTCAGTGGACGTCAGCCCGTCGAGGCGGTGGACCTGGTGGCTGATGCCCTGCGCTGCCGCGATCTGCGACGGCGAGAACAGCTGCTGCCCATCATCCAGAAAGTAGGTGCCCCCCAGGCTCACCACCACGATCGTGTCGTTCGCCGCGCGCTGGAGCACATCGGCCAGTTCGGCAGCCTGCGCCGCGGTTGCGTCAACCACCCATGCCGCGCCGACCGTACGAACGGCGAAACTCAGCGGAAACGGTGTCCGGTCGAACCCGATCTTGTTCACCGCGAACGCGCTATGCGGCCCAACCTCGACCATCATCGCCTCCTCCGTGGACAGTTTTCCTCGGCGGACCGGATCTCAACAACCGATTTGGCGTCAGCGGGTTCGTGTACCGATGACCAGTTGCGCGTGGCGGCGCGTGCGGTAGTACAGCACCGCCATCGCGACGGCCACCTCCACCGCGGCGATCCCCGTTGCGAGACCCATCAGCGTCGACTGCTGGCCCATGGACCCCATCTGCATGTGGTGATGATGGGCCGGCATCGGCAGATGCACCGCGATCATCGCGATGTTCATCAAGCCGACCACACACCACGCGCGTAGCGACCCCTGCGTCCACAGATCGCGCGCGCAGTACACGCAGGCCACGATCATCGCGGCCAGCAGACCACCTGCCAGGGCATTCGACGCGTGCCCCAGCATGGCGGCATGCAACCCCGCTGAACTCAGTGCGAGCACCGCGCACGCCCGTCGCCCGAGGGTGGCGGACGTGGCGGTGAACATCTCACTCCTCATACAGGTGTAGACACATCGTTCGCGCGAAACTCATCCCTTTCGGCGCCGAAACTGTATTCCAGCAGGCCTCCACTCGGACTTTTCCTGCTGGAATACCGTTTCGGCGGATCTAGTAGTCAATCGTCGCAGCAGTGGGCCCGCGGCGCAGCGGGAACATTCAGCGCCGGGTTGCGGTCGAAGAACCCCTGCGGCTTGAGCTTGAACCCCGCGTAGTCCACCGGCATCACTGGCCAGTCCTCCGGGCGCGGGAAATGCGTCAGCCCAAAGGTGTGCCATACGACGATGTCCTCGCCGTCGATGTTGCGGTCCCCGGCAGTGAATGCGGGCAGGCCCGCACCACCCGGATGCTGGTTGACGAACTGTCCGGCCGAATACCGTTCCGCTGGATCGTATTTCGTGACCCAGAGGTGCTTGGTGGCAAACGCTGCGCGCTGCGCGATCGAACTGGACGGGTCGGCGAGCAGCACAGGTTGGCCCTCGGGGTACAGCGCGTAGCCGACGTCCTGGCCCAGCCGGTTCTGTTTGGTCGGGTTCGTGACGTGCCAAACCCGCGCCTTGAGGTTGTCGGCTACCCGCTGCGCCTCCGACTCGCGGGTGAGTTTGGTCTTCTGTGCGCGGAACGCATTGCCCCACGGGTTGTCCGGGCCCATCGGCACCGGGACCGCGTCGACCTCCTCGACGACGTTGACGTTTCCATCGACCGCCATATCCAGCCGTGCCGAGAACAGATGCTGATGGAACGGTGCGCCAAGCCCGGGCGCCATCTCGGTGGCAAAGCCGTCGGGCCCCCGGTACGCCGACGTGAACACGATGCCAGTCGCTTTGGCCTCGAGTTGAATCGTGCCGTCGAGGTACAGGTACCAGTAGAACCCGTAGTCGTAGTTGCCGATGGTCAAGAAGAAGGAGATGACCAGTCGCCTGGAGCGACGGGTCTCGGCCATGCCGTTGAACATGTCGGTGTGCTTCCACAGCACGCCGAAGTCCTCCTCGTGCAGACAGATCGCATTCTTCAGCACCTTCGGCTCGCCGTGCTCGTCGGCGATTGTCACGTCGAAATACTTGATCTCCCCGAGGCAGTCGCAGCCCAACTCGAGTGAGTTCGTGTAACGGCCGAATAGGTACTCGCCCTGGTCGAAGTAGTTCTGCCAGTAGCGCACCGGCGACGGATCGGCGTAGGGCACCACCATCTCGGCGATCGAGGCGCGGTAGACCACCGGCCGTCCTCCGATCGCGATCTGATGCAGCGTCAGGCCTTCGCGGATGTCGAAGCCGAACCTGAAAGTCCAGTCTGCCCAGGTGATCTGGTTGCCATCGACGGAGAAGCTCGGGCCCTCGGGCTGGATGATCTCGATCGGCTTCAGATCGGTGCGAGCGGGTACTGCGTGCGGTTCGGCGTCCCACTCCCCTCGTTCGGCGGGCACCGCGAGGTCGAACTCGTCGATGACCTTGGTCACTCGCCGCGCGGTGAGGTCGACGTAGGCGACCACCCCGTCGATGGGGTGCGCCCACGGCAGGTCGGCCTCGTCGTACTGGTAGAACGCGAGCACGCGCACCACGCGGCGGCCCACCTCGTCCTCGTGTCCGAATACGCCTGCCGACAACGGGACCGCGCGCACATCGGTCGGGTTGAGGTTGCGCTTGCGCATCGCGGTCAGCCATTCGGCGCTCTCGAGCAGGAACGCCTCGATGTCCTCGAATTCCTGGTCGAGGATCGGAACGTGGCCATCAGCTCCGGCGTCGATCGACTGTTGCGTGACGACGCGGTCGCCGGTGATGGACACGACGAGGTCGGCGCCCAGGCCGGTTGCCCTGTCCAGCAACAAGACTCGGGCACGACGCTCGATCGGGTCGCCGGGCGAGAAGGCCAGCACGGTTTCCTTGTGCGGCTCCTCGAGTGCGGTGTAGACGAATCGGACGCTCTCGCCGAGAAGGCCGTGGACGTCGACGATGCGGCGCACCGCACGGATCTCGTCGGCGGTCAACGGCGTCAGCGGGTGATCCGGTGCCGCAGATGCGGTTTGGTCGACGGTCTCGACGGTGGCAGTGCTCATCGGGTGTACTCCTTTTCGATCGAAGGACGGCCGGCGTTGGGTCGCAGCGCCGCCAGTACGGCGCCACCTGCGAACGTGCCGACCAGCAGCACGCCGATCACGGCGGCCGTGGTGCTCGAGCCGCCGACGAGCAGTGGCAGGTTGACGGCGGTCATCACGAGTAGGACGGCGAGCCCGACCAATCCGAGGCCAGGCGCGACGAGGGTGTGCCAGGTTCTGGTGTCGACCTTGCTGCGGCGGAAGTACACGACGACCGCGACGGACGTCAGCGTCATCAGCGCGATGATGCCCACCGACGAGATCCCGACGAACCAGGCGAACACCTGAGTGACGGGATCGAGGCCGGCCAGCGCCGACGCGACGACGAGGACGAGCGCCGAAACGGTCTGCACTGCCGACGCCACGTGGGGCGAGGCATGCCTGGTGTGGCTGCGGCCGCACTTCGACGGCAGGGCCGCGGTGTTGCCGAGCGAAAAGACATAGCGCGCAAGCACATTGTGGAATGACAGCAGCGCGGCGAAGAGGCTGGTGATCAAGAAGATCTGGACGAGGTCGCCCGCAATGGAGCCGACATAACGGGTCGCGGTCTCGGTCAACATGCCCTCGGGATTGCCGGTTGCGAGCTTGACTGCGCCGTCATCTCCCCACGCGCTGACCAGCGCCCAGCTCGACAGCGCATAGAAGCCGCCGATGAGCAGCAGTGCCAGATACGTCGCGCGTGGAATGGTGCGCGCCGGGTCGCGCGCCTCGTCGCGGAACACGGCCGTCGCTTCGAAACCGATGTAGCCGGCCAGCGCGAAGATCAGTGCAATGCCCGGCGCGCCGGTGAAGAACTTGCCGGGATCGAAAGCTGCCGTGGATATTCCGTGGTCGCCGCCGTGGCCGATCACGGCCAGGTTGATCACCATCACGATGCCGACCTCACAGATCAGCAGAACACCGAGCACCTTGCCCGACAATTCGATATGCCGATACCCCAGTGTCGCGACCACGGCCATCATCGCCAGGCCGTAGACGTACCACGGCACCGACGGGCCACCGTGGGATGTGACGAGCTCATTGATCGCCGCGCCCACATAGCCGTAGACCCCGCCCTGCACCGCGGTATAGGACAGCAGCGCGAGGAACGCGGCACCGAGCCCCAGGTGCCTGCCTAATCCGTGACCGACGTAGGTGTAGAACGCGCCCGCGCCGGGCACGTGTCGGGCCATCGCGGTGAAGCCGACCGCGAACAGGATCAGGACCGCGGTGCACACCAGATAAGACGCCGGGTAAGCGGCGCCGTTCCCGGCGGCGATCCCGATCGGGAAGGTTCCGGCGACGACGGTCAGCGGCGCGGCGGCCGCCACGACCATGAAGACGATCGCGGCCGGGCCGAGCCGGCCTGCGAGGCGGTGGGGTTCGCGATCACGGACCTGCGGTCCGGATGCGAGGGCATCTGTTGTCATGGCAATAAGGCTTTCGTCTCGGATCGGGTTTTGGGTTGCGGCGTCATGAAGCTTGAAATGAATGAAATGAGAATGGTTTCGGGGTGAATTCTCATTTGACGGCGTTTGGGGTTAGAGGGCCATATTGACAGCCTTCGTCTGCGTGTATTCGGCGATCGCTCCCTCACCGAGTTCACGGCCCCAGCCCGATTGTTTGTAGCCGCCGAATGGAAGGGCGGTATCGAATGCGTTATGGCAATTGATCCACACCGTGCCCGCCTTGATCTGGGCGGCGACCTCGTGGGCGGTCGACACGTCGCGGGTCCACACGCTGGCGGCCAGCCCGTACGGGGTGTCGTTGGCGGCCGCACGCACACCCTGCTCGCGGTTGAACGGGATCGCGACGGCAACCGGCCCGAAGATCTCCTCGCGGTACACGCTGAAGTCGGGTCGCACGTCGACGAGCAGGCTGGGCTGGACGTAGAACCCGGTGTCGCCGTGCCGGGCGCCGCCGGCCAGCGCACGGGCGCCGTCGGCGACGCCGGCGTCGAGATATCCGGTGACCTTCGTCAGCTGTTCGCGCGAGACCAACGGCCCGATGTCGTTGGTCGGGTCCAGCCCCGGGCCGATTCTCTGCGCACGCGCGAGTTCGGCCACGCCCTGCGTGAACTCGTCGAAGATACGGTCCTCGACGAGGAGCCGGGTGCCTGCCGTGCAGGTCTGGCCGTGGTTGAACAGGAAGCCGCTGGCCGCACCCGGAATCGCTGCATCCAGGTCGGCGTCGGCGAACACCACCTGCGGGCTCTTGCCGCCGAGTTCCAGCGAGACCTTCTTCAGGTTGCCTGACGCGGCGTTGACGATCTTGCGGCCGACCTCGGTCGACCCGGTGAATGCGACCTTGTCGACGTCCGGATGCGCCGACAGCGCCGCACCGACGTCACCGAACCCGGTGAGCACGTTGACAACTCCGTCCGGCACGCCGGCATCGGCGATGACCTCGGCGAGCAGCAGCGCGGTCAGTGGCGTCTGTTCGGCGGGCTTGAGGATCACGGTGTTACCGCACGCGAGCGCGGGTGCGACTTTGAACGCCGCCATCACCAGCGGAAAGTTCCACGGGATGATCTGCGCACACACGCCGACGGGCTCGCGCAGCGTGAAGGCGTGGAACCGGGCGCCCGGCGCCCACGGCACCGACACTCCGATGGTGCGGCCTTCGATCTTGGTGGCCCAGCCGGCGTAGTAGTAGAAGATCTCCGCGGCCCATGTCACGTCGACGGCCCTGGCGACAGCGACCGACTTTCCGTTGTCGAGGGTTTCCAGTTGCGCGAACTGGTCGGCGCGGGACGTGATGCCGTCGGCGATCCGCCAGATCATCTGCTGCCGCTGGGCCGGGGTGAGCGATGGCCACGGCCCCTCGTCGAATGCGCGCCGCGCCGCCCGCACAGCCTTCTCGACGTCCTCAGGCCCGCCGTGCGGCACGGTCGTGATGACCGCTTCGGTGGCGGGGTCGACGGTCTCGAAGCGGCGGCCGGAAAGCGCGTCGACCCACTGGCCGTCGACGAACATCTGCTTGGGCGCAGACACGAATTCGACGACGCGCGGATCAAGCATGGTGGCTTCGGCGGCAATAGTCATGCGGGCAAAAGTAACGCCGTGTTGTGAGTGAAGTCACTACTTATTTCGAATGGGAATTCGGCGAATTCACATTCTCATTCCAAATGCGCGCTGATTCTCATTCCACGCGTCGGTTCAGCCCTGTTGGCGTGCAATATCCGGCGGTCAGCAGCTGGACGGTCATCGTGATTCTCATTTGACGATCCGCAAAGTTAACGTCCAGACGGCGGTGGACGCGGGAGGATGGGCGACGTGCGGCCGATCAGAAGCAGCTCACCGGTCTCGGGCCTGCGACGAGGACAGTTGTCGTTCGCGCAGGTCTTGGGTCAGTCGGTGTCTGCGGTCGCGCCGTCGGCGGTCATGGTGACGCTGCCCGCGCTGGTGATCCCGGCTGCGGGTGGCTGGACTCTCGGCGTGTTCGTCGTCACGGCGCTGCTGATGGCGGCCGTCGGCTATTGCGTCGGCCAATTCGCCACCCGCATGGTCGCGGTCAGCGGGCTCTACAGCTACACGGTCAAGGGCCTCGGCCCTGGAGCAGGGATCGCCGCGGGCTGGTCGCTGGTTGTCGGATACGCGGCGGCGGCGATGGCCAGTTCCGTCGGCGCGGCGAATTACCTCGCCGCACTGCTGAGCCGGCTCGGCGTGCCGAGCGGCGCGGCGACGATCACCGTGCTCGCTCTTGTCGTCGGCGCGGTGGCACTGACGTTGATGATCCGGGGTATTCGATTGTCCGCCAGGATCTCCCTGACCGTCGAGGTGTTTGCGATCGTGGTCGCGGCGGTGGTGTTGGTGATCGCATTCGGCGGCTCGATCGCCGGTGGCCGCGCGCCGCCCGATGCGGCTGAGGGGCAGTCGCATTCGGCACTCGGCTTCGCGCTGCTGCTGGCGATCACGTCGTTCGTCGGCTTCGAAAGCGCGGGGACCGTGGCCCGCGAGGCCCGCAAGCCGTTCGTCACCGTGCCCCGTGCCATTCGGTGGACGCCCATCGCCGTCGGCCTGCTCTACGTCTTCGCCGCAGCCATGCAGTCGACCCAAACCATCAGGGCGGGAATCGGTTCCGTGCCGATTGTGCTGACACTGCCCGCCGGCGCGGGCGCGGGTTCGACGGCGTTGTCCATCGCGATGGAACTCGGCATCACGGCATCGTGGTTCGCGTGCATCATCGGTTCGACGACCGCGCTGTCGCGCACCTTGTTCGCGATGGGCCGCGAGGGGGTGGTGCCCGGGGTCGTCGGCAGCACCAATCGCCGCTTCCACACGCCGCATGTCGCGCTCCTGCTCGCGATGCCGGTCATCGTGGTGGTGCCGCTGATCTACCTATGGGTGACCGGGTCGAGCAGAGAAGCGCTGATCGGACTGCTCGCGGTGTCGGCGCACGGGTATGTCGGCGCGTATCTGTTGGTGTGCCTGGCGACACCGGCGTTCCTGCGTCGCATCGGCGAGCTGACCCGACTGCCGCTGGTGATCGGTGTCGCGACAGCGGTGCTGATGATCACGATAATTGTCTGGGCCGCATTGACATTGGAGTCGCCGGTGTGGATCGCGACCGCCGTATATGGCGGGCTGCTTGCCGCAGGATTTGCGCTGTACGCATTCCGGCTGCGGCGGGTGCCTGGACTGAGCGAGCGGGTCGGGGTGTTCGACGAGACAACCGAGGGCGACCTGCTCGCCGACTACAACCCCTGGATGGTACGGCGATGAGCCCGGCCGACGGCAGTCTGTCGGGTCGGCAGCCGAAGGCGGTGCAGAGTGCGCTGCGCGTGCTGGAGGAAGTGGCGCGGGCCGGCGTTGGTGTAACGGCCAAAGAGATCGCGGAGAACCTTTCGATGCCGTCGGCGACCGCGTATCGGCTGCTGAATCTGCTTGTGGCTGACGGGTATATCGTCCGGCTGCCCGACCTTTCCGGCTTCTCGCTCGGACATCGGATGGGTGTGCTGATCGATGCGGCGGTCGCGCCGACGGTGTGCACGGCCGCGCGTGAGGTGCTCGCCGAAGTGCGGCTATCCGTGCGGTTCGGCGTGCATCTGTTCTACTTCACCAACACCGCCGTGCGCGCCGCGGATCTGGACAGTGAGTTTCCGCCGCCCGTCGACGAGGCGACACTGAACAGGCATCTGCATCGTTCCGCCGTCGGCAGGCTGCTGTTGGCCGAGAAGCAGGATCTCGCCGGTTTGGCGCCGGTCAGCGACGAGTTACTGGCCCGGCTCGACGATGTGCGGCAAAACGGGTTCGCCACGCAGACCGGCGAGCTTCGCGAGGACTGCGCATGCGTCGCGGTTCCAGTGAGGGCACCCGCCGGCGGACTGGTCGCGGCGTTGAGCATGTCGGGCCGCTCAGACCAGGATGTGTTGTTGGCCAAGCAAGTACCGGCACTGAACGAGTGCGCGAAGCGGCTGAGCCCCCTACTGGCCTAGTTGCGCCTGACGCATTCACTCTGCATTGACGGCGGTGCCCACTCGAACTTCCGCGCCGTGGACGCAGAGTCAACGAGAACTAGAGGCCGAGAAGCTTCACCGTCTCGTCGCGCATCTCGATCTTGCGCACCTTGCCGGTGACCGTCATCGGGAAGTCGTCGACGACGTGTACGTAGCGCGGGATCTTGTAGTGCGCCAGCTTCCCCGTCGCAAAGGCCTTCACCGCGTCGGCGTCCAGCGGTGTCCGGCCGGGCTTCATCCGAATCCAGGCGCAGATCTCCTCGCCGTACTTCTCGTCGGGGACACCGATCACCTGAGCATCCTCGACGTCCGGGTGCGTGTAGAGGAACTCCTCGATCTCGCGCGGGTAGACGTTCTCGCCGCCACGGATCACCATGTCCTTGATGCGGCCGACGACGTTGCAGTAGCCGTCCTCGCGCATCACCGCCAAGTCGCCGGTGTGCATCCAGCCATCGGAATCGATTGCCTCTGCGGTCTTCTCGTCGTCTTCCCAATACCCGAGCATGACCGAGTAGCCACGCGTGCAGAACTCGCCCGGCTCACCGCGCTCCACTTCGTCACCGGTCTCGGGGTCGATGATTTTGATCTCGACATGCGGGTGCGCCCGGCCGATCGATGCGGTCCGGCGCTCGAGATCATCGTCGATGCGGGTCTGGCAACTCACCGGCGACGTCTCCGTCATGCCGTAGCAGATGGCGACCTCGGACATGTTCATGTCGTTGACGCAGTGCTTCATCACCTCGACCGGGCACACCGATCCGGCCATGATTCCGGTGCGCAACCGCGACAGATCGGTGTTCGCGAAGTCAGGGTGGTTCTGCATGGCGATGAACATGGTCGGCACACCGTAGAGACCGGTGCAGCGTTCCTGCTCAACAGCCTGCAACGTCAGCCCCGGATCGAAGCCGGGCGCTGGAATCACCATCGTCGCACCATGACTGGTACAGCCGAGGTTGCCCATCACCATGCCGAAGCAGTGATAGAAGGGCACCGGAATACACAGCCGGTCATCGGACCCAAGATTGATCAACTCGGTGGTGAAAAATCCGTTGTTCAGTATGTTGCGGTGCGACAGCGTCGCGCCCTTCGGGAAACCCGTTGTGCCCGAGGTGTACTGGATGTTGATCGGGTCCGTGTTCGACAACTCGGCCATCCGCACGTGCAGGTCGGCGCCAGACACTTCTTCGGCCCTGGCGCGCAACGCATCCCAGTCGGGTGTGCCGATGAACACCACATCGGCCAGCTTCGGCGTCTCGGGGCGCACTTGGTTCACCATCGCGACATAGTCCGAAGTCTTGAAGGAGGTCGCGGCGACCAACATTCGCGCCCCGGACTGATTGAGCACATAGCCGAGTTCGTGCGTGCGGTAAGCCGGGTTGATGTTGACCAGGATGGCGCCGATCTTCGCCGCCGCATACTGGGTGATGGTCCACTGTGCGCAATTGGGCGCCCAGATGCCGACCCGGTCGCCCTTCTCGATGCCGATTGCCATCAAACCCCGTGCGACAACGTCGATCTCGGCGTTGAGCTCGGCGTAGGTGTAACGAATCCCGTGGAACACATCCACCAATGCGTCGGCATCAGCGTGGGTGGCCGCGATGCGCTCGAAGTTCTCCCCGACGGTCTCCTCGAGGATCGCAACGTCGGTCGGACCAGCGTCGTAGGACTTCATCTATCCACGAGATCCTCGTAGCGGTATTCCGTCTCGATCGGTTGAGAGTTCTCCTCACGACGGCGGAGTTCGACCCGGCGGATCTTGCCCGAGATCGTCTTGGGCAGTTCGTAGAACTCGACGCGGCGCACCTTCAGATACGGCGCGAGGTGGTCGCGTGCGTATTCCATGATCTGCCGCGCAGTTTCGGCGGTCGGCTGCCAACCCTCGGCCAGCGAGACGTACGCCTTCGGGACACAGAGCCGAGTCTCGTCCGGTTGCGGCACCACGGCGGCTTCCACGACGGCGGGATGCTCGATCAAGACGCTCTCCAATTCGAAGGGGGACACTTTGTAGTCCGACGATTTGAAGACGTCATCGGTTCGACCGATGTATGTGATGTAGCCCTCAGCATCGCGCTGTGCGACGTCACCGGTGTGGTAGTAGCCGCCGGCTGTCACGGTGGCATTGCGTGCGGGGTCGTCGAGGTACCCCGTCATCAGGTTGAGCGGATTGCGTTGCAGGTCAAGGCAGATCTCCCCCTCGTCGGCGAGCTCACCGGAGACCGGGTCGATCAACACGACGGGCACACCGGGCATCGGCCTGCCCATCGAGCCGGGCTTCACGGGTTGACCTGGCGTGTTGCCGACCTGCAGCGTCGTCTCGGTCTGACCGAACCCGTCGCGGATCGTCAACCCCCACGCCTGCTCGACCTGTGCGATCACGTCGGGGTTGAGCGGCTCACCCGCACCGAGCACCTCGCGCAGCCCGTCGGGTTTCTCGCCGAGGTCGGATTGAATCAGCATGCGCCACACTGTCGGTGGCGCACAGAAGGTGTTGACACCTGCGCGCCGAAGCTGTTGAAGCAATGCGGCAGCGTCGAACCGGCTGTAGTTGTAGACGAAGATGGTCGCCTCGGCGATCCACGGGGCGAAGAAGCAACTCCACGCGTGCTTGGCCCACCCCGGCGAGCTGATCGCAAGGTGGACGTCGCCGGGTCGCAGGCCGATCCACGCCATCGTCGACAGATGCCCGACCGGATAGCTGATCTGCGAGTGCTCAACCAGTTTCGGCTTACTGGTGGTGCCGGAGGTGAAGTAGATGAGCATTGGATCGTCGACGGCGGTTTGCGCGGTGAACGGGCCGGCCGATTCGACGCCGTATGCGTCGGCGTAATGACGCCAACCTTCCACCGGTCGGCCGACAACGATTCGGGTGTACTCCCCGGCGACGTCGTCGAATTTGGTGGTGTCCACGTCGTTTGCGACGACGAACCGTGCGCCGCCGCGGGTGATGCGATCGGCCAGATCGGTAGGGCCAAGCGCGCCGGTCGTCGGCATGATGACCGCACCGAGCTTGGCGACGGCCAGCATCGCCTCCCACAACTCGACCTGGTTGCCGAGCATCAGGATGACGCGATCGCCTTTGCCGACGCCCAGCGTGGCCAGCCACGTCGCGACCCTGTCCGAGCGCTCCGCCATCTCCGCGAACGTGACCTTCTGCTCGTCGCCGCCCTCCTCGACGATCCACAGCGCCGTCTGATCAGCGCGGGAGGGGCCCCTGGCGATGACGTCGAACCAGTCGATTGCCCAGTTGAAACTGCCGGTGAGCTGAGGCCATGCGAATGCCTCGACGGCCTTGTCGTAGTCGCCGATCAGGTCGACTAGCTGATCGCGTGCGGTGCGATACAGATCGGTGTTGGACGTCATGGCGGATAGGATCTACGTCACACTAGTCGCCCGATACCCCCGAAAGAGGGTGTTCAGATTGCATTCCGGCTCGCCACTGCTGCGCCCGCGTGACGCGGACGCGCTGCGGGCCGAGCTGAGGCGAGTCGCCGACCAGTCGGGCATGCCGCTCACGTTCGGCGGCGAGGTGCACGAGCAGACGCTGTTGCTGACGGAGTTCGTCGGCGCACGCACCAGCGGCATGCGCGGGCTGGCGGTCATGCCCAGCGCAGGCCTCGGCGGCGCGAGCGTGGTGTCCCGGCGGCCGTTGTCCGTCTCCGATTACCGAAAGGCGTCCTCGATCACCCACGATTACGACGGCCCGGTGCTGCAAGAGGGGATCAGGTCGATCCTGGCCGTGCCGGTCGTGGTGGACGGCAGGGCGCGCGCCGTTCTCTACGGCGCCTATCGGGCGCCGGCGCCGATCGGGGGTCGCACCGCGGACCTGATGATCGCGTCGGCGCGACGGCTCAGCCGCGAGCTCAGCATCCGCGATGAGGTCGACCGTCGGCTGCGGCTGCGTGACGCGCACGTCGCGGGAGGGGCCGCAACCGAAGAGATCCGGGAAGTGCATGCCCAGCTGCGCAGGCTGGCCGCGGATCCGGCCGCACCGCCTGCGTTGCAGGCCCAGTTGCGGGTGCTCGCTGAGCGGCTGGCCCGGGGCCGATCGGCTGGGCCCGCTGCGGCATTGTCGGCGCGCGAGCTCGACGTGCTGGCTCAAGTCGCCCTCGGCTGCACCAATGCCGAAGCGGCCAAACGCCTTTCGCTGAAGCCGGAGACGGTGAAGAGTTACCTGCGCAGTGCGACGGCCAAGCTCGGCGCGCATACCCGCCATGAGGCGGTCGCCAAGGCTCGCCGCGCGCGGTTACTGCCCTGACCGAAGGCCGGCCCTGGAAATATATGGCAACAGAAATAGGTTATCTATGCCACAAAAATAGATCTACGGTTGGCATCGGAGGTGATCAACATGCTGAAGTTCGACCCGTTCTTCCGTGATTTTGATCGGCTGACCCAACAACTGTGGGGCGGCGAGGTGAGCCGCCGCGCCATGGCGAAGATGGACGCATGGCGCGACGGCGACAACGTCGTCGTCGAACTTGATCTGCCGGGAGTCACTCCCGACTCGATCGACGTCACGGCCGACCATGACGTACTGACCGTGACAGCCCGACGGCCAGAACCCACTGAGGGCAACTGGCTGCTGGCCGAGCGACCGCACGGTGAGTTCACCCGGCATCTGACGCTGTGCAAGAACCTGGATGTAGACGGAATCAGCGCCGACTTCACCGATGGCGTGCTGCGTCTCACGATCCCCGTCGCGGAGGCCGTCAAGCCGCGCAAGATCGAGGTCTTCCCCAGCGCACAGCAGGCCATCAGCGCCTGACCTGGCTGCGGGGTTCGGGTCAGGCCGTCGCGGGGCCGCCCACGCGTTGTCCGCGGGCGGCCCCATCTTGACCAACGGAGAGTGGAAGATGAGGCAGCAGACGTGGGGTGCTCTACTGGATCGGAGAGACGGATAACCATTGGAGACGCTTTGAGCGCTACGCCATTGCCGCGGGAAACCGTGATGGAAGTGGTCGCCGCGCACGGCGCATTGACGTCCGCGGTGACACAGACCGCTCGGCTGATGGCCGCGGGCGGTTACGGCCAGTACGCCGAACATCTGGACAACCACCGTGCCGAGTTGAACGTCGCCATTGGCGAATTCGCGCTGTGGGTCGAAAGTTTCGGCATCTGGGCCCAGCTCGATCTCACCAACCAGATGCATCCGCCGGTGGTTGGCGCGGCAGACGCGCCGCCGCCCGGTGCGCTCGATGACGCGCTGCTGAACGCGCGCGAAACGCTCAAGGCCGAGCGTGCGAATTTGCTGAGCAGTTTGGCCCAAGCACGCGCGGCCCTGAACGCGGTCGGATTACCCGCTGACGAATTGACCGCTTATCGTCGCCTGGTTCGACTGTGGGCAGGCGAAGCCATCGATGTGGTGGCCGCGGTGCATCGATTGACATTGGCCGACCGCTACATTCGCCACTTGGCGCATTTGAGCGGCCGCCGTGACGACGCGCTTCATCAAAAGGCGGCGAACCTGCTGCACGAATGGATGCACCGCCTGGAAGAAGTCGACCGCGAAGGAGAACTGGCGCTGGCCGAATCGTGCGGGTACGGCAGCCTCGTCGACTTCTATCGCGCAAGGATGTAGTGCATGGCCCAGATCAATCGCTTTCGCATCGCGGTCCCCGACGCCGACCTCGCCGACCTGAAGGACAGGCTGGCCCGCACACGATGGCCGGAGGCCGAGTGCGTCGACGACTGGACGCAGGGCATCCCACTGAGCTATACGCGTGAGCTGGCCGACTATTGGGCAAACGAATACGATTGGCGCGCACAGGAAGCCGCGCTCAACAGGTTCGACCACTTCACCACCGAGATCGACGGCCTCGACATCCATTTCATTCACCAGCGGTCGTCGGTCGAGGACGCCTTTCCGCTGCTGATCACCCACGGCTGGCCCGGCTCCGTCGTGGAGTTCCACAAGGTGATCGAGCCGCTGACCGCAGCGGGGTTCGACGTCGTGTGTCCCTCGCTGCCGGGATACGGCTTCTCCGGTAAACCGTCGAGCACGGGCTGGGGCGTCGAGAAGATCGCGCAGACGTGGGAGAAGTTGATGGGCCGCCTCGGCTACGAGCGCTACGGCGCGCAGGGCGGTGACTGGGGAGCAGCGGTCACGACGCAGATCGGCCGAAACGGCGGACGCTGCGTGGGGATTCATCTGAACGGGCCGCTGGCCCGGCCGACCGGCGACCTGAAGGACCCGACCGAGGAGGAGAAGCGCGCCCTGGAGCGCGGCGACCATTACCGCAAGTGGGACAACGGCTATGCCAAGCAACAGTCGACCCGACCGCAGACCATCGGCTACGCATTGGTGGACTCTCCTGTCGGGCAGCTTGCGTGGATCGTCGAGAAATTCTGGTCGTGGATGGACTGCGACGGTCATCCCGAGAACGTGCTGACCCGGGACGAGCTTCTGGACAACGTGATGCTGTACTGGCTGACCGGGTCTGGCGCCTCATCGGCGCGGCTGTACTGGGAAAGCTTCCGCGTCTTCGGTGGTGCCAAACGAAAAAAGGTTGAGCTGCCGACCGGCGTCGCCGCATTCCCCAAGGAGATCCTCTGCGCGCCGCGCAATTGGTGCGAGGCCGCCTACCACATCACCCATTGGACGGACATGCCGCGCGGCGGGCACTTCGCCGCTTTCGAGCAGCCTGAGCTGTTCGTTGACGACGTGCGGAAGTTCTTCGCTACGGTGCGCTAGATGGGGAGGACGATCGAGGCCGACTACCTGGTGGTCGGCGCGGGTGCGATGGGACTTGCATTCGCCGACACGCTGGTCAGCGAGTCAGATGCGACGATCGTCATGGTCGATCGCAATGACCAGCCCGGCGGTCACTGGACTCGCGCCTATCCGTTCGTCCGGCTGCATCAGCCCTCGGCGTACTACGGCGTCAACTCGCGCGAACTGGGCAGCGACGCCATCGACCAGGATGGTTTCAACGCGGGGTACTACGAGTTGGCCAGCGGCGCCGAGGTGTGCGCGTACTTCGATGCGGTGATGCGCCGGGATCTCCTGCCTTCGGGCCGGGTGACCTATCTGCCGATGAGTGAATACCTCGGCGACGGTCGAGTCCGCACGCTCGGCGGGCAGGACATCACGGTGACCGCGCGCCGCGTCGTGACCAGTCACGTGGAGATCGTGGTGCCGTCGATGCGTACGCCGTCCTACGCCGTCGACGGCGTTGACTGCGTGCCACCCAACTCGTTGCCCCGTATCCACGAGCCCAAAGACCGCTATGTGATTGTCGGCGCGGGCAAGACCGCGATGGACGCCTGCCTGTGGCTGCTGCGGCACGGCATCGCGCCGGAGCGGTTGACGTGGATCAAGCCCCGGGATGCGTGGGTGTTGGATCGTGCTGCGGTGCAGCCAGGTTCGCAGTTCGCCAAGCGCGTGCTGCGCGACTTCTCGAGCCAGCTTGGCGCGGTGGTCGAGGCGGAGTCGCTCGCCGATCTGTTCGACAGGCTGGAGGCCAAGGGCTGCCTGATGCGCATCGACGAATCCGTCGACCCGACGATGTATCGCTGCGCGATCCTGTCGCAGGCCGAACTCACCGAACTGCGTCGCATCGAGGACGTCGTGCGGATGGGTCACGTGCAGTCGATTGCGCCTGGTCGCATCACGCTCGATCACGGTGTCCGCGACATCGACGGGTCAGCGCTGTACATCGACTGCACCGCAGACGGTTTCGCTCACCGAGAGCCGACGCCGGTTTTCAGCGACGGCCACATATCGCTGCAGGCGGTCCGCACGTGTCAGCCCGCGTTCAGCGCGGCCGTCATCGCCCACGTCGAAGCGGCCTATCCCGACGACGAGACACGAAATGCGTTCTGCGGTCCGGTGCCGTATCCGCGCGAGCCCATCGACTGGTTGCGAATGATGTTGGCCTTCAACAAGAACCAGCTTCAGTGGTTCACCGACCCCGACATGATGGCGTGGGTCGACGCGTCACGGCTCAACGTCTTGCACCACGTTTCGGCGGCGGTCAGTGAGCGCGCCCGCGAAAAGATCATCTCGGTGTTGAATTCGCAGATGCCGGCGATCAACGCCAAGCTGGAAACACTGCTGGCCCAGGCCAACACGTGATTTGTGTGCGTTATGGAGCCGTGAGCGCTCCCGAACGCACGCAAATCGCAGATGGCTAGGCCAGCGACTCCACCCACGCGCGATGCAGCGCGGCATACCGACCGCCGGTGCGGCCGATCAGCTGCTCGGGTGCACCGTCTTCCACAATGCGGCCGTGCTCGAGCACCAGCACGCGGTCGGCCACCTCGACCGTCGACAAGCGGTGCGCAATCACCAAAGCGGTGCGGTCGGCCAGCACGGTTTCCAGCGCCCGCTGCACCATCCGCTCGCTCGGAATGTCCAGCGACGACGTGGCTTCGTCGAGGATCAGCACCGCAGGGTCTGCGAGGAAGGCCCGCGCGAAGGCCACCAACTGCCGCTGCCCCGCCGAGAGCCGGCCGCCACGCTTGGCGACGTCGGTGTCGTAGCCGTCGGGCAGCGCCTCGATGAATCGGTCCGCGCCGACTGCGGCCGCCGCTGAGCGGACCTGCTCATCGGTGGCATCGGGGCGGCCGAACCGGATGTTGTCGGCGACGGTGCCCTCGAACATGAAGTTCTCCTGCGTCACCATCACGACGTGGCGTCGCAGCTCACTCTGCGAAATATCCCTCAGGTCAATGCCATCCAGCGTCACAGCACCCGACGTCGGGTCGTAGAACCGCGCGATCAGCTTCGCGATCGTGGTCTTGCCCGCGCCGGTGGTGCCCACCAGCGCGACCGTCTGGCCCGCAGGCACCGAGAAACTCAGGTCGGGCAGCACCAACCGGTCCTGCACATAGGAGAACTTCACGTCGTTGAAGACGACGTCGCCGCGCACCTTACCGAGCGCCACCGGATGCGCCGGATCCTTGATCCCGGGGCGCTGGGCGAGCACACCGGCCAGTTTCTCCAGCGCCGACGAGGCGGACTGGAATGTGTTGAAGAACTGCGAAATCTCCTGCATCGGTTCGAAGAACATCCGCAGATACAGCAGGAACGCGGCCAGGGTGCCGATGGTCATCTGACCGTGCAACACGCGATAGCCGCCGTAGAGCAACACCACACCGGTAGTCAGGTTGCCGACCAGCTTCACGCCGGGCATGAAGATCGCGAGCAACCGGAAGGTTCGCTCGTTGTCGGCCTTGTAGCGGTCGGCGATGTCTTCGAAGATCTCCTGATTGCGCGGCTCACGCCGATAGGCCTGGACCGCCTTGATGCCGGTCATCGTTTCGACGAACTGCACGATCACCAGTGCCGCGCTCTCGCGAACCCTGCGGTACGTCTTGGCCGACTCGTTGCGGAACCACCACACCAGCGCCACCAGAATCGGGAACGCCGCCAAGCACATCAGGCCAAGCCGAACATCCAGTGTGACAAGGAGAATGGCCGTGCCGATCAGCGTGAGCGCAGCGGTGATCAGGCTGTCGAAGCCCGTCTCCAGCATGTCCTGGATGGCCTCCACGTCGTTGGTGGAGCGGCTGACCACCCGCCCCGACGTGTAGCGCTCGTGGAATGCGATGTCCAAGCGCTGGAAGTGCCGGTATATCCGGCGGCGCAACTCGAGCAGCACCTTCTGGCCGATGCGACCGGAGCGCTGCAGGAAGAACATCCGGCTGGTCGCCTGGATCACCACCACCCCGCCCAGCACCGCGACGATGACCATCAGCGTGTGTGCCGAACCACCGGCCAGGATCGGCGGGATGCCGTGGTCGATGCCGCGTTGCACAAGGATCGGAACCGAAAGGCGGGCAAGGTTTTCCACCACGACGACGATCGCAAGCAAAGCGACCGTCACCTGGTACGGGCGCAACAGCGAAAAGAGCAGGGCCCGGGCTTCGCGGCGGCGCGGCACGCTTTCGTCGATGGGCAGGCTGTCGTCGTTGTCCTCGTCGAGGCGGCCACGCCACTCGGTAGTGGTCATCGGCGCTCAGCCTCCGAGGAGACGTAGTCGCGCGGCTCGTGCTCTTCCACGAGGTGCTCCAGCCGACCGCGGTCCTCGTCTTCTTCCCATGCGCAACTGCGTTCAGCGCCGTCGTCGAGTTCGTCGTCTGCGGCCAGCAGGTAGCGGTACTGCGGCACGGTGGCCAGCAGCTGCGCGTGTGTGCCGATGTGGGTGATGGTTGCCCCGCCAGAATCGACCCGGCTCAGCAGCGCCACCTTGTCGGCCAGCAGCACCGTCGACGCCCGGTGGGCGACCACGATGCCGGTCACCGAGTGCAGCACCCGGCGCAGCGCTTCCTCGACGACGGCCTCGGTGTGCACATCGAGCGCGGACAGCGTGTCGTCGAGCACGAGGATCTTGGGCGCGGCGAGGATGGCGCGCGCCAGCGAGAGCCGTTGCCGCTGACCGCCGGACAGGCTCATGCCCTGCTCGCCGATGCGGGTGTCGAGCCCGAACGGCAGGTCGTACACGAAGTCTGCGGCGGCCACCTCGATGGCCTGCGCCAGCTGTTCGTCGGTGGCTGGGTTGTCCGCGGATCTGCCGAGCCGAAGGTTCTCGGCCACCGACATGGAGAACAGGGTCGGGTCCTCGAACGCGGTGGCCACCGCCTGCCGCAGTGCCGGCAGTGTCAATTCGCGGATGTCCTGGCCGTCGATGCGGATCTCGCCCTCGGTGACGTCGTAGAGGCGGGACAGCAGCGAGGCCAGCACCGACTTGCCCGAACCCGTCGTACCGACCAGCGCCATCGTCTCCCCTGGCTCGACGGTGGCGTTGACGTGTCGCAGCGCCCACTCCTGAGAGTCGGGAAAGCGGAAGCCGACGTCGATCAGTTCCAGCCGACCGCCACGAGGAGTCCGATTCGACGGGCCATCGGTGATTTCCTGTGGGGCGTCGAAGATTTCGGCGATCCGGTTGGCGGCGGTGAACGACTCCTGCGTCATCGACAGCAGAAAGCCCAGCGACGCGATGGGCCACACCAGTGACAGCATCATCGTGATGAACGCGACCAACGTGCCCATCGTCACGTAGCCGTGACCCGCGGCATACGCGCCGAAGCCGAGCACGACGATGAGGGTCAGGTTGGGGATGACCTCCAGCAGGGTCCAGAACTTCGCGGATACCGACACCCTGCCGACCTGGGTGTCGTACAGGTCGGTCAACTGCTTGTCGAACCTGTCGTAGGTGTAATCCTCACGGCCGAACGACTTGACCACCCGTACACCGAGAGCGGACTCCTCGACGTGTGTTGCGACGTGGCCGGCCTGATCCTGCGCCAGCCGGGAAAGCTTGGTGTAGGTCTGCTGAAAGTGCAGGACAGTCAACGTGATCGGCACAATTGACACCACAACGACTACGCCGAGCGGCCAGTACATCCCCAACAGGATGGCCGTCACCACGGCGATCTGGATGGTGTTCAGAAGCAGGAACAGCATGCCGAAGGACATGAATCGGCGAATGGTGCTCAGGTCGTTCATGATTCGCGACAACAGTTGACCTGACTGCCAGCGGCCGTGAAACGACATCGGGAGAATCTGCAGGCGCGCGTAGAGGTCCTTGCGGATGTCGGCCTCGACACCCATGGTGGCGCGGGCGACCAACCACCGACGGATGAACCACAGCACAGCCTCCGACACGCCGACGCCCATCGCGGCGGCGCCGAGTATCCACAGCCCGTGCTGGTCCCGATGGGCCACCGGCCCGTCGATGACGGCCTTGGTCATCAGCGGAATGGCCACGGTGGCAACGAGGCTGGACAGCGCGATGAGCACCATCGCGATCCACCGCGCGCGGTACGGCAGCAGATAGGGCATCAGGCGCCACAGATCCGAACCGGTACGTTGACGCGCCGGCGGTCGTGCGATCGCCGGCGCCGAGCGCAACGTATCTATGGTCGATTCAGTCAAAGCGGTTCCAGGGTCTCATGCCGCTACGACATCCTCGGAATCCTTTTTGGTGCCGAACTGCGTCCGATAGAGCTCGGCGTACCGCCCGCCGCGGCGCAACAGCTGCTCATGCGAGCCGCGTTCGACGATCCGGCCGTCTTCGACCACCAGGATCACGTCGGCTGCACGGATCGTGGAGAGCCGATGGGCGATCACGATGGACGTCCGACCGGCCAGCGCCTCGGCCAACGCCTGCTGGACCGCGGCCTCCGAAGCCGAGTCCAGCGATGCGGTGGCCTCGTCGAGGACGACCACCCGCGAGCGGCCGAGCAGTAGCCGGGCGATGGTGAGCCGCTGCCGTTGACCGCCCGACAAGCGGTACCCGCGCTCACCGACGACGGTGTCCAACCCGTCGGGCATGTCGGCCACGACGTCGGCAAGGCGGGCCCGGTCCAGTGCACGCCAAAGCTCTTCGTCGGTCGCGTCCGGAGCGGCCAGTTTCAGGTTGGAGCGGATGGACTCGTGGAACAGGTGGCCGTCCTGGGTGACCATGCCGACGGTTTCCTTCAGCGAGGCGAACGTGGCATCACGGACATCGACGCCGTTGAGGCGTACCGCACCCGAGTCGACGTCGTAGAGCCGCCCGAACAACGACGCGATGGTCGACTTGCCCGCGCCGGACGAGCCGACGAGGGCGACCATCTGACCCGGCTCCGCGGTGAACGAAACGCCGTGTAGCACTTCGTCTCCGCCGCGGTCGTCCAAGACGGCCACCTCTTCAAGCGAAGCAAGCGAAACTGCCTCGGCAGACGGATAGGAGAACCGCACGTCGTCGAGTTCCACCGTCACGGGTCCGTCCGGTACAGCTACCGCGTCCGGCTTCTCCTGGATCAGCGGCACCAGGTCCAGCACCTCGAAGACCCGCTCGAAACTGACCAGCGCACTTGCGATCTCGACGTGGGCGTTGGCCAGGGCGGTCAGCGGTGAGTACAGCCGGGTGAGCAGTAGCGCCAGCGAGACGATCGCACCCGTCTGAAGGTGTCCACCGATCGCAAGCACGCCGCCGAGCCCGTACACCAGCGCCAGCGCCAGTGCCGACATCAGCGTCAACGAGTTCATGAAGACCGACTGCAACATCGCGGTCCGCACGCCGATGTCGCGTACGCGCCCGGCCCGCGCCCCGAACTCGCGCGACTCCGTTGCCGGGCTGCCGAACAACTTCACCAGGGTTGCGCCCGGAGCCGAAAAGCGTTCGGTCATCTGGGTATTCATCGTCGCGTTGTGGACGGCGGCTTCGCGGGCCAACTGCGCCATGTTGTGACCCATCCAGCGGGCGGGGATCAGGAACAGCGGCATCAGGATCAAAGACAGCAGGGTGACCTGCCAGGAGATGCTGAGCATGACCACAAGCGTCAGCGTCAGCGTGACGATGTTGGTGACGACTCCGGAGAAGGTATCCGAGAAGGCGCGTTGTGCCCCCATCACGTCGTTGCCGAGTCGGCTCACCAGAGCGCCGGTCCTGGTGCGGGTGAAGAACGCGATGGGCATCCGCTGCACGTGATCGAAAACGGCGGTCCGCAAGTCGAGAATGAGACCTTCGCCGATGGTCGAGGAGAGCCAGCGGGTCACCAGCGATATGACCGTCTCAGCCACGGCGACCGCTGCGATCACCCCGGCTAGCGCAACGACGGCGCCGAGCGCGCCTCGGCCGATCTCGTCGATGACCTTGCCCGCCAGCAGCGGCGTCGCCAAACCGAGCAACGCGCCGACGACGCTGACCGCGACGAAGGCGCCAAGCCGGCGGTGGTGCCGTCCCGCGAAGCGCCAGATGCGGCCCACCAACCGGCGGTCGGCCAACAACCGCAAATCGCCGCCACGCGCGCGGACCTGGCGGTAGAGACTTTGCCGCGCCACAGTTTCAAAGGTCATCAAATCACCGTAGAACCTCAACAATGGATGAGGTCAACGGCTTCCCCGCACCTCAGACGATGCCGAAGTACCCCAGTACGCCCGCAGCGAAAACCACGAGCAGCGGATTGGCCTTGGTGCGGATGAAGATCAAGGTGCAGATCGCTGTCAGCGTGTATGCCCGCCAGTCGTGGTCGGCGGCGCGGCTCATCACCAGCGACGTGGCCATGATCAGACCGACGGTCAGCGGCGCGAAGCCCTTCTCGACAGCGATTCGCCACTTCGATTGCTGAGCCTTCTTCCAGAACAGCGTGACGGCGTACATCAGCGATGCGGCGGGCAGCAGCATCGCGACCGTCGCGATCAGCCCGCCGACGATGGCACCGGGAACGCCGCCAACCGTCAGTCCCGCCCCGTAGCCGACGAGCGTCACGATCAGAATGCTTGGCCCCGGCGCGGTCTGCGAGATCGAGAAGATGTCGGCGAATTGGCTGTCGGTCATCCAGTGGTGACCCTTGACCGCCTGCAGATGCGTTTCGGGAAGGACCGCGTTGCCGCCGCCGATCGACAGCAGCGAAAGCGACGCGAACAACCCCGCGACTTGCAGGTAGGTGTGGATCATGCGGGCCGTTCCCTCGGCCACGCCCAAAACAGGCTGACCGGCGCGAGGATGGCCAGCACCACCGGAAGTGGCCATCGCACAAGGCCGTTCAGCACGAAGGCCGCCGCGAAGAGCAGCACCGGCATCAGCCCCGTGAGGCACTTGCGGCCAGTTTGGATCACCATCGCCAGCGTCAACGCCACCGCGGCCGCCGAGGCGCCGTGCAGGACGCCCTTGACCGCGGGTATCTCCTTGAACCGGAAGTAGAAGAAGCCGGCCACCATGATCAGAACGACGGGCAGAAGGCAGAGGCCGACAACCGCGGCCACTGCGCCGGGTAGACCCCGCATCTTCGAACCGGCGAACACCGCCATGTTGACCTGATTGGCGCCAGGCAGGATCCGGCACATCGTCATCGCGGACAGGAACTCCGCCTCGCCCATCCACTCCTTCTCGACGACGAGCACTTCGCGTGACCACGCCGAGAGCCCACCGCCGAACGATGCGAGCGCAATGTGGTTGAACGTCCACGCGAGCTCGAAGAGCGAGACCTTGACGGGCCCCGCGTCGACATCACTCATGCATCAGATCGTGGTCGTGCGGGAAGTCGTCCTCGTGGTGCTGGGCCGGATCGAGTGGGTCCGGCGCTTCGTAGTGGTGCGAGGTGTCCCAGTCGTTGTCGAAGACCTCTTTCAGCCGCCCGACGATGGCGGGGTCCTCGGTCATGATGCCGAGCTCGCGACGCAGGTCGAAGGCGCTGCGGTCGATGTTCATCGACCCCACCAGGGCGCGTCGGCCGTCGACGATGATCAACTTCGCGTGCACGCGCAGATTCTTTTGTTTGTGCACCTTGACGCCGAAGCGCCGTAGCGTCCGCAGCGACGCGAAAGTGTCGAGAATGTCCCATTCACTGATGCCGTGCTTACCGCCGCAGAGCACATGCACCTTGACGCCACGGTCGGCCGCGGCGGCGAGGCGCTCCATGATGACCGCGTCGACGTACTTCGGGTGCTGCACATCCAGGCGCTCGGTGGCCGTGTCGATGAATTGCGCCATGTGATAGCGCGAATTCGAATTACTCCACAGCAGACCCTCATAAGCCCAGCAGTCCCAATCCCGATGTTCCCAGTCGGCATTGAATACTTCGACGATCTGCGCGACGTGATAGGGGTTATCGGTGATTACCCCGTAGTCGCGGGTCAGCGTGAAATACTTTTCCATCAGATTGAACGTCGCGACCAGCGCAACTTTTTCGTCGACCACAATCGATTTCTCGTGGGTCACGTAGAACTTCGGGTTGGCCCACTGCACCGCGATCCCGGCGTTTTGAAATTGCTCGAAGGTCTCATCATTGGCTCGATCGCCGCCTGATCGTGCCGCATTGAGCTGCACCCTCACATCGACGCCTGCGTTCTTCCGGTCAATGACGGCGGCGACCAAACTCGGCTCGGTGAACGTGAATTGCTTGATCAAAAGGGAATTTTGCGCGGAATTGATGAATTCGCGGACCGGATCCAAGCCGTCATCGGGCTCGACAATCAGACGCGGAGATAGCGGGAGCATGATTTCGCAGATGCTAGCACCGGGGCATTAGCGTCGCTTTGCTATCGCGTGAACGTTCAGCCGGCCGTGACACGGCGGTGATAAGACCGCAGCCACGGTGATACCGCGTCGCTTGGGTACCTGGCACATCGGGGGCAGGTCTTCAGGCAAGATTGCGGGCATGGACAGTGGAGCGGCTTCGCCCCGCGTGCTTGTGGTGGACGACGACCCCGACGTGTTGGCGTCGCTCGAACGCGGGCTGCGGCTGTCCGGATTCGATGTGGCGACGGCCGTCGACGGCGCCGAGGCGCTGCGCAGCGCCACCGAGACCCGGCCCGACGCGATCGTGCTGGACATCAACATGCCGGTGCTCGACGGTGTCAGCGTGGTGACGGCGCTGCGGGCGATGGACAACGACGTGCCCGTCTGCGTGCTGTCGGCGCGCAGTTCCGTCGACGACAGGGTGGCCGGCCTGGAGGCTGGTGCCGACGACTATCTGGTCAAGCCGTTTGTGCTGGCCGAACTGGTCGCGCGGGTCAAGGCGCTGCTGCGCCGGCGTGGCGCGACCGCGACGTTCTCTTCGGAGACCATCACGGTCGGCCCGCTGGAGGTCGACATCCCCGGCAGGCGTGCCCGCGTCAACGGTGCCGACGTCGACCTGACCAAGCGCGAGTTCGACCTGCTCGCCGTGCTCGCCGAGCACAAGACGGCGGTGCTGTCCCGCGCGCAGCTGTTGGAGCTGGTGTGGGGTTATGACTTCGCGGCCGACACCAACGTCGTAGACGTGTTCATCGGTTATCTGCGTCGCAAGCTGGAGGCCGGCGGTGCGCCGAGGCTGCTGCACACCGTCCGCGGCGTGGGGTTTGTGCTCAGGACGCAATAGGTCATGAACCTGCTGTCGCGGATCTTCCGCAGCACGCCTTCGCTTCGAACCCGAGTGGTGGTCGCGACAGCTATCGGCGCCGCGATTCCGGTCCTCATCGTCGGGACCGTGGTGTGGGTCGGCATCACCAACGACCGCAAGGAGCGGCTGGACCGCAGGCTCGATGAGGCCGCGGGCTTCGCGATCCCGTTCCTCCCCCGCGGGCTCGACGAGATTCCCAAGTCGCCGAACGACCAGGACGCCGTCATCACGGTGCGCAAGAACGGCCAGGTGTCGTCCAACTCGGATGTCGTGCTCCCTGAGCTGCCGGCCGGCTACGAGGACACCTTTGTCGACGGTGTGCGATATCGCGTCCGCACCGTGGAGATTCGGGCACCGGAGCCGATGGCGGTCGCGGTCGGGGACACCTACGACGCGACCATCGGCGACACGAACAATCTGCACCGGCGGGTGATCATCATCTGCTTCCTGGCCATCGTCGCGTCGACCGTGTTCGGTTGGATGCTGGCCACTTTCGCGGTGCGCCCGTTCAAACGGCTGGCCCAACAGACGAGCCAGATCGATGCGGGCGACGAACCACCCGAGATCGAAGTGCGCGGCGCCACCGAAGCCGTCGAGATCGCCGACGCCGTCAAGGGCATGCTGGGCCGCATCTGGGAAGAGCAGGGCCGCACCAAGGCGGCACTCGCGTCTGCCCGCGACTTCTCCGCGGTGTCCGCCCACGAACTGCGCACCCCGCTGACCGCGATGCGGACGAATCTCGAGGTGCTTGCCACCCTGGATCTTCCCGAAGAGCAGCGCAAAGAGGTGGTCAACGACGTCATCCGCACGCAGTCGCGCATCGAGGCCACGCTCGGGGCGCTGGAGCGGCTGGCGCAGGGCGAGCTGTCGACCTCCGACGACCACGTGCCCGTCGACATCACCGAACTGCTCGACCGCGCCGCGCATGACGCGATGCGGGTGTACCCGGACTTGGACGTCTCCCTGGTGCCTGCACCGACCGTGATCATCGTCGGGCTGCCGGCCGGGCTGCGGCTGGCCGTCGACAACGCGATCGCCAACGCTGTCAAACACGGTGGCGCGACACGGGTGCAATTGTCGGCGGTCAGTTCACGCGAAGGCGTTGAGATCGCGATCGACGACGACGGCGTCGGCATCCCAGCCGAAGAGCGTCAACTGGTGTTCGAGCGGTTCTCGCGCGGCTCGACGGCGTCGGTCTCCGGCTCGGGGCTTGGCCTGGCGCTGGTCGCCCAGCAGGCCGAATTGCACGGCGGCACAGCCTCATTGGAGGACAGCCCGCTTGGCGGCGTCCGGCTGCTGCTGCGGCTGCCAGGGCCTCGCTAGTTCTCTTAGCGGGTAGCCAGCAGGTCGATGACGAAAATCAGAGTCTTGCCCGACAGGCGGTGCCCGCCACCGGAGGGACCGTAGGCCTGTTCCGGCGGGATGGTGAGCTGGCGACGGCCGCCGACCTTCATGCCGGGAATGCCGTCCTGCCAACCCTGGATCAGGCCGCGCAGCGGAAACTCGATCGACTCGCCGCGATTCCACGAGCTGTCGAACTCTTCTCCGGAGTCGTACTCGACGCCGACGTAGTGCACCTCGACGGTCCCGCCTGGCACGGCCTCCGCGCCGTCGCCGACGACGATGTCCTTGATGACGAGGTCCGTAGGCGCAGGGCCGTCGGGAAACTCGATCTCTGGCTTGGTAGTCACCGCACTCACCGTAGTCTGGATCCGTGGCCAAAGATGAAGACATTCTCGCGCAGGTCAACAAGCTCGTGGCTGAGGAGCAGGACCTACGGGCCAAGCTGCAGAGCCACCAGATCGACGAGTCCGAGGAACATCAGCGATTGCGTGCGGTCGAGGTGGCACTCGATCAGTGCTGGGACCTGCTGCGGCAGCGCAGAGCACTGCGCGAGACCGGCGGCGACGCGCGCGAGGCCAAGGTGCGACCGGCCGATGAGGTCGAGGGCTACCTGAGCTGAAGCAGCACTTCGACGCCGTGATCGTCGGCGGCGGGCACAACGGTCTGGTCGCCGCTGCATACCTGGCTCGCGCCGGTCGCAGTGTGCAGGTGCTCGAGAGGCTGGACCACGTCGGTGGTGCGGCGGTGTCCGCGCATGCCTTCGACGGTGTCGACGCCCGGCTGTCGCGCTACTCGTATCTGGTCAGCCTGCTGCCGCAGCGCATCGTCGACGAGCTTGGCGTGCGGGTGCGGTTGGTCCGCAGGCGCTACTCCTCCTACACCCCCGATCCGGCAACGGCCGGCCGCACCGGCCTGTTGATCGGGCCCGCGTCGACGTTCGGCGCGGTCGGGGCTTCCGGCGACGAAGCCGGGTTCGCGCAGTTCTACCAGCGATGCCGCGCTGTCACATCCCGGCTGTGGCCGACGTTGTTGCAACCGCTGCGCACCCGCGCCGAAGCCCGCAAGCATGTGGGTGCCGACGACGCGTGGCGGTTCATGTTCGACGAGCCGATCGGGCAGGCGATCACCGCGGCGGTGGGCAACGATCTGGTGCGCGGCGTGATGGCGACCGATGCGTTGATCGGCACTTTCGCCAGTACCGACGATCCGACTCTGGTGCAGAACGTGTGCTTCCTCTACCACCTACTCGGCGGCGGCACCGGCGACTGGGACGTCCCTGTCGGCGGCATGGGCGCCGTCACCGGCGCACTGGCCGCGTCGGCCGCAGGACACGGCGCCGAAATCCTCACGGGTGCAGATGTTTACGCGCTCACTGAAGGCGGCGAAGTGAACTACCGCCGCGACGGCCAGGAACACAGCGTGCACGCCGACGTCGTGTTGGCCAACGTGACGCCCGTGGTTCTGGCGCGACTGCTTGGCGAATCCGAACCGGCGTTGACGCCAGGCGCGCAGGTGAAGGTGAACCTGATGCTTCGCCGACTGCCGCGACTGCGGGACGACAGCGTCACACCCGAGCAGGCGTTCGGCGGCACGTTCCACATCAACGAGACATACAGCCAACTCGACGTCGCATACCAGCGCGCCGAGCACGGCGTGGTGCCCGATCCGCTGCCATGCGAGATCTACTGCCATTCGTTGACGGATCCGAGCATCTTGTCGGATCGGTTGCGGGAGTCCGGTGCGCAGACGCTGACGGTTTTCGGCCTGCACACCCCGCACAGCCTGGTCGTCGGCGGCGACCCCGACCGCGCGCGGGAAGCGTTGACCTCCGCGGTGTTGAACTCGTTGAATTCCGTTCTGGCCGAGCCGATTCACGATGTCCTGATGGAGGATGCCGCAGGCCGGCCGTGCATCGAGGCGAAGACGACGCTGGATCTGGAGCAGACGCTGGGGATGACGGGCGGCAACATATTTCACGGTGCGTTGCAGTGGCCGTTCGCTGAGGACGACGAGCCCTTGAACACGCCCGCACAACGCTGGGGGGTGGCCACCGCCCATGACCGGATCATGTTGTGCGGCTCGGGTTCTCGCCGGGGCGGCGCAGTGTCGGGCATCGGCGGTCACAACGCTGCGTTGGCGGTGCTGGAGAGCTAGGGCATCGCAGCTGCCCATGCCATGTGGCCCTCGAAGCCGAGTTCGGTGGCCATGTCGCGGTAGCGGTCCCTGAGATCGCCGTAGGCCCCCTCATCGCCACGGGCTCTGGCGAGCATGGCGCGCAACTGTATTACGGCGATGTCGCGCACCACCACACCGTGGAGCGGCGCGGCGGCCAACCTGTCAACAGCGGTTTCCGCCTGTGCTAATGCACCGCGATCGCCCTGTTCCAGAAGGGTTTCCACGAACAACCTGGTCGCAGCACTGCAGTAGGCGTACTGCTCGTTGTCATAGATGGCGTCCAGCGCAGTTTGCATTGCCTGGGCCACCCCGCGGAAGTCTCCGCCTCTGACTTGCTCCCGGGCCGTGCAGAGGGCGATGAGCGGCAGTTCCGACTTGAAGAAACTTCCGTTGTCGCACATCTGGCGCACCTCGGACAGCAGCTTCAGTGCGCGATCGCGGTCAGACGCCCCCTCGAGCAGGGCCAGCGCCAGCGTGTACGTAGTCAGGCCAACTGCATTGTGGTCGGCGAAGTTGACCGCGATCTGTCGCATTTCATCGAGCTCGGCCAGGACATCGTCGTCCGCAAGCAGTACCCCGTTGCCGACGGCCGCGGCGTACTTGTAGACAATGACGCTGGCATAAGTCAGCGGGTCGATGCCGCGCGCCATCTCGGCGGCATCATCGAAGTCGTTACGCCACCCGGAGATTCCCAACTGGTATCGGGCCACCCCACGGAATGCCAGCGCAATAGCCAACGGGGAGCCGACCAGGAAATTTCCCTTTGTCGGATCACCTTGCGCCAGCGCGATGTTGAGCTCCGACCAGCGCAGGATGTCGTCCATCTCACGGGTTTCCTGTTTGATTGCCATTGGCCCGAAGCACATTCCGACCATGAAGTCGGAATCCCCTATCGCCTCCAGTAGCGCCTCGTGCTCGGTGGCCAGCCGTGAGGCGTCGCGAACGCGTCCTCTTGCCATCCGCTCGGTCATCTCACCGAGCATCCCCATTGCCAGTGACCGCTTGTCGTCGGCCTGCGAACAAAGATCTCGCAACTCACCGAATCCGGAATCGGCGAAACTCGAAGCCGACCGATAGGTCGTTGCACACAGCTGGGTTCGAGGCGCAATGCGCATCCGCAGCCGATCCGGATCGTCCGGTGGCAGCGCGTCGGCGATGTCCCTTGCGCGCGACCAGCTTGTTCGCGCCGCCGTGATATCACGAATGATCGACCACGCGCCTGCCCGCATGTGCCACTCGTATGCTGCGCGGGGGTCACCGGCGGCCTCGAGATGCTCGGCGATGAGGGCGGCGTTCTGATCGTCGGGTTCGATCGTCTCCGCCAGCCGCCGATGTAGCTGCGCACGATCGGATTTGAGTTGGGATTCGTACGCTACGGCGCGGATCAGACCATGCCGGAATGCGAACTGCGGCCGGGGCGCGAACGCAGTCTGGTCGATCAGCTCGGCAGCGACGAGCTCGCTCAGCGCCGGTTCGATCTGCAGCGCCTCCAGCATTTCGGGCCCGAACTGAGATCCGATCACCGCCGCGGCGTTGAGTGCGCGCTTCGCCGCGGGGTCCAGACGGTCGATGCGAGAGGCGATCACGGCCTGCAATGTGCTCGGCACGTTGACATCTCGAGCCGGCTCGACGCACAGGTAGCATCCGCGCCCGCCGATCAACACGTCGCGCTCCCTCAGATCCCGCACGATCTCCTCGGCGAAAAATGGGTTGCCGCCGGCACGCTCGGCGACCAAATCGGCCAACTCGGCCACCGATCTGTCCTCACCCAGCAGCTCAGTGCTGAGCTTCGACATGTGCGCATCGTCGAGCGGTTCAAGAGCAATGGTCTGCATGCGAGGGGCACGGGTAAGCGCACCACTGTATTCCGGGCGGTACGTGATCAGCACAAGGGACCGAGTTCGCGGCACGACGGCGATGAAGTCCGAGAGCATCGACTCGCTGATGTCGTCGATCCAATGCGCGTCCTCGATGACGTAGACGGTCGGCGTATCCCTCGCAAGCGCCGCGGCGTTCACCATTGCGGTGATCCGGCGTCGCCTGGCGTCGGGATCCATCATGGGCAGCGCAGCTGCTGGATCGCCGATGCCAAGCAGATCTTCGAGGATGATCAGATCCTCTTCCTCAGCTCCTGAAAAGCGTTCCCGTATCTGCGCTCGCGCCGCATCGTCGGTCAAACCCTGCGCGTTGGTCGTCGCCCTCAACAGAGCCCCCGCCGCGTGAAAAGGGATGTCCGCAGTGTGTGACTCGCACAGCGTCGTGGCCACCTCGACGCCCATATCCGTTGCACACGAGCAGATCTCGCGCAGCATGCGGGTCTTACCGATGCCCGGCGGACCGACGAGGCTGACCACACATCCGCGTCCGTTGACCGCCCGTTCGAGAAGTCCGCGCAGTGCAGCCATCTCCCAGTCCCTGCCGACGAACGTTGTCTCGACACGAGTCGCACGCCGTCCCGAAGCGATGCCCAGCAAACGGCGTGCGGGCACTGGTTCGTGGCCGCCCTTGATATGGACAAGCTCGGGATCGCCCAGCATGGCTGCGTTCTCCACCAACCGCGCTGTCGATTCGCTGACCATCACCCCACCGGGCGGCGCCGCCGACTCCATCCGCTGGGCCATGCCCACCTGCTCGCCGACGGCGGTGTAAGCCAAAGGGCCAGAGCCGATCTCGCCGGTGATCACGCCACCCGAGTTCAGCCCGATGCGCAGCTGCAACACCACATGGTCGCGACGCTCGACCTCATCGTCGAGGCTCTTTACGTCCTTTTGAATGTCCAGCGCCGCCCGACATGCGCGGACCGCGTGATCCTCCAGCGCAATGGGTGCGCCGAAGACGGCCATCAGGCCGTCGCCGGTGAACTTGTCGACAGTGCCGCCGTAGCGGTGGACGATCGCAGAACACCGGTTGAAGAGCTCACCCATGATCTCCCGCAGCCGCTCGGCACCCAGCGTGGCCGCGATATCCATCGAATGAACGACATCGGCGAAGAGCACCGTCACTTGCTTGTATTCAGCGCGACTTTCGATGGATGCGACGGGTGAACCGCAGGCGTCACAGAAGCGGGCGCCCTCGCGTGGCTCGGCGCCGCAGGTTCCGCACGGTGTCGCCACGCCTCAATCGTGCCGCCGAGACGCAGGCCCGGCTGTGAAATGGCCTGATTATTTCGCGCCAATCTGGTCGAGGATCTTCTTCAGCGCCTTGAGCTGCGCAGGGTCCAGAGCTGCCAGGGCGTCGGGCGCTGGATCCTCGACCGCGTCGATCTTGGCGATCACGTCGCGGCCCGCGTCGGTCAACGAGACGACCTTGCACCGCCGGTTGGTGGGATCGGTTTCGCGGACCACCAGCCCGCGGTCCTCGAGGTAGTTGACGGCGACGGTCGCCGCGGGCGCATCCATCGTCGCGGCGTGCGCCAGCTGCTTGACCGTCATCGGTTGGCGGCTCAGCCGCTTGAGGACGCGAATTCTGCTGAACGGCAGGCCGCTTTGTTCGATGACCGCCCGCTTCCACGCGTCGCGGTTGTCGATCACCAAAGCGGCCATTGCGCGCCAAACCCCGTCGGCCAGAGCATTACTTGACATCGGCACCCTCGTATCGAACGTTCGGCCCCGCGATCAACGGTGCCAGTCGGTCAGCGGAGCGCAATGCCCGTTGCGACGTCGAGAACAGGCCCATGACGAGGATGACGACGCCGAGGCCCGCGCACGCCAGCCACAGCGGCCGCGCCGCAACCGCGAAGTCCGCGCCCGTCGTCGACAAGGCCGAGCCCAGCACCGAACCGCACAGCGCCACACCGACACTCACGCCGACCTGCCGGCTGGTCGAAGCGACCGCAGAGGCTGCGCCCGCGCGGTCGGTCGGCATGCCGCTGACGGCCGCATTGGTGATCGGCGCGTTGACCATCGAGAAACCGATGCCGAACACCGAGAAGACCACCAGCAGCTGCCATACCGCGGTGGTGATGGTCAGCCGAGTGAGCAGCAGCGTCGCAGCGGTGATCAGCGTGCCAGCGATCAGCAGCGAGGGACGTGCGCCGAAGCGCCCGACCAACCGGCCCGAAAGCGGCGAGAAGACCAGCGCGCCAACGGCTATGGGCAAATACAGCAGGCCCGTGCGCATGGCCGAGAAGCCACGTTCGACCTGGAGGTACAGCGAGATCATGAACAGGAACGCGCCCCATGAGGCGAAGGCACACACCGCGATCATCGTCGCCGACGCGAAAGGGATGCTGCGAAAGAACCGCAGATCGATGAACGGGTCGTGGCGGCGCGACTCGTAGCGCAGGAACGCGGCGAAGGCCAGCGCGGCCACGACGGCGACGGCGACGATGCGGGTGTCGGCCCAGCCCCGCACCGGGCCCTCGATCAGCACGTAGACAAGACCGAACAAGAACGCCATGCCAAGGCCCTGGCCGACGGGATCGACGTCGCGCATGGTTACTGAACGTGACTCGGGCACGAAGATGGCTGTCAGCACGATGGCGAGCGCGCAGATCGGCAGGTTGATCCAGAACACCGCGCGCCAGTTGACCAGTTCGATGAGCAGGCCGCCGACCATAGGACCGAGCGCCATCGAGATGCCGACGACGCCGCCCCACACGCCGATCGCCCGCGCGCGCTCGACCCGGCCGGTGAACACCTGCGTGATGATCGACATCGCGACCGGGTTCAGCATCGAGCCGCCGACGGCCTGCAGCATGCGCGCAAGGATCAAGACTTCGATGGTGGGCGACAGGCTGCACAGCAGCGAGCCGAGCGCGAACACCGTCAGCCCGATCTGAAAGGTGCGCCTTCGCCCGAAGCGGTCGGCGGTCGCGCCGGAGAGCAACAGCAGCGAGGCCAGCACCAGGGTGTAGATGTCGATGACCCACTGCAGCTGCGACGCGGTTGCCCGCAGGTCGGCGCGGATGTTGGGAATGGCGACGTTGACGATGGTCGCGTCCATCGACACGATCAGCAGGCTCAGGCAGCAGGACACCAGGATGATGCCCTTGCGCCGTGCACTCAAGGATCGGACGACAGTTTCATTCACACAATGATTGTGAAACTACAACTGTTCGCAATGCAAACGCCGATGTCGTGAAATGCGTCGCAGCGCGACGAGCGACCTCAAATTGCCAACCATCAACGGCGCGTCGCCGTACAAACATGGTCGCTCACCGCCGTGAGAGCTAGCGGGCGCCGAGGTCCTGGTAGTCGCGCTCGGTGTAACCCGTGTAGATCTGGCGGGGACGCCCGATCTTGCCGCTGCCGTCCTCGTGCATCTCACGCCAGTGCGCGATCCAGCCCGGCAGTCGGCCGACCGAGAACAGCACCGTGAACATCCGCGTCGGGAAGCCCATCGCGCGGTAGATCACGCCGGTGTAGAAGTCGACGTTCGGGTACAGCTTGCGCTCGACGAAGTAGTCGTCGGTCAGCGCGACCTCTTCGAGAGCCTTGGCGATGTCCAGCAGTTCGTCGTCGCCGCCGAGCTTGCCGAGAATCTTGTCGGCCTGTTCCTTGACGATGCGCGCCCGCGGGTCGTAGTTCTTGTACACCCGGTGGCCGAAGCCCATCAGCTTGACGCCGTCTTCTTTGTTCTTGACCCTCTTTACGAAGTCCTGCACATCGCCTTCGGACTGGCGGATCTTCTCGAGCATCTCCAGCACGGCCTGGTTGGCGCCGCCGTGCAGCGGACCCCACAGCGCATTGATGCCACCGGAGATCGACGTGAACAGGTTCGCCTGCGACGAGCCGACCAACCGCACCGTCGACGTCGAACAGTTCTGCTCGTGGTCGGCGTGCAGGATCAGCAACAAGTCAAGCGCCCGAACGACTTCCGGGTCCACCTCGTAGGGCTCGGCAGGGAAGCCGAACGTCATCCGCAGGAAGTTCTCCACCAGGCTCAGCGAGTTGTCCGGGTAGAGGAACGGCTGGCCGACCGACTTCTTGTACGCATACGCCGCGATGGTCGGCAGCTTGGCCAGCAGCCGGATCGTGGACAACTCGACCTGCTCGTCATCGAACGGGTCCAGCGAATCCTGGTAGTAGGCGCTCAACGCGTTCACCGCACTGGACACCACCGGCATCGGGTGCGCGTTGCGCGGGAAGCCGTCGAAGAACCGCTTGAGGTCTTCGTGCAGCAACGTGTGCCGCTGGATCTGGGTGGTGAACTTCTCCAGCTGGTCCTTGGTGGGCAGCTCGCCGTAGATCAGCAGATAACTGACCTCGATGAAGTTGGACTTCTCTGCCAGCTGCTCGATCGGGTAGCCGCGGTAGCGCAGGATGCCTGCTTCACCGTCGATGTAGGTGATGGCGCTCTTGGTGGACGCGGTGTTGACGAAGCCTTCGTCGAACGTGGTGTAGCCGCTCTTGGCCAACAGCGAACCCAGCGCGATTCCGTCGGCCCCCTCGGTGGCGCTGACGATGTCCAAATCAAGCTCGCCACCCGGGTACGTCAGGCTTGCGTGCTCGCCACCACTGGAGGAGTTATCGGCCACGGGAATCCCTTCGTCGCTGCCGGCAATACGGAAGTCTGTCCTACAAAAGGTAGTCCCATTCCAGCAGTCGTGCCCGCGTGGGGTCGGGCTGTTCGCTAGGCGGGCTGCGCGGCGTCTTGAATTTCGCCCATGAACTCGTCGAACGTCGCCTCCAGCCGAGAGATGACGCCGTCGACGTTCTCGTTCTGCCAGTCGACGCCCGGTTCGGAGAGATCGCCGAGCGCAGTCATGATGATCGACCCCCACATTGCGGAGATCAGCCTCAACCGCCGGTGGCCGAGTTCGACGCCCATCCGCTTGGCCAACTCGACATTGACGGCATGGGGACGGTACTCGAGGGCGGCTTGCTTGAGGCTCGGCGAGGTCATGATGATCCGGACGATGCACATCATTCGGTCCTCGGACAACGACCCGACCGGAGCGGTCTTCGTGGCCGAGTACATCGAAATGTATGACCGGCGCAGCGCCTCGAAGTGGTTCAACTCAGGGGGTTGGCGGGCCAGTTCGAGTGCGGCGAGGTCGATCGCGTCGTCGATGAGGGCGAAAGCGATGGCGTCCTTTGTGGCGAAGTAGCGGCTGAACGTGCGCGGCGAGACCTCGGCGATCGCAGCGATCTGATCGACCGTGGTGCGCTCGAAGCCCTGCCTTTCGCACAGTTCGACGGCGGCATCGAGCAGGGTTGCACGGGTGCGCTGCTTCTTGCGTTCTCGCAGACCGAGGGCCGGCTCCCCCCTGACATCAGCCACGTAGGGCATGCTAACTCCGCCGAGTGTGTATTGACTCAGAAAGTGGCAAAGCCAGACAGTTGACGCTGGTCAGACTTTGTCGCCCTCGGTCACCCGATAGCGGACAAATGCCGGAACCGCCGCCGCGGCGATCAGTACGCCAACCACCACCAGCCCGCCGCCACCGGCCGCTGCGACCGTCGTGCCCACCACCGCGGCGGCTGCGCCGTGCACCGCGTCGGCCAACCGTGGCCCGCCCGCGACGACCACGGTGAAGACGCCTTGCAGTCGGCCCCGCAGATCATCGGACGCCACCTGCTGCAGAATCGTCGAACGGAACGCCGCCGACACCATGTCGGCCGCACCACCAATAGCCAAGAACGCCAACGCAATCCAGAGCAACGCCCCGGTGTGGCCGTGGGCGAATCCACCGGCAACACCGAACCCGATCATCGCCGCGCCCCACACCACGATCGAGACGACCACGGCCAGGCCCTGGCGCTGAATGCGGGGGAACCAGCCGGAGAAAACCCCGCCGGCGACCGCGCCTGCCGACATCGCTGCGGCCAGCAGCGCCATCGTGGTGCCGCCCTCGACCGGTCCTCCGAAGCTCTCATGCGCCATTTGCGGGAACAACGCCCGGGGCATGCCGAGGATCATCGCGATCAGGTCGACGACGAACGACATCAGCACCACCTGGTTGCCCGCCAGGTAGCGGAAGCCGTCAAGGACCGCTTTGAACCCGTAGCCCGACGTCCCGTTTTCGCCGTTGGTCGGTGGCATCGGCGCGAGCCGAAACGTCGCCCAGATCGGCGCGACGCACGTGATCGCGTCGATCAGATACAGCGTGGACAGGTCGACCCAGTGCAGCATCACGCCTGCCAGCAGCGGACCGACGATCGCGCCGAACTGGAACACCGTGAAGTTCAGTGAGTTGGCGGCGGCCAACTGGTCGCCGGGAATCATGCGGGGAATCGCCGCCGACCGGGTCGGGCTGTTGATCGCATAGAACGCCTGCTGCACCGACAGCAGCGACAGCACCACCCAGACGTTGTTCAGCGACAGCGCGGCCTGCATCCACAACAGCACCGACGAAAGCGCGAGCCCGATCGAGGCGATGATCAACAGCTTGCGGCGGTCCATCGCGTCGGCCCAGGCCCCGCCGAGAAGCCCGAACACGATCAGCGGAACCAACGCGAACAACCCGGACAGCCCGACGTAGGCGGAGTTCTGCGTGAGGGCGTAAAGCTGCACGGGCACAGCGAAGATGGTCAGGTTGCCGCCGATGACCGTGACGATCCCGGACAGCCACAGCCGCCGGAAGTCCGGTGTTCTCAGCGGGGTGGTGTCGGCGAAGAACTTCCGCACTACGGCTGAAGCCGCTCGATGCGGGTTTGCACCGCCGCCGGCAGCTCGGTATCGGTGACGACCCGAATCCTGTTGTGCACCCGGTTTTCCCGGCCCTGCCAGAACTCCACGACCTCGGGTGCGATGAGATAGCCGCCCCAGTTCGGTGGCACCGGCACCTCTGCATAGTCGGCGAATCGCTGCGTCACGTCGGCCAACTGTTCCAGCAGCGCCGCTCGCGAGGCAATCGGTTTTGACTGCTGCGACGCCCACGCGCCCAACTGCGAGCCGCGCGGCCGGTTGCGCCAGTACGCGGCAGTCGCCTCGGCGGACACCTTGGTCACCGGGCCCCGCACATGGACCTGGCGGCCGAGTAGATACCACGGGAAGGTCGCCGAGGCATACGGCGTCGACGCGAGTTGCTCACCCTTGGCGGAGTCGTAGTTGGTGTAGAAGGAGATGCCGGA
Source organism: Mycobacterium sp. OAE908 (assembly GCF_017872775.1). Lineage (NCBI taxonomy): Bacteria > Bacillati > Actinomycetota > Actinomycetes > Mycobacteriales > Mycobacteriaceae > Mycobacterium > Mycobacterium sp. OAE908. Next base: position 889,229 of record NZ_JAGGJL010000001.1, read on the forward strand.
TTCGTCCACGCTCTTGCACAACACGGACCGGGTGACGGGCCTTCCCCGCTCGTCGACCGTTCCGACGACCATCGCGTTGGGCTCCGCTACGCCGGCGTCCTCGGCTTCGGCCAGCCACTTGCGCAGCAGCGCGACCCAACCATCGGCGAGCCAGTCCGCGTCGAGGTCGGGGCTGCCGTCCTTCTCGAGGGCGCCGTACTCGACACGCATTCTGGCCAGGTATTCCTCATCACGTGTGGCCACGCGACAACGCTACGCTTTCGCCGTTCGCCGGCTTGTTACCGACCGGTAGACAAGGTCAGGGAAACGAGTGCAAGAATCTGGCCATGACTACGACGTCAGCTGTACCGGAAGACTTCGTCGAGGGGCTCGAGGGCGTGGTCGCCTTCACCACCGAGATCGCCGAGCCCGACAAAGACGGCGGCGCGCTGCGGTATCGCGGCGTCGACATCGAGGACCTGGTCAACGGCCACATCACCTTCGGCGACGTGTGGGCGCTGCTGGTCGACGGCAAGTTCGGCCACAGCCTGCCGCCCGCCGAGCCGTTCCCGCTGCCCATCCACAGCGGCGACGTCCGCGTCGACGTGCAGGCCGGGCTGGCCATGCTGGCACCGATCTGGGGCTACCCACCCCTGCTGGACATCGACGACCAGACCGCGCGCGACCAGTTGGCCCGCGCGTCGGTGATGGCGCTGTCATACGTCGCGCAGTCCGCGCGCGGCATCTATCAGCCCGCCGTCCCGCAGCGCACCATCGACCAATGCTCCACCGTCACAGAGCGATTCATGACGCGGTGGCAGGGCGACCCGGACCCCAGGCATGTGGAGGCCATCGACGCCTACTGGGTGACTGCAGCCGAGCACGGCATGAACGCGTCGACGTTCACCGCGCGGGTGATCGCGTCGACCGGTGCGGATGTGGCAGCGGCGCTGTCGGGAGCCATCGGGGCGATGAGCGGTCCGCTGCACGGCGGCGCCCCGGCCCGGGTGATCCCGATGATCGAGGAGGCCGAAAAGACCGGTGACGCAGGCGCGGTCGTCAAGGGCATCCTCGACCGCAAAGAGAAGTTGATGGGCTTCGGGCACCGCGTCTACCGTGCCGAGGATCCCCGGGCACGGGTGTTGCGGGCCACGGCCAAGCGACTGGAGGCGCCCCGCTACGAGGTGGCGGCCGCGTTGGAACAGGCGGCGTTGGCTGAACTTCGTGAGCGCAGGCCCGACCGCGCCATCGAGACCAACGTCGAGTTCTGGGCCGCGGTCATCCTGGACTTCGCCCAGGTACCGACGAAGATGATGCCCGCCATGTTCACCTGCGGCCGCACCGCTGGCTGGTGTGCCCACATCCTGGAGCAGAAGCGACTCGGCAAGCTCGTCCGTCCCGCGGCCATCTACGTCGGACCCGATCCGCGCAGTCCCGAATCCGTCGAGGGTTGGGACCAAGTCGCCAAGTCGTGACTGATCCGGTCGGGATATTCGCCACGGCGGCACGCAGTTTCGCCGCGCTGGTACACGACCTGCCTGCCGACCGCTGGGACGGACCAGGCCTCGGCGAGTGGGATCTGCGGTCACTGGTCGGGCACGCGTCGCGCTCGCTGATCACCGTCAGCACCTATCTGCTGCAGCCCGCGTCGACCGAGGACATCCACAGCCCGCAGGAGTACTACGCCAGGGTGAATCCGGCCGCGCTCGGACTCGCACCCGACGGTGTCGTCGAGCGCGGAAGGCAAGCCGGCCGGGACCTGGGCGAGGACCCGGCAGCCACCGTCGACTCGTTGGTGGCGCGGGTGCTCGACGAGCTCGCCGGCGCAGGCGACCCGCTGATCACGGTGATCGGCGGGGCGGGCATCCGGCTACACACGTATTTGCCCACACGGACGTTCGAGCTGGCGGTGCACAGCCTGGATATTGCTCGGGCCGTTGGCATTTCGTATACGCCGCCCGACGAGGTGCTCGAAGACGCGACGGTGTTGGCGGCACGGATCGCGGCAGCAGAAGGCCATGGCGCGACGGTGCTGCTGGCGTTGACGGGGCGCGAGGAGTTGCCACGGTCGTTCTCGACCGTCTGAGTTCACCCACTTGTCGGTGGGCAGTGCTTAGGTGGGCAACATGGCAATCGAAGTACAACCCTCCCTGTCCCCACATCTGTGCGTCGACGGCGCGGCCGCTGCGATCGACTTCTATGTCAAGGCGTTCGATGCCGTTGAGCTGGGCCGAGTTCCAGGGCCCGACGGAAAGCTGGTGCACGCCGCGCTACAGATCAACGGCTCCACCGTGATGCTCAACGACGACTTCCCCGAGTACAACGACGGCAAGTCGTCGACGCCCGCAGCGCTCGGCGGCACCCCGGTCACCATCCACCTCACCGTCACCGACGTGGAGTCGAAGTTTCAGCAGGCGATCGACGCAGGGGCCACCGTGGTCGCCCCGCTGGACGACCAGTTCTGGGGCGACCGATACGGCATCGTCCGCGATCCGTTCGGCCACCAGTGGTCACTGGGCCAGCCGGTGCGCGAAGTCAGCCCGGAGGAAATCGCTGAGGCGATGAAGCAGGGGTAGTCGCTCGCCCCCGGGTCCCTGTTTAGGGCATAAGTGGTGAATTGCCCGGCTCTTGGCGACTTTGTCGCGCGTAGCGACTTTGTCGCCGAGAGCCGGACAAAGCCAGGTTCCTCCTAGACGACGCCCGGGATGTACATCCCCAACAGAGCCAGCGGCAAGCCGTTGTTCGTGGTGATCTGGTTGATAGCGAAGATGCTGGCCGGCTTCGGGGTTCGTTCCAGCTCGGGTGTCGTCGGGTCGGATCCATAGAGGCCGAACTCGAGGTCATAGCCGTTGGCCCATTCGAGGTTGTCGACGAACGACCAGTACGTATAGCCGCGGATGTCCATGCCGTGCGCGATCTCGTCCTGCACCACCGCGATGTGGTTGACGATGTAGGACGGCCGCTTGGAGTCGTTGGCGTCGGCGATACCGTTCTCGGTGATCCACAACGGCTTTCCGTACGACGCCGCGATGTCGAGGACCTCACGCAACCCGCCGGGATCGGTGGGCTGGTTGAAGTCGCTGCACGTCGGTTCGGACGCCGCGCAACGCACGGGAAGTCCCTTCAGCCAAGGGAATCCGGGTATCGGCGCGACGCCGAAACCCTGCATCGGCTGCGACCCGTAGTACTGCACGCCCATGAAGTCGACCTTGTTCGCCATGTCGGGGTGCAGCTCGTCGGGGGTCTGGATGCCGTCGAGGTTGGCGTCGACCCAGCCGTTGATCACCGCGTTCGGGAACCACCGGTTGTAGAAGGCGTTCCACGCGTCGGCGGCCTGCACGTCGTTCTGATTGACCGGGTTGGCCGGGCGCGCCGGGATCATGTTGTTGGCGAAGCCGACGAACGCGGCGGGCTGGCCGGCCGTCGCAACGGTGGTGTCCCACTTGTGCATTTCGTCGTAGGCCGCCACGTATCCCTTGGCCTCGTTGACAAGGAAGGTCGACGCGAGGTCCGGCCGGATCAGGCCTGGCGGCCAACTCGGCACCAGAGTGGGGATCGCGAGGAACTCGGTCAGCACCGGCGGCACCGGTTCGTTGAGCACCGTCCAGTTGTCGACCTGGTCACCGTACTTCCACGCGACGTAGGCGGCGTACTTCTGGAATTCGACTGGGGTGTCGGACGACAACCAGCCCGCATCCTGCGCGGGTAGGCCGAGCTGGGCCAGCAGTCGCGTGGTCGTCGGGTCATGCACCCAGCTCGGCAGGGTGAAGTGGTTGACCGTGATCAGCGGTTCCAGATCGTGTGCCCGCAGCGAGGTGAACACGTCGCGATAGTGCTGGACCTCGTCCTGGTTGGCCAGTGCGTCCAGCGCCTGCAGATCCGCTTGACTGACGCCGCCGCCTTCATCCGAGATGTCAACGGATGCGGTCGAATTCGGGAAGATGCGGCTCCATTCGATGCTCATCCGGAAGGTGTTCATGCCGAGGGCGTCGTGAGCGAGGCCCGCATCGCTGTCGTATTGGACGTATGTGCCGGGCCCGTTCTCGGGCACGCCGTGCGTCAGCCCGAGCAGCTGATTGATCGGATCGTGCACCCACTTGTACCAGTCGGAGTTCGGATCGACGGGCGAGCCCGGGCCGCCCTCGGCCTGGAATCCTGCGTGGGCGACGCCCCAGTGGAAACTCGCCGGGAAGGACAGGTCGACGCCGGCTTGCGGGTCGATGTTGACGATGACGGTTTGCGCCACCGCGTCACCGCCGCCGGGGTTGAGGAAACTGCCGAGGATCGGCACGAATTTGGCCAATCCCAGCGGACCGTGCACGTGCAGACCTGCCGACTCGTCGCTGACCACGACCGTGAACTGATCGGTGCCGCCGACCGCGAGCATCGCGTTCATCGGCCGGTATGTGAAGTTGCCGTTCTGGTCGACTTCGACGGTTCCGCCGTTGTGCGGCGTTCCGACGACCGTGTACGTCAGTGGGTCGCCGTCGGGGTCGACAGCACCGAGGTTGCCGGTGACCAACCCGTTCGATTGCGGGTTGAGCACGGGGTGGATGGTCGGCGTCCCGTTGAACAATTCACGGCGCACCCACGCCAGCAGCGTCCACACCGTCGGCGGCTGGGCCGGCCCGGCCGGAGCGCCCGCGGCGAACGGGTCGAGCACCGCCTTGACCACACTTGACACCAGGCCGCCGACATAGGTGACGACGGTGGCCGGGTCGTAAGCCGTCGGCCGTGGCCGCAGCGACGGGACGTTCGGTGTCGCGATGGCGGCAGTTGACAGTTCGGTGGCCGCCGACATCGTCTGCGCCGCAAAGGAACTGGCGGGTTTGTCGGCCTCGCTGGTGTCGGTGTCGACGGCAGCCTTCGAACCGGTGTCGACCTTTGCCTCGGCGCCGTCGACCTTGGCGGTGGGCGCCGACACCTTCGCCTTAGGTTTGGGCTTCTTCGTCGTCTTCGTCGGCTTCGGGGGCTTCGTCGCCGATTCGTCGTCCTTCGATTCCGCGCTCGTGTTGGCGCCCCCGGTGCTGACCACGACACTGGTCGGGGTCTGCGACGCTGTCGACTCAGGCGACGGTGAGGCCGTGGTGTCCGAGCCCTTCGACTGCTCGGTGGTAGTCGAGCCCGAAGTGGTTGTCGACGCCGACTCCGACGACGACTCGCCTGACGCACCCGATGTGTCCGCCCATGCCTGTCCGCACCCGAATCCAGTGGCCACCGCAACGCCCACCCCCAGCGCTACGGCCAATCCCCCAACCCGACCGACGTACATCGATGAACGCATTGTCTTCGTATACGCCAGCAATCGTCGGCGGCGAGGGTTTTTGCGAAAGACAACAGGCCGCCCCCTGGCCGCAGTCCAATCCCGCCTCCAACCGGACTCCAACCGCCGGTCTGCATGATCGCCGTCATGACGACGCCACAACCACACCAGGCGAACGCTCCTGGTCAAATTCCCCAAGCGGCGCACGCGGTTGACGCCGCAGGCAGGCCCCTGTCCGACAAGAGCAAGTTGACCGCTGGGCTGCTTGGAATCTTCCTCGGCAGCTTCGGGGTCGGTCGCTTCTACCTGGGCTACACCACGATCGGAATCGCTCAGGTGGCCGTGACTTGGTTGACCCTCGGAATCGGCGGGATCTGGCCGCTGGTCGACGCCATTTTCATCCTCGCGGGCAAGGTACCCGACGCGCAGGGGCGAACCCTGCGCGGTTGAGATGCCTTGGCGCACACAGCGTTCTGACGGCTGACTCCCAGCAAATCGGCTGACCAGCCGAATCCGCCGACCGCATGTATCGTCTCAGCAAACTGAAACATCGCTGAGGGCCGGGTGAGATGGTCGAGTATTACCTGTCGGGCGCTGTGGAGGCCCGCGTCGAAGGTCCGACCGCGCCGCTCGGCGGACCCAAGCAGAGATGCGTCTTGGCGGTGCTGCTGGCCAATCACGGCACGGTCGTCGGCAATGACAGGCTCATCGATTGCGTGTGGGAGGAGGAGCCGCCGGCGAAGGCGTTGGTGTCGTTGCGCTCCTACGTCGCCAACCTGCGCAAGATCCTGAACACGACCGGCGACGGCCAGCGCCAACGGCTTGAATCGCGCCCCTACGGCTACCAACTGAACCTGCTCGCCGGCGACTCTGTCGATCTGCACCGGTTCGAAGAGCTGGTTTCGGCAGGCAGGGCCGCGTTGATCCGCAACGACCCCGCGGGCGCGGCGGGCGCACTCAACGAAGCTCTTGCGCTGTGGCACGGAGATCCGTTCGGTGAGTTCGCCTTCCGTGATTTCGCAGCCCCCGACGTGCTGCGGTTCGCCGAACTGCGGACCACCGCGATAGAAGCGCGATTCGACGCCGAATTGATGCTCGGCGCCGCGCGTGACCTGATTCCCGAAATCGAGGCCGCGGTGGCACAGCACCCGCTGCAGGAACGGCTGTGGGGACATCTGATGCTGGCCCTCTACCGGGCGGGCCGAACGGCCGACGCGCTGCGAGCGTTCGACCGCGCCCGCGCCACCCTCGACCGGGAGATCGGGACGCGGCCCGGAGAAGGCCTGCAGACCCTCTTCCAGAAGATCACCGACGGCTCGGCAGACCTGCGGGCCGAGCCCCCCGGCGGGCGGATCCATCCCGAACCCGACGCACCCCATACGCCCTTCGTCGGCCGGGATTCGGAGATGAGTGCCGTCACGACCGCCGTGCGCAGAGCCAAGGAATGCATCGGCGGAATGACGCTGATGACCGGGGAGAGCGGGATCGGCAAGACATCGCTGGCGCAGGCCGCCGCCGACCAAGCCAACGGGATCGGCATCACGGTCGCGTGGGCCGGTCACCCGACCGATGTCACGCTGCCACAGCTCTGGACGTGGATCCAGCTGCTGCGGCAGCTTGGCACCGCCCTCGGCGAGACCGGCCGCCGGGAGGTACGGCGCGCCGCGCCCGGCGTCGTCGACGCGCTGGTTCCCGAGTGGGGACACGCCGACGAGATCGGTTCTGCGGTCGGCGTGCCCGCTACGGGCTTCGCCCTGATTGAAGGCATTGTCCTTGCGCTGCAAAGACTTTCGTCGATTCAACCGTTGCTACTCGTTCTCGATGACCTACAGGTGGCCGACGAGGCGTCGATTGACACGCTGGCATTGCTTGCCGCTGAGTTCCCGCGCGTGCCCATCCAGATCATCGGCAATTGGACATACTTCGGTGCCGACCGACCGATGAAACGGCAGTCGTTCGAGCGTCTGCTCAAGTCCAACGACATCGCCACGGTGCGGCTACGCGGTATCGACCGCAAGGCCACCGGGCGCCTCGTCGACGCGATCGTCGGCGAGCCAATGTCTGCGGCGGTGCGGCACGAGGTGTGGCGCCAGTCCGGCGGCAACCCGTTCTACATCAAGGAGCTCGCAAGGACGCTCGACACCGCGACTGCGGGTCCGCCGGAGGCGGTGGTCGGGGTGGTCGGCCGGCGGCTGGGGGTTCTCGAAACCGCGTCTCGACGTGTGCTGAGCGCGGCCGCTGTGGTCGGCCCCGAGTTCGACGTAGCCGAACTCGCCGACATCGTCGACCTTTCGATTTCGGCCGTCCAGACCCGGCTGCGGCCTGCCTACGACACCGGTCTACTCGACGAATCGGTCGAGCGTCCGGGGGCGTATCGGTTCAGTCACGGCCTGGTCCGCGACGGGCTACTCGCGCAGTTGGCCACCACCGAACGCACCAGCGTCCACGCCGCGGTGGCGACGACCCGCACGGCCGCCGTCGCAACCGCCGCGTACGAGGACAGCATCGCCGCAGCGGATCACGCCTGGCGGGCTGGCGCTGAGCTGAATGCCGAGACAGCGCTGGACATCCACGAAACCGTCATCCAGCGAGCGCTGAACCGCTCGGCGTATGACGACATCGCGGTGCTGGCCGAACACGCACTGCAGGTCTGCCACAGGCTGCCGGCCAAACCCGAACACCTGGAGCGGCAGGCCACGCTGTGGCTGCACCTGGCCGGAGCCAAGGGCATCCTCGAAGGCCAGACCAGCAAGGCCGCCTCCGACGCGGTGCAGCGTGCATTCGAGATCGGCAGCGAGGTCAAGGGCCGAAGCTTCTACGGGGCGATGGCTCTTCAGTGCATGATGCTGTGCGCGTACGGACGCATCGAGGAGACCTTCGTCATCGCCACCGGGCTACGTGAGCAGTACGACAAATCCGGGGACCCAGACATCGGTATCGCCAGCGACTTCGCGCACGCGATGGTCTACTCCCTACGCGGTGACGCCGACGCGCTCATCGCCACGGGCAACCACATGATGAGCACGTTTCCACCACCGCAGACGGTCACCGATCCGCTGCACTTCTTTCATCCACGCGTGTACTGCTGGATGGCCTTGGCAGAAGCAATGCGCGGCGACGACGATGCCATGAGCGAATACCTCAGGTTGGCAAGGGAACTCGCGCAAAGTAGAGGCGATGTGTTCAACATCCTGGCCGCCAAGCTCACATTCATAGAATGCGCGGCCATCCGCGGCGTCGTCGAGGGAACCGCAGCACTGGCCGACGAGGTCGACCGTGAGTTCTGCGCCGCAGGCGGCCAGCAGTGGGCGGCATGCGCCAGGATCATCCGGGTCTGGGCACAAACCCTCGATACCGGCGACGCCGACCCCGCCGTCGCGTTCGAGGCCTTCGAGATCTTCACCAGCGACGGGTCCGTGGCGATGAACCCGACGTTTCTTGTCCTGCTGGCCGACATCGAAGCCCACCATGGCCGATTCGACAGCGCGCACGAATTGCTCTGGCGGGCACAACGTTTGGCCGATGCCACCGGCGAACACGGCGAAGACCGGCTCATCGCCGAACGAATGGCCGCGTTGACGCCGGCGTGAACCGCCTCAGCTCTTGACCGCACCTTCGGGCAGCGCCTCGCGCCATTGCCGCCACACTGCGCGGTCCGTCATCAAGTCGAGCAGACTGCCGAAACCGGTTGGATAGACCAGCGATACCAGCCACTGACGCGAATCACCTTGACTGATCTGAAAACCTCCGCGATAGAACTGACGCAGCCACTTGATCGCGAGTTGGTCGCGGTCGAATTCGAAGATCACCACCGGCTCACCCGCGGAAAGTCTTGCCTTGTAGTCGGTCAGCCCGAGTTCCTCGTCGACCCATTTGGAGTACTCGGAGGCGACGCAGCGCAGCGTCGTATCCGTGAGTTCCAGTTCGACGTTGACCCACCAGGAGTTGCCCCGGCTCTTCAATAGATAGGCCTTGGTGTGCGGAGGGGCGCTGGACATCGTGTGTCCGCCCGTCAGGTGGTGATGTTGATGGATTTGTCGATGGCTTCGAGCGCATCGAACAACGGCTTGCTCTGGTCTTCGTTGCTGGTCGCGTTCATCTGCAGGACGTAGAGGCCGCCAGGTCCTTGGATCACCACCGTCTCCTGACCGGAAGCGGCCTTGATGCCCTGCAGGTCGTACTCGCCGGCAATCCGGTAGGCCGGGAACCCGGACACCGTCGCCGTCTCGTCGCCGGCGGCAACGAATCCCGGCAGGTTCTTCATCTCACCACCCGCCAGCTGCAACAGTTTGTCGGGATCGGCAGGGCCGTCGAGTTTGGAAAGCAGCGCGATGATGTTCGGCGTGTAGTTGGCGCCCTGGGCCTCCGGGCCGGTGTAGACCAGCGCGCTGTAGGCGTAATCGGGGGTGTCTGCGCCCGCGCTCTCCCAGCCGTCGGGCAGCTCGATGTTGATCTGCGGAGCGCCCGGATCTCCTTCGTGCACCGGAGTTTCGGTGATGTGCTGATCGCGGATGTAGTCGGCGATAGTGGGGTTGGCCGCGCCTGCGCCCGCCGTGTCCAGTCCGCGGGGTTGCAGCTTGCCGGTCGGCGCCGCCGCCTTGCTCGACGTCGCCGTCGCCGACGCACTGCTGCTCGAGCTGTGCGTTGTGGTGGTCGAAGCGTTGTCTTTGCTTCCACCCCCGCACGCCGACAGAGTTGCGGCCAAACAAACTGCGGTGAATGCGGCGACCATGTGCCGGCGCTGCATCTGCATCGTGTCTCCTCGTCGGTGTCCAGTGGACGTCGAGCACGTCCGCGGGGACACCGTAGAGACGATGGGTTGGAATTTGATTGAAGCCGGCGGCGCCGTTGGTTGGAATGGCTCAGCGCAGCAGGCCGGCGAGCAACCGCTGCCGGACAGTGGGCGCGGGTGCGACTGCTGCCGCGGCAAGCATGTCGGCGACGGCGGTGAACTTGTCACGCGGCCGTTGTCCGCCGCCGCGGGCGATCTCCGCCGCGTCGATGGCCTGCCATCCCGCGCCGTCGACAACGTCGGGCCGCCGGCTGCGCACCAGCTTGTCGAGCGACGTGCCAACGGGGTCGGACAGCAGCCCGCGGTTGTAGTCGGCGACCAGGTTGTGCACGGTCTGCGCCGCGCACGACTTGTTGGTCCCGATGAACCCGGTCGGACCGCGTTTGATCCAGCCGGCGACGTAGCTGCCGGGCGCACCGATGACACGGCCGCCTTCGTTGGGCACGACCGCGGTGGCTTCGTCGAACGGCAGCCCGCGAATAGGCTTGCCGCGGTAGCCGATTGACGTCAGCACCAGCCCCGCCGCGAGTGTGCGCACTTCGTCGGTCCCCGTCACCGTGAACTCGACGCCGTCGGTGCGTTCCTCCCCCAGGATGCGTCTCGGCGTCAGCCGGTAGGCGAGTCGGATGCGTGGTCGCGTCACCGGGGTGGACGAATCGCCGAGCTTGGAGAGCACCTCGAGCTTGTTGCGGGTCAACGGATCCGATGCCTCGGCAAGATCGCGCAGCACCAAGTCGTGGTCGGCCGCGTCCAGCACCACGTCACACGTCGACGCCAACCCGATCAACTCCGGCAGTGTGAACGCCGAATCACGGGGTCCACGCCGTGCCGCGATGACGACCTCGGTGACCTTCGACGCCCGCAACGCGCTCAGCGCGGACTCGGCGATGTCCGTGCGGGCCAGCGCATCGGGATCGGTGGTCAGGATGCGTGCGACGTCGAGAGCGACGTTGCCGTTGCCGACGATGACCACCCGATCACGGCCCAAATCGATTGGCAGGTCGGCGTATTCGGGATGGCCGTTGATCCATGCCACCACCTCGGTTGCCGTGCCCGTGCCAGGCAGGCCCATGCCGTGGATGTCGAGTCGGCGATCGTTGGGCGCGCCGACGGCGTAGAGCACGGCGTGGTGATGCTCGAGCAATTCGGCGTGGGTCAGGTCCGATCCCACCTCGACGTTGAGGTAGAACCGAAACCCGCGCCGTCCGGCGATCCTGTCGAACAGCTTCGTCACCCGCTTGGTGCTCTGGTGATCGGGAGCGACCCCGGCGCGCACCAAGCCGTATGGCGTCGGCAGCCGTTCGAAGACGTTGACCCGCACGCCCTGTTGCGTGAGCAGTTCATCGGCGGCATACATCGCGGCGGGCCCGGAGCCGACGATCGCCACCGTCAACGGCCCGCCGTCGCGAGGCTCGACATACGGCGCTTCGAGCACCGGTGCGAGCTTGGACGTCGGCGGCAGCTTGGTTTCGCGCTTCGGGTAGAACGCCGCATTCAGCTCGATGAACGGCAGCTGACTGGGCTCCAGCTTGGTCTCCGGTGCGATAGCCCCGACCGGGCACGCGCTCACACACGCGCCGCAGTCGACGCACGCCGCCGGGTCGATGTAGAGCATCTCGGCGGTCGCGAAGCCCGGCTCATCCGGTGACGGATGAATGCAGTTCACCGGGCAGGCGTAGACACAAGACCCGTCGCTGCAGCACGACTGGGTGATCACGTGGGGCATGAGGCTCCTATATCGCCTAGGCCACTGCCACCACGTGCTGCCGCTGCGGCTCGCTGCGGTAGCGGCTGGGCCGGCCGTCGATCCTGCAGATCCGCCACACCAGCCTGGCAATCGGATTGTTCAGACCGGTGTCGCGGCAGAGCATCCGGACGTCACCGAACATGTCGCGCAACATCTGACGGGATTCCGGCGATTTGAAGAACACTTCCTTGCGCACCGAGCGCGGGATGTCGAATTCCTTCCAGAACGCCCTCGGCGGGACGATGATCGCCGAGCACAGCACCCGCATCACGATCGGCACATAGATCGACAGCCAGAATCGCTTGCGGCGCGGCAGCTTCGGGATCCGCTTTCGCAGATACTCATGGGCGAACGAAATGTGGCGAGCCTCCTCGGCCACATGGATCGCCATCACCCGCTCCATGATCGGATGCAGCGACTTGCCTTCGCGCAGCACGTTTTTCTGCGTGTGGTCGATGGGCTCCTCGCCGGCGAGGATGCCGAACCAGAACGGGATCGGCAGCGGCCCCGCCACCAACGGGATCAACGGCTGCACCCACTTCAGCAGCCGCGGCATGCCCGGCACGTCGGCGCCGATGCGGTTGACCATCTCCTGGAACATCATCGTGTGGTTGCACTCTTCGACGGCCTCGTGCAGGCAGTACCGGTACTCGGGTGAGCCGTTGGGCGTCCAGAACGAGTACTCCATCAGGCCGCGGATCAGGATCGACTCGAAGTGCAGACCGACCTTTGCGACGTTGGCCTGGCGCCACATGCCGATCTCGATCTGCCGTTCCAGCGTCTGTGCCTGATACCACGGGTGGCGACCCAGCGGATCGGTCGCGGGCAGGACCCAGCGCGGGTCGTTCGGGAACACCGCGAACTCGGGTGACTCCCAGTCGATGTCCGTGTACGGATTGAAGTTTCGCCGCACCGACCCCTCGGACAGTGTGGTGAGCATGTCGACGTACTCGATGTCGTCGCTAACGTCCATGTTGCGACGCCACCGGCGGACCAGCTTCGTGCGAGCCATTTTCAGCCTTCCAGGTCTCCCATGAGGTTTACATTTGGGCCCTAATGTCCAACGACGGTACCGCAGGTATCGCATATTGAACAGCCCCAGTTGCCCGGTGTGGTGCGTCGCCCCAGCGCACAGCGGGTGTGACGGGCGCCACAGTTGAAGGGGGCTGGCCGGCGGCAGCTACTTCTTCCCGAAATCCCCGGCCACAGCGAACTTGTCGCCGTTGCTGACCGCCGAGAACCCCGCGTCGGTGAATCCGCAGTCGGTGATGATGGCGCGGTGCCCCGGACTGTTCATCCACCACGTGACCGCGGCGGCGGGGCTTCCGCCGGGGCCGGTGCTCCAGAACACGATTTCGCCGAGGTTCGCGTACGACGCGTAGCCGGCGTCCTTGACGCGTTGTGCCGGCGAAGAACCGTCCGAACCCGTGTGGCCCTGCACGCCGTGTTCGAGCATGTCGTCGGCCTGCCGGGCAGCGGACACGGTCAGCTGCGGGTTGGCGGCAACAGGGCCACACCCGTTCGCCGCGCGCGTCGCGTTGATCTGGTTGAGCACCGCCCCACCCTGGTCGGCGCCGATGGGGGTACGGAGGCTGCCGACTCCGCCGTCAGCTAGCGCCGGAGCGGCGGCGAGCATCGCACCGGCGACCGTGAAGGCCGCGGCACATGCGGATAGCAACGCCGTCGCTTTTTCCATACCCATCAGGTAACAGTATGGTCACCGCCAGTCTCGAGTGGCAGGGTGTTCGCACATTATTAGCAAACTTCACAGCAAACGCCTTGTCACCGTCCGCTTCGGCCAACCCTCCCGGCAGAAAGCGCGTCGGTCCGGTCATTACTCTTGAGCCCATGGCCGAACTGACGATTCCCGCCGAACTCAAACCCGTTGACGGACGATTCGGCTGCGGCCCATCCAAGGTGCGGCCGGAACAGCTACAGGCACTCGCCGGCGCAGGCGAGCTGTTCGGTACCTCGCACCGGCAGGCTCCCGTCAAGAATCTCGTCGGTCGCGTCCGCGATGGGCTGCGCCAATTGTTCTCGCTCCCTGAGGGTTACGAGGTCATCCTCGGCAACGGCGGCTCGACGGCGTTCTGGGATGCCGCGGCGTTCGGGTTGATCGACGAGCGCTCGCTGCACCTGACGTATGGCGAGTTCAGCTCGAAGTTCGCCTCGTGCGTCGCCAAGAACCCGTTCGTCGGCGATCCGATCATCATCAAGGCCGACCCGGGCAGCGCGCCGCAACCGCAGTCGGATCCGTCCGTCGACGTGATCGCGTGGGCACACAACGAAACCTCGACCGGGGTTGCGGTGCCCGTGCAGCGGCCCGAGGGATCCGGTGACGCGTTGATCGCGATCGACGCGACGTCGGCGGCGGGCGGCCTGCCCGTCGACATCGCCGACGTCGACGCCTACTACTTCGCACCGCAGAAGAACTTCGCGGGCGACGGCGGGCTGTGGGTGGCGATCATGTCCCCCGCGGCGCTGTCCCGCGTCGAGTCGATTGCCGGCTCCGGCCGCTGGGTGCCCGACTTCCTGTCGTTGCCGATCGCGATCGACAACAGCACCAAGAACCAGACCTACAACACCCCGGCCATCGCCACGCTGATCCTGCTTGCCGAGCAGATCGACTGGTTGCTGGGCAATGGCGGGCTGGATTGGGCCGTCAAACGCACCGCGGACTCGTCGCAGCGGCTGTACTCCTGGGCGGAGGCGTCGAAATTCGCAACGCCGTTCGTCGCCGATCCGGAGTTGCGCTCGCAGGTGGTCGGCACCGTCGACTTCTCCGACTCCGTCGATGCCGCAGCGGTCGCCAAGGCGCTGCGCGCCAACGGCATCGTCGACACCGAGCCCTACCGCAAACTCGGCCGCAACCAACTGCGCGTCGGGATGTTCCCCGCCGTCGAACCCGACGACGTCACCGCGCTCACTCAATGCATCGACTGGGTGGTGGAACGGCTCTGACCTGCCCGGGCGTGTCTGCGCGGTAACGGACAGGTAACGCAGTAGGGTCCCCCTCATCGGGCTTGGGATTCGGTCCGGAGGAGGTCTAAATGCGGGAACTCAGGGTCGTCGGTCTCGATATCGACGGCAAACGAATCGTCTGCGAGGCCGAGGGCCTCGGCGAGAAGTTCCTGCTGCGGCCCGACGACCGGTTGCGTGCCGCCCTGCGCGGCGACACGTCCGGCTCGACCCAACCCCAATCCGACACCGAGGTCCAAAACGTGCTGCGTCCCAAGGAGATTCAGGCCAAGATCCGGGCGGGCGCGTCCGTCGAACAGGTAGCTTCGGCCGCCGGAGGCGATATCGAACGCGTGCGACGGTTCGCCAGCCCGGTGCTGCTCGAGCGCTCACGCGCGGCCGAGCTGGCAACCGCCGCGCACCCCGTGCTGCCCGACGGTCCATCGGTGCTGACGCTGTTGGAGACGGTGACGGCCGCGCTGGTGGCCCGCGGCCTCGACCCGGACAGCACGAATTGGGACGCGTGGCGCAACGAGGACGGGCGCTGGACGGTGCAGATGGGTTGGAAGGCAGGCCTGTCCGACAACGTCGCGCACTTCCGCTACACGCCGGGGGCGCACGGCGGCACCGTGACCGCGTTCGACGACGCGGCGAACGAATTGATCGATCCCAACTTCGCCCGGCCGCTGCGGCCGCTGGCCCCGGTGGCGGAACTGGAGTACGACGAGCCGGAGTTGGAGCCGGAACTGCCGATCGAGACGTTGGAGGCGGCCGAGCCGCCGCCTGCGCCGAAACCGACGCGGGCCCGCAAGGGCAAGCCGGCCGTGCCCGCGTGGGAGGACGTGCTGCTCGGGGTGCGCTCCAGCGGGCAGCGCTGATCCCGTCTTGACCTAAAGCGTCGTTGAGGTCCTACCGTCGACCTCATGACTTTGGGACCGCTCGGGCTCGCAAGCAGCTACCCATACACCGACGACGCCGTCGTCGTCGTCGACGAAGCGCAACGCGTTGAGGCCCTTGGCTTTTCGATGCTGTGGCGCTCCGGCAATCTGCCGATGCTCGACGCCGCGGTGCGCGCAACCACGCGCATTCCGGTGGCGACAGGCATCATCCCCATCGACTCGGTGCCCGCCGCTGACGTGATCGCGACGTATCAATCGCTACAGCGTGACCACCCCGGCCGCTTCCTGGTCGGTCTCGGCGGAGCGCACGGGGCGCATCCGTTGAGGACACTCAACGCCTACCTCGACGCATTGGACGAGGCCGGCGTTGCCGCGGACTCGCGGGTGCTGGCCGCGCTGGGCCCGAACATGCTCGCACTCGCGCGCGACCGGGCAAGCGGCGCATATCCGTTTCTGGTGACGCCGTCGTACGTGGCGGACGCGCGCGCCGCCCTCGGCGCGGACAAGACGCTGGCGGTGTTGGTGATGGTGCTGCCGACGACCGACCGCGAGGCCGCGCGTCAGGCCGCTGCCAAGCCGCTGGGCTTCCTGACGACCGTCGGCGGATATCGCCGAAACCTGTTGCGGCAGGGCTTCTCTGAGCCGGATATCGACGAGGTGAGCGACCGATTGCTCGACGGCATCACCGCATGGGGCGATCTCGACTCGATCGCCACGCGGGTCGCGGAGTTCCACGCCGCAGGCGCCGATCAGGTGGTGGTGCGGATGCTGGGCGCCGACGACGAGCAGGCCTGGCAGGGCAGGCTGGCCGAAGCGCTCATCCGATGAGGCCGCCGAGTGCCATCGCCAGCAGTGCGAGCCAGGCACCCGCCACGCCGACGCCGGAGCCGAGCACAAACCATCGCCACACCGGCAGGTTGCGCCAACCCCACACGGTCGGGGCCAGGCCGCCGACGGCGACCAAGTTGAGTCCGACAGCCAGCAGCGGATGCACACGGGTGAGTCCGAGGCTCAGCACGACGACCGCAGCGGCCGTCACCGCTGCGACGAACGCGGCCACCGTCAGGCCCATCGCCCATGGAGTGGAGTCGTCGGTCACCTGAGTCAATCTAGTATGCGAGCCTGGCCCGTTCGTAGAACGCGAGCGCCGCGGCCGTCGCGACGTTGAGTGAATCGGTGCCACGCGACATCGGAATCCGTACGCGCGCATCGCTGCTTCGCATGACCGTCTCCGTCAGGCCAGGGCCCTCGGCACCGACGAGGAACGCCACCTTGGCGCCGGCCGCCTCTGTCAGCTCATCGGCCAGGGTGCGCGCCGACGGGTCGGGCGTCATCGCGAGTAAACGAAACCCGTTGTCCCGCAAGATGTGAAGATCGCCGGGCCACGCCGCCGCCCACGCATACGGCACCAACAGGGCATGCCCCATCGACACTCGAACGGCACGCCGGTAGAGCGGGTCGGCGCAGCCCAAACCGAAGATCACCGCGTCCACGCCGAGGCCCGCGGCATTGCGGAAGATCGAGCCGAGGTTCTCGTGGTCGTTGACGCCCTCGAGCACCGCGACCGTGCGGGCACCGTCGAGCACTTGGGCGACGGACAGTTCGGGCGCACGCGAGGCCGATGCCAGCACCCCGCGGTTGAGATGAAACCCGACGACGTCGGCCATCACGCCGGCATCGACGCGGTAGTAGGGCGCGTCGACACCGTCCAGGTCATCGCCGAGCTCGGCCAGTCGCCGGTCGGTGCCCAACATTGCGCGCGGGCGGAACCGCGAGGCCAGCATGCGCTGCACCACCAGCACGCCCTCGGCGATCACCAGACCCTTTCCGCTGGGAAGGTCGGGTCTGCGATCGACGCTGTTGAGATCGCGGAAGTCGTCGAGCCTGGGATCCGCCGGGTCGGCAACGTCGATTACTGCTGCCAATCCCCCGCTCGCTTCGCTCGTGTCCGCCGGAGCGGGCTCATGCGCTTTCGTCGACCATGCCCGACATCAGATCGGCTGCCATCAACAGCGTCCTGCGCTGGTCGGGTTGGAGGCGGTCGAGACGTTGTTTGAGCCATTCCTGGCTGGCACGACGCTCGGCCTCGATCAGGTTGGTGCCTGCCCGCGATACCGACACCAACACCTGACGGCCGTCGGCCGGATGCGCGTCGCGATCGACGAAGCCGAGCTCACACAGCGACGCGATCACCCGCGTCATCGAAGGAGGACGGACGCGTTCACGCGTGGCTAACGCGCCAGGCGTCATCGGGCCCTCTTTAGCAAGCGTCGACAGAGCCGACAGCTGCGAGAGCGAAACAGGCGAATCCGGGCGCCGAAACCGCAATTGGCGAGCCAGACGGATCACTGCCAGCGACAGATCACTCGCCAGCCGGGTGTCGACGTCTTTCACAAGGCAAAGAGTACCTAGCGGGTCTCGGGAAATCTTCGAAAACCCGGTGCGTTTCTGACGCGTAGGTAATCGACTACGTTGTCAGCGTGGCACCGGAACCGCCCGCCTTGCCGGCGACCTTGCTCAAACCATGGCCGGTCATCGTGGTGATAACGGCGGGTTGGCTCGTCGCCGTGGTGCTGGCATTCACGGTGGCCGCCCTGCAGGAGTGGCGGCCGTTCACCGTCGCGGGCCTGGCCGTCGGAGCCCTCGGCACGTCGATCATGCTGTGGCAGCGCCGCGCTGTGCGCCGTGGATCGCGAGGAGCCCAGAGCGGGCTCAGTTGACTTCGATCGAGGAGGGGTAATGGCAGAGCCGCTGTTGCAGGCACAGATCGACATCGATGCACCGGTCGCGAAGGTGTGGTCGCTGGTTTCCGATTTGAGCCGGATGCCGCAGTGGAGCCCGCAGTGCCGGCTGATGAAGGCGCTGGGTCCGGTGCGCCAGGGCACGACGACGATCAACCTGAACCGTCGCGGTCGCCTGTTCTGGCCGACGACGAGCGTTGTCACCGAGGTGATTCCGGAGAAGAAGCTGGCGTTCAAGGTGCCGATCAACCACACCGTCTGGAGCTACGAGCTCGAACCGACCGAAACCGGAACGCGACTGGTCGAGAGCAGGCACGCCGAGAACGGCGTGACGGCGTTTTCGAATCTGAGCGTGAACGCCTTGATGGGCGGTGTGCCGAGTTTCGAACGTGAACTGGTCGAGGGCATGAACGCGACGCTGTCGCGCATCAAAGCGGCTGCGGAGAACTAACTTTCGGGCTCGACTACCTCGAGGACGCCGTCGTCGAACGGGTCATACAGCGGAGACCCTGTGCCTGGCGGCTGCGGCGTGTCCGAGTGTGCGCCGCAACCGTATTCGGATTCCACGACATGCCCGTCGGCCGCCAGCTCGTTGGCGCATACGCCGAACATCGTGCCCAGCGCACCGGCCAGCGGAATGTAGAAGCCGCAGTCGCGGCACACGCGGCGGGTGGACCTGGCCATCGCCGACCCGGGGCCGAACTCGCCGTCGTGCCAACGTTGCGCGGCATCGCTGCGGCCGAATTCGCTGAGCACCTGACGGCGGCCCAACCCGAGTTCGACGGCGACGTCATCCACCAGCGGGTCACCGCTGGCCGTATAGCCGGGCACCAGCCTCGGGTCGTTGGTCGCGGGCGCGAGCAGGTCGCCGGGACTCAGATCGCCGGGCTTGATGCGCTCCTCCCACGGCACCCACTTGGGCGCCAGCAGCGCGGTGGGGCCGGGGACCAACACCACTTCGCTGATGGTGGCGTGGTCGGCTCCCGGGCAGGCGGCGACGACGACGGCCCACTGCCAGCCCTTGTAGCCGGGCATATCGGCCAGGAAGCGATGCGTCGCGGCCGTCGGGTCCTCGAAGCTGGCGCCGAGATACTCGCCAACGGTGTCCTCACCGCTGAACTCGACGATCGCCGCGCGCGCCTGCTCGGCGGCGCCCATCAGCACCGCCTCCAGGTCGGGGCGATCTTCGGTGTCCACGCTGTCCATCGCCATCAATAGTGCCTGACCGGGGAACGTCGAGCCACACCGGTCACCTGCACGCCCGCAACCGCCTCGATGGGGGAGAATCGAGGCGTGACCGGACCGCGGCGTGATCACCGAGACCCGCGGGGTCGGCGTGAAGACCGCTATTACCCGCCGCGTCCGCCAGCCGATGCCGACGGGGAGCATCCCGGGATGGCGAACTATCCCAGCGACCCCGATGTGGGCGGCGGCTACCGCCGGCCGCGCCGCTCGTCGTCGACGCCCAGTGCCAACCGGTGGTTGCCGCCGCTCGATGACCGCTCGGGCCGGGAGCATCCGTCGGCTCCCCCGCCGCCCACCGTCGGCGCGGGTGCGGGCGAGAAGATCACGGTCACCCGCGCGGCCGCGCAGCGCAGCCGCGAAATGGGTTCGAAAATGTACGGTTTGGTGCACCGCGCGGCCACGGCCGACGGTGCCGACAAGTCCGGCCTGACCGCGCTGACGTGGCCGGTGGTGGCCAACTTCGCCGTCGACGCGGCGATGGCCGTCGCATTGGCCAACACGTTGTTCTTCGCCGCCGCTTCCGGCGAGAGCAAGGGCAAGGTCGCGCTGTACCTGTTGATCACCATCGCGCCGTTCGCGGTGATCGCCCCGTTGATCGGCCCTGCGTTGGACCGGCTGCAGCACGGCCGCCGCGTCGCGCTGGCCGCCTCGTTCGTGTTGCGCACCGCGCTCGTGATGGTGCTTGTCGCCAACTACGACGGCATCACCGGGAGCTACCCCTCGTGGGTGCTCTATCCGTGCGCGCTCGGAATGATGGTGCTGTCCAAGTCATTCAGCGTGCTGCGCAGCGCGGTCACCCCGCGTGTGTTGCCGCCCAGCATCGACCTGGTTCGCGTGAATTCGCGGCTGACGACGTTCGGGTTGCTCGGCGGCACGATGGTCGGCGGTGCAATCGCCGCAGGCGCGGAGTATCTGCTCGGCCTGGTGCACCTGCCCGGCGCGCTGTACGTCATCGTCGCGGTGACGCTGATCGGTGCGGCGCTGTCGATGCGGATCCCCAAGTGGGTCGAGGTGACGGCAGGCGAGGTGCCGACCACGCTGTCCTACCACGGGGGCAGCGGCGAGCTGCGGCGCCATCCCGAACAAAAGACGTCGGCTGAGCCACGACAACCGTTGGGCCGCAACATCATTGCCGCGTTATGGGGCAACTGCACCATCAAGGTGATGGTCGGCTTTCTGTTCCTGTACCCCGCGTTCGTG
This sequence comes from Mycobacterium sp. OAE908, assembly GCF_017872775.1. Classification (NCBI taxonomy): domain Bacteria; kingdom Bacillati; phylum Actinomycetota; class Actinomycetes; order Mycobacteriales; family Mycobacteriaceae; genus Mycobacterium; species Mycobacterium sp. OAE908. The sequence continues at coordinate 910,053 of NZ_JAGGJL010000001.1, forward strand.
GCGAAGTCGCATGACGCCAGCGGGTGGGAGCAGTTGCGCATCCTCGGCGTGATCGGCGCGGCCGCGGCGATCGGCAACTTCGCGGGCAACTTCACCGCCGCCCGGTTGAAGCTCGGATACCCGGCCCTGCTGGTCGTGCGCTGCACCATCGCGGTCACCACGTTCGCCTTGGCGACCGCGCTGACCGGCAAGCTGATGGTGGCGGCGCTGGCCACGTTGGTCACCTCTGCGGCGGCGGCGATCGCGAAGGCCTCACTCGACGCGTCGCTGCAGGACGACCTGCCGGAGAAGTCACGGGCTTCGGCGTTCGGCCGCTCAGAGTCGTTGCTGCAGTTGGCCTGGGTGGCAGGCGGCGCCACCGGTGTGTTGGTGTACACCGATCTGTGGGTCGGCTTCACGGCGATCTCCGCGATCCTGATCGTCGGGTTGGCGCAGACCGTGGTGAGCTATTTCGGCGAGTCGCTGATTCCCGGCTTCGGCGGGAACCGTCCGGTGCTCGCAGAGCAAGAGGGCGGCAGGCCGGATCGCGCGGCGGTGGCGCCGGAGTGAAACGCGTTGTCGCCGCGCTGGCGATCGTTGCGATCGTCGCGTCCGTCCTCACCGGCGTGCTGGTGTGGCACCTCGCCAGCCAGCCGCGGCCGGACCATCCCGAGATCAGCGCCTATTCGGATGGCCAGCTGGTGCGGGTGGGACCGTACCGGTACTGCGAGGTGCTGAACCCCACCAATTGCGACACCCCCAAGACCGACGGCGAGCTGCGGGTCGACCCGCGTCACGCCGTTCAGTTATCGGTGCCAGCCGAGATCGCCCGTGCGCCATGGGTTTTGGTGCGCTCGTACGAGGGCGGCGATGCCGTCGACGAGTTCCGACCGGAGACCAAGCTCGCTGTCACCATCCCCACCGTGGATCCGCATCACGGCAGGCTGTTCGGTATCGCCGTGCAACTGCCGACGCTGGTGCGCGACGAGGCGGGCAACGAGTTCCCGGTGCCGCACGCGGAATGGTCCGTGCGAACGATTTGGGATCGGTAGCAGACGCGCCGGTGCTAGCTTGCCTGCGTGGTTCAGGATCACGTCTATGAGCTTGTCCCGCTTCCGCAGCGTCATTTGGGCAACTTGTGGACGAAGGCGACACCCCCGCCGCTCGTCGTGCAGATCGACGCAACCGACGTCGTCCGGGTCGGTGACCCGACGACGAGTGAGCTCATCGCCTCGGCTCCACTCGCACAGGTGACCGCGGTCCCTGCGATATACACCTACGGCGGCGGTGAGGTGGACCCGGTCACCGAATCCGTTCTGGTGGTGACCGTTCCGGGATTGGCACCGCTGAGAATCAAGCCCGACCGGATGAAGGGCGACTGGGGTGAGTACCGGTACGGCTGGCTCGATGCCGTCGATCGCTCGGACCGACCCGGGTATGTGGTCACCGAAGCGGAATGGCTTGGGCTGATTGAGAGGTTCGGTCTGCAAGACCACATCGCCGACGATCACACCGCCGGCGAGATGGCGCGGCGAAACCGGCGCGCCGCGATCAAGACCGTGGCATATCTTGCGGCGATCGTCATTCTGCTGGCGCTGTCGGCCTACCTGCACCACAGGTGACGCTAGCCGGCCCCGTGGCCGTCCGGCACCCGCTCACCCTCAACCGTCGGCCCGGGCGGTGTTCCCTCACCAAACGGTTTGCCGCCCAACGCTTCCCGGCCGTGCGGCGTCAACCATGTGGATAGGTCGGGTCCTTTGGGCACGATCTGTGTCGGGTTGATGTCCTTGTGCACGATGTAGTAGTGCTGCTTGATCTGTACGAAATCGGTGGTGTCGCCGAATCCAGGCGTCTGGAACAGATCTCGCGCGTAGGCCCACAGCACCGGCATCTCGGCCAGCTTCTGGCGGTTGCACTTGAAATGCCCGTGATACACCGGATCGAAGCGGGCCAGGGTGGTGAACAGCCGAACATCGGCCTCGGTGATGGTGTCGCCGACCAGATAACGCTGATTCGCCAACCGCTCGGAAAGCCAGTCGAGCGCGGTGAACAACCGGTCGTAGGCCTTGTCATACGCCTCCTGTGACCCCGCGAAGCCGCAGCGGTACACGCCGTTGTTGACCTCGGTGTAGATGCGCTGGGCGACCTCGTCGATCTCGGCGCGCAGCTTTTCCGGGTACAGCTGCGGAGCGCCTTCGCGGTGAAACTTCGTCCACTCGGTGGAGAAGTCCAGAGTTATCTGCGCGAAGTCGTTGGTGACGACCTCACCGGTGTCCACCTCGACGATCGCGGGCACCGTGATGCCCTTCTCGTAGTCGGGGAAACGCTTCAGGTAGGCGTCCTTGAGCCGGGGAATCTTCAGCACCGGGTCGACGCCGCCAGGGTCCAGATCGAACGTCCAGCTGTCCTCGTCGTGTGTGGGGCCGCAAAAGCCAATCGAGAGAACGTCTTCCAGGCCGAGCAGGCGTCGCACGATGATGGTGCGGTTGGCCCACGGGCAGGCCCGGGCAACGACCAGCCGGTACCGATCCGGTTCGACGGGATAGCCATCGCGGCCGTCGGCCGTGATGCGGGTGGTGATGTAGTTGGTGTCACGGTTGAACTCACCGCCACCGGCGACATATGCCATGCCACCAGGATGCCCGCGAATGTGGGGTTAATGCACGCGCCGCGGCCGCCAAGCGTGTGTCAAGCCCACACTCGGCGAGGTGGCCCCTATGCGTCGAGTTCGCGAGCGACGGCCTTGACGACCTCGGAGACGCGACGGGCCACCTTGCGGTCGGGGTAGCGACCCTTGCGCAACTCGGGCTGCACCGTGCCCTCGAGCAGCGTGATCATGTCCTCGACCATGCCGTGCAATTCGTCGGGGGTGTGCTTGTGTTCGCTGGCCGCGGCATCGCGACGAGTCCGCGTCAGGCTCGGCGGCGGATCGATGAGCTTCAGGCTCAACGCCTGCGGGCCACGCCGGCCGGCGGCCACGCCGAACTCGACCTTCTGCCCGGCCTTGAGTCCCTCTACGCCAGCGGGCAGTGCCGAGGACCGGACGTAGACATCCTCGCCCTCCTCCTGCGACAAAAAGCCGAACCCCTTTTCGGCGTCGTACCACTTAACCCGGCCGGTCGGCACTGGTCTCACCTGCTTGTCTCTGACGGAAACGACTACATAGGGATACATAGCAAAGCGTCCCGCCTGCGCCGGGACGCGTTTAGGTGATCCTACTCGGCGCCCTCGGCGCTCAGCACCCCCTTATATCGGTAGGCTGAAAGCACCGCTGGAGGAAAGATGCGCCTGATCCTGAACATCGTTTGGTTGGTCTTCGGCGGTCTCTGGCTGGCGTTGGGCTACCTGTTGGCCGCGCTCATCTGCTTCGTCTTGATCATCACGATCCCGTTCGGATTCGCCGCGCTGCGCATCGCGCTCTATGCGCTGTGGCCGTTCGGCAACACCATCGTCGACAAGCCGGGGCCGCGGCCGGGCGCACTGATCGGCAATGTCATCTGGCTCATCCTGTTCGGCATCTGGCTGGCCATCGGCCACGTGATCACCGCGGTGGCCATGGCGATCACGATCGTCGGCATTCCGCTGGCGCTGGCCAACCTCAAGCTGGTCCCGGTCTCGCTGTTCCCGCTCGGCAAGGAGATCGTGCCGGTCGATTCCTTCAACACCCCGATGCGAGCCGCCGCATGACCATCACCGAACTCGGCGTGCCGTCGGTGCAGCGCCCCGTGCGGGGCATGCCGACCGACGGACCGATGGTCGACACGTTCGGCCGCGTCGCCACCGACCTGCGGGTGTCGTTGACCGACCGCTGCAATCTGCGCTGCACCTACTGCATGCCCGCCGAGGGCCTCGACTGGCTGCCGGGCGAACAGCTGTTGCGTGCCGACGAGCTGGCCCGGCTGCTGCGCATCGCGGTCACCAGGCTCGGCATCACCAGCGTTCGGTTCACCGGCGGCGAGCCGTTGGTGGCCAAGCACCTCGAGGACGTCGTCGCCGCGACCGCCGCCCTTGCGCCCCGGCCCGAAATCACGTTGACCACCAACGGCATCGGGCTCGACAAACGCGCCGCCAAGCTGGCAGAGGCCGGGCTCGACCGGATCAACGTTTCCCTCGACACCGTCGACGCCGCACGCTTCGCCCGCATCACCCGCCGTGACCGCCTGCACGACGTAATAAAAGGGCTCGCGGCCGCGAAGGCTGCCGGGCTGAGCCCGGTGAAGGTCAACGCCGTGCTGGATCCGGTAACCGGGCTCGAGGACGCCGTCGCGCTGCTGCAGTTCTGTATCGACAACGGCTACCAGCTGCGCATCATCGAACAGATGCCACTGGATGCGGGCCACGAGTGGAAGCGCGGCCGGGCGATCGCCGCCGACGACGTGCTGGCCGCCCTACGCCGACACTTCGACCTGCAGCCGGACCCGGCACCGCGCGGCTCGGCCCCCGCGGAGTTGTGGGAGGTCGACGGGGGCAAGGGCAAGGTCGGCATCATCGCCTCGGTCTCGCATGCGTTCTGCGCGGCCTGTGATCGCACCCGGCTCACCGCCGACGGTCAGGTGCGCAACTGCCTGTTCGCCCGGCACGAGACCGATTTGCGGCGCCTGATGCGTGCGGGCGCCGACGACGACGCATTGGCGGCGGCGTGGCGCGCCACCATGTGGGTCAAGGCAGCCGGCCACGGCATCAACGACCCGGACTTCGTACAGCCGGACCGCCCGATGAGCGCGATCGGCGGCTGACGTGAGCGCGAAGGTGACAGTCCGCTACTTCGCCGCGGCGCGTGCCGCTGCCGGCTTCGACGACGAGATCATCGGAATCGCACCGGGCACCACCGTCCGCATGCTGGTGCAGAACCTGGCTGAGCGCAGTACCGACCTCGCGAAAGTGTTGAGCCGTTGCTCGTACTTGTGCGACGGAATTGCGGTGCGGGACTTGGAAATGACGCTGAGTGACGCTGCGACGCTCGATGTTCTTCCCCCGTTCGCCGGCGGATAAGCGTGATTTGCGTCACATAACGGAATGGTCACAAGATGACCACAGACCGTTACCTGTGAAAATGCACCTGCGGAAATGCGTTGGCGTCCTGGGGATTTAGAGCCTTTTTAGAATTAGCTTGACGCCGAATCGCCGGGCTCGTCAAAAGGTGACGTGCTCTACGCGACCCGTTAGCGTTCAGTCCCAAGCCATCGACCCGTAATCGTTTGGCCTGCCGTGCCCAACAGCGCCGAGCTCCATCCGTTGGGCACGGGACAACGACGAACAACTCTGGATGGAGGCGGGGGACCCACCGGTCCACCGAAATACAGAAGGATCAGGAGCCGCTTGCGGCCCCTTGGGGTGAAGCCGTGTCCAACACGGCCGGGCAACCTCTCCAGCCCGAACCCGACAGCTGACCTCGTAGGCGCCCATACGAGAGGACTTAACGCACCTATGAGTGGACGGCACCGCAAGCCCACTGCATCGGCAGTAAACGTCGCGAAGATCGCCTTCACTGGCGCCGTCATCGGAAGTGGAAGCCTCGCCCTTGCCGGGCAGGCCGGCGCTGCCACCGATGGCGAATGGGATCAGGTCGCCAAGTGCGAATCCGGCAATAACTGGGCCATCAACACCGGCAACGGCTATCACGGCGGATTGCAGTTCTCGCAGAGCACCTGGGCCTCGCATGGCGGCGGCCAGTACGCGCCGTCTGCGAACATGGCCACCAAGGAAGAGCAGATCGCGGTCGCCGAGCGCGTCCTCGCGAGCCAGGGCAAGGGCGCATGGCCCGTGTGCGGCCGCGGACTGTCCGGCTCGACGCCGCGCAATGTGGTCGAGCCTCAGCCGCTCGACAACCCCGACGTCAACGGCGAGCTGCCCCCGCCGATCGATCCGTTCGCTCCCCCGCCCCCGCCGCAGTCCGCGCCGATCGACGAGCTGTCCGCCCCGGCCCCCGATGCACCGCCCGCCGCGCCACTGGATGCGCCGCTGCCGGCTCCCGAGCAGGCCCCCATCATCGACGCTTCGCTGGACGCGCCGCTGCCTCCGCCACCGCCCGTCGATGCACCGCCTGTCGATGACTCGACCGTCGCGCTGGCCGACAACTGGGACCACGCTGATGCCCCGGCACCCGCCGATCAGCCCGAGGTGTGGGCGCTGCACGCGCCGGCGCCACTCGACCCCGTACTGCCGCCGCTCCCGCCCGCCCCACCGGCTCCCCCGGCGCCGCCCGCGCCGGGGGCCGCTGAGGCACCCGCGCCGGATCCCCTGGCCCCGCTCAATGCGGTCAACATTCCCGGCCAGGCGTACGACATCGCGAACCAGGCGACGACCGATCCCGCAGCGGTGCCTGCGGCGCTGCCGACGCTGCCCGACGGTGTCCCGCATCTGGCCAGCCCGGACGCACCGCCGCCCGGCTCGACGATGGATCCCGCTGCCAACGGCAACGACAGCCCGAACGTCAGCTACCTCAAGGATTTGTGGCAGGCGGTCCAGAACCACGACATCAGCGGTAAAGAAGCGTTGATCATGGGCCTGTCGCAGCGCGGGATGAACACGCCGTACCCGGACCAGGGACCCGGACCGAACGTGCCGGTCGCCCCGGCCGATCCGGCCGCGCCGCCTGCGCCGGGGGCTCCGGTCCCGCCGCCGCCACCGGGCGCACCGATCCTGCCGCCTGCCTAAGCGATCAGGCCGAGTTCACCCACTGGTCGGAACCGTCGGCGAAGAACTGGTGCTTCCACACTGGTAGTCGCGCCTTGACGGTGTCGACCAGCCGTGCGCACGTCTCGAATGCGGCTGCCCGATGGTCCGCGGCGACCGCGGCCACCAGGGCCGCGTCGCCGATCTGCAGCGTGCCGATGCGATGGCTGACCGCGATGGCGCGCACACCGTGACTGTCCGCCGCGATCTCGGCAGCCACGTCGGCGAGAGTCTGCTGCGCCGAGGGGTGCGCGGAATACTCCAGCCGCGTCACGGAGCGGCCGCCGTCATGGTCGCGGACCACACCGGCGAATCCCACGACGGCTCCGGCAGATTCGTGCGAAACCAGCGCCTCGTAATCCGACAGTTCGATCGGTTGCTCGGTCAGATCGACGCGTAGCACGACGGCTTTCATCGGGTGTGGTCCTTACCGCTGAGTTGGTCAAGAGCGTGCTCGAGAACATCGTCGAGCACGCCGAGACCGTCCTTGACGCCGCCGGTCGAGCCGGGCAGGTTCACGATCAGCGTGCGGCCCCTGACACCGCAGACGCCGCGCGACAGCACCGAGGTCGGCACGTGCGGCAGGCCTGAGCGCCTGATGGCGTCGGCTAGGCCGGGGATCTGATAGTCGACGATGTCCGCGGTGGCGTCGGCGGTGCGGTCGGTCGGCGAAATGCCGGTGCCGCCGGAAGTGATTATCACGTCGACGTTTTCACCGATCGCGGCGAACAACGCTTTGACCACACCCGAGCCGTCGGGCACCACGACGGGTGCCGGCGTCGCGATGCCTTTGGCGTTGAGCCAGTCGACGATGACGGGCCCGGTGCGGTCGTCGTAGACCCCGGCCGCCGCGCGCGTCGACGCGATCACCACGCGGCCCGAGCGCGTCATCATCGGGTCCACGGGCCGGTCTTGCCGCCCTCCTTGCGCAACACCCGGATGTCATCGATACGGGCGGCGGGGTCGACGGCCTTGATCATGTCGAACAGTGTGAGCGCAGCGACGCTGACAGCGGTCAGCGCCTCCATCTCGACGCCGGTGCGGTCGGTGGTGCGCACGGTCGCGGTGATCGCGATGGTGTCGTCGCCGATGTCGAAGTCGACGTCGACTCCGGTGAGCGCCAGCGGGTGGCACAGCGGGATCAGGTCGCTGGTGCGCTTGGCGGCCAGGATGCCTGCGATTCGGGCGGTCGCGACGGCGTCGCCCTTTGGCAGCCCGCCGGACGCGATCAGCGCAACGACCTCAGCTGTCGTGCGGAAGGTTCCCGCGGCGACGGCGGTGCGCTTGGTGGCGTCTTTCGCCGTGACGTCGACCATGTGCGCCGCGCCCGACTCGTCGAGGTGCGTAAGTCGACGCGAGGGGTCGGACACCGCTACTTGTTGACCACCGTGACGGGGTGAACGTACGGAAGCTCGTCGGCCGGCTGCGGAAACGCCAGATCACCGAATGGCGACAGCGCACCGGTGCGGTCAGTGGCCAGCTCGCTGACCGCGTGATCCTCATCGCCGTCGAGCGCGGGCCAGCCCGGGTCGACGTACTGTTTTTTGCCCTTGTTGTCAGCCACGTGGACATTGTGGCAGGCGCCGCGACCAGTGGCGACACCGGCAGGGTCCTTTACGCTGGTCAGCGATGACCGAAACTTCTCCGGGCGTCCCGCTTGGCGCCTGGTTGGCCGAGCTTGACGACGAGCGGCTGATCCGGCTGCTCGAGCTGCGGCCCGACCTGACGCAACCGCCGCCCGGCACGATCGCGGCGCTGGCGGCGCGTGCCCAGGCCCGGCAGTCGGTCAAGGCGGTTACCGACGGACTCGACTTCCTGCGCCTGGCGGTGCTCGACGGGCTGCTCGTGCTGCATGCGGACACCGCCGCGGTCCCGCTGTCGAAGCTGCTGGCGTTGATCGGGGACCGCGCGAGCGAGGACGCCGTCGCTGCCGCCGTCGCCGACCTTCGCGAGCGCGCGCTGGTGTGGGGTGACGACGCCGTGCGCGTGGCGGCCGAAGCTTCGGCCGGCCTGCCCTGGTACCCGGGTCAGGCCGTGCTCGAACACGGCGAACAGACCGACATCCCCGCCCGGCTCGAGGCGCTCGACGGTCCGCAACTCGAACTGTTGCAGCGGCTGCTCGAGGGCTCGCCGATGGGCCGCACCCGCGATGCCGCCCCTGGCACGCCGCCGGACCGGCCCGTGCAGCGGCTACTGGCCGCCGGGCTGCTGCGTCAGGTGGACGAGGAGACCGTAATCCTGCCGCGGCTGGTCGGCCAGGTGATGCGCGGCGAGCAGCCAGGGCCGACTCATCTGACGCAACCCGACCCGACGGTGTCGACCACGACGGCCGCCGACGTCGACGCGGTCGCCGCGGGCGCGGTGATCGATCTGCTTCGCGAGGTCGAGCTGGTGCTCGAAACCCTCGGCGCCACACCGGTTCCCGAGCTTCGCAGCGGCGGGCTGGGCGTGCGCGACGTCAAACGGCTGACCAAGGTGACCGGCATCGACGAGAAACGGCTCGGGCTGATCCTCGAGGTGTCGGCGGCCGCGGGGCTGATCGCAGCAGGGATGCCGGAACCCGACCCGCACGACGGCGGTGTCGGCCCGTACTGGGCGCCGACGGTGGCCGCCGACCGGTTCGTCGATGCGCCGACAGGCTCCAAATGGCACCTGCTGGCATCGACCTGGCTGGACCTGCCTGGCAGGCCGAGCCTGGTCGGCGGTCGGGGCCCCGACGGGAAACCCTATGCGGCACTGTCGGATTCGCTGTTCTCGACCGCCGCCCCGCTCGACCGCCGGTTGCTGCTCGACGTATTGACCGACTTGCCCGCTGGTGCAGGAGTCGACGCCGCCTCCGCGTCGCAAGCGATGAGGTGGCGGCGTCCACGCTGGGCGGCGCGCCTGCAACCCGGTCCGGTCGAGGATCTGCTGACCGAGGCGCACGCACTGGGCATGGTCGGCCGCGGTGCGATCGCGTCGCCTGCGCGCAAGCTGCTCGCCGAGCAACCGGCCGATGACGTCATCGCCGCAATGGACAAGGCGCTGCCCGCGCCCATCGACCACTTCCTGCTGCAGGCCGACCTGACGGTCATCGTTCCCGGACCACTCGAACGCGACCTGGCCGAACAACTGGCTGCTGTCGCGACGGTCGAATCGGCTGGCGCGGCGATGGTGTACCGGGTGACCGAAGCGTCGATCCGACGAGCGCTGGACACCGGCCGCACCGCAAGCGAGCTGCATGCGTTGTTCAGCAAGCACTCGAAAACACCTGTGCCGCAAGGTCTTACCTACTTGATCGACGACGTCGCACGCAGGCACGGCCAGCTGCGGGTTGGCATGGCGCAGTCTTTTGTTCGCTGCGAGGACCCCGCACTGCTTGCGCAGGCCGTCTCGGCGCCCGCGGCCGATCAGCTGGAGATGCGGCTGCTCGCGCCGACGGTCGCGGTGTCTCAAGCCCCGATTTCCGAGGTGCTCGCCGCGCTGCGTGAGTCCGGATTCGCACCAGCCGCCGAGGATTCGACCGGCACGATCGTCGACCTTCGCGCCCGCGGCGCCCGCGTGCCCGCACCGCCGGGACGGCGCCGCGCACATCGACCGCCGACGCCGACCAACCAGACACTCGGCGCGATCGTCGCGGTGCTGCGCAAGGTGGCTTCCACGTCGTTCGGGAACGTGCGGTTGGACCCCGCGGTCGCGATTTCACAGTTGCAAGAGGCCGCCCACCATCAGTCGTCGGTGGTGATCGGCTACGTCGACCCCGCCGGCGTGGCTACACAGCGCGTGGTGGCACCGATCAATGTCCGGGGCGGCCAGCTGACCGCTTACGATCCGGCCTCCGGCCGCGTGCGCGAATTCGCGATCCACCGCGTCACGTCGGTGGTGGCGGCCGACGCCGGATAGTTCTTACAGCTTCGGGCCAGCATCCTCACAGGACCGTTGGTGAATATGGCTGTGTGACAACGCTGTTAAGCGAGGCACCACAAGCGCCGGCCGGCTACCGGCACGGGCTGTCCTTGTTGCACGGGTGGCTGCCGCCGACGGTGTGGGCGGTGGCCGCGGTCGTGCTCCTGCTCGCGATCGGTTGGCGGTCGCGGAAGTGGCGCCTGGTCTGGCTGCCGGTGGCAGTTGCCGTCGGCCTGATCGCGGCGGCGTGGACGCACTGGTTCATCGATTCCCAGGGCATGGCAGGCGACCCGGCGCCGTCCTCGTTGTGGATCTGGGTCGGCCTGACCGGCCTTGCCGTGGCGGTCGCGGCGCTCGGCTGGCGCAGCGGCCGGTGGTGGCGTCGGACGGTGTCGTTGGTGGCCATTCCGCTGTGTCTGCTGAGTGCCGGCGTGGCGTTGAACCTGTGGGTCGGCTACTTCCCCACGGTTCAGGCCGCCTGGAACGAGTTGACCGCGGGCCCGCTGCCCGACGAAACCGATCTGAACACCGTGATGGCGATGCGCGGCAAGGGCGGCGTGTCGCATGGGGCGCTGGTGCCGGTGACCATTCCCGCCGACGCGTCGGGCTTCAAACACCGCACCGAGCTCGTGTACCTGCCGCCCGCCTGGTTCGCCGCCAATGCCCCCAAGCTGCCGGTGGTGATGATGATCGCGGGCGAGTTCAACACCCCGTCCGACTGGCCGCGCACCGGCAACGCGATCGCACCGATCGACCGTTTCGCCTCCGAGCACGGCGGCAACGCGCCGGTGTTCGTGTTCGTCGACGTCGGCGGGTCGTTCAACAACGACACCGAATGTGTCAACGGGCCGCGCGGCAATGTGGCCGACCATCTGACCAAGGACGTACCGCCTTACGTGGCAACCACTTTCGGCACGCAAGCCGACCACTGGGGCGTCGTCGGATGGTCGATGGGCGGCACCTGCGCGGTAGACCTGACCGTGATGCATCCGGACTTGTTCAGCACGTTCGTCGACATCGCAGGCGACATGGGTCCCAACGCCGGAACCAAGGAACAGACCATCGCTCGCATCTACGGCGGGGACGCCGCCAAATGGGCCGTCTACGACCCCACGACGGTGATCGACAAGCACGGGCGTTACCAGGGCGTGGCCGGCTGGTTCGCGATCTCCTCGGACGCCCCGACGCCGCGCAAGGGCGGCTACGGCAATCCGAACGCGGTCGGGCTCGGCGGTCAGGACGCGGCAGGCAATCCCGGTGACCAGACCGATGCCGCCAACTCGCTGTGCAAGCTGGGCCAGGCCAACGGCATCGCCTGCGCGGTCGTCGCGTCGCCGGGAAAGCACGACTGGCCGTTTGCGATGGACGTCTTCAAGGACTCGCTGCCGTGGCTGGCCGGCCAGGTCGGCACGCCCGGCGCGGCCAAGATCGCCCTGCCCAGTGGGGGCGGCGGGCCTGGTCCGCTGGCTGCGGGCAAGCACTGAACGGTCGGGTGTCCGCCGGGCCTGGATAATGGACAAAATGACCTTCAAGCGAGAAGCGCAGGCGGATCGCGCATGACCGATGGCCCCCTGATCGTGCAGTCCGACAAGACCGTGCTGCTCGAAGTCGACCATGAGCTGGCCGGCGCGGCGCGCGCCGCGATCGCCCCGTTCGCTGAGTTGGAGCGCGCGCCGGAGCACATCCACACCTACCGCATCACCCCCCTTGCGCTGTGGAACGCGCGCGCGGCGGGCCACGATGCCGAACAGGTCGTCGACGCGCTGGTGAGCTTCTCCCGCTACGCGGTGCCGCAGCCGCTGCTGGTCGACATCGTCGACGTGATGGCCCGCTACGGCCGCCTGCAGCTGGTGAAGCATCCAGCGCACGGCCTGTGCCTGGTGAGTCTCGACCGCGCGGTACTCGAAGAGGTGCTGCGCAACAAGAAGATCGCCCCGATGCTCGGCGCCCGTATCGACGACGACACCGTGATCGTGCACAACAGCGAGCGCGGCCGCGTCAAGCAGATGCTGCTCAAGATCGGTTGGCCCGCAGAGGATTTGGCGGGCTACGTCGACGGCGAGAAGCACCCGATCGCGCTGGACCAGGAGAACTGGCACCTACGCGACTACCAGGAGATGGCCGCGGACTCGTTCTGGGAGGGCGGCTCCGGTGTGGTGGTGTTGCCGTGCGGCGCGGGTAAGACGCTCGTCGGCGCGGCGGCGATGGCCAAGGCCGGTGCCACCACCCTGATCCTGGTGACCAACACCGTGGCTGGCAGGCAGTGGAAGCGCGAGCTGATCAACCGCACGTCGCTGACCGAGGAAGAGATCGGCGAGTACTCCGGCGAGAAGAAGGAAATCCGGCCCGTCACCATCGCGACGTACCAGGTGATCACCCGCCGCACCAAGGGCGAATACCGCCACCTCGAGCTGTTCGACAGCCGCGATTGGGGCTTGATCATCTACGACGAGGTGCACCTGCTGCCCGCGCCGGTGTTCCGCATGACGGCGGATCTGCAGTCCCGGCGGCGCCTCGGCCTGACCGCAACCCTGATCCGCGAGGACGGCCGCGAGGGCGATGTGTTCTCGCTGATCGGACCCAAGCGCTATGACGCGCCGTGGAAGGACATCGAGGCACAGGGCTGGATTGCGCCGGCCGAATGCATCGAGGTGCGGGTCACGATGACCGACAACGAGCGGATGCTCTACGCCGTCGCCGAGCCCGAGGAACGGTACAAGCTGTGCTCGACGGTGCACACCAAGATCGCGGTGGTGAAGTCGATCCTGGAAAAGCACAAGGGCGAGCAGACGCTGGTGATCGGTGCGTACCTCGATCAGCTCGACGAGTTGGGCCAGGAGCTGGGTGCCCCCGTGATTCAGGGCTCGACGAAGACCGCCGAACGCGAGGCGCTTTTCGACTCGTTCCGCCGCGGTGAGATCTCCACCCTGGTCGTCTCGAAGGTCGCCAACTTCTCCATCGACCTGCCGGAAGCCTCGGTAGCAGTTCAGGTTTCGGGCACCTTCGGGTCTCGGCAGGAGGAAGCGCAGCGGCTCGGACGGCTGTTGCGGCCAAAGCATGACGGCGGCGGCGCGGTGTTCTATTCGGTGGTGTCCCGCGACAGCCTGGACGCCGAATACGCCGCACACCGGCAACGCTTCCTCGCCGAGCAGGGCTACGGCTATGTCATCAAGGACGCCGACGACCTGCTGGGCCCGGCGATATGACCGTTCGTCGCGTCATGCCGGTCCTCACGGTGCCGGACCTGGAAGCGGCCCGCGCCTACCAAGCTGTGCTGGGACTGCGCGAGGTGATGAACCTCGGCTGGATCGTCACGCTGGCCGAACCGGACGACTCGGGCCAACTTCGGCACCAGGTCAGCCTGATGACCAAGGACAAGACGGCACCGGTCAACCCGAACGTGTCGATCGAGGTCGACGACGTCGACGCGGCCTATGCGGCGGCCGTCGAGGCGGGGTTGCAAATCGTGCATCCACTGAGCGACGAGGACTGGGGAGTGCGGCGGTTCTTCTTCGCCGACGCGGCGGGCAACGTCATCAACGTGCTGACGCACCAGCGAGATCTCTGAGTGCCATGGACCGCCCAGCCCCCGACACGGCTACGTGCGTGAGCGTCGGCGTCTACGCCGGGGCCCTCACTTTCGGCAACGAGTACGCGATCCTGACCCATGACGCCGATAAGGGCCAAGTCGAGGTGCGTGGCGACAACGGCAGGAAGCGTTGGTTCCCCAGTTACTGTTTCGACCTGACTGGTCAGCCGGTGGTCAAGCTCGTGCGAATGACCACAGAGGATCCACTCGACGGCAGTATCAGCCCGGAGGTCGTTTTGGAGTTTTCCGACGGCCAACGGCGATGGTGCTACTTCACCACCCCCGAACTGCTGGCGCAGTTCGGCGGAGACGCGCAGTTCGACGGTGAGCGTCTACTCAGCTATTCGCCGCACATGATCGTGCTCAGTGGTATCACCCGCGGGATGATCGAACATTCACTCGCCTACATCGAAAGCCAGGGGCAGCTACTGGACTGTTCGATGCCCGTCTAAGTATGCGGCCCAACGGGTTTCGACACGGTCAGTAGCACGACCGAGTCCTCGATGGCATGCAAGCCGTGTCGTTCGCGAGGCAGCACGATCAGGTCGCCCGGGGAGCCATCCCACCCTGATGCTGAGTTCGTCACGCGCACCCTGCCCTGCAGCACCTCGAGCGTCGCCTCACCCGGACTTTCGTGATCGTCCATGGTGCTGCCGGCGGTCATGGCCATCAGCGTCTGGCGGAGTGCATGTTCGTGGCCGCCGTAGACGGTATGGGCGCTGCGTCCGCTACTGGCCGCACGCGCAGACTCCAGGTGCTGCCGGGCAAGTGCAGTCAGTGAGATCTTCTCCATCGCCCATCCCCTTCCAGACGATTGAACATGCCATCGAGCGTCCTGGCCATGGATCGTCTCGAATCCGGGTCGTTGAATTCGAGATATGACCAACACAACCATTCTCGTCATCGGCAGCACCGGCAAGACCGGAAAGCGCGTGGTCGATCAACTGGCACAGCGCGGCGTCGCTGTCCGGTGCGGCTCGCGGTCGGCCGACATCCCATTCGACTGGCACAACCCGCAGACCTGGGCGTCGGCGCTGGCCGGCGTCGACAAGGTCTACGTCACCTACTACCCGGACCTGGCCGTCCCGGGTTCGGTCGGCGCCGTCGGCGCGCTGACCGAACTCGCCAAGGACTCAGGCGTCCGCAGGCTGGTGCTGCTGTCGGGCCGCAACGAAGCCGAGGCCGAGAAAGCCGAGCGCGTCGTGATGGCCTCCGGACTGGAGTGGACGATCGTGCGGTGCGCGTTCTTCGCGCAGAACTTCGACGAGGGCGCGTGGCTCGACGAGGTGCGGGCGGGCACCGTCACACTGCCGGTCGATCAGGTCCAGGAGCCGTTCGTCGACGCCGATGACATCGCCGACGTGGTGGTGGCGGCGTTGACCGACGACCGCCACGCCGGCCAGCTCTACGAGCTGACCGGTCCACGCCTGCTCAGCTTCGGCGACGCGGTGGCCGAGATCGGCGCGGCCGCAGGCAGGCACATCAACTTCGCCTCGGTGCCGATCGAGGACTACACCTCGATGCTCACGGAATACGGTCTGCCGCAAGACTTCATCTGGCTGCTGAACCACCTGTTCACCGAAGTGCTCGGCAGCAAGGCAGAACTCGCCGACGGGGTTCAGCGCGCATTGGGACGCGAACCGAAGGACTTCGCCGACTACGCCCGCGAGGCCGCCGCGACCGGAGTGTGGGCTTCGTCAGTTTGATTCACGGTGAGCGGATCTCGGTCGCAGGCTCACTCTGACGGGAACCGGTCACGCAACGCGTCGAGCAACTCCTGGGCCTCGGCGACGCGGCCGCGCATCCGAACCAAGTTCTCCGGGGGCCGGTTCGGATCATCGATGCCACGTTCACATCGCCGCAGCCAACGCTTTTCCATCGAGGCGACGAGCTCTTCCAGCTCGGCGATTTCGCCTAGTAGAACGGCGTCGAACAGCCGCGCCTGCGCGATATCGGCGGGATGCGCCGGCCGCGCCCAGGTGTCGGCGCGCTGCCGGACGAGGTGCGGCCGGGGCACCCACACCGGACGGTGGGGTTCGAGGTCGACCTCGCGTGGAATCGATAACACGTAGGAATCCTCACAGAGGTTTGAAACGTCAGCGACTCCACAGGTTCACCGGGCCGTTAAGTTTCGTTGGCTTCGCGTTACCCTTCATTCACTTCGGGCCGGGCCCCGCTGTGAGGAAGCGCCTCCCAGCTGAGAGCAATTCGGTCGTGGCGCCAACGCACCGCACCGACGCACCCTTGGGCAATGCACACGCACTGGGCACACGTCGGCCGTGGCGCCGCGGGGCTGGGCGCGGCGATGGGCCTCGGGCGCTTCGCGTACACCCCGATCCTGCCGCTGATGACGGCGCAGGCCGCGCTCACACCGCAAGCGGCGGGCGCGCTGGCGACGGCGAACTACGTCGGCTACCTTGCCGGTGCGCTCGCGGGAACGGCGTCTCCGCGGCTGGCCCGATCGTCGGTTGCGTGGCGGGTATCGCTGGCCGTGCTGGTGGCGACCCTGGCCGCAATGCCATTGCTGCCGAACACAATTGGCTGGCTGCTGCTACGGACGGTCGCTGGGTTCGCCAGCGCGGTGGTGTTCGTCATCGCGGTCAACTCGATGATGGATCACCTGCCGCCCCATCTGCCCGGTTGGGGCTTCGGGGGTGTCGGACTCGGCATCGCGCTCTCGGGTGCGCTGGTGTTGGCGATGCCCGCCACCGCGGGCTGGCAGGGTGCGTGGTGGATGGCGGCGGCGCTGGCCGCGGTGCTCGGGGCCTGCGCGTGGACGATGCGCGGGAGTTCGCACCCCGCGGCCACCGCAGCGTCGCAGCCCCGGACGACAGGGCGCGTCTGGTTCGTCGTCCTGTTCGTCAGCTACAGCCTTGAGGGCATCGGGTACATCATCGCGGGCACATTCCTGGTAGCGGCCATCCGACAGGACTCACCGGGTTGGCTCGGCAGCGGCGCCTGGCTCGTCGTCGGCGTGGCCGCGGTGCCATCGGCCGCATTGTGGGCGTGGCTGTGCAGGCGGTGGTCGCATCCAACGCTGCTCGCGGGCGCGCTACTGCTGCAGGCATTCGGTATCGCGCTGCCCGCTCTGGCGCCCGGTGTGGTCACAGCGCTGGTAGGCGCAATCCTGTTCGGCGCCACCTTCATCGGCGTCAGCACGATGGCCCTTGCCGCGGGGCGGCTGCTCGGCTTCGCCGGTGCCGTGGCACTGCTGACCAGCGGATACTCCGTCGGCCAGATCATTGGCCCGGTCGCGGTGACACCGCTTCTGCGCCACGGCTTTTCGCACGCACTGCTTGCGGCCGCGCTGATCGTACTGCTGGCAGCTATCGTGGCCGGTCTGCTTCGGCCGGGTTTCCCGTCGGCCGATGGGGATCAGCGGCCGGAAGCCAGTCCCCTTGATCAACGAGTTCTGGCGCGTCGCGGGTGAATTCGTCGACGACAGCGCGCACCGCGGCACGATCGTCGTCGCGGCGCCAGACCAGCGACCAGGTCCACACCGGCGTCGGATGGACGACGGGGCGGCGCGCCAAACCCCTGGGCGCAGGTGCGTTCTGCCCCTTCGGGTTGTTGAGCACCGGCTTGCGGAGCCGACGAATGTGCTCGAAAAAGTCGTGCCCGGTGACGCCCCCGTCGTCGACGCGCACGACCCTCGCGCCGGTGTCGGCAGCGAACTGCTCGGCGTAGCGGTTCCACGATGACCAGGTGGCCTCGTCGGCGTCCACCAGCACCAGGGTGTCCTTCGCGTCGACGGGTGACGTGTCCGAGCCGACGCTCAACGCATAGAGCTCGTCAACGCCGATGAGGCGTGCGTCGAGGTCCAGCGACTCGAGATCCGTTGTCTGGACCCAGCAGATCGCGAGGTCCAGACTTCCGTCGGCGACACGCGCGGCCTGGGTATGCGAGGGCATGACCCACGTGTCGACGCGCAACTGCGCCACCCCGGCGGCGCGTTCCGCCCAGTCGGTGGGACACCAGTTCACGTATCCGATCCGCACCGGTTCCGACGCGACCAGACCAGCGGCACGTCGACGCAAGGCGTCGGCCTGTTCCACCAGTGCGCGGGCGTGCGGCAGCAGCGCCGCCCCGCCGGCCGTCAGGGCCACAGAGCGGCGGTCCCGGTCGAACAGGCTGACCTTCAGATCGCGTTCGAGCGCCTTGATCTGCTGAGACAGCGACGGACCCGCAATGTGCAACCGCTCGGCCGCACGGCCGAAGTTCAGCTCCTCGGCGACCGTCACGAAGTAGCGCAGTTGGCGCAGCTCCACGAGGCAAGCCTAGTAGGCAACGCCTACCACCAGAGAGTGAACCGGTCGTATCGTTCGAGCATCGACCCGGACTCGGCCGGCGTTGCAGCGTGCGTCCACAGAACGAAGGGATCGGACAATGAGCAGTTCGCAACGCGTCGCCATCATCACGGGTGCTTCCCAGGGCATCGGCGAGAGCCTGGTGAGGGCCTACCGCAAGCTGGGATACGCCGTGGTGGCCAACTCCCGCACGATCGCCGAGAGCGACGACCCGATGGTGGTGACGGTGGCCGGTGACATCGGAGCGCCTGGCGTCGGGCAGCGCGTCGTCGATGCGGCCGTCGAACGCTTCGGCCGGGTCGACACCGTGATCAACAACGCCGGGGTCTTCATCTCCAAGCCGTTCACCGAATACTCCGACGAGGAGTATGACGCCGTCACCGGAGTGAATCTTCGTGGGTTCTTCGAGGTTTCGCGCGCCGCGGTGGCCGCAATGCTGTCGGGAGACGGAGGCGGTCATATCGTGACCATCTCGACCAGCCTGGTGGACCACGCGAATTCCGCGGTGCCCTCGGCGTTGGCCTCGCTGACCAAGGGTGGGCTGAACGCCGCGGCCAAGGCGTTGGCGATCGAATACGCAGACCGCGGCATTCGCGCAAACGCAGTGGCGCTCGGTGTGATCCGCACGCCGATGCACGAACCGGCCTCCTATGACGCGCTGGCGGCACTGCATCCGGTCGGCCGCCTCGGCGAGATCGACGATGTCGTCGACGCTGTGCTCTATCTCGAGCAGGCGCCGTTCGTCACCGGCGAGATCCTGCACGTGGACGGCGGTCAAAGTGCAGGACACTGACATTCTGAGCGCCGTCCTTGATCAGTGGAAGGCGGGCATAGACGCACACGAGCCGCAGCAAGTGGCGGCGGTCTTCACCGAAGACGCGGTCTTTCAGGGGTTGCGGCCGTACAGTGTCGGCCGCGACGGTGTCACCGAGTACTACGCCAGCCAACCGCTGGGCATGACGGTCAGCTACCGGATCCTCGAAACCCGCAGGCCGGCAACAGGATTGGTGGTCGGCTACGTTCGGGCTGACTTCGCGTACCCGGACAGGGAAACGGTGAGTCTGAACCTCGGCGTTGTTGTCACGAACAGCGACGCTGGATGGCTGATCCTGCAGTACCAGGCGTCACCGGCTTGACTCAACGGTCTGTGCTCTGATCAGCGGCGTATCGGGATGCGAACACCTCTGCCGCAGTAGCGGCCGCTTCCTGCGGGGTCGGCATATCCAGTTCGCGCCGCAGGCCGTCACGCATGATCGCCGGGTCGTAACCCATCACGCGCACCCCTTCGACGATCAAGGTGTGCAGCTGCGACCGGGCCTTCTGGCGCGCCAGATCGGCGATGACGGTGATCTCGTCGGCCAGTTCGCGTTCCGTCATGTCCGTGACCTTGGGTGCGAGTTCGACGTGATCGACCCTGCCGTCCAGACACACGGTGACCGACACCGTCCTCGCCGGATTCGTCACGGTGTACAACGGCGACGAAAGTTCTTGTTCCACACCGTCTTCGGGCGCGGGGATGTATTCGTCAAGCGCCTCTAGCGCCGAGTAATCGTCGTCGTCGGTCACGGCCCTCCCTCAGCGAGGTGGCATCTGGTTGTCGAACTTTTGCTTCTCCGCCAGATCGGTCTCATCGTACTTCTCGGCGGCGTGACGCAGTTTCGCAGCAAGTTCGGCACTGACTCCCGCGGTGCGGTTCCCTGCCGTCGCGCGCTCGGTTTCGGCCACCGTTACCGCGGCGCTCGTCACCGCGCAGATCAGGCCGTGGGTCTTCGTCATGTTGTCGCCGACACCCTGCACTGCCATGACCGCCGAACTGATCCCACGCGCCGCCTCGTCCTGATGCGAAGCAAGGCTGCGAATAGCGGCGGCGGCGATTCGCCGTTCTTCACCGTCTGTCATCAGTCTCCTCCTGCCGTGACCTAGCGCGCCGGATCAAAGTCGCCGACCGAATCCTGCTGCGTCGCAGCAGTACTCACCTGCTGATACATCGCAATCGCAGCATGCACCGCTGCGGCGTTGGCGTTGGCGTTGTTGTGCATTTCCCACATCTTCGCCGAGGCATCCTTCAAAGCCATTCCGACAGCCAACATCTCGGCTTGCATCTGGATGGCCTTCCCCACCTCAGGGATGACACCGAGGGTCTGGGTGTACTCGCCGTAGTCGGCCAGCCAGTTGTGCAGCCCATTGAGAACCCGACGGGTCTCGACAAGCTCGCCGGCCTCACGGCTCACAATCGACGCGATCTGGCCATCGGCGTCGGCCAGCGTGGCGACCCTGTTCTCCTGCTCGCCGACGCGTCGCTCATATGCCGCAGGGGCGGGGCCGCCCTCCCACGACGAATCCGGGTGCGCATCCGCAAGGCTCTTCTTGGGATCGTCGAAGGCGCGCGAGCCGTTGCCGAATTCCTCACCCGCCTCGGGATCACCCTCGCCGACGGTCGACAGCATGCCTGCAATCACCTTCTGGCCGCCGACCAGAACCGGCGTCGGCGCGATATGCAGTGGCGACGCAGCCTTTCCGACACTTTTCGCGACGTCTGCGATGTCGGAGAGCTTGGCCCGCTTCGCGACGAACTCCACCACCTGTGCGGCGTTTTTGACCTTGCCCGCCGCGTCCGTGACGAAGTCGTAGACGTTTTCGACGACGTCGAAGATCCCCATGCGCTGGCCACCCTTTCCTCAGTGAGGCTAACAGCGCAGCGGACGGCCACCCCGCATCAATTTCGCCGCTCAGCTGAGCGCGGGGATGACCTCTCGTTCGAACAACTCGATGCCGGAGCGGTCGTAGGCGGCTTCCGGGAAGTTCAGGATCGCGTACTCGCAACCGAGGTCTCGCATCCGCTTCAGCTTCTCGACGATCTGCTCGGGAGTGCCGCTGGCGGAGTCCGGTGACGTCACCGTCGACAGCATCGGGTCGACGGCGGCCGCGGGCGCCACCGAGACCGCCCTGTCCCGCACCCGTGCCACCCGGTCGGCGACGTCGGCCTCCGACTCGGCGACGACGGCGTTGAAGTTGGCCGACCGCACGATCGAGTCGTAATCGGTTCCGACGTCGCGGCAATGGTCGGCCAGCACCTTCGACTTGTGCGCGAAACCGTCCGGCTCGGCGGTGAAGTTGGTGTACTGCGCGTACTTCGCGGCGATTCGCAGCGTCACCTTCTCACCGCCGCCGGCAATCCACAGCGGAAGACCGCCGTCCTGCAACGGCTTTGGCTCGACGATCGCGCCGTCGACCTGATAATGCTTGCCGTCGAGGCTGACTTCGCCCTTGCGCCACGCGTCGCGCATGATCTGCACACCCTCGTCGAGCATGCCAAGCCGGACACCCGCCGATGGGAAGCCGTAGCCGTAGGCCTTCCACTCGTGCTCGTACCAACCGCCGCCGATGCCCATCTGGACCCGGCCGCCGGAGATGATGTCGGCGGTGGCCGCCACCTTGGCGAGATAGACGGGGTTGCGATAGCCCATCGCCGTACACATCTGGCCGAGCTTGACCCGCGACGTGGTCGCCGCGTAGGCCGACATCAGCGACCACGCCTCGTGGGTGGCCTCGCGTGTCGGCACCGGCACCGTGTGGAAGTGGTCGTAGACCCACACCGAGTCCCACGCACTGCTGTCCGCGTAGACAGCCAGGTCGCGCATCACCTGCCAGTGCTTTTCGGTCGGAATGTCGACGAGATCGAGCCGCCAGCCTTGCGGGATGAAGAAGCCGAAGCGCATGAGTCTCGACTCTATGCCGCGATCGGCGGCGGGGCATCCAGGCAACTTTCCGGGTCGGCGGCCGTCACAAGCGCGTTCAGTGCACCGTTGACCTCCTCGATGCATTCGAGGTGGGCCTGGACCGCCTCCCGGCACGCCAACGCCCTGTTCGACAGGAGACACACAAGTTCGTGTGCCGGTAATTGGCAAACATCGGTCATGGTCGCCCTATGCTGATTTACGGTAACGTTAAATAGGATCAACGTAGGACGCGGATGACGGCCCGAGCCAAGTACGAGCGCATGCGCGCGGTCCATCTGAACGCGGTCCAGGCTGCGCTCGTCGACCACAGCGCGCGCCTTGATTGGACCCCCGAACAGATCGAGCACTACCGCGAACATCAGCTGCGCGCGCTGTTGTCGTTCGCACGCCAGCGGTCGCCGTTTCACGCCAGGCGCCTGCGCGCCCTCGAGCTGTCCTCGGTCACCGTCGCCGACCTTGCCTCGGTGCCGGTGATGACGAAGGCCGACGCGCAGGACAGCTGGGACGACATCGTCACCGACCGCAGGCTCAATCGCGACCGCGCGGAACGCATTCTGGCAGAACAGGAATGGTATTCGTACACGCCCGACGGGTATCAGATTTTCAGCTCGGGCGGCTCCAGTGGCGTGCGCGGCGTCTACGTGTGGAGCTGGCAGTTGTACGTCTCGGCCGCATGCCTGGCATGGCGGACTCAGGCGCGCGCGGAGCTACGGGAGCCGCACCCCGGCCCGACCCGGATGGCCGTCCTCGAGGCAGGCGCCCCGCCGCATGCGAGTACGCCCCTGTTCGACGTGCCGACCGTGGCGGGCATGCAGACCGTCGTCATACCGGCAGGAGGGCCGTTCGACGAGGTGCTGAGCGCGGTGGCGGCCGCCCGGCCGACGCACCTCGTCGGCTACCCGTCTGTCATCGGCCGGCTGGCCCGCGCGGTGCTGGACGGCGAGCTGGATTGCCGTCCGGTGCGGGTCAGCACCAATTCCGAGCCCCTTCTCGACGAGGATCGCCAGGCGATCGCCGAGGCATGGCATGCCCCGGTGCACAACCTGTGGGGATCCACCGAGATCGGCGTGCAGGCGGTTGGTTGCGGTATCGGCGAGGGCCTGCACATCTGCGAGGACGAGGTGGTGATCGAACGCGTCGACGAGAACGGCGCGCCGGTGGGGCCCGACCAGCCCGCCGCCCGCACCCTCGCCACCGGGCTGGCCAACCGAACGTTTCCGTTCATCCGCTATGACCTCGGCGACGAAGTCACACTGCTACCGGGTCCGTGCGAGTGCGGCAGCGCATACGCCCGCGTCGCCGACATCGGCGGGCGGCGCGACGACGACTTCTGCTATGGCTCGATCACGGTGCCCGCCATCACTTTTCGGCATGTTCTGGGCACCGATCCCCACGTCTCCGAGTACCAGGTCATGCAGACCACCAGGGGCGCCGACATCCTGACTGTTGGACGTCCCGACATCGACAACCTGGCGACATCTGTAGCGGCCGCGCTGCAGCGCTGCGGGCTGTCGAATCCGAGCGTCAAGATCCGGCCAGTCGATCGCATCCCCCGCAATCGGGCGAGCGGCAAACTCAAGCGCTTCATCGCCCTGTAGACAAGCGGGACCTAACCGACACCCTGAATTAACCAGCGAAACCTGATCATGAGCTATGGTGTGCCTCACACCAGTACTAGATTGTGAGCTAGGACACAGAGGAGGCGCCGTGCTCGATCACAATGGTCGCCCGGTACCCGGGCCCAAAGCCAGGCCGGCGGGCGCCGGGGGTCATGCCGACGGCATCCATTGGGTCAAGAACCTGCTCTTGGCCCTGATCGCGATATGCGCACTCGCGGGGATCGTTAGTACGGCTTCGATGGGACAGACGCAGGCCGCGCTGGCGATCGGGATCGTCGCGCTCGCCTTCTTCTCAAGGGCCTGGTGCTGAAGCTTCTTCTCGACGGCCCTGTCACAACCCGCGACTAGCCTGGGCCGCATGGCCCTCTCCAAGGAAGAACGCGAACAGTTTCTGGCCGAGCCACACATCGCCGCGCTTTCCGTGAGTGCAGGCGATAAGCGCGGCCCATTGACCGTGCCGATCTGGTACCAGTACAGCCCCGGCGGCGAGCCGTGGGTGATCACCGGAACCGGCTCACGCAAGCACCGCCTCATCGAGACGCAAGGTGAGTTCACGTTGATGGCAGAGCGCCTCGAGCCGACGGTGCGTTATGTCTCCGTCGACGGTCCGGTGAGCCGCATCGAGGAAGGCACCGACGAGCACCTCGTCGAGATGACCAAGCGCTACCTCGCACCGGAAAAGGTCGACGCCTATCTCGAATTCGCGCGGCGCGAGCACTTCCCGATGGTCGCCATCTACCTCAAGCCGCAGCACTGGCTGTCAGCCGACCTCGGATCCGTCTGATTCATGTCGTCGAAGCATCTGCTGTTTCAGCTGATGTACCGGCTCGGGTTCACCCCGTGGGACTAACACCCGCTCGCGACGAGCCTGCGCAATCTGATCGAGGGCGACGATGCCCTGCCTCCTGGCGCCGCACTCGACATCGGCTGCGGCACCGGCGATTCGTCGATCTACCTCGCGCAGCACGGCTGGCGTGTCACCGGGATCGACTTCGTGCCGAAGGCGCTGCACAAGGCGCGGGCAAAGGCGGCAGCCAAGCAGGTGGCCGTCGACTTCGTCCATGCCGACGCCACGCGGCTGCGCGCTGAAGGTGTCGGCACGGATTTCTCGCTGATCATCGACAACGGCTGCCTGCACGGCATGAGCGACGACGATCGCGATGCCTATGTGCGGGAGGTGACCGCGCTCGCCGGGCCGAGGGCACGGCTGCTGATCGTCGCGTTCCCTCCGGGATCGTTTCCGGTGCGCGGGATCGAACCGGCCGACGTCGAGCAGCGGTTCGGCACTAATTGGAAGCTGTTGTCGGCCGGACGTGAACCGGGACTGTCCATCAACGACAAGTTCGACGCGCGCTACTACCTGTTCGCGCGCGAGTCGTAAAGCGCGGCGACGGCGGGCAGACTCACCTTCAACGCGGGGTTGCGCGGGAGTTCGTCGACGACGGCGAAGTCGACCGGCACGTTGTACACCGGCAAGGCTTGGCGGACAAGGTCTTTGAGTTCGTCCGCGGATGGAACGGGGATGCCCGGCGTGGCTTCGATGGCGGCGAACGGCACCTGTCCCAGCCGTTTGTCGGGCACCCCCACCACGCACGCGTCGCTCACTGCAGGATGTGAGATCAGCACGCGCCGAACGGTTTCCGGCAGGATCTTGAAGCCGCCTCGATTGATGGCACCGTCGGCCCTGCCATGCAGAGTGACGAACCCGTCGGCATCGATCGAAGCGATGTCGGTGGTGCGGATCCAGTCCGGGCTGATCGGCGCGACCTTGGCCTCCAGCAGGCCCTGCTCGCCGGTGGGCTGCTCGGCGCCCGTCTCCGGGTCGACGACGCGCACCTGGGTGTCCGGCAGCGGCCTGCCAACGCTGTTGCGCTTCGAGTCGCCGAATTGCTCGATGTCGCCCGGTGTCCAAGCACACAGTGAACCGGCGAATTCCGTTGCGCCGTAGGCCAACCGGATCGGGATGTCGAAGTGCTTCTCGAACTCGTCGCGGGTTTCGGGGTCGAGCGGGCCCGACGCGCTGATCAAGAATTCGAGCGACGCAAGGTCCTCCTTGGGCACGTCGGCGTCGAGCAGCATGCGGACGACGGCGGGCTGCACGCCGGAGCGTTTGATGCGGTGGGTCTTGATCGCGTTGACGAAGCCGTCGACGGTGAACCGCTCGAGCATCACGATGCGGCGTGCGTTGTGCACGCCGGCGACCAGTTGGCACACCCCGATGCCGCCGAACTGCCAGTAGGCGAATTCGGGCGGGGCGTCGGGCGGGGCCTTCTCGCCGCTGGTCACGCTGAAAACGGTCCGCTGCAGCACCGAGGTCTTGATGTCCTGGCGTTTCGGCGGGCCGGTGGTGCCGCTGGTCAGAATCTGCAGGGCCACACCGGGTTCGATGTCGGCGTGCCGACGGTCCGCGTCGCGTTGCTCGAGCCCTTTGACAGCTTCGACGAGGGGCTGCGACGACGAGATGGCGACGCCTGCGCTACCCGCCCGACTGGCGGCGGTGACGACTTCGTCGGTCCAGTCCTCGCGGTCTGCGACGATCGCCGAGAGGTTGAGCTTTTCGATGTCGCGGCCGATCGCCTCCGGCGACTGGAACGAATAGATCATCGAGACGGGCCGGCCGGCGGCGAGGAAGCCGATGATCGCGGCGGCGTGCGGGAGGCGGTTGCGGACAACGAGCCCGACCGGCGCGCTATCCGGAACGCCCGCGCCGCGCAGCAGTGAGGCCATGGCGTTGCCGTATGCGGTGACGTCGTTACCGGTGTACCAGCGGCCCTCGAACTCGATGCACGGCTGCTCGCCGTAGCTCGCGAGCGCTGCCGCGAATGTTTCGGTAAAGCCTTCGGGCACGTCTAGACGATACGCAACGGGATCATGCACAGCGGCCAGGCAGCGCATTGTCAGCGCACGCACACCCTGGTCGGCGATCCTCGGCCGGTGGGCGCGCGGCTGTGGTCGATCCTGCTCGCGCTGAGTCTGGCGGGTGCGGGCATGACCGGGTGCGCTGCCACGCCCGACGCAGGAGCGCCGCAACGGCTCACGCCCCCGATGGGCTGGAACTCGTGGAACTCCGGTATCCCGCTGACCGAAGACACCGTCAAGGCCACCGCCGACGCGATGGTGTCCTCGGGCATGCGCGACGCCGGCTACCGCTACGTGAACCTCGACGCAGGCTGGGCGGCACCGACGCGCGACTCCGACGGCAAATTGCGGGCCGACCCGAAGACGTTCCCGCACGGCATCGCGGCGTTGGCGCGCTACCTCCACGACCGCGGCATGCTGCTCGGCCTCTATGCCAGCCCCTTCGACGAGACATGCGGCCAGGACCCCCGCGTAGCCAGCGCGGGTCATGAGGACACCGACGCCCGTACGTTCGCAGCCTGGGGTGTCGACTACCTGAAGTACGACTGGTGCCACACCGATGCCGACCATGCCAATCAGGTCAGGCTCTTCACTGCTATGCGAAATGCGTTGCGCGCCAGTGGTCGTCGCATCTTCTACAGCATCAACCCGAACAGCTCCGAGAATCACCACGCGGGAACCGGATACGACTGGTCACCCATCGCCGACATGGCCCGCAACACCACCGACCTGGTTCCGGTGTGGCGCAACACGTTGCCGCCGCTGGACAGCTCTGATGCCTTCCTCACCGGCACCTACCTCGGCGTGCCCGACGAGTTCCGGGCGTCCTCACCTGTCGTGTCGCGAAGCCGTGCAGGCTACTTCAACGACCCCGACATGATGGTCGTCGGGCTGTCGTGGAGCGACTTCTTCGTCAATCACCTCGACGTCAGCCGGCTCATCGTCTCGCAGGACCAGCTGACACCCGAGCGCTTACAGAAGCTACGCGTGAAGCTTGCGCTGTCCGATGCTGAGGTTGCGTGGCGTGCCAACGCGCAGCCGAGCCTCACCGAATCCGAACAGCGCAGCCACTTTTCGTTGTGGGCGATGTTGGCGGCGCCGCTACTGGCTGGCAACGACATTCGGACGATGAGCGATCAGACGCGCGCGATCCTGATCAACCGCGATGTCACCGCAGTCGACCAGGACCCGCTCGCCGCGCAGGCAACGGCGGCACCGCGGGACAACCGGGTACTGGTGAAGCCGCTATCCGACGGGGATGTGGCGCTCGCACTGTTCAACGCCACTGACCAGCCCACCGACGTCGTCACGAATGCCGATGCGGCCGGCCTGCGGGATGCGCCCTGCTATACGGTGCGCGATCTGTGGACGCACGCCGATACCACGACTGCCGGCGAGATCACCCGAACGGTCGCGCCCCACGACGTGGTGATGCTGCGGATCTCCCCCGCCTGCCGGTGAACCGACAACGAGCATTGCCAAAATCGAGACAACCGCGGCTGTCGTCTGGATACATTGCATCCCAGTCGGCTCTGGAGGTCTGCGCGTGTCCACGAAGTCCCTCTACTGGTGGTTGCGGCTGACCGTTGCCGCATTGGTGCTGTCAGCCTGGGTTGCGGTCGGCTTCAACAGCGGTGTCGCGCATGCCGATGAAACGTCCGCTTCGGGCGATGCGTCGACCTCGCAGGGTTCGCAGGCCCCGAAGGCTTCGAAACCAGATGCATCCGAACCGCCAGCGGACGCGAGCACCACCACCACTGCGGAGAAAACAGCCGCGGCTTCGGACAAGGACGATCCGCCGAAGCCACGTACGCGCCACAGTGCTCACCGACCTGGCTCGACCACGGCGTCGACGAAGACCGCAAAACCCGCGAAGCCGGTCGCCGACGACCCGAAGCCCGTGGCCGCCAAGCTCGCCGCAGTCGCATCCACGCCATCAGCTCCCGACCCACAACCGGCGACCGCGAAGATCGCCGCGGTCGCGCCCTCGGTGTCAAGCACGCCGCCTGGGACCGCCACTATCAGACCCCCGCAGCCTCGGGAAGTCGTCGGGCTGATATCAGACGTCGGGGTCGTCGCCGCGTCGGCGGTGTACACGGTGGCCAACACCTTCGCCGAGGCCTTCGGCCCGCACACATTCTTGGGTGCGCCGTATGCACTGGCCACCGCGGTGGCCAATTCCGCTGCGGCCGTTAGCCGAACCCTGATCGGCGCGCCCGCAGGGACCGTCAGCACAGGGCCTTTCAAAGTCACCTACGGGATCATCGACGGCTTGGCTTTCTTCAACCCGCAGAAGCCGCCGCCCGGGGCGAACGATCCGACGATCACCGTCACCCCCGAGCATCCGCTGCCGATCATTCTGCTGAACGGGACGACGGGAACCCAGGGGGCCAACTGGACTGTCGGAGCGCCGGTCCTCGCCAATGCCGGCTACAAGGTCTATACGTTCAATTACGGCAACGTCACAAACGATCCGAACTTCCCGATCCAGGCCACCGACGACATCAGGCAGTCAGCCAAAGAGCTTGACGCCGAGATAGACCGGGTCCTCGCCGAAACCGGTGCGCCGAAGGTGATCCTCATCGGGCATTCGCAAGGCGGTGGGATTCTGCCGGCGTACTACATCAACAATCTGGGCGGCGCAGCCAAGGTGTCACAGCTCATCGGCCTCGCCCCGAGTAATCACGGTACCGATGTGATGGGTTTGGTTGGGCTGCAGGCTTTACCGATCTTCGGGCCGCTGATGATGGGACTCGCGAACGCGTTGGGCCCGGCCTTGGAACAGCAGGCATTGGGTAACGAATTTCAGGAAAAGGTCTACGGCAACGGCGACACCCGCCCGGGTGTCCTGTACACCACGATCACCTCGACGCATGACGAGGTGGTCACCCCGTACTCCCAGCAGGCACTCGATGGCCCCAACGTGACGAACATCGTCATTCAGGATTTGTATCCGGGAGTCCTGGCGGGCCACGAGGGCATCGTCCTCAGCCCCCAGGTGTGGTCGGTCGTTTTGGACGCGCTGGCGAGCAATCCGGCGGCGAACCCATTGGCGCACGACGAGGCGCTGGTCGCATAGCAGGCCCTCAGATCCCCAATGCCGCCATGGCACCGTCGACGGTGGCCCGTCGAAGGTCGTCGTATGCGGTGTCGGGGAACTGTAAGCAGCAATCCTGCAGCCCGCCGAATGCGACCACCGCGCGGGTGGATTGCTCCAACGTGGGCCTGTTGCCGAACACCAACTTGGTCAGCCGCTCCCGCCACGCCAGCATGCGGTCGATCAGACCCAGGTCGGCCAAGGTCGTCAACTCCGCCACGACCAGCAGCAGATCTGCGCGGTGATTGAAATGAAAGTCGAAGTAGCCCTCGAGCAATTCGCGCGGCGTCGCCCGCATTGACTTGCGCCGCCGTTCGTGTTCGGTGACGAAGCGCTCGCCCTCGTCGATCAATGGCTGGATGATGCTGCGCACCAAATCTTCTCGTGAACTGAAGTGGTAGTACAGCGCCGGTTTCGTGATGCCCAATCGATCGGCGATGTCCTGAAGGCTCGTTCGCTGCACCCCTTTCTGCGAGAACAGCTCCCTGGCGATGTCCTGGATGCGCAGCCGGGTCTCCGACGGGGGCTTCGTCACGTAGCCAACCCGGCGGAGCGGTTGGTCGGTATGCTCATGCCGCTAGCTTACCGACCGTTAAGTAAGTGGGTGACATCATGCGAGTTCTCATTTCCGGCGCCAGCATCGCCGGACCCGTCCTGGCGTACTGGCTGAGCCGGGTCGGCTTCGAAGTCACCGTGGTCGAGCGCGCCCCCGCACTGCGTAAGACCGGCGGCCATGCGATCGACCTGTTCCGGCCCGCGATGGAGATCTCCGAACGGATGGGCGTGCTACCGCGAATCGAAGCGCGTGCCACCGGAACCACGGTGCTCGCTGTCAACCGGCCGTGGTCGTCGCGGCCCGCGCGGATCAACTACCTCAAGCTCGAGAAGGTGATGTCCGACCGCCACGTCGAGATCATGCGCGACGACCTCAGCGAGATCTACTACGACGCAGGCCGCAATGACGTCGAGTATGTGTTCGGCGACCAGATCACGACCATCTCCGACGACGGCGAGGTCACCTTCCGCAACGGCGCCCCGCGGCGGTTCGACATCGTCGTCGGGGCCGACGGGTTGCACTCCGGAGTGCGCCAGATCGTCTTCGGAGACAGCTTCGGCGAGCGGTTTCTCGGCAGCTACATCTCGGTGGTGTCGGTACCCAAATCGCTTGCCCGCGACGGCCTGATGAACTCGTACTTCGAGCCGCGCCGGGTGGCGATGGTGTACACGGCCGATCACCTCGACGACGCGCGCGCAGTCTTCCTCTTCCGGCCCGAACATCCGCTGGACTTCGACCACCGCGACACGTCCCGCCAGCGCGACCAGTTGCGCGCCGCGTTCAGCGCAATGGCGCCCGAAGTCGATGTCTGGCTGGCGGAATTGGACCACACGCCCACGTTCTACTTCGACGCCATCACTCAACTGGAGTCGACAAGTTGGTCGCGCGGTCGTGTCACGTTGGTCGGTGACGCGGGGTACTGCCCCGGCCCGGCCGTCGGTGGTAGCACCAGCCTGGCGGTGTACGGCGCCTACGTTCTGGCCACCGCCCTGGCCGATGCGCGTGACGATCACACCGCGGCGTTCGCGGCATACGAACGCACGATGATGCCCTCGGTCCTCGGCAGTCGTTCGCTGGCGCGGTTCAACGCCAAGACGATCGTGCCCGGAAGTCG
The DNA here is from genome assembly GCF_017872775.1 of Mycobacterium sp. OAE908. NCBI lineage: Bacteria > Bacillati > Actinomycetota > Actinomycetes > Mycobacteriales > Mycobacteriaceae > Mycobacterium > Mycobacterium sp. OAE908. Next base: position 941,473 of record NZ_JAGGJL010000001.1, read on the forward strand.
TTGGCGGTTAAGGGCTTTGGTCGCCACCGCCCGCGCGATCTCCGCGCTGCCGCTTGGCGCGACGCAAGCGCTGGCCCGGCTCAACGACAGGGGCGTACGGCTCTACGACACGATGCCGCTGCCCGTCGGGCCAACGGCGGCCACCCGCTGAATAGGCAAAAGCCCCTGGCACGCCATTGTGCCAGGGGCCGTTGCGAACTGCTGCTAGCTGGTCAGTGAATCCGGCGGGGTGAACCTGTCGCCGTAGCGGGCCGCCAACTCCTTGGCGCGCGCGACGAAGGCGTCCTTGCCGGTGCCCGCCGGGCCCTGGTAGCCGACGATGAACTGCGCCGAGCCACCGGTGTAGGGCGGGAAGCCGATGCCCATGATCGAGCCGATGTTCGCGTCGGCGGTCGACATGAGCACACCCTCGTCGAGGCACTTCTGGGTTTCCAGCGCCTCGGCGAACAGCATCCGATCGATCATGTCCTGCAACGGAATATCGGCGGTTCCCGACTCGAACGTCTCCCGCAGGCCCGGCCACAGCTGGGTCCGCTTGCCGTCGACGTACTCGTAGAAGCCGGCGCCCTTCAAGCGGCTGGGCCGACCGATCTCGATCATCTTCTCGACGACCGCCTCGGCGGGGTGCGCCTCGTACTTGCCGCCAGCATCCTCGACACCCTTGCGGCTGGCGACGGCGATCTTGTGCATCAGCTCGAGGTTCAGCTCGTCGGACAGCTGCAGCGGCGGCGCCGGGTAGCCGGCCTGCGAACCCGCGTGCTCGATGCTGGCGGGCTCGACACCCTCGCCGAGCATCGCCAGCGCCTCGTTGACGAACGTGCCGATGACGCGGCTGGTGAAGAAGCCACGGCTGTCGTTGACGACGATCGGGGTCTTGCCGATGGCCAGGGTGTAGTCGAACACCCGGGCCAGCGCCTCGTCAGATGTCTTCTCGCCCTTGATGATTTCCACCAGCGGCATCTTGTCCACAGGCGAGAAGAAGTGGATCCCGATGAAGTCCTCCTGGCGCTTCACGCCGGTCGCCAGACCGGTGATCGGCAGCGTGGAGGTGTTCGAGCCGAGCAGCGCGTTGGGCTCGACGATGTCCTCGATCTCCTGGAACACCTTGTGCTTGAGTTCCTGGCTCTCGAACACCGCCTCGATCACGAAGTCGACACCCGCGAAGTCCGCGGCGTCGGCCGTCGGCGTGATCCGGTCCAGCAGCGCCTTGGACTTCTCCTCGGTGGTCTTGCCCCGCTGAAGCGCCTTGGCTTCCAGCTTCTCCGAGTAGCCCTTGCCCTTCTGCGCGGCCTCGATGCTGACATCCTTGAGCACCACGTCGAACCCGGCCTTGGCCGACACGTAGGCGATGCCGGCGCCCATCATGCCCGCGCCGAGCACGCCGATCTTGTTGATCTTCACCGGGGCGATGCCGTCGGGCCTGCTACCGCCGCCGTTGATGTGCTGCAGGTCGAAGAAGAACGCCTGGATCATGTTCTTCGAGACCTGGCCGGTGACCAACTGCGTGAAGTACCGGCTCTCGATGCGGCTGGCGGTGTCGAAGTCCACCTGCGCACCCTCGACGGCCGCGTCCAGGATCGCTCGCGGCGCCGGCATCGGCGCACCCTTGAGCTGCTTCTTCAGCAACGCGGGGAACGACGGCAGGATGCCCGCCAGCGCCGGCGACGAAGGGGTGCCGCCGGGCATCTTGTAGCCCTTCTGGTCCCACGGCTGGGTGTGGGCCTCGGGGTTGGCCTTGATCCACGCCTTGGCGGCGGGCACCAATTCCTCGACGGAGCCCACGAGTTCGTCGACCAGACCCGTCTCCTTGGCCTGCGCCGGCTTGAACCGGGTGCCTTGGCTCAGGATGTTCATGAACGCGTTCTGGATGCCGAACATCCGCACCGTGCGGGTGACACCGCCGCCACCGGGCAGCAGACCCAGCGTCACCTCGGGCAGACCGACGACAAGTCCCTTGACGTCGGCGGCGATGCGGTGATGACACGCGAGCGCGATCTCGAGACCGCCGCCGAGCGCGGCGCCGTTGACGGCGGCCACGACAGGCTTGCCGAGCGTTTCGAGGGCACGCAGGTCACGCTTGATGGCCTCGACCATGTCGAACGCCTCGCCGGCGTTCTCCGGGCCGAGCTTGATCATGCCCTTGAGGTCACCGCCCGCGAAGAAGGTCTTCTTCGCGCTGGTGATGACGACGCCGGTGATCGAATCCTTCTCCGCGACAAGGCGTTCGACCGCGTTGTGCATCGACTCGGCGTAGTGCTCGTTCATCACGTTCGCCGACCCGGTCGGGTCGTCGAGCGTCAGGGTGACGATGCCGTCGGCATCCTGGTCCCACTGGATTGTGTTCTCTGCCATGCTTTCTCAGGCCTCTCAGACTCGCTCGATGATGGTGGCCACGCCCATGCCGCCGCCGATGCACAGCGTGATCAGCGCGCGACGCGCGTTGCGACGCTCGAGCTCGTCGACCATGGTGCCGGTGATCATGGCGCCGGTGGCGCCCAGCGGGTGACCCATCGCGATGGCGCCGCCGTTGACGTTGAGCTTCTCGTCGGGGATGTTCAGGTCCTTCTGGAACTTCAGCACCACCGAGGCGAACGCCTCGTTCAGCTCGAACAGGTCGATGTCGTCGACGGTCAGGCCGGCGCGGTCGAGCACCTTGCGGGTCGCTGGTGTCGGGCCGGTCAGCATGATGACCGGATCGGCGCCACTGGTTGCGGTGGCCACGATGCGCGCCCGCGGGGTCAAACCCTGTGAGGTGCCTGCTTTTTCGCTGCCGACGAGCACCAGCGCGGCGCCGTCGACGATGCCGGAGCTGTTGCCGCCGGTGTGGACGTGGTTGATCTTCTCGACCCAGTGGTACTTCTGCAGCGCCACATCGTCGAAGCCGCCCATCTCGCCGATGCCGTCGAACGCGGTCTTCAGCTTGCCGAGGCCCTCGAGCGTGGTGTCGGGGCGCATGTGCTCGTCGTGGTCGAGGATGACAAGACCGTTCTGGTCGCGCACCGGCACGACCGACTTGGCGAAGTAGCCGCCCGACCATGCCGCGGCGGCCTTCTCCTGGCTGCGCAGCGCGTAGCGGTCGACGTCTTCGCGGTCGAAGCCCTCGATGGTGGCGATCAGGTCGGCGCCGATGCCCTGCGGCACGAAGCCGATCTGGTAGTTGGTCTCGGGGTCGGTCGCCCACGCGCCGCCGTCGGAGCCCATCGGGACGCGGCTCATCGACTCGACACCGCCGGCCAGCACCAGGTCGTCCCAACCGGAGCGGACCTTCTGCGCGGCCGTGTTGACGGCCTCGAGGCCTGAGGCGCAGAAGCGGTTGAGCTGCACGCCGCCGGTGGTCTCGGGCAGGCCTGCGGCCAGCACCGCGGTGCGGGCGATGTCGCCGCCCTGATCGCCGACCGGCGACACGACGCCGAGGATCATGTCGCTGATCAGCGTCTCGTCCAGGTCGGGGTTGCGCCTGCGGAGCTCGTCGACCAAGCCGACGACCAGGTTGAGCGGCTTGACCTCGTTCAGCGAGCCATTGCGCTGCTTGCCGCGAGGCGTGCGGATGGCCTCATAGATGAAGGCTTCTTCAGACATGAAGATTCTTCCTGTTCAGATGGGGTTATGGGAGCCCAGCCCACATGGGCGGTAGTCCTCTGCCCGGCAAGCCTAACAGCCCCACCCAACCGGCTGGTTGGGTGCCCGCTCAGCGGCGCGAACGTGGGTTACCCGCACACAAATCGACGGTTTTGCGTGCGGGTAACCCACGTTCGGCGAAGCCGTAGGCTCGACGACCATGACGGTGCGGCGACTCGAGCCCTATGCGGTCACGATCTTCGCCGAGATGTCCGCGCTGGCTGCTCGCATCGGCGCGGTGAACCTCGGTCAGGGCTTCCCCGACGAGGACGGCCCGCCAGCGATGCTCAAGGTCGCCGAGAACGCGATCGCCGAGGGCGTCAACCAGTACCCGCCCGGCCTCGGCATCGCGCCACTGCGCGAGGCCATTGCCGCACAGCGCAAGCGTCACTTCGGCACCGAGTACGACCCCGACACCGAGGTGCTGGTGACCGTCGGCGCCACCGAGGCGATCGCTTCGGCGGTGCTCGGGCTCGTCGAACCCGGCTCCGAGGTGTTGTTGATAGAGCCGTTCTACGACTCGTACTCTCCCGTCATCGCGATGGCAGGCTGTGCGCGGCGCGCAGTGCCGTTGGTGCAGAACGGCCGCGGCTTCAAGATCGATGTCGACGGGCTGCGCAGGGCCGTGACGCCCAAGACGAAGGCGTTGATCGTCAACTCGCCGCACAACCCGACCGGCATGGTGGCCACCGACGACGAACTCAAGGCCCTGGCGAAACTGGCGGTCGATGCCGACCTGCTCGTGATCACCGACGAGGTCTACGAGCATCTGGTGTTCGACGGCCATCGCCATATCCCGCTGGTCAACTATCCGGGAATGGCAGGGCGCACCGTGACGATCTCCAGCGCGGCCAAGATGTTCAACTGCACCGGCTGGAAGATCGGATGGGCTTGCGGGCCTTCAGATCTCATCGCCGGCGTGCGCGCTGCCAAGCAATACCTGTCCTACGTCGGCGGTGCGCCGTTTCAACCCGCCGTCGCGCATGCGCTCAACACCGAGGAGGCGTGGGTGGCCGCGCTGCGGGACTCGTTGCAGGCCAAGCGCGACAAGCTCGGCTCGGCGTTGACCGAGCTGGGCTTTGAGGTGCACGACAGTTTCGGCACGTACTTCCTGTGCGCGGATCCGCGACCGCTCGGGTACCACGACAGCACGGAGTTCTGCGCGCAATTGCCGGAACGTGCCGGTGTCGCGGCGATCCCGATGTCCGCCTTCTGCGATCCAGGTGCCGCGCACGCCGACGCGTGGAATCACTTGGTGCGCTTCGCCTTCTGTAAGCGCGACGAGACGCTCGATGAGGCGATCCGACGACTGTCGGCGCTAAAGGCCGGCGGCTAACCGCCAAAGTTCCTCGCTGGGTTGTGCGCGGTCCACCGGGCTGATCACGACGTCCGTCGCACCTGCGTCCAGGTAGCTTCGGAGTTGACGGGCGATAGATTCGGCGGACCCGACTGCCGCGAGGTCACCAGCGCTGGCCACGCCCTCGCGAGCGAGCACCTTCTGGTACGACGGAACGCTCTCATAGAAGCTCAACTGCTCAGCGGCAAGGGCTCGGGCGGCGTCCTGGTCTTCGGACACCAGCGCCGGCACAGCCGCGATGATCGCGGGTTTGGGGCGTCCCGCGTCGGCGGCCGCTTTCGCGATCGTGGGTTCGATGAACTCGGCGATGGTGCGTGGGCCGGCAAGGTACGGCAGGGTGCCGTCGGCCAGTTCGCCGGTGACGCGCAACGCCTTTGGGCCCATCGCGGCCACGTACACCGGAAGTGGTGTGCCGCCGGCTACCTTGACGGGCCAGGCCGGGCTCGCATTGAAATCGTCGCCGTGAAAGTCGACCGATCCGGTGTCGAAGATGGACCGTAAGACCTGCAGATGCTCACGCAAGCGGCCGACGGGGTTCGGCCACGCGGTGCCGAACGCCAGACGCTCGGGCTCGTGTGCGCCCAGGCCCAGACCCAGGCTGAAGTTGCCGTGCGCCGCTGCCTGCGCGGTTTGCGCCAACGACGCCACGATCAGCGGATGACGTGGGTTGATCGGCACCACCGAAGTGCCGACCCCGAGGCCGGGCACCGCAGCGCCGACCAGCCCCGCCAGCGAGATCGCGTCATGGTCGAACTGCTGAGCCAGCCATACTTGTTTGACCCCGACGTCGTAGGCGCGGCGCGCCTGGGAGACGACGTCGTCCACGACGTTGGCGGCATTCGGGTCGGGAAAAAGAAACACTCCGGTTGGCATACAGCGACCAACCGGTATGCAGCTGCCCGCTATTCCGATCTACTCGGATTGATCGGAAGCCTTGCCCTTCAGCACTCGTTGTCGCAGACCCTCGTTCGCCGCGTCGATGATCGTCTTGCCTGCTCGCTTGATGAAGTAATCGGGAATGAGTGAATCGGGCTCGACGGTGACGTCGACCGTCACAGTGGTGGACGAACCGACGTGATCAGGCCGCAGCGTGTACTCGACGTGCTGGGCGTACTGCTGCTTGGTCTGCTGCGCGTCCCACACCAACCAGTCTGGGCCCCAACGAAATTCGAGGATTTCCTCGTCGACTCGACCGAGCACCTTGACCGCTAGACGAACGTGGTGCGGACGACCGTCGGCATATCTGTCGAGAATCTCCACCCGCCGGTACGCGGGGGTGTACGACAGCAGGGCCTCAACGTCGGCAAGCGCATCCATGATGGCTTCCGGCGGCGCCTCGATCACGAGCCTGCGTGATGTTCGGACGGCCACGAGGTGAACCTACGACGCGTACTTCTCCATGACCTGCTTGCGCAGACTCTCGGTCGCGACGTCCAGCACGATCTTCTTGGCACGCTTGATCAGGAACTCGGGAATCGGCGCGGCAAGGTCGAGGATGATGTCGAACCGCACCCGCGTCTTGTCTTCACCCTCGGGTGTGAGGTTGTACTCGCCGTGCTGGCCCCGCTGCTGAAAGTTGTCCACCGCGTCCCACACCATCCAGCGCGGACCCCAGTTGTACTCGAGCACTTCCTTGTCCGTGACGCCCATGATCTTCAGCGTCGCCTTCACGCGGTGCGGTCTGCCGTCGGGGTGCCGGTCGAGCACCTCGGCGTGTTTGTGGACCGACGACCACGTCGGCACCGAATCGATGTCGGCGAGCGCGTCCAGAATCACTTCGGGCGGTGCCTCGAAGACGACTTCTCGCGATGCTCGGACAGCCATGCTGGCAAAGTCTAGCTAACTCGCGGGCCGCCCGCAGCTCATTTCACAGCTAATTTGCCCTACCAGTCGATTTCTTCGATCGGCGTGGTCGATTGCGGCGGTTGACGCACCGGCCCTGACGGGGTGCGGGAGAACCGCGGAGCCGGTGCGGCCTGATCAACATCATTGGATGTCACCAGTGTTGAGCGCGCTCTGAGGTGTTCGTTCTGCGCCGCTTCACGCCAGGTGAGCACGGGTGTGACGCACGCATCGGTGCCCGCGAAGATCTCGGTCCACTCGTCGCGCGTCTTGCCCGCAAACTTGTCCGCGAAAAGTTTGCGCACTGCCGGGAAAGCCGCCGCGTCGAGTTGGTTCGGCACGTCCTCCATCGACAAGCCGAGACCAGCGAGCAATTGCGCGAAGAATTGCGGCTCGATCGCCCCGACCGCCATGTACTTGCCGTCAGCGGTTTCATACGTGCGGTAGAACGGCGCGCCGCCGTCGAGCATGAATGATTCGCGTTCGTCTTTGAGCGAGCCGGTCGACTTCATCGTCCACGCCATCTGCGCCAGGATGGACACCCCGTCGACCATCGCGGCGTCGATCACCTGGCCTTTTCCGGACCGTTCCCGCTCGTAGAGCGCGGCGACGATGCCGAGCAGCACGAACATCGACCCGCCGCCGAAGTCGGCAACCAGATTCAGCGGCGCGACCGGTGGCCGGTCGCGATACCCGATCGCCGACAGCGCCCCGGTCTGCGACAGGTAGTTGATGTCATGCCCGGCGATCTTCGCGTACGGCCCGTCCTGACCCCAGCCGGTGATGCGCGCGTAGATCAGCCGCGGGTTGAGCGCCGCGCATTCGTCGGGCCCGATTCCCAGCCGCTCGCAGGTGCCTGGCCGAAATCCGTCGAGCAGCACATCGGCCTTGGCCGCCAGCTCCAGCAGCTTGTCGGGCTCGCTTTTCACGTCGAGATCGACGATCCGCTTGCCGCGATGGAGTAGGTCGAGGTTTTCCGCAGGGATCTGCAAGCCGCCGGGCCTGCGCACCCGCACCACGTCGGCGCCGAGGTCCGCCAGCACCATCGCCGCATGCGGACCCGGGCCGATGCCACCGAGTTCGAGTACTTTCACCCCGGCAAGGGGCCCGCTGTAGGTCACGGGAGCAACGTAACCCGGCGATCGGCAGGCCGGGGCACGTTGGCTTGCCCGGTCAACAATCGCTTTACATGACGGTCAATAACGCCGTTCGTCCGGTGGTCAAGGCCCTATTCTGGGGCAATCGGGGGTCGGGGCCCTCAGATCGGTGGTGCCGAGATGACGGTGGACGTGGTGGTCTGCGGGTCATGCGGCTGCGATCTGCGGGAAAACGTCAGGTTCTGCGGCCAATGCGGCGCCGCGGCCAGGCGCTCGCGTGACTCGGCGAACTACAAACAGGTGACGGTGTTGTTCGCCGACGTGGTGCGGTCGATGGACATCGCCGCCAATCTCGACATGGAACGGTTGCGCGAGATCATGACCGAGGTCGTCGAGCGCTCAGCGGCGGTGGCGCGCCGCTACGGCGGGACCGTGGAGTACAACGGCGATGGGGTGATGGCGCTCTTCGGCGCCCCACTTGCCCTGGAAGATCATGCTTTTCGCGCGTGCCTGGCAGCGCTGGCCATCCAGGACGAGGCCAACAGGCTGGCGGCCGAGGTGGCTGTCCGTGACGACGTGGCGCTGCGGCTGCGGGTGGGTCTCGACTCGGGCCGGGTGATCGCAGGCGAAATCGGCTCGGGCGCGCTGGGTTATCGCGCTACCGGCGAGCACGTCGGGATGGCCCAGCGGATGGAAGCTTCCGCACCGCCGGGGGCAGTCATGGTCTCGGAGTCGACAGCACAACTGGTCGAGCACGCCGTGCTGATGGGCGAGCCGCAATGGTTGCAGATAAAGGGCGCCGAAGCCCCGGTGAGGGCGCGCCAACTGCTCGGAATCAGCCCGCGGGCGGCCCCTGTCGGGCGTGCGGAGGCGAGCCTGGTCGGTCGGCGATCGGAGATGGCGACGCTGGACGCCATGATGGATCGCGCGATCGCCGGCCACGGCGGCGTGGTGAGCGTGGTGGGGCTGCCGGGTATCGGCAAGAGCCGGGTTGCCCGCGAGGCCGCATCACTGGCCGAGAGCCGCGGGGCCGACGTGTTCTGGGCGTTCTGCGAATCCCACGCAGGCGACATTCACTTTCATGTCATCTCCCAGCTGCTGCGCGCCGGCACCGGCATCAGTGACCTCGATGGCCATGCCGCCCGAATCCGGATCCGCGAGCAGATCCCAGCGGCGGATGCCGAGGATCTTCTTCTGCTCGATGATCTGCTCGGCGTCTCCGACGCGAATGTGCCACTCCCCCAGATCAACCCGGACGCCAGACGGCGCAGGCTGACCGCGCTCATCAATTCGATGATGGTGGCGCGCACCAAACCGTCGCTCTTCATCATCGAGGATGTGCATTGGATCGATACGGTCAGCGAGGCGATGCTGGCCGACTTCCTTTCGGTAGTTCAGCAGACCCCGACAATCGTTCTGATCACGTCTCGCCCGGAGCAGGGCGAGGCGCTCACCACGATGCCCAACGCCCAGACCATCTCGCTTGCCCCCTGGGTGATTCGGAAACCGCTGCACTGTTGAGCGAGCTATTGGGCTCGGATGCTTCGGTCAGTCAACTGGCCGCGATCATCGCCGAACGCGCGGCAGGCAACCCGTTTTTCACCGAGGAAATGGTGCGCGAGTTGGCCCAGCGCGGCGTGCTGGAAGGCAGCCGCGGTAAGCATGTGTGTCATACCAACGCCGCCGACATCGCCGTGCCCGCCACGGTCGAAGCTGCGATCGCGGCGCGTATCGACCGGCTCAGCAGTCGCGGTAGGCAGACGTTGAACGCGGCGTCGGTGATCGGCGCTCGCTTCGGGGCAGACCTGCTTGCCGCCCTTGGCATCGACGCGGTAGTCGACGAACTGCTCAGCGGCGAGCTGATCGATCAGCTGCGAACCTCCCCGCATGCCGAATACGCATTCCGCCATCCGCTGATCCGCACGGTGGCCTACGAAACACAGCTGAAATCCGATCGCGCGCAGTGCCATCGGCAGCTGGCCGCCGCAGTCCAGGAGTCAGCCCCAGAGTCCGTTGACGAGAACGCAGCGCTGATCGCCGAACATCTACAAGCCGCCGGCGAGATGCGTTCGGCATACGGCTGGCATATGCGCGCAGGTGCGTGGTCGGCCAACCGCGACCTCGACGCCGCCCGCCTCAGTTGGGAGCGTGCGCGCCGGATCGCCGACGAGTTGTCCGCCGACGACGGCAGTCAACTGGCGATGCGCATTGCACCCCGCACCATGTTGTGTGCCACCGACTGGCGTGCGATTCACGAAGGTTGGGGCCGCTTTGAGGAATTGAGGGAGTTGTGCAGCGCGGCCGATGACAAGGTGTCACTGGCCATCGGCATGTCGGGCCTCGTCGCCGAACTGCTCTACGCCGGCCGATCACGTGAGGGGGCCAGGCTGGCATCCGAACAGATGGCGCTGCTGGAGTCGATCGGCGATCCCGCCCTGACAATGGGTTTGGCCGTCGTAGCGTTCCTCAACTGGTGCAGTGTCGGCGACTTCGACGAGGTGTTGCGGTGGTCGGAAACCATCGTCGGCCTGGCCGAGGGTGATGCGGCAAAGGGCGGCGGCTTCGGGATCGGATCACCCCTGGCGGCGGCGTTGGCGTTTCGCGGCGTTGCTCGGTGTTGGCTGGGGCGTTCGGGATGGCGGCAGGATTTCGACGACGCGCTCGCGATGGCCCGAAACAGCGACCCGGCAACACTTGCCTTCGTTGTCTCCTGGGCCTATGGGATCGAGATGCCTTCTGGGGTGCTGGTGGTCGACGACTCCGCATTGGCGGTGATCGAGGAAGCGGTGCAGACAGCCGAGGGAGCTACCAACGACAGCGCACTGGCCCTGGTGAAATTCACGCTGGGCGTCGCCCTGCTGTATCGCGGCGTCGCCGCCGACCGGCACCGCGCACTGCAATTGATGATGCAGGCCCGCGAAGCTCAACGCCGGCACGCCCCATCCCTCCGGCCGGTCACCGACTTGCTGGTCGCGCAGGAGTGGGCCAAGCACGGCGACCGCGAACATGCCATTGCGATGGCGCGCAATGCCACCAACGAACTGCACCGGGCCGGGCGGTTCGGGTATTGCATCATGGCCAACGACATCCTGGCGCAGATGCTGCTGCAGCGCGGCGCCGACGGCGACCTGGCCGAAGCGCAGCAGGCGACGGATCGGCTGGCGAACCTGCTGCCGGGTACGGATTCGGCGATGCGCGGCATTGCGGTACTGCGGTTGCAGACCCTCATAGCCCGGGCCCGGGGCGACGAAACCGCCTACCAAGACCTGGTAATTCGCTATCGCACAATGGCAGAAGCGCTTGGCTTCGAAGGGCATATCGCTTGCGCGGCGGCGATGTCATGACTGCGGTGACGTCGCTCTGCACAGGCTGTGGCGCCGAATTGCGCGCCAACAATAATTTTTGTCATCAGTGCGGCGCGCGAATCATCTTGGCGTCAACGCCTGCCGAGTACAAGCAGGTCACGGTGCTGTTCGCCGATGTGGTGCGCTCGATGGACATCGCGGCGATCGTGGACATCGAGCGACTGCGCGAGATCATGGCTGATCTGCTCGAGCGCTCGGCGTCGGTGCTGAGCCGCTACGGCGGCACCGTCGAATACCACGGCGACGGTGTGATGGCGATCTTCGGCGCCCCAGTCGCGTTGGAGGACCACGCCTTCCGCGCCTGCGTTGCGGCGTTGACCATCCAGGACGAAGCGAAAGCCATTGCCGACCAAGTGCAGATCCGCGACGGCATCGAGCTACGGCTGCGGGTCGGCCTAAATTCGGGTGAAGTGATCGCGGGCGACATCGGCTCGGGGTCACTGGGTTACCGGGCGACCGGGCAGCCAGTCGGGCTTGCACAGCGGATGGAAGGCGCCGCGCCCCCCGGCGGGGTGATGCTGTCGGAGTCGACCGCGCGACTGGTCGAGCACAGCGTGCTGCTGACGGAACCAGAGTGGGTGCGCATCAAAGGGGCCGACGAGCCAGTGCGCGCGCGTCGGCTATTGGCGATCAGCCCACCTGATGGCTCGATCAGACGCGCAGAGGCAAGCCTGGTTGGGCGACGCTGGGAGATGGCGGCGCTGAAGGCCATCTCCGACAACGCAATCGCGGGCCGCGGTGGTGTGGTGAACGTGGTAGGACCGCCGGGCATCGGCAAGTCCCGCGTGGCCAGGGAGGCTGCGGCGGCCGCAGCGAGTCGCGGAGTCGAGGTCTTTTGGACCTTCTGCGAATCACATGCTCGCGACGTCCCGTTCCATGCAGCGACGCGACTGCTTCGCGCGGGCAGCGGAGTGGCCGATTTCGACAGCCAGACCGCCCGCAAGCGAGTGCGAGCTCGTATGCCCGCCGATGCAGACCCGCTCGATCTGCTGCTGCTCGATGATCTGTTGGGCATCGCCGAGCCGAATGTGACGTTGCCCGAGATCGACCGGGATGCCCGCCGGCGGCGATTGACCGCGCTGGTCAACAGCGCCTGGCTGGCACGGACCGATCCGACGCTTTTCATCATCGAAGATGCGCACTGGGTCGATGCGGTCAGTGAGTCGATGTTGGCCGACTTCCTGGCGGTGATCCCCCGTACTCCTTCGATGGTGTTGATCACGTCTCGCCCCGACTATGACGGAGCACTGATGCGGGTGCATGGCGCGCAAACGATAGCGCTTGCGCCACTTGGTGATTCGGACACCGCAGAACTGCTGGGCGAGCTCCTCGGTTCCGATCCCTCGGTTGATGAGCTGGCGGCGATCATCACCGAGCGGGCCGCCGGCAACCCATTCTTTGCCGAAGAGATGGTGCGCGAGTTGGCTCAGCGCGGGGCGTTGGTCGGCGATCACGCTGAGTACGTCTGCCGGGTGGATGTCACCGAGCTGAGCGTGCCCGCCACGGTGCAGGCCGCCATCGAGGCACGCATCGACCGGCTGAGCACTCCGGCCAAGCGAACGTTGAACGCCGCAGCCGTCATCGGAGCCCGTTTCGACGCCGAACTGCTCGCCAGGCTGGGCATCGACGAGTCGGTCGACGAGTTGCTCAGCACGGAGCTGATCGATCAGGTGCGGTTCACCCCGTCCGCCCGGTATGCGTTTCGCCATCCGCTGATCCGCGCGGTGGCCTACGAATCTCAGTTGAAATCCGATCGCGCCGACTGGCATCGGCGACTGGCCGCCGCCATCCAAGAATCCGGTCCATCGTCGGTTGAGGAGAACGCGGCGCTGATCGCCGAGCATCTGGAGTCAGCGGGAGAGCTGCACGCCGCGTATGGCTGGCACATGCGCGCCGGGGCGTGGTTGACGAACCGCGACGTCGGCGCAGCGCGACTCAGCTGGGAGCGCGCCTGCCGCATCGCCGATGCGCTACCCGACGATGACACCGGCCGGCTGTCGATGCGCATCGCCCCGCGCACCATGCTGTGCGCCACCGACTGGCAAGGTCACCAAGCAACCCACCACACCCATGGCCGGTTCGCGGAGCTGCGGGAATTGTGCAGCGCGGCAGGCGACAAGGTGTCGCTGGCGGTCGGCATGAGCGGGCTCATCACCGAACTGCTCTACGCTCAGCGCACGCGCGAGGGGTCGCGGCTGGCGTCCGAACAGATGGCGCTGCTCGATTCGATCGGCGATCCGACGTTGACCGTCGGGTTGGCATTCGTTGCGTTCGCGATCTGGTTCGAAGCCGGAGAATTCGGCGAGATCTCCCGGTGGTCGCAGACCGTCATCGATCTTGCCGCAGGTGACCCCGCCAAGGGCGCGGGCTTTGGTGTTGGTTCACCGCTGGCAATCGGGCTGGCATTTCGCGCTATAGGTCGGTGGTGGCAGGGCCGCCCGGGATGGCGGCAGGATCTCGACGACGCCATCGCGATGGTCCGAAACAGTGACCCGGCGACCGCCGCCCTTGTGCTCACCTGGACGTACGGTGCGGTCCTTTATGGGGTGCTTCGGCCCGATGACTCCATACTGAGCGAGATCGAGGCCGTGGTACAGAGTGCCCATCGGGCTGGTAGTGATCACGCTATGTTCTACGCCGAGTACCTCTTGGGTGGCATGCTGCTGTATCGGGACGACGCGGCCGACCGCCACCGCGGCCTGGACCTGGCGGCGCGGGGCTACGAGTGGCAGCGCGAGCAAGCTCCCTCCCTGCTCCCCGTCACTGACCTGGTGACCGCCCCTGAGAGGGCAAGGCGTGGCGACCGCGATGGCGCAATTCTGTTGGCGCGCAATGCTGTTGATGAGATACGTCGGCCAGGACGCATCGGATACGGCGTTCTTGCCGCAGGCATTCTGGTAGAGATGCTGTTGGAGCGCGGCGCCGACGGCGACGTGGCGGAAGCCAACGAAGCGATCGACTGGCTGTCGAGCCTGCGGGCCGATCAGGGCTCGGCGATCCTCGAGATCACACTCCTGCGGTTACGGGCGCTGCTCGCGGGCGCCCGCGGTGACGCGGTCACTTACCGCGACCTGGTGACCCGCTATCGCGCAATGGCGGAATCGCTTGGTTACGAGGGACATATGGCCTGGGCGGCGGCGATGACCGAAGGCGGGTGAAGTTGACCGTATACGTAGTGGTCTGCGCATCATGCGGCATCGGCCTGCGGGAGAACGCCAGGTTCTGTGACGAGTGCGGCTCTCCCACTACGGTTTCGAGTGATACCGCGCAGTACAAGCAAGTGACTGTGTTGTTCGCCGATGTGGTGCACTCGATGGAGATCGCGGCCAACCTGGACATGGAACGGTTGCGCGACATCATGACCGAGGTCGTCGAGTGCTCGGCAGCGATGGCGCGGCGCTACGGCGGAACCGTGGAGTACAACGGCGACGGGGTGATGGCGCTCTTCGGCGCCCCGGTCGCCCTGGAGGACCACGCTTTCCGCGCGTGTCTGGCAGCCCTGGCCATCCAGCAGGAGGTCGCCCGGTTAGCACCTGAAGTGCGGCGTCGCGATGGCGTGGAGCTGCAGCTGCGGGTCGGCCTCGACTCGGGCCAGGTGATCGCCGGCGGAATTGGTTCAGGCTCATCGAGATACGCCGCGACGGGGCAGCATGTCGGAATGGCACAGCGGATGGAAGCAGCCGCCCCACCCGGTGGGGTAATGCTGTCAGAGTCCACGTCACGGCTAGTCGAACACGTGGCGGAACTGACCGAGCCGGAGTTGCTGCACATCAAGGGGTTCGACCAACCCGTACCCGCACGGCGGCTACTGGCCATCACAGCGCGTAAATGCGCGGCCAGCCGCCCAGAGGCAAGCCTGGTCGGTCGGCGCTGGGAAATGGCGACGCTCGAAGCCATCATCGACGGTGCGGTAGCCGGCCGAGGTGGTGTCGTGAACCTCGTGGGGCCGCCGGGCATCGGCAAGAGCCGGGTGGCCCGCGAAGCGGCGAAGGCCGCAGCGGATCGCGGTGCCGAAGTGTATTGGGCCTTCTGCGAATCCCACGCCCGTGACCTTCCGTTCTATGTGGTGACGCGGCTGTTGCGTGCAGCGAGCGGAATCGAAGGCCTTGATGACTCGGCCGCCCGTGGGCAGGTGCGGCAACAGATTCCTGACGCGGACGCGGAGGATCTGCAGCTTCTCGATGATCTGCTCGGCATCGCCGCCGACGTGCCGCGGGCCCCAATCGACCCGGACGCGCGGCGGCGGCGGCTGACCGCACTTCTCAATACCGCATCGTTGAACCGCACCCAGCCGGCGCTGTTCATCATCGAGGATGCGCACTGGATCGATGCGGTCAGCGAGTCGATGCTGGCGGACTTGCTCACCGTCCTTCAGCGCGCCCCGTCGATGGTGCTGATCACGTATCGGCCCGAATATGAAGGAGCGTTGACGCGCGTGCACGGCGCACAGACGATCGCGCTTGCCCCACTGGATGATTCGGATACCGCAGCCCTGCTGGGTGCGCTGGCGGGGTCGGATCCCTCGGTCGGCGAGTTGGTGGCGATCATCAAAGAACGAGCAGCAGGCAACCCGTTTTTCGCCGAGGAAATGGTGCGCGAATTGGCCCAGCGCGGCGTGCTGATCGGCGAGCGCGGCCACTACGTACGTCACGCGGACGTCGCCGACATCGCGGTGCCTGCCACGGTTCAGGCGGCCATTGAGGCGCGCATCGACCGGCTGACAACCCCGGCCAGGCGGACGGTGCACGCAGCCGCGGTGATCGGAGCCCGCTTCGAGTTGGGGCTGCTCGATGCGCTGGGGATTGCTTCTGTGGTCGACGAGTTGCTGGACGCGGAGCTCATCGATCAGGTGCGATTCGGTCCCAGCCCCGAGTATGCATTCAAACACCCGCTGATCCGCGCCGTGGCCTACGAAACCCAGTTGAAATCCGATCGCGCCCAGTCACATCGGCGCCTGGCCGCCGCAATAGAAGAACGCGGCCCGGAGTCCGCGGAGGAGAACGCAGCGCTGATCGCCGAACACCTCGAAGCCGCCGGCGAAGTGCCCGCGGCGTACGGCTGGCACATGCGCGCCGCCGCGTGGTCAACCAATCGCGATATCGACGCGGCCCGCCTCAGCTGGCAGCGGGCGTGCCGCATCGCCGACACGCTACCTGCCGACGACCACGACCGACTGGCCATGCGCATCGGCCCCCGCACGATGCTGTGTGCCACCGACTACCAGAACCCAGCGATCGAGGAAAGCCGGCGCCGCTTCGCGGAGCTGCGGGAATTGTGCACCGCGGCTGGAGACAAGGTATCGCTGGCCATCGGCATGACCGGTCTGGCCACTGAGCTCATGTACACAGGCGACTCGCCTGAGGGGGCACGGTTGGTATCCGAACAGATGGCGCTGCTCGAGTCGATCGGCGATCCCACCTTGACCATGGGTTTGGCGTTCGGCGGGTTCAACGTCTGGGCCGATGCCGGTGAATTCGGTGAAGTGATGCGGTGTGCGCAGAACGTCATCGATCTGGCCGCGGGCGACGCCGTCAAGGGCGCCGGCTTCGGTTTCGGATCACCGCTTGCGATCGCGCTGGCATGGCGCAGCAATGCCCGGTGGTGGCTGGGCCATCCCGAGTGGCGCCAAGACCTCCGGGATGCGGTCGCGATGGCCCGAAACACCGACTCGGCAACCTTCGTGGTCGTCGTCGCATGGACCTACAACCTCATGGTCGACTATGGGGTGCTTCGCGCCGATGGCTCCGCGGTGCGTGAGTGCGAAGAGGCGGTGCAGGCGGCAAAATCCTGCAACGATCTCATCTTGCGCCTGGCCGAATACACGTTGGCTGTGACGCTGCTGAGTCGAAACGCCGCGGCGGACCGTGATCGCGGGCTGCAGTTGATGGTGCGGTTCCGTGAGTTCATCCGCGAACGTGCTCCGTTCCTGGTCCCGGTTGCCGACTTGTGGGCCGCCAGGGAAACCGCAAGACGCGGCGACCGCGATGCCGCCATTGCGGTGATGCGTCGAGCCGTCGACGAGTTGCACCGCGCAGGACGACTCGCGTATGGCGTCTGGGGCACCGGCCTTTTGGTGGAGACGTTGCTGGAGCGCGGCGCCGATACCGACGCGACCGAGGCTCGGTCGGCGATCGCGTGGCTGGAAAATGTTCAGAGCAATCAGGGTTCGGCGATCTGCGGGATCACATTGCTGCGGCTGCGTGCGCTGCTGGCCAGGGCCTGCGGCGATGCTGTTGGATATCAGGACTTGCTGAGTCGCTATCGAAACATGGCGGAATCGCTTGGCTGCGAAGGGCATACGGTGTGGGCCGAAGCGATGGCGATTTGACTCGCTAATCGGAACCGCCTGCGTTGTCTTCAGGCGAGTCGCCGTGCGACGCACTGGTCTCTGTATCCGACGAACGGTCGGATGATGATGCAGCCAAAGAGGATTCGGCCTTGCGTGACCGGTTGGCGTGCTTCGTCAAGGCAGACCGCTGATCGTCGGACCTGACCGAGTCGCGCCGTTTCGGGGTAGTCGATTCAGCCTTGTCCCTCACCGAAGTAACTGTGGGCGTTGATATCTGTTCGTTTTCGGGCACGACTGCTGTCGCGCTTGCGGTATCCACCGTCCGCGCCGACTCCATCGAGACAGGGGCAGGACTGCTCGACGGCGCAGGTGAGCTGACGAGAGTCGGCTTGCCTGGATTCAGCGGGGGGATCAGCCTTGCGGGTGTGGGTTCCCACGGCGGGATACTGCGGTCATAACCCAGCTCGACGATCGACCGGACGAACGGCTCAACCACGTCGATCAACGGTTCGGGCACCCGGATGGGTCGGCGTGATGGACTGGGCCATGATTACGGCGATGTATGCGTCGTGCCACGTCGGGATGGTGGTGCCGCCCATGATCAACGCCGTCGAATTTCCTGACGACCTATCTGATGGCTCAGCGGACGCGAATCCCGATGCAGTGATGCTCGCAAACCCAACTCCGACCACAACAACCAGTGCACCAACCCGACCGCTCATGTCGAACTTTCGGAGCTGTCGGCGTGGACGCCAGACGAGTTGTCGCCCGACGACAGGCCCTCCGCCGAGGGAGAGTTGGCCGACGTCGAAGCGGCGGAAGAGGATTCAGCCTTTACCGCCTTTTTGCCACGCTTCGGCGGGGTGGCCTTCTGCTCGTCCGGCCCAAGCGAATGACGCACCACATGCCGAGGCGTCGCAGCAGGCTCGGGAGCAATGGCCGCCGTCTGATCCGTCGACGGCTCCACCGGTTTGGCGGTATCGGACACAGCCTTCGTCGAAGTGTCTGTGTCCGTTGACATCTGACCATCGGCGGCTCCGGCGTGCGTGTCGGCCACGGTCATTGTTTTCGTTGTACGCAGCCCCTGAACTGGACCAGGCGCAGGACTGCTCGACCGAGCAGGCGACCCGACGAGAGCTAGCGCGTTATTGATGCCCTCACCGACGGCACTGACAAGATCGCTCGTCACCTTCGCAGGATTCAGCGGGGGGATCAGCCTTGCGGGTGTGGGTTCCCACGGCGGGATACTGCGGTCATAACCCAGCTCGACGATCGACCGGAAGAACGGCTCAACCACGTCGATCAACGGTTCGGGCACCCCCAATTGACGCAGCGGCGCGAACAGCGGCAGGTGTTCCGTCGGGAAGAAGTAATAACTGCTGTCGCCGTGGGTGCCCTGGTAGGCCGGTGACGTCGTGGGATCAGCAGGCAAGCTGTAGTCGAACGGGCGGGTGTGCACGTAAAAGAAGCCCAGCACCGCGTTCAGGTCGGCGATGACGTTGAGCGGATACAACGGAAGATCGGAGCCGCCGTCGTACTGAAACGTGATCACATCGGTGTGGAACTGCGTGTTGGTCGGCTCGGGTCCGTCGAAGGTGCCCAGGATCACGGTAGGCAGGCCCGGGAACCGCGAAGCGAGGCCACCGTTGGGCACATTCGGGTCGCTCACCAGCACGAAGCTGATATCGGGAGCTGCGGTGCCTGGCGGGTACTGCGCGGCGAGTCTGCGCTTCTCCTTGTTCACGACAAACGCGCCCTGGGAGTCGCCGAAGATCACCAGATGGTCGTTGCCGTGCTCGGCCATCCTCGCTTCCAAATCGACCACTCCGCCCTGGACGGACTGATCGGCGATGAGGTCGAAGAGCCCCGACAGTTTCCACCACGGTTCATCCGGCCACACTGCGCCTCCAGGGCCGAAGATCCTCGGATCCCCGGTCACAAAGCCGATAAGGCGCAAAAGCCCCGTGATAGGCCACAACTCCCCGGGTATCGTCACCGCGTCCGGCGTGATGGTCTGACCCGGGTGGGTCGGCACGATGTACTGGTTCATGGCCGACTCGACAAAGTACTTGTCGGGTGTCGGGCAGGCGGTCCCGCATACGATCAACGCGGTCGTCTCCTGCGACTCGGCAACCGCGACTCCTTGCGCAGAAACAGGCGCAAACCCCACCCCGAGTGCGAGCGCCAATGCCCCAACTCGACCGATGGATTTTCCGGTACTCATGGCTCATCTCCTGTCCGGTCAACCTCCGCCACAGACATCGTCGCCCCGGGACCGCATGACGAATGCAGTAGCGCACCACTGCAATTCGGGCAGACTTCGGTGGTGATACTTAGTCGCTATCGAAGCACTGACGACTTGACGCCAACCTGCCCCCGCTGCAGGCTGGCGCCAAATCGAGTCAATCTATTTGGATCCGTCGGACTTGCCGTCCGATGAGCCGCGGGCTGACGACGCATCTGTGGGAGAAGAGTCGGCAGGGGAGGAGCCGGCCGTCGCCGCCCGGCTGCCGGCCGGCTCCTCCGTGGTCGCCCGGCCGCCTGTGCCACGGTGCGACGGATCGGACGTCTTCTTTTCTGCCCCAAGCGAATCGCGCACCACAGGGCGCGGCGTCGCCGGCTGCTCGGCCGGCTTCGTCGGCTCGGTGACATCAACCGGCGCCTCGGTATCGTCGACTGCCCCTTGCTCCTTGGGTGCTGGTTCTGTTGCAACGGGTTCGGTGACATCCTTCGGCGTCTCTGCCGACTTCTGATCGGTTGAAGTCGTGGTCTCCGTGGCCGATCCGCGCTCGCTGCCGGTTCGCTTGTCGTTTGAAACCACTGGCACCGCGGGGGCATCAGAAGACGGGTCGCTCGTGAGCTCTGGAGCGACGGTCGCAGGCTCTTCCACCGTTGCCGTGGCGGCTGCAGCAGCCAGCGGAATCGTGGGTATCGGCAGGAAGTAGCTGAGGAAGTTGATGACCGCGCATGGCGGGCACGCAAGGATGACGAGCACTATCAGCGGTCCAAACAACACCAGGACACCGAGGAACGCCGCTATCGGCGCGGGTAGCGCCAACGCGGCGGGCGTCGCCGCCAGCGCACTGGCGGTCGCCTCTTGCCGAAGCGTTGGCACGTCCGTCGACGCCACGACCCGGGGCGGCACGGTCCTCTCCCCGGTTGATGTATTGGCAACCGCGGCAGGGACATCCGCGGCGCCGGGGCCAGACGACTCGGGAATCACCGGGTTGGATTGATGCCTGGCGAACTCCCGCACGACAGCACCCCACCCCTCGGCCACCTCGGGCAGTGTCCAAGCCGTGAGTTGCACCGCACGAACTTCGGTTCGCGCGGTGGCGTCCGGTGGTATCACGACCAGGCCCAGCGCGAGGATGCCTGCGCTTGCGACGGCGCCACCACTGGTGAGGTAGGTGCGCACGGAGGGATGTACCAAGGCTTTCGCGCGACGCCCCGACGCGAGGGATGTGCTTGCGTTACTCATCATCAAATCGTCGCTTCGTGGCGCTCCCACATCCGCAGTAGTCCGCCACTGCACTATCGGGCCGATGCGCGCGGCAATACTTAGGGGTCGACCCGCATCAATTGGTTCGCAGCACATCGGCCGTCTCCAACCGTCGCGAATGGATTACCGGATACACCGCCGCCGCCAAGACGAGGACGAACACGGCGCTGACCCCGGTCCGCAGTGACAACTCCGGGACGCCCCACGCGATTTTCATGCCGTAGTAGACCGGCGAGCCAAGCGACCACAGATACGTAAGGCCGACACCCCCAAGCCCTCCCAGAACCGCGACGAGGAGTGCCAGCAGGCCGGCATGGGTGATGACCACCGCCTGCTCCTGCAGAGGTAATACGCCGATCGCGCGCAGCGCAGCCCGCTCGCGCTTGCGTTGGACAAGACCGAGCACGAACACATTCAGCACGCTGAGGCCCGCCGCCGCCATCACCACATACCCGGCGACCGTGAACGGTTCGAGGAAACGCTTGATTCCGGCTGTTGCAGCCACCCGCCATTCGTTGTTGTCGTAAACCGAAAGCCCAGCGCCGAGATCGAGAAAGTCATCACGGTGGACGGTGGCTTCGGCGTCGGAGGGATACGCCACGGCGACCTGATCGCGTACGGCCGCCCAATCCTTGCGCGCCAACCCTTCCGATACCAGGACGATATCGCCCACGGCGGTGTCGTTGATCATTCGCGGGCGAAACGTCCCGGCCACCCGGTACCGCTTGGGTCCGCCGACACTGGGCAATTCGACCGTTCCACCCGTTGCTACGCCGAGCCGGCTCGCGGCAACTTCGCTGAGTCCGATTTCGCCCGCGTTCAAACCCTGCCACATTCTGTCGCGCGCACCGTTGGGTTCGTACATCGCCTGGCTGTACCAATCGCCGGGAGTGACGCCAATGACGAGGCGCGACAACGTCCCTGACGAGATGGTCGACCGCCACCGCGATGACACGCTCCGCCCGTCGGCGGTGGCATCGACCAATTGGAAAGTGGCGTCGGCGATCTGGCTGTCGCGCTGATCGAGCACCGACTGGGCCGCGATGAGCAAGGTGGCGGGCAGGCGATCCGCCTTCTGCTCCGCAATTTGTTTGGTGCCGAGCAGTTGCATGCTCTGGGAGCCGATCGCCAGGCTGGAGCTTTCTGCGAGCACCGCCGCGGAGATTCCGAACAGCAGCGCGTAACGCTGAACATCGGCGCGCAGCAGGCGTCCGATATCGGGACGCGCGGCGGTCAGCAGCTTGATCAACTGCACTGCGCCACGCGGCGCGATCCACACCGTCACCAACGCGACGCCCAACAAACCCAGCGACATCCCGTTGATGCCGACTTCCAGCGGCAGCCACCCGTGCTCGAAGACCCGCAACAGCACAACGGCGGTCACAAGCATTACCACGCCAAAAATGAGCGGCCACAGCGGAATTCGCCTGACTCCCTGCACACCGCCCGCGCTCGCCATCGACGTCAACGGCCCTTCGCGCACCAGCCGCGAGGCCGGTCCGGCCATCGCAAGGATTCCGGCGACGATCCCCGCGACCGCTCCGATCACGACCAGGTCCGGCGTGAAGTGTGCCGCGATTGTGCCGCCGGAGCCTGCCAGCATGGCCTCCCCGAATCGGTTGACGAGATAGGTTCCGAGTAAGAAGCCGCTCGGTACGCCCAACAACCCTCCGAGTACACCCAGCACTGCGCCTTCACCGAGCATGCCGGCGAACAATCCGACAGGCTTGGCACCGATCGCGCCGATGGTTCCCATCACCGACCGGCGGTCCTCGACGGCCAGCAGAATGGTGTTCACGGCGATGAGGATGCCGATCAGAACGCCTGCGGCGGCGGTCAGGTTGAGGCTCTGCGTGCCGTTCTCGAAAACGGCCGGTTGGTGCGGTCGCGGCGGCCCCGCCGTGGCGATTCCGCCGATGGCGCGCTCGACGTCCGCCTTGATCTCGGCTCCACGCTTCGGCAATACGAACGCCGCGGTGGCGTAGCCGAGCGAGGACAGCAGCCGCGCGGCGATATCCGCGGAGGGAGCCAACAGCACGTAGCCGTCGTTGATTCCCTCGACACGATCGAACTCCGAAAACGTCCAACCCAGGTGCGCCGAACCGCGAGGCAAGCCCGGGATATGCAACTCGTCGCCGAGCCGTAAGCCGTGCCGCTTGGCGATGACGGCCGGAATCTGAAGTGGGACACCAGGACCAGCGGCCGGCTGTTCGCTGCGGGCGCGCCGCTCACAGTCGAACGAACCGACGAGCAACTCGATCTGGCAGGTACCGCCGAGCAGGAAGAACCCGTGAGTGCCGCCCGCGACGTCCACGGGCGTCAAGCCGGCGACGACCGGGATGACGGCTGCTGCCCCTGCCACCTCGGCACGCAGACGGCTCACCGTTTCAATTGGCAACCGTCCGCTCACATTTGGGGTTACCTCCATCACCCCGGTATTGGCGGCGCGGGTGAGCGACGGGCCGAACGAGTCGAACGGCCGGGCGAGCTCGGTTTTGAGGATCAACGTTCCGAGCACGACAGTCACGCCGAGCGCGACGCCTATTGCGCTGAGCAGGGTACGGCGCCAGTCGGCGATCAGCGCTGCCAGGTGAATTCGGCGAAACGTCTGCCATCCGGCGCGCAGCCGATACATCACCGCTCCGCGACGGCGGCGCAGGAACGCCCGTCGACGAGGTGCACCTCGCGGCAGCCGTACCGCGCCGCGGCCGGATCATGTGTCACCATGACGACCGCCGTTCCGTCTTCGTCGGCCAGTGAGCGAAGTAGATCCAACACCTCGGTCGACGATTGGCTGTCCAGATTTCCGGTTGGCTCGTCGGCAAGGACCATCGTCGGCCTGGCCACCAGCGCCCGCGCCACCGCAACCCGTTGCATCTGGCCACCCGACAGTTCCGACGGCCGGTGCCGGGCCCGGTCGTCCAACCCGACCCGCTCCAGCAGGCACATCGCGACCGCATCAGCTGACCGGGCCGGCATCCCGTCGAGGACCAGCGGCAACGAGACGTTTTCCACGGCGCTCAGCATCGGCACCAGGTTGAAGAACTGGAACACGAACCCGAGATTGCGTCGGCGAAACGCCGCGCGGGCGCCGGCGCTCATCGCCCACATGTCCTGGCCGGCCACGGTCACCGTGCCGTCGTCCGGCTTGTCCAACCCACCGGCGATGTGCAGCAAGGTCGATTTTCCTGCGCCGGATGGGCCCGTTACGACGACGAATTCCCCTGTGTCCAAAGTGAAGTCGAAGTCAACGAGCACGTGCACCTGCTCGTCGCCCCTTTGGTACTTCTTGGCGACGCGATCGAGCTGCAGTACGGGCGTCACAGCCTGAACATTTCGCGTCGCATGGCCGCGCTCTCGACGAACTCGTCGCGCAGCGGCGGGTAGAAGGGCGGGGCACAGAGTTGCTGTTCAGGATCCGCGGATGTCCTCACAAACATCGCATGCACCGCCGCGATCAGCCCGCGCCGGCGCTTTGTGGCCGGCACGGCCAGCGCTGCCGCCGTGCTGAGCGCCACCTGCTGCTCGGTGATGACAACTAGCGGCTGAGTCGGAGTCGCCTCGCCGACGACCTGCTCTCGTTTTTCGACGACCCCCTGGGTATCGGCTGGTGTCGTATCTAGATCGGACACTTCGGGCCCCCCTTGTTTGGCGATGTGTCCGATTAATCGTCGGTCGCGTCAGCCGGCAGGGTCTCAGTAGCGCACTACTGCAATCTCCCCGTGTCGGCGCACGGGTACCTAGTCACCGGCTCGCATACGTGCTCGCCCGCTGGGCCGCGAGCAACTTGGCTTCGGCGATGCGATACAGGCCGTCAAGAGCTGGCTGCTCCACGTTGACGTACTGGCAGATGACGTCGGAGGCGACGCCGGCGTCACGCAGTCTCAGTGCCAACGAATACGCCAAGGGCAACCGCCGTAATGCCTGCTCACGCTCGCTGAGTTCAGTGTCCATCGGGCCAGGATGCGTCAGTTGTCGTCGCGCCGATTCAGTAGAGCGCTACTGAATTCTCAGCTCACTCTGTTCGCGCCCGCTTTCGCGGCATCAGCGCGGCGAGTTCGTCGCGGCTGGTGGTTCCGGTTTTCATCATGGCTCGGTAGATGTGACTCTCGACCGTTCGGATCGAAAGGGTCAGTCGCTCCGCGACGGCGCGGTTCGACAGTCCCTCACCGATGAGCATCACGACTTCGGCTTCGCGGTCGGTGAGCGGCAAGCTTTCGCTCGCCTGACGAAGTGCCGGAGTGCGCGCGCCGGATTTGGCGGCCAGGTCGTCTGCGCGTGTGGAGCACCCCAGTGCCGATCCTCGCTTGTCTTGGCGCCGGTAGGCCAGCGCGGCGTGGCCGGCCGAATCCAGGGCGGCAACGAGGTCGCCCATGCGCTCGAATTCCTCTGACACCGCCGCCAACTCAGTGGCATTACCTTCACAAAGGGCCTCGGCGAAGCGTGCGGCCAAACCGGCGCGTGGGCCTTCGACGATCGACTTGAGTTCGCGCAGGCGGGCCGCTGCGGTGCGGTCCCCGAACTGGGTGGCGGTCTGCAGACACAGCACTTCTGCGGCGTATCGGCCCGTTTCCTTGGCCCGCTCCGCCGCTGACAGCACAGTGTTGATCGCCTCGCTGACCGCGCCCTGGCTCGCAGCCACCCACGCTCTGGCGAGGCTCATTTCGTGATCCAGAGAGCGGAATCGGCGCGGTACGTCATCGAGGGCGGCCAAGACTGCGACCGCGTCGTCAGTCAGCCCGCGGATGGCCAGTGCTGTCGCGTGAGGTATCCGATAGCGGTAGCCAAATCCGGTGGGATGAGATTCCGACAGTCCCTCGGCCGCATGCTCCAGCAGGGGGCTTGCGCTGTGCAGATCGCCCGCGCCAAGCGCTGCCCGCCCGGCTACCGCGGCACCGAGGAGTTCGGCGGCGCCTGGAAGGTTGGCCGCCTGCTGCCGTGTGCGATCGGCGACGTCAAGGGCGTCGGCAACGCGGCCGGACAGCAGTAGCGCTCCGACCTCGGCGTCGGCGATGTTGAATCTCATGTGCGGAGCGTCGAGAGCGCGAGCCGCGACGCCATGGCCCGCCTTCGCGTCGGCCAGCGCCTCTGTGGTGTTCCCCGCATCCGCGGATATCTGCGCCAGCACCCACGCTATCTCGGCGCCGACAACCGGAATGTCCTTCAGTGCAAGAGATTTCGAGGCTTGCATGGCCTGTTTCGGCTGATCCATCGCAAACCAGTAGATCGTGAGGAACGCATCGATGTACCCGCGAGCGCGCGGCGGGGTGAAACGCGATGCGTCGTCTATCAGTTCTTTGGCTCGCGCCGGATCGCCAAGCGCCCACAACAGGTTGCTACACCGCAGAAACGTGAACCTGGCGCGGTCGTGATCGCTCAACCGACTGGTGTCGATATCCGCGAAGACAGCCTCGGCCTCCTCACCCCGCCCTGACCACGACAAGGCGTGTGCGCGAACGAAGTTCGGTTCGGCTCCCGCGCCGGCATGTGTTGCAGCTTCTGCAAGTCGATCGGCGAGCGAGAGATCCCCGAGCCAAACGGCACCGTGCGCTGCCTGGACCAGCAGGTCGGCGTCCGGTTCGAGGTCGGAGTCCAGACTCAACGCCGCGCGGCGGACAATCACTCGAATCTCGTCACGCTCAGCGGAGGCTGCGAGTTCGGTGGCCACCAGTCCCCGTAGCCGGCGTAGCCGGGTGTGCGCCACGCGTCGGCGGCGCACCTGCCCGTACAGCGGATGCGCCACCCGCACCTCGATGCCTCCGCCTGCCGGCTCGAGCGTTATCAGGTCGCGGATTTCGGCCTCTTCGACGGCTGCCGCATCGGTGATCCTCGTCAGCACCGTGAGGTCGATCGGTTCCGCGACAGCCAGCACGTCGATCACATCGCTGACCGGCGCAGGCAAGTCCCCGATACGGGACTCGATCAGTTCAATCAGCCCGGGCGGCATGATCGGCTCCCCGATCCATCGCCACAGCCCGTTGTCGTGCACGATTCGGCCGTCGGCAACCTCTTGCTCGACGATGTTGCGCAGATAAAGAACGTTTCCTCGGGTCAGCTTCCAAAGCCGCTCGGCAGCAACCGAATCCACCGAACCGCCCAGCGCCGCCGACAGCAGCGAAGAGGCTTCGTCAAGCGACAGTTGCTTCAGATCGAGCCTGTCGAACTGGCCCGCTTTCCACAGCTCCTGTATGGCCGCGGGGATCGGCGCAGTGTCCCGGGCAGTGAGTATCACCTTCGCCAACCCGCGTTGCACAATCTGATGCACCACGAACGTCGAGAGGTCGTCGAGCAGATGGATGTCGTCGACACCGAGGACCACCCCTGCGGATGCAGACGATGAAGTCAGCGACTCGATGACGCCCTGCAGCAGTTGAATGGTGTCCGTGACGCCCGAATGTGCCCACGCGGTGAACGCCCCTAGCGGAATCTCCCGCGCCGAAGCGGTGCCGACCGTCCAGCGGGTCTCACAGCCCTGCGAAGCGGCCGCCGACAGGGCCTCGCGGGCGATCCGACTCTTGCCAACCCCCGCCGCTCCGCAGATGAGGATGCCCGACGCGGCCGAAGCCGAGATGGCGGCACCGACGGCCCGCATCTCCTCCGTCCGACCTATTAACGGCCACGACAGGCGCATCTCAGAAGCGTAAGAGCGGCGATGGCGCCACGCGGAGTAATGAGGAGTTCGCCCGAATTTTGCTACGAGGTGCGCTAGCTACCCTTCTTGACCTTCAGCACCTGCTTGCGCAGGCCGTCGGTGGCGGTTTCCACCCCACCTTTCATTGCCCGTTTGAGCACGAACCCCGGCAACGGGATCGCCAGGTCGATCGAGATGTCGAACCGGACTTTGGTCTTTTCACCGTCGGGCGTGAGGGTGTAGGACGCATCCTGGGCCTTGAGCTGGCTCGCGCTGATCAGGGTCCACCTGACGACATCGTCTGACCAGGTGTATTCGACGACCTGTTCGTCCGAGATGCCCGCGGTCTTGATCTTCATCTTGACCCGCTTGGGCCTGCCGTCGTCGTAGGCCTCCAGGACCTCGGCGCTCTGGTACTGCGGCGACCATGTCGGCGTCGCCTCGACGTCGGCGATGACGTCGAGAATCTCCTCCGGACTGGCCTCGATCACAACCTCACGGGAATCGCTGGTAGCCATGGCGCGACCCTAGCGGGTTTACCGTTGCCGTCATGGAGCTTTGGGAGCTGGTTGCTCGCGAACGCATCAGAGACACGTTGGCCCGCTACAACTGGTCGGGCGACTCGCTGCGGCTCGACGAGCTGGCTCAAAGCTTCTGCGAGGACGGCGAGCTCGAGCTGCGCGGCAATGAGCCGGTGCGCGGGCGTGCCGCGATCGTCGAGCTGCTGGGCGGCGTGGTGGAAACGCCGAACGCGGCCGCGCAGACGTCAGGCACCAAACGCATCGTGCGTCACAACCTGACGAACATCCGTTTCACCCAGGTAGCCCCAACCGAGGTGCACGTCGCGTGTTATTTCACGGTTGTCACCGAGATCGGCCTCGACCACTACGGCCGTTACCGCGACGTCTTCGTGCCCGTCGGGGACGACTGGTTGATCCGGCACCGCTTCGTGTCGACCGACTGGCATTCGCCGGACTCGACAATGGCGCGCTAGGGCGTCGGCGGCACCAGCATCGACTGCCACGTCTTGTTGCCGGGGTGCGCCAAGTCGGCCTGCGTGTAGCGCTTTCCGTCCGGACCGATGTAGTCGCCGGTCGCCGGGTCGTAAGGGACGGCGGCCACCGGCGGCGGCGGCGCGTACTGCGGGATGCCTTGCCCGGACAGCGTCGCGTTCGGATCGCCCTTCCAATTGAGGCCGTCGTTGAGCGGCACGTACTGCTCGTCGCTCTCGCACAGCTCCACCGTCGGCGAGCGCTTGCCCGGCTTCGTCTCGCACGGAATGTTGCGCACCCCACGGACATTCATGTCCGAGTCCTGCGGGATGCGGCAATACAACTCGCCCGCCGGCCGCTCGGGGTAATCCTGGTCCGACGGTGATCGCTGCTGCCGGACTGGCAGAAAGCCCGTGTTGCATGGCGGCGGCAGGTTGAGATTGAGGTTGAAGTCGAGATAGATGCCCCGATACGCCTGTTTGACACCGGAATCGGCGACGGCGATCGCTGACATGACCGCGGTGCCCTGCGGGAAAAGCACCAGCAGCTGCTCCAGGTCGTTGCGGTAGGTGACCGCGATGTCGCCGAGGCTGACCAGATTCGCGAGCAGCACCGGCAACGCAGGCGCGACCCGGTCGAACAGCGCCCTGCCTTCCTCCAACGCGGGACTACCGACATTGAGCAGATCGGCGAAGGCGGCGTCCTGCGCCTTGAATTGGCCCGTGATCGACGCCATCCGCTGCGCCCACGTCGCGATCGAATCTGCGGTCTGCACTTGAGAATTCAATACGGGCGGAGACTGATCGATCAGCTGGCTGATCGGATCGACGGTCTTACCCGCCTCGATCGCCAGCGAGGTGGACCCGTCGACGATGCGCGACAGTTCAGGCCCCAGCCCCCCGACGGCCTTATCGGCCTCGTCGACGACCGTGCGCAGATTGTCTGGCGGGATCGCCTGCAGTGCCCTGTTCGTCGCATCGAGCAGGCTTCCGATATCAGCCGGAATCTGCACCCTGCCAACGGGAATGACATCACCGTCACGCAGCTTCTGTGCGTTCGCCGACTTCGGGGTCAGTTCGAGAAACTGTTCACCGACAGCGGAGCGGCTATGGACAGCCGCTGAAACGTCGGACGGGACCGGTGGGTCGGAGTTGAGAACAAGAACCGCTTGAACGCCGTCGCGAGTGGCCTCGACCGACTTGACCCTGCCGATCTCGGTGCCCCGATATGTCACCACCGACGTCGGGTACAGACCGCCGGAGGCGGGGAGATCGACCGTCACCGTGTAGCGTCCGATCCCGAGCAACGCGGGGACTTTCACGAAACCGAACGCCATCACGCCGACGGCGATGACGGTGATTACCGCCATGGTCGCCAGCTGTATCCACACCTGCCGGGTCAGACGCAGCACTAGTACGCCCCCCAGCGATATGGGGCGATCAGCGGATTGCCCGCGGTGTACGGGCTGGGCATCTGCCCGATGGTGCGGCCCCATTGAATTTCGAGTTCGGTGAGATCACCTTCCCAGCGCGTTCCGGTGAACAAGCTGCTGTCGATCCGGCTCAGCGTCAGATCGATGACGAGGGTGATGTTGGCGAAGTCGCCGCGGAACCAGTTGGCGAGCGTGCTCTTCACCCACGGGTACGTCGACAGGAAGTCCAGCCCCTTCGTGAGCGCGGGCCCGGCGTTGGCCAGTTCCCTGAACACCGGCGCCATGTTGCGCAGGTTGTTCACGAACGATTCCTTCGTCTGGTTCACCGTCGACGTGGCGATCGCGCTGAACTTGCCCAGCGCGTCGATCGCGTTCGCCAACTTGGTGCGAGAATCCGACAGCACCGCCAGCGCCTGCGGGATCGTGGTGAGCGCCTTGTCGACGGTCTGATCCTTCGCGGCGACCTGGCCGGCCAGCGAGTTGAGATGTTCAGTGGCCGCGATGATGTCGTCAGTCTGCTCGTTGAGCTGAGTAATGAAGGTATCCAACTGATTCAGTAGGCTGCGCATGTCGTTCTCGCGCCCGGCCAGCGCCTTGGCGAACGACTGGTTGATCTCCTGAAGCTGACCAAGCCCGCCGCCGTTGAGCAGAACCGACACCGACGCCAACGTCTGCTCGGTGGTGGGATAGGTATCGGCTCTGGCGAGCGGAATCACCGAACCGTCCTTGAGCTCACCCTGGGGCGGCTCGTCGGTGGGCGGAGCCAGTTCGATATGCATGGACCCCAGCAGGCTGGTCTGCCCGACTTTGGCGGTGCTGTTCGCGGGCAGATGGACATCTTTGTTGATGCGCATGGTCACCAGCGCATGCCAGTCCTGCACCTCGATCTTGGTGACGTTGCCGACGTTGACATCGGCGACGCGCACCCGGGTGTTCTGTTGAATCACAACGACATCGGGTAGCTGCGCTTGGATGATGTACGAGCCGTCGCCGGATCCTTCAGTCCCCGGCAGGGACAATGAGTTGAGTCCGCGCCACTCACAGCCAGGGATCGCGGACAAACACGCGACGATCAGCGCCGCAATAACCGTGCGCCTCACGGAGAGCCCCCAGGCGGCACCATCAGGCCCTGCAGACCCTGGCTCGGGTCGGTGGACGTCGCTTCCGGGGGCAGGTCGCCGACTGCCGCTTCTGCCGCCAGTGGCTCTCCCGGCTCGGTGGCCGGGACACTCTGCGGTGCCTGTGGCGGCAGGTGCGGGTTCAGCCGGTCCTCGCTGTAGGTGATCTCGTTCGGCCGCGCCGACGCTCCCACGAAGGGATTCACCCCGAGCGGCGGGAAGTTGTACTGGCGGTTCTTGATGATCGGCGCGAGATACTGGACGCACAGCTTCGACGACTGCTCCCAGTTCTGCCGTGACGCGGCTTGAATTGCGCTGCAGATGAATTGGACGGTGTTGGCGAAGTTGACCGGTGCCAAGATGCCGGTGACGGCGCTCTGTGCGGGTTGATAGATGTTCATGAAGTTCTGGAACACCGTCGGCGCGATGTGTAGAACCTGCTTGATGTCACCGCGGCTCTCGTTCAGCGCAGTGGTGACAGCGTTCAGGTGATCGACGGTGACGCCGATGCTCTCTCGGTTGTCGGCGACGAAGCCACGCAGGTCGTTCACCGCTGCGTCAAGACCCTTCGTCGCATCGGCCACTTCGTTGGGCGTGTTCGAAAGTACCGTCGTGATGTCCGCCAAGTTCGTGTTGAACGCGGCGAGCAGATCGCTGCTCGAAGACAACGCTGACACCAGCATCTGCAGGTTGCGCACCGTGCTGAAGATGTCAGTACTGTGGTCGCCGAGAGCCGAAATCGCTTTGGAGAGTTTGACTACCGTGTCATGTGCCGTGTCGCCCTGATCGCGCAGGTTGGCAGCCGTGCTGTTGATGAACTCGCCGACGGGGCTGACGCCGCCTGGCGTGGTGGGCTGCAGCGAGTCGGTGAGCTTCTCCAGCTGCTGGCGCAGGTCGTCCCACTCGACGGGGACCGCGGTGCGCTCCTTCGGAATCGTCGCGCCGTCAGCCAATTTCGGGCCGCTGGAGTACGCGGGGACCAGTTGGATCGCACGCGCGGATACAAGTGACGGTGACAGGATCGCGGCCTGGACATCAGCCGGTACCGGGTACTCCCTGTCGACCGAGAACGTCACCTTGGCCGCGGCCGGCTGCGGGTCGATCTCTTCGACGGTCCCGACGGCGACCCCGAGGATGCGTACCTCGTCGCCGGTATAGAGACCGTTGGTGTTGGCGAAGTAGGCGACGTAGGTATTCCTGGCGACGCTCTTCCACCATGGCGTGGCCACCACGGTTATCGCCACGACAAGAGTGACGGCCAAGGTGATCGCGGTCGCAATCCTCAGCGTGCGCGCGCTGATCATTGGTCTCCCGTGGGAACCGGCTGCAGCGGATCAGATCTCGGTTGCGGTACCGCCGGACCGACCCTGGGTTCCGGCGCCGGCGGCCCAAAGGTCGGGGGCGGCAGTTCACCGGCAGCAGGCGCGAGCGCGGGCGGTCCTGGCGGCGGTCCACCTGGCGGTGGCGCAGGCAGCGGATCGCGGTAGGGGTAGCAGCCGGTGGGGCCGGGCAGCGGAAGGCCGGGCGGCCCGCAGCCCGGATCACCTGGATTACCCGTAATCGCGTCCGGGAGTGTCAAATGTGGATCTCCGCCCTGCCCGGTGCGTGGATACGGCACGGGCAGCGCAGGCGTGCCCGGCTGGCCTACTCCGGGGTCCACCAGTTGCGACGGCAGCAGCACGTTGGGATCCAGACCCAGATCGGAGAATGCGGCGTCGATGAACGGCTGCGCGAACTGCCCCGGGGCCAGATTGACCAGTGAGGCCTTGAAGAACGGCCCGGATCCCAACACCTCGCCGAACGACATCGCGTACCGCCGAAGCAGATACAGCGTGCGTTGCAGCTCCTTCTTGCGGTTGTCCAGGATGCCCAGTACACCGTTCACTTTGTCGAGGGCGGGCTTGAGTTGCGTGCGGTTGTCGTTGACGAGGCCGGATATCTGGTGCGAAACCGCGGTGAGGTTGTTCATCAACGCATCGACCGAATTGCGTTGCGACAGAAGCTCGGCCAGCAGGGCGTTGGTGTTCGCGACCAGGCTCGCGATCTGGTCGCTGCGCTTGGCCAACACCGCGGTGACCGTATTCGCGTTGGCCAGCAGGTTGCGCAACTGGGCATCGCGGGTGTTGAGGGTGTCGGAGAAGCGCGCCACGCCCTCCAACGCGATTTTCAGATCGGGCGGCGTGTCTTTGAACGTGTCCGCCAGTGTGGTGAGCGCCGACGACAGCTGCGTGGTGTCCAGCGCGCTGATGGTGGTGGTCAGGTCCCCAAGGGCGTCGGGCAGATCGTAGGGAGACTTCGTGCGCTCCAGCGGAATCGGGCCGGCGAGATTGCCGTCCCCACGCGGGGTCAGTTCGAGAAACTTGGTGCCGAGCACGGTTTCGGTCTTGATTGCAGCCTCGGTCTGGTCGCCAAGTTCGACGCCGTCGCGGACCGTGAAGTCCACCAACACCTTCGTTCCGTCCAAATGGATGCTCGAAACTCTCCCGACACCGAGACCCGACACCCGAACATCACTGCCGGGCTTGATGCCACCGGCCTCAGAGAAGTACGCCGAATAGTCAGACGTGCCTTTGATGAACGGAATCTTGTCGTATGAAAAGACGGCGATCACGGCGACGACGACAACCAGGATGCCGACGGCGCCGACCACCACCCGATTGCGCTCGCCAAGCGGCTTGATCTTCGGCAACTTGATGCGCGTCATTTCGGTGTGCACCGTCCCGAGGTCTGTTCGGCGAGTTTGATGAACACGGGCTGGCCGCCTTTTCCGTTGACCTTGAGAATCGCATCGCACAAATAGAAGCCGAAGTAGTCGCCGTAGAGGCCGTTGCGGGCAAGCACCTGGTAGGCGTCGGGCAGCGTCTTGACAAGGTCGTCGACGTAGTCATGATCGGCCTCGATCTGGCCGGCTACCCGGTCGGACTGCTGCACGAGGTCCTTGATGGGTTGCCGTGCATCTGTCAAGAGGTCGGCGACGGAGCCTGCGGCGGCGTTGATGTAAGCGGTACCGGTCGCAATGTCGTTCTTTCGGTCGGCCAGCCCCTGCACCAGTTGTGACAGATTGTCCAGACCCTCCGAGAACTGATCGTCTCGAGCGGCGAAGGTGCCGAGGACGGTGTCCAGGTTGGTGATCACCTGCCCGATGAGTTCGTCGCGGCCCGCGAGAGTCGTTGTCAGTGCCGATGTCTGGGAGAGCACCGACGAAATGGTGCCGCCCTGACCCTGGAACACCTTCAGTAGCTCACCGGACAGCGCGTTGACCTGATTGGGGTCCAGCGCGCGGAACAGCGGACGAAAGCCGCCGATGAGCGCGTCGACGTCGAGTGCGGGCGACGTCCGCGCCAGCGGGATCGTCTCTCCCGGTTGAAGTTTGCGCACTGACCCCGGCCCCTCTTCGAGGGACAGGTAACGGTCACCGATCAGGTTCTCGTACCGGACCGCAGCCTTGGTGCCTTCGGTGAGCTGCAGACCCTTGTCGATGGCGAAGTCGACCGTGACGGTCCCGTCCTTGTGCAGGGTCAGGTCCTTGACCTTGCCGACCTCGACGCCTGCGATGCGGACGAAGTTGCCGCCCTTCAGGCCGGAGACATTCGTGAACACCGCGGTGTAGGACACGCGCGAGTCGAACCGGAATTGTCCGAACACCGTCACCAGAACGAACATGGAGACCAGGCACAGCGCCGAAAACAGCGCCACCCGGGTCGCGGCGCGAATGGTCCTGCGTCTCATGGCGTGCCCCCAGGCGGCGGCGGGTAGAGCGGCGTGCCGTCCGGCCCGTATTCCGGTGCGCCGTAGGGAGGTGCGCCGGGGTAGGCGGGCCACGGACCCGGTGCGGGCGGGCCGTTGTAACGGATCCTCGGCGGCTCCGGGTTCGCCTTGGTCACTGGGAAGTAATTCGCAATCCCCGGGAAGCCGATGCCCGGGTTGGGCCGGATGTCCAGGCCGGTGCCGAACCCGGTGTCGGTGACCAAGTACTTGACCGGAAAGTTCTTGCTGACGTCGGGCAGCGAGCCGCAACTGGGCTTGCCGCCTGGGCCGCCCTTGGCGTTGACGGTCGGCAGGTTGTCGGGGAAGCGATATGGGTCGTCGCCCATCAACAGGCCGGCGTCCATGATCACGGACTTGCCGTTGCCGCCCAACGCATCTCGGCCACCATGGTCGAGGAACCATTGCGCGCCCTGGAACAGGCAGGTGTAGGTCGGCGAGTACTTCATCAGCAGCGCGGTGGTGGGGTCAAGGATGTTCATCGCGCGCACCAGGTTCGACTGGTTGGCGCCAATCGTGTTGATGCCCGACTGGGAAAAACCGACCGCGGAGAGAAGTAGCTGATCCAGCGACTTGGCGTGCGTCGTCAGCGTTGCACTGGTTGTCGAGAACGAGTCGAGAATCGACAGGATGTCCTGTGCTGCATTCGAATACGTTTCGGCGGTCTGACCGAACAGCTGCCAGTCCACCCGAACGGTCGGCATCCGCGGGTTCACCGCGAGCAACACGTTGTTCGCGTCGGTGATCGCCTCGCCGATGCGTTCGCCCTTGCCGCGCACCGACTCGGCGACGGCGGAAAGCACCGCGTTCAGCTTCGCCGGGTCGACAGAGTGGACCACTGACTGCAGATTCTGGAAGACGGTGTTGACCTCCACGGTCACGTTTCGCGAGTGCAGCACCGCGCCTGGTGCCAACGGCTTCGCACTCGGCGCGTCGGGCACGATGAGATCGACGTACTTGGCCCCAAATGCGGTGCTGGACTTGATCTCTGCCTCGACGTTGCTCGGCAGATACTGAAATGGCCCGCGATCCATTTTGAGCGTCAGCTTCGACAGACTTGCGTCTTCGCCGATGGTGGCGACCTCGCCGACCTGGACACCGCGCAACTTCACCTTCGCGCCGTTCTCCATGACCAGACCGGCCCTGTCGGAGACCAGGGTGAGTGGGATGGTTTCGCGCAGGGTCCCGTTGAACAACAGGGCCGTCAGTGTGGACAGCGCCACGATCACCACGATCAGCACCGGCGCCCACCAAATGGGATCGATTCCACCGCGCCGCGGCGCGTTGTCCATGCCCGTCACCCCGACAGGTGGAAGTTGCCGGACTGCCCGTATACCGACAGTGTGATGGTCAGCAGGATGAAAACGCCTGCGGTGATGGAGGTTCGCACCGCGCGGCCGACAGCCTCGCCGACGCCTGCTGGACCACCGGTCACGGTATAGCCGTAGTAGGTGTGCACCGCCATCACGGCCGCCGCCATCGACAACGCCTCGATGAAGGACCACAACAGGTCCGTCGGCTGCAGGAACGTCGTGAAGTAGTGGTCGTATACGCCGCGCGACTGCCCGTAGACGACCGTCGTCCCGAACCGCGTCGCGAGAAACGACATCAGCACGGACACCGTGTAAATGGGAATGACGGCGACCACGCCTGCCACGATGCGGGTGGACGCCAGGTAGGTGATCACCCGGATCCCCATCACTTCCAGCGCATCGATCTCCTCATTGATGCGCATGGCGCCGATCTGTGCGGTGGCACCGGCACCGATGGTTGCGGCGAGCGCCACGCCTGCGGTCGCCGGAGCGATGAACCGGACGTTGAGAAATGCGCCCAGAAACCCTGTCAGGGCTTCGATTCCGACATTCGACAACGTGTTGTAGCCCTGTGCGGCGATCAGGGCGCCTGTGCACAACGTCAGGAAGCCGATGATCGCCACTGTGCCGCCGATGACGGCCAACGCCCCGGTGCCCATGCCCATGCCCGCGATCTGGCGCAGCACCATTTCCGGATAGCGCCGCATCGCGTCAGGGGTAGCCCACAGCGCCTTGCCGTAGAAGGCGGTCTGCTCCCCCAGCCTGCGGGTCCGGTCGACTAAAGCAGTTGTCACGGCGCGACTTTCACGCCGAACGCGGTGGCCAGAATGTTGATGAGGAACAACGCCATGAAGGCGAACACGACGGTTTCGTTGACCGCGTTGCCGACCGCCGTCGGCCCACCACCGACGTGCAGGCCCTTGTAGCAGGCGATCAGGCCTGCCGAGAGTCCGAACAGC
This sequence comes from Mycobacterium sp. OAE908, assembly GCF_017872775.1. Taxonomy (NCBI): domain Bacteria; kingdom Bacillati; phylum Actinomycetota; class Actinomycetes; order Mycobacteriales; family Mycobacteriaceae; genus Mycobacterium; species Mycobacterium sp. OAE908. The sequence goes on from NZ_JAGGJL010000001.1 coordinate 978,753, forward strand.
AGCGCCTTGACCAGGGACACGACGACCTGCGGCAGACCGGTCAACAGAGTCATCCCCGCGACGAACGCCCCGGGGGTCACATGCTGGATGAAGACGACGAAGAAGTAACTTCCCGCGAGGCCGACGACGGCGACAACCGAATACAGCATCAGCGCAACGAAAGTCGCGGCAGTCACCCGCGGCACCACCAGCGCCTGAACGGGGTCTACGCCGATGACCTTCATCGCGTCGATTTCCTCGCGGATTGTCCGGGCGCCCAGATCGGCGCACATCGCGGTGGCGGCCGCGCCGGAGACGACGATAGCCGTGACCACCGGACCCACCTGTGTCACCGACGCCAGCGCGGCACCGGCACCGGACAGATCGCCCGCGCCGACTTCGATCAGCACGATGTTGAGCGTGAAGACGATCAGCACGGTGTACGGAATGGACAGCACCAGCGTCGGGACGATCGACACCCTGGCCACGAACCAGATCTGATCGAGCAACTCCCGCCACGCGAACGGTGGTCGCACCACGGCGGCGAACGTCTCGCCGACCAGGACGACGAAGTCTCCGATCGCGAATGCGGGTTTCGACCAAGCGGTCTCTGTCACGGTCGACCGCCGAGAGGACGAACGCATGGCGACGACTGCAGCGTCATTGCCGCGCGCGAGCACCCCTCCGCAGATCCCACATGCATTCCCATCGTCGCAAAGCTTGCGCGGGACGCTAAGAGAGCCCGGGTTAGCTGTCAACGCGGCACCGTGCGCAGACAAGGCCGTCAATAAGGGGAATTCGCTGGTTGCCCCAACGGCTTTGGTTTCGCTCAGTTCGATCAAATCAAGTTGATTAATAGTCTTGTTAGCGCCGGGCGGCCGCGTCGGTAGGCTCGTCAGCTATGAGCACCGCTGTGGATCCGTCAGTTCCGCCGAGCGGCACGGGCTGTGTCGAATGCGACGCTGTCGGCGGCTGGTGGGTGCATCTGCGTCGCTGCGCCGCGTGCGGGCACATCGGCTGTTGCGACGACTCGTTGGCCCGGCACGCCTCGGCACATTGGCGCGAGACCGGTCATCCGATCATCCGGTCGTTCGAGCCCGGTGAAGACTGGTTCTGGAATTACGACACAAACGAGTACTACGACGGGCCCGAACTCGCCGCGCCCGAGTCCCATCCCACCGACCAGCCTGCGCCCGGGCCCAGCGATCGGGTGCCGAAGGACTGGGTGGCGCAACTCCGTAACCGCGACTGAACTCTCGTGGTGGAGTCCGGTGGCGAAAGCACACTGACCGTACTTGTCGCGTTCGGTGCGAATTTCGCCATCGCGGTGGCAAAGACCGTTGCCGCCGTGGTTTCGGGGTCGGCCTCGATGGCTGCCGAGGCCGCCCATTCCTGGGCCGATACCGGCAACGAGATCTTTCTGCTGATCGCCGACCGGCGCAGTGCCCGCAGGCCCGACGAACAGCATCCGCTGGGGTACGGCCGCGAGGCCTACGTATGGTCGCTGCTGGCAGCCGTGGGCCTGTTCGTCATCGGTGCGACGATTTCGGTTTGGCGCGGTGTCGACGAGCTCCTGCACGGTGAACGGGGATCCGAGGACTATCTGGTTGCCTATGTCGTGCTGGCGGTGGCATTCGCGCTCGAAGGGGTCTCCTGGCTGCAGGCCATGCGCCAGTTGCGCAGGGAGGCAAAGCGATTCGACCGCGATCTGCTCGACCACGCGCTGTTGACCTCCGATCCGACCGTGCGCGCGGTGTTCGCCGAGGACAGTGCCGCGCTGATCGGCATCGTCGTCGCAGCCCTTGGGATCGCCATGCATGAGGTGACGGGCGTGGTGGCGTGGGACGCGGCCGGTTCGATCGTCATCGGCTTGTTGCTGGGCGCAGTGGCAGTGCTGTTGATCGACCGCAATCGCCGCTTCCTGACCGGCGAGCCCGGCACGCCGGCCCTCTACGATGCGGCGCTCACTCAGCTGAAGGAGATGCCCGAGATCGCTTCGGTGCGTCACCTTCGGCTCGAATTCATCGGCCCGAAGCAGCTTTTCATCGTCGGCAGGGTCGACTTGGTCGGCGACAAGGTCGAGTCCTCCGTCGCCCGTACTCTGCGCAGGCTCGAGCACGAACTGGAGCGGAGTCCTTACGTGGTGGACGTCGTGCTGACCGTTTCCGAGCCAGACGATGCGGGTAGTCAGGACGGGTGAGCAGCAACAAACCCAAGACCGCCGACTCGGACGCGGGCGCGCCAGGCGCGGATGACGACGTCCAGAGCGACCCCGCCAAGGGCACCGACGATCGCGTTGACTGGTCCGACGAAGGCGGCGCGACGCCGAGCGGGCCCGCCGAGGACACCGACGACCGTTAGATCGCCTGCCCCAGGGACGACAGCGTCTCGGCCGCAGTGTATTTCGGGGTCCAGCCCAGGTCGGACTTCGCCTTGGCGGTGTCCATCACCACCGACGTGCGGCCGACGTGCAACCATTCCAGCGCCGACGGCACGAACGGCAGGCGCGAGATGACGTCCGATGCCGCCGCCGCCGCCACCCGGGGCACCCGGAATGGGCGGGCACCAAGCGTGTCGGCGATGTCGGACATCGACAGCACCCCGTCCCCCGCGATGTTGTAGGCGCCCGGTGGAGCGGACGTCGTTGCGGCCAAAGCGATTGCGGCAGCGACGTCGTCGTGGTGAACCAACTGCAACGGAGTGCCGGGGTCGGGGAAAGGCGGCTTGAGCAACGGCAGCGCCTGCGCGACTCGCTTGACCGGGCCCGGCAGCTGGTTCCACGGCATCGCTTCGGCCAGGGCAGGCGCCTTTGGGCCTGCCACGATGCACGGGCGCAGCACATACACCTGTAGCGACGTGCCGTCGGTGATCTCGGCCAACGCGGCCTCGCATGCGGCCTTCTGCTCGGAGTAATAGTGCTCGGGCGACCCGCGTGGCGGCACGTCTTCGGTGATCGGCACCGGGTTGTCGGTGTGGTAGCCGTATGCCGCCACCGACGACGTGTACACCAACCGTCGCGGGCGACCCGCCGCCACCGTCGCCTCGAAGACGTTGCGTGTGCCCTCGAGATTGACGCGGGCGCTCTCCTCCCGGGAGCCCATGATGATGAACGCCAGATGGACCACCACGTCGGCCTCGGCGACCAGCGCGTCGACCGCGCCGCGGTCCAGAATGTCGCCCTGTAGATATTCCGTCCGGGTCCAGCCGTGGGCGGCCGGATCAAAGGGTCGGCGAGCCATCCCGATGATCCGTTCGACTTCAGGTGCCTCTTCGAGGGCCTGCACCGCTGAGATGCCGATGTCGCCCGTGGGACCCGTGACGGCAACAGTGATTGCCATGCCCGGTGGCGTTCCCCACCTCAGGGATCTTGAAACGCGTCAGTTGTTGTCGGCGAGCACTGCCTGCGCGGCGTTGTAGCCGGGGATGAACGTGATGCCGGGCCCGCCGTGGCAGCCGGCACTTCCCAGGTAGAGCCCGTCGATCGGAATCGGTTGATCGACATAGCCTTTCGGCCCCGGCCGGTTGATGCCGATCTGGTCGGGGTGGATCAGCCCGTGGCAGTAGTCGCCGCCCGGCGCACCGAACATGGTGCCCATGTGTTTCGGGGTGAAGGTGGTGTGCCTGATGATCAGGCTTTCGAAGTTCGGTGCGAGCCGGGTGATTTTGTCGATGACCCGCTGCCCCATCTCCACTTTCATCTCCCCGTAGCCGGTGTCGCCGTCCTCTATCGGAAACCAGAGCGAAAATGCCGAGGCTGCGTGCTTGCCCGCCGGCGCAAGGCCAGGGTCGTTGACGGACGGAATCTGCAGCGCGATCGAGGGATCGGCGGGCACGATCCCGCGCCTGCAGTCCTCCCACTGCCGCTGCAGTTCCTCCGGCGTGCTGAAGATGCCGATGTTGGACTGCATCGCGGGGTCGTTGAGCATCTCGTAGGGCGGCGCGAATTCCGGCACCCCGTCGAGCGCGAAGTGCATCTGCAGGTAACTGCCGCGGTGGTCGACGCGGGAGAACCGCTCCCGGATGTCGGCGGGTACCGCGGCGCCGTCGACCAGGCTGATCGTCAGGTCCGGTGCGATGCCCGACACGACGACCGGCGCGCTGATCGTGCTGCCGTCCTCGAGTCGGACGCCGCTGACGCGGTTGTCGGCAATCAGAATTTCGTCGACCTTGCTGCGCAGCCGAAGTTCGCCACCGTGCGAGGTGAACACGTCCAGCAGATGCGATGTCAGCGCACCGATGCCGCCTACGACCTTCTTCACCAGTAGCGCGTTCTCGTCGGGAACGGCGAATCCGTAGGCCAGCGCCGCGGCGGTGCCGGGAGTCGCGGGACCGCGATAGGTGGTGTTGCACGCCAGCAGCGCGAGCATGCCGCGCAACGCGCCGTTCTTCTCTTTGTCGGGCAGGTAGCGATCGATCACATCGGTGACGGAGCCGAACAGCAGATCGGTGATCGTCGAACGCTCGAATTCGTTTGTCGCGCAGGCATACATCTCGTCGAGCGTCTTCGGCGGTGTGCCCGCGTCGAAGCGTCCGAGCGCGCGCGTCGGCGCCTGGCACCACGCCATCAGGCCTGCCATACCGTTGACGGCCTCGGCACCGTGCACCTCGTTGATGTGCGTCAGCAGCTTCATCGGGTCGGTGTAGTAGACCAGCGGTTCGTCACCGACGCCTCGCAGCGACACCGACATCACGTCAAGGTCAACGGTTGGCAGCCCGTCGAGCCCCAGTTCCCTGCTCACGACCGCCGAGGTCGGAATCTGCACCGAGCCTGCGATCTCGAACTGATACCCGTCGAACAGCTCCACCGTGGACGCCATTCCGCCGGCGTAGAGCTTGGAGTCCAGGCAGAGGGTGCGCAGCCCCGCCTTCTGGAGCAGTACGGCCGCGGTGAGCCCGTTGTGGCCCGCGCCAACGACAATCGCGTCAAAGTCCGTCATGGGCTGAGGCTGACATGCCTCGCATAGTTTTGTCAATAATGACAAAACTTGGAATCAGCCCTGGTCGACGAGACCCGTCCTGAGCGATTTCAGCGCCGCACGGCACAGCCGGTCCAGTTCGGGCAGCGACCGGTCGTCGCCGAGCATCCAGACCTCCATCGCCCCGAACACTGCTGCGGCGATGCAGCGGGCGGTGACGGTGATGTGCATGCGTTCGTCGGTGCCGGCCTTCGGCGGATCGTCGCCGGCAAGGCGGTCCTCGATCGCTTCGGCGAAGTCGACCTCCAACTGCCGGATGTGGCGCACGATGCGGCCGGGTTCGAGCTCTTGGGCGCGTAGGGCGGCGATCTCGGTGACGGCCCAGTCGTCATAGGGCCGGGCCATGATCGCGGCCTGTACCGACTCGATGATCGATTCGTCGGTCGACCGCTCGGCCAGCGCCTTGCGGAACCAGTGCACGCCGGCGTCGTAGTCGGCGAACAGCAGGTCGTGCTTCGACGCGAAGTGGCGATAGAAGGTCCGCAGCGACACCCCCGCATCGGCCGCGATTTGTTCAGCCGACGTGTCCTCGATGCCTTGGGCGGTGAACCGCACCACCGCAGCACGCCGCAACGCCTCGCGCGTGCGCTCGCTGCGCGCCGTTTGAGCAGCCCGGACCATGTCCGTAAGGTACCGCAAGCCGGTTATGTCAATATTGACAAAACTCGAATCGGTCGCGAGACTCCGATCATGGTTGCCCTTGTCGTGCACGCCGTGCTCGCGGTCGTGGTCATTGCTTTGGTCGTTCGATTGAATCCGGCGATCTTCGCGCGCGTCACCGCCGACTCCCGGCCGGCAACACTGGAAATGCTGTACTACGTCGTCGGCGCCGCTTCGATCCCGCTGTGTTGGTACTTCAATTTCCGCTACGTACAGGAATATGCGGTCGCCGGTTCGCACAATGTGCTGTGGGGCCCCGGTAGCTGGGCCGAGTTCATCGCGCTGGGATACGACAACCCGGCCGCCAGTTCGGCGAGCGCGGACTACACCATCGGAAACGTCATACTGCTTCCGCTGTTCACCATCATCGATGGCCGCCGTCGCGGAATCCGGCACCCGTGGCTGTTTTTCGTGTCGAGCCTGTTCACCAGCTTCTCGTTCGCCTGGGCGTTTTATCTCGCGACCGTCGAACGGCAACGCCGGCATCAAGAAGCAGCGGTAGCCGTCGACTCTCGCGTGTAGAACTGCCATGTGAAGGTTCACCACCTCAACTGCGGCACCATGTATCCCCTCGGATGCGGACAGATGGTGTGCCATGTGCTGGCGGTCGAGACCTCCAACGGCCTGGTGTTGATCGACTCCGGGTTCGGGACACGGGACTGCGCCGATCCCGCCCGTCGCGTCGGTGCGTCGCGACGGTTCATCCGGCCAGTGCTCAACCCCGCGGAGACCGCCGTCAATCAGGTTGAGCGCCTTGGGTTTCGGACCGACGATGTACAGCACATCGTCGTCACGCATTTCGACGGCGACCACATCGGCGGCATCTCCGACTTCCCCCAGGCGCAGATACACGTCACCGCTGCCGAAGCCTTCGGCGCACTGCGAGCCCCGACCCGCGGGGAGAAGGTCCGGTTCCGCGCGATCCAGTGGGCGCACGGACCGAAGATCGTCGAGCACACCCCGGACGGTGAAGCGTGGCGAGGCTTCGCCGCGGCGAAGGAACTCGATGAGGTGGCGCCCGGCATCGTGCTCGTGTCGCTGCCCGGCCATACCCGGGGCCACGCCTGCATCGCGGTCGACGCAGGACACCGCTGGCTGCTGCATTGTGGGGACAGCTTCTTTCATCACGGCACGCTCGACGGAACCGCGGTGATGCCGCGTGCGCTCGCGGCATTCGAATGGGCGACCGCATTCGACCGGAAGATGATGCGGCAGAATCACGCTCGACTCGTCGAGCTGTTCGAGCGTCATGAACCCGACATGACGATGATCTGCGCGCACGACCGGACGAACTTCGAGCACGCCAAAGCCACCGCTTAGGGAGGGCCGCAATGCAAGTCACATCGCAAACCACTGTCGCCGCACCGATCGAAACCGTATGGGACGCGCTGAGCGACCACGTCGGAATCGGCCGGTGGGCGCCGGGACTGACGGTGACGATGGACAAGGTCGGCTCCACCGACCCCAACGGCGTTGGGGCCGTTCGTCGTATCGCGGCAAAGGGCCCCGGACCCGACATCGTCGAGGAGGTCGTCACGTCCGAACCGCCTCACGTGCTGGGGTACAAGGCGCTGTCGGGCGTGCCGTTTCCCGGATATCGCGGTGAAGTACGACTGAGTGAGGCCGGGGCGGGCACCCGCATCTCCTACACGCTCGCCACTTCGGCCAGCTTTCCCCTGGTCAAGGCGCCGTTGACGGCTCTGTGCCAGGTGCTGATGCGCATGCTCGCGCGAGCGGCCACCAAGCAAAACTAAGGGCGCCCATTGACGCGGTACCGTCGAGTACCGTAACTTGTTCGTCAACAAGCAAGCTTTAGGAGGACTCGTGATCACTGACGATCTACGGCAGCGGCGCCTGGCGCTCATCCGCGAGCACATGGACACCGAGGTGACCAAGGAATTCGACGCGACCCTGGCCACCTTCAAGACCAACGGGGAGGGCCACCCCCGCTACGAGATCATGGCCACCGGTCAGGTCTACGACGGCGACGAAGAGGTGATGGGCTACTACCTGTCGACCCGCACCGCGTTCCCCGACCAACGCCACGAGAACGCCCGCTTTCACGTTTCCGACGACGCGGTGATCGTCGAATTCGATTTGCTGGGAACCAATCTCGGTGAGTTCTACGGAATGCCGCCGACCGGCAAGTCGTTCCGGGTACCGCTGATCGCGGTGTTCTTCTTCGAAGACGAGCGGATCGTCAACGAACGCATCTACTTCGACACCGCCAGCCTGGTGACTCAGATCGGGCGCGGCGAGTTGCTCGCGCTGGCCGGGACGCTCGGTGACTGAGTCTGCCCTGCCCCGCACACAGGAGCAGCGCCGGCTAGCGGCCGAACGGCGACTGGTGCGTGCGGCGGCCGAGCTCGTCGGGGAGATCGGGCCGACCCGGGTCACCCTCGCCAATGTCGGTGAGCGCGCGGGGTACAGCCGCGGGTTGGCGACGCACCACTTCGGTTCCAAAGGTGCGTTGATGCAGCGACTCGTCGAGACGGTCACCAGTCAGTTTCGCGACGCGATAGTCCAAGAGAGCCAATCGGATTCGCCGGTCGATCAGCTGTGGCGGCTGATCGACTTCTACTTCTCCGTGGTCTCTGATCTTCAGCCGGTGAACCGGGCGCGGCTGGTGTTGTGGGCCGATGCGGTCGCCGGCCCGTCCGAGGATGTCCGGCCGCAGATGATCTCGGCCGACCGTGAGTTCCGCGAGGAGATCGAGAAGCGAATCCAGTTGGCGGTCAGCGCAGGCGAGGTCAACGCGTCGGTCGATCCCATTGGTCTGGCGACGGTGATCGTCGCGATGCTGCGCGGGGTGGCGCTGCAACGCGTGCTCGACGATCAGGTCGACCTCGCCGCAGCGCGCCGCGAGGTGGAGCAGCTGCTGGAGTCGCGGTTCGGGGGTGCGCCGTGAAGGTGCACCACCTCAACTGCGGAACGATGAAGAGTCCGAGCCCGATGGTGTGCCACGTGCTGCTCATCGAAACCGACGACGGGCTGGTTCTGGTCGACAGCGGCTATGGCACGCATGACTGCGACGATCCGCGACGGGTCGGGCCGTCACGCCGCATGGTTCGACCGATCCTGAGCCGCGCCGAAACCGTCGTGCATCAGCTCGACCGACTCGGTTTTACCCGAGATGACGTGCGGCACATCATCATCACGCACATGGACATCGACCATGCCGGTGGATTGTCGGACTTCCCCGCCGCGCGGGTTCATCTCACCGCCGCGGAGGCGCTCGGCGCGATACGGGCTCCGTCGAGGCGCGAGAAGATCCGCTATCGTTCGGCGCAGTGGGCGCACAGCCCGATCATCGTCGAACACGATCCGCGCGGCGAGAAGTGGCGCGGGTTCGCCGCCGCCAAGGAACTCACCGAGATCTCGCCGGGCATCGCACTCGTGGCTCTGCCCGGGCATACCCGCGGCCACGCCTGTGTGGCCGTCGATGCCGGACACCGGTGGGTGCTGCACGCCGGCGACGCGTTTTATCACTTCGGCACGCTGGACGGGACACCCGTGCCGCGCGGCCTGACCGCGATGGAGTCGATGTTCGCATTCGATCGAAAAGCTGTGATGGACAATCATTCACGGCTTGCCGAGCTGTATCAGCGGCAGGAGCCGGACCTGTTGATCGTCTGCGCGCATGACGCGACGCTGCTGGAGAAGGCACAAGCCACCGCTTAGATCCGTAACGGCATTGGTCAAGCGTCGTCGGATCCTGCGCGCACCACGCGCAGTCCCGCCTCCTCGAACGGCCGCGTCTGCGCCTCTGAGGCGTCCTTGTCGGTGACCAGTGTCGCGCCCTTCGGAATCGGCGCCCACGCGTGAAAGGGTCTGCGCCCCAACTTGTCTGCGTGCGCAAGCACGTAAATCTCACCTGCGCGCTCGATCATGATCTCCTTCAACCGCGTCTGTTCCAGCTCGGCCTCGCAGATTCCCAGATCGGCGTTGACGGCATCCGCACCTAGGAACGCCCGGTCGAAGGTCAGTCGTTGCAGCGTCGCCTCGGCCAGCGGACCGACGAATCCCTGGCTGAGGTGGCGCAGTGTGCCGCCGATGCACTCCACGCGGACGTCATCGGCGTCGGCGAGCGCCTCCAGCGCGGTCAGTCCGGCGGTGACCACGACGAGGTCGTCGACATCGCGCAGAAACTCCCCCATCGCGCCGACGGTCGTGCCCGCGTCGAGCAGGATGGTTTCGCCAGGCACCACCTGTCCGGCGGCCCACCTGGCGATCGCCCGCTTGGCTTCGAAGCCCTCCATCGCCCGTTGGCGCAGCGACGGTTCCTGCTGGCGCGCCAGCGCAATTGCCCCGCCATACGTCCGCGCGATCAGTCCCTGCGAGGTCAGTTGGCTCAAGTCGCGGCGAATCGTGGATGGGGTCACGCCGAATTGGGCGGACAACTCCTCGACGCTGGCCAGCCCGCTGGACCTCGCCAGGCGCACGATCTCCGACCGCCGGACATCCGACTCGCGACCAGCCATATTGCCTTCCTACCTGACGACGGCTGTGCTGCTTGCCAAATCGGCCGCCTGTCGAAGCGCCTCGATCATGCTGCCGTGCTCGGCGATTCCCTTGCCCGCGATGTCGAAAGCGGTGCCGTGATCCACGGAAGTGCGGATGACGGGCAGCCCGACGGTGATGTTGACGCCGGCCTCGATGCCCAGCACCTTGACCGGACCGTGCCCCTGATCGTGGTACATCGCGACGATCAGGTCGTAGTCGCCGCGCCCCGCCAGGAAGAACGCGGTGTCCGCGGGCAGCGGGCCGTGCACGTCGATACCGTCGGCCTTCAACACCTCGATGGCGGGAATGATCTTCTGCTCCTCCTCGCCGTACCCGAACAAGCCGCCCTCCCCCGCATGGGGATTGATGCCGCAGACGCCGATCTTCGGATTGGCGTTGCCCGCCCGCACCAACGCGTCATGCCCTCGGCGGACCGTGCGCTCGACGAGCCCTGGTTCGATCTTGGCCACCGCGTCAAGCAGCCCGATGTGGGTGGTGACGTGAATGACCTTCAGTTTCGGTGTCGACAGCATCATCGACACTTCTTCGGTGCCTGTCAGGTGGGCCAGCAGTTCGGTGTGTCCCGGGTAGATGTGACCGGCGGCGTGCAGCGCCTCCTTGTTCAGCGGTGCCGTGCAGATCGCTTGCACATCGCCCCGAACTGCGAGTTCTGCTGCCACGCGGATGTATTCGTAGGCGGCATTGCCCGCGACAGCTGACAACTCACCCCAGGCGAGGTCGTCGGGCAGCAGGTCGAGGTCGATGACGTTGATCCGCCCCGGTGTCTGCTTGGCATCGGCGATCGAATCGACCGCGACGATGTCGGCTGTGACACCGACGATTTCGGCGGCCTTGCGCAGCCGCTTGACATCACCGATGACAACCGGATTGCAGATGGCGAGGACTTCGGCGTCGAGCAGTGCGGGCACCACCACCTCCGGGCCGACGCCCGCGCCATCGCCCATGGTGACGGCGACGATCGGCAGGGATGGGTTTGTCATGTGTAGTCCTCGCTTCGCTGGGTCAGGTATCGAACGATGGCCACCAGACTGCCGGCGGTCCCGAAACTTCCGGGCCTGGTGACGATGCGCCGGCCGTCGGAGGTCACCGATTCGACCGCGCCATGGTGGATTTCGCGGACGGGGCGCAGTGCCGTGATACCGACAGCGTCCACGACTGCGCGGGCCGTCTCGCCGCCGGTCAACACCAGGTCCGGTCGATACTCAGCCTGGGCAGCGGCGATGAACTGGCCCAGGGCGGCCGCAACCGCCTGTGCTTCATCGGGTTCCACCACGCCGCCGACGGTGAGGACCGCGGAACCATTGCCGAGTGCGTCCTGCACCGGACCGGGATCCGCATTGTCATGCAGTAGCGATTGGGCGTCGACCACGACAACGCGGGCACCGTCGGCGACGAGCGCCTCGACTTGGCTTGCGGCGACCGGTGCCGCGGTGCCGACGACGGTCAGAACGGTTTTCGACGACCGCCGTCCGACGTTGTCCCGTCGCCCGGCGGGAAGTGTACGTGCGACCGCCGCAGCCACCGCAGAGGTTCCGACCAGTTGCGCGCCGGGTGCTGCGGCAACAATCGCGTCGAGGTCGGCGTCGGTGGCGGCATCACAGATCTCGAGATCGACCGGTATGGCGGCGAAGAGGTCTGCGATTCGGCGCGGCGGTTGCGCACGCTCAGCAGCCCAGGCATCGGATTCGTGTAGCGGTGTCCCGTCCAGATACAGCACGCCGCCGCGCACACTCCTCGAAAGCGCAGGCAGGGCCGCGGCTAACACGACCGGACCACGATCGGCGAGGACGGCGACTTCGGGCCCGATGTGTCCGCGCAACAATGAATCGATCTTCTTCACTATCCGGAAGTCGCCGGGGATGTCGGCGACCGCCTTCCGCACCGTGTCCGTTGCCTGCTGCGGCGTCATCGCCCGGGTGTTCAGATCCACCACTGTGACACCTGCGGATGGCTGAAACTCATTGAGCTGCAGCGACACCGGCACACCTCGGTCGAGGAACACGCCTGCGACTTCCGCGGCGCCGGACAAGTCGTCGGCGAGCACGGCGATGCGCACAGTCATAGTGATGCTCCCGCGCATTGCACGATTGTCTGGCCGGTGATGCTGCGTCCATACGGGCTCACAAGAAATGCAATCAGCCCGGCGACCTCGTCTGGGTCGATGAATCGCCCCATCGGTGGCGATTTTGGCGGAGTGCGCTGTCGCGCCCGGTCGGTCAGCATCGGGGTGTCGGTTGGGCCGGGCGCGACGACGTTGACGGTGATGCCGCGCCCGACGAGTTCCATCGCCCATGACCGAGCCATCCCGACGAGAGCCGATTTCGTTGCGGCATACTGGCTTTTTCCTGCATTTCCTGCCATCGTTCTGCTGCCGACGAGCACGATGCGCCCGCCGTCGCGAATTCGATCCGACAAGGTGTTGACGATGACCTCGGCGGCGCCGACGTGCACCCGCCACATGTCGAGGCCGTCTTCGATCTTCAATGCGCCGAGGGGTGCCGAACGCTGAAAGCCCGCGGCGTGCACGATCGCATCCACGACATCGAGCCCAGACAGGCGGCTCTCCAAAGCCTCGAGTTCCGCCAGATCGGCTGCTGTCCAATCGAACTCGTCATGCTGGATTTCCGGCTCGCGACGGCTGATTCCGGTCACATGCCAGTCGTCGCACAGTAGTCGGTGAACCACCGCGGCGCCGATCCCGGAGCTTACCCCGGTGACCACTGCCGTCTTCGTCTCGGTCACGGCGTGCCGATCCACTCGGGGGCGACCTCGACGTACTCGATCGCCTGCCGAAAGCGGGTGAATGCGATGTGCAGCCGGCCGGCGGCCGCGGTGATGGTCGGATATGAAAACTCGCGGTTGAGACCGTCACGAGAGTTGTTGGAAAGGCAATACCCATCGCCGACCTCGATGTTGCGGCGAATCGGCCAGGTAAGCCCAGCATCGTCGGAGAGCGCCAGGGTCATCGGTGCGCGTGGAGCACCCCAGAATGCGCTACGGCCGCGGTCATCGAGAGGCGTCGACTCGGGCTGCGCCTCCTCCACGAGCCCGTCGTCGTCGATCTCGTCATACAGAGACGTGCGACGCGCGGTTGCGTCGGCGGCGCTGGATTCGTTGAACACCAACGCAAGCCGGTCGTCGGGCAACACCACGAACTGGATCGACGAGTTGTTGTTCGGCAGCTCGGTCGGCATCGGCGCGCTCCACGACTCGCCGTCGTCGTCGGATGTGCTGCGGTAGATCGCATCGGCCCAGCGGCTGCGGAACAGCGCGACCAGCGTGCCGTCGCCCAGGCGACCGATATTCATGTGCACGCACCCGATGCTGTCCGGAACCACGACCTCGCGCCAGGTGACGCCCGAATCGTCGGAGATCATCACGCTGCTGTAGTCACGGTCGCCCACCCATTTCTGGCCGGGCACCCGAACGCAGTGGAAGATCGGGAGCAGCATCCGCCCAGAAGGCAACGCGACGATCGGCTGCCGGACGAAGATACCGCCCGCTTCGGTTTCGGGCAGCAGCGTGTGGATCGGCCCCCAGGTCCGGCCTGCGTCGGTGGAGATCCGCCGCATGACCCGTGCGGTGTCCTGATTTCCCGCGTGCTGCGACGTCCACAGCAGCCACACCTCATGGGCGTTCAGGACGTGCAGCACGGGGTTCTGTTCGGACCGGGTGGGATCGTCCGACAACTGCACCGGCGCCGACCAGGTGCCGTTGTCCAGCCGCGAAAACCAGACGCTGATGTCGGGCACGCCTTCTTGCGTGCCAGCGAACCATACGCACACCAACGAATCATCAGGCAGGACAGCCAGATTCGCGGCGTGGTTCTGCACCTGCGGCGCCGGGAGCAGGGTTTCGCGCCTGCCGGGTTCATCGGTGTCGCGCAGCACACCGTCGGTCGCTTGGATGTCTGTGCTCATGTGTGCAGCGACACCGCCGCGAGGTCATAGGAGTTCGTCGGGCGTAGCGAGATCCCATCGATGCGGTTGCGCCGGGCCAGGACCGCCTTCGGCACGAAGGACCACATCATCGGGCACGTGTCCCAGATCCGTCGCTGCGCATCGGCAAGCAACGCATTGCGCCGCGTTGGGTCGGGCTCCTCGGATGCCTGCGTGATGATCGCCGTGATCTCGGGAAAGATGTAGCCGTGGTAGGTGTCTCGCGTCTTTTCCTTTTCAGCGGTACCGGCGTACATGCCCTGCATGATGGTCAGCGCCAGTCCCGTCGGGCTCGGATACCCGTTGCCGAGCACATCCCAGTCGCCCGCCTTGCCCTGCCGCCACTGCGAAATGTCCCCGCCCGCTTCGAACTGCTGCAACCGGGCCCGGACACCGACTGCGCCGAGCATCTGGACCACAGATTCCATGATGTCGGTGTCTGCGGCGAATTCGCCTGACTCCCAGATGATCTTGAGACTGAGGTCCCGCACGCCGAGTGCGTCGAGTTCGGCCCGGGCGCGCTGTGGGTCGTAGGTGTATTCGCCGGTCTCGATGGCACCGTCAAGCCCCTGCGGGATGACGCCGCGTGGGGTGCTGGCCGAATTCTGCAACACATGGTCGATGAGCGAGTGCCCGTCGATCGCGTATGTCAGGGCCCGCCGCACCCGCGGATTGGCGAGCGGATGGTTCGGTGGTTTGCGGAAATTGAAGAACAATTGGTTGAGCCGCACACCGTCGACGCGGTCGATGGAGACTCCGCTGAGCCCGGCGAGTTGGTCGGCCGAGTCAGGGGTGATCGAGTCGATGACGTCGATCGCACCACTGCGGAGCGCGACCACGCGACTGGTCTCGTCGGGCATGAATTGCACGCGGACCGATTCGACGTGTGCCGGTGCGCCCCAGTACTTGTCGTTGCGCTTCAGTGTGTAGGTGCCCGCGCCGCGGTTGCTCTCGGTCACCACGTACGGACCCGTTCCGACACCGGACTGCAGTTCCTCGGGCTTGTTCGTCGCGGCGGGGGTGATGAGGATGTTCGACATCAGGTAATCGAGCACCGGTACCGGGTGCGTGGTGTTCAGGGTGAAGCTGGTGTCGTCGATCCGCTCCACAGTGGGGAACTCCGGGAAGAATGCGGCGACGAACGACCCGTCCACCTCGCTGTACATCTTCAACGCCGTGGCGATGTCCTCGACGCGCACGGGTGACCCGTCCGAGTAGCGCACGCCGGGTCGCAGGTGTACGTACCACTGCGTGGGCGACACCAGCTTGAACTGGTCGGCCAGCACCAGTCGCGGCCGCAGGCTCTGGTCGATCTCGGTGAGCGCCTGGCGGACGCCGCGCTGGACGGTCACGGCGGCGTCGAACTGGTTGAGTTTGTTGTCAAGGCTGACCAGCGATCGGTTCAGGCCGAGGCTGACCGTGGTCGGTCCGGGGGTGCCGGTCGGCGTCGCGCAGGCCGCTGCGGAGCCGACAGCGAGTCCGGCGCCGAGGAGCAGGCTGGACCGCAGCATCGTTCGGCGCGAGAACTGCTGCTCAAAGAGCGGTTTGGTCACCGTCGACCTCCGGCGTTGTGATCGTGGACACATCGGACTGTACGCCGACTTGCTCAGAACACGCAAGATTTCATTCCACTCTTGCGCAAAACACGCAGAAGTGTCATTGTGAGCTGAGTTACAGAAAGGTCACCGATGACCCAGCAGCTCGCCGCCCCGGCACCCGCCGAGTCTTCTGCTCCCCGCCCCGCCTCGCGCCTTGCAGCCGGGGCCCTGCCGCGTTACGTCGCCAAACGCCTCGGCCAAAGCGTCCTGACGGTTTTCCTGACCCTGACCACGGTGTTCGTCCTGATTCGATTGGCGCCGGGCGACCCGGCGTACGCGATGGCCGGCCCGCTCGCGAGCAGTGAGGACCTCGCCCGGATCCGGGCGAACATGGGGCTGGACCAGTCGATGATCGTGCAGTACCTGCGCTATCTGTGGGGCGTCCTGCATCTCGACATGGGGACCTCGTACTCGTTCCAGGCGCCGGCATTCGACGTGGTGATGGGCAGGTTGCCGTACACCATCACGCTGTCGATCGCGGCAATCCTGCTGACCACCGTGGTGGCCGTCCCGCTCGGCGTCTGGATGGCCCGCAACGCCGAGACGAGACGGGAGCTCGCCGCCAACGCGGTCACCATCGCAGGGCAGTCGATGCCCGACTTCTGGACCGGCCTCATGCTCATCACGCTGTTCGCCGTTCTCATCCCGATCTTCCCGACCGCCGGCTTCACCACCTGGTCCAGCCTGGTGTTGCCGACCGTCACCATCGCGATCCTGCAGATCGCCCTGATCTCACGACTGGTTCGCCGTGAGATGTCCGGCGCCTTCACGTCGCCGTATGTCACTGTGGCCCGGTCCCGCGGCGTCTCCGAAAGACAGCTGATCTGGCGCTACGCGATGCGTAACTCCGCCATCCCGGTCTTCACCGCGCTCGGCACCCGATTCGCGTTGATGCTCAACGGCGTCGTCCTCGTCGAGGTGGTGTTCGCCTGGCCGGGCGTCGGCTCACTCGTCGTACGCGCGCTTGACACCAGGGACTACCCGCTGATCCAGGCCACCGTGCTGGTGACGGCGGTGCTCGCGATCCTGGTGCAGTTGCTTGTCGACCTTTGTTATCCGCTCCTTGACCCGCGGGTGCGGCTTGGGAAGGGAACCGCGAAATGACCACCGTGATCGAACCCCCGGCCGCCGCCCGCCCGTCGGCGGTCACGCCGCGCGACGTCGCCCGCGCAGGCGCCACCCGCCGGGCACGCGACAGTCGGGTGAAGATGCTGGTTGGCAGTGTCTGTGCGTTGATCGTCATCTTGCCGGTGGCGTTCGCACGTGTGCTGCCCCTCCCGTCGCCCGACATCACCGATCTCGCGAAGCGACGGCTGCCGCCGCTGACGGACGGGCACCTGTTCGGCACCGATCAGCTCGGCCGAGACCTGTTGTCGCGGGTGCTTTTCGGCGGACAGGTATCGCTGACGATCGGCGTCCTGGCCGTGGTGGTCTCCGGGGTGATCGGCTTGGTTCTCGGCGCCGTCGCCGGCTACCGGGGCGGGTGGGTGGACACGATCGTCAGCCGCCTGTTGGAAGCGCAACTGTCGCTGCCGCTGCTGATGATGCTGCTACTCGTGGTCGCGTTGTTCGGCCCGTCGATTCCGGTCATCACCTTTGTCATTGCGATCGCACAGTGGCCCGAGATCGCCCGTCTCACACGGTCACTGTGCCTTGTCGAACGTGAGAAGCCCTACGTCGAAGCTGCACATGTGCTCGGGCTCGGCGCGACGGCGATCCTGCTGCGTCACATCGTGCCGAACATCATCAAGCAGGTATCGCTGGTCGCGTTGCTGCTGCTGGCCCAGGCTGTCCTGCTGGAAAGCGCATTGAGCTACTTGGGCGCCGGCCCGCAACGGCCGTTCGCCACCTGGGGTCGAATCATCTCCGACGGACAGGATTACGTCACCACGTCGTGGTGGCTGGTGACGCTGCCCGGTCTCGTCATCGCTTTACTAGTCGTGGGCGTGAACCTACTCGGCGACGGTCTGCGCGACCACCGCGGCGGCTTCAAATTCGTTCTGCTGCAACGGTTTGTGCTGCGAAAGAAGGCTAGCTGAAATGGGTAACCTGCTGCTTGTCGACGACCTACAGATCGAACTCATCACCGCAGAAGGTGTGGTTCGTGCTGTCGACGGGGTGTCCTTCTGCATCGACGCCGGCGAAACCGTCACGATCATCGGCGAATCGGGATCCGGCAAGTCGACCACCGCGATGGGCATCCTCGGCCTGCTGCCCGACGACCTGGCGGTGCTGTCCGGGTCCGCCCGCTTCGGCGACACCGACATCCTCGGAAAACCCAAGGCGTTACAGAAGATCCGGGGTCGGCACATCGCGCTGATCCCCCAGGATCCGATGACCGCGCTGAGCCCCGTACACACCGTCGGCGCGCAGCTGCGCGATGCGATTCGGCATAGCGGCATCACCGGTAAGGCACGCGAAACGGCGCGGGCGGTCGAGCTTCTCACTCAGGTGAAAATTCCTCGCCCGGAACAGCAACTGGCGAAGTACCCGCACCAACTGTCTGGCGGCATGCTGCAGCGCGTGCTCATTGCCGCCGCCCTGGCCGCCGGACCGGAACTGATCGTCGCCGATGAGCCGACGAGCGCGCTGGACGTCACCGTGCAGGCAAGCATCCTGGACCTACTGCTCGAACTGCAGGAGCGCACGGGAGTGGGCCTGCTGCTCATCACCCACGACCTCGGCGTCGCGCGCCTGATGTCGGACCGGATCTTCGTCATGAAGAACGGCCGATTCGTCGAAAGCGGCGAGGCCGAAGACCTCCTGCGCAAACCGCAGACCGACTACACCAAAAAGCTTTTGGACGCCGTGCCCCGGCTGTCCGATCACGCGTTGGGAGTTCATGTATGAGTCTGTTGTCGGTGAAGGACCTCGTCGTTGAATATGGCGCCTTTCGCGCCGTGGACGGTGTCAGCTTCGAGGTGGCGAAGGGATCGACGCTGGCCGTCGTCGGAGAATCCGGCTGCGGCAAGTCGACCATCGCCAAAGCGATCGTGCGCCTGCTCACGCCAACGTCGGGGCGAATCGAGGTCGACGGCGTCGACATCGCCCGGTTGTCGCAGAAAGCCATGCGGCCGTATCGGTCTCGGATCCAGATGGTGTTTCAGGACCCCTATGGCTCGTTGGATCCACACTTGACGGCGGTCGATATTGTCGGCGAACCGTTGAAGTTGCGGGGAATCCGTAGCAAGGCCGAACGCTCGAAGAAGGCGGCCGCGTTGATCGACCAGGTGGGGTTGCCGTCCACAGCGCTGAAGCGACGACCCGCCGAGTTCTCCGGCGGACAGCGTCAGCGGATCGGCATCGCACGCGCGCTGGCCAGCGGGCCGGAACTGCTGGTGTGCGACGAAGCGACGAGCGCGCTGGACGTTTCGGTGCAGGCGCAGGTGCTCGACCTGCTGCGAGACATCAAGCGCGACACAGGGTTGACGTATCTGTTCATCTCGCACAACCTCGGCGTAGTCAGGGAGATCAGCGACACCATCATTGTGATGAAGGCAGGCACGGTCGTTGAAAAGGGCGCGACCGAAGATGTTCTCGCCCGGCCGACCGAGGCTTATACGAAGCAATTGCGGGCCGCCGCACTGGACCCGACCACGATGGTCGGCGTCAAACCGCGGCAGGTGCTGAAGGGAGTTGCCTGATGGAGTTCGGTGCCCTGGTTCTCGGCACGATGACGTTCGGAGACACCGTCGACATCGACGGCGCGGAAGCGATGATCGACGCCGCGCTGGAGGCCGGGATCACCCACATCGACACAGCCAATGGGTATGCGGGCGGCGAATCCGAACGCATGCTCGCGCAGTTGTTGAAGGGCCGACGTGACCAGGTCACGTTGGCCACCAAGGCGGGCATCCCGCATCCCGACGCGGGCGATCATTCGCCACTGTCGGCTGCAGGGCTGCGGGCCAGCGTCGAGGGCAGCCTGGCGCGGCTGGGCACCGACCGCATCGACCTGTTCTACCTTCATCAGCCCGACCGTGCGGCTCCGCTGAGCGAGACGCTGGGCACCGTCGCCGAGCTGGTCGCCGAAGGCAAAATCGGAAGGCTCGGGGTCTCGAACTACGCGGCGTGGCAGATCGCCGAACTCAATCACACCGCCGATGCCGTCGGCGCACCGCGGCCGGTTGCCGCGCAGCAGCTCTACAACCTGCTGGCACGGCGGATCGAAGAGGAATACGCCGAGTTCGCATCCGTAACCGGGCTGACAACAGTGGTGTACAACCCGCTCGGCGGGGGCCTGCTGACGGGACGGCACTCCTTCGACAGCGATCCCGACGAAGGACGTTTCGGTGATTCGCGGTTGGCCGCGATGTACAAGGAAAGATATTGGAACGCCGCCATTTTCGATGCGATCCAGCAGTTGACGGTGATTGCGGAAAAGGCGGGTATGCCGCTGACGGAGCTGGCGTTGCGCTGGCTCGTCGCCAGGCCTGCGGCGGGGCCGATCCTGCTCGGCGGCTCGAAAGTGGACCATCTGCATTCGAATATCGCGGCGGTCGCGAAGGGGCCGCTGGACGTCGATGTGGTGGCGGCTTGCGACGATGTCGGGGCCGCGTTGCGCGGCCCGATGCCCAGCTACAACCGTTAGGAAGACAATGAGCGCACACGAATTCGCGGCGCGGCTTCGGAACCGGGAACGTCTGCTGGGCTATTGGAGCGTGATGGACTGTCCGGTGTCGACGGAGTGGTTGGCGCACGTCGGGTGGGACTACATCGCGCTCGACATACAGCACGGGTTGATCGGCTACTCGGGCATGGTGGCGGGGTTGACCGCCATCGACGCGGCCGGTTCACCGGCGGGGGTGGTGCGGGTAGAGGCCAACGATGCGACGGCGATCGGGCGGGCACTGGACGCAGGCGCGGTTGGCGTGATCGTGCCGATGGTGAACGATGCGGACGAGGCAGCGAAAGCCGTTGCAGCAGCCACCTATCCACCGACGGGCATCCGGTCGTACGGTCCGATGCGCGCGCAGTTGCGGATCGGCCCGCGCCCGGCGGACGCTGACAGAGACACGGTTGTGCTGGCCATGATCGAAACACCGGGTGGTTTGGCCAACGTCGAAAGCATCTGCGCGGTACCCGGTCTCGACGGGGTATACGTCGGGCCATCGGATCTGCGACTCGCACTTGGTGGCGCGCATTCGCAGGACCCAGCTGTCGAAGACGAATTCGAAGCAGCGCTGAAGCGGGTACGCGAAGCGGCCGCGGATGCGGGTGTCGCGGCGGGAATCCACACACCGGACGGCGTAACGGCGGCTCGACGCCTCCGCGAAGGGTTCACGTTTGCAACCGTCGCCTCCGACCTCGTCCACCTGAAGTTGGCCTCGGCAGCGCACCTCAAAGCGGCGACCGACGGCTGACGACAAACCGGCGCCAACCGCTTAGAAGGGTGGTGGGTCGGCTGCGTAGCGGGCGCGGTTTTGGGCGCGTTCGTAGTCGATGCGGTAGGCGCGGTCTTGGGTTCGGGTGCGTTTGCGTTGGGGCATCGCCAGGTCGCGGTTCGGGTCGGGCGGTGGACTGTTCGGTAGTTCCAATGCGCCGGTGGGGGTGGCGAGTTGGGGGAAGAACCGGGCCCCGGCCGGTGCGGTGGTGTAGGTGCGCCCGCGCGGTGAGGTCCACTCGATGGTGCCGTCGGGCAGTTGGCGATCGCTCCAGCCGCAGAACGTTTTGAGTAGGTGATGGATGCGGCACTTCAAGCCGGTGTTGGAGGGATGCGTCGGGCCGTGCGGGTAGGGCACGCTGTGGTCGATATCGCAACCCACCGCCTGCTGATCACACCCGGGGAACGTGCACGTCAGATCGCGGGACTGAATGAACCGCGTCAGTGCCGCCGACGGGCGGTAATGGGGTTCAGCGGCCAGGTCTTTCGGGGTGGGTACCGGGCGCACCGAGGCGCTGTTGGCCAACTCGGCGACCGTGGCCGCGGGCACCGCGCCGTAGCCGGGCAGATACCCCGGCTTGCTACTGGCGCCGTCGACAGTGGCGGCCTCGGCGATCACATTGATCACCACCGGCGTGGAAGGCACCTCGGCGCCGGCAGCGGGGCAGTTCGGGGCACCGCACAGACACGCCATGTTCATTGCGCGGGCGGCCAGCGGTGTCAGTGCGTCGGTGCGACGCTGAGCGGTGGTGCGTGGATCATCGGGGCACACCGTGGCCGCTAGTTCGTCTAACGCGGTGTCGAAGACCGCGGCATCCGGGCCGCGGACCTGGCCATAGATTTCGGCGGTCCCGTTGGCGCCGGGGCGCACCGCGATATGGCGATCAGCATGGGCCTGTTTGGCGACCCGCACCGCCTCAGGGTCGGCGGCGATGACCATCCAGTCGACCAACTCGGCGACCCTCTCCCGCGAGAGCTTGTTCCAGCCCGGCGCCTTGACCGCCAACTGCGCATCAACGCTCGCCAACGCGGCCTCGTCGGTGATCAAATCGGTGCGGTAAATGGCGGCCGCGATCACCCGCAAATCCACCTGCCCGGCGGCGAACACCGCGGCCAGTTTGGGCAGGCGTTCGATGAGGCTTTGCCCGTCGCTCATCTGCGACGACGCGCGTTTGCGGCTGATGCCCAATTGCGCGCTGATCTCCGCGGCGATCTGCTCCCAGCCATCGACTGCCCAGAAGTTGTGTTCATCGGTCTGCTCGGCGATGCGGCGCACGGTGTACTGGCCGATGGCCAGCAACCGCTGAGCCGACGCGGCCCGCTCGACCTGCTGGGCATCACCCATCAGATCAAGCAACTCGCCATCACCACATCCTTCGAACACACTTCGATTCTTCCGAATTCGTCGTCAATTCGGGTCGGCGACAAGCACTCTCGACGCCACCCTGTGGATGAATTCGAACCTGGGGATAATTACACCCCCGGGCCCAAAGATGTCGGACCCGTCAGGTAGATGCGCCCGATCGCTAAACCACGGCCAGGCTGTAATTCGTGGCTTGCAGCCAGGCTTGCAGGTTCCAGAGATCCGGGTCGATACCGCGAACGGCCGCGATGTCGGCTTGGTATGCGGGCGTATCGGCGAACCAACGGAACATCTTCTGAAGGTCGTCCTGACCGTCGAGGACTTCGACGGGCAACGCCTCGTAGCGTGCGGGCAAGCCGGCGTGCGCGCCGAAGGCCGCGGCGATCTCGCTGCCTGTCAGCTCATCGCCGGCGATCTCTATCGCCGCGGGGACCGCCGCAGGGTCCAGCAGCGCCGTAGCGGCAACGACACCGATGTCGCGGGTCGCGACCATCTGCAACTTGATGCCGTCCGGAACAGGAAGTCGTAGCACGAGTTCGTTGCCTTCGACCGTCGGTGCCGTCGATGCGAAGTTGTCCATGAAGAACACCGGACGGACGATCGTGGCGGAAAGGCCACGGGCCTGCACGTACTCTTCGATGCGGCGCTTGGACTCGAAGTGCGGAACACCCGAGTTGCGATCGGCGCCGCCGACGGAACTGAACACCACATGTGGGACCTGTGCGGCAACCGCTGCGTCGGCGAACTCGACACCCTGCTGGATCTCGCCGTCGATATCGGTGTCGTGCGAGTCACCGTAAGGCGTCGTCATGAAGAAGAACGCGTCGACGCCCTGCAGCGAATTCTTCAGCGACGCTGGGTCTTTCGCATCGATTTGTGCGAGTTCCACTCCGCGGTTTGCCAGGTTGCGGGCACGTTCGGACCCAGTGCTGCGGACCAGCGCGCGCACCCGCGCACCTTGCTCGAGCAGCGCGTCGACAACTGCTCCGCCCTGGGCGCCCGTGGCCCCGGCGACCGCAATGGTCCTCGTCGTTGATGTAGTCATGGTCAACTCCTCCACTGTGTACGATTAGCCCTTAGCCGGCTAACTATCGTCGGCTGCAACCATTAGCCGGCTAAATGTATTCCGGAGGAAAGCTGTGAGCGCAGACAAGACCGTCAGCCTGCGGATCTCAGCGGTGTCGCGAGTGCATCGGCAACATGCCGGAGCGCTGCTACACGGAATCGGCCTATCGGCGGGTCAGGAACTGTTGCTCATGCTCCTGTGGGACAAAGAGCCGCGTTCGCAGGCCGAGTTGACTCGTGAGCTCGCAATAGAGCCGCCGACGACGTCCAAGATGCTCGCCCGCTTGGAAAGAGGCGGCTTGATCGCCCGTGAGCGATCCGACTCGGATCGTCGAACTGTCCTCGTGTCCCTGACCGAGGCCGGTCGGGCGTTGGAAGGTCCGGTGAACGCCGCGTGGCGCACCCTCGAGGAGGACACCGTCGCAGCACTCACACCGCAACAGCAGGAAGACCTCATGATCCTGCTGGGGCGAGTTCTCGAATCCCTCCTAGCCAAACGTCGAGCTTGAGAAGTCAACGCCTACGGGACGAGCACCACCTTGCCGACGTTCTCGCGTGCCGCCAGAATGCGGTGAGCCTCACCAGCATTCGCAAACGGGACCGCGGCATGGACGACCGGCGCAACGATGCCGTCGGCCAGCGCGGTTGACAGCGGCGCAATCCAGGGCTCCAGCGTGCCGCGGTCGTCCCACAACGCCAGCATGTTCAGCCCGATCAACGTCTTGGACTCCGACAGCTGCTTGATGAGATTGAAACCGCGCAGCATCGACAGCAGTTGCGGCAGCGCGGTGCGTAGAGACCGCTTCTCCCCCTGCTGCATGGCCGATGCGCCATAGCCCACCAGCCGACCGCCGGGACGCAACAACTCATAGGACCGCTTCAGCGACTTGCCGCCGATCGCGTCCAGCACAATGTCATAGGGCGGCAAGCCTTTCCACCAACCGTCGCGGCGATAGTCGATGGCGCGGTCGACGCCCAGCTCCGCTAGCCGCTTGTGCTTACCTGGCGACGCGGTCCCGTGCACCTCGGCGCCGGCTGCCTTGGCCAACTGGATGGCCGCGATCCCGACGCCACCTGCCGCAGCGTGGATCAGCACGCGCTCACCGGCCTGCAACGAGCCATAGCCGTGCAACGCCGCCCACGCGGTCGCGTAGTTGACCGGAATCGCCGCGCCCTGCTCAAAGCTCATCGAGTCGGGTATCGCAACCGCATCTGCCGCTTGCACATTGACGATCTCGGAGTAGCCGCCGAACCGGGTGCCCGCGAACACCCGCTCCCCCACCCGCGCCTGATCGACGTCGTCGCCGACGGCCTCGATGGTTCCTGACACCTCGTAGCCGACCACCATCGGCGGTTTTGGCGCATCGGGATACAGTCCGACGCGGGCGAGATGGTCGGCGAAGTTGACGCCGGCCGCGCGGACCGCGATGCGCACCTGCCCGGGGCCGGGCGGCGGCGGGTCGGGGCGTTGCTGCACCTGCAGGACCGACAGGTCACCGTGCTTCGTTATGACGACCGCGCGCATGGGTCAGACGCTAACGTGCGCGCTCTTCGGCAGATCGTTGGATCCCGCAGTGTGAATCCGCCGGTAGACCACGGCACGCCCGCCGTCTTTGGGCGCGAACGCGACACCGCGACTGTGCATTCGTTCGGGACGCGCCGACGTCGGCACGAACCGAAACTCGCGCAGCAGCATGCGCAATACGACGTTCATCTCCATGTTCGCGAACGCGGCGCCAAGGCATCGTCGCATCCCGCCGCCGAACGGCACCCACGAATACAAATCGGGGCTCACTCCGAGAAAGCGATCCGGATCGAATCGCTCCGGGTCTGGGTAAGCGTTCTGATGTGTCAGCGGAATGTCGACCTGCACGGTGTAGCCGTGCGGGATCACCCACGGCCCCAACGGCATTGTCGGCGCGATGACTTGTCGCGCCGCGCCGTCGATCACGGGCCGATTGCGCTGAACTTCGTGAATGGTGGCCTGCAGCAGGTCCGATCCGCCCGCGTCGACCTCATCGACCAACCGCGACAACACATTCGGATGCCGACGCAATCGCTCGACTGCCCACGCCAGTTGTGTGGCCGTGGTTTCGTGGCCGGCGGCAAGCAACGTGAACAGCTCGTCGGCGAGGTCGCTGCGCGACATAGCAGTGCCGTCTTCGTATCGCGACTGCAGCATCAGCGACAGCACGTCGTCACGCTGTTCGAGATTCGGGTCGGCAACGACGCGATCGATCAGCGACCCGACGATCTTGTCGAATTCCCTTCGCAGACCGAGGAATCGCCCCCATGGGCTCCATGGACCGAGGTCGCGATGCAGCCACGGCAGGAACACCAGCTGGGACCCCAGTTCCACCAACGGAGGCATCACCGTGCGCAACGCGTCGAACTCGGCACCCTCGGCGCCGAACACCGCCCGCAGGATCACGTTCAGCGTGATGCGGTTGGTCGACGGCAGTACCGCGAACTCCTGGCCCTCGGGCCAGGTGGCGACCTCTTTGAGCGTCTCCTCCTCGACCAGACCCTCATAGGCTCGCATCCGCTTGCCGTGGAACGGCGGCACCAGCAGCTTGCGGCGTCGGCGATGCGCATCGTCCTGCAAGCCGAAGGTCGAGCCCGGGCCGAGCACCAGGTCCAGATTGGGCTCCACATTGCGGACGACGTCGGTTTTCGTCTGGAAGAACTGCTTCACCTGCGCCGGATCGCTGATGATCACCGTTGGTCCGAAGAACGGCAGCCGGACAGTGAACGCGGTGCCGTAACGCTTGCGGAAGGCCTGCATCATCCGCCTTCGCGAGGCGATGTACGCCAGACCCTGAATCGGCACCGGCCACCGTGGCCCCGGAGGCAGGTTCGCCACCGTCACGACACGGTCACCTCGGACGGGACGTTCGTCTGACTGCGTCGCCTGAGGACGGACTCCAGCCGACCGAGAATGTCGTAATAGCGCGTCGGCGCAAGGCGACCGAGCGTATCGAAAAGGTACGCGTCCGGCCCGACCAGGATGCGCGCCTTGCCCTGTTCCACGCCGCGGTGGATGATCTCGGCGGCCTTGTCGGGTTGGGTCAGTGTGATCGCGGCGAACTCCTGCACCATCTGATCGTGGCTACGGCCGCGACCCTCGGGATCCTTGCGAAACCTGGCATTGCGCACGATGTTGGTGTTGATCCCGCCGGGATGGACGTTGATGGCGGTCACGCCGGTGCCGCGCAACTCCTGCCGCAGCGAATCGGTGAACCCGCGCACCGCGAATTTGGCTGAGCAGTAAGCGCTTTGGTTGGGCATGCCCACCAAGCCGAAAACGCTCGACGTGTTGACGATCGCCCCTTCGTTCTGCTCGACCAGGATCGGCAGAAACGCGCGCGTGCCGTTGACCACGCCGTGGAAGTTGATGTTCCACAGCCAGTCGTCGTCCTCGGGCACCGCATCGAGAACGCTGGAGGCGGTGGCGACGCCCGCGTTGTTGAACACCGCACCGATCGGCCTGGGCGCCCACGAGGCCACCTCGCCGGCGAAGGCGCGCTGCGCTTCGGCGTCGGCCACATCGAGCACCCGCAGCATTGCGGGCCCGCTCAGCGAGGCTTCTGTCTCCTTCAGCCCCTTCTCGTCGATATCGGCGATCGCGACCGGGCAGCTGTGCGCCGACAGTCGTTGCGCCAGAGCACGACCGATGCCGGATGCCGCACCGGTGATGACGACGGTGCGGCCGCTGATGGTCCGTTTGGTGCTCATGCGTGCTCCTCGGAATGGGTGACGGTTGCCGAAGTGGCGTGTTCGGTGATCAGGTCGATGATTCGGCCCCACGCCCCGATGGGCAGGTCATGGCCGAGGCCGACGAGGGTCTCGAGGCGGGCACCGCGGATCGCGCGCGCCGTCGCCGCTCCACCGGTCGGATGCACCATGCGATCGCGGTCGCCGTGGATGACCAAGGTGGGCACGTCGATGTTGCGAAGTTCGGCAGTGCGGTCGCCGGAGGCGAAGATGCCCGCGAGCTGGCGGGCGATACCGGCGGGGCTCGGATCCCGGTCGTATGCGATGCCCGCATACTCGCGAACCGCATTCTCGTCGAACGGAAAGCCATGAGAACCGATGTGGGAGAACATCATCGCGGCGCGGTCCATCGCCTCGGCGCGGGTGCGCGGAGGACGCGACGTCAGCATCCGGCGCCAGGTCGAGAGCGCCGGGCGGCCGACGCGGCGCGCACCGGTGTTCGACATGATCGATGTCAGCGTGCGGACCCGGCCCGGGTGGTGTGCGGCGACGGTTTGGGCGATCATGCCGCCCATCGAAATGCCGACCAGGTTCGCGTCTGAATAGCCGAGCGCGTCGAGCAGGCCGACGGTGTCGCGCGCCATGTCGCCGAGGTGGTACTCGTTGCGGCCGCGCAGGGTCGCCAAAGGACTCGGCGGCCGATACGTCATGTGGGTGGACCGGCCCGCGTCGCGGTTGTCGAAGCGCGTGACCCGATAGCCGCGGCCGGCCAGTGCGGTGACGAAATCACTTGGCCACGAGTGCAATTGCTGACCGAGGCCGGCGATCAACAGGATCGGCGGGTCAGCGGGGTCGCCGGTTTGGTCGTAACACAGTTCGATGCCCCGGCCGACGTCGACCAGCACCTCCTCACCGGCGGTCATGCCGAGACCCGCTGCGTCTGGCCGGCCCGCGATGCCGACTTGATGGCGCGTCGATACACGACGGCGCGGCCGCCGCGCGCGGGTGCGGTGGCGACCCCGCGCGAGTGCAGACGCTCAGCGGGCGCGTATGTCGTCCCGAACTCGAACTCTCGCAACAGTGTCCGCAATGTCACATTCATCTCCATATTCGCGAAGGCCGCACCGATGCAGCGGCGCACTCCGCCGCCGTACGGAATCCATGCGTAGTTGTCGGGCGGGTTGTCCTTGAATCGGTCGGGATTGAACGACTTGGCGTCGGGGAAGCTGCGCTCGGAGGCGTGCGCAAGCGAGATGCCGGCGAGCACCGCATGGCGCTCGGGAATGACCCACTCACCCAACCGGATTCGGGTCTTCGTCATTCTGGCGGTGCCGTTGATCACCGGGCGGGTGCGCTGCACTTCCCAGATCGTGGCCTGCACCAGGTCGGATTGCCGCGCGTCGACCTCGGCGGTCAAACGCGAGAGCAGCCGCGGGTGGCGGCGCAGCCGCTCGACCGTCCACGCCAGCGTCGTCGCCGTGGTCTCGTGGCCGGCGGCGAGCAGGGTCAGCAGTTCGTCGGCGATGTGGTCGTCGGAGATCGGCGAGCCGTCGTCGTAGCGCGCCTGCAGCATCAACGTCAGAACGTCGTTGCGCTCGCCGAACTTCGGATCGTTGCGGATGTCCGCGATCAGTCGGCGGATGATCCCGTCATAGCGCTCGCGATTCGCCATCAGCTTGCCGCCCGGGCTGAACCGACCGAAGTTGCGCCGCAGGACCGGCGGCATCACGGCGAACCGGGAAGCGTGCAACACCATGTCGGGCAGCAGCTCGCGCAGTTCGTCGAGCGCGGCGCCCTCGGCGCCGAACACGGTCCGCAGGATCGCGTTGAGCGTGATGCGCATCATCGACGGCATGGTCTCGAATTCCCGGCCCTCGGGCCACGACGCGGTCTCGCGGAGCACCTCCTCCTCGATGATCCCTTCGTAGGAGGCCATCCGCTTGCCGTGGAACGGCGGAACCAGAAGCTTGCGGCGCTCGCGATGCTCGGCCCCGTCGAGGCTGAAGGTCGAGCCGGGACCGAACATTTCGCCGAGCACCCCGGCCCGGGCGATGAGGTCGGTGTTGGTGGTGAAGAGATCCTTGATCAAGGCCGGGTCGCTGACCACTACGGTCTCACCGAAGATCGGTAGCCGCAGTGTGAAGGCCGACCCGTACCGCCTGGCCAACGCGGCCACCGACTTCTCGCGGGCGGCCACGAACCCGACCCCTTGGAGAAGCTTCGGTATCCGCGGCGCCGGTGGCAGCCGCACCGGGTCTGTGGTCGCCACAGCCATCCATTCACCTCCGTTGGCGGTACTCCCAGGTACCGGGTCACGGTACGCCTAGGTACCGATTCGCACAAGCCCCCTTTCCACACGCGTCTAATAGTGGTACTTTCTGGTACCGAGGCTGGTACAGGGTAGTACCGGAACCCGGGCGAGAGGCAGCGTCGATGTCACAACCAGTGGAAACAGTGGACGTCTTGATCGTCGGAGCGGGGTTGTCGGGCGTCGGCGCCGCCTGCCAGCTGCGCCGCGAGTGCCCCGACAAGTCAGTGGTCGTACTGGAGGCCCGCGACGCCATCGGCGGCACCTGGGACCTGTTCCGCTACCCCGGCATCCGGTCGGACTCCGATATGTTCACGCTCGGCTACCGGTTCTCACCGTGGACCGATCCGAAAGCCATCGCCGACGGGCCCAGTATCCTGCGCTACATCCATGACACCGCCCAGAGGTACGGCGTCGACAAGCTGATCCGAACCAATCACCGTGTGGTCAACGCCAGTTGGGACAGCGATGACGCGCGCTGGACCGTCGACGTGCATCGCACAGACACCGACGAGCGGCGCACGATCAGCTGCTCGTTCCTGTACGTCTGCACCGGCTACTACCGCTACGACGAAGGGTTCAGCCCGACTTTCCCTGGTGTGCAAGGCTTTCGCGGTCCGGTGATCCATCCGCAGCACTGGCCGGAAGACCTCGACTACCGCGGCAAGCGCATCGTGGTGATCGGCAGCGGCGCGACCGCGGTGACACTGGTGCCCTCGCTCGCCGAAGAGGCTGCGCACGTGACGATGCTGCAGCGTTCACCGACATACGTCGCATCGCGGCCCGCCAGCGACCCGATCGCCGACTGGCTGCGGGCACGGCTGCCGCAGCAGCTTGCCTACGCGATTGTGCGGTGGAAGAACGCATTACAGGCAATCGCGATCTTCAACCTGAGCCGCCGTCGGCCCGAGATGATGAAGTCGATGCTGCGCAAGGACGCGATCAGGCGACTGCCCGAGGGCTACGCCGTCGACACGCATTTCGCCCCGACCTACAACCCGTGGGATCAGCGGATGTGTTTGGTGCCCGACGGTGATTTGTTCACCGCCATCAGCGAGGGCCGCGCATCCGTCGTCACCGACCAGATAGACACCTTCACCGAAACCGGCATCCGGTTACAGTCCGGCGCCGAGCTCGAGGCCGACATCGTGGTCAGCGCAACAGGATTGAACCTGCTCGCCATCGGCGGGATGCAGCTGGAGGTCGACGGACGCATCGTCGACTTGTCAAACACGGTGTCCTACAAGGGAATGATGCTCTCCGGTGTGCCGAACTTCGCGTGGACAATCGGCTACACCAATGCATCGTGGACGCTGAAGGCCGATCTGGTCGCCGAGTATGTGTGCCGACTGCTCAAGCACATGGACACAGCAGGCTACGCATCGGTCACACCTGACGCGGCGGGCACCACAGCCGCCGGCCCCTTCCTGGATCTGGCGTCGGGCTACGTCAAGCGCAGCCTCGCCGAACTTCCCAAGCAGGGCGATCGGGCGCCATGGCGACTGCACCAGAACTACGTCAAGGACGTGCGACTGCTACGTCGCGGCCCGATCGATGACGCCGTCGTATTCGCACCGGCCGTCTCAGCACGGGTCAGGAGCATGGCGTGATGCGGGTGGTCGACTAGTCGGTCTGATCGCGCGGCGTCAGCAGCGCAATCGAGGCGTCCACCGCTTCCTCGGTGATGTCGCTCATCTGGCCACCTTCTTCGACGGTGATCGCG
The DNA here is from genome assembly GCF_017872775.1 of Mycobacterium sp. OAE908. Taxonomy (NCBI): domain Bacteria; kingdom Bacillati; phylum Actinomycetota; class Actinomycetes; order Mycobacteriales; family Mycobacteriaceae; genus Mycobacterium; species Mycobacterium sp. OAE908. Next base: position 1,009,984 of record NZ_JAGGJL010000001.1, read on the forward strand.
GCTAGTTCGCGGAGGCCACCGAGCAGCATGATGATGCGTTGACGGGAAACGGGAGCGATGCCGGCGGCGCGGAATTCGTCGGTGCCGCCGAGTGCCTGCACCATTTCGATGAAGTTCTCGGTCGCGTCGCGCTGCAACCGGCGCGCAGCCTCGCCGAGCGACGGCACGTCGCGAAACCAGCTGAGCATCAGCGGGGACCGGGATTCGCCCGTGGAGATCCAGGCCTCGATCGCCTGCCGCACCTGGGTTCGCCATGGCGCGTGGGGGTCGACGGCCGCTGCTATCTGCCGAACCTGCGCGTTGTTTGCATCGTGAAGCAATGCGACGAAGCAGGCTTCCTTGGTGTCGAAGTGCTCGTAGAACGTGCGCCGCGACGTGCGCGCGCGCCGCACGATGTCGGCGACGGTCGTGCGCGAGTAGCCGTCCTCGGCAACCGATGCTTCGAGCGCGTCGAGCAGGCGCTGGCGGAAGTTGCTCTTCTCCTCGCCTGCGCGTTGTCCCGCCGTCTTGGCTGCGGTCACCGGCTCGCCCTCATCTCGCAGCCATCGTACGGCGGCCGCGCGTCAGCGCTGCGGGATCAGCATTTCAGGCCGACGTGAACTGTCGTGGTGGTCTGCATGTTGGGCACCCCGGTCAGCGGGTTGCCTGTGGGCGCCTGCCGCGTCTGAACCGGCCGAACCGATTCGACCGTGCACTGGCTGATCGGTCCCGAGCCCACCTTGTTGACGATGACCTGGCTGCCCTGAGCCTGCAGGCGCGCGATGGTCTCAACGGCTGACGACGGGCCGGCAGGCGCCGCGCCGGCGGTAGCAGAGCCAAGCGTCAGCGATCCGGCCAAGCCGCCCAGCATGATTGCCGACGCCGCAGCAATGCGTTTGGAATTCATTGTGTTTCTCCAATCAAAGTTGTTGTGACACTTCGAGATTAAGAACGCCCGGCGCGGGTCGGCAATAAAGTCATAGACCACACATAGAAACGCGACGTGATCGGGGACACGTCTTTATGCGTTGTCTATGAATTCCTTGTCGCTGTGCGTATTCCGCGAATAGCTTCGATGAAGGCAACGCCGCCACACAGCTCGCACCGCTCGACGCGGACGTAATGCGCTGGGCTCTAATTCTTCTCACGCTTTGCCAGCGAACGCACCGACAGCGCTGCGCGACCGAACAAAGGAGACTCCGATTCTGCAACTTCGCGAAGCTCAACCCCGCGCCGAAGAACCGGCACCCACATGGCGGGACCGCGCCCGGCCGCTACTTCGGTATGACCTACCGGCGTCGCTTGTGGTGTTTCTGGTCGCGTTGCCGCTTTCCCTCGGCATTGCGGTGGCCTCTGACGCCCCCGTGCTGGCCGGACTGATCGCCGCCGTCGTCGGCGGCATCGTCGCCGGGGCGCTGGGTGGCTCGCCGCTGCAAGTCAGCGGCCCTGCGGCCGGACTGACCGTCATCGTCGCCGGGCTGGTCAGCGAATTCGGCTGGGCGGTCACGTGCGCAATCACCGTGTGCGCAGGCATTCTTCAGGTCATCTTCGGGATGAGCGGTGTCGCTCGGTCCGCGCTGGCGATCTCCCCTGTCGTCGTGCACGCGATGCTCGCAGGCATCGGCATCACCATCGCGCTCCAGCAGGTACATGTGCTGCTCGGCGGCGAGTCACACAGCTCGGCGTGGAACAACGTCACCGACCTGCCGTCGCAGTTGCTGACCGTCGAGCCCGCCGGTCTGTTCCTCGGCGTGCTCGTGATCGCCGTGATGGTGGCGTGGCGGTGGGTGCGGGGCCCGCTGTCGAAGGTGCCCGGCCCGCTCGTCGCGATCGTCACCGCGACGCTGGTCTCGGTTGCGCTACCGATCGACGTGGCCCGCATCCAGATCGACGGCTCGCTCCTGGATGCGCTCCAACTCCCCGCACTGCCCGACGGCAAGTGGGGCGCGTTCGCCACCGGTGTGCTCACCGTCGCGCTGATCGCGAGCGTCGAAAGCCTGCTCTCGGCGGTGTCGGTCGACAAGATGCACCGCGGGACGCGCACCGACTTCAACCGCGAACTGGTCGGCCAGGGCGCAGCGAACATCGCCTCGGGCGCTATCGGAGGCCTGCCCGTCACGGGCGTCATCGTGCGCAGCACGGCCAACGTCACCGCCGGTGCCCGCACCCGCGCCTCGACGATCATGCACGGCGTCTGGGTATTGATGTTCGCAGTGCCGTTCGCGGGCCTGGCCCGCCAGATCCCAAGCGCGGCACTGGCCGGGCTGCTCATCGTGATCGGCGTGCAACTGGTCAAGCGCGCACACATCGAAACCGCCCGCCGAACCGGCGACATCGCGGTCTACCTCGTGACGATCCTCAGCGTCGTCTTCCTCAATCTGCTGGAAGGCGTGCTGCTGGGGCTGGCGCTCGCGGTGATGCTGACGGTGTGGCGGGTCATTCGGGTCCGGCTGCGCGCCGAGCAGATCAGCGCCGACGAGTGGCGGGTCGTCGTCGAAGGCTCGTGCACGTTCCTCTCGCTGCCCCGGTTGACCGCCACCCTGGCGTCCGTTCCGCCCGCGACCAGGGTGACGCTCGAGCTGACCGTCGACTTTCTGGATCACGCCGCACACGAGGCGATCGCCCAGTGGCGCCAGCAGCATCAGGCATCCGGCGGATCGGTTCACATCCACGACGTCGGCGCCCTGGAAGTCGGCACCACGGTCGACGGTCCACCTGCCCGGGCGTTCGCACCGATCGACAAGCGTGTCGGTGTAATGCCATGGAACTCTTGGCAACACGGCGAAGCGGACGGTTCACGGCGCCACAATGGACAGAGCCGGTCGGTGCTCACCGGGCTGGCGGTCTACCACCGGCGAACTGCCCCGCTGCTCAGACCGCACATGCGCGAACTGGCGCACGGCCAGCGCCCGGAAACATTGTTCATCACCTGCGCTGACTCCCGCGTGGTGCCCAACGTGATCACCAGCAGCGGGCCCGGCGACCTGTTCACCGTGCGCAATGTCGGCAACCTGGTGCCTGCGGGCGACGGCGATGCGTCCACCCAGGCCGCGATCGCGTTTGCCGTCGGAAAACTGGCGGTCTCCTCGATTGTGGTCTGCGGGCACTCCGGTTGCGGCGCGATGAACGCACTGATCACACCCGGCGCAGGCAGTCCCACCGACGCCTATCTGCGGCCGTGGCTGGCCAATGGCCAACCCACGCTGACGGCATTCGCAGATGGCACGCATCCGGTGGCGCAGTCAGCCGCCGAAGCCGGCTTCGACACCGTCGACCAACTCAGCATGGTGAACGTCGCGGTGCAGGTCGAGACGCTGTTGCGGCATCCGCTGGTTGCCGAGGCACATCGACAGGGCCGCGTCGAAGTGCTCGGACTGTTCTATGACATCGCCAGCGCGCGGGCGCTGCAGGTGACGCCCACGTATGTGCTGCCGTTCGAGGTCCACGAGAGCGTGTAACGGTTAGCTGGTCGAGGTCGGCGCTGGCGCGAGGTTGCGCGCCAGCGCCGGCCTCGTTGACCTACGCCGTGGCGTTACAGGCGACATCCACGTAGACGGCGGTGTGCCGCGTCGGGTCCAGTTGGCGGCCATGCGCGTCGATATTGGAGTCACGCAACCCGTGCACGCCGGTCGTAATGCATTGCGATAGAGGCCCGTTCGGTGCCGAGTTGAGATGCACAGTGTAGCCCTGCTCCTGCAGCCAGTCGACGGTCTCAGTGGCCGGCCAGCCGCCGGTGGGCGAGGCAGCCGCGACGGGGGCGAGTCCAATCGCAGCAGAAGCCGCCACACCGACAGCTATCGCGAAGATCTTCATTGTTCTCCTTTGTCCGTATTGCATTGCCAGACAACACATGTCGTCTACATCCGATCATGACCGCACGTGTCGGGCTTGTCGCCGAACTCATCGCGAACTCATATGTCTATGGAAAGGGCTGTGCAGCAAGGTGATTACCGCCACATCAGGACGGCACCTTAGAAAAGGCTATGAATTCCGTGACAACGGTCTGTGCAGTCCGCACGATGGGTGTATGACACCGCCGTCCGCGCCTGCGCCCAACCGTCCACGTCAGGCCATCCTCGGTCAGCTGCCCCGCATTGAGCGCCTGGATGGCTCACCGATCCGCGTCCTGCTGGTGGACGACGAGCCCGCGTTGACGAACTTGGTCAAGATGGCACTGCACTACGAGGGATGGACCGTGGACGTGGCGCACGGAGGTCGCGAGGCGGTCGCCAAATTCGACGAGCTGGGCCCCGACGTCCTCGTACTCGACATCATGCTGCCCGACGTCGACGGCCTGCAGATCCTGCGGCGGGTTCGCGAAGCCGAAACCTATACGCCGACCTTGTTTCTCACCGCGCGTGATTCGGTGTCCGACCGTGTCATCGGACTCACCGCCGGCGCTGACGACTACATGACCAAGCCGTTCAGCCTGGAGGAACTGGTCGCCAGGCTGCGCGGTCTACTCCGGCGGACCAGCTACCAGGAAGCCGTCCACGGCGAGCAACTCAAGGTCGGCGACCTGGTGTTGTCCGAAGCCAGCCGTGAGGTCACCCGGGCGGGCGAGCCCATCTCGTTGACAGCGACCGAGTTCGAGCTGCTGCGCTACCTGATGCGCAACCCACGGCGTGCGCTGAGCCGGGCCGAGATCCTGGAGCGGGTCTGGAATTACGGGTTCGACGGGCGATCGAGCATCGTCGACCTCTACATCTCCTATCTCCGCAAGAAGATCGACGCGCGGCACGAGCCGATGCTGCACACGGTTCGCGGCGTCGGCTACATGTTGCGCCCGCCTCGATGAGACCCGCGCACGGCGGGCGCCGGTGGTGGCCGCGCTCGGTGCGCCAGCAATTGGTGCTGGGCGTTTCGGCGGTCGTCTCCGTTGTGTTGTTGACCGTCGGGGTGGCGTCGGTGCTGATCCTGCGTACGTTCGTGACCAACATGACCGATACAGCGGTTGCGACTTCACTTGGGGCGCTTGATCATTCAATCGCAAAGCTGGACAGCAAGCAGGCCGCGGTCACCGACGAGGCAATCAAGCACTTCACCGGTCACGCGCCGGGAAGTTTCGTCGCCGTCGTGCGCGACGGCACCCTGATCGCCTCGGCAGTGTTTTCGGAGGGTGAACCACAGTCCGCGCCGCCCGACGTCATTGCGGCGATCGAGGCCGAAGCGTGGCACGGCGGGCCGCCGCGCACGGTCAAGCTGGCGAGCCTTGGCAAATACCGGGTGCAGAGCACCATATCCGCGGCGGGCAACACGCTCGTGGTGGGAACGTCGATGGCCCCGGCCAACGAGGCGGTAGCCCGCAAGGTCGCGACGACGGTGGTCCTGATAGGCGCCGCACTGATAGTCACATGCGCGGGAACAGCTTTGGTGGTCCGGTATGCGCTTCGGCCATTGCGCCGCGTCGCAGCGACGGCAGCCAATGTCGCTGCCCAACCCCTCACATTGGACGCCCACCGGATCACCGCCAGGGTGCGCTACGCCGATCCGGACAATGAAGTGGGCGTGGTGGGCGACACGCTGAACCGGTTACTCGAGAACGTCGATGCGGCACTGGTCCATCGCGCCGAATCCGACCGCAGGACAAGGCAATTCCTCACCGACGCCAGCCATGAACTGCGCACACCATTGGCCGCAATCCGGGGCTACGCCGAACTCACCCGCCAGGACAGCGCTGACCTGCCGCCGACGAGCGAGTACGCGTTGGCGGGCATAGAGACTGCGGCACACCGGATGACCCGGCTGGTCGACGAACTGCTGCTGCTCTCCAGGCTCGACGAAGCTCAGGACCTGGAGACCGAAGACGTGGACCTGGTCGATGTGACCATGCAAGCGGTGAACGACGCCGTCGTCTCGGGGCCCGGCCACCGATGGTTGACCGACCTACCCGAGCGCCCGGTGTGGGTGCGTGGGGACCACGCCCGGCTGCATCAGCTGGTGAGCAATCTGCTGACGAACGCACGCGTGCACACGCCGGCCGGGGTGACGGTGACCACGAAGATCATGCACGGCGCGAATGCCGACGGTCCCTACGCCGAACTGACGGTCAGCGATGACGGGCCGGGAATCGACCATGAACTTCTGCCGCACCTGTTCGAGAGATTCGTACGTGCGGACGAGGCACGGTCGCGCCAGTTGGGTAGCACGGGACTTGGCCTGGCGATCGTGTTGTCGATCGTCGAAGCACACCATGGCTCGGTGACCGTTGAATCCGACGATGAGCGAACCTCATTTCGGGTCCGCATTCCCACAATCGGTGACTCCGCCGCGTGGTGGCCAGGGCCGGGATCGAACCGGCGACCTTCCGCTTTTCAGGCGGACGCTCATACCAACTGAGCTACCTGGCCGGAAGGCACCCAACTCGCCCAAGTGCCTCGCCATGACTGGCGACCCTGACGGGACTTGAACCCGCGACCTCCGCCGTGACAGGGCGGCGCGCTAACCAACTGCGCCACAGGGCCTTGCTTTGCGACTCCATCGTACGAGGCGCCGCGTGTACCCCCTACGGGATTCGAACCCGCGCTACCGCCTTGAAAGGGCGGCGTCCTAGGCCGCTAGACGAAGGGGGCCAGCCGAATCTCTCCGGGGTACTCCCAACGCTGTGACGCTGGGAGCCTCGATAGCTTAGGGTACCGGGACCCCAATCCTCAAACGAGATGCCCTCAGGGACGCAGTATCCTGTTCACTCGTCGCCCCTATAGCTCAGTTGGTAGAGCTACGGACTTTTAATCCGCAGGTCGCAGGTTCGAGCCCTGCTGGGGGCACCACGCGTCGGACTACGCAGTTCGCGCCGTGGCGATGTCGTCGGCCAGCGGTGCGACGGCGCCGATGATCTTGCCGACGATCTCCTGGGGTACCCCGGCGGCCGACAGGCTGTCGGTCAGGTGCCCTGCGACCAGATTGAAGTGGTCCATCGTGATGCCGCGGCCCTGGTGCACCTGGCGCATCGGCGCCCCGGTGTAGGGCTCCGGCCCGCCGAGCGCCGCGGCGAAGAACTCCGCCTGCTTGCCTTTCAGCCGCGCCATGTTCGTGCCGGTGAAGAACCCGGCCAGCTCGTCATCGGCCAGCACCCGGTCGTAGAAATCGGCGACAACCGCTTCGAGTGCCTCGGCGCCACCGATCTGCTCGTAAATGCTTGTCATGCCGATCCAGGAAACGCGCGACCGATTGCCGCCGTGTTGCCCTCCAATAGCGGCGGCGCTAACAACGCCTCACACCGCTAGTCACCCTTCTTGTGGCCGTTGCCATTTCCGTTGCCGCCGCGCTTCTTCGGTGGTGGCGGCTGCTCCACCTGAACCGGTGTGGTCGTCGGCGGTGGGGGCGGCACGAAAGACGGTGTCGGTGCGGGAACCGACGTGCTGGTGCTGGCCGGCTCCGGGATCCCCGGGGTCGACGTCGAGTCGACGATGAACGCGACCGCGGCGATCAACACTGCAATCACGGCCGCCGCCGCGCCCAGGTACCACCGCGACGGCCTGCTGCGCCGCGGCGCCACCACCATCGTCGTCGGGTCGGGCAGCGGAGCGGCCAGCACGCGCGTCGCAGGCCGCACGGGCGGGCCTGCCGGGCCCGTCAGCGCCGCCCGCATCTCGTCGGCACTGCCGAACCGCCACGCCGGGTCCCGCGTCATCGCCCGTTCGATCATGGCTGCCAGCGCGGGGTCCACGTCGGGACGCAGCGCGGTCAGCGGCGCCGGCGCACCGTCGCAGATGGCACGGGCCAACTCGGCCAGGTTTTCCTGGGGGAAAGCCCGACGGCCCGTCAACGCCTCATAGCCGACGACACCGACGGCGTAGAGGTCGTCGGCGACGGAGGCAGGCCTGCCCGCGATCCGGTCGGGCGACAGATACGCCATCGTGCCGACGATCTGACCCGTCGCCGTGTGGGCGCTTGCCGCGCTCTTGGCGATACCGAAGTCGGCGAGCTTGGCGTGGCCCGACGGCGAGAACAGGATGTTGGCCGGCTTGATATCGCGGTGCAGGATGCCCGCGGCGTGCGCTGCCGCCAGCGCTGAGAGCACCTCGGCGAGGATCGAGCGCACCTGGGGTTGCGGTAGCGGTCCCCGGGCAATCACATCGGCCAGCGTCTGCTCGGACAGCCGTTCCATCACGATGTACGGCATGCCGGCGTGCTCGCCGCTGTCGTGGACGGACACGATGTGCGGATGGTTGAGCGCGGCGGCCGCACGGGCCTCCACCTCGAAGCGCATCCGGTTGTCCGGCTGCGAAGTGAACACCGGGTACAGCAGTTTGATCGCGACCGGACGGTCGAGCCGGATATCCCAGCCGTCGCGGACCTCCGCCATACCGCCGCGCCCAAGCACGCCGCGCAGTTCGTAGCGGCCGCCAAGCACTTCTGGCGCCTGCATAGGCTAAAACTAGCCGGTCTACACCGGCGTCAAACCACCCCTAGGCGCCGCTGCGCGGTGCGGGGACCGCGATCGGCGCAGGAGTGGCGAGCATCTCGACCGCGTCGGCAAGCCCCTCGGCGATGGTCTCGATGACATGCATACCGAAAGTAAACGGTGTGGTCAGCACGGTCAGGGGCGACGGCGGCGGTGGGTAAGCGTCCGTCACGTTCGTCGCTGACGCGGTCGGGGGCGCGGACAGCCCGATGACCACCGCGGCGAGCAATGACATCACCGCGCAGCCGACAGACCGCGTCACACGAAACACAAGTGAATCGTGCCCCATAAATCGCTCCAGGCATAGCGAAAAACGCCGAATGTTACCGGGCTGGCACGGTCGGCACCACAGAAGTGCCCGGCCAGCAGCCCAACGGGCTGATATGGGCCTCCCGCGCAGCGTCCAGGCACTTGCTCACCAGCACGTTGGGATCGTTGGAAACCGAAGCGGCCAGAACCTCGTTGGCCTTCGCCTCGGCGGCGGCGGTCTTCGCCCGCTGTTCGGCCACCCGGGTGTTGGCCTTCTCGACGTTCAGCGCATTGATGCGCGACTGGGTGGCTTCGTCGTAATTGACCAGCGGCACAATCACATTGATGATCTCGATCTGCGCGCCGACCTTTGCCCGTAGCTTGTCGGCCACCTTGTCGCCAAGCGCCTGCACGTTGGCGCCGTCGGAGTTCTCAGGAGCCAGCGGATCGAAGTCGGCGAACACCTCGTTGAGGGCGGCCCTCAGCTCGCGGGTGACGAGGTTGTCACGGACGTTTTCGAAGTCGCGGTAGTCCAGGAACAGCTCATCGGCGGCCGCCGGCTGGATGCGCCAGCGCACGCTGTTGTCGACGAAGGCCGTCGAATTGTTGCCCAACCGGACCGTCGTCGCCGCGTCTCCAGTGTGGTTGTCGATCTGAATGGTGCCGTTCATCTCGGTCACCGACTGCCACGGCGCCTTGACGTGCAGGCCGTTGGTCAGCGTGCCGCTGGGCCTGCCGAATGTCGTCACAACGCCGATGTTGCGGGTGGAGACGATCGTCGTCGAGCCGAGGATCAGCACGAAGACCAGCAGGCCACCGGCGATCACCGCGGTCCGCGTCGCCCAGCTACTGGCCGCCTCGCTTTTCGACGTGGCCCGCATCAGCAGGGCGATCACGGTGACGATGACGAGCAGTATCGCCATAAACACTTGCCAAGGCACTTGGGGCCTTCCTTTTCGCAGGGGGAAACGTCCGCCGAATCGTATGATCAAAGGCGATGCTCTTCCAGCAAGTTCACAGGTCGTTTTGGCGGCGGCACCCGATATTCACCGGCGCGGGACTGGTGTTGGCGCTCTGGTGGCTGTACCTCGGCGCCTATTACGCGCTGGCCGTGACGGCCGTCATCGGCTTGCTGATCTTCGTGGCGAGGCGGAGGCGGGCGCTGGCCATCCGCGATGCGGGTTTGCGGGCGCGCGCCGAATTCGAGCATCGGCTGAGCCTGGCCGGTGATCCTCGCGGCGTCTTCGGCCGCTACCCGCCCGTACAGCCAGGCTGGTTTCCGGATCCCCAAAACCGTTCGCAGCTAAGGTATTTCGACGGCGCACTGTGGACGCCGTACGCGCGGCCGCGCTAGACGACGGGGCAGTAATGCATGCCGTTGTCGCGGTGCCCTACCGGCGGCAGATTGCGGGCAGGCGTGTGCACCAGTGGCGCGTCGGCAGGAAGGCGGCCCGTCGCACGATCCCACCCCGCGCGCGCCCTAGGGTGATAACGGCGACGCTTCGGCAGCAGCTTGAAGGACAAGTTCACCAGCCTGCCGAACAGCCAGTGCAATCGCTCATCGCGTGCCGACCACGTATAGCCCATCAATTCGCGGACCGCGGGATCGTAGAGACCGACAGTCACCCAAACAGCAAAGGGCCCAAGGACTTTCAGCTGCAGCTTCCACAGCCAATCCGGGATCCACTGCAGCGACGGGTGTTTGGGCATGGTCGACAGGTCGAGTACCTCGCGTGCCGCGAAGTTGTTTTCCAATACGTTGCGGCACATGTGATCCCAGTAGGCCTGGAAGTCTTCCCATGTCTTGGGCACCGGCCGCATACTCATTCCGTACATTGAGTACCAGGTGATGTGCTCGTCGAACAACTGCCGCTTCTGCTCCTCGGTCAAACCGTCACCGAAGCGTTCGGCCGTCAGAATCGTGCCCATGAAGAACGTCGAGTGCGCCCAATAGAACACGTCGGGATTCAGCGCGCTGTACCTGCGACCCTGGGCGTCGACGCCCTTGATGCCGACGTGATAGTCGCGTACCTCGGCGCCGGTCTGCGGCGCCCGGTCACCGTCGAAGACCACACCCCCGATCGGGTACAGCGACCGCAGCAGTCGTGGCATGCGCTCTGAGAAGAAGATCGAATGCTGCTCGACGGCGGCGCCCAATTGGGGATGCATGTTCTGCATCGAACCCGCCCACGGCCCCTGCAGCAGACCGCGCCAGTCGCCGAACAACTGCCAGGTCAACGAGTCCGGCCCGAGCGGAGCAGGCACGGCGGAATACCCGCCCGCGGAAACGGGACAGCCTGGCGCCGCAGAGGGGGATCCGGTGGTCTCCGGGCACACCTCAGACGTATCTTGAGTCACTGGTGATCTTCCGATCGGAGTCAGTGGCATTTCTGACTACGGGCGTTGTCACCACAGAGCTTAGGGAGTGAAGTGCCGTCCAGTCAACGACGCGGCCGATGGTCAGGCGTTCCGCTGCAGGACCGCCAGGTCTTGCGCCGCGACGAACTGATCAGCGCCGGAGTCGACTTGTTGGGCGGCCCCGCCGGTCCGGCCTTGACGGTGCGGGCGGTCTGCCGTGCCGCGGGCTTGACCGAGCGGTACTTCTACGAGAGCTTCGCCGACCGCGACGACTTCGTCCGCGCCGTTTACGACGACGTGTGCACGAGGGCGATGTCCACGCTGATGACCGCCGAAACCCCGCGCGACGCCGTCGAGCGCTTCGTCGCACTGATGGTCGACGACCCGTCGCGCGGCCGGGTGCTGCTGCTGGCGCCAGGCGTCGAACCCGTGCTCACCCGCTCGGGCGCCGAATGGATGCCCAACTTCATCGACCTGCTGCAGCGAAAGCTGACCCGCATCACCGATCCGGCCGTCCAGGCCATGGTGGCCACCGGCCTGATCGGTGCCTTGACGGCGTTGTTCACCGCCTACTTGGACGGCCGGCTGGCCGCGACGCGGGAGCAGTTCATCGACTATTGCGTCGACATGCTGCTGAGCCGAGTTTCGAGCTACTGACCGCTATTGGTCGGGAGTGCTGACCTCGGCCAGCTGGGCTTCCTCTTCGGCGGCAGCCTGGTCAGCTGCGGCCTTGGCCTCGCGACCCTCCGGGCTGGCCAGCGAGGCGCCGGGGTTGGTCGCCGTCGCGTATCCGCCGTTGCAGTTCAGGTAGAACTGCACCTGGCTGTCGTAGTGTGCGCCGTCATTGGCAGAGATGAACGGTGCTGTCTGCGAACGGGTTACCAGGCAGTCGTCCTGTGAGAGCTTGTCGCCGACGCGGCCTGCGACGACCACCGTCTGGCCGGCATCACTGGCCGCCGAGGAAGCGTCCGCGTAGGTCTGCCCCGCATAATCGTCCGCCGCAGCCACACCCGTGCCGAACAGCGCCATCGAGGCTGATGCGGCGACGGCCGCGGCGGCCGAGAGAACGATAGACTTCTTCACTGAGCTCGACCTCCGAAATATCGTAGAAATTCCTGGGAAAAACTGTTATTTCCGGAGTCTATTGCGTGGCCCGCGTCACCGCTACCGCGCGCGTCAGCGTCAGCCCGCTTCTTGCGCTATCAGCGCCTGACGACCTTCTGGGCTGGCCGCGGATGGCCCCGCCGATCCAGCCGAAGCGACCGCGGCATTGCAGTTCAGTGCCACCCAGACCTCGTCGGGACCGGGCGCCTGCCTCGGCTGATCGACGCTCGGTTTGGCCCATGCGTTGGTGACGATGCACTTGTCGATATCGGCCGATCCGCCGGTGCGTGTCGCGATGACGACCGCCGCCCCCTGGCCCTGGATGGTGTTCTTGGCGTCCTTGTACGTCTGGCCGACGACATCCGGGACCGCGGCGGTGGCTGCTCCCGCGCCGATCGAGATGGTTGCTGCAACCCCGACGGCAGCGCCGAACAGAACAGTGAGAGTCTTCATGAGAGCCCGACCTCCGAGTCGTCAAAGTGGCTGCGGTAGGAAATCACGGGCTCCCCAATATGCCCGCGCAGATAATAGCGCGACGCACGTTGCCCTGTGAGGCGGATGTGACACTCCGAAGACGACGATGCAACAACTTGATGTCACCGGAGTACACAGATATATTGAGTGCAACCATCAGGTACAGATAAACCGGGAGGGGCCATGGCGCAAGGTCTGACAGATCTGCAGCTACTGCACGAGCTCGAGCCCGTCGTCGAGCAGAACATCAATCGGCACCTGTCGATGCGCAAGGACTGGAACCCGCACGACTACATCCCGTGGTCGGACGGCAAGAACTATTACGCACTCGGCGGCAAGGACTGGGACCCCGAGGAATCGAAGCTGTCCGAGGTGGCCCGGGTCGCAATGCTGACCAACCTCTTGACCGAGGACAATCTGCCCGCATATCACCGCGAGATCGCGATGAACTTCTCGATGGACGGGCCGTGGGGCTTCTGGGTCAACCGCTGGACGGCCGAGGAGAACCGACACGGCATCGCGCTTCGTGACTACCTCGTCGTCACCCGCGCCGTCGATCCGGTCGAGCTCGAGATGCTGCGCATGGAGCAGGTCACCCGCGGCTTCTCCCCCGGCCAGAACCAGCAGCTCGAGGGCGACGCCGACCTCTTCGCAGAAAGCCTGTTCGACTCCGTCATCTACGTGACGTTCCAGGAGCTGGCGACGCGTGTCAGTCACCGCAACACCGGCAAGGCGTGCAACGAAAGCGTCGCCGACCAACTGCTGCAACGGGTTTCGGCCGACGAGAACCTGCACATGATCTTCTACCGCGACGTTTCCGCGGCCGGGTTCGATATCGCACCCAACCAGGCGATGCACTCGCTGCACAAGGTGCTGAGCAACTTCAAGATGCCCGGCTACACGATTCCGGACTTCCGGCGTAAGGCCGTCGTCATCGCGTCGGGTGGTGTCTACGATCCGCGCATTCACCTCGACGACGTGGTCATGCCGGTGCTCAAGAAGTGGCGCATCTTCGAGCGCGAGGACTTCACGGGCGAGGCCGCGCGTCAGCGCGACGAGCTGGCCAAGCTTGTCGAGGAGCTCGAGGAGGCCTGCGTCAAGTTCGAGATCGCCAAGCAGCGCCGTCTCGAGCGGCTGGCCCAGATGGCGGACAAGAAGGCGGCAAAGGAGCTCGCCGCATCAGCGTCGTAACCGACGATCGGCCCGCATTACGGATAGGGCCGATCGAGCTGCGGAGCCCTGTCGTACTGGCCCCGATGGCCGGTGTGACAAATGTCGCATTCCGCACGCTGTGCCGAGAGCTGGAGCTGGCCCGGGCCGGCACGGTCAGCGGCCTCTACGTGTGCGAGATGGTGACCGCCCGCGCGCTCGTCGAGCGCCATCCGGTCACCATGCACATGACGACGTTCGCGCCCGACGAGTCGCCCCGCTCGCTGCAGCTCTACAGCGTCGACCCGGACAACACCTTTGCTGCGGCGAAAATGATCGCTGACGAGGGCCTGGCCGACCATGTCGACATGAATTTCGGCTGTCCGGTGCCCAAGGTCACCCGGCGCGGCGGCGGTGCCGCGCTGCCCTTCAAGCGGCGGCTGTTCGGCCGTATCGTCGCCGCGGCCGTGCGCGCTACCGAGGGCACCGGCATCCCGGTGACCGTGAAGTTCCGGATCGGCATCGACGACGCGCACCACACCCATCTGGACGCAGGCCGGATCGCGGCCGAAGAGGGCGCGGCCGCCGTGGCACTGCATGCCCGCACCGCGGCGCAGCGCTACTCCGGAACTGCGGACTGGGAGCAGATCGCCGCATTGAAACAGCACGTCACGACGGTTCCCGTGCTCGGCAACGGCGATATCTTCGACGCGGATGACGCGCTGGCGATGATGGCAGCCACCGGGTGTGACGGAGTCGTCATCGGTCGTGGCTGCCTTGGCAGGCCGTGGTTGTTCGCCGAGCTTTCGGCGGCCTTCGCCGGAACGACGCCTGCCACGCCGCCCACCCTCGGGGAGGTCGCCGCCATCATGCGCAGGCACGGCCAGTTGCTCGCCGACCATTTCGGCGAGGACAAGGGTATGCGCGACATGCGCAAGCACATCGCGTGGTACCTGCACGGATTTCCCGCCGGGGCCGACCTACGACGGGCATTGGCCCTGGTCAAGACGCTTTCGGAGCTGGACTCGCTGCTGGCTCAGCTCGACCCGCAGGTGCCGTTTCCACTTGCGGCGACGGGGCCGCGCGGACGGCAAGGTTCGGCTGCATCGGTGGCCCTGCCCGAGGGCTGGCTGACCGATCCCGACGACTGCACGGTGCCCGCGGGAGCGGACGTCATGCACTCCGGAGGCTAAACCGAGACGTTCTCGGTACCTTCGGTGGACTGGCCGTCTCTCAGGATGTCTCAGTACGATAAGGCTCTTGTCGTATCCGGCTCCAACGGCGGAGCCCGCAGAGTGTCGTTACCCGAGCTAGAGGCACACGAAGTACTGCATACGCCCACGCGCACCGACGCGCGCGACGGTCCAGAAAGTCGGAGGCCACCAGAACATGAGTGACGGCGACGGGGATTTCCCTGATGCCACTCCTGGGCTTCCCAGCGCTGGGCCCAACCGATGGCTTACCCGAAGTGCGCCGCCATCGCCAGGCGCCGCGCCGTGGGAGCGCAGCGGGCATTCCGATGCCGAGGACGACGACAAGGGCGCCCCTGCCGGTAACCACACCGACGGCGTCACCGTCGCCGACCTGATCGCGAAGCTGAACGGTGCTTCGAGCGTCCCCGAGGAACTGAGGCGACCCCGGCCTGCGCCGGAACCCCGGCCTGCGCCCGAACCGCCCGCTCCGGCGACCGAGATCATTCCGCCCGTCATCGAGCTGGACGATCCGGACACGGAGATCATCCCCGTGGTCGCCGGGTACGCCTCTGAGGTGCCGGATCTGGCGACGCTGCGCAGCGACGACCGGGTGCAGCCGTCGCGTATCGGGTCCGGACGCGGCGCGCCCAAGGCCGAGAAGAAGCGGCCGCGTTTCACCAAGACGATGGTGGCCGGTCGGGTGGCCGCCGCGTTGATCGCGGTGAGCGCGCTGGCACTGACCGGCGGTGCCTGGCAATGGCAGTCGTCGAAGAACAACATGCTCAACAAGGTCTCGGCGCTGGATCCCAACTCGCGAGACATCCTGGACCCGAATGCACAGTTCGGTGACGAGAACTTCTTGATCGTCGGGGTGGACAGCCGATTCGGCGAGAACAGCGATATGGGTGCGGGAACCACCGACGACGCCGCAGGCGCACGGTCGGACACGATCATGCTGGTGAACATCCCGGCCAATCGCAAACGCGTTGTGGCCGTGTCGTTCCCGCGTGATCTCGCGATCACCCCCACCAAGTGCGAGCACTGGGATCCCGATACGCATCAATATGGTCCGGTCACCGACCAAGAGTCCGACGCCTACGGACAAGACCAGGTCTACACCGAGACGAAGATCAACTCCGCGTACGCGGTCGGCGGGCCCAAGTGTCTGGTCAAGGTGATCCAGAAGCTGTCCGGTCTTTCGGTAAACCGGTTCATGGCAGTCGATTTCGCCGGCTTCTCGAAGATGGTCGACGCTCTTGGCGGTGTCGAGGTGTGCAGCACCACCCCGCTGGAGGACTACGAACTCGGCACCGTGCTGGCCAATGCGGGCAGGCAGATGGTCGACGGCCACACCGCGCTGCAGTACGTGCGCGCCCGGCAGGTCACCACCGAGACCAACGGCGACTACGGCCGCATCAAGCGCCAACAGCTGTTCCTGTCGTCGCTGCTGCGCTCGATGATCTCCAAGGAAGTGTTCTTCTCGCTGTCCAAGCTCAACAACGTGGTCAACATGTTCATCAACGACAGCTTCGTCGACAACATCGACACCAAGGACCTTGTCGACCTCGGCCAGTCCGTTCAGGGTGTCAGTGCCGGCCGCATCACATTCGTGACGGTTCCGACGGTCGGATATGCCGACGAGTACGGCAACGAAACCCCCCGCACCGACGACATGCGGGCGCTGTTCGACGCGATCATCAACGACGACCCGCTGCCCGAGGAGAAGAATCCGGACAACACTCCGGTGCCCGGTACGCCGGAGTCGAAGGCCAGCACCCCCGAGGCGTCTCCTTCGCCTGCGCCGGAGAACGCCGAGTTGGTCAGCGCGGTCACCACCAACCCGCAGGACATCACCGTGCGCGTGTCGAACTCGACCGGTGAGGACGGCCTGGCGTCCACCGCAGCGAGCGAACTGCAGTCGCACGGCTTCAACGTGACCAGCCCCGACGACTATCCCGGACCGCTGAACTCGACGACGGTGTTCTTCTCGCCAGGCAACGAGCAGGCCGCGGCCACCGTTGCGTCGTCCTTCACCAATCCCACCATCGAACGGGTCAGCGGCTTGGGCGATGTGGTGCGGGTGGTGCTCGGAAGCGACTTCCTGTCGGTGACTCCGCCGTCGCCGAGCGGATCCCCCGTGCAGGTTCACGTTGTGCGTGGGACCAGTACGACACCGACGCATCTGCCCGAGGATCTGACGGTCACCAACGCCGCCGACACCTCGTGCGAATAACGCTGTAGCACCGCCACCTTCGGGCCCCATTTAGGCAGGTGGCATTCACCTTTCGTTCACCGCTTGCGTCGTGACGTACCGATGACAAACACCGTAGGCTTGGCGCATGCGAACCGCGTACCACGAGCAATTGGATGCCCTGACAGCCCAGCTCGGCGAGATGTGCGGGCTGGCGGGCACTGCCATGGAACGCGCCACGCAGGCCCTGCTGCAAGCCGATCTCGTGCTGGCCGAGCAGGTCATCACCGACCACGAGCAGATCGCGGCGATGAGCACGCGCGCCGAAGAAAGCGCGTTCGTGCTCCTGGCGCTGCAGGCGCCGGTGGCAGGCGATCTGCGATCGATCGTCAGCTCGATTCAGATCGTCGCCGACGTTGACCGGATGGGCGCGCTGGCGCTGCACGTCGCCAAGATCGCAAGGCGCCGCCATCCCCAACACGCGCTGCCCGAAGAGGTCAACGGTTATTTCGCTGAAATGGGCCGCGTTGCAGTCGAATTGGGCAACAGCGCGCAGGAGGTGCTGATCACCCGGGATCCGGAGAAGGCAGCGCGAATCCGCGAAGAAGACGACGCGATGGACGACCTACACCGTCACCTGTTCACGGTGCTGATGGACCGGGAATGGAAGCACGGGGTCGCCGCGGCCGTCGACGTGACACTGCTCGGCCGCTTCTACGAGCGGTTCGCCGATCACGCCGTGGAGGTGGCCCGCCGCGTCATCTTCCAGGTCACCGGCAATCACCCCGACGAGGAACAGATCCCCACTCCGCGCTGAGGCGTTACGGCCGCAGCACGATCTTTCCCCTGGTGTGCCGCTCCTCCAGCGTGCGGTACGCCGCTTGTACCTGGTCAAGCGGGTACACCGCGGCAATGGGCAGCTCCAGCTCACCCGCGGCAATCAGCTCCGCCAACTCCGCGAGCACCCGAGCATCGGCACCCTCGGCATTGCCGTCGCCCTTCACGCCGAACCGCTCGATGGCTGCGAAGTCGATGATGGTGTCCACCCGCTGCGGATCAATGCCGAGTTCGGTCACCGCCAGTTCGACGTAGCCACCGCCGAAGAAGTCCAGGAACGCGTCGATTCCATTGGGCGCCGCCGCGCGGAGCCGGTCGGCCAGCGAGTCGCCATAGTTGACGGGGACCACGCCGTGTGCGGTGAGCCATTCGTCGTTCGACGGGCCGGCGATGCCCAAAACTGTTGCGCCAGCGCGCTTTGCGAGCTGAACGGCGATGGTGCCAACTCCCCCGGCCGCACCTGCGACGGCGACCGTGTCACCCGGCTTCAACGCAACGGCACGGACCGCAGCGTAAGCGGTGGCGCCCACGCCGGGCAGGCCGCCTGCGACCTCCCACGGCACCGGATCGGGTTTGGCCGTGAGCTGGTCAGCGGGTACTGCCACGAATTCGGCCTGACTGGAGCGCTTCTCGGTGAAGCCCAGCACCCCGTCGCCGACTGCGAAGCCGTCGACGCCGGCACCGATCTCGGCGACCACACCGGCCAGATCACTGCCCTGTCCGGACGGGAACGTCGCCGGCCACCGATCGTGAAACGCGCCGCGGCGAATCATCGCCTCACCAGGGTTGATTCCGGCCGCCCTGACCGCAACCAGCACCTCGCCCTCACCAGGCACAGGCTTGTCGACTTCACGCACCGCGAGGACGTCGATGTCGCCGTACTGATCGAACTGCACTGCTTTGGCCATGGCCACTACGACCGCCGCAGCGTGTCGATTATTCCCTACCCGAAGCGGCCGGAGATGTAGTCCTCCGTGGCCTTTTCGTTCGGGTTGGAGAAGATCTTCTCGGTGTCGTCGATCTCGATGAGCCGGCCCGGCTTACCCGTCGCCTCCAGATTGAAGAACGCGGTCTGGTCGCTGACGCGGGCGGCCTGTTGCATGTTGTGCGTGACGATGACGATCGTGAAGTCCTGCTTGAGCTCCGCGATCAGGTCCTCGATCGCCAGCGTCGAGATCGGGTCGAGCGCTGAGCACGGCTCGTCCATCAGCAGCACATCCGGCTGCACCGCAATCGCGCGGGCGATGCAAAGCCGCTGCTGCTGGCCACCCGAGAGGCCGCCGCCGGGCTTCTCCAACCGGTCCTTGACCTCGTTCCACAGGTTGGCACCCTTGAGGGAACGCTCGGCGACCTCGTCGAGCGCCTTCTTGCTGCGCACGCCCTGCAACTTCAGCCCGGCCACCACGTTGTCGCGAATTGACATGGTAGGGAACGGGTTTGGCCGCTGGAACACCATGCCGATGGTCTTGCGGACACCGACCGGGTCGACTCCCGCGCCGTAGATGTCCTCACCGTCGAGCAGCACCGAACCTTCGACGCGGGCGCCGGGAATCACCTCGTGCATGCGATTGAGCGTCCGCAGCACCGTCGACTTGCCGCAACCCGACGGCCCGATGAACGCCGTAACACTGCGGGGCTGAACGGACAGCGCGACATCGGCCACGGCGTGGAACGAGCCGTAGTAGATGTTGACGTCCTTGAGGTCCAACCGCTTGGCCACTTGAAGCTCCTAAACCTTCTTGGGGGCGAAGATCTTCGCGATGAACCGCGCCCCGATATTGAGTATGGCGATCAACAGGATCAATGTCAGGGCCGCGCCCCAGAGTCGGTCGGTCGGCACCGGGTTGGCGCCCGCGCCCGCCGAAATCTGGTCGTACATCATGCCCGGCAGCGATCCCATGAATCCGTTGAACATGTCGAAGTTCATCGCCTGCGCGTAGCCGACCAGGATCAGCAACGGCGCGGTCTCCCCCATCACGCGGGCCAGCGCCAGCATGATGCCGGTGACGATGCCCGACAACGCCGTCGGAATGACAATGCGCACGATCGTCTTCCACTTCGGCACGCCCAGCGCATAACTGGCTTCGCGCAGGTCCATCGGAACGATGCGCAACATCTCTTCGGTGGCGCGCACGATGACCGGAATCATCAACAGCACCAACGCAAGTGACACCGCAAAGCCGGAGCGTTGGAAGCCGAGTGTGGCCACCCACAACGCGTAGATGAACAGCGCCGCCACAATCGAGGGCACACCCGTGAGGATGTCGACCATGAACGTGGTGATCTTGCCAAGTCGCGTACCGCCGCCGTACTCAACAAGATAGACGGCGACGAAGATGCCGATCGGAATCGAGATGATCGCACACACCAAGCCCTGCAACACGGTGCCGATGATTGCGTGGTAAACCCCGCCACCGGCCTGGAATGCCGTCATGCCCGCCTGGGAGTTGGTGAACCAGACGGGTGAGGCGAGCGCCTTGATGCCCTTGGTGATGGTCGAGTACAACACCCACAGCAGCGGCACCAACGCGATCACCAGCGACGCCGTAACCAACACTGTCGCAATGTTGTTGGTGACCTTGCGGCGAAGGCTCACGCCCTGGAAGGTCGTGACCTTGACCGGGCGGTCCAGAGTCGAGGTCATTTCGCGCCCCTTCCTGCGACCGCGGCACGAGCAAGCGAGTTCACCACGAACGTCAGGATGAACAACACCAGGCCGGCGGCGATGTACGCGCCTGCTTTGTACTGGTCGTTGAATTCGCTTGCGGTAGCGGCGATCTTGCTCGCAAATGTGTAGCCACCGTCGAACAGCGTCCAACTGAACGCCTTCTGCGTGCCGCGCAGGATGATCAACAACGCGATCGTCTCACCCAGCGCACGGCCGAGGCCGAGCATCGCACCGCTGATGTAACCGGACAGGCCGAACGGCAACACCGTGGTGCGCACGACCTCCCATCGGGTGGCGCCGAGCGCGAGCGCCGCCTCGATTTGACCGCGGGGCGTCTGGATGAACACCTCTCGTGTCACCGCGGTGATGATCGGCAGGATCATGACGGCGAGCACGATGCCGGCCGTGAAGATGGTTCCGCCTCCCGCCACCGATGCGTTGCCGGTCTTGAACAGAAACAGCCAGTCGAGATTCTTGTTGAGCCACAAGGCAAACGGCTTGAGCACCGGGGCCAGCACGTAGAGCCCCCACACGCCGTACACGATCGACGGCACCGCCGCGAGAAGGTCGACCATGTAGCCCAGCGGGCCCGCCAGCCGCCGTGGCGAGTAGTGGGTGAGAAATATCGCGATGCCCAACGCGACGGGCATGGCGAGGATCAACGCGAAAAGCGATACGAAGACGGTCACCTGGAGCAGATCGAGGATGCCGAAGTGCATCGCCGACGTGTCGGTGGTGATCCAGTTTCCGCCGTAGAGGAAGAAGTTCTCTTTGTTGCGGGCGAGCGCCGGGACCGCCCGCCACAACAGGAAAGCCCCGATCGCGGCGATGATGACGACGATCAGGACTCCTGAGCCCTCCGCAAGCCCGCGGAAGACCCTGTCTCCCAACCGGACCTTCGTGCCTTTGGCAGGGTCGGTGGAGATGGGCGGCGGTGCGGGAAAGGGTGAAGCGATCACTTCACCCGATCCCGCGTCCGCTGGGTTCGGCAGCCCGTTTGCTTCGGTCACATCGAGCCTATCGGTCATTGGTCCCGGCACCCATCCTCACCGCAATCGTGCTGTCGCGCAGGGCAACTATGCAATTGCGTCGACGGACTTGAGCAGGCGCTGCTTGAAGGAGTCCGGCAGCGGGACGTAACCGGCGGCAGACAGGTTGGCCTGGCCCTGGTTCGCCGAAACCGTCAGGAACGACTTCACCGCGGCAGCGGTGTCGGCGTCGTAGCCCTTGCTGCACACGATCTCGTAGGTGGCCAGCATCAGCGGGTACGAGCCGGGCTCCTTGCTGGCATACAGCGCGTTCAGGTCCAACGTCAGGTCGTTGCCGTCGCCCTTGACCTTGGCGGCGGCAACGGCCTTCCCGGTGGAGTCGTCGGTCAGGGCGACCGCGCCCGCACCGCTGTCGATCTCCGCATTCTTCAGGCCGGCAGCCGCGGCCGGACTCTTCTCCACGTAGCCGATCGACCCGGGCGTCGCCTGGATGGCCTGCACCACGCCGGACGACTTCTGCGCACCCTCGCCCGCGCCACCCTGGAACTCCTTGCCTGCGCCCTTGGTCCACGACTGCGGGGCGGCGGCGGCCAGGTACTTCTGGAAGTTGTCGGTGGTGCCCGACGAGTCCGAGCGGTAGACGGGCTTGATGTCGGCGTCCGGCAGGCTCGTGCCGCTGTTCAGGGCGGCGATGGCCGGGTCGTTCCACTTGGTGATCTGTCCCTGGAAGATCTTCGCCAGCACGTCCGCGTTCACGACGAGCTTGTCGACACCGTCGATGTTGAAGGCCAGCGCAACCGGGCCGAAGACCAGCGGCAGGTTCCATGCGGGGTTGCCGCCGCAACGGTCGGCGGCCTTCTTGACCTGGTCGTCCTTCAGCGCGGAGTCGGAGCCCGCGAAGTCGACCTGCTTGGCGATGAACTGGTCAACGCCGGCGCCCGAACCTGTCGGGTTGTAGGCGAGGGTCTTGCCGGAGCAGACCTGGCCCCACACCTTGTTCAGCTCGGCGATCGCGTTCTGCTGCGCCGTCGAACCCTCGCCGGTGAGCGAGTTCTTCCCGCCGCAATCAGCCTTGGCGGACGCGGTGCCGGTGCCCGTGCCCGACGCGCTCGTGCCAGGAGCCGAGGCGTTGTTGTCGCTACCGCAGGCGGTCAGCGTCAGCGCGGCGATCGCCGTCGCTGAGAGGGTAGTGCCGAGCGCCTTGCCAATGCTGTTGAGCTTCACTGATCCCACTTTCGGTTGACGGCTTTGAACTCCACGGCAACGTATGCGGCCGTAGTGGACGAATCTCAGATGGAAAGTGAACGGAAGGTGAACAGGTCAGCTAATTCACAGGTGGCGCCGCGTAGGCCGCGTCGACGCTGAATACGTCGAAACCCAGCCGTTGATACGTCTTGACGGCCGCGGAGTTATCTGCCTCGACGTAAAGCATCACCGTCGGTTGTTCACTTTCGGAAAGCCGCACGGCTAGATGGTGCAATCCGGCCAATGTGAGTGTGGCGCCCAGTCCGCGTCCCTGCGCGGCCGGATCGACCCCGACGACGTAGACCTCGCCGAGATCGGCGTTGTGCACTTTGGTCCAGTGAAAGCCCACCAGCTTGTCGGTCTGCTCATCGAATGCCATGAACAATCCCGCGGGGTCGAACCAGAGCTCGCCGCGACGCTCGGCGATGTCGGCAGCCGTCCAGCCGCCCTGTTCCGGGTGCCATGCGAACGCGGCGTTGTTCACGCGCAGCAGTTCGGAGTCGTCGGCGGCCCCGGAATAAGTGGTGATACGGACTCCCTCGGCTGCGGTGACCGGGGGTAGGTCGGTCAGCGGCCGACGCATCTGGAGCAGCTCGCGCACTGTGACGAGGCCGAGCGCGTTGGCTGTCGCACGCGCGGCCTCGAGGTTGCCGTGCGCCCAGATTCGCGCGTCGTCGCCGCCTTCGGACAACCCCGCGCGCGCCATCGCCGAACCGATGCCCCGGCGTCTGGCGTCGGGACGCACCACCAACTCAGCCATCGCGGGGTCTGCGGTGAGGTTGAGGTAGCCGAGGATGTCGTCGCCCTCAACGGCCAGCAGGTGTCGGGTGCGATCGTGGGCGAGTTCGCGAAGCACCTGGTCGCCGACGGGTGCGACGCCGTCTTCTTGTCGGGCCGCCGCGATCAGCTCACGGATCCGGCGCTGCTCATCATCGGACAGGCCCGCACGCCAGCCGATTGAGCTCACGGACTGCGCAGCGGGTCAGCCAGCGCGTCGGGCACGCTGTCCGGCGTCTCGTAGCTCGCGTCGTCGACCATGTCGTCGGACACTTCCGATCCCGGCGCAGGCGGCCTGCCGCGCGCGGGCCGCACCGCCTTGTAGCCGACGTTGCGCACAGTGCCGATCAGCGATTCGTATTCCGTGCCGAGCTTGGCGCGCAACCGTCGCACGTGCACGTCGACGGTGCGGGTGCCACCGAAGAAGTCATAACCCCACACCTCTTGCAGCAGTTGAGCGCGGGTGAACACCCGACCGGCGTGCTGAGCGAGATACTTCAGCAGCTCGAATTCCTTGTAGGTGAGGTCCAGCGGGCGTCCGCGCAGCCGGGCGGTGTAGGTGCCCTCGTCGATGATCAGCTCGCCGAGGCTGATCTTGCCGACGTTCTCCTGGTTCGCCACGCCCCCGCGGCGTCCGACCAGCAGCCGCAGCCGGGCGTCGATCTCGGCAGGCCCAGTGCCTGGCAACAGAATCTCGTCGAGACCCCATTCGACGTTGACGGCGACCAGGCCGCCCTCGGTCACGACGGCCACCACGGGCACCGAGGTCCCCGTCGTACCCAACAACCGACACAGGCCGCGAGCGGCGGCCAGATCCGTGCGCGCATCGACGATCGCCACATCCGCGGTGCCCGCCTCGAGAAGGGAGGACACCTCCGTCGGTGCTGTCCGCACGTTGTGGGCCAACAGGGCCAACGAGGGCAGCACAGTTTCGGGATGCGGATCGACGGTCAGTAGCAATAGATCCAACTGGCCCTCCAACAGCCATAGGGACCTCGCCCGGACAACGATGTCGGTGGTGACTTCCCAGATTCACGCCTGACATACGGCCGTTACCCGGCCGATGGTCACATAACGATAGCGCGGCACCAGGCGGTTAGCCGCGTCGAGCAGGGCAACCCGTCGCGGTGGGCCAGAATGTCCGGGTGCGAAAGCTGCTGATCGGTGCCATCGCGACCGTAACCGTGGTCGTGGTGGGTGCCGTGGGTGCTGACTTCGGGGCGGCGATCTACGCCGAATACCGGCTGGCCAGAAGCGTGCGCGCGGCCGCAAACCTGAACTTCGACCCGTGGGTGAGCATCCTGGGCTTTCCGTTCATCACGCAGGCGACCAGTGACCACTTCAATGAGATCGAGATCAAGGCCAGTGGCGTTGATCACCCTGTCGTCGGCAAGGTCGGCCTGGAGGCAACCCTGCATTCGGTCGACGCGGCCGACGCTTCCTGGCTCATCGGGCCCGATGCGAAGCTGCCGGTCGGCAAGCTGGAAAGCCGCATCATCATCGATTCGACGCATCTCGGGCGGTTCATGGGCGTCCCCGATCTGCTGGTCGAGGCCCCGTCGCGGGAGACCAACGACGCGACGGGCGGCACCACCGAGTCCGGCATTTCCAGCAACCGGGGGCTGGTGTTCACCGGCACTCCGAAGAAGGCGGGCTACGACAAGAAGGTCAGCATCTCCGTCGACCTGTCGATCGCCGGGCCCGACGAGACAACGCTGATCTTCACCGCGACCGGCGTGCTGACCGGCGCGGGCACCGCCGACCAGGAGATCCCCGAGGACAAACTCCCTGCTGTGCTCGCCGCGTTCAGCAATTCCCTGCCTGGTCAGAAGCTGCCGTTCGGGGTGCGACCAACCAGCGAGGGGGCCCGCGGTTCGGACGTCATCATCGAGGGCATCACCAAGGGAGTAACCATCCCGCTCGATCGGTTCAATTTGTCATGAGCTCATCAGTGGTACTGGCGGTCACGGTGCTGATCGCCGCTTTGGGCGTGGCCTTTGTAATAGGCCGGCTGGTGACGCTGCGTGCCGGGATGCTGAAGGCCGCCTCCGACGCCAGCAATGTCGACACCTCCGACCTCGGGCTTTCCGAAAGCGGGCCGACCATCCTGCACTTCAGCGCGGATTGGTGCGGACCCTGCGGGGCGGTCCGGCGGGTGGTGGATCAGGTGTGCGATGAGCTGCCCGGCGTCGCGCACGTCGAGATCGACATGGACGCCAATCCCGAAGCCGCTCGACGGCTTTCGGTGATGTCGCTGCCTACGACGTTGATTTTCGATGCGGACGGCCGTCCCCGCTATCGCACCACCGGTGTGCCCAAGGCCGCTGACCTGCGCTCCGCCGTCGAACCGCTGTTGGCTTGATCACCATGTCATTGGGTAAGCTGTCCGACGTGTCCGCCCGCCTCGAGCCCATGCTCACCAAGCGCCGCGCAGTCGATCTGTGCCGCGTTGCGGGTTGTTGCTGTTGTTGTTGTAGCTGCTGAGCGCAGCCGCGCGGTCTAGCGCGCTCGCTCGGAGCAGCCGTTTCGGCTTGCTCATTCCCGGCCCGTCAACGCAACAGGAGTCTGTTTCATGTCGACCAACACCACGACCACGCAGGTGGATGTGCGTGGCCCCCGCTTCGCCGCGTGGATCACCACCGCCGTGCTCGTGGCTACGCTGCTCGCGGCGGCCGTCAGCCCGCTCGCCGCGGCCGTCATCCTGGGTGTCCAGGCCGTCGTTTTCGCCATCGGCGCGTGGCGAGGCCCGCGTCAGCATCCCTATGGACTGATATTCGCGCACCTCGTACTTCCGCGGCTCGGACCCACCACCGAGAAGGAACCCGTGCCGCCGCTGAAATTCGCGCAGCTGGTCGGTTTCGTGTTCGCTGTCGTCGGCGTCGTCGGATTCGCTTGTGGCATACAGCTTCTCGGCCTGATCGCCACCGGCTTCGCACTAGTGGCGGCATTCCTCAATGCGGCCTTCGGCATCTGCCTCGGTTGCCAGCTCTATCCGCTCATTTCCCGTTTGACTCAATCACCAAGCAACCGAAAGGAATTCGTTCATGGCTCGTAGTGAGGTCCTGGTCAGTACCGACTGGGCCGAGAGCAATCTCACCGCGCCGAACACCGTCTTCGTCGAGGTCGACGAAGACACCAGCGCCTACGACGGCGGCCACATCGAGGGCGCCATCAAGCTGGACTGGAAAGAAGATCTCCAGGACCACGTCAAGCGCGACTTCGTCGACGCACAGCAGTTCTCCAAACTGCTGTCTGAACGCGGTATCTCCAACGACGACACCGTGATCCTCTACGGCGGAAACAACAACTGGTTCGCGGCGTACGCGTACTGGTACTTCAAGCTGTACGGCCACGACAAGGTCAAGCTGCTCGACGGCGGCCGCAAGAAGTGGGAGCTCGACGGGCGCCCGCTGTCGGCGGAGCCGGTGAACCGGCCGCAGACCAGCTACACCGCCAAGGAGCCCAACAACGCGATCCGCGCGTTCCGCGACGAGGTCATCGCCGCGATCGGCGAGAAGAACTTGGTCGACGTGCGCTCCCCCGACGAGTTCTCCGGGAAGATCCTCGCTCCCGCGCACCTGCCGCAGGAGCAGAGCCAGCGGCCAGGGCATATCCCCGGCGCGATCAACGTTCCGTGGAGCAAGGCGGCCAACGAGGACGGCACCTTCAAGTCGGACGAGGATCTGGCCAAGTTGTACGCCGAGGCGGGCCTCGACGGCGAGAAGGAAACCATCGCCTACTGCCGTATCGGTGAGCGCTCGTCGCACACCTGGTTCGTGCTGCAGGAACTGTTGGGACACAAGAACGTCAAGAACTACGACGGCAGTTGGACGGAATACGGCTCTCTCGTTGGGGCCCCGATCGAGTTGGGAAGTTGATATGTGCTCTGCACCGAAGCAAGGCCTGACGTTGCCAGCAAGCGTCGACCTCGAGAAGGAGACGGTGATCACCGGTCGCGTCGTCGACGGGTCGGGTCAGGCGGTCGGCGGCGCGTTCGTGCGCCTGCTGGACGCCTCTGACGAGTTCACCGCAGAGGTCGTCGCGTCGGCCACCGGTGACTTCCGGTTCTTCGCCGCGCCCGGCACGTGGACGCTGCGCGCGCTGTCGCCCGCGGGCAACGGCGACGCCAGCGTGGCACCGTCGGGAGCTGGCATCCACGAGGTCGACGTCAAGGTCGCGTGAGCGGACGCTGAGGCCGGGTTGCCGGCCGCAGCGCAGCTTTCGCTGCGAAAACGCTCCGAAATTAGCTAGGCCGGTCCACCATGGGGTTAGTTCCTGCGCCGCTGCGCGGGGACAACCACAATGAACAGGGCCGATCATGAAATTCGCAATTGGGGGATTCGCGACGACGGTGTTCGCCCTCCTCGCCATAGCAACCCCACCGCTGGCTGCGGCCAGCCCCGACACCGAATTCCTCGACGCATTGGCCAGCAACGGTCTCACGATCCCGCCGCAGGCGCGGGTCGGAGTGATCAGTGCCGGGCACTCCGTATGCCGTGATTTCGCGGCCGGGGACACCTTCAAAGAGACCGTCGCGGACATCGCAGGCCGCGGTCTCGGCGGAAACAAGGGTCTCGCCGCGACGTTCGTCACCACCGCGGCTACCTCGTTTTGCCCGGAGTTCGTGAAGGAACTCGGGTAGTTTCGGCCAACCACGGCCGGCGAGAACCATTGGGGCCTCGGCGGCTAGACTCGCTGCCGTGGTGCTGTTCTTCGAGATCATGCTCGTCGCGGCCGTCGTGGTGATCACGTGGTTCGCGCTGTACGCGCTCTACCGTCTGATCACCGACGAGTCGTGACGTCCGGCGACGACGCCGTCGCGGCGGCAGCCGAACGCGCCAAGACAACGGCGGCCCGCAACATCCCGGTGTTCGACGATCTGCCGCTGCCCGCCGACACCGCCAATTTGCGTGAGGGCGCCAACCTCAACGACGCGTTGCTCGCCCTGCTGCCGTTGGTAGGCGTGTGGCGCGGCGAGGGTGAGGGCCGCGCGGCCGGGCGTGACTACCGGTTCGGTCAGCAGATCGTCGTCTCGCACGACGGCGGCGACTACCTGAACTGGGAGGCCCGTTCCTGGCGGCTGACCGAGAGCGGCGACTACGAGGCGCCCGGTCTGCGGGAAACCGGCTTCTGGCGGTTCGTCAACGACCCGACCGACCCGTCCGAGTCGCAGGCCATCGAGCTGCTGCTCGCCCATTCCGCCGGTTACATCGAACTGTTCTATGGCAGCCCGCGTACCCAATCCTCCTGGGAGCTGGTCACCGACGCGTTGGCCCGCAGCAAGTCCGGAATGCTGGTCGGCGGGGCCAAGCGGCTCTACGGCATCGTCGAGGGTGGCGACCTGGCATATGTGGAAGAACGGGTGGACGCCGACGGCGGCCTGGTCCCGCACCTGTCGGCCCGGCTGTCACGATTCGTCGGCTGATGCGGGTGCGACCGATCGCCGTCGGGCTCGCCGCGGCCGGCCTGCTCGCCGCATGTTCGTCGAACACGCCGCCGCCCCAACAACAACCGTCGACGTCGGTCACGCCGGCAGGCCACGGAAGTCTCGCCCATTGTCTGAGCGAGCATGGTGTGCCCGCGGCGCCGGGTCCGGCCGCCGGTCCCCCGCCTGGCGTCGACGAGAGCACCTGGCGCAGCGCCATGCAGGCGTGCTCGTCGCTGGCGCCGGGTCCGGCGAGCTAAGCCAGCACGGGCGCCCTGCCCGCGTCGGTCAGCCACTGCTGCTTAAACCGGTCCAGCGTGCCGTCCTTGCGGAGGCTGTCGACGGCCCACGATACGCAGCGAGTCAGTGCGCTGCCCTTGTCCAGCACGACGCCGAACTGCTCGATATCACCTGAGGCGCTTGGCAATTGGCCCACCATCAACCCGTTGCGCAGCTCGTTGGCGACGGAGAACGCTGTTGGCAGGTCGGCCACCAGTGCATCGATTTCGCCGTTGCTCAGCGCCATTTTGGCGTCGCCGTTGGTGTTGTACACCTCGACAGGAAAGTCACCGTTCACCGATGTCGCCGCGGTGTAACTGGTGGTACCGACCTGCACACCCAGTCGCAACGCCTTGAGCTGCTGCACGGTCTTGACGGCCGCCGCCGGTGACGTCTTGATCGTGACGACCGCCTGCGTCACGTCGAAATACGGCGAGGAGAAATCCACTGCGGCCTTGCGCTGTTCGGTGATCGAGAACTCAGATAGGTTGGCGTCGAACGTCTTTGGCCCAAAAGCCAGCGCCGTGTTGAACGGCACCCGTACCCACCGCACCTCGTCGTCCGTGTACTTCATCTTGGCCGCGATGGCATAGGCGAGCGCAGCCTCGAATCCCTCACCGCTGGCGGGGTTGTCGCCCATGTACCACGGCGGGTACACCGGTTGGTCGGTGCCGAACGTGAAGATGCCGGGATACAGCGTTCCGAGATTGTCCTTCGTGCACTTGTCTGCCGTGCCGGTGGCGGTCCGCTCGGAGATCGGCGCGCATGCGGTGGCTACCGCGACGGCCGCGACGGCCAGCCTCCACACGTTGCCCATGGGGCGCATCATCGCGCACCCAGCTAACTCACGCCAGCTTCACAGGGATGCTGGGCAGTCGAGCGGGTATTCGCCTCGGCGTGACGTCGTTGCCGTCGTGGGTGCTGCTCTGCGTTTTCCTCCTCTGCGCGATCGTGATCTGGGCGGCCGGCGTCAAATTGTCCGATGCCACCGACGTGCTGTCCCAACGGTGGCACCTCGGGTCGGCATTGGGCGGAATCCTCCTGTTGGCGATTGCCACCAACCTGCCCGAGATCGCGATCACGACCAGCGCGGCGCTGGCGCATCAACTCGACGTCGCGGTCGGCAACATCCTCGGCGGCATCGCGATCCAGACGGTAGTGCTGGTGGCACTCGACGCCGCCGGCGTGCGGCCCCGGAAGCCGTTGACTTACCTGGCGGCATCGCTGACCCTCGTCCTCGAGGGCGCGTTGGTGGTGGCGTTGTTGGTTGTGGTGGTGATGTCGACGCAACTGCCACCGGCGCTGATCGTCTGGCGGGTCACACCGGGTGCCGCGTTGATAGCCGTCATCTGGGCGGTGGGTCTGCTCTTGGTGCGCCGCGGTGACCGGGAGTTGCCGTGGCATGAGGGCGGTCACGCACCGGGCAGCCAGCAGAAGCCGCCCGGCCATTCCGCAAAGACCAACGCCGACAAGGCAACTCAGGGAGGCGTCAGCACGGCCCGGACCGTCACGGTGTTCGCGGTCGCGGCTGTCGCCACCTTGGTCGCGGGCGTCTATATCGAACGCAGCGGCGAAGCGGTGTTCGGGCGCTGGGGGATGTCCGGCGTGGTCTTCGGTGCGACGGTGTTGGCGGCCGCCACCTCATTGCCGGAATTGTCCACCGGGCTCACGTCGACCCGCCTTGGCGATTACAAGCTGGCGGTCAGCGACATCTTTGGCGGCAATGCGTTCCTTCCGGTGCTCTTCCTGCTCGCAGAAGTGCTGTCGGGATCCGCCGTCTTACCGTTGGCGCACCACACCGATATCTACCTCACCGCGCTGGCGGCGTTGCTCACGGTGGTCTACATGGTCGGATTGGTGTTTCGCCCGGAGCGCCAATGGTTGCGCATGGGGCTGGATTCGATCGTCGTGCTCGTGCTCTACATCGTCGGCATCGTCGGACTGGCCTTCATCAGCGGCTAGCCGACCGCAGACATGAAGCGGCCCCCGAGCCGTTGTACCTGGTTGGACAAAACCGAGAGGCTCGGGGGCCGGGTGACTGCGGGGAATTCGCCAGCGCGCGCGGAGGACTCCCCGTGCGCTGCTAGCTCGCAGCCACCTCACATGTCCGTAAGTCAATCAATTGGTCGGACCACCTCCTTCCTTGTGTACGGCCGACCGTACCCTCGCATCCGCACGGCGACAACCGATTTAGCGCACTTTTGGTGTCTCGAACCAACGCACCCGCTGGGCGGCGACGGGCTCGTGCTTGCCCTTGACCGTGACGTGCTCGAGCGGACCGGCCGGTTCGTCGAGAAATCGCGCGAGGCGTTCGGCCACCATGACCTCGCCACTGCTTGCGCAGGACTGCAGCCGGGCCGCGGTGTTCACGACGTCACCGATGGCCGTGAACTCACTGACCGCAGTGCCCCCGCCGATGTTGCCGACGAACGCTTCGCCGTAATCGAGGCCGATACCGAGGTCCAGCGCCGCACCTTCGCGACTGCCATAGCCCAGCCCTTCGAGCAGCCTGCGGGCATGGTCGAGCATCACGTTGGCCACCGTTCGCCGGTCGTCATCCTCGGGTGACCATGAGCTCCCTGCGACAAAGATCGGCAGATAAAGCGCCATGACCTCGTCGCCGATCAGCTTGTCGATCAGCGCTTCCGGGAAGAGCACGTCTTCTGCGACGGAATACAACCGGCGCAGCAGCGCGCTCGCCTCCTGCGGGGAGATGGACTCCGAACGCGTGGTGAAGCCCCGCAGGTCGGCGAACATGACGCCGACCTCTGTGGTGATGCCACCCGGCGGCGCCAGCTCGACGCACGTCGCACACAGCGTCGGATTCTTCCGCGACGGGCGAAAGCCCAGTGGCCGAACCAACCGGCTGCCGATTCCGGCGAACGGCGCGCCGCACATGCCGCACCGCGGGCTGGCCGGCAGTGAGCGTAGGACGCGATGTACCGCCCGCGTACTGGTGATGGTGGAGAACTCGAAGTAGGCCTGCCAGTCGCCCGGTGTCAGCGGCTCTCTCCAGGCCGCCTTCCCGCGTGCCTGATCAGGCGGCGCAACGCCAGCCGCTGCCACCTCGTCAGCCGTTCGTCAGCCGACCCGTCCCCCACCCATCCAGGATGTCGTATGGGTGGGTGCGACGTCAGCGATCGCTCAAGATGGCCTCGTCGACCAGCTCGGCGATCTCGCCGGCCAGCGGCGCAGACGACAGCGGCTTGCCATCCAGCGTATGCACCCGCGCGGCGAGCGTGATGCTCGAGACCAGCCAAACTCCTTGTGCGGCAAACAGATCGGCTGGCCGCAGATTGCGGTAGTCGCAGTCGTAGCCCTTGTTGCGCGCCACCTCGAACAGTGCCTGTTGCGTGGTGCCGCGCAGAATCGGATACCACGGCGGCGGCGTCAGTAGCGCGGGGTTCCCATCGAGTTCGGTCGCGATCACCACCGTCGACCGCGGCCCCTCCAGGACGTAGCCATCAGAGCTGACGAAGATCACGTCGCCGGCACCCTGCTGCTCCGCATGCCGCAGCGCGGCCATGTTCACCGCGTAGGACAACGTCTTCGCGCCCGCCAGCAGCCACGGCATGTCGGACGCCCCTTCGGCGGGCAGGCCGCGCGCCAGCGTCACCGCCGCCACGCCGTTACGCCTGGCCTCGGCGACCCGCGCGGCCAATTGCCCGATTGTCGCGAACGCCGTCGGCGGCGATCCGCTTTCCCTGCCGCGGCTGTACACCAGCCGAAGCACGCCCTCGCCTTCGCCATCGGCAAGCCAGCGTGCTACCCCCGCAGCGACGGCCGCCCGCCACTGCGGCAGGTCGGGCTCGGGCAGATCGGCCATTCGCGCGGATTGCGTCAACCGGGCCAGGTGCGCCTCCAGCAGGCACGGGCTGCCATCGCGCACCAACAGCGTTTCGAAGACGCCGTCGCCGCGCACCGCTGCCAGATCGTCTGCGAAAAGCAGTGGCGCCGCGGGGTCGTGCAGTTGGCCGTCGAGGGTGACTACGACTCCGGGTTGGCTGGCCATGGCGTAGCAGCCTAGCCCGTAGAGTTGAAGGCATGTCCGCAGTTCCCGCGCCTGAGACCGGACCGGACGCAGGTGCCGTGTGGCACTACGGCGACCCCCTTGGCGAGCAGCGCTCGGCCGCCGACCACGCGGTCGTCGTCGACCGCTCGCACCGGGCCGTGCTGACGCTCTCCGGCAGTGAGCGCAAGAGCTGGCTGCACAACATCTCCTCGCAGCACGTCAGCGAGCTCCCAGATGGCGCGGTCACGCAGAATCTGAGCCTCGACATGCAGGGACGTGTCGAAGATCACTGGATCCAGACCGAGCTCGACGGCGTCACTTATCTGGACACCGAGCCGTGGCGCGGCGAACCGCTGCTCGCGTTCCTGCGCAAGATGGTGTTCTGGTCCGACGTCGCGGTCGAACCGGCCGAACTGGCGGTGTTGTCACTACTCGGCCCGCGGCTGGCCGATCCCGGGGTCCTCGAGGCGCTCGGCGTCGATTCGCTGCCCGGCGAAGGCACCGCTGTGGCGCTCGAAAGCGGCGGTTTTCTGCGGCGAATGCCAGGTAAAGGCATCGAGTTGGACCTTGTCGTACCCCGCGAACAAGCCGCCCAGTGGCGACAGCGACTTGTGGACGCCGGGGTCAGGCCTGCAGGCGTGTGGGCATACGAAGCCCATCGGGTGGCCGCGCTGCGGCCGCGTCTTGGCGTGGACACCGACGAGCGGACCATCCCGCATGAGGTCGGCTGGATCGGCACGGCGGTGCACCTCGACAAGGGTTGCTACCGCGGCCAGGAAACCGTCGCTCGCGTCCATAACCTGGGCAAACCGCCGCGCATGCTGGTGCTCGTTCAGCTGGACGGCTCGGCGGATCGCCCGGCAACCAGCGATCCTCTGCTGGCAGGCGGGCGCAGTGTCGGCAGGCTGGGCACTGTCATCGACCATGTCGACGACGGGCCCATCGCCTTGGCGCTGCTCAAGCGTGGCCTGCCGGCGGACACGCCGTTGACCACGGGCGGGCAGACGGAGGTCGCGGCGGTGATCGATCCCGATTCACTACCCCCCGCCGATGTGGTCGGAG
Organism: Mycobacterium sp. OAE908; assembly: GCF_017872775.1. Classification (NCBI taxonomy): domain Bacteria; kingdom Bacillati; phylum Actinomycetota; class Actinomycetes; order Mycobacteriales; family Mycobacteriaceae; genus Mycobacterium; species Mycobacterium sp. OAE908. The sequence goes on from NZ_JAGGJL010000001.1 coordinate 1,044,382, forward strand.
CGGGCCGAGTCGCGGTGGAACAGCTGCGCGGCCGGGGGCGTTGAGGTAGTCGGCTGACTGATCGGGCCTGACTCACGGCTCAGCCGGGAGCGGGCCTGCCAGCACGCGACAGCCGGGCACGGTAAAGTGTTGGCAGGACAATAAAGACACACAGATCGGAGCCGCCTAAAAATTGGGCCGCTCCGTTATTGCGCGAGGGGGTACCCCCATGGGCCGCGGCCGGGCTAAGGCAAAGCAGACCAAGGTTGCTCGTGAGCTCAAATACAGCTCACCGCAGACTGATTTCACCCAACTTCAGCGCGAGCTGGCTGGGTCGGACGGCTCTGGCGATCTCAACGGCACCGACGGATCGGGTGACGAATGGGCGCCCGATGAGGACGACTGGCGCATCAAGCCCTAGAAGCGGGGGTGCTGGCCCACCAGGCTGGCACGGGCGCTGTCCTTGCTGCCCTTCTTGACGGTGCCAAGCGTCCAGCAATCCAGATGCCTGGCGGTCAACACGGCCAGCGCGCGGTCGGTGTCCTCCGGCGCGACGACGGCGACCATGCCGACACCCATGTTGAACGTCTTCTCCATCTCCACCCGGTCGACGCGGCCACGCTGCGCGATCATCCCGAACACCGGCGCGGGCGTCCACGTCCCACGGTCGATTTCGGCGACGAGGCCGTGGGGGATGACGCGCTCGAGGTTTCCGGCCAGCCCGCCCCCGGTGACATGGCAGAACGTCCGGACCTGGGTTTCGGCGGCCAGCGCCAGGCAGTCCTTGGCGTAGATGCGGGTCGGCTCGAGCAGCTCTTCGCCGAGGGTGCGGCCGAACTCCTCGACATGGCCCGCCAGGTTCATCCGGTCGATCTCCAGCAGCACCTTGCGCGCCAACGAGTAGCCGTTGGAATGCAGGCCCGTCGCCGCCATCGCGATGATCACGTCGCCGGGCTTGACCCGCTCAGGTCCCAGCACGTCGTCGGCCTCAACCACGCCGACGCCGGTGGCCGAGATGTCGTAGTGGTCGGGTGCCATCAGTCCGGGGTGTTCGGCGGTTTCACCGCCGAGCAGCGCGCAGCCGGCCATCACGCAGCCGTTGGCGATGCCTGACACCAGTTCGCTGACCCGTTCGGGAACCGTGCGGCCGACGGCGATGTAGTCCTGCAGGAACAACGGCTCTGCGCCGCACACGACCAGGTCGTCGACCACCATCGCGACCAGGTCGATGCCGACCGTGTCGTGCTTGTCCATGGCCTGGGCGACGGCCAGCTTGGTGCCGACACCGTCGGTCGATGAAGCCAGCAGCGGTTCGCGGTAGCCGCCGCGCAGCGCGAACAGCCCGGCGAATCCGCCGAGCCCGCCGCGCACTTCGGGCCTGGTGGCCTTCATGGCCAGCGGCTTGAACAATTCGACGGCGCGGTCACCGGCTTCGATGTCCACCCCAGCCGATGCGTAGGAGATGCCGTGTTGTTCGGCTTGATCCGTCATCGACAGCAAGGCTACCGTCGTTGCCCACCCGCCGGTAACCGGTCGATCATCAGCCTTCCCGCAGATCGGCTCGCACGATCACCCCCGGTGTGAGAACGTGACCGACCATGAAAACAGTTCGCTGGTTTGCGTTCGTCGCCACGGCGATCGTGCCGGCTTCAACGGTCCTGTCAGCGCCCGCATCGGCGACTCCCGGCGTCGGCATCGACGCGGTCATCATCTCGCAGTCGACCGTCAACGGCGTGGACTACATCACCAAGGAGATCACCATCCAACCCGGCGGCAGCACCGGCTGGCACTATCACGACGGCCGGGTGTTCGGCGTGGTCCGCGAGGGCACCCTCACCCGCACGATGGGGGATTGCTCCGACGTCGTCTCCCCCGCCGGCTCAGCAGTCACCGAGGAGAGCGGGTCGAATCACGTGCACAACGGCCGCAACCTGGGGCCTGACCCAGTGGTGCTGTGGGTCGACTACATCGAACCCGCGGGCAGCCCTCAGGCCGTCGATGTACCCGATCCGGGCTGCGGCGTCGCCTGAGGACAATTTGGGTATCCGGCGTCGGTGTCTACCGACAAGACCCGCTGCCTGGTAACGGGAGCGACCGGCTACATCGGTGGCCGGTTGGCGCCGGTGCTGCTGGACCGCGGCCATGCGGTTCGCACTCTGGCCCGCAATCCGGACAAACTGGCCGCGGTGCCGTGGCGGGAACGTGTAGAGGTGGTTCGCGGTGATCTCGGCGAACCGGATTCGCTGACAGCAGCGTTCGAAGGCGTCGACGTCGTCTTCTACCTCGTGCACTCGATGGGCACTTCGCAGGACTTCGTGGCCGAGGAAGCCCGCTCAGCGCGCAACGTCGTCGCGGCGGCGCGCCGCGCGAATGTCAAGCGACTGGTGTACCTCGGCGGGCTGCACCCGCCGGACGTCGACCTGTCGCCTCATCTGCGATCGCGAACGGCGGTCGGTGACATCCTGCTCGAATCAGACATCGAGACAGTGGTGCTGCAGGCTGGAATCGTAATCGGTTCTGGCTCAGCGTCATTCGAGATGATGCGGCACCTGACCAACCGGCTGCCCGCGATGACGACTCCGAAGTGGGTGCACAACCGCATTCAGCCGATCGCGATCGACGACGTGCTGCACTATCTGTCCGAGGCGGCCGACGTCACGGTGCCGACATCACGCACGTGGGATATCGGCGGGCCGGACGTGCTCGAGTACGGCGAGGCGATGCAGGGTTACGCCGAGGTCGCCGGCCTGCGCAGACGGCTGATTGTGGCGATACCGTTTCTGACTCCGACGATCGCGAGTTTGTGGGTGGGGCTGGTCACGCCCATGCCTCCCGGCCTGGCGCGACCGTTGATCGAATCCCTGGAAGTCGACGCGGTCATGGCTGACCACGACATCGACTCGGTGATACCCCCGCCGAGGCAAGGGCTCATCGGATATCGAGACGCCGTCGCACGCGCGTTGCGTAACGGACCGTTACCAACCGACCCGCAGTGGGCGCAGGTCGGGCGTTAGGGCCTGCGCAGCGCTGAGGCGTTGTCGTTCTCGGCCTGCAGCGGAATCCCGGTGCGCGCCGCGGTGGTCAGCATCTGCTCGATCACGTTCTTGCCCAACGCCGTTTCGCCGGGCAGTTCGATCGGGTAGTTGCCGTCGAAGCAGGCCGTGCACAACCGCGAGGCGGGCTGCTCGGTGGCCGCGACCATGCCGTGCTGCGAGATGTAGCCGAGTGTGTCGGCGCCGATCGCGTGCCGCACCGCCTCGAGCATCTCGTCCTCGTTTTCGACGGCGTTGGCGATCAACTCGGCGGGGGTGGCGAAGTCGATGCCGTAGAAGCACGGCCACTTCACCGGCGGCGAGGCGATCCGCACATGCACCTCGACGGCACCCGCTTCACGCAGCATCCGCACCAGGGACCGCTGGGTGTTGCCGCGCACGATCGAGTCGTCGACGACGATCAGGCGCTTGCCGCGGATGACCTCTTTGAGCGGATTGAGCTTGAGCCGGATGCCCAGTTGGCGAATGGTCTGCGACGGCTGGATGAAGGTCCGCCCGACGTAGGCGTTTTTCGTCAGGCCCTGCCCGTAGGGGATGCCGGACTCCTGCGCGTAACCGACGGCGGCCGGGATGCCGGACTCGGGCACGCCGATCACCAGGTCGGCCTCGACCGGCTTCTCCTGGGCCAGCCTGCGGCCGATGTCGACGCGGGTCTTGTGCACCGATCGGCCTGCGATCGTGCTGTCGGGCCGGGCCAGATACACGTATTCGAAGACGCAGCCCTTGGGCGACGGCGGGGCGAAGCGACTGGAGCGCACGCCGTCGGCGTCGATGGCCAACAGTTCACCGGGCTCGATGTCGCGGACGAATGACGCGCCGACGATGTCGAGCGCCGCCGTCTCCGAGGCGACCACCCAGCCACGATCCAGCCGCCCCAGCGACAACGGCCGCACGCCGTAGGGGTCGCGGGCCGCGTAGAGGGTGTTCTCGTCCATGAACGTCAGACAGAACGCGCCGCGCACCGTCGGCAGCAGCTCGAGTGCGGCCTGCTCCAGCGTCGCGTCGGCAGCGCCGTGGGCCAGCAGGGCGCCAAGGATGTCGGAGTCGGTCGTGGCTGCGGGCGCGCCACGCGTCCCCAGCAGCCCGGCATCGCGGGCGCGGGCAGCCAGTTCGGTGCCGTTGACCAAGTTGCCGTTGTGGCCGAGCGCGACGCCGGTACCGGCGGCGGTGTTACGGAAGACCGGCTGGGCGTTCTCCCAGGTCGTGGAGCCGCTGGTGGAATAACGACAGTGGCCGATGGCGACGTGGCCCTCCATGGCGGCCAGCGTCTGCTCATCGAAGACCTGGCTGACCAGGCCGAGGTCCTTGAACACGAGCACCTGCGAGCCGTCGGCGACGGCGATGCCCGCCGCCTCCTGGCCGCGGTGCTGAAGCGCGTACAGGCCGTAGTAGGTGAGTTTGGCGACTTCTTCACCCGGCGCCCAGACGCCGAATACGCCACACTCTTCGCGGGGTTCTGGATCGGTCTGCTGCTGGCCGGTCACAATATGGCTGCTCCCAGGGCGGGGTGGGTAGACGTGTTCAGTCTACGGCTACCACCGAGTAATCACGGAATCGCGGCAAAGTGTCGCGCAACACATCAACAAACTGCCGGCCCCAGACATTTCCGCATCTCCGTTACCGACCGTCGATTGTGACCAAGGGCAACCACTGCCCGATCTCAGTTGCGCGCGACCCGGACAACTGCACAGCGCCTGTGGCGGCGGCGTCGGCGACGTCGAGCAGTCCGGCGGCGAGCAACAGCCAGGTGCGTGGATCGGTTTCGACGACGTTGGGCGGATTGCCGCGCCGATGCTCGGGCCCCGAAATGCATTGCACCGCAATGAACGGCGGCACACGGACTTCCACGCTGGCGCCCGGTGCCATGGCAGCCAGGGTGCGCGCGGTCAACCGCACCGCCTCGCCGAGCTCGGATCGGCCCGGTTCGGAGCGGTTGGGATCGTGCAACCACTCGGCGACGGCTGACACCGCGGCGCGGGTCTTCGCCGGATCGACACTGCGGCGGGCGGCCATACCTTAGATTCTCAAAGTGCATGTCGACCGCCACCGGCCGCCCTACAAAACAGCCGGTGCGGTCCTTCTGGTGATCGTCGCGGCGGTTGCATCCTTCATCTATCTGGAATTCCGCGGCGCGCTGTCCGGAAAGACTCAGTTGACTCTGCTGTCGCCGCGGGCGGGCCTCGTCGTCGAGCCCGGCGCGAAGGTGACCTACAACGGTGTCGAGATCGGTCGCGTTACCCGAATCGCCATGACCGACGAACGTGGCGCCCCGATGGCCAGGATGACGCTCGACGTGAAACCCGGCTACATTCAATACATTCCGGTCAATGTCGCGGTCGAGATCCAGGCTACGACAGTGTTCGGCAACAAGTACATCTCGTTCAGCTCACCGGAAAACCCTTCACCGCAACGTATTTCGTCTCACGACGTGATCGACGCAACGGGCGTGAGCACAGAATTCAACACGTTGTTCGAGACGGTCACGGCGATCGCCGAGCAGGTGGATCCGATCAAGCTCAATCAGACGCTGGCCGCCGCCGCCGAGGCAATCACCGGGCTTGGTGACCGGTTCGGGCAGTCGCTGCAGAACGGCAACGAGATCCTCGACGACCTCAATCCGCAGCTGCCGCAAATCAATGAGGACACTCGCGAATTGGCCGATCTTGCCGACGTCTATGCCAACGCATCCCCCGACTTGTGGAACGGGCTGGACAACGCGGTACGGACCGCGCAGACCTTCAATGAGCACAGCACCGACATCGATCAGGCGCTGATGGCCGCTGTCGGGTTCGCCAACGACGCCGCCGACAGCTTCGAACGCGGCGAGCCGTATCTGGTCCGTGGCGCCGCCGACCTGGTTCCCACGACGCAACTCCTCGACACGTACCAGGGCGAGATCTTTTGCACCATCCGCAAGTTCTCGAACGTCCAGAAGCGCTCGGCGGCGGTGCTCGGCGGCAACGGCTACTCGCTGGCCTCAGCGTCGGGCGTGCTGGCGGGAGCGGGCAATCCGTACGTCTATCCGGACAACCTGCCGCGGGTGAACGCCCGCGGCGGTCCCGAGGGGCGGCCCGGCTGCTGGCAGGACATCAGCCGAAACCTGTGGCCCGCGCCGTACCTGGTGATGGACACCGGCGCATCCATCGCGCCGTACAACCACGTCGAGCTCGCCCAGCCGTTGTTGGTCGACTACGTCTGGGGCAGACAGGTCGGCGAGTACACGATCAACCCATGACGGTTGACCTCAAGAATTGTTGAGGTTCTACGTTGGGGTCATGACGTTCAAACCGCATGAACTCGACTTCCTGAAGCAGGCCGAACTGGGCCGGCTGGCGACCATCCAGCCCGATGGCACACCACAGAACAGCCCGGTGGGGTTCAGCTACAACGAAGAACTTGGCACCATCGACATTGCGGGCTATCGGATGTCGAAGAGCCAGAAGTTCCGCAACATCGCTCACAACAACAAGGTGGCGTTCGTCGTCGACGACATCACCTCACGCGACCCGTGGCGGGTGCGCTGCCTGGAAATCCGCGGCACAGCCGAACAGGCCGAGATCCCGCCTTCACACGGCGCAGCAGGCGACGAACTCGACACCGCGATCATCCGGGTGACGCCGCGGCGCATCATCAGCTTCGGCATCGACGATCAACTCAGCGAGCCCCATCAGCTACAGGCGGACCGTCGCGACGTCTAATTCTTACGCGTCGGTGCCTAACGCACCAAATGGTGCCTACTTGCGGTTCCCGCAGTGGCACCTAATGTGGAAAGCCCCCTGCCACAACGCAATAGATGGAGCGCGCCCCAAATGGCCACCTTGAGCTTCGGAGTGATGCTGTACCCGGACGCCTCACTGTTGGAGCTGCCCAAGCAGTTCCGCTGGCTGGAAGAACTCGGTTTCGACCAAGTTTTCCTACCCGACCACAGCTCGGATCTGCGTGATCGTGACGGTGCCTGGTTCGATGGCTGGAGCGTGCTGCCGCTGGCCGCCGAGGCCACCGAACGCATCCGCATCGGCACACTGGTCAGCAATCCGATCCTGCGACCTGCCGCGACGTTGGCCCGGCAGGCGCTCACCGTCGATCACTTATCGGGCGGGCGCCTGGACCTTGGCATCGGGGCCGGGCTGTTCGAATGGGACCACCACGCCGTCGGCGAGGAGCCGTGGTCGCCGCGCGAACGAGCCGGCCGCTTCGCGGACTACGTTGCGATTCTCGACGGCATACTGCGCGGCGACGAAGAGCGCTTCACGCACAACGGTGAATGGCTTTGGGCAAAAGACGTTCCGACCACCCCGCAATCAATCCAACGACCGCGTCCGACCCTTATCACGGGCGGTCAATCACCGACCGTCTTGCGCATCACCGCCGAGCGCGCCGACGTCTGGAACACCATCGGCCCCATCACCGACGACGCCGACGACATCGTCGCGGTCACAGCTCGCCAGAACAAACTGCTCGATGAGCTCTGCGTGGCCAACGGCAGGGAGCCGACGTCGTTGCGGCGGTCGTACACCCCGTTCGGGCCGTTCGACTTCTGGCACCAGCCAATCTCTTTCGAGGCGCTGGTCGACCAATTCAGCGCGATCGGCATGACGGAGTTCGTCTTCGAGATGCCGCCAAGCACCCGCATCGCCGAGTTCGAAAAGCTGGCCGGCCACACCATTCCGGCAATGCGTGGTTGAGCCGCATCACCTCAGTCGGGAAAACCGAAGAGCTTGACCACACCGTGGTCGCGGCCGGCGGTGTAGCCGCCGTCCACCGCGATCGCCTGGCCCGTCACGAACGACGCGTCAAGGGAGACAAGGAAAGCCGCAACCGCGGCGATCTCGTCGGGTTGACCTCGGCGGCCCAGCGCATGTTCCTCGGTGATGGAGCGCAGTGGGCCCTCCATTCCGTCCAGGCCCATCACGCTGGCGAGCATCGGCGTGTCAATGAAGCCGGGGCAGATGGCATTTGCCCGAATTCCACTCGGACCATAGTCCAGCGCAATGTTTTTCGTGAGCAACACGACGCCGCCCTTCGAGGCGTTGTATACGCTGCCGCCCGCGGTCCCCTCCAGGCCCTCGACGCTGGCGAGCGTGACGATCGAGCCGCGCTCGCCGTCCACCCGTGGCTGCTCGATCATTCTGGCCACCGCTGCCTTGGCGACCAAGAACGTCCCGGTCAGGTTGATTCCGATCACGCGTTCCCATTCGGACTGCGGCAGCAGATGGATGGGACCGCCACCGGCCACGCCAGCGGAGTGAACGACGCCGTCGAGTCGATCAGGAACCGCGGTGAACACCGAGCCGACCGCGGATTCGTCGCTGATGTCGGCCGCCACGAACTCGAACCGCGCACCGAGATCGTCTGGCGGGGCGGCCAAGTCGGTGCCGATCACGGTGCCGCCCTCGGCCAACAGCCGACGCGCGGTCGCAAGACCGATGCCCGACGCGACTCCGGTGACGACGAATGTGCGCGAGCTCGCGCGATCAGCGCTGACCATTGGTAGACCCTAGCTGCCTGGCGCGCCGTTGCACGCCAAGAGCGGCCAGTCCGGCTGCCTGGTTCACAGCCAGGTGCGCCAGCATCGGCGCGGCCAGGCTGCCGGACCGCCTGTGCAGCCAGCCGAACAACCAGCCCCCGATGCCGGTGAACAGCACGGTGCCCAGCACCGGTTGGCCGGTGACCCGGGCATCGACGATGTGCCACAACCCGAACGCCGCGGCTTGCAACAGCCGGCCGCGCGTCGCGCCGAACGCCTCTTCGGCGACGGCGCCAAGCGTGGCGCGGTAGGCGGCTTCCTCGGGCCATACCGTGCCGATCGGAATGCTCAGCAGCAGCCAGCGGGCGGGATGCTCGGGTAGCTCGCGCGCAGCCATCGCCCGGCGCACGGGCGGCAACGCACTGGTCGCGAAGACACCGAGCGCCGCGACGGCGCCTGCCGCAGAGCCGTACCGGATGCCCGACCACAACGCCGGCGGGCGCAGGCCCAGCGGCGAGCCGGTTGCTGCGACGAGCCCGGTGCCAAGCGCCGCGTTGGGAATCGGATGCCAGCGCACTCGCGGTGCGGCAAAGCTCCACCCCACCATTGCCGCAGCCAGGCCGACCGCGCGTAATTTACTGGGCCGCATCAGTATTCGGGCCCGTCTTCGGCTTCCGTCTTCTCCAGTGCGATGCGGATGCGTTCGGTGTCGTGCTGCGTCCAGCCGTCGGGCGGGGCGACGGCGGCCCAGCCGTCGAGCACGAAGTCGCCGTAGTTGTGGCCGTGTCCACCGGGAACCGACGAGGCGTTCGTCATGTCCGCGGCCACCTGCCAGAACGTGATGATCGGATACCAGCGCATCGACGAGGTGCGGTCGCGGCCCGGCGGTTCCCTCAACCAGTCTGGGCGGTCGAACAGCAGATCCTGCGACCACCACACGATCGGGTCCGACGGATGCTGCAGAAACAGCACCCGGGTGCCCTCCCATGGCGACATCGTGTCGCTGTGAATCTCGTTGGCGTCGACGCCTTGTGAGAACCGCACGGTGCGCCCGTTGTCGTAGCGTGGGTTCACCGCCGTGGTGCCGGGATCGCGCCGCGCGATGATGCCGCTCCAGATCGGGCTGGCGTTGGGTGGCCCGACCCACAGCACCGACGAGAAGCCCATCCGCGAGATGTCCGGCAACCAGTCGAACGCGCCCTGCCCCGCCATCGAACCGAGGCTTTCGCCGTAGAGCACCAGCTTGGGCCGGTGATCGGGCGGCAGCTTGCTCCACCGATCGTGGATCGCTTCGATCATCATCCTGCCGGAACGCATCGACTTTTCTTCGTCGCCCAGAAACGAAATCCAGCTCGGCAGAAAGGAATACTGCGACCCGACGAGCGCGGTGTCGCCGTTGTACATCATCTCCAGAGCTCGCGCGGCAATCGGGTTGATCCACCCGGTGCCGGTAGTCGGGACGATGACGAGCAGCTTGCGGTCGAAAGCCCCGGTGCGCTCGAGTTCGCTCAGCAGCACCGCCATTCGACTCTCGTCGTCGTCGGCGGTGTTCAGGCCGACGTAAACGCGTACCGGCTCCTTGGCGGGTTTACCGTTGAGCCGGGTGAGCTCGTCGGCGTGCGGACCAGTGGCGACGAAGTTGCGACCCTGGAAGCCGAGCGTGTCCCACGGCGCGAAAGATGTTGGGCTGCCGGAACGTTCAGGCTGCTGCGGCTGCACGATCCCCTCGCGGGTGGTGGTGTTCTGCGGCTGGAACACCCGGTTGGCGCCTGCCAGGAACCCGCGGACCAGCACACCGTTGATCAGGGTGATGGCCAACACGACGACGATCGCGGTGCCGATGAACAACGCCATCTCGTCGTGCAGATGCCAACGCCTGATCAAGAAGCGGGCCATCGTCTTGATGAGGTCGAGCAGCACCCGAGTTACCCCGACGCACACCGCACCGACCAGCACCGCGACGATCAGGGTGCGCAGGTAACCCAGCGTGTGCGGGCCCTCCATGCCCATCACCGCCGACACCTGACGTTGCCATGCCGCAGCGGGGATCATCATCAGCACACACGCCGTCGCAGATCCCGCGACGATCACCGTTTTCACGGCATACATCGCCCGCCTCGGCGGCGGCCACCACTTGAGGCGACGTACCACGAAGCGCCGCAACATCTTTTCCACGAATGCGCCGATGCCGTAGCCGATCGCCGCGTTGAGCCCACCGATCAGTCCCTGGAACAGCCAGTCACGCGGGAGCAGCGAAGGGGTCAGCGAGAGGCAGAAGAACAGCGCACCGAAAGCGATCCCGGTGAAGTCGAGGTGGACCAGGCTCCACGCCCAGACGAGTAGCGGATGTCGTTCGCGAGGTGCCCCGGTCACCCGAAGCTCACCCGAACAACCGGGGAAGCACGCCCTCCGACGTACTGCGCAGGTCCTCCAGCGAAACCGTGAACAAGCCTTGTACTTCTATCGCGTCGCTGGCCTCGTCCACGACCCCGATGCGCGCTGCGGGCAGGCCACGGGCCTCACACATCGCGGTGAACCTGCTCTCCTCGGTGCGGGGCACCGCGACCAGCACCCGCCCCGCGGACTCCGAGAACAGCGTGACAAAGGGATCGGCACCCTCGGGAAGTACGATGCGGCACCCGGTTTCGCCAGCAAGGGCCGCCTCGACGACCGCCTGCATCAGCCCGCCTTCGGACAGATCGTGCGCAGCCGAGACCATCCCGTCACGAGACCCGGCGGCGAGCACCTCGGCGATCAACTTCTCGCGCGGCAGGTCGACGCGCGGCGGCAGCCCACCGAGATGATCGGCGGTGACCTGCGCCCAGATCGACCCGTCGAACTCGTCGCGGGTGTCGCCGAGCAGGATCAGCGTTTCGCCGGGTTCTGCCCCGAGGCCGGTCGGAATGCGGCGCTTGACATCATCGATGACACCCAGCACACCGACGACCGGCGTCGGCAGGATCGGCGCGGTCCCCGTCTGGTTGTAGAAGCTGACGTTGCCGCCGGTGACCGGAATGCCAAGTGCCGCACAGCCGTCGGCGAGGCCACGGACGGCCTGACTGAACTGCCACATCACGCCGGGGTCCTCGGGCGAGCCGAAGTTGAGGCAGTTGGTCACCGCAACCGGCTTCGCACCGGTCACTGCGACGTTGCGATACGCCTCGGCCAGCGCGAGCTGAGCGCCCGTGTACGGGTCGAGCTGGGTGTAGCGCCCGGATGCGTCGGTGGACACCGCGATGCCGCGCCCGCTCGCTTCGTCGACGCGCAGCACCCCGCCGTCGGCGTGTTCGGCGAGCACGGTGTTGCCGCGTACGTACCGGTCGTACTGCTCGGTGATGAAGGCCCGGCTGCACAGGTGCGGACTGCCAACCAGCGCAAGCAAAGTCGCCTTGAGTTCGTCGCCCGTCGACGGCCTCGGAAGCTTGGCCGACGTGTCGGCGTTCAACGCGTCCTGAGTGTCAGGACGCTGCACCGGACGCTCGTAGACCGGACCCTCGTGGGCGACGGTGCGCGGCGGCACGTCGACCACGGTCTCGCCGTGCCAGGTGATCTGCAGCCGGTCGCCGTCGGTGACCTCACCGATGACGGTGGCCAGCACCTCCCACTTGCGGCATACGGCCATGAACTTGTCGACGTTTTCCGGCGTGACGACCGCACACATCCGTTCCTGCGACTCGCTCGACAGGATCTCGGCCGGCGTCATGTTGGCCGCCCGCAGTGGCACGGTGTCCAGCTCGATACGCATGCCGCCGTCGCCTGCAGACGCGAGTTCCGATGTGGCACAAGACAATCCGGCGCCGCCGAGATCCTGGATGCCGACGACGAGGTCGTTGGCGTACAGCTCGAGACAGCATTCGATGAGCACCTTCTCCATGAAGGGGTCGCCCACCTGAACGCTTGGCAGCTTCTTGCGGCCCGGCGCACCGGATTCGTCGCCGCCGAATGTCTCCGACGCCAGCACCGAAACGCCGCCGATGCCGTCGAGACCCGTGCGCGCCCCGAACAGGATGATCTTGTTACCGGTGCCCGACGCGAACGCCAGGTGCAGATCTTCCTTGCGCAGCACGCCGACGCACAGCGCGTTCACCAACGGGTTGCCTGCATAGGAGGCGTCGAAAACGGTCTCCCCACCGATGTTGGGCAGCCCCAGCGAGTTTCCGTAGCCGCCGATGCCGCGCACCACACCGTCGACGACCCGGCGGGTGTCGGGCGCGTCGGCGGCGCCGAACCGCAGTTGGTCCATGACTGCGACCGGGCGCGCACCCATGGCCATGATGTCGCGGACGATGCCGCCGACACCGGTGGCCGCGCCCTGATACGGCTCGATGTAGGACGGGTGGTTGTGCGACTCGACCTTGAAGGTGGCCGCCCAGCCGTCGCCGATGTCGACGACGCCCGCGTTCTCGCCGATGCCTGCGAGCATTGCCTCGCGCATCTTTTCGGTGGTGGTCTCACCGAAGTAGCGCAGATGCACCTTGGAGGATTTGTAGGAGCAGTGCTCGCTCCACATCACCGAGTACATGGCCAGCTCGGCGTCGGTGGGCCGACGGCCGAGGATCTCGCGTATCCGCTGGTACTCGTCATCCTTCAGGCCGAGTTCGCGAAACGGCTGAGGTTGCTCGGGAGTGGCGGTGGCGTGGTCGACGGTGTCAGCGATATTCAGGCCGTGGGTTAGCTCCGACGTCACCCGGCCAGTCTAGTTTGGCGCCGATCATGGCGGGTATCGCGACGCGTATGGGCCAAACCGTCGCCGACTACATCTTGTCCCGTCTACGCGAATGGCACGTCGGCCAGGTCTTCGGCTATCCCGGCGACGGGATCAACGGGCTGATCGCCGCGTTCGGCAAGGCCGACAACAACCCGCGGTTCATCCAGTCGCGCCACGAGGAGATGTCGGCGTTTCAGGCCACCGGCTACGCGAAATTCTCCGGCGAGGTCGGCGTGTGCATGGCGACGTCGGGGCCTGGCGCGATTCACCTGCTCAACGGGCTCTACGACGCCAAACTCGACCACACCCCGGTGGTGGCGATCGTCGGGCAGACGGCACGCAGCGCAATGGGCGGCAGTTACCAGCAAGAGGTCGACCTGCAGACCCTGTTCAAGGACGTGGCCAGCGACTACCTGGTCGAGGTCAACGTCGCCAGCCAGCTGCCCAATGCTCTCGATCGCGCGTTCCGGACCGCGCGGGCGCGGCGTGCGCCGACGGCGATCGTGATCCCGTCGGATCTGCAGGAGGAGGCCTACGAGCCACCGGCGCACGCATTCAAACAGGTGCCGTCGAGCGCGCCACACGACGTCGAACCGGTGCTGACCGCGAATCCCGATGCGGTCTCACTGGCCGCCGACATTCTGAACAGCGGATCGCGCGTCGCGATTCTGGTGGGGCAGGGTGCCCGCGGTGCGGCGGCCGAGATCCACGAGGTGGCCGAACGCACCGGCGCCGGTGTGGCGAAGGCGCTGCTGGGCAAGGACGTGCTCTCCGACGACCTTCCGTATGTCACGGGGTCGATCGGCCTGCTGGGCACCAGGGCCAGCTATGAGTTGATGCGGGACTGCGACACGTTGCTGATCGTGGGGTCCAACTTCCCGTACAGCCAGTTCCTGCCCGAGTACGGCAAGGCCCGCGCGGTGCAGATCGACATCGACGGCGCCAATATCGGCATGCGCTATCCCACCGAGGTCAACATCGTTGCGGACGCCAAAACCGCTCTGGTGCAACTGCTTCCATTGCTGACCCGCAAGACGGAGCGCTCGTGGCGGGACACCGTCGAGGCCAACGTCGCACAGTGGTGGCAGACGGTGGAACGGCAGGCCATGCTGTCGGCCGATCCGGTGAACCCGATGCGGGTCGTGTGGGAACTATCCAGCCGGCTGCCTGCTAACGCGATCGTCGTCGGTGACTCGGGGTCGTCGACCAACTGGTACGCGCGCTGTCTGCGGTTCGGCCCGGACATGCGCGGGTCGCTGTCGGGGACGCTGGCGACCATGGGCCCGGCGGTGCCCTATGCGATCGGCGCCAAATACGCACACCCGGACCGGCCGGTGATCGCTTTGGCAGGCGACGGCGCGATGCAGATGAACGGCCTGGCCGAACTGCTCACCATCCGCAGGTACTGGCGGCAGTGGTCGGATCCGCGACTGGTGGTGTGCGTGTTCCACAACAACGACCTCTCCCACGTCACCTGGGAACTGCGCGCGATGGGCGGCGCGCCGAAGTTCGACGAGTCGCAGGCACTGCCCGACGTGTCCTACGCCGAAGTGGCCCGCACGATGGGGCTCAAGGCGATCGCCGTCGACGACCCCGACGCGGTTGGGTCGGCATGGGATCAGGCGCTGGCGACCAACGAACCCATCGTGCTCGACATGCGGACCGATCCCGAGGTACCCCCTATCCCGCCACACACCACCTACGACGAGATGAAGTCGATGACCGAGGCCCTCCTCAAGGGCGACCCGAACGGCTGGCATGTAGTCGGAGAAATTGCGAAAAACAAAGCGGCGGAACTCCTTACGCGCGCGGGTTTGTCGCCCAAAAGCGGCGCGTAGGCGCTCGAGCGCTGCGGCTCGAGACCTACGTCAGCGACGCCCCGGGTTTGCGCTCGGCAAACGGCGGGTACGTGCTACTCGTGCCCGCCGCCGGCGAACCTTGCAGCGTCGTTGACTTCAGCGACAGGAACTACAACGTCCTGTGGTACGCCGAGCAGTGCCTCCTTCGATTGCAGAACCACCTCGCCGCCGCGGAATTAGACGATCACCAGGTCAGCCCTCGTCGGTGACGCAGAAGGCGTTGCCCTCCGGGTCGGTGAGCACCACCCAGGCGACAGGGCCCATGCTGTGCCGCCCATTTTCGGTGGCACCGAGATCTACGAGCCGCTTCACCTCGGCGTCGACGTCGGCGGCGGAGAAATCGAGGTGGATCTTGTTTTTCCCCGGCGTCGGGTCGGCGACCTTCTGGAACAGCAGCTTGGGGCCCGGCTGCCGTTCGACGGCGACGTATTCGCCAGGGACATAAGGGGTTAGCTGCCCGCCCGCGGCTTGTGCCCACCACTGCGCGGCCTTGTCGGGGTCGGTTGTGTCGAAGGTGATCGATTCCACATTGAGCGCCATGGCGCCGACCCTAGATCACAGGGGTGACAAAAAAGCCTGAAGCGCGGCGGAGTAGGCGCCGACATCGGCGGCACCCATCACCTCGCGCGCAGAATGCATGGCGAGTTGCGGGGCACCGACGTCGACGGTGGGGATGCCGGTGCGCGCGGAGGTCATCGGGCCGATGGTGGAGCCGCATGGCAGGTCGGCGCGATGCTCGTAGCGCTGCAGCGGGACCTCCGCTTGAGCGCATGCCAGCGCGAAGGCGGCCGCGGTGCGCCCGTCGGTGGCGTACCGCAGATTGGGCTGCACCTTGAGCACCGGGCCCGCGTTGACCTCGATGAGGTGGCCCGGTTCGTGCCGCTCGGGGTAATTCGGATGGGTGGCATGCGCCATGTCGCCCGAAGCCACCATCGAGCGCGACGCCCGTCGCAGGAAGTCCTCCCGGCTGCCGCGCGCCGCCAGCGTGATCCGCTCCAGAACCGTCGGCAGCAGGTCGGA
Source organism: Mycobacterium sp. OAE908 (assembly GCF_017872775.1). Taxonomy (NCBI): domain Bacteria; kingdom Bacillati; phylum Actinomycetota; class Actinomycetes; order Mycobacteriales; family Mycobacteriaceae; genus Mycobacterium; species Mycobacterium sp. OAE908. The sequence goes on from NZ_JAGGJL010000001.1 coordinate 1,060,468, forward strand.
CTGCGCGCCGTGGTCGGACTGCGAGCCGACCTCCTCGTGATCGAAGAGGGCGAGCACCGGAACGTGATCGGTGGGTTCGATGGCCAGCAGCGCTTCGAGGCCGGCGTAGCAGGTGGCTTGGTTATCCAACCGGGGTGCGCTGACAAGCTCTTGGTCGACGCCGGCCAGCCGTGAGGGCGTCAGGTCGTAGGTCATCAGGTCGTAGCCGAGAACATCGGCTTCCGCGACGCCTGCATGCTCGGCGACGTAACGGAGAAACGATCGGCTGCCGCTGCCGACGCCCCATACCGCGTTGACGTGCCGCTGGGGGTCAAGCGCCACCGCCTTGCGGTCCTCGGCCAAATGGATCGCCAACTGCGGCACCCGCAGTATCGGTTCGTCGATGCGGACCAGCCAATGGTCAACGGTGTTGCCGACGCGTAGTGACAATCGGCCGCTGACGCCGAGGTCGCGGTCGAGCCACGAGTTCAGCCACGCCCCGCCGTATGGCTGCAGCGCCACAACCTGCCAGCCGGAGATGAAGCGGTCGGGGTGTTGCTTGACCCGCAGGTTGGGGCTGTCGGTATGCGCGCCGACCACGCGGAACGGGGTGTTCGGGTCGGTGCCGGCGATCCACGCGATCAGCGAGCCGGCGCGCACGGTGAAGAAGCGGCCCGAGGCGGGCCAGGCGTCGGCCTCGGACAGCTCCGTAAACCCTGCGTCGACGAGGCGCTGCGCCACCGTCGCGCAGACGTGGAACGGCGACGGTGAGGCGTCGATGAACTCGCACAGCCCCTGTGCACTTGCGGACATGGTTAACCATCATTGCCGACGATCTTGACGATAAGGTCGAACGGTGCCCGACCCACTGCCGCAACCGGTAACGGCGCCGTTGACACCTGCAGCCATCTTCTTGGTGGTCACCATCAATGAAGAGGAGGGGGCGGTCCAAGAAGTCCACGACGCGCTGCCCGACATCGCTGGACTGGTCCGCGCCGTCGGCTTCCGTGACCCGGACAAGAGGTTGTCGGTGGTCACATCGATCGGATCGGATGCCTGGGATCGGCTGTTCTCCGGCCCGCGTCCCGCTGAGCTGACGCCGTTCATCGAGCTGACCGGGGGCCGCCACGAAGCGCCTGCGACGCCAGGGGATCTGCTGTTCCACATCAAGGCCATGTCGATGGACATGTGCTTTGAGCTGGCCGGCCGCATCGTCAAGGCGCTGGGACCGGTCACGGTCGTCGACGAGACGCACGGCTTCCGGTTTTTCGACAACCGGGATCTGCTCGGCTTCGTCGACGGGACCGAGAACCCGGACGGCCCACTTGCGGTGTCCGCCACCGAGATCGGCGACGAGGATCCTGATTTCGCAGGCGGCTGCTATGTGCATGTGCAGAAGTACCTGCACGACATGTCGGCGTGGGATGCGCTGTCGGTCACGGAGCAGGAGTTGGTGATCGGGCGGAGCAAGCTCGAGGACATCGAGATGGATGACGATGTCAAGCCGGCGAATTCGCATATTGCGCTGAATGTCATCGAGGACGAAGACGGCAACGAGCTGAAGATCGTCCGGCACAACATGCCGTTCGGGGAGATCGGCAAGGGCGAGTACGGCACGTACTTCATCGGCTACTCGCGCACCGCCGCGGTCACCGAGCAGATGCTGCGCAACATGTTCATCGGCGACCCGCCGGGCAATACCGACCACATCCTGGAGTTCTCGACCGCGATCACCGGTGGCAAGTTCTTCACGCCGATCGTCGACTTTCTCAATGACCCTCCCCCGCTTCCGAATTCGGAGCCCGAAGAAGAGCAGCCCGAAGTCACCGCCGCGCCCGTCAGGAACGGCTCGCTGGGTATCGGCAGCCTGAAAGGAACCCGCCAATGAACAACCTGTATCGCGATCTGGCTCCGATCACCGAAGGCGCGTGGGCGCAGATCGAAGAGGAAGCGACGCGAACGTTCAAGCGGCACATCGCGGGACGGCGTGTGGTCGACGTCAGCGAACCGGGCGGGCCGGTGACCGCGGCGATCAGCACGGGTCATCTCAGCGATGTGACGGCGCCGGGCGACGGAGTGGTGGCGCATCTGCGCGACAGCAAGCCGCTGGTACGGTTGCGGGTGCCGTTCACGGTGTCGCGCACAGCAATTGACGATGTCGAACGCGGTGCGCAGGATTCGGATTGGGATCCGGTGAAGGACGCGGCGAAGAAGCTGGCGTTCGTGGAGGACCGCGCGATCTTCGAAGGGTATGAGGCCGCGTCCATCGAGGGCATTCGGGCGTGCAGCTCGAACCCGGCGCTGGCCCTGCCGCAGGATGCACGCGAGATCCCTGACGTGATTGCCCAAGCGTTGTCGGAGCTGCGGCTCGCGGGTGTCGACGGGCCCTATTGCGTGCTGCTGTCGGCCGATGTGTACACGAAGGTCAGCGAGACCACCGAACACGGCTATCCGATCCGCGAGCACCTCAACCGGCTGGTCGACGGCGACATCATCTGGGCCCCCGCGATCGACGGTGCGTTCGTGTTGTCAACGCGCGGCGGCGATTTCGACCTGCAGCTGGGCACCGACGTGTCGATCGGTTACCTGTCGCACGACGCCGACAATGTCGAGCTCTATCTAGAGGAGACGCTGACGTTCCTCTGCTATACGGCCGAAGCCTCAGTCGCCTTGACTCCCTAGCCCCAACTACGCCGAGCGTGCGTGTCTGCACGCCGACACGCGGTAATTTGCGTACATTTCGCGCACGCTCGCGGCGCTCGATTAGCCGATCCGTGGATCGGTTACCTCGTCGACGAGCTCATTCGTTTCCAGATCAAGGCGTTGCGGACGAGCTAGGTGTGCGGCGTCCGTCGTCACCTTCATGATGAGATCTGCCGGGTTCAAGCCGAGGCCCGCCAGGCCGTGCATCGCCGTCTGGACGGCTTCGTCTTCAGGGATGTCCCGGCCGCCGGCATAAACCTTGGTGGTGTGGACGTACGCGGCGGTTCCGTTCGACGGGCGATGAAAGGAGACCATCCGCACACTGCTGGCCGTTTGGGGTGGCCCGCTGAATGAGCCCGTGGTGTCGAACTGGTTGACGACGGCGGCCGCAGCACCGTTGTCGGAGATCAACTGGAAGTGCATCTCGGTCACGCCCGCCGCGACGAAGGAAGGTCCGTTCACCACGGTCGCCGCCCCGTTGACGACGACGTTCTGAAAGAGCGCATAACTGCGGAACATTGGATGTGGCGGAAGATTGGAGTTGAACTCCAGATGCAGCGCCAGCGTTGACTGGGCGACGACTGAGTGCGGTGCGTGGGAGTAGTGAACCGTGGCGGTGCAACCCCAGGTATGCACGTGGTCTGTCAAGACGATCATCGACCGTGCCCCTTCTGCAGCGTGCACCAATTGTGACAGGCGGATTATGTGGGGAATGCGAAATTGCTCTCAGTGCAGGTGGCTCAGTTCTTCGCTTGAAGCTGCGCGAGACGCTTGAGCGCTCTCCCGTCGGTGAGTTCGCCCCGGGATTCTGGGTGCTGCCAATAGAACCGGACGAGTTCTCGCAATGCTGCACCGCCAGGTGTCATCCCACCGGCTGCGATCGTGGCGGTGCTTTCGTCTGACATGACGAACACGATCGCGTTCGGTGTTGGCGCCTGTTTGCTCGGTTCCTCGTCGGTGACGTCGTGGACTTGCTCCCAGTCCCCCGAATTTGACCGAAAACCTTCTGACAACTCGAATCCGGCCCGCGTCATGCGCAGGTACTTGGTGCTGCCCCGACTTACAGTTCGCCACAGCATCGGTGCGCCCATCGCCACAAGCACGGCGCTGACAAACGGCAGCGAGTAGCGCATGAAGGGTGGCACCGGGATATCCAGCTTCCCGAGTGGTACGAGTACCACGATCAGGGCGCAGGCTACGACGGCGCCGGCGAGCGACACCTGGATGGATGTGTCGATGACGCGATCGGGCCGAAACGTCGTGCCCGCGTCGTCGACTTCTACGCGTGGAGTCACCGTGCCTCGGACAGCCTTAGCCACAGGAAATATCAACCCGTAGCAGAACGCGCAGCCACCAAGCGCCACAACGGCCGACGGGTACTCACCACGCACCAGACTGCGCACAGCCAAAAACGCGGCCACAGTTCCGATGGTGCCGAAGAAAAGCCAGGCCAGTATCGCAGTGGACATCTTCATCAGCGGCGGACTTCCTGGCCGTCAGTGGGGAGCCACCAACGAGAAGAGCTTGTCGTCGGTGCGTTGAACCAATGTCGTGTTCACCTTCCACACCTCTTTGGCTTCGTTCGGCGCGGAACCCGGAATCGACCACAGCGTGTCGCAGGTCGCTAGGTCGACACCTTGTGCAGGCGATTCCGCCGTCAGGGCGACCGCAACCTCGCCATCTGACGCGATGTACTGGTAACCGAGGCTTGCGCCTTCACACGCTTTCCCTGCCTTGGCCGTTCGCAAGTCGAATTGCTGCCATCTTCGATGGTCGGCATCGGTCGAAATGTAGAACCGAGACCCGATCAGACGTGCATCTGGCGACGGTACCGACGGCGGCAGGTCGAGCAGCTTTCTGCCATCGATGCTGTAAACACGATTGCTGGAAGCCGATCCCACAACGGGGAGGTCTAAGGAGCGGGTCTCGAGACGGCCATCCCCCTCCGGCTCACCGATCTTCTTGCCGGTGTTGTCGAAGAAGGCGACCCGTTCCGTGAGATCAGGTCCCTCGGTGTATTCGTAACCGAAGCCCCCGGGATAGACAACCGCCTGACCAAGCTGAACATTCTGCGGGACAGCAGGTTTCACAATTTTTCCGTCGACGACAGAGAACACGATGTCACTTACCTGGCCACTGCCTTGTACTGCGAGCGTCGATGGAGCGCTGTCGCGCGCCATCTTGGTGAACTGAGCGGGAAGTATGCCGTTGCCGGGCACGAACCAGGTCAGCTCGCCGCGCGATCCCACTCCGTAGATGCCTTTGCCGGTGACGGTCGCAACGGCGTAGTCGCCGATCTGCTCGAGAATGGGCTGACCGTCCGTTCTCGCTACGCGCAGATCGGTAGGACCGTCGAAGGTTAGTGTGCCCGACGACGTATCGACCGCCCAGGCGGTTGACGGCAGTTTGGGGTCAGGCCCTTGTCGTACGCACAGAACCGCGGGTGGGCCGTTGACGTAACAGTTGAAATCCGTTGCATCACCGGCCGATCCGAGGCGCACCGGTCCGAACACACGCCGACCATTCGTCACGTCGAGGCCAAGCAGCCACCACCCCTCGCCTGTAATACCCAGGAAGACGCCACGATCGCCGATATTGCCCACCGGCCGCACTACTGTTCCCGGCGGAAGACCTAGGTCCTTCGCGGTCGTTGTCCATCCGGGCACCGGCTGCCGACGCATCGATGAGGACAGCAGAGTCTGTTGCGGCAGGCCCGTCACCGACGGTGCGGCATGCGGCTGCTCCTCTGCAGCGCGGCCACCGCAGCCGACCAACACGAGCCAGGCTGCGATGAGGCACAGGAGTTTCAGCATCATTCGTGCCTCAGGATTCTGTCTCGAGCCGCCGCAGAGCCCGGCCCTCGGTTAGTTCCTGGCGGTCGTCGGGATGTTTCCAGTAGTGGCGCACAAACTCCCGCAGCGCGTGACCGCCTGGTGTGTACGAGTCAGAGGGCAAGATTCGAGTACGCCCATCGGTGGTTGTGATATAGGTGGTTCCACTGGGGCGGCGCGAGTTCTGGGCTCTGTCCGCGACATCTGTCACTTCGTCCCATGCTCGCAGCGCCGAGTTCACGGTGTTTCCCAACTCCAGGTTGTCGACCGTCATTCGAACATAACTCGGCCCGCGTCGCCTGATTATCTGCAGCACGCTGAAAACGCCTACCAACGTTGCGGCGGCACAAGCGAACACGAAGTACCTCACGTCGTTGCGTGGCACGCGAATAGCGATCATATCGAGAGGTGCGAAGACGGCGTAGCACGCCATCCCGAGGAACGCCCCGAAGGTCGAAGCCATCAAAAGGGTGTCCACTCGCCGGTCCGGCCGCACCATGATTCCATCACTCTCACGCTGGATGCGTGCCTTCACTTTTCGCAGGGCGACGACGGCCAGCATCAATATCAAGCCCAGCGTGAAGACCGCGAATCCCAGTGCCACGACGGCCGATAGGTACTCTCCGCGCGCGATGTAGACGAATGCCCAAATGAGGCAGAAAATGCCCAACGGGCCGAAAAGAATCCACAGGTAGGCGGTAGCGAGCGACGACTTCACGGCGCGCACATTACGTTGCCGACCAATTCCCCCACGTATCCGAAGACGAAGCCGCCCGCCGTGTTTGCGCCGAACGCCGCGATTGGACCGACTCCCGGTATGGCTCCCACGACAACAGAGGTTGCAAGACCTCCGGCCACCCCAACACCACCGGACCACGCGGCAACGCAGCGGTCGTACAAGGTATCCGCCGTCACCATGTTGTAGGCCATCGTCGCGATGCCCAGCGCCGGCCCACCCCATTTCGCGCCGGCTTTGACCTTCTCCAGTTCCGCCATCGACAGCCCCGGAATGCCTTTGTCGGCTTTGGTTTCCAGCCCCGAGAGCGCACCGCCGGCCAATGTGGGAATCGGGTCGTTGAAGAACGAGTCCGGCAATACGGCGTGCCGACCGTCAGGCGTCGTGCAGCTACCGGTGCGGACTCCGTCGGCGGTTTCCGACATCACGACGTGCGTTCCATCGCCGTACCACACCTCGGTCGACTTGCCGCCGTCCTCACGCGGAATGGTCGACGTCAGCGATACCGTTTTCCCGTTCTTGTCGGTGTGCAGCACCGTGATCGTCCCCGCCGGGTACACCTGCTCGCTGGGCAAGCCTTGGTCGATGTACTCCGTCGTTACCTGTTTGCTGCCGTCCAGCATCGTGAACGTGGTGATCTGGTTGCCGTCCTTGTCCACTGAGTGGCTGACTTCGCGGACCGTCGACGCCATGTCCTGAGCACGGGCGATTTCCTGGAACTGCCTCCCCTCCTCTGTTCTCGGATCTGCCACGTCGTCGCCGGGGAGGGGCGGCACCGGACCGGGAGGCCCGTACTCCAGATTCGTGAAAACCGATCCAGCGCCTGCCCTCGTTACCAGCAACGCCCGAGCGGTCGACGCGTCGGCTTCGTCAACGGCCTCCAACAGCCCGTTGACCTCGCCCTGGGCCGCTTCGGCTTCCTTCTGCAGTTGAGCGGCCTTCTCCGCTGACATCTCCGCCGGGTCGATCATCACGACCCACTGGTCAGTGACGTTCAGTGGTCCGCTGTCGATTTCCTCGGCGGTCGCCAATAGCTTGGCCCTGGCCCCACCGATCGACGAACTGCCTTTTTCCAGAGCGCCGGCAAAAGCTTCGGCATAGTTTTTGAATCGTGACGCCCTGTCAGTCGCTCGACCGAACATGTCCGCGGCCGCGGCGTGAGCCTCACCGCCCCATCCCCGCGCCTCAGGCATCCGGTCGATTCGATCATCGAGATCGCGGACCGCGGTGTAAATCGATCCTCCGGCGGCCCTGATGGTCGATGCCGGCGCCAACAGCGACTCAGGGTTCCAGCTCTGCAACCGCGAACGTGAAGGCAGCAAGATCAGAACAGCTGTTTGAGGGTGCCTGCCAGCGCGTGGTCGTCGACCTCGTAACGGTCGCCAGCACCGCGGACGGCTTGGCCCATGGACGTGATGTCCTTCACGATGTCCTTTGCCGCGAGCCCCAGGTGGTGGCCGACCTGGCGAGCCGCCCACTGCGTCTCCGACCCCGGCAACCCGTCGGCCGCAGTTGTTGAGGTATTACCAACGTCGATTCCACTGATCGTCGCCGCGATGGCATCAACTTGAGCAGCGAAGGCGCGCAACACTTCTGGATCGACAAGCACCAATACTCCCGTGGTTCACCAAGCCGGGCGGCGCCGTGACAGCGACCACCGATGCGAACCTAACACGGGGCAGAGAGGGCCCCTGACATCAATTTGCGCACCTTGGCTTCCCATCGAGTGTGCGCAAAATGCCAACATCCGCCCGCGTGTCGTGTGCAGACACGCACGCTCGGCGGTTCGGGAGGTTAGGCCGCGAGCACCAGATCCAGCGCGGAGTAGAACAGGCCGAGGCCGTCGTCGGACGGACCAGTCAACGCCTCGGTGGCGTGCTCTGGATGCGGCATCAAGCCGACGACGCGGCCGTTGGCCGAGCTGATACCGGCGATGTCACGCATCGATCCGTTGGGATTGTCGCGGTAGCGGAACACCACCCGGCCGTCGCCCTCGAGTTCGTCGAGCACCTGCTCGCTGGCGACGTAGCGGCCCTCCCCGGACTTCAGCGGCACCAGGATGTCGGCGCCGACGTCGTAACGCGAGGTCCACGCCGACGAATTCGACGCCACCTCGAGCCACAGATCGCGGCAGACGAAGTGCAGGCCCGCGTTACGCGTCAACGCGCCCGGCAGCAGGCCCGCCTCGCACAGCACCTGAAAACCGTTGCAAATCCCCAACACTGGCAGTCCCTGCTCCGCGCCGCGGACGACCTCGCCCATCACAGGTGCGAACTTCGCGATCGCACCGCATCGCAGATAGTCGCCGTACGAGAAACCACCGGGCACCACAACAGCGTCGACGCCCTTGAGGTCGGCATCGGCGTGCCACAGGCTGACCGCCTCGGCGCCTGCCAGTCGAACCGCCCGTGCCGCGTCGACGTCGTCAAGGGTGCCCGGGAATGTGATCACGCCCACTCGCGCGGTCACGATTGCTCCCTGCTGACGCTGAAGTCCTCGATGACCGTGTTCGCCAACAGAGATTCGGCGATTTCGGCCAGGGTCTCGTCGTCGATGCTGTCGTCGACCTCGAGCTCGAATCGCTTGCCCTGCCGGACATCTGACACACCGTCGAAGCCGAGACGACCCAGCGCGCCGACGATCGCCTGCCCTTGCGGGTCCAGGATCTCCGCCTTGGGCATCACGTGCACCACCACCCTTGCCACGGCGATCACTCTACCTGCGGCTACTGCTCAACCACCCGACCGGCACGATCCGAGGTACGCGTCGCACAGTGGCGCGGCCATCGCATCGAAGAGCTGCGCGTCGGCGACCCCAGGCCAGTCGACTCGCGGGGGCAGCGTCGACCACATGGCCAGTTCGACGACGGTGCTGCTCTCGGGGTGGGCCAGCAAGTACTCGTGCATGACCTGATGCCCCGCATCGCTGATCACGGCAGCAATCCGGCGCGGCTCATCAGTGGTGATCGAAGGCGAGACTCCCGCGGCCGTCGACTGGCAGCCCTGCAGTCGTGACCTGGCGGTCCCCAGCGCGGTCAGCGCCGTCGGGCCGCCCGTCGCGGAGTCACCGCGCCAATGCATCACCTGCACCAACAGGTTCCACTGGCCCTGCTCGTGCAGCACGACCGACCGCGCTGCCACCGCGTACGCACGAGGGTCGTTGGCAACCAACGGGCTGCCGCACATCGCCTCGAAGCCGAAGCGCGGCGACGGCGCCGTCACCGCCAGTCCTGCCAGTCCTGGCCAGCGATAGACCGGATACAGCGGGATGGACGTCGGCGCGATCCACGCCGAATCGGGGATCGCGTCGCAGATCGGCGGGCACACGCCTGGCACCGCGTGGGCAGGCCAGGCCGCAGTCGGGGCGACAGCCAACCCGCAGGTCACCATTGCCATCGCCAGTAGCAATCGCACCGCTTAACTTCCCCCTGCTCGCCCCTTGCGCGCCACAATATAGGCATGCAATTGACGCATTTCGGCCATTCATGCTTACTCGCAAATTTCAAGGGCGAATCCGGTGAGGACACGACGGTGTTGTTCGATCCTGGGAACTTCTCGCACGGATTCGAGGGGATCACCGGCCTGTCGGCGATCCTGATCACCCACCAGCACCCCGACCACGCCGATACAGAACGACTGCCGGCCCTCGTCGATGCCAACCCGCAGGCCGCGCTGTACGCGGACCCGCAGACCGCTCAGCAGCTGGGCGGCCCGTGGAAGGCCGTGCACGTCGGTGACGAGTTCAGCGTCGGCCACTTGACGGTGCGCGGCGTCGGCGGTCGGCACGCCGTGATCCACCCGGAAATCCCTGTGATCGACAACATTTCGTATCTGGTCGGCGACGGTGCGCACGCCGCACGGTTGATGCATCCCGGCGACGCGCTGTTCACCCCTGGCGAGCCCGTCGACGTGCTCGCCACCCCGGCCGCCGCGCCATGGATGAAGATCTCGGAGGCCGTCGAGTATCTGCGCGCGGTCGCGCCCGCCCGCGCGGTGCCGATCCACCAGGCGATCATCGAACCGAACGCCCGCGGCATCTACTACGGACGGCTGTCCGAGATGACTGACACCGACTTCCAGGTGCTCGAGGAGGAAAGCAGCAGGGAGTTCTAGGCCGTCGCCCGCGCCGCGGCCCGTCCCGCCGCCCGACCCGAGAACACGCATCCGCCAAGGAACGTGCCCTCCAAGGAGCGATAGCCGTGCACGCCGCCGCCACCGAAACCGGCTGCCTCACCCGCTGCATACAGCCCGTCGAACACAGTGCCGTCAGGGCGCAGCGCCCGGGAGTCGAGGTCGGTCTCCAAGCCGCCCAATGACTTACGCGTCAGAATGTGCAGCTTCACCGCGATCAGCGGACCCGCCTTCGGGTCGGTGAGCCGGTGCGGTGCGGCGACGCGGGCGACCCGGTCGCCAAGATAGTTGCGCGCCAGCCTGATCCAGGCGATCTGGGTGTCCTTCGTGAACCGATTGGCCACCTCCCGATCGCGGGCGGTGACCTCCGCCTCGACAGTGCCGTAGTCGAGCGGCAACACGTCAGGGACATCGTTCATCGCGGACACCAAGTCGCGCAAGGAGTTTGCGCTGACGAAGTCGACTCCCTTGTCGACGAACGCCTGTACTGGCGCCGGCGCGCCTCCCCGCCCCCGGGACAGCACGTCACGCACGCTGCGGCCGGTGAGATCGGGGTTCTGCTCCTGCCCGGAGAGCCCGAACTCCTTTCCGATGATCCGCGCATTGAGCAGATACCAGGTGTAGTCCTGTCCGGTCTGCGAGATGTACTCGAGCGTGCCGAGCGTGTCGAAGCCCGGATACAACGGCGACGGCAACCGCTTGCCGTGGGCGTCCAGCCACAGCGAGGACGGCCCCGGGATGATCCGGATCCCGTGCAGCGGCCAGATCGGGTCGTAGTTCGTGATGCCCTCGGTGTAATGCCACATCCGGTCGGCATTGATGACGCGGGCCCCAGCGGATTCGGTGATGCCGATCATCCGACCGTCGACATGCGCGGGCACACCGGACAGCAACTGTTCGGGCACCCGGCCCATCCGCTTGGGCCAGTTCTGCCGGACCAGGTCGTGATTGCCGCCGATACCGCCGCTGGCGACGATCACCGCCTGTGCGCGAAATTCGAAGTCGCCGAAGGTGTTTCGTGACGACGCCACACCGCGCGCGACCGTCGTCGGCTCCAGCACCGCGCCACGTACACCGGTAACCGCACCGCCGTCGACGATCAACTCGTCGACGCGGTGCCTGTAGGCGAACCGCACCTTCGCATTGCCTAACAGCCGGCGCGCGAAAACGTCGACGATCGCCGGGCCAGTCCCCCATGTGATGTGGAACCGCGGCACCGAGTTGCCATGGCCGCGGGCGTCATAGCCGCCGCGCTCAGCCCACCCGACGAGCGGAAAGGTCTGCAGCCCCCGCTCCCGCAGCCAACTGCGCTTCTCCCCCGCCGCGAAGTCGACATAGGCATGCGCCCACTGCCGCGGCCAGTGGTCCTCGGGCCGGTCGAAGCCCGCCGTGCCCAGCCAGTCCTGCAGCGCCAGTTCGTGGCTGTCGCGAATACCCAGCCGACGCTGTTCGGGGCTGTCGACGAAGAACAGCCCGCCGAAGGACCAGAACGCCTGACCACCGAGGTTGTTGGCGTTCTCCTGATCGACGATCAGCACGCTGCGCCCTCGTTCGACCAGCTCACAGGCGGCAACCAAGCCGGCCAGCCCGGCACCCACCACGATCACATCAGCGTCAGCCATGGCCGCCAATGTAGCGGTCTCGAGTCAGGCTGCGTCGGTGAGCGCTGGATACGGATCCCAGTGGTAGACGGCAGGCACGCACTGATGCATCAGCGCCAGGTCGACGGCGTCGAGCATGGCCTGCCGTGGTCCCGGCCTGCGCAGGTGCCGCGCGGCGACCGCGACGCGGACGACACCGTCGCGCCGCGCAGTGCGGTCCGCCGAAAGCACCAGCGTCCGACACCACCATGGCTCGCTCAAGAACCCCTCGCCGATGCCGAGCACGCGGCCCTGCACCGTAGTCTGACGAACCAGATCCGTGATGCCGCTCAGGCTGGCCAGCAGTCGAAAGCCATTGCGGGGCAACATAGTTACAGTGCCCTGCGAAACCGTCCAGCCCGGCGCGGCGAACAACCGGGTCCGCAGCCCCAGGTGTTCGAGCACCCGGTCGGCCGCCATCAGCCGCAAATTGGCTTCGTGTGCAGGCAATGTCGCGAACTCGCCGCGCCGTTTCTTGGTAGCCGCCTCGTCGAAGCCGTGCAAGACGATGGCATCGCCTTGCTCACGCCGCTGCGCCAGCCACTCGACCGTCGGCGCATCGGAGTCGAGGCGGTAGCCGCCCTTGATCCGCGGAGCGACCAGAAATGAGACGGGCACATCGCGCTCGTCGAGCCGACGGCAGAACGCGTCGACGTCGGCAACTGTGCGGTCGCTGATCCCGGAAACCGAGACGATCAGTTGTCCAGCCACGTGTTCAGTGTGGCAACCTCAGGTGTCCCAACGGTTTACAACACGTGGTCAGCAGTTGACCATCTATCGCGGCAGGACGGCCTCGATGGCCGTGATCACCTCTGGCGCATCCGGAGCCGTCCGTGGCCGGAACCGGTTGACCACCCGGCCGCCCGGTGCGAGCAGGAACTTCTCGAAATTCCATTGGATGTCGCCCGCCTCGCCGCTGTCGTCGGCGGCCTTGGTCAGTTCTGCGTAGAGCGGGTGGCGGTCATCGCCGTTGACGTCGGTCTTGGCCAGCAGTGGGAACGTCACACCGTAGTTCGTCGAGCAGAACGTCTGGATCTCCTCCGCGGTGCCCGGCTCCTGGCCCATGAACTGGTTGCACGGCACGCCGATAACCGTCAGGCCGCGGTCACCGTAGTCCTTCGCCAGCTGCTCCAGCGCGGTGTATTGCGGCGTGAGACCGCATTTCGAGGCCACGTTCACCACCAGCGCAGCGCCGTCGGCAAGTTCGGCCAGCGTGGTGGGACGCCCGTCCAGCGTCGTCAGAGCGATCTCGTTCAGCGAAGTCATACCGGCACATTAACCGTTCTTGAAAAGCATTCCCGCAACACGGTGCACCAACGCGATCGGATCCGCTTCGTTATCGATGGCCTTGTTGAGCCACAGCAGCGAAAAGCCATGTACCAGAGACCATGCCGCCAATGCCGCGGCTTGCGGATCGCCTTTGGCACGCGAATCGTCGAGCGTGCCTACGCCTTGGACAAGCTCGGTCCCAGCGGCGCCCACCGCGGCGATCAGCTCCTGGTCGTCCGGATTCAGCAGGGAGCTGTCGAACATCACCGCGTAGTGGCCGGGGTGGTCGAGCGCGAAGCGAACATAGGCAAGCGCGGCATCGATGAACTCCGGGCGAGCACCTTTCAATGCCTCGGCCAGCAACCGCCAGCCCTCGGCTGCCAAGGCCGTGAACAGGCCGCGACGGTCGGTGAAGTGATGCGCAGGGGCGGCGTGGGATACCCCGGCCTCTCGCGCGAGCTCGCGCAGAGAGATTCCGTCGGCGCCGCGCTCGGCGACCAGAGTGGCGGCCTTGGTCAGGATGACCGCCTTCAGATCGCCGTGGTGGTAGGTGTCCCTGCTCATTACGACATCCTAACCGCCAAATCTTGACAGTGGCTAGATTATTCGATACGTTTTATCTTGTCACTGTCTAGATAGGAGCCGCGATGGCCGTCATCATCACTTTGGTCCTCGGGACGCTGGGTGCCCGCGTGGTCGGCTGGCTTGGGGTCGACTACGTCAACAGCTGGCCGCAGGCGTTCGCCGTCGGACTCGCCGCGATGTTCGTGATGACCGGCGTCGCGCACTTCGTGAACCCGCTTCGGCGCGACATGATCGCGATCGTGCCGCCGCGGCTGCCCGCCGCCGGAATGCTCGTCACCATCACCGGCGTCCTCGAACTACTGGGCGCAGCCGGGCTGCTGTATCCGCCGACCCGAGTGGCTGCAGCCGTGTGCCTGTTCGTGCTGATGTTGGTGATGTTCCCCGCCAACATCTACGCCGCACGGATGCCCAACCCGCCGAAGTCGATGACCTCGCGGCTGGACGTGCGCACGGTCGAGGAGGTCGTGTACCTAGCCGCTGCCGTCGTGGTTGGCCTTGGCAGCATCCAGTAGCCAGGCGTACTGGAATGCGGCTTCTTTCCAGCGTTCGTAACGTCCGCTGATTCCACCGTGGCCGGCGTTCATCTCGGTCTTGAGCAACACCGGGTGATCGTCGGTCTTGGTGTGGCGAAGCGCTGCAACCCATTTCGCGGGCTCGACATAGAGCACCCTGGTGTCGTTCAACGACGTCATCGCCAGTATCGGCGGATAATTCTTCGCCTCGATGTTCTCGTAGGGCGAGTAGGACTTCATGTAGTAGTAGACGTCCTTGTCTTGCAACGGGTTTCCCCACTCGTCCCATTCGGTAACGGTCAGTGGCAGCGACGGGTCGAGGATGGTGGTCAACGCGTCGACGAACGGCACCGCGGCCAGAATGCCCGAGAAGAGCTCGGGTGCCATGTTCGCGACGGCGCCCATCAGCAAGCCGCCTGCGCTGCCACCGAAGGCGACCAGGTTCTCCGGCCGCGTCACGTCGGTCTGGATGAGATGGCCTGCCACGACGATGAAATCGGTGAAGGTGTTCCTCTTCTCCAGCAGCTTGCCGTGTTCGTACCACGGCCTGCCGAGCTCCCCGCCGCCGCGCACGTGCGCGACCGCGAACACCATGCCGCGGTCCAGCAGCGACAGCCGGGCGATCGAAAACCGTGGATCCTCGCACGACTCGTAGGCGCCGTAGCCGTACAGCAGCGTCGGCGCCGGATAGGGCACGCCGATGCGGTGAACGATCGAAATCGGCACCCGCGCACCGTCTGGAGCCACGGCCCAGTCGCGCCGCTCCACATACTCATCAGGGTGGTAGTCGCCGAGCACCGGCTGCTCTCGCAGCAGCGTGCGTTCACCGCTGGCGAGGTCGATGTCATAGATGCGCACCGGAATCACGAACGACGTCGCGCCGATCCGCAGCTTGGGCGAGCTCCAGTTCGGGTTGGCCGAAATGCCGGCCGACATCAGCTCAGAGTCGAAGGTGATGTCCTCGGGATGGCCGTAATCACCGTCGGCGTAGATCGGCCAGAGCTGAATCCGGGGCAGCGCCTCGCTGCGGTAACTGACCACGAGATGGCGCTCAAACGCGTCGACCGAGTCGAGCCGGACATCGTCGCGATGCTCGATCAACGTGCGAAATGTGTTGGGATCGCTGACCGGAGCCTCGACGAGCGTGAAGTTCTCGGCGCCGTCGTTGTGCAGGATCAGAAACCGGTCCTCGCCGCCGACAATCGCATGCTCGACGGAATACTCGACCAGCTCACGGCGCGGCCAGATGACGGTGAATTCGGCAGTGCCGTCGGTAGCGTCGGCGTATCGCATTTCGGTGGTGACGGCGCTACCGGCCGCGATGATGACGTACTTGTTGCTTCGCGTGCGGCCGACCGCGAGCCAGAACTTCTCATCGGGTTCGTGGTACACCTTCTCAGCGGGCAGACCGGAGCCGAGTCGGTGCCGCCACACGGTGTCCGGTCGCCAAGCCTCGTCCACCGTGACGTAGTAGACAGTGCGGTTGTCCGCGGCCCAGGTGGCACCGGCGCCGATGCCGACGATCTCGTCGTCGTACAGCGAACCGGTGCGCAAGTCCTTGAACCGCAACGTGTATCGTTCGTCACCCTTGACGTCAACAGAGTAAGCCAGGATGTTGCCGTCCAGGCTCACGCCTGCTGCGCCGAGCGCGAAGAAGTCGTGACCTTCGGCTTCGATGTTCTCGTCGAGCAGGATCTGCTCGCCGGGGATCTCGGTGTCCTCGTCGAACTGCGGCGGCACCCAGTCGTCGAGATCGGTGACGGGGCAACGACATTGCACGCTGTACTGCTTGCCTTCAAAGCTTCTGCCGTAGTACCACCACTCGCCGCGGCGAGTCGGCACCGACAGATCGGTTTCCTTGGTGCGGGCCTTGATCTCGTCGAAGATCTTCTGCCGCAGCGGCGCCAGCCGTTCGGTCGTGTGGTCGGTGTACTCGTTCTCGGCCTTGAGATATTCGACGACTTCGGGATTGTCCTTGTCGCGCAGCCATTCGTAGGGATCGATGAACACGTCGCCGTGGTACTCGCGGCGGTGCTCGACGCGCTTTGCTTCGGGTGGTTTCACGGCTTGATCCAGTCGCTGAATTTGAGGCCCGAGATACGTTCGTAGGCCTCGATATAACGGGCTCGGGTGGCGTCGACGATATCTGGCGGCAGCGCGGGCGGCGGCTTGTCGCCGTTGCGGTCCCATCCTGACTCAGGGCCGGTGAGCCAGTTGCGGACGAACTGCTTGTCGAAGCTCTGCTGGGTGACGCCTTCTTTGTACTCGTCGGCGCGCCAGTACCTGCTGGAGTCGGGAGTGAACACCTCGTCGGCCAGCCGCATGTTGCCGTGCTTGTCAACACCGAACTCGAACTTGGTGTCCGCGACGATGATTCCCTTCGTCAACGCGTGATCGGCACCCTGGATATAGGTCTGCAGGGTCTTCTCGCGCAACTGGTTGGCCCGCACCGCACCGACGAGCTCGATCACGTCGACGAAGCTGATGTTCTCATCATGTTGTCCCAGTTCGGCTTTGGTGGCCGGGGTGAACAGCGGTTGGGCGAACTTGCTGGCTTCCGTCAGTCCTGGTGGCAGCGCGATGCCGCACAACTTGCCGGTTTTCTGGTAATCGATCAGGCCCGAGCCGGTCAGATATCCGCGGGCGACGGCCTCGACAGGCAACATTTCCAGCTCCTGCACCACCAGCGCTCGGCCAAGCACCTCCTGCGGGATGCGTTCATCGTCGGGCGGGCCTGCCAGATGGTTGGGCGTCTTGACGTAGTCGAAGAAGAACACGCTCATCGCGGTCAGGATTCGGCCCTTGTCGGGTATCTCGGAGTCGAGGATGTAGTCGTAGGCGGAGATCCGGTCCGTGGCGACGAACAGCAGGGTCTCGTCGTCGACGCGGTACAGCTCGCGAACCTTGCCGCTGGCCAGATGTTCGTAGTCCGACAGAGACGGGCGCATCGGGCCAGCCTATCTGCTGGGATCAATGCCATGACGTCCCGTTACGTGCCTTATGCCACCACCCCGACGCGGCTGCTCGGGCAGCTGATCAGCGACGCGGTCGTGATCGCCTGGTCGACTATCTGGGTGCTGGTCGGGATTGCGGTGCACTCCGCGGTGTCGACCATCGCCGAGGTCGGCCGTCAGGTCGAGACGGGGGCGAACGGCGTGGCCGACAACCTCGACTCCGCTGGTGATCGCACCGACGACTTCCCGCTCATCGGCGACGCGTTGAGCAAGCCGCTGCGGGCAGCCAGCCACGCCGCGCTCGATATCGCCGGGGCAGGCCACAGCCTGGACACCACGGCGTCGTGGCTGGCGTGGGTACTGGCCATTGCCGTGGCCGCGCCGCCCATCCTCTTCGTCGCAATGCCCTGGCTGTTCCTGCGGGTGCGGTTTTTCCGTCGCAAGTGGACGGCGTTGACGTTGGCGGCGACGCCGGCAGGCGAGCAACTGCTGGCGCTGCGCGCGCTGGCGAATCGACCGCTGGCCAAGCTCGCGGCCATCCACGATGATCCGGTCGGAGCGTGGCGCAGCCACGACAGCGCGGCGATCCACGGCCTCGCGGCCCTGGAACTCCGCGCGGCAGGCGTCCGCCTCCGCCGCTAACCCGCGATTTGTGCACGTTTTCACGCGGCGAGCGCGGATTTTCGTGCACGAATCGCTGGACGTGGAACCCGTAGGGCGTGCGACGCGTCCACCCTGAATGTGGTCGACGAGTATCTACGCCAACACGATGGCGTAATAACCCTCGCTCAAGCCATGCGCGCAGGGCTCAGCCATGATGCAGTCCGCAGACGAGTCCTCGCGGGCCGATGGCTGCGTTGTTCGCCAGGCGTGTTTTTCGCTGACGATCGACCATTCACCGACGCGTCGCGAGTTCGTGTGGCGGTTTGGTCCTACGGCACGAACGCAACCGCGAGCGGACTCGCCGCCGCTTGGTGGCACGGTGTTACTCGATACGCTCCGGAGGTCGTCGAAGTAACCGTTCCGAAGGTGAGCAATCATCGACACCGACCCGGTGTCCGAACTCGTCGGCGCGACCTGGCGCCTAAGGACATTGTCGAGCGGAACGGGCTGAGAGTGACAGCGCTGCCGTTGACGGTCCTCGAGGCCGCCACGCGACGCGGCGGTGGCGCCAAGCTGATGGACTCGGCGCTCCAGCGTCATGTCGAGCTCCCGCAGCTATGGAATGCGCACCTGCGCAACAAGGGCCGCCACGGCTCACCCGCCGCGCGGCGACTGTTGCACGCCGCATCCGACGGTGCGCGATCAGAAGCCGAGCGCCTGCTGATCAAGCTGTTGCGCGACAACAACATAACCGGGTGGAAAGCCAACTATCCGCTCGCCGGGTTCAAAATCGACGTCGCGTTTCCTGGCCAGAGGGTCGCCGTCGAGACCGACGGCTGGGCCTTTCACAGCAGCCAGGAAGATTTCCAAACAGATCGCGAACGACAGAACAAGATCGCGCTGCACGGCTGGAAGGTGCTGCGATTCACGTGGCTAGATCTAACCGAGTACCCCCAGCGGGTGCTGGCGGAGATCCGATTCGCGAGAGGGCTCGCAGCGCAGTGAGCATCCACGCGGCAAACGAGATCCAGAAGAACACCAGCGACACTGTCGTCAGCCACCGCCAGCCGGTCTCGACGGCGGTGGCATATGTCGCCGATGCGTACATCCCGAGAGGAAACACCGCAGGCCACGCCAGTCCAACTCGTCTGCGCAGTACCACATAGATCAGTACCGGGATCCACGCCGTCGCAACAATCCACGTCACCACCGTCACCGGCCAGACAACCGTCAACCCGGCCTTATGGATGTGATCGCCTGCCAGAGTCGCGACGGCCGCGCCACCCATCACAATCCAGATGTCGGGCTGGGCCAACTCCGGCGCAGACGAATCATTCGCCGCCCGCCAGACGATCAGCCCCGTCATCATCAGGTACACGACGATCGCGAGCGCCCACAACACCAGCGCCCAGAACACGATCCGCATGTCCGCCACCAATATCGCCACGGCCGACGTCGCGACGCTGGCCAACTCCCACCCGCCACGCGCATGGTCACGCAGGCCCGGGCGGTCGCGCCACATCCGCCGCGCGATCACGGGCGCCAACGAAAGCCACCCCTGCAGCGCCATTCCGGCGAGTGCCCACAGCACCCATCGGTGTTCGGCCAGGCGTGCACCGACGACCGCACACGCCGCGACATACGTGCACAACCCAAGGGAGACATCGAGATCCGTGAGCCTCCACGACTCGCGTTTCCACGTGATTGCGACGCCGACGATGAGCACTGGCAGCGCCACGGCGGCCAGCACGATCAATACCTCGCTGATGACGTCAAAGCCGTGGTCCAGAGCCGCGATCGACACGATGCCGGTCGCCATGACCGCCGCGAACGCATCGGGTTTCACGGCGTGACGATCACCTCTGCCGACATGATCACCGGCAGGTTCAGCGGCAGCGCGCCCGCCCCGATCGCGGCTCGCGCATGTCTGCCGTGTTCGCCGAACACTTCGAGCAATAGGTCCGAGGCGGGGTTGAGCACCGCCGTCGTTTGCGGATAGCCGGGATCCGCGTTGACGAACCCGGTCAGAGTCACCCAATCACGCACGCGGTCAAGCGATCCCAACGCGATACGTAAAGAACTCAGCATCGCCAGCACCGTCAGCCGCGCAGACTCCTGGGCGGCCTCCAACGACACCTCGCTCGGCACCCGCCCGAAAGGACCCGCAGGCGCGCCATCCAAACCAAGCGCGCCATGGCCGCTGAGCACACACCGCGAATCCACCAGCCGCACCCACTCGAACGGAATCCGGACCCCCGGTGGGAGCAACGGCTCCGGCGGCAACTGCAGGCCGAGTTCGGAGACGCGCTGGTCGAATGTCATCGCAGCTCGACCTCCAGATGCCGAATGCCGGTGTGACGGTTGCTTCGTGTCCACTCAACGGGCTTGACCACCTGCACTGACGAGAAGCGGCCGAGCAGCTCCTCGAACAGCACTCTCAGTTCCAGTCGGGCCAGGTTCGCACCGAGACAGTAGTGCACGCCCTGGCCAAACCCTAAGTGCGGATTGGGTTTACGCGTGACGTCGAACGAATCGGCATTCGCGAACACCAACGAGTCGCGGTTGGCTGACCCTTCCCAGATCTGCACCTTCTGCCCGGCCTCGATCAGGCAACCACCCAACGAGACGTCGCGAGTGGCGGTGCGGCGCTTGGACGGCGACGGCGACGTCCACCGCACCATCTCCTCGATCGCCGTCGGCAGCAGCGCAAGATCCGAACGCAACAACGCCAACTGGGCGGGATGTTCAGCCAATGCCAGCAGCCCGCCGGCAACGGCGTTACGCGTGGTCTCCGCACCGGCGCTGAACAGCAGGCTGAAGAACAAGTACAGTTCGAGATCCGAAAGCCCGCCGGCGTTGGCGACCACCGACAGCATGTCGTCAGTCGGCTTGGCCCGCTTCGACGCAATCAACTCCTGGCCGTAGGTGTACATCCGCGAGCCGGCCTCCTCGGCCGTCAACTGCCCAACGGATGCCTTACGTGAGCCGCCGAAGTCGAACTGCGGCTCGATGGCGTGAAACAGCCAATGCCGTTCGGACTCAGGCACTCCCAGCAGAATGCAGATCATCTGCATTGGCAGTTCGGCGGCGATCTCGACCAGGAAGTCGAACGGCGAGCCGGGCACCACCGCGTCCAGCAGACGACGAGCCCGCGCCCGCAGATCGTCCTCGACCCGAGCGATCATCCGCGGCGTCAACCCCGAACTGACCAGTCGGCGGATCTCCGAGTGCCGCGGATCATCCATCATGTTCAAAACCTGTCCCGCG
Source organism: Mycobacterium sp. OAE908 (assembly GCF_017872775.1). Classification (NCBI taxonomy): domain Bacteria; kingdom Bacillati; phylum Actinomycetota; class Actinomycetes; order Mycobacteriales; family Mycobacteriaceae; genus Mycobacterium; species Mycobacterium sp. OAE908. The sequence goes on from NZ_JAGGJL010000001.1 coordinate 1,081,677, forward strand.
ATCGACAGATCCTGTAACAGAGTGCCGCCGAACGGCCGCGACCCCCCGGTCACCGACGAGAAGGTAACCGGATCACGAAACACCGCAAGCGTTTCCGCGTGCGTGGCCACCGACCAGAAGCCCTCCCCATCGGGGGTGTGCTCGGTTGCGACATGCCAGTACACCGGCGCCTCGCGTCGATGCACCTCAAACAGCGCGTGCGGGAAGCCGGATGCGAAGTTGTCCAGATCGGTGAAGTCGATCTCCGATAACTCCGAAGACCCAGACAACGACGAACTCACAGGATTGCACCCGAGGTGTACTTTGCCGCCTCGGGATAGCGGCCCACCAGATCGTCGACCGCGTCCACCACCCGGTCGACCTGGTCGCCCGCGGCGCCGGTGAACGCCTGCTTGTCCGCCAGCGCCGCGTCAAGAGCCGGACGGTCCAGCGGCAGCCGCGGATCGGCCGCCAACCGATCCAAAAGGTCGGGCTCCGAACCCTTCTCGCGCATCGCCAACGCCACCGCGACCGCGTGCTCCTTGATCACCTCGTGCGCGGCTTCGCGGCCCATCCCCGCGCGCACCGCGGCGATCAGGATCCGCGTGGTGGCCAGGAACGGCAGATAGCGGTCGAGTTCACGTTGGATCACCGCGGGGTACGCGCCGAACTCGTCGAGCACCGTCAGGAACGTCTCGATCTGCCCGTCGATCGCGAAGAACGCGTCGGGCAGCGCGACCCGGCGCACCACCGAGCAGAACACGTCGCCCTCGTTCCATTGCGCGCCTGCCAATTCGGCCGCCATCGACCCATAGCCGCGCAGCACCACTTGCAGCCCGTTCACCCGTTCACAGGACCGGGTGTTCATCTTGTGCGGCATGGCCGACGAACCGACCTGGCCCGGGGCGAATCCCTCGGTCACCAACTCGTGGCCCGCCATCAGCCGGATGGTGTGCGCCAGCGACGACGGCCCCGCGCCCAGCTGAACCAAGGCCGACACCACGTCGTGGTCCAGCGACCGCGGATACACCTGGCCGACGCTGGTGAAAATGTCTGTGAAGCCGAGGAATTCGGCAACCCGCCGCTCCAGCTCGGCCAGCCGAGACGTATCACCGGAGAACAGGTCCAGCATGTCCTGTGCGGTGCCCATCGGACCTTTGATGCCGCGCAACGGATATCGGTCGATCAGCCCCCGAAGCCGTTCCAAGGCCAACAGCATCTCCTCGGCCGCCGATGCGAATCGCTTGCCGAGCGTCGTCGCCTGCGCAGCGACGTTGTGGCTGCGGCCCGCCATCACCAGATCGCGGTAGCTGATCGCCCGTTCGGCCAACCGCGCCACCACCGCGACGCCGTGCGCGAAAACAAGTTCCAAGGACCGGCGGATCTGCAGTTGCTCGACGTTCTCGGTCAGATCACGAGAAGTCATGCCCTTGTGCACGTGCTCGTGGCCGGCCAGGGCGTTGAATTCCTCGATGCGAGCCTTCACGTCGTGACGTAGCACCCGTTCGCGCTCGGCGATCGACGATAGGTCGACGTCCTCGAGAACCCGCTCGTAATCGGAGACCACGCCGTCGGGTACGTCGACGCCCAACGAGGCCTGCGCCCGAAGCACCGCCAGCCACAGCCGACGCTCGGCGACGACCTTGGCCTCCGGCGACCAGATCGCCACCATTTCCTCGCTGGCATACCGGTTGGCCAGCACATTGGGGATCGTCACAGACACACAGCTTACGGCCCGGATAAGGCAGGCTAGGCGCATGCACTTTGTTGGGCTGGATCTTGCGTGGGGCGAAAAGAAGCAGACCGGGGTGGCCGCAATCGACTCCGACGGGCGCCTGCTTCACGTCGGCATCGCCGAGGACGACGCCAGCATCATCGACGCGGTGGCCCCGTTCACCGGCGACGACTGCGTGGTTGCCATCGACGCGCCGCTGATCGTGAACAACCCGACCGGATATCGGGCCGCCGAGACCGCGTTCAACCGCGACTTCCAGAAATTCGATGCGGGCGCATATCCGGCCAACACCACCAATCCCCTTTTCAATCCGCCGCGCGCCGCGGTGCTGGCAGCCAACCTCGGTCTCGACATGGATCCGGGCTCGAACGCGAACCGGCGGGCCATCGAGGTCTACCCGCACCCGGCCACCGTCGTCCTCTTCAACCTCGAGAAGACGTTGAAGTACAAGAAGGGGCCGTTCGACGAACGCCAGCGCGAGTTGCTCAAGCTGATGACGCTGATCGAGGGACTCGACAACGCAACACCGAGGCTTCGCGCGAATCGCAGCGTCTCGTGGGTCGAACTCCGCAGAAGGGTCGGGGCCGCCACCAAACCGAGTCAACTCGACAGGGACGAGGATCCGGTCGACGCGGTCATCGCCGCCTACGTCGCGCTGTACTGGTATCACCGGCCGGAGGACGTGACCATCTACGGCGACTACGAAAACGGCTACATCGTGACGCCGACGCTGCCCGTCAGGACCTCTACAGTTCCGGAGCGCAAAGGCAGTCGGTCGTCACTCGAGAATCGGCTCATCCGTGCGATGGAGCTACTCGAGGACGCGCAGAAAGAATTGACCGCGATCCGCGAGGCGCTGCGCTAGGCGGACACCGCCGGTTCGTCGATCGGTGCGAGCACATCGATCACATCGATCAGTGTCGCGCGGGCCGTCGCACGCGGGCCGTCGCCGTCGCCAACCAACGCCGCCACCACGGCGCCGTCGACAGCGCACACCAGCGCGGTGAGAAGTTCGGCGCGCACTGCGCGGCCCGACCTCTCGACGACCTCGACCACAGCGTCGGTGCGCTGCTGCAGAATCCGTCGTTCGATCTCGCGCAGCCCGGGCTGGCGCGCGCAGGCGATGTATCGCTCATAGCGTGAGATCAACTGCTCGGTGACCCGCAGCCCGTTGGCCTCGCCGACCAACAAATCAACTAACAGATCGGCCGTGGCCTCCGCACCGCGACGCCGCCGCGACAGCACCGAAACCCGCGACCGCAACTGTTCGGCCTCACGCGTTCCGGCGTGTTCTACGGCCTTGGCGATGAGGTCGTCGAGCGACGAGAAGTAGTACGTCGTCGACGCCAGCGGCAACCCCGCCCGGCGGGCGACGGCGCGGTGCCGCACCGCGTCGAAGCCACCCTCGCACAGCAGATCAGCGGCCGCGCTCACCAGCGCATACCGCCGACGTTCTCCCTTAGGAGTGACTGCTGCCGTCACCTCTAGCATGCTGCCAGTCACGGCCTTGCGGCATCGCGCTTTCGGCTAATCATCAGGCTTTACTCAGGGAAGTCGGCGCTGCGGCTGACGGCCGCCCACTGCCGGGCCTCCTCGTTGCGCTCGGTGCCATTCGCCAGTGCTAGTTCGACGGCGTCGCTGCCGAGCAGCAGGCGCCGTGGCGGCTCGGGTGATTCGACGACATCGATGATGATGCGTGCGGCGCGCGCCGGGTCGCCGGGCTGAGTTCCGTTGGCGGTTCTGCGCAATTCATGAATGAACGAAATCGCTTCTCGGTAGTCGGCGCCCGGCTCGTGCATCGTCATCGATGAGCCCATCCAATCGGTGCGGAACGCGCCGGGTTCGACGATGATCACCTTCAGCCCGAACGCAGCCACCTCGTTGGCGAGCACTTCGGAGAAACCCTCGACGGCGAACTTCGCCGTCTGATATGCGCCAAGGCCAGGAGTGCCACCGACGCGGCCGCCGATCGACGAAAACTGAACGAACACACCGGATCGCTGCGCCCGCAACACGGGTAGCGCTGCGCGAGTGACGTTTACAACACCGAACAGGTTGGCCTCGATCTGGGCGCGGAAGTCGACAGGGTCGGTTTCCTCGATGGGCGCGCTGTTCGCGTAGCCGGCGTTGTTGACGACGACGTCGATGCGACCGAACTCGGCGACGGCGAATTCGAGTGCGGCGACGGCGGCGTCGGCGTCGGTCACGTCCAGAGCGAAAACGCGCGCGCGGTCCTCATATCCCGCAACGAGCGCACGCAGTTGCTCCGGCTTACGTGCGGTGGCGACGACGCTATCGCCGTTGGCGAGGACGGCGCGCACCAACTCGGCGCCGAAGCCGCGGGAACTTCCGGTGATGAACCAAACCTTCGATGTCATATGTCTACAGACGTAGACTTAGCGCTTCCTATTCCCTACCGTCGAGCCATGGCATCCACGCACCGCCGACCGCGCAACGCTGCAGCCACCCGCGACGCGATCCTCGAATCCGCGATTCGCAACTTCGCCCGCGCCGGCTACGACGGGGTCGGCGTGCGCGAGATCGCGACCGACGCCGGCGTCACGGCAATGATGGTGAACAGGTACTTCGGCTCGAAGGAGCAGTTGTTCGCCGAGGCCGTCGAGACGTCGTTCGCGATTCCGGCCGTGATCGCCGACGATGCCGACGACCTTCCGCACGGCGCGGCCGTCGCGCTGGTCGCCAGGACCGATCCGGACGCCGACCCCCTCGAGCCGTTCCTGATCATGCTGCGCTCGGTGTCGAATCCGCGGGCCGTCGAGATCGTGCGCGCCGGTATCGAGCGTCACGTCGGCACGCGGCTGTCCCGTCAGCTTCCCGAAGCCGGTCGCCCGATCCGCACCGAAGTCATGCTGTCGGTGATCGCCGGGGTGCTGCTGATGCGCCGGGCGGTCGGCACCCGCGCACTCAACCAGGCCGACCCCGATCAGCTGGTCAACGTGCTCGACGCGGTGTTCACGGCGATCGTCGAAACGCCTTTGGCATGATGGCCCGCATGCCTGAACTCAGTCGCCGCGCGATTCTGCGCCTTGGCGTCGGCGCCGCGGCCGGGGCCGCCGGTGCTTACGCGCTGGGTTCGGTGCTGCACACGCCGAGCACGGCCGCGCCGTCGGTGTCGATGACGAGTGCGGGCACTCCACTGGCTCCCCCGCCGCCGATGGAGCCCGCACCCGCAGCCGTGCAGCCGACGTACGTCGACGGCTCGTTCGTCTCCGCCGCGCGCGGCGGTGTTGCGACGAACTGGGCGATAGCGCGCCCGCCCGGACAGACCGCCGCGCTGCGGCCGGTGATCGCACTGCACGGCAAGGGGCAGGATGCCGCGGGCGTGATGGCGGGCGGCGTCGAGAACGGTTTGGCGCAGGCCGTCGCGGCGGGAATCCCGCCGTTCGCGGTTGTCGCGGTCGACGGCGGCGGAGGCTACTGGCACAAACGTGCGTCAGGCGAGGACTCCGGCGCGATGGTGCTCAACGAACTCATCCCGATGCTGGCCTCGCAAGGGCTCGACACTTCACGGGTCGGCTTTCTCGGCTGGTCGATGGGCGGCTACGGCGCGCTGCTGCTCGGCGCGCGACTCGGCCCCGCCCGCACCGCGGCGATCTGCGCGGTGAGCCCCGCGCTGTGGACATCGTCGGGCGCGACGGCCCCGGGTGCGTTCGACGGGGCCGACGACTACGCCACCAACAGCGTGTGGGGTCTGCCGCAGCTGGGCCAGATCCCTATCCGAATCGACTGCGGCAACAGCGATCCGTTCTACTCGGCGACCAAGCAGTTCATCGGCCAGCTGCCCACTCCGCCATCGGGCGGGTTTTCGCCCGGCGGACACGACGGTGCGTTCTGGAGTTCGCAGCTGCCGGCGGAGATCGCCTGGATGGCTCCCCTGCTGACTGCTTAGACGCTGACGCGGCCCTCCGCCGCTGCCAGCCCGATGTCGGACCGAAAGTGGCTGCCGGGCAAGCGAATCGAATTGGTCAGCGCATAGGCGGCATCGCGAGCGGCCACCAGATCCGCGCCCGTGCCGACGACTGAGAGCACCCGGCCGCCCGACGACACGATCGCGCCGTCGTCGCGTCGCGCGGTGCCCGCGTGCAGCACGCCGTCGGCCTCCGACCCGACGATCACGTCGCCGACCCGCGGCCGCCCCGGATAGTTCTCCGCAGCGACGACGACGGTCACGGCATAGCCGTCGCGCCATTGCAGCGGCGGCTGATCGGCCAGTTGACCGGTGGCGGCCGCGCGCAGCAGTTGCCCTAATGGACTGTCCAGCAGCGTCAGCACGGACTGAGTCTCGGGATCGCCGAAGCGGCAATTGAATTCGACGACGGCAGGGCCGCGCGATGTGATCGCCAGCCCGGCGTACAGCAGACCCGAGAACGGGCTCCCCCGCCGAACCATCTCCACCGCAACGGGTTTGACCACTTCGTCGACGATCCGCTCGACCACCTCGGCGGGCAGCCACGGCAACGGTGCGTAGGCACCCATCCCGCCGGTGTTGGGTCCGGTGTCGTTGTCGCCGACTCGTTTGAAATCCTGTGCGGGAACCAGCGGTACGACGGTCTCGCCGTCGACAATGCTGAACAGCGACACCTCGGGGCCGTCGAGAAACGATTCCAGCAGCACCGGGTGTCCGGAGTCGAGCAGGCTCGCGGCGTGCGCCCGCGCGGCGTCGCGGTCAGCGGTCACCACCACGCCCTTGCCCGCGGCCAGCCCGTCGTCCTTGACCACCCACGCCTGCTCGCCGGCGGCGGGACCAAACCGGTCCAGCGCCGCGTCGAGGTGCGCAGGGTTGTCGACGATCTCGCTCGTCGCGGTCCGCACACCCGCGGCGGTCATCACGTCCTTGGCGAACGCCTTGGATCCTTCGATGCGGGCGGCGTCCTTCGTCGGCCCGAAGCACGCGATGCCCGCGGCGCGCACGGCGTCGGCGACGCCGAGGACCAATGGCACCTCGGGACCCACGACAACCAGGTCGGCACCGATGCGCTGGGCCAGTTGGGTGACGGCCTCGCCGGAGCCGACGTCGACGTCGTACTGATCGGCGATGATCGCGGTTCCGGCATTGCCTGGGGCGACAGCCAACTCCTCGACTTCGGGGTCTCGGCGCAGCGCCAACAGCAACGCATGTTCACGGGCTCCGGATCCGATCACGAGGACGCGCACAGGCACACCCTAATCAGATGCCGCGCAGCCGGACCGACAGGCACGTCACGCAGCCCTCGAGCTTCTCGAACTCTCCGATGTCGACGAGCACCGGTTCGTAGCCACGCGTCCGCAGCAACGCGGCGGTCTCGGGTGCGGCCGAGGACATCAGTAGCTTTCCGTCGCCGAGCAGGACGACGTGGGCACCCGGCTCCTCGGGTACCGCGAGGAACGTTGGAAAGACCGACGGGTCGTCGACCACCGGCTCGTAGCCGATGATCGTGCCGTCGGGCAGCGCGGTCACCGCGGACTTGAGGTGCAGCGCCTTGGACAGCGCGACGGGCAGCACGGTCGCGCCGAACGGCTCGAGGTGCTCGGCCAGCTGGCGGATGCCGTCGGCGTTGGTGCGGCCCGACTGTCCGACGTAGACGATGCCGTCGTGCTTGAGCACATCGCCGCCGTCGAGCACCCCGGGTGCCGCGATATGTGCGATGCGGTAACCCATTTCGGCGACGGCCTTCTCGGTGCCCTCGGTTTCCGGCCGCCGTTCGGCGGCGCCGGGTCGTGCGATGACGGCGAGGTCGCCGTACACCACGACGGTGTCTTCGACGAACACGCTGTCGGGACACGCAGGCGCGGGCTCGACCTCGGTGACCCGCCACCCTGCGTCGACGAACGCCCGGAGGTAGCCCTCCCACTGCCTCATCGCGGTGTTCACGTCGATAGAGGACCGCTCGATGTGGGTGAGGAGCCCTTCGGCCAGCCGTGAGCCGGGCCGCCTCACCAACGCCTTCTTGCCGTGCACTGCTCGATCGTACGGTCGGATCAGGCCATACACTTGACATCGCGGTGTATGGTCTAACTATGACGCAGACCACATGTCCGTTCGGCCAGGGTTACGACTTCACCGACCCCGACGTCCTGCTCAAGGGCATCCCCGTCACCGAGTTCGCCGAGCTGCGCAAGACCGCGCCGGTGTGGTGGAACGAGCAAAAGGAATCGATCTTCGACGACGGCGGCTACTGGGTGATCAGCCGTCATGCCGACATCAAGGAGATCTCGCGCAACGGCGACCTGTGGTCGACCAACCGCAAGGGTGTGGTGATGCGGATGCCCGAGGGCACCGACGCCGAACAACTCGAGCTGACCAAGGCCTTGCTGATCAACCACGACGCGCCGGAGCACACGCGGCTGCGCAAGCTCGTGTCACGGTTGTTCACGCCGCGAGCCGTGTCCACGTTGGAGGACAAGCTCGCCGTCGCGGCCCGTGAGATCGTCGCCGCGGCAAAGGAGAAGGGAAGCGGCGACTTTGTCGACGACATCGCGATGAAGCTACCGCTGCTGGCGATCGCGGACCTCATCGGTGTGCCCGAGGCCGATCGCGAAAAGTTGTTCCACTGGACCAACGCAATCATGAACACCGAAGATCCCGACTTCGAGGCGGATTACGTTGCCGCCAACGCCGAATTGATGGGCTACGCCTACACCATGGCCGAGGAGAGGCGCCGCTGCCCGGCCGACGACATCGTCACGCGGTTGGTCCAGGCCGATATCGACGGCGAATCCATGGAAGACGTGGAGTTCGCGTTCTTCGTGATCCTGCTGGCGGTCGCAGGCAACGAGACCACCCGGAACGCGATGACACACGGGATGAACGCGTTCTTCGAAAACCCCGACCAGTGGGAGTTGTTCAAGCGCGAGCGGCCCGAGACGACGGCCGACGAGATCGTCCGCTGGGCCACCCCCGTGCATTGCTTCCAGCGAACGGCGTTGGCGGACACCGAAATCGACGGCGTTGCCATCCGTGAGGGGCAGCGCGTCGGCCTGTTCTACAGCTCCGCCAACTACGACGACGCGGTGTTCGACCAGCCGTTCCGATTCAACATCCAGCGCGACCCCAACCCGCATCTGGGCTTCGGCGGCAACGGTGCACACTTCTGCATCGGCGCCAACCTCGCGCGCATGGAGATCAAGCTGATCTTCAACGAGATCGCCGAGCAGATCCCCGACATCGCCAAACTGTCGGAGCCGGAACGGCTTCGATCAGGCTGGCTCAACGGGGTCAAGCGGCTACAAGTCTCTTATCGCGGATAGCATCGGCGCGTGCGCACCCACGGCTGGTCGGGCTCGGCCCCCGCAACCGACGAAGAAGCCGTCGCCCGCATCCTCGACGCCGCGGGCAAGGCCATCGACGCCAAGGGTGCCGACTTCTCCATCGCCGACGTCGCGCGCACGCTCGGGGTCACCCGGCAGACCGTCTACCGGTATTACCCCAGCACCGAAACATTGCTCGTGGCCGCTGCCGTACACGCCGCCACCGACTTCCTCGACCGACTGGCCACGCATCTGCAGGGCATCACCGATCCGGTCGAAGCGGTCACGGAAGGCATTGCGACGGCGCTGGAATGGCTACCGAAGGACAAGCACATCGGCCTGCTGATCGTTCCGGGCCGCGCCGATGCGCATACCGAATCGGTCACCTCCGACGTCGCCGTGCAGTTCGCCAACTCGATGCTGCGTCGGTTCGACGTCGACTGGGCGGGCCTCGGCTTCAGCGACGCGGATCTCGACGAACTCGCCGAGCATCTGCTGCGCATCATCCAGTCGTTCGTCGTCGATCCCGGCCGGCCGCCGCGGCAGGGCGCCGAGTTGCGCGACTACTTGAGGCGGTGGGTCGGCTCGGCTGTCGGGCCTAGATCCTGAACCGGCCTGCGAACCCGCGAAGCGGAAGATCGGCACTGGTGAGCAGCCCTGGCGGGGCGGCCACCACCGACTCGATCGCATGCAGCGCGGGCATGCCAGTGACGGTCATGCCGATCGACGCGAAGTTCGACGGATCGGAGAGGTCCACGCCGGGCTTCGGGAAGATCATGTGCTTGTTGTAGATGCACGGGTCGCCCTTGATCTGGGTGATGTAGCAGCCCTTGATATCCCAGCTCGGATCGGTGTGCGGTGTCATCTGCCACTCGAGGTGCGTCTCGACGCGCGGCACCCCGTCCACCATGCCCTGGTACTTGATGTAGTTGCCGCCGAGCGATCCCTTCGGCAGGGTGTACCAACCCAGGTCGACGTCCTTGGTGCACGCGCCCAGTTCGTAGCTGAACTTGACCTCGTCGAGCTTCAGGTCGAAGCAGTCGGCCATCATCAGCACGCTGTCGGCGAAGACGCGGGTGTACTTTTCCAGCTTGCCCGGAATGCTCGGATCGTCAACGGGCAGACCGTAACCCACCTCGATCCAGGTGTCCTTGCTGTGGTGGCACGACACGTCGACGGACTCGATGGTGGTGACGTTCTCGATCTCGGCGACATCCGATGAGCAGACGACGCCGAGGATCTGGTTGACACCGGGGTTCATTCCCGTGCCGTAGAAAGTAGCGCCGCCCTTCTCGCACGCCTCTGCCAGCACCTGGCTGACCGGCTTGCCCGATGGGTGGGGGTGGTTGGTGTCGCGGTGCCAGCCGGTGATCCAGTCGGCCGTGGTGACAACATTGATCCCGGCCTCGAGCACCTTGACGTAGAGGTCCTCGTCGGGGAACACGCCGTGGAAGGTCAACACGTCGGGCTTGGCGGCGATGATCTCCTCGACCGTGCCCGTGGCGACGACGCCGTTCGGTTCGATACCCGCAAGCTCGCCGGCATCCTTGCCGATCTTGTCCGGCGAATAGCAGTGCACCCCAACCAGTTCGAGCTCGGACTGTGCGCCGTAGCGCTTGATCATCTCGGAGCCCACGTTGCCCGTGGCGACCTGGAACACACGAATCGGCTTGTTGGACAACATCAACCCTTCTGATTGGCCGAAGCAAGGTCCGCGGCACTGCCGCCGCGGCCGTCAGGATAGAACTGCAGGGCCCACTTGCGGATCGCCGTGAACCCTTCGTACTCGGAGCTGGCCAGCGCGGGCGGATCGGAATAACGCTGGTGCGACCAGATGTGGATGTCCTGGCGGAACTGCCGGATGACTTCTTCGCCGAACTCCGCGGCCTTCTGCGCCGCCCGCTCCGTGTCTTTGCCGGGCGTCCGGCCGATGTAGACCATGAACCGGACGTCGGAGGTCGATTCGTCGACGGGAGTGATCGCCGAGATCGTGCGGTTGTCGATCATCCCCCAGCTCTTGGTCACCGCCACACCGAGTCCGCCGTTGATCGCCTCGACGCCACTGCCCACGTCGTCGATGGACTGTTGGTCGTCACCCTCGAAGGTGATGGTGAAGTCGACATAGGACACCGGTTCGGCGAAGTCGTGGCGGGTGAAGATCGGATTGATCGGCGTCTGGTGCACGTACTTGAAATGCGCGAAGTCGACACCGTTTTCGAGCACGTACTGCGGATGCAGCTCATGGCCTTGCTCGAAGAGCCGCTGCTGCGGGTAATAGTCGGCCGGGCTGCGGCCGTCATGGAAGTCGGCGAACACGTCCGGTGCGTCGAAGAACGGGTCGCGACCCTCAATGTCGTGCCAGAGGTAGATCGACTCGTTGCGCTCAACGACGGGATAGGTCTTGATCCGACGGCCGCGGTTGGGCCTGCTCTCGTAGGGGATGCAGACGTTGCGGCCGTCGGCGTTCCACTGCCAGCCGTGGAACGGGCACTGGATCACCTCCCCCACGACGTGGCCGCCGAACCCGAGGTGCGCGCCGAGGTGTTCGCAGTAGGCGTTCATGACCGTGACCTGGCCGGACTCGGAACGCCATGCGATCAGCTCCTCGCCGAAGTACTTCATCGCGCGTACGTCACCGACGCCGACCTCGTCCGACCAGGCGACCTGGAACCAGCCCGTCGGCTTCATGGACAGTGGCGGCTTGGCCATGTCGACAAGAATCACAGAGGGCTCTATCATTCGTCAAGTGTCAGATTCGGCGACGAGCGCTCGGCGGAGCAACCGCCGCGGTCAGGCGACGCGGGACGCCATGCTCGACGCGGCGCTGCGCGCCCTGGCGAGCGGTGATGTCGCCGCGGCTTCCGCCAATCGCATCGCCAAGGACGCCGGCGCGACTTGGGGTGCGGTCAAATATCAGTTCGGCGATATCGACGGCTTGTGGGCCGCGGTGTTGCGTCGCACCGCTGAGCGGCGCGGGCAATTGCCTTCACAGGCCACCCCGGATGCGCCGTTGCGCGAGCGGGTGGCCGCCATCATCGACCTCCTCTTCGACGGGTTGTCGGCACCCGATTCGCGCGCGATCGAGACGCTGCGGGCAGCGTTGCCCCGCGATGGCGCGGAGTTGGAGCGGCTCTATCCGAAGACGGCCGCTGAACTCCAATCATGGGGGCGCAGTTGGATCGAAGCGTGCCAAGAGGCGTTCCGCGACGTCGATGTCGATCCCGAACGGGTCCGTGAGGTCGCGTCGTTCATCCCAGGCGCTATGCGGGGCCTCGCCTCGGAGCGCCAACTCGGTTCCTACTACGACCTCGATATGGCGCGGCGTGGCCTGACGAACGCCATCGTGACGTACGTGCAGCGCTCAGATCACCGTGAGCGGCAATGACTTTCGGTGCTCGAAGGTAAACGTCGCGCCGCCGCTGACCCGGACCACCGAAACCTCCGGTAATTCCTTTGCCGCCGTGTCGGTTTCGATGATTCGCGCCGTCCACTCGCTGTCGGTCCCTGCGGCCTCGACGTCGAGTCGCGGGTCGATCGCGGTGACGGCCGCCTGCAGCGGGCGCATCTCGGTCGGTCCGACCAACGACAACCACGCCCCGTCCTCGTGCGCCGCAGAGCGGCGGACGTGCACGGTGTCCGGGCCGAATTCGGCGGTCACGTACGGGGCGGGATTGAACATCGGATGCAGTTCAAGCGTGCGCACCGCACCCTCGATGCCGCCGGGCAGGCCCAGAGCGCGGTGAATACGTTCGGCGGCGATGCCGGCAAGGCCGATGAGCTGTTTGGTGCAGATCTCGGTCGCCAGTTCGGTGTTCGTACCCGCGCGCTTGCCGACCGCGATGACGAACGACAGGTTCAGCAGGTGCATCTGCAGACATACTTCGTCGGCCATCCGCACGAGCGCCGACTGTGAGAACGCGCCGAAGTCGAAGTCGGACACCAAGGCGCCCGAGTAATCCGACTGCCCTTCGTCGTCAGCGTCGATCGGGTCGAGTTCGGTTCGGGCGGCGCGGGTTCGGCGTATCACGTCGAGGACGGGATGGTCCTGCACCTCTGGGTGAGACTCGTCGATGACCACGGTCCACGCGCAGTGGGGGTGGCGGTCGGCAGGCGCCCGCGGCGGGCGGTGAATGGGACGGATCTGCGCCCTGCGGTTGGTGGCCACCGCGGTGGCGTCGAAGGTCGGGTCCTCGATGTCGTGGCACATGCCGCGGACGTACTCCTCGCCCATCGGTTCGACGTCGAGCAGCGCGCCGCAGTGGTCGAGGTGGAACTCACCGTGCCAACGGTCATGCACTGTGTAGCGGAAGTCCATGAATTGCGGGGGCGCGCCGATGTCGAGTTGCAGGCCCTTGAAGATCGTGACGACGTCGTCGCCCTCGTAGTTGAGAGCCTTCTGCATTCGCCTGGTGTAGATCGGGCTGGCGCCCATCCATTCCTCGATCGCGATCTGCAGCATCTCCTCGCGACCGAAATTGCTGATGCACCAAGCCATTCCGGAGCGGTCGATCAGCTGACCGATCAACAGCAGCTCCGGCACCAGCGTCGCGAGCTGCTCCCGCGACAGGCCGGCAAACCTACTTGTCATCGAGACTGCTTCCCGAGTGCATCTTCAGCGCCGCGTCGACGTTCGCCTTCTTGTCCTCGCCCTGCTGCTTCTTCCGCTGCTTTGTCACCTTCGTGACCACGCCGTCGAGCTTGGAACCCAACGGGAATCCGAGGTAGTGGGTAAGGAAGATCGCCATCTCCTTGAGCTCGTCCTCGGTGATCTCGCCGTTGGCGAGCGCGGCGTTGGCCTGGATCTCGGCCAAGTCAGAGATACCGAGAGCGGTCACCACGGTCAGCGTCATGATCCGTTTGTCCCGCATCGACAGGCCGGGGCGCGTCCAGATGGTGCCGAAGAGGTGGTCTGCGGTCAGGGCGAAGTACTCGCCGGGCATGTCCGGCATCTCCCACCCATAGACCTCGTTCATCTTGGCGAGGCCCTTCTTGCGCAGCTCTTCCATTACGACTCCTTCGTATGCGGGACGCCGAGGCTGGCGGCGAAGTTTTGCAGTGCGTATTCCGCCATCGGCAGCTCGACGCCCAATTCCTCACCGAGCGCCAGCGCCAGGCGCAAATCCTTCTCGCCTAACGCGCGGTTGTGCAGGAAGGGTTGATACAGAAAGTGGTCAGGGGCAAGTGGCTTCGCATCGTCGCGCCACATGACCATGCCCGCGCCGCCGCTCTGCTTGTCACTGTGGCGGACGACTTTGCCGAGGTCCTGGCAGTTCACACCTGCTGCGTCGGCGAGCTTCAATGCCTCACCCGCGGCGGTGAAGGAAATGAAGTGCAACATGTTGCGGGCCAGTTTCATTCGGGTACCCGCGCCAGGCTGTCCGGCGTGCACGATGAGCGATGCCCACAGCGAGAACGGCTTCTCGACGAGTTCGAACGCCTCATCACTGGCGCCGACCATCACTGCCAACTCGCCCTTCTTCGCGGCGCGGTCGCCACCGCTGACTGGTGCATCAACGATGTGAATGCCCTCCGAATGCAACTGCTCGGCCAACTCGGCGGCAGTCCCGTCGCTGATCGTGGAGTGGATCGCGATGACGGTGCCGGGCTTCGCATGCGCCGCCAACTCCCCGACAACATCGCGCACCTGCTCGTCGTTGAGCACGGTGACACTGATGACGTCGGCCTCCGCCACGTCGGCCACACTGTCGGCGAGACTGGCGCCGGCTTCGGCCAGCGGCGTCATCGCCTCGGCGCGCACATCGAAAACCACCAGACCGCCGGGCCATTCGACGAGACGCTTGGCCATGGGCGCGCCCTGGTTGCCAAGGCCGATATAGCCGAGCTTGATGTCGTCACTCATGAGCGGATGATCTGTCCGCCGTCGACGTTGAAGATCTGGCCGGTGATCCACTTCGCTTGATCGGACAGCAGGAACAGGCACATGCCGACCAGGTCTTCGGGTTGGCCCATGCGGGACAACGGAATTCCCTTGACGATGTCGGCAACCATCTCCTGCGGCGTCGTGGTCCGGTTCGCCTCGGTGTCGATGGGACCGGGCGCGATCGCGTTGACCCGGATGTTCTGCCCGCCGAGCTCAGTGGCCAGCTGCTGGGTGAGGCCGTTGACGCCGACCTTCGCCAGACCGTAGAAGTTCGAGTACAGCCAGGCCGCCGTCGAGGACTGATTGACGATGGCGCCGCCACCGCGCTTGGCCATCTTTCGATACACCGCGCGAGTGCACACCAGGGCACCGTCCATATTCACGCTCATGAACTTCTTGTAGTAGTCCCAGTCGACGGTGATCAGGAAGTCCAGCTTCATGCCGCCGAAGATCGCCGCATTGTTGACCAGATAGTCGATGCCACCGAACTCCGAAAGCGTCTGCGCGGCCATCTCTTTCGCTGAGTCCGGATCGGACACATCCACTCGGACCGCCAGCGCGTTGCCGCCCTCGCCCTTGATCCCGTCGGCGACCTTCTGCGCGCCCTCGGTGTTGATGTCGGCCACCACCACCGCAGCGCCCTCGCGGGCCAGCGCCTCGGCGTAGGCCTGGCCGATGCCGCCACCGGCGCCGGTGACGATCGCGACCTTTTCGTCGAACTGCATATCTTTCCTTTCCGCCGAGCGTGGACTTGATGCACGTTTTTCGCCGTTAGGCGTGCGGGTAACCCACGTTCGGCGGGTCAAATTGCTGTGGCAATGGCCTTGGTCTCGAGGTACTCCTCGAAACCCGCCAGGCCCATCTCCCGGCCGATGCCGGACTGCTTGTATCCCCCGAACGGCATGTCGGCGGAGTACCAGACGCCGCCGTTGACATTGACGGTGCCGACGCGCATCCGCGCGGCGATGCCCGCGGCACGGTCCGGATCGGCCGAGAACACGGTGCCGGACAGCCCGTACGGCGAATCATTGGCGATCCGCACCGCGTCGTCGTCGCCGTCGTGCGCGATCACCGTCAACACCGGGCCGAAGATCTCCTCACGTGCGACCTTCGCGTTGTTGTCAAGGCCCGCAATGACTGTCGGCTCGATGAAGAAGCCGGTGTCGCGGTCGGCGGGCCTGCCGCCGCCGCAGGCGAACTTGCCGCCCTCGTCGGTGGCCGAGTCCAGATAGCCCTGAACGCGGTCCCGCTGCCGCGCGGAGATCAACGGCCCGCAGACGGTGCCGGGGTCTGTCGGATCGCCCGGCTTGATCGAGCCCATGGTTGCCGCCGCAGCCTCGACCGCCTCGTTGTAACGCGCTCGCGGCACCACCAGCCGGGTCGTGATCGCGCAGCCCTGACCGGCGTGCATCGATGCAGTGAACGCCGACATCGAACACGCGCCGGCCAGATCCGCGTCGTCGAGCACGAGGAAGGCCGACTTGCCACCGAGTTCAAGGAAGACCTTCTTGAGTGTCGCGGCGCCGTCGGCCATCACTGCGCGTCCGGTGGCCGTCGACCCGGTGAACGAAACCATGTCCACGCGTGGGTCTTTCGACAGCAGCGCGCCGACGCCGTGGTCGCTGGAGGTGACGATGTTGAGCACGCCGGGCGGGATGTCGGTGTGCTCAGCGATCAACTCGCCGAGGATGGCGGCACACCATGGCGTGTCCGGCGCCGGCTTGAGGACGACGGTGTTGCCCGCCGCCAGCGCCGGGCCGAGCTTGGCCAGGTTGATCTGATGCGGGAAGTTCCATGGGGTGATGGCACCCACGACGCCGACGGCTTCCCGTGCGACGGTGCGGTGCGTCTTGATGCCCATCGGCTCGGCGATGCCGAAGTCGGTTGTCCACTGGTAGGACTCGGCGGTGTCGGCGCAGAAACTCAGGTCGGCGATCGGACCTTCCAGCTGCGCCATCGAGGTCAGCATGACTGGGGCACCGACTTCGGCAATGGTCAGCTCGCGTAGTTCCTCGACGTTCTTGGTGAGCGCCTCCTGCAGCTGGCGCACACACCGCACCCGCAACTCGACGTTGGTCGACCAGTCCGTCTCGTCGAACGCGCGGCGAGCTGCCTCGATCGCCCGGTCCATGTCGTCGACGGTCGCGTCGGCGGCCATTCCGAGCACCTCTTCGGTGGCGGGATTGATCGTCGGAAACGTGCCCCCACTACCGGCAACCAGCTTCCCGTCGATGAACAGCTGACTCTGGCGATCGCTGCGCAGGCCCATGACCAACTCTCCGCTTCTTTGCTGGACAACTGTCCGACTTGGCTTATCCGAACGATAGCCCGCGAAGCGTCCTTGTTGCAAGCATGACCCGATTCACCTGCGTACTTGCCTATCGGCCATCCGGTCAGATAACTTGGACATGTGTCCAGCGATGCCGTGGCAGCCGTCACAGAACAGCCACGCAACCGCCGCCAGGAGGAGACGTTCCGCAAGGTGCTCGCCGCCGGCGTCGAAATGCTGCGCGAGTCGTCATATGCCGATCTGACGGTGCGGGCGGTGGCCGCCCGCGCCAAGGTCGCCCCGGCGACCGCCTACACCTACTTCTCGTCCAAGAACCATCTGATTGCCGAGGTGTACCTGGACCTCGTCCGGCAAGTGCCGTACTTCACCGACGTCAACGACACCCGCACCAGTCGCGTCGAGCAGGCGCTGCGTGCGCTGACACTGATGATCGCCGACGAGCCGGAGGTCGCGGCCGCGTGCACGACGGCGCTGCTGAGCAATGGCGATCAGGCCGTGCGCGCGGTGCGCGATCGCATCGGCGCGGAGATCCACAAGCGCATCCGGTCGGCGGTCGGCCCAGACGCCGACCCACGCACGGTTTCCGCGCTCGAGATGACGTATTTCGGCGCGCTGGTCCATGCGGGCAGCGGCGTCGTCACGTACCACCAGATCGCCGACCGCCTCACCTACGTCGTCGGCCTCATCCTGGGAGAAGAAGAGTGACCGTAAGCGACCTCGTGCTCGATCCGTACGACTACGACTTCCACGAAGACCCGTACCCGTACTACCAGCGGCTGCGCGACGAAGCTCCGCTGTATCACAATGAGGAGCTCGGGTTTTGGGCGTTGTCGCGGCACAGTGACGTGCTGCAGGGTTTCCGCAACAGCACGACGCTGTCGAACAAGTTCGGCGTTTCGCTCGACC
Organism: Mycobacterium sp. OAE908; assembly: GCF_017872775.1. Lineage (NCBI taxonomy): Bacteria > Bacillati > Actinomycetota > Actinomycetes > Mycobacteriales > Mycobacteriaceae > Mycobacterium > Mycobacterium sp. OAE908. Next base: position 1,099,716 of record NZ_JAGGJL010000001.1, read on the forward strand.
CGGCGTCACGTGGCCCGCACGCATCCAAGACCATGTCGTTTCTCGCGATGGACGATCCCGCGCACTTGCGGTTGCGCACCCTGGTCTCCAAGGGTTTCACCCCGCGGCGCATCCGCGAACTGGAACCACGAGTCACCGAGATCGCCATTCAGCACCTCGACATCGCTTTGCAGTCAGAGACTTTCGACTACGTCGACGAATTCGCGGGCAAGCTCCCGATGGACGTCATCTCCGAATTGATGGGCGTTCCCCAGCCCGACCGGGCTCAGGTCCGTGCTTGGGCCGACGGTGTCATGCACCGCGACGAAGGCGTCACCGACGTGCCGCAAGCGGCGGTCGAGGCGTCCATCAACCTGATCGTCTACTACCAGGAGATGGTCGCCGAGCGTCGCAAGAAGCCCACCGACGACCTGACGACGGCGCTGCTGGAGGCCGAGATCGACGGCGACCGGTTGACCGACGACGAGATTCTGGGCTTCATGTTCCTGATGGTCATCGCGGGCAACGAGACCACCACCAAACTGCTTGCCAACGCGGCGTTCTGGGGGCACAAGAACCCTGACCAGCTGACGCCCGTCTACGACGACCTGGAGCGGGTGCCGTTGTGGGTCGAGGAGACGCTGCGTTACGACACCTCCAGTCAGATCCTCGCGCGCACCGTCTCCGGAGACCTGACGCTGTATGACACCACCATTCCCGACGGCGACGTCCTGTTGCTCCTGCCGGGTTCGGCCCACCGCGACGAGCGAGTCTTCACCAACCCCGACGACTACCTCATCGGACGCGAAATCGGGTCCAAACTCATGAGTTTCGGCAGCGGTGCCCACTTCTGCCTCGGCGCGCACTTGGCGCGAATGGAGGCTCGGGTGGCGCTGGCCGAGTTGTTCAAGCGAATCCGCGGATATGAAGTCGACGAGGCCAACGCCGTCCGCGTCCACTCCAGTAACGTCCGCGGATTCGCTCATCTACCGATCACCGTGGAGACCCGCTGAATGCCCCGCTTTGAACCGCTGCCCAAGCGCAGACCAGCCATCGTCGCCGGCGCCTCGTCCGGGATCGGCGAAGCCACCGCGATCGAGCTTGCCGCGCACGGCTTTCCCGTCGCACTCGGCGCTCGCCGCGTCGAGAAGCTCGACGAAATCGTCGGCAAGATCCGCGCCGACGGCGGCGAGGCCGTTGGTTTCCACCTCGACGTCACCGACCCCGGCTCGGTCAAATCCTTTGTCTCGCAATCGGTCGAGGCGCTCGGTGAGATCGAGGTACTGGTGGCGGGCGCCGGTGACACCTACTTCGGCAAGCTGGCTGACATCAGCACCGACGAGTTCGAGTCGCAGCTGCAGATCCACCTGGTCGGCGCCAACCGGCTGGCCGCCGCGGTGCTGCCCGGCATGATCGAGCGCCAGCGTGGTGACCTGATCTTCGTGGGCTCCGACGTCGCACTTCGTCAGCGCCCGCACATGGGTGCCTACGGCGCGGCCAAGGCCGCACTGGTCGCGATGGTCACCAACTTCCAGATGGAACTCGAAGGCACCGGCGTCCGTGCCTCGATCGTGCATCCCGGCCCGACCAAGACCAACATGGGTTGGAGCCTGCCCGCCGAGTTGATCGGTCCAGCCCTCGAAGACTGGGCCAAATGGGGCCAGGCCCGTCACGACTACTTCCTGCGGGCGGCGGATCTCGCGCGGGCCATCACGTTCGTCGCCGAGACGCCGCGTGGCGGGTTCATCGCGAACATGGAACTGCAGCCCGAGGCGCCGTTGGCCGACAAGAAGGACCGGCAGAAACTTGCGCTTGGCGAGGAAGGAATGCCACCGGTATGACCACCGCAATTGTGCCCCGGGTGTCCGGGGGCGAAGAAGAGCACGGCCACCTCGAGGAATTCCGCACCGACCCAATCGGTTTGATGAAACGCATCCGCGAGGAATGCGGCGATGTCGGCTGGTTCCAACTCGTCGACAAGCACGTGATCTTCCTGTCCGGCGCGGAGGCCAACGAGTTCTTCTTCCGCTCTGCCGACGAAGATCTCGACCAGGCCGAGGCCTACCCGTTCATGACGCCGATCTTCGGCAAGGGTGTGGTGTTCGACGCCAGCCCCGAGCGGCGCAAGGAGATGCTGCACAACTCGGCGCTGCGCGGGGAGCAGATGAAGGGCCACGCCGCGACCATCGAGGGCGAAGTCAAGAAGATGATCGCCGACTGGGGCGACGAAGGCGAGATCGAACTGCTCGACTTCTTCGCCGAGCTGACCATATACACCTCGACCGCGTGCCTGATCGGGTTGAAGTTCCGCGAACAGCTCGACCACAGGTTCGCCGAGTACTACCACGACCTGGAGCGCGGCACCGATCCGCTGTGCTATGTCGACCCGTACCTGCCGATCGAGAGCTTCAGGCGCCGCGACGAGGCCCGCGTGAAACTCGTTGCGCTGGTGCAGGAGATCATGGACCAGCGGTTGGCCAATCCGCCGAAGGACAAGGCCGACCGCGACATGCTCGACGTGCTGGTGTCGATCCGCGACGAGGACGGAAACCCCCGGTTCTCCGCCGACGAGGTCACCGGCATGTTCATCTCGCTGATGTTCGCAGGCCACCACACCAGCTCAGGAACATCGGCGTGGACGCTGATCGAACTGATCCGCAATCCCGAAATCTACGCCGAGGTGCGCGACGAACTCGACGAGCTCTACGCCGACGGCCAAGAGGTCAGTTTCCATGCGCTGCGCCAGATTCCGAAGCTGGACAACGTCGTCAAGGAGACGCTTCGGCTGCATCCACCGCTGATCATCTTGATGCGGGTCGCCCAGGGCGAGTTCGAAGTGCAGGGCTTTCCGATTCACAAGGGTGACTTCGTCGCCGCGTCTCCCGCTGTCTCCAACCGGATCCCCGAGGACTTCCCCGACCCGGACGCCTTCATCCCCGATCGCTACAACAAGCCCGAACAGGCCGACATCGCCAACCGCTGGACCTGGATCCCGTTCGGCGCGGGACGGCACCGCTGCGTCGGCGCCGCGTTCGCCCAGATGCAGATCAAGGCGATCTTCTCGGTGTTGTTGCGCGAGTACGAGTTCGAGATGGCGCAGCCCGCCGACTCGTACCGCAATGACCACTCGAAGATGGTGGTGCAACTGGAGCGCCCGGCCAAAGCACGCTACCGCAGGCGCGCCAAGTAGGAGGAGACCATGGGTTTTCGGATCGAGGTCGACTTGGATCTCTGCCAGGGCCACGCCATGTGCGAGGTCGAGGCGCCCGACTACTTCACGGTGCCCAAACGGGGGAAGGTCGAAATCCTCAATACAGAACCGCCGGAACACGATCGGGCCCAGATCGAACAAGCCGTGTGGGCCTGTCCCACGCAAGCACTGTCCATCAAAGAAGATAAGGACTGACTATGCCGTCATTGCCCCGAGAAGAACTCGACAACTGGGTCGAGCAGTGGCTTGCGGTCAACCGCGACTGCGAAAAGAACGGTGACTGGCGACCTCTCGCCGACTTCTACACAGACGACGCCACCTACGGCTGGAACATCGGCCCGAAGGAAGACGTGATGTGCGTCGGCATCGATGAAATCCGCGACGTCGCCTTGGGTCTGGAGATGCAGGGCCTGGAGAACTGGCGCTACGAGTATCAGAAGGTGATCGTCGACGACAAGCTCGGCGAGATCGTCGGCTTCTGGAAGCAGATCGTGGACAAAGCCGACGGCACGCAGGACGAGATCTACGGCATCGGCGGCAGCTGGTTCCGGCTGAACGCGAACCTGAAGATCGAGTGGCAGCGTGACTTCTTCGACTTCGGCCACGTCTCCAAGATGTTCATGAAGCTGATCGAATCCGGTGACCTCAGCGCGGGCATGCAGAAGCGGATCGAACGCTCGCTGGCCGGGGAGAAGCTGCCCGGCTACTACCCGCTCGGGCAAGCGCCGGTGCCCATCTGGTGACTCCCGGCCAAGCGGTTGCTTGGGGGCGGGTGTGACGCACCTAACTAATGGCTCTAGTCTGTGGTCAGTGGCACTAGCGGAAGGCACCTGAGGATGAAGACAAAAGGCGCTCTCATCTGGGAGTTCAACCAGCCGTGGTCGATCGAGGAGATCGAGATCGGCGACCCCGTCAAGGACGAGGTGAAGATCCAGATGGAGGCGTCGGGGATGTGCCACTCCGACCATCATCTGGTCACTGGCGGCATCCCGATGGGCGGCTTCCCGGTGCTCGGCGGCCATGAGGGAGCCGGCATCGTCACCGAGGTCGGGCCCGGCGTCGAGGAAGTCGCCCCCGGCGACCACGTCGTGCTGTCCTTCATCCCGTCGTGCGGGCACTGTCCGTCGTGTCAGGCCGGGCTGCGCAATCTGTGCGATTTGGGGGCAGGACTTCTCAACGGCGCGGCCGTCTCCGACGGCACCTTCCGGATCCAGGCCAAGGGCCAGAACGTTTTCCCGATGACGCTGCTTGGCACCTTCTCGCCGTACATGGTCGTGCACAAGAGCTCTGTGGTGAAGATCGACCCGTCGATCCCGTTCGAGGTCGCCGCTCTGGTGGGTTGCGGCGTGACCACCGGCTACGGCTCGGCGGTACGCACCGCTGACATCCGGCCCGGCCAGGACGTCGCGGTCGTCGGCGTCGGCGGCGTCGGCATGTCAGCCCTTCAGGGTGCGGTCAATGCGGGCGCTCGGCACATCTTCGTCATCGAGCCCGTCGAGTGGAAGCGCGACGCGGCGCTGAAATTCGGTGCCACCCATGCATATCCGGACATCAACACCGCGCTGATGGGCATCGCCGAGGTCACCGCGGGATTCATGGCCCACAAAGTCATCGTCACCGTCGGCGAGCTCCACGGGGAAGACATCGACAACTACCTGATGATCACCGCCAAGGGCGGCACCTGCGTCGCGACCGCGATCGGCAGTCTGCTCGACACCCAGGTGACGCTCAACCTCGCGATGCTCACGCTGATGCAGAAGAACCTGCAGGGCACCATCTTCGGCGGCGGCAACCCGCACTACGACATTCCGCAGCTGCTGTCGATGTACAAGGTAGGCAAGCTCAACATCGACGACATGATCACCCGTCAGTACAAGCTGGAGCAGATCAACGAGGGCTACCAGGACATGCTGGACGGCAAGAACATTCGCGGCGTGATCCGCTACACCGACGACGACCGGTAGCGGTGGCCCGCGGGTTCACCCACTTGTTGCAGCCGGGCCGGATCGGCTCGATGACGCTGCGCAACCGCTTCGTCATGTCTCCGATGGAGACCATGTACGGAACGCCGGACGGCCTACCCGCGGAGCGCACGCGTGCCTACTTCGCCGCCCGGGCGAAGGGAGGCGTCGGGCTGATCACCGTGGGCGCCACCGGAATCGACCCCAAACACCCCGAGACGCCCGGCGGCCTGCACCTTGGCACCGACGCGGCCGTCGACGCCCACCGCGCACTGGTTGACGCGGTGCACGAACACGGCGCCAAGATCCAGCCGCAGATCGTGCACGCCGGACCCGACGGGCTGGGACAGGAGATGTACGGCGTTACTTCCATTGGGCCGTCGGTTATTCCGTCGTACCTGACCGGTAGGCCGTCGGCGGAGGTCACCCATGAACAGCTCGTCGAGGTGTTCGACTTGTTCAAAGCGGCGGTTCGTCGAGCGGCCGAAGCCGGCTACGACGGCATCGAACTACATGCCGCGCACGGCTACATGTTCCTCGGCTCATTCCTGGCGCCGCAGCGCAACCGCCGCACCGACGACTACCGCGGCGACTCGGTCAAGGGCCGCATCCGCGTCGTCGTCGAGGCGCTGGCCGCCATCAGATCCGAGATCGGTGACGCACTGCCGATCACGCTGCGCATCTCCGGGTATGAGCGGGTCGCAGGCGGTCGACCGATGTTCGAAACCGCCCAGGTGGCACCGCAATTGGTAGCCGCCGGTGTGAACGCCTTCCACGTCAGCGGCGGCGTGATCGACCGGCTCGTAACCGGCATGGTCAACTCCTCAGACGACGGCGACGCGCTCAACGTCGGCGCGGCTGCCGCGGTCAAGCAAGTCGTCGATGTGCCGGTCATCGCTGTCGGACGCATCCACGACCCCGAGCGTGCCGAGCAGATTCTCGCCGACGGGCGCGCGGACTTCATCGCGATGGGCCGTCCGATGCTCGCCGACCCCGAGCTGCCGAACAAAGTCGCCTCCGGTCACGCCGACCGCGTGCGTAAGTGCATCTCGTGCGAAAACTGCATCGACGCCATGGAACAACGCTTCTCTGTCGACTGCGCCGTCAATCCCCGTACCGGCAAGGAACGCGAACTGGCCGCACCCCGCGCGTCGCGCGCCAAGAACGTGGTGGTGATCGGCAGCGGACCGGCAGGCATGGAGGCGGCGCGGGTCGCCGCCGAGCGCGGCCACCGTGTCACGCTCTTCGAGCGCGACACCCAGACCGGCGGCGCGCTGCTGTGGGCGTCGATCCTGCACCCAGAGAACGAGCCGTTCTTGCGGTGGCTGCGCGATGAGGTCAGCCGCAGCGATGTGAATGTCGAGCTGGGACAAGCCGTTTCAGCCGACGACGTCGTCGCCCTGCAGCCAGACGCCGTGGTGGTGGCCAACGGTGGCCAGGTCGTCGTGCCCAGCATCGCAGGCAGCGCGCTGCCGCATGTGCAGACAGGACAAGCGCTTCGTGAACAGTTCGGCGGATGGCGGCAGCGGCTGGTCCGCCCCAGGGCGGTGCGCGTGGCGTCGAAGGCATGGATGCCGCTCGGCCGCCGTGTCGTGATCATCGGCGCCGACCTCGTCGCGCTGGAGCTCGCCGAGTTCCTCGCCGCGCGTGGTCGGCTCGTCTCGGTGCTGGAGACAGGCAAGACCATCGCGCCCGAACTGGGCAACAAGCGCAAGACCGAACACATGGACCGGCTCGACCGGTCGGGAGTAACGGTGCACGTGTGCGTCGCGGTGGAGCAGATCGCGCCAGACGGCGTGGATTTCACGCCGTATGGCGGCAGCAGCCGCAGGCTCGCTGCGGACAGCGTCGTCGTTGCAGGCACGCTACAACCGAACACGGAACTGTACGAAAAGCTCGTCGCCGCCCTGCCCGATGCCGCTGTGCACGCCGCGGGGGACTGCACTGGGCTCGGGCTGATCCGCAAGGCCACCGAGGACGGCGCCCGCGCCGCCTGCGCCATCTAACAAGAGGAGTGAAATGAGTCAGGAGACCATGCAAAAGCCAGCTGAAAAGACGCCCGTCGTCGCCGCATCGGAGTCGTCATGGCGCTGCGTGCAATCCGGCGACCGGGACGGCTGGCTGGCGCTGATGGCCGACGACGTCATGATCGAGGACCCGATCGGCGACGCGTTCACCAATCCTGGCGGCACCGGTGTGCGCGGCAAAGAGGCCGTTGCCGCCTTCTACGACGCGAACATCGGCCCGAACAAGCTCACGGTCACTCGGGAAGAGACATTCCCGTCGAGCTCACCGACCGAGATCGCCTACATTCTGGTGCTGCGCACCGAGTTTCCTAACGGCATGGTTGCCACCGTGCGCGGCGCGTTCACCTACAAGGTCAACGACGCCGGGCTGATCACCAACCTGCGCGGCTACTGGAACATGGACGCCATGCAGTTCACTGAGCCGGACAAGAAGGATTAGCGCGCTTCTGGCAGGCCGCGGAGCCGTCGTGGTCGGCGGCACCCGAGGAGTCGGTCTCGCGGTGGCCGAATTGCTGGCCGCGCACGGCGCCGGCGTGGTGGTCAACGGACGCGACGGGGGCACGGCCGCCGAAGCGGCCCAACGCATCACCGGCGCTGTCGCATTCGCGGGTTCTCCTACCGAACCCGCCGTCGCTGACGCGTTGATCGACACCTGCGTCCAAGAGTTCGGCCGGATCGACATCCTGGTGAACTGCGCGGGCACCGCCGGGCTGGCCAGCGAGTCGATACTCACCGTGACCAGTGCACAGTTCCGCGACCTGGTCGACGCGCACCTCGGCACGACCTTCGAGACGTGTCGCGCTGCGGCGCCGAAAATGGTTGCGCAGGGCGGCGGTTCGATCATCAACAGCAGCTCGTTCGCCTACCTCGGCGACTACGGCGGCACCGGCTACCCGGCTGGCAAGGGCGGTGTCAACGGGCTGACGATGGCGATCGCGGCCGAGCTGAAGGAGCACGACGTGCGCGCGAACGTCGTGTGCCCTGGCGCGAAGACGCGGCTGTCGACAGGCCCTGAGTACGAAGACCACATCGTCGCGTTGCACCGCCGCGGTCTGCTCGACGACACCAGCATGCAGGCGGCGCTCGACGCTCCGCCAGCCGAGTTCGTGGCACCGGCGTACGCGTATCTGGCCAGCGATCTCGCCAAGGGCATCACGGGTCAGATCTTCATCGCCGCAGGTGGTTTCGTCGGCCGCTTCGACCGTCCGAAACCGTCGATCGTTGCGTACCGGGACCACAATGAGTCGCCGCCATGGTCGGTGAACGAACTCGACGAGATGATCCGCACAGCCGACTAGCGACAGCTCAGCTACGCCGTTTCCTCATGCACCTGCCTCTCGGCGTCGGGCCGCAGCGGAATCACGTTGTCGCCGGTAGCGACTTCCAAAGTGTGCAAATCGTGTCCGTGCGCCGTCTTGTCCCAGAAATGCCGCTTCGTCGGCGTCATGAGCTCGTAGACCGCCTTCACCAGTGACACCACGGTCAGCATCTGCCAGATTCCGCACAACACCAAGAGCATGTATTTGACCGTGCTGAACCCTTTACGCTTGTTGGCTGCAGCTACATGCTGCAGGAAAAGCGCGAAGTTGCCGAAAACGAGCAGTAGCACGCCCAGATAGAGCAACAACACGGGAAAGAGCTTTTCGATGCCGGGCGATCGAGTGGCGAAGTAGACGAACGTCAAGACCCAGGACAATGCGCTGAGCAGAATGCTCAATGGTGTTCCGATCAAGAACAATTCGTAAACGAACCACCGGCGCAGACCCATGTGGCGGATGGTGCGCAACGGCCTGCGCATGAAGATCAGCGCGGTTTGAATGTAGCCCTTGAGCCACCGCGAACGCTGGCCGATCAAGGTAGGCACCGTCGTAGTCGCGATCTCGTACGTGACGCTGTCGAGCATGGCGATCTTATAGCCGTGCAGCGCCAACGCGCCCGCCAAGTCGGCATCCTCGGTGACGTTGTACATGTCCCATATCCCGATCCACTTGGCGTCGCGGGGCAGCCGACTCCTGCTGATGCCGACACGGATCAACGGTTCAAAGCGGAAGTGATTGGACGTGCCGCCGAGTGGGGGTACCAGGCCGAGGTGTGCGAGTCCGGGCAGCACCCATTCGAAGTGGATCGCGTACTCCACCCACATCAACCGCGACACCCAGCTGCTGGTCTGGTTGGAGAACGCCAATCGCGCCTGCAAGCAGACAACGCCCGGGTCGATCTTCTCGTAGGCGCGGAATGCACCCGCGGCCTTGAGCAGCTGGCTCGGCTCCGGGCGGTCCTCCGCGTCGTACACAACGCAAAGGCCGGCCCTGAACTTCTTCGACTTGTCCTGAAGGACCTTGTGCGCACCGTAGTTCAGGGCACGCTGCTTGCCGTAGGGCTTGACCGGCGGCACTTCGACGACCTCGACATAATCCGGCAGCTTGGCCTCGTCGATTGCGGCACGAGTCTGCGGGTCGCGATCGCGGGTTTCGACAAGCAGCATCACCCGCAATTTGTCTCTCGGATAAAGCAATTCATTCAGCCCCCGTATCATCGGCGGTATCATCGCTGCTTCCTGGTACAAGGGCACGAAGATGGTGTAACGCGGCAGGTCTGGGTCGGTGACGTCCGGCACGACGTAGTCCGGATGCCGATACCGCGTCGACGCCCACCATGCGCCCATCTTGAAGAGACCGACGAAAACGGCGAAGAACGTCAGCACCAGTGCGACAACCACTTTCGCCGCGGTCAGCGGGGCGACAATTGTGAACGCGACGACCAGGACAATCACCGTCGCGAAGAAGATCAGTTGGCCGGTATTGACGACAGCGGCGGCGGTGTAGCGCACCGGACGCGCGGCGGCTTGCGTGACCATGCCTCACGCCTTTCTCTCGTAAATGATGTAGAGGTCATTGCGGAACACTTCGGTATAGGCAGCGATCTTGTTGGACGAATACAGCTCGCCGAATGTCTTGTCGGGGGTCTTCCCGACGCGCATCACGATCCACTTGATCTGCTGACCGGGCGGATCGCTGAGGGCGGGATCCCACTTCTGGTAGCTGCCCTCGTAAACGTTGTTGGTGAGCGGCACCCTGGCGTTGAAGAGGACCGATTCATTGCCGAACGACTCGATCAATATCACTTCGCCCTTGCGGTAATTGGCAGCGAGATACTCGCTGGTCTCCCTGACGTTGCTTTCCAATCCGATGAAGAGGCTGCCTTCCCTGGCAGTGACTGCGCCGGTCGGACCGTCCGGGAAGAGGGGGATGAGCGTGACGGCGCAGGCCAAGATGAGTCCGTAAACGCGTGCGCGCGAAGGGATGAGGCTGACGAGATATCCCCCGAGGATCGCCGCGGGAATGGCCATCAGTAGACCGAACCGGACGTTGTAGATGTCGCCTGTGATCTCCGCGACGTGTAGCGGGCGCTGGCCGACAGTGAGGGCTACGGCGAAGAAGGGCGCCATCGTCAGCAAGCCGAGTGTCGGCAGGGAGTCCAGTTTCCTGCGCTTCACTACCAACATGACCACGCCCACGAACATGACGAGGACGAGGACCAGCCCGATGTTGTCCACCGTCGCATACCAGTACGTCTTGATCGCGACAATCGGGTTGCCGACCGCTTTCTCGCCCTCGCTCACCCATAGCGACGGCTTCGCATATTCGCCGTTCTGGAAATTCAGCGGATTGCCGAAGATGAGGGTGTTCCAACCTATCCAGAGCGCAATGGCGGCGCCTGCGAAGAACAGAAACGTCAGCAACACACCCTCAGCGGCGCTCCGGCCGAACTTCCGCCACGCGGCGAACAACAGCACCGCCGCCAGTACGAAGGTGACGACCCAGGCCTCGTAGCGTGTCAGGCAACCGAGAAACAGCGCGAACGCACCGGCGAAGAGGAACGGATAGCCGCGCGAATGGTCGGCTGTCTGAATCCACTTCTGCACGTAGTAGGTCGCGGCGGCGACAGTGGCGAAGAAGAGCAGTTCGGTCATCGGGGTGCTCTGCATGTAGAGCACATTGGGATTCAGAGCGAACACCAGAGTTCCGGCGACCGCGGCAGTTCGTGTATTGGTGAGATCTCGGATGATCCGGTAGATGAAGACGCAGCTGACGACGTAGCTGGCCATGCTCACCACACTGCCGGCGAAACCGCTGTAGTAGAACGAATCCACCCACACGAACGGCAGCATCAACAGGTGCGGTACCGGCAACCAGACGCCGCCCAGCTGCGCGAAGCCCGCGGTCGGGCTGTCCAGCGTGCGTGCTGCGATCTGCAGATGCGAAATCGAGTCCGCATAGCCGAGGGCGATGCCCTTGCTGACGAAGTACATGTACGCGCAGACAGAGGTGATGACAGCGAAGATCGCCACCCACCATGATGTGTGATCGGGACGGGCCGCGGGGGCTGCGGCACGGACCTTTACCGCTTCGGTGACGATCACGATGCGTCCTGTCCCGCAATTCTGATGGCGATCGCGGCAAGTGGATCGTTGACTACCGGGCCACGCTGACGAGGCCCCGCGAGTTCATGTCGAACGTTGTAGAGGTCAACGAAGGACCGGATCACCACTCTGACCTTCAGACCGGTCTGCGTGCCGTTCACGCGTGGATAGTGCGGTACAGGGACCTCGACGAACTTCTGACCGTCGCGGTAGAGCCGGGCCAGCAGCTCCGGCGAGATCGCCGCGTAATCGCTTTGCAAGCGGCCGACGACGGCTCCGATCGCTGTTCGGTGCATCAACTTGAAGCCGCAATCCACGTCGGCCGCCTGGAATTTCAACACGAGCCGGCTGATGCCGTGCCACATACGGCCCGCGGCCCTTCGCGCCAAGTTGTCGGCGCGCTTGGTGCGTACCCCTAGCACGACGTTGACGTCATGCGAGTACGCGGCCACCAACAGCAACGCCAGATCGCTCGGATTGAACTGGCCATCGGAGTCGCAAAAGGCCACCCATTCACAACCCGTCGCCAGTGCCGCGCTGAACCCCGAACGCAGCGCCCGACCGTAGCCGCCGTTGACCTCGTGTGAGACGGCCTCGACAGGGTAAGTGCTCCTGAGGTTTTCGATGACGGCGGCGGTGTCGTCGGTCGACCCGTCATCGACGATGATGACGGCTCGCTTCTCGATGCCGACCGCGTCGAAGAATTCGAATGCCTTCGTCACGACGCCGACGAGGTTGGCTGCTTCGTTGAATGCCGGCATGAACAACGCGACACTGGGCAGTGGTGTTTTAGCAATGGGCAATATCCGCATGATGCTCTTCTCCATGAACGGTCGATGAAGGTTTACGTTCGGCTTTGAACACGACGAAGTGGTTCACAAGGAAAGTCCAGACTGTGCTGGCAGCGTTCGCGACGAGCAGCGCCAGCCAGAGCCACAGACCTGTCTCACAAACCAGCCAGAAGACGGCCGCATTGATGATGCTGACCGAGATCAGCGCGCTGGTGTTGAATTTGGCCCACCGCGCAAGCAGCGATTCACCGCGCAGACGGTCGCGCCAGGTGAACACCTGACTCAGTGTGAAATTCAGCTGTGCGGAAAGAAGAAAGGCGATCAAGTCGGCACAGTAGAGATGCATGCTGTGTTCGAGACAAGCCATGAGGCCCAATTGGACTGTGTAGCAGAGCATTCCGACCGCCGCGAACCGCACGATCCGGGGGGCGAAGTTGAGGCCCGTCTCCGCTGCCACCGTTGCCATATTCCCCCCGCTTTCGATTCAGACTGCTGCCGGCGACACGGACACGTTGTCGAATACCGACGTGTTGATCATCGAGCCGTTGTGCGAGCAGACGAAGAAGCCGAACTCCGCAGCGGTTCCCAACGCGAGAACTGTTGTGCCAACTGGTGTCCACGTGGTGCCGTTCGCGGAAACGTAGGCGGTGATCACGCTGCCCGACCGGGTGAGCTTCAGCCACGCATTCGTGGGTGTGTACGGAACGGAATCGGTATTGCCTGTGAAGTTGTATTGGAATGCGACTCCGTGCTGGGGGGTGACAGCAAGTAGCGCGTAAGGCGATCCGGAGGCAGTGGACTGCTTGATCATCACACCCGATTTGGCCCAGGGATCCGTTGGTGTCTGGCTGGTGACTCGCGCGATGATCGTGCCGTCTCCCGTCAACTTCTGGTGCACGAACTGGAACTGGTCGGCGCTGCCCCAGATGTCGTTGCCTGCACCCTTTACCGTGAACGAGCCCGCCGAGTACGTGCTCGAACCAGCCACCGTGGGTGTGCCGATGTCACCTGCCTGCCACGGCGCGGGTACCGCAGGGGGCGCCGCGACACCTTGGGTCACCCGGACGTTGTCGAACGTCGCGGTGCTCAACTGCCCACCATTGTGCGATGTGACGAACAACCCGATCTGCGCATCAGCGCCGGCCGCAGCAGCGACGGTGGCCGTCCCTACTCGAGTCCACGTCTGACCGTCAACCGAGGCATAACTCGTGACCGTGTTGCCGGAACGCGTCAGCTTCAGCCATGACGCTCCCGCCGGGCCCCCGACCGAATTGTTGAAGTTGGACTGGAAGTTCACCCCGTTGCCGGGTGTGACGGCAAGCAGCGCGTATGGCGAGCCGGCGATCGTCGACTGCTTGATCATCACACCGGCCTTGGCCCACGGGTCGGTCGGTGCCTGGCCAGTGACGTGCGCGACGATCTCACCGTCACCGGACAGCGCTTGATGCACGAACTGGAACTGGTCTGCGGTGTCCCAGATGTCGTTGCCGCCACCCCTGACCGTGAACACGCCACCGGCATACGACGATGCACCTGACACGGCAGGGCCCCCGACGTCGCCGGCGGTCCACGGCGCAGGCAACACTGTCCTGGTCACCGAGACGTTGTCGAAGGTCGCGGTGCTCAACTGCGCGCCGTTGTGTGACGTGACGAACAATCCGATCTGCACGGCGGCACCCAAAGCCACTGTGGCCGTGCCTACTTGGTTCCAGCTCTGCCCATCGGTCGAAGCGAAGCTCGTCACCGTGTTGCCGGTGCGCGTGAGTTTCAGCCACGCGGTCCCTGCTGGGATCGCCGGGCCTGCCACCGAGTTGTTGAAGTTGGACTGGAAGTTCAGCCCATGGTCCGGCGTCACCGCGATCAGCGCGTACGGTGACCCGGCCGCCGTCGACTGCTTGACCATCAGGCCGGCCTTGGCCCATCCGTCAGTGACCTGCTGACTGGTGACCCGCGCGACGATCTCACCATCACCCGTCAGACCCTGATGCACGAACTGGAATTGGTCCGCCGTGCCCCAGATGTCGTTGCCGCCACCCTTGACGGTGTAGGTGCTGCCGATGATGGTGGTGCTGCCTGCGAGCGACGGGGCCCCGACGTCCTCGCTCGTCCATTCCGGGTGAGATGAAACGCTGACGTTGTCGAACGTCGAGGTGTTCAATGTGCCGTTCACATGAGAGGTGACAGCAAGGCCTGCAGTGACATTCGAGCCCATGACCACTGTGGCCTGGCCTACGAGGGTCCAGTCGGTGCCGTTAGCGGATGTGTAACCCCTGAACACGTCGCCTTGGCGCTCCAGCTTCAGCCACGCGTTGGGATACGTGTATGGCGCATTCCCGCTTTCGCCGTTGAAGTTGTACTGGAATCTGACGCCGTTGTCGGGAGTGGCGGCCAGCAGTACGTACTTGCTGTTCGGATCCGTCGACTCCTTGATGATGATTCCCGACTTGGCGAAGGGGTCGGTGTCGTCCTGCGAGGTCACCCGGGCGATGACCGTGCCGTCGCCACCGAATGACTGGTAGACATAATGGAATTCGTCGGTGTCGGCCCAGATGTCGTTGCCGGACCCGCGCACTGTGAATACGCCGTTTTGAAACGACGTGTAGCCCAACGTGGTGCGAACTCCGATGTCGCCGTCGTGCCATGGCGCAGGCGGTGTGAAGAACTTGTCGTAGTTCACTGTGTAGGTCGCATCGGCGCCTGGCGTCGTGAGAGTGTGAGTCTGGGCCTGGCCGTCAGACCAGTTGTCGAATACGAACTGTCCGTCGCTGACGAATTGCGGTGAAAGCCCGCCGATCACGCGTTCCACACCCACGACGGCTCGTTCCGTGTGCGAGCCCTTGTATGGGATGCCGTCGATGGTGAAGGATGCCTCCGGATCGCTCGCGTTGACGGTGAGATTGACGAGGTTTGGCTTTATCTCGACCGACCGCGAGGTCGATAGGCCACTGCTGTCGGTCACCGTGAGCGTCAGGATGTAGGACGTGGTGTCGATGTTGTCGGGACTGCGCGGGATGGTGATGCTTCCGGTGGGGCCGACGATGTCGTTGCGGAACGGGTGGATGTGTTCGGCGTGATGGAACACGACCGACCAGTTGTACGCGCTGGCAGGCAGCGTGCCGTCCTCGGCGTCGGAACCGATGCCGCTGAACGTGATCACATCACCGGCGTTGTACTTGGTCGCAGAGGTCGGGCTGAGGATCTGAGCGGTCGGTGCGGTACTGCCGACGACGATTCGCTTTGCGGCCTGGCCGATCTTCGCGCCGTCGCTGACTGTCAGGGTCACGTCATAGGGACCGTTGACTGTGTAGGTATGTGTCGGGTTGGTCGATGTCGACGTCGCGCCGTCGCCAAAGTTCCACGCATACGTCAGGGTCGTGTCGGGGTCCGGATCGTTGGAGCCTTGCGAGGAGAAGTTGACCGTCAACGGTGACAGACCGTTGTCGGGACTGGCGGTGATGACTGCGCTCGGCGCGCGGTTGCCGCCCGACGGGGCGATCATCGACAGCTCGCCGGGGAAGATGTTCAGTTGATAGATGTTGCCGTCGGGTCCCTGGGCAAGCTTGACGACGGTGCCGGCATTGCTGTCGAACATCTGCTCGCCGATGAAGCTGCTGTAGGTGGAGTCGAAGGTCAGCGTCTTGATCCAGCCGAGCGTGTAGTCTGCGATGAACACCTTGTTCTCATACGACGGGTCGAAAGTTGTACCGGTGTAGACCATCACGGCCGTGATCGAACCCGCGTGCGCCTCGTCTGCAGTGTGCGCGTAGGAATAGATCGGGTTCGCGAACCCGCACCCGTCACAGACTCCTTCGGCCAGCGGCCAGCCGTAATTGGCGCCAGGTGTGACGACGTCGAGTTCTTCGAAAAGGCTGCCGCCTACATCGCCTGCCATGAGCTTGCCGTCGGGTGTGAAGGTGAATCGGAACGGGTTGCGAAGTCCGTACGCCCAGATCTGGGGCAATGCCCCGGGGGTATCGACGAACGGATTGTCCGCAGGCACAGTGCCATCCGGGTTGATGCGCAGGATCTTGCCGTGGACGTTGGCGAGGTTCTGCGAATTGGGGTTGTACGTGTTCATCCCCATCGCCCAGTAGAGCTTGCCGTCGGGGCCGAAATGAATTTCTCCACCGTGGTGGAACACGTTGCCCAACTGGTCGGATTCGAGTAATACGACCTCGGACGTGGGGTCGGCGGTGTTGCCGGACACCGTGATGCGCGACAAGCGATCGTGGTTCTGCGCAGTGGTGTAGGAGACGTACAGGTAGCCGTTTTGGGTGAAATTCGGATCGACTTCGATACCGAGAAGGCCGCGTTCCTCGTCGTTGTCGGTCTGCAGCACGGCCAGGGTGATCACCGGATCGGGGTGCAGCGTTCCGTCGTAAACCTTGATGGCGCCGCCCTTTTCGGCGATGAGGATTCGGCCGTCAGGCAGGAAGCGGAAGTCAGTCGGCTGGTTGAGCCCGGACACGATGGTGGTTCTGTCGAACTCGGGATTCAAACCTTCGACGTCGGATGCGTCGAGCTCCAATTGGGTCGTCTGTCCAACGGTCGACGTTGCCCCCTGGCCGGAAAGGGCTTGGACGAGCTGTTGACGACCCCACGCCAGTAGTCCCAGAAGCGTTGGCGACTCCGGCGGAGCACCGGTGCCCGGTCCGATAGGGCCGAGTACTGTGCGGATCAAATCTGCCGCCACGGTGATCACAGTTCTGGGAATCGCCGCAATGGTGGGCATCGAATCCGCCGTTGCGGGCGCAAAGGTCGGCGTACTGAAGCCCAGGTCGGCGGTCGTACCGGCGATACGCGCGGGTGCGTCTACGGTGCCGCTCGAAAAACTCTGCACCTGCTCGACCGCATCAGCCCTGGTATAGGACGGTGCGTCGACAGCTTGCTTCCGCGCGAATCGTGTTGCGCTCGAGACAGTCCGGCGCTGGCCACGCGTAACGGCTTGACGCGGTGAGGCATCCTCAGTATTCGCGCCGCCTTTTGGCGGCACCGCGGTGTCGTGGTCGCTCGGCTGGTTCTCATCAGCGTCGGCAGCACCATCGTCGACGATTGACGTGTGCGCGCCACCGGAGCTTCGCACGATCACGCCGTCAGACGTGACCGTCTCCGTCGCCGTTGCCGATGCGCCCGGTTTGTCGCTCGTGCTGTTCGGGTCCGAGGACCCAGCGGAATTCGCCTGTGGGGCTTCGCTTGGCGTCGAGCTGTCCACCGTTGACGTCGAAGGAGACGCATTCGCCTCCGATGAGGTAGACGTGGGCGGAGAGGACCCGGTCGGGTCATCCGCCCACGCCACCCCCGGGAGGGCAACGACGGCCGCGCCTACGCCGAGCACGACCGCGAGTGCGCCCACACGTCCAATGTGTTTCGCGTACCCATTGGTTAGCGGAGTCGCCCCGCTACCGCCCCCCCATTCAGCTGGCCGGTAACTCGCGTACGAAGTGGCTGCACGCATGATCCCCCCACCGATCGGCCCGATATTCAGCAGCAGTCAATATTTGCTACTGAATAGTGGCACCAAATTGTCAGCAACGTGAGATATCTATCGCCCATGGGGTGGCAAGATCTTGCTTTTGCAACGACTACCATGTGAGACCGCAATGGCCTGACATCGGCTTTAGCGTAGTTGAGCTGGTTTTTGTCTCGACAAGCGCATCAAATGACAAACACAACTGGCGTCAATATTGCTGTGCCATGTCCGCCATGGCGCTCGGGCCTCAGTGCCGGTACAGCGAATGTCTAGGTGACCTTTACCAATTTGCTAGCAACAATACAAAGGCCCGGTTAGGCATATTCGCACCCGTCCTGTAAAGGATGCACAGGTGAATTCTGGGTAACTCTCCTGCCACTGCAGGGAAGGTCAATGCTGCGGAGACGAGTGACCGGCCGCCTCGCAAACGCGACGACCAGCCCAGCGGCCACACAAGTGGATGTGCTCCTCGCACCTTCGCCGACCGTCAGGCGCTGAAAACCCTTCGCAGCGCGACGAATCGGATCAACGTCGCCACCAGGTTCGCCCCGACGAGCACCGACAGCTCCACAACCCTGCCGACGGTCGGGTCGAATCGATGCAGCACGAACAGCGAGCCGCTGGTGATGGCCAGACAGAACGCGAACACCACCAAGCCATTCAACTGATGACGAGCAACGCCAGTACGCCCACGGATGCCGAACGTGAAGGCCCGGTTGGCCGCGGTGTTGGCGATCGCGGTCAACAACAACGCGGTGAGGTTCGCGGCCTGTGCGCCCATCACGGGGTGAAGCAGCAGATACAGCAGGGCGAAGGCGAGCGTGCTCGCGATGCCGACGATGCCGAACCGCACCATCTGCCCGACCATGCCGCGCGGTACGCCGGCCACCAGCGGCTCGCGGCCGAGGCTGCGCTGCAGCTCGCGGATCGGCAGCTCGCCGGTCGCCAGCGCCCTGCCCACCCGCCAACAGCCCTTGAGGTCGTTGATCGCAGTGCGAACGATGTCGACCCGCGAATCCGGATCGTCGACCCAGTCGACCGGAACTTCGTGGATGCGCAGCCCGGCACGCTCGGCGATCACCAGCAGCTCGGTGTCGAAGAACCATCCGGTGTCGGCGACGTGCGGCAGCAGTTGGCGTGCGACGTCGGCACGCACGGCCTTGAAACCGCACTGCGCGTCGGAGAACTTGGCGCCGAGCACACCGCGCAGAATCAAATTGTAACTGCGAGAGACGAATTCGCGCTTGGGCCCGCGCACCACACGCGATGACGCCGCCAGCCGTGAGCCGATCGCGACGTCGGAGTGACCCGAAATGAGCGGCGCTACAAGGGGCATCAACGCTGACAGATCGGTGGACAGGTCGACGTCCATGTAGGCGACCACGTCGGCGTCGGAAGCCATCCACGCGGTGTACAGCGCACCGCCGCGGCCCTTGGCGTCGAGGTGGATGACGTCGACGTCGGCCAGCTCGTCAGCCAACGAGTGCGCAACGGCCAGCGTGGTGTCCGTGCTCGCGTTGTCGGCGATCGTGATTCGCGACGGGTAGGGCACCTCGGTGGCCAGGAAGTGATGCAGCCGGCGGACGCTTCCCGGAAGATCGCGCTCCTCGTTGTAGACGGGAATCACGATGTCGAGGACGCAGCTGCGCGTCGAACGTGGCGCCGCCTCGGCCGTGGGGGAAGCCACCAGGTCAGTCACGATGTCGAGCGTCTCTAAATAGGCTGCTACCCCACTGCGCCCTACCTGGGAGCTTGCTGGAATGCTCATCGGCATGTCGACCGTTTTCACCAAGATCATCAACGGGGAAATACCGGGCCGGTTCGTCTACGAGGACGACGATGTGGTCGCCTTCCTGACGATCGCGCCGATCACGCAGGGCCACACGCTGGTGGTGCCGCGCGCCGAGATCGACCAGTGGCAGGACGTCGACGCCCCCGAGTTCAACCGGGTGATGGCCGTCTCGCAGCTGATCGGCAAGGCCGTCTGCAAGGCATTCGACGTCGAGCGCGCGGGGCTGATCATCGCTGGGCTCGAGGTGCCGCACTTACACGTGCACGTCTTCCCGGCCCGCAACCTGAGCGACTTCGGCTTCGCCAACGCCGATCAGAACCCTTCGGCCGAATCACTCGATGAGGCACAGTCGAAGATCAAAGCGGCGCTGAACGAATTGGCTTGAGCCTCAACTGACCTGAGCGGGCACGTCGGCGATTCGCGGCAGGTTGACCTTGAATCGACAGCCCTCGCCCGGCGCCGTGACGACGCTGACGGAGCCACCGTGGGCGTGAACCAGCGAGTCGACGATCGAAAGGCCCAGGCCGGTGCCGCCGCTGGCGCGGGCGCGTGACGAGTCGGCGCGGTAGAACCGCTCGAACACCCGGTGCGCGTCGTCCTTGCTCATGCCGGGCCCCTCATCGCACACCTCGAGCACCGCGTTGTCCCCGTTGGTGCCGACCCGCACCGTGATGCCTGCGGTGTCGGGGGTGTGCTGCAGCGCGTTGGCGACAAGATTGCCCAGCACCTGGCGCAGCCTGGCCTCGTCGCCAAGTACTTCCGGCGTGCCAGGCCCGTCGAACACCTCCATCGTGATCTTGCGTGCCGGTGGCGCGATCGACTGCGCGTCGTGCACGGCGTCGGTGGCGATGGCCAGCAGGTCGACGCGGTGACGGTCCAGCGGGCGCTGCTGGTCGAGGCGGGCCAGCAGCAGCAGGTCCTCGACGAGCAGACCCATGCGACGGGATTCGCTCTCGATGCGGTTCATCAGCATCTCGACGTCGTTGGCTGCGCCCTGCCGGTACAACTCGGCGAAACCGCGGATGGTGGTCAGCGGGGTGCGCAACTCATGGCTGGCGTCGGTGATGAATCGCCGCATCCGGTCCTCGGAGGTGCGCGCCGCCTCGGCCGACGACTCCGACGACGCCACGGCCCGCTGGATCTGCGCGAGCATTCCGTTCAGCGCGGCCGACAACCGGCCCACCTCCGTGCGCGGATCCCGTTCTGGGACACGACGATCCAGCTGTCCGGCGGCGATAGCCGCCGCGGTGCGCTCCACCTCCACCAGTGGCCGCAGGCTGCGATGCACCACCCAATACCCGACGACACCGAGCACCAGCAGCACCGCACCGCCGATACCGAGCTGCGCGTAAATCAGCGCCCGCACGGTCGTCTGGACATCGGACAGGTCGATCGCGACGGTGGTCAGCTCGCCGCGGATTCCGCGCACACTCATCGCCCGCCACTGCACGTTCGAGTGGTCGATCGAGCCGACGGTCACCGGCACCGGCCCCACGTCGTTGTCGGCCGGTAGCGCGGGCTCGGCCGCGCGGTCGTTGACCGCCATCCAGATGCGGCCGTCGGGATCGATGCCGCGCACGTAGAAGTTGGACGGCGGCCTGGCCGGGTTGGGGCCCTCGATCGGCGGGGCGGGCATTCGTCGTGGGGCCTGCGCCCAGCTGCGGGAGGCGTCGAGCAGCGTCTCGTCGACGCGGTTGGTCAGGTCGTGGCGCAGGATCGTGGTGACGGCGATGCCGGACGCCAGCAGGCCGCCGGCCACCAGCACAAGGGTGGCGGCGACCAGCCCGACTCTTAGGGGTATGCCTCGCCCGCGCAGGACCGCCATCCCCCTATTCTCGCGAACTTGCTAGCGCGGTTCACGCAGGACGTACCCGACGCCCCGCAATGTGTGCAGCAGCCGCTTCTCGCCGGTGTCGATCTTGCGCCGCAGATAGGACACATAGGATTCGACGACGTTGACGTCGCCGCCGAAGTCGTAGCGCCAGACGTGGTCGAGGATCTTGGGCTTCGACAGCACCGTGCCTGCATTGATGATGAAGTAGCGCAGCAGCGTGAACTCCGTCGGCGACAGCGAAACGGGCTCGCCGGCCTTCCAGACCTCGTGGGTGTCCTCGTCGAGCTCGATGTCGGCGAAGGTGAGCCGGGCGTTGCGGGGTTCCTCGACGCCGCGGCCGGACCGGCGAAGGATCACCCGCAGCCGCGCCACCACCTCTTCGAGGGAAAACGGCTTGGTGACATAGTCGTCGCCGCCAAGCGTCAAGCCCGCGATCTTGTCCTGCAGGGAGTCGCGGGCGGTCAGGAACAACGCCGGGGAATCGATGCCGTCCGCGCGCAGCCTGCGCAGCAACCCGAAGCCGTCCATGCCCGGCATCATCACGTCGAGGATGACCGCATCGGGCCGTACTTCACGCGCCTTGTCCAGCGCCGCGGGCCCATTGGACGCGGTGTGGACCTCGAAACCTTGGAACTTCAGGCTCACCGACAGGAGCTCGACGATATTGGTCTCGTCGTCCACGACGAGAACCCGCGCCTCTGGAGTGTTGTCAGGTAATGCAGCCATCGCCATTCCGCTAATGTCCACGACTTCACTTGGAATCATGCTGCATGAAGCCTGTCAACTCCCTGTGAGTTTGTTTTCAGGCGCTACGCGGAAGCCTCAGGTGCGCCGACGCTACACCCATAGACTGAGCCCATGAACCTCGGCAAAGCGCTGACGGATCTCGCCACCACGCCGGTACGCGTCGGTATCGCGGTCGCGGAAACCGGTCTCGACATCGCCAAGAGCGCGCTGGGGCAGGCCCAATCGGGGTCCGGATCGGTGGCCCACATCCTCGGCATCGACGACGCCGTCGAACGCGCGAACCGGCTGGCCAGGCTGATGGATGCCGATCAACCGCTCGGCCGCGCGCTCGCGCCGGACGGTCCCGTGGATCGCCTGCTTCAGCCCGGTGGCTTGGTCGACCGGCTGACCGCGCCGGGAGGTGTGCTGGACCGGGCCACGCAGGAGAACAGTGGCCTGATGCGCGCGATCGAACCGGGCGGACTGATCGATCAGCTCCTCGCCGAGGACGGGTTGGTCAACCGGGTGCTCGCAGAAGACGGCGTGGCCGATCGGCTTCTCGCCGAAGGTGGCGTGATCGACACCCTCACCGCGAAGAATGGTCCGCTCGAGCAGCTCGCGATGGTCGCGGACACACTCAACCGGCTGACGCCCGGACTCGAGGCGTTGGAGCCGACGATCGAAGCGCTGCGG
This sequence comes from Mycobacterium sp. OAE908, assembly GCF_017872775.1. NCBI lineage: Bacteria > Bacillati > Actinomycetota > Actinomycetes > Mycobacteriales > Mycobacteriaceae > Mycobacterium > Mycobacterium sp. OAE908. The sequence continues at coordinate 1,122,623 of NZ_JAGGJL010000001.1, forward strand.
GAGGCCGTGATCACGCTGAGCCAGGTGGTCAATCCACTGAGCAACATCGCCGACCGCATCCCGTTCCCGGGCCGCAGGCCGAGAAGCCGGCCGTCGTCGCGGACGGTGCCGTCGCAGCGGATCATCGAAGCCGAGGAGTGACCTCAGCCCTCCGCTTCGACGACCTCGATGCTCTTCGAGATGCTCTCCGGAGCCGGAGGGTGCTCGTCGTCCTGCCACTCCTGAAGCAATAGGACGACGGCGCCGCGCAAGATACGGACGTATTCATCGACATCGCCGGACTGCTTGTATGACTCGATCCTGGCTGCGACCTCGGGCGCCACTGGTTTCAGTGCCGTGGCGATGCTGAGGCCAAGGCGGCCCTCGGTGCTGGCACTTTTGTCGAGGAGCGTCAGCAGCTGCTCGACCTCCGGCCGGGCCAGGCCCGGATAGATCCGGGAGAAGTCATCGAGCAGGTCGTCTTTGACACTCACGGGCAGCGGACTTCCCGAACCGGCGACCCGATAAACTCTTAGCCCGCAGGCCTCCTTAGCTCAGTGGTAGAGCGTTCGCCTTGTAAGCGGAATGTCATCGGTTCAATCCCGATAGGAGGCTCCACTTGGCGGCGCTGGTTGTCGGTAGCCAGCCGTAGCGTCACTCGCATGAGACAGTGTCGCGGTTGCGGTTCAGTTCTCTTGAAACGCAGCCAAAAGATCTACTGCAGCAACGCATGTCAGGCGTCGGTCCGCCGCGACAACGGTACGAAGCGGTGGCTCGAGTCCGGCGATGCGGTCGTCGCCACTTCCCGCGGTCACTACATCCGGATGTATCTCGTAGCCGCTCAGTCGGGCTGCTGCGCGATCTGCGGCGGCGCCAGCACCTGGCTTGGCCTGCCCCTGGCGTTCGTGTTGGACCACATCGATGGGGACCCGACCAACAATCGACGGGACAACCTGCGGCTGGTCTGTCCGAACTGCGACTCGCAGCTGCCGACCTATAAGAGTCGGAACCGCGGCAGCGGGCGCCATTACCGCCGGCAGCGATACGCCGACGGCCAGTCGTACTGAACTCGCGACTCTCCTTGGCGCGAAATCACTGCGACACCGACGTTTGCGGCGCCGACGCCCGATAATGCGACCGTGGTCGCGGAGCTGATCGAGCGCGAAGGCCAACTGGCGGCTGGCGCCGCATTGATACGGCAGGCGCTGGAGGGCGCCGGCAACCTGCTCGTCGTCGAGGGCCTTGCGGGTACCGGCAAAACTCGGCTGCTGACTGAGCTTGTCGCGATCGCCCGGGCGCAGCCGATGGCGATCCTGACGGCCGCGGGCGGTGAGCTCGAAATGGACGTGACTTACGGGATCGCCCGCCAGTTGTTCGAGCGACGGCTGCACGACGCCCCGGCCACTGAGCGGCATCGGCTGCTGTCGGGTGCGGCGAAGCTGGCACAGGCCGCGGTGGTTCCGGATACGGATGTCGAGTTCTCGCCGGCCACCGGCGTCGATCACGGTCTGTACTGGCTTGTCGCGAACATCGAGTCCGACGGGCCGCTCGTCCTGGTCGTCGACGACGCGCAGTGGGCCGACGCGGAGTCGCTGCGGTTCCTGCTGTACCTGGCGCGCCGCGTCGGATCGCTGCGCGTGCTGATCGTGGTCGCGATCCGCACGGGCGAACTGCCCGCGGACCCCGCGCTGATCCGCCACCTGCGCGCCCAAGCGGTCCGGACCATCGTCGTCGAGCCGCTCAGCGAGGCCGGCAGCGAAGCGCTGTTACGCGCACGCTTCGACGGCGCGCTGCCGACCGCGGTCGCGCGGGCCTGCCACCGCGTATCGGGTGGCAACCCGTTCTTCCTCGGGCAGGTCGCGGACGCGCTGCCGGACGCCCAAGGTGTCGACGAGCGGGCCCTGATCGAGCGGGTGGACACGCTCGTGCCGGACGAGGTCCGCGTGTCGATTCTGCTGCGCCTCAGTCGAATTGGTGACGACACCCGCCGGCTGGCCGAGGCGTTGGCGGTGGCAGGCGACGGCGTGTCGGCGCAGGTTCTGGCGGCAATGGTCCAGCGGCCGGCACCCGCGACGGCTGGCATGCTCGATGACCTGGTGCGCGCCGGGATCGCCGCGCCCGGCGAACCGGCGCGCGTCGTCCATCCCGTCGTGCGCACTGCGATCTATCACGACATCCGCCCCGACCGGCGCGAGTGGCTGCATGCCGCTGCGGCCGCCGCGCTGCGCGCCGCTGCGGCGCCGGTCGAGGAGGTCGCCCACCATCTCGGACTCACCAGCCCGGCCGGCGACGAGGGGGTGGCCAGTACGTTGCGCGCTGCCGGCGAGCGTGCCCTGGCGCGTGGCGCGACCCAAACGGCGACCGCAATGCTGCGTCGGGCGCTCACGGAGCCGCCTGCGCCAGCGGATCTCGCCGCGGTGCTCGTCGCGCTCGGCGAGTCCGAGTTCCGCAGCGGCGCAAACGCGGAGACACTCGGGCATCTCGAGCAGGCGCTGCAATTGCGGCCCGACAGTCAGCTGTCCGTGCGGGCGGCGGTCACGCTCGCGTCGGCGCTGTTCGCGCAGGGCCGCGTCGGTGAAGCGTTCTCGGCACTCGAACGCGAGGGCAGGCGAATCGGCGGCGCCGGCACGCTGCGGCTCGACACCGAGCGCGTATTGCTCGCCAACTGGATCCGAGATTCGACACAGCCACCGTGGCGCGACGCGTTGCTCGCAGACTTCCGCCGCCTGCAAGGCGCCACGCCCGAGGAGCGTTTCGCGCTCGTGCAGGCCGCCATTGGACAGGCCTTCGACCCCGGTTCCGATAGCGAGTCGGCGGCGGCACTCGCCCGCCGCGCGATCGGCGATGGCGCCCTGATCGCGGAGTTTCCCGTCGACAACGTTGGCGGCGCTCAAGCCACCTACGTGCTGGTGATGGCCGAGGATCTCGAAGTCGCCGAGACGGAGATCGCGGCGCTGCTGGCGCGGGCGCGAGAGCGCGGATCGGTCGCCGAGTTGTTGCAGGCGTCCATGCTCGCCGGCCAGGTTGCACTGGCACGGGGCCGACTCGCGTCGGCGGCGGCGGACTTCGAGGTCGGACTCAACGCGGCGCTGTCCCTTGGCGAATCGCCCATCGCACACCGCTCGATCGCGTTTGCCTCGAGCTGGCTGATCGAGGCGCTGCTGGGCCGGGGCCAGGTCGACGCCGCGCGCAAGGTGCTCGAAGGCGTCCAGGCCCTCGACGCCTTCGAGCGACCCGAGCTCGTGTGGGCGCGAGCGGGGCGCGGCTGGGTGCGGCTCCTCGTCGATCAGGACGCCGACGGCGCCGCCGCTGACTTCCTGGCTTTCGGCGACGCCGCGCTCGCCGGCGGCTATGAGGAGCGCGGCGCACTGTGGCGGCTGTGGGCCGCGCAAGCATTGGCTGCGGCGGGCGCGGGCGAGCGCGCGGCCGCGCTGGCCGACGAGCAGTTGACGATCGCCCGCGCGTGGGGCGCGCCCGGGGGCCTGGGTATGGCGCTTCGCGTGCGCGCGGCCGTCGACCCGTACGGCGACGGGGGTCCGACGCTCGACCGCGCCATCGCGTCGTTGCGCGACTCCACTTATCGCCTCGAGCTCGCGCGGGCGCTTGTCGATCGCGGACGGCTGCTGCGACGCGACGGGCGGCGCGTCGCAGCGCGGTCGCTGTTCGAGGAGGGCATGGAACTCGGCGCGCGGTGTGAGGCGGCGCCGCTTGTGGAAGCCGCGCGCGCCGAACTCGTCGTGCTCGGCGCGCGACCACGACGACTGATGGTCTCCGGTGTGGAGGCGCTGACGGCGGCTGAGCGCCGCGTGGCCGACCTGGCTGCCACGGGCCTCGCCAACCGCGAGATCGCGCAGACGTTGTTCGTGACCGAGAAGACCATCGAGGCCCATCTGCACCGAGTGTTCCGCAAGCTCGCGATCCGATCGCGCCGGCAACTGCCGACGCTGCTCGCCGAGGCGGGACCCTAACACAAAAGATCAGGGTGCCGATCCTGATGACGGTCGCCGCTCCCGGCGACAGGCTGCTCGCATGGAGAACGAACACGACGCAGCGGCCGAGCTCCCCATCGCCCCAATCCCTCTCGAGGTCGTCGAGCTGGCCCGCTCCGGCAATCGGCTAGAGGCCATCCGGCGCTACCGGCAGCTTCGCGGCGGCAGTCACGAGGACGCCCAGACCGCGATCCGCGAGGTTTAGCGACTCGTGTCAACCAAGACGACGTCGTCAAGTAGGCGGCATCAAACGAAAGGAATAACCCAATGAAGATCGTCCCGACCAGCATCCAGCAACACGTCAACCGCGTCGATCGCCAACGCAGCCTGGCGATTGGAATCAGCTGCGGCCTACTCGCATTCTGGTCCGCCTACCGGGTGATCTGGTCCCTGTACCTGACGTTGACTTACAACTTCTTGTTCGGCTCGCTGGTCTTCCAGATTGTGCTGTGGGGCGTGATCGGTGCCGCGGCTGCGATCGCGGCGACGGCGTTTCTCACTCATTACACCGCCGCCCCGGCGAACGACAGAAACGACCGCACTGAAGACACCACAGAAGGCAAAACGATATGACCTCCGCTCATACGCTGAAGCAGATCATCGCCGGAGCCGTCCTGTCTGGCGGCGTTGCAGTGGCCAGTCTGGGATTCGGCGCAGGCGTGGCCCAGGCCGATAACCAGGGGCCATTTCAATGGTGTCCAGGCCAACCCATGTCCTACCCGGGGCCAGGGAACGAATACGTGTGGGACATGGGCATCTGCCACACCTGGTACCGCGTCGACTATGGAAAGGGCAACGTCTCCAAGAACATTCCGCCGCCGCCGGAGTCCAACGTCTGGGACGGAGACAATCCCCCGCCGAGCGATCGCTGCTATCCGTGGTGCCTGTGATGAGCACTGTCCACCCCTGGAACACCGAACTGCCATGACCAACAACATGTTTACCGCTACAGGCACGGTCCACCTGACCGATCTGGCTGCCGGCTCGTCCGGCTCGGGCCACATCAGCTTGTAGATCGGGATCCTCTCCGCGACCATCTTCGGCGGTGTTCCGGTCTTGGCCCCGTTCGTCATTCGTCAAATGCGAAAGATCCGCGGGCCGGTAGTGCCCGGAACGGCGGAAGTGTTGTCGTTGAAGCAGATCGGCTCCGTCGCGATAAACGGCCCGACTCTGATGATCTGCCGGCTCCGATTGAGGGTGTCGATCCTCGGTCACGAGCCCTACGAGGTCAAAGTGTGGTGGAATATCGCGCCATGGGACTTGGGTGCCTTCCAAAAGGGAAGCACTGTCGCGGTCGAAGTCAGTGAGACGAACCGGAAGAGGCTTCGACTCGGCCGCAGCCAACCGCAAGCGAGGTCAGCTGTCCAGACGCGTGTTGTCAACCTGCCGCCGAAGGTCACGTTCAACCAGTCCTCGTGGTCACCGGACACAGGATGGTCGGGGTCACCGCAGCCCGCTGACCTCGCCGATCAAATCAAGGCCGCGGTTGACGGTGCGTTCAGCCAGAACCCAAGTGCCGTACCGGGTTTCGCGCAGCAGAACGCCGCCGTGTTATCGGCGGCAGCCTTGCTCGCGTCGGGTCAGCGCGTGCCTGCAGTGCTGAAGTCGTTCGCCGCCACGGGATCGACACCCCGCAGCCTAGGCAGGACTCCCAGCCGACCCGAATTCATCGACGCCCCGCACTACATGCTCGAAGTCGAGCTTCATCTCCCGAATCTCGCTCCGACTGTCGGTAGAGCCGTCCAATCGGTACCCGTCGCCCAAGTTCCCAACCTGGCCGTCGGCCTCCCTCTGACGTGTGCGGTCGACCCGGCTGACCCCTCACACCGGTTCGTCGTGGATTGGGGCTACGTGTGACTAGGTTTCGTCAGCGACCTGATCCTTCGACTGGTGCCGCCCAGGAGCGTCTGGATCGTCATGTTGATGATCGAGCTCGCTTTGGAGCTCACGCTGTTCTTCCGTCGCCTTAGTGGCGTCCTTCGGCGTCGCCTGCGGGTCGTTCGTCGGTTCCATGCCGATGCAATACCCGTCAGATGAAAGAACGAAAGCGTTTCACAACGACGGTCCCGGGTAACTCTGCGCCCACGCATCGCGGGAAGGGATCACCATGGCACTGAACGACGACGACATCACCACCTCGGGCGGCGGCGAGGGTACCGCTGACGGCGGCTCAAACCCGCAGGGCCACGACGGCGGAGCCGACGGCAGCGCGGGCGGCGAAGGCCCAGCTGACGGCGGCTCGAACCCTGAAGGCCACGACGGCGGAGCCGACGGCAGCGCGGGCGGCGAAGGCCCGGCCGACGGCGGCTCGAACCCTGAAGGCCACGACGGCGGTGCCGACGGAACCGCATGAGCGCTTCGCGGCACTGAGTCGCTGCATCGCGACCGACCCCGGATCATTCGCCACTGAGTTCTGGGGCCGTAAGCCGCTACTCAGCCCGTCGAGCGCGCTGCCCCGCGGTTTCAGCGATTTGCTTTCGGCCGACACGGTCGACGAATTGATCGCCGAGCGCGGAGTGCGCGCGCCGTTCATCCGGTTGGCCAAGGAGGGCGAGGTCTTGGCCCGGGATTGCTATCTCGGCCCGGCCGGCTTTGGCGCGGAGATGCCCGACCAAGTGGACTCCGCCAAGGTGCTCGCCCAGTTCGCTTCTGGCGCAACGATTGTGTTGCAGGGTTTGCATCGGCTCTGGCCACCGCTCATCGACTTCGTCCGGCAAGCGGTCGACGAATTCGGCCATCCTGTGCAGGCGAACGCGTACATCACCCCGCCCGGCAATCGCGGGTTCGATCCGCATTACGACGTCCACGACGTCTTCGTCCTGCAGGCGGCTGGGCAGAAGCGCTGGGTAGTGCACGAGCCGGTACACAACCATCCGCTGCCCTCTCAACCGTGGACGCAATATCGGTCCGCGATCGCGGAGCGAGTGACCGCCGATCCAGTGATCGACGCTGTGCTTTCCGAAGGCGACGCACTGTACATACCGCGTGGGTGGGTGCATGCGGCGCAAGCCTTGGACAGCACGTCCGTCCACATCACTGTTGGCATCTCTGCCGTGACGGCACTGGACGTGGCGCGCGCGGTCATCGATCAGTTTGCGACGATCGAAGATTTCAGAAAGCCGCTGCCGCTGGGCCATGACCCGACCGACCAGGATGAGCTCGACGCCACGGTGACCAAGGTGATGGCCGAAGTGGTCGACACGTTGCGGGACGAGGCGGCTGTGCTCAGCGCCGGCGCCGCCGCGCAACTGATTCAAAGCCACGCCGAGCGGACACGGCCCGTCGCAGTCCGTCCGCTTGCTGCGGTCGACGCATCAGAACGCGCAGGCACCTCAGTGGTCCGGTGGCGCCGCGGGCTCGTCGCCACCACGGAATACTCCGACGGGCGTGTCGTGCTCCGGTTGCCTGACAAGGTGATGACGTTTCCGATCGCGTGTGCCGACGCCGTGGCGGCGCTTCACCAGGGGATGACGGCCGATGCCGAGACGTTGCCGGGTCTGGACCGCGCGGACGCCACAGTGCTGATCCGCCGCCTGCTGCGGGAGGCGGTTGTCGTACCGGTGAACGGATGACGGCTGCTAAGCGGGTGCCGTGCAGTGACCAGTCGCTCGCAAGGGACGATCCGATGTACGGCACGGCTTCGGCGGGCCTGTCGTGGGTGCTACTCGAATTAGCGGGCGGCTGGGGGCATTCGGCGTTTCTTCGGTCTCCGTCGGTGATCGATCCCGAAATCGGTCGCGCCATTGTCCGTCGCGTCGAGAAGGCAAAGATGCGTATCGCGGCCATACGCAAGCACGGCCGACGCCCGTCCACGCCGCGATGGCGCTGGTTCATCGCGCACTCCGAAGTCGGCAACGAGGTGCTCTACAGCGGGGAGGTGAGCGATCCGCGCGACTATCTGGATCTCGCACTCGACGGCAGCGATGGCGCGGTGTGTACGGATCCACTTGTCGCGGTCTGCGCCCACGGCAAGCACGACCAGTGTTGCGCTGTTCGCGGCCGCAGCGCATGCAAGGCGATTGCGGCAAAGTACCCCGACTTCACTTGGGAATGCTCGCATTTGGGCGGCGATCGGTTTGCCGCCACCATGCTGGTGCTACCCGAGGGACTCTGTTACGGCCGGGTCGACTCGACCGATTCGGCCGACCTGGTGCGGTTGTATCTCGAGGGGCGGCTCGACAACACGCTATTGCGCGGCCGCACCTCGCTGCCGCACGCCGTGCAAGCCGCGCAATACTTCGCACGGGAAGCCACCGGCGACGACCGCATTGCGGGCTTACCTCCGCTGGCCGTGGAGCGCGGCGAGGGCAAAATCCGCGTTCTGCTTCGCGGCGCGGCGGGGCCCATCGAGGTATGGCTTCGCGAGGAAATGTCAGAGCCTCTGCTGTCACAGTGTCACGCACAGGTTTCCGGCCGGGTCCGGACCTTCGCCCTCGACATGATCACGTCGGCGTAATCGCATCCCTTGAGCGCGGCCGTCACGGTGGCGGCGGCGGTGCCAATGGCGGCGGCGGTGGTGGCGCGAAGGGTGGCGGCGGCGGCGCGAACGGCGGAGGCGGTTCGCCAGGCGGCGGCGCGACCAGAGGCACGAAAATCGGTGGCAGCCCGGGAATCTCGACGACGGTCATGCCGTCGGGCGGAACGACCGGAGGCGGCGGCTCGCCCGGCGGTGGCGGAGGCGGCGGCGGCGGTGCGGGCGGGACGCCGTTGCTGATGTTGATCGTGATGATCGATCCCGGAATCGTCTTACCGCTTGGGGAGGTTCCGACCACGGTGCCGTAGCTCGAGAAGCTGTTCACCGGTGTGGCCTGGTCGGCAACCTGAAATCCGGCATTCTTCAGCCGCTCTCGCGCGGCATCGAGCTTCATGCCCGAGACATTCGGCACCTGGCTGCCGGATGTGCCGTCGACGTAGCGCAGATCCGTCGGGGGAAGGTGTACATCGCCGAAGTCGGTGGCAATCGGCTTCATCGCCTCGAACCAGGTGCGGGCCGGCTCGCTGCCGCCAAAGAGGTCGCCGCTGCCGCACTTGCGCAGTGGGAACGAGCAGATTCCGGCCGGATTGCTGGAGTCGTCGAAGATATAGTTCGCGGCCGCGTATTGATTTGTGAATCCCACGAAGCCGGCGGAGCGATGCGCTTCCGTCGTGCCGGTCTTACCCGACATCGGCAGGTCCCACCCCACCGAGGCCGCGGCGCCGGACGCGGTCCCCGGACTCAACGCGTCCTTGCTCAGGGCGTTCGCCAACGTGTTGGCCAGCCCTGTGGGCACCGCCTGCTCGCACGGCTGTGTGGCAACCGGAACCTCGTTGCCGTGGCGGTCGAATATCTTGTCGACCGGATTCGGCGGGCACCACACCCCACCCGAGGCCAGCGTTGCCGCAACATTCGACAGTTCGAGTGCGTTGAGCTCGAACGGCCCCAGCGTGAACGACCCCATGTTCTGTCTCTTGATGAAGTCGGCCAGGCTTTCGTTGCTGTCGGGGTCATAGTCACGCGCCGTTCCTGGCAGCGCATAGGACCGCATCCCCAGCCGCACCGCCATGTCGACGGCGCGGGTCACGCCAACCTGTTGAATCAGCTTGGCGAAAGCGGTGTTCGGCGAGACAGCCAGCGCGTCGGTGACCTTCAGCGAGCCGCGGTAGTTGCCGGCATTCCTGACACACCACGTCTCCTTCGGACAGCCCGGCGTATCGCTGCTGCCGAGACCCCTGGCCTGAAACGTGCCAGGCACATCCAAATCGGCATCGATGCCCATACCCATATCGAGGGCTGCCGCCGTGGTGAAGATCTTGAAGATCGAACCGGCGCCGTCGCCGACGAGCGAGAACGGCAGCGGCTGCATGGTCTCGTGGGCATCGTCGTTCAGTCCGTATGCGCGATTGCTCGCCATCGCGATCACCCGGTGCGCGTCCTTGCCCGGCCTGATCACGTTCATCACACTTGCGACGCTGTCGAGTTTGGGGCTGGCCAGCTTGTCGATCGCCGCCTTGACCGAACCCTGCACCTTCGGGTCCAGCGACGTGCGAATCAGAAAGCCGCCGCGGGCCACCTGGTCCGTGCTGATGCCGGCCCGCGCGAGGTAGTCCAACACGTAGTCGCAGAAGAACCCGCGATCACCCGCGGTGATGCAGCCGTTCGGCAGCCCGTTCGGCTGGGGCAGTACGCCCAGCGGCTGGTTCTTGGCCGCCCTCAGCTCGTCGGCGTACTGCGGAAGATTCTCGATCATGGTGTCCAACACGACGTTTCGCCGGCTGATCGCGCTGTCGGGGTTGGTGTAGGGATCGTGCAGACTGGTCGACTGCACCAGTCCCGCGAGCAGCGCGGCCTGCTGCCAGTTCAGCTCGGAGGCGTCGATCCCGAAGTAGGTCTGCGCAGCGTCCTGGACGCCGAACGCGCCGTTGCCGAAATACACCAGGTTGAGATAGCGGGTCAGGATCTCGGCTTTACTGAGCGCCTTGTCGAGCGCCAGCGCCATCCGGATCTCGCGCAGCTTCCGCGCCGGTGTCACTGCGACAGCGGCGCGCCGCTGGGCATCGGTCTGAGCCGTCACCAGCAGTTGGTAGTTCTTGACGTATTGCTGCTCGATCGTCGAACCGCCGCGCGTGTCGGGGTTGCCTGCGAGGTAGCCGGACAGGCCGGTCAGTGTGCCGGGCCAGTCCACGCCGTTGTGCTCGGCGAATCGCTTGTCCTCGATCGATACGATCGCGAGCTTCATCGTGTTGGCGATCTGGTCGGTCGGCACTTCGAAACGGCGCTGTGCGTACAGCCAAGCAATTGGATGGCCCTCGGTGTCGACCATCGTCGACACCTGCGGGACGTCACCCGCGATCAGTTGCGAGGAGCCGTTGGCGACGACGTCCGCCGCGCGATTCGACATGAACCCGATGCCGCCGACGAACGGGAACATCAACGCCGCTGCGAGCGCTCCGGCCAACACACAGCAGCCCGCCATCTTGCGGACTGTGGCCCCCGTCGGCCGCCCCTCCGACATAACTCCAGGTTATTCGCGGGTGCCGCCCGAATTCCGGTTATTGACGAAAGCGTGACACTACGTAAACCGCGGGCGGACAACGCATGACGCTTACAGCAAGCTCCCAGGGTCGCCGATTTGGGATCGGTAGCCAACCGGTCGACCTTTACTTGTGCTCATGAAACTCAAACGCCTATCCGACCGTGAGCTGTTGATGAACCAGCAAGCCGCCGCGGTCGCGGCGACGGTGCTGTCCCAGCCGGTCGAGGCCGCCACGCGATGCGAGCAGATCTCGACCAAGGCGACGAAAATGTATGCCTCCGGCGGCGGCGAGATGCGTTGGAAGAGCGTTCCGAACGGAACCGGCCTGCCGAAGAGCTTCATCCTGGCCCTCACCCGCACTCATGTCTATGCGCTCGAGGACAAGCAGCACCGGGGCGACCTGGTTCCCGGACAGGTGCTCAAGGTTTGGGACCGCGGGGGATTCCGGGCGCAACCCGGGCGCGACGCCATGTTGGCGGCGAGCGGAATGCCCGAGGATCGTCAGAGCCTCATTCTCTTTCTTCCCATCGACGCCGACAGCAGTCCGATGGCACAGCAGATCGCCAGCCAGCGCGCGGCGACCGGCCAACGAACCCCGGGCCTTCCGCACGGGTTCGTCGTGGGCAGGGATGCGGCGAGCCAGCGGGTGGTCGCCGCGCTCGCCGCGTCGTCGCCGCCGGCAGGTGGCATCACGATCAACGGTCAGACCATCCAGCAGATGGTCAACCAGGCGGCCCAGCCCCAACAGCGGCCGGTAGCCCAACGGCTTGCCGAACTGGAGACGCTTCGCGCCACCGGCGTGCTCACCGAGGCCGAGTACACCCACAAACGCCAGCAGATCATCTCCGAGATCTGAGCACCGCAGGCACATGACAGCCGACGCATGAAAGGAGGCCTCCCCCATCGCATTTGATGGAGGAGGCCAACCCCTCGACAGAGGGCGCTATTTGGCTTTGGCGTGCTTGGCCGTGCCTGCGCTCTTTTCCACACTCTTCGCTGCACTGCCGGACGGCGCGGCGTCCGCGGCGGACGACGTATCCGTCTTCTCCGTCGTTGCTTCCTGCGTGGGCGACTCCGTCGCGTCGCCCGCCTTGGTCACGTCGGAACCGCTGGCGGGCTTCGGCTCCACTTTGTTGCCGGATGTCACGTCGACGCCGGTTTCCGTGGGCTTGGTGGTCGAAGCAGTCTGGGACTTCGAATCCGTTGTGGTGCTTGGTGATTCACTAGTGGTTGAACCGTTCGACGAGGGCTTCGGTGCCGTCGCCTCGACAGCGGTCGTCGCCTCCTTGGTCGGGGCGGGGACGCCGGTCGACACAGTCACGGTCGTGGCGGCGGTCGACGGAACACTCGCAACGTCCGCGGTCTTGACCGCGACCGGGGTCTTCGGTGCGAGCGCGCCCGCGATCTTCGCAAGTGCGGCCTGGAGCGCGGCGATTGGGCCCCCGGTGTTGACGAAGAAGCTGCCGTCCGGATTGAAGACCAGCGTGGAGGAACTGAGAAGTCCGCCTGCCTTGACCGGGAAGGGGCTGTCGACGAGCGGCCCGAGGTCAGGTCCGTAACCACCATTGAGCAGACCGTCGGCAACCGTGGCCGGCGCGCCGAGAAGCGCGCCGACGACCGCCATCGGGTTGCCTGTACCCACGGCAGTGATCACGTTCTGGACGGCGGTCGCTGCGGCGGCGGGCGTGCTGATCAGCGGTCCGATGAAACCGGCGAGAATCAGCTCGGTCCCCAACGTGTCGCCGGTGAACGCCTTGACCACGTTGACGATGTTCTCCAGCGGTTTGGTGATGATCGTCGCGAGCGCGGGCAGGATGTCCTGCAGGGGCAACCCGAGCGTCAGCGGGATCTGAAGCAGGGCGTTCGCCGCGCCCGCGACGTTGCCCGCCGCGAGTTGACCGACTGCGGTCTGCACTGTCTGCGGCAGCTGAGCCAGGGCGCCACCGACGGCACCACCGGTCGCGCCGAGGGCAGCGCCGAGCGTTCCGGCGCTGTTGAGCTGGTTGGCGAGGATGGCCTGCAGCACCTGCCCGGGCTTGGCGTTCTCGGCGAGCGTGCTGACGTTGGTGAGCGCGTCATGCAGGACTTGCGAGTAGATCGCGAGCGGATTCACCGCGGCCGTGAGATCGACATCCATGGTGCGGATCGCGGGCAGGTGGATATCCGGCAGATGGACGTCGGCTACCGGTGCCACGGTCGAGGCGACGACAAGACTCGCGCCGACGAGCGCGACACCTGTCGTGAAACGTGGACGACTGGCAACTTGCATGGAAAACCCCTTGGCTGGTGATCGCCGGCACTGGCGGAACTTACTTGCGGGTAATGTCGCAAGCAGCGCTGACTCAATCACCAAAGCCATCGCCTGCCCATCGCATGAATGGATGATCTTTTTCCAGGCGCGGATTAGATGGACGGAATCATTCCGGCGATGCGGCGTTAGTCACTACGTAAAACACAGTTCGGCCCGTCGGGGGTGCGCGGCCTCAGTGGTATCGATTTGGGGCTTGACGGGATGGACGACTGATGGCGCGGGTCGCGCTCAGAGGACGCAGCGACGCGATGTCGAAGGCGCTGACCGCACTGGATCGCGCGGCGCGCACCGGTCAGGACGCGCTTGTGGTGATCAGCGGCGAACCAGGCATCGGCAAGTCGGCCGTGCTGCGAACCGTCGTCGAACAAGCGGCGCGGGCCGCGTTCCGGGTCGGCAGCGGCAAGGCTGAGCAGGGCGACCAAATCGCGCCGGGCGCACCACTTCTGATGGCGCTGCGCTCCGGCCCGCAGCCATTGTTGGCGGGTGAGGTCTTCGCGGGCCTGGCACCGCTCTATGACAAGCCGCTATGGCTCGTCGACCGGATCGGTGCGCTGCTCGAGGAGTTGACCGTCCACAGCCCGGTGTTGATCGCGATCGACGATCTGCAGTGGGCCGACCGCCTGACCAGGTTCGCGCTCCGTGTGCTGCCCGCCCGACTGGCAGGTTCGCCGGTGGTGTGGGCCGTCGCCAGTCGGTGGCTGCCCAGCGAACCCGTCGAAGAGTTGATCGCGGGGACGGCCGACGCCACCACGGTCACCCGCATCGAACTCGGACCGCTGAGGGCCGCCGACATCGACGACATCGCAGCGGATCTCCTTGGCGCCGAACCGTCGGTGCATACCCGCAAACTTCTTGGCGGAGTTGGCGGTAACCCATTCTGGGCGGTGCAGGTGATCGAGGGCCTCGCCCGTCGCCACGAACGGGGCCAGGACATCGGCGACCTGAATGCCGAGCTTTCGGTCGGGGTGCGGGCTCGCCTCGACGCGCTGTCGGCGCAGACGGCTGCGTTGATCCGGCTGGCCGCGGTGTGGGGTCGCGCCATGAGCATGGCCGACGCGGGACACCTCCTCGGCAACGTGTCGGACGCCCAACTGCGGCTGTTGGCGCGGGAAGCCATCGACAACGGCTTGCTCGGCAGCGCCGAGGGCGAAGTCTTCTTCCCACACGACCTGGTTCGTGAAACGGTGTACGCGGATATCCTGCCCGCGGACCGGCGTGCGCTGCACCGCGCGTGTGCACGACACATCACCGGCGAAGGTGGATCAGCGTTGGCCGCCGCCAACCACTTTCACGCCAGCGCCGTGCGGGACGACGAAGAGGCGGTGCTCGCACTCGAACAGGCCGCGCGCGAATGCATGGTCTCGATGCCGGATCAAGCCGCCGAACTCGCGCGCCAGGCGTTCGCGCTGACGACACAGGGCCACCGGTTGTGGTTGCGCGCCGGTGAGTGCGCCGTCGAGACCCTGGTCAACATGCAGCGCGACGGCGAGGCGCTGGCAGTGGCGGATCGGCTGCTGGCCGTCGCTGCGGAGCCCGAGATCATCGCCAGGATCGAACTGCACGCCTGCCGGGCGCTGTGGGTGGCAGGCGAATGCGTTCAGATGGAGCGACGTGCCGCAGTCGCACTCGCTCACGACGGCGTCTCCGAGGCGCTGCGAGCGCGATTGTCGGCGGCTGTCGCGTTGGCCGCGTCGCGGACGCAGTCGGCGGCACACGCCGAGGCCATGGCACAGAAGGCGTTCGCCGAGGGAAACCGATTGAACGACAACTACTCTCAGCGGCTGGCCGTCGTCGCGTTGATCGAGGCCGCCCGCAACCAAGGCCGGCATCGCCTGGCATTGGATCGCTTCAGCGACCTGCGCCGGCTGTCGGATACGGCGTATCTGGCCGAAGAGATCCGCACACTGCAGCATCTGGATCGCTACGACGATGCCGAAGCCATGCTCGTCAAGGCTCGCGAGGCCGCCGACGACATCGACAGCTCGCCGATGCTGTATGCCCAGATGTGGCAGGATCACAACCTCGCGCGCCTCGACGCCGCCGAAGCCGGCGCACGGACACTGTTGACACTTGCCGACGAGACCGGAAACTACGGCTACCGACTCAACGCGCGCATGGTGCTCGCCGCCGTGGCGACCTACCGGGGTGATCCGGCCAAGGCGACGGAGCTGTTGGCTCCCGTCGAAGACGACGGAAATGCCCCGCGCCTGCGCCTGATGCAGGGCTGGTTGAAGGCCAGCATGGGCGATTTCGGTGGCAGCCTGACGATTCTGAGCCCGCTGCTCGACAGGGCCGGCGAGTTCGAGGATCCGTGGCCGTGGTCGCCGCCGTGGATGCGGATACTGGCCCGCATCGGCCTCGACGCCGGCGACCGCATCTTTGCGAGCAAGGCTGCTGACATCGCTGACCTTGTCGCACAACGCAATCCAGGGGTCCCAACATTGGAAGGCACCGCACTGCACATCCACGGTGCGCTGGCCGACGATCCCCGCCCGCTTGCCGATGCGGTGCGTGTCCTTCGAGATTCCCCACGCCCGTTGTTGCTCGCCGACGCGCTGAAAGATCTCGGATCAACCCTGTTGGACCACACGCAGCCGGACGAGGCCGTCGAAGCTCTGGTCGAAGCGGCTGAAATCTATCAGCTTGCCGGCGCGGAAGGGGGCAGCCGTGCGGTGTCGACTCTTCTTCGCAGCCACGGCATCCGCGGCGTTCGCATCAACGCGCCCGCCCCTCGACCGTCCACTGGATGGGCGGCGCTGACACCGACAGAGCTCAGCGTCGTCGACCTGATCAGCTCGGGTCACACGAACCGTTCAGCCGCAGCGGAACTGGGGGTTTCACCGAACACCGTCAACACGCATCTGCGTGCCGTGTTCCGAAAGCTCGACGTGAACTCGCGTGTGCAGTTGACCAACGCCTACCGCGAGCGCTCGTCATGAGTTGACGACGTCTCGCTGCTGCGCCGTACCCCCAGCCGCTACGGTTCACTCGTGGGGAATTCCCAAGATCCGTTCGGACTGGTCGGAATGGCGTCAGGAGTCGCGAGATTCTGGCTGCGCACCTCGATCCGGACCCAGGAACAGCTGATCGGGCTGCTCGGCGAAAAGGCTGAGGAGCCCGAGGCGCCGACGAGCCCGCCCCAGGCCGCAGCAGAGCCCACGGACACCGAAGCGCTGGGCTCGAAGATGCGCGGGTTGCTCGACCGGGCCCTCGACCACAGCACCAGCAGCAGTCAGATGGAGCTGTTCCATCACATCCTCGACCAACTGGTCGCCGACGAGGCGCGGATCCTCAGCGCGCTGTCCGACGGCTCGTCCTCGCCGTTGGTGAGCATTCACGATTGGACCCGGCGCCGTGTCCAGGGCCGAGCCGTGCTCGAGAACGCATCGTTGATCGGGCGGACCGCCAACGTCGCATTGCCCGGCATGGTCCCGTCGTATGTCAGCCATCTGCTCTCACTCGGCCTGGTGGAGATCGGTCCCGAGGACCCCGATTTGAAGGACGACTACGAAGTGCTGATGGCCGAGCCGTCGGTACTCGCTGCCATCAAGACCGCCTCCCGCGGGCCCCTCGCCGCGAAGATCGAGAAGTTCACCCTGACGCTGTCCGGCCTCGGCCAGTCACTGTGGGCCGCCACGATGCGACAGGGCGGGTCGTGACCGACCTTGTGGTCGCGCTGCAGTCCTGGCAGGAGATCAAACATGACTTCGGCGCCAACTGGCTGATCTATTTGTCGATGCCGTTCGTGGCCGCCTTCGTCGGCTGGAGCACCAAGATCGTTGCGCTGGAGATGATTTACCGCCCGCTCGAGTTCAAGGGCATCGGGCCGATCGGCTGGCAGGGCATTGTGCCGAGACGGGCAGGCAAGGTCGGCTCGAAGACCATCGAATTGCTGACCTCGAACCTGCTCAAGCCCGAGGAGTTGTTGGAACGCATCGATGCGGCGGAAGCCGTTGAGGCACTGCGTGATCCGCTGGTTCAGGCGGTCGACGACATCTCCCGCGACCTCGCCGAGCAGATTCGGCCCGGGCTCTGGGACTCGCTGCCCGAGGCAGCACGAAAGGCCGTGCAAGAGCGCATCCAGGCACAGGCACCGCGCGTCACCGAGAACATGCTCAACGAGATGAAGGCGGACCTCGGCCGGTACGTCGATCTGCAATTCCTCGCCGTCACCACGCTGGTGCGCAACAAGGAGAAGCTGGTCAAGCTGATGCGCGGCGTCAGCGACGACGCGATGGCCTTCGTCCGGCGCAGCGGAATCTACTTCGGGCTTGCCATAGGCCTCGTGCAGATGATCGCGTGGGCCCTGTTCAAGAACCCGTGGATCATGCCTGCGTTCGGTTTCGCCGTCGGCTTCATCAGCGACTACATCGCACTCAACATGCTGTTCCGGCCTGTGCAGCCCAAGAAGTTTCTCGGCATCTTCGCATTCCAGGGAATGCTGCACGCGCAACGGGAGAAGATCACCCGCGACTACGCCAAAATCCTTGCCGACGACCTCTTTTCACCCGAGATCCTGCTCGACGGCATCCTCAAGGGACCCGGCTCGGACAAGCTGTTCGCGTTGGCGGCCAAGGAAGTCGAGGCTGCCATCGATGCGCAGACCGGGATCGCGGGCCCGATCGTCGTGCTCGCCGTCGGCACGAAACGCTATCGCGCACTGAAGGACCGGGTGGTGCAGCTGGTGCTCGACCGTCTTCCGACCACGTTGGTCGAGGCGCAGGAGTACGCCGTTGGCGCCATCGACCTCGAGAACACCATCGTCGAAAAGATGAATCAGCTCACCAACGAGCAGTACGAGTCGATTCTTCGGCCCATCTTCAAGGACGACGAACCGCTGATGATCGCGGTCGGCGGCGTGCTCGGCGGCGTCGTCGGCGAGTTGCAGGTCCTGCTCATCGAACAGTTCGGACACTGAAGGCAGTCACATCCAACTGCTCGACGCGCGATCTAGACGCAGCGGAGCCGAAACGGGCAGCGGCTCGGGGGCACCGGTCGAGATCGCGTCCAGAATGAGCGCGACATAACGTCGCCAGCCGTCGCTTCGCGCATCCATCGTGAACAACACCGTGTAGAGCATCGCGATCATTCGCGGCAGGTCATCGGCGACCAGGTCGGCGCGCACCAGGCCGGCCTCTTGGCCCCTCTCGGCAAGCTCGGCGAGCGCTTCATGCAGCGGGGCCGAGATGTCGGTGCTCAACGAACCGGCCCGCAGCGCCGCGGTCAACAAGTTGTGTTCGCGGGCGCCCAGTGAGATCGCGGCCTCGATCAGTTGCGCGAGGCCGCGCAGCGGGTTGTCTGCCCGGCGCGCTTTTTCGATCGCCGGGCTGAGGTCTTCGGCGATGCTCTGATCCAGGGCGGCCCCGATCAGGTCACCCTTTGTCGGAAACCTTCGGTAGATCGTGCGCTCGCCGACGCCGGCGTGGCGCGCGATCGCGTCGATTTGCGCATCCGGTCCCACCTCGCTGTAGACCTCGCGCGCGGCGCGCAGGATGCGTTCCGCGTTGCGGGCGGCGTCCGCCCGCAATGGCCGTTCGGTAACCGCTGTCACGTGGTCAGCGTAACTGACAGTTGACTGCCAATAAAGCGCGTCCTAGGCTCGGACCAACTGACAGGCATCTGACACTTGATGGGAAACGCCGGTGGTATCAACGACTTCCGATCTGACCCCGGAGACGGAACTGCCCGTCATTCCCGCCTCACGTGCTGCGCACTGCCCGCTGCATCCGCCTGCGGAATTCACTCAATGGCGGTCGGAACCCGGCCTGCGACGGGCGATGTACCGGGGCCAACCGGCCTGGGTGGTGAGCCGTTACCAAGACATCCGGGCCGCGCTCGTCGACCCACGACTGTCCGCGCAGACCATTCCGGACTATCTGATTCCCGACACCGAGGATCACCACATACCCGTGATGTTCGCTCGCACCGACGATCCCGAGCATCATCGGCTGCGAAGGATGATGACCAGCGTCTTCACCTTCAGACGCACCGACGCGATGCGGCAGGCGATCCAGGAACTCGTCGACGAACACCTCGACGCGATGATCGCCAACGGACCACCCGCGGAGCTCGTACGCGACTTCGCGTTGCCGATTCCGTCACTCGTGATCGCGCACCTGCTCGGGGTGCCGCCGCAGGACCTCGAGTTCTTCCAGAGCAACACGTCGCGCGGAATGGACATGAACTCCTCCGACGAGCAGAAGGCCGAGGCCTTCGCCGTCATGTACGTCTACCTGCTGGAGTTGATAGACCGCAAAGAGCGCTCTCCCGGCGATGACTTGATCAGCCATCTCGTCTCCGAGTACGTAGCGACCGGCGAACTCACCCGCGAGACCACCGCCATGAACGGCGTGATCATGATGCAGGCGGGCCACGAGACGACGGCCAACATGATCTCGCTGGGAACCGTTGCGCTGCTTGAACATCCCGAGGTGTTCGCACGCCTCGCCACCACCGAAGATCGCGCCGTCGTCGCCAACATCGTCGAGGAGTTGATGCGCTATCTCACCATCGTGCACAGCCAGGTGGACCGGGTGGCCCTCGAGGATTTCACACTGGGCGGGCAGCGTATCCGGGCAGGCGACATGCTCGTGATGAACCTTCCCGCAGGCAACTGGGACACGGAGTTCGTCGACAACCCCGAGACGTTCGATGTCGAACGAAGCGCCCGCGGGCACTTGGGTTTCGGTTACGGCGTGCACCAATGCATCGGACAGAACCTCGCCCGGGTGGAGATGCAGGTCGCTTTCGCCACGCTCGCGCGGCGCCTCCCCGGGCTGCGCTTGGCGACAGCACCGGAGCAACTGAAGTTCAAAGGTGAGTCGGACATCTACGGCATGAAAGAGTTGCCCGTCACGTGGTGAAACGCCGACGCATCAGAAGGCGTCTTCGCTGACCTCCATGATCGCGAGATCGTCGGCCTCGATCGTGCGACGCAGAGCATTCAGCCGCGGAAGCACCGTGGTCGCGAAAAACCTTGCGGTTACCACCTTCCCGCGATAGAACGCCTCATCCCGCGGGGACGGCTGTTGATCGAGCGTGCGAAGCGCGATGTCGGCCTGGCGCAGCAGCAGCCAACCGATCAGCAGGTCGGCCAGGCCGAGTAGGAATGGCACCGCCTGCAACCCGATCCGATAGACGTTGCGAGGCTCGCTGCTCGACTGCACGAGCACGTCGGTGAACGTCGCAACGATGGCGTCGATGTCGGCGGCGGCCGCGGCAAGGTGCGCGGTGGCGTCGCGCAGACTCGGCGGCACGGCACCGCTGTCGAGGTACGTCCGAACCTGCAGCAGGAGGTGGTCCAGGGCGCCGCGCTGATCACGAATGATCTTGCGGAACACCAGATCCTGCGCCTGAATGGCGGTGGTGCCCTCGTAAAGCGAGTCGATCTTCGCGTCGCGGATGTACTGCTCGATCGGATAGTCGTTGAGGTAGCCGGAACCGCCCAGTGTCTGCAGTGATTCGGTGAGGTACTGGTAGGACCGCTCCGATCCGGCCCCCTTGACGACGGGCAGCAGCAGGCCGCTGACGCGCGCGGCCATTGCCGGGTCGGCACCCGAGACCAGTTGTGCAGCAACGTCGTCCAGATGGGCGGCGGTGTAGAGATACAGCGCACGCAGCCCTTCGGCATAGGCCTTCTGCGTCAGCAATGATCGGCGGACATCCGGGTGTCCGATGATCGCGATGCGAGGCGCCGTCTTGTCCGTCATCCGCGTGAGGTCGGCACCCTGGACCCGTGTCTTGGCGTATTCGAGGGCATTCAGGTAGCCGGTGGACAAGGTGGCAACGCCCTTGATGCCCACCATCATTCGCGCGAACTCCATGATCTTGAACATCTGCGCGATGCCGTTGTGACTGTCCCCCACCAGCCACCCGACCGCGGGTACATCGTGCTGGCCGAACGTCAGCTCGCAGGTGGCCGACGCGGTCAGGCCCATCTTGTGTTCCAGACCCGTGGCAAAAACTCCGTTGCGTGCACCTGGTTCACCGGTCTCGGGGTCCGGAAGGTACTTCGGCACGAAGAACATGCTCAGGCCCTTGGTGCCCGGCTCGGCGCCGACGGGCCGGGCCAGCACCAGGTGCACGATGTTCTCGAAGAGGTCGTCGGAGTCTCCCGACGTGATGAAACGCTTGACACCCTCCAGATGCCAGGTGCCATCGCCTTGGTCGACGGCCTTGGTGCGCGCGGCGCCGACGTCGGACCCGGCGTCGGGTTCGGTGAGCACCATCGTCGAGCCCCAATTGCGTTCCATCCCCAGCGCCGCCCAGTGCCGCTGTTGCGCGTTGCCGACGCGGTAGAGCACGTCGAACATGGGCGGGCCGACGAGGTAGAAGAACGCCGCGGGTTGGCCGCCGAACAGGAACTCGTTGATCGCGCAGCCCACGCTGGCCGGCGCAGGCACGCCGCCGATTTCCTCGTGCAGTCCGACCCGCACCCAGCCCGCATCGTTCCACGCCCGCACCGACTCCTTGAACGCGTCGGGCAGCGTCACGTCATGGGTCTGCGGATCGAGGGTTGGCGGATTGCGGTCGCCCTCGGCGAACGATTCGGCCAAGGGACCCGCCGCCAGCCGCGCGGCCTCGTACAGCATGTCCCGGACAGTCGGCCCGTCGAGGTCGCCGAATTCGCCTGTGGCCAGCACCTTCTCGAGGTCGAGCACCTCGAAGAGGTTGAACTCCAGGTCGCGCACGTTGGCTTTGTAATGGCTCATCGGCAGCCTTTCGCCGTCGGTGCGCTCAGAGTAACCGTCGCCGCAGCGCGGCCGCATATCACATGCGTGTGACGAAATTGACGAAACTGTCACGGCCAATTGGCTGTCAAGTCGCTGTGTAAACAGCAGACTTAGACGGGTTCGGGAGGGACCAGTGGGTGAGCGAAGCGAACGTACGACGCGAGTCTCGCGCGCCTCGACACAACTGAATGAGGCGCTGCGCGACGCGCGCGAGCAGTCAACGGCAAGTCGCGAGATCCTCGCAGCTCTAGGACGTGCCGACGCCGACCCCGAGGTCATCCTTGACACCATCCTCGAGCGCGCCACCCATCTCTGCCGTGCGCAGGCCGCAACGCTGTACATCCCCGAGGAGGATGTGTTCCGACTGTCGCGCCACTCCGGCAAGATCCCCGAGGAATTTCGCAGGCAGGTCCTCGACCGCCCGCTCGCCAGGAACAGATCATCCACCGTCGGTCGCGCCGCCGAAGAGATGCGGACAATCCAGATTCCCGACGTGTTCAACGACGCCGAGTTCGGGCGCCAAGACCTGCAACGCCTCGCCGGCTATCGCACGCTGCTGTCCACGCCGATGATCCTGCAGAACGAGGTCGTCGGTGTGCTGTCGATGTGGCGCACCAGGGTCAAGCCCTTCAACACCCGCGAATGCGAGCTCCTCGAGGAGTTCGCCGTGCAGGGCGCAATCGTGATGCGCCAGGACGCGCTGCGCCGCGCACTGGCCAGCAAGGTCGAACAGCTGGAGGTGCTGGGGGAAGTCGGCGATGCCGTCGGCTCGACGCTCGACCTCGACGAAGTGCTGGACCAGATCGTCAGCAACGCCGTGCGGCTGACCAACACCCACGGCGGATCCATCATGGAGTACGACGAGTCGACCGATACGTTCCACGTTCGGGCCGCATACGGCAGCAGCCCCGAACTGCTGAAGCAGTTGCGCGCCATCACAATTGACCGCAAGACGACGCTGGTCGGCCTGGCTGCAACCGATCACCACACGCTCGAGGTCCCTGACCTGACCGCCGAGACCGAACTCGACCCCCACCTGGACGCGTTGTTCCGCGAGGGCTGGCGTTCCGTGCTGGCGGTTCCGATTCTGCGAGGGGCGCGGATCTTGGGCGTCCTGGTGATCCGGCGCCGCACCACCGGCTCGTTCGGTCCCCACGTCGAACTGCTCGAGACCTTCGCAGGCCAGTCGGCACTTGCCATCGTCAACGCGCGCCTGTTCGGTGAGCTGCAAACCAAGACGAGGGAACTCGAGGTCGCCAGCCAACACAAATCCGAGTTCCTGGCCAGCATGTCCCACGAGCTGCGGACCCCACTCAATGCGGTGATCGGCTTCTCAGAGGTGCTGCTGGACCGGATGTTCGGCGAACTCAACGAGCGCCAGGACGAGTACCTGCGCGACATCTGGAACTCCGGCAAACACCTGCTGGAGTTATTGAACGAGATCCTCGACCTGTCCAAGGTCGAGGCCGGCCAAATGGTGCTTGAACAAAGCACATTCAGCGTCATCAGCGCCATCGACTACTGCGTGACGATGCTGCGGGAGCGCGCGACTCAGCACGCGATCACAGTCACCGTCGAGGTCGCCGACGAAATCGCGACGATCGATGCCGATGAGCGCAAGTTCAAGCAGGTCGTGCTCAACCTGGTGTCCAACGCCGTCAAGTTCACCCCCGACGGCGGATCCGTTGCCGTCCGCGCCTTCCGCGACGCGGGCGATTTGTTGGTGACGGTGACCGATACCGGCGTCGGCGTACCACTCGAAGACCAGGAACGGATTTTCGAGTCCTTCCAGCAGGGCCGTCGTGGCGCGCCGAAGGAGGAAGGCACCGGCCTTGGCCTGACGCTGTCGCGTCGCTTCGTCTGGCTGTGGGGTGGGCGCATGTGGCTGGACAGCACTCCCGGCGAAGGCAGCACGTTCGGTTTCTCGATCCCCGGGGTGCTCAAGGGTGACGAGGCAGTGCCTGCGGATGTGCCGGCCATCCTCCTTGTCGACGACGACCGGGCCTCGTTGGACCTCAACTCGGCCTACCTTGACGGTTCGCCGACGCGGGTGCTGCGGGCCAGAGACGGCGTCGAGGCTCTCGAGATGGCGCGCAAAGAACGCCCGGCCGCCGTCGTCCTCGAAGTGGGGTTACCCAGGCGCGACGGTTGGCAGGTGCTGGCCGACCTCAAGGACGATTCCGGCACCGCCACCATCCCGGTGATCATCGCCACGGACGTCGACGATCGGGCCCGCGGGCTCGCCCTCGGCGCGGATGCCTACCTGCGCAAGCCAATTGGCCGCGATGAGTTGATCGAAGCATTGAAACGAGTTGGTGCGCTTTGACGCAACACCGCATCCTGGTAGTCGAGGACAATCCGTTGAACCTCAAGCTGGTCCGCGATGTATTGAGCTTCGCCGGCTACGACGTCATCGAGGCACAGTCGGGCGAGGAGGGCCTGCGCGCGGCCAAGGAGACTCCCCCGGACCTGGTGCTGATGGACCTCCAACTGCCCGGTATCGACGGAACCGAGACGCTGCACAGACTGCGCAGGGACACCCTCGGACCTGACGTGCCGATCGTCGCCGTGACTGCCTTCGCGATGGCAGAGGACAAGGAGCGGGCAGCGCGTGCCGGCTTCGACGGCTACATCGAGAAGCCGATCAGCGTGCGTGCATTACCCGGCCAGATCGAAGCGTTCCTCGGCGGACAGGCGGACTGATGGACATCACGGCGACGGTACTGGCTGTCGACGATCAGCAGACCAACCTGAAGTTGCTCGACGCGGTGCTCGCCCCGCGCGGGCACCGCGTGCTGACCGCGCAATCGGGCCCCGAAGCGCTCGCGCTGCTCGAGAAGGAGGACATCGACATCGTTCTTCTCGACATCCTGATGCCCGAGATGGACGGTTATGAGGTGTGCCGACGGATACGGTCAACTCCCGCTACGGAATTCCTTCCGGTCGTGATGATCACGGCCAGCGGCAGTGAACAACGGCTGGCGGCACTGCAGGCTGGCGCCGACGACTTCGTCACCAAACCCTTCGACAAGAGCGAGCTGCTGGCGCGGGTGGCGTCGCTGACGCGGATCAAGCGCTATCACGACACCATCCTGCGCCAGGCCGCCGAGCTGGCCGAGTGGAACGCCGAACTCGAAAGCCGCGTCGCCCAACAGGTTTCGGAATTGGAGCGCACCAACCGGTTACGCCGTTTCCTGTCCCCCCAGCTTGCTGACCTCGTGGTCGGCGACGAGAGCCTGCTTGCCAGCCACCGCCGCGAAATCGTGGTCCTGTTCACCGATCTCAGGAACTTCACCCCGTTCGCAGAGACCAGTGAGCCCGAGGAGGTGATGGGCGTACTCGCCGAATATCACCACGCCATCGGCCGCCTCGTCCATGCCTACGAAGGCACGCTGGAACGGTTCACCGGCGACGGGATCATGGTGTTCTTCAACGACCCCGTCCAATGCGACGACCCCGCGCAGCGGGCGGTGCGGATGGCACTTGAGATCCGTGACGCCGTGCGCGATCTGGCCGATGGCTGGCGCCGCAGGGGCTACGAGCTCGCCGTGGGCATCGGCATCGCCCAGAACCATGCGACGCTCGGCCGGATCGGTTTCGAGGGGCGGTTCGACTACGCCGCCATCGGCAGCGTCACCAATCTGTCCGCGAGGCTGTGTTCGGATGCGGGCCCCTGGCAGGTGCTGGTGACCGACCGCGTGCTCGCTGCCACCGAGGACATCTGCGTCTCCGAAATGGTTGGGGACGTGCAGCCCAAGGGATTCAGCCGCAAGGTACGGGTGCACAACATCAGCGCACTCAACGAGAGTTAAGGAAAGACATGGCACCCAGTCAGAAACTGTCGGAGCTCGACGAAGACCAACGCTACAACTACTTCGACAAACTACAGCTGACCATGCCGGGCGTCTGGGAGTCGATGCGGCGCGACCTGGAGGGTGAATCGGTCGTGGTGGTGCCCTCGATCAGCATCGCCCGCACCACATCCGGCAGCGGCACCGTCATGCAGGCCATGGAGGAGCGGGCGCTGTTTCTGCTGTTGTTGTTGCGCCAGCCTCGGCTGCAGATGATCTACGTGACCAGCCAGCCGGTCTCCGAGTCGATCATCGAGTACTACCTCGGGCTGCTGCCCGGCGTGATCCCCAGCCACGCGCGCGCCCGCCTGACGTTGGTTCCCGTCGGTGACGCATCGACGCTTCCGCTGAGTGCGAAACTGCTTGCACGGCCGCGACTTCTGCGTGAGATCAGGTCACTGATTCCCGATCCGGACCGCAGCCACCTGATCCCGTACAACACCACGCCGCTCGAGCGGGACGTCGCGCTGAGCTTGCGAATTCCGATGTACGGCGCGGACCCCCGGCTCGAGGATCTTGGCAGCAAGACCGGCTGCCGCAGGATGTTCGAGGATCTCGGCGTGCGGTGTCCGGTTGGCGCAGAGGACCTCCGCACAGTCGACGACATCATCGCGGGCGTGCAGAGCATGCGGCGGCGGCGGCCGTCGCTGAGCCAGGCGATCGTTAAGCTCAACGAAGGGGTCTCCGGGGCGGGCAACGCGATGGTGGACCTCAGCGACCTGCCCGCTCCCGACGCGCCCGATGAGGCGGCCGTCATCAAGGACCGCATCATGAACATGGCGCCGGAAGCCGAAACCCTGTCCGTCGACTCGTATCTGGCCGCGTTCGAGAAGGACGGCGGGATCGTCGAGGAGCGGATCACCGGCCAGGCGCTGGAAAGCCCGAGCGTGCAGATGCGGGCCCTGCCCGACGGCACCGTCGAGCTGTTGTCCACCCACGACCAGTTGCTCGGCGGCAAGAGCGGCCAGAAGTATCTAGGCTGCGTCTTCCCGGCCAACCCGGACTACGCGGCGGCTATCGCCGAGCCCGCCATGGTGATCGGCAGACGCCTGGCCGAGTTGGGCGCTCTCGGTAGGTTCGCAGTGGATTTCGTTGTGGTGCAAGACAACACGGGAGCATGGACGCCATATGCGATCGAGTTGAACCTCCGCAAGGGCGGTACCACCCATCCGTTCCTCACCCTGCAGTTCCTCACCGACGGCACCTACGACGGCGAGCGCGGGGTGTTCCTGACACCCAGCGGCAGCGAGAAACATCTGATCGCGACCGACCATTTCGAGGACGACCGCCTCAAGGCGCTGACGGTGCGCGAGCTGTTCGACGTCGTCGTGCGTCACGGTCTGCATTTCGATCAGGCTCGGCGAACCGGCGTGGTGTTCCACATGATCAGCTGCCTCACCGAGTGCGGCCGCGTCGGTTTGACCGCAGTCGGCGATACCCCCGAGGACGCCACGCGCCTGTACGAGTTGGCCCAGTCCGTCGTCCTGCAGGAGGCGGGGCAGGCACTCGAAGAAGGCTGCGTGATCGGCTAGAGCCGGCCTGCCGCGAACTCTGCGCCCTGGTTGACCATGCCGTTCATCGGATACATGGCGTGCGCCATCGAGGGGCCACCCAACGGGGCGCCGTTGCAGATCGTGTCACCGTCGGCGCATAGATCGAGAGTCTTGGGCACGTACAGCGGACCGATCACCACCGGCGGGGCGCCCGCGTCGCTCAGCCATTGAGTCGACGGCTTGCCGAACAGAACGACCGCGGCGACGTGGTTGGCCACCTCGGGCGGCATCGGATTGGGGATGAAGGACCGGAATTCGGCAGGGACCGAATCCGGGATGACCGCAGCGGTCACGTAACCCGCCACCACGGCGCCCTGGGAGTACCCGCCGATTACGATCCTGGTGTTCGGACAGTTCGCCGCGGTCGCCTCCACGTGGGTGCCGGCGTCCCTGATCCCGTCGACGACGGTTCTCGCGAACCCGATGCGGTCACCGAAGTCGCCGCTGGCGACGTAGTCGACCGGGTACACATCCATCGATTTCGCGCCGATCTGCGAGCGCAGCGTGTCGACGAACGCCTGCCCGACACCGCCGACTCCCGGCGGCTCGCCGGTGCCCCGCGCGAAAACCACCTCTACGTCCGGGCACGGCTGCGCGGACGCGGCCGGGATTTGTGCGGTCAGCAGCATCCCGATAGCCAGGATTGCGACACCCGCGAGATGCAGAAAACGAGCGATTCGGTCCTTCATGAGTGAACTCCTACATTTCCCCGAATAGACCGATCCTCAGTTTAAGGTCGGGGCCATGGCCGAATCCGGATTCTGGGTCGCATGGGGACTACCCACACAGGGCCGGGAAAAACAAGCCCTCGACTTGCTCACCGAGTCGAGGTCCTACCTCGAGCGTCTGGCAGGGAATGACCGGATCGAGCGGTTCGATATCGCGATTCTGCGGCCACAGACCACCGAGCTGGGCGGCTTCTTCCTGATTCAGGGCACCCAGGCGCAGGTCGACGCGCTGCGTCACGACGACGACTTCCAGGTCTGGGTGAACCGCGTCCAGCTCGTCGCCGACCGGGTCGGAGTCGTCGACGCGTGGGTCGGTGACGGCATCGCCGAGGCGAGCAAACTCTACGAGCAGGCGCTTCAACAGGCCGGGCTGTACCCCTAGCGCAGGTATAGCTCCACACGCAAAAACCGCGAAAAAACCCCACCAAGATCAAAACCACTGCGACAGCTGTTGTTCTTGAGACGTTTGTCCCTTTTGCTGTGGCCGTCCCCTCGATTCGATTTAATGGGCCCATATTGCTAATTGACGGGGGAGAAGCTTCATGGAGGCAGGGCATGGGAGCGGCAGCGTACATCGGACGCGTCGGGGGACTGGCGGTCGCGTTGGGCGTTGGAACGGCGATCGCCACAGGACAGGGGGTCGCCGCCGCCGACGATGCGCCCGCGACCCCGCCGTCGGCTGACACGACCGACGCAGCGACGGGCGGGGCGACCGACACCAAAGCGCCGGCCACCACCACCGACATGAAGGCGTCGACCGAACCGTCGACACCGGAGCCCGACAAACCCAGCACTGCGGCGGGCACCACCACGACCACGGTCAAGGACGGCACCGTGGTGAGCGCGCAGACCAACACCGGGACGACCGCCACCACCGGCACCACGACAGAGCCGACTCAGGCCGCAGAGGCGACCACCGAGCCCACGCAAAGCGCCGAGCCCACGCAGGCACCAGCGACCGAAACACCCGAAGAAACTCCGAAGCCAAAGCCGGCCGCCGTCAAAAAGGCGTCGACCAAAACGGCCGAGGAGTCGACGACTTCGGTGGCCGCCCACACTGTCCGGTCCGTCGCCGATCCCACCGCGGCACTCGAGTCGACCGATCCGGTCGCCGTGTTCGCCGATGCACGAACGCTGGCCGCCGCGTCGCCGACCAGGATCTCGCCGATGATGGCGGCCCAAGTCACCTCCGTCGACACAACGCAGCCGGCCGTCACCACAGCACCGGAAAGTCCGCTGACCGCCGTCACCAAGCTGGTGTCGAACGTCCTGGGCTTCGTGCTGGACCCGTTGGCAGGCAACATGCCGACGACACCGGCGCAGCCCCCGCTGATCTGGAGCCTGCTCGCATTCGCGCGCAAGGAGTTCGACAACTTCTTCGCGGTGTTGGCCGGCGCAACGGCCGACACCGCCTCGCCGGTGGCGCGCCTCACCAGCCTCGCGCTTGCCTCGATCAATAACCCCATTCCGCCTCGACCTGCCTTCCCCGCTCCCGGTCAGCAACTCAGCACGTCGACGAACTTCGTCGACTGGGTCACGGGAAACTTCCTGCCCAACAACACGTCCCAGCGATTCTCGATCTGGGGCACCGACGTCGGGACGATGTGGGACAACGGTATTCCCGACGACCCGAGCACGCCGTACAACGAACACCAAATACTCATCGCCGTCGGCGACACATTCAGCGGCGCCAACATGACGGGTGACTGGCGGTCCAACACGATTCTGCGCAGCGGCGACACCTTGCTCGTCGACGGCATGTCGATCCCCGACGGAGAGTGGTTCAACGGCAACATGTTCGGCGGCGCGCCGTTGTCGAGTCCGACCACAGCACGGCAGGTCATCTTCCCCGGCAAGCTGCCCGCGGGCGTGACGCTGATCCCGACGGCGGGCATCAGCCTCCCGACGCCGGGCACTCGGTTCGGGGCCACCCAGTACATGAGCTTCATGTCGGTCAAGCAGTGGGGCAACCCGGGCTCGTGGACCACGAACTACTCCGCGATCGCCTACTCGACGGACAACGGTGAGAACTGGACCGTCGCACCGACATCCGTCCGGTACAACCAGTCGTGGAGCGGTAACAAGAACTTCCAGCAGGCGGCGTTCGTGTTGGGCAACGACGGTTACGTCTACGCGTACGGCACACCGAACGGCCGTCAGGGCGCTGCGTATGTGTCCCGCGTGCTGCCCAAGGACATCCTGGACACGACGAAGTACGAGTACTACAGCAAGGGCACGAAGAGCTGGTTCTCGAGCACGCCCGCCGGGTGGTACAAGAACGACCCCGGCAAGGCCACCCCTGTCTTCGGGAAGGAGGGCGGGGCCTGCGGCGTCGCCAGCGCGGGCAACACCGTCAGCGAAATGTCGGTGCAATACAACAAGACGCTCAACAAGTATGTCGTCCTCTACGGCGACCAGTTCAACAACATCGTGATCCGCACCTCGGACAGTCCGCAAGGCGCGTGGTCAACCGCGAAAACCATTCTGACGCAGCAGAACGGCGGCATTTACGCGCCGATGATGCATCCGTGGTCGCCGTCCACGATGGGTACGGGAACCGACCTGTATTGGAACCTGTCGCTGTGGTCGCAGTACAACGTGATGTTGATGCGCACCGACCTGACGAAGGTGTAGCCCAATGCTGAGAACGACGCTCGCCATCGGGGTGCTGGCGGCCGCGCTGGGCGCACTGCCCGTCGCGTCCGCCGAACCGCCTGCGCCACAGGCCGGTACGGCGTGCACGTCCGACCTGGCCGGCGTGATGACCTGGCCCGCAGATGAACTGACACCCCTGGTGTGCGTCGATGGACAGTGGCAGGCCCTCACAGCACCGCAACCACCCAACGACCGGTGGTTGAGCGTCGGGCCGACGATCACGTTGCACGGCCAGGGGCTACGCAACCCCGACGTCGCATCGGGTCAATGGACCGCCACCCCGCTGGAACCCGGCAGCCGATGCCGAGCCGAGCAACAGACGGTCGTCAGCCCCGGCGTCAAGAGCGCACCGCTGGTCTCCGAAGGCGAACCAGGACAACCACTTTCGCTTCAGTTGCTGCCCAGTCTGTTCTCGGTGGAACTGAGCGGGCACTGCCTGTGGACCCGAAGCCCCGGTTGAGCCGGCGCGCCCTACTCGGCAAACGAGATGGTGGTGTCGCTGCAGTTGGTCGCCTGACGCCCAGCGGGAAAAGTCTTCGGGTCTGCGCCCACGATGACGGCCTGCCGGTAGTACGCACGGGTGGCATCGGCTGAACATTCGAACGCCGCGTTCAACACACGGAAGGTGGCGGGATCGGCGCCGTCGATCACCTTGCCCATCCAGTAGATGCGGGTGGCGTCGCGGGCATACGGCCCGTCGAGCGGACGAAATGAGGCCGCGTCGGCGGCCACTACCGCATCGGTGAAGTAGAAGACTCGGTGAGCGTCTTGCGCGTATGCGCCTGCCAGCACACGGAATGTCGCGGGATCCGCCTCGGCGATCGGGTTGCCGTTGACGTGGACGCTTCGCCCGTCTTTCGTGAACAGGTAATGATCGTCGCTGGAGATGACCGCGAAATGCGTTGGATCGTTGGACAACACCCGACCGTCGGTCCAGTACACGGCGGCGCTGTCCTTCGACAGTCCGCCGTCGAGGAACTCGAAGTGCACCGGGTCCTCGCTGATCGGCCGGTCCAGTTGGTAGACGTGGCTGCGGTCCTTGGCGAAGCTGCTGCGGCTCAGCACGTCGAAGCTGGCTGCATCAGCGCCCGCGATCGGGTGGCCGTTGAAATACGCGTTGGTCTTGTCTTTTGCATAAGTGGTGTCAAACGCCTTGAACGACAGGGGGTCTGCGTCCGGGATTTCGAACGCCTTACCCGGGAACGCGACCAGGTAGTACACCTTGTCGCCGCGGACGTGGTAGCCGGCGCCGTCGAACAGCGAGTTGGGCGCCTTGTTGTCGCTGCAGGCCGGCAACAACACCACCGCGACGAGGCACAGGGCCGCGATCGATCTGCGCATGCGACGATCGAAGCACCTAATTCAGCGGCGCATTGAGAATCGGGCGCTTCTCGTAGGCGCCGCTGGTGTCGAAATGCCACCACTCGCCCTGGTAGACCGTCAGTCCGCCTGCGCTCATCGCGTCGCGCAGTCGGGCGCGGTTGGCCTGCGCGGCCGCGCTGACGCCGTCGGTCGCGTAGGCCAGTGCGCGCGGAGTGAAGTCGTCGAAGTCGGTGCCCATCTCGAGAGGTCCGGCGGTGTCGGCGATCGTCACGTCGACGGATCGGCCGGTCTCGTGGCTGCGCGAGTACGGCCCCGGCTTGGCGACCCAGTTCGGGTCGGGCACCTTCTGAAACATTCGCACCTGCACATCGTGGGGCCGATAGCAGTCCCAGAACTGCAGCACTTCACCTTTGGACCGCAATACCGCAGCGGCGGCAGACAAGCCCTGCGCCATCGACTCGTGCACCAGGCAGCGGGCGTCCGCGGGGTAGAGCGGGACCCCGACGAAGTTGTCCGGCGTTGCGTATCGAAGGTCGATGATCGCGTCGGGTACTACAGTGCGCACGTCGATCAGCCCGGCCGCCCGCGCGTCGTCGGACACCGGGGGCACCGGTGGCGCGGCAAATGCGCTGACAGAAGTGCTGCCGGCGACACACAAAGTTGCCAGCACAACGACCACACGTACTCGCATGCAAACACCTCTCAAAAGCAGGTATCCGCATACGCTATCGGCCCCCTGTATGCGGTCAGACCATGTAGGCGTCCCGAAAAGAGGAGGCCAGCATGACTGCTGCGACCGTCAAGTGCCCGACCGTCTTCGAGGCCGACCTGCCAATCGTCTCCTACCAAGATGCGCCAAGCCCGCAGGCGGCGCACGAAAACCTCAAGCGAGCGCGGGAACAATCCGCGATCGGCATGGGGGCGCAGGGGCCCGAGATCCTGCGATACGAACTCGCCCACATCGCGCTGCGTGATCCGCGGATGTGCCCGCCGCCGGGGATGGGCCTGGAGACCCAGGGCATCACGTCTGGCGAGCTGTGGGATCGGGTCAGCTCGTCGCTACTGTGCATCAACGGTGAGGACCACGCTCGGCTACGCCGACTGGTGTCCAAGGCCTTCACCCCGCGCTCGGTCGCGAGACTGGACAAGACGATCACCGCCATCATCAACGAGTTGACCGACCCGCTGATGGAGCTCGGCCGCTCGGAGATCGTCGCGGACATCGCGCGCCCCTATCCGGTTCCGGTGATCTGCGAGTTGCTCGGGGCGCCACGCCAGGATTGGCAGCTGTTCTCCGCGTGGGCCGACGACTTCTTCAAGACCTTCACATGGAGGGCGGCCGAGTACGAGGCCGAGATCCTCAAGGCGTGGCGGGAACTCGACGACTACGTCGACGACATGGTGGCCGAGCGACGCACTTCGCCGACCGACGACCTGATCACCGGGCTGGTTCGGGCCGAGCACGAGGGCGACCACCTGACCATGGCCGAACTTCGCATGCTTGCCGGCGGCATTCTCATGGCAGGCACCGATACCACCCGCAACCAGGTGGCCGCTGCCATCGATGCGCTCTGCGATCATCCCGAGCAATGGGAGCTGCTCGCCGAGCATCCCGAATTGGCGATGAAGGCGGTCGAAGAGCTGATGCGCTTCTATCCCGTGACCTTCGGCGTGATGCGGATGACGACCGAAGACGTCGAGTACGAGGGTGTCGTGATCCCGGCAAACACATTCGTCTGGGTCAACACGGCCGCTGCCAACCGGGATCCATCGGTCTACGAGGATCCCGACCGTCTCGACATCACGCGCGAAGGGGCGCCGCCGATGCAGTCGTTCGGCGCTGGCGCACATTACTGCCTGGGCGCGAACCTGGCCCGGCGCGAGATGGCCGAAGCGTTGACCGTGATGGCCCGCCGCATGCGCAACCTTCGTCGCGCAGGTCCTGCGCCGTGGAAGCCGCTGGTCGGCATCAGCGGACCCGACATGCTGCCGGTGGAATTCGACGCGGCCTGACGTCGCGCTGAGCACTCGCACAGAGCGGCCGGGTCACCGGCATAGACTTAGCGACCGTGCGAGACGTGCTCGACGAACTGCTGGCGGTGTGGCATGCCGGCGGGACGGCGGGCGTCGCCACCGTCGTCCGCACCATCAAGTCCGCGCCGCGCCCGCCTGGCGCCACCATGGTGGTCTCCCCCGACGGCACCGTCGCCGGTTCGGTGTCAGGGGGTTGCGTCGAGGCCTCGGTGTACGAACTCGCCAACGAGGTCGTCGAAACCGGACGACCCGAACTGCACCGCTACGGGATATCCGACGACGACGCTTTCGCCGTTGGTCTCACGTGTGGCGGGATCATCGATATCTTCGCAGAGCCGGTGTCGCGCAACACTTTTCCGCAGTTGCAGACGATCGCTGACGATATTGCGGGCCAACGCCCGACTGCTGTTGCCACGGTGATCGCACACCCCGACCCCGCATGGCTCGGGCGCAGGTTGGTCGTCGGGCCCCAAGCGGTCACGGGATCGCTTGGGTCTGCGCGCGCCGACGACGCCGTCGCCGACGACGCCAAGGGTCTGCTTGCCGCGGGCCGAACCGCGGTGCTGTCGTATGGCCCCGACGGGCAGCGCCAGGAAGCGGGCATGGAGGTGTTCGTCGCCAGCCATGCCCCGCGGCCGCGGATGCTGATCTTCGGCGCCATCGACTTCGCGGCGGCGCTGGCCCGCCAGGGCGCGTTCCTCGGATATCGGGTCACGGTGTGCGATGCGAGGCCCGTGTTCGCGACGCAGGCCCGCTTTCCCGAAGCCGATGAGGTCATCGTCGACTGGCCCGACCGCTATCTGCGCGCGCAGGCCGAGCAGGGGGCCATCGACGGCAGAACGGCGATCTGCGTGCTGACCCACGACCCGAAGTTCGACGTGCCCGTGTTGCAGGTGGCGGTGCGACTGCCCGAGGTCGACTACATCGGCGTGATGGGGTCGCGGCGCACCCACGAAGACCGGATGAACCGGTTGCGCGAGGTCGGTCTGACCGACGCCGACCTGGACAGACTGGCCAGCCCCATCGGCCTCGACCTGGGCGCCCGCACCCCAGAAGAGACAGCCGTTTCGATCGCCGCGGAGATCATCGCGCGCCGATGGGGCGGCGGCGGACGGCCGCTGACCGAGGTCAACGGCCGAATCCACCACGATTAATTAGATGAGACAATCAGGGTGGAAATGTCGCTCTCAAATACGATAACGTGATTCCGTGACGGAGACCGTAGCTACTCGTTACGCAGGCACCCGCGTTCCTCGCGTCGAGGACAACCGGCTTCTCACCGGTCGTGGCACGTTCGTCGACGACGTCACCAGGCCGGGCATGCTGCACGCCTGCTTCGTGCGCAGCCCATTCGCCCACGCGAAACTCGGCGCCATCGACGCGACCGCGGCGCTCGCACTGCCGGGGGTCCGCGCGGTGTTGACGGCCGCTGATATCAATCCGGAGGTCAAGGAGGCGTGGCACGCGGTCGCCGGTAAGGACATCCCGGACACGCCGCGCCCGCCGCTGGCCGAGGGCGAAGTCAAGTTCGTCGGCGACCCGGTCGCGTTGGTCATCGCTGAGAGCCGCTACATCGCCGAAGATGCGGTCGAATTGGTCGAGGTGGACTACGAGCCGCTGCCTGCGATCGCCGACTTCACGCGCGCCATCGGCGCCGACGTCATAGTCCACGACGCGTATCCCGACAACGTTGCGGGCGGTATGGGCGGCGCACCCCCGGACGAAGAGACCTTCTCGTCGGCACCACACGTCGCGGAAGCGAGTGTCTACCAACAGATTTACGCGCCGGTGCCGATGGAAACCCGCGGCATGGTCGTCGAGTGGGACGCCCCTTCGGCGGAGCTGACGGTGTGGGCGTCCACCCAAACCCCCCACGAACTGCGGGCATTCGCCGCTCGACTGCTCGGCATTCCGGCGCAAGGCGTGCGAGTCATCATGCGTGACACCGGCGGTGGCTTCGGCCAAAAGGTCGTCCCGATGCGCGAGGACATGTGCATTCTGCTGGCCGCACGCAAGGTCCCTGTCGCACTGAAGTGGGTAGAGGACCGGCGCGAGAACCTGATGTCGGCCGGCCAGGCGCGCCACGTCGACGGCAAGGCCAGGATGGCATTCGACGCCGAGGGCAACATCCTCGCCGCCGACATCGACTTCCTTCAGGACGTCGGGGCGTATCCGACGCCCTACCCCGTGCTGACCACCGCTGCGATCGGGATGTTCTTCCCTGGGCCGTACCGCATACCGAAGGCGAGCTTCAACTACAAGACGGTGTTCTCGAACACCGCGGGGCTGGCGGCCTACCGGGGGCCGTGGCAGTACGAAACGCTGGCCCGCGAAGTTCTTCTCGACATCGCCGCGCGCAAGATGAACATGGATCCCGTCGAGCTACGGCGGCGCAACATCCTGCGCGGCGACGAGATGCCGTACTTCAACCCCAACGGCATGCCCTACGACCACGTCGCACCCGCCGACACCTTCGAGCAGGCCGTGAAAATACTTGACCACGAAGGGTTTCGCCGCGAACAGCGCGAAGCCCTGGACCAGGGTCGCTATATCGGGCTCGGTTTCTCGGCCTACATCGAGCCGACGGGCGCGGCCACGGGGCACCTCGCCACCGAAGGTGCGACCATCCGGATGGAGCCCACGGGCAAGATCAACGTCTACGTGAACGGCGGGTCGACCGGCAACAGCATCGAGACGACGGTCGTGCAGCTGACGGCAGACGCGCTGGGCGCCAACATCGAAGACGTCTCCACCATCCAGGGCGACACCGCTGTGACACCGTACGGTGCGGGCTCGCAGGGCAGCCGATCCGGTCCGATGACGGCGGGCGCAGTTCACGAGGCGGGCAGCATGCTGCGCAAGCAGATCGTGGCGATGGCCGCGCATCGGCTGGGTGCCGAGGAGGCCGACATCGAGCTGAGCGAATCGAAAGCCGTTGTCCGCGACGACCCGTCGAAGAGCGTCACTTTCGCCGATATCGCCTACCGGTCGTATTACGAGCCACAGCAACTCCCGCCGGGGATGGCTGCGACACTGGAGGCGACGGCGCGCTTCACGTCGCAGACCATGATCCACTGGGCGAACGCCACCCACGCGTGCACGTGTGAGGTCGACGTCGAGACCGGCCACGTCACGCTGACGCGCTACATCGTCAGCGAGGACGTCGGCGCGATGATCAACCCCAATGTGGTCGAGGGGCAGATCGCGGGCGGCACGGCGCAGGGCATCGGCGGCGCGCTCCTGGAGAACATGGCCTACGACGACGACGGAAACCCGCTGTCCTCAACGTTTGTCGACTACCTGCTGCCGACCGCCACCGAGGTGCCCCCGATCGAGTACGGCCACGTCGAGATCCCCGGCCCTGGCATCGGCGGCTACAAGGGTGTCGGCGAGGGCGGGGCCATCGGGTCTACTCCCGCGGTGATCAACGCGATCAACGACGCGCTGGCACCACTGGGCGTCACACTCACCCGTCTACCGGCCAGCCCAGCCGCGATCGTCGCACTGATCGAGGAGTCCCAATAATGGAACTGAACAACGAATTTCGGGTCGCGGTGCCTGCGGCGAAGACGTGGGAGGTGCTCACCGACGTCCAACGCGTCGCGCCGTGTCTTCCCGGCGCCACGCTGCTGACCGTCGACGGCGACGAGTTCACCGGCGCGGTGAAGGTCAAGGTCGGCCCGATCACCGTGTCCTACAAGGGAAATGCCGCGTTCCTGGAGAAGGATCCAACAGCGCATCGGGTGGTACTGAAGGCGAACGGCAAGGAGACGAGGGGCAACGGCAACGCGGCCGCCGTCGTCACGGCGCAACTCAAGGACGAAGGCGACGCCACCACCGTGGTGATCAAGACGGACCTGACCATCTCGGGCAAGGCCGCTCAGTTCGGTCGCGGCGTGCTCGGCGATGTCGCGGGCAATCTGATCGCACAATTCGCCAAGGCGCTCGAGGCCGACATCATCGGTGGAACACCGAACACCACAGCCGCGCCGACCGTCACAGCCGCGCCGACGGCCGAAACACTCACGGCGGCAAGCCAACCCGCCGCCGCGGATTCCGTCGACCTGCTCAAGGTCGTCGCGGTGCCGATGGCCAAGCGGTTCGCGCCCGCATTGGTCGCGCTGGCGGCGGGCGGGGTGATCGGTTTCCTTCTGGGTCGCCGACGTAACCGCCGCTCCGATGATCTGCTGGATGCGCTGGCACGGTTGGTGTCATGAAGGCAGCCCCATTCGCGTATCACCGGCCCGAGGGCGTCGACGAAGCCGTCGGGCTGCTTGCCGAGTACTGCGACGATGCGAAGATACTGGCGGGTGGACAGAGCCTGGTACCGATGCTCGCGATGCGCCTTACGCATTTCGACAACCTCATCGACATCTCACGCATCAGTGAGCTGGTCGGTATCGACGCGCGCGACAACGAGATTCGGATTGGCGCCGCGACGCCGCATGTATTCGTCGGGATGGACGACGAGGTCGCAGAGTCGGTGCCGCTGCTGACGTTGGCGACGCCGTACATCGGCCATTTCCAGATCCGCACCCGCGGCACGCTCGGGGGCGCGATCGCGCACGCCGATCCCGCGGCGGAGTACGCAGCGGTCGCGCTGGCGCTCGATGCGCGGATGGAAACAGTCTCGCCGCGCGGCGCACGAGACATCCCGGCCGCCGAGTTCTTCAGCGGGCTGTGGGAGAACTCCATGGCCTCCGACGAAATCCTCACCGCGGTGCGATTTCCCGTGTGGGGGTCGCGGTCGGGCTTCGCGGTTGAGGAGTTCGCGCGCAGGCACGGCGACTTCGCCATCGCCGGTGCAGCCGTCGCGGTACAGCTCGATGCGGATAATCGGGTGAGCCGCTGCGGGATAGGGCTGCTGGGTCTCGGATCGACGCCGTTGCGGGGTTCGCCTGCCGAGCAGGCCGTCGTCGGGCGCCCCGTCGACGACATCACACCCGATGACGTCGGCAGGCTGGCCGTCAGTGCATTGATCGACATCCCTGCCGATCTGCAGGGGTCGGCCGCTTATCGAGCCAAGGTCGGGGCCACCATGGTGGCGCGCGCCTGGAAGTCTGCGACAGCGGAGGCAAGCGATGCATGAGTGGCCGGTGCAGGTGTCCGTCAAC
The DNA here is from genome assembly GCF_017872775.1 of Mycobacterium sp. OAE908. NCBI lineage: Bacteria > Bacillati > Actinomycetota > Actinomycetes > Mycobacteriales > Mycobacteriaceae > Mycobacterium > Mycobacterium sp. OAE908. The sequence goes on from NZ_JAGGJL010000001.1 coordinate 1,161,905, forward strand.
GGGCAGCCGACCGAGGCGACGGTGGAACCGCGGCTGACGCTCGCTGACTACTTGCGCGAGCGGTGCGGCCTGACCGGGACGCACCTGGGGTGCGAGCACGGCGCCTGCGGGGCGTGCACGGTGTTGGTCGACGGGCAGGCGATGCGCTCCTGCCTGATGTTCGCCGTGCAGGCGGACGGCTGCGAAGTGACGACGGTCGAGGGCGTGGCGTCCGCCGACGGCGCACTGTCCCCGGTGCAGGAAGCGCTGCGGGAGTGCCACGGCCTGCAATGCGGGTTCTGCACCCCTGGGTTCGTCATGTCGATCACCGCGCTGCTGCGGGACAACCCGACACCCACTGACGAGGAAATCCGCGAAGGCCTGTCCGGGAACTTCTGCCGCTGCACGGGCTACCAGGGCATCATCAACGCAGTTCACCGCGCTGCAGAGAGTCAAGCCTGACTAACTGCCCCTGGCAGCGATACCTTTGCCGGCGTACTCTGCTGAAAGGCCGGGGACGTTACTGGGGAGACAGATGAGAAAGAAGCATTTGTTGGCGGCGATCGCGGTTGCGGTCGGCACAGCCACGGCGCTGGCGGCGCCGGCCTCCGCCGATGATCAGTTGGACCAGGCATTCCTGAAGGGCCTTCAGCAGAAGGGCATCACCGTCAAGTCGGACCAGTACGCCCTCGACCTGGCCCACTCCACGTGCGACCTGCTCAATGGCGGTGGCTCTGTCAACGACGCGCTGAACATGATCGTGAAGAAGACCAAGTGGTCGACGCAGAAATCCGCTGACTTCGGCGGCATCGCCGTCTACGCCTACTGCAAGGACAAGATTCCCGCCGGAACCGGCGGCTAGCTTCGACCAGTCACCCCGCCCGGCTTCCCACAGGAACACCCGGCATGGTGGACACCATGAAGATTGGGTTCATCGGGTTGGGCAACATGGGCGCCGGCATGGCCGCGAACCTGCTGAAGGCCGGCCACGAGGTGACGGCGTACAACCGGTCGCAGGACAAGGTTGCGGCCCTTGCGGAGCAGGGCGCCAAGCCGGCGAAGTCGGTGGCGGAGACGTGCGACGGCGACATCGTGATCACGATGCTGGCCAACGACGACGCTGTGTCAGCTGTGACGTTCGGCGACGACGGCATCCTGGCCTCGCTGAGGCCCGGCGCGACGCATGTCTCGTCGAGTACGATCAGCGTCGCGCTCTGCGAGCGGTTGACAGCCGCGCACACCGAGGCGGGCCAGGGGTTCGTCGCGGCACCGGTCTTCGGCAGGCCGGAAGCAGCCGCGGCCGCAAAGCTTTTCGTGGTCGCGGCAGGAGACGGCGATGCATTGCAATCGCTCTCACCTGTGTTCGACGCGATCGGCCAGCGCACGTTCGAGGTGTCAGACGAGCCGAAGGCAGCCAGCCTGGTGAAGTTGAGCGGCAACTTCCTGATCGCCTCGGTGATCGAATCTCTCGGGGAAGCAATGGCTTTGGTAGCCAAAGCGGGTGTCGACAAGAACGACTATCTCGAGATCCTCACCTCGACGCTGTTCGGCGCCCCGGTGTACAAGACATACGGCGGCCTGATCGCGCGCGACGAGTTCGAGCCAGCGGGATTCGCCGCAGAACTCGGCCAAAAGGACATCCGACTGGTTCTCGCGGCGGCCGAGGAACTGCAGACTCCGCTGCCGATCGCCAGCCTGCTGCGGGATCGCTTCCTGACGCTGCTCGCCAATGGTGGCGCCCACCTGGACTGGTCGGCCGTCGGCGCGCTATCCGCCTGGGAGGCAGGCGGATCGAACCCGGCGGCACGCGACCAGGGCGCCGCCCGAAGCTAGGTCGCGACGACGCCGCGCAGCCCGTCGGCGCCGAAGAGCGGTTCCAACATCGCCGAGTAGTCAGGCCCGCGCCGGACCAGCACGCCGCCGTCGACGTTGATCACCTGGCCGGTGATGTAGCTCGACGCGTCGCTGAGAAGAAACAGTGCCGCGTTCGCGATGTCTTCGACCTCGCCGGGACGGGGCAACGGTGTGATCGTCGCGTAGTCGGCGCTCAGCTCCGGTGAATCGAGAACGGGCGCAACGAGTTCGGTGCGGATCAGACCGGGCCGGATGCTGTTGACTCGCACCCACGACGCACCCAGTTCGTCGGCGGCCAACTGCATCAGATGGTCGATGCCCGCCTTGGAGACCCCGTATGCGCCGAACCACCGGTGGGTGTTGCTCGCCGCGATCGACGAGATACCGATGAACGATCCGCCACCGCCGCGGACCATCTCCCGCGCGGCGTGCTTGATCATGTACATGGTGCCGTTGATGTTCAGGTCGACGGTGCGCCGCCACGCCTCGGAGTCGATCTGCGTGATCGGTCCGATGGTCTCGCTGCCGCCCGCGCAGTGCACCACGCCCCACAGCCGTCCGGTCCACGCGGTCGCCGCCTCGACGACACGTGCCACTTCGTCCTCGCTGGTGACATCGGCCGGTTCGTACAGCACCGCCCCGGGGCCGCCTTGCGCCGTGATCTCATCGGCCGCAGCAGCCAGTTTGTCGGCGTTGCGACCGACCAGCATCGCGTTGCCGCCGGCAGCCACCACCGCGGCGGCCGTACCCTTGCCGATCCCGCTGCCACCGCCGGTGACCAGAACCGTTCGCTCCGCCAATGACAGCTGCACCGCTGCCCCCTTCGCCGCGTTACTAGAACAGGTTCTAGTTATACGTCACGGCTCGTCGCGGTGGGCGAGCTTGGGGGCACCAAGGCTGCGCCAGTCCGGTACGTCGGGCGGCAGGCCGACCGGATAGCGGTTCTCGTTGGCCGCCGCCCAGTGTGCGTGGCCGAGCTCGTGAATGTGAAATGCGTGTCGCAAGGCTTCGGTGAACCCCATCGCGTCGGCCGCCGCATTGACGGAGTCCTTCACCAGCAGCGCGGCCATGGTCGGCCGCTCAGCGATGCGCCGCGCGAACGCCAGCGTCTTGTCCTCGAGTTCTGCGCGCGGAAAAACCTTGGACACCATGCCAAGCCGATATGCTTCCTCCGCGTCAATCGAATCACCGGTCAGCAGAAGCTCTTTTGCTTTGCGCGCGCCGAATTCCCATGGATGCGCGTAATACTCAACGCCTGGCATCCCCATCCGTACGGCGACCACATCGCTGAACTTCGCATCGTCGGCGGCGACAATGAGGTCGCACGCCCAGATCAGCATCAGCGCCGCCGAGATCGCGTTGCCCTGCACCTGCGCGATGGTGATCTTGCGCAGATCACGCCAGCGCCGGGTGTTTTCGAAGAAGTAGTGCCACTCCTGTAGATACGTCCTCTCCGCAACGGCAGACCTTGTCGCGCCGTTGAGTTGGAACGTGGGATGCTGCCCCGGTCCGGGCTTGCGCTCGGCCAGTGCCTCCTCCGAACCGAGGTCGTGGCCTGCCGAGAAGTTCTTGCCGCGGGCGGCCAGGATCACCACACGCACCGTGTCGTCGGCTTCTGCGCGGCCGAAGGCCTCATCGAGCTGCACCAACAGCGTTCGCGATTGGGCGTTCTGGGCCTCGGGCCGGTTCAGCCAGATCCGCGCGATCGTGCCGTCTTCCAGCGTCTCGTAAGTCACCTGCTGGGGCGCGTCGCCGCCGATCTCCTCGGTGCTGGTCAGGTCAGGGCTTGCCACAGCGGACCACCTCGTTCGCTTAAAAACCATTGACGGCTTGCACATTACGGTGCCGGCGCAAGCGGTCGCGAAGTGGTGCCACAGCCACCTGACAGCAACTTTTCAGAATTGGCACAACCGCACCACTTTATTGACGTTGACCGGGCGTTTTCCCAGTCGGCAGCGTAAGGTCTCCGCTAGCAGATCCCCTCTGCCGCCACAACTTCGGGCGACAAACAAACAGCAAAACTACAGAAAGCGTGACGATGCCGACCTTCAAGCTTCCACTTCAACGACTGCTCCTTGCCGGCGGGTTCGCAGTCGCTATTACGGCCGCGCCTGCGGTCGCCGTCGTCGCCACGCCCACCCACGTGCCCACGATCGCGGCCTGCCCCGGCGGCGAGTCCGAGGACACGTTCACCGGTGAATGCACGCCGGATCTGGTGCCGAATTCCCCTGAGGTTGGCGTGACCTCGCCGGGTGGCCTCCCGGAGGTGGACAGCATTCCGTGCACCGGAGGCAATTCCGGCCAGTGCATTGGCTTGTCCGAAGAGGAGCAGGCAGAAGGCCCGCAGCCGGTGCCGCATTCGACCGTGAGCTCGAGCCCCTAGCGGACAATTCAGAAAAGCCGGGGCGCGCAGGTGTGCCCCGGCTTTTTGTTTGCGCCGCAGAGAGATTCCCAGCGAACACGGAGAATGTCTGCAGATTGCTTTCAGCATTCGTAGAATTCGACGATGACGAAAGATTCGATCACCACTCGACGCCTGTTGCTTGCCGGCGGATTTGCGTTCGCGGTTGCCCTCACGCCGGCCGTCGCAATCGCCGCGCATCCAACGGATTCCAGGCCGATAGCGCAATGCGACACCGGCGAAGAAGAAGACGTTTACACGGCTTCCTGCACGCCTTTCCTGGTGCCGAACTCACCCGAGGGATTCACCTCGACGGCAGCCAATCCCGACATTCCAGAAATCGAGGGCGTTCCGTGCACCGGCGGGCGCAGTTCAGGCGCGTGCATCGGCCTGGCCGAGAATGAGGCGGACGCGGGCCCTCAACCTGTGCCGCGCTCGACCATCGAAGCCAGCCCGTAAACACTGGGTGCTTGGCAAGCCGAAGGGTCGCACTCTCAGGGAACTCACGGAAGATCTGCAGGTTTCTCTCAGCTTCCATAGAATCCCCGACGAGATTGTCAATGACTACGTGAGGCGTGACGATGGCGACCCTTGAGCTTTCAGTACGACGTCTGATCCTGGCCGGCGGATTCGCGGTCGCAGTAGCGGCGGCCCCGGCCATCGCCGTCGCCACCATTCCGAGCGCCTCGGTGCCGCTGGCGCAGTGCCCGTCGGGTGAAGAGGAAGACCTGTACACCGGCACCTGCGTCCCGCACACGGTGCCGAACTCGGGGGCAGTGTTCAGCAGCATCCCCGGCAATCCGGACCTGCCATCGGTCGATGGCGTCCCCTGCACCGGCCACAACTCCGGCCAGTGCATCGGCCTGGCCGAGGAATCGGAGGACCTCGGGCCACAGCCGGTCCCGCGTTCGACCGTCAGTTCGAGCCCGTAGCGGACGGCGTCGACCCTTCCTGACCACGCGGTCGGTAAGGTTGTCATATGCCTGCGAAATCTGACCCCGCCGAGATCGGCGACGTGGAGCCGCTTGCCGACAGCACTGCACGCCAGGCCAGGCGCGTCGTCGCTGCATACGCGAACGACGCCGACGAATGCCGGATCTTTTTATCGATGCTCGGCATTGGACCGAAGCTCGAGGCTTAAGTGAGTCCGGGGGACCGCCAAGCGCACGGCCCCGGTGAGGCGGACTTCGTCGTGGTGGCCAACCGGCTACCCATCGACATGGAGCGGCTGCCCGATGGCAGCACGACGTGGAAGCGGAGCCCCGGTGGCCTCGTCACCGCGCTGGAGCCCCTGCTCCGCCGTCGCCGCGGCGCGTGGATCGGCTGGCCGGGTATACCGGATGCCGACGACGAACCGATCGAGCAGGATGACATGTACCTGTGCCCGGTCCGGTTGTCGGCCGACGAGGTGGCCGACTATTACGAGGGTTTTTCAAACGCCACCCTGTGGCCGCTGTACCACGACGTGATCGTCAAGCCGATCTACCACCGAGAGTGGTGGGACGCCTATGTCACGGTCAACCGTCGCTTCGCCGAGGCCACCGCCAAAGTGGCGGCCGAGGGCGCGACCGTGTGGGTGCAGGACTATCAGCTGCAGCTGGTCCCGAAAATGCTGCGGATGCTGCGGCCCGATCTGACCATCGGCTTCTTTTTGCATATTCCGTTCCCACCGGTCGAGCTGTTCATGCAGATGCCGTGGCGCACCGAGATCACCGAGGGCCTGCTCGGCGCCGACCTGGTCGGGTTTCACTTGCCCGGCGGCGCACAGAATTTCATGATCCTGGCGCGCCGGCTTGTCGGGGCGAACACCTCACGCGGGACAGTCGGCGTGCGTTCCAAATTCGGCGAGATCGACGTCGGCTTCCGCACGGTCAAGGTCGGCGCCTTCCCGATCTCCATCGACTCAACGGCCCTGGACCAGCAGTCCCGCAGCCGCGCCATCCGGCAGCGCGCGCGAGAGATCCGCAGCGAGCTGGGCAACCCGCGCAAGATCCTGCTCGGTGTGGACCGGTTGGACTACACGAAGGGCATTGACGTTCGGCTGCGGGCGTTTTCGGAACTGCTCGCCGAACATCGGGCCAAGCGGGAAGACACGGTGCTCGTGCAGCTCGCGACGCCGAGCAGGGAGCGCGTCGAGAGCTACATCGAGATGCGCGAGGACATCGAACGGCAGGTCGGGCACATCAACGGCGAGTACGCCGAGGTCGGTCATCCCATCGTGCATTACCTACACCGGCCGATCCCCCGCGAAGAATTGATCGCGTTCTTCGTGGCGGCCGACGTCATGCTGGTCACCCCGTTGCGCGACGGAATGAATCTGGTGGCCAAGGAGTATGTGGCCTGCCGCAGCGATCTGGGAGGTGCGCTGGTACTCAGCGAATTCACCGGCGCCGCATCCGAACTCCGCCAGGCCTATCTCACCAACCCCCATCACCTCGAAGGTGTCAAGGATGCGATCGAGGCGGCGTTGAATCAGGCCCCCGAAGAGGGCAGGCGGCGCATGCGCGCCCTGCGCAGGCAGGTGCTGGCACACGACGTCGACCGATGGGCACGGTCGTTCCTCGATGCATTGGCTGGCACGAACGGCGAAGCCGCTAAATCGGAGTGATGTAGTTGATCAACCATTTGCCGTCGATGCGCTTGTATTCCACGCGCAATCGCACGCCGTCGTAGATCGGCCGCTCGCGACTCGACTTATCGGACACCGTCCGGTTGAGGTACACCATCACAGCTGCGGAGTTGCGCTGCGCGTCCATGACTCCGACGCCGACCACGTTGGCTTGGCTCACCACCTCCCGCTGCCGCGCCTGCGGGATGATGTCTGAATTCGCTCGGCTCTGGAACTCCTTGCGGTAGTCCGGAGTCAGCAGGTTGTAGGCGTCGGTGAGGCTGCGCTCCACGGTTTTGTAGTCGTAGTTGAACACGGCAGGAATCTGCTGTTGCGCAAGCGGTCCCAGCTCATCGCGGGCGGCTTGCTCACTACGCATTTCGACTCGTTGCCAATACATCGAACCGCCCACCGCGGCCAACCCCACGAATGCGGCGGTGAGTAGGCCGGCGACGATGCTCGCGAACCAGCGCATCAGTTCCCGCCGTTGGGGTACTTGAGGTCATATGCCGTCATGCGTCCGTCGTCGCCCTCATGCACGACGATGCGCAGTCGGTAGGGCTGCGACGGCCTGTTGTTTCCGTTCATGTCGCTCGCGGTGACGCGGGCGGACACGAGCACCGAGGCGTTGCCACTGATGCCGTCAACGCCTTCCAGCGCGGCGCCGTTGATCACCGCCTCCGAGCTACCACCGGTGTCCCGGAAAATCGCCTTCAGGTTCTCGACATTGTTGCTTCGGCCGAGCATGTCGCGCAGCGGCCCACTTGTGTTGTCGTACAACCTGTTAACGCTGTCATCGATGGTGTCCTGTTTGAAGCTGAACATGTTCACCACCGTCTGCGTGGCGGTGTCGATGAATCGCTGGTTGCGCGCCTGCGCGGCTTCCGCGTGGTTTCTCTGGACGACCATCACCGACACCGCAGTGGCCAGCAGAGCCGTTGCCACGAGTCCGACGCTCAGCGCAACGACCGCCACCATCCGACGGTTTGCCGGTCGGCGTGCAGGCGCCGCGGGCCTGCCGGCCTTGCGAGCGCTGGTGCCGCTGGTTGAAACGGGCGCCTCGACGCGCACCGCTATTGTCTCGGCCGACTTTCCGTTCGCGGGACCAGCGGCCCTCGATGCGCGGCGGCGGCGCGCAGCCTGCGGGGAGCGTGTAGGACTGGACGTCATCACGTCTGCCTCGGATAAAGCATGAGATCTACCCAATTCTCTTGTGGCCGCATGTCAGAGGCACCTGCCGCGAACACCCCGGTACCGCCTGCCGGGTCGACGAACACACCGGTGTGCTGATCGTACGTGCCGTAAGCGGTTCCGCTGGCCAGCGGCGGGCTCACCGCCGACGGTGGCAGCTCAGCAGGCGCCGGTGGCGGTGGTGGTGCCGGAGCCGGCCCCGGTGGCGGTGCCACCGGGTTGTACGGTCCCGGAAACATGAACGGCGGTTGGGGATTCGCCGGTGGCGGCCATGCATCCGGATACGGTGCAGGCGGTATCCATGCCGTCGCCGGGGGTGGGGGCCCATTGTCGTTCGGTGGCGGGATATACGGCCACGGTTGATGCGGCGCAGGCCCCGGACCCGGCTGGATCCCCGGCGGGATCAACCCCGGTGCCACCGGATAGCCCGGGTCGGGGTCGGCTTCCGGTGGAATGTACGGGAACTTGTTCGGCGGCAGGATGTTTCGAGGGTCCGTAACCGGTGTACCCGTCGGAATCGGCGGCCCCCGCCACGGGTTGCTGCCGATCGGGACGTATCCCTTCGGATCCCGGCAGAGCTGAACCGTTGGAGCCCGCTTACCGGGGAATTCCTGGCACGGGTAATTCCTCGCGCCGCGCACCACGCTCGGATCGTTCTGGGGCACCTTGCAATACAGGTCCGTCGGCAACTCGCGCAACGTCGTGTCGCCCGGCGATCGAATATCCATCGGCGACAGGAACCCGACGTTGCACGGAGGGGGGTCGTTGATGGATATCTTGAAGTCCTGTTTGCCGCCTTCGTCCGCGGGTAGCTGACCGCCGATGGTGATGAGAGCAGCCTGCAGGGCGGGGAAGATGACCAGCGCCTGTTCGATCGACCTGTTGTAGATGACACCGATGCGGCCGAGGTTGGCAAGGTTGGCCGCGAGCACCGGGAAGGACGGGCGAATGCCCTCGAACGTCTGACTGGCCTCATCGGCCGTCGACGGCGCGTTCGCCAGCACCGACCGCAGCTGAGGATCGGCGTTGGCCACCTCCGTCGTCAAGCGGGCAAGCCCGTCGGCGAAAGACCGGATGTCGTCGCCGCTACGGATCTGAGTGTCCAGGAACGGCCCGGCCTGGTCGATGAGCGCCGAGGTCTGCGGCCAGCTCGAGTTGGCCTCGTCGATCAACAACCGCGTCGATTGGATCAGCCGCGCGAGTTCCGGCCCAGAACCGTTGAACGCCTTGAACGTTTCTCGCAGCAGGTCCTGAAGACGCGTGTTGTTGAGGCTGCTCACCAATTGGTCTGCCTGGTGCAACAGGTCGGCTACGTCCTGCGGGAGCGCCGTCCGCTCCTTCGGGATCACGGAACCGTCACCCAGCACCGCCTGCGACGGATGCTCGGGCGGCACGAAGTCCACATACTGTTCGCCGACCGCAGAGACGCTCTTGACCGTCGCGGTCGAGTTCGCCGGGATTTTGACGTCGCTGTTGAGCCGCAACCGCGCGGCGACGCCATCGTCGGTCAGTGTCACGGACTCAACGCGTCCAGCCTGCACACCGCGGAAAGCGACGTTGGCGTTTTGATAGAGGCCACCGCCTGCGGCAAAGTTCGCCGTGACCTCATAGGCGCCAATTCCCAGCCGAGCCGGGACGCGCAGGTAGAACATCGCGATCGCCGCGACCGTGAGCACGGTCACGAGGGCGAAGATGACGAGTTGGATTCGCGCAGTTCGGTTCAGCATTACTTGGGTGGTACCTCCTGACCCGACGCGGTACCGGGCGGAATCTTGAACGGATCTGCGGCCTGCCCCGAGAGGTTGGCCATCTCCCCGACCAGGAAGTCCGGCGGGCTGACGACTTCGTCGAGGTGCTTCATGTTCGGGTCCAGGCCCAACGACGTCGTGAAGATCGTCTCGCCCAGTCGGCGAAGGGTCAGGTCGAAAACTTCCCAGATGTTGAAGTAGTCGCCTCTTGCCACGCGCTTCAGGTTCTTACCAGGGAACGGGAAGGTCGCCAGGAAGTCCAGGGAGTCCACCAGCGCAGAGCGATTGTCGTTGACCGGCTTGATGACTGCGTACAGGTCCTTCGTTTCCGCGGCGAAATCAGTCTTCGTCTCCGAGAGGATGCGTGCCCCGACCGTGGCGAGCCTGCGCAGCCCGGCGAACGCGTCGACTATGTTGGCGCGGTTGTCGTTGAGCACCTTCAACGCTGCGGGAAGCGTGTCAAGGGTGCGGTTCAGGCTGTCCTTTTGGTTCGCGAGGATTCCGGCGAAACGGTTGAGACCTTCGGCCGCACTGATGATGTCGTCGGTCTGCCGATTCAACGACGCCGCCAGCTCGGCGAGCCGCGGAATCAGGTCAGCGAACTGGCCTTCACGTCCGGCCACCGCGGTCGAGACTTCTTGGGTGATGTCTTGCAGCGCACCAAGGTTGCCCTTGTTGACGACGACACCCAGCGCGGACAGCACTTCCTCGGTGGACGGGAAGCGGCCGCCGTGGCTCTCGGGGATCCGCGACCCGTCACGCAGCTCCCCAATCGCGGGCTGGCCCACGGGCGCCGACAGCTCGACGTGCTGCGAGCCCAATAGCGACGTCTGCCCGACTTGGGCGGTCGCGTTGGCCGGCAACTTGACGTTGCGTTCCAGCGAGAGTTTCACCGCCGCATAGAAAGTGCCATCCGCGCGCTGTACGGCCTCCACGCCCGACACACTGCCGACGGTGACGTCGTTGATGATCACCGGCGAGTTCTGCGGCAGGGTGGCCACATCCGGCAGCTCAACCGTGATCGAGTAAGCGCCTGCGCCATGGCCAACGGTGCCCGGCATGTTCAGCGAGTTCAGCCCGCCGAATTGGCAGCCGGCCAGCAGCATCACGCCGGAACCCATGGCCACGGTGCCGCGGGTAGCGCGGCCGACGTTGAGGCTCATCGACTTTCGCATCATCCGCCGCCTCCAGGGCCGACCGGTTGCATCGGTGGTACGGCGTCGGCCGGCACCGGCGCCTCCGCAGGGAGCGGACCGGCCGCAGCGGGCGCAGGCGCGTCCGGCGCTGGTCCTGGCGGCGGCACTACGGGACCCAACGTGTACGGCTGCGCCGGTGGCGGCGGGCCGGGAGTGGGATTCGGCGGCAGCAGCAACGAACTGACATCACCGCCCTCACCGGATCGGGGCGGATACCGTCCGTCTGACGGTATCCACTGCAGATACGGGATGTAGGTCTGCGCCTTGGCCTCGGTCGCTGGCGTGTCGTAGATGATCTGGCCCTTGTACGCGGTGATCGTGTTGATTCCGTGCGACATGATGGGCGGGTAGTTCATCATCAAGCGCCGCAGCACGGGGGCCATCCGTTGGCGACAGATTTCGGTTCGCTTGTAGTTGTCGGGCTGGCCTGCAGCGTCGAAATCTGCGCAGATGAACTGCACCGGGTTGGTGAACTCCGGCAGGCTGAGCAGACCGTTCGCGGTGCCCTGGGCCGGGTTGTAGATGTTGTAGAAATTCGCCATCGCGTTCGGAAGGACATGCAGCAACTGCTCGATGTCCTCGCCCTGGTTCGACAGCAGGCTGGTGAAGTCGGTCAACTTGTTGACGCTGCTGATCAGGGTCTGATTGTGCTCGCCCAGGAAGCCGCGAATGTCTGACAGGGCCTGGTTGAGCGTGCCGAGGGTGTTGTTCAGCCCCTGCGAGCTTTCGGCAAGCACCTGCGACACCGACGCCAAATGCCCACTGAATTGCACGATTTGCTCGTTGCTGCGCGACAGTGCGTCGATCAGGATCTGCAGATTCTTGACCGTACCGAACAGGTCGGTGCGTGAGTCACCCAATCTCCCTGCGGTCTGGGACAACTCGCGCAGGGCTTTCCGGAACGAATCGCCGTTTCCGTCGAACGTGTCGGCCGCTTGGTCAATGAATGCGCCCAATGGACCTTGAACCTGGCCCGCCTGCGGTCCGAGCTGCTGGCTGAGTTGCGTCAGCTCGGTTTTGACTTCGTCCCATTCCACCGGAACAGCGGTGTGCTGCAGCCCAATGCTGCCGCCGTCCTTCATCGCCGCGCCGCCCTTGAATGCGGGGGTGAGCTGAATGAACCGGGCCGCAACGATATTCGGCGCAATGATGACCGCGCGGGCATCAGCGGGCAATTTGACGTCGTCCTGCACCCGCATCGTGATCTTGACTGCATCGGCTTCCGCCGAGATCGATTCGATCGAGCCGACGGGGACACCGACAACGCGGACATCGTCCCCGGGGTACAGGCCGGTTGCCGACGTGAAATAGCCGACCACGCGGTAAGTGCCGACTCGCGGCCACACCACGTACACGCCGCCGATCAGTGCCACCACCAGCGCACCGATGACTCCATAACGCAACCAGCGGCTCATGGTGACTTCGGCCTTACTATCAACCGCTCGTCGATGAATCCGCGGATGAAATCGGCGAGGCTGTCTGGAACCTTGCCCGGTTGGAAGTAGAGGTCCAGCAACAGCTCCTGCTGAGAAATGTTTGGTACCGCGTTGGGCAGGTTGACGTTGAAGCCCGAACCGGAACCGACCGATTCGCCGAGGGCGGTGGCATACGGCGGCAACCGACGAATCGCCTGGCTGATGTGCTCGCGGCGCTCGAGGAGATTGTCGAGCACGAGGTTCAACTTCGTCAGAGCCGGACCGAACTCACGGCGGTTGTCGGCGACAAATCCCGAAATCTGGCGTGAGACATCGTCGATGCCTGCGATCAAGGTGCTCAACGCGGTACGGCGCTCGTCGAGCGCGGCGAATAGTTGATTGCCGTCAGTGACGAGCTGGTTCACCTGACCGGCCCGGTCGGCGAGCACCTTGGTCACCTTCTGAGCGTGGTCCAACAGCTGCCCCAATGCCTCATCGTTGGCATTGATGCTGCGGGACAACGACGCAACTCCGTCCAGTGTTCGACGCAGCTGCGGGGTCGCGTCGCGCAGGGATTCGGTCAACACGCTCAACGCCTGGTCCAACTGCCCCTTGTCGAGTTCGGCGGAATTCTGACCGAGATCCTGCAGCGCCATGTTCAGCGTGTAAGGAACTGTGGTGCGCCCCAAAGGAATTGATGTCACTGACCCGCCGCCTCGCGGTGTCACCGCTAGCGACCTCTCACCCAGCACGGTGTCGGTCTTGATCGAGGCCAGCGTTTGATCACCCACTCGGACCTTGCGGTTGACGGTGAACGTCACCTTTGCGACGTCGCCCGCGAGTTCGACCCCGGTCACCTTGCCGACCGCAATGCCGGAGACGTTGACGTCATTGCCCGGCGAAATGCCGCCGGCGTCGGCGAAGTAAGCCTCGTATTGCTTGCCCTGCGGATAGAAAGGCAGTGTGGTGTAACCGAACGCGACGATCAAGACACATATGACGATCACCAGTCCGAAGATGCCCGAGCGCAGTGTCTTATCCATTTTCCGAGCACCTCCCCTTCGACAGGTCCGGGACGCCACCTATTGGCAGGAACACATCGCTGCCCGCTGGCCCGTTGAACTTCAGCGACACCGAGCAGATGTAGTAGTTGAAGTATGAGCCGTATGCGCCAAGGGAATTGAGCCGCAGGTAGTTCTCGGCGAGCGGTTCGATGACTTTGTTGATGTCTCCCTTGCGGTTGTCGAGCTCGGTTGCCAGCGGGCGAAGGTTTTCGAGTATGCCCTGCACCGGCCGGCGCGAGTTCACCAGGAGGTCGGTCAGGTCCGTCTCAGCGGATGCCAGGGGTGGAATGGCCCCGGCGATCGGGTCGCGGCCTTGGGCCAATCCACTTACCAGCTTCTGCAGCTGGTCCACGCTGGCATCGAACTGTGCGCTCTTCCCGTCGATGGTGCCGAGCACCTCATTGAGATTGTGGATCACCTCCGAGATCACCTGATAGCGATCGGCCAGAGATTGGCTGAATGTTCCGGTGTCGGACAGCAATTGCGACAACGCACCGCCTTGGCCCTGCAAGAGCTCGAGGATCGCATTGTTGATCTGGTTGATCTGCGTGCCGTTCAGGCCCTTGACCACCGGACGCAGCCCGCCGAGCAAGGCATCGAGATCCAGAGCGGGCTCGGTGTGGTCGATGTTGACCGTACCGCCAGGCGGCAACTTCCGAAGGTCACCGGGCCCCGACGTGACTTCCATGTAGCGGTCGCCAACCAGATTCTCGTATCGGATCGCCGTACGCGTCGACGTATACATCTGATACTTCTTGTTGACGGTGAACGCCACATCGACGGTGTTGTCGGGGTTCAGCTTCACGTCTTTGACACTGCCCACCGGTACGCCCGCGATGCGCACATCGTTGCCACTCTCCAACCGCGACGCGTCGGTGAAGGTGGCGTGGTAGGTGTTGGTGGAGGCGAACCGGAACTCGCCGAAGATCACCACCAAGGCAGCGGATACCAACAGCATGACCACCGCGAAGATGCTCACCTTGAGCAGGAGTGCTCGGTGGCCCATCAGAAATCGTCCCGCTCTGCGAATGCGCCATTGAACAGGAACTGCAACGTATTTGGCGCGTCGACCTGAACCTCCGTGAAGGGCTCGTACGGGATGTAGGCGTTGTCGGTGACCAGGAACGGTGCCCGGTACCAGGAGCCGCCGTACTGCTTGGTGGGGATGTCAGGCAGGCCGCGGCAGTTGGGACCGCCGGACGCGTTGACGATGGGCAGGCTCTCCGGATAGGTGTACGACGGCACGCCGAGCACGAAGCTGGAACTCACCATTGCGCCGGGGTGCATGCCGCCGACAACCCGTTCTCCGCGCTGAGCGGCGATCTTGGTGCCCTGCAAGACACAACCGATCTCCGGCGAATAGTCGCCAAGCACCTTCAGCGGTGCCCGCAGTCGCTGGATCGCGGCGATGTAATCGTCTGCTCCCGGTTCGAGCGTGTCGGCTCCGACGTTCGCCAAACCGATTGTGGCGAGCAGCGTGGCGTTGAGGTCGTCCTGCTCATCGATGATCGTCTGATTGATCTTCGGCACGTTGTTGATCACAGTGACCAGATCCTGGCCCGCATCTCCGTAGATGTTGGCGACCTTCGCCGTCTGCGCGATATCCGACTCGAGCGTTGGCAGCTTTGGATTCACCTGCGCCAGAAACTGATTCAGCCCCGCAAGGCCGGCGCCGGCGTCGTCGCCATGGTTACGCAAGCCCTCGGCGATCGCCGTCAGGGTTGCGTTGAGGTGTATCGGGTCGATCTTGTGCAGCACGTCGGTCAGCGTCTGGAACAACGTGTTGGCTTCCAGCTGCACCGAGGAAGCCTGCACGTTGGCGCCAGGATGCAGCGGCGTGCGGTCCGGCTGCGGCGGTGCAATGAACTCCACCGACTTCGCGCCGAACACCGTGGTACTGCCGATGCGCACCAACGCGTTCGATGGGACATAACGCATTTGGTCGCGGTTGATCGCCAATGTCAACTTGGCCTGGTCACCGGTATACGCGATGTCTTCGACCTTGCCGATTTGGACACCGCGGTATTTGACCTTGGCCTCCTTGTCCATAACCAAACCGGCGCGCGGCGACGTCACGGTCACGGAGTCGGTGGGAGTGAAGGCGGCGGTATATGCCAGATAGGTGAACACGGTGAACGCCACGATGATCAACGCCAACACAGCGGCGGCGATTCTGATCGCGGCAGTCCTCGACACGACGTCTCCCCTTACCCCGAGAGGTTGAAGTTACCGGACGCGCCGTATACGGCGAGGGCGATGAACAAAGTGATGACGACCACGACGATGAGCGACGTCCGCACCGCCTGACCCACGGCGACGCCCACGCCGACGGGGCCACCCGACGCGTTGTAGCCGTAGTAGGTGTGCACCAGCATCACCGCGATCGACATCACGATGGCCTGGGCGAACGACCACAGTAGGTCTGTCGGTATCAGGAACGTATTGAAGTAGTGGTCGTAGAGGCCGGCGGATTGTCCGTTGACATAGACGGTGATCGCGCGGGCAGAGAAGAACGCCGCGAGCGTGGCCAGCGAGTACAACGGAATGATCGCCACCAGGCCGGCCATGATCCGAGTGGAAACCAGATAAGCCACCGAGTGCACGGCCATGGCCTCGACCGCGTCGATCTCCTCGGCGATGCGCATCGCGCCGAGTTGGGCTGTGGTGCCGGCGCCGATCGTGGCGGCGAGCGCGATCCCCGCGATGATCGGGGCGACGATGCGTACGTTGAGGAAGGCGGACAGGAAGCCGGTCAGCGCCTCGATCCCGATGTTGCCCAGCGACTGGTAGCCCTGCACGGCGATGACCCCGCCAGAGGCGAGGGTCAGGAACGCCGCGACGCCCACTGTGCCGCCGATGAGTATCAATGCACCGGTGCCCAACGTCATCTCTGCGATCAGCCGCACGGTTTCCGTGCGGTATCGCCTCAGCGCCAGAGGTATGAATCGGACCGACGTCGAGTAGAACAGGGCCTGTTCACCGAAGCTGTCCACCGCGGCCGTCACCCGTCGAAGCGCCCGCCGCAACCGCAGCGTGACGTCGTAGCTCCCCAGCTCGCTCATCTGCCGAGGATCCGAATGCCGATTGCCGTCATGAGGACGTTGATCACGAACAGGCAGATGAACGCGTAGATGACCGTCTCGTTGACGGCTTCTCCGACACCTTTGGGTCCGCCTTTCACGGTCAGACCGCGGTAGCAGCCGACGAGCCCCGCCATGACGCCGAACAGCAATGCCTTGAACTCAGAAATAACCAACTCGCCCAACCCGGTCAGGATGGTCAGGCCGTTGATGAACGCGCCGGGGTTCACGCCCTGTAACAGCACGGAGAATACGTAGCCGCCGCTCAGGCCGATCGCGATCACAAGACCGTTGAGAAGCAGTGCCACGAACGTCGAAGCCAGAACGCGAGGCACCACCAGGCGCTGGATCGGGTCGATACCCAGCACCCGCATCGCGTCGATTTCCTCGCGGATGGTGCGGGCACCCAGGTCGGCGCAGATCGCAGTCGCCCCCGCGCCGGCAACGACCAGCACGGTTGAGACCGGGCCCAGCTGCGTCACGGTGCCGAAAGCGGTACCCGATCCGGACAAGTCCGCGGCGCCGATCTCGCGCAACAAGATGTTGAGGGTGAAGGCGACCAGCACGGTGAACGGAATCGAGATCAGCAGCGTCGGAACGATCGAAACCCGCGCAATCATCCAGGTCTGATCGAGAAACTCACCGAATTGAAAGGGTCGACGAAAGATCGCCCGGAAGGTGTCGAGAGACATTTCCATGAACCCGCCGACGGCCCGAGCCGGAATGGCGAGTTGCTCCCTCAACCTCGGCTCCGTTTCTGGCGGGGCGCGGAAAGTGCGCCTTGGCGAAGAGTTCGAAACCACTCCCCGCGGCGGTTCTCCCACCCTTTTGTTAAGCGTTGCTCTTAGTGAGCCGGATCATACTAACTAGAACAAGTTCGCAGTGTCAAAGAACGGAAAAACTACTCTAAATCGTAACTTTTGTGCAGGTCAAAGCCACTGTGACCCAGGTCATTCTGTAACACGTTCTAGCTCTACACAAGGCCCTCAAAGAGAGAACGTCATTCTCCTTGAGCCATGAGGGCCGTTGCTGAGAAATTCCTTTCAGGATCACGGCCAGCAAAGTAATTCTGCAACGTTTCCGACAGCTTGGACGGGTCCCAAGCCTCGGAATCCGCACTGAAGCGGTGCTCTGCCGTCGGCGCCGCCACGAGGGTCACCGTAGGACCGTAGACGATGAACAGCTGTCCGTTGACGTCTCGTGACGCGGGCGACGCGAGGAACCGCACGAGGTTGACCACGTGCTCGGGCGACAGCGGGTCGATCTGCCCGTCGGCGAGTTCCGGGGAATCGCCGAAGACGTCGGCGGTCATCGCGGTGCGCGCGCGGGGCGCGATCGCGTTGGCCCGTACCCCGTAGCGCTCGAGCGCACGTGCCGCGGTCAGCGTCAGCGCGGTGATGCCTGCCTTGGCGGCACCATAATTCGCCTGGCCGACCGGTCCTGCCAGGCCGGCCTCCGAGGAGGTGTTGATGATGCGGCCGTAGACCTGTCCATCGTTTTCCTTGGCCTTGGCCCGCCAGTAGGTGGCCGCGTTGCGGGTCAACAGGAAGTGGCCGCGCAGATGCACTGCGATCACCGCATCCCAGTCTTCGTCGGACATGTTGAACAACATCCGGTCACGAGTGATCCCCGCATTGTTCACCACAATGCCGAGACCCCCGAGACCATCGGCGGTCTGCACCAATTCGTCGGCGGTCGACCGCTCGCTGATGTCGCCTGCGACAGCGACAGCCTTGGAGCCGGCAGCCGTGATCTCGTCGATGACGTCGGAGCGGTCCAACGCGCTCGCGATGTCGTTGACGACGATGGTGGCGCCCACCCGGGCAAGCCCGATGGCCTCGGCGCGGCCAAGCCCCGCCGCCGCGCCTGTGACCACCGCGACCAGTCCGGACAGATCGGTCGCGTCGTTCGAAACAGTCACTTTATGAATACCTCTAGTCTCTGCGGATCAGGGCAGCTCGTGGGCACTCGGCGATCGACTGCTCGGCCAGGTCCTCCTGGTCGGCAGGCACCGGGTCAGCCTTGACCACCGCATAGTCCTCGTCGTCGAGATCGAACAGGTCGGGGGCAATTCCGACGCAAACGGCGTTGCCCTCACAGCGGTCACGGTCCACTTCCACTCGCATGACAGTCTCCTTTCGGGGCCACGCGGCCCCTGCTGCTTTGCGCGCCAGTGTGGCACCGGCCTGGACCCCAAGACTAGAACGTGTTACAACCGGGAGTGAAGGCGGGCCGTATGACGGCTTTCTTAATACACCAGAAGTATCCAAGACGTGAGGACATGGCGATGCGGATCGGCTACACCCCGGAGCAGGAGGAGTTGCGCCGCGAGCTGCGGTCCTACTTCACCAAACTCATGACACCTGAGCGTGCCGAGGCGCTGTCCGCGGGCGATGGCGGCGAGATGGGCCGCGGCAACGTCTACCGCGAAACGGTCCAGCAGATGGGCAAGGACGGCTGGCTCACGCTGAACTGGCCCAAGGAGTACGGCGGCCAGGAGCGCACGCCGATGGAGAGCCTGATCTTCAATGACGAAGCCGCAATCGCGAATGTGCCGGTGCCGTTCCTGACCATCAACAGCGTCGCGCCGACGATCATGCATTTCGGCAGCGAGGAGCAGAAGAAGTTCTTCCTGCCCAAGATCGCCGCCGGTGAACTGCACTTCTCGATCGGCTACTCCGAACCGGGTGCAGGCACCGACCTCGCCGCGCTGCGCACCACCGCGGTGCGTGACGGCGACGACTACGTCATCAACGGCCAGAAGATGTGGACCAGCCTGATCGCCTACGCCGACTACGTGTGGCTGGCCGTGCGCACGAACCCGGAAGCCAAGAAGCATCGCGGCATTTCGATGCTGATCGTGCCGACCACCGCCGAGGGCTTCTCGTGGACGCCGGTGCACACGATGGCCGGCGTCGACACCAGCGCCACCTACTACCAGGACGTGCGGGTGCCCGTCACGAACCTCGTCGGCGAGGAGAACGCCGGCTGGAAGCTGGTGACCAACCAGCTCAACCACGAGCGCGTCGCACTCGTTTCTGCCCAGCCGATCTTCGTGGCGCTCAACGGCGTTCGCGAATGGGCGCAGAACACCAAGGACATCCACGGCAACCGGCTGATCGACTCCGAATGGGTGCAGCTGAATTTGGCAAGGGTGCACGCCAAGGCCGAGGTGCTCAAGCTGATCAACTGGGAACTGGCGTCCTCTGCCGAGGCCTCCCCGTCTCCCGCGGACGCGTCGGCGGCCAAGGTGTACGGCACCGAGTTGGCCACCGAGGCCTACCGGCTGCTGATGGAGGTGCTCGGCACCGCGGGCACGCTTCGCACGAACTCCCCCGGCGCGCTGCTGCGTGGACGCGTCGAGCGCATGCATCGCAGCTGCCTGATCCTCACGTTCGGCGGCGGCACCAACGAGATTCAGCGCGACATCATCGGAATGGTGGCGCTCGGACTGCCCCGGGTCAATCGGTAAGGAAGATCATGGATTTCAAGACGACGGAAGCCGCGGACGATCTGGGCGGTCTGGCGCGCACCATCACCGATTCGGTGTGCACCAATGAGCATCAGCGCGAGCTCGACAAGCTCGACGAGCGCTTCGACCGCGACCTGTGGGGCAAGTTGATCGAGGCCGACATCCTGTCCGCAGCCGCGCCAGAGGCACTGGGCGGTGGCGGTTTTGGCGTGCTGGAGCAGGTGGCCGTGCTGGAGGCGCTTGGCCGTCAGCTTGCCGCGGTGCCCTATCTGGATTCGGTGGTGCTCGGCGCAGGCGCGCTGGCGAAGTTCGGCTCCGAGGCGCTGCAGCAGGAGTGGGCGACGCCCGCGGTCGCCGGCGAGAAGATCATCGCAGTGGCGCTTGACGGCGAGATGGGCGAAGGCCCGGTACGGGCTCAGGCTAGTGGCTCTGGCTATCGGTTGACGGGTTCGTGCACGCAGGTCGCCTTCGGGCCCGTCGCAGACGCGTTCCTGGTTCCGGCCGAAACCGATTCCGGGACAAAGGTTTTTCTGATCGGCAAGGCAGACGCGGGCGTGACGGTGACGAGCCTCGAAACCACCGGCCTCGGCAGCATCGGCCACCTCGAACTGCAGGGTGTCGAGACCGATCGGGTCGTCGGCGGCGAGGAGGTCATCGGCTGGCTGACCATCCACGGCGCGTTGGGTCGCAGCGCGTATCAACTCGGCGTGCTCGACCGGGCGCTGGAGCTGACGGCGTCCTACGCCCGTGAACGTGAGCAGTTCGACCGGCCAATCGGCAGTTTCCAGGCGGTGTCATCGCGGCTGGCCGATGACTACATCAACGTGAAGGCGCTGCGCCTGACGGTCACCCAGGCCGCGTGGCGGTTGTCGGAGGACTTACCCGCAGACATCGACGTCAATACGGCGGCGTTCTGGGCGGCCGACGCCGGCCACCGCGTGGCGCACACCACCGTGCACGTGCACGGCGGCGTCGGTATCGACCTGGACCATCCCGTGCACCGGTACTTCCTGGCGGCCAAGCAGACCGAGTTCGCCGTCGGCAGCGCGACGGGACAGTTGCTGCGCATCGGCCGTGAATTGGCCGATACGCCCGCTTAGCGTGGATCTTCCAACTGTCACCGGCCTGCTGACCCCGCTGGTCGAGGTCGACGATCGCGGCGTCTTCTTCGAGGACGACTTCACCAGCTGGCGCGACCACATCGCGCACGCGGCCGCGATCGCTGCCGCTTTGAAGGCGCGCCTGGACCCCGCACGACCGCCGCACGTCGGTGTCCTACTGCAGAACACGCCGTTCTTCTCCGCGGTGCTCGTCGCTGCGGCGCTGACGGGAATCGTCCCGGTGGGACTGAATCCGGTGCGACGCGGAGCGGCGCTGGCCCGTGACTTCACCCACGCGGATTGCCAACTGGTGCTGGCCGATTCGGCGTCGGCAACCGGACTCGATGTCGACTACATCGATGTCGATTCGCCGGAGTGGGCGACAGAGGTGGCCACCTACCGGGACACACCCGTCGTCGCGTACGACGCCGATCCCGGCGACCTGTTCATGCTCATCTACACGTCGGGCACCAGCGGCGAGCCCAAAGCCGTGAAATGCAGCGAAGGCAAGGTCGCGATCGCGGGAGTGACGATGGCGCAGCGCTTCTCGCTCGGCCCCCAAGACGTGTGCTACGTCTCGATGCCGCTGTTTCATTCGAACGCGGTGTTGGTCGGCTGGGCGGTGGCGATCGCATGCGGTGGCTCACTTGTGTTGCGGCGCAAGTTCTCTGCGTCGCAGTTCATTCCCGATGTCCGCCACTACGGTGCGACGTATGCGAATTACGTCGGCAAACCGTTGTCGTACGTGCTTGCCACGCCCGAGCGTCCCGACGATGCGGACAACCCGCTGCGAGCGGTCTACGGCAACGAGGGCGCGCCTGCCGATGTGGAGCGGTTCGCCAAGCGGTTCGACACCCTGGTGATGGACGGGTTCGGGTCGACGGAGGGCGGCATCGCGATCGGCCGCACACCCGACACGCCGCCCGGCGCACTTGGCCCGTTACCGCCTGGGACCGAGATCATCGACGTCGAGACCGGTGCGCCGTGCCCGCCCGGCGTGACCGGCGAGCTGGTAAACGCTTCGGACGCAGGGCGTTTCGAGGGCTATTACAACGACCCCGATGCCGAGGCCGAGCGGATGCGCGGAGGCATGTATCACAGCGGGGACCTGGCGTACCGCGACGAGAACGGTTACGCGTACTTCGCGGGCAGGCTCGGCGACTGGATGCGCGTCGACGGCGAGAACCTCGGGTCCGCGCCGATCGAACGGGTGCTGCTGCGCCACCCCGACGTGGTCGAGGTCGCGGTGTACGGTGTCCCCGCTCCTGACGTCGGCGATCAGGTGATGGCGGCGCTGGTGCTCACCGAGGATGCGGAGTTCGACCCCGACAAGTTCACGGCGTTTCTGGCCGAACAACCCGATCTCGGGCCCAAGCAATGGCCCTCGTTCGTGCGCGTCGGCGCGCAACTGCCGAGGACCGAGACGTTCAAGGTGATCAAGCGACAGTTGCAAGCGCAAGGCACCGACTGCCCCGACCCGGTGTATCCGATCAAGCGCTGACGCCGTTGTCGTAGCGCGGCGGTAGCCTGGCGATCGTGGGCTATCGCGAGTTTTCGCCCCCGACCGCGCTGCGCGATCTCGTCGAATGCGCGTGGGTGGTGGACGGCCCGCCCCAGGTGGTGCGTGTGCTTCCCGATGGCTGCATGGATCTGATTCGGATGGACGGCCGCATCATGGTCGCCGGACCCGATACCAGCGCGTCGGTCACCCCAAACGGTGGAGAGCCGTTCGTGGGCTTGCGGTTTCGTCCAGGCGTACTGCCCCGCTTACTCGGTGTGCCCGCCGCAGAGCTGCGCGACGACCGCGTGGCACTGACCGAGTTGCGCAGCGGGCTCCCCCGCCGTCGTTCTCTGGTTGATCTCGCGACGGAGCTCGCAGCCAACGAACCCCGCCCAGAGACCGCGCCCTGGTCGCTGTCGCTGCTGGGCCATGTGACCGAAAGGCTCGCCACGGGCTCAGCGGTCGCCGGCGTGGCCCGCGAGATCGGTTGGTCGAACCGAACCATGCAGCGCCAGTGCACATCTGTATACGGCTACGGTCCCGCAACACTGCGCCGCATCTTGCGATTCCGGCGCGCTGTGGTTCTGGCACGCGACGGGCTGCCGCCGACGGAGGTGGCCGCCAGGGCCGGATATGCAGACCAGCCACACCTGTACCGCGAGGTGCGCGACCTTGCGGGAGTGCCGCTGGCGAAGTTGCGTCAGGAATCCAGTAGCGCGAACAGATCGACCCAATTGCCGTCGGGATCGGCGACAGTCGCATACCGCATTCCCCACGGCGCGTCATAGGGCGGCAACGGCCCGGCATGACCTGCGGCCGTGACCTTCTCGAACAACGCGTCGACTTCCGCCGGTGATCCGACCCCCAGCGCCAATGCCAGTCGACTGTCCGAGGAAGTCGGCGCCCAACCCGGATGCATGCCGGCGATCGTGTTCTCAGTGTCGAGCGACAGCTTGTTTCCACCAGGTAGGTCAACCGCTACGTGCGGGGTTTCGCCATCCGGTATGCGCAGGCCCAGCAGGCGGTAGAAGTCAATCGATCGCTCGAGGTCCGACGCGAAGACTTGGAACACGGCCGAATTCAGGTGTATGTCCATGTCCAGCACGCTAGGTCGCGGCCTGCGGCGCTGTCGTGAACAAATCGGACACGAACGGTGCGCACTCGCCGACCCTTGCTAGGTAGTTCGCAGGGGAAGAATAAGTAGATCTACTCTGCCTGCATATGGGCGATTTTGCACTACGCTTCGCTACGGCACATCCGCCGAATCCGTTTGCCGTCACGGCGACCGGCGAGCACAGATCGACAGGAGTAATTAGTGAAACGCACAGCAATCACTGGGACCGTCGCGATAGCCGCGACGCTCGCCGTCCTGCTGTCCGGTTGCGGCTCTGACACGAAGACTGCACCCAGCACATCCACCTCTTCGAAGACCTCCACCAGTTCCTCGACGAGCAAGAAGGCCGCCCCGTCGTCGAAACCCAAGGTGGCCCCGCGCGATGAGGACGCAAAGGGACCGAACCCGACCATCGCCAGCTACATCGCGGAGAACAACATCCAGGAGACCCCGGTCAAGCGCGGCGATCCCGGTTCGCCCACCATCGATCTGCCGGTTCCCGACGGCTGGGAGCCCGCCGGTGAGGACACGCCCGATTGGGCATACGGCGCAATCGTTTACACCGGACCTGACGCCGGCGACTACACACCGAGCATCGTCGCCCTGGTTTCAAAACTGACCGGCAACGTCGATCCCCAGAAGATCATCGACCTGGCTCCCGGTGAGCTCAACAACCTGCCCGGTTGGAAGGCGATGAACGAGGGCGAGACGAGCACACTTGGCGAGTACCCGGCCTTCCAGCTCGGTGGCACCTGGACCCAGGACGGCCAGACGAAGATCGTCGCGCAGAAGACGGTCGTGATCCCAGGCAGCGACGGCCTTTACGTCCTGCAGCTCAACGCCGACGGTCTGGAAGACCAGAAGGAAATCATCGGCGCGGCAACCGATGTGATCGACACGGACACCACGATCACGCCCTGACCGACTGCGACGCAACGCCGCCGGAGATCTGCATTCCGGCGGCGTTTGCGTTATGCCAGACCGCTCAGAGCAGCAGCCAAATCGGTTGGCCGCGAGTAGAACGGCGAATGGCCGCCTGGCAGTTCAACGATTTCGGCCTTGAGCCAGTCCCGCGCGATCCGCCTCGACCACGGCGGATTGACCATGCGGTCCTGTTCGCACACTATGTATTTGGTGTCGACGGCGGGATACGCGGGCAACGAACACGGCACCTTGTACGGCTCCATGGATTGCGGACGAAGCCGGGCGAAAGCGGCCGAAGCCGTCGCTTCGTCGCAATCACCGAAAACGTGAGAGTGCGCCAGTTTCTGGTCTATCCAGTTGCGACGACCTTCGGCATCCTTCACGCCCAACCCACTCGGATAGTCGCGGTTGAGCATTTCCGGTTCGTCGATCATCTGCTGCGCGAACGGCCGACCAGGAATCGGTGGTACGCCGCACAAATAGACCAGGCATCGCAACGGCCTGCGCGCAGCGACGAGTGGGATCGTTTGTCCGCCCATTGAATGACCGACAAGAACCAGATCATCGCCGCGGACGTCTCTGATTGCGGCACAGACGATGTCGGCGTAGTCGTCGAACGTTGCTGCACTGTCGTCTACCGGTAGGTCCATCACGATCACTCGATGACCTTGTGCTTCGAGTTCGGGTACCAGATTTTCCCAACACCACGGGCCGAGCCACGCCCCGTGCACCAACGCAAAAGTCGCCATCATCCCCCCTCAGGGGACTCTAGCTAACCCTCCCGGATGTCGTCGAGCTTGCGAGTAGCTTGCTCGAAGCCGGCTACGAGCTCGGCGATGATGTCGGCGACGGGCCGGATCTCGTTCATCCGGCCGACGATCTGGCCGACAGGCATCGCGACGGTGTCGGGATTGTCGGACTCGTTCATCCGCTGATGGGCCTCACTGACGAGGATGTTCTGCAGCGGCATCGGCAGTGGCTCCGGCGCATCGCGTTCGTCCCACGCGTCAGTCCAGCGAGTCTTGAGCAGCCGGGCCGGCTTGCCCGTGTAGATGCGGCGGCGGACCGTATCGCTGGAGTTGGCCCGCAGCAGCGCTTCCTGAATCGTCGAAACCCCGCCCGGTTTACGGTGACCGAGGTCGTACTCCGCCGACGTCAGGAACGCCGAACCCATCCAAACACCTTGTGCGCCAAGGGCTAACGCCGCGGCCACCTGCCTGCCGGTGCCGATGCCGCCGGCCGCCAGCACCGGCGCCTTACCGTCGAGAGCGTCGACGATCTCCGGCCACAACACCATCGACCCGATCTCACCGGTGTGTCCACCGGCCTCATGGCCCTGCGCGACAACGATGTCAACACCGTTGTCGACATGGCGCTGCGCGTGCTTGGCGCTGCCGGCCAGCGCCGCCACTGGAACACCGGCCTCGTGGGCCTGGTCGATGACGTCGCGCGGCGGTGAGCCAAGCGCGTTCGCGATCAGCTTGATCGGATGCTTGAGGGCCACCTCGACGTGCGAGCGCGCCACCGAGTGCAACCACCCGAGTACACCCTCGTTGCGCTCCCCCTCGTCGGGCAGCGGCGGAACACCAAGATCGGCAAGGGTTTTGGCGACGAAGTCACGATGGCTCTGTGGAATCAGCTTGTCGATGTCGACTGCGGAGCCTTCTTGCGGCACCTTGGCGGGCATGACGATGTCGACGCCGTACGGTTTGCCGTCGGTGTTCTCGTCCATCCAGCACAGCACGTTCTCGAGATCGTCGGCATCGTTGAACCGCACACACCCGAGCACACCGAGTCCACCGGCCTTGCTGACAGCAGCGGCAACCTTTTCCGATGGTGTGAAAACGAAGATCGGATAGTCGATGCCGAAGCGGTCACACAGCTCGGTGCGCATCAGCTCGAGGACCCCACGTGGTTGGCGTGCGCATCGTCGGCGGGCCGCTCCTCGGTCTGGTCTTTCGCCCATCGGTAATCGGGCTTCCCGGCCGGGGTCCGCTGGATCCCGTCGACCCACCAAACCTTGCGCGGAACCTTGTATCCCGCGATCTCGTTGCGCACGAAGGCGTCGAGTTCGGCAAGCGTCGGGTTGGTGCCAGGCCTGCGATGCACGACGGCGGCGACGCAGTTGCCGTACCGCTCGTCGGGAACGCCAACCACGAGCGCGTCGAAAACGTCCGGATGGCCCTTGAGCGCGGCCTCGACCTCTTCGGGGTAAATCTTCTCGCCGCCGCTGTTGATGGACTGCGAGCCGCGACCGAGCATCGTCACCGATCCGTCTTCCTCGACCTCTGCGTAGTCGCCGGGGATCGCGTAGCGGATGCCGTTGAAGGTCTTGAAGGTTTCGGCGGTCTTTTTCTCGTCCTTGTAATAGCCGACCGGGATGTTGCCCTTCTTCGCGATCATCCCGCGCACTCCGGAGCCCGGCTTGACCTCGTTGCCGTTCTCGTCGAGGACGACGGTGCGGTGATCGATGGTGACGCGCGGCCCGCCGGTGTGCGACTGCCCCTTGACGACGATGTTGGTACCGCCGAACCCGGTTTCCGACGAACCGATCGAGTCCGTGATGACCCGGTTGGGCAGCAGTTCGAGGAATTTCTCCTTGATGCTGGTCGAGAACAACGCGGCCGTGCTGGCCAGCAGGAACAGGCTCGACAAGTCCGGCTCGTGGCCACCGTCGTGCAGCTTGGTCAGCGCATCGAGCAGCGGGCGCGCCATCGCGTCACCGGTGAAGAACAGCAGGTTGACCTTGTACTTCTCGATCGTCCGCCACACGTCGTCGGCGTCGAATTCCGGTGCAAGAACAGTGGTTTGGCCCGAGAACAGCGACATCCACGTGGCCGACTGCGTGGCACCGTGGATCATC
This sequence comes from Mycobacterium sp. OAE908, assembly GCF_017872775.1. NCBI lineage: Bacteria > Bacillati > Actinomycetota > Actinomycetes > Mycobacteriales > Mycobacteriaceae > Mycobacterium > Mycobacterium sp. OAE908. The sequence continues at coordinate 1,189,415 of NZ_JAGGJL010000001.1, forward strand.
GGCGGAATCGGGTAGCGGATCATCGGCGGGTTCTCCGCTGCGGCCTTGGCCAGGTCGTACTCGTCCTTGACGAACTCGCCCGTCGCAAAGTCGGTGCCGCCGAACAACACTCGGTAGATGTCCTCGTGGCGCCACATCACGCCCTTGGGGAAACCGGTCGTGCCGCCCGTGTAGAGCAGATAGATGTCGTCGGCGCTGCGTTCACCGAAATCACGCTCGGCTGAGGCCTGCTCGAGCGCGGAGTAGAACTCGATGCCGCCGTAGCGGGCAAAGTCGTCATCGCTGCCGTCCTCGACGACCAGGATGGTCTTGACGTTCGGCGTCTCCGGCAACACGTTGGCGACCCGGTCGGAGTAGCGGCGCTCGTGTACCAACGCGACCATGTCGGAGTTCTCGAACAGGTACTTCAACTCGCCCTCGACGTAGCGGAAGTTGACGTTGACCAGGATGGCGCCGGCCTTCACGATGCCGAGCATCGCGATCACGATTTCGATGCGGTTGCGGCAGTACAGGCCGACCTTGTCGTCCTTCTTCACGCCCTGGTCGAGGAGGTAGTGAGCAAGGCGGTTGGCCTTCTCCTCCAACTCGGCGTAGGTGATCTGCTCGTCACCGCAGATCAGGGCAACACGGTCAGGCACAGCGTCGATGGCGTGCTCGGCGAGATCGGCAATGTTCAGGGCCACGAGACCTAAACTAGAACGTGTTACATTTTCATTCAAGTCTGTGGCATCGACGCTGGAAAGAAGGCTGGTCGTGAGCGACGCGCAAACATCGGAAAAAGGCCCCGACGCCCTCATTGAGCAGCGCGGACACACTTTGATCTTGACGCTGAACCGGCCCGAGGCGCGCAACGCGCTTTCCACCGAGATGCTCTCGATCATGGTCGAGGCTTGGGACCGCGTCGACAACGATCCGGAGATCCGCAGCTGCATCCTGACCGGCGCCGGCGGCTACTTCTGTGCGGGCATGGACCTGAAGGCCGCGACGGCCAAACCGCCGGGCGACTCGTTCAAGGACGGCAGCTATGACCCGTCGCGCATCGATGCCCTGCTGAAGGGCAGGCGGCTGACCAAGCCACTGATCGCAGCCGTCGAAGGCCCCGCGATCGCCGGCGGCACCGAGATCCTGCAGGGCACCGACATCCGCATCGCGGGCGAGAGCGCCAAGTTCGGTGTCTCGGAGGCCAAGTGGAGCCTGTACCCGATGGGCGGCTCGGCCGTTCGGCTGGTGCGCCAGATTCCTTACACCGTGGCCTGCGACATTCTGCTGACCGGCAGGCACATCACGGCCGCCGAGGCCAAGGAGATGGGCCTGATCGGCTACGTCGTCCCCGACGGCACCGCACTGGAGAAGGCGCTCGAGATCGCCGAGGTGATCAACAACAACGGGCCGCTGGCCGTGCAGGCGATCCTGCGCACGATCCACGAGACCGAGGGTCTGCACGAGAACGACGCGTTCAAGATCGACACCAAGATCGGTATCGAGGTGTTCCTCTCCGACGACGCCAAGGAAGGCCCGCTGGCGTTCAAGGAGAAGCGCGCGCCGAATTTCAAGATGAAATAGCGATTTCGGCGCGCAAACCGTCGCTCAGCGTGGATTAGCGCGCCGAAATCGCGTAGCGGGCGCGACTGGCCCACCGGGCGAGCTTGCCGCTCGTGGTGCGGGGGATGGCACCCGCGGGCACGAAGCGAACATCGGACACCGTCAGCCCGTGTTTGTGCGACACCAACTCCGCGATGGCCTCGATCGCCGGCGCCGGATCGTCGCGGGACGTGCCCGCAGCGCGTTCCGCCACGATCACGAGCCGCTGACTGTCGTCGGTGAACGCAGCCACGTAGCCCCGCCGTACCATCGGCGACGCCGCCGCAGCCGTGGCCTCGATGTCCTGCGGGTAATGATGCATCCCGTCGACGGTGATCAGGTCTGCAATCCTGCCTACGACGTAGAGCTCGCCGTCCAGATACACGCCCAGATCGCGGGTGCGCAGCCAGTCGCCGGGCCGCGACGGCAACCTGGCGCCGAACGTGCGGCGGCTTTCGTCGGGCCTGCCCCAATAGCCCCGACAAATGTTGTTGCCCTGCAACCAGATCTCGCCGACGCATCCGGCGGGCAACTCCTCGGCGGCATCGGGGTCGACGATCACCGCTACGAGGCTTCGCGCCACCTGACCGCACGACACGTGCGGCATCGCGCTGGGATCGTCGGCGGTCGTCGTAACCGCCCTGTCGCGGGCCAGTTCTTCGCGATCGAAGTAACGCACGATGGGCTCCGCGTCGGGCGTGATGGTCGACACCAGCAACGTTGCCTCTGCAATCCCGTAGGACGGTTTGAACGCCGAGCGCGGTAAACCGAAGGGCGCGAACGCTTTATCGAAAGCACGGATCGCATCCATGCTCACCGGTTCCGATCCGATGATCAGCGCCACATTGCTCAGGTCGATGTCGTCGCCGGGATCGGGCACGCCGCGCTGCGCCGTCCATTCGTAGGCGAAGTTCGGCGCGGCGGTGATCACGCGTCCCTCGCGGGACCCCGCCGATAGCGCATTGATCCACCGTTGCGGCCTGCGGATGAACGCCGTCGGCGACATCAGTGTCGAGTGGCCGCCGTACACCGCGGGGAACCCGATCATCGACAATCCCATGTCGTGGTACAGCGGTAACCAGCTGACGCCGTGGGTGTTTCGGTCCAACAGGTCGATCGACAGGATCATCTGGATGAGGTTGGTACCGACGGCGCGGTGGGTGACCTCGACGCCGACGGGTGGCCGCGTCGCGCCTCCGGTGTACTGCAGATGAGAGATGTCGGCGACGTCGATTGTCACAGGGGCGAATTCGTCTGCCGCCGAATCCGGGATCTCGTCGACGGCGATCACGTGCGGCCTTCGCGCGGGCGCCATCGTTGTGAGGAACGCGTCAACCGAATCCCTGGCGGCTGCGGTGGTCAGCACGAGGACGGGTTGCGAGTCGTTCAGCGCCGTTTCCAGCCGCTCCGCATGGCCGGGCAATTCCGGCGCAAACAATGGCACCGCAATGGTTCCCGCCTTGATCGCCGCATAAAACGCCGAGACGTACTCCAGGCCCTGCGGAGCCAAGATCGCCACTCGGTCACCATGGCCCGCGACCTGCTGAATGCGTGCGCCGATGGCTTCCAGCCGAAGCCCGAGTCGCTTCCACGTGATCTCCGTCGGTTGCCCTGCCTCCAATCGCGTGAAGTCGAGGTATCGGTAGGCCACCGAGTCACCGACGTTGGCGATGTTGCGCTCGATCAGCGAGATCAGCGTGACACCGGGCGGCACCACGACACTGCCGTCGGCGGCGAGGCATTCCTCGATCTGTAGCAACCCGGCCATGGAGACAGGGTATGCAGTCCCGCTGTCCTAGCCGGTCAGCGGCTTGGTCGGGGTGAATTGCACCGGCATCGACTCCAGGCCGGACACGAAGTTCGCCGGGCGCAGCGGAAGGTCAGCGCCGTCCGCCAGCCTCAGATCGGGTAGCCGGTTGAGCACGCGACTCGTCATGTTGATCAACTCGATCCTGGCCAGCTGGTTCCCAAGGCAGAAATGCGTGCCGAAGCCGAATGCCAAGTGGCTGTTGGGATCCCGCTGAATCCGGAAGTTGTCCGGGTCGCCGAAAACGGCCTCATCGAAGTTCGCCGACTCGAACAGCAGCAGCATCTTCTCACCCTGCTTGAGGCTGGTGCCGTGAAACTCCGTGTCGGCGGTGATTGTTCGGGCCATGTTCTTCAACGGTGATGTCCAGCGCAGCATCTCCTCGATCGCTCCGGGGAGCAGGCCAGGATCGTTGCGCAGTAGCTCCCACTGGTCCCGGTTGCGTATCAGCTGCTCGATACCACCGGAAATCGTGTGACGCGTCGTCTCGTCACCGCCGACGAGGATCAGCAGCGTCTCCTGAAGGATGTCGTCATCACTGAGCCGTTCGCCGTCGACTTCGGAGTGCACCAGGACGCTGATCAGGTCCTCGGTCGGTTCGGCGCGACGCTGTTCGATCTTGTTGCGGGTGTAGTCGTTGTAGGCGACGAACGCATCCATGGTGGCCTGCATGTCGGCCTCGGACACCGTGGAACTGAGTCCGCTGACCAAGTCGTCGGACCACTTGAGGAACAGTTCCCGCTCGTCCGGCAGTACGCCGAGCATGTCGCCGATGACCGCCATCGGCAGAGGTGCGGCAAGGTCTCTGACCAAGTCGCATTCCCCGCGTTCGCATACCGCGTCGATGAGCATGTCGCACAACCGACCGATCGACTCGTCTTGAACCTTGAGCCGCTTGCGCGTGAAGCCGGCGTTGACGAGCTTGCGGCGCAACAGGTGTGCCGGATCGTCCATGTCGATCATCATCGGCAGCGGAGGCTGGTCGGGCCTGATGCCGCCGGCATTAGAAAACAGTTCGGGGTTGCGCTCGGCCTCGATCACCGCGGCATAGGTGGCGGCCGCCGCCAACCCGTTGCGGTCGCGGAACACGGGCTGGTTGGCCCTCATCCAGCGATAGGCCTCGCGCGAGGCCGGGCGGTCGGCGTAGAAATTGCCGTCGGTCAAGTCGACGTCGGGGACGGTAGCCCGACGCGCAGCCGAGGATGAAACGTCCGTCATGAGATCTCCCGCGCGTCGGCGAATGTCATCTCCACATTGCCCGCCGAACTGGAGACCAGGGCGCGTTTCGGGAAACCAAGCGAGGCCAGTTCTTTCGCGTACGGATGATCGCCAAGACGCACCTGGGCGCCGCCGAGCCGGTAGCGCACGTCGTGCATCGTCATCTCTCCGATGGTTTCGCGTAGCACCCCGTCGCGATACGAGTAAGTGGGGTTGGATTGCGGGCGCGACGTGAGCGCTGCAGGCATCGGCAGCCCCGGACGGAAATCCATGCCGACTGCGAATTGACCGTCGATGGACACATCGAAACCGAACGGCTTGCCGTCACGAACGGTGAAGTCCGCCATGACTTTTGGATAGCCCCAGATCTTTGTGCCCGCCTCGAGGGTGAATGCCTGGTCGACGGGAAGGTGGTGGATGAACGCCCCGGCATCCTGAAGTGCCTTGACCCCGGACGCATTCGAGCCCGGCGGATTGACCATCACGTTCGTGCCGTACTCCAGGTACTGGCCGAGGTCGCCGTCGAGGTAGTGCATCAACATCAGGACGACGATCGCGCGACCAGGGAGGTACCGACACACTTTCAGGCCGCTGTAGTCGATCAGTCGCTGCGCGGCGTCGGCGTCCACCGAGAACATCGCCATGTGCTGGTTGGCCTTGCGGATTTTCACCGGCATGGTGAGGACGGTGCCTGCAATGGTGTGCTGCGAAGACGCTGAGCCGGTCATCCGGCCAATCTAGAACGCGTTCTAGACAAGTAGCAAGAAGTGTCTACACCAATCCGGCAAGGTCGCGGATCTGCTCCGGCGACCGGGCGCCCACGACCATCATCGTCACGCCTGCGGCCTCCCATGCCTTGATCTGTTGCTGCACATAGGGGAGGTCGCCGACGATCGCCGAGTCGTCGACGAGCTCGTCGGGAATGATCTTGGCGGCCTCGTCCTTGCGGTCGCTGCGGAACAGCTTGGTGACGTCGTCGACCACCTCGGCGTAGCCCATCCTCCGGTAGACGTCGGCGTGGAAGTTGGTGTCCTCGGCGCCCATGCCGCCCATGTACAGCGCCAGGTGGGGCTTCATCAGTTCCATGATCGCCGGGCGGTCATCGGTGACGACCACCTGCGCGGTCGCGCAGATCTCGAAGTCCTCGCGGCCGCGGCGAGCGCCCGGCCGCGCGAAGCCCTCGTCGAGCCACTCGTTGTACATGCCCGCGATCCGGGGCGAGTAGAAGATCGGCAGCCAGCCGTCGCAGATCTCGGCGGCCAGCGCGACGTTCTTCGGCCCCTCGGCGCCGAGCATCACCGGGATGTCGGCGCGCAACGGATGAGTGATCGGCTTGAGGTTCTTGCCGAGCCCGGTGGTGCCCTCACCGAACAGCGGCAGCGGGTAGTGCGGGCCGTCGCTGTGCACGGGGGCCTCGCGGGCCCAGACCTGACGAAGGATGTCGATGTACTCGCGGGTGCGGGCCAGCGGCTTGGGGAACTTCGCGCCGTACCAACCCTCGACGACCTGCGGCCCGGACACTCCAAGCCCGAGGATGTGGCGGCCGCCGGACAGATGGTCGAGCGTCAGCGCCGCCATCGCGCAGGCAGTGGGCGTGCGGGCCGAGAGCTGGATGACCGAGGTGCCCAGCCGCATGCGCTGGGTCTCGCGGCCCCACCAGGCCAGCGGCGTGTAGGCGTCCGAGCCCCAGGCTTCGGCGGTGAACACGGTGTCGAAGCCCGCATCCTCGGCCGCGGCCACGAGTTCAGCGTGGTTTTCCGGCGGCTGCGCGCCCCAATATCCCAGCTGCAAACCCAGCTTCATTAGCCTGCCTCTCGACCCGTGGTTGAAACCATTCTTAGAACCTGTTCTACTCGATGCCGTGACCACCAGCCAAAGCAGCCCGGTGCAGATCGACAAGCATGAGCGGCCGCTCTCCGCGCCGCTGAAGCTCTCATTCGACTACACCCGTTCAGTCGGCCCACTCCTGTCTCAGTTCTTCACCGCCCTGCGGGAGCGGCGCATCGTCGGTGTGCGCGGTTCAGACGGGCGCGTGCACGTGCCGCCCGCAGAGTACGACCCGGTCACGTACGAACAATTGACCGAGATCGTACCGGTGAGCGGCGTCGGCACGGTGCTGTCGTGGACCTGGCAGTCGACCCCACTGGAGGGCCAGCCGCTGGACCGTCCGTTCGCATGGGCGCTGATAAAACTGGACGGCGCAGACACCCCCCTGCTGCACGCCGTCGATGCCGGCTCCTCCGACGCCATCAGCACCGGCGCCCGCGTGCATGCGCACTGGATTGACGAGCCGGTCGGCGCGATCACCGACATCGCGTATTTCCTGCCAGGCGAAGATGCCGAGCCGGAGGGCCAGCCCGACGACCGGGAGCCGGTCAAGATTCAGGTGACGCCATCGTCCATCGAGATCCAGCACACCGCGTCGCTGCCCGAGACCAAGTTCCTCAAGGCGCTGGAAGAGGGCAAGCTACTTGGCGCGCGGACCGGCGACAACGGGAAGGTGTACTTCCCGCCCAAGGAGGCCGACCCGGCCACCGGCCTGGAACTCGACCAGTTCGTCGAGCTGCCCGACAAGGGCACGGTCACCACGTTCGCGATCATCAACATCCCGTTCTCGGGTCAGCGGATCAAGCCGCCCTACGTCGCGGCCTATGTGCTGCTCGACGGCGCCGACATCCCGTTCCTGCATCTGGTCACCGAGATCGACCCGGCCGATGTCCGGATGGGTATGCGGGTTCAGGCCGTGTGGAAGCCCCGCGAGGAGTGGGGTCTCGGCATCGACAACATCGACTACTTCCGGCCGACGGATGAGCCCGACGCGGAGTACGACACCTACAAGCACCACCTGTAAAGGGCTTTTCATATGACTGATATCGCAGTGGTGGGCTTCGCGCACGCACCGCATGTTCGCCGCACCGACGGCACCACCAACGGCGTCGAGATGCTGATGCCGTGTTTCCACCAGCTCTACGACGAACTCGGCCTGCAGCAGACCGATATCGGCTTCTGGTGCTCGGGATCGTCGGATTACCTTGCCGGGCGGGCGTTCTCGTTCATCTCGGCGATCGACTCCATCGGCGCGGTGCCGCCCATCAACGAGTCGCACGTCGAGATGGATGCGGCATGGGCGCTGTACGAGGCCTACATCAAGCTGCTGACCGGTCAGGTCGAGACCGCGCTGGTCTACGGATTCGGTAAGTCGTCGGCGGGCACGCTGCGACGCGTGCTGGCACTGCAGACCGACCCCTACACGGTCGCCCCGCTGTGGCCGGATTCGGTGTCGATGGCCGGTCTGCAGGCCCGGATGGGGCTCGACGCAGGCAAGTGGACTGCCGAGGACATGGCGCAGGTCGCACTGGATTCCTTTGCGGCGGCGGGTCGTACCGACTCGGAGAAACCTGCCAAGTCCATCGATGAACTGCTGTCTCGACCGTTCTTCGCCGACCCGTTGCGGCGCCATGACATCGCCCCGATCACCGACGGCGCGTCAGCGATCGTGCTCGCCGCAGGCGACCGGGCTCGAGAACTCCGCGAAAATCCGGCCTGGATAACCGGATTCGAGCACCGCATCGAAACCCCGATTCTCGGCGCACGCGATCTGATCACCTCGCCGTCGACGGCCGCGTCGGCCAAGGCGGCCACGGGTGGTGACACCGGCTCCATCGAGGTAGCCGAGATCTACGCGCCGTTCACCCATCAGCAGTTGATCCTCACGGAGGCGATCGGGCTGCCGTCGTCGACCAAAGTGAACCCCTCGGGCGGCGCGCTGGCGGCCAACCCGATGTTCTCGGCGGGGCTCGAACGCATCGGCTTCGCCGCGCAGCACATCTTCGACGGGTCAGCCCAGCGCGTGCTGGCGCACGCCACGAGCGGACCTGCGCTGCAACAGAATCTCGTCGCCGTCCTGGAAGGGAAATAGAAATGGCGGGGCAGCTCGCAGCGGTGCTCGGCACCGGGCAGACGAAATACGTCGCCAAGCGCCACGACGTGTCGATGAACGGCCTTGTTCGCGAGGCCATCGACAGGGCGTTGGAAGACTCTGGCTCGACGTTCGACGACATCGACGCCGTGGTGGTCGGCAAGGCGCCCGACTTCTTCGAGGGCGTGATGATGCCCGAACTGTTCATGGCCGACGCAACCGGCGCCACGAACAAGCCGTTGATCCGCGTGCACACCGCGGGCTCGGTGGGCGGTTCGACCGCAATCGTGGCAGCCAGTCTCGTGCAGTCAGGCAAGTACAAGCGCGTGCTGACGATGGCGTGGGAGAAGCAGTCGGAGTCAAACGCCATGTGGGCGTTGAGCATTCCCGTCCCGTTCACCAAACCGGTCGGTGCGGGCGCGGGTGGCTATTTCGCCCCTCATATCCGCGCCTACATCCGCCGCTCGGGTGCGCCCAACCATATCGGCGCGATCGTCGCTGTGAAGGATCGCCGCAACGGCGCCAAGAACCCGTTGGCACATCTGCACCAGCCCGACATCACCGTCGAGAAGGTGATGGAGTCGCCGATGCTGTGGGATCCGATCCGCTATGACGAGACGTGTCCGTCGTCGGACGGCGCGGCGGCCATGGTGATCGGCAATGAGGAAGCGGCAGAGGCGCATATCGCCGACGGTCATCCGGTCGCATGGATCCACGCGACCGCGCTGCGCACCGAGCCGCTCGCCTACGCCGGCCGCGATCAGGTCAACCCGCAGGCCAGCCGTGACGCCGCCGCCGCGTTGTGGAAGGCCGCCGGAATCAAGAGCCCGATCGACGAGATCGACGCCGCCGAGGTGTACGTGCCGTTCTCCTGGTACGAGCCGATGTGGTTGGAGAGCCTCGGCTTCGCCGCGGAAGGCGAAGGGTGGAAACTCACCGAAGCGGGCGAGACCGAGATCACCGGAAAGATCCCGCTCAACGCCTCCGGCGGTGTGCTCTCGTCGAATCCGATCGGCGCCTCCGGCATGATCCGGTTCGCTGAGTCGGCGATCCAGGTGATGGGCAAGGCCGGCAACCATCAGGTTCCCGGCGCCAGAAAGGCGTTGGGTCACGCGTACGGCGGTGGCGCACAGTACTACTCGATGTGGGTCGTGGGGGCGGACAAGCCGTGAAGTACACCGTCAGCGTGGCGATGAGCCCGATCGAGCACCTCGTCGAGCTCGCGAAGACGGCGGAAGAAGTCGGCTTCGACTCGATCGCACTGCCCGACTCGATCTTCTACATGGAGAAGCAGTCGACCGACTATCCGTACACCGCCGACGGTTCGCGGATGTGGAACGAGGAAACCCCGTGGGCCGATCCGTTGATCGTCGCGGGCGCCATGGGTGCGGTGACGTCGACGCTGCGCTTCTACACCAACGTGATGAAGCTGGGCTCGCGCAACCCGCTGCTGCTCGCGCGCCAGGTGGGCTCGGTAGCCAACCTCACCAACAACCGGTTCGGCTTCGGTGTCGGGATCGGTTGGGCACCTGAGGAATTCGAGTGGTGCGGCGTGCCGTACGCCAAGCGCGGCAAGCGCGTCGACGAGATGATCGAGGTGATCAAGCTCGTGCTTGCCGGCGGTATGGTCGAATTCCACGGGGACTTCTACGATTTCGACAAGCTGCAGATGAGCCCGGCGCCGAGCAAGCCGGTGCCGTTCTATGTCGGCGGCCACACCGACGTTGCGCTCAAGCGCGCCGCGCGCATCGGCGACGGGTGGACCAGCGCGATGCTGACCTGCGACCAACTGGCCGAGATCATCGGCAAACTGAAAGCTCTGCTCGCCGAGCACGACCGCGCTGACGTACCGTTCGAGTTCCAGGCGGTGTGCATCGACAAGTTCGACGTCGACGGGCACCGTGAACTCGCCGACGCCGGGGTGACCGACAACATCGTCATCCCATGGGTTCTCGAGGGGCACGGCTTCGATGCTCCGCTCGAGACGAAGAAGGACTCTTTGAAGCGGTACGCCGACACCTTCATTCACTCCGGTTGGCAACAGTGACGGCGCCGGTTCATCTGGCGGGCAAGCGTTCCCGCGAGGCCGCCACGGCGCACGACAAAGAGGCGTGGCTGGCCGTGTTCGCCGATGACGCCATCGTCGAGGATCCGATCGGTCCTTCGCATTTCGACCCGGACGGTAAGGGCCATCGCGGTAAGGAGGCGATCGCGAAGTTCTACGACATGGCGATCGCCCCGAGCGAGCTGACGTTCAACTTCGAGAAAACCTACGTCTGCGGCAACGAGGAAGCCAACGTCGGCAACATCGTGATCAGGTCCGCAGGCTACGAAGTCACCGCCGAGGGCGTCTTCACGTACCGCGTCAACGACGACGGCAAGATCGTCGCGCTGCGGGCCTATTGGGAACTCGACAAGGCCACGGCGAGCGCGCGCAAGCTGTAACTGCGCTCAGGAAATGTTAGCGCTAACATTACCGGGTGACGGTTACCCCTTGGCCCGCGCTCGGTGAGCAATACGAGCTATCTCTCGACGCTGCCGGCCGGTCCGTGCGGGCGATCGTCACCGAGGTCGCCGCCGCCATCCGGCACCTCTCCATCGACGGCGTGCAACTCACCGCAGGCTACGACGCCGACGCCCCGCCGCCGTTCGGAAGCGGAATCGTCCTGGTGCCGTGGCCCAATCGGGTGCGCGACGGGCGATGGACGTACGCGGGCCAGACGATGCAACTCGACATCACAGAACCAGCGCGCGGCAACGCGCTGCATGGCCTGCTGCGTAATACGCCGTACCAACTCGCCGAACGCACCGAACGGTCGGTGACCCTGCGGGCACCCGTCTTCCCGCAGAACGGCTACCCGTTCACGCTGGACACCACGGTCTGCTACACCGTCGTCTCCGACGGCCTCGAGGTGATGCACACCGTCCGCAACGTCGGGACAGCCTGCGCGCCAGTCGCTGTCGGAGCCCATCCGTTCCTGAGAATCGGCGACGTCCCAACGGATTCGCTCACCTTGACGGTATCGGCCGGCAGGCACATCGATGTCGACGAACGGCTCAATCCGATTGGCGTGACGCCCGTCGACGGCACAGAGTGGGACCTGCGTGCGGGCCGGCTTGTGGCCGCCCTTGACCTCGACGACGCATGGTCGGGAGTGGTGACGGCCGGCGGTGGCAGCACCCACTGGCTCAGCGCGCCGGACGGGCGGACCGTATCCCTATGGGCCGACGAACAATTCGGCTATGTGCAGGTTTTCATCACTCGCGAATTCCCGGGCGCGGGCGGATTGACCACTGCTGTCGCGATCGAACCGATGACCGCACCGGCCGATGCGTTCAACAGCGGGGAAGGACTTCGGTGGCTCGAGCCCGGCGAGTGCTGGTCGATGTCGTGGGCGATCCGCTACCACGACGCTAGGGCTCGATGACGACCTTCAGCCCTTGCCTGTCGGCGGCCACGGCGAACGCCTCGGCGGCATGCTCGAGCGGGTATCGATGGGTCACGATCGACGAGATGTCGACCAGCCCTTGCTCGACGAGCCGAATCGCCCGCGGGTAAGCCTCGTTCATGCGCCTGACCAATACCAGCGTCAGGCCCTTCCGGCGCGCGATGGACGCTTGAAACGACGTGCGGTCACCGTCGGGAATGCCACCGAGCACCACCCTGGCGCCCGGTCGCGCGGCGCGCAGCGCCATCTCGACCGCTGCGTCGGTGCCTGCCATTTCGAAAACGGTGTCGGCGCCGATATCGTCGCCCGCCTCATCAACGTCGAGCACGACGTCGGCTCCCAATCGCTTGGCTGCGTCTCGTCGGTGCGCAAGCGGTTCGACGACCACGACGCGGGTAGCCCCAGATCTCCTCGCGGCCTGCGCCAACAGCAGGCCGATCGGGCCAGCGCCGACGACTGCGATCGTCGAGCCAATTCGTAAGTGGCCCAAGTCCAATGCGTGCAGTGCGACGCCGAGTGGCTCGAGAACTGCGCCGTCGATCGCGCTCATCCCGGCGGGCAAGGGATGAAGGGCCCACGACGGCCAGGCCAGGTACTGCTGCAGTCCGCCGTCCTGGCCGCCGTGCCCGGCGAACACGACATCCGGACAGAGGTTGAGATCACCGCCGAGGCATATCTCGCACTGACGGCATGGCAAGGCCGGGTCCACGGCGACGGCCACGCCGTGGCGCGGTCCGCCCTCGATGACGCCTGCGAATTCGTGGCCCGGCACCACCGGTCGCGTCAGCTTCGCGTCGCCGATGCCCGCCTCGGTGAACCAATGCAGGTCGGATCCGCACAGCCCGACCGCGGTAATACGCACCAGTTCCTCACCGGCACCCGCGGTTGGCACGGCCTCGCTGTGGCACCTGATATCCCGCACTCCGTGGAGTCGCGCGACGGTCATCTCGGCCGGCATAACTGAAATGTTAGCGCTCACATCTAGTCCGTCAAAGCCCGGTGACCGTTCATATTCCGACTACGATGCGACAGCAAAGGAGGTCGCTTTCGATGGCTGAACGGGTCGAGCGCCGACCGGTGAACATGTTCGACGTCGCCAAGGCCGCGGGCGTCTCACATCAGACCGTGTCCCGGGTGCTCAACGACTCCGCGGCGGTGAAGGAATCCACCCGGCGCCGCGTGCACGCCGCCATCGACCAGCTGGGCTATCACCGCAACCTGGCAGCGCGGGCACTTGCCACTCACCGGTCAAAAACGTTGGGCGTCATCTGCTTTGACAGCACGCTGTACGGCCCGGCGAGCATGCTGTACGCGATCGAGCACGCATCCCGCAGCGCGGGGTATTTCGTCAGCGTGGCCAGTGAATCCACCATCGACCGCACCACGTTGCCTGGCGCGATGAACCGACTGACCGAGCAGTCCGTCGAAGGCGTGGTGGTGATCGCGCCGCTGTCCGAAACCCGCGAGGCGCTTTCGGGGCTGCGGCGCGACATGCCCGTCGTTGCCGTCGACGGCACCGGTGGATTGGGGTTGCCGGTGGTCAGCGTCGATCAGTTCGACGGGGCGCGACAGGTCACGCGGCACATGCTCGAGCAGGGCGCATCGACCGTCTGGCACGTGACTGGTGCCGACGGCTGGACGGAAACCGAAGCCCGGTTGGCCGGGTGGCGCGAGGAGCTGTCCGCCTCGGGGCGGGTCATTCCCGAACCGCTGCAAGGCAACTGGTCCGCCGCCTCGGGCTATCAGGCCGGCATCGCTCTCGCGCGTCGCACCGACGTCGAGGCCGTCTTCGTCGCCAACGATCAGATGGCGCTCGGCCTGCTGCGTGCACTGGCCGAGGCAGGCCGCACGGTCCCGGACGACATCCTGGTGGCCGGATTCGACGATGTGCCGGAAGCCGAGTTCTATTCGCCGCCGCTCACCACGGTCCGCCAGGATTTCGCAACGGTCGGCCGCCGAAGCGTCGAAATGCTCGTCGCGCGAATCGAAAACACCGACGACGGGCCGATCGACGATCAACCGATCCTGGTACCCGCTCAACTCGTCATTCGGCAGAGCACCAGGCGACGCTGACGTTCTAGCGTCCGCCCTTTCGCCTGTTGTAGACGTCGAAACCGACTGCTGCGAGCAGCACCAGGCCCTTGATCACCTGTTGCACGTCACTGCCGATGCCGAGGATCGACATGCCGTTGTTCAGCACGCCAAGCACCAGTCCACCGACGATCGCCCCGAACACGGTGCCGACACCGCCGCTGGACGAGGCGCCGCCGATGAACGCCGCAGCGATGGCCTCGAGTTCGAAGTTGATGCCCGCCTGAGGTGTCGCCGAGTTCAGTCGCGCCGCGAACAACAGGCCCGCGACCGCGGCGAGGATGCCCATGTTCACGAACACCAGCAGTGTGACGCGTTGGTTGCGGACCCCCGAAAGCCTTGCTGCAGCGGAGTTTCCGCCGACGGCGTATACCTGGCGCCCGAGGACGGTGTTGCGCATGACGAATGCGTAGACGATGGTCAGCACGACGAGAATGATGCCGACGATCGGTACGCCCCGGTAACTGGCCAGCAGAAGAGTGAATGCCGCCAGAGCTACGACGATGGCCGCGCACTTCGCGACGAAGACCGCGGTGGACGAAACCTCGTGGCCGTATCGGAGTTGTGAACGCCGACGACGCACTTGCACCACCACGGCGGCAACGGTGACGACGGCTCCGAGAATGACGGTCGGCCAGTGGTAGACGGCGTTGGCTCCGAGCTCTGGCAGAAATCCACTGCTGACTTGCTCCAACCCATGCGGCATCGGGGCGATGGACTGGCCCTCGAGTAGGTATTGAGTCGCGCCGCGGAAGACCAGCATTCCGCCAAGGGTGACGATGAACGACGGGATCCCGACGTAGGCGATCCAGAACCCCTGCCAGGCGCCGATGAGTGCGCCTATCCCAATACACACCGCGACGCCAAGCAGCCAAGGCATGTCGTTGCGCACCATCAAGACTCCGGACATCGCCCCGATGAATCCGGCGATGGATCCGACGGACAGGTCGATGTGGCCGGCGATGATCACGATGACCATGCCGATCGCGAGAACCAGTATGTACCCGTTCTGCTGAATGATGTTGGTGACGTTCAGCGGCTTGAGCAGGATTCCGCCGGTCCACACCTGGAACAACAACACGATCGCGGCCAGCGCCACCACCATGCCGGACTGACGAATGTGTGACACGAGAAATGAGGACACCCGTTGGCGCAGTCCCGGCGGCGTCGGCTTGTTCGATTCTGGTTGCGCCTCTGGGGTCTGCGACGGCTGCTCGACGGTGGTGGTCACCTACGCACGTCCTTTCATCATGTAACGCATCAGTGTTTCTTGCGTCGCGTCAGCTTGCGCCACCTCGCCGGTGAGCTGGCCCTGGCTCAGTGCATAGATGCGATCGCAGATGCCAATCAGCTCAGGCAGTTCCGACGAGATGACCAGCACCGCCTTTCCGCGTGCGGCCAGCTCGTTGATGATCGTGTAGATCTCGTACTTGGCGCCGACGTCGATGCCGCGCGTCGGCTCATCGAGAATGAGCACGTCGGGGTCGGTGAACAGCCACTTACTCAGCACGACCTTCTGCTGGTTGCCGCCCGAGAGCTTGCCCGTCACCGCCGACACGGACGACGTCTTGATACGCATCGAGGCGCGAAACCGTTCGGCAACACCGGATTCCTCGTGCTGGTTGATCACCCACCGCTTGCTGATCTTGCGCAGCGACGGCAGGGTGATGCTTTCGGCGATGCTGTCCATCAGGTTAAGACCGAGATGCTTTCGATCCTCGGTCGCGTAGGCGATGCCGTTGCGGATCGCATCCGAGACGGTTCGGGTACTGATTTCCTTCTCACCCTTGAAGACCTTGCCGCTCACGTACTTTCCGTACGAGCGGCCGAACACGCTGAGGGCCAGCTCTGTCCGGCCTGCACCCATCAGTCCCGCGATGCCCACGATCTCGCCTGCGCGTACTTGAAGCGACACATCGTCGACGACCTTGCGCTGCTGGTCGATTGGATGCAGAACGGTCCAGTTGGACACCGCGAACGCGACTTCACCGATGTCGCGCTGCGGCCGAGGCGGAAACCGGTGCGTGAGGTCGCGGCCGACCATGCCGCGCACGATGCGGTCCTCCGAGAGCTCATCGTCGACAGCCATCGTCTCGATCGTGTGCCCGTCACGCAGAATGGTGATGGTGTCCGCCACCTGCATCACCTCGTTGAGCTTGTGGGAGATGATGATCGAAGTGATGCCTTGCTCGCGGAGGTCGACGATGAGGTCGAGCAGGTGACGGCTGTCGGAGTCATTGAGCGCCGCGGTCGGCTCATCCAGGATGAGCAGGCGAACCTTTTTCGAAAGCGCCTTGGCGATCTCGACCAGTTGTTGCTTACCGACGCCGATGTCAGCGACGCGGGTTTGTGGGCTCTCCCGCAGACCGACCCGGTCGAGCAACGCCTGCGCCTCGATAAGGGTCTCGTCCCAGCCGATTACGCCGCGGCGGCTACGTTCGTTGCCGAGGAACACGTTCTCGGCTATCGAGAGGTAGGGCACCAGCGCGAGTTCCTGGTGGATGATCGCGATGCCGGCGCGCTCGCTGGACCGAATGCCCTTGAACTCGCATACCTGATCGTCGAAGCGGATCTCACCGTCGTAGTCCCCGTGCGGATAGACCCCGCTCAGGATCTTCATCAGCGTGGACTTACCGGCGCCGTTTTCACCGCAGATGGCATGGATGGCACCGGCTTTCACCGTCAGATCCACATCGGAGAGCGCGGTGACGCCGGGGAACCGCTTGGTGATGCCCCGCATCTCCAGCAGCGTCGAGGTCACTGCACCTGCGCTTCGGTGTAGTAGCCCGAGTCGACAAGCGCGGCCTTGTAGTTCGACTTGTCGACGCTGACCGGCTGGAGCAGATACGACGGGACCACCTTGACGCCGTTGTTGTACGTCTTGGTGTCGTTGACCTCAGGCTTGCCGCCGGTGAGCACGGCATTGCCCTCCTGCACAGCGGCTTTCGCGAGTTCGCGGGTGTCCTTGAAGACGGTCTGGGTCTGCTCGCCGGCGACGATGGATTTCACCGAGGCCAATTCGGCGTCCTGTCCGGTGACGATCGGCAGCGGCTTGGCGGGGGTGCCGTAACCGGCGCTCTTCAGCGCCGACAGGACACCGCGGGAGATGCCGTCGTAGGGCGACAGCACAGCATCGACTCGCGCCGTGGTGTAGGCCTGGCTGAGCAGATTGTCCATCCTCGACTGGGCCAGACCGGCATCCCACCGCAGAGTCGCGATCTGGTCGAAGGACGTCTGGCCGCTCTTGACGACCAGCTTGCCGCTGTCGAGGTAGGGCTTGAGCACGCTCATCGCGCCGTCGAAGAAGTACGTGGCGTTGTTGTCGTCGGGTGAACCGGCGAACAGCTCGATGTTGAACGGACCCTTGCCCTGGGCCAGTCCGAGCTTGTCGATGATGTAACTGCCTTGCAGCACGCCGACTTTGAAGTTGTCGAATGTCGCGTAGTAATCGACGTTGGGCGTGCCCTTGATCAACCGGTCATAGCTGATCACTGGGATCTTGGCATCCGCCGCATGTTGCAGAGTGGTGGTCAGTGAGGAGCCGTCGATCGGTGCGATGACAAGTAGCTTGACGCCCTTGGTGATCATGTTCTCGATCTGGGACACCTGGTTCTGCACGACGTCATCGCCGTACTGCAGATCGGTGGTGTAGCCCAGCGACTGGAATTGATCGACCATGTTCTTGCCGTCGGCGACCCAGCGCTCCGACGACTTGGTCGGCATCGCGATTCCGACGGTGCCCTTCTCCCCGTTGCCGCTGGCCGTGTCCGTGGACCGGCCGCAGCCCGAGAGAGCCAGCGTGGTCAGCAGCGCCACGACGGCGAGCCAGATCAACTTCCGCACGAGATCCTCCTGGTAAACGCGGCACAGAGGCCGGTCAGAATGTGAGCGTTAACATGCAAGGCGATAGTATGTGAGCCAACTCACTGGCTTGTCAACAACTTCGGTCAATCAGGGCACTGAACTGGTGCGTTGGCAAATTTCGCGTCAACAACGCGGCGGCTTCTCCGCCTGGATTCGCATCTCGATTCAGGCGTTGACACCCTTTGATTGTTAGCGCTAACATCCAGGCAGTGTAACGCCGGTCACACTGCAGGTGCTGCGCGAACCCGCGCCGACCTGGCCCGTAGCGACCGAGTTCGACAACCGACAAGTGAGGAGTCGCGGTGAAGAGAACCCTGGCAGCGGCGCTGGGTGCGCTGATCGCAGCAACGGTGGTGGGCTGCGGAAGCGGTCCGGCGCCCGGCGGCTCCGCGGACGGCAAGATCACCATGGGCTTCTCCCAGGTGGGTGCCGAGAGCGGCTGGCGTACGGCCAACACGAAGAACATCCAAGAGGCCGCCACGGCCGCCGGCATCGACCTGAAGTTCTCCGACGCCAACGGAAAACAGGAGAACCAGATCTCGGCGATCCGGTCGTTCATTCAGCAACACGTCGACGTGATCGCGTTCAGCCCCGTCGTGCGGACCGGTTGGGATGCGGTGCTGCTCGAAGCAAAGAACGCCGGCATCCCGGTGATCCTGACCGACCGCGCGGTCGACACCCAGGAGACCGACGTCTACAAGACGTTCGTCGGCGCCGACTTCGTTGCCGAAGGCCGCAGCGCCGGTGACTGGGTCGTGAAGCAATTTGCAGCGGCGCCAGCACAAGTGAACATCGTCCAACTCGAAGGCACCACCGGAGCGGACCCTGCCATCGACCGAAGCAAGGGCTTCGCCGACGCCATCTCGGCCAACCCGAAACTGAAGATCATCGCCTCGCAGACAGGAGATTTCACGCGCTCGGGCGGCAAGCAGGTGATGGAAGCCTTCCTGAAAGCCAATCCGAAGATCGACGTGGTGTTCGCCCAGAACGACGACATGGGTCTGGGAGCCATCGAGGCCATCGAGGCAGCCGGTCTCAAGCCGGGACAAGACGTCAAGATCGTCGCGGTCGACGCCACCCACGACGGCATGCAGGCGTTGGCCGACGGCAAGTTCAACTTCCTCGTCGAATGCAATCCCTTGCTTGGCCCGCAACTGATGGATCTGGCCAAGAAGGTTGTCGCCGGTGAAGCAGTGCCATCGCGTGTTGTCGTGCCCGACAAGACGTTCGATCAGCAGCAAGCAATCGCCGCGCTGCCCGATCGCAAGTACTGACAACACCTTTTGAAGACTCTTGGCGCCGCCCCGGTCGGCCCTACCCCTCATCCTGGGGCGGCGCCAAGTTCCACACCGGAAAGCGATGACCCCATGGCACCGACGTCCACCGCAGAGTCGCCGACTCCCGTGGTCGAGATGCGTGACATCAGCATCACCTTTCCCGGGGTGAAGGCGCTCGACGGCGTCGACTTCCGGTTGTTACCCGGTGAGGTCCACGCCCTGATGGGCGAGAACGGCGCGGGCAAATCGACTCTGATCAAAGCTCTTACCGGTGTGTACGACATCGACGCCGGAAGCATCACGGTGGCCGGTGTGCCATGCCGTTTCACCGGTCCACGCCAGGCACAGGACGCCGGAATCAGCACCGTCTACCAGGAAGTCAACCTCTGCACCAATCTGACTGTCGCAGAGAACATTCTGCTCGGCCGCGAACCGCGAAGGTTCGGACGCATCGATCACCGTGCACTGAATCGCCGCGCTCGCGACCTGCTCTCGCACCTGGAACTCGACATCGACCCTCGTTCGACACTCGGTGCCCATCCGATCGCCATTCAGCAACTCGTCGCGATCGCCCGCGCCACGGCGGTTTCGGCGCGGGTCCTCATTCTCGATGAACCGACGTCCAGCCTGGATGCCGAGGAAGTCGCCGAGCTGTTCCGGGTGATCCGGCAACTGCGCGACAACGGCACGGCCGTGCTCTTCGTCTCGCACTTTCTCGACCAGGTGTATGAGATTTCGGACCGAATGACGGTGCTGCGCAACGGACGGCGGGTCGGCGAATACCTCACCGCCGACCTCGGTCGCCACCAGCTGGTCACCGCGATGCTGGGCCGTGAACTCGAGGTACTCGACGAAATCGCGGAGACGGCACAGGAAACACACCGCAACGACATGGTGCCGCCGATCGTCAGTACCTCAGACATCGGCAGGCCGCCACGGGTGCACCCTGTCACCCTCGACATCTTCCCCGGCGAGGTGGTTGGCCTGGCGGGGCTACTCGGTTCTGGCCGAACGGAATTCGCCCGCCTGCTGTTCGGTGCGGACAGGCCGACGAGCGGGCACCTCAGCGTCGACGGCAAGCAGGCCCGGTTGCGCTCGCCGCGGGCCGCGATCGCTCGCAGGTTCGCGTTCACCTCCGAGGACCGCAAGACGCACGGCATCGTCGCCGAGCTCAGCGTGCGCGACAACCTGGTGCTGGCGCTGCAGGCCAGGCGCGGCTTCGCCCGGCCGCTGTCGGCGAAGGCGAAAAACAGGCTGGTCAGTCGCTACATGGAGACGCTCGACATCCGGCCCCGAGATCCGAATACGCTCATCAAGAACCTCAGCGGCGGCAACCAGCAGAAGGTGCTGCTGGCCCGCTGGCTGATCACCCAACCCGCGCTGCTCATCCTCGACGAGCCGACGCGCGGCATCGACGTCGGCGCCAAAGCCGAGATCCAGAAGCTGGTCACCGAACTGGCTGCCGACGGCATGGCGGTGCTGTTCATCTCGACCGAACTCGATGAGGTCGTTCGCATCAGCGACCGAATCGCGTTGATGCGTGACGGCCACAACATCGCCCAACTGGACGGCGGCTGCCCGGTTTCGGAGCTCACCCGGCTCATCGCGAGCGGCAGCCAACAATGACTCGCCGCGCGATCGCCTCACCACTGCTTTGGCCGGCGTTGGCGTTGATCGCCCTGCTGGGTCTCAATGTCGTACTCACGCCGTCCTTTTTGGCGATCCGCGTCGAGGACGGCCACCTGTACGGGAGTTTGATCGACATTCTCCGCAACGGTGCTCCGACCATGCTCGTCGCACTCGGGATGACGCTCGTCATTGCGTCGCGCGGCATCGACCTGTCCGTCGGCGCGGTGGTCGCGATTTCCGGCGCGCTGGCGTGCGCACATATTGCGGCGCAGCCGGAAGGCAACAGCCTGACCGGAGTTGCGACGGCGATGCTGATCGCGCTCGGTGCGGCGGTGGTGCTCGGCTTGTGGAACGGGATCCTGGTGTCCAGCTTCGGAATTCAGCCGATCATCGCCACGCTGGTGTTGATGACGGCTGGTCGTGGCATCGCGCTGCTGATCACCAACGGACAGATTGTCACGGTCAGCAGTGAGCGGTTCAAGGTCCTCGGCGCCGGCTATGCGCTCGGGCTGCCGGTGGCGATCCTGGTGAGCCTGGCCGTGTTCGCCGTCGTCGCAATCATCACCCGTCGCAGCGCGCTGGGCATGCTGCTGGAAGCCATCGGCGTCAATCCCGAGGCCAGCCGACTGGCTGGTGTGCGGTACCGGACGATCGTGTTCGCCGTCTACGTGTTCAGCGCGTTGTGCGCCGGTATCGCAGGGTTGATGATCGCCTCCAACATTTCGGCCGCCGACGCCAACAACGCGGGATTGTGGATCGAGATGGATGCCATCCTGGCAGTGGTGATCGGCGGTACATCGCTGCTAGGTGGTCGCTTCAGCCTGACCGGAACCATTCTGGGCGCCTTGATCATTCAGACGCTGACCACCACGGTGTACACCGCGGGTATCACGCCGGAGACGACGCTGGTGTTCAAGGCGGTGGTGGTCATCGCGGTGTGCCTGATGCAAGCACCCAAATTCCGGAGGCTACTTCGGCGGCGGCGCGCTACAGCGGGGCAGCCCACGATCCCCAATGACGACGTCGCCGAATCTGCGCCGAGAACGGACACGGTGGCGGCGTCATGAGCACCCAGACCATGCATCGCCGTGATGGCTTCCTGCCCGCGGTGACCGACCGAATCCGCGGCCGGTACCTGTCCCCTGTCGCCTCGTTCGTCCTTTTCGTCGCGTTGTTCGCCACCATCGTCGTGCGGTACGGGTTCAGCAGCCCCTCGCAGGTGTTCTTGAACCTGCTTGTCGACAACGCTCACCTGATCGTGCTGGCCGTCGGAATGACCTTCGTCATTCTCACCGGCGGCATCGATTTGAGCGTCGGCTCGGTGGTCGCATTGTCCACGGTGATACTCGCCAAGACGCTGGAATCGGGTTGGCCCGCACCGGTTGCCATCGTGTTCGTACTCCTGGCCGGCACGGTGCTGGGTCTGTTGATGGGCACGGTCATCGAGTACTTCGACGTGCAACCGTTCATCGTCACGCTGGCAGGCATGTTCCTGGCCCGCGGACTGTGCTACGTCATCAGTGTCGGCACGCTACCGATCAAGGATCCGCTGTTGCGCAAGCTCGGGTTGAACTATCTGTATCTCTACGAGGACAAGTTCATCCGCTGGACCGTCGTCGTCGCGTTGATCGTCGTGGTGGCGGCAATATATGTATTGCACGAAACGCGGTTCGGACGCACGGTTTACGCCATCGGCGGCAGTAGGCAGTCGGCCCAGCTGATGGGATTGGCCGCCGCCCGTACCCAGGTCTGTGTGTATGTGATCAGCGGCTTCTGTGCCGCGTTGGCAGGCGTGCTGCTGGGCGTGCAGAAGTTGTCCGGGTACAGCCTCAACGGCATCGGATTGGAACTCGACGCGATCGCCGCCGCGGTGATCGGCGGTGTATTGCTCTCCGGTGGGGTCGGTTTCGTGCTCGGCGCCGTGATCGGGGTGCTCGTGCTCGGCACGATCCAGGTCTTTGTCACCACGGAGAACCTCGACTCCTACTGGACGCGCATCATGACGGGGGTTCTGCTGCTGGTGTTCGTGTTGGTGCAACGCGTACTGGTCAGGGACACCCGATGACCGTCGAACCCACTCCGCGCAGACCCGTGATGGCCGACGTCGCGAAACTCGCGGGCGTGTCCCACCAGACGGTTTCGCGGGTCATCAACGGCTCGGCGAACATCCGGCCCAGCACGCGCGAACGGGTGGAGCGCGCGATCGCCCACCTGGACTATCGACCCAACACGGCCGCCCGCGCACTGGTCACCAGACGCTCCAAGATCATCGGGATCATCGGCAGCAACACCGCCCTCCACGGGCCTGCCAGCATCCAATTCTCCATTCAGGACGCGGCCCGTGCGGCTGGCTACTTCACCAGTCTGGTGACCGTCGCCGCGGTGACTCATGACGAATTGCGCGGCGCGCTGGACTATCTCAGCCGCCAGTCGGTCGAGGCGATCATCATGATCGTCACCCAACAGGACGCACTCGCCGTCGTGCGCTCAGAGGCCACGTCGATCCCGTTGATCGTCGTCGAAGGCGAGCTGTCAGGGCGAGGGCTGAGCGTCGGTGTCGACCAGACCGAAGGAGCACGGCTGGCGACCCAACACCTCGTCGATCTCGGTCACCGCGACATCATCCACGTCAGCGGCCCGCTGACGTGGACCGAGGCCCGGGCCCGCCGTGCCGGGTACGTCGAGGTCATGCATGCAGCCCGACTACCGGTACGAGCTGACCTCGAAGGCGACTGGACTCCCGCCCGCGGCTACGCCATAGGCCGGGAACTGGTCAACCGCAACGACTTCTCGGCTGTCTTCGTCGCCAACGACCAGATGGCGATCGGCATCCTGCACGCATTCGCGGAAGCCGGCATCTCGGTGCCCGGCGACGTCAGCATGGTCGGGTTCGACGACGTGCCCGAGGCCGCCTACCTCAATCCCGCGTTGACCACAGTCCGACAGGACTTCCACGCCGTAGGCCAACGCGCAATCGAACTTCTGACCGCCGTCATCGACGGGGTCTCGCACGCCACACCACTGCTCGCTCCCGAACTCATCGTTCGGGACAGCACTCGGGCATACCCGACCAAGTGAGGAACGACATGCAACGCCAGAAGTACACGATCGGAGTCGATTTCGGCACGCTGTCGGGCCGCGCCGTCGTGGTCCGCGTCGACGATGGCGAGGAAGTGGCCAGCGCGGTGCACGACTACGAACACGGTGTGCTCACCCGCTCGCTACCGGTCGGGGACGTGCGCCTGCCCGCCGAATGGGCTCTGCAGGTCCCCGAGGACTATCGTCGGGTGCTCAAAAGGGCTGTCCCGGAAGCGATCCGCCGGTCCGGTATCAATCCGGATGACGTGATTGGAATCGGCACGGATTTCACGGCCTGCACCATGATCCCGGTCCAGGCCGACGGTAGGCCGCTGTGCGAGACGGCAGCGTTCGCGGAGCGCCCGCACGCCTATGCCAAACTGTGGAAACATCACTCTGCGCAACCGCAAGCAGACCGGATCAACGCATTGGCCGCTGACCGAAAAGAGCCATGGCTCAAGCGCTACGGCGGCTTGATCTCGAGCGAATGGGAGTTCGCCAAGGCCCTGCAAATCCTTGAGGAGGACCCGGAGGTCTACCACGCAATCGACCGGTGGGTCGAGGCCGCCGATTGGATCGTGTGGCAGCTGTGCGGAACTTATGTGCGCAACGCGTGCAGTGCCGGCTACAAGGGCATCCTCCAGGACGGTCACTACCCCACCCCGGACTTCCTTGCGGCGCTTGCTCCCGACTTCGCGGATTTCGTCGACACCAAACTGCGCCATCCGATCGGCGCGCTCGGAGACGCGGCAGGAACCTTGACCGAGACCGCGGCGGCTTGGACGGGCTTGCCTGCCGGTGTTCCGGTTGCTGTCGGAAATGTCGACGCACACGTAACGGCCGCAGCGGCCGACTGCCTTGAACCCGGCCAGATGCTGGCGATCATGGGCACGTCTACCTGCCACGTGATGAATTCCAATGTTCTGCGCGAAGTCCCAGGCATGTGCGGCGTCGTCGACGGCGGCATCGTCACCGGCTATTGGGGCTATGAAGCAGGCCAGTCAGGAGTCGGTGACATCTTCGGCTGGTTCGTCGACAATTGCGTCCCCGCCGCAGCACACGAGAAGGCGCTGGCGCGCAACATCACGGTGCACGAGCTGCTCACCGAGGCCGCCGCCGGCCAGGCCGTCGGCGAGCATGGCCTGATCGCACTCGATTGGCACAGCGGCAATCGGTCGGTGCTCGTCGACCACCAGCTGTCGGGTGCAATCGTCGGGCAGACCCTTGCCACCACGTCCGTCGACATGTATCGCGCCTTGTTGGAGGCGACGGCCTACGGCACCCGGATGATCGTCGAGACATTCATCAACAGCGGTGTGCCCGTGACCGAACTCGTGGTGGCAGGCGGCCTGCTCAAGAACCGCCTGCTGATGCAGATCTACGCCGACGTCTTGGGATTGCCTCTCTCGACAGTGAACTCGGCCCAAGCGCCGGCGCTGGGCTCGGCCATTCACGCCGCCGCGGCGGCGGGCGCGTACCAGGATGTGGCTGCCGCTGCCAAGCAGATGGGCGGACGCGTCCGCAATGCGTACGTCCCGAATCCCGACAACGTTTTGCGCTACGACGCGCTGTATGCGGAGTACGTGAAGCTGCACGACTGGTTCGGGCGCGGCAACGCAATGATGCGCACGCTTCGCGAGATATCGGCAACCGCACGAGCTGGAGCAACCGAGTGACCGTCACATCTGAAATCAATTCCGTTGTCGCACAACTGCGGCGAGAGGTCTGCGAGCTACACGCGCAGTTGACGAAGTATCAGCTCGTCATCTGGACGGCGGGCAACGTGTCGGCGCGCGTGCCCGGCCATGACCTGATGGTGATCAAACCGTCGGGCGTGGACTACGACGCGCTGACACCCGACGACATCGTGGTATGCGACCTGCACGGAAACCTCGTCGACGGCCGTCTCGCCCCCTCGTCGGACACAGCCGCGCATGCCTATGTCTACCGCCACATGCCCGAGGTCGGCGGAGTGGTGCACACCCACTCGACATACGCCACCGCGTGGGCGGCCAGGGGCGAACCCATTCCGTGTGTGCTCACGATGATCGCCGACGAGTTCGGCGGTGACATCCCCATCGGCCCCTTCGCCCTGATCGGTGACGACTCGATCGGCCGCGGCATCGTCGAGGCGTTGCGCGGCAGCCGATCTCCTGCGGTGCTCATGCGCAACCACGGACCGTTCACCGTGGGACCCGACGCCCGCTCGGCGGTCAAGGCCGCCGTGATGGTCGAGGACGTCGCGCGCACCGTGCACATCGGTCAACAGCTCGGAGCGGTCGACCGCATCGACGATCGCCACGTCACCGCCCTCTTCGACCGCTACCAGAACGTCTACGGCCAGCCGGCCGTTCCACAGGAAGGCTCAGCAACGTGATCGACTCCCGAATGCTCGATGGCGAAGTATGGTTCGTCACCGGCAGCCAATCGATGTATGGCCAGGAGACCCTCGACCAAGTGGCGAGCCAGTCACGCCAACTGGCCGAAAAGCTCGACGGCTGCGCCGAGATTCCCGTCAAGATCGTCTGGCAGCCAACGGTCGTCACCTCCGACAGCATCGCGTCGGTGATCCGACAAGCCAACGACAGCGCCCAATGCGTCGGGGTGATCGCGTGGATGCACACCTTCTCCCCGGCGAAGATGTGGATCCGTGGACTGAAGACGCTCCAAAAGCCACTGCTGCACCTGCACACGCAGTTCGGAGTCGAACTGCCTTGGGACAGCATCGACATGGACTTCATGAACCTCAACCAGGCCGCCCACGGTGACCGCGAGTTCGGTTACATCCAGTCACGGCTGTCGACCTCACGCAAGACCATCGCAGGCCACGTCGACGACCAGCGCACCCGCTCTCGGATCGGGGCGTGGACACGGGCTGCGCTGGCCGCCGCCGAACTCGCGACCTTGCGGGTGGCACGATTCGGCGACAACATGCGAAACGTCGCCGTCACCGAGGGCGACAAGGTCGAAGCCGAAGCGCACTTCGGGGCGTCGATCAACACGTATCCGGTCAACGAGCTTGTCGACATGGTCGAACGTGTCCCGGCGTCCGAGGTGGACAAGCTGGTCCGCGAGTACGAGCACGCCTATCGGCTGGCGCCAGAGCTGCGGCCCGGCGGTGATCGCCACACCTCGCTTCGGCATGGTGCGCAGATCGAAGCCGGACTGCGAAAGTTTCTGGAGACAGGCGGTTTTCACGCCTTCACCACGAACTTCGAGGACCTGGGTGGGCTGCGCCAGTTGCCTGGCCTCGCCGTGCAGCGCCTGATGGCCGACGGTTACGGCTTCGGCGCCGAGGGTGACTGGAAAACGGCGGTGATGTTGCGGGCGGTCAAGGTGATGGCTGAGGGCCTGCCCGGTGGTACGTCGTTCATGGAGGACTACACCTACGACCTGACACCCGGCGACGAACGCGTACTGGGTGCCCACATGCTGGAGGTCTGCCCGTCGATCGCGGGCGACGTGCCGTCGCTGGAGGTGCACCCACTGTCCATCGGCGGCCGCGAGGATCCCGTCCGGCTGCGGTTCACCGCGGCCCCCGCCGACGCGGTGATCCTCGGAATCAGCGATATCGGATCGCGATTCCGACTGGTGGCCAACGAGGTTCGGGTCGTCGAGCCGACGGCCCCGTTGCCGAACCTTCCGGTGGCGTGCGCGGTCTGGGAGCCACGCCCAAGCTGGTCGGTCGCCGCGGAAACCTGGCTGATGGCGGGTGCGCCGCACCACACGGTGCTCACCACCGCCGTCGGCACGGAGCTACTCGAGGATTTCGCCGCGATGACCGATACCGAGTTGCTGGTGATCGACGGCGACACCACCGTCCGCGGATTCACCCGGGAGCTCAGATGGAACGACGTGTACCACCACGCGGCAGCCGGTCTGTGACTACAAGCGGTTCGCGCAAGCGGCAATTGGATCGCTTCGACCGCGACCTGCTTACGTTCGTGCTCAGCTGGGCGCCCTACGGCGGACCACCCGACAGCGAGTGCTTCGTCGAGTTCGGGATGAACGCCGAGCGCGTGCGTAAGCGGTGCATGGACGTCGTTTCGACCACTCGCGCAATGGATTGTGCCGACGACGAGCGTGAGCTACTGCTGCGCACCTGCCGGCTGCTGCTGGGATGCCAGAGTCAACGCGACAGACGGTCCATCGCCTCGTTGACCAACCCGAAAGTGACCCGCTTGGTACGTCGCGCGGCGTTGAGGACAGCTTTGCGGCCCGCTGAAACGGGTTGGAGCGCAACGTCGTCCCCGACGCGGACGCTGCCGCCGCTGTGGACCCAGCAGTAGACGCCCAGGCACCGGTCCGCTCGAGTCGCCACGGCCTTGGTGATGCGGCGGTCGACCTCGATACCTGGCTGCGCGCGGCTGGGCATCACGCAGCGAATCGTCGG
Source organism: Mycobacterium sp. OAE908 (assembly GCF_017872775.1). Lineage (NCBI taxonomy): Bacteria > Bacillati > Actinomycetota > Actinomycetes > Mycobacteriales > Mycobacteriaceae > Mycobacterium > Mycobacterium sp. OAE908. Next base: position 1,217,721 of record NZ_JAGGJL010000001.1, read on the forward strand.
CATCGCAACGTTGAGGTCGACGTCGCCGACCGTGAGGCGGGACCCGGTCCAGTGCGACTCCGGTAACTCTTCTGATGGATTGTCCAGCGCCAGTAGCACATTGGGGCGGAAGCGGCGCACATCGAGATCGCTGCCGACCTCCGCGCCGATGGTTGCCAGGCTGGTCTTGGTCAGCACATGAATCGGAGCAAGGTCGACGAACATGCCGGGCGGAGTCGAGTAGCGGGTGAAGTTGACCATGTCTGACACCCGGACCATCGACAGATCGGGCAACTTCTCGTCGTCCGAGAGACCGAACGCGGCGCGCAGCCATCCGGCCGACATGGTTTCGGCGCGCTCTGTTCGACTCAGCTTGTGCAAGCTGGTGTCCTCGGCAGGCGGCAGTGCGGTCAGCTCGACTTCACGCCCAGTCAGTTCGGAGAGCTTGGCATGCACCTCGCCGTCGCTACTGGACATCACAGTCCCGTCGGGGAACGTGATCTCCACCTCGGGAACGTTGCCGGGGCCTGCGTCGGGCGGAACCGCGGCGGGGTAACGAGCGGTTACGGTCAGCAGCACCGGCAGCTGCCTCGCCGACGCGGTGACGTCCTTCCCGACGTCGCGGACCGCCCACAAGCGGTCGCCAAGCACCCCCCTGGTGCTCACGTCGGCCTGATCAATCTGCGTGCCGCCCAGCGACTTGACGGGGTACCGCCATACTTCGGCGACCTGGCCGATGCTCATAGCGCCACGGTACGGCGCACCGCTACGTAACGGGCTGCATTCCGGTCAGGTAGCGGCGGGCCAGATCCTGATAGGCACCGGGGTTGGTGTTCACCCACATCTCCGCCCCCGTGCCCGCGATCGGACCCCGCACTTTCGCGGGCGAGCCGGTCACCAGCACCTCGTCGGGGATCTTGGTGCCGCCGACCACCAGTGAATGGGCGGCGATGAGGCTGCGGGCGCCGATGACGGCACCGTCGAGCACCGTGCAGTGGTTGGCGAGCACGGCCTGGGAGCCGATGTGCACCCCGTGCACCACACAACCGTGCGCGACCGTCGCACCCGGTCCGACGTCGACGGGGATGCCGGGCGGGGCGTGCAGCACGCAGTTGTCCTGCACGTTGGCCCCCTCGCGGACGATGATCGGGGCGAAGTCTGCGCGGATGACCGCGTTGAACCACACCGACGCTCCCGCCTCGACGTGGACGTCGCCGACGAGCGTGGCGGTGGGGGCGATGAATGCGCCTGCATCGATCGTCGGTGAACGACCCTCAAATGAGTACAACGGCATCGTCTAGATATACCGCAGGTAAAACCCGTTTAGATTGCGCCCCGGGGGGCAAAAACTGTAACGTGTTCTAGTTAGAGAGCACAGATTGGGAGGCCCCAGGTGACCACCGAAACCGCAGCCATTCGCGAGATCGACGCCGGAGCGCTGCCGGACAGGTACGCGCGAGGCTGGCACTGCCTTGGCCCGGTGCAGACCTACCTGGACGGCAAGCCACACGGCATCGAGATTTTCGGCACCATGCTGGTGGTCTTCGCCGACTCCAATGGCGACGTCAAGGTGCTTGACGGCTACTGCAGGCACATGGGCGGCAACCTCGCTCAGGGCACGATCAAGGGCGACGAGGTCGCCTGCCCCTTCCACGACTGGCGCTGGGGCGGCGACGGCAAATGCAAGCTGGTGCCCTACGCCAAGCGCACGCCGCGACTGGCCCGCACCCGGTCGTGGACCACCGACGTCCGCGGTGGCCTGCTCTTCGTCTGGCACGACCACGAAGGCAACCCACCGCAACCAGAAGTTCGAATCCCCGAGATTCCCGAGGCCGCCAGCGACGAGTGGACCGACTGGAAGTGGAACTCGATCCTGATCGAGGGGTCGAACTGCCGTGACATCATCGACAACGTCACCGACATGGCGCACTTCTTCTACATCCATTTCGGTCTGCCGACCTATTTCAAGAACGTGTTCGAAGGTCACATCGCATCGCAGTACCTGCACAACGTCGGGCGTCCCGATATCAACGACATGGGCACCACTTACGGTGAGGCACATCTGGATTCGGAGGCGTCCTACTTCGGCCCGTCGTTCATGATCAACTGGCTGCACAACAGCTACGGCGGCTTCAAGGCCGAGTCGATCCTGATCAACTGCCACTACCCGGTCACCCAGAACTCGTTCATGCTGCAGTGGGGCGTGATCGTCGAAAAGCCCAAGGGGCTCGACGAGCAGACGACCGAGAAGCTGGCCACGGTGTTCACCGAAGGGGTGAGCAAGGGCTTCGTGCAGGACGTCGAGATCTGGAAGCACAAGACCCGCATCGACAATCCGCTGCTGGTCGAGGAGGACGGCGCGGTCTATCAGATGCGCCGCTGGTATCAGCAGTTCTATGTGAACGCCGCCGACGTGACGCCCGACATGACCGACCGCTTCGAGATCGAGATCGACACCACTGCGGCCAACGAGAAGTGGAATGTCGAGGTCGAGGAGAACCTGAAGCAGCAGGCTGCCGAGAAGGAAAAGACCGGCTCCTGAGATGACGCCGCGCGATCAAGCCCCAGACGTCGACCAGCTCGCCCGGTCGATGCTGAGGCTCTATGGCGCACACGACGACCACGACGACCACGACGAGCATGGCGGCGATCCGGAAGTTCGTGCTCGAAGTTTTTCCGGGGCACCGGACTTCGCATCTGACCCCGCCCGCGCCGCCGCGGTCCGGGAGGCAAGCCTGCGTGACCGCGAGCGGTACCTGACGTCGGGGTTGGTGTCTGTCGACTGCCGGTTCTGTCATGTCGCAGTGCAGGTGAAGAAGCTCGGGCCGGGGCATACTTCCGTGCAGTGGAACACGGAGGCTTCCCAGCGTTGTGCGTACTTCAGTGAGATCCGGCAGTCCGGCGGTGATTCCGCGCGCGCCAAGGCGTGTCCGAAGCTCGCCGACAGCATCAAACACGCGGTCGCCGAAGGGTGCCTGGAGGAAATCTCCAGCGCGCCTTCGCCGGGCGACGGCTAGCGCTGCGCTGCTCCTCGTTCTCGCGGGCTGTACGCGTGGCGCCGAAAAGCCACGACCTCGACCACAGCAACCGGTAGCCCCCATCACCGCACTTCAGGTCGGCGACCTGTTGAGCGACAAGGTCCAAGACAGGGACGGCAACCTGTTCATCACCGTTGAGCCGAAACAATGCAGCGGCATGGCGCTCGAGGTGGATCCACCGCTGATCTTCGATCTCGATCCAGCGGCCACCGACGGCGGGCACTGGGTGACCGAGGACGGCCGCAATGTCGTCATCGACGAGGCCGCAGGCGTCTATCCCGCCGATTTCGATGCCGAGCATGCACTCGCGGAAACCAAGCGCACCATCGACTCCTGCCGATCCGTTCCGTTCACCGTCACCGACATGCGGGGCCGCGAATACCATTTCCGGCTACTGCCGCAAGTGGATTCCGGCTCTCCCGACATCGTGCTCTACTCGTTTGCGGCTCCCGACTGGGCGTGCGACAACGCGTTCACCGCCGCGCACAACGCTGCGGTCCGTATTTCCACGTGCGCCACGGTCAATGGCTACGACGTGCTGTCGCTGGCTCGAGACGCGCTGAAACGGATTGAGACGCTGGCCAATACGACTGCCTGACCACACCTAGTCGAGTGGCGGCCGCGAGATTGCACTTACTGCGCCGGCGTCTCGAAGTCTTTCGCAATAACTGCAATCTGGAAGGCGCGCACCGGCCGGCGCCACGTCACGCCCCCGTCGCCACCATGTGGACCGCGGGGGTCGGCGTGACTGTCACAGCCCCTTGAACCGTTCCTCCACCTCTTCGTCGGTCAGGCCGTAGTCGGCCAGCGCGTAGGTGTGCTTCGGCGCGCGCGGGCCCTTCTTACTCTCGGCATGGGTATGCTCCACGGCGGCGCGGGCCTCCTCGGTGAAGTCGATGCCGAAGTGCCGGTAGATCTTCTCGACCTCGCGCACCGGATCGGCGATGAAGTCGAAGTAGTCCATGTCGTAGAACTGGGCCGAATCATGTTTTACGCGTTCGGCGTTGAACCGCTCCAGCCCGCGCGACCAGGTGTCCAAGGTGTCCTGGCCGAGGGTGGCGCCGACAAAGGTATTCGACCAGCCTTCTGTCGTGTGCTGAGCGAGGGAACACGTCGACGCCATGATGGTCGCGGGCGGGCGGTGGCACTGAATGACGAGCGCGTCGGGATACGTCGCGAACAACGCGTCAAGCGCGAAGAGGTGGCTGGGGTTCTTCAACACCCATCGCTTTTCGGTGTCGTTGAGCCCGATGAGTTGCAGATTCTTGCGGTGCCGCTGATACGGCTTGGTCCAGTCCTGCTTCGCCAGCCAGTGCGCATATGTCGGGATGTGCGCCATCGTCTCGTACGACACCGAATGCAGCGACTGGCGCAGCAGCTGCCAGCACTCCTCCACCTCGTCGGCGGTCATATAGTGCAGACCTGTGTAATCCGGGTTCTCATCGTGCGCCTGCTTGAACCGGGCGTCAAGGTCGACGAAAACCGGGTTGTCGGACCACGTTTCGCGCGGTGGCCGCGGCTGGGGGAACTCGGCGAGCCACAGTTCCAGGCCCTGATGCCTCGGATCGGCGCATAGCAATCGGTGCAGGGCGGTGGTGCCGGTACGGGTCAGGCCGGTGACGAAAATCGGCCGTTCGATCGTCACGTCGGCATGCTGCGGGTACTGCTTCCACGCCGCCTCACTCAACAGCCGCGCCACGAGCGCGTTGCGCAGGAAGAACCGCGACATCTTGCTGCCCAGTTCGGTGAGATTTGCCTCGCGCGCGTACGACTCGAGCAAGATCGCCAGCGCTTCGCGATAGTTGTCGTCGTCGGCGCCGAAATCGTCGAGCCCGCACGCCTTCGTCGCCGAGGCGTGCAAATCCTCGACGGTCCCGACATCGGTACGTGGTGTCACGCCTTGAACTCCCCGCAGTTGACGTCCAAGGTCTGCCCGGTGATGCCGCTCGACAGGTCGCTGGCCATGAACAAGATGGCCGACGCGACCTCGTCTTCGGTGGGCAGTCGCTTCAGGTCACTGTTGACCGCGGCCGCCTTGTAGATCTCATCGACGGTGGTGCCGTACTTGCCGGCCTGATGCTCGAAGTAACCCTGCAGGGTGCCGCCCCAGATATAGCCGGGCAGCACCGAATTCACCCGAACGCCCTGGGGGCCAAGCTCGCTGGCCAGCGACTGCGACATGGCAAGCAATGCCGATTTGGCCATCTTGTAGGCGCCCTGCTTCGGATCGGAGTGGCGGACCACCATCGAGTTCACGTTGACGATGGAGCCCTTGGCCTCGGTCAGTGCGGGGGTGAAGCCCTGGATCAGCCGCAGTGCGCCGAGCACGGTGAGTTCCATGGTGTCGCGGATGTGGTCGAAGGTGGTGTTCGCGAACGGCTTCATGGACGGCACCTTGAAGGCGTTGTTGATCAGCACGTCGACCTTGCCGTACGCCTTGAGCGTCTCTTCGACGAGGTTGTTCACCTGCGCCTCATCGGTGATGTCGGTGCCGACCGACACCGCGCGCCTGCCCAGATCGGTGATCTGCTTGGCCACATCGTCGAGGCGCTCGACTGTCCGCGCCGCCAACACCAGGTCCGCGCCCGCCTCGGCGCAGCGCCGCGCGAGCGTAGTGCCGAGGGCGGGGCCCACACCACTGATGACGACAACCTTGTTGTCCAGCAAGCCGGCCATCTGCTACCCCACCATCCTGTGTCCAATTTGCTCCTGGCGCTGGGCAATTCGCGCGCGCCAGTCTTCCTCGGAGATCTTGTTCTGCTCGTAGTACGGCAACGCGGCGGCGACCTTGTCGAAGTCGACCAACTCCGCGGTCGGCCCATCCGCCTCGGTGAGCTCACGCGATACCCGCTGCCACCGGAACTGTAGATAGCCCTTGGCGTGGCCCAGGGTTTCCACCCAGTTCGTGACGCCCGGGTTGCGGTCGCCGACCACGATCCGGATCTTGCCGTCCGGATCAGCTTGCGCCTGAGTGCCGTTCAGCGACGTCTGGTGGTTGATGTAGTCCAGCGAGATGTACCACAGGCTGCCCAACTGGAAGCCCAGATACGGCGCGTCGCTCACCGGCAGGGTGATCACCAGCGCCTGATCCGGTGTCAGGTCGAATTGCCCGACGGACGAGTACTGCGTGGCCAGGCCGCCCGGGGTGAGCCGCGGCGCCACCAGGGTATTCACTCCAATGTTCGTATAGAACCACTGCGGAAACTGCAGCCAGGTCTTGACCCGCTGCACCAACTGCTTACCTGCTGTCGCGTAACGCTTTTCGATGAGCTCGCGGGTCAGCGGCGGCGGCGCTGTGCCGGCCGTGTCCAGTCGTTTGATGGCGAAGGACCCGCGCTGCGCCGACCAGTCGTTGTAGACCTCCCTGATCACCAACTGCGAAGGGGTCTCCGGGCGGAACCGCCATTCGAAGCTGCCGTCGGCCGCGATGTCGAGCTTGCGATCGTCGAACGCGGTCTCACTGTCCGGCACCACCTCGTCGGTGTATTCACCGCCGAGTAGTTGGAAGCTCACGTCGGTGGTGGTGCCGCGCTTGCCGGTCACGACGTAGTCGTGCCCTGGCAGCACACGGGTCCCGAAGTACATCGTGTCGGGATTGTCCAGGCCCATCTTCGTGAACGGCCCGGTGCCGCTGTGCAGGAACGGATGGTCGCGCTCGTAGTCGAACGCGACATGCGTACAGGCCGCGATGCAGCCCGCCAAATACTGCAGGCCCTCCAGTAGATCGGCTTCGGATTCGACGTGCGGGGCCGCCGCGACCAGTTTCTCGGCCTCGGCGATCGCGTCTATGAATGGCTGCGAGTACACGCCCTTGAAACTAGAACGCGTTCTACTGATAGTCAACATATCGACCGCTCTGTTCCATATATGGACCGACGATGTACGCTGCTCGCGTGTCCACCCCCGAGTCCGCAGGCCGCGCCTCGCCGCCTACCGAGCGCGTGGTCCGCATCCTGGACTATCTCGCAGGCCGACCGGAAAGCCGCTTCGGCCTGTCCGACCTGGCGCGGCGGGTGGGGCTGAGCAAGCCCACCTGCCTCGGCATCGTCACGTCGCTGACCGACGCCGGCTACCTGGTCCGTGATGCCGCCGACAAGACCTACCGGCTGGGGCCTTCGCTGATCACGCTTGGGCACAAGGCGCAGGAGTCGATGCGGGTCAGCCCCGCGGCCCGCGACGAGTTGCGCAGGCTGTCGGCGCGCTTCGAGGTCACGGCGGCCCTCTCGGGGGTGATCGACGATCGGATCACGCTGCTGGACTTGGTGGCCCCCGCAGGCGCCCACCCCGGCGTAGAGGTCGGCCAGAGTTACCCGTTCGCCCCGCCCGTCGGGTTGATGTTCGTGCTGTGGGACGACGAGGCCGAGCGCAACTGGCTGGCCAAGGAGCCGACAATCCCGCTGCGCACCAACACCGAACGGCTCAACCGGGTGATCGCCGCCTGCCGCGCCGACGGCTACCTGGTCGAGCGCCTGACGCCGGGCGGCCGTCGGCTGTATTCGTTGATGGCGGGTATGTCGAGCAATCTGCCCGACGAATTACGCGCGCTGCTCGGCGAATTGGTGTCCGACATCGGTGAGCGGGTGTACCTGCGCGAAGAGAGCGCGGGCGGTCGTACCCGTCACGACGTCAGCGTCATCTCCGCACCTGTCTACGACCACTACCAACGCCAGGTCATGGTCGCGTCCATGCACATCGGAAAGGCGTTGACCGACAACGAGATCGCTGACCGGGCCCGAGCGGTTGTGGCGACGGCCGACGCCGTCACCAAACAACTGGGTGGAGTGAAACCCGGGCGCTAGCTGACACTGGCCAATGCGAAAGGCAGTACTTCCTGCGCCCCGGCACGACGCAGCACCCTGGCGGCCATGGTCAGGGTCCATCCGGTATCGGCGACATCGTCGACCAACAACACCGGGCCGTCCAGCCCATCGATGATCGACGGGTCGGGCTCGCACCACGAATTGTTCAGCGCGGCAACGCGGTAGGCGGAGTTGGCCGCCGTCACAGGTCGACGGCCGGGGGCGTATTGCAGGGTGCCCAGGTTGATCAGCCGGCCGAGTCGGGAAAGCCCATCCACGACGGAGCCGATCAACATGGGATGGGCAACCGAATCCAGACCCATGACAGCGCTCGGCCGGGTCTCCCACGGCCACGCGGCCAGCACCGCGACCGCGGCCCGAATCACCTCGTCGGGAACGGGACCGTCCGGTTCATCAAGCAACCGCTTCAGCCGTGCACCCCAGCCGAGATCGGTCAGCCGCCCGATCGTTCGGCCAACCGCCGGCCCGTCGTCGATCCGGCCGCTCAGTTCGACGCCCAGCTTGTTCATGCCCGACGGCCATTGCTTGCGGGGCGTCAGTTCGACCCCCGGTCGGCGGAGTTGGTCGCGGGCGGCATCAGTCGCGGTCGAATCCACCTCAGCGCTGTAGCGTGGGCCCCCGCAGTTGTCACAACGTCCGCACCGGGCGCCTTCGGTCAACTCCGGATCGTCCAATTGTCCACGCAGGAAAGCCATTCGGCACCCCGACGTGTCCTGATAGTCCAGCATCGCCTGCTGTTCGCGGCGTCGGGCTTCGTCGAGCTTGCGGTACCGCGGTCCGTCGTACGTCCATGGTTGGCCGGTACTGACCCAGCCGCCCTTCACCCGCCGCACCGCACCGTCCACATCGAGCACCTTGAGCACCATCTCCAGGCGTGACCGACCAAGGTCGACGAGGGGTTCCAGGGCCGGCGTCGACTGCGGGCGATCGGGTTCGAGCGCGTCGATCACGCTGCGCACCATGGGTTCTGACGGAAACGCCACCGAAGCGAAGTAACGCCAGATGTCCTGGTCCTCGTGACCGGGCAGCAGGATGACCTCTGCGCTGGCGGTGGCCCGGCCGGCACGGCCGACCTGCTGGTAGTACGCGATGGGCGAGGAGGGGGCCCCGAGGTGGATGACGAAACCGAGGTCGGGTTTGTCGAATCCCATGCCGAGCGCCGAGGTGGCAACCAGCGCCTTGACGCGGTTGTCGAGTAGGTCGGCTTCGAGTTGCTCGCGTTCGGCGGGGTCGGTCGCGCCGGTATACGCGGCGACCTTGTGGCCGCAGTCCCTCAACAAGGTGGCGATGTCATGGGCATTGGCGACCGTGAGGGTATAGATGATGCCGCTGCCGTCGATCGAATCCAATTGCGCGGCAATCCAAGCCGCTCGTTGCGCAGGGGTGGTCAGCTTCACCACGGAAAGCCGCAACGACTCACGGTCCAGGCCGCCCCGGAGCACCAGGGTGTCTCTGCCACCGACCCCGAGTTGAGCGGCAACGTCGTCGACCACCCGATCGTTGGCGGTGGCTGTAGTGGCCAAAACCGGTATGTCCGTTCCCAACTCGGCGATCAGTGTGCGGATGCGCCGGTAATCCGGCCGGAAGTCATGGCCCCAGTCGGACACGCAGTGCGCCTCGTCGACCACCACCAGCCCCGCATCGGCCGCCAGCGACGGCAACACATTGTCGCGGAAGTCGGGATTGTTCAGCCGTTCCGGGCTCACCAGCAGCACGTCGAGTTCACCGTCGGCGACCCTGGAATGGATGGCATCCCATTCTGTGACGTTGCCCGAATTGATCGTGGCCGCACGGACGCCTGCGCGCTCGGCGGCCGCGACCTGGTTACGCATCAGCGCCAGCAGTGGGGACACGATCACCGTCGCCCCGCGGCCGCTCTCGCGCAGCAGCTTGGCGGCGATGAAATACACCGCAGACTTACCCCAGCCGGTCCGTTGCACCACCAGCGCCTGCCGTCGCTGCACCACAAGGGCTTCGATCGCCGTCCACTGGTCGTCACGCAGGTTGGCCGCGGATCCAGCGAGCTGTTCGAGGATCGCCTGGGCCCGGTCTCGGGTGATCATCGGCGAGCTGGTGGCGGTCATCAGACCATCGTGCCTTGCCGCTCCGACAGGGTTAGTAGGCGTACGTGTTCGCGGGTTTGTCGATGCGCGTGACGCGTGACACCGAGAATGTCGGGACGAAATTGGTCGATGCCGTCGACGTTCCCGGGACCACGGTGCCCTCCACCTGCAACCAGGTGTCTTCGGGGTAACCGGCCGCCTCGGCCGCCGCGGCGCCGGACAGATGGATTCGGGCCAGTTGCGCATCGGCGGCGCAGCAGACGATGACGACGCGACCCAGATCGGTGCCATCGGGATACTTGACCGTGAATCCAGCCAGGGTGATGAGCCTGCGGTCCAGGCTGTTGGTGGAATCGGCGGCCGCCCGCATGACCGCGTCGGGAATCGACACCGCTGGCGCCCGTCCGGCAGGCAGCGGCGGGAACGCCCGCTTCGGCGGTGCAGTCGCCGCGACGGCCTCGGGAGCGGCCCCCTGTGCGCCCAGCGGGGGCGGTACCACGAATGTCGTCAGCGCGATCGGCACCAACAACAGCCACACGAGCCACGGCCGATGCCCGTGCTCGTCGGCGTCGGAGCCGTCCGGGGCGTCGCGGAGGTCGCGAACGATCGATGCCACCGCGAGCACAACCAAGACGACCCCTGCGGCGATCAACCACGGCAACAGCGACGGCTTCACGAAGTGCAAGTAGGTGCCCTTGATCGCCATCAGCAGGGCACTCAGACCGACGAGCAGGACCAGAGTGTTCTGCGTACCCCGGCTCATCGGAGAACCACCAGGCCGACGCTGGTCGCGACCACAGTGGCGACGACGAATGTCGCGGGACCGAAGCGAATTGCGAAGGGACGCCCGAACATTCCCGCCTGCATCGCCGACAGCTTGACGTCGATGGCAGGGCCGACGACGAGAAAGACCAGCCGAGGCAGCAACGGCAGCATTGTCAGGCTGGCGGCGACGAAGGCATCGGCCTCCGAACACAATGCCAACACGACGGCCAACACCGCCATGGTCAGAACCCCGAGGACCAGATGGCCGGCGAGGTGCTGAAATACCCAGGGCGGCAAGGCAACTCGCAACAATGCCGCGGCGGCCGCTCCGAGCACTAGATAGGAGGCTCCCTGTAGGAAATCGTGGCGCGCCGCCTCGGTGAACACCGCCCAGCGAGACGCCTCGGTGGCGTGCGGCGTCGGCAGCCGCCGGGTCACCCATTCGGCGCGGCCAAACCGTTGCCAGAGCAATCCCATCGCGACCGCGGTGAGCAACGACGCGGCGCAGCGAGCGAGCACCATCGCAGGCTGGCCGGGAAAGGCAACCGCGGTGGCCACCAGCACAACGGGATTGATGGCGGGCGCCGACAACATGAATGTCAGCGCGGCCGCTCCGGACACCCCGTCACCGAACAGTCGTCGAGCCACCGGCACCGAGCCGCATTCGCAGCCCGGCAGCGCCGCGCCGCCCACTCCGGCGACCGCAACGGCCGCCGCCGGCCGACGGGGCAGCCAGCGCGCCAGCCGATCGGCCGAGACGAACGCGGCGATCAGCCCGCTGATCACCACACCGAGCACCAGGAACGGCAAGGCCTGAACGAACACGCCGCAGAACACCGTGGCGGCCACGCTCACGTCGGCATGACCGGCCACAAAAGCACTCATCGCGCCGGCCGCTAAGGCCAGCGCGATGAGCGAGGCGAGCAAGACTTCCATCGACCCGATGCGCCTGCGGCGCTGAATGGAGGCGGCGACGATCACCGGCCCATCTTGCCCGTCTCAGCTGTTTACAGCGTCTGCAGAATCTCCGAGATCGGTGTCGGCGTCACAGTCACGCCGCACTGGGCCAACAGGTCGTCGGCGGGCTGGTTGATCGCTTGCAACTCGTTGGCGATCTGCGGATTGCTCGCGAAGTACGCCTGGTAGGCCGCCTCGGCCTGGTCGGAGGGCTGCTTCGCGATATCAGTCAGCTCCTGGTTGGTCTGCGGATGGGCAGCCAGGTAGGCCGCGGTGCTCGCTGAGACCGAGCTTGCGGTGGTTGCGATCCCACTTTGGGTACAACCGTCAGGCGTGGCGTTGGCGACCGGCATCACGATGGCCGCCGAACCCAGGGCCAACACGCCGCCGGCGAACATGCCGTACAGGCCGCGTCGCACGGTCGTTGCGGACATATACATCGAATCACTCCTTGTGGTCTGCGACGAAAAGTCGCAACCAAAGGCCTAACCGGTTACCCGGGAACGCTAAACAAGCCGCAGGTCAAACCTCGGCGAGGACCGTCAGCGCGTCGGTCGGCGACACCTCCATGCCACAGCGGTTCTTGTAGTCGGCCAAGGGCTGCTGAATGGCACGCAGGTCATCGGCTTCCTGGGGGTGATCGTTGAAGTAGCCGTCGAACTGCCCGACCGCGACAAATGCCGGTTGCCTGGTGATATCGATCAGCGCCTGGTTCGCGTCGGGATGGGCCGCGAAGTAGTCCGATAGCGACGCGGTGACCGAACTGACCGTTTTGGCCAGCGTGCTGGCGTTGCAGTCGCTGGGAGGGGCGGGCGCAGGAGCGGGGTCAGGGTCGGCGCCGGCTACCGGCACAGTCAGGGCCGCGCAGGCCAGGGCGCCGAAAGCGGCAAACGCAACGTTGCGAAGTTTCACGGGCGAGCTCCTAGGGTCGACGAATTCCACTCTGCTTGTCGCCGGCCGCAGCGAACCGTTACTTCGCGGCGGCCGCGTCCTGTTCCCGCTTGATCTCGAGTGCGATGTCGATGAGCTGGTCTTCCTGACCGCCGATCAGCTTGCGCTGACCCGCCCGGTGCAGCAGTTGATGGGCGGGCACACCGTAACGCTCGGACTGACGGATGGCGTGCTTGAGGAAGCTCGAGTACACGCCGGAGTAGCCCATGATCAGGGCGTTGCGGTCGAGCAGGCACTCCTGGGGCATCGCGGGTGCGACGACCTCTTCGGCGGCATCCGCGATGTCGAAGAAGTCGATGCCGGTCTTCACGCCGATCTTGTCGAACACACCGATCAAAGCTTCGACCGGCGCGTTGCCCGCTCCGGCACCGAACCGGCGGCAGGAGCCGTCGATCTGCTTGGCGCCCGCCCGCACGGCCTCAACGCTGTTGGCCACACCAAGGCCGAGGTTCTCGTGGCCGTGAAAACCGACCTGTACATCGGGCCCCAGTTCGGCAACCAGGGCAGCGACGCGATCACGCACGCCTTCGAGCACCAGCGCCCCGGCCGAGTCGACGACATAGACGCACTGGCAGCCGGCGTCGGCCATGATCCGGGCCTGGGCGGCAAGCTTTTCCGGCGGGATCGTGTGGCTCATCATCAGGAACCCCACCGTCTCCAGGCCGAGCTCGCGGGCCAAGCCGAAGTGCTGAATGGAAACATCGGCCTCGGTACAGTGGGTGGCGATGCGGCAGATCGAGCCGCCGTTGTTCTGCGCTTCTTTGATGTCCTCCTTGGTGCCGACCCCGGGCAACATCAGGAACGCGATCTTGGCTTCTTTGGCTGTCTCGGCGGCCAGCTTGATCAGTTCCTGCTCAGGGGTTTTCGAGAAGCCGTAGTTGAAGCTCGACCCCCCGAGCCCGTCGCCGTGGGTGACCTCGATGACCGGCACACCTGCTTCGTCGAGCGCCGAAACAATCGCGTGCACTTCGTCTTTCGTGAACTGGTGTCGCTTGTGGTGTGAGCCGTCGCGAAGCGACGTATCGGTGATGCGGATGTCCCACACCGGGTTGAAGAAGATGTCGGTGCTCATGCCTGTGCACCTCCCGCCAAAGAGAGTGATTCCTTTGCGATTTCCTCGCCGACCTTCGTGGCCGCCGCGGTCATGATGTCCAGGTTTCCCGCGTACGGTGGCAAGTAGTCTCCTGCGCCCTCGACCTCGATGAACGTCGTGACCAGATGGTTGCCGCCGTTGACTACCGACGGCTCGTCGAACTGCGGCTCGTTCAGCAGCCGATATCCGGGCACATAGGTCTGCACCTCGGCGACGACATCTTTGATCGACTGGGTGATCGCGTCGTGGTCGGCGTCTTCGGGGATGGCGCAGAAGATGGTGTCGCGCATGATCATTGGCGGCTCGGCCGGGTTCAGGATGATGATCGCCTTGCCGCGCTTGGCGCCACCGATGTTCTGCACGCCCGCACTGGTGGTCTTGGTGAACTCGTCGATGTTGGCCCGCGTTCCCGGTCCGGCCGACGCCGACGACACCGACGCGACGATCTCGCCGTAGGGCACGTCGACGACACGACTGACCGCGTAGACGATCGGGATGGTGGCCTGCCCACCGCAGGTCACCATGTTGACGTTCGGCGCGTCCAAATGCTCGCGCAGGTTCGCCGGCGGAATCACGCCAGGCCCGACGGCGGCAGGGGTCAGGTCGACAGCGCGGATGCCGGCCTCGGCGTACTTCGGCGCCGCGTCACGGTGCACGTAGGCGCTTGTCGCCTCGAACACCAGATCCGGCTTGTCGCTTTGAGCGAGCAGCCAGTCCACACCTTCGTGCGACGTCTCCAACCCGAGCTTGCGCGCGCGGGCCAGCCCTTCGGACTGCGGGTCGATGCCGATCATCCAGCGCGGCTCGAGCCACTCCGAGCGCAACAACTTGTACAGCAGGTCGGTGCTGATGTTGCCCGAACCGACAATCGCCACCGAGGCTTTGGAAGGCATATGCAATTCCTTGCTATTGGAGCTACTCGAAACTCAGTCGTACAGAACCTAACCCGGCGAAGTCCGCAACGAAATTGCTGCCCGGCGGTGCATCTATCGCACGCGTGCACGAGCCGGGCAACACGATGTCTCCGGCCTTCAGTCGGACGCCAAAACTCTCGACCTTGCGCGCCAACCACGCCACCGCGGTCACCGGGTTTCCCAGCACCGCATCGCTGCGGCCTTTGGCGACCACCTCACCGTTGTTGGTGAGCACCGCGTCGATGCTGCGGATGTCGATGTCCTTCGGCGACACCCGCGCCTCTCCGAGCACCCACCCGGCCGACGACGCGTTGTCGGCGATGGTGTCGCACAGCTTGATCTTCCAGTCGGTGATGCGGGTGTCGATCAACTCGATCGAGGGCGCGAATGCCGCCGTCGCAGCCAGCACGTCGTCCTCGGTGCAGCCCGCGCCGGGTAAGTCGTCGGCGAGCACGAAACCGACCTCGACCTCGACGCGCGGATACAGATACTTCGCCGACTTCACCGGCCGGTCTTCAAACACAGCCATCTCGTCGAGCAGGTGCCCGTAATCCGGTTCGTCCACGTTCATCATCTTCTGCATGGCCTCGGACGACAGGCCAACCTTGTGTCCCACTACGCGGGCACCCTCTGCGACCCGCTGCCGGATGTTGATCAGCTGAATCTCATAGGCGTCGACCACGTCGATGTCGGGGTTTCCGTCGGTCAACGGCGAAATCGGGACGCGGCTGCGCTCGGCCTCGGCCAGGTCGGCCGCCAGCTGTTCACGCACCTCGACACTGAGCATGTCCGCGAATTCCCCTCGTCTCTTCCACCGGCGCAGTTGTGGGTCGGCCGGGCAATTCTATAACGTGTTCTACATGACGGGTCAGGAGTACGACGTCGTCGTGGTGGGCAGTGGCGCGGCCGGCATGGTCGCCGCCCTCACCGCGGCCCACCAGGGACTATCCACAGTAGTCGTCGAGAAGGCGCCACACTATGGCGGTTCCACTGCGCGGTCAGGCGGTGGCGTGTGGATTCCGAACAACGAGGTCCTCAAGCGCGCAGGCGTCACGGACACCCCCGAGGCAGCGCGTACATATCTGCACACGATCATCGGCGACGTGGTCGAACCGGAGCGTATCGACACCTACCTCGAGCGCGGTCCCGAGATGCTGTCCTTCGTTCTGAAGCACTCACCGCTGAAGATGTGCTGGGTGCCCGGCTACTCGGACTACTACCCGGAGACGCCCGGCGGTCGCCCCGCGGGCCGGTCGATCGAGCCGAAGCCGTTCAACGCGCGCAAGCTCGGAGCAGACGAGTCCGGCCTGGAACCGCCTTACGGCAAGGTGCCGCTCAATGTCGTTGTGATGCAACAGGATTACGTCCGGCTCAACCAGCTGAAGCGTCATCCGCGTGGCGTGCTGCGCAGCCTCAAGGTCGGCGGGCGCACGATGTGGGCGAAGGCGACAGGTAAGAACCTCGTCGGCATGGGACGTGCTTTGATCGCCCCTCTTCGGATCGGCCTGCAAAAGGCCGGCGTCCCAGTGCGATTGAACACCGCGCTCACCGACCTCTACGTCGAGGACGGCGTCGTCCGGGGAATCTACGTCCGCGACGCAGGCGCTCCGGAATCGGCTGAGCCCGAACTTATCCGGGCCCGGCGCGGGGTGATCCTCGGTGCCGGCGGTTTTGAGCACAACGAGCAGATGCGGGTGAAGTACCAGCGCGCGCCGATCACCACCGAGTGGACTGTCGGCGCCAAGGCGAACACGGGCGACGGCATTCTGGCCGCCGAGAAACTGGGCGCCGCGCTGGATGTCATGGAAGACGCTTGGTGGGGTCCGACGGTGCCACTGGTGGGTGCGCCGTGGTTCGCATTGTCCGAACGTAACTCCCCTGGCTCGATCATCGTGAACATGTCGGGCAAGCGATTCATGAACGAGTCGATGCCCTACGTCGAGGCGTGCCACCACATGTACGGCGGACAGTATGGCCAGGGGCCAGGGCCCGGCGAAAACATCCCCGCTTGGCTGGTGTTCGACCAGCAGTACCGCGACCGCTACATTTTCGCGGGACTTCAACCGGGACAGCGCATTCCGAACAAGTGGCTGGAGTCCGGCGTCATCGTCAAGGCCGACACTCTCGAGGAGCTGGCGGCCAAGGCAGGCCTGCCCGGTGAGGATTTGAAGGTGACGGTCGAGCGGTTCAACGGGTTCGCCCGGTCGGGCACAGACGAGGATTTTCACCGCGGCGAGAGCGCCTACGACCGGTACTACGGTGACCCGACGAACAAGCCGAACCCCAACCTCGGCGAGATCACCCATGCGCCGTTCTACGCGGCCAAGATGGTGCCTGGCGACCTCGGTACCAAGGGCGGCATCCGCACCGATGTGTACGCCCGCGCGCTGCGCGACGACGGTTCGGTGATCGACGGGCTGTACGCGGCCGGCAACGTCAGCGCGCCGGTGATGGGCCACACGTACCCGGGACCGGGCGGGACGATCGGCCCTGCTATGACTTTCGGATATCTTGCAGCGCTACACCTGGCGGGGAAGAGCTAATGCCGATCAATCTGGACGTCGCACTGGGCGCGGAGCTCGAACCCGCTGAATTCTCTTGGACCAGTAGCGATATTCAGCTTTACCACCTCGGCCTCGGGGCTGGCAGCGACCCGATGGACAAGCGCGAGCTGCGCTACCTCACCGACGAGACCCCGCAGGTGCTGCCCACGTTCGGCAACGTCGCGCAGAGCTTCCATATGACGAAGCCACCGACAGTGCAGTTTCCCGGCATCGACATCGAATTGAGCAAGGTGCTGCACGCCAGCGAGGCGGTGTCGGCACCTGGCCCCATTCCGCCGGCGGGGACCGGTATCGCGGTGACACGCTTCACCGACATCTGGGACAAGGGCAAGGCCGCTGTCATCTGGTCGGAGACCACGGTGAAGGCTCCCGACGGCACGGTGCTGTGGACTCAGAAGCGCTCCATCTTCGCCCGCGGCGAAGGCGGCTTCGGCGGTGAGCGCGGCCCCTCGACTTCATCGCAACCGCCAGAGCGGGCGCCAGATTTCGAACTCTCAATCCCGGTGTCGCCGCAGCAGGCGCTGCTGTACCGGATGTGCGGAGACCGCAACCCGCTGCACTCGGATCCCGATTTCGCCGCGGCGGCCGGGTTCCCCCGCCCCATCCTGCACGGGCTCTGCACCTACGGCATGACATGCAAAGCCATGGTCGACCATCTGCTCGACGGCGACACCGCACGGGTCGGCAGCTACGGCGCCCGGTTCGCGGGCGTCGTGTTCCCCGGTGAAACGCTGAAGGCCAGCATTTGGAAGGACGGCGATGGCTTCCAGGCCGTCGTCACCGCGCCTGAAAGGGACGATGCGGTGGCGTTGGCCGGCGTGGAGTTGATTCCGGCCTGAATGCGTCGCCCAAGCACCACCAGGGCGTTTAGTTGCAAGATCAAATTGCAGCAAACTTGCAACCGGCAGGAAAATAAGCGCGTCGTACCTCGTCGGGCCGTCGCAGCGCTGTGACATGCATCACTTCCGGTTAAGTTCGCTGTCGCAATCGTCGAATCAGGCGTCGAAGTTCGCTGACGCTACCGTTGAATTAAATAGTCCGAATGGCCGACAACGGTTGCTGGCAAAGCCCTTATTTCATCGAATCTAGTGGTTGACAGGCTGCATGCGAGTCTGAGACGCTAGCAGAGACTTCCACGGAGGAAAGGCAGGGGGATCCATGAATACGATTGCTACAAGGCTCAAAGTCGGGACAGCGGCGATTGCGGTAGCGGCGGCGGCGACCTTAGTTCCGGTAGCGGCGCAAGCAGCACCCGAGATCTCGGCGCCCACAGCGCCGATCACGCAGGTGATCGACCGGGTGGCATCGAGTGTCGGTGTGGGTGCCGCGAGCATCCCCGAATTCAGCTTCTTCTTCTTCGGTCCGACGCCCGCGTCGCAGCCGCCAGGGGTCACCTTGTTCAGCCCCGCCTTCCCGCTTCTCGGGCCGGTCTCACGGATCCTTGATCCGCTGTGGGCCGTGCTCGGCCTGAACGGTAAGGAACTCTGCCTCGGCGGCGCCAGCATCCAGTTCGGCGCGTACGGCGGGTTCAGCATCCGTGTCGGCCTGGGCTGCTAGCCACCTCCGACTGTAAGTAAGCAGAATCGACCGCTCGACACTCGTCGGGCGGTCGATTTTGCATTGCTGACGTAACGCATTCGTCGAGCTGGCAACTTTGTTGATTCTCGAAGAATGTTGTCTGATTTGCGTATTGACGGCAATGTGCGGGGGATACTGTCCGAGTGGCAAACACGGGGGATAAAGATCAAGATTCGCCAGCGGAGGACGGCCCGCAGGAAGAGCGCGGCGTCGCTCCAGTAGAGCGGGGGTCTCGATGGCAGTCGATGCCTCGAGGCGTGCGGCGGGCGGTAGTACCTGGGCTGCTGTTGCTTCTAGCCGTGGCGTTTGCCGGCTGGCTCGGTTTCCAGGCGACACATGCGAAGTCATATCTCGAGCAGGCGCGCAGTGACGCCCAACAGGCCAGAGATGCGATCTCGAATGCGAACGTCAGTGAAGCAACGAAATGGGCTGACGCCGCGCAAGGGCATGCCCAGCAGGCACACGACGCGACCCATTCACTGCCGTGGAACATCGTCGCTGCGGTGCCGTGGCTCGGTAGCCCGTTCAAGAGCGGCCAGCAGATATCCGACGTCGTAGCCGATCTGGCTTCGCAGGTGCTGAAACCGTCGGTCGACGTCGCACAAGCCCTCTCACCGGATCACTTGCTCAGCGGGGAGGGCCGGGTCGATGTCCAGCTGCTCAGCAGCAACGCGCCGAAACTGGACGAGCTGTCGGCTGCTGCCACCAAACTGGACGCCCAAGCCAAAGCGATCACCGAACCCGCGTACCTGTCTGCCATCGGAGACGCGCGGTCCGCGCTTCAGACGCAGACGTCAGAACTCGCCGGACTGCTCGCGAACACCGCCCTGGCGGGGCGTCTCGCGGCGCCAATGATGGGTGCCGAGGGTCCCCGCGCGTACTTCATGGGGTTCCAGACGAACGCTGAGGCTCGTGGCACCGGCGGTCTGATGGGCGGATTCGGCATTTTGCGCTTCACCGACGGCACCGCAAGGGTGGATACGCTAGGACAGAACGCCGATCTGAACAAGGAGTTCTCGCCGCTCGATCTCGGTCCAGACTTCGCCAAGCAATACGGGTACAACAACCCCTCCACCGATTGGCGGAACAGCAACTGGAGTCCCCATTTTCCGTATGCCGCCCAGATCTGGAAATCCATGTGGCAGCAGCAATCCGGAGAGAGTGTGGACGGTGCCATCTCGATCGACCCCATCGCACTGAGCTACATCCTGGCCGCCGTCGGTCCAGTCAACATGGCGGACGGGGAAACGATCACCGCCGATAATGTGGTCGAGCTGACCGAATCGACGGCCTACATCCGGTTCGCTGACGACAACGCCGCGCGCAAGGCGTATCTGCAGGACGTCGCCGCCGCGGTCGTGCGGAAGATGACGGGGCACCTGGACTCGCCGCGCCAACTTCTCGATGCGCTCGGTAAGGCAGTCGGCGAGGGCCGGATCGCGGTGTGGAGTAGCTCGCCGGAACAACAAAAGCTACTCGAGAAGACCCAGCTGGCGCATATCGTGCCAGACGATGCAGCGCCGTATGCCTCGGTGATCATCAACAACATCGGCGGAAACAAGCTGGATTACTACCTGTCGCGAGAGATCGAATACAACGGCAGCGCTTGCGATTCCGACACGCGCAAGACCGCAGTCACCGTGCGGCTGATCAACCATGTTCCCGACACGCCGTTACCCGAGTACGTCGCCGGATACGGTGGTTTCACCGGCAGGCAGGTTGATTTGCCGCCGGGAACCAACCCGACGTCCGTCACGCTTCTCGCTACCAAGGGGGCGAAGCTGACGGGGGCCTTCGTCAACGGCCTGAAGGTGCCGTCGGTATTCGGTGGCATGGAGCGCGGTCATCCCACCTTCGAAGTACAGGTGGGTCTGCAGCGCGAACAGCCCGTCGTGATCAGGTGGGAACTCAGCGAGCCGACGGCGCCCGGTGAAGTTCGCGTACCGATACAACCGTTGCGGGACGAAGTCGCTCCGAAGGTATCGGTTCCCGAGTGCACCAAGTGAACCTGGCCGCGCCAGGTCGCTCGGTCCTTGCTGCCGGGGGCTAGGCAATCGCGACCTAGCGACGGTGGGGGCTGAAGACTTCAGCAACTTTGCGTAGGACTCCTGTTGAGCAAAATGTGGCGACGTTGCTTCGCCGTGTGCTGACTTCGCGATATCCGCCGACCGTCGAATTGCGTTGCGTCAGAGGGTGAGCCGTGCGCGGCCCACAACCCCGACACAACCTGATAACTTCCTTTGCAAACAAGTGCACGAGCCCGTTACGGGCCGGTCGGACGACTCAGGAGCACACCACAGTGAAGATCACCACGCCTGCCACCGTATTGACCGCGGCAGCGGCCACCGCCGCGAGCGCACTCGGCATCGTCGCAGCGCCGATCTCAGCGGCCGAGGACGTGACGACGACCTCTATCGGCACTCAGGGCAAGCTCGTCGACGGCAATGTCGTGCAGGGCTTGACCATCACCGATCTGCGACCGAGTTCAGATGTGATCCCTTATCCCGTCGCCGGCACGCTGTGGGAGGCGACCGCCACCGACGAAGCCATCCAGGGTGCGGCGACGCCGATCGTGTCGAATCTGAACGCCCGCGCCCGCAGCGGCCAGACGTACCGGGTTCTGTTCGGCGTCGCGACCCCGCAGGGCGTCAACCCGGCCACCCTCGGTCAAGGTGAAAAGACAACGGGCAAAGTGTATTTCGATGTGACCGGTGATTCACCCGACGCCGTCGTTTACAGCGCCGGCGGGCAAGACCTGCTGGCGTGGGTACAAGCGCCGCCTGCGCCGCGCCAGACCGGCACCCAATGGTCGCCACCTGCTCGTAGCCAGACCTCGCCTGCCCCGGCCGCTACACCGGCGACTCCCGCACCGGCCGCCGCTCCGGGAACCACGCCCACCCCGACCGCTGCGCCCGGAACTCCGCTGCCCGCATCGGCGGAAGCCAGTCCAGGAGCACCTCTTCCGGCGGGGAGCCAGGGCACGCCGCTTCCTGCCGGCGCGCAGGGCACACCGCTACCAGCCGGATCTCAAGGCACGCCGCTGCCCGCCGGCAGCCAGAGCGCTCCGGCTACCCCTCCGGCGGCGCCGGCAACGCCGGTGACCACGGTTCCCCCGGCACCCGCCGCCTGAGCGACGGCCGCTCTGGCTAACCCGCCGCCTTGTGCAGCGCAACGTCGGCCGATCGTGGCCGCGGCGCCGGGCACGTCTGCAAGTGCGTGTAGATGTAGTCGTGCAGTTTTGGTGCCTCGGCCACGAACCGAACATCTAGGTCCCCCGAGTCGCTGACCGACGGAATGTCGACCAACGTTACCGGGACCGACAAACTGACCCCGCAGCCCGCGGGGCACTCGACCGTCAAAATGCCCGGCGGCTTGACAACATTGATGGCCTCCGACTGAACCAGCGGAATGCCCGGTTCACACCCATGGCGCGATGCGTGAACGAACGCGTCCACTTTCGCCGCCGACAACATCAGACGTGATCTGCCAACCCATCCGCACGAGCACATCGCCTGAGCCCGATGCCTAGGTTGCGTAGCTACGACGACGCCTTTGCCGCCCCCCGAATCCTCCATTACGTCAATTCACCGTCCCACAACTGAATCCCCCCAGTGCCTACTGGCACTGCAATCGCCCAGCGGCCATTGCGGTCGCTCCCTCCGCCCGCGGGCCTGGTGTCCGCTTGTGGCGTGTATCACACCACCCTATAGTTTGCCAGAAACGAGGTCAAGCGACGCGAAACCGTGTCGGCGGTGACTCGATCCGGCTGACCACCAGCAGGGCAATAACCACCAATTACCTGGTATTTCGGCTATGTCGTCGTGATTGACGGCTACGTTACTCAAGCTGGAGCTACCCACTGCCGTCAACATGGATTGATTGCTAGTGCAATTGCCTGCCGCGCTGAGCAGTCAGGAGTGGGAAGACCACCAGGCGTACAACTCGTCGAACGTTGGGGCCCGGGGACCCGCATGGACCGAGCTCATCACGAGTCGAGCGTCATCGGTCCACGCGATCGTCGGACGATCGCCTTCCAGACCACAGAACAGGGTCCCGCTGGTTTTGTCCGGGGTCGCGTTGCGTCGCCACGGCCCGGGTGACTGGATATTGCCGGGGCAGTTGACTCTGGTCGACGCTCGGATGACGTCGTTGAAGGTGGCCTCGAGTGAGGCCCTGTCCTTGACCAGGCTGTAGGTCGCGGTAGCCGGGCCGCCGAAGTCGGAGTTGGTATCGCATTTCACCTGTGCGAGCACACTTTTGGGCGCGGTGGCCGGTGTGCATGAGCCTGCCGGGTAGCCGGTCGGAAGTAGCCGCATCAGCGCCTGCGTTTGCGCGTCTGGCTCGTCTGAGGGGGGCGCGCTGGGTGTCTGCTGATTCGCGGTCGACGACTCTGCATTGTCAGACGAGGGACGCACGAGCCAGTAGATCACACCGCCCACGACGGCGATGACCACCACCGCGACGATGCTGAAGAAGACAATCGGCTTGCGATTGTCTTGCACTTGCCGTGGGTTCACCGTCAACGGTGCGTCGAAGCGGGCCGCCCAGGTATCAGGTGTGGGCCTCCAGTCGTCGTCGGCCTGCGCCGACTTCGACACCTGCAGTGGGCCGGTGTCCGCGTCGTCCGGGTCGGGTTCGTCGGGCGACGAGCCTTCTGTCGGGTGCACTTGCACAACCCCCATGAATCGCTTCGGCGAGTCCAGCGGTACTGAGGGTAGTAGACCGGCGGCGCCGGATCAGCCCAGAATCAACCCCGAGGTCGGCACGCCGGTGCCCGCGGTGACCAACACGTGTTCGACGTCGTCGACCTGATTGACGGATGTACCGCGAAGCTGGCGAACCCCTTCGGCGATGCCGTTCATCCCGTGGATGTACGCCTCACCCAACTGGCCGCCGTGAGTGTTGATCGGCAGCCTGCCGCCGATCTCGATCGCGCCGTCGGCGATGTAGTCCTTGGCCTCACCTTGACCGCAGAATCCCAACTCCTCCAACTGAATCAGCGTGAACGGAGTGAAGTGGTCATAGAGAATCGCGGTCTGGATATCGGTCGGCTTGAGGCCCGACTGCTGCCACAGCTGCCGGCCGACGAGACCCATTTCCGGCAGCCCTAGCTCCGGGCGGTAGTAGCTGACCATCGAGTACTGGTCGGGGCTCGCTCCCTGCGACGCGGCCTCGATGATCACCGGCCGGTGTTTGAGATCCTTCGCCCGCTCAGGTGATGTGACGACGATGGCGACGGCACCGTCGGTCTCCTGGCAGCAGTCGAGTAGGCGCAGCGGCTCGGCGATCCACCGCGAATTCTGGTGTTCCTCAATGGTGATCGGCTTCTCGTAGAAGTAGGCCTTCGGGTTGTTCGCCGCGTGTTTGCGGTCGGCAACCGAAACCGCGCCGAAGTCCCTGCTGGTCGCGCCGGACAGGTGCATGTAGCGCTGGGCGATCATCGCCACCTGCGCCGCCGGGGTGGACAGGCCGTGCGGATACGAGAACGAGTTGTCGACGCCAGTGGAGTCGGCGTTCTCCACCAACCGCATCTGCACCTGACCGAACCGCGTTCCCGAGCGTTCGTTGAAAGCACGGTATGCGACAACGCAATCCGCGACGCCGGTGGCCACCGCGATCGCGGCCTGCTGAATCGTCGCGCAGGCTGCGCCGCCACCGTGGTGGATCTTGGAGAAGAACTTCAGCTCCCCGATACCTGTCGCGCGCGAGACGGCGACCTCGGTATTGGAGTCCATCGTGAACGTCACCATGCCGTCGACGTCAGACGGTGTCAGCCCGGCGTCGTCCAATGCGTCGAGCACCGCCTCGGCCGCCAGCCGAAGCTCACTGCGGCCGGAGTTCTTCGAGAAGTCGGTGGCGCCGATGCCGACGATCGCCGCCCTCCCGGACAGCTGGCCCGGCATCAGGCAGCTCCAATCGTCAGTGTCGAAGTTGCGATCACGTGGTCGCCGAGACTGTTGCTGCCAACGACTTTCAGCGTTATCAGGTCACCGTCGATCGCGGTGACCTCGCCCCTGAAGGTCACGGTGTCGTAGGCGTACCACGGCACACCGAGTCGCAGCGATATCGACTTGATGACCGCACTCGGCCCAGCCCAGTCGGTGACGTAACGCTGCACCAGCCCGGTGTCGGTCAGGATGTTGACGAAGATGTCCTTCGACCCCTTGGCCTGTGCCTTGTCGCGGTCGTGGTGCACGTCCTGGTAATCGCGGGTCGCGATCGCCGTCGACACGATGAACGTCGGGTCGCCGTAGAGGGACAGCTCGGGCAGCTTCGTGCCGACTTCGATTGTTGGTGAACTCATGCGTCGGGCTCCCATGCATACAGCGTCCACGCGGGCCCCGCATCTCCCTCTGGGAAGTCGATATATGTTGCGCGAACGGGCAATCCGATCTTCACCTTCGCGGGGTCTATGTTGCGGAGCTCGCCGAGCATCCGCACTCCTTCTTCGAGTTCGACGAGCGCGATGACGAAGGGCAGCGTGCGACCGGGCACCTTCGGGGCGTGGTGCACGACGTAACTGAACACCGTGCCCTTGCCGCTGGCCACCTGATATTCGATGGGAGCCGACTTGTCCTGCCAGATCGCAGGTACCGGTGGGTGTTGCAGGCTGCCGTCGGCCCTCTTTTGGATGCGCAACTCGTGGGCGTTGACGCCGTCCCAGAAGAACTTCGTGTCGCGCGATGATGCCGGTCGCATCATCGAGGCGGCATCGAGGTCATCGGGGACAGTTGCGGCCTTGTCGGCCGAGTCGTTTTCGGCGGGTCTGAATTTCATGATGCGCCACATCATTTCGGCGACGTCCTCGTCGCCGACCTGCCAGGTGATCTTCTGCGTGATGAAGAAGCCTTCACCAAGTGCGGTCCGCTTCGGGCCCACCACGTCGGTCAGCTCCGCCAAAACGCTGACTTCCTCGCCCGGCCGCAGATAGCGGTGGTAGGTCTGTTCGCAATTGGTCGCGACCACGCCGACGTAACCTGCGTTGTCGAACAGATCCATGATCTTGCTCAGAGGGTCATCGGCGGCACGACCGCCGCCGAGGCCACCCATCGTCCACACCTGGATCATCGCCGGTGGCGCGACGATGCCGGGATGGCCTGCGGCCCTGGCCGCATCGTCGTCGACGTAGATCGGGTTCTTGTCGCCCATCGCATCGAGCCAGTGGTCAACCATCGGCTGGTTGACCGGATGGCGCCCGACGCGCGGCTTGCTCTTGCCCTCCGCCTTGACCTTTTCGGCGGCTGCCTGAATGTCTTCGACCGCACTCATCTCGGAACCCTCGGTACCTTCAGACCCGACGCCGCAATCATCTCGCGCATCACCTCGTTCACTCCGCCGCCGAATGTGATCACCAGATTCCGCTTGGTCTGGCTGTCGAGCCACTTCAGAAGTTCGGCGGTATCCGGTTCTGCCGGGTTGCCGTACTTTCCGACGATCTCCTCGGCCAGCCGGCCCGCGTACTGGATGCGTTCGGTGCCAAACACTTTGGTCGCTGCCGCATCGGCGATGTCGATGGTTTCGCCCGATGCAGCGACCTGCCAGTTGAGCAGTTCGTTGATCCGCCACATGGCCTTTAGTTCACCCAGCGAGCGTTTGACGTCGTCGTGGTCGAGCGGGATGTCGCCGTTGCCGCCCGGCTTGGATGCCCACGCATGGATTCGGTCGTAGAGCGCGGCGAACCGGCCGGCGGGGCCCAGCATCACGCGTTCGTTGTTGAGCTGGGTGGTGATCAGCCGCCAGCCGCCGTTCTCCTCACCGACGAGCATGTCGGCGGGCACCCGCACGTCGCTGTAGTACGTGGCATTGGTGTGGTGCGCGCCGTCGGACAGGATCATCGGCGTCCACGAGTAGCCGGGATCCTTCGTGTCCACGATGAGAATCGAAATCCCCTTGTGCTTGACCGCTTCCGGATCTGTGCGGCACGCAAGCCAGATGTAGTCGGCGTCATGCCCACCGGTGGTGAAGACCTTCTGCCCGTTGACGATGTACTCGTCGCCTTGCCGAACCGCGCTGGTGCGCAACGACGCAAGGTCGGTGCCCGCCTCAGGCTCGGTATAGCCGATCGCGAAGTGCACATCACCGGAGAGGATGGCCGGCAGGAACTTCTTCTTCTGCGCCTCGGTGCCGAACACCTGCAGCGTCGGTCCCACGGTTTGCAGGGTGACGGCCGGCAGGGGCACATCGGCGCGGTGGGCTTCGTTGACGAAGATCGACTGCTCGATCGGTCCGTAACCCAACCCGCCGAACTCCTTGGGCCAGCCGACACCGAGTTTGCCGTCGGAACCCATGCGCTTGATCACGGCACGATAGGCCTTGCCGTGGCGGTCGGCCTCCATCTCCTTGTATTCCTCTGAGGAGATGAGGTTCGAAAAGTATTGCCGCAGTTCGGCTTGCAGCTGCCGCTGCTCAGGCGTCAGTTCGATGAACATTACGCTCCCACCAGATCGAGACGATGCGACGGGCCGCCAACCAACCTGGTCAAGTCCTTGATGGTGGAGTAGTAGCGGTCCATCGGGTAGTCGATGTCCATGCCCATGCCGCCGTGCAGGTGATGACAGATCTGCATCACCGGCGGCGCCTGGGAGGCCAGCCAGTAGCCGAGGACGTCCAGATCGTCGTCGGCGTCGCGCCCTTCCGACAGCCGCCAGACGACCGACGTCGCCGCCAACGTCAATGTGCGCGAAGCGATGTACACCTCGGCCAGCTGAGCGGCGACAGTCTGGAATGTGGACAGCGGTTTGCCGAACTGATGACGGTTGGCCACATAGTCGGCGGTCAGCCGCAACGCACCCGCCACCACACCGGAGGCGAACGCACCAATTGCCGCCAGCGCCAACTGGTTTACGCGATGCACGGTCGCACCCTCGAGCACACCGTCGGCCTCGGCATCAGCGAACGTCACGGTGTACTCGTCGCCGTGGTTGGAGGTCGGCGACTTCGCCAGCGCAACGCCGTCGGCCTTCGGTGAGATCACCACCACCGCGTTGTCGGCGGTCACCAGAATCCAATCCGCTTGCTCCGCATAGCCGACCGCGACTTTAGTGCCGTTGAGTCTGCCGTTCGAAAACGTCGTCGCAGGCCGATCCGGCAGCGGTGCACCCGGCTCATTCAGCGCGGCCGTGACGACACCACCCTTGGCGACGCCTGCGAGGTATCGATCCTGCTGCTCGTGCGAAGCCAGGTCGATCAACGGCACCAGACCGAGGCCGAGGGTCGCCAGCGCCGGGCCTGTCGTGCCGTGCCTGCCGATCTCGGTCAGGGCCGTAGCGACCTCCGACAGACCGAGGCCGTCTCCGCCGAGCCGCTCCGGCACGGCCAGCGCCGTCACGCCTCCTGCGACCAGAGCATCCCAGCTGTTGTCGCGTTCGAGCACCGACGTCACCACGTCGGCGACAGCCTGCTGCTCCGGGTTCGGTGTGAAATCCACCCGACTCCTCCTTGAGTTGCGTGGTTTCTAGTGAGAGACCGGGCACTTACCGGTGTAATCCACCTGCCAGTGCTTGATGCCGTTCAGCCAACCTGATTTCAGCCGCTCGGGCTCACCGATCGGTTTGAGATCGGGCATGTGATCTGCAATCGCATTGAAGATCAGGTTGATGGTCATCTTGGCGAGATTAGCGCCGATGCAGTAGTGCGCACCCGTGCCGCCGAAGCCGACGTGCGGATTGGGATTACGCAGCACGTTGAACTTGTGCGGCTCCTCGAACACGTCTTCGTCGAAGTTGGCCGAGCGGTAGGACATCACCACTCGTTGCCCCTTCTTGATCTGCACACCACCCAATTCGGTGTCCTCGAGCGCGGTGCGCTGGAACGCCGAAACCGGGGTGGCCCACCGGACGATCTCGTCGGCCGCTGTCTCCGGGCGCTCCTTCTTGTAGAGCTCCCACTGATCCGGGTTTTGCGAGAAGCCGATCATGCCGTGGGTGATGGAGTTGCGGGTCGTCTCGTTGCCTGCCACGGCCAGCATGACCACGAAGAAACCGAACTCGTCGTCGGAAAGCTTCTCGCCCTCGATGTCGGCCTCGATCAGTTGCGTGACGATGTCCTCGGTCGGATTCTTCGCGCGCTCCGCGGCCATCTGCATCGCGTACTGAATGAGCTCGATCGACGACATCGCCGGGTCGATGTGCGCGTACTCCGGGTCCTCGCCGGCAGTCATCTCATTCGACCAGCGGAACAGCTTGTCGCGGTCGTCCTGCGGCACGCCGAGCAGCCCGGCGATGGCCTGCAGCGGCAGCTCGCACGACACCTGCTCGACGAAGTCGCCGGATTCTTGCGAGGCGGCCGTCTCGGCGATCTTCTGAGCGCGGATCCGCAGCTCATCCTCCAGCCGCCCCACAGCGCGGGGCGTGAAGCCACGGGAAATGATCTTGCGCAGCCGGGTGTGCTGCGGTGCATCCATGTTGAGCAGCACGCTGCGCTGCAAGTCGATGGCGTCGCGCGTCATCTCCTGGGGCCAGACGGGGATGGCGCCATCGGGCGAGCTACCGAAGATCTCGTTGCGTTTCGAGACCTCCTTGACGTCGGCGTGCTTGGTAACCAGCCAGTACCCTTTGTCTCCGAACCCACCAGTGCCACCGGGAACATCGACCCAGTGGACCGGCTCGGACTTGCGCAGCTCGGCGAGTTCGGCGACGGGCAGACCCGCTCGATTGAGCTCGGCGTCGAGGAAATCGAAGTCGGCTGAGATGGGGCAGGGCATATAAAGCTCTCCTCAATTGCAACGTGTTCTAGTGCCAGTAAAACATGGCTTCTGCGCAGATAAAAGGCAGGTCACCATCCTCGCTTGTCAGAGTAATGAAACGTGTTCTAGCCTGACGGAATGGGTAACCCTGTCATCGTTGAAGCCACCCGCAGCCCCATCGGCAAGCGGAACGGATGGCTGTCAGGCCTGCACGCCACCGAGTTGCTGGGCGCCACGCAGAGGGCACTGGTCGAGAAGGCCGGCATCGATGCCGGCGACGTGGAGCAGGTCATCGGCGGCTGCGTCACGCAGTTCGGTGAGCAGTCCAACAACATCACCCGGGTCAGCTGGCTGGTCGCCGGGCTGCCGGAGCACGTGGGTGCGATGACGGTGGACTGCCAGTGCGGCAGCGGCCAGCAGGCCAACGGCTTGGTCGCCGGGCTGATCGCTGCGGGCGCCATCGACATCGGCATCGCCTGCGGCATCGAGGCGATGAGCCGCGTCGGCCTCGGCGCCAACGCGGGTCCGGACCGTGGCATCCTGCGGCCGGCTTCGTGGGACATCGACCTGCCCGACCAGTTCACCGCCGCCGAGCGGATCGCCAAGCGCCGCGGCATCACCCGCGAGGACATCGACCAGTTCGGTTTCGACTCGCAGCGCAAGGCCAAGGAGGCTTGGGCCGAGGGCCGGTTCGACCGCGAGATCAGCGGCATCGAGGCCCCGGTGCTCGACGAGAACAAGCAGCCGACCTCGGAGCGCCACGTCGTCACGCGCGATCAGGGCCTGCGGGACACCACGCTGGAGGGCTTGGCATCGTTGAAGCCGGTCATCGAGGACGGCATCCATACGGCGGGGACGTCGTCGCAGATCTCCGACGGCGCCGCTGCGGTGCTGTGGATGGACGAGGACAAGGCCAAGGCGCTCGGCCTGCGGCCGCGGGCCCGGATCATCAGCCAGGCGCTGGTCGGAGCGGAGCCCTACTACCACCTCGACGGTCCGGTGCAGTCGACGGCGAAGGTGCTGGAGAAGGCCGGGATGAAGATGGGTGACATCGACATCACGGAGATCAACGAGGCGTTCGCGTCCGTCGTGCTGTCGTGGGCGCGCGTCCACAACCCCGACATGGACAAGGTGAACGTCAACGGCGGCGCGATCGCGCTCGGTCACCCCGTCGGCAGCACCGGCAGCAGGCTGATCACCACCGCGCTGCACGAGCTGGAGCGCACCGACAAGACCACGGCGCTGATCACGATGTGCGCCGGCGGCGCGCTGTCCACCGGAACGATCATCGAGCGAATCTGATGCCGGCTTCCGACGACGAACGGATCGCCGCGGCGCAGGCGTACATCGACGCGCTGGTCAGCCACGACGCCGACAAGGTTCCGTTCGCGCCCGGATGCACCCGCATCGAGTTCGGCGTCAAGACCGGATTCTCGGGAGATCACTTGCGCCGCAGCCTGAACGGCGGACCGCAGTATCGAATCATTCGAGACACGTCGGTGCCCGAGTTCACGATCGAGGGCGACGTCGTGCGCGCCAAATTCGATCTGGTGACCAAGCCGTCAATCGCCGGCCGACGGGTCGGCGCACACATCGACGAAACCTTCCTCATACCTGCCTCCGACGGCGCAATCCATCACATCACGGCGGTCGTTCGGCCCTTCCTGACGTCCTAGGATCGAGCCATGCCAAAGCCGCCGCCACGTAACCTGAACTCACCGTTCGCCGACTCGTTCATCAAGTGGATGTCACGCGGTAACACGTGGATCTACAAGGTGACCGGCGGCAGGCTCGGCGGCACCGTTCAGAAGGCACCCGTCGCACTGCTGACAACGATCGGCCGAAAGACGGGTCAGCCCCGGGTAGCGCCGCTGCTGTATATCCGCGACGGGGACAAGGTCATCGTGCCGGCGTCAAGGGGCGGCAGCGACAAACACCCGATGTGGTACCTCAATCTGAAGGCCAACCCGAAGGTGCAGGTTCAGATCAAGAAGGATACGTTTCACCTGACCGCCCGCGACGCCAACGAGCAAGAGCGCGAACGCTATTGGCAGGAACTGGCCCAGGTATATCCGACGATTGAGGATTACAAGTCCTGGACCGACCGGGTAATTCCGCTCGTGGTTTGCGAACCGTGACAACAGGTTACGACCTCCACTTCTACTTCGATCCGGTCTGCCCGTTTGCCTGGATGACCAGCAAGTGGGTGCGCACCGTTGCCGCCCAGCGCGACTACACGGTGGATTGGCGCTTCATCTCATTGCGGATACTCAACGCACACATCGACTATGCGACGCACTTCCCTCCTGAGTACGAGGAGGGACACACCGCCGGATTGCGGCTGTTGCGGGTCGCCGCACGCGTGCGTGCAGAGCAGGGACGCGACGCGGTCGGGCCCCTCTACGAGGCGATGGGCACCAGGATCTTCGACACGTCACGCGAGGTCGATCCGTTGTCGGCATCGGGTCAAGGTTCGCGCCAAATGCTGGAGCCGTTGCTGCAGCAGGTCGGCCTATCCGCCGAATTCGTTGACGCGCTTGAGGATACCTCGCTGGACGAGCAGATCCGCGCGGAGACGGACGAGGCGCTCGCACTGACGGGACGCGATGTCGGCACCCCGATCCTGCACTTCCAACCTCCCGACGGCACGGCGTTCTTCGGACCGGTGATCAGCAGGCTGCCGTCGGCCGATGACGCCGGTGAACTGTGGGACCATGTCATCGCGCTGGCGAGCTTCCCCGGGTTCGCCGAGATGAAGCGCAGTCTGCGTGAGCGGCCCCAGCTGGCGAGCTTCGGCGTCGATACCGATTCGGTTGGGAAACAAGAGGATTGGCACGGCGGCAGCCGTCGGCTCAAGAAGTAGGTCGACATGGCAGAGCTGCTGCTGAAATACTTCGTGCGCGCTCACATCTGGGTCTACCAGCGGACCAATGGGTCCTAGTATCGGTCCGCGTCGAAACCGCAGTTGTCGGGCGAGAGTGCGAGAAGCCAACGCGAGAACTGCAATCTCGAGGCCTAGGCGCCGTAGACCGGAACCGGCGGACGAGCCTTGGCCAGCAGATCCTTGACCACCGGGCCGAGTTCGGCGGGGTCCCACCGGGCGCCCTTGTCGATCTGTGGTCCGTGCGCCCAACCCTCGGCGACCCGGACAATGCCACCCTCGACCTCGAACATCCTGCCAGTGACGTCCCTCGACTCGACGCTGCCCAGCCAAACCACAAGCGGTGAAATGTTTTCCGGCCCCATCGCATCGAAGTCGTTGTCCTGCGTCGACATCATCTCGGCGAACACCGTCTCGGTCATGCGGGTGCGCGCCGACGGCGCGATCGCATTGACGGTGACGCCGTAGCGCCCCATCTCGGCGGCTGCCACCAGCGTCATCGCCGCGATGCCAGCCTTCGCCGCGCTGTAATTCGCTTGTCCCACACTGCCTTGCAGGCCCGCGCCGGAGCTGGTGTTGATGATGCGTGCATCGACGGCGTTGCCCGCCTTCGACTGTGCACGCCAATAGGCCGCGGCATGGCGCATGGTCGCGAAGTGGCCCTTGAGATGTACGGCGATGACCGCGTCGAATTCTTCCTCGCTGGTGTTCGCGAACATTCTGTCGCGAACGATCCCGGCGTTGTTGACCAGAACGTCCAGGCCACCGAAGCTGTCGACCGCCGTCTGGATCAGGCCTTCGGCTTGCGCCCAGTCGGCGACGTTCGCCCCACTGGTGACGGCTTCGCCTCCGGCGGCGGTGATCTCGTCGACGACACCCTGTGCAGCGCTGCCGCCGCCAGCGGGTGAACCGTCCAAGCCAACGCCGATGTCGTTGACCACAACGCGTGCGCCCTCCGCGGCGAACGCCAGCGCGTGCGCGCGCCCGATGCCGCCACCGGCACCTGTCACGATGACCACCCGGCCGTCGAGCAAACCCATATCCGATGTCTCCTTAACTGATTGCGTTCGTTGTGGCCAGGTAGGGCGGCGGCTCACCGCCGCC
Organism: Mycobacterium sp. OAE908; assembly: GCF_017872775.1. Lineage (NCBI taxonomy): Bacteria > Bacillati > Actinomycetota > Actinomycetes > Mycobacteriales > Mycobacteriaceae > Mycobacterium > Mycobacterium sp. OAE908. The sequence goes on from NZ_JAGGJL010000001.1 coordinate 1,251,112, forward strand.
GTGTACCTCGAGGCTCGCACCACTGATGTAAGACGCGGCGTCCGACGCGAGAAACGCTGCGGCCCAACCGACATCGGCAGGCTTGGCGAGCCTGCCGAGCGGCACATTCTTCGAGATGGCCGCGATGGACTCTTCGTCGCCGTAGAACAATTCGGATTGTTCGGTCTCGACCATGCCGACGACCACGGAGTTGACCCTGACCTTCGGTGCCCACTCGACAGCCAGTGTGCTGGTGAGGCTTTCGACACCGGCCTTGGCGGCACCGTACGGCGCCGTCCCTGGCGTCGGCCGACGTCCGCTGACGCTGGCGACGTTCACGATCGACCCGCCACGCTCCTGCGTCTGCATCACAGCGTTCGCGTGCTGTGACACCGAGAGCGGACCCAGCAGGTTGAGCTCGATGATCTTTCGGCTGAACTTCGCACTGGCGTCCGCCGTGAGCACGTACGGCGAGCCGCCCGCGTTGTTGATGACGACGTCGAGTCGCCCGTGGCGCTCGGCGATGGCGCCGATCATTGCGGCGACGGCATCGTCGTCGCGCACGTCGCAGGAGTGGAACTCATACGGCAGCCCCTCGACCGCGCGGCGTGCGCAGGTCACCACCGTGGCGCCCTGATCGGCGAAAACGGCGCTGATGCCGGCGCCGACGCCGCGGACCCCTCCGGTCACCAGGACCACCCTGTCCTTGAGCCCGAGGTTGATGTCAGCGGCGTCGGTCACTGTGCTAGCGTACCAAGCAAGTGCTTGCTTAGGTACCGACCCCCAGGAAGTGCAATGCCAATCACCTCCACGACCACTGAGCCGGGCATCGTCTCGGTCACCGTCGACTACCCGCCGGTCAACGCGATCCCGTCGCAGGGCTGGTTCGAACTCGGCGACGTCATCACCAAGGCGGGGGCGGACCCCACGACCCACGTCGTGATCCTCCGCGCCGAGGGACGGGGCTTCAACGCCGGCGTCGACATCAAGGAAATGCAGAACACCGAGGGCTTCACCGCGCTCATCGACGCCAACCGCGGATGCTATGCGGCGTTCCGCGCGGTCTATGAATGCGCGGTTCCGGTGGTCGCCGCCGTCAACGGCTTCTGCGTCGGCGGCGGCATCGGCCTTGTCGGCAACGCCGACGTGATCGTCGCCTCCGACGACGCGAAGTTCGGCCTGCCCGAGGTGGAACGGGGCGCTTTGGGCGCGGCCACCCACCTGTCGCGCCTGGTACCCCAGCACATGATGCGCAGGCTGTTCTTCACCGCAGCCACCGTCGACGCAGCGACGCTGCATCACTTCGGATCGGTGCACGAAGTGGTGCCTCGCGCGGAGTTGGACGAGGCCGCCCTGCGGGTCGCACGCGACATCGCGGCCAAGGACACCCGGGTGATCCGCGCCGCCAAGGAAGCGCTGAACCTGATCGATGTGCAGAAGGTCAACTCCAGTTACCGCATGGAACAAGGCTTTACGTTCGAATTGAATCTGGCTGGCGTGGCGGACGAACACCGCGACGCCTTCGCAGGGACGGCGAAGGGCAAGAAGGCGTGAGCGACAAGCGGACCACATTGGACGAGGCCGTCGCCTCGGTCGAAAGCGGTATGACGATCGGCATCGGCGGCTGGGGTTCACGTCGCAAGCCGATGGCGTTCGTACGCGCGCTGCTGCGTACTTCAGTGAAGGACTTGACCGTTGTCACGTACGGCGGACCCGACCTCGGGCTGCTGTGCTCGGCCGGCAAGGTGAAGCGCGTCTACTACGGTTTTGTATCGCTGGATTCACCGCCGTTCTACGACCCGTGGTTCTCCAAGGCCCGTACCAGCGGTGCGATCGAGTCGCGCGAGATGGACGAGGGCATGTTGCGGTGCGGGCTGCAGGCCGCCGCGCAGCGGTTGCCGTTCCTGCCCATCCGCGCCGGCCTCGGCAGCGATGTGCGCGCCTTCTGGGGTGACGAACTGAAGACGGTCAAGTCGCCATACCCCACCGATGGCGGTTTCGAGGAGCTCGTCGCGATGCCTGCGCTGCGGCTCGATGCCGCGTTCGTGCACATGAATCTCGGTGACGCGCAAGGCAACGCCGCCTACACCGGCATCGACCCGTACTTCGACGACCTGTACCTGATGGCCGCCGACCGGCGGTACCTGTCGGTGGAAAAGGTGGTGCCCACCGAGGAATTGGTCAAAGGCGTACCGCCGCAGGCGCTGTTGATCAACCGGATGATGGTGGATTGCGTAGTCGAGGCGCCCAACGGAGCCCACTTCACCACCGCCGAACCGGATTATCGGCGTGACGAGAAGTTCCAGCGCCACTACGCCGAGGCGGCTGGGTCCGACGAGACGTGGCAAGAATTCGTGGCGACATATCTGTCTGGCAGCGAGGCCGATTACCAGGCGGCCGTACGGAAGTTTGGAGAGACGAAGTGATGTCGACGACCCGAGCCGAGGTCTGTGCCGTCGCATGCGCCGAACTGTTCCGCGATGCCGGCGAGATCATGGTCAGCCCGATGGCGAACATGGTGTCGATCGGCGCCCGGTTGGCCCGGCTGACGTTCTCCCCCGACATCCTGCTCACCGACGGTGAGGCCCGACTGCTCGCCGACACGCCCGCGATTGGTGTGGTCGGAGCGATCGAAGGCTGGATGCCGTTCGGCCGCGTATTCGAGACGCTGGCCTGGGGTCGTCGCCATGTTGTCATGGGCGCCAACCAGATTGACCGTTACGGCAACCAGAATCTGTCAGCGTTCGGCCCGCTGCAGCACCCGACCCGGCAGATGTTCGGGGTGCGTGGCGCCCCGGGCAACACGATCAACCACGCGACCAGCTATTGGGTCGGCAACCATTCCAAGCGGGTGTTCGGCGACTCCGTCGACGTGGTCTCCGGCATCGGCTGGGACAAGGTGGACCCGGACAATCCGGCGTACCGCTTCGTCAACGTCTACCGGGTGGTGACCAACCTCGGCGTGTTCGACTTCAACGGGCCGGATCACCAGATGCGAGCGGTGTCGCTGCATCCGGGTGTGGAAGCCGATCAGGTCGCCGAGAACACCTCGTTCGAGGTACACGACCTGGACAAGGCCGAGGCGACAAGACTCCCCACCGCTGATGAGCTGAAGCTGATCCGCGATGTGATCGATCCGAAGTCGGTGCGGGACAAGGAAGTACGATGAGCAAGCTGCGCACGCCACTGACCGAGCTGATCGGCATCGAGCATCCGGTGGTGCAGACCGGGATGGGCTGGGTGGCGGGTGCGCGGTTGGTGTCGGCGACGTCCAATGCAGGCGGCCTCGGCATCCTCGCCTCGGCGACGATGACCCTCGAGGAACTGCAGACGGCGGTCACCAAGGTCAAGGCCACGACGGACAAGCCGTTCGGTATCAACATCCGCGCCGACGCGGGCGATGCGGGTGATCGCATAGATCTGCTGATCCGCGAGGGCGTGAAGGTCGCGTCTTTCGCGCTGGCGCCCAAGCCTGACCTGATCGCGAAGCTCAAAGAGGCTGGCGTGGTGGTGATTCCGTCTGTCGGCCTGGCCAAGCATGCGAAGAAGGTCGCAGGCTGGGGTGCCGACGCGGTCATCGTCCAGGGCGGCGAGGGCGGTGGGCACACCGGTCCGATCGCGACCACGCTGCTACTTCCGTCGGTGCTCGACGCCGTCGACATTCCCGTCGTCGCGGCGGGCGGGTTCTTCGACGGCCGCGGTTTGGCGGCGGCGCTGTCCTACGGCGCCGCGGGCGTTGCGATGGGCACGCGCTTCCTGTTGACCTCCGACTCCACCGTGCCCGACGCCGTCAAGCAGCGGTATCTCGAGGCAGGCCTGGACGGCACCGTGGTGTCGACGCGCGTCGACGGCATGCCGCACCGTGTGCTTCGCACCGGACTGGTCGAGAAGCTCGAGAGTGGCTCGCGGGTAAGGGGTTTCACGGCTGCGGTGCGCAACGCGCAGAAGTTCAAGAAGATGTCGGGCATGACGTGGCGGTCGATGATCAGCGATGGTCTGGAGATGCGCCACGGCAAGGAACTGAGCTGGGCGCAGGTGGTCATGGCGGCCAACACCCCGATGCTACTGAAGGCCGGCCTTGTCGAAGGCAATACGACCGCGGGTGTGCTGGCATCGGGTCAGGTCGCAGGCATTCTCGACGACCTGCCGTCGTGTGCCGAACTGGTCGACACGATCGTCAGTGACGCCGTCAAACACCTACAGGCCGCGGCCGCCTTCGTCGAGTAGCCCGTATCGGGTCTGGGTTTTTCTTACACTCGGCCCATGAAGACGAACGCGGCTGTGTTGTGGGGGCTCAACGAGAAGTGGAGCGTCGAAGAGGTCGAGCTTGATGGGCCGAAAGAGGGCGAAGTCCTGATCTCATTCGAGGCGACCGGCCTGTGCCATTCAGATCACCACGTGGTCACCGGCGACTTCGCCGGCGTCCCTCTGCCGATCATCGGTGGACACGAGGGCGCAGGAATTGTGCAGGAGGTCGGCCCTGGCGTGCGCGACCTCAAGGTGGGCGATCACGTGGTGACGTCATTCCTGCCGGCATGCGGACGCTGTCGCTGGTGCGCCAGCGGGCACCAGAACCTGTGCGACCTCGGCGCACTGATCATGGTCGGGGTGCAGGCCGACGGCACATTCCGGCGCAAGGTGCGGGGACAGGACGTCGGAGTTTTATCGGGCGTCGGGAGCTTCTCGCAGTACGGCACGCTCTCGGAGGCGTCCGTCGTGAAGATCGACGACGACCTGCCGTTGGCCAGGGCCTGCTTGTTGGGGTGCGGCGTGATGACCGGCTGGGGGTCTGCCGTGAACAGTGCTGGGGTCAGTCCCGGCGACACCGTCGTGGTGATTGGTTGCGGCGGAATCGGCAGCGGCGCCATCCAGGGCGCTCGACTCGCGGGTGCCGAGCACATCGTGGTGGTCGACATCGTTGATACCAAGCGGGACAAGGCCTTTCAGTTCGGCGCAACACACTTCGTCACCTCTGTCGTCGAGGCGACCGAACTGGTGACCGACCTGACGCGCGGCGTGATGGCGGACTCAGCGCTGCTCACCATGGGCGTGTTGGAGGGCGCGATGCTCAACGACGCGTTCAACATCATCCGCAAGGGCGGTGCCGTCGTGATGACGGCGATCGCCTCAATGGCCGACGTCACGCCGACGTTGCCGATGACGTTCGTGACGCTGTTCCAGAAGCGACTGCTCGGCAGCCTCTACGGCGAGGCCAACCCGCGCGCCGATATCCCGCGGCTGCTCAACCTCTACCGGGACGGCAAGCTACTGCTGGACGAGACGGTGACGGCCGAGTACAAACTCGCCGACATCAACGACGGATATGACGACATGCTCGCCGGCCGCAACATCCGTGGCGTGGTCCTCCACGACCACTGAGCGGGTGCTCGACTCCGCGCGAGCGACCGCATTTGTACACAAAAGTGCGGCGTGTCGTGCACAGACACGGTCGCTCGGCGTAGTGACTACAGCCGCTCGATGATGGTGACGTTGGCGGTGCCGCCGCCCTCGCACATCGTCTGCAAGCCGTAGCGACCGCCGGTGCGCTCCAACGTATTCAGCATGGTGGCGAACAGCTTGGCGCCGGTGGCACCCAGCGGGTGGCCGAGCGCGATGGCGCCGCCGCTGGGGTTGACCTTCGCGTGGTCGACCTTGAGCTCCTTCATCCACGCCATGACGACGGGGGCGAACGCCTCGTTGATCTCGACGGTGTCGATGTCGTCCATCGACAGGCCCGTCTTCTCCAATGCGTAGCGCGTCGCGGGAATCGGCCCCGTCAGCATGAACACGGGGTCCGCGCCGCGGGCACTGATGTGGTGGATGCGGGCGCGTGGCTTCAACCCGTGGTCCTTGACGGCCTGCTCGGATGCGAGCAACACCGCGCTGGCGCCGTCGGAAATCTGGCTGGCCATCGCGGCGGTCAGGCGGCCGCCGTCGACCAACGTCTTCAGCCCCGCCATCTTCTCCAGTGAGGTGTCGCGCGGGCCTTCGTCAGTGACAAAACCGTCGACCGGGATGATCTCGTTCTCGAAGTAGCCGGACCGGATCGCCTCCTGCGCGCGCTGGTGGCTGGCCAGCGAGAACTCCTCCATCTCCTCGCGAGAGATCTCCCACTTCTCGGCGATCAGCTCCGCACCACGAAACTGCGAGATCTCCTGATCCCCGTAGCGGTGCAGCCAGCTCTTGGATTCGTTTGTGGGAGAAGTGAATCCGAACTGCTCGCCGACGATCATCGCGGAGCTGATCGGGATCTGGCTCATGTTCTGCATACCGCCGGCGACGATCAAGTCGGCAGTGCCCGACATGATGGCCTGCGCACCGAAGGACACTGCCTGCTGGCTGGAACCACATTGCCGGTCCACGGTGACGCCAGGCACCTCCTCCGGGTACCCGGCCGCCAGCCACGACAGCCGCGCGATGTTGCCCGCCTGCGCGCCGATCGCGTCGACGCAGCCGGCGATCACGTCGTCGACCGCGGCGGGATCGACGTCCACCCGGTCGAAGAGTCCGCGCCACCCGGCCGCGCCGAGGTCGACGGGATGCACACCGGCGAGCGAGCCATTGCGCTTGCCGACCGCGGTGCGCACAGCTTCGATGACGTACGCCTCAGCCATTTGGAGCTCCTTCTTTGGTAATGCCGCCAAGCACGATGCTCAGATACTGCTGGCCGACTTGTTCGGCCGTCAGTGATCCGCCGGGTTGATACCAGCGGACCGAAACCCACGTCGTGTCGCGGATGAATCGATAGACCAGGTCGACGTCGATGTCGGGCCGGAAGCGGCCCTCGGCGACGCCCTGCTTGAGCACATCCACCCACATCCTGCGCTGCTCGCGATTGCGGGTCTCGACAAACTCGAACTGCGGAAGCGAGGACAGTCGTTTGGCCTCGTCCTGATAGATGACGACCTGCGCATGCCGGTGTTCGATCGCCTCGAACGAGGTCATGAAGAGGCCCTTCACGCGCTCCAGCGGATCGGTTTCGCGTGCGACGATCTCGGCGTACCGGTCGAACAGCCAGTCCAGAAAGTCCCGCAGGACCTCCTCAACCATCTGCTCCTTGGACTTGAAGTGGTGATACAGGCTGCCGGAAAGGATGCCCGCCGAGTCGGCGATGTCGCGCACGGTGGTCGCGCGCAACCCCCGCTCGGCGAACATCGTCGCCGCGAGGTCTAAGAGCTCGTCGCGGCGGCTCGGAAGCGCCTTATCCACTCCGACAGGATAGCAACCAAGCGCTTGCTAGGTAAGACCGGGGCAGCCTGAGCCCGGCATGCCCGTGGAGAAAGCGCTGCGTCAGGCCCGCTGACTCGACACCGAGATGACCTCGCCAGTCAGATAACTGGAGTAATCGCTGGCCAGGAATGCGATGGTGGCCGCGATCTCCCACGGCTCCGCCGCGCGGCCGAACGCCTCCCCCTCCGAGAGCCGGTCGAGCAGATCTGCAGAGCTGGTCTTCTCGAGGAACTTATGCCTGGCGATGCTCGGCGATACCGCGTTGATGCGCACGCCGTAGTCGACGGCTTCGATTGCGCTGCATCGGGTCAACGCCATCACACCCGCCTTCGCCGCGGCATAGTGCGACTGCGAGTGCTGCGCCCGCCAGCCGAGCACGCTGGCGTTGTTGACGATAACGCCGCCGTGATCGGCGTCGCGGAAATACCGCAGCGCCGCACGGGTGGCCCGCATCGTCGACGTGAGGGTCACGTTGAGCACCCGGTCCCATTCCTCGTCGGTCATGTCGACGACGGGCGTGGTGCCGCCGAGGCCCGCGTTGTTGACCAAGACGTCGAGGCGGCCCATTCGCGCGGTGGTCGACGAGATCAATGCGTCGACCTGAGCCGTTGATGTCACGTCGCAGACGACGCTTTCAACACGGCCCAGCCCGAGCTCGGTCAACTGGTCGCGCGTATCCCCCAGCCGGCGTTCGTGGTGGTCGGAGACGACGACGTCGGCGCCTTCGGCCAGTGCACGGCGAGCGACGGCCGAGCCGATGCCGGTGCCTGCGGCGGCCGTCACGACGACCACCTTGCCTGTCAGAAGTCCGTGTCCCTCAATCTCTTTCGGCGGTTCCGCCAGTGTCACTAGCCCTTCACCTCACGCGGTAGGCCGAGCACCCGCTCGGCGATGATGTTGCGCTGGATCTCGTTCGACCCGCCGTAGATGGTGTCCGCGCGGGTGAACAGGTACAGGTGCTGCCAGACGTCGAACTCGCCGTCCTTGGCCACCAGACCGGCCTTGCCGACGATGTCCATCGCCAGCTCGCCGAGATCGCGATGCCAGTTGGCCCACAGCAGCTTCGACACGTTGTCTTGACCCGGCTGCTCGACATCCATGGTCGCAAGCGCATACGACCGCATTGTCTGCAGGCCCACCCACGATCGTGTCAGCCGTTCCCGGATCAGCGGGTCCTCATCGGCGCCGGTGCGCTTGGCCTCCTCGACCAAGTTGGAAAGCTCACGCGCATAACGGATCTGCTGACCAAGCGTCGACACGCCACGCTCGAACGTCAGCGTCCCCATCGCGACCCGCCAGCCGTCGCCGGGCTCGCCGACCACCAGATCGGCGTCGGTGCGGGCGTCGTCGAAGAACACCTCGTTGAAGTCGGCGGTGCCGGTCAGCTGCACGATCGGCCGGATCTCGACACCGGGTTGATCAAGCGGCACAAGCAGATACGACAAGCCGGCGTGTCGCTTCGAGCCCTTTTCGGTTCTGGCCACCACGAAGCACCACTGCGACAAGTGCGCCATCGACGTCCACACCTTCTGGCCGTTGATCACCCACTGATCGCCGTCGAGCTCGGCTGTCGTCGAGACGTTGGCGAGGTCACTGCCCGCGCCGGGTTCCGAGTAGCCCTGGCACCACAGCTCGGTGACGTCGAGGATCTTCGGTAGGAACCGCTTCTTCTGCTCCTCGGTGCCGAACGCGATCAGCGTCGGGCCAAGCAGTTCCTCACCGAAGTGATTGACCTTGTGGGGCGCGTCCGCGCGGGCGTACTCCTCGTAAAAAGCGACGCGGTGAGCGACCGATAAGCCGCGGCCACCGTGCTCGACCGGCCAGCCCAGGCAGGTCAGGCCCGCGGCCGCCAGATGCTGGTTCCAGGCGCGTCGCTCCTCGAACGCCTCGTCCTCGCGGCCAGGCGCCCCTAGGCCCTTGAGCGCGGCGAAATCGCCGACGAGGTTCTCGGCGAGCCAGTCACGGACCTCGGCCCTGAACTCCTCGACCTCTATCACCCCTGTAGGCTAACCTACCAAGCACTTGCTTTGTTAGAGGAGCATCCATGGGGAGCGACCGTAGGACCATTCCGCAGGTCCTGGACCGGATTGCCGACCAATTCTCCGAGCATGACGCGCTGGTCACTCCAGATCGGCGGCTGACCTACGCCGAGCTGCGCGACGAGGTCCGCCGGGCCGCCGCGGCAATGGTCGACCTCGGCGTCAGCGCCGGAGATCGGGTCGCGATCTGGTCGCCGAACACCTGGCATTGGGTGGTGGCATGCCTGGCCACCACCTACGCCGGCGGAGTCCTCGTGCCGCTGAACACCCGTTACACCGCCAGCGAGGCCACCGACATCCTGGCGCGAACCGAGGCGCCGCTGTTGTTCGCGTCCGGCGAGTTCCTTGGCGCCGACAAGGCCGCGTCACTGGACCGCTCCGCGCTGCCCGCGTTGCGCCACATCGTTCGAATCCCGGTCGAGAAGGCCGACGGGACCTGGGATGAGTTCATGGCCCGCGGCACCGACTTACCGGCGGCCGATGCCAGGGCATCCGCCGTGACACCCGACGACGTCTCCGACATCTTGTTCACCTCCGGCACCACCGGGCGCAGCAAGGGCGCGCTGTGTGCGCACCGGCAATCGCTGGCCGGCTCGGCGGCGTGGGCGCAGTGCGGCCAGATCACCAGCGATGACCGCTACCTCTGCATCAACCCGTTCTTCCACAACTTCGGATACAAGGCCGGCATCCTCGCGTGCCTGCAGACCGGGGCCACCCTGATTCCGCAGCTGACATTCGACCCCGAGGGCGCGATGCGGTCGGTGCAGGAACACCGGATCACCGTGCTGCCCGGGCCGCCGACGATCTACCAAGTGCTTCTCGACCATCCCAAGCGCGGCGACTACGACCTGTCCTCGCTGAGGTTCGCGGTCACCGGCGCCGCGGTGGTGCCGGTCGTGCTGATCGAGCGCATGCAGAAGGAGTTGGACTTCGACATCGTGCTCACTGCATACGGGCTGACCGAGGCCAACGGGTTCGGCACCATGTGCAGCGCCGGCGACGACCCCGTCACCGTCGCCACCACGTGCGGCCGACCGATTGCGGACTTCGAACTCCGGATTGGCGAACACGACGAGGTGCTGCTGCGCGGCCCGAACGTCATGTTGGGCTACCTCGACGACCCCGAAGCGACCGCCGCAGCGATCGACGCCGACGGCTGGTTGCATACCGGCGACGTCGGAAAGCTGGACGCTGCAGGCAATCTCAGCATCACCGACCGCCTCAAGGACATGTACATCAGCGGTGGATTCAACGTGTACCCCGCCGAGGTCGAGCAGGTGCTGGCAAGGTTGGACGGCGTCGTCGAGTCCGCGGTCATCGGCGTGCCGGATGAGCGCCTCGGTGAGGTTGGTAAGGCGTTCGTCGTGGTCAAGCCGGGTGTATCGCTGGATGAAGAGACGGTAATCGCCTACACGCGTGAGCATTTGGCGAAGTTCAAGACGCCGCAGTCTGTGGAATTCCTCGATGTTCTGCCGAGGAACCCGGGCGGCAAGGTGGTCAAACCACTGTTAAGGGAAAGAGCCTGATGGACCTGAACTTTGACGACGCCACACTGGCGTTCCAGAACGAGGTACGTGAATTCCTCGCCTCGAACAGGGACTCGTTCCCCACCAAGTCGTACGACACCGCCGAGGGCTTTCAACAGCATCGGCGTTGGGACAAGGTGCTTTTCGATGCAGGACTGTCGGTGATCACGTGGCCCGAGAAGTACGGCGGTCGTGACGCCACGCTTCTGCAATGGGTGGTCTACGAAGAGGAGTACTTCCGCGCAGGCGCACCGGGACGGGCCAGCGCCAACGGCACCTCAATGCTCGCACCGACGCTATTCGCCCACGGCACCGAAGAACAGCTCGATCGGGTGCTGCCGAAAATGGCCAGCGGCGAGGAGATCTGGGCGCAGGCGTGGTCTGAGCCGGAGTCGGGCAGCGACCTGGCATCGCTGCGTTCGACCGCGACAAAGACCGACGGCGGCTGGCTGCTGAACGGTCAGAAGATCTGGAGTTCACGGGCTCCGTTCGGGGAGCGCGCATTCGGGTTGTTCCGTTCGGATCCAGCTGCCGAGCGCCACCGCGGTCTGACGTATTTCATGTTCGACCTGAAGGCCGACGGCATCACCGTCAGGCCGATTGCGCAGCTGGGCGGGGACACCGGCTTCGGTGAGATCTTCCTCGACGACGTGTTCGTGCCCGACAACGACGTGATCGGCGACGTGCACGACGGCTGGCGCGCGGCGATGAGCACATCGAGCAATGAGCGTGGCATGTCGCTGCGCAGCCCGGCCCGCTTCCTTGCACCGGCCGAACGACTTGTCGAGCAATGGAAAGCCAATCCCGATCCGGTGTTCGCCGACCGTGTCGCCGATGCGTGGATCAAGGCGCAGGCGTACCGGCTACACACCTTCGGGACGGTCACGCGTGTGGCCGCGGGCGGCGAGCTCGGCGCCGAGTCGTCGGTGACCAAGGTGTTCTGGTCCGAGCTCGATGTTGCCCTGCACCAGACCGCGCTGGACATGCAGGCCGCCGATGGTGAGCTGGTCGATTCCTGGACCGATGGCCTGCTGTTCGCGCTCGGCGGCCCGATCTACGCGGGTACCAACGAAATTCAGCGCAATATCATCGCCGAGCGCCTGCTGGGCCTACCGCGGAAGTAATCATGAAATTCAGTCTTGACGAACAGCAGCGCGACTTCGCCGCCAGCATCGACGCTGCGTTGGGCGCTGCCGACCTGCCGGCCGCGGTGCGCGCCTGGGCCGCAGGCGACACCGCGCCGGGCCGCAAAGTGTGGGCGCAGCTGGCCGACCTCGGTGTGACGGCACTGGCTGTGCCGGAGAAATACGACGGCATCGAGGCACACCCTGTCGATCTCGTGGTCGCCGTCGAGCGCTTGGGCCGCTGGTGCGTGCCGGGGCCGGTAGTTGAATCCATCGCGGTGGCACCGGTTTTGCTCGCCGATGACGAGCGGTCGGCTGCGCTGGCGTCCGGTGAACTGATCGCGACCGTCGCGCTGCCGCCGCAGGTGCCGCGGGCCGTTGATGCGGATGTCGCAGGCATCGTCTTGGTGGCCGCCGATGGCCAGGTGCGTGACGGCGCTCGCGGGGAGCAACACGAATCCGTCGATCCGAGCCGAAAGCTGTTCGAAGTCAACGCCTCCGGTGAACCGCAGTCGGCCGATGTGGCGCGGGCCTACGACTTCGGGGCACTGACGACGGCTGCACAGCTGGTCGGTGCGGGCCAGGCGCTGCTCGACGCGTCGGTCGAATACGCCAAGCAGCGCAGCCAGTTCGGCAAAGTGATCGGCACCTACCAGGCGATCAAGCACAAGCTGGCCGACGTGCACATCGCGCTCGAGTTGGCGCGGCCGTTGGTGTACGGCGCGGCGCTGTCGCTGGCGGACACCTCGGAAGACACCGCACGCGACGTGAGCGCCGCCAAGGCCGCCGCTTCCGATGCCGCGTTGCTTGCGGCACGGTCTGCGCTGCAGACCCACGGCGCCATCGGCTTCACGCAGGAACACGACATGTCGCTGTTGCTGCTGCGGGTGCAGGCACTGCGCTCGGCGTGGGGCGACCCGACCGCGCATCGGCGTCGACTTTTGGAGGCTTTGTGACAGAAGAACGGGAACTGCTGCGCGAGACCGTCGCGACGCTGGTCGACAGGCACGCGTCGCCGGCCGCGGTGCGCGAGGCGATGGCGTCCGAACGCGGTTACGACGAGTCGCTGTGGAAGTTGTTGTGCGAGCAGGTCGGAGCGGCCGCACTCGTGGTGCCCGAGGAGTTGGGCGGCGCCGGCGGCGAGCTCGCCGATGCCGCGGTGGTGCTCGAGGAACTGGGCAAGGCGCTGGTGCCGACTCCGTTGCTGGGGACCACGCTTGCCGAACTCGCCCTGTTGGCGTCTGACGCGCCCGATGCGGACGCGTTGGAACGGTTGGCCGAGGGCACGTCGATCGGCACGGTCGTCTTCGACCCCGAGTTTGTGATCAATGGCGATGTCGCGGACATCGTGATCGCGGCGGACGGGACAACGCTGAGCCGATGGACGACCTTCGCCGCGCACCGCGTCGACGCCATGGATCAGACGCGCCGACTCGCCCGTGTCGAACCCACGGACACCGCCGACATCGGCACCGACCCCGGGCTCGCCGACACCGCCGCGATCCTGTTGGCCGCCGAGCAGGTCGGCGCGGCCGCCAAGTGTCTGGACCTGACCGTCGAATACACCAAGGACCGCGTTCAGTTCGGCAGACCGATCGGCAGCTTCCAGGCACTCAAACACCGGATGGCCGACCTGTACGTGGCGGTGCAGTCCGCGCGGGCCGTCGTCAACGACGCGATCGCCGCGCCATCGGCCACGTCGGCCGCGCTGGCGCGAGTGACGGCCAGTGAGGCCTTCACCAAGGTGGCCGCCGAAGCCGTCCAGATGCACGGCGGGATCGCGATCACCTGGGAGCACGACATCCAGCTGTACTTCAAGCGCGCCCACGGCAGCGCACAGCTGCTCGGCCCGCCGCGCGAACATCTGCGGCGGCTCGAAACCGAAGTGTTCTAACGTTTGACGGCTTGCAGCGTGTAGCTCAGCGGTAGCCGCTCAGGGTGCTCGATGAGGCGCCATTCGCCGTCGTCTCGATGCATGCGCCCCGGAAGCGTCTCGTTCGGCGCGGAGTCGTGCTCGACGAACATGGTGAGCTCCAAGTCCGCCTGAAGGATCGCGGTGATGACGTCGCCGATCCCGTGACTCCAGTCGCTGACCTGCTTGTGGCCGAACTCGGCTTCGGTGTGGACGTATGTTCCCGGGGCGTCGAAGAGGCCCGGTTCTGGCTGCTCGAAATACGAGTAGCGCAGTACCCATTCGTCCGTTCGCTGTTCATCGAAGGCCAGCATCATCGGATGGAGCTCGCGCAAGAACAGCCTGCCGCCGGGGCGCAGTAGTTCTGCGACGGTCCTTGCCCATCGCCCGACATCGGGTAGCCAGCACAGTGCACCGATGCCGGTGAAGACGAAATCGAAACCGCCGCCCACGACGGCGGGCGCGTCGTAGACGTCGGCTTCGACGAAGGTGACATCGGCGCGGGCGTCAGCGGCTATGCGTCGGGCGATGGCGATCGATTCGCCCGAGAAGTCAAGGCCTGTCATCGCGGCACCGAGGCGATGCAGTGAGATGGTGTCGGTCCCGATGTGACATTGCAGATGGATTCCCCGCTGCCCCTTGATGTCACCAAGGCGGGGCACGTCGAATCGGACCACGTCGGAAAGGCGCGTCGGGTCGGCGATGAGTGCTTGCACGGCGTAGTCCGGCGAACCGGCGTGGGCTGGCGCGCGTTCGTCCCACCAGGCTCGGTTGATCGCGTAGTGGTCGTCCGCCATGCGCCAAACCCTTCCATACCGCCGTTGTTAACCTGACTCAGATGAGCGTTGCGTCGCGAGCAGGGATTCCGCCGTTCTATGTGATGGACGTGTGGTTGGCCGCCGCGGAGCGCCAACGCACCCATGGCGACCTGGTCAATTTGTCGGCAGGCCAACCCAGCGCGGGGGCGCCCAAGGCGGTGCGGGAGACCGCCAAGCAGGCGCTGGACAGCGGCCCGCTGGGTTACTCGGTCGCTTTGGGCATCCCCGAGTTGCGTACCGCGATCGCGAGCTCGTATACGGACCGGCACGGTCTCGACGTCGACCCCGACGATGTCGTGATCACCACTGGTTCCAGCGGTGGCTTCCTGCTGGCGTTTCTCGCATGCTTCGACGTCGGCGATCGGGTGGCCATCGCCAGTCCCGGCTACCCGTGCTATCGCAACATCCTCTCCGCGCTGGGCTGCGAGGTCGTCGAGCTACCGTGCGGACCCGAGACGCGGTTCCAGCCGACCGCGCAGATGCTTGCCGAGCTGGACCCGCCGGTGCAGGGGGTGATCGTGGCGAGCCCGGCCAATCCGACCGGCACCGTCATCCCACCCGAAGAACTGGCGGCGATTGCGTCGTGGTGTGATCGGTCGAGTGTTCGTCTGATCAGCGATGAGGTCTACCACGGGCTGGTCTATGAGGGCGCACCCGCCACCAGTTGCGCATGGCAGACGTCGCGAGATGCCGTGGTGGTCAACAGTTTTTCGAAGTACTTCGCGATGACGGGATGGCGGCTGGGCTGGCTGCTGGTGCCGAAGGAACTGCAGCGGGCGGTGGACTGTCTGACGGGAAACTTCACCATCTGTCCCCCCGTGCTACCGCAGTACGCCGCCGTCGCGGCGTTCACGCCCGAATCGATCGCCGAGGCCGACGCGCTGCTGCATCACTACGCGGCCAATCGCCAACTGCTGCTCAACGGGTTGCGCTCGACCGGCATCGATCGGCTCGCTCCCACCGATGGTGCCTTCTACGTCTACGCCGACGTCTCGCACCTGACTACGGACTCGCTGTCGTTCTGCTCGAAGCTGTTGAACGACACCGGCGTTGCGATCGCGCCGGGCATCGATTTCGACACCGTGCGCGGTGGTTCGTTCGTCAGGTTGTCCTTCGCGGGTCCGTCATCCGACGTCGAAGAAGCGCTGCGCCGCATCGGGTCCTGGCTCTAGTCCCCGATTACGCCGAAATAAGGTTCCGGTACACAAAACCGGCGTCTAGCGTGTCACAAGTCTGAGCTCGTCGAGCGGCGGTAGCTGGCGTACCAGTCGAGCAAGGCGGGGTCGTCGACGGCGCTCTTCTCGACGACGCGCGACGCGTCGGCGCCCTGAAACAATTTCTTGATCGGCACCTCGAGCTTCTTGCCCGTGCGCGTGTGCGGAACGCCCGGGGCGACGATGATTTCGTCGGGCACGTGCCGCGGCGACACTTCTTCGCGGATGGTGCCCTTGATGCGGTCGCGTAGCTCGTCGGTCAGTTCGGCGTCATCGACGAGGACCACGAACAACGGCATCCAATAGCCGCCGTCGGGTTGTTCGGCACCGATGACCAACGCCTCGGCGATCTCCGGTAGCCGCTCCACGGCTTGGTAGATATCTGCGCTTCCCATGCGGATGCCGTGGCGATTCAGCGTCGAGTCGGACCGTCCGTGCACGATGATGCTGCCGTGATCGGTGATGGTGATCCAGTCGCCGTGCCGCCAGACTCCTGGGAACATCTCGAAATACGCACTGCGATAACGGGATCCGTCCGGGTCATTCCAGAACGAAATCGGCATCGACGGCATCGGCTTGGTGATCACGAGTTCACCGACCTCGCCGCGCACGGGCTTGCCCGATTCATCCCACGCGTCGAGCGCCACGCCTAGGTACGGGGCAGACAACTCGCCAGGCCACACAGGAACAGTGCGCACACCGCCGATGAACGCCGACACGACGTCGGTGCCGCCGCTGATCGAGGCCACCTGCACTCGGTCACCGACGTTGTCACGGAGCCACAGCGACGACGACGGCGGTAGCGAAGACCCGGTGATTCCGACTGTCCGCAATGCCGACAGGTCGTGTTCGGTGCGCGGCAACGCTCCTGCCTTGGCGCACCCCAATACGTAGCCGGGGCTGGTGCCCAGCACCGTGGCACCGACGCGGGCGGCGATGTTCCACAATGCATCCGGTTTCGGGTGGTTCGGACTGCCTTCGTAGCAGACGATCGTCGCACCGACCAGGAGCCCTGCAACCTGGAAGTTCCACATCATCCAGCTAGGGCTGGTGTACCAGAAGAAAGTGTCGTTGGACCCGATATCCGATTGCAGTGCAAGGGCTTTCAGGTGCTCGAGCACCACGCCGCCATGCCCGTGCATGATTCCCTTCGGCAGGCCCGTCGTGCCCGACGAGAAGAGGATCCACAGCGGATGGTCGAAATCGACGGGAACCGTCTCCAGTTCGGTGTGGGTCTGAGCGGTCAACTCGGATGCCAGCACGGTGGCACGCAGCGTCGGCAGTCCCGCCTGCAGTGCGGCGACGTCGTCGCGCTTGTCGTGGTCCTTGCCACCGTACCGATACCCATCGGCGGTGACGAGGACGACGGGCTCCAGCTGGCCGAGCCGGTCCAGCGCCGCTTTCGCGGAGTAGTCCTGGCCGCAGGCACTCCAGACGGCTCCGAGGCTCGCTGTAGCGAGGAACGCGATAATCGCCTCGGGGATGTTGGGCAGATAGCCGACAACACGATCGCCTGCCTGGACTCCGTGTGACCGCAAGGTCCGTGCGAATGCTGCTACGCGCCCGAGCAATTCGCGCCAAGACAGCTCGCGGACCCCTCCGTCCTCACTGACGTGCAGGATGGCGGGCCGGTCGGTGCGTGCATTGCGCACGATCTGGTCGACATAGTTGAGCCGAACGCCGGGGAACCAGCGGGCCCCCGGCATGTCGGCGCTGTCGAGTATGCGATCGGGCGGATCGCCGAGGCCGAAGTACTCCCACAGCGCGCCCCAAAACGCGGCCGGGTCGTCAACCGACCACTGCCACAATGACTGGTAATCGGGCAGCGTCGCACCGATGCGGTTTTGCACGAACTTGGCGAAGTCGGTGACGCGCGCGTTCGCGATATCGCTTTCCGTCGGCTCCCACTGCGGAATATCGACAGCATGTGTCATCGGGCGCTCCACCCACCGTCCATCGTGTACGACGCACCGGTCACCATGCCTGCGCTCGGCGAGGCAAGCCAACCGACAAGGGCGGCAACCTCTTCCGGTTCGACCAGTCGCTTGATCGCGCTCTCCTTCAGCAGGATGTCGGCCACCACTTGATCCTCGGGGATATTGTGGGTGCGAGCCTGGTCGGCGATCTGCTTGGTCACTAGGGGTGTGCGGACATATCCGGGGTTCACACAGTTGCTTGTCACGTCGTGCGGACCGCCCTCGAGTGCGGTCACCTTGGACAGTCCTTCGAGCGCGTGTTTGGCGGTGACGTAGGCGACCTTGTACTCAGAAGCGCGAATGCCGTGCACCGATGAGATGTTAATGACGCGGCCGAACTTCTGCCGGTACATGTGCGGAAGCGCTGCCCGGATCAACAGAAATGGTGCCTCTACCATCAGAGCGAGCATCATCCGGAATTTGTCGGGCGGAAACTCTTCGATCGCGTTGATGCTCTGCACGCCGGCGTTGTTCACCAGGATGTCGGTCTCCAGCTGAAGCTTCTCCAGCGATGAGACGTCGAGCAGGTCGACTGCCCACGCTCGTCCGCCGATGTCGCTGGCCAGTTCCCTGGCACCGGCTTCGTCGACGTCGGCGACGGTGACCGTAGCGCCGCGCGCGGCGAGTTCCCTGGCGCACGCCGCCCCGATCCCGCTCGCACCCCCGGTGACCAACGCGGTGCGGCCGTCGAGATCGGTCATGCGACACCCGCTTTCGCGAGATCCTCACGATCGGCGCGATCCAGCGCGGCTAGGTCAATGCCGTTGGTTTCGCGGGTGAAGTAGACCGCAACGAGCGTGATGGCTGCAGCACCGGCCAGGTAGAGCGCGATCGGCAACGACGAGTCGTACACCTCGAGCAGTTTGACCGCGATGATCGGTGCTAGCGAGCCTGCGACGATCGACGTGACCTGATAGCCAAGGGAGACACCGGAATACCGCATGCGGGTGGGGAACATCTCGGCCATGATCGCCGGCTGTGGGGCGTACATGATCGCATGGATGATCAGCCCGATGATGATCGCACTCATGATGACGAGATAGTTGGCGCTGTTCATCATCGGAAACGCGAAGAAGCCCCACGTCCCGGCGGCCAGCGCACCGACGAAGTACACCGGGCGACGGCCGATTCGATCAGAAAGCCTGCCCACCAATGGAATTACGGCGAAATGGACCGCGTGGGCGGCCAGCAGCCACCACAGGATGTCGCTGGTGTCGGCGTGAACCTGAACCTTGAGGTAGGTGATCGAGAAGGTGACCACCAGGTAGTACATGATGTTCTCGGCGAAGCGCAGGCCCATCGCGGTGAAAACACCACGGGGGTAACGCTTCAGCACCTCGAAGACGCCGTACGAGACGGCCTTGACGCGTTCAGCTTCCTGCTGGGCCGCGACGAAGATCGGCGCATCGGTGACCTTGGTGCGGATGTAGTAGCCGATCAGTACGACGACGGCCGACAGCCAGAACGCGACGCGCCAGCCCCAGGACAGGAACGCGTCATCGGTGAGCGTCGTGGTGAGCACCAGCAGCACGACGGTGGCCAGCATGTTGCCAACGGGCACAGCGGCTTGCGGCCAGCTGGCCCAGAACGCGCGGCTCTTGCTCGGGCTGTGTTCGGCCACCAGCAGCACCGCACCGCCCCATTCGCCGCCGACGGCGAAGCCCTGCAGGAATCGCAGCACGACGAGCAGCGCCGGCGCCAGGTAGCCGACCTGGCCGTATGTGGGCAGACAGCCCATCAGGAAGGTGACGGCACCGACCAGCAGCAGGCTGAACTGCAGGAGTTTCTTGCGGCCGTACTTGTCACCGAAGTGGCCGAAGACCACGCCACCGATTGGTCGCGCGGCGAAGCCGACCGCATAGGTGAGAAACGCCGCGAGGATCGCATCGAGGTCGCTGTCGCCCTTGGCGAAGAACACCTTGCTGAACACCAGGGTGGCGGCGGTGCCGTAGAGGAAAAACTCGTACCACTCGACGACGGTGCCGGCCATCGAGGCCGCCACCACGCGCTTCAGTCCCGTCGTGATCGTGGCTGGTTGGTCGCTTACTTGCGGTGTGTCGTCGCGGACACTCATCGCACACTCCTGCCTCAGATATGATGGCGGACACAGATCTCTGGTGAGTATTCATGCAGATAACGGCCGGTGCAATGGTCAAATCTGCAGGACATATCTGCAAAAATGCAGATATGTCCGAGTCGCCCGGCCGCCGGCCCAGCGCCGATGACCTGCTGGTGCTGCTGGCCGTCGGCCGATCCGGGCGCTACAACACGGCGGCCGAGGAGTTGGGTCTCAACCACACCACGATCTCGCGGCGCATCGCCGCACTGGAACAGTCGATCGGCGGCCGTGTTCTCGCGCGCGTCGGTGGCGGCTGGGAGCTCACGGACCTCGGCCGCGAGGCATTGGCCGCCGCAGAGGCGGTCGAATCTGCGGTCCGCTCACTGACTGTCGACACAGGTGGTGTGCGCACCTTGGAGGGCGTGGTGCGCATCTCGGCCACCGACGGGTTCAGCGCGTATATCGCCGCGCCGGCAGCAGCTGCGGTGCAGCGCAGCCACCCGAAGGTGGCGGTCGAGATCGTGGCCGCGACCCGGCGGGCCACCCAGCAGCGCTCCGGACTCGATGTCGAGATCGTCGTCGGAGAACCAAAGGTCCATCGCGCCAAGGCGATTCGGCTTGGCGACTACTGCCTCGGGCTCTACGGATCCCGCACCTACCTCGCGCAGCACGGCACGCCCACGAGCATCGCGGACCTCGCGCGGTATCCGCTGGTGTACTTCATCGACTCGATGCTGCAGGTCGATGACCTCGACATTGCGACCAGTTTCGCCCCCGCGATGCGCGAATCAGTCACGTCCACCAACGTTTTCGTGCACGTCGAAGCGACCCGCGCGGACGCAGGCATCGGCCTGCTGCCGTGCTTCATGGCCGACCGCCACGACGACCTGATTCGCGTGCTGCCTCGCGAGGTCGCCATCCAGTTGACGTACTGGTTGGTCACCCGCGCCGAAACGCTACGCAGGCCCGAGGTCGCCGCCGTCGTGGCCGCGATCCGCGACCGCGTGAGCGAGCAGCGCGACGTGCTGCTCGGCCGGAACTAGCGCCGGCGCCGTTTTCGCGCCTTTCGTCGTCGGCGGCGGGGCGAGCCGAGGGCCACGCGCGGGGTGGACGGTGTGGGCGCCGAACCCGTGGCGGCGCGCAGGCCACGCCGGTAATTCTCCTGTATTGCGACAATAGCGACCAGCCCTGACATATCTGTGCGAGATGATCGCATCATGATGACTAGTAGTGATGTTATGATGCTCCAATGCGGACGACCGTCAACATCGACGACCACCTTCTGGCCGAAGCCAAGATCCTCGCAGCGCGAACTTCTAGATCCCTGGGCTCGGTGGTTGAGGATGCGTTACGTGCGATGCTCCGGCGCGATGCCGATGAACGCGGTCACGGCGAATTCCGTCTGGCGACGCACGGCAGCGGAGGCCTACAAGCGGGCGTTGACCTGAACGATAAGGAAGCCCTCGCCGAGCTAGTTGGCGACAATGCTGCTCCTTGATGTAAACGTCTGCATATACGCCATTCGTGAGGACACCGTCGATCACGAGGCATACCAGAGATGGGTCGGCAGCGTCCTCACCGGCGAGGAGCCCATCGGTATAAGCGAACTCGTGCTCTCGGGCGTCATGCGGCTTCTGACGAATCACCGAGTTTTTCGAGAACCCAGCACGACCAGCGAGGCGCTCGACGCATGCAATTCGCTTCGATCGGCGCCAGCCGCGGTCCCGTTACGGCCCGGGCCACGACACTGGGGGATCTTCGAATCGCTTTGCACTGAGGTCGGCGCGAGGGCCAACACGATTCCAGATGCCTACCATGCGGCACTCGCCATCGAAAACGGCGCAACGTGGATCACCACCGACAGATCTTTCGCACGATTCCCTGGCCTGCGCTGGGAACTGCCTTTGGGGCGGGCCTGACGAGCCCGCTTCGCTCACAGCGTGATCCGAACGCTTGCGGTTCGACGCGCGACTTGCTGCAGTCGTGGCATGCCGTTCATCGATCACCCGCAGGGTCGCGCCTATTACCGTCACTGGGCGGCGGCAGAGCCGCGCGCCGCTGTCGTCTTCCTGCATGGCTTCGGCGAGCACACCGGCGTATATCACCGCTACGGGTTCACGCTCAACGCCGCAGGCATCGACCTATGGGCCGTCGATCAGTTCGGCCATGGCCTCAGCCCAGGCAACCGCGGCGACTTCGGGTCGATCGAGGACAGTTCCGCACTGGGCGACGCATTGACCGACCTGGCCGAACGTGAAAGTCCCGGCCTGCCGCTGATCGCACAGGGACATTCGTTCGGTTCGGTAGTCACTCTGTTCCGGCTACTCGATCAACCCGAGCGCTACCGCGCGGGCGTGATCTCCGGGGCTCCGCTGGTTCCCATCCCTGAAATGCTGGACTCTGACACGTCTTTCGACTTGGACCCCGGCTGGTTATCGGGCGACCCGTTCTATCTCGACTCGCTGGAGAATGACCCGCTGGCATTCGTCGACGCAGACGGCAAGCCACTGGCGCGTGAACTCGACAGGGCCTGGGACCGGTTTGGCGCCGAGCTGCCGAGGCTGGCGGTCCCGACCCTTGCGGTGCACGGCGTCAACGATCCGATCGCGCCCATCGAGCCGGTGCGCGCGTACGCCGAACAGATAGCGCCGCTGCAACTGCACGAGTTTCCCGGCGCGCACCACGACATTCTCAACGAGACCGTGCACCGTGAGGTTGCGGCGGCCATCATCGACTTCATCGAAAAATTTGCGGGTCTATCCGAATAGTCGTGGAACCTTGGCGTTTGCTGTGCCAGACTGCCTGCGAGGTCCGAGACCGCGGTGACGACAAGGAGCGATGAGTGGGGCCGCAGGAAGATCCGCCCCCGGGCAGCCGTCCGTCGGGGGACGACCATGGTGATCCTGGCGACAACGCCGGAAAGGGCTCTTCGCAACCCGGGAACCGACCTGAGGATCCAGAGACCGCATCTCGTGGCAGCATGCGGTTCCAGGACCCCGCGACTACGCGTCCGCGCCCGCCAACCCTTGGCGAGGCGCGTGCCAGGGAGAAAGCCGAGCGCGAGCGCAAGGCGGCCGAGCGGGCGCGCTTCGAGGCGAACGTCAAGCGGTATCACCGCAACCGGCGCCTCAAGGGTGGTGCCGCCGTCGTCGGTGTCGTGGGTGTTGTTGCGGCGCTGGGTTATTGGGCGTTGTCGCCGAGAACGGTCAACGCGCAGTGCGTCCAGGAGGACGGTACGGGTGGGCCGATCATCGTGCCTGACACCTACTGCACCGGCCACAGCAGTGGCCCCGGCGGTTTCTTCATCTACAGCGGCCACCAGTACCGTTATTACTACGGCAGCAGCGGCACTGTTGGGGCGAGGCCGGCGGGCGGCACCACAGTGATGCCGAAGGACACGACCGTCAAGACGTCGTCGGGTACAACCATTCAACGCGGCGGTCTGGGCACCAGGTTCTCGGGCAGCGGCGGCGGCTGAGCAGCGACACGTGAAACGCGTCAGAACACACCGACGGCCGGACTGGCAGTCGATCGTGGAAACACAGGGGCTGGTCTTCGGCACACCGGCAGTCGATGCGTCGGGCGCCGACCGCGTGTACTGGGACGAGTCGGTGTACTACGAATTCGAGATGGACGAAGTGCTGGCTCTAGAGGCCGACGTCGAACTGCTGCACTCCATGTGCCTGAACGCCGTCGAGCAGGTCGTGACGTTGGAGCGGTACGCGGACTTCGGTCTGCCGGAATGGAGTTGGCAGCCAATCGCCCAGTCCTGGCGCCGGTCCGATCCGCATGTCTACGGTCGCTTCGACCTGCGCTACGACGGCGGCTCCCCCGCCAAGTTGCTGGAGTACAACGCCGATACCCCGACCACGTTGCTCGAGTCGTCGGTTCTGCAGTGGCACTGGCTGCAAGACATGTTCCCGGGTTTCGACCAATGGAACTCACTGCACGAGCAGCTCGTCGATCGCTGGAAGGCCGTGCGGGAGTCGTTGCCCAGCAATGATATTCACTTCTCCTGGTCGGGTGCCGAGCAGACCGGCGAAGATCAGATCACGACCACCTACATGCAGGAGACTGCAGCCGAGGCCGGGTTCGAGACGATCGCGCTGGAAATCGAGGATGTCGGATGGGACACCGCGCTGGAGCGTTTCGTCGATCTGGAAGAGGCGCCGATAGCCGCGATGTTCAAGCTCTACCCCTGGGAGTGGGTATTGGACGACGAGTTCGGCCAGCGCGTCGTGTCGAGCCTGCCACAGACCATGTGGATCGAGCCGCTATGGAAGACGCTGCTGTCGAACAAGGCGATACTGGCGATCCTGTGGGAAATGTATCCCGGCCACCCGAACCTGCTCCCGGCCTATCTCGATGATCCGCACGAACTCACCGAGTACGTCCGTAAACCCAAGCTCGGGCGCGAGGGAGGAAACATCACCATCGTCGGGCCCGGCATAGAGTTGGCCACCGGCGGGATCTATGGCGAAGAAGGTTACGTCTACCAGCTTTTCGACCCCCTACCGCTTTTCGACGACATGCGGCCCTCGCTGGGCGCGTGGGTGGTCGGCGATTCGTCCGCGGGTCTGGGCATCCGCGAGGCAGGCGGACTGGTGACCGATGATCGCGCAGCCTTTGTCCCACACCGAATTCCGTTGACCGAAGAAAGTTGATGATGACGACCAACGTGATGGCGCTGAATGCAGAATTCTGGAGCACGATCGGCCGGGGCGTCGGCGCCATGTGGCTGTATGCCGCTGTGGGGCTGGTGCTGATGGTGATCGGGTTCTATGCGATCGATCTGACGACGCCGGGCCCGCTGCGCCAAATGGTCAAACAGGGCAAGCCGAATGCTGTCGTCATCTCCGCGGCGGGCATCATCAGCATGGCGCTCATCGTGGTGTTGGCGATCTACGGATCCGGTGGCAGGTTGGCCGAGGGACTGACCTCGACGGCGATATTCGGTTTCGTCGGCATCGTGGCGCAGGTGATCATGATGCGGGTTGCGACGATCGTGCTGGGCGTCAACATGGCCGGCTGTTTGGAGTCCGAGGAGTTCCGTTACCCCACGCTGATGGTTGCGGCCGCGCAGTTCGCGCTCGGCCTGGTCGTCGCGGTCGCCATTCTTTGAGAAGTCGGTGGTAGGTCAGTCGCCCCCGCCGCCGCATCCGCCGCCTCCGCAACTGCTCCCGCCTCCGCAACTGCCTCCGTGGTCCGATCCGCCGCCACAGCCCCCGTGGTGCGAGGTCCCGCTGCCGTGGTCGCCTCCCCCGTCACCGATCACGAATCCGCCGGCCGACCACGCGCCGAATTGCTGGCGTTTGGGCCTGCGGAAAAGCCGCCACCACACGAAAAATGCGACGGCAAGCGCCTCCACCACAAACGAGCCGATGATGATCAGCATGACGGTGTCCACGGCAAAAGGCTACGGGGCCTAACTCCCCGCTTAGAGTGAAAACGTGAAGCTCAGGCGCGTCAATCGGCTCGACCGCGTATCCACAGCGGTGGCCGAACTCGACTTACCGCCAGCCGTGTTCAAGACGTGCCCGTGGCAGCCACGCGAGCTCATCGAAACGGGTTTGCGGCAGTGGCTGCGCTGCTGCGCACCCGCGTTATGGGACAACCAAGTGATCGGGATGCCGTCGCGCGCGGTCGACGAGGCGTGGCACGGCCTGATCCTCTGCACCGCAAGGTATTCGGCGTTCTGCACGAAGGCATACGGCGAGTTCCTTCATCACCACCCCGACGGTGGCGCTCCCGCAGGTCTCGACGCAGACCCGACAGGCACGCAAATTGGCAGGACCGTCGTCGCGTGGTCGCTGGTCGCCGAACCCGGCGAAGCGTGCGTGTTGTGGGATCTGGATGCTCGGGTCGGTGTCGAGGCACCGTGGGGTATAGACGCAGCCCGGGTAGAAGCGATCCAGAGTAAGGTGAGCCGATGCTGAAGAGGACAGCCGTCGCGGCGGCCGCAGCGCTGGCTGCGGGGATACTCGCGGCGAGCCCGGCGAATGCCGACCCCAACGACGGCCCCTGCGAATTGGCGATCAGCTACTTCTGCAAGTTCGTCCCGATCGCGCCCGACCTCGACCATGACCTCGATCTCACCCAACAGCAGCCGGTCGACCCCAATGCGCCGCCACCGGAGTCACTTCCATTGATCAACCCGTGCGCGACGGGATGTATCTAGAGCCAGGTGTCGTCGGTGGTGGCAGTGAGGAACGCCTCGAGGTCATCACGCCACTGCGCGGGGCTGTTCTTGTCGGGCTCGATTCCGGTGTACTCGCCGCGGTAGAACAGCAGCGGCCGCGGCTTCTTGTGCGGCACATCTGACAACGAGTGCACCGCGCCGAACACGACGTAGTGATCGCCGCCGTCATGCACGGAGTGCACTGTGCAGTCGATGTGGGCCAGCGTCCCGTCGATGATCGGCGACCCGAGTTTGGAAGGATGCCAATCCAACCCGGCGAACTTGTCAGGCTCCTTGGAGCCGAACCGCGCCGAGACGTCCTTCTGCTTCTCGTGCAACACGTTCACGCAGAACTGTCCGCTGGACTCGATCGCCTGCCACGACCGCGACACTTTCGTCGGGCAGAACAACACCAGCGGCGGATCCAACGAGAGTGCCGCGAACGACTGACACGCGAACCCAACCGGCGCCCCGTCGTGCATGGTGGTGATCACGGTGATGCCGGTGCAGAACTGCCCCAGCACATTTCGGAATGTGCGCGGGTCCAGCGGTTCCTTGGTCACTAGCTCTTGAAGCCGACGCTGAAGTCGTGGCCCCACAGACTGACGGCCGTGCTTTCGCGGGCCACCCAATCGGTGTCCTCGACTTCGAGCCCTTCGCAACCGAATTCGACGTCGAAACCGCCGGGAGTCTTCATGTAGAACGACAGCATCTTGTCGTTGACGTGTCTGCCGAGTGTCGCCGACATCGGCACCTTGCGTCGCAGCGCGCGATCCAGGCACAGCCCGACGTCGTCAGCGTTCTCCACCTCGACCATCAAATGCACAATGCCGCTTGGTGTCTCACCCGGCATGAACGCGAGGCTGTGGTGGCGCGGGTTGACTCCGAAGAACCTCAGCCACGCGGGCGGGCCGTCTGCGGGCCTGCCGACCAGCTGCGGTGGCAGCCGCATCGAATCGCGCAGCCTGAAGCCCAACACGTCGCGGTAGAAGTGCAACGACTCCATGTCATCCCGCGTGGTGAGCACGACGTGCCCCAGACCTTGCTCCTCGGTGACGAACTTGTGTCCGTAGGGACTCACTACCCGGCGGTGTTCCAGCGCGGCGCCGTGAAAGACCTCCAAGCAGTTGCCGGACGGGTCTTGGAAGCGGATCAGTTCGTCGACCCGACGGTCGGCAAGCTCTGCGGCGGTGGCCTCCTTGTACGGCGTGCCCTCCACGTCGAGGCGATTGCGGATCTCTTGCAGCCCTTCAGCATTGGCGCATTCCCAACCGGACTCCAGCAGGCGGTCGCTCTCGCCAGGCACGATCACCAGCCGCGCCGGAAACTCGTCCATCCGCAAGTAGAGCGCGCCTTCGGTCTGCCCCTTGCCTTCGACCATGCCGAGCACCTTGAGGCCGTACTCGCGCCACGCCGCCACGTCCGTCGACTCGATCCGCAGGTAACCAAGTGACCGGATGCTCATGACCCGCCTCCCAGAAAGTCAACCGTGAGCTTGTTGAACTCGTCGAACTTCTCCAGCTGCGCCCAGTGCCCGCATTGCCCGAAGACGTGCAACTGGACCTTCGGGATCTGCTTGAGGGCAACAAGCGCACCGTCGAGCGGATTCACCCGGTCCTCTCGACCCCAGATCAGCAGTACCCGCTGGCGCAGCTTGTACACCTCGCGCCACATCATGCCGAGTTCGAAGTCGGGGCCGGCGAACGACTTTCCCATCGCGCGCGTGGCCGCCAGCGATTCCGGTGTGCCGGCGATCGCAAAGCGTTCGTCGACCAGCTCGGGCGTGATCAGCTTCTGGTCGTACACCATGATTCGCAGGAACGCCTCGAGGTTCTCGCGGGTGGGCTCGGCGGAGAACTTGCCAAGCAGCTTGACACCCTCGGTCGGGTCTGGCGCGAACAGGTTCACCGACAGTCCGCCAGGACCCATCAAGACCAGCCTGCCCGCACGTCTTCCGTTGTCCAACGCGAACCGTACCGCGGTGCCGCCGCCGAGTGAATTGCCAATCAGGTCAGCACTTTCGATGCCGAGGTGATCGAACAAGTTCAGCAGGGCCGTGGCGCTGTAGCGGTTGTACTGCTCGTGCTCGGTGTGCTTGTCGGAGTGGCCGTAGCCGGGCTGATCGACGGCGAGCACGTGGAAATGCTGTGCCAGCACGCTGATGTTGCGCCCGAAGTTGGACCAGCTCGAGGCACCAGGTCCACCCCCGTGCAGCAGCACGACCGTCTTGTCGTTGCCGACGCCGGCCTCGTGGTAGTGCAGCCGCATGTCGTCGCGAACCTGCGCGTAGCGCGAGGTCGATTCGAACGTGATCTCTTGCTGCTGTGCGGTTTCGGCGGCGAAGGACGTCATCAGACCATCGTGTCCTGCGGCGGCAGTCCAAACTCGTTGTTGCCGAAGATCAGGTACGCGCGTTCGGGGTCGTTGGCCGCGTGCACCCGACCCGCGTGCGCATCGCGCCAGAACCGCTGCACCGGAGCGTCGTTGTTCAGCGCGGTGGCACCAGACGCCTCGAACAGCCGGTCGATCGACGAGATGGCGCGGCCGGTGGCGCGCACCTGATCACGCCGGGCGCGGGCACGCAGTTCGAACGGAATTTCCTTGTCCGCCTTGAGCAGTGCGTACTCGTCGCCGACGTTGCCGATCAGCTGACGCCAAGCGGCGTCGATGTCGCTGGCCGCCTCGGCGATACGCACCTTGGCGAACGGGTCATCCTTGGCCTTCTCGCCCGCGAACGCGGCGCGCACGCGCTTGCCCTGATGCTCGACGTGGGCGTCATAGGCGCCATACGCCATGCCAACGATCGGCGCTGAGATGGTCGTCGGATGCACTGTGCCCCAAGGCATCTTGTAAACCGGCGCGGTGTTCGTCTGCAGGCCGCCCGCGGTGCGGTCGTTCATCGCCTTGTACGACAGGAAGCGGTGCCGTGGCACGAAGACGTCCTTGACGACGACGGTGTTGCTGCCGGTGCCGCGCAGACCCACCACGTGCCAGACGTCATCGATGCGGTATTCGGTGCGCGGGATCAAGAAGCTGCCGAAGTCGACCGGTCGGCCATCCTTGATGACGGGACCGCCGAGGAACGCCCACGTGGCGTGATCGCAGCCCGAGGACCAGTTCCACGAACCGCTGACCAAGTAGCCGCCGTCGACGACCGTGCCCGCACCCATCGGCGCGTAGGACGAGGAGATGCGCACCGACGGGTCGTCGCCCCACACCTCTTCCTGGGCCTGCTGGTCGAACAGCGCGAGGTGCCAGTTGTGCACACCGATGATCGAGCTGACCCACCCGGTGGAACCGCATGCCGTCGCGATGCGGCGCACGGCTTCGTAGAACACCGTCGGGTCGCACTGCAGGCCGCCCCACTGCTCGGGCTGGAGCAGCTTGAAGAAGCCGACCTCAACGAGCTCGGCGACGGTTTCGTCGGGCAGCCGACGCAGATCTTCGGTCGCCTGGGCTCGCTTGGCGATCAGAGGTAACAGGTCGTCGATGCCGGCTAGGACCGACTGCACGTCACCCTGTTCAATGGACGTCACTGCTTTGCCTCCCGAGAGAACGGACCTGAAAGAAGATTAGAACACGTTACGATTTGTGTCGAGCAGGGTGTATCTGCGGCGGCTGGACCTGGACACATGCATTTCTGTAACCTGTTCTAGTTATCACCGCATCTTTGACTAGGAAGGGCGCCGCTAGTGACCGACGAGCCGCTTGGTAGCCACGTGCTCGAGCTGCAAGTGGCCGATGTCGTCGAGGAGACCGACGATGCACGGTCGCTGGTGTTCGCCGTGCCTGACGGTGTCGACATCCCCGCCGATCGGCTGCGGTACTCGCCTGGGCAGTTCTTGACGCTGCGGGTGCCAAGCGACCGCACTGGTTCGGTGGCCCGCTGCTACTCGCTATGCAGTTCGCCGTTCACCGGTGACCCGATGACCGTCACCGTCAAACGCACGGTGGACGGGTATGCGTCGAACTGGTTGTGCGACCACGCGCACCCCGGCATGAAAATCCATGTGCTCGCCCCGTCGGGCACGTTCGTACCCAAGACGCTGGACCAAGACTTCCTGCTGCTGGCGGCCGGTAGCGGCATCACCCCGATGATGGCGATCTGCAAGTCCGCGCTCGCCGAGGGCAGCGGCAAGGTGGTGTTGATCTACGCCAACCGCGACGAGCAGTCGGTGATTTTCGGTGGCGTGCTGCGCGATCTGGCGGCGAAGTATCCCGACCGTCTGAGCGTGGTGCACTGGCTGGAGAGTGTGCAGGGGCTGCCGAATGCGGCGGCACTGGCCGGCCTGGCCGCGCCGTATATCGGCCGCGACGCCTACATCTGCGGGCCTGGGCCGTTCATGGCGGCGGCCGAGGAGGCATTGAAGAACTCCGGTGCGCCCGCCGACAAGATCCACATCGAGGTGTTCAAGTCGCTGGAGTCCGACCCGTTCGCGGCGGTCGTCATCGAGGAAGACGACAGCGACGAGGGTCCGGCAACAGCGATCGTCACGCTCGACGGCCAACGCCACGAGGTGCGGTGGCCGCGCAACGCGAAGCTGCTCGACGTCCTGCTCGACAAAGGTCTCGACGCGCCGTTCTCCTGCCGCGAAGGCCACTGCGGCGCATGCGCGGTGCTGAAGAAAAGCGGCGACGTCGAGATGGAGGTCAACGATGTGCTCGAGCAACAGGATCTCGACGAGGGACTGATCCTTGGCTGCCAGGCCCATCCGCGGTCGGATTCCGTCGAAGTCACCTACGACGAGTGAGCGCGGGCTACCATTCGCCGCACCGAAGGGAGCGAACCGTGAAGCGGTTGAGCAGTCTTGTCGGGCCGTTGTGTGCGGGTGTGATGATGGCCGCCGCGCTTTGGATGCCGGCTGTTTCGTCGGCCGCGACCAACAATGGGGACTCCTCCATCCCGCTGCCCGACGGCACCACTTTGGAGATGCACACCACGCTGAACTGTCCACTGCCCGACAAGCAGTGCTACTTCACGACGCAGGCGCAACGCCGCGATGGCGACGGGGTCGAAGGGTTTCCAGGGGACCTCTGGGCACGGCAGACGACCACGATGCGCTCGATGAACAAGTACAACTATTTGGAGACCCAGGTCGTCGCCGAGAACACCCGGGTCTTCAAGGCAGGCGGCACCCGCGAGGTCACCACGATCTACTTCGGCGGCGGCCCGCCTGAGAAGTACTTCATCAGCGGCCAGATCCAACCCACCGACTGGCACACCGGC
The DNA here is from genome assembly GCF_017872775.1 of Mycobacterium sp. OAE908. NCBI lineage: Bacteria > Bacillati > Actinomycetota > Actinomycetes > Mycobacteriales > Mycobacteriaceae > Mycobacterium > Mycobacterium sp. OAE908. The sequence goes on from NZ_JAGGJL010000001.1 coordinate 1,282,394, forward strand.
CAGCCGATGCTGACCGCCGACGTGATCGTCTGCGCCCATATCCAGGTCGTCTATGCCGGCGTGAACATCACTTCGCCGGATGCGTGCGCGCAGACCACGTTCAGCTAGATCGACGGTCGTCGAATCCTCTTGGAGGACGGACCGTTTCGAACGTCGGGCTAGCGCGGCAGTCCCAGTAGTCGCTCTCCGGCCATTGTGAGCAGGATCTGCTCGGTGCCGCCCGCGATGGTCAGGCAGCGGGTGTTGAGGAAGTCGTGCACTTCAGTGTTCTCCACAATGCCTGCTCCTGCGGAGAGCTCCATCCGGAACTCGGAGAGCGCCTGCCGGTACCGCACGCCAATCAGCTTGCGCGCGCTTGCCTGTGGGCCGGGGTCCTGACCGCCGAGGATCAACTGCGCAATCTTTTGATCCAGTAGCGAACCGACCTGCGCCGACCGAATCAGCTCGCCCATCTGATCGGCGACGGCGGGATCGAGGTCGAGTTCGGAAACCGTGCGGAGCAGTTCCTCCATCGGGTTACCGAGCGCGGTGCCGTGTGCCATCGCGACGCGTTCGTTGGCCAGCGTCGTGCGGGCCAGTCGCCAGCCATCGTTGACCTGACCGACGACCATCTCGTCGGGCACGAACACCTCGTCGAAGAACACCTCATTGAAGAGGTTGTCGCCGGTGATCTCGCGCAGCGGCCTGATGTCGATACCCGGCGACTTCATGTCGATCAGGAAGTACGTGATGCCCTTGTGCTTCGGAGCATCGGGATCGGTGCGCGCAAGGCACACCCCGAACTGCGCCCAATCCGCCCGCGACGTCCAGACTTTCTGTCCTGTGAGCTTCCAACCGCCTTCGGCGCGAACGGCTTTCATTCGCAGCGACGCGAGGTCGGAGCCCGCGCCCGGCTCGCTGAACAGCTGGCACCAGAACAGCTCGCCCGTCAGAGTGGGCGGAACGAAGCGCTCGATCTGCTCGGGGCTGCCGTGTTCGAGGATCGTCGGCGCGGCCCACCATCCGATCACCAGATCGGGACGGGTCACGCCTGCCTTGGCCATCTCCTGATCGATCAGCAGTTGTTCGGCCGGGCTCGCTTCCCGGCCGTACGGTCGCGGCCAGTGCGGCGCCAGCAGTCCGGCCTCGGCCAGGGCAACGCGCTGCTTCTCGACTGGCTGTGCAGCGACTTGCGCCACGGCAGAAGCGATTTCGGGCTGTAGATCGGCCACCGAGTCCAGATCGATGTGCAGTTCGCGGCGGACACCGTCAGCCGTCAGCGCGGCGACCCGTCGCAGCCACCGCGACAGGCCGCCGAGGAACTGCGAAATCCCGTATGCGCGACGCAGATACAGATGCGCGTCGTGTTCGAAGGTGATGCCGATTCCGCCGAGCACCTGGATGCAGTCCTTGGCGTTGGCCTTCGCGGCTTCGATGGCGGTAGCCGCGGCTACGGCTGCAGCGACAGAGAGTTGGCGCTCGTCGGGATTGGCGACAGCGACGGCCGCGTCGCTGGCCGCCACCGAAATCTGTTCAGACCGCAGCAGCATCTCGGCGCACATGTGCTTGATGGCCTGGAAACTGCCGATCGGCTTGCCGAACTGCTCGCGCACCTTCGCATACTCGGTGGCCGTCTGCAGTGTCCAGCGGGCCACGCCCGCCGCCTCGGCGGCCAACACCGTCGCTGCCAGGTCCTCGACACGCTGGGCGGAAACGTCCAACGCTTCCGCGGGAGCGGAGTCGAGCACCACCCGCGCCAGCGGGCGTGAGAAGTCGGTGGCCTTCAAAGACTCCAGCGTCACGCCGTCGGCCGCCGCGTCGACGAGCAGCCACGTGTCACCGGCGGGCAGCAGCAGCACGCCACCCGGGTCGGCCCCGAGGACCCCGTCGGCCGTCCCGCTGGCCCTGCCGTCGGCGTATCGAACGTCGCCCGCCAGCGCGACACCGGCGGTGCGCTCCCCCGATGCCAGGGCTTCGAGTAACTCGACGTGTGAGCCGCCGAGGACGAGCGTGGCCAGGGCCGTCGTGGCAACGGGACCTGGCACCATCGCGGCAGCCGCCTCGTCGACCATCGCCAACAGATCCTCGGCGGTGCCGTCCGCGCCACCATGCTCCTCGGGCAGCGCGACGCCGAAAAGCCCCAGTTCAGCCACGCCCTGGTACGCGGTACGCCAGGCGCCGGCGTCGCCGCGCTCGACGGCGCGCGCGGCCGCAACCGCGCCCGAGCTGGATGCCCAGCTACGGATCAGTTCGCGCGCGGCAAACTGCTCATCAGTGATCGTGGCCGACACCGTAAACTCCTAGCGTTTGGGTGAGAAGAGCGTGCTTCTCACTAGAACGTGTTCTAATAGTGCCAGCGTTCGACCGTCAAGTCGACCGCCATTAGAGCAGGACACGTCGATGCCGCAGCGGCGCCGGGGTGAGAAAATGGAGCCGCGCATGCGTATCGTTTTCGGCGAGTACGCACGATGAAGGAGCAGCCGACCACATGTCGTCACCAGCACAGCCCAATTCGGGTTCAGGGTCGGATTCTCGGCCGCGCCAGGTGATGAATGTGGCGGTATTGGCAGAGTCCGAGCTCGGTTCCGAAGCCCAACGCGAGCGCCGCAAGCGCATCCTGGACGCCACCCTGGCCATCGCATCCAAGGGCGGCTACGAGGCGGTTCAGATGCGCGCTGTCGCCGAACGCGCCGACGTGGCGGTCGGCACGCTGTACCGCTACTTCCCTTCCAAGGTGCACCTGCTGGTGTCAGCGCTGGGCAGGGAGTTCGAGCGCATCGACGCCAAGACCGATCGCGCGGCGCTGTCGGGCGGCACGCCGTATCAGCGGCTGAACCTGATGGTCGGCAAGCTCAACCGCGCGATGCAGCGCAATCCGCTGTTGACCGAGGCCATGACGCGGGCATTCGTGTTCGCCGACGCGTCGGCCGCCGGTGAGGTTGATCACGTCGGCAAGCTGATGGACTCGATGTTCGCCCGCGCGATGAGCGACGGCGAGCCGACCGAGGACCAGTACCACATTGCGCGCGTGATCTCCGACGTCTGGTTGTCCAATCTGCTCGCCTGGCTGACCCGGCGCGCATCGGCAACCGACGTCAGCAAGCGGCTGGATCTTGCCGTACGACTACTCATCGGCGACGGCGAGCACCCTAAGATTTAGCGGGTGGCTTCACCGCTACCAATCGACCTGCAACGCGCGCTCACCACAGCCGCCCGGGTACCGCGGCTCTTGGTGGCCTGCGACTACGACGGCACCATGGCGCCGATCGTCGCGAACCCCGACGATGCGCGTCCCCTGATGGAATCAGCGGCGGCGCTGCGCTCGCTTGCGGCGTTGCCGTCGACGACGGCTGCACTGATCTCCGGTCGTGCACTGCGCGATCTGGCGACACTGTCGCGGATGCCCGCCGAGGTCCATCTCGTCGGCTCGCACGGATCTGAGTTCGACACCGGCTTCGTGCACGCGATCGACGATGCCGCCAAGGCGCTGCTGGGCAAGATCAAGGACGCGTTGAGCGCGATCGCGGCGGAGTATCCGGGCGTCGCTGTCGAAATCAAGCCGGCCAGTGTCGCGCTGCACGTGCGCAATGCCGATTCCGCCGACGCCGATGAGGCGCTGAAGAAGGCGCACGCCGCCTCGAAGCATTGGGATGCGCAGATCACCGAGGGCAAGGCCGTTGCCGAGTTCGCGGTCATCCAGACGGACAAGGGCCAGGCGCTCGACATCCTGCGGCACCAGAACGGCGCGTCGGCCGCGGTGTTCGTCGGCGACGACGTCACCGACGAGAAAGCGTTTCGCCGGTTGCACGGACCCGACGTCGGCATCAAGGTCGGCGACGGTGACACCTTGGCGGGCTATCGCATCGAATCGCCGGAAGATGTTGCGACCGTGCTGGAATGCCTGCTCGACGCGCGTCGAACCTGGTTGCTCGGCGGGCACAGCACGCCGATCGAGCGGCTGACGATGCTGTCCAACTCCCGCACAGTCGCCCTGCTGACGCCCGACGCCGACGTGGTGTGGATGTGCCATCCGCAGGCCGATTCGGCCGCCGTGTTCTCCCGACTGCTCGGCGATGCGACCGCGGGGCACTTCTCGATCGGCCCGCAACGCGAGGCGCTTCCGCTGTCGCAACGCTACGTGACCGGCACAATGACCGTCGAAACCCGTTGGGCCAGCTTGCTTGTCACCGACTACCTGTCACACGACGTCGGTGCAGGCCGGACCGACCTGATCCGGGTGATCAGCGGCCAGGCGGCGGCGGTGGTCGAGTTCGCGCCGCGGCCCGAGTTCGCCCAGGCGCCCGTGCATCTGCGCGTCGACGAAGGCGGCCTGCGGGTGTTCGCGACCAACGACCCGATGGTGCTGCGCTCGCCGGGCGTTGCGTGGGAGATCGTCCCCGACGGTATACACCAGACCGCGCGGGCGGTCATCGACCCGTCCCAGGGGCCGATTGTGCTGGAACTGCGCTGCGGTACTGAGGATTTGGCTGAAAGCCCGGTCGACGACGCGTCACGGCGCGCACGCGCGGAAAGCTATTGGAGCGACTGGGTTTCGGGGCTTTCGCTGCCGTCGCTGAAACCGGAGCTGATGAAGCGCTCAGCCCTGACGCTTCGGGGCTTGGTGCATGCCGACACCGGCGCGATCATGGCGGCGGCCACCACATCGCTGCCCGAGGAGATCGGTGGCGTTCGCAACTGGGATTACCGCTACTGCTGGATCCGCGATGCGGCGATGACCGCCTCGGCGCTGGTGTCGCTGGGCTCGATCGTCGAGGCCGAGGGCTACTTGAACTGGCTGCACGGGGTGATCGAGACGATGCACGGCCCCGAGCGCCTGCATCCGCTGTATGCGTTGTCCGGAGCGATCCTCGGCCCCGAGGCGGTCATCGACTCGCTGCCCGGCTACGCGGGTTCGCGGCCTGTGCGGGTCGGCAACGCCGCCAACGTTCAGGTGCAACTCGACGTGTTCGGCCCTGTGGTGCAGCTGATCTGCGATCTGAGTCATCGGAGGGTGGCCGACGGAGTGGCGGAGGCGCTGACCGATGCCGACTGGAATCTGGTCAGCGAGATGGTGTTCGCTGTCGAAAGTCGTTGGGTGGAGCCAGATCACGGTATCTGGGAGATCCGCGGCAATCCGCGGCATCACGTCTACTCGAAGGTGATGTGCTGGTTGACGGTGGACCGCGCGCTGAAGCTGGCCAAGGAGTTCGGTCGCGAAGCCCCACCCGGTTGGGCGACGCTACGCGATGCGATCTCAGCGCAGGTGCGCGAACGTGGCTGGAACGACGAGGTGCGTTCGTTCACCGCCGCATATGACGGCACCGACCTCGACGCCGCCACGCTGCACATCGGGCTGTCGGGGCTGATCGACCCGTCCGACGAGCGGTTCGCCGCGACCGTCGTCGCCACCGAAGCCGAATTGCGCAGCGGTGCAACCGTTTACCGATACCACCGCGACGACGGGTTGCCGGGCACCGAGGGCGGCTTCCATCTGTGCGCGGCGTGGCTGCTCGAGGCATATCTGCTGACGGATCAGCGCTCGCAGGCTGAGGCGCTGTTCGACCGGTTGGTCGCGGCTGCGGGGCCGACGGGTTTGTTGTCCGAAGAGTACGACCCGGTCGCTGAGCGCGCACTGGGCAACCACCCGCAGGCCTACAGCCATATCGGGCTGCTGCGCTGCGCGCAGTTACTCGACGCTTGAGCGCCGCGAGCGTGCGCGAAATGTACGCGATTTGCGGCGTGTCGATGTGCAGACACGCACGCTCGGCGTAGTTAGGCGGGGGGGCCTGCAGTGCGGCCGCGCACCACTTCTGTTGGGAGCACATCCATTACCGGCAGGCCGTCGCGCGGCGGGTTGTGCAGCAGCCGTCCGGCGCGCCTGCCCTTCTCCATACTGGACTGCACGACCGTCGTCAGGCCGCGCCGCACCGCCTCCGGGATGCCGTCGAATCCGGTGACCGTCATCTGGCCCGGCACGTAGATCCCGCGTGCGCGCAAGTGGTCCATCGCCGACAGGGCGAGCACGTCGGCCGTACACATCAACGCGGTGATGCGCGGATTCGCGTCGAGCGCCACGTCGGCCGCCGCCCCGCCCGACGTCGGAAGGTGTTCGTAGCTCTCCACCACGGTCAGCGACTTGGGATCCAGCCCGGCTCCCCGCATCGCGTCGTAGACGCCGTGGATGCGCTCCCGCTGCACGTGAAAGTGCGGCGTCTGCATGCGTTCGGGGTCGGCCACCGCGGGTCGGGGCCCACCGTGCGGCCAGTCGCGGCCGAGCCGCATGGTGAGCAGACCGATCTCCCGATGGCCCAGTCCCACAACGTATTCCGCCAACTTTCGCATCGCTGCGCGATCGTCGATGCTGACCCGCGAGGTGCCAGGTACGTCCTTGGGCTGATCGACGACCACCACCGGCAGATGCCGCTGCTGCACGACGGACAGATACGGGTCGTCATCAGAGGCCGAGTACACGACAAAGCCGTCGACACCCGCGGCGAGCACGGCCGCGGTGCCTTCGCTGACACTGCGGTTCGGCCCGACCGCCACCAGTAGCAGGCCTTGTCCCGCCTCTTCGCACGATTCAGCAAGTCCGGCAACGAAATCCAGCGCGGCAGGGTCGGAGAACGAATAGTTCAGCGGCTCGGTGATCATCAGGCCGACCGCGCCGGCCTTACGGGTGCGCAGCGACCGGGCTACCGGATCGGGACCCGGGTACCCCAACCGCTTGGCGGTGGCCAGTACGCGCTCGCGCAGGTCGGCCGACAACTGGTCCGGCCGGTTGTACGCATTCGAGATGGTGGTCCGCGAAACCTTGAGCTCGGCGGCCAACGAAGCCAGGGTCGCACGCCGTCTGGGCGTGGAACTCCTCGACATGCTCCACGAGGTTAGCCGATCAAGTTGATAAACCTCGGTTGCCGTGCGGTAGAGTAATTGGAAACGGTTTTCATTTGTATTAGGAGCAAGCATGCGCGCGATCAGGGCAGCGGTCGGTTTGGCGTTGAGCACCGGCCTGATCGCCGGTGCGGTCGGCTGCAGCCAGGACAACAAAGCCCCCTCCGACCACACGGCGTCGGTGGTGGCCTCGACCAATGTCTGGGGCAGCGTGGCCAGCGCCATCGCCGGTGATCACGCATCGGTCAAGTCGATCATCTCCAACCCAGCACAGGATCCGCACTCCTTCGAGGCCACGCCGTCGGACGCCGCCGCCATCGCGGACGCGACGCTGGTCGTCTACAACGGCGGCGGCTACGACCATTGGGTCGACGATGTGCTGGCCGGCCATCAGGGCGTGGCGGCAGTGGACGCCTACTCGCTGCTGCCTGCCGCCGGGCCGCAGCCGGCGAACGAGCACGTGTTCTATGACCTGGAAACCGTCAAGTCCGTCGCCAATCAGATCGCCGACAAGCTCTCGCAGGCCGACGCGGTCCACGCCGACGACTACAAGGCCAACGCCGCCAAGTTCGCCGACCAGGCCGACACCATCGCCACCGCCGAGCGCGCGATCGGCGCTGCGCATCCAGGAGCGACCGTGGTCGCGACCGAGCCCGTCGCGCACTATCTGTTGACCAACTCCGGCATCACCGACAAGACGCCGCAGGGGTTCACCAAGGCGATCGAAGGCGACAGCGACCCGTCGCCCGCCGACCTGGCCGCCGTGCTGGATCTGATCAAGACGCGCCAGGTGTCGGCGCTGGTGTACAACACCCAGACCCAGACCGACGTCACGAAGCAACTCGAGAACGCGGCCAATCAAGCATCGGTGCCCGTCATCTCGGTGACCGAGACACTGCCCGCGGGCGTCGACTACCTGACCTGGCAGCGGCAGACGGTGGACCAGATGGCGAACCAGCTCGACAAGGCGCCGCAGGCGAGCCGATAGGTTTCTGTCTGTGTCTGCTGACGTCGTCGCCGAACTGACCGGCGCCCGACTGGCATTCGGCGACCGCGTGCTGTGGGACCATCTCGACCTGACCGTGGCCGCCGGCGAGTTCGTCGCCGTCCTCGGCCCCAACGGAACCGGCAAGACCTCGCTGCTCAAGGTGTTGCTCGGTCAAATGTCGCTGACCGCGGGCACCGTAACCGTCGAACAGCAGCCGGTGCGTGCGGGCAGCGAACGCATCGGATACGTCCCGCAGCACCGCTCAGTGGAGCGGGGGCTGTCGATGCGCGGGCAGGACCTCGTGGGGCTGGGTTACGACGGCCACCGGTGGGGCGTCGCGAGTATGCGGCCCGGTGACCGCAGCGCCAAACACGCCGCCGTGCAGCGTGCGCTCAAGCAGGTCAACGGCGTGCATCTGGCGGGCGTACCGGTCGGCGTGATGTCCGGCGGTGAGCTACAACGGATCCGCATCGCGCAGGCGCTGGCGAGCGATCCGGTGCTGCTGCTGTGCGACGAACCGCTGCTCAACCTCGACCCGGCCAACGCCCGGTTGGTGTCCGCCTTGATCGACCAGCGCCGCCGCGAGGCGGGCACCGCGGTGCTGTTCGTCACGCACGAGGTGAATCCCGTTCTGCCGTATGTGGATCGGGTGCTGTATCTGGTCGACGGCCGGTTCCGCGTCGGCGCAGTCGAGGAGGTGATGACGTCGGCCACGCTGTCGGAGCTGTACCGCGCCGACATCCAGGTGGTCAAGGTCGGCGGCCGTTACGTGGTGGTCGGCCAGGAGGACCACTCTGGTCATGCGAGCGGACACACCCATGACTGAACGACTCACGGACATGTTGTCGAAGCTGTTCTCGTTCGACGTCACTGCAGACCTGCTTGGCCGCGATTTCGTCCAGCAGGCGATTCTGGCCGCAGCCCTGCTTGCATTGGTTTCGGGTTTGATCGGGCCGTTCATCGTGATGCGGCAGATGTCCTTCGCGGTGCATGGATCGAGTGAATTATCGCTTACCGGAGCATCTTTCGCGCTTCTGGCCGGCTTCAATGTCGGGCTCGGCGCCCTGATCGGGTGCGGGCTGGCTGCCGTGTTGTTCGGAATTTTGGGACAGCGCGCCCGCGAACGGGATTCAGCGATCGGTGTCGTGCTCGCCTTCGGACTCGGTCTTGCGGTGTTGTTCATCCATCTGTATCCGGGCCGCACCGGCACCAGTTTCGCATTGCTGACCGGTCAGATCGTCGGCGTCGGATACTCCGGCCTGGCACTGTTGAGCGTCATCGTGGTGCTCGTCGTCGCGGTGCTCGCGGTCTCCTACCGCCCGTTGTTGTTCGCGACCGTCGACCCCGAGGTGGCCGCAGGGCGCGGAGTTCCGGTGCGGGCGTTGGGCATTGTGTTCGCAGCGCTCGTCGGAGTGACCGCGGCACAGGGCGTCCAGATCGTCGGCGCGCTGCTGGTGATGTCTCTGTTGATCACGCCCGCCGCGGCTGCGGTTCGGGTGTTCGTTTCACCTATCGCGACGATCGTCGCGTCGGTGGTCTTCGCGGAGATCGCCGCCGTCGGCGGTATCGTGCTCTCTCTTGCCCCCGGCGTCCCGGTTTCGGTGTTCGTCACGACGATTTCGTTTGCAATCTTCTTGGTGTGCTGGGCGATCGGAAGTCGTGGTCGGTCGTCGGCGTCCGGCTAAGCTGTTGCTCACCTGGCACCGGGGGGCGACAGATGAGTGCTTTGACCACCTCGCATTGGATTCCCGACGGCAGCGGCCTGCCGTTGTTGGACGGCGCGACTGTCGGGGGCCGGCTCCGCGAGATCGCCGCCGAAGTGCCCGATCGCGTCGCCCTGGTCGAGGGGTTGCCGACCCCTGATCGACGGCAGTGGACATACGCCGAGTTGCTCGCCGACGCGCAACGCTGTGCGTACTGGCTCCTGCAGCACTTCGAACCGGGTGAGCACGTCGCGGTGTGGGCGCACAACCTGCCGGAGTGGGTGATCGTCGAGTACGGCGCCGCGCTCGCCGGATTGACTCTGGTGACCGTGAATCCCAGCCTCCAGCCCGAGGAGGTGAAATACATACTCGGCCAGTCGAAGGCCGCCGGGGTGTTACTGGTGCCCGAAGTGAGAGGCAATCCGCTGATCGCGCACATGGACGCGATCCGACCCGACCTGCCGCGGCTACGCCATGTCTTGCGGCTCGACCAACTACAGGTACTAACGGCCGACGCGGCCGTTAAAACCCTGCCGACCGTCGGCGCGGACGACCCCGCCCAGATTCAGTACACGAGCGGTACCACCGGCTTTCCCAAGGGCGTCATGCTGCGCCACAGCAGCATCGTCAACAACGCCCGGCTGTGGGTCGATCGGGTCGGGATCCCCGACGGTGTTGGCATGCTGATGCCAATGCCGTTGTTTCACACGGCTGGATGCGTGATGGGCGTGCTGGGAGCACTCGATCGAGGCGCGAGATTCATGCCGATGCCGATGTTCGACCCCGGCACTTACCTGGAGCTGATCGAGCGGGAACGGCCCTGGTTCGCGGGCGGCGTGCCGACCATGTTCATCGCAGCCATGGAGCACCCCGGCGTGTCGCGCCGCGATCTGTCGTCGTGGAAATCAGCGGTGGCCGGCGGCACGCAGGTGCCCGAGGCCCTGGTGCGCCGCGTCGAAGAGGCGTTGGGTGTCGACTTCACCATCATCTACGGCCAGACCGAGTGCTCTCCGGTGCTGACCAACACCTTCCCCTCGGACAGCACCGAAGACAAAGGTACGACGGTCGGAAAACCTCTGCCTCACACCGAGATTCGCATTGCCGACCCCACATCGATGGAAACGGTGCCTATTGGCTCCCCTGGAGAACTCTTGGCCCGCGGGTACTTCACGATGCTCGGCTATTTCAACATGCCCGAGGCAACTGCCAAGACCGTGACCTCTGACGGCTGGGTACGCACCGGCGACCTGGCGGTGATGGACGAGCGCGGCTACTGCCGAATCGTCGGGCGGTGCAAGGACATGATCATTCGCGGCGGCGAGAATCTCTTCCCCGCCGAGATAGAAGACGTCCTCTACCGTCATCCCGCTGTCGCGGAGGCGACCGTTGTCGGTCTTCCCGACGACCATTGGGGGGAGGTCGTCGGCGCATTCATCCGGCCACATGATCGGGCACCGACGATCACCGACTTGCGTTCGCACATGCGGGCGCACATCTCGCCGCAGAAGACTCCGACGAAGTGGTATGCCGTCGACGGCTTCCCGCTCACCGGCTCCGGCAAGATCCAGAAGTTCGCCATCCGCGAGGCATGGGAAAAGGGCGCCTACGAGGGCCAGGAACTTCGCGACTAACCCGTTTCGATCGGATGTGTTGCGTCTGAACACCATTCGGACCACGACCCGGGGTAGAGCGCCGCAGTGGTGCCGTTGGCGGTCAGTGCGGCAACCACGACCGATGCGGTGACCCCCGATCCGCAATAGGCTCCGACTGCTCCATCGACCACAGGCAGCCGGTCAAGGGCGAAGGTGCCGTCGGGTTTCAACAACCCTGTGCTCGGCACGTTCCTCGCTCCGGGAATGTGGCCTGCGACCGGATCGACAGGTTCGACCTCACCGCGGAATCGCTCGGGTGCGCGCGCATCGAGCAAGACGTCGGCAGCGCCGGCCTGCTCCGCGGTCAGTGTTGGCAGTGCGCCGGCATACAGGTCGTCGTGCGCCACCGTCACGTCGCCAGGTTCCGGTGTGACGGCCCCGCTTTCGAGAGGGCCGGTCCATGCGCTCAGGCCGCCGTCGAGGATGCGGACGCCGGCAATGCCCGCGGCGGTCAACACCCACCAGGCCCGCGCCGAGCCTGCCCGATTCCAATCGTCGTAGACGACGACCGGAACACCGTCGCGCACGCCCCACCGCCGGGCCGCGGCCTCGATGCTGCGCCCCGAAGGCAGCGGATGGCGTCCGCGCCCGGTCACGCTGTGATCGCTCAGCTCGTCTTCGAGGGACACATACACCGCCCCTCGGAGGTGGCCCCGCTCGTAGGCGGGCCTGCCGTCGGGCTCAGTCAACTGCCAGCGGACATCCAGAATCGTCAACGGCTCAACGGCGGCCATCCGCTGAGCCAATTCGGTTGCGGTGATCAACACGTCGTCGCGGCTCACCGCATCGATGGTGCCACCTATGCTGTGGCGCGTGACCGACCACGCCTTCAGCGCAACGGAGCGCCGGGCCATCTACCGCGCCATCGCCGAGCGACGCGATATGCGCCGATTCGTGCCGGATGCCGCGGTGCCAGAGGACGTGCTCGCGCGACTGCTGCAGGCCGCACACGCTGCGCCCAGTGTCGGGCTGATGCAGCCGTGGCGGTTCATCAGGATCACCGAGGCGGGATTGCGCGCGCGAATCCACGCCCTTGTCGATGAGGAGCGGCTGCGCACCGCCGAGGCGCTGGGCCCCCGGGGCGACGAGTTCCTCTCGCTGAAGGTCGAAGGCATTCTCGAATGCGCCGAACTGCTGGTGGTGGCGCTCGCCGATGACCGAGCGGCTCATGTGTTCGGCAGGCGCACCCTGCCGCAGATGGACCTGGCGTCCGTGTCGTGCGCGATCCAGAATCTCTGGCTGGCCGCGCGCGCCGAAGGCCTCGGCATGGGCTGGGTGTCGATCTTCGATCCCGCCCGGCTCGGCGCGCTGCTGGGGATGCCCGATGGGGCGGAGCCGGTGGCGATCCTGTGCCTTGGACCGGTGCCCGACTTTCCGCCGAGGCCACAGCTGGAGATCGACCACTGGAGGTTCGGTCGTCCGCTTCGTGAATTCGTTTCGGAGAACGGCTGGACCGCGCCGGCACCGGCATAGGCTGGCGGCCGTGGGGACAGTGGATCTCAACGCGGATCTTGGCGAGAGCTTCGGGGTTTGGCGGCTCGGCGACGACGACGCGATGCTCGACGTGGTCACCAGCGCCAACGTGGCGTGCGGGTTTCACGCAGGCGACGCCGCGACGCTCGCGCGGACCTGTCGGGCAGCCGCTGAACGCGGCGTGCGGATCGGCGCGCAGGTCAGCTATCGCGACCTGGCGGGGTTCGGCCGTCGCTTCATCGACATGTCACCCGAGGAACTCACGGCCGACGTCATCTATCAGATCGGTGCGCTGCAGGCGCTCGCCCACACCGCGGGCTCGTCGGTCAGCTACGTCAAACCTCATGGCGCGCTGTACAACGCGATCGTCAACAACCACGGGCAGGCCCGCGCCGTCGCACAGGCAGTGCACGCCGTCGACCCCGGTCTCGCTGTGCTCGGGCTTTCGGGATCGGTGTTCTTCGCCGAGGCCCAGGAACTCGGGCTGCGAACGGTGCCCGAGGCGTTCGCCGATCGCGCGTATCGCTCTGATGGACAACTGGTTTCGCGGAAGCTGGCCAATGCCGTCCTGCACAACGTTGCAGAGATCGCCGAGCGGGTGACGTCAATGGTCACCGCAGGCCGCGTGGCCGCCGTAGATGGCTCGACAATCCCGATCACCGTGGAATCCGTTTGCGTGCACGGCGATTCGCCCGGCGCGGTGCAAATCGCGAACGCCGTACGGGATCGGCTCGTCGCCGAGGGCGTGGAGTTGAAGGCGTTTACTTGATCTCGACGAACGGCAGCAACGCCATCTCGCGGGCATTCTTGATCGCGATCGCGACCTGACGCTGTTGCTGCGGAGTCAGCCCTGTCACGCGCCGGGACCGGATCTTGCCCCGCTCGGAAATGAACGTGCGCAGCAGGTGGGTGTCCTTGTAATCGATGGCCGTGACGCCGAGCGCCTTGAGCGGATTCTTCTTCTGCCGCTTGAGCTCTGGCAGTGGCGGCCGGCGCATCCGGGACTTCTTGGCCATCAGAGCAGTGTCCTCAATCTGGACGTCGAGAGTGTGGGATATGACGGATTTCGGCAGGAATCCGTCAATTATCCGACGCCGGGCAGCCTCTAAGGTGGCGGTATGCGCCTCAAGCTCGGCCGCCCCGACCTGCGGGACTACGTCAGCGCGTTCGACGCGCCCGCTGCCGGGCCGAACGCACCATTGACGGTGACGTGGGCCGGCGTCACCACGTTGTTGATCGACGACGGCGACTCGGCGCTGATGACGGACGGCTTCTTCTCCAGGCCCAGCCTGCTCGAGGTCGGGCTGAGGCGACTCGAGCCGTCGACACCGCGCATCGACGGCTGCCTGGCCCGGCTGGGCGCACACCGGTTGGAGGCGGTGCTGCCGGTGCACACGCACTTCGACCATGCGATGGATTCGGCGGTCGTCGCCGAGAAAACGGGCGCACGCGTGGTCGGCGGAGCGTCGGCGGTTCAGGTCGGCCGCGGCGCAGGCCTGCCAGGCGACCGCCTGACAACCGTCACACCGGGCGAGACGGTGACACTGGGCGCCTATGACGTCACGCTCATCGAGGCTGAACACTGCCCGCCCGACCGGTTTCCGGGAATCATCCGCGAACCCGTCGTGCCGCCGGTCAAGGTCTCTGCCTACAAGTGCGGCGAAGCCTGGTCGACGCTGATACATCACCGCCCATCCGAGAAAACGATGCTGATCGTCGGCAGCGCAGGGTTCCTGCGCGGCGCACTCGTCGGGCAGCACGCCGCTGTGGTGTACCTCGGCGTCGGGCAACTCGGGCTGCAACCTGACGAGTACATCGTCGACTACTGGACCGAGACCGTCCGCACCGTCGGCGCCCGTCGGGTCGTGCTGATCCACTGGGACGACTTCTTCCGGCCACTGCACAAGCCGCTGCGTGCGCTGCCGTACGCAGGCGACGACCTCGACGTGTCGATGCGGGTGTTGTCCCGGCTGGCCGAAGAGGACGGCGTCCCGTTACACCTGCCGACGCTCTGGCAGCGCAGCGACCCGTGGAGTTGACGCTGGCGCTGGTGGCGCTGGCTGTGGTGCTCGGATTCGCGATGGTCCGGCCGCACCGGTGGCCGGAGGCCGTCGTCGCGGTGCCTGCCGCAGGCCTGCTGATCGGATTCGGGGTGATCTCCTGGCACGACGCCGCGGCGGAGGTGAGCAGGCTGCTGCCGGTGGTCGGCTTTCTCGCAGCGGTGCTCGTGCTGGCCAGGCTCTGCGACGACGAAGGGCTGTTCCGTGCCGCGGGTGCGGCCATGGCGCGGTCCAATTCAGGCAGTCAACGAGGCTTGCTGGCAACGGTTTTCGCGATAGCGGCGGCCACGACGGCGATCCTGAGCCTGGACGCGACCGTGGTCCTGCTCACGCCCGTGGTGCTCGCGACGGCCCGTGCTCTCCGTGTGCCGGCGAGGCCACATGCCTACGCCACGGCGCATCTGGCGAACAGTGCCTCACTGCTGCTACCCGTTTCCAATCTGACCAACCTGCTGGCGTTCGGTGCGGCGGGCCTGTCGTTCGTCCACTTCACCGCCGTCATGACGCTGCCGTGGCTGGCGGCGATCGGCGTCGAATTCGTGCTGCTGCGTTGGCTTTTCCGCCGCGATCTGGCGGTGACGCCGACACACGACGGTGTCCCCGAAGAGGTGCAGACACCGGTGTTCGCACTCGTGGTGGTCGCGTTGACGCTCGTCGGGTTCGCGGTGACATCGCTGTTCGGTTGGTCGCCAGCGTGGGCCGCGCTTGCCGGTGCCGTCGTGCTCGGCGTGCATGGTGTGGCCCGTCGCCGCAGCACCGTCTCCGGAATCGTTGCCGCGCTCGACGTGCCGTTCCTGGCGTTCGTGTTGTGCCTTGGCGTCGTCGTGGCAGCGGTCATGCTGAACGGTCTCGACGACGCGATGCGCGACGTGCTGCCCGCCGGGCACGGGCTGCTTGCGCTGCTGGGTATCGCCGCGATCGCAGCGCTGCTGTCCAACGTCGTCAACAACCTGCCCGCGGTGCTCGTACTTCTGCCGTTGGTATCGGGCCCGGCCGCCGTGCTGGCGGTGCTGATCGGCGTCAACATCGGACCGAACCTGACTTATGTCGGGTCACTGGCGAACCTGCTGTGGCGCAGTGTGGTACGCCGCGACATCAAGGTCGGTTTCGTCGAGTTCACCCGGGTCGGCGTGCTCACCACGCCGGTCACGCTTGTGGTAGCGGTGTTCGGCCTGTGGGTGGGGCTTCGGATCTTCGGCGTCTGACGAAGCGACGGTTACGACGACGCGAACAACGAAGGACCAGCTGACGTCGATTCGCCGACCTGCCGCGCTGCGGGCGAGCAAATCGCCGTAGCATCGGGAAAATTGGTGTCGTGTTCACCAGGTACGTGGCGCTCGGCGACTCGTTCACCGAGGGTGTCGGCGACCCACATCCCAATAGCCCCAACGGCTTGCGTGGCTGGGCGGATCATGTCGCAGTCGCGCTGGCCCAGGTCAACCCTGGGCTTCGCTACGCGAACCTCGCGGTGCGTGGCCGCAGAATGAACGAGATCCTCGCAGATCAGCTCCAGACCGCCGTCATGCTCGAACCCGACCTAGTCATCATCTACGCGGGCATGAACGACCTGCTGTTGGTTCGCAACGACATCGACGCGATGATGGCCAGATACGCCGACGCACTGAAGACGCTGCAGCAGACCGGCGCCCATGTGCTGGCATTCACCGCCGGTGATCTGGGCACGGTGCCGCTGTTTCGGCGGTTGCGTGGACGTGCCGCCGTCTACAACGAACTATTGCGCGGCATCGCCGACGATCTCGGCCTTCAGTTGGTCGACTTCTGGCGATTCACCGAGTTCCGCGATCCGCGGCTGTGGGCAGGCGACCGTATCCACCTCTCACCCCTCGGCCACGAACGGATGGCCGCGAAAGTCCTTGACGCACTGACTGTTTCCCACACCCTGCCGACACGCTCGGCCGCGTTGCTGTCATCCGATCCTCCCGTGCGCAGCTTCTGGGCCAACCTGCAGTGGACATTGGCGTTCGCTGCGCCTTGGGTGGCCAAACGGCTGCGCCGCGCGACGCCGGGCAGAGGCGTCGAGCCGAAGTATCCGACACTGACGCCGATTCTCTAGCCCGAGAAGCTAACCCCGCCGCTGGCGGGCGATTTCGGCCAGCACCACGCCTGCGGCCACCGACGCGTTGAGCGACTCCGTTGGCCCCGCCATCGGGATGGACACCACGGCATCACAGTTCTCGCGCACCAGTCGCGACAGGCCCTTGCCCTCGGAGCCGACCACCACGACCATCGGCCCGGTGCAGTCGAGTTCGTCGATCGTGGTGTCGCCGCCCGCGTCGAGGCCGACCACCTGCAGCCCGGCATCGGCCCAATCCTTCAGTGTCCGATTGAGATTCGTTGCCCTGGCCACCGGCAACCTCGCGGCAGCACCAGCGCTGGTGCGCCAGGCCACCGCGGTTACGGACGCCGAACGCCGCTGCGGGATCACGACGCCGTGGCCGCCGAACGCTGCAACCGAACGCACGATCGCCCCGAGATTGCGCGGGTCGGAGATGTTGTCCAGCGCCACCATCAGCGCCGGAGCGCTGTCCTTCGTCGCTTCGGTCAGGAGGTCGTCGGGGTGCGCGTACTGGTACGGCGGCACCTGCAGCGCGATTCCCTGATGCAGGCCGTTGGCGGCGATGCGATCGAGGTCGTGTCGCGGCACCTCCAGAATCGAGATACCGGAATCGGCAGCCAATTTCACCGATTCGGTGAGTCGTTCGTCGGCCTCGGCGCCGAGTGCGACGTACAGCGCAGTGGCGGGCACTGCGGCCCGCAGGCACTCGAGCACCGGATTACGGCCGAGCACGATCTCGGTGTCGTCGGTCTTGCGACCGGACCGTCCCTGCTGTTGCTTCTGTGCCTTCGACGCTCGTTTGGCCGCCGGGTGGCCCGGCCGCATGTGCGCGGGCGGGGTGGCGCCGCGGCCCTCGAGCCCGCGACGGCGCACGCCACCGGATCCGACGGTCGGCCCCTTCTTGGTACCGGGTTTGCGAATCGCGCCCCGACGCCGTGAATTACCGGCCATCTATTTCGTGTATCCGTCGAGCAGCGCCCACTGAGGCCCGTCAGCGGTGTCGGTGACCTCGATGCCGGCTTCCTTGAGCCGGTCGCGGATCGCGTCGGCCTCGGCCCAGTCCCGCCGCGCCCTGGCGTCCTCGCGACGCTGCACCTCGGCCTGCACCAGGACGTCGACCGCGGCCAGCGCTGCGGACGTCTCGTCGTGGGATTCCCAGCGCTCGTCGAGGGGGTCGGCGCCGAGGATGCCCATCATCGCGCGGATCGACATCGCTTGCGCCAGCGCCGTGTCGTGATCGCCTGCGTCCAAGGCGCGGTTGCCCTCGGCGCGGGCGGCGTGCACCTCGGCCAGTGCGATCGGCACCGCCAGGTCGTCGTCCAGAGCCGCCGCGAACTTCGGCGTCCACTCTGAAGGCACCACCGCGCCGACGCGGTTGCGGACACGGTGCAGGAAGTCCTCGATCCCGGCGTAGGCCTTGGCCGCATCCTGCAGCGCATTCTCGGAGAACTCGAGCATCGACCGGTAATGCGCGCTGCCAAGGTAGTAGCGCAACTCGGCGGCCCGAACCCGTTGCAGCACAGCGGGAATCGCCAGCACGTTGCCAAGCGACTTACTCATCTTCTCGCCACCCATGGTGACCCAGCCGTTGTGCAGCCAGAATCGGGCGAACGGGTCGCCGGCCGCCTCGGCCTGGGCGATCTCGTTTTCGTGGTGGGGGAACACCAGATCCATGCCGCCGGCGTGGATATCGAATTCTGGGCCGAGGTACGCCTCGCACATCGCCACACACTCGGTGTGCCAGCCCGGCCTGCCGGGGCCCCACGGCGTCGGCCAGGACGGCTCACCGGGCTTGGCGCCCTTCCACAGCGTGAAGTCGCGTTCGTCGCGTTTGCCCCTGGCCAGACCCTCGCCTTGGTGCACGTCGTCGATCTTGTGGCCGGAGAGCTTGCCGTAGTCGGGCAGGCTCAACACGTCGAAGTAGACGTCGCCTGCCCCGTCACCGGAGCCTGCGTAGGCGTGTCCCCGCTCGATCAGCCGCTCGATCAACTCGACCATCTGTGTGATGTGGCCGGTGGCGCGGGGCTCAGCCGAGGGCGGAAGCACCCCCAGCGCGTCGTAAGCGGCCGAAAACGCCCGCTCGTATGTTGCTGCCCATTCCCACCACGGCCTACCGGCGTCGGCCGCCTTGTTGAGGATCTTGTCGTCGATGTCGGTCACGTTGCGGATGAAAGCGACGTCGTAGCCCTTGGCCATCAGCCAGCGGCGCAGCACATCGAATGCGACGCCGCTTCGGACATGTCCGATGTGCGGCAACCCCTGCACAGTGGCGCCACACAGATAGATCGACGCGTGGCCGGGCCGTAGCGGCACGAAATCGCGCACGGCACCGGTCATGGTGTCGTAAAGCCGCAACTCGGTCACCCCGACTTGCCGTTCGCTCCGCTCACGACGGGCCAGCTTACCGGCACTATTCGGCGCGAATTACCAGAGCGGTCGCGATGGCAGCCAAACCTTCGCCACGGCCAGTAAGCCCGAGGCCGTCGGTGGTCGTCGCAGCCACCGATACCGGGGCGTCCAGCAGTTCGGAAAGAACTTTTTGCGCCTCGGTGCGTCGCGGCCCCACTTTGGGCCGATTCCCGATCACCTGAACCGCGGCATTGCCGATCCGATAGCCCTCTGCGGTCAACAGCTCACGGACATGCCGGAGCATGTCGGAGCCGCTGGCATTGCGCCACTGCGGGCACCCTGTGCCGAAGACTTCGCCGAGGTCACCCAGGCCCGCCGCGGACAACAACGCATCGCATAACGCGTGCGACGCGACGTCACCGTCGGAATGGCCGGCGCAACCGTCGGCGTCGTCGAACAACAGGCACAGCAGCCAACACGGCCGACCGGCTTCGATTGGGTGTACGTCGGTGCCGACCCCGATCCTGGGCAGGCCGCTCATGGCCTTCAGGAGGCGGCGGCCAGAACCTCGTCGAGGATGGTCGACGCCTTGGCGTCATCCGTGTTCTCGGCAAGCGCGAGCTCGCCGACCAGGATCTGACGCGCCTTGGCCAGCATCCGCTTCTCGCCGGCAGACAACCCGCGCTCCTGATCACGACGCCACAGGTCACGGACCACCTCGGCGACCTTGTTCACGTCGCCCGAGGCCAACTTCTCGAGATTGGCCTTGTACCGCCTAGACCAGTTCGTCGGCTCTTCGGTGTGCGGGGCACGAAGCACCTGGAAAACCTTGTCCAAGCCCTCCTGCCCGACGACATCGCGAACCCCGACATACTCGGCATTCTCTGCGGGCACTCGAACGGTGAGATCTCCCTGGGCAACCTTCAAGACGAGGTATTCCTTTTGTTCGCCTTTGATGGTTCGGGTTTCGATCGCCTCGATCAATGCAGCACCGTGGTGTGGATAGACAACGGTGTCTCCGACCTTAAAAATCATCAGATTCGAGCCCCTTTCACCCCTCAATGCTAACACGGGGCTCAGACAGGTGCCGATCAACTATGCAGGTCAGGGGCACCGCAGGTGAAGACCAGGGGTTGACAGGGTGACGAAACCGTGCAACACCAGGGCTGGTTGACGCGGCATTTCTTGCGGCGCGGCGACCCTGTCGAGGTAGCTGCGAAGCACCCTCGCGCCCTCAGCTACCGCCGCCAACCGCCACCTACTACTGTGCATAGTCGAATCGAGAGCGGCCGCGCCACGGTCGCGTAGTCGGCCGAGCAGGAGGTTGCGCGTGAACCGCTTCATATTGGCCGCGTGCGGGGTTGCCGCCGCCGTCGCCCTTTCCGGTTGCGGCGCAGGCCAGGTGTCCCAGACCGCGACGCAGGAGCCCGCTGTGAACGGCACGCTCGCCACCGTCGGGCCGATCGCGCTGCGCAACATCCATCTGCGCGCCGCGCAGAGCACCGATTACGTCCAGCCGGGCAGCGACGCCGAGCTGTTGTTCGTCGCCGCCAACAACTCGCCGGACGTCAACGACAAATTGCTCTCGGTGACCACCGACATCGGCACGGTCAGCCTGTCCGGCGACACCTCGGTGCCAGCCAACGGCGTGCTGGTGGTCGGCGAGCCCGACGGCCAGATCGCGCCGCTGGAGGCCGCCGAAAAGGCCGAGGCCGTCAAGGCAACAGTCGCGCTGTCGAAGCCGATCACCAATGGGCTGACCTACAAGCTCACGTTCACCTTCGAAAAGGCGGGCGAGACCTCGGTGCAGGTGCCGATCTCGGCCGGTGAGCAACCGCGGCGTGAAGCCGCCGCGGAAGCAGGCGACACGGGCGGTCACCAGTAAGGATCTGTCGGTCCGACCGGTTACGGTCACGGCGTGGCTAAAGCGCGTTCGCAGTACCGCTGCTCGGAATGCCACCACGTGACCCCGAAATGGGTCGGCCGCTGTCCCGATTGCGGCACCTGGGGCACCGTCGATGAAGTCGCGGTGCTGGCCGCGGTCAATGGTTCGGCCACGCGCCGCGCCGTCGCGCCGACTTCGCCGGCTGTGCCGATCAGCTCGATCGACCCCGGCACTACCCGCCACTTCCACACTGGCGTAAGCGAATTGGACCGCGTGCTCGGCGGAGGTCTGGTCCCCGGCTCCGTGACCCTGCTCGCGGGTGACCCGGGCGTCGGCAAGTCGACACTGCTGCTCGAGGTCGCCCACCGCTGGGCGCAGACGGGCAGGCGGGCGCTGTATCTGTCCGGTGAGGAGTCCGCCGGCCAGATCCGGCTGCGGGCCGAGCGCACCGGCTGCAGCCACGATGAGGTCTACCTGGCCGCCGAGTCGGATCTGCAGATGGCGCTCGGCCACATCGACGAGGTGAAGCCGAGCCTTGTCGTCGTCGACTCGGTGCAGACCATGTCGACTACCGAAGTCGACGGCGTCACCGGCGGCGTCACCCAGGTGCGGGCAGTGACGACCGCGTTGACCATGACCGCCAAGACGTCCGGTGTGGCAATGCTTCTGGTCGGCCACGTCACCAAGGACGGCGCAATCGCCGGGCCGCGTTCCCTCGAGCATCTCGTCGACGTGGTGCTGCACTTCGAGGGCGACCGGGCGTCGGCGCTGCGGATGGTGCGCGGCGTGAAGAACCGGTTCGGCGCGGCCGACGAGGTTGGCTGTTTCCTGTTGCACGACAACGGGATCGAATGTGTGGCCGACCCGTCGGGACTGTTCCTCGACCAGCGGCCGAAACCGGTATCGGGCACCGCGGTGACCGTCACGCTCGACGGTAAGCGGCCGCTGATCGGTGAAGTGCAGGCACTCATCGGGTCACCCGCCAGCGGATCGCCGCGCCGAGCGGTCAGCGGCATCGACTCGTCGCGCGCCGCGATGATCACCGCCGTGCTCGAGAAGCGCGCCAGGTTGCCCGTCGGCACCAACGACATCTACCTGTCGACGGTCGGCGGCATGCGGCTGACCGACCCGTCGTCGGATCTCGCGGTGGCGCTTGCGATCGCCTCCGCCTACACCGACCTCCCGATGCCCGCCAACGCGGTGGCCATCGGCGAGGTAGGCCTGGCAGGCGATCTGCGCCGGGTCAGTGGCATGGACCGCAGGCTCTCGGAGGCGGCGCGGCTGGGCTTCGGCTGCGCCGTCGTGCCCGCCGGTGTCACCGCGGCCCCTGCAGGTTTGCGGGCTCTTCCCGCCGACAACATCCAGACCGCGTTGCGGGTGTTACGGGAAATCAGTCAGACTGACGCCGGCCGACCCTAGGAGGAGGCATGGCCGTCAAGGCGAGCGGCAGGTCGAGTCGCAACGTGGTGCAGTTGGCACGCCCGACCCTGCGGGAAACGATCGCGCGACTGGCGCCGGGTACCGCGCTGCGCGACGGGCTGGAGCGCATCCTGCGCGGCCGCACCGGCGCGCTGATCGTGATCGGCTATGACGACAGCGTCGAGGGCATCTGCGACGGCGGTTTCGAGCTCGACGTCCGTTACGCGCCGACCCGGTTGCGGGAGTTGTCGAAGATGGACGGCGCGGTCATCCTCTCCACCGACGGCGGCCGCATCGTGCGGGCGAATGTGCAGCTGGTGCCCGACCCGTCGATTCCAACCGAAGAATCAGGCACCAGGCACCGTTCCGCCGAGCGCACCGCGATCCAGACGGGTTATCCGGTCATCTCGGTGAGCCACTCGATGAGCATCGTCACGGTGTATGTCGCAGGCGAGCGCCACGTCATCCCGGATTCGGCCGCGATCCTGTCGCGGGCCAACCAGACCATCGACACGCTGGAGCGCTACAAGACCCGCCTCGACGAAGTCAGCCGTCAGCTCTCGACCGCCGAGATCGAGGACTTCGTGACGCTGCGGGACGTGATGACCGTCGTGCAGCGGTTGGAGATGGTTCGCCGCATCAGCCTCGAAATCGACTCCGACGTCGTCGAACTCGGCACCGACGGACGCCAGCTCAAGCTGCAGCTGGAAGAGCTTGTCGGCGACAACGACACTGCCCGCGAGCTGATCGTGCGGGACTACCACGCCAACCCCGATCCGCCGACCGCCGCTCAAGTCAGTGCCACGCTCGAGGAGCTCGACTCCCTTTCGGATAACGAACTTCTCGACTTCACCACGCTGGCAAGGGTTTTCGGCTATCCGTCGACTGCGGAAGCGCAGGATTCGGCGATGAGCTCGCGTGGCTACCGCGCGATGGCGGGCATTCCGCGCCTGCAATTCGCTCACGTCGACTTGCTGGTGCGGTCATTCGGCTCACTGCAGGGACTGCTCGCCGCGACGTCCGACGACCTGCAGTCGGTGGAAGGCATCGGCTCGATGTGGGCCCGCCACATCCGGGAAGGCCTGTCTCAATTGGCCGAGTCGACCATCGCCGACCGACTGGCCTAGGCCTATTCCCTTGCCGCACTTGAGTTGTCGAGCCCGTTGCGGAGCAACTCCCACGCCAGGCTGCGGGCTTCTGCGGCTCTGGTCTGCATGATCCGCTGCACGGTTCTGATTGAATCCGCCTTCGGCGTGCGGCCGTCGACGACCGCGTCGTGTACATCCTCGGCCACCCGGATCGCCATCACGGCAGCCTCGTTGACCTGGTTCAGCGAGCGGTGCAGGCGATCGTCTTCGATCAGCACGTTGGCGTTGCTGATCTCGACGGAAAAGTCGTTCACCACCCGGCTGATCTGCTCGAAGATGGGGTTCATCGCCTGCTCGCGCTCATCGCGGTCCTCGATGCGCAGGATGCGGGCACCCTCGTTCCACAGCGTGGCGAGCATCTGGGTGTGCCCGTTGACGGCGCGCGACACCTCGACCATCGCTTGCTTTTGCAGCTGGTTGAGCAGATGCATGCGCTCGATGCGAGCCAGCTCGCGCTGCGCCTCGACCTCCGCGCGGAACACCTTCTCGCGTGCTTCCATCTCGACTCTGTGCAACGCCTGTGTCATCGCGATCTCGCGCGCGGTGCGTTCCTCGGCGGCCACCAGCTCGACGCGCAGCCGTTCGGCGGCCGCCGCCGCGTGCCGATTGGCCTGGCGCTGGACGGTCAGCGTCTGCCACATGGTCACCAGCACAACGCAGAACACGGCCGCACCGAAGAACCACTCGGCCTTCGACCCGAGCTCGCCGCGGCTGAAGAAGATGAACCACGCAATCGCGAGAAGGCCCGCGATGCCGCAAGCAAACCATCCGACCGGGTGCCAGCCCTGCCGACTGGGTTCAGGGCTAACTGGTGCCGCGGGGGCTGGGGGTGCGTGCACCTCTGAAAGCGCCGAATCCTCGGTGGCCCTGGTGGATTGCACCAATCCGGTCATCGTGGTCTCCCCTTCGCCCGAGCCTGCGGCCATGCTGGTTCAGACTAGGCCGCACCAGTCGAGCCGTCTGCCTCAGACCGCTAGGGTCGACCAGTAATCACCGCTATCGGATTGACCCGCTAGAGAATTGAGGGCCCATGGCACTATCCGCGTCACAGGAAGGTGATTCGGGGATCATCGTCGACCTCTCCGAGGCGGCGATGCACATGTACACGGCGGCGATCGACGCGTTGCCGTTCCAAGAGGACCGAAAGTTTCATGCTCGCGCGGACGTGGTCCTGTCAGGTCTGCGAAAGTTGCGCGCCGCGCTGACGGAGGCAGCAAGCACCAGCAGGCCGTCGTCCGCGGTCATCGTCGCGCTGAGCAATGTTCGGCGCCGCTACGAGTCGCTGGTAGAGCACGCCGCGGCGGCGCCGGGGTCCAGCCTTGGCCTGCAGATGTACGCCACCCGCGTCCACGCCAAGCTCTCTGCGACGGAAGTGGAAAACGGCGCGGGACTTCGCACCGGTCTGCTCGACGAGCTCGAAGCAGGCGCCACCCCCACCGCCGAGGAAGCCGAAAAGATCACCGAAGCGATCGCGGCTCTCGGCGGGGTCCCGGGTACCGAGCACCTCCGGCCCCACGTTGCCGAACCGGAGCCTGAGCCGGCCGCGGAAGTGGCCGAGGAGTCACACGTCAACGGCTGGGACGGGGAACTGGTCGAGAACGCCGGTTAGCCACCCTGCGGCGGCGCAGGCGCGGGCCCGGCCTGCGGAAGCTGCTCACCCGGTGGGGGTGCTGCCGCAGCAGGCGCGAGGATGAACGGCACCGTTGCCGATCTCAGATTGCCCAGCTGCACGACGAGGTTGTACGTGCCGGGCCCGATCGGCTGACGCGGCAGCGGGCACTGGGGTGCTGAGCCCATACCTGTCCAGGTCACCTCGGTCGTCACCTGCTCGCCGGGCTGGAACGTCTTGACCAGTGTCTCGTTCGACGGCGCGCAGTCGAGGTTCGACCACAGCCGCTGGTTGTCCAGCGAGTACACATAGGCGGCCAACACCGCGGCGCCAACGTCTCGCTGGCACGCGACCAGGCCGATGTTGGTGACGACCATGGTGAACTTCGGCTGATCGCCGACGACGTACTGCGGCTGGTTGGTGATGCCCTTGACCGCGAGCGTGGAGTCCGGGCAGTCGTCACCTTCCTTGAGCACCGGCGGCGGTACGACGGCAGCGGTCGGCGTTGGGGTCGGCGCAGGGGCCTGCTGTGCCGGCGGCATCACCGGCGTCTTGACCTCGGGGTTCTCCCCGGGAAGCGGGGTCGGCGCGGCCGCCTGGGTGGGCGCCGGCTTCTCGGCGGGCTCTGCAGGGCGGCTCGTGCTGTTCATGACGACCATCACCACCACTGCGGCGATGACGCCGATGACGAGGACCGCTATACCGAGCGCGAGTGCCCTCCGACGCCAGTAGATCTGCCTCGGTAGCGGGCCATGCGGTTCTAGATCCAGCACATCTTCACGGTAAGGGCAGGTCATGCCGCCCCGTCCGAGGTGACTCGGCGTGTCGGCGGTTAGCCTTCGCCGATGTCGCCCAGATGATCCCGCAACACCACCCGACCGTCGGACAGGTGGTACGTCAAGCCGACGATCGCCAGGTCGCCGGAAGCGACCCGTTCGGCGATCGCAGTCGAGCGCGCAAGCAGCTGCGAACCGGTTTCCGTGACGTGCCGCGCCTCGAACTCGTCCACCCTGCTCAGCCCTTCACGGCGGCCCGCGAGGATCGACGGGGTCACCCGTTCGACGATGTCGCGGACATAGCCACCGGGCACCACGCCCTCGTCCAGCGCCGACAAGGTCGCCTTCACCGCACCGCAGCTGTCGTGGCCGAGCACCGCGATCAACGGCACGTTGAGCACCGTGACAGCGAACTCGATCGAGCCGAGGACCGCCGAGTCGATGACGTGGCCGGCGGTACGCACCACAAACATGTCGCCGAGGCCCTGGTCGAAGATGATCTCCGCAGCCACCCGGCTGTCCCCGCAGCCGAACACCACCACGTTGGGCTTCTGGGACTCGGCCAGGCTGGCGCGATGCTCGATGCTCTGACTCGGGTGTAATGGCTTACCGGCGACGAATCGCTCGTTACCTTCTTTGAGTGCTTTCCAAGCGGTCAACGGGCTCGTGTTCGGCATGGCCGACATTCTGCCGGAGTATCCGGCGGTGATCGATTCACGTGAGTTATCACACTGGTTTGCGCACGCGCAGCGTGACCTGCCGTGGCGGCGACCAGGCGTAACGCCGTGGCAGATCCTGGTCAGCGAGTTCATGCTCCAGCAGACGCCGGTCTCGCGGGTCGAGCCGATCTGGCTGGCCTGGGTGGATCGCTGGCCGACGCCATCGGCGACCGCTGCGGCCAGCGCGGCCGATGTGTTGCGGGCGTGGGGCAAGCTCGGCTACCCGCGACGGGCCAAGCGCCTGCATGAATGCGCGACGGTGATCGCCGAGCAGTTCGACGACCGGGTGCCCTCGGACGTCGAGACGTTGTTGACGTTGCCCGGCATCGGCGCCTACACGGCCAGGGCCGTCGCCTGTTTCGCGTACGGGCAGCGAGTGCCGGTGGTCGACACGAATGTGCGCAGGGTGGTCGCCAGGGCGGTGCACGGCAGGGCCGACGCGGCCGCCTCTTCGTCACCGCGCGACCTCGACGACGTCGCCGCGTTGTTGCCCGATGATGTTGATGCGCCGAGGTTTTCGGTTGCGCTGATGGAACTGGGTGCGACGGTGTGCACGGCCCGCTCGCCGAAGTGCGGCCTGTGCCCGTTGAGCGCGTGCGCGTGGCGGACGCTCGGTTATCCGCCCGGCACCGAGGGCCGCCGCGTGCAGAAGTACGCGGGTACGGACCGTCAGGTCCGGGGCAGGCTGCTGGATGTGTTGCGCGGCAACGACTCTCCGGTCTCGCGCGCCGAGCTGGACGTGGCGTGGCTGACCGACACCGCGCAGCGCGACCGGGCGCTGGATTCGTTGCTCGTCGACGGCCTGGTGGAGCAGACGGCCGACGGCCGTTTCGCGTTGGCCGGCGAAGGCGACTAGCGGGCAATTTGCACAACGGGTTTAGAGCCGGGTCGGTGGCGTTAGCCTGAGGCTGTGGCGCAGGTTCTGCGTACTCGGTATGCCAGCTGTGGTGACATCGACATCGCCTACCAGGTCCTCGGCGACGGGCCGAGCGACCTCATCATGCTGTCGGGACCGTTCACCCCGGTCGACTCCATAGACGACGAGCCTTCGTTTCACCGCTTCCATCGGCGGCTCGCATCATTCAACCGTGTCATCCGGTTCGACCACCGCGGCACCGGCCTTTCCTCGCGAGTGCCCTCCATGGATGTCGTCGGGCCTGCTTTCTGGGTCGCGGACGCGCTCGCGGTCATGGATGCCGTTGGCTGCGAGCAGGCTGCGATCTTCGCGCCGAGCTTCTCTGCGATGACCGGAATCGTGCTCGCTGCCGATTACCCGGAGCGGGTGCGCAGCCTGCTGATCGTCAACGGCACGTCGCGGATGGTGCAAGCGCCGGACTACCCGGTTGGCGCGGACATCAGCGCAGCCAATCCATTCATGACGGTCGCGATGGAGCCGGATGCCGTAGAACGGGGCTTTGACACTCTCAGATACGTTGCACCGACCGTCGCGGACGACGACGCATTCCGCACGTGGTGGGACCACGCAGGCAATCGCGCCGCGTCGCCGAGCATGGCCCGTGCTCTCACCCAGGTGGTCGCCGCGGCCGATGTGCGCGACACGCTCGCGCGCGTCACGGCGCCAACGCTGATTCTGCATCGAAGGGACGCGATATTCATTCCGGTGGGCCACGCCCGATACCTTGCCGAGCGGATCGCAGGATCGCGCTACGTCGAGTTCCCCGGAGCCGATTCGCTGTACTGGGTCGGCGACAGCGCACCGATGCTCGACGAAATAGAGGAATTCATCACCGGCGTGCGCGGCGGATCCGATGCCGAACGTGTACTCACCACAATCGTTTTCACCGACATCGTCGGTTCAACGGAACGGGCCGCCGCCCTTGGCGACGACCGCTGGCATGCGCTTCTCGACAACCACGACAACGTCGTCCGTCACGAACTCAAGCGGTTCGGCGGTCGGGAGGTCAATACGGTCGGAGATGGTTTCGTCGCGATATTCACCAGCCCCAGCGTCGCGATCGATTGCGCGGAAGCGATCGTCGACGCTGTTCGTCTGCTCGGGATCGAAGTCCGCGTCGGCATTCACGCCGGTGAGGTTGAGGTGCGCGGCGAAGACATCGCCGGAATGGCGGTCCACATCGGCGCTCGGGTGGCCGCACTCGCCGCACCGAGCGAGGTGCTCGTGTCGTCGACCGTACGGGAGATCGTCACCGGGTCGCGGCGCAGGTTTTCCGAACGGGGCGGTCACGAACTCAAAGGCGTACCTGGCCGCTGGCGGGTCTACGGCCTGGTCGGAAGCCGCGCTGAGCACCGCTAGGCCGTCGCGGCCTCCTCCTCGCACGGGCCACCGCAGGCGAACCGGCGGCGGTAGTCCGACGGCGTGACGCCGATGACCCTGCGGAAGTGGTGGCGCAGCAGCGTGGCGGTGCCGAAGCCTGACCGGTCCGCGATCCTGTCGATGTCGAGATCGGTCTCCTCGAGCAGTCGACGCGCGTACAGCACCCGTTGATCGGTCACCCATTGCATCGGGGTGCGCCCTGTCTCCTCGACGAATCGGCGGGCGAAGGTGCGCGCAGACATGTTCACCCGGCGCGCCAGCATCGCCACCGTCAGCGGCTTGTCGAGGTTGCTCAGGACCCAATCCAGGTGCGGCGCAAACCCTTCCGAGCATCGCACCGGGATGGGCTGGTCGATGTACTGACGCTGACCACCGTCGCGCTGCGGGGGCACCACCATTCGACGCGCGATCTTGTTGGTGACCTCGCTGCCCAGCTCGCGTCGCACCAGGTGCAGGCAGGCGTCGATGCCCGCCGCAGTGCCCGCGCTCGTGATCAGATTGCCGTCGTCGACGAACAGCACGTTGCGATCGACCTTGGCGGTCGGATACATCTGGGCCAGTTCGTCTGCGTGCATCCAGTGCGTGGTGCACGGCCTGCCGTCGAGCAGGCCGGCTGCCCCGGCAAGGAAGGCACCAGAGCACACCGTCAGGATGATCGAGCCCGAATCGGCGGCCTTTCGCACCGCCTCGAGAGCCTCCGGCAGGTAGCCGCCGAACTGGCTGCTGATCGCCGGTATCGCAACCAGGTCCACGCCGACGAGGTCGTCGAGACCGTGGTCAGGAGTGATGGTGGCGCCGACGGACGTCCGCACCGCCTTGCCCGGCTCCGGCCCGCAGACCTTGAAATCGAAGTTGGGGACACCGTCGGCTGACCGGTCGATTCCGAAGACCTCGCAGATCACGCCGAACTCAAAAACCGCTAGACCGTCCAGCACCAGTGCAGATACGCTCTTTAATGCCATGGCAGCATTTTATCGCAAGGTGTCCTTCCTGCCACTGTTGGCTGGATTTTTATCAGCGGAGCATTACTGCCATGACCACTGCACTCTCACTCCTCATCCTGATCGCCCCCTTCGCGGTGGCAGCGGCGCTCAGCTGGGCCGCCCATCGCTCTGACTCGCTTCGTATCCGCTTCGATCAGTTCCGGTGGTCGGCCCCGATGGTGGGTCGGCTGTTCGAGGACGATCGTGACGGCTTCCGCATCGCACACGACGTCGATGCGATCCGCTCACGGTTTGAGAAGCAACCGTTTTGGCCCGCCTCAGGCGCCAGCGGTGAGCGTCGCTAGGAACTCTTCGACCGCCTGCCGGTAAACCGAAGGCGCGTCATCGTGGATCAGGTGACCGGCGCCGGGCACGTGCAAATACGTTGCCCGGTAGCCGGTTTCCTGCATTCTGCGCATCTGTCCCTCGGGCGTGACCGAGTTACCCGCCTCCAGGAGCAGAGCGGGTACGCGCACCGCATTCCACTGCGACCAGTAGTCGCGGGTGCCCCACTCGGCTGCGATTTCGATCCACGTACTGGGGCGGCCGTGCAACCGCCAGCCCGTCGCAGTCCGGTCGAACGCCTCGAGGAAATACTGACCGGCGACCGGCCCGAACTCGTCGTAAACCTGTTGGGCCGTGGCGAATTCGACCGGAAGCGCATGCACCCACGGTTCCCACGGCCCGGTGGTGCGACCGCGAAAGTCCGGTGCCATGTCCTCTACCACCAATGCGCTGACAAGGTCGGGCCGTTGCGCGGCCAGACACCACGAGTGCAGCGCGCCCATCGAATGGCCGATCATCACGGCAGGCCGGCCCAGTTCGCCGACCGCGTCGCCGAGATCGGCAACAAAGCGCTCGGTGCTGATCGGGTATGGGTCGCCGACGTCGCGGCCACGGTGCCACGGTGCGTCGTAGGTGTAGACCGCACCGAGGCGGCTCAGCCACGGCAGCTGACGTGACCACGTGCTGCCCCGCCCCATCAGCCCATGCACCAGGACCAGCGGATCACCGTCGCCTCCGCGCGGGGTGAGCAGGTCGGGGGCCATGGCAGCGCACGGTAACCTGGGCGGCATGCCGAGCCCAAACGTAGTGGTGAAGATCAACGCAATCGAGGTCCCGCCCGACGCAGGACCGGAACTGGAGAAGCGGTTCGCTCACCGCGCGCACGCGGTCGACAACCAGCCCGGTTTCCTGGGCTTCCAGCTGCTGCGCCCGGTCAAGGGCGAAGACCGCTACTTCGTCGTCACACAGTGGGAATCCGAAGAGGCGTTCCAGGCGTGGGCGACCGGCCCGGCCATCGAGGCGCACAAGGGCCAGGCCGCCAACCCGGTGGCCACGGGGGCCTCTCTCCTCGAGTTCGAGGTTGTCCTGGACGTTGCGGGCGCCGGCAAGTAAGGCTCGGCGTAGCGCGCGCGCCGCGGCCAGCCTGTCGATCGCCGCGGCGCTAGTCGTCGCGCTGGCGTGTGGCTGCGCGAAGACCGCAGCGCCCGCGCCGGTGGCGGACACGACGTACGGCGCGCCGATCGAGATCAACACGCCCCAGGGTCTGCGGGCCAAGCAGACCATCGACATGATCAACTCCGAATGGCCGATCGGAACCGTCGGAGTGGCCACGATGGCCGCCCCCGATCAGGTCAACGGCGTCACCTCGGCCATGGGCAACCTCTGGCTGGATCGACCGATCACGGTGGCTGGCATCGAGATCCGCGCGGGACAGGCGACAGTGCATACGCTGACGCCCTACGGCGCGGCGCAGGACATCGAATTGCGCACCAACGCAGACGGTTTCGTCGACCGGTTCGCGGTCAAGCTACAACCCCCGAAGATCACCGACTGGCGCGATATCGACGCGGTGCTTGCGAAGACCGGTGCGCGCTACTCGTATCAAGTCGCCAAAGTCGATAACGGCAAATGCGAGGCGATCGCCAGCGCCAACGCGGACCTGTCCCTGCCGTTGGCGTCCATCATGAAACTGTATGTGCTGCTTGCGGTTGCCGATGCCGTCAAGGCAGGCACGCTGCACTGGACCGACCAACTCACCATCACTGACGAAGCCAAGAAGGTCGGATCGGCCACTCTCGGCAAGCTGCCGTCGGGCACAGAGGTTCCCGTGCGCAAGGCCGCCCAGGAAATGATCTCCGCAAGCGACAACATGGCGACCGACCTGCTGATCGAGCGGTTGACCCCCAGGGCCGTCGAGCGCGCGCTCGTCGCGGCCGGTCATCACGACCCGGCCAGCATGACGCCGTTTCCGACCATGCACGAACTGTTCTCGATCGGTTGGGGCAAGCCGGATCTGCGCGAGCAGTGGAAGGAAGCCACCCCCCAAGTTCGTGCGCAGCTGCTCGAGCAGACGAATTCCAGCCCCTACGAACCAGATCCAGCCCGCACCGGCACACCGGCGTCCATCTACGGTGCCGAGTGGTACGGCAGTGCCGCCGACATCTGCCGGGTACACGCCGCGCTGCAGACCGCGGCGGTCGGTGCGGCGGCACCGGTCAAAGACATCCTTTCCAACGTGCCTGGCATCGATTTGGACTCCTCGAAGTGGCCGTATATCGGGGCCAAGGCCGGAAACCTGCCCGGCGACATGACGTTCAGCTGGTATGCGGTCGACCGCACCGGCCAGCCCTGGGTGGTCAGCTTTCAGACGAACTGGGCGAGTTTCCGAAGCAATACCGCGGCGGGCTGGCTGCTGTCGATCGCTAAGCAGGCGTTCGGTCTGATTCCCGTCGGCTGACCCTTCCGGATGTGCTGCGGGCGATTTCGCGCCGGGCGAGCAGCGCCATTACGCAGTAGGCCGCGACAGTCGAGATGGTCGCCCCCCACAGGTTCAGGAACGGGACTGTCACCACGCAACAGATGAGAAGAATGCTTGCGCCCACCACGTTGATTCGGCGTGCGCTTGCGAGCCTGCCAAGACCACTGAGCGCGGCGATGTCCAAGTTGTAACTGGCCAGCGGAACCATTGCGGCGATCAGCGCGTAGCTGACGCTGATTGCTCCCACATAGGCAGGGCCCAATACATGCCAAACGAGGTACGGCGACGCCAGCGCCATCGCCGCGCAACCGCAAACCGTCAGCAGCATCGCAACGTTGCGAATGTGCTTGTACCACAATCCCGTTCCGGTTACCGCCATGCGACGGAAGACAACCTGCGACACTCCAAGCGACATCAGGCCGACGACTTCAGCCATCGTTGCCGCGACGCTGTAGATTCCCACGGCCGCCGTTGTGGCCAACGTCGCGAGAATCAACCGATCGCCGCGGTAAGCAAATGCCTGGCAGAACACTCCGATTGCCGCCGGCGAGCTGAACCGCACGATGTCGGCGAACGTCAATCGATCGACGACGGGGGGTGCCGCGGATCGGATCCTGCGAATCTGCCTCCAGAGGAACAGATTCTGCGCGACGGATCCCGCGAGCACGGCCGCGCACGCCATGTCGATGTTCAAACCGGCAATCAGATGCATCGTAGCGACCAGTACGATCTGCACCGTCGCCCAGATCAGTTCGCCGGAGATCGCGGTGGCGTGAAATCCGAAGCCGTGCAAGCCTTCACGTTGAAAGTAGCCGTACAACTGCGATGCCGCGTTCGCGACGAAGAGAACAGCTACCACGGTGTCGGGTAAAGCATCTGAGAGCCAGAGGATTCCCAGGCCGACGGTGGCCGACCCGACGACGTGCAGAACTGACAGTGTTCGCGCAATCGACATATATCGGTCAAGGCTTAGGCGGGTGGCCAGGAGTACCCGTCCGCCGGTTGGCACGCCCACAGACCCGATGAGCATCAAGAATGTCGAGGCCGCGATGAACGTGACCAGAACCCCTCGGTCTGTCGGGCCGAGCCACCGCGCCGTCAGTACCGAGAGAACTGTTGCTGACATCGCTTGAATGCCAAGGGTCGCAACGACACGGACTTCCGGTCGCACGACCGACGTTCGTAGGGTCCGCACCGACCGGATCATCACGCGACGGTAGGCTGGCCGGGATCAACCAGCGATTGCGATGGGATCACCGGCGATGGTCGAGTTGGTATCGGTGACTGTACTTCTGGAGGCCAGGGCATTCATTATCGTCCGCACCCACTTGGGTGTGGCGATGGAATCGAGCTGAGAACCCGTTAGTTCGAACGTAAGTGGCGGCACGAGGACGTGCGAAATCAGGGGGTTGACGGGGCGGAAGTCCCGCGGCTCGTCGGCTGAGAAAAGGCATTCGTGCATCTTTTCGCCGGGTCGCAAACCGGTGTACACGATATCGATGCCTGCTTTGCCGGACCGTGCGATCAGCAACCTCGCGATGTCAGCTATCTTCACCGGCACCCCCATATCGAGGACCATCGCCTCACCCGAACGTCCAATTGCGCTCGCCTGCAACACAAGTTGGCAGGCCTCGGTGACGGTCATGAAGTAACGGGTGACATCGGGGTGTGTCACCGTCACCGGCCCGCCTGCAGCGATCTGGGCCTCGAATGTGGGCAGCATCGAACCACGCGAACCCAGCACGTTTCCGAATCGAACGCTCACGTAGAGGCCGTCGCAGCCCTCGACTCCGGACGTCAGGCGCTCACCGATTCGCTTGCTTTTACCAAGGACACTGATGGGGTCGGCGGCCTTGTCGCTCGAGATGTTCACGAAGGTGCTCACGCCGCTTGCTCGGGCTGCCGCCAAGACGTTCATGGTTCCCACCACGTTGCTGAGCCACGCCTCGCGCGGATGGGCTTCCAGCATCGGAAGATGTTTGAGCGCAGCGGCATGGAACACCACCTCGGGGCGGTGCTCGGCGAATGCGAGGGACAGAGAGCCGGGATCACGGATGTCAGCCAGCGCGATGGCGGGCTCAGCGTGGAGCGCCCCGGCGTAGATCGACATCCGGACAGCGTGCAGAGCGGACTCGTCGCGATCGAGCATGATCAGCCGCGACGGTCCGAATTCGTGAATCAATCTGCACAACTCTGAGCCGATCGAACCGCCTGCGCCGGTCACAAGAACCCTCTTGTCGCGAATGCGGCTGGATATCGATTCCACGTCGAGCTGAATCGGTTCGCGCCCAAGGATGTCCGCCAACTCGACTTCCTTCAAGTGGCGAGGCTCGACGGACGCGTGGAGCAGGTCACGAAAACGGGGAAGAACGAATGTCTTCATTCCCAAAGCCGCCGCCTCCGCGGAGACTTCGCGGACGGTGGCGCCGTCCGCGTCGGGGATAGCGATGACGACGGCACTTGCCTTCGATCGCAGCGCCGCCGCCGCGAGGTGTTTGCGTGTTCCAGATACCGCGATGCCTTCGATGTGCATTCGGCGTTTCGACGGATCGTCGTCGAGGACTGCGACCGGATGGAACGGCGAGGTCGCGTCGGTGCGCATGTGCCGCAGCAACTGCACGCCCGTGTTCCCCGCCCCAAGGACTATCGCGTTGTCAGCTGGGATCCGATCGATGCGGCGATACTCTCGTAGTCGACCGATGACCCGCACTCCCCACATGCCCACCAGTGCACACGCTCCGGCGATCACCGGCACACTTCGAGGGACATCCGCCGGGTGGACCAAAAGGAGGACGCACTGCAGCGCGCTCGCCGAGATGAGCACGCTCAGCGCAATCATTTTGGCCTCGTCGAAGCTGCCAGCCACATAGCTGCGTCGGTAGATGTGTACACAGAATCCGACGGCGGCATTGATCACGACCGCAAAGAGCGCGACAAGCGCGGTCGCCCGGGGGGCGACGCCGGCGAAACCGAAATCGTGGCGGGCCCACGCGGCGGCCATCACAGAGACGAACCACACCGCCGAGTCCGGCGCGATCAGGGACGTAGGCGACGACAGTTCGCTGCGAGGCGCGACGGTTTGTACCATCTACCACCTCCACCTGCTCCCCGCTTCGTCATCGTAACGTCCATTTGGTAGCCAGAATCGCATAATTGACGTATACGCCTATTTTAGGCGGACCTTGGGCTGGTGGCAGCTTCGCTAGGGCTGCAGGAACTCGTAGCGTGTGACGGCCGGTGTTCGGTCAGAACCAGTCCTGTTGGGCGTCGCTCTGACCTAGCCGTCCGTCCGTACCTCGCCGTTCGGACGACGTCGCGCGCTTGGTGCAGAGTGCCGGGTGTGGGACGGATGCCCGTTTTGATTTCCACGATCCGCTGATCGAAGCCAGGATTTTCGCGACGTGACGGGGTCGGGCTTGATGTGCGGTGCGATCGCGGGTGGCGCGGAGGCGCTGTCGCGATCAGAGCCGCGCTTACCGCCGCGAGTCGTGACTGTGTTCAGGATGGTGCCAAGGAAGTTGCAGTCGACACCCTCGAGAATTCCGACCGCGCCCCGGAGCTCGTCGATCCTGGTGTGACGACGGCGGGCCACGACGATCACACCGTCCGACAGGGTCGCCAACACGGCGCCGTCGGTGACAGCCAGCAGTGGTGGTGCGTCGATCACGACGTAGTCGAACTGCTTCCGCAACGAGGCGACGACCGACAGCATCTGCTGCGAACCGAGTAGCTCACTTGGGTTCGCCGGGCGGGGACCAGGTCCCAGCACCTTGATGTGGTGGCCTTTGGGCTCCTGAATGACGTGGTCGATTGCGGCGGCGCCGGACAGGACGCTGGTCAAGCCGGCGTGCTCCACCAAGCCCAGGTAACCACTCACCGCCGGATGCCTGAGGTCCCCTTCGACCAGCACGACGGAGGCTCCTGTCTCCGACAAGGCCGCCGAGAGGTTGATCGCGACCATCGTTTTGCCTTCGGTCGAGCCGGCACTCGTGACGGTGATGACGCGCGGGGATCGTTCGACATCGGCGAAGAGCAGCTTCGTCCTGACCTGTCGGAATGCTTCGGCTGCAGCGGAATTCCCGGCCGTGAAATCGATCAACGGCTGCTTTGTTCGTTTGGTGTCGAATGGGATCAACCCGATCAATTCCGTCCCGGTGATCTCGGCAACTTCGGCGGGGTCGTTGAGCCGGGTGTCGAAGTGGGCGCGGAGCAAGGCGAGGCTGCAGCCGACGATCAACCCGAGGAGGCCGGCAAACGCGACATTTCGTTTCGTCCTCGGCGACACCGGCGCCGTGGGTAGCAACGCTTCTTGCACTATCGACGCGTCGGCGGATGGGACGGTGGAACCGGGCGGTGTCTCCAACTCCGCGATCTGCTGCGCCAACTGTTCGGCAAGTCCGTTGGCCAGGTCCCTGGCCATCTGCGGCGACCGGTCGTTGACGACGATCGTCAACATCACGGTGTCGGACGCGGGCAGAACTGTGGTTTCGCGGACCAGCTCGGCAGCCGAGATCGGCAGCTTCGTTGCGTCGACAACCTTCTGCGCAAGCTGTTGGTTCTTCGCGAGCTGGGCGTACGAAGCCATTCGTTGCTGCGTGTACAGGCCTCCGGAATACAAGCCGCCAGGGGATTCGGGCGTGGTGGCAGTCTGCACGAATATCTGTGCCTGCGACTCGTAGCGCGGTGTCATCAGCAGCGA
The DNA here is from genome assembly GCF_017872775.1 of Mycobacterium sp. OAE908. Taxonomy (NCBI): domain Bacteria; kingdom Bacillati; phylum Actinomycetota; class Actinomycetes; order Mycobacteriales; family Mycobacteriaceae; genus Mycobacterium; species Mycobacterium sp. OAE908. The sequence continues at coordinate 1,319,864 of NZ_JAGGJL010000001.1, forward strand.
GAGTGCAAGCCCCGCAAGGGCGGCGGCGAGGGTGACCGCGACGATCAGCAGCGCGTTATCCCGAAACGTCGCCAAGAGCCGTCGGATACTCACTGCCGGACTACTTTCAGTTTCAATTCTTCAATTCACGGTTGCTCCCGCCGAAAGACGGGCGGTCACAGCCGTTGGCGCAGAGTATGCTCCCAGCAGCCCACGGAGGGTTGAAAATGGTGCGACTCGTCAGCGCGCTCGCCTTGGCGTACATCGTCTGGCGGCCGGTTTCCAGTGGCTATGCCTTGTATCCGACACTGACCGTGATCGCCGCCCTGGCATTGTGGCGGGTGTCGTCTCGCCGATATGTCGCCGAACCATTCGTAGTGAGTGGATTGCTATTTGTGTTCGCTGGCGCGATCGCCGCGGTGATCGGATCATTCAACTCGGCACCCGGTCTTTCACACGAATGCTGGGTGTGGTTCGGCAGCTTCATCATCTGGGGGCTGTGGGCAATTTCCTTGGACCGGACCGCAATTCGCGACGCTCTGCTCGCAATTACGATCACGGCGACATTGGTGGGCGGCACCATCGTGCTGTACACCTGGGGCAACGATGGCATCCTTCCGCAACTCATTCCTGACTGGTTGGTGCGTGCCCAGGGAGCGGGGTTCAGCCTCACGGCGGAGGGCAGCCACATCCGCTACTACAGCTTGTCCTCGCTGGCCGCTGCGGCACCATTGGTGACCGCCGGTCTACTGGCAGGCAAAGACAGCTTGTTACCTCCGCGGTGGCTGCTCGCCGTCGCCTCTGCCGTATGCATCACTGCAGCGCTGGTTTCCGGACGGCGTGCGATCGCCGTGGTCGCGATCATGGCTCCGATCATCGCGTTCCTCTTCATGAGGGCGCTGCGACCAACGCCCGTGCGGCGCGGCCGACCCCGCGATATCGATTTGCGGGTAGTCGCCGCGGTCCCACTTCTTCTCATCGGCATCGCGATTGCTGCCAACTTCTTGGTCGTTCGGCGAGTTCTGACTGCGATGTCGCAGGCCGCGTTCGTGTTCTTCGACATCGGCCGGCCCACCATCGGTGTCAAAGGGGCAGGCGACATCGAGCGGGACATCCAGGCCACCCAACTGCTGACCGCCTTTGCCGAAAAGCCGCTATTCGGTTACGGATTGGGCGCACGGTTGCCCAGCGGGTACTACCGTGCCGTGGACCGGCCATACCTGTTCGAACTGCAATACCACCAGTTGCTGTTCACATCCGGTCTGGTGGGCTTTGCACTCGTGACGGCCGCAGGGGTGGCAGCAATTGTCGGAATCCGCCGTGCGGCAAGGGCATGCCCCCAGCATCTGCCCGTGCTCGTCGCATCGGCGACCGGCGCTGCGGCGCTTCTGATCGTGAACGCGTCGAACCCGTACCTGCAGGCCGTCGGCCACGGGTGGGGACTCGCACTGGTTGTCGGCGTCGCGAACGCGCTACTCGACCCGCAGCAGCGCGACGACCGCCCCTCGAGTTCCGACGCCAACTCGTGGAAGCAGAAATACTTCGAGGCGTTCGGTAGGAGCATCAGCGGCCGGCGTGCCGCCGGCCGGGCGGGGGCGATTGGTGGCGACTAGCGCGCCACTCACCACAGTCGCGACGTATGGCCGCGCCGGATCGAGCAGTCGCGTCCGGATCCATGACTGGATCACGCACCTCGGCTTGTCGACGACGAACTACGACTACCTCGGCACGCCAAACCTTTTCGGCAGGACAGTGCTGGCCAACTGGACGCGAATACCCGCGGCCGAGGCACGGATACGGCTTGCTGGTCGGTCACGGCGGATCGACAACCTACTGATGTCGCGAGAGGCGACGCCGTTCAGCAGAGGCGGAGTCGAAACCCGATTGCTACGCAGGGCGAAACACAGCTCGTACGATTTCGATGACGCCATTTGGGCGGACGACCGCGGCGGAATCCATCGCTTGCTTTCGAAGCCCAGAGTGTGGGCGCGTTCAGTCGCAGCTGCCGATTGCGTCATCGCGGGAAGTGACTACCTGGCCAACGCCGCGGCGCGCTTCAACTCCAATGTCGTCATGATTCCCAGTTGTGTCGAACCCGACATGTACGAGTGCCCCTCGTCGTACGAATTGGACGAGTCCCCGACTCTCGTCTGGCTTGGGTCGCCGACCACTGAACATCACCTCACCGCGATCACCGACGCGCTTCTGCAGTTGAACAAGCGGCGCGGGGCCAGGCTCAAGGTCATCAGTTCGGGTGATCGCCCGCTCGGGCCGCTGGCGGCGATGACCGATCGCATCGCGTGGAACCTGGACGACTTCACCAAGCATCTGTCGATGTCCGCGGTCGGGTTGGCTCCCCTGCGCGAGGATCCGTACAGCGTCGGGAAATGTGCCTACAAATTGCTGCAATACGGAGCGGCCGGGCTACCGATTGTGGCCTCGCCGGTAGGCGCCAATCGCGAGGTGGTGGATGCGTTGGGCGGGCTGGCGGCGACGTCGCAGTCAGAATGGGTCGACGCGGTCGGTTCGATTCTGGACGCCTCTGCCGAGTCGCGCGCGGCGATGGGCAGAAGGGCCAGGGACCGCGTGTGCGAGGGCTACAGCTTTGCGGCGTGGTCCGCGCAGTGGCGCAACGCAGTGCTTGATCACTCAAGTTGACGCGCGGCCGCCGTCTCAAGAACTTCGCTGACAGCAACGAAAGCACCCGCGTTATTGACGGTGGCGCATAAAATGGCGGTGGCCATTTGAGGAGTGCCCCTTGTCAAAGCCCTCTGCCGAGCGGGTCGGAGCCGTCGACGTCGGTGATCGGTACGTCGATCTGCTGCAAAGCGCCCTCATCATGTCGCTGTGGAATGCCGGCGACGGCGCACTCGAGCAGCGGATCGGCGGCCCACTTCAGGTCCTGGCCACCAAGGTGAAAACGCAAATCAAGCGACAGCTCACGATGTCGCAGGCCGAGCGCGCGGCCAAACTCGGAGCACGCGATGACGGCCGGGATTGGCCGCGGCTTGCACATACGATGATCGGCCGGAAACGCATGGAGAACCTGCGCTTCTGCATGGAAGACGTGCTCGCCAACGACGTGCCCGGCGACTTCATCGAGACGGGCGTATGGCGCGGCGGCGCCTGCATCTTCATGCGCGGCATCCTCGCCGCGCGCGGGGTCACCGACAGGCGCGTGTGGGTTGCCGATTCCTTTGCCGGACTTCCGCCGCCCAATGCCGCGAAGTACCCGGCGGACGCCCGAGGGAAGCTGTACGACTGCGCCGAACTGGCGGTTCCACTGGAGACGGTGAAGGCAACATTCGAGCGCTACGGCCTGCTCGACGACAACGTCCGATTCCTCAAGGGCTGGTTCAAGGACACACTCCCGTCGGCTCCGATCGAACGGCTGGCCGTCGCCAGGCTCGACGGCGACATGTATGAATCCACGATCGACGCTTTGACCAATCTGTATCCGAAGCTCTCGCCGGGCGGGTATCTGATCGTCGACGACTACGGCGCGGTACGGGCATGCAGACGGGCCGTTGCCGATTACCGCGCCGAGTACGGCATCGAGGACCCGATCGTGGCTATCGACTCGTCCGGGGTGTTCTGGCAGAAGTCGGGGTGATCGGCGTTACCGGGCAGGATCGCGTCGGGATCATCACCAGCCAGGCCTTCTCGGTGGTCAACTTCAGAGGCCCGTTGATCAGCGAACTGGTCAAAATCGGCGTCGCGATCTACGCGCTGGCCCCGGACTACACCGAGGACCTGAAGCGTCAGGTCCGCGAACTTGGTGCCGAACCCGTCGACTACTCCCTTTCGCGAGCAGGTCTCAATCCCATTTCAGATGCGAAAAGCATGTTCAGCATGATCGCAACCGTGCGGCGGCTGAGACTCGACGCGGTCCTCACTTACCACATCAAACCGGTGATCTACGGATCGATTGCCGCCGTGATCGCACGAGTTCCAAACCGGTACGCGATGATCGAAGGGTTGGGATATCTGTTTTTGAACGATCCCGACTCAGGCAGTAAATCCCGGGCTGTCATGCGCTGGGTGGCGACCAACATGTATCGACTGTCGCTCTTCTTCAATCGCAGGGTCTTCTTCGAAAACGAAGACGACCCAACGCGATTCCGTCACCTTGGCGTCGTCAAGCCGACTCAGATCGTGGTCCTGGACGGGATAGGTGTGGACCTCGAGCACTATCCGGTGAAACATGACTTTCCTCCCCCGACGACATTCATCCTCGTCGCAAGGATGTTGCGCACCAAGGGCGTCCGCGACTACGTCGATGCGGCCAGAATCGTCTGCGCGAGATATCCGACCAGCCGATTCATTCTGGTGGGGCAGGTCGACGTCAATCCAGACTCGATCACAGCGTCCGAGCTGCAAACCTGGGTGGACGAAGGCATCGTCGAATGGACCGGCCACGTCCCAGACGTCCGCGTCTGGCTGGCGCAGGCGAGCGTGTTCGTATTGCCCTCCTACGGCGAGGGAAAGCCCCGCAGCACGCTGGAAGCGATGGCCAGCGGCCTGCCGATCATCACCACCGACTGCAGCGGCTGCCGCGAAACCGTCGAAGAGGGCGTGAACGGATTGCTGGTCCCCGTTCACGACCCGAAAGCCCTCGCCAAGGCCATGATTCGGTTCGTTGAAGACCCGGCGCTGGCCAAAGAGTTCGGGCGGATGAGTCGCCAGATAGCGGAACGCAGATTCGACATTCACGAAGCCAACACACGAATCATGCGGGCGCTGGGTTATGGCTGACCGCGTCTTACTCACTGGTGCAACAGGTTTCGTCGGCAGGGCCGTGTTGGACCGGCTGACGGAACTCGATTTCGACGCCGTGGCGGCATCTCGCGACCTCGACGCGGTGTCACCCGATGTGCGTAGGTTCGGTATCGATCGGCTGGACGCCGGCACGGAGTGGGAAGACGCTCTTCGAGACGTGGCGTGTGTCATCCACACGGCTGCTCGCGTGCCCGGGACAAACGACGCCGAACATGCGGCTGACTTTCGCACCGTCAACGTCGATGGGACGCTGAATTTGGCTCGGCAGGCCGCGGATGCGGGCGTGCGCCGATTCGTCTTCCTCAGTTCAATCAAGGTCAACGGCGAAGAAACCACGTCCGATCGCCCCTTCGACGCCGATGATGCACCCGCACCTGTTGGCCCATACGGGATCTCGAAGCTACAGGCCGAGCATCAGCTGCTGGAGTTCGCCGATAGCAGTGGCATGGATGTGGTCATCATCCGTCCGCCACTCGTGTACGGCCCACACGTGAAAGCAAGCTTCCTTGGCATGATGAGATCGCTGGACAAGGGTTTGGCTCTGCCGTTCGGGCTGATTCGGAACAAGCGCAGCCTGATTGGTGTGGACAACTTGGTGGGCTTGATCATGACCTGCATCAGCCATCCGGGCGCCGCCAATCAGGTGTTCCTGATCAGCGACGGCGAAGACCTCTCGACGCCCGACTTGCTGCGACGTCTCGGACGAGCGATGGGCAAGCCCGCCAGGTTGGTGCCCACACCCCTGTCTGCGATCGAATCGGGAGACTCGTTCCTCGGAAACCCCGAAGTTGTACGACGACTGTGCCGAAACCTGCATGTCGACATCTCAAAGACCAAGCGCGTCCTCGGTTGGGCACCGACGATGAGCGTCGACGACGGCCTGCGCCGCACGGCGACCTGGTATCGAGTGTCGACATGAGTGCCGCGGGGAAGCGCATAGCCGACTGGGTGCTGGCCATCGCGGCGCTCCCAGCGTTCGTTTCCGTCGGCGTGATCGTGGCCGTCGCTGTGCGAGTCACGTCGCCGGGCCCAATCTTGTATTGGAGTCAGCGCGTTGGCGCCCATGACAAGCTCTTCCTGATGCCGAAGTTTCGGACTATGCGCGTCGACACCCCTGCTGTGGCAACTCATCTGCTCGAGAACTGCGATGCGTACCTGACGCCGATCGGAGCTTTTCTACGCAAAACGAGCCTCGACGAGTTGCCGCAGATATGGAGCATCTTGGTCGGCGACATGAGCTTTGTCGGCCCGCGTCCGGCACTGTTCAACCAATTCGATCTGATCGAGTTGCGCAGAAATCGCGGTGTCGACGCACTCATGCCAGGACTGACCGGCTGGGCTCAGGTCAATGGCCGGGATGACCTCGCCATCCCCGAGAAGGTGCGGTTCGACAGCGAATACCTGGCTCGGCAATCCCTGCACTTCGACATGTATATTCTGCTGCTGTCGATCGCGAAAGTCGTTCGCCGCGAAGGTGTTTCACACTGACTTACAGACTCGACCGCAGCGTCCAGGCGTGCCCGCGGAAGTGCATCACCGTGCGGCTGACCGGCGCAATGTCAATGCGCCAGAACGATTTTGGCGGTGCGTTGAGAACCACGAGGATCGCGGCGCGGACCACCGCGGGGTGGGTGACAGCGACCGGCCGGGCACGACGGGCGGTCAGCGAATCCATCCACCCTGCGACCCGGTCGATCAGCTCCACGACGGTCTCGCCACCGTGCGGCGCCCGCGTCGGGTCGGTGAGCCAGATCGCCAGATCGTCGGACTGCACGCCGCCGACCACATCGCCGCGCCAGCGGCCATAGTCCAGATCCGCCAATCGGTTGTCGACGGTGGCGTGCAGCCCGAGAAGTTCCGCGGTCTGTCTCGTTCGCTTCTCCGGTCCGCAGTACGCGCGCTCGGTGATGCCAAGGTCGATCGACGCGTCGACCTGACGATGCCCAACGGCGTTGAGCGGTTCATCGGTGGGAAATCGTCCGGCTGCCATCGCATCGGTCATGGCGTGCGACACGAGGGTGAGCCGGACGACCTCACTCACGCCGCGATGCTCTCCCGTCGCGGTTGCCGCAGCAGCCGGTCAGCCATCGATCCGAACGCCAGTCCGATCATCGCCCACAGCACGAATTGCGTGCCGAGCGAATACAACCGGAAGTCGTAGAGGACCTCGGCCGAAAAGTCGCCGGGCGTCTCGTCGATCGTGGGCAGAACCAGCATCACGACCGCAATCGCCACCACGTACGCCCCGGCACCGATCAGCGTCGCGCTCCATCGGCCGTACTGCGCCGCCAGGCGGTGGCCCAGGTACACCGCCGCCACCAACAGTGCAGCCGACAGCACGACCATCAGCAGGTAAAGCAGGGTGCGCTGCCTGATGGTTTCCTCGAGGCTGGTCGCAGGAGGATTCGGTGGATACTTCAAGAACGGAATCACGTACAGCGACAAGAACATTCCGCAGGCAAGCACGACCGACAGGGATCGCGGCGACAGGTTGCCGACGCGGCCGTAGAGCACGCAGTACGCCACGGCGAACAGGGCGCCCATCGCCACGCTGAACGCGAGCACGCCGAAGCCCATGCCGATGTTGGCCTGCACTCCGCGGGTGAATAGTTCGACGCCGTGCTCGTGGCCGTGTTCGTGCGATTCCTCATAGGCGAGCGCACGGGTGATCACCGGCTCGACAAAAGTGCGCGCGAATAGAAAGGCGAGCACGCCACCGATTGCGCCGGCCAATAGCCCGCGCGCGATTATTCGTTTTTCCATACCGCGGCTACCTGCTCAGTGGCAGGGGAAGCCGAGCAGATGGCGCGCATCGTGCACGAACTCGTGCACATACATGTTGTCGCCGAACACCGAGGTTGCCCCCTGGTCCAGACCGACGAAGTACAGCACCACCAAGGCGAGGAACGCCGTCAGCGACAGCCACATGGCCGCCTTGGCCACCGACAGATCGACTGCCGGTACGACGGTCTTGCGAGCCTCGGGAGAAGTCATCTCGTTTCCTTTCCGGGATGTCGCGTCCCAGCTACAGGGTTGACGACGGACGTCGGGTCTGACTGTCCACAGTGGCGCGACCGTTCTGGATTTTCACCAGCATTCCTTCGCCCGTCGATTACATGAGCATCCTAAACAAAGCCGCTAGCCTCCGGCGCCATATCCCAACTGCTGGGCGGTGTACTTCGCCGCATCGGTGACGGGCACGGCCTGCACCGCGGTGCCGTAGGCGCAAATCTCGGTCCACACGTCGCCGAGTTCGGTGGTGTCGAACCGCATACAGATGATGGCGTTCCCGCCCCTTCCGCGCGCCTCGGACATCAGCCGGTTCATCGCCTCGTTGCGGCTCTCGGCGAGGTTCTTCGTCATGCCCTGCAATTCGCCGCCGAACATCGACTTGAACCCGGCGCCGATTTGCGCGAACGCGTTTCGGGATCGGACGGTCAGCCCGAATACCTCGCCGCACACTCGCTGGATCTCCCAGCCGGGAAGATCATTGGTGGTCACTATCAGCACGCGCGGTCCTTTCTGAGGTGTTGCGGCCGAGATTAGCCGCAGCGAGTGTGCGAATTTATCCGCCGCCCGCGGCGCGTCGCGGATGAAACGGCACAGTCGTGGCCATTGCATGCAAAAACGCCCCCGACAATGTCGGGGGCGTTTTCGCTGTCGTTGTTTACTCGGACGCTGCCGCTGTCGGCGTGCCAGCCGCAGCTGCCTTCTCCAGTTCCGGCTCGACCGGCTCGGCCGGCTTCTTGGTTCCGGTGAACGTGAACTTCGCGTCCTCTCCGGAGCCTTCGCCGTCCCAGTTGTCGACGTCGACGGTGACGAGCTGGCCGGGTCCGACCTCCTCGAAGAGGATCTTCTCGCTCAACGCGTCCTCGATCTCGCGCTGGATGGTGCGGCGCAGCGGCCGGGCACCGAGCACGGGGTCGAACCCGCGCTTGGCCAGCAGGGCCTTGGCCTTGTCGGTCAAGACCATGGCCATGTCCTTGCCCTTGAGCTGCTTGGACACCCGGCCGATCATCAGGTCCACCATCGTGATGATCTCGTCGCGAGTCAGCTGGTGGAAGACGATGATGTCGTCGATGCGGTTGAGGAACTCAGGCCGGAAGTGCTTCTTCAGCTCGTCGTTGACCTTCTGCTTCATCCGCTCGTAGTTGTTCTCACCACCGCCCTGGGTGAAGCCGAGCCCCACAGCCTTGCTGATGTCGGACGTACCGAGGTTCGACGTGAAGATCAGCACGGTGTTCTTGAAGTCGACCGTGCGACCCTGACCGTCGGTCAGGCGGCCGTCCTCGAGGACCTGCAACAGGCTGTTGTAGATCTCCTGGTGGGCCTTCTCGATCTCGTCGAACAGAACCACGCTGAACGGCTTGCGCCGCACCTTCTCGGTGAGCTGGCCACCCTCCTCGTAGCCGACGTAGCCCGGAGGGGCGCCGAACAGCCGCGAGGCGGTGAAGCGGTCGTGGAACTCGCCCATGTCGATCTGGATCAACGCGTCGTCGTCGCCGAACAGGAACTCAGCGAGCGCCTTGGACAGCTCGGTCTTACCCACACCGGACGGGCCGGCGAAGATGAACGAGCCCGACGGCCGCTTCGGATCCTTCAGCCCGGCGCGGGTACGCCGGATCGCCTTGGAGACAGCCTTGACGGCGTCCTCCTGGCCGATGATCCGCTTGTGCAGCTCGTCCTCCATGCGCAGCAGACGAGTGGTCTCGGCCTCGGTCAACTTGAACACGGGGATACCGGTCCAGTTGCCGAGCACCTCGGCGATCTGCTCGTCGTCGACCTCGGCGACCACGTCGAGATCGCCTGAGCGCCACTGCTTCTCGCGCTCGGCGCGCTGCGCGACGAGTTGCTTCTCCTTGTCGCGCAGGCTGGCGGCCTTCTCGAAGTCCTGCGCGTCGATCGCGGACTCCTTCTCACGGCGCGCCTCGGCGATCTTCTCGTCGAAGTCGCGCAGGTCTGGCGGCGCGGTCATCCGGCGGATCCGCATCCGGGCACCGGCCTCGTCGATCAGGTCGATCGCCTTGTCCGGCAGGAAGCGGTCGTTGATGTACCGATCGGCCAGGGTGGCCGCGGCCACCATCGCGCTGTCGGTGATCGAGACGCGGTGATGCGCCTCGTAGCGATCGCGCAGCCCCTTGAGGATCTCGATGGTGTGCTCGACCGTCGGCTCGCCGACCTGCACCGGCTGGAACCGGCGCTCCAGCGCGGCGTCCTTCTCGATGTACTTGCGGTACTCGTCGAGAGTGGTCGCGCCGATGGTCTGCAGCTCGCCGCGGGCCAGCTTCGGCTTGAGGATGCTGGCCGCATCGATGGCGCCCTCGGCGGCACCCGCGCCGACGAGCGTGTGCAACTCGTCGATGAACAGGATGATGTCGCCGCGGGTGTTGATCTCCTTGAGCACCTTCTTCAGGCGTTCCTCGAAGTCACCGCGGTAGCGGCTGCCCGCCACCAGCGAACCGAGGTCCAGCGTGTAGAGCTGCTTGTCCTTCAGCGTCTCGGGCACCTCGCCGTGCACGATGGCCTGCGCCAGTCCTTCGACGACGGCCGTCTTGCCGACACCGGGCTCGCCGATCAGCACCGGGTTGTTCTTGGTGCGCCGGCTCAGCACCTGCATCACCCGCTCGATTTCCTTCTCGCGGCCGATGACGGGGTCGAGTTTGCCCTCCATCGCGGCCGCAGTCAGGTTGCGGCCGAACTGGTCGAGGACCAGCGAAGTGGACGGATTGCCCGCCTCGCCGCCGCGGCCGCCGGTGCCGGCCTCCGCAGCCTCCTTGCCCTGGTATCCGCTCAGCAGCTGGATCACCTGCTGGCGCACGCGGGTCAGTTCCGCGCCCAGCTTCACCAACACCTGGGCGGCGACGCCCTCGCCCTCACGAATCAGGCCGAGCAGAATGTGCTCGGTGCCGATGTAGTTGTGGCCGAGCTGCAGCGCCTCGCGCAGGCTCAACTCGAGCACCTTCTTGGCGCGGGGGGTGAAGGGGATGTGGCCCGACGGCGCCTGCTGGCCCTGGCCGATGATCTCCTCGACCTGGCTGCGCACGCCTTCGAGCGAGATGCCAAGCGACTCCAGCGACTTGGCCGCTACGCCTTCACCCTCGTGAATAAGTCCCAACAGGATGTGCTCGGTGCCGATGTAGTTGTGGTTGAGCATCCGGGCTTCTTCTTGAGCCAGGACGACGACCCTGCGGGCACGGTCGGTGAATCTCTCAAACATCGGTGGTTACCTGCTCTCCATCAAATAGGTATCGCGCATGCACGCTGTACCCGTCACCCAAGTCTAGTGGGCGGCCGCCGCCGCTGCGCTGCCTGCTGGCACAGTCCAGAAAGCCGGTGCAAAGACGGTCCTTGGCGCCATAGGCCCTGTACCCGGCGCCGCACATAGCAACGCCCCTGGTGGAGAATTCGTTTCCGAAGACCGCTCGCCGCGGGTTCGCCGCTAGCGAAAGGCGACTACCGGCCGTATCCAGGGCGAGCTGACCTGGCAACTCCCGCTTATGTTGCCGCGTGAAAAGCGTCTATCACATCCGCGGGGATGCGTCCGCGGGTGGAAACGTTGTGCCCGTTGCGCCGGGCCCATTCGCGAATTGCCGCACTTTGTTCGCGGTCGATCGCCGCGCGACCGCGGCCGGATCCAGCTGAACGGCCCCGCCTGCGGCCACCTACCCGACGGCCCGCGTCGACCCATTGCTTCAGGTCGTTTCGAAGCTTTGCGGCATTTTTGGAGGAAAGGTCGATCTCATAGCTCACCCCGTCGAGCCCGAATTCGACCGTCTCATCGGCTGCGCCTTCGCCGTCGAAATCATCGACAAGCGTGACGGTCACTTTCTTCGCCATTCCCCACACTGCCCTTCTGCTTGAGCACTAGCCCGGTAGTTTAGTCCTCGAACCCCCGCCCCAATGTGCCATAAGAACGCATACCATTCAACAAGTTCTGAAAAAATCGGAAACGAACCAGTTCAGTTGCTGTGCCGACGAACAATCGGGAACAAAACAGTCTCTCGAATCGACAGTCCCGTCAATGCCATCAACAACCGGTCGACGCCCATTCCGGTGCCAGTAGAAGGCGGCATCGCATACTCCAATGCGGACAAAAAATCCTCATCAAGAGCCATTGCCTCGTCATCGCCGGCGGCCGCCGCGCGAGCTTGGGCTTCGAACCTTTCGCGTTGGATAACGGGGTCGATCAGCTCGGAGTAACCGGTGGCCAGTTCGATCCTTCTGACGTACAGATCCCACTTTTCAGTGACGCCTTCGACGCTGCGGTGTGAGCGGGTCAGCGGGGTCGTCTCAACGGGAAAATCGCGCACGAAGGTCGGCGCCCAAAGGTTGTTACCGACAGTATGTTCCCAGAGTTCCTCGACCAATTTCCCGTGGCCGTAACCGCGATCGCGTGGAATCTCGACTTCGAGTTGATCGGCGATCTCCCATAACCGATCGGCCGGAGTCTGCGGCGTGATCTCTTCACCGAGTGCATCTGACAGAGACGGATACATTTGTATCGTCTCCCATTCACCGTCGATGTCGTAGATGCTGCCATCGGGCAATGGCAGCTTTCTTGTGCCGATGGCTTCGTCGGCGACCTCCTGAATAACCTCACGCGTCATGACGGCGGAATCGTCGTACGTGCCGTAGGCCTGATAAGTCTCGAGCATCGCGAATTCCGGCGAATGCGTCCAATCCGCGCCTTCGTTTCGGAACACCCGATTCAACTCGAAGACGCGCTCGAATCCGCCTACCAAGCAACGCTTTAGGAAGAGTTCCGGCGCGATCCGAAGGTACAGGTCGGCATCGAGCGCATTGGAGTGTGTGACGAACGGACGCGCGGCGGCGCCGCCTGCCAACGTCTGCAGCATTGGCGTCTCGACTTCGAGAAAACCGCGCCGCTGCAGCGCCTCGCGGACTGCACGCACCACTGCCACCCGTTGGCGAGCAATGGCGCGGGCTTCCGGACGAACGATCAGGTCGACATAGCGCTGCCGGACACGGGACTCTTCACTCATCTCTTTATGTGCAACGGGAAGGGGTCGCAGCGCCTTGGAAACAATTTGCCAGGAATCAGCGAGCACAGAAAGTTCGCCGCGTCGGGAACTGATCACCTCGCCGTGCGCGAAAACGAGGTCGCCGAGGTCGACATCCGACTTCCAGGCATCGAGTGATTCCTGTCCGACGCGATCGAGGCTGATCATCAGCTGCAGTTGCGTGCCGTCGCCCTCCTGCAACGTGGCGAAGCAGAGCTTTCCGGAATTACGCGCAAACATCACGCGGCCGGCGACGCCGACGAGCTGGCCCGTTTCGGCGTTGGCCTCCAGATCGGGATACGCCTGGCGGATCTCGGCCAGCGTGTGCGTGCGGGCGACCTCGACGGGGTAGGGCTCGCGGCCCTCAGCGAGCAGCCGCTCCCGCTTGGCCTGACGGATCCGGAACTGCTCGGGGACGTCGGACTCGAATTCGGGCTGATCAGGTGAGGTCACGACCGACCAGCTTAAATGAACGCATGGCCGCTCCGATCAGCGCCGCTGCGGTCACCGCGCTGGCCGACGAAGTGATCGACTGGCGCTTCAAGGGTCTGCCATCGGCGTGGTGGGGCCGCACAGTGGCGGAGGTTTGTGCAGAGCGACCCGATCTGTTCGAGGCAGGCGCGGTCGGCCCGGTATGCGTGCTGCGTGCCGATGCGCTGACGCACAACCTCACCGCGATGGCGGGCTGGTGCCGTGACCGCGGCGTCGAACTGGCGCCACACGGCAAGACGCACATGGCCCCTGAGCTGTTCGCCAGGCAACTCGAAGCGGGCGCCTGCGCGATCACCGCAGCGACACTGAGCCACGTGCGCGCATACCGCGCCTTCGGGGTGCGGGACATCGTGCTGTCCAACGAACTGGTCGACACGGCCGGATTACGTTGGCTGGCAACCGAACTCGACGCCAACCCCGACTTCTCCTTGGTGTGCTGGGTGGATTCGGTTCGCGGCGTCGAACTGATGACGGCGGCACTGGCGACCGGTGGAAGGCCGGTCGAGGTCTGCGTGGAGATCGGTATGCCCGGCGGGCGTACGGGCTGCCGCGACCGAGCCGCTGTCGACGAGGTGGCGCGGGCGGTCGCCGCGTCGCCACGGCTGCGGCTGGTCGGCGTCGCGGGCTACGAGGCCGCGTTCGGCCACGACATCGCACCGGACGCCGTCGCTGCGGTGACGGGATATCTACGTGACATGCGCGAAGCAGCGGTGCGACTGGCGCCGCTGTTCGAGACGGATCACGCGATCGTGACCGCGGGTGGCAGCACTTACTTCGATGCGGTGGCCGACGTGCTGGGTGGAGATTGGCGCACGATCGTGCGCAGCGGTGCGTACCTGACCCACGACGACGGCCTGTACGCGCGCACCTCGCCGCTTCGCACCACGCTGCAGCCCGCACTGCAGGTGTGGGCACAGGTGATGTCTCGTCCAGAGCCCGGATTGGCCCTGCTGACCATGGGCCGCCGCGACGTGTCCTTCGATCAGGATCTGCCGATGCCGCTCGGCTTGGCCGACAGTGAGGTGACCAAGCTCAACGATCAGCACGCGTACTTGCGGCTGGGCGGCGACGACGGCGTCGAGGTCGGCGACTGGCTGGGCTTCGGTGTTTCGCACCCGTGCACGGTGTTCGACAAGTGGCAGCTCATCCCTGAACTCGATGCGGACGACCGCGTCGTCGGCCTGATCCGGACTTACTTTTGAGCGGCCCTGGCCAGCAGGCCGCTCGGCCGTCTAGCGGGCCTGCTTCAGCCGGCCACGGCTGCTGTCGCGGTTGCGTTCGAACACCAGCCGCAGGCCGTCGAGCGTCAAGTGTTGGTCGTACTTCTCGACGGTGTGCACGTCGGGCAGCACCAGCGGGGCGGTGTGTCCGGTGGCGACCACCGCGACGTCGTCGCCGGCGAAGCCCTCGACATCCTCACGGATACGGTTGACCAACCCGTCGACCAGCCCGGCGAATCCGAACACGGCGCCGGCCTGCATGCACTCGACAGTGTTCTTGCCGACGACCGAACGGGGGCGGGTCAGCTCGACGCGACGCAACGCCGCCGATCGCGCGGCTGCGGCGTCGGAGGACACCTGCACCCCGGGAGCGATTGCGCCGCCGAGGAATTCACCTTTCGCGGACACGACGTCCACACAGATCGACGAACCGAAGTCGACCACGATCGCCGCGGAATTGTACTTGTGATAGGCCGCCAGACAGTTGACGATGCGGTCTGCACCAACCTCTTTCGGGTTGTCGACCAATAGCGGAATGCCGGTGCGAACACCCGGTTCGATCAACACGTGCGGCACCGAGGGCCAGTACTGCTCGAGCATCACCCGAACCTCGTGCAGCACCGACGGCACGGTTGAAAGGCCCGCCGCGCCGGTCAGACGTTCGGAATCGTCACCGATCAGGCCGTCGATGGTCAGGGCAAGCTCATCGGAGGTCACCTCCGACTCGGTGCGAATCCGCCAGTGCTGCACCACCTTCGCGTGGTCGCCAGATCCCGAGATCAGGCCGACGACGGTGTGAGTGTTGCGTACGTCGATAGCGAGAAGCACGGGCTTACCGCGGCGACATCAGCTCGGCCGCATCGGCCGGCACGTAGGCGGGATCATGCCCCAGGTCGATCTGCTTGTTGTCGGCGTCGACGAAAACCACGCGGGGCTGATACGTCCTGGCTTCGGCGTCTTCCATTGTGCCGTAGGCGATCAGGATCACCAGATCACCCGGATGCACCAGATGTGCTGCAGCACCGTTGATGCCGATGACACCGCTGCCACGCTCACCAGTGATCGCGTAGGTGACCAGCCTGGCGCCGTTGTCGACGTCGACGATGGTCACCTGCTCGCCCTCGAGCAGGTCGGCCGCGTCCATCAGGTCGGCGTCGATGGTCACCGACCCGACATAGTGAAGGTCGGCCTTGGTGACCGTCGCGCGGTGGATCTTCGATTTGAGCATTGTCCGTAACATCAATTCCTCCAAGGTAATTCGTGAGTCTCCTCAGGCCCGACACGTGGGTGGCCGTCGGTGGCGCCGGTTGCTCCGATGTCGATGGCGATGTTGTCGAGAAGTCTGGTACCGCCGAGTCGGGCCGCGATGAGCATGCGGGCGACGCCCTCCGCGGGAGCAGGACCCAGCATCACGTCGCGCACCTCGAGGTAGTCGACGTCGATCGCGGGCACTTCGTCGAGCACGGCGCGCGCGGCGTCCAGCGCCGATGCGGTGCCACCCGACGCGGCATACATGCCTGCGAGCAGCGCCGCCGAGAGCGCACCGGCCTGCTCACGTTCCTCCTCACTGAGATAGCGGTTGCGCGACGACATGGCGAGCCCGTCGGCCTCCCGCACTATCGGAACGCCCACGATCTGTGTGTCGATATTCAGATCGGCGACCATCTGCCGGATCAACACCAGCTGCTGGTAGTCCTTCTCACCGAAGAAGGCCCGGTCCGGGTGCACTATCTGAAGCAGTTTGAGCACGACGGTCAGCACACCGGCGAAATGTGTTGGGCGGGCTCCTCCTTCGAGTTCGCTGCCCAGCTGGCCGGGGTGTACAGAAGTGCGCATGCCGTCGGGATACATGTCGGCGGCCGTCGGTGTGAACGCGATTTCGACACCTTCGGAGCGCAGCGCGGCGAGATCGTCGTCGAGCGTGCGCGGGTAGGCGTCCAAGTCCTCACCCGCGCCGAACTGCAACGGATTGACGAAGATCGACACCACGACGACCGCGCCCTGCACCCGCTTGGCGGTCCGAACCAGCGTCAGATGGCCCTCGTGCAGCGCCCCCATCGTGGGCACCAGCATCACCCTGCGCCCAGTCGCACGCAGCGCCTTGGTGACATCTGAGACGTCGCGGGGGCTGGCGTAGACGTTGAGGTCACCGGAGGTGAACTTCGGTTTCGACATGGTCATGATTGTCCCGTCCCCAGCTGACGCGTGGGCCCATCGGCGAGCACGGAGAACACTTCCGCGGGCGCGTGGGCACGCTGCGCCGTACGCAACGAGTTGGCCCGATACGCCTGCGCCAGTTGCGGATCCACTTCTGCCAACGCCCGCAGGTGACCGGCGACGGCGTCGGCATCGCCGCGAGCCACCGGCCCGGTCAGCGCCGCTTGCCCGCGCTGCAGCGAGTTCTCCAGCGAGGCCCGCGCCAGCGGACCGATCACACGCTCGGCGATGCCGCCAGGTGCGTCACCGACAAGCTCCTGCCCCAACAGCTCCTGACCCCACAGGGCCGCACGCAATGCTTCGACGGCGTCGAGCAGCACGGTGACGACGTGGTTGCTGGCGTGGGCCAATGCCGCGTGATACAGCGTGCGAGCGTCCTCGCGGACACGGAACGGCTCTCCGCCGATCTCGAGCACCAGCGACTGCGCGATCGCGTAACCGACCTCGTCGGCGGCCGTGACGCCGAAGCAGGTCTCCGACAGCCGCGCAATGTCCTCGTCGGCTCCGGTGAACGTCATCGCGGGATGAATGGCCAGCGGTATGCAGCCCCGCTCGGTCAGCGGCGCGAGCACGCCGATGCCGTTCGCACCCGATGTGTGCGCGACGATGGTGCCCGGCCGAACCGAGGACGTGGCCGCCAGACCTGACACCAGGGCGGCGAGCTCGGCGTCCGGCACGGTCAGCAACAGCAGTTCGGCGCGAGCGGCGACCTCGTCGGGCGGCAGGATCGCGGTGTCGGGCAGGCGCCGCTCGGCGCGCTGGCGCGAAGCGCGCGAGATCGCGCTGCATGCGACCACCACATGATCGGCGCGCTCGAGCGCGACGCCGAGCGCTGTGCCCACCCGACCAGCGGAGATGATGCCGATCGTGAGGCGCGCCGGACGCAGTCCGTCCACCTGCTCCATCGCAGACGACCTCGCAAAATGTCTGGTTTCTTCGTTCCGGTCCTGCATTGCGGGTACCGGACGGTCGCTGAAAGCCTAACTCACTCGTCGCGGCGCCTGCGACGGCCGCCCCCGGTCGGGGTGGCCTGGAGCCGGGCCAGCAGCTCGGCAACCGATTGTCCGCCGGTGTCCTCTGCGCTGCGGTGCCTGCGCCCCTCGGACTCGGCAGGCGGCGGTTCGGTCGCCGGCTCTTGCTCGCGCTCGTGATGTGGCGGCGGACCGCCGGATTCCGCGTGCAAGGACGGCGGCGCGGGCGGGCGACCGGGGTCGGCCGCCTCCGGGGGTGCGGAGTGGCGGCCGCGGCGGAGCTCGGCTGACGGGGACTGCATGGCCGGCTGAGCCGGCGATTGGGCAGGGGCCGGCTGAGCCGGCGATTGGGCAGGGGCCGGCTGAGCCGGCGATTGGGCAGGGGCCGGCTGAGCCGGCGAATCGGTAGGGGCCGGCTCGGGTGCCCGTCGTCTGCCGACGTACTCGGCGGCCGAGCCGTTCTCGGTAGGCACCTCGGCGACCGGGGTCGGCACGGGCGCAACCCAGTTGCTACCCGGTGCGCCGGGGGGTAGCCACTGACCCTCGGCCGGTGCCGGCTGCCAATCGGAAGCCTGTGCTCCGGCTTCTTCCTTCGCAACCGGCTCCGGCTCGGGGCGCGGTGGCGGGGCCGGTGGTTCCAGTGGTCGCTCCTGTTGCGGTGGCTCCCAAGTGAATTGGGTGGTGGTCTCGTTGACCGATGGTGGTGGCGGCGGCGACCACGCGCGTGACTGCTCCTCGGCGCGATGGCGTCGGGCCCGCTCCTGCTCTGTCTCCGACGGTCGACGGTGCGCACCGCCGGTCATCGGCGCCCACTCCGCCTCAGGTGCGTGGGGTTCGGCCGACACGTCGATGATCGGGCTTTCCTCGGTGTTCGCATCGCCGTCGTCGGAATCTTCGGTGTCGATCCGGCTGGCGGTGACCCGGCCTGCGGATTCTGCGACCCGCGGCCAGTCGCCGTAGTCGCGGCTGCGATCGGTTTCGATCGCGGGCCGGTGCGACAGGTCGGCGTCGAACAGAATTTCCAAATTGGCCCGAAGCGCGGCCAATTCGGCCCGTAGACCGGCAACCTCGTCGGCGGCCTGTGCGCGGATCTCAGAGGTCAGCTCGCGGCGTAGCTGGGTTTCCACCGTTAGCTCATATTCGCGCCGCGCCGAGATCTCGCGGTCCAACTGCAGGTCATACACGAGCTTGAGGTCGCGCACCTTGGCCTGGTCGATGTCGCTTTGCCTGCGGTAGATCACCGAAACGAATGCCGCCACCACGGCGGCCCACAACGCCAGGATGACGGCCAGCTTCAGCAACTCCACCTTGTTGGTGAATACGAGCGCCGAACTCGCCCCGATGGCGAGCACCAGCAACACCGTCATCAGCAGCCAACCCGGCCTGCGGGCAGCGCGCCGGGAGCGCGTACCGCGGGACAGATCGGCCATGGGCCGACTGTACCTGCCACAGGTCATCTCGCGTGTCGACCCATTCGGCGATTCGGCCGTCGACGCCGCTGGTCAGTTACTCGGTCGCCCCGTCGGCGTTCTCGGGCGGCTCCTGTGGGGACTTGCAGCAATGCTGTAGCCATAGCGCAGCAATCACCAGCGCGAGCGCGCAGACGGCCGCCACGATCGCTCCCGCGGTGTCCTCGCCCGCCACCCGAAGCGTGCCGCGGCGCGGCAAAAGGTAGACCAGCACGGCGATCCACCAACCGAACACCAGCGCGCCCACCCACGCCGACGCCTTTGCGATCACCACGGACCGTGCCACCGCAAGCGGATGCAGCCAACCGCGCGCGTCGCCGATTTCGTTGTTGTTGATCTTGGTGCGTACATAGAACGCCCAGCCGGCCTCAGCGATCGCAACGGCAAGCAGCGACACCCCCGTCCACACCGTGATCGGCGGGAAGTAGCGGTACGCCAGCACGACGAACAAGTAGCCAACGACGGCGGCCAGCACCGTCGCGGCCGTCAGGTCACGCTTGCGAGTGGGTCCCATCAGTTCAGCGCCAGCTCGGTGACGCGCACACCGTCGCGGTCGGCAGCGTCGAGTTCGGAGAGCAGGTTTCCGACCCGGCGCGGTTGGCCTGCCACCGTCAAGACGGCATCGGGGTCGATCGCCAGCCACGGGATGAGTACGAATGCCCTCAGGTGTGCCAGGGGGTGCGGCAGCGTGAGTTCCGCGTCACGCGACGTCACTTCACGCTCAGCGTCATGACAGCTAACGAGATCAACGTCGAGAGTACGTGGGCCCCAACGCTGTTCGCGTACCCGGTTGGCCGCCGTTTCGAGCTCCTGTGCACGACGAAGCCAGCCATGCGCGTCCATGGCGGGGTCGTCGGCGATGAGCACCGCATTGAGAAACGGCCCTTGCTCGACCCCACCCCACGGCGGCGTCTCGTAAACCGGCGAAACCGCCCGTACCGCCCCCTCGAGACCGTCGAGCACCGACTGCAGTCGCGCCAGCCGATCACCGAGGTTCGATCCGATGGACAACACGACGCGCGTCATGCCGCTCCCCCGCGTCCGCCGCGTCGGGAACGTCGCGCTGTGACGGCAACATCGGTGAATGCCAGCGGGATCGGTGCCGACGGCTTGTGCACGACGACCTCGACGGCGTGCGCGCGTTCGTCGGTCATCACATCGTCGGCGATCGCGCCCGCCACCGCCTCGATGAGGTTGCGCGGCGGCCCCGCGACGATATCGGCGGCGCGCTGGGCGAGCCTGCCGTAGTCGAGCGTGTCGGCGAGGTCGTCGCTCGCGGCGGCGCCCGCCAAGTCGATCCATACCGTGATGTCGACGATGAAGTCCTGGCCGTCGCGACGTTCGTGATCGAACACACCGTGGTGGCCGCGAACGGTCAAGCCACGCAACTCGATTCGATCAGCCATGCTCAACCATTCTCAGCCCGTCCAAGCCTCGAGCACCTTCAGAGCGTCCACCGACGCCCGCACATCGTGCACCCGCACCCCCCACGCGCCGTGCAGTCCTGCCAGCGCCGAGATCACCGCTGTTGCGGTCTCCCTTCCGTCCGGCGACCGGGGCTCGCCGTCGGCGCCCGCCAGCAGTGAGCCGAGGAAGCGTTTGCGCGACGCGCCGACGAGCACCGGGATACCGGTGTCGACGAACTGCGGCAGCGCACGCAGCAGCGCCCAATTGTGTTCTGCGGTCTTGGCGAAACCCAAGCCGGGATCGATGATCAGCCGGGACTGGTCAACACCCGCATGCACGGCCGCATCGACGCTTGCCAGCAACTCGTCACGCACTGCGGCCACCACGTCGCGGTAGTTGGGCGCCTGATGGGGTGCCTCTGCGCCGACCGAGCGCCAATGCATCAGCACCCAAGGCACTTTCGCGTCAGCGAGCAGTGGAGCCATGTTGGGGTCGGCGCGCCCGCCGGACACGTCGTTGACGATCTGGGCGCCGTTTTCCAGCGCCGCCTGTGCCACCTCGGCGTGCATCGTGTCGATGCTGACCGTAATACCTTGCCCGGCAAGCTCTTTGATGACGGGTAGCACGCGGGCTGACTCGACGCGCGACTCGACGCGGGTGGCGCCCGGCCGGGTCGATTCGCCGCCGACGTCGATGATCGCTGCACCCTGCGCGGCCAGCGCCAGTCCATGTTCGACGGCGCGGTCACGGTCGAGGAACAGTCCCCCGTCGGAGAAGGAATCGTCGGTGACGTTCACGACCCCCATGACCTGCACGCGCGTCGTGCTCACTTTCGCAGGATCAGATCCAGCGCCTCGGCACGCGATGCCGCATCGCATTTGAACTGCCCGCGCACCGCCGATGTGGTGGTGATGGCGCCGGGTTTACGCACGCCGCGCATCGCCATGCAGAGGTGCTCGGCCTCGACGACGACGATCGCGCCGCGCGGATCGAGCTTGCGCATCAGCGCGTCGGCGATCTGCGCAGTCAGCCGCTCCTGCACCTGCGGGCGCTTGGCGTACAAGTCGACGAGGCGCGCGATCTTCGAGAGGCCGGTGACCCTGCCGTCCTTGCCGGGGATGTAGCCGACGTGCGCGACGCCGTGGAACGACACCAGGTGGTGTTCGCAGGTGGAGTACATCGGAATCTGCTTGACCAACACCAGTTCGTCGTGCTGTTCGTCAAAGGTGGTGTCCAGCACGGTATCCGGGTCGGTGTAGAGCCCGGCGAACATCTCCTGGTACGCCCGCGCCACCCGGGCGGGCGTGTCCTCGAGACCATGGCGGTCGGGGTCCTCGCCGACGGCGATCAGCAGTTCGCGGACCGCGGCCTCGGCGCGCGGTTGGTCAAAGACACGGTGGCTCACCGTGGCCGAGTTGTTGTGCGACGTCTGCGGTACCGCTCCTCGCGTGCGCGGGGTCATCGGAGCCTCCGTTTATCTGTCAGCCGTTCGGGCGGCCGCTGTCATGGCCCGGATCCTCGTTGGCGCCCTGCGCAGGCGGAGCGTCCTGTACCCCAGGAGCGTCCTGCACGGGCGGAGCATCCTGTACGGGCTGCGGATGTCCGGTCTGCGGGTAGGGCTGATACGGGTAGTGCTGCTGCCAGTGGGGCGGCGGGTACCAGTACCCCTGCGGTTGGGGGTACGGCTGTCCCGGCGGCTGGCCCTGCGGTGGCCAGCCGGGCGCGTGCCATCCGGCTGGGGCGCCGTAATCGGGCTGCGTCGGCGCATTCGCGGGGATTCCGTTGGCGCCGTTGCCATTTGCGCCGTTCTGGTGGGCCTGGCGCGCGGCGGCCTCCTGGCTTGCCTGCGCGATGGCCGCCTTGAACGCGGGCTCGGGGATCGGCTTGGGCCACGGCTCGCCGCGTTCGATGGCGAGCTCGCCCGGCGTCTTGATCGGCGGCTTGTCGGACGGCACCCGGCCGCCGAAGTCGTCGAACATGGTGAGCCTGGGCCGCTTCTTCACGTCACCGAAGATGGCCTGCAGTTCGGCGCGGTGCAGGGTTTCCTTCTCCAGCAACTCGCCTGCGAGCGTGTCGAGCACGTCGCGGTATTCGGTGAGTATCTCCCACGCCTCGGTGTGCGCGGCCTCGATCAGCTTGCGCACCTCGTCGTCGATGATCTGCGCGACCTCATGGCTGTAGTCGGCCTGCGTGCCCATCGTCCTACCGAGGAAGGGGTCGCCGTGTTCGGTGCCGTAGCGCACCGCGCCCAGCTTGCTGCTCATGCCGTACTCGGTCACCATCGCACGGGCGATCTTGGTGGCCTGGTCGATGTCGGAGGACGCCCCGGTGGTCGGCTCGCGGAATACCAGTTCCTCGGCGGCGCGCCCGCCCATCGCGAACACCAGTCGGGCGATCATCTCCGAGCGGGTCATCAGGCCCTTGTCGTCCTCGGGCACCGCCATCGCGTGGCCGCCGGTGCGGCCGCGGGCAAGGATGGTCACCTTGTAGATCGGGTCGATGTCCGGCATCGCCCACGCCGCGAGCGTGTGACCGCCCTCGTGGTAGGCGGTGATCTTCTTCTCGTGCTCGCTGATGATCCGGCTCTTGCGCCGCGGCCCGCCGACGACGCGGTCGACCGCCTCCTCCAGCGCGGGGCCGGTGATCACGGTGCCGTTCTCCCGGGCGGTCAGCAGCGCGGCCTCGTTGACGACGTTGGCCAGATCGGCGCCGGACATGCCGACGGTCCGCTTGGCCAGCCCGTCGAGGTCGGCGTCGGGCGCGATCGGCTTGCCCTGCGAATGCACGCGCAGCACCGCGCGGCGGCCGGCGAGATCGGGGTTGGACACCGGGATCTGGCGGTCGAAGCGGCCCGGCCGCAGCAGCGCTGGGTCGAGGATGTCGGGTCGGTTGGTGGCCGCGATCAGGATGACGCCCTGACGGTCGCCGAAGCCGTCCATCTCGACGAGCAGCTGGTTCAACGTCTGCTCGCGCTCGTCGTGCCCGCCGCCGAGGCCGGCGCCACGCTGGCGACCGACCGCGTCGATCTCGTCGACGAAGATGATGCACGGGCTGTTCTGCTTGGCCTGCTCGAACAGGTCGCGCACCCGGGACGCGCCGACACCGACGAACATCTCGACGAAGTCCGAACCCGAAATCGTGAAGAACGGAACCCCGGCCTCGCCTGCGACGGCCCTGGCGAGCAGCGTCTTGCCGGTGCCCGGTGGGCCGTAAAGCAGCACGCCCTTGGGGATCTTGGCGCCGAGCGCCTGATAGCGGGTCGGGTTCTGCAGGAAGTCCTTGATCTCGTAGAGCTCTTCGACCGCCTCGTCGACACCCGCGACGTCGGCGAACGTGGTCTTCGGCATGTCCTTGGAGAGCTGCTTGGCCCGCGACTTGCCAAAGCCGAAGCCCATCCGCCCGCCGGTCTGCATGCGGGAGAACATCACGAACAACCCGACGAGCAACAGCAGCGGCAGCAGGTAGATCAGCAGCGAGCCCAACATGCTGCCCTGGTTGACCACGGTGTTGACCTTGGCGTTCTTCGCGTTCAGCGCGTCGAACAGCGGCACGGCGTACCCAGTGGGGAACTTGGTGATGACCTTGTCGCTGTTGTCGGTGTCGGCGTTGCCGTTCTTCAGCTCGAGCCGCAGTTGCTGCTCACGGTCGTCGATCTGCGCGCTCTTGATGTTGTCGCTGTTGATCTGGGCCATCGCCACCGAGGTATCGACGGGTTTATAGCCGCGGGTGTCGTCACTGAAATAGAAGAACGACCAGACCAGCAGCAGGATCACGCAGACCGCCGTGACCGTGCGAATCACATTTTTCCGGTTCATCAAGCATCGGCCCTCGTGGGCCAGGTCCTTCCATACGCGCAGCTGGAAACCTCAAGGCTACCGCTAGACCAACGAACAGCAGTTCCCGCGGTTGTCTGGCCCTTCCGCCGAACGTGGGTTACCCGCACGCTTGTCGCGCTCGAAGCGTGACACGAGCCCACACTCGGCCCCGGCAGAACACACTCTTTCGGCGACCGTTGCCCTGTGCTTGGCTGTGGTCGTGCTCACCTCGACCGAGCGGTTAGTTGAGACAAACGGCGTTTCACTGCGGGTGTACGAAGCCGGCGAGCGCGGCGCACCCCTGGTCGTCCTGGCACACGGTTTTCCCGAACTGGCTTACTCGTGGCGCCACCAGATCCCGGTGATCGCGGCGGCGGGCTACCACGTGCTGGCTCCCGACCAGCGCGGCTACGGCGGCTCGGACCGTCCCGACGCTGTCGAGGACTACGACATCCATGCGCTCACCGGCGACCTCGTCGGCCTGCTCGACGCCGTCGGCGCACGACAAGCGACATTCATTGGCCACGACTGGGGTGCCATGGTCGTCTGGCACACCGCCGTCTTGCACTCCGGGCGCGTGCGGGCGGTCGCGGGCCTTTCGGTTCCACCCATCCCGCGGGCACGGTCGCGCCCCACCGAACGCTGGCGGCAGAAGTTCGGCGACGACTTCTACATGCTGCGGTTCCAGAAGCCAGGCGTGGCCGAGGCCGAGATGGAAGCCGACGTCGCCGCGACGATGAGCGGAATGTTCGCCGGGCTGTTGACCGGACCCGCGCCGCTGCCGGACTGGATCAGCGCCGACGAATTCGAGCACTACGTCACCGAGTTCAGCAGGACGGGCTTCACCGGCGCGCTGAACTGGTACCGCAACTACGACCGCAACTGGGAGTCGACGCCGCAGCTCGCCGACGCGAAGATCACGGCGCCCGCGCTGTTCGTCGGCGGCACCGCAGACCCGGTGGGCCACACCATGAACCCGGCCCGCGCGCGTGAACTGGCCGTCGGCCCCTACACCGAAAAGTGGATCGACGGTGCGGGCCACTGGGTGCAACAGGAACGCGCCGACGAGGTCAACCGAATCCTGCTGGCATTCCTGACCGAACTGGAGGAGTCATGAGCGGTAAGCCGATGAAGTTCGGAGTCTTCATCACGCCGTTTCACCCCGTCGGTCAATCTCCAACCGTCGCACTGGAATACGACCTCGATCGCACCGTCGCACTCGACAAGCTCGGATACGACGAGGTCTGGTACGGCGAACACCACTCCGGCGGCTACGAACTGATCGCGTGCCCGGAGGTGTTCATCGCCGCAGCCGCCGAGCGCACCAAGCACATCAAGCTGGGCACCGGCGTGGTGTCGCTGCCCTACCACCATCCGCTGATGGTCGCCGACCGTTGGGTGCTGCTCGACCACCTGACCCGCGGACGCGTGATCTTCGGCACCGGCCCGGGCGCGCTGCCTTCCGACGCCTACATGATGGGGATCGACCCGGTCGAGCAGCGGCGGATGATGCAGGAATCCCTCGAGGCGATCCTGGCATTGTTCCGCGCGGCGCCAGAGGAGCGGGTCAGCAGGCATTCCGACTGGTTCACGCTGCAGGAAGCCCAGCTGCACATTCGTCCGTACACGTGGCCGCATCCCGAAATCTCAACGGCGGCAATGATTTCCCCGTCCGGTCCGCGGCTGGCGGGTGCGCTTGGTACCTCGCTGCTTTCGTTGTCGATGTCGGTGCCCGGCGGCTATGCAGCGCTGGAGAACACCTGGGAGGTCGTGGTCGACCAGGCCGAGAAGTCCGGCCGTGACGAGCCGGACCGCGACGACTGGCGGGTGTTGGCCATCATCCATCTGGCTGACACCAAGGAGCAGGCGATCGACGACTGCACCTATGGGTTGCAGGATTTCGCGAACTACTTCGGAGCGGCCGGATTCGTGCCCTTGTCGAATTCGGTTGAGGGAACGCAATCCCCGCGCGAATTCGTGGCCGAGTATGCAGGCATGGGCAATTGCTGCATCGGCACGCCCGGCGATGCAGTGGCCTACATTCAGGATCTGCTCGATCAGTCCGGTGGGTTCGGCACGCTGTTGCTACTCGGCCACGACTGGGCCTCGCCCGCTGCCACGTACCACTCGTACGAACTGTTCGCGCGTGAGGTCATGCCGCATTTCAAGGGGCAGCTGTCCGCGCCGCGGGCCAGCCACGATTGGGCAAAGGGCATGCGCGACAAGCTCCTTGGCCGGGCGGGCGAGGCCATCGTCAAGGCGATCAACGAGCACACCGACGAGCTCAAAGAGCGCGAGCAAACCTGATGCGCGCCTCCGTTCTGCGCGACGGCCGCATGGTACTGCGCGACGATGTCGCCGAACCGGTTCCCGGCCCCGGCCAGGTGCTCGTCGGCGTGAAGGCGTGCGGAATCTGCGGCTCGGACCTGCATTTCGCCAAACACGGCGCCGATGTGCTTGAACTCAACGATCAGATCGAGGGCTTCGGTGGCGGCGGCATGAATATCGATCTGAGCCGTGACGTTTTCATGGGTCATGAGTTCAGCGCCGAAGTGCTCGAGGCGGGGCCCGACACCGTGGCGCCTGCGCCCGGCACGCTGGTCACCTCCCTGCCGGTGCTGCTTTCGGCCGGCGGCATCGAGCCGATCGTCTACTCCAACAGGACGATTGGCGGCTACGCGGAGCGGATGCTGTTATCGGCTCCGCTGCTGACGCCGATCCCCAATGGACTGGACCCGCGGCACGCTGCGCTGACCGAGCCGATGGCCGTCGGCCTGCACGCGGTGAACAAATCTGCTATCGAGCGCGGTGAGGCCGCTTTGGTGCTCGGTTGCGGGCCGATCGGCATCGCGATCATCGCGGGGCTTCGCCACCGCGGTGTGGAAACAGTTGTGGCGGCGGACTATTCGGCCCGCCGACGCGAACTGGCCCTCGCGATGGGCGCGACGTCGACCGTAGACCCCGCTGATGGGTCACCGTTCGACAGCGCGCGCCCCACGGTGGTGTTCGAGGCAGTCGGCGTGCCGGGCATCATCGACGACATCCTGCGCCGGGCGCCTGTCGGTGCGCGCGTCGTCGTCGCAGGAGTGTGCATGCAGGCCGATAGTTTCCATCCGTATTTCGCGATCGCCAAGCAGATCAACGTGCAGTTCGTGTTGGCCTACGACCCGACGGAGTTCACCGATTGCCTGCGCGCGATCGCCGAGGGTGACGTCGACGTGGCGCCGATGATTACCGGTGAGGTCGGCCTGGACGGCGTCGGTGCGGCGTTTGACGAGCTGGCGCACCCCGACGCGCACTGCAAGATCCTGGTGGCTCCCTGAAGGTATGGTGCGAGGCATGCCGATCGCAGCGAGAGCGAAGATGTCCACCCGTTTCCTCCTTCTCGCCGCGGCGGGGCTTGCCGCGGTTGGTCTCTCGGCCTGCGACTCCTCCTCTGGCCCAACGGCAACCGGCGACAAGGACGCCCGGCAAGTAACCGTCGTCGGCGCGGGCGAGGTGCAGGGCACGCCGGACCGGCTCACCGTCAACGCGTCGATCGAGTTCGTCGCACCCGACGTCAGCGGCGCCATGAACCAGACCAGCGACCGTCAACAGGCGGTCATCGACGCGTTGGTGGGCTCGGGCATCGACCGCAAGGACATCAGCACGTCGAATGTGAGCCTGCAACCGCAATTCGCAGGCGGCGACAGCACGACGATCATCGGCTACCGCGCCACGAATTCGATCGACGTGAAGATCCGCAAACTCGACAGCGCATCGCAGGCGTTGGCGTTGATCGTCAGCACCGGCGGGGACGCCACGCGCATCAACTCGGTGAACTATTCGCTCGAGGACGACTCGCAACTCGTCAAGGACGCGCGGGCGCGGGCGTTCAACGATGCCAAGGACCGCGCCCAGCAGTACGCGCAGTTGTCCGGTCTGAAGCTCGGCAAGGTCATCTCGATCACCGAGTCGGGCGGCTCGACACCGCCGACGCCCGTGCCCAACTTCAAGGGTGCGGAGATGGCGGCCGTGCCGCTGGAGCCCGGCCAGCAGACGGTCGGCTTCTCGGTGACGGTGATCTTCGAGCTCACCTGACTTTGCGCACACTCGCGCCGCGCCGAGCGTGCGCGAAATGTCCGCAACTAGCGGCGTGTCGGCGTGCAGACACGCACGCTCGCGGTAGTTGGGGCGGTAGTTGTGGCTAGGCGGGGGCGACGACAACCGGGATGCCGTTCAGCACAGCGGTGCCCGACAGCGGGTCGAGTTGGCCGCCGTCGTTGAGCTGGTTGACGTTGACGCCGGGTTGATCGGCGGCCACCGCCTGCCGCGTGCCGCCGCGGTCGTGGCCCCAGCCGTGCGGCAGCGACACGACGCCGCGCCGCATACCCGGATCCAGTTCGATCGGCGCGACCACATCGCCGCCGGGCCCCTTGATCGACGCGTTGTCGGTCAGCCCGAGTTCTGCCGCGTCGTCCGGGTGGATCTGCAGCGTGCAGCGGTTCGTCCCGCCCGCCAGAGCGGGCAGGTTGTGCATCCAGCTGTTGTTCGAACGCAGATGCCTGCGACCGATCAGCACGAAACCGTCGTCGCCGCGGCTCAGCGAATCCTGCAACCGAGCGGCGTCGGCGATCAGCGGCTCGGGCGCGAGTTCGATTCTGCCCGAACGTGTTTTGAGCACCGCCGGCATCCTGGGCTGCAGCGGGCCGAAGTCGATGCCGTGTGGCGCCGCCTTGAGTCGCTCCAGGGTCAGGCCATCGGCGTTGGCGCCGAACGCATCTCCGTACGGGCCGAGCCGAAGCATCATGTCGAGACGGCGTTCGTATCCCGGACCGTCGATCAGCATCGCGGTCAGTTCGTCGACCGCACGCCCGGCAACCGGTGAATCGGGGTCGGCGGTTTCCTTCTGCAGCGTCGTCGCGATGACCTGGTCGTCCACCAACGCCGGGTCGGCCTGATACCCGATGCCGTAAAGGATCAGCGCGAGGCGCGACAGGATCTCCGGCTCGTCGGGTCGACCATCCGATTGCAGCGCCGGCGGCGAGTAGCGGGCATTGTTGCGCACCGCAAGGTTGTTCAGCGCGAAGTCGAAATGGCCTGCCTGTGACGGCGGTGGCGGCGGCAGGATCACGTCGGCGTGCCGCGTCGTCTCGTTGAGATACGGGTCGATGCTGAGCATGAAATCGACGCTGTCCAGCGCCCGGTCGAGCCGGTCGCCGTCGGGCGCCGACAGCACGGGGTTGCCGGCGATCGTGATCATCGCCTTGATCTGACCGTCGCCTGCGGTGTCGATCTCCTCGGCGAGCGCGACCGCGGGCAGCTCCCCGAGCGCCTCGGGATAGCCGGAGACGCGGCTGTGCCAGCGGCCGGTGGTGAACCCCTTGCCGGGGCCCGCAGGCCGTGGCGCGGGCATCGCCGCGCCTAGCGGGAACATCGCCCCACCCGGCCGGTCGAGATTCCCGGTAAGGACGTTGATGACGTCGACCAACCAGCTGCCGATCGTGCCGAATTCGACTGTGGACGTACCGATTCGGCCGTACACCGCCGCCGACGGCGCGGCGGCGATCTCCCGCGCCAAGGCCCGGATCTCGTCGGCAGGCACACCACAGTGCGTGGCGACCGATTCCGGTGAGAAGCCTGACGCCAACCCGCGAAGTTCCTCAAGGCCGTTCACATGCTCGGCCATACCGCCGAGATCCGGTGCGACAAGGCCTTCTTCGAACAAGGTGTGAACTACCCCGAACAGCAGAGCGGCATCCGTGCCCGGGCGCGGTGCGATATGACGGTCGGCGAGTTCGGCGGTGCGGGTGCGGGCCGGATCGATCACGGTGAGCTTGCCGCCGCGCTTGCGCAACGCCCGCAGCTTGCCGGGGAAGTCCGCCGCAGTGGCCAAACTACCGTTGGACACAAGGGGATTCGCGCCGATGATCACCAGATAGTCGGTGCGGTCAAGGTCGGGGACAGTGAATGCGACTGGGCTGCCGAACATGTAGCCAAGGGCGACATGTTTGGGCATCTGGTCAAGAGTGCTCGCGCTGTACACGTGCCGGGTTTTCAGCGCCCTGATGATCAGCGGTCCGTAGAGGGCACCGGCAATGGTGTGTGCGTTCGGGTTGCCGAGGTACACGCCGACCGACGTCGCGCCGTGGTCCTTGATGACCCCGCCGAACCGCTCGGCGATGACGGCGTACGCCTCATCCCAGGTGGCCTCGGTGAGTTCGCCGTCACGACGGACCAGCGGCGTCGTCAACCGGTCAGGGTCGTTGTCGAGTTCGGCGAAGCTGGCGCCCTTCGGGCAGATGAACCCGTGGCTGAACACGTCGTCGCGGTCGCCGCGGGCGCCGGTCACCCGGCCGTCCTCGATGGTCAGCGTCAAGCCGCAGGTGGCCTCGCAGAACGGGCAGATCCGAAGGGCTGTGGTCATCTCCGCATTCTGCGCTGTGCCCCGGCGGTCGCGCCATTACCCCCTACGTAATCGCTGTTGCCGCTCATTTGAGCAGGAGATCGGGCGGAAGCGGGCGGGCCGGATCGACCTCGACGTGGATCACGTTCTGCTGGCTATAGCCCGCCCAGTCCGGCATCCAGGTCTCCACGTAGTAGTCCCCTGGCTGCAGCGGCGGATGCCAGCCCTCCTGACGTGTGGACTCGTCGACACCCGCCCGCACCTGCCGGTATCCGAGCCCCTCGAGCACATGCAGCGATTCGGCGAGCTCTTCGTTGCCCACGCCTACTCCTGCTCGTACACCTTGGGATCGAGCGTGCCGATATACGGCAGGTCGCGGTAGCGCTCGGCGTAGTCGAGGCCGTAGCCCACCACGAACTCGTTGGGGATGTCGAAGCCGACGTAGGCGATGTCGACGTCGGCGCGCACCGCGTCGGGCTTGCGCAGCAGCGTGCACACCCGAAGCGACCTCGGCCGCCGGGTGGCCAGGTTGCGCAGCAACCACGACAAGGTCAGCCCGGAGTCGACGACGTCCTCGACGATCAGCACGTCGCGGTCGTTGATGTCGCGGTCGAGGTCCTTGAGGATGCGCACGACGCCCGAGGACGAGGTCGAGGAGCCGTAGGAGCTGACCGCCATGAACTCCAGCTGTGTCGGCACCGGAATGGCCCGCGCGAGGTCGGTGACGAAGAACACCGCACCCTTGAGCACCGTGACGAGAAGCAGGTCGTTCTCGGCGATCGCGTCGCGGTAGTCCGCGCCGACCTGCGCACCGAGTTCGGCCACCTTGTCCTGGATCGCCTGCGCTGAGAGCAACACCGACTTGATGTCGCCTGGGTACAGCTCGGCGGGTTGCTCAGCCACGTCCACAGCGTGCCACATCTTCACACCGGCTCGGTGTGCAGCGTCAGCATCCCGTCGCGGCGCCCGGCGATCAGACGCTGATTGCGCAACGCCGACCCGACGGCCACGCCGCCCTGACCGCGCCACGCCGTCACCAACGTGTCCACTCCGCGGATCTGCTTGTCGGTCAGCCCACTGGCCCCACCTGCGAGCAGCCAACCCCGAATCACCCTGCGGCGGACCGCGTCCGGCAGCGCCGCCAGCCGCTCAATGTCCAGACCCCCGCGGGTGCCGATCTCGGCCATCGCGTGCGCTGCCAGGTCGTCGAGGGCTTCGGTGTCTTCGCGCAGCGCGGTCGCGGTCCGCGCCAGCGCCTCGGCCACCCCGCCGCCAAGCACGTCCTCCAGCAGGGGCAGCACCTCGGTGCGCAGCCGCGTGCGGGTGAACCTTCGATCGGCGTTGTGTGGGTCCTGCCACGGTGAGAGCCGCAGTTCCTCGCAGGCGGCATGCGTCACCGCCCGACGAACAGCCAGCAGCGGGCGATACCACGGCGGGTCGCAGACCCGCATGCCTGCGATGGACCGCGCGCCCGAGCCACGCCCCAGCCCGAGCAGCACCGTCTCGGCCTGGTCGTCGAGGGTGTGCGCGAGCAGCACCGGGGCCTGCCCGCTGGCATCCCGCAGGGCTTGATAGCGAGCGGTGCGCGCGGCCGCCTCCGGCCCGCCGTCGGTGCCCACATCGACGCAAAGCACTTGGGCGTCAACACATCCCAGTGATAACGCCTGCTCTCGCGCCGTCGCCGCCACCTGGCCGGATTCGGGTTGCAGCCGATGGTCGACGATCAGCGCGACGGTGGGTTTGGCTGCGGCGGCCACGGCCGTGAGCGCCAGCGAATCCGCACCGCCGGACAACGCCACACACCAGCGTTCGTGATGTGCGGCATGCGCGCTGACGAAGGCGGCCACCGCCGCGGTCAGCGTCGCTACAGCACCCGGTCGATCCATCGCTGAGGATCATCGACTTCGGTTGGCAGCGGCAGGGTTTCGGGGCTGGTCCAGATCGTGTTGAACCTGGCCATGCCGACCCGGCCGACGACATGGTCGACGAATGCCTTGCCGCGCGTGTACTGACTGAGCTTGGCGTCGAATCCCAGCAGGGCCCGCACGATGCGCTGCAGCGGCGGTTGCTTGCGTTTGCGGCGTTCGTCGAACCGGCGCCGAATCGTGCTGACCGTCGGGACCACTGCGGGACCCACGGCGTCCATCACGTGGTCGGCGTGTCCCTCCAGCAGCGTGCCGAGCACAAGCAACCGATCGAGCGCCTGGCGCTGCGGCTCGGACTGCACCGCTCGCAGCAAGCCGAGTACACCAGCCGAATTCGGTTCCGGCGCAACGCCGTCACGCCTGTTACGGATGATCTCGGCCAGCCGCCCGACCACCTGGGAGACATCCTCCCCGGCGTCCTCGGTCAGCACCGCGAGTGACTGCGACATGTGCTCGGCGAGCCAGGGGTTGGCCCGGAACTGGACCCGGTGGGTGACCTCGTGCAGGCACACCCACAGCCTGAAATCGGCTGGCAACACCCGCAATTGACGCTCGACTGCGATCACGTTCGGATACACCAGCAGTAGCTCACCGCCGTTCGGCCCGAACGGGTCGTACTGGCCGAGGATTCCCGACGAGATGAACGCCAGCACGGCGCCGGTCTGCGCCCCGGTGAGGCGGCCGGTGATGAAGCCGCTGGGATGTTCTGCACCGCCCGTCATCACCCGCATGGATTGCGTTGCGGCGCGGATCCATTCGACGCGGTCGACGACGCGTGCCTCGGGAATCTCGCCGCCCTCGATCAACCCCGTCACCTCGCGCACAGGTAATTCGGCGGTGCGCGACGACTCGGCCAGCTGATCGATGACCTGCCGGTGGGTGTAGTCGGTGGCGGCGGGACCGGGCCGGACCAGTTTGGCGCCGACGGTCGCGGCGAACTGCCAGTCCACGGCGCGGCCGACAGTGAGCTTTGGCCTCGTTGCTCGGTTCATGCCTCGACTCCCGGTCGCTCCGGTCCTCGCTCGTTCCTCGCTGCGATCCTCACTCGCGGTCGTCTTCGGGTGCTCATGCGCTGCACCCGCACGACCGCAGGGCAGCGGCCAGCGCGTCGATCGCAGTGCGGCCCGTCGGGCCGGCGTTGTTGGAGATGAACGCGAAGGTGAGCACCCGCCCGCTGGCGTCGGTGACGATGCCGACCAACGAATTGGTTCCGGTCAACGACCCCGTCTTGGCCCGTAGGTATCCGGCGGCGGCACGGCCGGCGTCGGTGTCCACGTAGCGGTTGGAAAGCGTGCCGCTGCCACCCGCGATCGGCAGCAGGTCGACCAGCGGCCGCAGCCTTGGCTGGTCATCACCGGCGGCCGCGGTCACCACCCCGTCCAGCGTCTCGGCGGTGAGCCGGTCGTCGGCGGAGAGCCCGCTGGAGTCCAGCAGATGCGCATTGCCGGTGTCGATCTTCGCCTTGTTCAGTTGAGCAAGCACCGCCTGCACACCGCCGTCGAAACTCTGCGGCTTGTTCTCATGCGCGGCCACCTCGCGGCCGATCGACTCGGCCATCACGTTGTCGGAGTCGTTCATCATCTGCCGCAGCCGCTCGATCAGCGGCGGCGACTGCACCGACGCGATCTCCTTGCCTCCGCTCATGCCGGAAGGCAACACGGTCACCGTGGCGGGGTCGACCTTCAGCGCGACGGCCAGCGCGCGGCCCGCGTCAAGCGCGGGCGTCCTGGACCGTGCCGAATCGACGCTCACCGGCTGGGTGCGGCCGCCGTCGAGCATCACCGCTTCCATCGGCGCCATGTCGCCGCCGTCGATGTCGGCGGGATCCCAACCGGGCGCCAAGGTCGGTCCGCTGTACGCACTGACGTCGACCTGCACCGTCGTCACGTCGACGCCGCTGCTGCGCACCTGGTCGGCGAGGTCGCTGATGCGCGCCGCACCCTTGTACCAGGTGTCCTGACCGCTCGGCGCCGCCGAAAGCGTCGGGTCGCCACCGCCCTTGAGCACGACGACACCGGGTTGCCCGGTCGACAGCACCCGGGTGGTCAGCCTCGCGTCGCGGTCGAGGGCAAGCAACGCCGCGGCCGTGGTGAGCGTCTTGTTCACCGACGCGGGTTGCATCGGCACCTCGGCGCCCTGCGCCCACAACTGCGCCCCGGTGATCGCGTCGGTGATCCGGCCGGTCAGCGCCCCCAGGTTGGGGTCGGCCACCAGCGGGGCCAGCGTGGCTGCCAGCCGGTCGGGAGTCGGCTTGGTCGCAGAGTCGGAAACGGGCACGATGCCCGGCGCCGCGGTGGCAGCTGCCGGCACGGCCTTGACGGCCTGCGCATCGCTGGTGGAGTTGCCGCTACCGAACACGGCGGCCGCCGCGACGACGCCTGCGACCAGCAGCAGCACCGCCACGCCGATCCCCACATGCGTGGATCGCCGCCACTGCGTCGGCCGCATATCTCTCCTGATCTAGTGAACCGCCCCCTTAAAGCAGCGTATCGCTCCGTTAGGGTGAGGCCCGTCCCTGGAAGAGACCTGAGCACATGCGTGAGGAGCTGCGGCGGTGGAGTTCGACGTCGTCATCGAGATCCCGAAGGGATCGCGCAACAAGTACGAGGTGGACCACGACACCGGCCGGGTGAAGCTGGACCGCTACCTGTTCACCCCGATGGGCTACCCGACCGACTACGGCTTCTTCGAGAACACGCTCGGCGAAGACGGCGATCCGCTGGACGCGCTGGTGTTGCTGCCCGAGTCGGTGTTCCCCGGCTGCGTCGTGGAGGCCAGGCCCGTCGCGATGTTCAAGATGACCGACGAGGCAGGCGGTGACGACAAGCTGCTGTGTGTGCCCGCAGGCGATCCGCGGTGGGACCACATTCAGGACCTCGGCGACGTGCCCGCCTTCGAGCTCGAGGCGATCAAGCACTTCTTCGTGCACTACAAGGACCTGGAGCCGGGCAAGTTCGTCAAGGCCGCCGACTGGGTGGGCCGCGAGGAGGCCGAGGCCGAGTTGAAGGCGTCCGTCGACCGCTTCAAGAACGCCGGGCACTAGTTAGTTTTCCTCGCTGTAACACGCGGTAACGTCGGCGTGCTCTGCACCTCTGATGATTGCTGTGTGTTGCTGCATCAGGGGATCGGCCTGGCCGCGTTCAACGCATTGCCGATGCGTCGTGCGGTGCACGCCATCTACGAGTGCTGCTACAGCGTGCCGCTGGCCGCCGATCTGGCCCGCGGCCGGCCGTACGACAGCCACGATCGGCTGTTCCGCGAAGCCGACGCGCTGCTGTTCGGCCTGTCCGAGGACTCGATCGACTCCATCCTGCAGGCCTACCCGGACGTGGGGCGGCGGCCGGGCAGCGAGAAGTCGCAGGCCGAGCAGTGCGCGGTCTGGTGTGATCAGCCCGAGGTGATGGACCGCCTGACAGCCGCGTCCAAGAAATACCTCGAGCACTTCGGCTTCGGGTTCGTGATGTTCATCAACGGCTACACCGCCCAAGACGTGCTGGCCACCATGAACGACCGGCTCCTCAACGACTTCGAAACCGAGCGCAAGGTGGTGCGCAACGAACTCGCGCGCATCAACCGCACCCGGCTCGAGCGCATGCTCGGACCCGAGGGCGGCTACGACAACTGGTGAGCTGTTAAGCGGCCTGCCAGTCGCGGATCGCGGTGTCCTGCTTGCGACCCAGTTCCAGCACCAAATCCGACGGCGCGGGATCCTTTGGTGCACCGGCGAATTCGATTGTGGTAGCCGTATTGCCCTCGGTGAAGGACAGCACGGTCACCGACTTCGACCCGTCCGGCGACATCCCGGTCAGCATCGTTCCGCCCGAACCGACCGCCGCGGGCTGTGACTTGCCGTTGGCGACCGCCAAACCTGCTCTCGCGCCGTCCAATGCCGCCGTTGCCGCGCCCGCGTCGGGCAGCACGAGCACAGTGGTGGTGATGGTCCGACTGCCGTCGCGGTGGGTGTAGACGGTCTCGACGCCCGGCTGTCCATTCGGGTTGAAGACAGGCGCCGCCGCGTTATAAGCGAGCGAATCGGTGATCAGATTGGGGTCAACCGGTAGCGTGCTGAAGTCGCCGGGTTGTGCTGCGGCATAACCGAAACCGCTCATGGTCAGCACCGCGGCCGCTGCGAATCCGCCTGCCATTGTGCGAATCTTGTTCACGACATGCTCCAATCGGTGGTGATCAGCAGGGGTAGCAGGCCCAACCGCGCCAGCCGTCACGCCACACCCAGCCCGGCCCACAGCCCATTCCGCCCGTGGTCCCGAAGCAGTCGAGCATCTGCACGGCCGGACCGACAGGCACCGCAGGCTGGGTGTAGGTGGTCGTGTCGTGTGAGCTCTGCGCCGCGTATGCCGTCTGCGCGGTGACCACCGAGCCCGACATCATCGCGACGATCGCGAGGGCCATACCGAATTTGCGCATCACATTCCTCCCCGGGGTGTGGGAAATTTGCGAAGAAAACGGTACGCCGCGCGGACCCTTCTGTTGGCGCATTTGCGCAATGCGACTACGCAATTCGCGGAATTTCGAGGGTGTAATTGCGTCGTTGTTTTCTGCTCAGTCCACAGGTCCTTCATAGCGACGGCCGAACTCCTCGGCCGACACCGGCCATCGCTCGCCGCCCTCTCCGCGCACGATCCATCCGCCGGGACCCGCTGCCGCCGTGCCTTCCAACGTGTCGACGACCTCACCGTCGCGGGCCGGCCGTGCCGCGACGAATCCGGCTCTGCGCCAATGCTTGTCGTCGACGCGCTGATAGGTGGCGCGGAAGATGTCGTCACGCACCGACCACGACCGTCCCCCGTCGTCCTGTACCAGCCAGTCGCCCGCGCCTGCACGCATCTCGTGTCCCGAGTCCGACGTCCATGTCCACGGCTGCGACCGCTGCTCTGCGGTGACCACCCCGACGCGGCGGTAGCGCCGCCAGCGCGGCACCGACCGGTAACCCAGCTCGCGCAGCTGCGAGAGCGTGGCAGCCAGGCTGGCCAGCGAGGCGTGCAGGAGTTCGGGGTCGGCCTCGACGGTGCGCCAATCGGTCAGGTTCGGGTGCGTCTTGCGTTCGTCGTCGCGGACCTCGCCCCACGACCACCCTGCCTTGCGGTAGTAGCGACACCAGTCCTCGTGTTCTGCGCGCGCCATCGCCAGCGCGGCAGCGCGGTCAAAGCCCATCGCCTGCAGCTGATCCAGCGGCTCAACAGCCTGGGCCTTCGGAATGTCAGGGGCCCAGCCCTCCAGGCTGTTCCAGGTGTGCCCGCCGATCTGCTCCACCAGCCACAGGGCATTGCGCACTTGGCGACGGTTCGAGCCGCGGTAGAACTCGTCCAGCTCCGCCCACGGCCGACGCGCGGGCGACGTCCCGCCGGCACTGAGCCGGTACCGCTCGTGGATCAGCATCGCCGCCCGCTCCCACGCGTCGTGCGCGTGCCCAGCGGGCAGATCCATGGTGAGTCGATAGGTGCGCAGCGCGTCGATGCCGGCGCGCTCGCCGCCCGCACTTTCGGCCTTGGCGTTCCAGGCGAAGATCGGCACGTCCGGGAATCGCATCGCCAGCCGTGTCGCGATGGTCGGGTCGATCGCGGCGCCGAACATCGGGTCGGCGTCGACGAAGATCACCGCGCAACCGGCGTCGTGTGCTTCCGCGATCAGTCGCGTGAGTACCGGTATCGACGGTGCCTCATCGACGGCGTCGACGTAGCGGTCGCCGCGCGGCAGCCCGAGCCGTTGTTGGCGGTGCCGGTGGTCGTTGGCGTATTCCTCCGCCGCATCGGCGACCACCGTGATCGTGGGAAAGTCATGATCGCCGCGAACGCAGAACTCGTGTTCGCGCCTGCGCTGTTCGAGGTCGGCGCACAAGGCCAACGTCAGAGGCGACGTGCCGCACACCAGGATGCGGTTGACGCCACCGCGTTCGCCGATCTCGTCGAGCAGCCGCCGCGCAGTCACCTCGTACTTGCCGACCGCGTCGGCGGCCCAGCGGCCGTCGCTTCCCCCGGCCTGCTGAGCGCGCCAGGCAACGGCATACCAGGGGTCGTCGATGCGCACGATCAGGGGAAGCCGGCGTTCGGCGCCGCGGGCGGCTCTGGCCTCGCCGATGGTCTGCAGGCGGGCCAGGTTGGTCGACGGGTCACCGTGCAGCAGGTAGAGCCGGTTCAACTTGTGCCATAACGGAAGTGCGGCAAGAGCTTCCGGTGAATCAAGCGCCGCGGCGATCAGCCGCGCGCCATCCGCCCGGCAATCCGCCACGACGGGGTGGTCGATGTTGTCGGCGACGACGACCAGTTGGCTGCGCGGCTCGAGGGTTCGAGCGACTGCAGTGATCATCGAACGGGAGTCGTCGTCGACGCCGATCACCGCGGTCACCGTCCGGGCAGCGCGCGCCCTGACCCGGTCGACCTGAGCGCGAAACAGCGCAATGGCCACGCTGGCGACGCCGAGGAAGATCACCGCGAGCGCACCCATCCGCGCGATGTCCAATGCGACCGGGATCGGCGTCGGACAGGCGGCGCCGCCGGCCATCTGCAGTTCCGAAACGCCGCCCTTGACCAATTGCGCGGTCCACATCAACGGCGTGATGAACACGGGGTGGGCGCTGTCGTGGCAATTCCAGTAGGAGGCCATGCCGAGCACGCAGTTCATCACCGTCAGGGCAAGCACGATGGTCAGCGAGACACTGCCCGCGGCCCTGGCGCGGTAGGCGATCACGCACAACGCGACGATGCCGATCGCGACGACGGCGATGGTCGGCCCGGAGCCCGGTCGGCCGAACCACCGCAGCCCTTCGGGTGCGGCCTCGCGGATCGCGGGGTCGACCGCCAGCACCGACAGATACACCGTCGCGGCCACGACGACGCCGAGCAATCCAGCCTGGGCCAGGCGCACCGCATCGACGTCACGACGCATCACGAATCGAGCTTGCGTCAACCGCAGTCTGCAGAATGGCCTTTTCACGTTTTCAGACCCATTGCGGGCGGTAACCGAAATACGCTAGGCCGGTTGCCGATGTAATTTGCGAAGGCGTGAACTAATGTCGCGTATCTTCCTGAGCCATTCCAGCCGGGATAACCGGCAGGCAATTGCCTTGCGCCAGTGGCTGATCGGTCAGGACGCGCGGTTAGCCGACGAAATCTTCCTCGACCTCGACGCCTCAGCAGGCATTCGGACAGGCACGCGGTGGAAGGAAGCTCTGCGCCAGGCCAGCACCAGATGCGAGGCGGTTATCTGTCTGCTGTCTGACAATTGGCTGTCCTCACCGGAATGCATAACCGAATACCGGTTCGCGGAGTATCTCAACAAGCGAATCTTCAGTGCGCGCATCGGTGCCACCTCGGGCGAGGATCCGACCGCCGAATGGCAACGCATCGACTTGGTCGGCGACGGTGCCCTCACCGCAGTCGACATCGGCGACGGCGCGGAGCCCGTCGCCTTCCTCACCGACGGGTTGCGTGGGCTTCGCGACGGGATCGTCAGCGCGGGCATCGGTGCCGAGTCGTTCGCGTGGCCGCCTGCACACGAACCGGATCGCGCGCCGTACCGCGGCTGGAACCCGCTCGAAGAAGTCGACGCGGCAGTGTTTTTCGGCCGCGACGCGCAGATCGTGCGCGGCCTCGACGCGCTACGCGGGATGCGACGCTCGGGCATCGAGACACTGTTCGTGGTGCTCGGGCCGTCCGGAACAGGTAAGTCGTCGTTCTTGCGGGCGGGGTTGTTGCCCCGATTGAGGCGTGACGACCGCGACTTCGCGTTGCTCGACATCGTGCGTCCGCAGCGCAATGTGTTGACCGGTGATGCCGGTCTGGCGAAGGCGGTGCACGCCACACACGCCCGGTTCGGTGTCACCGGTCCTGACCTCGGTGAGATCAAGCGAGCCTGCGTCGCAGGCGATTCAGAGCGGGTGCGGCAGTGGCTGCTCGACATCCGTCGCGCCGCGGCAGCGCGGTTGTTGACCGAGGCCCGACAGCCACCGCCGACATTGGTGCTGCCCGTCGACCAGGCCGAGGAGTTGTTCGGCGCCGATGCGGGACGCGAAGCGGTGGCGTTTCTCGAGCTGATCGCCGACCTGGCAGCAGCGCCCCGCGACGACACTGCCGACGTCGACTTGATCGTCGCGGTGACAATCCGCAGCGATCTGTACGAGCCGCTGCAGACCGCGCCCCAGCTCGCCGAGGTCGGCAGCGTCTTGTTCGACGATCTGAAACCGATGCCCCGCACCCAGTTCAAGGAGGTGATCACCGGCCCCGCGGCCCGCGCGACCCAGGGTGGCCGGCCGCTGTCGGTCGATCCCGCTCTGGTGAACCACCTGCTCGACGACTGCACCGAGGGGGCCGACACGCTTCCGCTGCTCGCGCTCACACTGGCCCGCCTCTACGAGGACTACGGCGACGACGGCGCGCTGACGCTGCGCGACTACCGGTCGATGGGCGGCGTCCGAAGCGTCGTGCAGTCCGAGATCGACCACCTGTTGTCCTTCGACGACGAACGTCGTGTCGAGCAACTGCAGCACCTGCGCAGCGCGTTCATCCCATGGCTGGCCACCATAAGTCCGGACAGCGATCAACCGGTACGACGAGCCGCCCGGTGGACCGACCTGCCACCCGAAAGTCGTTCTCTGCTAGAAGGATTCGTCGCTCGACGGCTGCTGGTGAGGGACACTCACGACGGCGAGGTCGTCGTCGAGGTGGCCCTGGAGAGCCTGCTGCGCCAGTGGGACGACCTGGCCACCTGGCTCGCCGAAGAGCGCGGCGACCTGAAGGACGCCGACCATCTCGAGCGCTCCGCTGCCGCGTGGGAGGACAACAACCGCAACCCGGCCTGGCTGCTCGAGGGCACCCGGTTGGCAGACGCCGAAAAACTCAGTGCGAAAACGGCTTTCCGCGACCGGTTGGCCCATGTGCACGATTTCCTCGCCGCGTCGCGGCGCCGCGAGCGGGACAGAATCGAGGCCGAGGACAAGCGCCGTATCGCCGAACTTGAGAAAGCCCAAGCACACGCCGCAGTGCTGCGCAAGCGCTCACTCGTGCTGCGCCTCGTGCTGGTCGTCGCACTGTTGATCGCGGCCGCCGCCGTGTACGGCTTCGTCACCGCCAAGAAGGAAACCGACCGGGCCAACGAGCGCACCCGCGAGGCACTCGGGTTGCGGCTGACGTATCAGGGTCAGGCAATGCTCGCGGGAATCCAAGGCGGAGGCGACATCCGGGCGCTGTCACAGATTCTTGCCGCACAACACGTGATGTCCGACAACGTCGGCGGCCTGTTCACCGCAGCGCTGATGCGCATCGACACCACAAAGATCATCCAGTCGAACGCCCCGATCATGGATGTCACTTACAGCACCGACGGGCAGCGTCTGGTGTCGGGCGGCGCAGACCACACCGTGCGGGTGTGGGACGCGCACACCGGTGCGCCGGTGGGGCCGCCGATGATGCAGACCAACGCAGTCACCAACGCGGCGTTGAGCGATGACGGCAAGGACGTGGCTTTCGCGAGCGCCGACAGCGTGCGGGTGTGGAACGCGCTGACCGGTCAGCCCGTCGATCCGCCGATGCTGCAGAACTCGGCCGTGACGAGTCTGGATCTGAGCGACAACGGCCAACTCGTCGCCGCGGGCAGCCCGGACGGCACCACCCGCATCTGGAATGCCGCAACCGCCGTACCGTTGGCGGCCCCGATGGCCGGACAGTTGAGCCCAGTCACGACAGTGGATTTCAGCGACGACGGGCAACGTGTCGCGGTCGGCGATGCCAACGGCACGCTGCGCGTCTGGAACACCGGCACCGGCCAGCCCATCACACCACCGATGACCGGCCACACCGGCGCGGTCACCACCGCGGCGTTCAGCCCTGACGGCCAGCGCGTCGTGTCCGGCGGCGCCGACCACACCGTGCGGTTGTGGAACGCCGACACCGGCCAGCCCATCGGGGTTCCGATGACCGGACATCAGAACACGGTGACCAGCGTGGTGTTCAACCCGGACGGCGGCCGCATCGCCTCCGGCAGTTTCGATGGCACCCTGCGGATCTGGGACGCGAGCACCCAGCAGCCGGTCGCCCAGCCCATGACCGGTCACGTCGGGTCGATCAACGCGGTGTCGTTCAGCCCCGACGGGCATCGTCTTCTCACCGGCGGCGCCGACGAGACGCTTCGCGTCTGGGACGCCGATGTGGGGCCACAGCCGACCGTTCCCGCCAACTCCGCGGTGACGAGCGTGACGGTCAGCACCGATCGTCATCGCATCGTCTCGGGCAATGGTGACGGCACGGTGCGGTTGTGGGACGCCGACAACCGAAGCCTGCTAGCCCAATTGACCAACGGCAGGCACGCGGCGACGACGAGCGTCGCGATCAGTCCGGACGGTCGCTCGATCGCGTCGGGCGCAGCCGACGGCACGGTGCAGCGGTGGAACGCCGAAACCAAGACGGCCGTGGGCCCCGTGATCAACGCACACAAAGGCGCCGTCACGAGCCTGACATACAGCTGGAACGGCAGCAGGCTCGGCTCAGGGGGCGCCGACAACACCGCACGAGTGTGGGATCTCGCGACAGGACACCCGGTCGGCACGGCGATGACCGGCCACACCGCGCCGGTGCTTACCGTGGCGTTCAGCCCGAACGGGCAGCTGCTGCTGTCCGGGAGCGCAGACACCACGCTGCGGATGTGGAACACCGAGACCGGTAAACCCGTTGGCACCCCGATGACCGGGCACACCGCCGCGGTGACGGATGTGGCCTTCGGCCCCGGCGGCGGGCGGATGGTGTCCAGAAGCGAAGACCACACGCTGCGACTCTGGGATGCTGCCAGCACCACGCCTGTCGGACCGCCGATGAACGCGCACAACGCGTACATGCTGGGCGTGCAGTTCAGCGCTGATGGTCAGCAACTGCTTTCGGACGGCGCCGCCCCGGATCGCCGGTTGTTCCCACCTCCTGCTCTGACGGCATGGCCAAACCTGGTGTGCGCCAAGCTTTCTGCGAACCTCAGTCATCAGCAGTGGCATGACTGGGTCGCTCCTGACATCGCGTACACAGAATTGTGCCCCGGGTTGCCGGTGGCACCGGAGGGCGGCACGGGCTGAAGTTGTCCCGAAACCCGTCGGCGGGGCGCATGATGGCCCGATGAACGATCTCGTGCACGGGCACTGCGACAGCCGTTTCTCCCGCGTCGCCGAGGCATTGGCCGACGAGGTGGCCAAGGGTGAGGAGTTGGGCGCCTCGATCGCCGTCGACATCGACGGTGAACTCGTCGTCGACATCTGGGCCGGCCACGCCGACCGCGCAAAGACCGTCCCGTGGCAGCAGGACACCATCGTCAACTTCTTCTCCTGCACCAAGACGCTCACCGCGCTGGCGGCACTCATCGTGATCGAT
The DNA here is from genome assembly GCF_017872775.1 of Mycobacterium sp. OAE908. Lineage (NCBI taxonomy): Bacteria > Bacillati > Actinomycetota > Actinomycetes > Mycobacteriales > Mycobacteriaceae > Mycobacterium > Mycobacterium sp. OAE908. Next base: position 1,363,907 of record NZ_JAGGJL010000001.1, read on the forward strand.
CGCGGCATCGTCGATGCGTTCGCTCCTGTCGCGAAGTACTGGCCGGAGTTCGCGGCGAACGGCAAGCAGGACATCGAGGTACGCCACCTGATGTCCCATACGTCAGGGGTTTCCGGGTGGCAGGTGCCGTTCGCGGTCGAGGACATGTACGACTGGGAGAAGGCCACCGACCACCTCGCGCGTCAGGAACCGTGGTGGCAGCCGGGAACGGCGTCGGGCTATCACGCCGTCAACTACGGACACCTGATCGGCGAGGTGATCCGCCGCGCGACCGGCAAGACCCTCAAGGAGTTCGTGCGCGACGAGATCGCAGGCCCGCTCGACGCCGACGTCCAAATCGGCCTCGACCCGTCCGACGAACATCGCGTCGCCCAGATCATCCCGCCCCCGCCGTTGCCGATCCCGCTCGACGCGTTACCCACCGACCACCCGGCCTACAAGACGTTCGCCGGCTTCCCGCCCGACGACAACACCGCCCTGATAGCCGAGACGACTGGATGGCGTCGCGCGGACATCGGCGGGGTCAACGGACACGGCAACGCCCGCGCACTCGCCCGGGCGCTGTCACCAATCTCGTTGGGCGGCAAGGCCAACGGCGTGCAACTGCTGAGCCCGGAGACGATCGACCTGATCTTCGAAGAACAGTCGAACGGCTCCGACCTGGTGCTGCTGGTCCCGCTGCGGTTCGGCATCGGCTTCGGACTGCCGTCGCCGCAAAGCGTTCCCGCCATTCCCGAGGGCAGGATCTGTTGGTGGGGCGGCTGGGGCGGCTCGGCGATCGTGATGAATCCCGACCGCGGCGCCACCTTCGCCTACGTGATGAACAGGATGGGGCCCGGCACGACCGGCACCGAGCGCACCAACCGCTACTCCGCGCTCATCTACCAAGCCCTGGGCTGACCCCTACCTTCTCGTCGGTCTGGCGCGGCGGCGCCTTCTTGGCGGCACGAAGCCGTCTGGCGTAGTTCATCGCAGGCTTCTCGATGAGGTAGTAAGTCACCGATGCGGCGAGAATTGTTGCGGCGAGCAGGATCACGATGTTGTGCAGCATTCCGGGCAGCGTGTCACCCGCCATCCAGCCGAGGCGACCCAGCAACAGCAGCATCGGAAAGTGCCAGAGGTAGGCAGACAGTGAGATCTCACCCACGTACCGGATCGGCCGCACGTCGAGGAACGTCGCCAACTTCGACTTGCGGCCACGGGCCAACGGCACCACGACGATCAGGATCATCATGGCGGCGACGACACCGACCCCCGCCGTCACGAACTGCACCGCGATGGCGAAAAACGCCGCGCTGACCACCAATACGGGCAGGATCAAGACCGCGCTGAGCAGTCGAACGCGTCGACTGATCCGTTCGGCAAGAGCGCCGTGCTCGATCGCGACGAACACGATCGCGGCGAACATGCCCATCGCGAAGTTGTCGGCGTTGGTCAGGATGCTCTTGGTGAATACCGCGGCGATGTTCGGACCCCAGTTGAGCAGGATGAAGTCCGTGGTGCCTGCGTATCGATTCACCACTGGAATCAGCGCGCGTCCGATGAGGCCGACGATCAACAGGATGCTGGGCGCCAGCATGGCCACCACGAACGGGTTGCGGGTGCTGCGCTTGCGCATGCGGAAGACGGCCAATCCCAGCAGCGGCAACGACAGATAGAAGGCGTACTCCAGCGTCAGCGACCACGACGGCCCGATGCCGGTCTGGATGTAGGACGGGAAGTAGGTCTGCACCAGTGCCAGGTTGGCGAGCAATTCACCGGGATCGGTGATGACGCCGACGCCGGTCCTGGCGTCATCGGGCATCAACGCCGCATTCTGCACATAGGACAACCGTAAGACGAAATTCACGATCAAAAAGATCGCCAGGTAGGCAGGCATGATCCGGGCCAGCCGGTGCACCGCGTAATCGCGCGTGTTCGGCATGCGAGCCGACGAGCGCTCGGCAACCACATTTCGGACATACGGTAAGAACAACAGGAAACCACTTAGCACGAAGAAGTACACCAGCGAGAAGCCGAAGATATTCGTCTTCCAGACCGCAGCGGTGTGTTTGGAGTAGTACCCCGTCACGTGCGTGATTGCGATGCTCAGGCACAACAGCCCACGCACGCCATCGAGGCCGATGATGCGCGCCCGCCTGCGGGTTTGCGGTTCGGGCGGATCCGTTGCCACCGCTGAGTCTGCTGTTCGATGAGTCGAGTCGGCGGTCATCGCGAACAAAAATTGACGTCGGAAATAATTACCGGCAACTGACGCCCCTTTTTCTGCAGACTCGTGAAATATGCACGGCCATCCCCATAGCAACCGATAGTGATGCCTGGCCAGCTAATGAACTGTACATCGCAGGCGATACTTTCGCATGCGAAATAAGTCGACTTATTGTGCCGCTATTTGTGTTATGCGCATCGAATTGTATTGCTTTATTAAAGCTAGTTACGTAACGGAAAGCCGATGGGTCCGCTCCGATTATGTAAATCGGCGGCGGTGAGCGGCTTCAGCGAACTCGGACCGGGATGCCCGGCCGCCACTACGACGCGCGCAATTGGTCCCGAACGCTGAGCCGGCGCAACACCTGCCGCGCGAGGTCACTCAGGTCCTGACGCGGTGACGCGGAGATCAGCGTGACACCATCGGCGACGTCGGCCATTGCGATGTCGGAGATCAGGCCGGCAAGTCCGTCCACTGTGCCCGCATAGTGCACGGTGTGTCCGGAGGACCCCAGAGCGGTTCGCGCCGAACGGAAGTCACTTGCTACGGCCACCGTGACGTCGAGGATCACCGCCACGTCCTGATCGCCTGCGCGTATCCGCATGCGGGCCCGGCGCGCCTGCTGCAGGTCCGTCGCCGCGACGCGCACAGTGCGCGCCTCACCGTCGGTCAGTTCTGTCCAGTCGCCGCTCGGCGTGTCCGCCACGAATAGCCGCACCAGGGTCACGCTAAAAAAACGGACCGGTGGTGTCGACTATTCCGATCAAGCCGAATCCAAGGCCTTCTCTTCGGCCTCCTTGGCGTCCTTCCTGACGTCGTGCACCCGCGTCTTGTACAGGCTGGCCGCGGTGGTGATGACGAGCGTCACCACGATCACGCCGAGGCTGGCCAGCGTCGGGATCTCCGGGACCGGCACGTGTTCACCGCCGTTGATGAACGGCAGCTCGTTCTCATGCAGGGCATGCAGCAGGAGCTTCAGCCCGATGAACGCCAAGATGAACGCCAAGCCCTGCGACAGGTAGACCAGCCGCTTGAGCAGATCCCCGAGCAGGAAGTACAGCTGGCGCAGTCCCATCAGCGCGAACACGTTCGCGGTGAACACCAGATACGGCTCCTGGGTGAGGCCGTAGATCGCGGGGATCGAGTCCAGGGCAAACAGCAGATCGGTGGTCCCGAGCGCGACGATGACGAGGAACATCGGCGTCATCAGCCGCTTGCCGTTGTCCTTGATCCACAGCTTCAGGCCGGCATCCCATTTCTCCGTGAGCTTGAGATGCCTTCGCGCGAACCGCACCACGAAGTTCTCGGCGTCGTCGTCGTGCTCGGTGTCGCGTGCCAGGGTGATCGCGGTGTACACCAAAAACGCGCCGAAAAGGTAGAACACCCAGGAGAACTGGTTGATGGCCACCGCGCCGAGCGCGATGAAGACACCGCGGAAGATCAGCGCCAGGATGATGCCGACCAACAGCGCCTCCTGCTGATACTTCTTGGGCACCTTGAAGCTGGCCATGATGATCAAGAAGATGAACAGGTTGTCCACCGACAGGCTGTATTCGGTGAGCCAGCCGGCGAAGAACTCCAGCCCGTACTGGTCGCCGTGGTAGAACCACGTCCACAAGCCGAACGCCACGGCGAGCGCTACGTACACCGACAGCGAGACAATGAGCTCGCGCTTGGACGGTTCGTGCGGTCGACGCCCGATCACGATCACGTCGAACAGCAGGACAGCAATCGTCACGCTCAGCGTGATGATCCACTCGAGTTGGGTTACGTGCACAGACAAGCCTCCGGTCGTCAGCCGCGGGCCGCAAATGAGGCCCGCTAAACGCCGGAGGTCTCTTCCACCGACCCGAAGGTCGGCCCGCGGTCCCGGTCGGCCGATGACGGTCGACGTGGTGACGACACCGTGGCGAAGGAATACTCCCCTCCACCGGCCATTGTGCCAGCCGGCCGCCTTCGATCGAAATCGGAGCCGCATGAACTTACGGTTACAGCCATGACCGACACCCAACTGCCTGGTGTTTTCGGGGATGTGCAGCCGCTGCTCGAGCACTACGGCTACCTGGGCGTGGCCGGAATGTTGTTCCTGGAGGACTTCGGCGTCCCCGTGCCCGGCGAGATCATGCTGATCGCCGCCGCGGTGTTCGCCGGTGCGGGCCAGATGAACATCGCCGTCGTCTTCGTGGTCGCGGTGCTGGCCGCCGTGATCGGCGACAACGTCGGGTTCGTCGTCGGCCACTTCGGCGGCAGGCCACTGGCCGAGCGCTACGGCCGGTACGTGTTCCTGACACCGCAGCGGTTGGACCGGGCCGAGGCGTTCTTCAACCGCCACGGCGGCAAGATCGTCACCGTCGCGCGCTTCATCGACGGCCTGCGTCAGATCAACGGCCTACTGGCAGGCATCGTCGGCATGCACTGGCTGAAATTCCTCGGCTACAACGCACTGGGCGCGGTGCTGTGGGTTGGCGCGTGGTCTGCGCTGGGGTACCTCGCAGGCGAGCACATCGTGGAGATCTACGACACGTTCGAGCGATACAAGTGGTACGTCGTCGCCGCCGTCGTCCTGGTTGTCGCGATTGTGATCACCCACCGCGTGCGGCGCGCCCGGGCCGAGCGAGCGGCTTAGTAGTTTGTACCCGTGACAACGGCTTTCCATCCCGAGGTACCGCCTCAATACCTGTTGTCTTCGTGCGCGCCCGAACCGCGCACGCTCATCGACATCCTCAACGACACGGCGGCCCGATACCCGGATGCACCGGCGCTCGACGACGGCGAGGTCCAGCTGACCTATGCCGAGTTGCTCTCCGACATCGAGGAGAGCGTCGAATGGCTCGCTGCCCGCGGCATCGGCCGCGGCGACCGCATCGGGATCCGGATGCCCTCGGGCAACTACGCGTTGTACGTGGCGATCCTCGCGACGCTGGCCGCGGGAGCCGCCTACGTGCCCGTCGACGCCGACGACCCCGACGAACGCGCCGAGCTGGTGTTCGGCGAAGCCGACGTGGTCGGCATCATCACCGAGCGGGGCCTGCACCGCGCGCAGGGCGAATCGCGCGGATGGCGGGCCGGCGCGCCGCTCGGTCGCGACGATGCCTGGATCATCTTCACGTCCGGATCCACCGGCACCCCGAAGGGTGTCGCCGTCACGCACCGCAGCGCCGCCGCATTCGTCGATGCGGAAGCGCAAATGTTCTTGCAGGACAACCCCATTGGTCCCGGTGACCGGGTGCTGGCAGGCCTGTCGGTTGCGTTCGACGCATCGTGTGAGGAGATGTGGCTGGCCTGGCGGCGCGGGGCGTGTCTGGTGCCCGCCCCGCGCGCGCTGGTGCGCAGCGGCATGGACCTGGGCCCGTGGCTGGTGAGCCGCGACATCACCGTGGTTTCGACGGTGCCGACGCTGGCGGCACTGTGGCCCGCCGAGGCGCTCGAAGCGGTGCGGCTGCTGATCTTCGGCGGCGAGGCATGCCCGCCGGAGCTCGCCGAGCGGCTGGCCGTCGACGGTCGCGAGGTGTGGAACACCTACGGCCCGACCGAGGCGACGGTGGTGGCATGCGCAGCGCGTCTGGAGGGCTCTGCGCCGGTGAGCATCGGCCTGCCGCTGCGGGGCTGGGATCTCGCGGTGGTGGACAAAGAGGGCCTGCCGGTGGGCACGGGCGAGGTCGGTGAACTCGTCATCGGCGGTGTCGGGCTGGCCCGGTACCTGGATCCGGCCAAGGACGCCGAGAAGTACGCGATGATGCCGACGCTCGCATGGTCACGCGCCTATCGCAGCGGCGATCTGGTGCGGCTCGAGCCCGACGGCTTGTACTTCATGGGCCGCGCCGACGACCAGGTGAAGGTCGGCGGCCGCCGCATCGAGCTCGGCGAGGTCGACGCCGCGCTTGTGAATCTGCCGGGGGTCAGCGGCGGCGCCGCTGCGGTGCGCAAGACCGCCAGCGGCACACCGCTGTTGGTTGGTTATATCGCAAGCGCCGACCCGTCGTTCGACATCGGTAAGGCCCGCGCCGCGCTGGCCGATACCCTGCCTGCTGCGCTGGTGCCGAGGCTGGTGCTCGTCGACGAGCTGCCGACCCGCACGTCGGGAAAGGTCGACCGCAACGCCCTGCCGTGGCCCGTCGCAGGCAGTGCCGAGGAGGAGCCGGATCTCGGTGGCACGCTCGGGTGGCTGGCCGGATTGTGGCGCGAGGTCCTCGCAGCGCCGATCGACGGGCCGGAAGCCGATTTCCATGCCCTCGGCGGAGGTTCGCTGTCCGCCGCGCAGTTGGTCGCCGCGATGCGCCATCGCTATCCGCAGGTGACCGTCGCCGACCTCTACGACCATCCCCGCCTCGGGTCGCTGGCGGGCTATCTCGACGAGCTGGACCCGCCGCCTGCGGTCGAAACGCGCGTGGTCAAGCCAACCCCGCGATTGACCCAGGCAGTGCAGGTGGCGGTGTCACTGCCGCTGGCCACGCTGACCGGGCTGCAGTGGGTGGTGTGGCTGGCATTGCTGAACAATGTTGTCGAAAGCGGTATCGCCCAACTTCATCCGCCGCCGTGGCTGGTGCCGGTGAACTGGTGGTTCGTCGGCGTCGGCTTCCTTCTGTTCATCACTCCGGTCGGCCGCATGTCGATTGCTGCGCTGTGCGCGCGAATCCTGTTGGGCGGGTTGCAACCCGGCACGTATCGCCGCGGCGGCTCGGTCCACCTGCGGGTGTGGGTCGCCGAGCGCCTCGCCGAAGCCAGCGGGGCGGAGAATCAGGCTGGCGCACCGTGGCTGGTCTACTACGCCCGCATGCTCGGCAACCAGGTCGGCAAGGGCGTCGATCTGCACTCGGCCCCGCCCGTGACGGGCATGCTGCGGCTGGGCCATCGCTGCTCGATCGAACCCGAGGTCGACCTTTCTGGGCACTGGATCGACGGCGACCACTTCCATGTCGGGCCGATCACCGTCGGCAACGATGCGTCCATCGGTGCGCGCACCACGCTGCTGCCCGGAGCGGTCGTGGGCAAGAACGCCGACGTCGCGCCGGGCTCCGGGGTGGTCGGCAAGGTCAAGAACGGCCAGTACTGGAAAGGCTCGCCCGCGGTGAAGTCGGGCAAGGCCCGCCACCCGTGGCCTGAGCACCGGCCGCCGAGCGCGCCGTTCTGGATGGCCGTCTACGGCGTGACGTCGATTCTGCTCGGCGCGCTGCCGCTGCTGGCGCTCGGAGTCGGTCTTGCCGTGATCGGTTGGGCCGTCCGCGATTCCGCGTCACTGACGGATGCGGCGCTGGCCGCTGCGGTGTGGACGCCCGCTGCAACGCTGGCCGCGATCGTCACCTACGCCGCGCTGACGGTGATCGGGGTGCGGCTGTTGTCGATGTGGATGCCCGAGGGATATCACCCCGTGCGCAGCCGCGTCGGATGGCAGCTGTGGGCGACCGAGCGGCTGATGGACGCCGCCCGCAATTATCTGTTTCCGATCTATGCCAGCCTTCTGACGCCGTGGTGGCTGCGGATGCTCGGCGCGAAAGTCGGTCGTGGCACCGAGATTTCGACAGCGCTGCTGGTGCCGAAGTTCACTGTCGTCGAGGACGGCGCGTTCCTGGCCGACGACACCATGGTGGCGTCCTACGAACTGGGCGGCGGCTGGATCCACGTCGCCAAGGCGACCATCGGCAAGCGGGCGTTCCTCGGCAACTCCGGCATCACCCAGCCCGGCCGACGCGTGCCCGACGACGGTCTGGTGGCGGTGCTGTCGGCGACGCCGCACAAAGCCAAGGCGGGCTCGTCGTGGCTGGGCAGCCCGCCGGTCCGGTTGCGCCGCAAGACCACCGCGGCCGATGTGTTGCGCACATTCCATCCCTCGCCGCGGCTGAAGATTCTCCGCGCAATGGTCGAGACGTGCCGGCTGATCCCGATGATCGTGACGTTCGCGATCGGGGTGGCCGTGCTGTTCGCCGTGCAGTGGTTGGCGATCGAAGTCGGCTGGGGTTGGACCGCGGCGGCAGGCGGTGTCGTGCTGCTGGCCGCGGGCGCGTTCGCGGGCGCCGTCGCGGTGGTCGCGAAATGGCTTGTGGTCGGCCGTATCACCGCCATCGAGCACCCGCTGTGGTCGTCATTCGTGTGGCGAAACGAGGTGTCCGATACGTTCGTCGAAACCGTCGCCGCGCCCTGGTTCGCCCGCGCCGCCAGCGGCACCCCGGTGATGAACCTGTGGCTGCGCGCGCTGGGCGCCAAGATCGGCCGCGGTGTCTGGTGTGAAACCTATTGGCTGCCCGAGGCCGACCTCGTCACCCTCGAGAAGGGCGCAACGGTCAACCGCGGCTGCGTGGTGCAGACCCACTTGTTCCATGACCGGATCATGCGGATGGACACCGTGGTGCTGGAGGAGGGCGCGACGCTGGGCACGCACTGTGTCGCACTGCCCGCCGCGCGCATCGGTGCAGGCGCGACGGTCGGTCCGGCGTCGCTGGTGATGCGCGGCGACGAGGTGCCGCCGTCCAGCCGCTGGCAAGGCAATCCGATCGCCCCGTGGAACCTGTTCCGCAAGAAGGGCGGCGACGCAACGAAACCCCCCAAGAACAAGGCAACCGCCGCGTGACAAGAAGCAAGAAAGCGGCGAAGAAAGCGGCCCAACCACCGGTCATCGACCCGTACCTACCCAGCAATGGCAACTTCGGCTATCGGGTGTCGCGCTACGAACTCGACCTCGAATACAAGGTGACGATCAACCGGCTGGCCGGATCCGCCACCATCACCGCCGTCACCCTTGCCGCGTTGCGCACGTTCACCCTCGACTTGTCGGACGCCCTTTCGGTTTCGAAGGTGACGGTCAACGGCAAGCGCCCGGCCCAGTTCCGGTCGTCGAACGGAAAGTTGCACATTGCGCTGTCCGACACGCTGCCCGCGGGCGCGGCCATGACGATCTCGGTGCGCTACGGCGGCACGCCGCGGCCGGTCCGCTCCCATTGGGGCGAAGTCGGTTTCGAGGAACTGTCAGAGGGCGTGCTCGTCGCAGGCCAGCCCAACGGCGCCGCGTCGTGGTTTCCGTGTGACGACCATCCCAGCGCCAAGGCCAGCTTCCGTCTCCAGATCAGCACGGAGAGCGCGTATTACGCGCTGGCCAACGGCGAGCTGTTGTCGCGGCGCGCGAGAGCGGGCATGACGACGTGGACGTACGAGCAGGCCGAGCCGACTTCTACATATCTGATCACCCTGCAGATCGGTGTGTACGACCGGCACCGGATAGCCAAGAACGGTGTCCAGATACACGCAGTGCTGCCCGACCGGCTGCGCCGCAATTTCGAGCAGGACTTCGCCGACCAACCGCAGATGATGAAGTTGTTCGTCAAGCTGTTCGGTCCGTACCCATTGGACAGCGGTTATACCGTCGTGGTCACCGACGACGATCTCGAGATACCCCTTGAAGCACAAGGGATTTCGATCTTCGGCGCCAACCATTGCGACGGCCATGGTCGCGCTGAGCGGCTGATCGCCCACGAGCTGGCCCATCAGTGGTTCGGCAATTCCGTCACCGCCAAACGCTGGCGCCACATCTGGCTGCACGAAGGTTTCGCCTGCTACGCCGAGTGGTTGTGGTCCGAGCATTCCGGCGACCGCAGCGCCGACGAGTGGGCGCGCCACTATCACCAGCGGCTGGTGGATTCGCCGCAGGATCTGGTGCTGGCCGACCCGGGACCGCGAGACATGTTCGACGACCGCGTGTACAAACGCGGGGCGCTGACCCTGCACGTGTTGCGCGGGCACATCGGCGACGACAGTTTCTTTGCGCTGCTGAAGGATTGGACGGCACGCTATCGGCACGGCACCGTCGTCACCGACGACTTCACCGGATTGGCCGCCAACTACGCAGACGAGTCGTTGCGTCCGCTGTGGGACGCGTGGCTGTACTCGATGCCGGTGCCCTCGCTCGACGAGCCGTCATGACCGACGCGGCGCCGACCGGACCGATCACCCGCGCCAGCGTGACGCGGGTCGGCACCGCCACCGTGTTGTCCGCGCTGTGCGGATACGCGGTGCTGTACCTGGCGGCGCGCGATCTCGAGCCGGCGGGTTTTTCGGTGTTCGGGGTGTTCTGGGGCGCATTCGGGTTGGTCACCGGCGCGGCGTTCGGACTGCTCCAGGAGGCCACCCGCGAGGTGCGCTCGACGCGCTACGCGGAGGTCGTCGCCGGGCCACGCACGCATCCGATGCGGGTGGCGGCGATGGTCGGGGTGGTGGCCGCGGCGGTGATCGCCGTCAGTTCGCCGCTGTGGTCGGCGCACGTGTTCGTCGAGTCGCAGTGGCTGAGCGTCGGGCTGCTGAGTGTGGGATTGGCCGGCTTCTGCCTGCACGCGACCCTGCTGGGCATGTTGGCGGGGGTGAATCGGTGGACCGAGTACGGCTCGCTGATGGTGACCGACGCAGGCATGCGCGTGGCAGTGGCGGCCGCGACGTTCGTGGTCGGCTGGGGCCTGGTCGGCTATCTGTGGGCGACGGTCGCAGGCGCGATCGCGTGGCTGATCCTGCTCATCGCATCCCCCTCCACCCGCGCAGCGGCGCAACTGCTGACGCCTGGCGGCACCGTGACGTTCCTGCGCGGCGCTTCGCATTCGATCGCTGCCGCGGGGGCAAGCGCTGTCCTGGTGATGGGCTTTCCGGTGCTGCTCAAGGCGACCTCGGGTGACCTGGGCGCCACCGGCGGCGTGGTGATCCTGGCGGTCACGCTGACCAGGGCACCGCTGCTGGTGCCGCTGACCGCCATGCAGGGCAACCTGATCGCGCACTTCGTCGACCAGCGCACGGAGCGGCTGCGGGCGCTGGTGCAGCCCGCGCTGGTGGTGACGGGCCTCGGTCTGCTGGGGGTGCTGCTCGCGGGGGTGTTCGGGCCGTGGCTGCTGCGCGAAGGGTTCGGCGCGCAGTATCGGGCCGACGGCGAGCTGCTGGCCTGGCTGACCGGCGCGGCGGTCGCGATCGCGATCCTGACGTTGACCGGCGCCGCTGCGGTCGCGGCCGCCCTCCATCGGGCCTATTCGCTCGGCTGGGTGTCGGCGACGGTGGCCTCGGCGTTGCTGCTGCTCCTGCCGGTAGGCCTGGAAACACGCACGGTGATCGCGCTGCTGTGCGGGCCGCTGGTAGGAATCGCGGTGCACCTGGCCGCGCTTGCCAGGATGCCGGATCGCTGACCCTGTATTTTGAGGGGCATCAGTATCTCGGACTCGCGCTACCACGACGTTTGGCTCATCATCCCCGCCTTCAACGAGGCGAGCGTCATCGGCGACGTCATCTCTGACGTTCGCTCCGTTTTCGACAACGTGGTGTGCGTCGACGACGGCAGCCGCGATGACACCGGCGACGTGGCGTTGCGCGCCGGGGCCCATTCGGTGCGCCACCCGGTCAATCTCGGACAGGGCGCGGCCATCCAGACCGGCGTGGAGTACGCCCGCAGGCAACCGGGTGCGGCGGTGTTCGCCACCTTCGACGCCGACGGCCAGCATCGCGTCAAGGACGTCATCCGGATGATCGACCGGCTCGCCGGCGACGACGTCGACCTCGTCGTCGGCACCCGATTCGCCGACCCCGGTGTGGTGAGCCACACGCCGCTACTCAAGCGCGTTGTGCTGCGCACGGCGGCCACCTTGAGCAGGCGCAGCCGCAAGCTCGGGCTGACCGACGCGCACAACGGGCTGCGGGTGTTCAACAAGAAGGTGGCCGACGGGCTCAACCTCACCATGAACGGCATGAGCCACGCCGACGAGTTCATCGCGCTGGCCTATGAAAACGGTTGGCGGGTAACGGAAGAACCTGTGGAGATTCTCTACACCGAATACTCGATGTCCAAGGGCCAGCCGTTGCTCAACGGCGTCAACATCATCTTCGACGGTTGGTTGCGAGGAAGGATGTCGCGATGAACTGGATCCAGGCGCTGCTGATCGTTTCGGTGCTCTCGCTGTTGGTTTACCTGTTGCGCTCGCGTCGCAGCGCGCGGTCCAAGGCGTGGGTGAAGGTCGGTTACGTGCTGTTCGTCATCGCCGGTATCTACGCGATCCTTCGCCCCGACGACACCACCGTGGTCGCGAATTGGCTTGGCGTGAAACGCGGTACCGACCTGATGTTGTACCTGCTTGTGATCGCGTTCGTGTTCACGACGCTGTCTGCCTACATGCGGTTCAAGGATCTCGAACTGAAGTACGCGCGGTTGGCGCGGGCCGTGGCGCTACAAACCGCCCGGGTACCTGAAGACCGTTAGGGCGCTTCACCGATCAGCCGTGCCAGCAACGCAATTCGATTGTCCTCGAGATCGGGCTGCGGCATGACCGCCCTGACGATCGCCGCGCCGTCGAAGGTATTGGTGATGATGGCCACCAATGCGGTGAAGGTGTCGTCAGGGATTTGGTCCGCTCCTGGCAGCGCCCGTGCGACGTCATAGATGTTGGCGGCGTATTCGGTGAGCACCTCTTGCAGAGTGGTCCGCAGCTTCTCGTCGGTGCGGGCAGCGACCATGAGCTCGTACATCACGGCGTTGGTGGGGTTGCCGGTGACATCGCGCATGATCGTCAGCGCCGCCTGTAGCGCAGGCTTGTCGGCGGGGATCTCGGCGACTTGCTTGGTGAACGAATCGAGTTGGCGCCGCATCACCTCGCGCGCGGTGGCGGCCATGAAGTCGCCCATCGTCGAGAAGTGCCGGAACAGCGCGCCGTCGGAGACCTGGGCACGTTTGGCGATCACCGCGGCCGACGCGCGCGCATAGCCGACATCGATGATGGAGTCGATGCTCGCGTCCAGTAGCCGCGCGATGGTTTGCTCGCGACGTTGTTGCTGAGTTCTTGCCATGTCAGGCAAGCGCTTTCACGGCGTCGCCGACGCCGGCGCGCAGGAAGCGGCCGGTCTTCAGAGTCGTGGCGTAACCGTCGCAGAACTGCCCGTCGCGGAAGACCACGGTGCCGTTGACACCGGTCGCGACGATCGCGGCGTCATTGCGGTTGACCATGCGGCTCAGGTCGCCGTAGAACGGCACCTTCTCCTCGTGATAAGCGTCGACCGAGGCGTCGAGGCCGGCCGGGTCGATCACCACGAAGTCCGCACGGTCGCCCTCACGCAACGTGCCTGCGTCCAGACCGAACCAGTCGGCGACCTCGGCGGTGAGCCGGTGCACCGCTCGCTGCAGGCTCAGGAACGGGCGCCCGGCGGCCTCGGCGTCGCGGACACGCTTCAGCAATCGCAGCGAGAAGTTGTAGAAGGCCATGTTTCGCAGGTGCGCACCGGCATCGGAGAAGCCCATGTGGACCGACGGATCCGCGGCCAGCTTGTCGAGTTGTTCGGGCCGGTGGTTGGCCACGATCGTGGTCCAGCGCACGTTGCGCTCGCCGTTCTCGACGAGCACATCCAAGAACGCATCAAGGGGATGCAGCCCGCGCTCGTCGGCGATCTGCCCAAAGCTCTTGCCGATCAAAGTCTTATCCGGGCACTCGACGATGGTGGCGTCGTGAAAATCCCGATGCCACAACGTCGGGCCGAGCTTGCGGCGGTCGAACGACCTGCGGAACCGGCGACGGTAGTCGGTGTCGGCGAGCAGTTCGTTGCGCTTGATCTGGTCGCGCAGATGAAGCGCGGCGGTGCCTGCCCCGAACTCCTCGAACACCGGCAAGTCGATGCCGTCGGAGTACAGCTCGAACGGCACAGGAAGATGCTGGAACCGTACCAGCGAGTCGAAGACCTTGTTGAGAAGCCTTGTCCCTGGCCCGAATACGTGCACGGCGCCCGGAGCGGACTTGGCATCGGCCGACACCAGCAGGCTCATGCGCACGCCTGCACGCCGACCGAACAGCCTGCTGCTGGTCAGGAAGAACATCAACGCTTCGAGGGGGTTCTTGGTGTTCGGTGCGCTCTGCAGAATTCGGCGGCGCTTGCGCAGCACGGAGATCAGTCTGCGGCGCTCCCGCCAGGTGGCGAACGTCGACGGCAGCGCGCGCGACCGGTAGCGGTCGCCGTCGAGTTTGTCGATGGGAGCGTCCATTCCGGACATGCCGAGCAACCCGGCATCGAGAGCCTGATCGAGCATGTCTGCCATCCGGTTCAGCTCGGCTTCCGTCGGCATGACGCCGTCGGTGGTGGCGCGGTCGAGGCCGAGAACAGCCGTGCGCAGATCCGAATGCCCAAGCATGGAGCCGACATTGGGGCCGAGCGGCAGTTCGTCGAGGGCGCGAACGTATTCCGCGGGCGTCGACCACGTCTTCTTGGCTTCCAGCGCACCGAGCACGTAGTCCCGCGGAACAGCTTCGACCCGGCTGAACAGATCGGCGGCGTCGTCGGAGTCGGCGTATACGGCCGACAGCGAGCAGTTGCCCAACAGGATCGTTGTCACGCCGTGGCGCACCGACTCCCGCAGACCCGGGTCGAGCAGCACCTCCGCGTCGTAGTGCGTGTGCACGTCGATGAACCCTGGCGCGATCCACTTGCCCGCGGCATCGATCACGTCGGGGCAGCCCGCCTCGTCGAGCGGGTCTGCCGAAACCGCGACGACGATTCCGTCGCGAATCCCCAGCGTGCGAACCTGCGGCGCGGTTCCCGTGCCGTCGAACCACAGGCCGTTGCGAATGATGACGTCGTAGGGCATGGCGCCAAGGCTACAACAGAAAGTAAGTACTTACAATCTTTATTGAGCGCGGAAGTAGTCGACTGTCCTGGCGACGCCCTCGTCGATGTCGACCTCCGGGGTCCACCCGAGCACTCGCCTGGCGCGGCTGATGTCGAGGCACGACCGGCGCAGATCGCCGAGTCGCGGCGGGTGAAACTCCGGCTCGTCGGGGGCGCCCGCGGCCTTGGCGATCACCGAATGCAGTTGCCGCGTCGAGGTTTCGGTTCCCGTGGCGACGTTGAAGCGTTGCCCGTCACCGGCCTCGCCGGATGCCTTGACGAACGCGTCCACGACATCGTCGACAAATACGTAGTCGCGGGTGTCGCTCCCGTCGCCGAAGATCTTGGTCGGCTTCCCCGCCAGCAGCGCCCTGGAAAAGATCGCCACCACGCCCGCCTCGCCGTGGGGATCCTGGCGGGGCCCGTAGACGTTGCCTGGCGCGATGTGCGAGCACTGCAGGCCGTAGAGGTTGCGGTACATGTTCAGATACACCTCGCCCGCGACCTTGCTTGCCGCATACGGCGACGACGGGTTTGTCGGCACGTCTTCACTGGTCGGGTATGTCGGCGGGGTGCCGTAGATGGAGCCGCCGGAGGAGGTGTGCACGATCTTGCGGACCCCGGCACGACGCGCCGCCTCGGCAAGCCGCACCGTGCCGACCACGTTGACCGACGAATCGAACTGCGGGTCGTCGACTGACAGCTTCACCGAGATCTGCGCGGCCAGGTGGAAAACCACCTCGGGTCGGGTGTCGGCGAGCAGTCCGATGAGGTCTGCGCTGACGATGTCGGCCTTGGCGAATTCGAAGCCGTCGTGCCGCTCCGCCGACACGATGTTCTCGCTGCGCCCCGAGCTCAGGTCATCGACTCCTACGACCGTGTGCCCCTCTGCAAGAAGGCGGTCTACCAGCGTTGATCCGATGAAACCGGCTGCCCCGGTGACCAGTGTGCGCATCGGCCCACCATACCGACGGCGGCTACGCGTCAGCTCTGTCCGTAGGCTCGACCACCGATGAACTGGGTTGCCCGCACCGCCGCCGTGCTGATCGTGGTGCAGCTCGTCGTCCGGGCCGTGCTGGCGTTCCGAGGCTATTTCTACTGGGACGACCTGATCCTGACCGGCCGCGCAGGCACGCAGAGCCTGCTGTCGCCGGCGTACCTGTTCGACGACCACGACGGACACGTGATGCCGGGCGCCTTCCTGGTCGCGGGCGGCATCACCCGTATCGCGCCGCTGAACTGGATCGGACCAGCGATCAGCCTGGTGGTGCTGCAACTGCTGGCGTCGCTGGCACTGCTGCGGGCGCTGCACACGATTCTCGGCTGGCGCCCGGTGCTGCTGCTGCCGTTGACGTTCGCGTTGTTCACGCCGCTGTCGGTACCCGCATTCGCATGGTGGGCGGCGGCGCTGAACTCACTGCCGATGCTCGCCGCGCTGGCGTGGGTATGCGCCGACGCGGTGCTGTTGGTCCGCACCGGCAACCAGCGGTATGCGGTGACCGGGCTGCTGGTGTACTTCGGTGGCTTGCTGTTCTTCGAAAAGGCGGCCGTCATTCCGTTCGTCGCCTTCACGATCGCGGCGCTCTACGCGCACGTCACCTCGACCGGCTCGGTGCCGCAGGTGTGGCGGCGCGGGCTGCGGCTGTGGGTGTCGGCGCTGGTCCTGACGGCGGCGTGGATCGGCGTCTACCTGGTGGTGGTCGATCAGAAGCGGTGGAGCTTCGACCTGGCGATGACCTGGGACCTGTTGAGCCGCTCGGTAACTCACGGCATCGTGCCCGGTTTGGTCGGCGGACCGTGGGAGTGGCAGCGCTGGGCCCCGGCGTCGCCGTGGGCGACACCGCCGATCGCGGTGATGGTTCTGGGCTGGGTGGCGTTGGCGGGCGTGGTCGCGATCTCGTTGCTGCGCAAACAGCGAATCGGGGCGGTGTGGTTGGTGGCAGTCGGCTACGCGGTCGCCTGCCAGATTCCGATCTACCTGATGCGTTCGTCGCGGTTCACCGCACTCGAACTCGCGCAGACGCTGCGTTATCTGCCCGACCTCGTGGTGGTGTTGGCGCTGCTGCTCGCGGTCGGCCTGTGCGCGCCGAACCGCAAGCGATCGACATGGCTGGACGCCTCACGGCCCCGCACAGCTGTAATTGTCTGTCTCACAGTCATTTTCGCTGCGAGCAGCATGTACTCGACGGCTACGTTCATGACCATCTGGCGGGAGAACCCGACACAACCGTATCTGCAGAACGCCAGGGCGGGACTGGCGGCGGCGCATGCGGCATCGAGTGCGCCGATGCTCGACCAGGAGGTCGACCCGATGGTGTTGCAGCGCGTTGTCGGGCCGGAGAACTTGGCCAGTCACATGTTCGCCCTGCTGTCGGATCGGCCCGACTTCGCAGGCGCGACAACAGATTTGCGCATGTTCGATGTGAGTGGGCACGTCATCGATGCGAAAGTCACGTGGGTGCGGTCGATCGCGCCAGGGCCCGAACCGAATTGCGGATATCTGGTACAGCCCGACTTTCCCGTTTCGATGAAACTGGATGGTCCACTGCTGCCTGCCAACTGGACAGCGGAGATCAACTACCTGGCCAACAGCGACGGGTCGCTGACGATGTCGCTGTCGGAGGGCACGGAGACGAAGGTGCCGGTACGTCCCGGCCTCAACCGTGCCTTCGTCCGGCTGCCGGGGGCAGGCGGTGCGATCAAGGTACGGGCGAACACGGCCGCGTTGTCGGTGTGTCTCGCGTCGGGGCCCGTCGGGTTCGTGGCGCCTCTCTAGTCATGCCAATCTGAATGGATGACAGACATCCGTGAACAGGGCCTGCGGGTCTTTCGTGAACTTCTGCCGGGCGCTGCCACAGCAGAGAGGTTGCGGGACGGCAAGTTCGGTGACGAGCTGATGGAGATCGGCATCGACAACGTCTTCGGACGGCTGTGGGGACGCGACGGCCTGAGCCGACGTGACCGCAGCCTCGTCACGCTCGGCATCCTGATCTCGTTGCGCGCCACCGACGAGCTTTCGATTCACTTCCAGATCGCTCGCACCAACGGTCTCACCGAAGACGAGATCGCCGAAGTCATCTACCACGCCAGCGGATACGCGGGCTTTCCCGCGGCCAACACCGCCCGCAAGATCGCCCGCGAGGTGTTTGACGAGTCACAGTGACGGGGAACGTGAGCGGTATGCCGCTCGCACCTGTCCGCCACCGCCGCATCACCGTCGACGGGATCGACACCTTCTACCGCGAGTCCGGTCCCACCGACGCTCCCGTCGTGCTGCTTCCGCACGGCTACCCGTGCTCGTCGTACGCCTACCGCCACCTGTTGGCCCACCTCGGCGCGCGCTGGCGATGCATTGCGCCAGACCTACCCGGATTCGGTTACAGCGCAACACCTTCCACTGACAGCTTCGGCTACACGTTCGACGCCTACGCGGAGTTTCTGCAAGCCTTCGTCGAAACCATGGGCCTGACGCGCTACGTGGTCTGGTTGCACGACTACGGTTCGCAGTTCGGCTTGCGTCTGGCGCTTCACCAACCCGACCGCATCGCCGGGCTCGTCATCCAAAACGGAGACATCTACGAGGATGCGTTCGGCCCGAAGTACGAGTTTCTCAAGAAGTCATGGAGCAATCCGGGCCCCGATGCGCGACGACGCATCGCCCAACACGTCACGCTCGACGGCTTCCGTAGCGAGTTCGTCGGCGAGCTGCCCGATGACGTCGCCGATCGCATCAGCCCCGACCTGTGGACGCTGCACTGGTCGCTGATGTCCACGCCCGACCGCGTCGCCAACCTGATCCGTCTGCTCGAGGACCAGCCGTCGACGCTGGAGTGGTTCTCCAAGGAGCAGGCATACCTTCGCGAGCACCGGCCGCCGACGCTGATCGTCTGGGGTTTTCATGACGGGTACATGCCGGAGGAGTCGGCCCGCGCCTACCATCGCGATTTGCCCGACGCGCCGCTGCACCTGCTCGGCGGTGGGCACTGGCTGCTGGAAACGCACCTGAACGAGGTGGTGCCTCTGGTGCAGGACTTCTTGACTAGCGCATATGGCCGGTGAAATCCCCGCGAGCGACCGCAGAATGCCAGCAGGACTCGGCGCGTCGCGTACAAACACGGTCATTCGCGGGAAGGGAACGGCTTGAGCCACCTAGGAGAATCGAACTCCTGACCTATTCATTACGAGTGAATCGCTCTACCGACTGAGCTAAGGTGGCGCGCCCGGCCTCTGTCCGGGCGGGACGAGTCTACGGCAGGCCCCAGTCGCAACCCAAGTCAGTTCCGCAGGGCCTGCCCGACGGTCGCCACCATGGCATCGACCGCGAACTTCGGCTTCACGTTCACCGCCAGCGCGTCCCGGCACTCCAGCACCGCCTCGATGCAACGCAACAGCTTCTCCGGTGACGCGTGCGCAGCCATAGCCGCCACCCGATCGGTCATGTCCGGATGGTTGGCCTGGACCTGGCCTGCTCCCGACGACACGAGCAGCGCATCGCGGAAATATGTCGCCAGGTCGATCAGCGCGCGGTCCAACGCATCGCGTGACGCTCGCGTCTGCCGCGACTTCTGCCGTCGCTCAAGGTCTTTGATGGCACCCGTGGCGCCGCGCAACGTTCCGGTGGTGCCCTTACCGGTGCCGCCCGCGCCGAGCGCGGTGCGCAACTCCTCGGTCTCGGCCTCGTTGCGGTCTTCGGTCAGCGCCCGCGCCTCGGCCTCGGCCGTCGCCACCAACTCCTCGGCCGCGGCGTAGGCCCGCGACGGCGTCGCCGCGTCACGCGCCAATCCAAGGGCACGCTGCCGCCGCTCACGCGCCTGCTCGTCGGTGGCCAGCCGCCGGGCCCGCCCCACATGGCCACCGCTGACCGACGCCGCCCAGACGGCCTCGTCCTCGGGCAGTTCGTCGGTCTCGATCAGCACCCTGGCGATCGCATCGACCGGCGGCGTGACCAGTGCCACATGCCGGCACCGCGAGCGCAGCGTGATGGCGATGTCCTCGGGGTCGACGGACGGCGCGCACAGCAGGAACACCGTCGACGGCGGTGGCTCCTCGACCACCTTGAGCAGCGCGTTCGCGGCGCCCTCCGTGAGCCGGTCGGCGTCCTCGACCACCACGATCTGCCAGCGCCCTGTCCCGGGACGGCGCGACGCGATCTGCACGATGGTGCGCATCTCGTCGACACCGATCGACAAGCCCTCGGGGATGATCCGGCGCACGTCGGCGTGGGTCCCGGCCATCGTCGTGGTGCAGGCCCGGCATTCTCCGCAGCCGGGGATGCCCTCGGAGGTGCATTGCAGCGCAGCGGCGAAGCACAGCGCCGCGACCGAACGGCCCGAGCCGGGCGGCCCGGTGATCAACCAGGCGTGTGTCATGGTCCCGGCTGAAAGGACACTGTGAGCCGAATCACCGCGGGCGGCCTGCGCCGCGGCAACCAGTTCCGCTTCCACGGCGTCTTGCCCCACCAGACGCGAAAACACACCGGCCATCGAGATAACAGTAATGCTGCGAACCGACACGTCCGTCCCACAGCACCCTTTTCCGTCCGCCCCGCCCGATACGGTTGAGCTGTGAGCACGGAGGCCATTCCGATCAGGCGAATCAGCGGATTCGTCCGCTGGGCTGCGCGCACGCCGTGGCCGGTGTTCACGCTGGGCATGCTGCAGAGCGACATCATCGGCGCGCTGTTCGTGCTCGGCTTCCTTCGCTTCGGCCTGCCGCCCGAGGACCGCATCCAGCTGCAGGATTTGCCCGCCTTCAACCTGGCGGTGTTCCTCGGCTACCTGTTCCTGTCGTTCACCGTCGGCTCGTATCTGAGCCTGCGACTGCTGATCCCGGTGATGCGGTGGCAACGCCGAGACACGCTGCTCGGCGACTCGGATCCATCCAGTACTGAGCTCGCGCGGGCCCGCGCGCTGAAGATGCCGTTCTATCGCACCCTGATCAGCGTCGCGAACTGGTGCCTCGGCTCGATCGTCTTCATCGTCGCTAGCTGGCCGGTCGCCAGCAGGTCCGCCCCGGTGGTGGCCGTCGCGACGGGACTTGGCGCCACCGCGACGGCGATCATCGGCTACCTGCAGTCGGAGCGGGTGCTGCGGCCGGTCGCCGTGGCCGCCCTGCGGGGCGGCGTGCCCGAGAACTTCCGGGCGCCCGGCGTCATCCAGCGTCAGGTGCTGACCTGGGTGCTGTCCACCGCGGTGCCGGTGCTGGCGATCGTGTTGGCCTTGGTGGCAAGCAAATTCCAGATCCTCACCGCATCAGCGGACCGCCTCACCACGCCGATCCTGCTGCTTGCCGTCGCCGCGTTGGTGATCGGCCTGTTCGGCACGGTGCTTGTCGCGATGTCGATCGCCGACCCGCTGCGCCAATTGCGTTGGGCGCTGGGCGAAGTGCAACGCGGCAACTACAACGCGCATATGCAGATCTATGACGCCAGCGAATTGGGCTTGCTGCAGGCCGGCTTCAACGACATGGTGCGCGACCTTGCCGAGCGGCAACGGCTGCGCGACCTGTTCGGCCGGTACGTCGGCGAAGACGTGGCTCGTCGCGCGCTCGAACGCGGCACCGAGCTCGGCGGCCAAGAGCGCGATGCCGCAGTGCTTTTCGTCGACCTGGTCGGTTCGACGCACTTGGCGTCCACACGCCCGGCGGCCGAGGTCGTCAGCCTGCTCAACGAGTTCTTCCGCGTCGTCGTCGACACCGTCAACCGGCACGGCGGCTTCGTCAACAAGTTCCAGGGTGACGCGGCGTTGTGCATCTTCGGCGCACCGATCGAACACCCCGACGCGTGCGGTGCCGCGCTGGCCGCATCGCGTGAGCTGCACGACGAACTGATCACCGTGCTCGGCGAGACGGAGTTCGGCATCGGTGTCTCGGCCGGACGCGCCATCGCGGGCCACATCGGCGCGCAGGCCCGCTTCGAGTACACCGTGATCGGCGACCCGGTCAACGAGGCCGCCCGGCTGACAGAGCTGGCGAAGCTCGAGCCGGGCCACGTGCTCGCATCGGCGATCGCGGTCAGCGGCGCGCTCGACGCAGAGGCACTGTGCTGGGATGTCGGCGAGATCGTCGAACTGCGCGGCCGCACCGCACCCACTCAGCTGGCCCGCCCGCTGAACCTGGTGTCGCCCAGCGAAGCCGCTCATCCCGACGACGTCCGGAGCGACGCGACGCGCTAGCTCTTCTTCGCGGCGTTTTTCGCGGGCGCCTTCTTCTTGGCCGGTGCCTTCTTCGTCCGCTTGACCGGCCCTCGCGCACGGCGGTCGGCCAGTAGCTCGGCGGCCCGCTCGTCGGTGATCGACAGCACGTCGTCGCCCTTGCGCAGGCTTGCGTTGGTCTCGCCGTCGGTGACGTACGGCCCGAACCGGCCGTCCTTGATCACCATCGGCTTGCCGCTCGCCGGGTCGTTGCCGAGCTCGCGCAGCGGCGGGGTCGCCGCACGCTGTCCGCCACGGCGTTTGGGCTCCGCGTAGATCTTCAGCGCCTCGTCGAGCGTGATGTCGAACATCTGCTCCTCGGTCGCCAAGGAACGAGAGTCGTTGCCGCGCTTCAGATATGGGCCGTACCGGCCATTCTGAGCTGTGATCTCCTCGTTCGTGTTCGGGTCGACGCCGACCACCCGCGGCAGCGACAGCAGTCGCAGCGCGTCTTCGAGCGTCACCGTTTCCAAGTCCATGGTCCGCAACAGCGAACCCGTGCGCGGCTTGGGACCCGTCGGCTTCTTGCCCTTCTTCGCCGGTGTGCCTGCGTCGCCTTCGTCACCCGACTCCGGTTCCGGCAGCACCTCCGTGACGTAAGGACCGTAGCGTCCGTCCTTGGCGACGATCTCGTGACCGGTCGCCGGGTCGACACCCAGCGAGCGCCCTTCTTGCGGTGTGGCGAAAAGCTTTTCGGCCAGCTCGAGGGTCAGCTCGTCGGGCGTCAGCTCATCCTTGAGGTTGGCCCGCTGCGGCTTGAGCTCGCCGTCTTCGTCGGCCACCATGCGCTCGAGGTACGCGCCGTTCTTGCCGACCCGCACGTAGATGGGCCGGCCCTCTTCGTCGTCAAACAGCTTGATGGAGTTGACTTCTCGCGCGTCGATGCCCTCGAGGTTCACTCCGACAAGCTTTTTCAGTCCGCCAGAGCGCGCGATCGAGTCCTGCACCCCGTGCTCGCCACCGAAGTAGAAGTTCGACAGCCAATTGGTGCGCTGCTCGTTGCCTGCGGCGATCTCGTCGAGCTCGTCCTCCATCGCAGCGGTGAAGCCGTAGTCGACCAGCCTGCCGAAGTGCTGCTCCAGCAGGCCCGTCACCGCGAACGCCACCCAGGACGGCACCAGCGCGCTGCCCTTCTTGTGCACATAACCGCGGTCCTGAATGGTCTTGATGATCGACGAGTACGTCGACGGCCTGCCGATGCCGAGATCTTCCAGCGCCTTGATCAGCGACGCCTCGGTGTAGCGCGCAGGCGGCGACGTGGTGTGGCCGTCGGCGGTCAGCTCCTTGGCGTCGACGCGCTGGCCCTGTTCGAGGTTGGGCAGCCTGCTCTCGGCGTCGTCGGCCTCGCCGCCCGCCTGGTCGTCGATGCTCTCGACGTAGGCCTTCAGGAAACCGGCGAACGTGATGGTGCGGCCGCTCGCGTTGAAGACGACCTGCTCGCCCGTGGATGCGGCTCCGCTGATCCGCAGGGACAGCGTCGTACCGCGGGCATCGGCCATCTGCGACGCCACCGTGCGCTGCCAGATCAGCTCGTAGAGCCGGAACTCGTCGGTATCCAACTGGCTGTGCAGCTGGCCCGGCGTGGAGAACACGTCACCGGCGGGCCGGATCGCCTCGTGTGCCTCCTGCGCGTTCTTCACCTTGCGGGTGTACTGCCGCGGCGTCGGGTGCACGTACTCCTCGCCATAAAGCTGGCGGGCCTGATTGCGCGCGGCGTTGATCGCCGACTCCGACAAAGTCGTGGAGTCGGTACGCATATAAGTGATGTAGCCGTTCTCGTAGAGCCGCTGCGCGATGCTCATGGTGCGCTCCGAAGAGAATCGGAGCTTGCGACCGGCCTCCTGCTGCAGCGTCGACGTCATGAACGGCGCGTAGGGCCTGCGGGTGTACGGCTTCTGCTCAACCGAGGACACTGCCAACTGCGCCCCGCGCAGTCCGGTGGCCAGCGCGCCCGCGGTGGCTTCGGTGAGTACCAGCACCTCGTCGGGCTTCTTCAGCCCACCAAGCGAGTCGAAGTCGCGGCCGGTGGCAACGCGCCTGCCGTCGACCGAGTTCAGCTTGGCCGTGAACGTCGGCGGCTGCGCCTGCGGATCGGAGACGCTGGCGTCGAGTTCGGCGGTGACGTCCCAGTAGCCGGCGCTGCGGAACGCCATCCGCTCACGCTCGCGCGAGACGATGATGCGCGTCGCGACCGACTGGACGCGGCCCGCCGACAACTTCGGCGCGACCTTCTTCCACAGCACGGGGCTGACCTCGTAGCCGTAGAGCCGGTCGAGAATGCGGCGGGTCTCCTGCGCGTCGACCAGGTCGTTGTCCAGGTCGCGAGGGTCCTCTGCGGCGGCCCGGATGGCCGGCTCGGTGATCTCGTGGAACACCATCCGCTTGACCGGCACACGCGGCTTCAGCGTCTCCAGCAGGTGCCAGGCGATCGCCTCACCCTCGCGGTCGCCGTCCGTCGCCAGATAGAGCTCGTCGACGTCCTTGAGCAGATCCTTCAGCTCGGCGACGGTGCTCTTCTTCTCCGGGCTGATGATGTAGAGCGGCTCGAAGTTGTGGTCGACGTCCACCCCGAGGCGTGCCCAGGGCTCGGATTTGTACTTGGCCGGCACGTCGGCGGCGTTTCGCGGCAGGTCGCGGATGTGCCCCCGGGACGACTCGACAATGTAGTTGGATCCCAGGTAGCCAGCTATTTTGCGTGCCTTGGTCGGCGACTCGACTATGACGAGCCGCCGCACGCTTCCGTTGCGGCCGCTGCTGCGGTCGGTGTCTGCCACCTCTGCCTACGCTCCACTTCTTCTGTTGCCAGGGGCCCAAGATATATAACGCCTCGGACGAATCGGACCCCCTGGCAACTGACAATTTCGCACCCCGCGCCAGCCGACGCAAACTGACCCCCCGGGCGCGGCCCCTCAAATACGAGGCCACTGTTCAAACGCCTCGACGCTGCCAGGGGGTTCCCCCACGTTCTCTACCAGGCGCGATAGCCGTCGACGGCCACTGATCCGAAGTGCTGGGTGCGACCCTCTTGTGCCAATCAAGGTTGGGGCGATCCCGACCCGCATCATCGCCGACGCCAGCGCCGCATGGGTGTCCGGGGCGTGCGGATCAAGGCCCAGCAAGTACCGGTCGGCTTCGGGGGTGCCCGACGCCAGCGTCCAGGCCCGCAACTCGCGAGGTCCGGGCAGCCACTGCGGCGGCACGGTCTTGACGGCGCCAAGCGTCCAATCGCGGGCAATGGCCAACAACCGCGGGTCGGCTTGGGTGCGCACCAACGGCGTGTTCTCGTCGGTGCGCGCTATCTCCGCCTGCAGCCCGGCGTCGGTGATCATCTCCGCGAGGCCCTCTGCGCGCCACAGCCGATCCACGACGACGGACAGCCGAGCCCCGCTGCCGACGAGGACCACCTGGCCCGGCGCGGCGAGAATTCCCGTCAGGTCGGCAACCGCGGGCGGCACCGACTCAGCCGAGAAGAACGACAGCTGGCTCACGTCAACGACAGTAGGCCAGGGGTGCACCACAGATGTGTCGCCAGGCCGCTCGGAAGCGTCCGCCAAAACGAAAACACCCCGCGCCGTCCGATCAAGGATGACGCGGGGAGTTATTCAGTTTCGCTTGCTCAGACGGCCCGAACACCCGTGGCCTGGGGCCCCTTGGGGCTCTGGCCAACCTCGAATTCAACCTTCTGGTTCTCCTCCAGGGTGCGGAATCCGCTGCCCTGAATTTCCGTGTAGTGAACGAACACGTCCGCAGAGCCGTCCTCCGGGGCGATAAAGCCGAAGCCCTTCTCCGCGTTGAACCACTTCACAGTTCCCTGTGGCATTTCCTTGATCTTTCCTTTTCTTTTTTCCGGGTGCGGTCCACCGTGTTTCGGTACACCGGGCCCGTTCCGACCGCTGACCTTCGCGGAGTAATCGGAACTTGACCCGACCTACATTCCTCGCAGGAACCGCGATCGCAACGACGATCCTGCGAGTGCTAATACACGAACACAGAAGCTGCGACCGCGCTAAGTCAATCATGTTCGGCGCTGGTGCGACAGTCTCAACGCAATCGAGTGGGGAACAATTCACTTACATAGGGGTTTCAGGAGGCTGGCAGTGTCAATTCCGGGGTCGGATTTCGGCCGCGCACTGCTTTCCTGTGCGATCGAAGGCACGGATCCCGACGAACAACCGTTGCGGCACGTCGCAGACTTGCCCGCGCGTCAGGGCAGGCCGCAACCGTGGCCGCGATGGGCGGACCCAGATGTGGTGCGGGCGTTCGTTGATCGCGGTATCGAGTCTCTTTGGTCGCATCAACTCGCCGCCGCCGATCTCGCCCGCGACGGGCGGCACGTCGTGCTCAGCACAGGAACCGCATCGGGAAAGTCGTTGGCATACCAGTTGCCGATATTGACGGCCCTGAAAGCGAATCCGCGTGCGCGGGTGCTTTATTTGTCGCCGACCAAGGCCCTCGGCCACGACCAACTGCGAACCGCAGTGGCACTCACCGAAGCCGTGCCGGGGCTGGACAACGTCGCGCCCAGTTCATACGACGGCGACAGTCCGAGCGACGTGCGACGTTTCGCGCGTGAGCGGTCGCGCTGGATCTTCTCGAATCCGGACATGATTCATCTGTCGCTGCTGCGCAACCACGCCCGCTGGGCGGTGTTCTTGCGCAACCTGCAGTTCATCGTTATTGACGAATGCCATTACTACCGAGGCGTTTTCGGCTCGAACGTGGCCATGGTACTGCGCCGACTGCTGAGGCTGTGCAATCGGTACTCGTCGACTCCGACAGTCATCTTCGCCAGCGCCACCACCGCACAGCCCGCGGCGACCGCCTCCGAGCTCATCGGCCAGACCGTCGAAGAGGTCACCGAGGACGGTTCCCCGCACGGCGCACGCACGGTCGCGCTGTGGGAGCCGGCGCTGCGGGACGACATCCTCGGCGAAAACGGCGCTCCGGTAAGGCGTTCGGCGGGTGCCGAGGCCGCGCGGGTGATGGCCGACCTGATCGCCGAAGGTGCCCGGACGCTGACGTTCGTGCGATCGCGCCGCGGCGCGGAGTTGACCGCGCTGGGTGCGCGGGCCCGCCTCGAGGACACCGCACCCGAACTCGCCGAGCGGGTGGCGTCCTATCGCGCCGGCTATCTCGCCGAGGACCGCCGAGCACTGGAACGTGCTCTGGCCGAAGGGGAATTGCGCGGCATGGCCACCACCAACGCGCTCGAATTGGGTGTGGACATCGCGGGCCTCGACGCGGTCGTGCTGGCCGGCTTCCCCGGCACGGTCACGTCGTTCTGGCAACAGGCCGGCCGCTCCGGCCGTCGCGGGCAGAGCGCGTTGATCGTGCTGATCGCCCGCGACGATCCACTGGACACCTACCTCGTGCACCACCCGGCAGCGCTGCTCGACAAACCGATCGAGCGAGTGGTTATCGACCCCGGCAACCCGTATGTGCTTGGGCCACAACTACTTTGCGCCGCGACCGAGCTTCCGCTGAGCGACGCGGAGGTCCGCATGTGGAATGCGGAGGCGGTGGCGGAAGCGCTCGTCGACGACGGGCTGTTGCGCCGGCGACCGAGCGGCTACTTCCCCACTCCCGGCGTCGATCCGCATCCGGCGGTTGACATCCGCGGGTCGTCGGGCGGGCAGATAGCGATCCTGGAGGCCGACACCGGCCGACTGCTCGGCAGCGCCGGTGCGGGACAGGCGCCCGCGTCGGTGCATCCCGGCGCGGTGTATCTGCATCAGGGTGAGAGTTATGTCGTCGACTCGCTGGATTTCGAGGACGGCGTCGCGTTCGTGCACGCGGAGGATCCCGGCTACACCACCTTCGCTCGCGAGCTCACCGACATCGCCGTCACCGGCGACGGCGAACGAAACACCTACGGCACGGTGACCGTTGGCGTGGTTCCGGTGTCGGTGACCAACACCGTGACCGGTTACCTGCGGCGCCGCCTGGACGGTGAGGTGATCGACTTCGTCGAGCTTGACATGCCGACCCGTACGCTCGACACCATGGCGGTGATGTGCACCATCACCCCAGAGGCGTTGCAGCACAAAGGGATCGAGTTGCTCCGCGTGCCGGGCGCACTGCATGCCGCAGAGCATGCGGCCATCGGACTGCTGCCATTGGTCGCCAGCTGCGACCGCGGCGACATCGGCGGCATGTCGACAGCAGTCGGTCCGGTCGACGGCCTGCCGACGATCTTCGTCTACGACGGCTACCCGGGCGGGGCCGGCTTCGCCGACCGCGGCTTCCGCAAAATCGACACGTGGTGGGCGGCGACGGCGGCGGCGATCGAGGCCTGCGAATGCCCGCTCGGTTGCCCGTCCTGCGTTCAGTCGCCGAAGTGCGGCAGCGGCAACGACCCGCTCGACAAGGAGGGTGCGGTGAGGGTGCTGCGGCTGGTGCTCGAGGCGGTGGCAGGAAGGCGCCATTAGCCGACCATGGGGGCGACCCACCCCTCGACGGTCGCCCCCATGGACCCGTGGCCAGTGTGCTTGAGCACACAGCGGACTCACAGACGGCTGCGGTTGAACGGTCGGACAACTCGATCCGTTCCCAATCCCAGAAAGTGGGCGCAGACGGAAAATACCTCGTCGGAGGGGTTATGGCAACTTAGGGATGCTTTACCGAAACCGCGCTGTGACCTCCTAGCTGCACAGATTTGCGGAATCCGTAGACGGCTCACCTGGCGGATAGCTGTGAGGCCGACGGCTAAAATGCCGCCATGACCCACGACTGGCTGCTCGTGGAAACACTGGGCAGCGAGCCCGCCGTGGTCGCACAAGGTCCTCGAACCAAGAATCTCGTTCCAATCAGCGCGTTCTTGAGGCGAAACCCACACCTGATGGCGATACAGAGTGCCATCGGTGAAACCGTGCGCGCCGGTGTCGGCCTGAGCAGCATCACCCCGAAGAACGACCGCGTAATCCGTACTGAAATTGTCAAGATGTCCGACGGGTTAATACACGGTGTCCATTTGTGGATCGGTCCGCCGGACCTCGAAGCGCCCGCACGGCCGGTCCCCGGACCGTTGCTCTGGGACCTGACGAGCGGGACCGCGACCGATACCCCGGAGTCGCTGTGGAACAGCGGATGGGATCCCGAGAAGGCGCCGACCCACGGCAGGGCGTTCGCCGACGATCTGCCCCGCCGCGACCTCAATCCAAGCGAAGCCAAGGTGCTGTCCATGGCGATCAAACCCGAAGTGGGTATGGCGTTTTCCAGCACCTGGGACGTCACGGATTACCAGGGGGAACCAATCACCATCGGGTTCGTGTCCCGCGTGCGTCAGGAGAGTCAGGACGACGGCAGTGAACGGTTGATCTGCCGCGCGATGAACTGGCGAAGCGTGCGCGAGGAAACGGCCACCCCGCGCGATTACCTGGCGCAGCGCATTCTCGACAGCCTCTCGCGACCGGGCGTGTATCGGTGCATGGTCGATCTGAACAACTGGACGCTGCTGAAGTGGCTGGACGACCCCGTGCCGTTCTTCGACTGGCGTGCCAGCATGACTGGAGACCACGCGGTGCATCCTGCTGATCGCCGTCAGATGTCAAAGATGGCAAGCGAATTCGTGCCGACAGGGACAGCCTCGGGCGTGCTGCGGATGGTGGCCAACGGCGGCGGCTGGACGCCGGTGCACGTGACCGTCAACCGGGTGCAACTCGAGGAGGACATCTACGCGGGGTTGGCGACGCTGCGTATTCCGACCGACGCCGAGATCGCCGCGGCCGGCCTCGACGACATTGACGAGGCGGCCCTCCGCTAGCCGGTCTCGACCGGTCCAGCCCTCGCGGTTGCGCGGGCCGGGCCGACGCCGAACCTGCCGAGTGCGACAGCGGCGTCGACAGTGACGATCACATCGAGGTCCTCGACGGCGCACTGCGTGACGGTCGTGTGCATGGCGCGCGCCAACGACGCTGCGTGCACGCAGGCCTCGGCGCTGCCATCGGCAAGGTGCGCGGCGGCCGCAAGCGCGGCCAGGTCGGCGGCGCCCTGCGCCCGATGACGCGCCACCACCGTCGACCCGACGTACACCCCACCCACGGTGAGCGCCAACAACACGGCCATCATCGCGACGGCCACCAGCGAAGCCGAGCCGTGCTCAGCGCATACCAGGCTCGAGCGCGGCGACGGCGTCGGCTGCGATCGTGACGCCCGGCAGCAGCGGCGATCGCGCCGTGACACTGGCCACGACCAGTTCCCCGTCGCGCCGCAGCTGCACGGCCGCCCCGTCCGGCGCAATGCGTTGCGCGGCAACGGCGGCCGAACCGTCGTCGCCACGCGCGGCGAGGCGGGCGGCCTCCCGTGCGGCATCGACACAACGCACCTGCATCGACACCGCGGTGAGTCCCGACACGCACAGCGTGAGAACGACGACCAGGGCCGCGATCGCGAAGGCCGCCTCAACCGTGACGCCCCCGGCCTCATCCGCTAGACGTTGGTGTTCAACGCCCGGTTGATGATGTTGGTCAACGCACTGACGATCGAGTCGCCGGTGACGACCGTGTAGAGGATCGCCCCGAACGCCGCCGCGGCGATGGTGCCGATCGCGTACTCCACCGTCGACATCCCGTCGTCGTCGGTGGCCAACAACGTCAGCCGCGCCCACAGCATGCGAATCTTGTTGCCTACCATCGTGCTTTCCCCTCATTTCTCGTCGGCCGTCACAGAATTCCCGACCCCAGTACATCGCCGGCCAACCCGGCGACCACGGGCACAATGCCCAAGCACACGAATGCCGGCAGATAGCACAGACCCAGCGGCCCTGCGATCAACACCGACGCCCGCTCCGCGGCAGCGGTCGCCGTGGCGGCCGCCTCATGGCGTGACTGGTCGGCCAGGTCGGCCACTCCTTGGGCCAAAGCCGCTCCCGACGCTGCCGACCGCCTGGCGAGCCGCAACAACGCGTCGACTGTCTTGTCGTCGGGCCCAGTTGCGTTCGTCCACGCCGTCGCCGGTTCGGCGCCCAGCGCCAACAGGTCGGCGGCACGGCCGAGCGCGTCCGCCAGTGCGGCCGGCGCAGACGGCGCGGTCGCCGACGCGGCCGTCGCTACGGCCATGCCCGAGCGCAGGCACGCCGCGAGCACGTCGAGACTAGACGCGGCGGCCAACGGGTCATCGATGCGCGCCGGCGTCGACCGGCGTCGGACGACCTGCAATCCCGCGCGCATCCTGGGCCGGGAATCGGTGGCCAGCATCAGCGCGGCAGCCAAAAGCATTGCGGCCCAACTCATATCGTTGCCTGCGCGGTGATCCGATCCGACCAGAGCATGCCCACGCACACCAGCGCGACGCCGATGACCAACAACCAGCCGCCGACGCCGCCGGACAACAGGAAGCTCAACGGTGCCGCGCCGATCAACTCGCCAAGGCCGACACCGAGGAGCGGCAGCCCGGCCAGCACGAAGGCAGTGGTTCGCGCGCCGGTCAGCCCGGCATCGACCCTTGCCGCGAACTGCTCGCGTTCGACGACATCCCGGTGTGCGGTCTGCATCAACGGCGCGATCGACAGGCCGTGGTCCTGGGCGAGTTGCCAGCAGACGCCGAGCCGCTCCCAATGCGCAGGCAGCGCCGAGCCCGCGGACACGCTACGCAGGCCCGCGGGGACGTCGGCGCCGAGTCGGGCACGCGCCGCTACCGCTCGCATCGACTCCGCGACCGGGCCGTCGACCTCTGAGGCGGCGACACCGAACGCGGCAACCGGATGCGCGCCGACGCGCAGTTCGCCGACGAGGACTTCCAATGCGCCCTGCAGCGCAGCGGATTCGGCCGCTCGCCGCTTCTCCCGGATACGCCGCCGCCTCCGGACCCACCACGTGACACCGAGGATCGCCGTGGCGGCAACGAGACCGGCGGGCAGCACGACCGCCAACGCCGCCGCCACGCCTGCGCACGGCAATACCGGCGGCCGGCGTCGCCGCGTCACCGCGAAACCGAGCACATCGAGCCTGCCACGCGTCGGCGCGGGCAGGATCAGTAGCGCTGCTGCCAGCGACAGCAGTGCGGCACTCACAGCACCCCCCGGCCGCGCAACAACAGCGTCAAAGCATCTCTCCCGCAACCAAATCCAGTGTCGGCCCGCCAAGCGGTCACGACCCTGACCCTGCCGTCGTCGGTGCGGTCAAGCACCGCGATCTCGGTCAGTCGCCGCACGCCCGTTCGGTCACGACTGACGTGCAACACCACCTGCACCGCCGCGGCCAGTTGGCTGTGCAACGCGGCGCGGTCCAGCCCGCCCAGAGCAGCGAGGGCCTCCAGCCGTGCGGGCACCTCAGCAGGGTTGTTGGCATGCACGGTGCCCGCGCCCCCGTCGTGGCCGGTGTTGAGGGCAGCGAGCAGATCCACCACCTCGGCGCCGCGAACCTCGCCGACCACGATCCGGTCCGGTCGCATCCGCAGCGCCTGCCGGACCAGATCGCGGACAGTCACCTCGCCGACGCCTTCGACGTTGGCACACCGCGCAACCAGCTTGACCAAATGCGGATGGGCAGGCGCGAGTTCGGCCGCATCCTCCACGCAAACGATGCGTTCGTCGGCGGCAACCGCGCCCAACACCGCGGCCAACAGGGTCGTCTTGCCCGCACCCGTCCCGCCGGAGATGAGGAACGCCAACCGCGCCGCGATGATGTCCCTGAGCAACTCGGCCGCGTCCGGTGCGATCGCACCGGAGTCGGCAAGCGTGGCCAGATCCTGAGTAGCGGGCCGCAGCACCCGCAGCGACAGGCACGTGCCGCCGTCAGCGATCGGCGGCAACACTGCGTGCAGCCGCACGCTGAACCGGCCGGTACCGAGCCCCGTCAATTGGCCGTCGACCCACGGTTGCGCCTCGTCGAGGCGCCGACCTGCCGCCAGCGCCAGACGCTGCGCCAGCCGTCGCACCGCGGCTTCGTCGGTGAATCGAATTTCGCTGCGGCGCAACCCGTTTCCGTCGTCAACCCAGACCGCATCCGGCGCCGTGACGAGCACGTCGGTGGTGCCTTCCGCAGTCAGCAGCGGCTCGAGGATGCCAGCCCCGGTGAGCTCGGTCTGAAGCACCCGCAAGCTGCTCAGCACTTCGGAGTCGCCGAGCACTCCTCCTGACTCGGCGCGAATGGCGGCGGCCACCACGTTGGGCCGCAGCGGTGCCGACTCGGCGGCCAGCCGTTCGCGCACGCGGTCGATCAGGGACGCGCTCATCCGGGTGCCTGCCGACGCTGGTGCAGCATTCCCAGGACGCGCCGCGACGCGGCAGCCAGTGGCGATCGCCGTCGCAACTGCAACCCGCCCCGCTCCAGCACGTCTGCCACCCCCGGCTGCGCGCGCATCGCGGCCAACAGGGGCAACCCGACGATCCGCGCGACGTCGGTAGAGCGCAGACCGCCCGGCGAGGGGCCACGCACCACCACGCCGGCGTTTGGATTGGCCGCCGACACCCACGGCGCGAGCGCCGCCGCAGCAGCACACGACCGCACGTCGGCGGGAGCGACCACGACGACGAGGTCGGCCGCGTCGAGCACGGTCTCCACCGCGCCCGTCGACCGCCGGGGCAGGTCGCAGATCACGGTCGCTCCGCCGCGACTGCCCGCCTCGACCACCGCGGCCAGCGGAGCGGCCTCGATGTCGCTGCCGACGCGGCTGCCCGACAGCACGCACACCCCGTTTCGTTGCGGCAATGCGTCCCGCAACGCCGGATAGCTCAACCGGCCACCCTGCAACGCCAGGTCCGGCCAGCGCAGGCCGGTCTCGCCTTCACATCCGGCGACGAGGTCGATGCCACCGCCCCATGGATCGGCATCGATGAGCAGCGCGTCGCAATTCGTTGTCGCCGACTGTGCCAACGCGGTCGCAAGAACCGAGGCCCCTGCCCCGCCGCGACCCGCCATCACTGCGACTATCGCGCCGCGTCTGCCCTCCTCACGGGAGGCGTCGGCGGCGTCGGAGAGTTCGCTCATCAACTCGCCGTCATGAGCAGGCAGCATCACGACTCGCTGCGCGCCGGCCGCGATCGCGGCCTGGAAATCGCTCGCCGCTGGCTCGGAGCCGACGACCAGAATCACTCGGCTGCGCCGCGGCAGTGCTCGATCCGCGCAGCGCCGGGCGGCGTCAACATCCACCAATACGGCGGCAGCGCCCGTCCACGCGTTGCGGCCCGGCGGCTCCGTCGAGTGGACGACCGGCAGTCCGGCGGCTGCCGCGACTCGGTCGACGTCGTCTCGAAGTTCGGGGTCGCCTACCAGCGCCAAGACCCCGTTGGTTGCGGTCATGACCTCAGCTTGCAGGCGGCTGACGACGTCCGGCCATCGCTGCGACGGCATCTGTGGATGAATGCGAATCTGGGGACAGACCAAACAAACCGTTTGGTATGTACCTAGTGAAAATCGCATTCCGCAACTAATGCGGCGTGGATTAGCTGTCCCGGATGCGAAAAGCCCCCACAAAAGGGACGACCCCCGCCAGGGGGGGAGGAGGCGGAGGTCGTCGTGTATCAGCCCCGGGGGGTCGGGCTGATGCACACCCGGCATAAGCCGAGTAATGCTCACTATACACACGCCATAGCGGATCGGCGCAAGTGCTGCTTGCCAGAGAAAGCACCCGATAGCAGGAAAGACTGCAGTTACCGGCACCTGTCGTGAACTGCCAATTTGTACACTCTGTCGCCAGTTGTCACGCGTCCACCCCTATGCTGGCGCTGTGACCGCACCGGAGCCCAGGGCCGACGGGTTGATTGCGCGGCAAACACCAACAATGGCTGGCAAACCCGTTCGGACCGCTGCGTTCTTCGATCTTGATAAGACCGTCATCGCCAAATCCAGCACATTGGCTTTCAGCAAACCTTTCTTCGATCAGGGGCTAATCAATCGGCGTGCGGTCCTCAAGTCGACCTATGCGCAGTTCCTGTTCTTGATGTCGGGTGCCGATCACGACCAAATGGACCGAATGCGGTCCTACGTGACGAACATGTGCACCGGATGGGACGTCGAGCAGGTGAAGTCGATCGTCGGCGAAACGCTGCACGACATCGTCGACCCGCTGGTGTTCGCCGAAGCGGCCGACCTGATCGCCGACCACAAAATCTGTGGCCGCGACGTCGTCGTGGTCTCGGCATCTGGCGAGGAGATCGTCGCGCCGATCGCGCGGGCGCTTGGCGCCACCCACGCGATGGCAACCCGGATGGTCGTCGAGGACGGCCGCTACACGGGCGAGATCGCGTTCTACTGCTACGGCGAGGGCAAGGTGGAGGCGATTCGTCAGCTCGCGGCCCGCGAGGGCTACGCGCTCGAACATTGCTACGCCTACTCCGACTCGATCACCGATCTGCCGATGCTCGGCACCGTCGGACACCCGACTGTGGTGAACCCGGATCGCGCACTGCGCAAAGAAGCCGCCGCACGGGATTGGCCGGTGCTCACCTTCTCCAAACCGGTGTCTTTGCGCGACCGCATCCCGGCCCCGTCCGGCGCGGCCGTCGCAACCACCGCGGCCGTCGGAGTCAGCGCCCTGGCGGCAGGCGCGCTGACGTATTCGTTGCTGCGCCGGTTCGCGTTTTAAGGCGCGGCTTCGTCCAAAAGAGCAAGTAGCTGGCGCGGGCTTGTAACGATCCCGAGTCACCGGCGTTTGGCCCTTGATGTGACGAGGGTCACGGAGTACAAAGGAAGCACGGAAGCCTGGGGAGGCCAAGACCGAGCCGGAAGAGAAGGCTCGATCTCCCGAACCGGACTTTCCAGCACGGATCCCGGCACCCACGCGGAGCACATACCGCGGAATAGGTAAAAGTGTTGCGGGCCTGCGTAATTGCGAAGAGCGGACGGCCACGACGGCCCCTTGGGTGGGGTTGCAGTCGAAGCGCATCGCAAGGACGCCGAGGTCAACCCACGCAACCCACAAAGCACGCTTGGTAACCGGAGTCCGTGCTAGCGGGCGGCGAGCCGAATCAGTTCGGAGCGTCGCCCGCTTCGCGTTGCTGGGGCCGTCACGTCAGGTCTGCGCCGACGCGCCTTGCGCGATCGAAAGTGCCTCGCGCGCACCCGCATGCAACGCCTTGGCACTCAACACCAGCCAGGCGGTCAGACCGTCGGGTGTGCCGGACGAGAAGCCACGCGCGGCGGCCCGGTAATCGCCGGAGCGCTGCATCCAATACACCTCCGGCACGCCGAGGCCGTGTGGGTCCAGCCCGCTGGCGATGGTCACCAGCCGCGAAACCGCTCTGGCCACCACACCATCGGCGACGCCGAACGGCTCGAGCGTGAGCAGCTCACCGTGGACGACCGCGGCCAGGACCGTGGCAGGCACCTGGGTCCCGCCCGTCACGATGTCGGCCAACAAGGCCAGCCGCGTGCCGACCTGCTCGTCGCCGCGTGGCCGGCCCAACCGGTCATCGTCGACGAGGTCGGCAGCTGCCAACGCATGCAGTCGCGCGATGGCTTGCAGCGGAGCGCGCTGCCAAACGCCGATCAGCGACGTCGCGCCGCCCTCCAGTGCCTCCGAGACGCGAAGTGCCCCCGCCAACACCGGATCCGGCTCACCGGCCTCGGACAGCTGAAGTGAGCCGCCGTCGAGCACCGAAGAGGCACGCGCCGCCCGCAGCGACGCCTCGGCGGCCGTCGCAGGCCAGCCCCGCAGATTCGTGCGGTGGCGGTGAGCGCGGCCCAGCGCCTCACGGGCTTCCTCGCCGGCCGCGGCCACACCGGGCAGGTCGGCCAGCGGGGCCAGCGGATCAGTCACGGCAGCCCAGGCTACTGCTACCCGCCGAGCTGTGACTTGCCAACCTCAGTGCAACGTTCGGTGACTACCCTCACAGATATGTCCGACGCGCACACCGAAGTTCACTCCGTCTACCCACCGTCCTCCGAGTTCGCTGCGCAGGCCAATGCGACCGACGAGCTGTACCACGCGGCCGAGGCCGACCGGCTGGCGTTCTGGGCGGAGCAGGCCAACCGGCTGTTCTGGGACACCCCGTTCGACGACGTGCTCGACTGGTCGGAGGCCCCGGTCGCGAAATGGTTTGTCGGCGGCAGGCTCAACGTCGCCTACAACTGCGTGGACCGACACGTCGAGGCGGGCAACGGCGATCGGGTGGCGATCAAATGGGAGGGCGAGCCCGGCGACAGCCGCGAGCTGACGTACGCAGACCTGCTCGCCGAGGTGAGCAAGGCCGCCAATGCGCTTACCGAACTCGGGCTCGTCGCGGGCGACCGCGTCGCGATCTACCTGCCGATGCTGCCGGAGGCGATCGTCGCGATGCTGGCGTGCGCGCGGCTGGGTGTGCTGCATTCGGTGGTGTTCGCCGGCTTCTCCTCGACGGCGCTTGCCGCCCGGATCGAGGACGCAGAGGCCAAGCTGGTCATCACGGCCGACGGCCAGTACCGCCGCGGGCAGGCGGTGTCGCTCAAGGAGGCGGTCGACGAAGCCTGCGACGGGCAGAAGTCTGTTGAGCACGTTCTTGTGGTGCGCCGCACCGGAATTGACACGCCATGGACCGAGGGCCGCGACCTGTGGTGGCACGACACTGTGGACACCGCCTCGGACCAGCACACGCCCGAGGCGTTCGACTCCGAGCACCCGCTGTTCCTGCTCTACACATCGGGAACCACCGGCAAGCCCAAGGGCATCATGCACACCTCCGGCGGGTATCTGACCCAGTCGTCGTACACCCACTACAACGTGTTCGACGTCAAGCCGGAGACCGATGTGTATTGGTGCACGGCCGATATCGGCTGGGTCACCGGCCACACCTACATCGTCTACGGGCCCCTGTCGAACGGGTGCACGCAGGTGGTCTACGAGGGAACGCCGAACAGCCCGAATGAGCATCGGCATTTCGAGGTCATCGAAAAGTATGGCGTCACCATCTATTACACGGCGCCGACGCTGATCCGGATGTTCATGAAGTGGGGTCGCGAGATCCCCGACGCTCATGACCTGTCCAGTCTGCGCCTGCTGGGCAGCGTTGGTGAGCCGATCAACCCGGAGGCGTGGCGCTGGTATCGGGATGCGTTCGGCGGCAACAGAACTCCGGTCGTCGACACGTGGTGGCAGACCGAGACCGGCGCGATCATGATCTCACCGCTCCCCGGCGTCACGGCGGCCAAGCCGGGGTCGGCGATGAAACCATTGCCGGGCATCTCGGCAAAGATCGTCGACGAGGAGGGCAACGAGTTGGTGCCCGGTGCCGACGAGGCCGAACACGTGACCGGCTACCTGGTGCTCGATCAGCCATGGCCGTCGATGCTGCGCGGCATCTGGGGCGACCCGGAGCGGTACAAGGAAACGTACTGGTCGCGTTACGCCGACAAAGGCTGGTACTTCGCGGGCGACGGGGCACGCGTGGACTCCGACGGTTCGATCTGGCTGCTGGGCCGCATCGACGACGTGATGAACGTGTCGGGCCACCGCATCTCCACCACCGAAGTGGAATCGGCGTTGGTCGGACACTCCGGTGTCGCCGAAGCAGCGGTGGTCGGTGCGTCGGATGAGACGACGGGACAAGGCATTTGCGCGTTCGTCATACTCGAGTCGCACGCCAAGGACAACGACAACATGGTCGAGGAGCTCCGCGAACAGGTCGCCAAGGAGATCGGAAAGATCGCCCGGCCCCGCGAGATTCACGTCGTGCCGGAGTTGCCGAAGACCCGCAGCGGCAAGATCATGCGCAGGCTGCTGCGTGACGTGGCGGAGGGCCGCGAACTCGGCGACACCTCAACGTTGGTGGACCCCAGCGTGTTTGAGGCGATCCGGGCCAGCAAGTAGCCAATCAGGCCGCGGCGGCACCGACCGGGACGAACCCCGAGCCCGGTCGGTTCTTGGCGGTGATGTCTGCCAACTGGGTGCTGAACGACATGGTCACCGCAGGCGTGTGCAGCGGTATGTACTTGACGACGCACGTCGGCAAATCCTCGCTGAATGCGCCGTGGATCATGCCGACCAGCCGGTTGTTGACGGTGACCGGCGCGCCGGAATCGCCGGGCTGGCCGCAGACCTGGTTGACGATCGTGCCTGGCTGATCACCGGGCCCCCACGTCACACCGCACGAATAACCTGTCGTGCGACCGAGTTTGCATGCGATGTCGCCGAATACCGGATCGGGCCCAAGGCCGTCGATCTGGAAACCCTTGACGTTGTTGACCGGTTGCACCTTCTGCGGGTCGAACTGGATGACCGCATAGTCGAGCGTGTCATTGCCCGCGACCATGGTGCCCAGCACGCCCGCCGCTTCAGCGCCTTCGGCGGACACCTGCTCGCCCGGACCTCCGCAGTGCGCCGAGGTGAAGCCGATGAGGTTGCCGCGGTTGTCGCTGCCGATCGCGGTGAGCGTGCAGAATGTGTCGCCTTCGATCACGATGCCAGAACCGCCGCCCAGGGGTACCAGCCCGTCGGCGTGCGCGGACGGCAGCAGCAGCGCGAACAGCGCCACGACCACCGCAGAAACAGTCAGGCAGCGGACGCTGGTCCTCAACTTCTCAACCCCCATCGATGTGCCGCCCGACCGATCAACCGGGCCAGTCTAACGTCGGCCGGGATCGTTTCCATGGACGGCACGTGGCAACATGAACGCGACTGACACCGTGATGCGGGGAGGAAATGTTCCGTGAGTGATCGCAGGGATGGCGTGCCGACGACTGTGACCTCGATACCGCTGGTCGACCCGCATGCGCCCAAGGAAAATCCGTCCATCGGTGACCTCGTGAAGGATGCGACGGCCCAGGTGTCGACGCTGGTGCGGGCGGAGGTCGAACTCGCCAAGGCCGAGATCACGCGGGACGTCAAAAAGGGCCTCACCGGCAGCGTGTTCTTCATCCTGGCGCTGGTGGTGCTGTTCTACTCCACGTTCTTTTTCTTCTTCTTCCTCGCCGAGTTGCTGGACACCTGGCTGTGGCGGTGGGTTGCGTTCCTGATCGTGTTCGCCCTGATGCTCGTCGTCACCGGCGTCCT
Source organism: Mycobacterium sp. OAE908 (assembly GCF_017872775.1). Classification (NCBI taxonomy): domain Bacteria; kingdom Bacillati; phylum Actinomycetota; class Actinomycetes; order Mycobacteriales; family Mycobacteriaceae; genus Mycobacterium; species Mycobacterium sp. OAE908. The sequence continues at coordinate 1,403,810 of NZ_JAGGJL010000001.1, forward strand.
TGCGTTGTTCGGCTACCTGAAGGTGCGACGCATCCGCGGGCCGCAGCAGACCATCGAGTCGGTGAAGGAAACCCGCGAGGCCCTCACCCCGGGCCATGACAAGGCGCTGACCTCGTCGCCCAATGGTGACGGCAAACCTCTGGCGACCGATCCGTCAGGCTGGTAGTGGCCCCACCCGACCCGTCGGTGGTGCGCATCGACGGTCCCTGGCGTCATCTCGAGGTGCACGCCAACGGGATTCGCTTCCACGTCACGGAAGCGGAGTCGGCCGATACGGGTCCGATCACGGATCGCCCGCTGGTGATCCTGCTGCACGGCTTCGGCTCGTTCTGGTGGTCGTGGCGGCACCAATTGCGCGGCCTGACCGGTGCCAGAGTGGTCGCGGTCGACCTGCGGGGCTACGGCGGCACCGACAAACCGCCCCGCGGCTACGACGGCTGGACGCTTGCCGGCGACACCGCGGGCCTGGTCCGAGCACTCGGCCACAAGTCCGCGACGCTGGTCGGCCATGCCGACGGCGGGCTGGTGTGTTGGGCCACGTCTGTGCTGCATCCGCGGATGGTGCGCGCGATCGCGGTGGTGAGCTCGCCGCATCCCGTCGCGCTGCGGGCCTCCGCGCTGACCCGCCGCGACCAGGGCAGGGCACTGATGCCGTCGATGCTGCGCTACCAGGTTCCGATCTGGCCGGAGCGGTCGTTGACCCGCCACGACGCCGAGGAGCTGGAACGCTTGGTGCGCAGCCGTGCCAGCGGCAAATGGCAAGCCTGCGAAGACTTCTCGGAGACGATTCGGCATATGCGACGGGCCATCCAGATTCCCTCGGCGGCGCATTCGGCGCTGGAGTATCAGCGCTGGGCGGTACGCAGCCAATTGCGCGGCGAGGGCAGGCGCTTCATGCGGTCGATGAAACGCCCGTTGCCGGTGCCGGTGCTGCACCTTCGCGGGGACGCCGACCCCTACGTGCTGGCCGATCCGGTGTACCGCACTCAGCGCTACGCCCCGCACGGCCGCTACGTATCCATCGCAGGCGCAGGGCATTACGGCCACGAGGAAGCACCAGAGCTGGTCAACGAGCAGCTGTCGCGGTTCTTGGCGCAGGTGTACCGCTAGCCGCCGACGCAGGCGCCGGTCGGAACGCGTTGCGTGTTGCCGATCTTCGCCATCTGGCGGGAGACTTCCTTCGCGGTCAACACGAAGCCGGTGTCGGCGTCGTCGACGGCTGCGCCGAACACCACACCGAGCACCTTGCCGCTGCGGTCAAGCATCGGCCCACCCGAATTTCCTTGCCGCACAGTGCCTCTGATGGTGTACACCTCGCGGGTGACGGTGGCGGTGCGATAGATGTCGGGTCCGTTGAGCTCGATGATCTCGCGAACACGGGCAGGTGTCGCGACGAAGTCGCCACCGCCGGGGTAACCCATCACGATCGCGTCGGTGCCCGTCGGTGCGCCACCCTGGACGAATTCCAGCGGCGCTGACTGCAGGTTCGGCACGTCGAGTATCGAGATGTCGGCTTCGGGGTCATAGGAGACCACGCTTGCGTCGTAGGTCTGTCCGTCGACCTCGACGGTGACGCTGTCTGAGCCGGCGACCACGTGCGCATTCGACATCACGCGGTTCGGTCCGACCACGAAACCGGTTCCCTCCAACACCTTTTGACAGCTGGGCGCCACGCCGCGGATCTTCACGACACTGGGCCGGCTGGCGGTCACGACGGCGTCATTGGCCAGCGCTGCGTCGGGAGCGTCGACGGCGATGATCGGGGTGCGGCCGTACTGGGAGAGCACGTCGGGCAGACCCGACGTATCCAACAGCGCCGACAGCCGAGTCGGCACGGACTTCAGCCAACTGGGTGCCACCTCGTCGACCTGGGCGAGCACCTTCGAGCCGCGCACGGCGGCCGCCAGGTTGGGCTGGTCCGACGACGTCAGCGGGGTCGCGAGCATCCAGGCCGCGACCAGCACCGCGATCAACTGCAGGCCGACGCCGATGATCGAGTCGAACGTGCGCAGCGTGCGGTTGCGCAGCGCACCCCGCACCGCCCTGCCCAGTACCACACCGGCGATCTCACCGATCACCACCAGCGCGAGGATCAGGAACAGCGTGACGAACAGCTTGGTGCGGGGGCCGCTGATGTGCGTGACGATGTGCGGCGCCAGCAGCACGCCTGCGACCGCGCCGAGCACGACGCCGACGAATGACAGCAGGGAGCCGAGTGCGCCGGAGCGCCATCCGGAGATGGCGGCAACGAACGCGATCGCGAGGACGGCGAGGTCAAGCCACTGTGACGATGTCATTGTTGTGCATCACCGTAGCTGCCCTCGTGCCCGACGAGCGCCATTGCGTCGTCGAGTTCTCGAACATCGTCGGTGTTCCATGGCGTGGCCCAGCCGGCGACGTCGAGCATGGCCGAGATCACCTGACCGGTGAAGCCCCACACCAGCATCTCGTTGAGCAGGAAGGCCGGGCCCGCGAAGTGGCGGCCATTTTCCTTGCGGTACACCATGATTCGGTTTTCGGGGTTGATGAACGCCCGCACCGGCACCCGCGCGACGATCGCGGTCTCTGCTTCGTTGACCACCGCCACTGGCCCCGGATCCTGTGAATATGCCAGGACCGGCACCACGTGGAACCCCGATGGCGGGATGAACATCCGCTCCAGGGTGCACAGCGGGCGCAGCAGGCTGGTGTCGATGCCGGTTTCCTCGTTGGCTTCGCGCAGCGCGGTGTGCACAGGTCCGTCGTCGCCGGGGTCGGCCGCCCCACCGGGGAACGCGGCCTGACCTGCGTGGTGGCGAAGCGTGGAGGCACGCACCGTGAGCAGCAGGTCGGCGTCGTCGGGCAGGCCGCCGGTCGGCGAGTCCGGAGGGCCGGAGAACAGCACCAGCACCGCCGCGTCACGCTTCTGCCCCGTGATCGCCGCCTTGGCGTTGGCCGCGGTGAGCAGCGCCAGCATCTCGGCAGGCACCCGCCTGCGATAGGCCCGCTTCACGTGGCCACAGTTGTCGGTCAGGGGCTTCAACCAGATCGGGGCCGCGTCAGGGGTCAGCTGCCCCGGTGCGCTGCCCCAACTCACCCCGGCACTCCTGTCTTCTGGCCGACCGCCGGTTCCACCGCCGCGGCGATCTCGTCGGCGCTGGCGAATGACCTCGGCAGGACTTCGGCAACGCTACCGTCCGAGCGCAGCACCACGGTCGCGGGCATCACGTTGGGTACCCGCAACGCGGCGGCCACCAGCCTGCGTCCGTCCTGCAGCGTCGGCAGCCGCACCCCGAGGTCGGCCAGTCGCAGCAATGCGGCTTCCTCGTTCTCGTCCTGGTGCACCGTGAGCACGGTGACGCTGGGTCCGACGCGGCGTTGGTATTCGGCCATCGCGGGCAGTTCCTTGGCACATGGCGCACACCAGTAGGCCCAGAGATTGAGGATCGTCGTGCGGCCTGCGACAGCCTTGGCCACCTCGACGCTCACACCGTCGCCCGCGCATTCGAGGGTGATGCCGCGCAACGGCTGAGGCCCTTGCCCGTTGCCGACAGGACACGGCGGCAGGTCGGCGCGTGCGCGCGGGCCTGCGAGGGCTTGGGCGGTGTCGGCGTCGCGACGGTCGCGAGGCTGTCCCTGCCCCAGCGACCCTGTCGGCGAACCGTCGTCATCCAGTTGCATCCACAACGCGACGCCCAGCGCGACCACGACGACCAGCACCGCAACGGTCCACCGGGTCGACGTCCTCATCTGCAGCAGGTTAGAGGCCGGCCATCGCGAGCAGGTGCTCGGTCTCCGGACCCTTGACCAGCGGCGCTGCGATCAGCGGGTCGGTGGGCCCCGCGCCGAAGGACGGGCAGTCCTTGGCCAGCACGCACACCCCGCAGGCGGGCTTCCGCGCATGACAAACGCGGCGGCCGTGGAAGATCACCCGGTGGCTCAGCAGCGTCCACTCCGGGCGCTCGATCAGCTCGCCGACGGCGTGCTCGACCTTGACCGGGTCCTCTTCGGCGGTCCACCGCCACCGGCGCACCAGCCGACCGAAGTGGGTGTCCACGGTGATCCCCGGAATGTCGAACGCGTTGCCGAGGATGACGTTGGCGGTCTTGCGGCCGACGCCGGGCAGCGTCACCAGTTCCTCGATGGTGTCGGGGACGTTGCCGTCGAAGCGCTCGACCAACTCCTGACCGAGCCGCATCAGCGAGGTGGTCTTGTTGCGGTAGAAACCAGTCGGCCGGATCAGCTCTTCGAGCTCGGTGCGGTCGGCCTGCGCGTAATCGAGTGCGGTGCGGTAGCGCTTGAACAGCGCGGGCGTGGTGAGGTTGACGCGCTTGTCGGTGCTTTGCGCCGACAATATGGTCGCCACCGTCAGTTCCAGCGGATTGGTGAAGTCCAGCTCACAGTAGACATGCGGAAACGCTTGCGCCAGTGTGCGATTCATCCTGCGAGCCCGGCGAACGAGCCCGACGCGGGTCTCGTTGTCCCACTTGCGCGCCGACGCACGCCGAGGCGCCTTGGCGGGGGTGGTCTTATCGGCTGAAGTCTGGCCAACGGTCACGAATGTCAGCCTACGCAGCGGGTACGACGCGCCCGGCGGATACCGGTGCGGACCGGTTACATTTCGTGATCCCGCTGAGACCTTCGCAGTGTTTACTTCACCCTTGTGTCTTGGTTGCTCGCTGCGTTTATCCCGGCGTTGCTGATGCTGGCGACATTCGGGCTGCAGCGACTCGAATCGAATCTCGAAAACGATGCCGTCTCCGCTGCCGACGTAGCCGAGTTTCTCGACCAAGCCGAGGCTGATGACGTCAACACGCTGGCGCGGGAAGGCATGGGCAGCGCGCTCGACGGCCTGCATAAGCGATTGGGCGAACAGGAATGGACACTGGCCACTGCGCCAGCCGCTCGCGAGATGTCAAGTTTGCCAAATCGGCTGGTCATGCATCATCGAGCCAATCCTGAATTTCAGCCGACTCGACATGCCAATCGTGTGTAGCGTGGGCTAGTCGCGGCGGGCCGTACCTCTAGACTGATTTCGCTAACCAGTAAGAGGTCGGCTGGCGCATGTCATATCACCCAACAGCTTAAGAGGGGCAACGTGGACGAGATCCTGGCGAGGGCCGGAATCTTCCAGGGGGTCGAACCCAGCGCCGTATCCGCGCTGACCAAGCAACTACAGCCCGTCGACTTTCCGCGCGGACACACGGTGTTCGCCGAGGGAGAGCCAGGCGATCGGCTGTTCATCATCATTTCGGGCAAGGTCAAGATCGGCCGCCGTTCGCCCGACGGTCGCGAGAATCTGCTCACGATCATGGGTCCATCGGACATGTTCGGCGAGCTGTCGATCTTCGACCCGGGGCCGCGGACGTCGAGCGCGACAACCATCACCGAGGTACGCGCGGTGTCGATGGACCGCGACGCGCTGCGGGCGTGGATCGCCGACCGTCCTGAGATCGCCGAGCAATTGCTGCGAGTCCTGGCCCGCCGCCTTCGTCGCACCAACAACAACCTGGCCGATCTGATCTTCACCGACGTGCCCGGCCGCGTGGCCAAGCAACTGCTGCAGTTGGCGCAGCGGTTCGGCACACAGGAGGGCGGCGCGCTTCGCGTGACGCACGATCTGACGCAGGAAGAGATCGCGCAGTTGGTCGGCGCATCCCGCGAGACGGTCAACAAGGCGCTCGCCGATTTCGCCCACCGCGGCTGGATTCGCTTGGAGGGCAAGAGCGTGTTGATCTCCGACTCGGAGCGGCTGGCCCGCCGCGCCCGCTAGCTCCTTGCGATTTCAGGAACGTAAGTAGTCCAGTTGCGCCTGGACACTCCATTCGGCTGCGTCCCATAGCTTTTCGTCGACGTCGGTGTAGACGTGCTCGACGATCTGTCGCGCCGTGGCGTCGTCGCCGAGTGCACGGAGCGCGCCGCGCACCTGGTCGAGTCGCTCTTCACGGTGTGTCAGGTACATCGCGCTGACGGCTTCGAGGTCGTCGAGGTCGGGCCCGTGGCCGGGCAGCACGGTGCGATGGCCAAGGCCGTGCAGCCGGCGCAGCGACTCCATATAGTCGCCGAGGCTGCCGTCTTCGTTGTCGATGACGGTGGTGCCGCGGCCGAGCACCGTATCCGCGGTCAGCACCGCATCGTCGAGCAGGAAAGACACCGAGTCGGCGGTATGTCCCGGCGTCGCCATCACCGTGATGCGCAGGCCGGCCGCGTCAATGACCTCACCCTCGGCCAACGGACCGCCGAGGCCGCGCAGGAAGCCGCTGCCGACGGAGCGGACCACCGCGCCGGTACGGTCGACGATCTTGTCGATGGCCTCGGTGTGGTCTTCGTGTTTGTGGCTGATCAGCACCAGCGGGATCTTGCCGAGTTCGGCGATCTTCGCGATGTGCTCATCGTCGTCGGGTCCCGGGTCGACGACCACCATCTCGTCGCTACCCGGTCCGCGCAGTACCCAGGTGTTGGTGCCATCCAGCGTCATCAAGCCCGGGTTGTTGCACAGCAGCACCGACGCCGTGTCGGTGACCGGTCTGAGCAGCCCGTACGCGGGATGCTCGAGGCTCACGACACCTCGACGATGATCTCAACCTCGACGGGCGTGTCGATCGGTAGTTCCGAAACCCCGACCGCCGAGCGGGCGTGCTTGCCCGCATCGCCGAACACCTCACCGAGCAGCTCCGAGGCTCCGTTGATGACGCCGGGTTGACCGTTGAAGCCCGGCGCGGATGCGACGAATCCGACGACCTTGACGACGCGGGTGACGCTGTCGATGCCGACCAGCGAATGCACGGCGGCCAATGCGTTGAGTGCGCACGTGCGCGCCAGCGCCTTGGCCTCCTCGGGGGTCACCTCGCCGCCGACCTTGCCGGTTTGCGGCAGCTTGCCGCCCTGCATCGGCAGCTGGCCCGCGGTGTAGACCAGGTTGCCGGTGCGCACCGCGGGCACATAAGCACCTGCAGGCGGGACCACGTCCGGAAGCTCGATGCCCAGCTCGGCGAGCCGTTCTGATGCGGTCATTTCGGACGTTTCAGATAGGCGACGTGCTGCTCGCCCGTCGGCCCCGGCAGCACCGACACCAGTTCCCAACCATCCTCACCCCACTGGTCGAGGATCTGCTTCGTCGCGTGCGTCAGCAGCGGGACGGTGGCGTATTCCCAACGGGTCGGTTCGCTCATGTGGCTGAGCTTATCGGTCACCGATTTCCTCCCAGCTAGCATGCAGGTGTGGCTACCTCAGCGAACAGCGGTAGACCGGTCGGCTGGCCGTCTCGCCTGACAAAGGCGCGGCTGCACTTCGTCACCGGCAAGGGCGGCACCGGCAAGTCGACGATCGCGGCCTCGCTGGCGTTGGCTCTGGCCGCAGGCGGACGCAGCGTGCTGTTGGTGGAAGTCGAAGGGCGCCAAGGCATTGCGCAGCTGTTCGACGTGCCACCGCTGCCGTACGCGGAGGTGAAGATCGCCACTGCCGACGGCGGCGGCACCGTGAATGCGCTCGCGATCGACACCGAGGCGGCCTTCCTCGAATACCTCGACATGTTCTACAACCTCGGCCTCGCAGGCCGCGCGATGCGTCGGATCGGGGCCGTCGAGTTCGCGACGACGATCGCGCCTGGCCTGCGCGACGTGCTGCTCACCGGCAAGATCCGCGAGATCGTCACCCGCGCCGAGAAGGGTAAGCAACCCGTCTACGACGCCGTCGTGGTCGACTCCCCACCGACGGGCCGCATCGCCCGGTTCCTCGACGTCACCAAGGCGGTATCGGATCTCGCGAAGGGCGGACCGGTGCATTCGCAGGCCGAGAGCGTGGTCAAGGTGCTGCACTCCGACCTCACCGCGATCCACCTGGTCACCCTGTTGGAAGCGCTGCCCATCCAGGAGACCATCGAGGCCATCGAGGAATTGCGGGAACTGGAACTGCCGATCGGCAGCGTGATCGTCAACCGCAACATCCCCGCCTATCTGCCGGCAGACGATCTGGCCAAAGCCGCCGAGGGAGACATCGATGCCGACGCGGTGCGCACCGGACTGGAAAGTGTCGGAATCACGTTGCCCGACAGTGAGTTTGCCGGTCTGTTGACCGAGACCATCCAGCACGCGACACGGATCACGGCGCGTGCTGAGAGTGCCGAGCAGCTCGACGCCCTCGACGTCGCGCGGCTGGAGTTGCCGCAGATCGCTGACGGGGTCGATCTCGGCAGCCTCTACGAGCTGGCCGAAGCGCTTGCCCACCAGGGGGTTCGATGATGAGCACCACACCGCCGGCCCTCGATATGGGCTCGATCCTGACCGACACCTCCAACCGCGTCGTGGTGTGCTGTGGCGCGGGCGGCGTCGGCAAGACCACCACCGCGGCGGCAATGGCGTTGCGGGCGGCCGAATACGGCCGCACCGTCGTCGTGCTGACCATCGACCCGGCCAGGCGACTGGCCCAGGCACTTGGCATCAAGGATCTGGGCAATACCCCGCAGCGGGTACCGCTTGCCCCCGAGGTGCCCGGCGAGTTGCACGCGATGATGCTCGACATGCGCCGGACGTTCGACGAAATGGTGATCCAGTACTCCGGACGCGACCGCGCACAGGAGATTCTGGACAACCAGTTCTATCAGACGGTGGCCACTTCGCTTGCAGGCACGCAGGAGTACATGGCGATGGAGAAGCTGGGTCAGCTTCTCGCCCAAGACAAGTGGGATCTCGTCGTCGTCGATACTCCGCCGTCGCGCAACGCACTGGACTTCCTGGACGCGCCAAAACGCTTGGGCGGCTTCATGGATAGCCGTCTCTGGAAGCTGCTACTCGGCCCGGGGCGCGGCATCGGCAAGCTGGTGACGGGCGCAATGGGACTTGCCATGCGTGCCTTGTCCACCGTGCTTGGCTCGCAAATGCTTTCCGACGCAGCCTCTTTCGTGCAGTCACTGGACGCGACGTTCGGCGGCTTCCGGGAGAAGGCCGACCGCACCTACGAGCTCCTCAAGCGACGCGGCACGCAGTTCGTCGTGGTGTCGGCCGCCGAGCCCGACGCGCTGAGGGAGGCGTCGTTCTTCATCGATCGGCTCTCGCAGGAACACATGCCGCTGGCCGGGTTGATTCTCAACCGCACCCACCCCACGTTGACCGAACTGCACGCCGACAAGGCCGAGGAAGCCGCGGAGGAATTGGACAAGAAGGATCCCGATTCGTTGGCGGCCGCGGTGCTGCGCATCCACGCCGACCGGGCGATGACCGCCAAGCGTGAAATCCGGCTGCTGTCGCGGTTCACCGGCGCCAACCCGCACGTGGCGATCGTGGGTGTGCCGTCGCTGCCGTTCGACGTGTCCGACCTCGAGGCACTGAGGGCCATCGCCGATCAGATCACCGGCGAGACGAAAACAGTTACTGAAACGGCCTAAACGGCGCTGCGGTGCTTGCGTTGGGCGGCGAAGAAGTCAGCCCAGGAAACGACCTCGGGGTGCTGCTTGAGCAGGGCACGGCGCTGGCGTTCGGTCATGCCGCCCCAGACACCGAATTCGACGCGGTTATCGAGTGCATCGGCGCCGCATTCGAGGATCACCGGGCAGTGGCGGCAGATGACGGCGGCCTTGCGCTGTGCGGCACCGCGGACGAAGAGCTCATCGGGATCGGCCTGGCGGCACCGAGCCTGGGATACCCAAGCAATACGGGCCTCGGCCTCCGCGCCGTGGACAATGGCGTGTGCTGACATGTTCGGGGTTGTCCTCCGCGCGGCGGGCCTCGTTGCTGACACCAGCGTTCCCTTCGTTCCAAGCCGCCGAGCTAGCACAGCGACGGCGTAGTCCTCCGGTGTAGAACGCTGATGCGATCTACGCCACATTGCGAGGGTCGAGTGTGACCTGCATCGCACTGTTAGCTCAACTTAGGTGGTCAGGGGCGTTCTTGGCAACAGTCTGGGAGGCACTTTTTTGGGACGACCGTGCCGTCAGACTGCAAAATTGACGCAACGGCAGGTCGGCGCGGCCAGCGAACCCGGCAATCGACCGACATGAACTGCCATTTTGTGCCCTCAAGGCCCTAGTTACTCTGTACGCATGCCGGAGCAGCCACCGACCCGACCACCGACCGTGCCCGTCACGGTTACGGTCATCAAGCTCGCCTGGTGCTGCCTTCTGGCCAGCGTGGTCGTTGCCGGGCTGATGTTTCCCGTCGTCGGCGGGTTCGGATTGCTATCCAATCGCGCCTCCGACGTAGTGGCCAACGGCTCCGCCGCGCTCGTCGAGGGTGAGGTGCCGCAGGTGTCCACCATGGTCGACGCCAAAGGCAACGTCATCGCGTGGCTCTACTCGCAGCGCCGGTTCGAGGTGCCAAGCGATCAGATCGCCAACACGATGAAGCTCGCGATCGTCTCGATCGAGGACAAGCGGTTCGCCGAACACAACGGCGTGGACTGGCAGGGCACGCTCACCGGCCTTTCGGGCTACCTGACCGGAAACCTCGACACCCGCGGCGGGTCGACGCTGGAACAGCAGTATGTGAAGAACTACCAGCTGCTGGTGATCGCGCAGACCGATGCCGAGAAGCGGGCCGCCGTCGAGACGACGCCCGCCCGCAAGCTGCGTGAGATCCGGATGGCGCTGACGCTGGACAAGACGTTCACCAAGCCGGAGATCCTGACCCGCTACCTCAACCTGGTGTCGTTCGGTAACGGCGCGTTCGGAATTCAGGACGCGGCCCAGACGTACTTCGGGGTCAACGCCTCCGAACTGAACTGGCAGCAGGCCGCGCTGCTGGCGGGCATGGTGCAGTCGACGAGCACGCTGAACCCGTACACCAACCCCGACGGTGCGCTGGCTCGTCGAAATCTGGTGCTGGACACCATGATTGACAATCTTCCCGAACACGCCGACGAGCTGCGCGCGGCCAAGGAGCAGCCGCTGGGCATCCTGCCGCAGCCCAACGAGCTGCCTCGAGGCTGCATTGCCGCGGGCGATCGCGCGTTCTTCTGCGACTACGTGCTCGAGTACCTCGCCCGCGCCGGCATCAGCAAGGAGCAGGTCGCCAAGGGCGGCTACATGATCAAGACCACGCTCGACCCCGACGTGCAGACCCCGGTCAAGTCGGCGATCGACAGCCTCGCGGCGCCCGATCTCGACGGAGTCGCCAGCGTGATGAGCGTGATCAAACCGGGCAAACAGTCGCATCCGGTGCTGGCGATGGCCAGCAATCGCACCTACGGCCTGAACACCGAAGCCGGGGAAACCATGCAGCCGCAGCCGTTTTCACTGGTCGGCGACGGCGCAGGCTCGGTGTTCAAGATCTTCACGACGGCCGCCGCGCTGGACATGGGCATGGGCATCAACGCGCAGCTCGACGCCCCGGCCCGCTTCGAGGCCAAGGGCCTCGGCAGCGGCGGCGCCAAGGGCTGCCCACCTGCGACCTGGTGTGTGCAGAACGATGGCAACTACCGCGGTCAGATGAGCGTCACCGATGCACTGGCACAGTCACCCAACACCGCGTTCGCGAAGCTGATCTCTCAGGTCGGCGTGCAGCGCACCGTCGACATGGCGGTCAAGCTGGGCATGCGGTCCTACGCCCTGCCCGGCACGGCACGCGACTACGACCCGCAGAGCAACGAAAGCCTGGCCGATTTCGTCAAGCGCCAAAACCTCGGCTCGTTCACGCTGGGCCCCATCGAGGTCAACGCCCTCGAGTTGTCGAACGTCGCGGCGACGCTGGCATCGGGTGGCACCTGGTGCCCGCCCAACCCGATCGACAAGGTCATCGACCGCACCGGCAAGGACGTTGCCGTCACGACCGAAACGTGTGAGCAGGTGGTGCCCGAGGGGCTGGCCAACACGCTGGCCAACGCGATGAGCAAGGACGACACCGGCGGCACCGCCGCTTCTGCCGCCGGTTCGGCCGGGTGGAATCTGCCGATGTCGGGCAAGACTGGCACCACCGAGGCGCACCGGTCATCGGCGTTCGTAGGCTTCACGCCCTTCTACGCGGCCGCGAACTACATCTACGACGACTCGACCACGCCGGGCGACCTGTGTTCATTCCCGTTGCGGCAGTGCGGTTCTGGGAACCTGTACGGCGGCAACGAGCCTGCGCGCACCTGGTTCACTGCGATGAAGCCGATCGCCGACAACTTCGGTCCTGTTGCGTTGCCGCCCACCGACCCGCGCTATGTCGACGGGGCGCCGGGCTCCAAGGTGCCCAGCGTGGCAGGCATGAACCAGGACACCGCGCGCATGCGACTCAAAGAGGCGGGCTTCCAGGTTGCCGACCAGGCCACGCCGGTCAACAGCACCGCGCCGTACGGAGCGGTGGTCGGCACGTCGCCGGCCGGGCAGACGGTGCCCGGTTCGATCATCACGATCCAGATTTCCAACGGCATCCCGCCGCCACCGCCCCCGCCGCCGCCAGGCGCGATTCCTGGCCTACCTGGCATGCCGCCGGAAATCGGTTCGACCGTCGTGGAGATTCCTGGTCTGCCGCCGATCACGGTTCCCGTGCTCGGGCCACCCCCGCCGGCGCCGCCGCCACCGTGACCAGGCTGTGGAATTGACCACGCGCACCGGGTGTGAAGACGGTGCCTGCCAGTAACTGGCAGTAGGCTCTCTACATGCCCGCCCGTTCGTCGATCCTGAAGAACACCGCAGCCGTGACCGTCGGTTCGGTCGTAGCAGGGATCGGTTATGCGTCGCTGATCGAGCGCAACGCGTTCGTGGTTCGCGAAGTGACCATGCCGGTGCTGTCGCCCGGCTCGTCACCGCTGAAGGTGCTGCACATCAGCGATATCCACATGCGGCCCAAGCAGCGGCGCAAGCAGGCCTGGTTGCGCGACCTGGCCCGCTGGGAGCCCGATCTGGTCGTCAACACCGGCGACAACCTGGCGCACCCGAAGGCGGTGCCCGGCGTCGTTCAGGCGATGGGCGATCTGCTGGCTGCCCCGGGTGTCTTCGTCTTCGGCAGCAACGACTACTTCGGGCCGCGGCCGAAGAACCCGGCGAATTACCTGACCAAGCCCAGCCACCGCATCCACGGCGAACCGTTGCCCTGGCAGGACCTGCGGGCGGCGTTCACCGAGCGCGGCTGGCTGGACATGACGCACACCAAGCGCGAGCTCGAGGTGGCCGGTCTGCGCATCGCCGTCGCCGGTGTCGACGATCCGCATCTGTCGCGGGATCGCTACGACACCATCGCGGGCCCGGCCAGCCCGGCGGCGAACCTGACGCTGGGGCTGACGCACTCCCCCGAGCCGCGGGTGCTCGACCGCTTCGCCGCCGACGGCTATCAGCTGGTGATGGCCGGCCACACGCACGGCGGCCAGCTGTGTCTGCCGTTCTACGGCGCCATCGTCACCAACTGCGACCTCGACAGGTCGCGCGCGAAGGGTGCTTCGCGGTGGGGTGCACGGACGCAACTGCACGTCTCGGCGGGCATCGGCACGTCGCCTTACTATCCGGTGCGGTTCTGCTGCCGGCCGGAGGCCACGCTGCTGACGTTGGTGGCGGCGCCCATCGGCGGGCGTGACGCGGGAAAAAGGGCGGAGTCCCACCCGAGCGTTTCGGTGCGGTGAAGAACCGTTGTCGAGTGTGGGCTTAACGCACGCTTTCGGCGCTAAAGCGTGTCATAACCCCACACTCGCCGGGATATGACCACCGAAAAGGCCGCGACGGCTGTTCGGAGCCAGCCGCGCTCATGGGTGGACAACGCGGTTCGGCTGATCGAGGCCGACGCCAGGCGCAGCGCCGACACCCATCTGCTGCGCTATCCATTGCCTGCGGCGTGGTGCGACGGCTGCGACATTCAGCTGTACCTGAAGGACGAGACCACCCACATCACCGGCAGCCTCAAGCACCGACTGGCGCGGTCGTTGTTCCTTTACGGGCTATGCAACGGCTGGATCGGTGAGGGCACCACGGTCATCGAGGCGTCGTCGGGGTCCACGGCCGTTTCGGAGGCCTACTTTGCGGCGCTGCTGGGTCTGCCGTTCATCGCGGTGATGACGTCATCGACAAGTGCCACCAAGATCGCGCTGATCGAATCTCAAGGCGGCCGTTGCCATTTCGTCGCCGAGGCGTCGCAGGTGTACGCCGAGGCGGAACGGCTGGCCGCAGAGACCGGCGGCCACTACCTCGACCAGTTCACCAATGCCGAGCGTGCGACCGACTGGCGGGGCAACAACAACATCGCCGAGTCGATCTTCGAGCAGATGCGTGACGAGACGCATCCGATTCCGGAGTGGGTCGTCGTCGGTGCGGGGACGGGCGGCACCAGCGCCACCATCGGCCGCTACATCCGCTACCGGCGCTACGCGACGCGGTTGTGCGTGGTGGATCCCGAGAACTCGGCCTTCTTCCCGTCCTATGCGCAAGGCCGCCGCGATGTCGTCACCGGTATGTCGTCGCGGATCGAGGGCATCGGCCGGCCGAGGGTTGAGCCGTCGTTTCTGCCTGAGGTGGTGGACCGGATGGTGGCGGTGCCAGACGCCGCGTCGGTCGCGGCGGCACACCACGTCAGTAAAGTTCTCGGCCGTCGGGTCGGCCCGTCAACCGGGACGAATCTTTGGGGGGCGTTCGGCCTGCTGGCCGAGATGATCGTGGCGGGGCGCAGCGGCTCGGTAGTGACGCTGCTCGCCGACAGCGGCGACCGCTACGCGGACACCTACTTCTGCGGCGAGTGGCTGACCAGCCAGGGGATTGATCCCTCGGCATCGGCCGAGGTGTTGGTGGAGTTCGAGCGCTCGGGCCGCTGGCCTTGATCGTCGGATCCGCCGGTGAGTGGCCCATCGGAGGTCAGAAACAGCCACAATGCGGCCAGGGCGAAGAATCCCAGGTAGATGGAAGCTCCAAGCCCAGTCATTTCGTGCCTCGATTCTGGAGTTACTGCCGTCAGTGTGCATAACGCCACCGACAAGTGACTTCCATCCCGCGGCGTGTCGTGATCTGGCTAACGTACGAAAGCCGTTTGGCTTCACCGACCGCCGGTGCGATACGCTGTCGTGGCTTCACGCGGGGTGTGGCGCAGCTTGGTAGCGCGCTTCGTTCGGGACGAAGAGGTCGTGGGTTCGAATCCCGCCACCCCGACTCGCGTCGTCGCAGATCACAGGCCCTGACCAGTCGTTCTGGTCGGGGTCTTTTTCTGTCGCAGTCCGGAGCTGGTCCGCAGTAGATCCGAGAACGGCCTGCCAATGGGGCCATATATTTTTCGAAATTGGTCCTGACACGCAAAGGCCTGGCAAGCGGTCAATGCCTTGTTCACCATTGAGATTTGAACCACCCCCGGTCGTACGCACACGGTAATCCCAGACCGGGCCAGGGCTTTCGACGGCACCGCGCAGCAGTCCGCACCTCTGGCGAGAGTTCTTGCTTGCAAGCTACCGGGAATCGAAGCCGCCTATGGCGCTCTGAAAGCCGGTACTAGCGGGGGCGAAAACCGGGCCGAAGCTGACTCAGCCGTTGACGGCACCAGGATCGGGTTCAAGGTTTGTCCATCCGCCACGCTGCTCGGACCAATATTCCCATGCGCCGTCGGCGGTCAGGTAGATCCAGCCGCCCGGAAAGGGCCTAGCCAGCCCAACGCTTGCGAGGCAGGCCGTCCAGTCGCCGATGGCCCTTTCGGCGAGCATTAAAGCGTCGTGGTCCTCGCCGTTGATGGCGATCCACCAGTGCCACTGATGCTCGCCGTATAAGCGCGGGACATCACCGCTGAGGGCGCGAAAAAATTCCGGTAGATCGCTAAGTGATGACTTCGACTCGCCGGTGATTTTGGCGTAGCCGCCCTCTGAGAAGCTTGGCCGGTTCAACTCGAAGTGTTTTGTCGCATTGGCGATGTCAGCGCAGGCTGCGAGCGCGACTGATGTGGCTGGCACACGCTTGGCGGCATTGTTTGACGGTGTACCGAACAGTTGCTTTATCGAGCTTTTTGCGACGGGATCTACATCAGGCGCGTTTAGCAACCAGTCGCGCAACTCGAAAGCGTGTCGGCAAAACTGGCGCAGGGGGTCGGTGGCTGCGATGCGTTCGTTTGTGGCGGTGTCTTCCATCATCTGTCGCAGGTCCACGAACGAACGCCAGAGACGTTCACTCTCATCACGCCAAGTCTCATGAAGCACAGGACAACGATACCGACGTTCTCCACCCCTACGATCCGGTTACTCGCCGGAGCCGTTCAAGGAACACACCTTCGCTAATGCGGATAGTAAGCAGTACGTCTCATATCTAACGTTGTGGATTTCTCAAAGGTCGAAGCGAAAGATCGGAGCGCGGGAGCCATCGCGCCTCGTCCTCTAGAGACCCAATCCCGCAAGTGCATGCATAATACTTGGCAATTTTTTCGCTGGGTTCTGCACCAACTCTTTTTCGCTGATCATGACTATGACCTGCTTGAACCGCTGATATTCCTTTTGATCGTCTTCTAGGAAGGTGAAGAATCCGTGAAGCGCAAGGAGGAGCCTGTCAACCTGCGCGTCGGTGATCTTGTGCTCATCCCAGAGTTGCTGGATGTTCGTCCACGCAAGGTGTGGAGAAACCCCAGAGATGACTGCACTTACAGCGTCAAGCTCAAACTTTAGATCCTCACCGACCTTATTGCGTGCTCCGGCATCTGTCTTGGCATCATCGCCACGTAGTACAAACACATACCATCCGATGTCGAAGAACCGCTCAAGGAGTTGCCCTTTGTACGTAAATGCTTGTTCCACACGGCTCTTTATGTCATTGAAGTCGATGGTCTCGCTCGGATTGTTAGCCCGGGAGATCATAGCTTGTAGACCATCTTCAATACCGAGCGATTCTCCTTGCCTGAGAAATTCGGTAACTTCCCGATGCGTCGTCTCGCCCTTTGATAAGTGTGCATAGAAGCCCCACACAAACTCACCCATCCGGTAGGCGAGCCGATAGCTGCCGACGTTGCCGCCGCGTAGTTCGTCAAGCCTCCTCTCGCTTTCACGACGATCTGGTGCGGTGAACACTTCAGTCAGCACGCCGGCTAAGCCAGCCCCGACAAGAGCGCCCGATACGAAGTATTTTGGCCCATCCTCTAAATGGACGAATGCGAAGGCCACACCGCCTCCGATAAGCGCTAAGCAGATCGAGATGATCCACCATCGGATGTATCGTATCGCCGGACGAGTCGCCCCGTTTCCAGGCATTTCGACTCCAACTCTGTCGACCAGCAAATAGAAGCGAATACAGAGAATGAAAGATGCCGCGAAGCATAGTCGGTCTCGCCTCCAAGGACACCCCAAATGCTTCTCCAGCCGAATTTGGTGCGAATTTGGCTAGCTGCCCTACGTGCGCTCCACATTGTCTCAATTCTAAAGAATTGAGACGAGTCCGCTGGGATGCGTTGCGTCATAGAAATTAGCAGATGGTGATGTCTCAAAAAGTTGACGCAAAAAGAGAGTCTCATATTGATATGTTCTGAGACTTTTGAGACAATCTCTTCATGGCACTCTCCGCAACCTCCACCGCGACGGGCACTCAACTGGGATATGCGCGAGTAAGCACCGGGCACCAGTCCCTCGACCAACAAGTCGATGCACTTACGGCATCGGGCGTCGATCCTGCCCGCGTCTACTCGGACAAGTTCTCGGGCACCTCGACCCGCGAGCAGCGTCCCGGTCTCGCTTCGCTACTGGATTACGCACGCCAGGGTGACGCCATCGTGGTGGTCGGGATCGACCGGCTAGGCCGCAACGCCGCAGAGGTTATGACGACAATCCGGGACCTCGGTGAACGAGGCATCCTATTGCGGTCGCTCCGTGAGGGCATCGATACGTCGAATGCGACGGGGCGCATGGTGGCGGGCGTGCTTGCCAGCTTGGCGGAATTGCAGTTGGAGTTGGGCCGGGAGCGACGGGCTGCGGCTCGCGAAGCGCGCCGGGCGCGTGGACAGTCCATCGGTCGCCCCAAGGCTTTGAACGAATCGAAATCTGCTCTTGCGCAAAGGATGCACGCAAGCGGAGATTCTGCCAACACCATCGCGGCGACACTCGGTGTCAGCCGTGCGACCATTTACCGCGTGCTGTCTGACGCCTCCACTGAAACAGGTTGACGTAGAGGCGGTGTGAAACCGGCCTCACGAACGGGTGCGCTACCGCCGGCGGGGCAGCTCGGGGCGAAGTTGTCGAGTTGCATGGATCGATATTGGTCGGCTAGTTGGCTGTAACGCCAATAGTGGTATGCCATGGGAGCCATCGTTAGCCGCTTGGGCGCTCGCCGATAGATAGTCGGGAGTATCGCAGTGTAGAGGCGGAATTGGAAAGCGTGTCGGCCCGTCCACGAATACCCTGTCAGGGCACGGGCTTTGGGCCGCATGATGCCGAACGAATAGACGCTGGCGAGGTGGCCGGCTAGCTCACCAATCGGCCGCCACACCGGCTTCATCAAGTTCGGCAGGAACGGTGGAAATGGCGGGTGGCGCAAGGTGTCCACCGCATTGGCCACCGTGATGTTGTGCTCTCCCTTGCCGTCAAGCACCGAGTCGTACCAGTTGAGCAGCTCCCGATACTTGCCCGGCAGCCGAGAATGCTTACCGGATAGCTGCACGTGCTCGAATTTTTCCAGTAGGAACTCGTAGAACTCTTGACGCTCTGCGTCGGTCAGTCGTTGGCCGGTGATCGGCGTGTAAGCATTCTGGAAAGCAATGATGGCGCTGGTCATGATCCAGTTCCATGATTCGGGGTTCAGGGCGCTAAACCGTACGCCATTGGGACCCGTTCCTTTGACATCGCGGTGCGCTTGGCGAAGCCACTCGCCGAAGGCTTTGTTGTCGGCGGCACTGCCTACAAACGCAAGTTGGTCGGCTGCTGCGGACCGCATCGCTCGCTCGAAAGGTGTATTGCGGATGCGGCCGGTCCATTCCACTCCGGCAGCGACCTCAGGCAGCATCACCTGGTCGAAAAATGCACCAGCGAAGGGAGCGAACATCGTCGATCCGAGAAATCGCTGGAATCGGTGGTTGCTCTCGCGAATCGGTGCGGCGGAACTGATGGGGCTAGCCGTAGTCATCCATCCTCCAATGTTAGGAAGTTAGAGAAATGCTAACACCCTATCGGGTCCAGGCTTAGCGGTGCGACAATGTGACCTGTGACATCGGTTGATGCGACGCGAGAGCGCATCCTGGACGCCGCGTTGGACACGCTGGTCAGCTTCGGAAGCAGACGCACCACCATCGAGGGGATCGCTAAACGCGCGGGCGTCTCACATATGACGGTGTATCGGCGCTGGCCAACGAAGAACGAACTCCTGCTCGCAGTAGTGATGCGTGAAATTCAGACGCTATTCACCACGGTCGACAGCGACATAGGGGTACTGGACAACCCTCAGGACAAGATCGTTGCAGGCTTCACCGGCATCTACTGGTTCGTCCACACACACCCATTGCTCGGTCGCGCCCTAGAAACGGACCCAGAATCGGTGCTGCCCATCTTGACCACTGGTGCCGGACCGGCCCTCGACATGGCTACTACATACCTTGCTGGCCACATCACATCCACACTCAAGGACGACATCGCGCCCGCCGACACCTATGGCCTCGCCGAAATTCTTGTCCGACTGACCCAGTCGCTACTACTGACGCCGCGAGTCCGCGATGCCCTGACCACACGACAACACGTCGAGGACTACGCCCGCCGACACATCCTGCCCATCACCCAAGCGGCTACCACCTCCGCCTTGGCCCGACAACGCACTCGCTGAACAACGCTCGGTCTCCGTCAGCCCGACAGCGAAGGGGGTGGGGGTGGCCCCTTGCCCCGACCCGCCGCGCCTCGAACGGCCAGCGTCAGCTCCTCTCCGGAATCAGGCAAAAAGCGGCGAGCGTCCGCAATGCGTCCGCAGCAGTTCCGAGAACCGCCATCGCCCGCCAGCATCACCAACGCTCTGGCCAGCGACTTCCTGTCGCAGCCAACGGTGTCAACCGCAACAAACGCCCATGTCGACTCGTTCGCATCGAGTAGGTCATGGTCTTAAAGACTGCGGTACGCAAGCGGGTACGCTTCTTGCCCGATTGATCGTTGGTGGTTGTTCACGAATTGCACATCGAACGCTGCACTTCAAAGGGCCTTTTCCGTCGACAACCGCGAATGCTCGCCGATGGCCAACTGATTCCATATGACCTGGTCACGGTCGTTCGGGACGAAGAGGTCGTGGGTTCGAATCCCGCCACCCCGACTGTGTGATCTGCTCGGCGTGATCCGCTCACGCTGAACCGGCTCGGCCGCCGAGTTCTTGGAACGCTCAAAGAACCGACTGCCAATATCGGCGGCCATGGACTCAACGCGTTCGGGATTCCGCCGGGCCGCCGCCACGTCGTGGGCGCTGGCAGGCATCGGCATCGCCGGTGTAGCCGGCGCATCTGCCCTTGCCTACGCCGACACGGTCAAGCCGGCGCCTGCCGAGCCGCCGATCGACGTCGTCGAGCAAGCGCCCGTCGTAGTCGCACCCAGTTCGGTGCCAGACGTTCCGCCAGGCCCGCCCGTCGCCCCGCCTCCGCCACCACCGACTGCGACGCCCGAATCGACCGTCGAGCAAGCGCCGACCCGCACATACACACCCCAGCCGACGTATATCCCCGAGACGACCGTCGAGCAGGCTCCCGCCACGCGCCAGGCTCCGGCCCCGACGACACCGCGCAGCACCTCAACCCGGCGAGCGCTCACTCCCACGACGGTGAGGGCGCCGAACTTCTCACCCCAGATCTCGCGGTCCCGCGGATCATGACGACCGTCATCGAACAGACGGCGTCCACCGAATGGCAGCGGTGGAGCACCGACATGCAGATCGTCGTCACCGATCCGGCAGCTCTGGACGTCGCGCGTCGCGGAGTCGACAACGAACTCGACGCCATCGATGCCGCCGCGTCGCGGTTCCGCCCCGACTCCGAAATCAACGCTCTTGCAATGTCTTCCGGTCGGCCGATGGCGGTCAGTGAGGTGCTCGCGGACCTCATCGACGCCGCGCTTACCGCGGCGCGCCTGACCGACGGTGACGTCGACCCAACGATCGGCGCCGCGTTGGTGGCCCTGGGCTATGACCGCGATTTCGGTGCAGTCACCGGTTCACCGACGCTCGCCACTTCGATCACCATTCCTGCCTCGTGGCCGATGATCACCCTGCACGGCCGCCACGTCACCGTTCCGCCGGGAGTCGTCCTGGACCTCGGGGCGACGGCCAAGGCGGTCGCCGCCGACAGATGCGCGCGCCGTGTACACATCGTCACCGGCTGCGGAGTGCTGATCAATCTCGGCGGTGACATTGCCACTGCGGGACCGGCACCCGACGGCGGCTGGCAGATACTGGTCCAAGACGACGACGCGGACCCGGCGAGCTCGATAGCCCTGCCCGACGGCGCGGCGCTGGCCACGTCGAGCACGGTGCGGCGGCGCTGGCGCAATCACGAGCAGCTCGTCCACCACATCCTCGATCCGCGGACAGGCCGGTCGGCAGATCCGGTGTGGCGCACCGTCAGTGTCGCGGCACAAAGCTGCTTCGCGGCCAACACCGTCAGTACGGCTGCAATCGTTCGGGGCTGGGCGGCACTGAAATGGATTGCAGCCCTTGGCATGCCTGCACGACTCGTGGACGAAAACCTGGAGGTTCACACCGTTGGAGGCTGGCCATGACCGACGAAGCACTGTGGGCCGTCGGCCGTGGCACCGGCATCACAGCCCTTGCGTTCCTGACCATCTCGGTGGCATTGGGCATCGCCACTCGCTCGGGCCGCCCGCTGCAGGCGCTGCCCAGGTTCGCCGTCGCCGATGTACACCGTTTCGCCGCCCTTTCCGCGACTCTTCTTGTCACGCTGCACATCACGCTGCTCTTCTTGGACCCGTACGCACAGTTGCGGTTGGTCGACTTCATCGTGCCCTTCCTCGGCGCGTACCGACCGCTGTGGCAAGGCTTGGGAACACTCGCCGTCGATCTTCTCGTCGTGATCATCGTCAGCAGCTTGCTGCGACATCGCCTCGGCCTACGGGCTTTCCGCGCCGTCCACTGGCTGACCTATGCGTTGTGGCCGGTCGCGTTGGCGCACGCGATGGGAAACGGAACAGATGCCTACCGCGGATGGTTTCTGGCGTTCGCCGGCTGCTGCGCACTGACGGTCGCCGCCGCACTCGTGTGGCGGCTGCGGCCCAACTTCGCCGAGTACGCCGATGCGCGAGTATCGGGGCGCGCATGACAACGAATCACATTGCGCCGCCGCACATGCCACGTCTCCTTGCCGCGCAGGGGCCCGCACTGGCCGCACATCACTTTCGGTTCGGTGACTGCCCCAAAGTCAATGCACCCGAATTGATTTCGTTGCTCGACGCGGCAGGACTGTCCGGGCGCGGCGGTGCCGGCTTCCCCACGGGTCGGAAAATCGCCGCAGTTTCGGGCCGCAAGCCGGTAGTCGTAGGCAACGGCGCAGAGGGCGAACCGCTGAGTCGTAAGGATGCGGTGCTTCTGACCGCCGCGCCCCACCTGGTGCTCGACGGGCTCGAACTGGCGGCCGGTGCCGTGGACGCCGACAAGGTCTACCTGTACTTGCCGACTCACCTGGTACCCGACGTGACTCGCGCGCTGACCCAGCGACGGGCCAGTGGTCTCGACCGGTTCAAGGTGACGGTGGTCGAGGCGCCGAACACGTTCGTCGCGGGCGAAGAGTCGGCACTGATCCGGCGAATCGAGGGAGGTCCGGCGCTACCGCGGGGCCGCACAGTGGTCACGGCGATATCGGGCGTGCGGGGACGGCCCACGCTGGTCAACAACGTTGAAACGCTAGCGCATATCGCGTTGATCGCCCGATTCGGAGCACACTGGTTTCGGTCTGTCGGCGGCCGCAACAATCCCGGCAGCATGCTGGTCACGCTGTCGGGCGCCACGGCCAAACAGAATGTCGTGGAAGTTCCGGGCGGCACGCCGGTGGCCGACCTGATCCCACGCCCCGAGGTCGTGCGCGCCGCGCTCCTCGGCGGCTATCACGGCACCTGGGTCCCGGCAAGTGCCCTTGACGGCACCGGGGTGTCGGGCGTCGGCATCGTGCACACGCTGCGGATCGACGAATGCGGCCTCGCGCGGACCGCCGAGATCGTCGATTACCTCGCCGCCCAAAGCGCACGCCAATGCGGACCGTGCACGACCGGACTTCCCCGGTTGGCTGAACTGCTCGGCAAGCTTGCATACGAACGTGCCCAGAACACGGATGTGAGGGAGATACGCAGGTTGGTCGGTCTGGTCGAGGGTCGGGGCGCGTGCAGGCATCCTGACGGAACCGCGCGAATGATTCGCAGTGCCCTCGAGACATTCTCCGCAGACATCGAACGTCATCGGCATCGCAGCTGCGAAGCCGCCGAGGTGTCGGCGGTATGAAGTCGACGAAGAAGCCGACGCAGCGACTGCACGTCGACTGGACGCGGTGTGACGGACGTGGGTTGTGTGTTGAACTCCTGCCGGATGTCCTCCGCCGCGACCCATGGGGCTACCCGCTGGCCCGCGACGGGTCGCGCGAACCTGCCGTTCCAGTGCAGGCGTTGCGTAACGCGCGCGCCGCAGTCGGACGCTGCCCGCGACTTGCGCTTTCCCTGTTGGCAACCACCCCGGAGACCGGTGGGCGGCATTCCGCGCGCTGAGGACCGCGCAGCGTGGCACGCTCGCAGCGTGGCCACGCCAACCTCCGGGCCCGTTCTGTTGCTGGTGGAGGACGACCGCGCGCTGAGCGCGATGCTTGCCGAACTGTTCGCCGAGCAGGGATACCGGGTTGACACGGCCTACGACGGTCAGCAGGGACTGCACCGTGGGCTGACCGGTGCCTACGACGCGATGGTCGTGGATCGCGGCCTGCCGGTGATGGACGGAGCCGAACTCATCGTGCTGCTGAGATCTCGCGGGATCGTCACACCAGCCCTTTTGCTCACCGCCCGCGGCGCGGTGGCCGACCGCGTCGAGGGCCTTGACTCAGGTGCACAGGATTATTTGGTGAAGCCATTCGAGATCCCGGAACTGATGGCCAGAGTCCGGGCACTGTTGCGGCGAACAGACAGCACATCCGCGACTGTCTGTGCGGGAGGCTTGCGGCTGGACCGGGTGACGCGACAGGTGTCAGGGGCCACCCCGGCTGGTGTGGATGTGGAGCTGTCGGAGCGCGAGGCATCGCTGCTGGCGATGTTGATGACGGCACCCAAGCGGGTGTTCAGCCGTGGGCAGCTGCTCGATTCCGTCTTCGATGGCGCCGAGACACCGGGTGCCGTCGATTCGTACGTGCATTATTTGAGGCGGAAACTCGGCAAGAACGTGGTCCGAACCGTCCATCGCACGGGTTACCGGTTCGGTCTCGAGTGAGCACGCCGCGTCGCCCAGATCACCGACCGGAACCGCCGGCGCCGGTAAGCGATCTGACGGTGGTGCAACGGGCAGGCAGGATCGCCGCCGTCCAGGCCTCGCTGGCACTTGCAGTTGTGCTGCTCGTGGTCGGAGCCGTCGTGTTCATCGTTGACGTCCGCGTGCAGAACCGTCAGATCAGCAGCCAGTTGCAAAGGGTTGCCGCCACCGCCGACGACGTCAACGATCCGCCGCCCGGCATGGAACTGGTACTACTCGAGAAGAACGGCAAGGTATCGACGAGCGACGGCGGTCAGCCCGGGGTCGCATTGCTCACCGGCCCAACGGGTTTCACCGACCTCCGCGTCGGTGGCACCGAACTCCGCGCTCTTGTGATGGATCGCCAGGAAGGCAGGGTCGTCGCACTTCTCGATCTGGGTCCGTATCACGCGGGCCGGAATCGACTGCTGCTGTCGCTCGGACTCGCCGAATTGGCAGGCATCTTGGCCTCAGTCGCCGTTGTCGTGCTATTCACCAGGCGATCGGTGCGGCCGCTGGCTCAGGCACTCGCGCTGCAACGGCGTTTCGTCGCCGACGCGTCCCACGAACTGCGGGCACCGCTGACCGTACTTCACACTCGCGCGCAGATGCTCGCGCATCGGGCCAGCGACGGCGACCTCCCCGCGCTTCAGAAGGACGCGAACGCGCTGGTCGCCGATACTCGGGTACTCGGCAACATCGTCGACGACCTTCTCGCCTCAGCAACGATGATGGCCGGCGCCCCACCCCGCGAGGTTGTCAGCCTGTCGGCGGTGGCCCAGGCGGTCTGCGACAGCATGGCCGATCATGCCGGATCCCTCGGTGTGACAATCCATTTAGAGAACACCGAGTCGGCCAATGACAAATTCGACGTGATGGGGTCCGAACCTGCACTTCGAAGAGCTCTGACGTCCCTCATCGACAACGCATTGGCCCACCAACACCAGGGCGGCAGCATCGACGTGCGGCTGTCGCGTCCCAACGAGCACGTCAACGTGACAGTGGCCGACGACGGAGTTGGCATCGATCCTGGAGCGCTACCGACGTTGTTCACCCGGTTCTCGCACGGCGCAAGCCACACCGGAACCTCGCGCCGCGAGCCCTACGGCATCGGCCTGGCGCTGGTCCGCGAAATCGCCCAGGCTCACGGCGGCGACATCGCGGTGATCTCGACACCCGGACAGGGAGCTACGTTCACCCTCACCGTGCCCGCCGCCGACTGCGGACGCGACTAGGCGTAGATGCCGATACTGCGTCGGGGTTTCGACGGGACCTTCGTCAGCACCATCACCGAACTCATCTCGACGAGCCCGACGACCAACAGCGGCCAGATGGCGCCGGCGGCCAGGCTGACGACCATCATCAACGGCTGGTCCGCGCGCGCTCTGCGATCTGCAAGACGGGTGCCCGCCGCGTACGCCACAAAGCTCACGGGCAACCAGCCGATGAGGTAGATGGCTATCAGCGTGCCGACCATAACGTTCTCCCCCTGCGACTCGACAACGTTGGGAGCCGACTTCCCCACCAACTCTAGAACTAAACAAACCCCCACGACATTAGGCTCGCGATCACGCCGACGGATTTGCGGCACGAGTGGTGACACCCGCCTTTTCCGTACCTTTTGGTCTACGGCATTTCGCATGCTGGATATCGGCCGCAGACGCTCGTCACGGAGTCGCTCGGAAGTAGTTTGACTGCCCGTTTGGTGGGGAATTACATGCGGCGTGACTTTGCCGTCGACCTCGATCGAACCCAAGCTGCCCCGTGCCGTCGGCCCTCTCTCATCGGCGATCATCGACACGCTCGCGCGCGGCAGGCCGGCGCTGCACGCCCGTCCGACCGACGTTCCCCTCTGTGAGGCCGACCCGTACGGTCTCGACCTGCAGCTGGCCCTCTACGTCTGCTACGAACTGCACTACCGCGGGTTCGACGGCGTCAACCCGCGCTGGGAATGGAATCCGGGGCTGCTGCACGTGCGCGGCCGCCTCGAGGAGGCGTTCCTGAGCGCGGTCCGGCACGACGTCGGCGAGATCGCCGAAGACGAAACCGCGGCCGACGCGATGGACGCGTTGTCGATCGAACCGGTCGACGGTGAGGGCCCGTCGTATTACCTGCGCGACAGCGGCACCTGGGATCAGATGCGGGAGTACTTCGTGCACCGCTCGCTGTATCACCTCAAGGAAGCCGACCCGCACGCGTTCGCGATACCTCGCTTGATCGGACAGGCCAAGGCATCGTTCGTCGCTGTCGAGTTCGACGAATACGGCGGTGGTCGTGGACCTTTGGTGCATCAGCAGCTGTTCGCCGACCTATTGGACGCCGCCGGCCTCGACTCGACGTACCTGGCTTATCTCGACGATGTTCCTGCCGACGCACTGGCTTCGGTCAACCTGATGTCGCTGTTCGGTCTGCACCGCGAACTGCGCGGCGCGGCCGTCGGGCACTTCGCATCGACGGAAATCACGTCGTCACCGGGGTCTCGCCGCCTGGTCGACGCGCTGGAGCGGATGGGCGCACCGCAGGCGTGCATCAGTTTCTACCGCGAACACATCGTCGCCGACGCAGTGCACGAACAGGTGGTCCGCACCGATGTGGTCGGGGATCTCGTTGCGCGCGAACCGCATTTGGACCGCGACGTGGTGTTCGGCATCAAAGCACGTGACGTCGTGGAAGACCGACTCGCCGCACATGTGATGGCGTGCTGGAAGTCGGGCCGCTCGTCGCTACGCCGACCGCTCTGACCGTTCGGGCCGCTGACGGCAGCGGTGGCTGGTGTCGCACAGCGGGTAACTCTTGCTGCGCCGGCAGGTGCAGATCGCGACCATGAACCGGTCGGACTCCACGACGCTGCCGTCGGCCATCTCGATGCGCACCGGCCCCTGCACCATCACCGGGCCTGCGGGCACCACCCGCACGATGCGGGGCTCGTCGTCGCTCACGCCTTGTCCGCCCTGATCACCAACAGCTCTTCCTCGCGCCGGCCCGGCTCGAGCCGACCCGTCTCCTCCAACCACTGCGCCCGTGACGACAGCACCGGACCAAAGGGAATCCATTGCCATGCAATGACTTCCGCGTCCAGCCCGGTGCTGGCCAGCTGCGCCAACGTCTGACGGGGGCCGGCGAACTCCGACTGCACCAACAGCAATGTGCCGCCGGTAGCGAGTAAATCGTTCGCGGAGGCGCACAAGGGGTCAAGGACCATGCGACCGTCGTATCCGGCATCCCACGCCACCGAGGACCCGAGATGAGACGGGAACTGCACACCTTCGGCGCTCGGATCATGCGGCACGTATGGCGGGTTGCAGACGATCAAGTCGTATGGGCCGAATTCGATCGCGCGCGCCCACGATCCGAGGTGCACCGCGACATCGAAGCCGGCGCCGGCGGCGTTGCTTCGCGCGCAGTGCACGGCGCGCGGGCAGATGTCGAAGGCCGTGACCTCGGTGGCGCCCTGTTGGTAGGCGGCGATCGCGGCCACACCGCTGCCGGTGCACAGGTCGGCGACGCGGTGACCACGCGCGAGGCCGGTCTTGTCCATGACGTCGATGAGCAGTTGAGAGTCCGCTTGTGGTGTGTAAACACCCTCGACAACGGCTGGAAAATCCAGGTCGGTGTATGCCCTTGTCAACATCGGCCTTTCGACAGTGTTTGCTTGTGCGTCCAGCACTGCGGTGATTAATGCCCGGTATCGGCTGCGTTAAACCACTGGTATGGGTTTTGCACTGCGGCATTCAGGGCACACATGCCTGGTGCATGCATCTGACGTCGTGGCGTTGCCGGTGCGGCTCGGAGCCGCCATCCGCCAGAGTCGGCTGTTCCATCCGCATGGTGTCCTCGCCGCGGGCCGACTCGAGCGGGTAGCGCCACCGGACCACGGACTGCCGATGCAGTCGTGCGACATCATCGGCCGGGTCTCCAAAGGCGTGGGCTTACCTGGTGCGATGGCCGACGTCGCCGGCCTCGCCTGGCGTATCCCGCCTCCACAGGATCTGCGCTCGTGCGTGCCATGGGATGTCCTGCTGGCCTCGACGATCGCGAACAGCCGCTTCGTCCTCGGACCGACACGGTCGTGGTCTGGCACGTCGTTCTCCAGCCTGATGCCGCTTCGATTCCGCGATGGGACGTGGTGGGTGCGCGCCAGACTGGTCACCAAGATCGATGAGCCCGGCCTGTCGCTGGACACGATCAGCAATCAAATCGACTCTGGTGGAATAGAGTTCGATATTGAACAAGCCAAGGGCAACGGAGACTTCGAACCGCTGGCACGGTTGAAACTGCTCCATCTGGATCCGAGCAACGACGACATCGCGTTCGATCCCGTACTCCACAGCGATGAGGACGTGCAGTTGGCTCCCGGTTGGCTCGCGAACATTCGCCGAGCGGCGTATCGACGCAGTCGCGAAGGCAGAGAAGCAAACTAAGCAGTGGGCTCCGCGTCGGTCTCCGCGACATCAGGTGCTTCCTCCCGGGTCGCCATACCGCCTTCGCGGCCTTCATCTTTCGGACCGGGACGCCCGCCCTTTGGCTCGTCGGCGTTTTCGTCGTCGTAGATCCCTTTACCGGTTGGCATAGTTGTTTCCTCTCAATGGGATTCGGCGCGCAACTGCTCCAGCAGTGAGCCCGCGGCTTCCTTCAGGAAGAGCTCCTGGTTGTCATCGCCGATCTGCACGAGCGCAATGTCGGTGAACCCGGCTTCCCAGTACTTGCGCACAGCGTCGACGATTGCGTCGAGATCCGGTCCGCACGGGATGGATTCGGCGACATCCTCCGGCCTCACGAATTGCGTGGCACCCTCGAATCCCGCCGTCGTCGGTAGATCGGCATTGACTGCCCAGCCGCCACCGAACCAGCGGAACTGATCGTGGGCACGCGCGACCGCGGCGTCGCGGTCGGGGTCCCAACAGATCGGTATCTGCCCGATCACGCGCACGTCGCCGGGCAGTCCGGTCGCGCGGCGTGCGTCATGCCATGCATCGACGAGGTCCTTGTTCGGCTCGACGGCGATCAGATGGTCGGACAGCGGCGCGAACATGTCGACCGACCGCTCGCCGGAGACAGCCGTGGCAATCGCGACGGGTGACTCGGGCACATCCCATATCCGGGCCGAGTCAACCTCGAAATACTCACCTTTCCAGTCGATCAGCTCGCCGGTGAACAACTCGCGGATGATCTGGATGGCTTCCTTCAGCATCTGCTGGCGCCGCGACACCGTCGGCCAGCGCCCGCCGACCACGTGCTCGTTGAGATTCTCGCCGCTGCCTACGCCGAGCGTGAATCGCCCATCGGCAAGGATCTGAAGTGTCGCGGCTTTTTGCGCCACGACTGCGGGGTGATACCGCATCGTCGGACAGGTGACGTAGGTGAACAGCTCGACCTGTTCGGTCGCATGGGCGACGGCACCGAGCACCGACCACGCGTACGGCGCATGGCCTTGCGACGCCAGCCACGGAAAGTAGTGGTCGCTGGACACCTCGAAGTCAAAGCCTGCGCGTTCCGCCGAAACGGCATAACGGACAAGCTCTTTAGGGCCGCTCTGTTCTGTCATCAGGGTGTAGCCAAAACGCGTCATGGCACTCGGGTACCCGGGCGTCTTTCCCGAGAAACGATCGACGAACCGGCTACAGCCTGTTCTTGACCGCCTCCGACAGTCGCTTGCCGTCGGCCTTGCCTGCGGCAATGGCGGTCGCGGCCTTCATCACCTGGCCCATCTGTCGCATGCCGGGCCGCTCCCCGATCTCCTCGGCCACCTGTGCGATCGCGGTGTCGACGACGTCGGCCACCTCGGCTTCCGTGAGCTGCGTCGGCAGATACTCGTCGATGATGCGAGCCTCGGCGTGCTCGTTCGCCGCGAGTTCGCCGCGGCCGTTCTGCGTGTAGATCTCGGCCGACTCACCGCGCTTTTTCGCCTCGCGCTGGAGCACTTTGATCACGTCTGCGTCGGATAGCTCACGCGGCGCACTCCCTGAAACCTCTTCGGTCTGTATCGCCGCCAGCACCAACCGCAACGTCGCGGTGCGCAGCTTGTCCTGTGACTTCATCGCGGAGGTCAAGTCAGCGCGCAACCGGTCTTTGAGTTCGGCCATGACGCAAACGCTACGCCGGGGCGGCCGCAGGCCGGTGCGCCTTTCCGGCGGCGCGCCGTCGACGACGTTGTCAATTCGCACTGTCATCGACAGGATGGTGACCATGAGCAACGACGCCGGCGGCTACCCCACGACTGGCCCGCCGACGCCCGGCTATCCACCTCCCGGCTATCCGCCGCCGGGCTACCAGGGTCATCCGACGCCCCCGTATCAGGGCTATCCACCCCCTGGGGGCTATCCCCCGCCGGGATACCCGCCGCCGGGCTACCCGCCGCCTGGCTACGGCTTCCCGGGTGGCTACCCCCCGCCGGGCTACCCACCACCCGGATACCCCCCGCCCGGGTACGGTGCACCGTTGGCTCTCAAGCCCGGCGTGATTGCGTTGCGGCCGTTGACCCTGTCGGACATCTTCAACGGGGCGGTGGCCTACATCCGCGCCAATCCCAAAGCGACGCTGGGGTTGACGACCGCGGTGGTGGTTATCGCACAACTTCTTGCGCTCGTCTTATCGGTCGGCCCGTTCGCCGTCACGGGTCAGCTTCAGCCGACGCTGAACGGTCAGGAAGTTTCGACCGGGTTGCTGATCGGTTCGTCGGCCTCCAGCATCGCAGGCGCAGCCGCCACCTGGCTGTCGTCCATCTTGTTGAGCGGCATGCTCACCGTCGTCGTCGGACGTGCCGTGTTCGGCGCGAGCATCACCGTCAAGGAGGCGTGGCAGCGGCTGCGCCCCCGACTGTGGGCGCTGATCGGCTTCGCGGTGCTGCAGGTGCTCGGCGCCGTCGTCCTGGTCACCATCGGTGTGCTCGTCATCGCCGGAGTCGCGGTGGCGGCCAACGGTACCGCGGCCGCCGTTGTCGGCGTGCCATTGGTGATCGCGCTGGCCCTCGGCATGATCTATCTGGCCACGATGCTGATGTTCACACCGTCGCTCATCGTGCTGGAACGGCTCGCGATCTTCCCTGCCGTTGCGCGCTCATTCAAATTGGTGCGCAACGACTTCTGGCGGGTGTTCGGCATCTGGCTGCTCGCCATGATCGTGACCTCAGTGGTGGCGGGAGCGGTATCTGTACCATTCAGCCTCGGCGGCCAAATCCTGCTGACTGCAGCGTCTTCCACGATGGCGTTCCTTTTCGCTCTGGTGCTGCTGTCCGTGGGTAGCGCGATCGGCCAGATCATCACCGCGCCGTTCTCTGCCGGTGTCGTCGTGCTGCTCTACACCGACCGCCGCATCCGGGCCGAGGCGTTCGACATGGTGCTGCAGACCGGTGCGTGGTTGGGGCCCGGCGCTCCACCAGATTCCACCGACCACCTGTGGCTGACCCGCCAACCCTGACGTGCCGACAATAGACATCGACCGCGACGCCGCGCACGAGGCGGCGCAGCACGAGCTCGCAAAGCCGATATACCCCAAGGCATCACTGACCGATCGGATTCTCGACTGGATCAACGAGATGCTGTACCGAATGATGGAGGCCAGCGCATCGGTGCCCGGCGGTTGGCTGACGCTGAGCGTGTTGGGGATTCTGCTTGCGATCGCCATCGTGGTCGCTATCCGCATCGCCCGACGCACCATGCGCACCAACCGTCGCGGCGAGCATGCACTGTTCGGCGAGCACGAGCTCAGCGCCGCTCAACACCGCGCCACTGCCGAACAGAATGCGGCACAAGGCAATTGGTCCGCCGCGATCCGCAACCGGCTCAGGGCCGTCGCCCGGCAGTTGGAGGAGAGCTCGGTCCTCGATCCCGTACCCGGCCGCACCGCGACCGAACTCGCGCGCGACGCCGGCCGCGCGCTACCCGCGCTGGCCACCGAATTGAGCGGGGCAGCAGAGGCTTTCAACGACGTCAGGTACGGTGAGCGGCCGGGAACCGAGGCTGCTTACCGGATGATCGCCGACCTCGACAACCACCTGAGATCACGCACGTCGGCCACCTCCAACGCCGCGGCTGTGGTCCCCGCGGCTGCCGACGGTTGGGCCGAAGTGCGATGACAGCCCGCGATACCGCAGTCGGGCCGACGCTCACCCAGCGATGGCGAAGTGCTCGATGGGTGCTGTTCGCATTGGCCGTCATCATCGCGG
Source organism: Mycobacterium sp. OAE908 (assembly GCF_017872775.1). Classification (NCBI taxonomy): domain Bacteria; kingdom Bacillati; phylum Actinomycetota; class Actinomycetes; order Mycobacteriales; family Mycobacteriaceae; genus Mycobacterium; species Mycobacterium sp. OAE908. The sequence goes on from NZ_JAGGJL010000001.1 coordinate 1,436,251, forward strand.
TGGCCGCCGTCAGCGCATTACTGACGGCGCCGCGACCCGGCGGCCCGATGGACCCCGAATCGACGTCACCGGAAGGCGCCCGAGCGCTGGTGACGATCCTGCGCGAGCACGGCGTGGACGTCGTCGCGGCAGGCGACATCGCCGCGGTAGAAGCCGCTGCGCGACCCGACACCCTACTTCTCATCGCGCAAACGATGTATCTGTCCGACGACGACGTGCTGCGCCGGTTGGCCGCGCTGCCCGGTGATCGTCTGTTGGTTTCGCCGATATCCAGAACCCGCGAGCAACTCGCCCCCGAGGTGCGTCTCGGTGGCTCCACGATCGCCTTCGCCGATGCAAAACCCGACTGCGACATGCGTGAGGCGAACCGCGCGGGGCGGGTGCAACTCGGCCTCGGCGATGACTACGAGGCGGCAGGCAAGGTGTCGGTGACGCGCTGCTATGGCGGAGCGCTGGTCCGCTACACCGAAAACGGCCGTGAGGTGACGGTCGTCAGCTCAGCGGATTTCATGACCAACTCCGGCCTGCTCAAGGAGGGCAACGCCGCGCTGGCGATGAATCTGGCTGGATCGCATCCGCGGCTGATCTGGTACGCGCCCCAGCACAGCGAGGCCAGCGGCACCGAATCCAGCGGCAGCCCGGGGCTTTTCGGGTTGATGCCCGCGCCGGTCAAATGGGTCCTTCTGCAGTTGGTGTTGGTGGTCGCAGTGCTGGCGGTCTGGAAGGGCCGCCGCATCGGCCCGCTGGTTGCAGAGCAATTGCCCGTAGTGGTCCGGGCCTCGGAGACCGTCGAGGGGCGTGGCCGACTGTACCGGTCACAGCGTGCGCGCGATCGCGCAGCAGAAGCGCTGCGCACCGCTGCGCTGCAACGGATGACGCCTCGACTCGGTCTCGGGCCCGACGCAGACCCGCCTGCGATCACCGCGGCGGTCGCCGAACGCAGCGGATCGTCTCCACCAGCGGTGACACACATATTCTTCGGGCCACCACCAGCCAGCGACCCCGAACTAGTCAACCTCGCGCACGAACTCGACAACCTCGAAAGGCAGGTCGCCCAATCGTGACTCAGCCAACCGCCCAGACCACCGCGACATCGGACTCCGCGCGAAACGCCTTGCTGGCGTTGCGCGGTGAAATCGCCAAGGCGGTCGTCGGACAGGACGCCGTCGTCAGCGGGTTGGTGATCGCGCTGCTCTGCCGTGGCCATGTATTGCTCGAAGGTGTGCCGGGCGTGGCGAAAACGCTGCTGGTGCGAACCCTGGCCGCGGCATTGCAACTCGAGTTCAAACGCGTGCAGTTCACCCCCGACCTGATGCCCGGCGATGTGACCGGCTCACTCGTATATGACGCCCGCACAGCGGAATTCGAGTTTCACTCGGGCCCGGTGTTCACCAACCTGCTGCTCGCCGACGAGATCAACCGAACCCCGCCCAAAACCCAGGCCGCCTTGTTGGAGGCCATGGAGGAACGCCAGGTCAGTGTCGAGGGCGAGCCGCGTCCGCTGCCCGACCCGTTCATCGTCGCCGCGACACAGAACCCGATCGAGTACGAGGGCACCTATCAGCTACCCGAGGCGCAGCTGGACCGCTTTCTGCTGAAGCTCAACGTGCCCCTGCCACCGCGCGAGCAGGAGATCGCGATCCTCAACCGGCATGCGCGGGGCTTCGACCCACGCGACCTGTCGGCGGTGAAACCCGTTGCCGGAGCGGCCGAGCTGGCGGCCGGCCGCGAGGCGGTTCGTGAGGTGCTGGTGGCCGACGAGGTGCTCGGCTACATCGTCGACATCGTCGGAGCCACGCGGCACTCGCCGTCACTGCAACTGGGTGTGTCGCCACGCGGGGCGACGGCGCTGCTGGCCACGGCGCGGTCCTGGGCGTGGCTGTCCGGCCGCAACTACGTGACCCCCGATGATGTCAAGGCCATGGCCCGGCCGACCCTGCGCCACCGGGTATCCCTTCGGCCGGAGGCCGAACTGGAGGGCGCCAACCCGGACGGCGTGCTCGACGGCATACTCGCGGCCGTGCCGGTACCGCGCTAGTGATTTTGACCGGCCGCGTCGGCCTGATCGCGCTGATCTGTGTTTTGCCGATCGCGGTATCACCTTGGCCCGCAACCACTTTTGCCGTACTGCTGGCGACCCTGGTCGCGGGCATCGTCGCGGATATCGCGCTGGCCGCGAGCCCACGCAGGCTGCAGTGCAGCCGGCTTGGCGAGACGGCGGCTCGGCTCGGCCAGCCAGTCGAAGCCGAGTTGGTGGTCGAAAACGCGGGCAGTGCACGCTTCCGCGGCCTAATCCGCGACGCATGGGCGCCCAGTGCCCGCCCGCAACCGCGCACGCACGCCGTCAATGTCGCTGCGGGCCAGCAGGTTCGCCTTGTCACCACGCTACGCCCGGTGCGCCGCGGCGATCAGCGTTCCGCGCTCGTCACGGCACGCTCGGTCGGGCCGCTGGGGCTGGCCGGCAGGCAGGGCTCGCACCGGGTGCCGTGGCAGATCCGGATCCTGCCGCCGTTCCTTTCGCGAAAGCACCTGCCCGCCCGGCTCGCGAAACTGCGTGAACTGGAAGGCATGACGCCGGTGCTGATCCGCGGCCAGGGCACCGAATTCGACTCGTTGCGCGAATACGTCATCGGCGACGACGTTCGATCCATCGACTGGCGTGCCACCGCCAGGCGCGGCGACGTGGTGGTGCGGACGTGGCGGCCGGAGCGTGACCGACGCGTGGTCATCGTGCTCGATACCGGCCGCACGTCGGCGGGCCGCGTCGGAGTCGACCCGACCGCCGGCGATCCCGGCGGCTGGCCGCGGCTGGACTGGTCGATGGACGCCGCGCTGCTACTGGCCGCGTTGGCGGCGCGCGCAGGCGATCACGTCGACTTCATCGCCCACGACCGGGTGGCCCGAAGCGGCGTCCACAACGCGTCGCGTACCGAACTTCTCGCGCAGTTGGTCGAGGCGATGGCGCCCCTGGAGCCCGCACTGGTGGAATCGGACGCACGGGCGATGGTGGCCGCGGTGCGACGGCGAATCCGGCAACGGGCGCTGGTTGTGCTGTTGACGGACCTCAACGCCTCGGCACTGGACGAAGGCCTGATGGCGGTGCTGCCGCAACTGTCGGCCAAGCATCAAATACTGCTCGCAGCCGTCGCGGATCCACGCATCGAACGCCTTGCCGCGGGCCGCTCCGACGCCGCCGAAGTATATGACGCCGCGGCGGCAGAACGGGCGCGCAACGACAGGCGCGCGATCGCGTCGCGGCTGCGCCGCTCGGGCGTCGACGTGGTGGACGCCCCGCCCGAGGAGTTGGCGCCCGCACTCGCCGACCACTATCTGGCGATGAAAGCCACCGGACGGCTCTAGCCCGTCGGCACCACGTCGGGGGCGTCGTCGATGTCGCCGGTCTCGCCTGCCCTCGCGGCCTTGCGCCCGAAGTGGAAAATGTAAGCGAGGAAAGCGATTTCGGCCCCAAGGCCGATGGCGATGCGCACTGCGGTCGGCAGCGACGACGGAGTCACGAAAGCCTCGATCATCGCCGAAACCAACAGCACCCCGAACAACCCGATGGTCACCGCGACCACCGCCCTGCCGCGTTCAGCGAGAACCTGAGTGCGGGGCCGGTTCCCCGGTGCGACCACCGACCATCCGAGCCGCATGCCGACTGCGCCGGAAAGAAACACCGCTGTCAGTTCCAGTAACCCGTGCGGGAGGATCAGACTGAGGAAGACGTCGCCCTTACCGGCGTCGAACATGAACGCCGCGTTCGCGCCGAGGTTGAGGGCGTTCTGGAACAGCATCCAGGGAATCGGGATGCCGAGCAGGATCGAGGCGCCGATGCATTGCGCCGAGACCCACCAATTGTTCAGCCACACCTGCGAGAAGAACGATCCCGCCGGATGCTCGCTGTAGTACGACACGAAGTCGTGATTGACCAATTGGTCTATCTCGCTTGGGGTTTTGAGACTGGACTGCAGCTCGTGGTTACCGGAGATCCACAGCGCGACCAAGACACTCACCAACAGAAACCCGATGGCCGTGCCGAGCCACCACCGCCAGGCCTGGTACACCACGACGGGAAAGGACACCGTGAAGAACCGGATGAACTCGCTCCACAGCGGTGCGTGGGCGCCGGTCACCGCAGAACGCGCCCGCGCCACCAAACCCGACAAGCGGCCGATCAGCAGCGCATCGGTCGAAGCGCTGCGCACCATCGACAGATGAGTCGACACCCGCTGATAGAGATCGACCAGTTCGTCTACCTCCGCGCCGGTCAATCGCCGACGACGCTTGACCAGCGTCTCGAGCCGGTCCCACGTCGGGCGATGCGCGAGCACGAACGCGTCGACATCCACATGGCAAATCCTAGTAGCGTGGGTTGCCATGGTCGGCCAGCAAGAACAAGTGGTGACCGGGGACGCGGTGGTCCTTGATGTTCAGATCGCCCAGCTACCGGTGCGTGCGCTCTCGGCGATGATCGACATCACGGTGGTGTTCATCGCCTACATCCTCGGAACGCTGTTGTGGGCGGCCACGCTGACGCAGTTGGACGAAGCGTTGTCGGCCGCCATCCTGATCATCTTCACCGTGCTGGCGCTGGTGGGTTATCCGGTCGTGTTCGAGACGGCGACCAGGGGGAGATCGCTTGGCAAGATGGCGCTCGGGCTGCGGGTGGTGTCGGAGGACGGTGGTCCAGAACGCTTTCGTCAAGCGCTCTTTCGGGCGCTGGCCGGGATATTCGAGATCTGGACATTCCTCGGCGGACCTGCCGTGATCTGTAGCCTGCTGTCCGCCAAGGGAAAACGCATCGGTGACTTCTTCGCGGGCACCGTGGTGATCACCGAGCGCGCCCCACGGCTGAGCCCACCACCGCCGATGCCACCCCAGCTCGCGTGGTGGGCGTCGTCGCTCCAATTGTCGGGCCTCAATCCCGAGCAGGCCGAGCTCGCCCGTCAATTCCTTTCCCGTGCAGCGCAATTGGATCCTGCCGTGCGCGACCCAATGGCTTATCGGATCACCACCGATGTGGTGGCCCAGATCTCCCCGCCGCCCCCGCCTGGCACGCCGCCGCAACTGGTGCTGGCGGCGGTGCTGGCCGAGCGGCATCGCCGCGAGCTCGAGCGGCTGCGGGTCGCGGGCCCGCCGACTGCTCCCCCACCCCAGTGGCAGCAGTGGCCCGCCCAGCCGGCATATCCACCCCAGGCGCCGCCGCCCCAACCGCCAACGGATTCGGGCGGTTTCACTCCGCCGAGCTGATGTCAGCGGTGGCGTAGCCCGACGAGCAGCACCGCCGCTCCGATGAAAGCGGTGAGGGTGCGGGCGTGGTTCCACGCCGTCCAGGTCGAGAAATACGCCTGCCACTCACGCGCGGCATCGGCCGCCGACAGAGCAGCGGGGTTCACCGAATCGAGGTGGTTGTTGAGCGGCACATTGAAAGCCATCGTGATGATGGCACCGAGGATTGCGAAGATCGCGCCGATCAGCAGCCACCAACTGCCTGGCTGATTCAGTCGCACGACCGCGATGACGCCGACCACCAGCGCAAGGATCGTCGCGCTGAAGTACCCCAGCAGGAACGCGGGGCTGGCGTTGGCTTCGGCGTTGATGCCGCGCATCGCGGTGATGGCGTCCACCGGGCCGGTGCGGTCGAGACCGCGCATCACCATGGTCGAGAACACGTACATCATTCCGCCGCCTGCGGCACTGGCGAGGGCGGTGAGCGAGGTCAGGAGGACGACGGGGCTGGTATTCATGCCATGAAGTCAACCGAGACCAGCGGCGACGGGCCATCGTTGACCGTCCCGACTCCATACGCGTGCGTCTATGCCAGGCCGGTGCCGCCGTACAGCTTCACCGACAAAGCGGTCAACCAGCCCCACGCCAACACCACGGCCGCGGTGAACACGAGAATCGTTGCCGCCCCGCCGGATCCGGATGCCAGCGCCACGAAGCTGCCGGCGAATACGACGCCGGTGATGCGGGAGAACCACGCCCACCGCGACTGTCCGGTGCGGGCGAACCACGCGCCGAGCACGAAGCATGCTGCCACCAGACACGCGAAACCGACGCTCGCCACCATCAGGTGCGCCATGCCGTGCCAGCTGACCTCACCCATGCCAGGTGGAGTGCCAGGTGGGAACCCGTCCGACGGGTCAGCCCGAAAGATGCCTACCCCGACAAGTGCGACGCCGTAAACACCGAGCAGCCCGGAGGCCCAGGCCGACAATCGTCCCGGCCCGAGCGCCCGCCGCACGCCGACGGCGGCCGCGATCGTCATCGCGCCGGTGACCAGAAACGTCGCGATCTGAATCCAGCCGAGGTGTCCGTTCGCGAGTTGACTGGCCGCGTGCCGGGTCGGGTCGAACCCATCGCGCGTCGCCATCTGGCCGGCGACCGCAACCACGTAGATGGGGCCCGCAATGACGCCATAGCCGAGCAGCGACTTTGTGATCCGCACCGATAGTGGTGGGCAATCGGTCGTGGTCATGACGGGCCTTTCGCCGGAATCAAACTAGACTGTTCAGTACTGTACTCATCGCAGAACTAGACTGTCCAGTACTGAAGGGAGTGCCGCATGCCCGAGGCAGTACTCGGTCGCTCCGCGCGCAAGCGACTGACCATCCTGGAAGCGGGACGAGACCTGTTTCTGAGCAACGGCTACGGGGGCACCAGCGTCGACCAGATTGCCGCCTTGGCAGCGGTCTCCAAGCAGACGGTCTACAAGCACTTCGGCGACAAGCACGAACTGCTGCTGAGCATTGTGAACGAAGCCTTGAACGACACGGTGGCACCGTTCCTCGACAGGATTGCGGCGCTCGCGGACGCCGCCGATCTCGAAACCGAATTGACCGCGCTGGCCGCCGACTATCTTCGGGCGGTGTTGCAGGAGCCCGTCGTTCAGCTGCGACGGCTGGTCGTCGGCGAGGCCAACCGGGTGCCCGAGTTGGCCGAGCTCTACTACACGCAGGCACCCGCCCGCACGCTGTCCGCCTTCGCCGCCTGCTTCGCGGCGCTGCATCGGCGTGGCCTCCTGCACGTCGCTGAACCTGCCGTCGCCGCAGAGCATTTCGCGTTCCTGATCGTCGGACGATCGATCGACCAGGCGTTGTTCTACGGTGGGTCGCAGGTGTTGGCGGATATCGACATCGAGCACCATGTCCGTGCGGGTGTACAGGTTTTTCTGGCCGCCTACCAGGTGCACACGGGTTAGGCTCGCGGCGTGGACGCCGTGGTCGGGCTGCTCGATGGTGTGCGAGCGCGAGGCGCTTTCGTGTTGCGGATGATGATGGACCCGCCGTGGTCGATGAGCATCAAAGACGATGCGCCGCTGACGCTTATCTGCCAGACGCACGGCCGCGCGGTGATCCTCGGTGAGCACAGCGGAACGTTGTGGCTTGGCCCCGGCGACGTCGCGCTCACCCGCGGTACCGAACATTACGTCTTCGCCGACGACCCGGCCACCACGCCGATGGTCGTCATCCATCCGGGCCAGCGGTGCACGACGCTGTCCGGTGAAAGCCTGAAGTTCGAGATGTCGCTCGGCGTGCGGACGTGGGGCAATAGTTCATCGGGTGCCACGCGCTCGGTGATCTGTGCGTATGAGGGCCGCAGCGAGGTCAGCACGCGCCTACTCGAGGCGTTGCCCGCTGTGCTGGTGCTGCGGGCCGACGATTGGGAAACGCCGCTGGTCGATCTGCTGACGACCGAGGCGGGCCACGATGGGCCCGGTCAGGAGGCGTATCTCGACAGACTGCTGGATCTGTTGCTGATCGCCGTGCTGCGCACGTGGTTCGACCGCGACGAGAACGCCCCGACCTGGTGGCACGCCGAACACGACCCGGTGGTCGGCCCTGCGCTGAAGCTGATCTACAACCATCCTGGCCATCCCTGGACTGTCGCGAATCTTGCTGCGGCGGTTGGTAGTTCGCGGGCCGTATTCGCGAGCAGGTTCACCGAGCAGGTCGGCGAGCCACCCATCTCGTTTCTGACCAACTGGCGGCTAGCGCTGGCCGCGGATCTGTTGCGGTCCAGCCAGTCCACCATCGCAGCGGTGGCGCGGCACGTCGGATACAGCACCCCGTTCGCGTTGAGCAGCGCGTTCAAACGCGCCTACGGAGTCAGCCCGAACACCTACCGCGCCGACGCCGCCTACCCGGGCGCAGCGGTCGAGGCGCTCTGACCACGGGCAGCCACCGCTGAAGCGATCGACGTGGTTGCCACCGTGACCAATGCGCCAAGCATCAACGCCGACGGCTCACCGGGAGCCAACAGATGTTGTTCGGTGCCCAGGGTTGCGGCGGCGACCGGTACCCCGAGCTGTGCTGCCGACAGCACGGCCAGCGTCAGGGGCTGGCCGAACAAGCTGCCCAGGCCGTGGGCAAGCAGCGCACCCACACCGAGGCCAAGGCCGAGCAGAATGAGGGCTGGATGGTGGCCGAGTTCGCGAACTTGCAGTGAAGCACCCAGCCAGACGAAGAACAGGGGGCCGAAGAAGCCTTCAGTGATGCCGAACAGCTGCCGTGCCAGCCGGTGCGGTTCGCCGACCCCGGACACCACGAGGCCAAGAGCGAAGCCGGCCAACATGATCGATACGTGCGTGCTCAGAGCCAACGCACACAGCCCGAAAAGGATGATCAGGCTCAGCCGAAGTTCCAGCGCGACCCGGCGCTTGTGCGAGTAGCGGTGCAACCGCCTGCGCCAGCCGCGCCGGTTGGCGATGCGCAGCACGAAGAAGACTGCCGCGGCACAGCACGCTATCGCGAGCGCGCCCAGCGCAGCGCGTGGCGCCTGCGCAGGATTGATCACCAACGGCAGCAACACGATCGAGGCTGCGTCGGCGATCGCAATCTGGGTAGTCACTGACAGCACCGGCGGCCCATCCAGTCGCAGCGCATCGATCACCGGCAGCGCCAACGCAGCCGAGGAGGACGCCATCAGCACCGCGTAGACCGCTGCGTGTCCGGTGCCGAAGATCTCCGCCAGCATGACTGAAACCACAGCGGCCACCGCGCCCACCGCCACCGCGCGCAGCAGCGCCTTCGGAACCGATGACCGCAATGTCTTGTCCCGCACGGGAACATGCGTACCGGCGACGAACATCACCAACGCGAAGCCGACGTTGGCCAATAACGTGAACGTCGGATCCGTATGGTCCACGATGCCGAAACCCGTCCGCCCGACCACAAGACCGGCGACCAGTTCACCGATGACCACCGGGACGCCGAACCGCGGCATCGACGCCAGCAGCGGCCCCGCAACGCCGATGACGGCTATCACGGCCAGCGTGTCGAAGCCGAACCCGGACATCTATTGCCAAGACACCAAATGGCAAGGGATATTGGTGTTTTCGTCGGTCAGATAGCTCGCACAGACCCGGTGGTAGCCGTCGGCGATCTGCAACGAACAACCCCCGACGGCGCTGCCCCGCACCAATAGAATGGGCGACAGTTTCTTGCCATCGCTGATCTTCGCCAAGTCGGCCCGGACATGGGCGTTGGTCTCAGGTAACAGCTTCAGTCCGGCCGCGCGCAGAATATCCTTGGCCTTCTGAGAGACGGGCTTGGCCTTTTTCAGCGCCGCCACGGTCTTGTCGACAGCGTCGTCCTCCGCGAGCATGCTGAGGTACGCCGCCGCCGCGTCGTAATCGTGGGCCTCGGGTTCGGCCAGCCACTTCACCGCCATGGCCGGACACGTTACTCAGCCCGCTGACCCCTTGCCATCGAAAGCTGCCAAGTACGCTGCGACAGCGCAATTCTGGCAACCGGCTGTGTTTCGGCCTAGTTGCCGATCCAGTTGCCGTGGAAGCCGTACGGAACTCGGTGCGGCAACTTGATTCTGGCTACCGGCGGCGCGGCGAAGTCCGATGCATCGATGATCACCAGATCGCTGCCGTCACGCGCCGGGTCGTAGACGTAGCCGAGATACCAGCCACTGCTCTCATCGGCAGGCCCTGCTGCCGAAGGCACGAACACCGCCTCCCCTGGTCCGCCCGGCGAGTCCGCCGTGCCGAACGGGTGCTCGACCGCGGCTCCGGTGGTCAGGTCGTAACGGACCAGACGCGCGTCGCCGACAGACACCGCGTAACGGGCGGGAAGTGTCGCCAACCGGTCGTCGATGCGCGGGAACTCCACCGCGCGGTCGTCGAGCTGCCGTTCGGCAACCGTGCCCGCCTGTAGGTCGATGGTCCAGCTCCACAGCACTCCGTCGGAGTCGAACCCGCCGCTGTCGCGCCACAGTTCGGGATAGCGAACCGCCTGCAGCACAATCGAATTCCCATCGTCGTAGGCGTTGGCGACATGGAACACATAACACGGCTCGATGTCGAACCACCGGATCGGGCCGAACGGGTCGTCGCGCCGCATGACGCCGAACCGCGCACCGTACTCGTCGCTCCACCGGTAGGGCATGTCGCCTTCGCCCTTGATCGCGACGTCGAGGTTGAACACGATCGGCAGGTCCATGAAGACGACGTGCTCGGCAGTCAGCGCGAAGTCGTGCATCATGGTGTGCGCCTTGGTGTCCAGCGGCCGGTTGATGGTCAGCTCACCATGTGCGTCGGCCCGGTGATAGGTCACGTAGGGCTCGAAGATGCTGCCGTAGCCGAAGAAGTGCAACTCCCCGGTCGTCGGGCAGATCTTCGGATGCGCGGTCATCGAATCGACCAGCTTGCCGCCGAAATCGTAGGCGCCCAACGTTTCCAGCTCGTTGGTGATCTCGTAGGGCAGTGACGATTCGACGAGCGCCAGTGTCTTGCCTGCATGGTTGACGACGTGGGTATTCGCGACGCTGGCCCGCAGGTTGCGGGTGCCATCGGCGTTGTAGAGCGGGAAGTCCTCTTTGAAGCTGTCCGTGCGCACCCATCTATTGCGGTACCAGGCGGCGCGGCCGTTTTCGATGCGGACGCCGTGGATCATGCCGTCGCCGGTGAACCAGTGCGCGGTCGCCTGCCTCGGGTTGGGTCCATTGCGTAGGTACCAGCCGTCGAGTTCGGCAGAGATGGCGCCCTCCACGGGCAGGTCGAACTCGGTCAACTCGTCGGTCACCGGAGCGTAGTTGTCGCGCTTGAAGTACTCGCCGGTGCCGAACAGCGTCGAGGTGGTATCGGTCATGCCCCAAACATGACATGTCTATAGTGACATGTCAAGAGTGGAGTATGCTTCGTGCGTGAGTTTGCGGATGGCGGCGTTGGGCCTGCTGGCCCAGGAACCGGGCAGCGGATACGACCTGCTCAAACACTTCGAGAAGTCGATGGCCAACGTGTGGCCGGCCACGCAGAGCCAGCTGTATGGCGAGCTCAACAAGCTCGCGGACTCGGGGCTGATCGAGGTGTCCGCCGTCGGCGCGCGCGGGCGCAAGGAGTACCGGATCACCGACGCCGGGCGTGCCGAACTGCGGCGGTGGGTGAACAGCCCGCACGATGATCCACCATTTCGCAGCGCAGCATTGCTAAGGGTGTTCCTGCTTGGCGAAGTACCGCCCGAGGACGCCCGTGGCCACGTGATGGCGATGGCCGGGCACGCCGAAGCCGAGGTCAAGCGCCTCGAAGAGTTGCGCGCCTCCATCGACTGGGCCGATGACGAGGGGGCGTTCTACGGCCTCGCCGCCCTCGAGTACGGACTGCGGATGAACGCGATGCAGGCGGATTGGGCGAACTGGCTGGCGCAGCAGATCGACAAGCGCGCACCGGTAGCGCCGCGGCTGGGCGGAAATCGCGCCCGCAAAAATTCTTCTCAAAAAATGTAAGACCCGCGCGACCTGACTGCTCCTACCTGTGAAAGCGGCTCAACGGGAGTCGCGACCACACAAAGGAGCAAGAAGTGAACAACAACACCAACACTCGGAAGAAGTCCATCACCGCTGTACTCGGTGCAGTCGCGGCCACCCTGGCCGCACCGGCGATGCTGTTTCTCGGCTCGGGCAGCGCGCAGGCGGCGACCTCGCTCAACACGGCTAGCGATGCGGCCGGCGTGACCGTCGAAATCCACTCGACGGGCAGCGAGGGCCTGTGCTTCTACAGTGCCGAACCGTGGTTCGGCTGGCAGACCGTGAAGCCGTTGCCGGTGTACAAGGTGCCGTTCTATCTGCAGGCGAACCAGACCCACAACCTCTGGTTTCCGGGCATCCAGACCGGCACCACCTGGAAAGCCCAGGTGGAATGCCCCGTCGGCGGCGTTGACTACTTCAACCCGACCTACTGAGTGCCAGCCGCCAAGCGTGGTGGTCGCGACGCAAATCCCGATCACCACGTTTGCGGCGCTTTAGGCGTTGCATCGCGATAGGTTCCGATATATCGTAAACGTATCGGTAGCGCATCAGGCGCATCCATCACAAACGTAAGGAACCATCAAGTGACCAACCCATTCACACCACCTCACGGTCCGTTCGGCTTCGGCTTCGGCCCCGGCGATCGGCGCGCATTTCATCAGCAGCGGCGCCAAGCCCGTCGCGACTTCCGCGAACACCTTCGCGACCACCTACGCGAGCACGACGCCGGGCCCGATTTTCAGGCAGGCTTTGGCCCCGGTCGTGCCTTCGGACCCGGCCGCGGCTTCGAGTTCGGCTTCGATCCCCGCGCCGGTTTCGGCGGGTTCGGCTTCGGCGGCCCAGGAGGTCCGCGCGGCCGCGGCCGCGGCGGTCGAGGACGCGGCAAGCGCGGTGACGTCCGCGCCGCGATCCTCAAACTGTTGGCCGAGCGGCCGATGCACGGCTACGAGATGATCCAGGAGATCGCCGAGCGAAGCCAGAACCTGTGGCGACCAAGCCCCGGTTCGGTCTACCCGACACTGCAACTGCTGGTGGACGAGGGACTGATTGCCGGAACCGAAAGTGAAGGCAGCAAAAAGCTTTTCGAGCTGACCGCCGAGGGCCGCGCCACGGCCGAGAAGATCGAGACCCCGCCATGGGACGAGATCGCCGAAGGTTGGAAAGACGAAGCGCCCGGACACCTGAACCTGCGCGCCGCAATTGGCCAGCTGATGGGCGCGGTCGCCCAGTCGGCGCACACGGCCAGCGATGAGCAGCAGGAGCGCATCGTCGACATCGTCAACAATGCCCGCCGTGAGATCTACGGGATCCTCGGCGAAGACTGACTAGTCAACTGCAGGGAATAAGTCCAGCGGGACTGGTGTACGCATTCACTATGCAAACCTTCCCGTTGGGCTCATTCCATGTTGGCCGCGTCGGATTCGGCGCCATGCAGCTACCCGGCCCCGGGGTGTTGGGGCCGCCGCGCGATCACGATCAGGCGCTGGCCGTGCTGCGGCGCGCAATTGAATTGGGCATCAACCACATCGACACCGCGCAGTTCTACGGCCCCGATGTCGCCAACGAACTGATCCGCGAAGCGCTTTACCCCTACCCCGCGGATCTCGCTCTGGTCAGCAAGGTCGGCGCCCGCCGCGACGACGCAGGGACATGGGTTGCCGCGCAGGAGCCCGACGATCTGCGGGCCGACATCGAAACGAACCTGCAGACGCTGGGCGTCGACCGGCTGGCCGCGGTCAATCTGCGCATCCACTCCGGTGACCCCACGGCGGTCGGCCCTGTCGACCGCGAGCTGTTCGACGCCCAGTTGTCGGCGATGATCAAGGCCCGCGACGAAGGATTGATCGGCGGGATCGGGCTGAGCAGCATCTGCCTCGAGCACTTGCAGATCGCACTCGACCGCACCGACATCGTGTGCGTGCAGAACGCCTACAACCTCCTCGACAGGACATCGCAACCCGTCCTCGACGCCTGCCTGGACCGCGGCATCGCGTTCGTCCCGTTCTTCCCGCTCGGTTCGGGCTTCTCGCCCGACAACCCGGTGCTCAATCACCCGGCGGTGCGCAGCGAAGCCGACAAGCTCGGCCGCGCGCCTGCCCAGATCGTGCTCGCGTGGACGCTGTCGGTGGCGCCCAACGTGTTATTGATCCCCGGTACGTCATCGGTGGCGCATCTCGAGGAGAACACCGCCGTCGCCGAGATCGAGTTGGACGACGACACCAGGACGCAACTCGACGACGCGGCATAGATCACATTTCGGGGACGGGGAATACCCGGTTCCGCGCGGCTGCTGAATCACCTTGTCGGACAACATCAGTCCGATGCGCGAAGTATAATTAGCCTAGCTAATACAACTAGTGATCAAACGCTGCGGAAGGAGTTGATCAACGATGAAACCCGCAAAGATCTTCGCAACACTGGCAGTCGCCGGTGGTCTTGCGGCCGGGGCGCTCGGAGTCGGTGCTGGCGTCGCAAGCGCCGACCCAGGGTATTGGTACGGCGACGGCCACCATGGGCACGGGTGGAACGGTCCTCGATGGGACAACCGCGGATGGAACGGCGACCCTGTTCCAGGTGGCTGGAACGGCGGCTGGGAACCCTGGGGCGGCGTCTGCGTGTTCGGGGCGTGCATCTAGCGCGCTAGCACCCGGTCAGTCGACATCGACCCAGTCCAGCGTGCGCTGCACGGCCTTCTGCCAACCCGCGTAACCGGACGAGCGCTGGTCCTCGCTCCACGCGGGTGACCAGCGCTTGTCCTCCTGCCAGTTGGCGCGAAGGTCGTCGGGGTTCTCCCAAAACCCGACGGCCAGGCCCGCCGCGTACGCCGCACCTAGGGCGGTCGTTTCGGCGACGACGGGCTTGACCACGTCGACGCCGAGCACGTCGGCTTGGATCTGCATGCACAGATCGTTGGCGGTGATGCCTCCGTCGACCTTCAGGACTTCGAGGTGCACACCGGAGTCGGCCTCCATCGCGTCGACGACGTCGCGGCTCTGGTAGCAGATCGCCTCGAGGGTTGCGCGTGCCAGGTGGGCATTGGTGTTGAACCGCGACAGGCCGACGATTGCGCCGCGGGCATCCGAACGCCAGTACGGCGCAAACAATCCCGAGAAAGCCGGGACGAAGTACACGCCTCCGTTGTCGTCGACCTGACGAGCAAGCGCTTCGCTCTGTGCCGCGCCGCTGATGATGCCCAACTGGTCGCGAAGCCACTGCACGGCCGAGCCGGTGACCGCGATCGAACCCTCAAGGGCGTAAACGGGTTTGGCGTCACCGAACTGATAGCAGACGGTGGTCAGCAGTCCGTTCTCGGAGCGCACGATCTTTTCGCCGGTGTTGAGCAGCAGGAAATTACCTGTGCCATAAGTGTTTTTGGCCTCACCGGCGTCCAGGCAGACCTGTCCGACCATCGCGGCCTGCTGATCGCCGAGTATCCCGGTGATCGGTACCTGCCCCGAGACGGGCCCGTCGTCGCGGGTGACGCCGTATGACTCGGGAAACGACGACGGTTTGATCTCGGGCAGCATCTGGCGCGGAATCCCGAAGAACGAGCACAACTCGTCGTCCCAGTCGAGGGTCTCCAGATCCATCAGCATGGTCCGGCTGGCGTTGGTCACGTCAGTGACGTGCACGCCGCCACGCGGCCCTCCGGTGAGATTCCACAGCACCCAGGTGTCAGGGGTACCGAACAGCGCGTCGCCGTTCTCGGCATCGGCCCGCACACCATCGACGTTGTCCAGAATCCACTGCACTTTGCCTGCGGAGAAATACGTGGCCGGTGGCAGGCCGGCCTTACGCCGGATCACGTCGCCGCGGCCATCGCGATCCAATGCCGAGGCGATGCGGTCGGTGCGGGTGTCCTGCCAGACGATCGCGTTGTGATACGGCCGCCCGGTCCGTCTGTTCCACACGAGTGCGGTTTCGCGCTGGTTGGTGATGCCCAACGCGGCCAGGTCGGGAGCCGACAACTTCGTCTTGTTCAGGGCCGACTGGATCACCGACGCGGTGCGTTCCCAGATCTCCACGGGGTTGTGCTCAACCCAGCCGGCCTTGGGCAGGATCTGTTCGTGTTCGAGCTGGTGGCGCCCGACCTCGGCGCCGTCGTGGTCGAAGATCATGCACCGCGTGCTGGTGGTGCCCTGGTCAACGGCGGCTACGAACTCGGCCACTCCCGCTCCCTCCTGACGGCGATTCCAATCGACCATCATGGTCTACATGGCTGCACCGATCACTGACATTGACCGCATGCCCCGCGGGGGGCCGGATGCCTCCTGCCTCGACCGGCTGTTGCAGACCGACCGCTCGGAGTACCTCGACCGCGACGACGTCGATGACAAGACCAAGCGCAGCGTCATTCGCGCACTCGAATGGGCGGGCGAATTTTTCGGCAACACTGAGAAATTCGCGCAGATCGTGCTCGACGAGGTAGCCGACGTGCCCGATCCGAAGATCCTGGAACTGGGCTCCGGCCACGGTGGCCTGTCGCGGAAGCTCCTCGAATGGCATCCGACCGCAGAGCTCACGGTGACCGACGTCGAAGCGCAATCCGTTAAGGCGATCCAGCAGAGCGACCTCGGTGCGCATCCACGCGCGCAAGTGCGGGAGATGGACGCAACCGAAATCGACGCGCCCGACGGGTATTTCGACCTCGTCGTGTTCGCGCTCTCGTTCCATCACCTGCCGCCGGGCCAGGCTGCGCAGGTGTTCGCCGAAGGCACCCGCGTTGCCGACAAGCTGGTGATCATCGACCTGCCGCGGCCGCCTTCGCCGTTGCACCTCATCCGGCTGGCGACAATGCTGCCGCTCGCGCCGATCGTGCCGTTCGTCCACGACGGTGTGATCAGCTCACTGCGCTGCTACAGCCCGTCCGCGCTGCGCGCACTCGCCGCGCACGCCGATCCGCAAATAGAGGTGGAACTGCGCGGCGGACTGATGAATCCGCAGATCGCGGTGGCCAGCCGCCGAGTCACCACACCCCGCTGATCGCCGGTACGTCCACCCCGATACGCAAAATTTGTCAGGTGAATACCTGATTTCTTCCGCGGTCGTATCGCTCTAGCGTTCCGACCGAGTGCATAGCGCCCGTTCGGCGTTTGCTGTGCGTCAGGGCGGAGGAACGTCGTGGGAAATTCGCACTATGTCGGTCGGGTGGGCGCGCTGGCGGTGGCCCTTGGCGTGGGCGCGGCGATCGCCTCCACACTGCCGATAGCTTCTGCCGACACCACCGGATCAGGCGACTCCGCGTCGGGGACAACGACGCATACGGATTCTCCGGACACCGGATCGTCGGCAGGCACATCACCGTCGGGCGGCGCGGCCGGCGCCGGCAGCGGGGACGTCTCAGGCGGTTCGCCGACCGCATCGGACCCGCCCGGACCCTCAGGGACGGGCGGCGCCGACACCACCGGATCCGGCTCGACAACCACGACCGGATCACCGGGTGGATCGACCAGCTCGGCAGGAAATCCCAAATCGACTGGCGGCACATCGACAAACGGCACCGGCGGACGCCGGGTCCCTCGTAAGGGCGCCGCGACCGGTTCGACCACTAAGACGGCTCGCCCGTCGACCCCCACTTCGGAATCCTCGCCCGCCCCGACGTCGTCAGCTTCGACTCCGGCCCGCAGTGATGTGGCTGCGCCGAGCCTGTCGGCAGCCCCATCAGGTTCGTCGTCATCGGCGCCGACGGCAGCCACGCTGTCGTCGCCGACTTTCGCCGACTTGCCGGCCGCGGCGGTGGCAACACCCACCACAACGGCCGCGCCCTCGCCGAACGTCGTCACCGCCCTGGTGGCCGGGCTCCTGTCGTCGCTGGGCCTCGGTCCGCAGGCCACCGGAACCGACCCCGAGACCCCGGTACAACTGCCGTTCACGTGGGCGGCGCTGGCATTCGTGCGACGCGAACTCGGGCAGCCGGCGACGCACGATCGGCTCGATGACGTCGATCCCGGCGGAGCCGATTTGGCGCGCAACAGCCTGGCCATCGCTTCGGGTGCTGGACAACCGAACGCGTTGATCGGATCGGCCGCCAACCCACCCGTCGATACGTCCGCGCTGGCCGCTCCCGATGTCGCCGCTCTGCCGGCCGTATCCGACATCGGTTCCCTGATCGGTGATTTCGTCGCCGTGTTCATCAGCAACGGCACCGCCGCCCACCCCAACGGCGGCTTTCTGATCGGCAGCGGGTTCAGCTATGACGCCAGCACGTGTGCCAGCGTGTGCCGGGGCGGCAACGGCGGATTGCTGCTCGGCAGCGGTGGCAGCGGCTTCAATGGCGGCGCAGGCGGCAACGCCGGTCTGGTCGGCAACGGCGGTGACGGCGGCGCCGGATTGGCCGGTGTCAACAACGGCGATGGTGGCCGCGGCGGCCTAGGTGGCCTGATTCTGGGTAGCGGCGGTGACGGCGGCGCGGGCGCCGCCGGGATCACCGGAGTCAACGACGGCGCAGGAGGCAAGGGCGGCGCAGGCGGGAATGCGGGCCTGCTGTCGTTGGCCGGCAGTGGCGGTGACGGCGGCGCCGGCGGTGCCGGTGCAGCGGGCGCGGCCAGCGTGGACGGTATCGATCCGGGTGAAGCGGGATCGTCGGGCGGTGACGGTGGCGCGGGTGGCGCGGGTGGCGCCGGCGGCAGCGCGGGCGGACTTGCCCTGTTCGGCAACGGCGGATCGGGTGGCGTCGGCGGCACCGGAGGTGACGGAGCCGGCGGCGGCGACGGCGCGCAGGGCCTGACCGCCACCACCGCGGGAGAGGGCGGCGGCGACGGTGGTGACGGCGGTAGCGGCGGGGCCGGTGGCACCGGCGGAGTAGGCGGCGCGGCAGGCAGAGGCGCATTTTTCGGCCGAGTGGGCGTCAACGGCGACGGCGGCGAGGGAGGCGACGGCGGCGACGCGGGCGCACCTGGCGACGGAGGGGACGGGGCCGACGGTGATGTCGCATCGCCCGATGGCGGAGCGGGCGGCGACGGCGGCGACCCCGGCAGTGTCGGGGCCGCGGGACTCGGCGGCGCTCCCGGCACCGGTGGTACCGGGGGCAGCAGCGGGGCCAATGGAAGCAGCGGTACGGGCGTAACCGGTCCGGCCGGCAGCGGCGGCGACGGCGGCGACGGTTTCGACGCGGCCGCGCCAGGTGCACCGAAGGGATCCACACCCGGCGACGGCGGCGACGGCGGAAACGGTGGCGCCATCGGCAACGGCGGTGACGGCGGCTCCGGCGGCAGGGCGATAAACGGCAATAGCGGTGACGGCGGTGCCGGCGGAAACGGCGGGTCGGTCAGCGGTGACGGCGGTAACGGCGGCGACGGCGGCGACGGCGAGGGCGGCTTCGCCGGACACGTGATCGCGGGTAGGGGTGGTAACGGCGGCGATGCATTGAGCGTCGGTGACGGCGGCACGGGCGGCGACGGCGGCAACGGCAACGGCGTTCGCGGTGGCATCAGCGGCGCAGGCGGCGACGGCGGCAAGGGCGGTCTGGTCAGCGGTGACGGCGGCGACGGCGGCGACGGCGGCAGCTCGGGCCGCGACTCCACCAGCGAAACCGGTGACATGACCGGCGGAGCGGGCGGCCGCGGCGGTGATGCCCGTGGCGACGGGAACGGCGGCGACGGCGGCAACGGCGGTTTCGCCGATTCCGACAATGGAATCAATGTCGGCGGCGGGGGCGGTGCCGGTGGCAATGCCGGAGTCAACGGCGATGGCGGCAAGGGTGGTGACGGCGGCTTCGGCGGCGACGGCACCCGCGCGGCCACTGGCGGTGCCGGCGGCGACGGTGGTGCCGGTGGCACCGAAACCGGCGACGGCGGCGACGGCGGAAATGGTGGCAAGGGCACCAGCGGTGTCAGCAAGGGCACCGGCGGTGCGGGTGGAAACGGCGGTGCCGCAGGCAAATCCGGCGGTGGCGGCGATGGCGGCATCGGTGGTGAGGCCGAAGGCGGCTTCAGCTCCACCGCGACCGGAGGCAAGGGTGGTGAGGGCGGCAGCGGCGGCACCACCGAGGGTGCCGGCGGAGTCGGCGGTGCAGGCGGCAAAGCCACCGGCCACGGCAACGCCAAGGCCAGCGCCGGTGACGGCGGCGCAGGCGGACAAGCCGTCGTCGGCCCAGCAGGTGCCGGCGGTACGGGCGGGGAGGCCAGGGGAACCGACAGCGCCAGCGCCACGGGAGGCGCCGGCGGCGCCGGGGGCAGCGTGCTCACCGCAGGTGACGGCGGGGCAGGCGGCGCCGGCGGTAAGGCGATCGCCCTCGGCGGCGGCGACGCGACCGGCGGTGACGGCGGTGCCGGCGGATCCGGCGGCCAGCAGAGCGGCAACGGCGGCGACGGCGGCAAGGGCGAGATCGGCGGAACGTCCAGCGGAGACGCCAAGGGCGGGCACGGCGGTGACGGCGGCGCCTCTTACTTCGGTGACGCGGGAGACGGCGGAGCAGGCGGTGAGGGCAACGGCGGCGTGTTCGGCAGCTCCGTGGGCGGCGATGGTGGCGTCGGCGGCGACGCGGCGATCCAGGGCAACGGCGGCAGGGGCGGTGACGGTGGCGCTGGCCAGGGTGTCAAAGGCGGCATTGGCGGTGACGGCGGTGCCGGCGGCAAGGGCGGCACGCAGAGCGGTGACGGCGGCGACGGCGGCAACGGCGGCTCGGTCGGCAGGGAAAGCACCACCGAAAACGGTCCCGGCACCGGCGGAGCGGGCGGCCGCGGCGGCGATGCCCGTGGCGACGGCGATGGCGGCGATGGCGGCAACGGCGGCAACGCCGATCCCGACCAAGGAGTCACGGTCGGCGGCGCCGGCGGTGACGGCGGCAATGGCGGCATCAACGGCGACGGCGGACGAGGCGGTGACGGCGGCTTCGGCGGCGACGGCACCCACGCGGCCACTGGCGGTGCCGGCGGCGACGGTGGTGGCGGCGGCACCGAAACCGGCGACGGCGGCGACGGCGGAAACGGCGGCAAAGGCACCACTGGTATCAGCAAGGGCACCGGCGGTGCGGGTGGAAACGGCGGTGCCGCAGGCAAATCCGGTGATGGTGGCGATGGCGGCATCGGCGGTCAGGCCGAAGGCGGTATGAATTCCACCGCGACCGGAGGCATCGGCGGTGACGGCGGCAGTGGCGGCACCACTGTGGGTGCCGGCGGCGACGGCGGCGACGGCGGCCAAGCCATCGGCCATGGCGGCGCCACAGCCAACGCAGGCGACGGCGGCAACGGCGGCAACGGCACCGGCGCCCCGGGCGGAGCGGGCGGCGACGGTGGGTCGACCGTCACTACCGACGCCGCCACCGGTAACGGCGGAGACGGCGGCGACGGCGGGCACGGCTCGCCCGGCGGGCCCGGTGGCAGCGGCGGCACGGGCAGCGGCGGCGGCAGCAACGGCAGCGACGGTGCCGACGGCTAGTCCGGCGACACCTTGAAGTCCACCAATCGCGGCGTGTCGGCGTAGAAACACCTCGGCTCGCCGACAATGGCGGTGTGGGCGAAGAGGTGAAGCAGACCGACTTTTCTCGCGCACAGCGCCGCGAGTACCGCCGCAAGGTGCAGCTGTGCCTCGATGTCTTCGAGACGATGCTCGCCCAGTCCAGCTTCGAATTCGACCGACCGTTGACCGGCATGGAGATCGAGTGCAATCTCGTCGACGGCGACTATCAGCCCGCGATGAGCAACCAAGAGGTGCTGGCGTCGATCGCCGACCCGGCCTATCAAACCGAATTGGGTGCCTACAACATCGAATTCAACGTTCCACCGCGACGGTTGCCCGGCCGGGCCGCACTGGAGTTGGAGGCCGACGTCCGGGCCAGTCTCAACGCCGCGGAAGCGAAGGCGAACTCCAACGGCGCGCACATCGTGATGATCGGCATCCTGCCGACGCTGATGCCCGAACATCTTTCGGGCGGTTGGATGAGCGATTCGACGCGCTATCAGGCGCTGGAGAACTCGATCTTCACCGCGCGTGGCGAGGACATCCTGATCGACATCGCGGGGCCGGAACGGTTGAGCCTGCAGCTGGCGTCGATCGCGCCGGAATCGGCGTGCACCAGCATGCAACTGCACCTGCAGGTCTCCCCCGCCCAGTTCGCGAACAACTGGAATGCCGCCCAGGTGATTGCGGGTCCGCAGTTGGCACTCGGCGCCAATTCGCCGTACTTCTTCGGCCACCAGCTGTGGCCCGAGACCCGCATCGAGTTGTTCGCCCAAGCCACCGACACCCGACCCGACGAGCTCAAGTCGCAGGGCGTTCGTCCGAGAGTGTGGTTCGGCGAGCGGTGGATCACGTCGATCTTCGATCTGTTCGAGGAGAACGTCCGCTACTTTCCGTCGCTGCTACCCGAACTGTCCGACGAGGATCCCGTTGCGGCGCTCGGCGACGGTCGCACCCCGCAACTGGCCGAGCTGCGACTGCACAACGGCACGATCTGGCGATGGAACCGGCCGGTGTACGACGTCGTCGAGGGCAAGCCACATCTCCGTGTGGAGAACCGGGTGCTGCCCGCAGGGCCCACCGTTGTCGACATGTTGGCCAACGCGGCGTTTTACTACGGCATGCTGCGGACGCTGTCCGAAGAGGACAGGCCGCTGTGGACCAAGATGAGTTTCGCTGCGGCACAACATAATTTCGTCGCGTCGGCCGAACACGGCATGGAGGCCATGCTGTATTGGCCAGGCCTCGGCGAGGTGACGCCCGACGAATTGGTGCTGCGCAAGCTGTTGCCGATGGCGGATGAGGGGCTGCGCCGCTGGGAGGTGGCAAGCGAGGTGCGCGACCGGTATCTCAGCGTGATCGAGGGTCGGGCGAAGACCGGACGCAACGGCGCCTCGTGGCAAGTGGCCACCGTGGCGGCATTGCAGGAACGGGGTATGACGCGGCCCAGCGCACTGGCCGAGATGCTGCGCCTGTACTGCGAGCGGATGCACAGCAACGAACCCGTACACACCTGGGATGGCCCGGACTAGCCTGAGTGACATGACGTCTGACGACATGATCGATTGGGACGGCGCGTACCGCGGGGAAGGTCAATTCACGGGTCCGCCGCCGTGGAACATCGGCGAGCCGCAGCCCGAATTGGCTGCGCTGCACCGCGACGGCAAGTTCCGCGGCGACGTACTCGACGCCGGCTGCGGGCACGCCGAACTGTCGCTCGCATTGGCAGCCGACGGCTACCCGGTGGTCGGAGTGGACCTCAGCCCGACGGCGATCGCCGCGGCCACCAGAGCGGCGCAGGACCGGGGGCTGACGAACGTCTCGTTCGTCCAGGCCGACATCACCAACCTCACCGGATACGACGGCCGCTTCGACACGGTCATCGACAGCACGCTGTTTCACTCGCTGCCCGTCGAGGGTCGGGATGGCTATCTACGGTCTGTGCATCAAGCGGCCGCACCCGGCGCGTCCTACTACATACTCGTTTTCGCCAAGGGCGCGTTCCCCGCCGAGATGGAGCCCAAGCCCAACGAGGTCGATGAGGACGAGCTGCGCACTGCGGTGTCGAAGTATTGGGAGATCGACGAGATCCGGCCCGCGGCAATACATGCCAACGCGATCGAAGTCCCCGACGCGCCGTTCGAGATGCCTGCGCACCCGACCGACGACAAGGGCAGGGTCAAGTTTCCCGCTTACCTGCTGACGGCGCACAAAGGTTAGTGCCCGGCCCTGGCGGGTTGGCCCGCTGAGGTGTCTTCGTCGTCGACCATGGTGCGTTCGTCGAACGGCTTGTCGCCGTCGAGCACCTGATGCATCTGTCGGTGGTCGACGGATTGAGTCCATGCGCCGATGAGCACCGTGGCGGCCGCATTGCCCGAAAAGTTCGTCAGTGCACGGGCTTCCGACATGAACTTGTCGATGCCGACCACCAAGCCGATGCCGTCGAGCAATTCGGGGCGGTGACTCTGCAGGCCTGCGGCCAGCGTGGCGAGGCCCGCACCGGTGACACCTGCTGCGCCCTTGGAAGCGATCATCATGAACACCAGCAGACCCAGCTGCTCACCGATCGACAACGGCTTGCCCATCGCGTCGGCGATGAACAGCGATGCCATTGTCATGTAGATGGCGGTGCCGTCGAGGTTGAATGAATACCCAGTCGGCACAACGATTCCCACGGTGGTGGGTTGCACGCCGGCATGCTCCATCTTCGCGATCAGTCGCGGCAGCGCGGATTCCGACGACGACGTGGCGAGGATCAACAGGTATTCGCGCGCGAGGTAACGCACCAGTTTGAACACGGAGACTCCTGCGGCGAAGCGCAGCAGCGCACCCAGTACGCCGAACACGAAGATGAGGCAGGTGAGATAGAACGCCAGCATCAACACGCCCAACTGGATTACCGCGTCAAACCCGGTGTCGCCCACCACCTTAGCGATCGCGCCGAACGCGCCGATCGGCGCCAGCCACAGGATCCCGCCAAGGATGCGGAAGACCAGTTTCTGCAGCAGAGCGACGCCACGAAGCAGCGGCTCGCCGGCGGCGCCCATTGCCTGAATGCCGAACCCGACCAGCAGCGCAACGAACAACGCCTGCAGCACGTTTCCTGCGGTCAGCGACGAGAACAGCGTCTTCGGGATGATGTCCTGGATGAAGTCCATGGTGCCGCCGGAACTGTGCGCCTCCGACGCGAGCTTTGCGCCCGCACCCGGATCCCCATGCGCGTTGAGGCCACTGCCGGGGCTGATGACGTTGCCCACCAGCAGGCCGATGCCCAGCGCTGCGGTCGACATGACGAGGAAGTAGCCCAGTGCCAACCCGCCGACCTTGCCGACGGACGCCACCTTTCGCACCGAACCGATGCCGAGCACGATGGTGCAGAAGATCACCGGCGTGATCATCATCTTGATCAGGTTGACGAACATCGTGCCGAGCACGCCGAGCGATTTGCCTGTGTCGGGCGCGAGCAGGCCAACCACCACACCGGCGACCACACCGACGATCACCAGTATGTAGAGCCAATGTGTGCGGTCGCGTTTGGGTTGCTTCTCGTCGGCCGACTTGGCCGGGCCGTCCTCTACGTGCGTCATCTGCGGCTCCCTCGGTGTCGTGCACCTGGGATAGCCAGAAGTGCGCTACGTCACACCTGTGTGGTCGCGACGGCCAACGCCTCGGCGAACTGATCCAGGTCCTCGGCGGTCGTGTCGACATGCGGCGACGCCCGAAGCACCGGAGTGGTCATCTCGAAGGGTGCGCGCTGCAGCTCGGCATAGGTCGTCACGATGCCGCGTTCGGCGATCAGCCACGACCGCACGCGCTGCGGGTCGGCGCCGTCGACGGGCTCCAATGTCGTGATCGCGGTCGGCTCGTCGACCGGCTCGACGACTCGCCACCCCTTCACGTCGGCGAGCGCGGTGCGCGTCATCCGGCCGACCTGTGCGAGGCCGTCGCGGATGTTCTCCGGCCCGGCAGCCAGATGCTCACCGAGGGCGATCGAATAGCCAACGCGCGCAGCGATATTCGTCTCGCCGAGGTCAAGGGATTCCATCACCGGGATCGGCAAGCCCCATTCCGGTGGCGGCAGCCGCGGCCGCAACCGCTGAGCCAGATCGGGGTGAATCGCCAGGGCACCGACGCCACGCGGACCCGCCATCCATTTGCGCGACGAGCTGTAGACGGCTGCGGCGCCCACCGCACAGTCGAGATGTCCGAGTGCCTGCGCGGCGTCCACCACAAGCGGCAGACCGAGATCGCGGCACACGTCGGCGATTTCGGCCAGCGGCTGGGCCAGCCCCCGGTGGCTGGCGAGGGCGGTGATGTGAACCATGGCGGGTGCATCATGGGCCAGTTGCCGCGCGGCGTCGTCGACGGCGAGCCTGCCGAGGTCGTCGGCGGGCAGCGCACTGATCCGAAACCCGTTGGCTGCCATGACCGCGAGGTTGGGACCGTACTCACCGGGCAGACAGCCCACTGATCGTTCGCCGGACCAACTGCTGAGCAGGATGTCGAGGGCGTTGTTGGAGCCGGTGGTGAAGACGACGTCGGAACCGGTCAAGCCGGTCAGTGCGCCGATGGCCGCGCGGCCCGCGTCGAGCACAGGCGTTGCGGCTTCTGCGGCGACGTACCCGCCAACTTCTGCCTCATGTCTGGCGTGCTGCGTTGCCGCGTCGATGACCGCGAAGCTCTGCCGCGAGCAGGCGCCGCTGTCGAGATGCAACCCGGCGACCTTGGGCCGGGCCGCGCGCCACTGCTCGGGCAGGTTCATTTGGTCGACAGGGACAGCCCGAAGTCACCCGCGGGGTCGGTCCACCAATGGGTGCGGCGCAGACCCGCCGCGGCCAGTTCGGCTTCCACCCCCTCGGGCCGGAACTTGCACGACACCTCGGTCAGCATCCCCTCACCCTCGGCGAAGTCAACGCTCAGATCCAAGGCGCTGATCCGAACGTGTTGTACGGTCGATGCCTGCAACCACATCTCGATGCGCTCCTCGGCGGGGTTCCACTTCGCCACATGCTCGAACGCGCCCAGATCGAAGTCGGCGTCGAGGTGCCGGTTGACCACAGCGAGCACGTTGCGGTTGAACTGGGCCGTCACCCCGGCGCTGTCGTCGTAGGCACGCACCAATCGATCGGTGTCCTTGACGAGGTCGGTGCCCAGCAGCAGGCTGTCGCCCGGCTGCAACGTCTCCGCCAGCGTGGACAGAAATTCGGTTCGCGGGCCCAGCGTCAGGTTGCCGATCGTCGAACCGAGGAACACCACCAGTCGTCGGCCGACGCGCGGGATCTTGCCGAGGTGCTCTTCGAAATCGCCGCACACCGCATCGATTTCGATGCCCGGGTACTCGCGTTCGATTGCCGACCCCGCCGCCTGGAGTACGCTCGCGTCCACGTCGAACGGGATGAACCGGCGCAGGGCTCCACTGTCGCGCAATGCGCCCAGCACCAGGCGGGTCTTCTCCGAGGTACCGCTGCCGAGTTCGACAAGCGTGTCGGCACCGGACGCGGCGGCGATCTCAGCTGAGCGCGCCCGCAGAATCTGCGCCTCCGCACGGGTGGGGTAATACTCCGGGAGCCGGGTGATCTGGTCGAACAGGTCGCTGCCCGTTGAGTCGTAGAACCACTTGGGCGGCAACGACTTCGGCGTCTGCGTCAACCCGTCGCGCACGTCTCGGCGCAGGGCCTGTGCGGCGGAGTCGGCGGCTAGATAGTTGGACAGCGAGAGGGTCATGGCGATCCTTTCAGTGGGATCAAGTCGACACGCGATCCCTCGACCAGCACGAGATGGCGATCGGGGATTTCCTGCCAATCGGGGTTGTCGTCGTATGGTTCGCTGGCCAGCACCACGCCGTCGTCTCGGCGTAGTACCGACAAGGTGTCGCCCCACGTGGTGGCATGTAGTTGAGATCCGTTGGCCGCCAAGATGTTCAGCCTGGCATTGGGGTCCGCGGCGGCGAGCTCGACGATGGTTTCGCCGAGCGCGTCGAGACCTCGCTCAAAGATCAATGCGGCCAGAAGCGCGCTGTCGACGGTCGACTCGGCTTTGGCGGACAACGGCAACACCCCGCGGTCGACCAAGCCGTTGTGGGACAGCAGCCACTGTCCGTCGCTGAACGGCGCCGACGCCGACGGTTCGATCGGCATGCCGATGGAGGCCGAACGCACCGCAGCGACAACGCAATTGCTGCGCAACGCCGGTGCCACCGACGCGAACGACGCGTCGCCCCACAGTGGTGCGGCGCTACGCCACCGACGCGCGACCCCTTCGTCGAAAAAGCCAACGCCCCAGCCGTCGGCGTTCATCAGCCCGTGCTTCTGCCGGCGAGGGGCATACGACTGGACCAGCAGCCCCGATGCCGGCTCAAGCACCAGAGACGCGATCGATCGCGGTTCGCCGAGCCAGCCGAGGTGCCGGCACATCAGGCGTCCCAGGCCAGGCGCACGCCGGAGAAGATCTGTCGGCGGATCGGGTGGTCCCAGTTGCGAAAGCTCGGCCGCAGGATGCCCGCCGCGACCGCCCATGATCCGCCGCGCAACACTTTGTAGTCGCCGTCGAAGAAGGGCTGTGAGTACTGCTCATAGATCATGGGCGTGAACCCGGGCCACGGCCGCAGCGGCGACGTCGTCCACTCCCACACGTCGCCGAGCATCTGCTCGGTACCGTACGCCGACGCACCGGCCGGGTAGGCGCCAACCGGCGCCGGACGCAGCGCGTCACCGCCGAGATTCGCCAGCACATCGGTGGGTTCGGTTGCGCCCCAAGGGAATCGGCGACGCTTACCCGCTGCGGGGTCCCAGGCGGCCGCCTTCTCCCATTCGATCTCGCTGGGCAACCGCGCACCGGCCCACGCGGCGTACGCCTCGGCCTCGAAGTAGGTGACGTGCTGCACGGGTTCGTCGGCGGGGATCGCCTCGACGTGTCCGAACCGGGTGCGCGTGCCGTCTGGATTCCAGAACTGCGGCGCGCTCAGGCCAGCCTCCTGCCGATGCCGCCACCCGCGCTCCGACCACCAGCGTTGCTGTTGGTAGCCGCCGTCGTCGACGAACTGTCGCCATTCGCCGTTGGTCACGGGCACCCGGCCGATGCGGAAGGCCGGCAGGTCGACCACGTGCGCGGTCCGCTCGTTGTCGAGCGAATGCGGCTCGCTGACGGCGTCGACGCCGAGGACGAATTCCCCTGCCGGAACCAGCACCGAAGTACCCGCGACGCCCGACCGTCCCGGTGGCAACGGCGATCCGGTGCTCAACAGCGGCGGACCAGTCCGCAGATTCAGTGCCTGCAACATGGTTTCGTCGTGCTGGTTCTCGTGGCTGATCACCAAGCCGAAGTTGAAACCCGTGTCGTCATCCGGCAATGCGTCCAACGTGTCGAGCACTTTGTTTCGCACCGTGCGGCAGTAGGCGCGGGCATCCGACGGCGGCAGCAGCGGCAGATTCACCCGGCTGGCGCGCGAGTTCACGAACGCGTCGTAACACCGCTCGACTTGCGGCTCCAGCAATCCGGGCTTGTCGGCGTTGTTACCGCGAAGCAGCCAGAGTTCTTCCTGCCATCCGATGTGCGCGAGGTCCCACACCAGCGGGCTCATCAGCGGGTCATATTGCCGGTGCAGTTCGGCGTCGTCGAAATCGACGAGCCGCAACGTGCGGTCCCTCGCCTTGGTCAGCTCACGCGCAAGCGTCTCGCGTGCGGCCACTACTCCCCTTGCGCCAGTTGAGTGATCGCCGTTGCGATCCCGTATTTGACTGCCCGGTCGGAGAAATCGTCGGCCGGACAGCGTCCTTTCTCGACCGAACGCACCAACTGCGCCATCGATTCCTCGATTTCGGCGGGCGCTCGCTCGGCGGCGACCGCCACGCAGCGAGTTGCCGCCTCGCGCAACCGGCGGTCACCGAGGCCGATCTGGGCCGCGCGGTCCCAGGCCGTGGCCACCGGTTCGGTGACTTCTGCGGCGATGTCGGCGGCCACCGGGTCGTCGAGCAGGGTGACAAGGGTGAACACCACGGCCGGCCACACCGTATCGGGCAGGCTGTCGAGGTAGCGGATCTCCAGCCAGCGCCGCGGCCGCACCGGTGGGAACAGCGTCGTCAGGTGGTACTCGAGGTCCGCCTGCGTCGGCCTGCGACCGTCGAGCAGCACCCGCCCGTCGGCCCAGTCCGCGAACGGCACCCAGTCCGTCACGGGCACGGCATCCATTTCCGGGGTCGGGTGCACCAGCATCACCGGCGCCTTCAGCGCGTAGCGGGCCCAGTCGGCGGCCGGGTCGTCGCCGTTGGTCCCGAGGATGGGGCCGCAGCGCGCCGAGTCCAGCTGGCTCCACACCCGCTGCCGCGTCGACTGCCACCCGGTGAACTGGCCGCCAAGCAGCGGCGAGTTGGCGGCGATCGCGATCATCGTCGGGCCCAGCGCATGCGCCAGCCGCACCCGGTCTGCCCATCCGTCGCGCGGGCCCGCATCGAGGTTGACCTGTACGGATGCCGTCGACGTCATCATCGCCGCACCGGCTTCTCCGGTTTGGCTGGCCGTGAAGAACTGCTCCATCGCCAGATACCGGTCGCCCGGGTTCACCCGTTTGGCCGGCCGCAGCGGGTCGGCGCCGAGGAGCACCAGGCCGAGGCCGGCCTGCGCGAACGCCGCCCTCAGTGTCGCCCGATCAGCCGTCATCGCGGCGATGGCGGTCACGGGGTCGTCCATCGGCGGACCGGACAGCTCGACGGCGCCGCCGGGTTCGACGGTGATCGCGCTGCCGCCGGGCAGTGCCGGCACTCGCGTGATCGCGTCGGTCAGCTCGGCCCAGCCCGGGCGACGCGTCGGATCGGCAAGATCGAAGCAGTGCGCTTCGACTTCGAGGCCCACCTTTCCGACGGGACCGTCGGCAAGACACGTCTCACCGATGTGCTGCGCAGCGGCATACGCGCTGGTCAGCTCGCCAGCCTGCGCTTGCATTGGATGAGCGTCGTCCACCTCGGACGGGATGGCGAAGGTCATGTCTTCCGGCCCCTTTCGGGTAGGGAACGATCGCGGCCTTCTATCCATCTTCCAGAGCACACCGACAAAATCCCGCGATTTTTGGATGACGCGTTGGTGACACGTACCCAAAAACGTTGCCTGCTACTGCCCCAATGTGTTCTGCATCGCCCCGGCCAGCACGTTCACCGCCGGGCCGCCGTTGCCAGATTGGCAGACTTTCGCCTGCAGCAGAACGTTCTCGCGCTTTCGGGTGGTGGTGAAGCAGCGGCGGTCGGTCCCCGCCTCCTGTTTCACCCAGTCCGCGTCGGTCGCCCCGGCCGGCCCGCCGCTGAAGCTCCACACCTGAGTGGTGAAGTTGTCCAGGTGCATCGCGGTGGTCTGGCCATTGCAGCCCGCGGTTCGGTCGACGACGCGGTGGAAGGCGCGGTCGGCCGCGTCGCTGGTGGCGAACACCCCGACCGCCTGCTTGACCATATGCGTCTGGTCGTTGTCGGCGGTCTGCGCGACCGCACCGTTGAACGACGCCAGGTCCGGATCGAGGTAGACCTCCGGCAACCCGACGTCGGCCCAGTTGTTGCAGGCCGGCTCGTCGACGTAATACGACTGGAACGGATCGGTGTATGTCCACGCGAACCGCAGTGGCGCGCCGACGATGTTGCTGACCGAACCCTTGCCCATCACCGCGTAGTTCACCACGCCGGGGTCAGACGGACGGGCTTGTGCGGGCGCAGCCACCGCAAGACCGACGGCCAGCACAACGCCTGCGCCCGCGGCGGTCCGCACCCGCTAGACCTTCGCCGACAACGTGACGTCGATATTGCCGCGGGTGGCCTTGGAGTACGGGCAGACCTGGTGGGCCTGGTTCATCAGATCATCGGCCGCGCTCTGCTCGAGGCCCGGCAGGTAACCGATCAGCGCAGCGTTGATCGCGAAGCCCCCTTCGGGGTCCTTGCCGAAGCCGACCCGGGCGGTGATCCCGCTCGCGTCGTCCAGGTCGATCTTGTTGTTACGCGCGACAAGTCGAAGCGCGCCCAGGAAGCACGCCGCGTAGCCGGCGGAGAATAGCTGCTCGGGGTTGGTGCCCTCGCCGTTGCCGCCCGCTTCCTTCGGCATGCGGGTGTCGAGATCGATCCTGCCGTCTGACGACTTCACGTGGCCGTCGCGGCCGCCCCCGGTTGCTGTTGACTCAGCGGTGAAAACGACTTCGATGCTCATGGGCTCGATCATGCCAGCCGGCACGACAACGGCAAGACGCCCCGGCCGAGGGGTGACCGGGGCGTCTTGGGTGACAAGTTGTTACGACGGGCGTGGTGCAGTGGTGCTCGGGGTGCCCGGCTGTTGCGGTCCGGGACCCTGTGGCCCTTGGAAGTTCGGGCCGCCGGGTCCCATCGGGAAGGGACGTTCGAACTCGCCGCGCGGCGGACCCATCGGGAACATCGGCGGCGGCCCCTGGTGGATGATGCCGAATTCGCGGTCGCCGTCACCGTGGTGCCAGCCGCCGCGGTGGCCGCCGGAATGCGCGCCGAGGAAGAAGCCGGAGAAGAAGACGACGGCGACGATGAAGACGACGCCCGCCACAATCCCGACCCAGGCGGCAACCGCGGTGAGCCGGCTGTGGCCTCGCGGCTCGGTGACTACAGCGGGCGGCTCGGTCGGCGGAGGCGTGGCGGTGGCCACTGGGCCGGTCGCAGGTTCAGAGGACGTTGGTTCGCTCATGTATCCGAGGATGCAAGCGATGCCGATGCGTCCGTGATGAATTGCTTATGAATCAGCTGTGAATGCTCCAATGTGTTGCTGGCGCGTGGCGCGGGTACAGGTGCAGTCATGAACAGCGACGCGCTAATCGCGGTGTCGGGCCTGCTCATGCTGGGCGGCGCCGCGCTGACCGGGGCTTTGTGGGGCACTCAATTGGTGGCAGCACCACTGCGGTGGTTGTTGAGATAACCGGGACTACGCCTTCACGGGGTTCACTGCGAACTGGATGACCCGGTACGGCGTGTTGTCGCCGGGGCCGGTGTTCCACTGGCTGATGAACACCCGCAGCTCGTCGAGCGTCGAGCCGGGTGAGAGGTAGCCGCCGTACGGCTGTGCCAGCTGGTTGTTTTCCGGCGGGCCCAGCTCCTCGGCGGGATCGGGCCAGGTGCCTGCGACGACAACCGTCGTAACCGGCGCGGTTCCCAGCCCGGTCGGATCACCCGCGACGCGCACCTCCATGTTGCCCGTGCTGGCGTTGAAGTACGACAGCACCGTCTGGCCGTCGATCTGTCGCACACTCATTTCGCCGACGCGATCTGGCCACAGCGGTGTCGGCGGCTTGCCCCAGCCACCCTGAGCCGACCAGCCCTGCCAGGTGGCCCGATCGGTGAACGTTTCCTTCTTCGCCCGGTACAACACCGCCGGCCCGCTGCGGTCGAAGTTGTTGGCGACGAGATACACCCAGCCGGTTGGGGAATCCGGCTTGGGGATCGGGTCGTAGTAACCGCTGACCTGCGACTGCGTGGCACCCTCGTAGCTTGCGGGCCGGGCAGAGTTCGGGACCGTAGGCCAATTACCTTGTGCCGGATTGGCTTTCACCAGCCTGGAATTCTGCGGCACCAGATCCTTCACCGTCGTCACCATCAGGTAGTTGTCCCTGTTGATCTGCACAACACCCGCGGGCAACTGCGACATCCCCGGCGGTGTCGGGTCGGCCAGCAGCGGATTCATGTTGCCGGTGACCCGGTCGTAGCGCACGCCCGTCGGGTCGTCGATCGAGTCGCCGTCGACGTGCAACGCAATCGGTGAGTGCCAGGGCCCGAACCCGACGCCTTGTCCTGCGAAGCTGTCGCCGCACACCTGCAGGATGCCGTCGGGGAACTCCATGAACTCGCAGAGGTCGGTGGCGCCGATGTCGTAATCGCTTGTCGGCGTACCAGTTCCGGCCGCGGGCGCGATACGGATCACCTGACCGGGCGCCAACGGCGGCAGCACGGGCGCGGGGACGGGCTCCGGCTCTGCATGCGCCGGCGAAACTGTATTCCAGCAGAGAAAGATCAAGAAGAGGCCTGCTGGAATACAGTTTCGGCGCAAGGTTAGCCTCGAGCCAGCAGCTCAGCGATCTGAATTGTGTTCAGCGCCGCACCTTTTCGCAGGTTGTCGCCGGAGACGAACAGCGCGAGACCGCGACCGTTTTCCACCCCGGAATCCTGGCGGATCCTTCCGACGAGCGACTCGTCGACACCCGCGGCGGCCAGCGGCGTGGGCACGTCGACCAGCTTCACCCCAGGCGCCTCGGCCAACAGCTGACGCGCATGTTCGACCGAAAGCGGCCGCGCGAATTCGGCGTTGATCGACAACGAGTGCCCGGTGTAGACCGGCACCCGCACGCACGTTCCGCTCACCAAGAGGTCGGGGATGCCGAGGATCTTGCGGCTTTCGTTGCGCAGCTTCTGGTCTTCGTCGGTCTCGCCGGAGCCGTCTTCGACGTACGAGCCGGCAAGCGGGACAACGTTGAACGCGATCGGGGCGACGTATTTGTCTGGCGCGGGGAATTGCAACGCCGAACCGTTGGCCACCAACTCCCTGCTGTCGCCGACGACGGCGCTGGCCTGTCCGAACAACTCCTCGACGCCTGCGATGCCACTGCCCGACACCGCCTGGTACGTCGAGGCGATCATCCGGACGAGTCCGGCCTCGTCGTGCAGCGGCTTGAGCACCGGCATCGCGGCCATCGTCGTGCAATTCGGGTTGGCGATAATGCCTTTCGGCCGGTTGCGGGCGTCGCGCTCGAAGTTGACCTCGCTGACCACCAGCGGCACGTCGGGGTCCTTGCGCCACGCTGACGAGTTGTCGATGACGACCGCTCCCGCCTCGGCGAACCGCGGCGCCTGCACCCGCGACATCGTCGCGCCTGCCGAAAACAGGGCAATGTCAATGCCACTCGGATCAGCCGTCGACGCGTCCTCGACCTCGATCTCCTGACCACGGAACGACAGCTTCTTGCCCTGCGAGCGCGCCGACGCGAAGAACCGAACACTGGTGGCCGGAAAGTCCCTCTCCTCCAACAGCGTTCGCATCACCTGGCCGACCTGACCGGTCGCACCAACCACACCGATGCTGACCATTACCGCCCCGTTCCCGCGTAGACAACCGCCGTCTCGTCGCCACCGAGTTCGAACGCCTCGTGCAGCGCCAGGACCGCCTTGTCCAGCTCAGTGTCCTTGATCAACACCGAGATTCGGATCTCCGAGGTGGAGATCAGGTCGATGTTGACGCCGACCTCGGCGAGCGCCTCGCAGAACTTCGCCGTGACGCCGGGATGGCTGCGCATGCCCGCGCCGACCAACGACACCTTGCCGATGTGGTCGTCGTAGAGCACCTTCGAGAACCCGATCTCCTCCTGCAGGGAGGCCAGCTTCTCCACTGCGCCAGGGCCGCTTTCGCGCGAGCAGGTGAACGTGATGTCGGTCTTGCCGTCCTCGATCTTGGAGATGTTCTGCAGCACCATGTCGATGTTCACGTCGGCGTCTGCGACCGCGCGGAACACCTTGGCGGCGTAGCCGGGTACGTCGGGGATGCCGACGATCGTCACCTTCGCCTCGCTGCGATCGTGAGCGACTCCGGTGATGATGGCGTCTTCCATGGGGATGTCCTCTATCGATCCGGTCACGAACGTGCCGGGCTTATCTGAATACGACGACCGGACGTGGACCGGCACGTTGTAGCGGCGGGCATATTCGACGCAACGCAGCATCAGCACCTTGGCGCCGCACGCGGCGAGCTCGAGCATCTCTTCGAACGTCACCGTGTCCATCCGCCTGGCGTTGGGCACGATGCGCGGGTCGGCGGTGAAGATGCCGTCGACGTCGGTGTAGATCTCGCAGACGTCGGCCTTGAGCGCCGCGGCCAGTGCGACCGCGGTGGTGTCCGACCCGCCGCGGCCGAGCGTGGTGACGTCCTTGCTGTCCTGGCTGACCCCTTGGAAGCCGGCGACGAGAACGATCAGGCCCTCGTCGAGGGCGTCCTGCACCCGGCTCGGCGTGACGTCGATGATCTTGGCGTTGCCGTGCGTGCTGGTGGTGATCACGCCCGCCTGCGACCCGGTGAACGACCGCGCCTGCGCGCCCAGCGAGTCGATGGCCATCGCGACCAGCGCGTTGGAGATCCGCTCACCGGCGGTCAACAGCATGTCCATTTCCCGCGCCGGCGGCGCCGGGCACACCTGTTTGGCCAGATCCAGCAGGTCATCGGTGGTGTCGCCCATCGCGGAGACCACGACGACGACGTCGTTGCCCTGCTTCTTGGTTTCGACGATGCGTTCGGCGACGCGGCGGATCCGTTCGGCATCCGATACCGAGGATCCGCCGTACTTCTGTACGACGAGCGCCACTGTGAAACCTTTCTTGGCGGGGTTCATCTAAGAATAAGGGGTCTGCGCACACCATTTACTCCGCCGGTAGCGTCAGGATGTGGTCAAGACCGACGAGCGCTTGCGCGAGGAGCAGACAGCCACGGCGCAGACCCGAGTGCCCATCCATCCGCACCTCGCGCAACGCTGGAGTCCGCGGTTGTTCGACGCAGACGCCGTGCTCGAGGCCGACGACCTGGTCGCGGTCCTCGAGGCGGCACGCTGGGCCGCCACCTGGGGGCACCGTCAGCCGGTGCGCTTCCTGGTCGGACTGCGTGGCGATGAGACCAACACCAAGATCGCCGGGCTGCTCAAGCGCGGGAACAGCTACGCCAAGGCCGCCGGGGCGCTGGTGATGGTCTGCGTCGACGAGGGCGAGGACGAGCGGACCGCACGATATGCCGCCGTCGACGCCGGTGCGGCGATCGCGCAGTTGACCGTGGAGGCGACCTCGCGCGGTTTGATCGCGCACCCGATGGCGGGGTTCGACGGCGACGCCGCGCTCGAGGTGTTCGGCATTCCCGAAGGAGTCCGTCCCATCGCGGTCGTCGCGGTCGGAACGCTTGGCGACTACGACAACGCGCCGCCCGAGATCGTCGAACGCGACGCGAAGGGGCGCGACCGGCTGCCACTGGAGGACGTAGCCTACGCAGGCACGTGGGGCCAACCGCTGCTGTGACTCAGGAGCAGGCCTTGGCCAACTCGTCGAGACCGTTGGAGATCCTGGCGTTCAGCGCCGCCATCTCGTAGACCGCAGGCGGCGCAGGCGCGCCGGGAGCACGCGAGTCGGTCTGTGAGCGCACAAGGGACAGCTTCCCGACGAAATCGTTGGCCAGGCTGGCGACCGTCGTCGCCGTGCGCGCCAGGTCGGGCTTGGTCACCTTCTGCGCGCGTTCGGCCATGCCGTCGGCCCATGCCTGATATGCGGCTTCCTCGGCGACCGTCGGGACGCCTTTCGCGTCACCGGTTTTCGATGCGATCTGCTCACCCTGGGCCCGGTTGAAGTCCAGCAGGTCCTTGACCGGACGGCACTCCTCGGACGGTCCGGCGAACACCGTGTAGCGCAGCACCAGCGCCGCAACTGCGACCACCACGACAGCAATGGCGACCCACCAACGCCGGTCTAGTTTCATCCGACGAACTTAACCCGTCCGAAACACCGCGAGCCTGTCCACGTAACAGAAACATTGATTACTACCAGTGAACGGCCCTGGCGAGGGCCGCCCACTCCAGGAGATGTAGATGGATACAGGAACCACGGCATTCATGCTGTGTTGCATCATCGGGCTGACGATGATGATTCCCGGGCTCGCGCTTTTCTACGGCGGCATGGTGTCGGTCAAGAGCTCGACCAACATGATGATGATGACGTTCGGCGCGGTGGCCGTCGTCGGCGTGCTCTGGGTGCTGTTCGGGTTCTCGATGACGTTCGGCACGTCCTACGGCGGCTTCGTCGGCAGCTTCACCGAGTTCGCGGGCATGAAGAACCTGACCGAGCCGATGACCACCATCAACGGCCTGCCGGTGAGCCTGTTCTCATTGTTCCAAGCACTTTTCGCGGCGATCACGGTTGCGCTGGTTTCCGGTGCGGCAGCCGACCGGATGAAGTTCGGCGCCTGGATGACGTTCGCAACGGCGTGGGCGATCCTCGTCTACTTCCCCGTCGCGCACTGGGTGTTCGCGTTCGACGGCGTGGTGACGCCGGACGCCAAGGGCGGCTGGATCGCCAACCAGCTCAAGGCCATTGACTTCGCGGGCGGCACGGCTGTGCACATCAACTCGGGCGCGGCGGCGCTCGCCGTCGCGATCGTGCTCGGCAAGTCGCTCGGATTCGGCAAGTTCCGCAAGCCGCACAATGTGCCGCTGACACTGCTCGGTGCCGGACTGCTGTGGGCAGGCTGGTATGCGTTCAACGGTGGCTCGGCGCTGGCCGCAGGAACCTCGGCGGCCATCGTCATGGTCACGACGTTCACCGCGACCTGCGCTGCGACGCTGGCGTGGCTCGGCGTGGAGAAGATCAAGGACGGGCACGTCACCGGCGTCGGCGCGGCGTCGGGTGCAGTGGCCGGGCTCGTGGCCATCACGCCCGCGTGCGGCGCGGTCACCCCGGTCGGCTCGATCTTCCTCGGCCTGATCGCCGGTGCGATCTGCCCGTTGGCGGTGGGCCTGAAATCCCGCTTCGGCTACGACGACTCACTGGACGTGGTCGGCGTGCACCTGGTCGGCGGCGTGATCGGCACGCTGCTGATCGGCTTGTTCGCCAGCGCAAGCATGCCGAACAAGACCGACGGCCTGTTCTACGGCGGTGGGCCCGAGCAACTGTTGAAGCAGGCGATCGCCGCGGGCGCGGTGATGGCCTACTCGTTCGTGGTCGCGTACATCATCGCGTTCGTCATCAAGAAGACGATGGGCATTCGCATCTCCACTGACGAAGAGGAAAAGGGCATCGACGCGAAGTTCCATCGGGACGCCGCGTACGAACTCCAGCCCGCCTGACGAGCTCCGGCCGGCGCGGAAACCACTCGCCCGCGCCGGCCGGCCCTCACTGGTGAAAGAAACGGGAGAAGCATGTCCGAGCTAGCCACCCTGGCCGAACAGTCGGGAACGAAGTTCATCCTCGCGCTGTTCGTCGACCTCCGCGGCAAGCCGTGCGCGAAGCTGGTGCCGGTCGAGGCCGTCGATCTGCTCGCGACCGAGGGCGTCGGGTTCGCCGGGTACGCCGTCGGCGCGATCGGCCAGGAGCCCAAAGACCCTGACCTGATGGCCATTCCGGACCCTGCATCGTTCACGCCAGTCCCCTTCATCAAGGACGGCCTCGCGATCGTGCACTGCGATCCGCACGTCAACGGCGAGCCGTGGCCCTTTGCGCCGCGGGTCATCCTCAAGTCGCTGATCCAGCGGGTTGCCGACGCGGGCTACGAGCCGTGGGTCGGCGCCGAGGTCGAATATTTTCTGCTGCACCGGAATTCAGACGGCAGTCTGTCGGTCGCCGACACCGCCGACAACGCCGCACAGCCCTGTTACGACGCCAGGGGCGTGACACGGATGTACGAGCACCTCACCGCGATCTCGACGGCGATGAACACGCTCGGCTGGTCCAACTACGCCAACGACCACGAGGACGGTAACGGCCAGTTCGAGCAGAACTTCGAATACGCCGAGGCGCTGACCACCGCCGACCGCGTCATCACGCTGCGCTACATCCTGTCGATGATCGCGGCCGAACGCGGCATGGTGGCCACCTTCATGCCGAAGCCGTTCGCCGACAAAACCGGCAGCGGTCTGCATCTGCACCTGTCGCTGACCAGTGGCGGCGCGCCCGTCTTTCCCGCTGACGACGACCCTCGCGGCCTCGGTCTTTCCGAGACCGCATATGCATTCGTCGGTGGAATCCTCGATCATGCCGGTGCGCTGCAGGCTGTGGTGGCGCCGACAGTCAACTCCTACAAGCGAACCGGCGCGACGACGACGGCTTCGGGAGCGTCGTGGGCGCCCAGGACGCCAACCTACGGCGGCAACGACCGCACCCACTACATCCGGGTGCCCGACTCGGCGCGCGTCGAGCTGCGCGGCGGCGACGGCAGCGCCAACCCGTATCTGGCGATCGCCGCGGCACTGGGCGCAGGCATCGATGGGGTGAAGCGCAGCGCCGACCCCGGAGACATTGGCGGACAACACCGTTCACCGCTGCCGTCAACGCTGCTGCACGCAGTCGACGAGTTCCAGCGCGACCCCGTCGTCACCGGGGTGCTCGACGCAGCGGGCGACGGTGTCGCCGATTACTTCGCCAACGTCAAGCGTGACGAGTTCTTCGCCTATCACAGCGCGGTGACGCCGTGGGAGGTCGACAGCTACCTCACCGCGTTCTGAATCGTCGAAGAGGCAAAGGAGACAGTTGATGTGCGGGATCGTCGGGCTGCACCTGCGCACGCCGGATCTCTATCCCCGGCTTGGGGAACTGCTGACCGGGATGCTGTGCGAGATGGGCGAGCGCGGCAGCGACTCGGCAGGCGTCGCCGTCTACGGCGACCCGGTCTGGTCGCCGCCGGGCCGCGGCTGCGTCTCGGTCCTGGAGGTGACCCCGACGGCGGAGGCCATCGAACTCGACGTGAGCATCGTTCGCCTCGGCGACACCCATCTCGTCACCGCAGACGCGTCTTCCGGTGACCTGTTGGACGCGGTGAAGGCGGCCTACCCGCAGGCGCTCATCGCGGGGTTCGGCGCGGATATGGCCGTGCTGAAGGGAGTTGGACATCCGCGCGAGCTGACCGAGGGCTGGGGTTTGAGCAAGGCACAGGGTTGGCAGGGCGTCGGCCACACCAGGATGGCAACCGAGTCGGCGGTGACGCCGGCGGGTTGCCATCCGTACGCGGTCGGTCCAGAACAGTGCATGGTGCACAACGGCTCGTTCGCCAACCATGCCACGATCCGCCGCGAACTCCGCGCCGCCGGTGTGCAATTCGACAGCGAGAACGACACCGAGGTAGGCGCGCGGTTCATCGCCAAGCAGTTGGCCGACGGCCGCGATGTCGAGGCCGCACTCAAGGAACTGTGCGCGGTCTTCGACGGGTTCTACACGCTGCTGGTGTCCAATCGCGACTCCTTCGCAGTGGTGCGCGACGCGATCGCATGCAAACCGGCCGTCATCGCCGAGACCGACGATTGGGTCGCGATGGGCAGCGAATACCGGGCGCTCGCAGGGCTTCCCGGCGTCGAATCGGCCAAGATCTGGGAGCCGGAACCGGAGGTGATCTACGCGTGGAACAGGTGACCGCATTCGATCTGCGCACCACGCCGCTGCGGGAGATCAACGCCGCACTGCACAAGCCGGACCTGTCTGGTGAGTTCGTGATCGCGAATCCCGAAGGCGCGCACAACGTCGCCGTCGGCGTCGACGCGCCGGTGAAGATGACGATCGAGGGACATGTCGGCTACTACGCCGCGGGGATGAACCAGCAGGCCGAGATCACCATCGACGGTAACGCGGGCACCGGCCTGGCGGAGAACATGATGAGCGGGACCGTCTGGGTCAAGGGCAGCGCGTCGCAGTCGGCGGGTGCCACCGCGCACGGCGGTCTGCTGGTGATCGAGGGAGACGCCGCCGCGCGGTGCGGGATTTCGATGAAGGGCGTCGACATCGTGGTGGGTGGCAATGTCGGACACATGAGCGCGTTCATGGCCCAGGCCGGCCGGCTGGTGGTTCGTGGCGATGCCGCCGACGCACTGGGCGATTCGATCTACGAAGCGCGCATCTACGTGCGCGGCGATGTCGCATCGCTCGGCGCCGACTGCGTCGCCAAGCCGATGCGGTCCGAGCATCACGAGGAGCTCGAATACTTGCTGAAGGCTGCGGGTTTCGAGGGAGACGACACCGCGGCCTACACCCGGTACGGCTCCGCGCGAAATCTCTACCACTTCC
This sequence comes from Mycobacterium sp. OAE908, assembly GCF_017872775.1. Classification (NCBI taxonomy): domain Bacteria; kingdom Bacillati; phylum Actinomycetota; class Actinomycetes; order Mycobacteriales; family Mycobacteriaceae; genus Mycobacterium; species Mycobacterium sp. OAE908. Next base: position 1,477,173 of record NZ_JAGGJL010000001.1, read on the forward strand.
ACGTCGACAACACCTCGAGCTACTGATGACCAACTGGGAACTTCGCGAATCCGCCACCTTCGACAGGCCGACGATCGCGGCCATCCAGCGTGCCGCCGAAACCGGCATCTACGACATTCGGGGATGGGGCGCCAAGCGGCCACTGCCACATTTCGACGACTTGCTGTTCCTCGGTGCGTCGATGTCGCGCTATCCGCTCGAGGGTTATCGCGAGCGGTGCGGCACCGATGTGGTGCTCGGCGACCGGTTCGCGAAACATCCACTGCACCTGGATATTCCGGTGACCATCGCAGGCATGTCGTTCGGTGCCCTGTCGGGGCCGGCCAAGGAGGCGCTTGGCCGCGGCGCCAGCGAGGTGGGCACATCGACAACCACGGGCGACGGCGGCATGACACCCGAGGAGCGCGGGCAGAGCAAGTACCTTGTCTACCAATATCTTCCGTCGCGATACGGGATGAACCCCGACGACCTGCGCAAGGCCGACGCGATCGAGGTAGTGCTCGGCCAGGGCGCAAAACCCGGCGGCGGCGGAATGCTGCTGGGTCAGAAGATCTCCGAACGCGTCGCCGCGATGCGCACGCTTCCCGAGGGCATCGACCAACGCTCCGCGTGCAGACACCCGGATTGGACGGGTCCCGACGACCTGACCATCAAGATCAACGAGCTGCGCGAGATCACGGATTTCCAGAAGCCGATCTACGTCAAGGTCGGCGCCACCCGGACGTACTACGACGTGAAACTGGCCGTGCACGCCGGTGCCGATGTCGTGGTCGTCGACGGCATGCAGGGCGGCACCGCCGCTACCCAGGAGGTGTTCATCGAACACGTCGGCGTCCCGACGCTGGCCGCAGTGCCGCAGGCCGTGCAGGCGCTGGCTGAGCTCGGCGTGCACCGCAAAGTGCAACTCATCGTGAGCGGCGGCATCCGCACCGGCGCCGACGTCGCCAAGGCGCTTGCGCTGGGGGCCGACGCCGTCGCGATCGGCACCGCAGCGCTGATCGCGTTGGGCGACAACCATCCTCGCTACGCCGCCGAATACGAGAAGCTCGGCAGCGCGGCAGGCTTCTTCGACGATTTCCAGGACGGCACCGATCCGGCCGGGATCAGCACGCAGGATCCCGAACTCGCCGCACGGTTCGACCCGGTCGAAGGGGGCCGCAGGCTCGCCAACTATCTGCGGGTGCTGACCATGGAGGCCCAGACCATCGCCCGCGCCTGCGGCAAGGCACACGTGTGCCACCTCGAACCGGAGGACTTGGTCGCGGTGACCATCGAGGCGGCCGCGATGGCGCGGGTGCCGCTGGCGGGAACGTCATGGATCCCGGGGCTATGACGGCAGACGTCGTCATCGTCGGCGGCGGCATCGAAGGCGCGGCGGCCGCGTGGGCGCTCAGTCAGCGGGGCATCACCGATGTCGTTCTGCTCGAGCGCAATACCGTCGCATCGGGAATGACCGGCAAGTCCAGCGGCATCGTCCGCTGCCACTACGGGGTCACCTCGCTTGCCGCCATGGCCACCGTCGGACTGGAAGTCTTCGAAAATGCCGAGGAGGTCTTCGGCACCGACATCGGCTTCCGGCAGACCGGATACGTCGTCGGCGTCGGCGAACCCAACGTCGAATCGCTTCGCAAAAGTCTTGCCGCGCAACGCGCGGTCGGTGTGCAGACCGAGGAGATCGACAAATCGGACGTCGCCGACCTGTGGCCGTTCGCAGACCTGTCGCCGTTCGAGGCGTTCGGCTGGGAGGCGCGCGGCGGCTACGGCGACGCGTACATGACCGCGCAGGCGTTCGCGGCGTCGGCCCGCGCGGCGGGCGTGCGAATCCGCCAGGGCGCCAATGTGATCGAACTGCTGGTCACCGGCGATCGCGTCACCGGCGTCCGGCTCGCCGACGGCAGCGAGATCTCTGCCGGCACCGTCGTCGTCGCTACGGGCGTGTGGACGAAACCGTTTTTGGCGCCGTACGGCGTCGACGTGCCGATCCGCGTGGTGCGCGAACAGATCGTCACGATCGCGCCAGGCATCGATATCGGGGCGGTGCCCGTGTTCTCCGATCTGGTGTCGTTGCAGTACGTGAGGCCAGAGGTCGGCGGCGACATCCTGTTCGGCAACAGCGACCTGTCCGACGTCGAAGAAGCGGATCCGGACAACTACCTGAACCGGGCCACCGACGCCTTCGTCGACCTCACCGTGGACAAGGTCGGCTCCCGATTCCCCGGCTTCGCGGACGCGGCGATCAGCAGCAGCTACGCGGGCTGTTACGACGTCACACCGGATTGGAACCCCGTCATCAGCCGAGCCGACAAGCAGGGCCTCGTCGTCGCAGCGGGATTCAGCGGGCACGGTTTCAAGATCGCGCCTGCGGTGGGCCGGTTGGTCGCCGACCTCGTCGTCGACGGACACAGCACCGACCCCCGCATCCCGCACTCCGACTTCCGGCTGTCTCGATTCGACGAGGGTGACCTGCTCAAGAGCCCGTATCCGTATGTCGGCGCCGGGCAAATGCGATGATGGTGGCCCCGTGACAGACGTTCCGCTTCTTCGCAACAAGTCGGGCACGGCGCGAGACCGTGACCCACACGAGCCCGTCGAGGAGCTCGAGTTCGAGGCCGCGATCGGTCGAAACGTGCGCCAGCTGCGGCTGCAGCACGGCCTGACAGTGGCGGAAATGGCTGCCCGCGTTGGCATTTCGAAGGCGATGATGTCGAAGATCGAAAACGCCCAGACGTCATGCAGCCTGGGCACGCTTGCGTTGCTGGCCAAGGGCTTCGACGTGCCGGTCACCAGCCTGTTCCGTGGTGCGGACGTCGAGCGGCCCGCGGCGTTCGTCAAGGCGGGCACCGGCGCGCGCATCGTGCGCAACGGCACGAAGGAAGGCCACGAGTATCAGCTGCTCGGGTCGTTGCGGGGCGAGCACAAACGCCTCGAGTGCCTGCACGTCACGCTGTCGGAGAAGAGCCAGACCTATCCGCTGTTCCAGCACCCCGGCACCGAATTCATTTACATGCTCGAGGGCGTTATGGACTACAGCCACAGCCGCTCGGTGTATCGCCTGCACCCCGGCGACTCGCTGCAGATCGACGGTGAAGGCGCACATGGGCCTGTCGATCTGGTGGAGTTGCCGATCCGCTTCCTGTCGGTCATCGCCTTCCCTGACTCTCAGGTCTGAGTGGCTATGCGACCGTCCCGTCCCGCGGCAGCACCTCGATCCCAGACAGGACAGTCTCGGCCTCGCTCTGCTGCGCAGGATCTTGCGACCCACCGACCTGCACCACGGCGATCAGGTATGTGTCCCCGCCGGATTCGGCCACCACGGCCACGGTCTTGAACGGGTCGTCGCTCGGCAACGCATTCACCGCGCCGCCCATCGCCGGCTCAGCCGCCGCGATGGAGACCGTCTCTGCAGGCAACCCGCAGACGGTGCCAGGCGTGCTGGTCAGTTCAGCCGACAGGCCCTCCTGTTCGGCGCCAATCAACAAGCCCTCTTGGAAGTTGTCGAAGATGACTGCAGGATCGCCCTCCGGAATCGACCTCACCATGACTATGACCGACGCTTCGTCGTCCGACAGCGCGAGCCGGGTGGGCGAGCCATCCTTTTCGAGTTCGGGGGTGCGCTCCCAACCGGTGGGCTGCGGAATGCGGATCTGCGGTTCAGTACTGCCTGCGGCCGGAACATCCAGCATCGGTGTGTCGACGTGTGTGCAGGGGCCCCGGTCACCCGCCATGGCGGCTCCGGGCGTGACGTTGGTGCAGCCGGTCACGGACAGGGCCAGCACCGTTGCGGCGCCTGCGGCGGTCAGGATCAGTCGGCTGCGGGTAGAAGTGGTGGCCACGATGTGCTCTTTCTGCGTTCGGCGACCCCCGATGGGCCGCGCTCATAGGTAGGAGCGGCGACGCCCGGTATCTCTGACACTTTTTTGACGACTTTTTTGGCCTGCCAGACGGGCTTGCTACAGTGGTCGGGTGCAGCGGGTGCTCCTTCTCGGCAGCCGCGACGGGGTCTGATCAGACTGGCCTCCCGTCGCGGGTAGTCGCGATGCGCCGGTCGAGTCCCGTCTATAACTCCCGGAGCAATCCCAATGACTACCTTCTCGAAATCCACGCCAGATTCACCTGACGCCTTCAATTCCGTACGAAGCATCAACAAGCCGTCCGGCCCGGCCAACCCGGGCCAACCGGCCTGGAACACTCAGCGGGCCACATCCATGCCGGTCAGCCGGTATCGGCCATTCGCCCAGGAAGTCGAACGCGTCACGCTCGCCGACCGCAGCTGGCCCGACAAGGTCGTCGACCGCGCCCCGATGTGGTGTGCCGTCGACCTGCGCGACGGCAATCAGGCGCTGATCGACCCGATGAGCCCGGCGCGCAAGCGCCGCATGTTCGACCTGCTGGTCCGGATGGGCTACAAGGAGATCGAGGTCGGTTTCCCGTCGGCCAGCCAGACCGACTTCGACTTCGTCCGCGAGATCATCACCGCGGGCGCGATCCCCGACGACGTGACCATCCAGGTGCTGACGCAGTGCAGGCCCGAGTTGATCGAGCGGACGTTCGAGGCGTGCGAGGGTGCACCGCGAGCGATCGTGCACTTCTACAACTCGACCTCGATCCTGCAGCGCAGGGTCGTGTTCCGCGCCGACCGCGAGGCGGTCAAGGCCATCGCCACCGACGGCGCCCGCAAGTGCGTCGAGGAAGCCAAGAAGTACCCGGGCACGCTCTGGCGCTACGAGTACAGCCCGGAGTCCTACACCGGTACCGAGTTGGAGTACGCCGTCGACGTGTGCAACTCCGTCGCCGAGATCATCCAGCCGACGCCCGACGTCCCGCTCATCGTCAATCTGCCCGCCACCGTCGAGATGGCGACGCCGAATGTGTATGCCGACTCGATCGAGTGGATGCACCGGCATCTGACCCCGCGCGAGGCCATCATCTTGAGCCTGCATCCGCACAACGATCGCGGAACTGCCGTTGCGGCAGCGGAATTGGGCTATCAGGCCGGTGCCGACCGAATCGAGGGCTGCCTGTTCGGCAACGGCGAGCGTACCGGCAACGTCTGCCTCGTGACGCTGGGATTGAACCTGTTCTCCCGCGGCATCGACCCGCAGATCGACTTCTCCAACATCGACGAGATCCGTCGCACTGTCGAGTACTGCAACCAGCTACCGGTGCACGAACGCCACCCGTACGGCGGCGATCTCGTCTACACCGCGTTCTCCGGGAGCCATCAGGACGCCATCAACAAGGGCCTGGACGCGATGAAGGTATCGGCCGACGAGCAGGACGCCGATGTCGACGACATCCTTTGGCAGGTCCCGTATCTGCCGATCGATCCGAAGGACGTCGGCAGAACCTACGAGGCGGTCATCCGGGTCAACTCGCAGTCGGGCAAGGGCGGCGTGGCTTACATCATGAAGGCCGACCACGGCCTGGCCCTGCCGCGAAGGCTGCAAATCGAGTTCAGCCAGGCGATCCAGAAGATCACCGACGGAGAGGGCGGCGAGGTCTCCCCCAAGGAGATGTGGGACGTCTTCGCCGACGAGTACCTGGCGCCGATCCGGCCGCTGGAGCGCATTCGGCAGAAGGTCACCGCAGCCGAGGTCGACGGCGGAACGGACACGATCGAGGCCGTGGTCAAGGTCGACGGTGTCGAACGCGAGATCGTCGGCGCAGGCAACGGTCCGCTCGCCGCGTTCGTCGACGCGCTCGGCGCAATCGGGATCAACGTCTCGGTGCTGGATTACTCCGAGCATGCGCTTTCGGCTGGCGAGGAGGCGCAGGCCGCTGCCTACGTCGAGGCGTCCATCGACGGCAAGACCGTGTGGGGCGTCGGCATCGCGACTTCGATCACCACTGCATCGCTTCGCGCGGTGGTGTCGGCGGTCAACCGCGCAAGTCGCTCCTAATCGAGGAAGGCGCTCAGCAGTCGGTTCACAAGACCGGCGGCATCTAGCGCGCCCGACTCGGGCGCCATGGTGAGATTGCTGAACACAAAGCCGTTGAGCAATCTGCTGAGTTCGTCCATCCGCTGCGGTGTCGGGGTGAAGCCGGCGGCCTCGATGATGAGTGTCGCCGACTTCACCGCGGCCGCCTGGAGCTCCTTCATCAGCGGCCGAAGCTCTTCTCGCCGGGTGCTTTCCATGAAAAGCTCGAACCGTGCGAGCGTGAAACGCCGCATCTGCTCGTCGGGTTCGAGCATGCGAATCATCAACGCCTTCAACGCATCCCGGCTCAGCGGACCGATCGCCGACTGCAGCGTCTCGACGCGCTGCCAATGCAGATCAACCGTCCGTTGGGCGGTCGCCTCGAGCAGCGCCTGGCGCGTGCGGAAGTAGTTCGACGTGGTGCCCGCCGGCACGCCCGCGCGGCTGTCGACCTGTCGGTGCGTGAGACCCCCGACGCCGTCATCACAGAGGATGTCGATCGCGGCGTCGAGGATCTGCGTCCGTCGTTCTGGATTGGGTGGCATCAGTTCCTATATTGCAGCCTGGCGAACAGGGTCAAGAACGCCGGGTAGACGACGATCAGCAGGAACCAGCTGAACCACATCGGAAACCATGTGACCAAAGTGGTGTCCCAGATGATGTAGGAGCAGTAGATGTGCAGCGGCACACTGCCTGCGATGTAGACCACCGAGCCGGTGAAAAGCGCGCGGTGCCGTTTGTTGGCAAACCTCACGCGATGCGTCGCCAGCAGCACGATCCCGGTGACGGCGGCATATGTCATCGGCACGAGCAGGATCTTGTCGGTCGTCGGCGTGATCGCGTATTGCAACGCCCAGGCGTCACCGAAAATCACCCGCAGCAGATGCAGGACCACGCCGAGGCCGATGGTCAGCATCGCCGCTTCCTTGAAGAAGTAGCCGTGGCGCCGATAGGCGGCCCCACGGGACGATTTACGTACTACGTCTGTAGTGGTTGTCATGAGCCGACGGTATCACTACGTGTGTAGTGACTGCAATAGTTAGGGCCGGGGCGGCAGGTTGGCGAGCCACGAATCGGGCAGCAGTTCGATCAACTGCCCGTCGGGATCACGGATCATCGCGAACTGCTCGGTGACGGTCTCGTGAATCACCGCTCCGCCGAACTCCTCCACCATCGCCAGCACGGCAGCCAGATCCGACACCGACAGCGACGTGTGTGTCAGCCCCGCGTGGTCCATCGCACGCTGCTGCGGCTTGACCTCTCGCTTCGAGTAGTCGAGCAGTTCGAGCACCAGCCCGTCGCGCACCAGGTAGGTCGCGTGCACGCCGATCGGCCGTTCGAGTTGGAGCAGCTTTTCGGTGCCTGCGTCTGGCAGTTCCAGTTCCCACCAGAACTGGAAGCCGAGCAGGCCTTCGTAGAAGCGCCGCGATCGCTCGCGATCGGCCACACACAACCCGATGTGGTTGAAAGCCGTTCGGTGGCTTGCCATTACAACCTTCCGTATCGGGTGAGCAGTCTTGGCCCGTCACTCTCGACGAGCACCGTATCCCGCTGCAGGCAGCCGCCGATACCTGGTTCGGCGACCCACGACTGCACACTCAACACCATTCCCTCCACGATGGCAGCGTCGCGGCCGCGCCCAAGACCGATCAGCGGCGGTTCGGCACCCAGCCCCAGCCCGTGCGCCAACGGACCGCTCGGGGGCTCGTTCCCGGTCGCCTCCCATGCCCGGTACAGATCCGCCCCGGTGTTCCCCGGACGGCATGCGGCGACTAGCGCGTCCATTGCACCTTCACATCGCGACACCAAATCGCTGTCGGCTGTCCTGGTGCGCGCCAGGCCGGCCTCGTAGCCCGCGTAGAGCGCGCCGGGCGCGAGCATCACCGACGACGGCGCCACGGTGCAGACGTCTTCGGACGGCGGCATCGGTGCGCCGAGGCTCGCGATCCGCTCGTGGTAGACGGCGAGCAGTTCGCGCGGGGTGATGCCAGGCGCCAGTGCGCCTTTCATCGCGCTCAGCGCGGCTTCGGCGATCGCCGACGCGACCTCAACGCAGAGGATCTCGTCGGGCGTCTTGGTCCGCCGCGCAGCGGTCAGCATCGGTCCGGCATCGACGAGGTCCGCCTTCGTCACCATCTCCGGAATCAACGAAGCGAACATCGGTGTCAGACCGTCGCTGCCGACGCGCCGCGCGTCGCGCAAGCCGGGAACCTTGGCGAGATCGGCAGCGAGATTGGCCGGGTTCCAGCTCATGCGGTACAGGTCGTCGCGGCCGATCTCGGGCGGCACTCCCTCGTCCCACGTCGAAAGCAGATGCACGCGTTCGGTTTCCCGTACCACCACCACGACAGGTGCGAACGGCAGCACACCCGAACGTCCCAGCTGACGCGCGCCCGACACGTACTTCACATTGCCAACGCCGCCGAGCATCAGCGCATCGAGATCGTGAGCTGCCATGCCGGAGAATACTTTTGACCGTCGCTCGGCACGCAGACGCGCAAAGTCGACGCGTGCGCCGTCCTCGAGGCCCATCATGCCGATGAACACCCCGCGGTCACGGGGAGCCGGGCTCATGCCTCGACTCCATAAGGCTCATAGGTTGACCCGCTGAGCTTCACCCAACCGGTATCCGTCACGGCCACAATGTCTTCCGACCGATAGCCGGCATAGCCGTCTTCCCAGATGACCGGCTCGAGGACGAGCACCATTCCCGGTTGCATGATGAGGCGTTCGTCGAAGCCTTCGCCTAGGTCAGTTCCGATCAGCGGCATTTCGGCGCTGTCCGTGCCGACGCCGTGAGCCAGATAGAAATGCTCGATCCAGGGCCGCATACCGTCGTTGGCATCGATGGCAACCTTGCCGAGTTCGAGCGCGGACACGCCGGGCTTCAGAACGTCAAGGGCGGCGTCGACGACGGTACGCCAGCGACGAAAGTGTGCTTGCTGCTTGGCATTCGGGGCAGCGCCGGTGATCCACGTTCGGCCGTAATCGGATGCGTAGCCCTCCCAGGTGATGCCGGAGTCGACCCAGATGACGTCACCCTCGCGGAGAAAGCGGTCGGTGGTGACGGTCGGGTAGGCCAGGTCGCCGTGCAACGTCCAGGGCCCCAGCTCGCGGGTCGGCGCCATCACCTGCCAGATCGGATCGATGCCGTTCGCCGACGCTCCGAGTTCGAACACTCGGCGCAGGAATATCGCGCTCAGGTCGATCTGGCGAACCCCGGGACGCAGCGCCGCCAACGCGTCGGCCATCGCGAGCTCATTGAGCCGCTGCGCGTTGCGGATACACGCGATTTCGTCGGGCGTCTTGGTCAGCTTCGCGGCGCCGACCACGTCGGAGGCGTCGACCCACTCGTACCGAGGCAACGCGCGCAACATCGCATGCGTCTGATCGTCGACACCGAGGCGTGCTCCGGAACTGAAGTGTTCGGCGAGCTCCTTGGCGAAGACATCGATACCGTCGTCGAGATCGGGGAACAACGGCCCGTGCAGATGGTCGTCGGGAAGTTCGGCTGGCACGCCGTCGGAGAACGGTGTGTAAAGGTGCGGCGCCGAATCCCCGGTCACCACCACCGCCACCTGGCGGAACAGCGCCGCCCGGTCACCGTCTTGGGCGGGGGCCGCGGCTCCGGTGGCATAGCCGACCGAACTCGATCCGAGCAGGACAAGGCCGTCGATGCCCTGCGTCTCGAGCTGTCGCTGCAACCGCTCGAAACGTTCCCTTCGCATCCGCGGCAGATCAGGCTGGTCCGGAATCGCTCGCCCGCCGATGGTCGCTCCGCCGATGAGTCCACCTCCTGCGGACTTAATTCCCTAAAAATGTAAAGATAGCCGAATGGGCCGTCCCGACGTCAGTGCCGACGCGATCGTGGGATTTGATCACCATTCCGCGGAGTTCACCCGCAACGAGAACGAGCTCAACGCCGACCTACGCAGCCGGTGCCCCGTCGCGTGGAACGAGAAGTACGGCGGGTTCTGGTACGTGTCCTCCTACGACGCGGTGGAACAGATCGCGCGCGACACCGACACCTTCGCCCACAAGTACGAGCCGGACGCCGCCGACGGCGTGAATTATCAAGGCGAGATGGGTGTTCCGCGTCCTGAAGGGCAGCCGCCGCTGGGCATCGGCGAGGTCGACGGACCGTACCATCTGGCGCTGCGCAAGGCACTCACGCCGTTCTTCTCATCGGGCGCGGTCGAGAAGATGCGGCCGTTCATGGAGCAGTCTGTGCACTGGTTCCTCGACCAGAAAATCGCCGACGGCCGAATGGACCTCGTGCTCGACTACGCGAGCCCGGTCCCTGCCATTCTCACCATGCGACTGATGGGCCTGCCCTACGACAACTGGCGGCTGTATGCCGACCTCTTCCACGGGGTGATGGATGCGGGCGACGCCGCGCAGTACAACAAGGTGATCGCCGAAGTACCTGCGATGATCGACGGGCTGCTGAGGTTCGCAGCGACCCGGCGTGCCGATCCTGCCGACGATCTGACCAGCTTCCTCGTTCAGTTCGAATTCGACGGCAAGCACCTTGACGACAACCAGCTCATCGACATCCTCTGGAACTTGATCGGCGGCGGCGTCGACACCACGACCTCACTGACCGCGCTGAGCCTGCTGCATCTCGGCACCCATCCCGAACTGCGGCGCCAACTCATCGAACAGCCAGACCTCTATCGCACCGCAGCCGACGAATACCTCCGCTACTGCTCGGTCAACAAGACGCTCAGCCGCACCGTCAGTCGCGACACCGTCCTTGGCGGACAACAACTTCGGCGCAACGACCAAGTGCTCATCAGCTGGTTGGCCGCCAACCACGACGAGCGGGCGTTCGACCGCGCCGATGAGGTCGTGCTCGATCGCGCGCCCAATCGTCACCTCGCGTTCGGCCTCGGGCCCCACCGCTGCATCGGCGCGCCGCTGGCGCGGGTGATGTTCGCGGTGATGGTGAAGGCCGTGCTCGACCGCATCCCCGACTACGAGGTCGATCTGACACGCGTGCATCGCTACTCCGGCAACCCGAGCATGACGGGGCTCGGCAGGCTGCCGGTCACGTTCACACCCGGTGCTTCGCTGGGTACCGCCCCGCCGAGTTAGAAGAGCGCGAACTGGTCGCCGGCCAGTGTGGTGTCGGTGAACTGCTCGATGTCGGTGCCGCCGATGACGCCGTCGAGGAGTCGCATGAAGTCGGCATCGTTCACCAGCGGCACACCCACCTCGATGGCCTGATAGCCCTTGCCGTGTTCGGGTTCGGCCTCGTTGCAGATGACGAGCGAGGTTTCGGGGTCGACGTTGTCGGTGTAGGCCAGCCCGGCGTGCACGATCCGCTCGATCAGCTCTTCGTGGGTGCGGGTGACTTCGGCCGACAACGCGACCCGCATGCCCTGGACCAGCGGCCTGCCCGCGACGAATCGGCCGGGATTCAGGTACGGGCACGGCAGCCGCGAGGCCAACATCTTCAGCGGGCGCAACTCGTCGTGGGTGACCTGGCCGTTGGGCCATTGCCGCCGCGACACCGAGCGGACGGGCAGCCATACCTTGCGCTCCCTGGCGCGGACCAGCACCGGCTTGAGGATCTGCGCGAGCACCATCGCGTCGTCGAGCGCGTCGTGCGGCTTGATCTGCGTGATGCCCCAATGCGACGCGAGCGTCGACAATTGCAGGTTCTCGGTGCCCAGCTCGAGGCGGCGGGCCAGCTCGACTGTGCACATCACGGTGTCGATGGGCAGCTCCGCGCCGACCAACTCGGCCTCTGCGGCCAGGAATGAGTAGTCGAAGCCGACGTTGTGCGCGACGAGCGTGCGGTCCTTGAGCAACGCGATCAGGTCGCCGACGACGTCGCCGAAGCACGGCTGGTCCTGCAGCATCTCGGCGGTCAGCCCGTGCACGTGGGTGGGGCCGGGGTCGACGCCCGGGTTCAGCAGGGTGTAGAGGCTTTGCTCGACGTTGCCGTCGTCGCCGACGGCGAGCGCCGCGACACTGACGATGCGGGCCTGCCCGGGGCGGAAGCCGGACGTCTCTACGTCCACGACGGCCCAGCCCGGACCGGTCTCGTTTGCCGGCCGGCCCCAGGTTTGACTCACATTTCGAGCATGGCACGGGGTCCCGACAATTCCCCTCAAGGACTTGATCGCCGTCACAGCGTGTCGGCTCCCTGCCTCTACCCTTTTAGACTGCCGAGGATGGTCACCACTCGTGGACGTGTCGCGCTTGCGGCCGGGGCAAGCGCGCGCTGGGCGTCGCGGGTCACCGGGCGCGGCGCGGGCGCGATGATCGGCGGGCTGGTGGCGCTTGCGCTCGACAAATCGATGCTCCGCCAGCTGGGCGAGGGCCGTCGCACGGTGGTGATCACCGGCACCAACGGCAAGTCCACGACGACGCGGATGACAGCGGCGGCCTTGGGAACGCTGGGGCCCGTCGCCACCAATGCCGAGGGCGCGAACATGGATGCGGGACTGGTGGCGGCCTTGGCGGGAGCCCGTTCCGCGTCGTTGGCCGCGCTCGAGGTCGACGAGATGCATGTGCCGCATGTCGCTGACGCTGTGCAGCCCGCGGTGATCGTGCTGTTGAATCTGTCGCGCGATCAGCTGGACCGCGTCGGCGAGATCAACCACATCGAGCGAACGCTCCGTGGCGGGTTGGCGCGTCACCCCGGCACCGTCGTCGTGGCCAACTGCGATGACGTGCTGATGACGTCGGCGGCCTACGACAGCCCGCGCGTGGTGTGGGTGGCCGCGGGTGGCGGCTGGGCCAACGACTCCGTGAGCTGTCCGCGGTCAGGCGAGACCATCGTGCGTGACGGCAGCCACTGGTATTCGACGGGCACCGACTTCAAACGACCGACCCCGCAATGGTGGTACGACGATGCGAACATCTATGGGCCGGAAGGGCTTTCGCTGCCGATGACGCTGGCGCTGCCGGGTGCGGTGAACCGCGGGAATGCCACGCAGGCGGTGGCGGCTGCGGTGACGCTCGGCGCGGATCCGGCCGCGGCAGTGGCGGCGGTCTCGGGTGTGGATGAGGTCGCAGGCCGGTACAGCACGGTGCAACTCGGCGCGCACTCGGTGCGAATGTTGTTGGCCAAGAACCCAGCCGGTTGGCAGGAAGCGCTGTCGATGGTCGACACCGACGCGGGCTCGGTGGTGATCTCCGTCAACGGTCAGGTGCCCGACGGCGAAGACCTGTCGTGGCTCTGGGACGTCAACTTCGAGCATTTCGTGAACAAGCCGGTGGTTGCCGCCGGTGAGCGCGGCACCGATCTTGCTGTGCGACTCGGGTATGCGGGCGTCGAGCACACGTTGGTGCACAACGCGATTGAGGCGATCGCGTCGTGCCCGCCGGGACACGTCGAGGTGGTAGCCAACTACACCGCGTTCCTTCAGCTTCAGCGGGCGGTGGCTCGACATGGCTGAATCTGCTGTGCGGATCGGGCTGGTGCTGCCCGATGTGATGGGCACCTACGGCGACGGCGGCAACTCGGTGGTGCTGCGGCAACGGTTGCGGCTCAGGGGTTTTGATGCCGAGATCGTCGAGATCACGCTGTCGGACCCGGTACCGTCAGAACTCGACATGTACACGCTCGGCGGCGCAGAGGATTACGCGCAGCGCCTGGCGACCAAGCACTTGATCCGTTATCCCGGTCTGCAGCAGGCGGCCGCGCGCGGGGCGCCGGTGTTGGCGATCTGCGCGGCGATCCAGGTGCTCGGGCATTGGTACGAGACGTCGTCGGGTGAGCGCGTCGAGGGCGTGGGACTGCTGGACGTGACGACGTCGCCGCAGGAGACTCGGACCATCGGCGAGGTGGTGTCGCAGCCCTTGATGGCTGGGCTGTCGCAGCGGCTTACCGGTTTCGAAAACCACCGCGGCGGAACAGTTCTCGGCCCTGCGGCGCAACCGCTGGCGAAGGTGATCAGCGGGGCGGGCAACCGCGCGGGCGACGGCATCGACGGCGCGGTGCAGGGCAGTGTGATCGCGACGTATCTGCATGGGCCTTGTCTGGCCCGCAACCCGGAGTTGGCCGACCATCTGTTGTCGAAGGTCGTCGGCGAGTTGGCGCCGCTCGAGATCGACGAGGTCGCGCAATTGCGCCGCGAACGCCTGGCGGCCCCCCGCCGCGTCTAGGCGGACGGCGAAACTGCAGTTATTGCGCGAAAGTTCGAGTGGCCCACGCAGTAAGTGCGATCTCGCGAATTAGGGTCGCCAACCGCGCGAGACCAATGCCTTCCGCGCGCGGGCGACGATCTCCGCGGGCCGGTCCTCTTTGATCACCTGGTCGACGATCCAACCGAGTTCTCTGGCCCTTCGTAGGCTTCGGATGTCCTTGGTGTACTGCCCGCGATTGGTGCGGTGTTGATCCCCGTCGTACTCGGAAACGACCATGAATTCTTCCCAGCCCATGTCCGCCCACCGGACAAGTCGCCCGCGGCCTTCGACGATGGGGATCTGGGTTGTCGGCGTTGGCAATCCCGCGTCGATGTACAACAACCGAAGCCGTGTCTCCCGTGGCGACGCGGAACCACCGTCGACAAGCGGAAGGGCTGTTCGAAGTGCCTTCAGCCCCCGTGCGCCTCGGTATCGCTTGGCGAGCAGCAACACGTCCTCAATCGAGAACACCTGGGAGTGCATGAGGGAGTCGAGTCGGGCGATGGCTTCGTCACGTGGCAGGTAGCGGCCGAGATCGAACGCGGTACGCACTCGCGTTGTCACGGGAATCCCAGCCACCCTTGTGATCTCATCCTCGGCCAACGCCTCATTGCGAACGAGCAATCCGTTGGGCGAGCGGCCGTAGTTCCAAATCAGCTCGATCGGGATGTCATCGCCAACCCATTGGGCATTGTGCAGTGCCGAGGCTGCAACTCCCGCGATGACGCCTTCCCGGCCAGATCGCAGCCAGGCGCCCTCGATCCGATCGCGGAGCGTCACGTCATTCGACTTGTCGAGATATACATCGCGGATAAGGCGCTGATGCCAGCGACGCAACTCGTGGGCGGTCAGCGCCCCCTCTTCCACCGCCTCGCTACCTAGAAACACTCTCCGCATGTGGGGATGGTCGCAGCGAGGGCCGACATGTCCGCGAAACTGCAGTTACCGCGGGAGAGTTCGAGTGAGCAACGTGATAAGTGCGATCTCGCGAAAAGGGAGCTAGGCCATTGCACGGCGGCCGGCCAGCGCCCGGCCCAGCGTCAGCTCGTCGGCGAACTCCAGGTCGCCGCCCATCGGCAGACCCGACGCAATGCGCGTCACCGTCAAACCGGGGATATCGCGCAGCATCCGCACCAAGTACGTGGCCGTCGCCTCACCCTCGGTGTTGGGATCCGTCGCGATGATCACCTCGGAGATCTCGGTCTCGGCCAGCCGGTTCAACAGCTCGCGAATCCGCAGTTGTTCTGGCCCAATGCCAGACAGCGGATCGAGCGCCCCACCCAACACGTGGTAGGTGCCACGAAATTCGCGGGTGCGTTCGACGGCCTGCACGTCCTTCGGCTCCTCGACCACACACACCACAGCGGGATCACGGCGTGCATCCGAACAGATTCGGCAGCGGTCCTCGTCGGAGACATTTCCGCACACCGCGCAAAACTTCACACCGTCGCGGACCTTGTTCAACACGGCGGTCAGCCGGTCGATGTCGGGCGGCTCCACCGACAACAAATGGAATGCGATCCGCTGCGCGCTCTTCGGCCCGATGCCGGGCAGCTTGCCTAGCTCGTCGATCAGATCCTGGACGGGGCCTTCGAACACTTAAAGTCCTGGCAGACCCAGGCCACCCATCCCGCCCGCGAGCGGCCCGAGCCGGTCGTGCGCCAGGATGGTGACCTGCTTGGCGGCGTCGGCAATGGCGCCGACGACAAGGTCCTGCAGCGTCTCGACGTCGGAGGGATCCACGACCTTCGGATCGATCGACACCGCGACCACTTCACCGCTGCCCTTCATGGTGACCTGCACCAGGCCGCCGCCCGCCTGCCCGTGCACCTCGGAGTTGGCCAGCGCTTCCTGCGCCTCCATCAACTGCTGCTGCACCTGCTGGGCCTGCGCGAGGAGTGCCGACATGTCGGGCGTGCCTCCGGGTTGCATGACTGTTCCCCTTGCGTGTTAGTTGCAGATGGGTCTCGACTTGGTTGCGCTCATCGGTAAGCGGCGGTTCGGGCTTTCAGCCTAGTCGCCAGACGGGCTACCGTGGCGCCCGTGCCAGCCACCCTGCGTGTCGGCGCCGCAATCGCCGCCGGTCTCCTCGTCGTCGCGTCGACGCTCGCCAGCCCAGCGTCGGCCGCCCCCGCCAACATCGCGGGGATGATCGTGTTTCTCGACCCCGGCCACAACGGCTCCAACGACGCCTCCATCGGCAAGCAGGTGCCCACCGGCCGCGGTGGCACCAAGAACTGCCAGGAGAGCGGTACCTCGACCGACGACGGCTACCCCGAACACACGTTCACCTGGGACACCACCCTGCGCATCCGCCAGGCCCTCACCGCGCTCGGCGTGCGCACCGCGATGTCCCGCGGCGACGATACCGGCCTGGGCCCGTGCGTCGACGAACGCGCCGCGATGGCCAATGCGCTGGCGCCGAACGCGGTCGTCAGCATCCACGGCGACGGCGGCCCGCCCACCGGTCGCGGCTTTCACGTGCTCTACTCGTCGCCTCCGCTGAACCAGGTGCAGGCCGGCCCGTCGGTCCAGTTCGCGCAGACAATGCGTGACCAGATGCAGGCCGCAGGATTCGTGCCGTCGACCTACACCGGCTCCAACGGCCTCGACCCCCGCTCCGACATCGCGGGCCTCAACCTGGCGCAGTACCCGTCGATCCTCGTCGAATGCGGGAACATGAAGAACCCTGTCGACTCGGGGCTGATGAAAACACCGGAGGGACGGCAAAAGTACGCCGAGGCCGTCGTGCGCGGCATTGCGGGCTTCCTGGCCACCCAGCCGCCGCGGACCAATTAGCCCTTCT
Organism: Mycobacterium sp. OAE908; assembly: GCF_017872775.1. Taxonomy (NCBI): domain Bacteria; kingdom Bacillati; phylum Actinomycetota; class Actinomycetes; order Mycobacteriales; family Mycobacteriaceae; genus Mycobacterium; species Mycobacterium sp. OAE908. The sequence goes on from NZ_JAGGJL010000001.1 coordinate 1,494,039, forward strand.
CGACCTCAGACTTCAAGTTCGCCAGCACCTCGCCCTGGATCTTGCGCAGCCCCAGCGGCGCGAAGGTCTTCTCGAAGAAGCCGCCGATGCCGCCTGCGCCCTGCCACGAAGTCTTGACCGTGACCGACGACCCCGGGCCGGCCGGTGCGACGGTCCAGTTGGTGATCATCGACGAGTTGGCGTCCTTCTCGATGACGGTGTGGCCTGCCACGTCGACGTTGGCCTTCACGTCACGCACCCGCGATTTCGTCGCCTGCAGCTTCCAGGTCGCGACGGTGCCCGCGCCCTGACCGCCCTCGAGCACCTGGTAATCGCGGTAATGCGACGACAGGATCTTCGGGCGGACGGTCGCATAGTCGGCAACGGCCGCCAGTACGCGCTCCGGCGGGGCGTCAATCAAGACGGTGCTGGACGCGCTGACCTGTCCCATGAGATGGCTCTCCTGTCCGCTAGGTGCGGTCGCATCGGCTGCGACCGCGGACTAGCGTATATCTGTGTCAGTTGAGGGGAGCGACGCACAGGCTGCGCACGCTGCGGGCGTGCAGCGCCTTCTTGCCAGTTACCGCGCGATTCCGCCGAACGCCACGGTGCGACTCGCCAAGCGCACGTCAAACCTGTTCCGCGCGCGGGCCAAATCGACGGCCAAAGGGCTGGACACCTCGGGGTTGACGGGCGTCATCTCCGTCGATCCCGAGCGCAAGACTGCCGACGTCGCGGGCATGTGCACCTACGAGGACCTCGTCTCAGCCACCCTGCCCTACGGGCTCGCGCCGTTCGTGGTGCCGCAGCTCAAGACCATCACGCTGGGCGGCGCGGTCACCGGGCTCGGCATCGAGTCGACATCGTTCCGCAACGGGCTGCCGCATGAGTCGGTGCTGGAGATGGACATCCTGACCGGCACGGGCGAGGTCGTGACGGCAAGTCGTGACCACTGCTCCGACCTGTTCCATGCCTTTCCGAATTCTTATGGCACGCTTGGCTATTCGGTCCGGTTGAAGATCGAGCTGGAATCCGTCAAACCGTTCGTGGCGTTGCGGCACTTGAGATTCCACTCGCTGGACGACCTGGTCGCGGCCATGGATCGCATCATCGAGACCGGCGGACACGACGGCACCCCTGTCGATTACCTCGACGGTGTGGTGTTCAGCGCGGACGAGAGTTACCTGACGCTGGGCTTCCAGACCGGCACGCCCGGTCCTGTCAGCGACTACACCGGCCAGCAGATCTACTACCGCTCCATCCAGCACGCTGACGGTGAGAAGCACGACCGGCTCACCATCCACGACTACCTGTGGCGGTGGGACACCGACTGGTTCTGGTGCTCGCGCGCATTCGGTGCGCAGGATCCGCGGATCCGCCGACTCTGGCCGCGGCGATACCGGCGCAGCAGCGTCTACTGGAAGCTGATCGCCTACGACCAGCGCTTCAACATCGCCGACCGGATCGAGAAACGCAACGGAAGGCCGCCCCGCGAACGCGTGGTGCAGGACATCGAGGTGCCCATCGAGCGCACCGCAGAATTCCTCGCCTGGTTCCTGGACAACGTCCCGATCGAACCGGTGTGGCTGTGCCCGCTGCGACTGCGCGGCGACGAGCGCTGGCCGCTGTATCCGATCCGCCCGCACCACACCTACGTCAATGTCGGCTTCTGGTCATCGGTGCCGATCGGACCGACCGAAGGGCACACCAACAGGCTGATCGAACACAAGGTCAGCAGTCTGGAAGGGCACAAATCGCTGTATTCCGACGCTTTTTACTCCCTTGAAGAGTTTGACGAGCTGTATGGCGGGGAGGCTTACAAGACCGTCAAGAAAACCTACGACCCTGACTCACGGCTGCTAGACCTGTACGCGAAGGCGGTGCAAAGACGATGACGACCTATAAAGAGCAATCACACGCCCCGGCGAGGAAGCTGACGCTGGCCGAGATCCTGGAAATCTTCGCGTCAGGGCAGCTGCCCCTGAGGTTCAGCGCTTACGACGGCAGCACGGCCGGGCCCGACGACGCGCCCGTCGGCCTCGACCTGAAGACGCCGCGCGGCACCACGTATCTGGCCACTGCCCCCGGCGATCTCGGCCTGGCGCGCGCCTACGTGTCCGGCGACCTGGAACCGCTCGGGGTGCATCCCGGCGATCCCTATGAGCTACTCAAGGCGCTCGCCGACAAGATGGACTTCAAGCTGCCACCGGCGCGGCTGTTGCCGAATATCATTCGCTCGATCGGCTTCGAACATCTCAAGCCCATCGCGCCGCCGCCGCAGGAAGCGCTGCCGCGCTGGCGTCGGATCGCAGAAGGGCTGCGGCACAGCCGAATCCGTGACGCCGAGGCAATTCACCATCACTACGACGTGTCAAACACGTTCTACGAGTGGGTTCTTGGCCCTTCGATGACGTACACCTGCGCGTGTTACCCGACTCCGGACGCCACGTTGGAAGAGGCGCAGGAGAACAAATACCGACTGGTGTTCGACAAGCTGCGGCTGAAGCCAGGCGACCGACTGCTCGACGTGGGCTGCGGCTGGGGTGGCATGGTGCGTTACGCGGCCAGCCACGGCGTCAAGGCCATCGGCGTGACGCTGTCGAAAGAACAGGCCGCGTGGGCGCAGAACGCGATCGAGGAACAGGGACTTTCGGATCTGGCCGAGGTCCGCCACAGCGATTACCGCGACGTGCGTGAGTCCGGATTCGACGCGGTTTCGTCCATCGGCTTGACGGAACACATTGGCGTGCACAACTATCCGGCATACTTCCGGTTCCTCAAGTCGAAGCTGCGCACCGGCGGTCTGCTGCTCAACCACTGCATCACGCGCCACGACAACCGAACTGGGGCGAACGCGGGCGGTTTCATCGACCGCTATGTGTTCCCCGACGGTGAGCTGACCGGTTCGGGCCGCATCATCACCGAGGCCCAGGACGTCGGTCTCGAAGTGATCCACGAGGAGAACCTGCGCCACCACTACGCGTTGACGCTGCGCGACTGGTGCCGCAATCTCGTCGAACACTGGGACGAGGCCGTCGAAGAAGTCGGACTGCCCACGGCCAAGGTGTGGGGCCTGTACATGGCGGGCTCGCGCGTCGGCTTCGAGACGAATGTCGTTCAGCTGCACCAGGTGCTGGCGGTCAAGCTCGACTCGCATGGCCACGACGGCGGGCTGCCGCTGCGGCCGTGGTGGACGCCCTAGCCCTCAGTGCTTTGTGTGCGTTTTGTTGCGCTCAGCGCTCCTCAACGCACACAGGCGAGTACTTCGGCGATCACGCGTTCCGGGTACTCGGTCAGATCTAACCACGTGAAACGTAGTACCTTCCAGCCGAGTTGAACGATGGTGTTTTGACGCCTGCGGTCCTTCACGAAGTCTTCGTGATCGCTGTGGAACGCCCAACCGTCGACCTCGATGACGACCTTCCGCTTGGGAAACGCGACGTCGACCTTGTAGCCGCCGATCGGATAGTTGCTCTGCCACCCGGTGATCTTGTGTGCGCGCAGAAGCCGGACGAGTAGTCGCTCGGCCTCCGAGCGGGCTCCGCCGGACGCCATTTGCAACAGTTGTCGCGCCGCCGGCGATCCGTGGCGGCGCGCATTTCGCAGATGTGCCCGCCACAATTCGTGCAGATCGACATGGCGTTGCAACGCAGAATCCATCAGCCTGGCTCCGTCGCGCTGTCGGACGGCAGCCTCAACTACCGTCAGCGCTAGCCCGGTGACCCTCAACTGATTCCGCTCGACGACGTCCTTTGGCGCTAAGTCGCGCCGACGCTTGCGTACACCGTCTCGACGCGGATGATGGCTGCGCCTCGGCACCGTTACTTCAACGACGTCGGGAGCGAATCGGGTAAGGCCATGCCACCACGCGGCCGCCATTCCACTGGCCACCGCTAGCGGTCCGTAACCCCAAACCGCGGCCCGGAGGCGTGCAGCGTCGGTGAACGGACGGTCGTCGACGAAGAAGACGCCTGGCGTGCACCGTTTCCACTGCCCCGTTCGGACACGACGGTTGACTGCGTGTCGGCTCAGACCCGCCCGTTGCGCTTGCGCGAGGGTCACGACCCCGTCTTGGCATCGCAAATACTCTTCGAGCACTCATGATTGACGGCCCGCGATACGTCAACGGTTCCATCGTCACCATCCTGTGTGCGTTTTGTTGCGCTCAGCGCTCCTCAACGCACACAAGTCACTCAACCGCCGTCTATGCGACGGGCGCCGAGTTCGGTCTGCAGTAGCTCCAGCGCGGCCTCTTCCGGGTCGCGGCGCGTCACCTCGGAGGTGTCATTGCTGGCCTCGGCCAGCATGTCCTCTTCGTCGTCATCTTGCTGCGGCGCCGACACCACCACAGGATCAGCTGGCTCCGGCGCCGCAGGTGCGGCCGCGGCGGTTCCGACTTCGCAGCGGATCTTCCAGTCCACGCCGAGGGCGTCCTTGAGGGCCTCCCGGATCACGTCGGAATTACGTTGTTCCACAAGCCGTTTCGCCAACGGTGCTGACTCGTGGCTGAGCACCAGCGTGTCGCCCTCGACCGCGCGGACGATGGCGCCCGCAAGCATCACGTCGATGGTGCGGCTGCGCTGCCGAACCTTCTCACGCACCGTGGTCCACATGCTGCGCACCGCGGCCGCGTTGAGTTCACCTCCGACCGGCGGTGTCGGGGGCGCCTCCACCACGGGGTCGGACGGCGGTCGCACCGGGGGCGGTGACGGCGGCGGCTCTGGCGCGGACACCGGTTCGGACACCGGCGGGGGCGGCTCGGTCTCGACCTTCGGTGCCGGCGTGGGCTCCGGCTTGGGCTCCGGCTTCGGCTCGGCGGCCGGAGTCGGCTCTGTCTTGCTCTTGCGGGCGTACTGCTTCGGCGGTGCCAGTGACGCCGAAGCAGACGCGGCCTCCCCCGCCGGGATGGACAGGTCCAGCCGCGTCTCGATGCGTTCGACACGTTGCAGCAGCGCCGCTTCGGTGTCGCTGGCCGACGGCAACAGCAGCCGTGCGCACACCACCTCGAGCAGCAGGCGCGGCGCAGTGGCACCCCGCATCTCACCGAGCCCGGCGTGCACCACTTCGGCGTACCGGGTCAGGGTCGCAGTGCCGACGCGCGTGGCCTGCTCGCGCATCCGCTCCAGAATGTCCTCGGGCCCGTCAACCACGCCGCGGGCGATCGCGTCGGGCACGGATTGCAGCACGATCAAATCGCGGAAGCGCTCCAGCAGATCGGTCGCGAACCGGCGCGGGTCGTGACCGGCATCGATCACGGCCTCGATGGCCCCGAACAGCGCCGCGGCGTCCCCTGCCGCCAGCGCGTCGACGGCGACATCGATCAGCGCGACGTCCGTCGCGCCGAGCAACGCCAGCGCGCGCTGATAGTCCACCCGGTTGCCCTCGGCGCCTGCCAGCAGCTGGTCCAGCACACTCAACGTGTCGCGCGGCGACCCACCACCGGCCCGAATGACCAACGGGTACACCGCATCATCTACCGAAACGTCCTCGGCCGAGCAGATGCGTTCGAGCAGTGACCGCATCGTCCGCGGTGCCAGCAACCGGAACGGATAGTGATGCGTGCGCGAGCGGATGGTCGGCAGCACTTTTTCCGGCTCCGTCGTCGCGAACACGAAGATCAAGTGGTCCGGCGGCTCCTCGACGATCTTCAGCAGCGCGTTGAAGCCGGCGGTGGTGACCATGTGCGCCTCGTCGACGATGAAGATGCGATAGCGCGACTGGGCGGGCGCGTAGAACGCCCGGTCACGAAGCTCGCGGGTGTCGTCGACGCCGCCGTGGCTGGCCGCGTCGAGTTCGACGACGTCGACACTGCCCGGCCCGTTCGGCGCCAGGGCGACGCAGGAGTCACATACGCCACACGGCGTCGGAGTCGGCCCTTGCTCGCAGTTCAGCGAGCGCGCCAGGATCCGCGCCGAGGACGTCTTGCCGCAGCCCCGCGGCCCCGAGAACAGGTACGCATGGTTGATGCGTCCCGCGGACAGGGCGGTCGAGAGCGGTTCGGTGACGTGCTCCTGGCCGACTACATCAGCGAAGGTTGCCGGTCGATACTTCCGGTAGAGCGCCACGCTCAGCAGGCTACCGGCGCGGTCCGACGGATGGACACGTCAGCTCTTCAGAAGCGACTCGGTCGCCGACAGCAGCGCGCACGTGGCAAGGCCGTCGATCGCGTCGCGCAGCTCGGGCAGGCCGGGAAAGGACGGCGCGATTCGAATGTTCTTGTCTTCCGGGTCTTTTCGATACGGAAACGCAGAGCCGGCTTCCGTGACCGCGATGCCCGCGTCCTTTGCCAGCGCGACGGTGCGCTTGGCAGTACCAGGCAGCACGTCGAGGCTGACGAAGTAGCCGCCCTTGGGATCGGTCCACGACGCGACCTTCGATTCGGCGAGGCGGTCGTCGAGAATCTCCTGAACCAACGCGAACTTGGGCGCAAGCAGCTCTTGGTGGCGCTGCATCTGCAGGCGCACGCCGTCGGCGTCCCCGAAGAACCGCAGGTGCCGCAGCTGGTTGACCTTGTCCGGCCCGATGGACTTCTTGCCCGCGTATTGCAGATACCAGGCGATGTTGCCGAGCGAGCCTGCGAAGAAGCTGACGCCGGCGCCCGCGAACGTGATCTTGGACGTCGACGAGAACACCAGCGGCCGGTTCGGGTTGCCCGCGGCCTCGGCCAGCCCGAGCACGTCGACCTGCTGAACGAAGTCGTGGGTCAGCGTGTGCACGGGATAGGCGTTGTCCCACATCAGCCGGAAATCTTTTGCCGCCGTTTGCATTTGCACCAGCCGACGGACGGTTTCCCAGGAGAACGTGACACCGGTCGGGTTCGAGTAGACCGGCACGCACCACATGCCCTTGATGGCCGGGTCGGCGGCGACGAGTTCCTCGATCAGGTCGACGTCGGGGCCTTCCTCGCGCATCGGCACGGTGATCATCTCGATTCCGAGGGTCTCGGTGATCGCGAAGTGCCGGTCGTATCCGGGCGACGGGCAGAGAAATTTGACGGTCGGCTCTTTGATCCACGGCTGGGTGGAGTCCACGCCGCCGTGCAGCATCGAGTACGTCACCACGTCGTGCATCAGCTCGAGGCTGGCGTTGTTGCCTGCAATGAGGTTGGGCACCGGAATGCCCAACAGCTCGCTGAAGATCGCGCGCAGTTCGGGCAGACCGTGCAAGCCGCCGTAGTTGCGGGTGTCGGTGCCGTCACCGTCGCGGAAGGCATCCTTTCCGGCACCGGGCAGCTCTAGCAGGGCATTGGACAGATCCAGCTGCGCAGGCGACGGCTTGCCGCGGGTCAGATCGAGGCTCAGCTTCTTGGCCTGCAGGTCGGCGTAGTTGCGGGACTGCAGCTCGTGCTGTGCCTGCAGTTCGTCACGGCCAAGAGACAAAAACGACACGGCGCGCCTTTCCGATTAGCCGTGAAACAGAAGGGGACCCCGCGCACCCGCCAGAGCCCATTGACCCTTGCTGCCTTCCGGCCCTGGGGGAGTTCACAGGATAGACGCCGCGCGGGGTCCGTAGCGAGTGTAATACCCGCGGACCCTGCGACTCGACGAGCACATCAGCGCGGTCGGCTACCATAGCCCGCGGAGGATTCGCCTAGTGGCCTATGGCGCTCGCCTGGAACGCGGGTTGGGTTAATAGCCCTCAGGGGTTCAAATCCCCTATCCTCCGCACTCGGCTCGGGAGTGCGACCGGCTGGTCCAACGGCCCGGTCGCACCCCGGCCAAATAACCAATAGGAGGGCTATGAGCCGCACCGTGGCGGTGGTTTGGCACGCGTCGTTTTCTATCGCCGCCGGTGTCCTCTACTTCTTCTTCGTCCTACCGCGGTGGTGGGAACTTTCGGGCGACACGTCACCCACTCTCGGTACCGCGTTGCGCATCGTCACCGGCGCGCTCATCGGGCTGGCTGCGCTGCCGGTGGTGTTCACGCTGCTGCGCACCCGTCGGCCGGAGTTCGGGACGCCGCAGATGGCCCTGCGCCTTTACACGTCGTCGATCGTGTTGCACGTGCTCGCGGGGGTGCTGATCCTGGGCACCGCGATCAGCGAGATCTGGATCAGCCTCGACAACGCCGGGCAGTGGCTGTTCGGCATCTACGGCGCCGCCGCAGCCATCGCGCTGCTCGGCATCTCCGCGTTCTATCTGGCGTTCGTTGCCGAACTGCCGCCGCCTCCGCCCAAACCGCTCAAGCCGAAGAAGGCCAAGCAGGGCCGCCGTGGCCGCAAGGCCGCCGAGGACGAGGCCACCGAAGACGCCACTGAAGACGCCGCTGAGGACGCCGCCGAGGAGACCCCTGAGGACGCTACGGACGAAGCCGACGCGGAACCAGCCGAGGTCACCGCCGAAAGCACGGACACCGCGGAGACGGAGTCGACGACAGAGGATCCGGAGCCACCCGTGGAGGACGAACCGGCTGCCGAGTCAACCAACGGCGGTCTGCGCAACCGCAGACGCAGGCGGCTGCGGGGCCGTGTCGCCGTCGAGGACTAGCGTCTGCGCAGTTCTCATCGGCTTGGCATTGATGAGCTGCCGGGCCGGCGGGCCCGCCCGGGCCGATATCCCCGAGTTCACCCTCGATACGCCGTTCGCGTTGGCAAGCGGTCAGGAAGCCCTGATACCGAGCGAGAAATTGCGCCTTCGGTTCGCCGACGTACTCGAAGACTCCCGCTGCCCGACCAGGGTGCAGTGCTTCTGGACCGGACAGGCCAGGATCGCGATTGCGGTGCAACCCGATTCCACCGCCCCGACGACGGTGGAGTTCAACACCAACCCGGCGCCGGGTCAGACGGTCAACGTGGCGACTGTTGGCGCATACCGCATCGAGTTGCAATCGCTTGAGCCCTATCCGCAGACGCCCGACGACCCGATCAGGTTCGAGGATTATCGGGCCACGATCGTGGTGCAGAACCGCTGACGACGGCGCCTTCGAGGGTTAGCGGACCGCAGTTCGGGCACTATAGGCAGATGCGCACATCTCCCAAGCGCCGCCTGGTGCCTGCATTGCTGACCGTGCTCGCCGCGGTCTTCGCCCTGGTTGCACCGGCGACGTCGGCGGCAGCACCGGTGGACATCGCCGCGGCTGCCGCTGCGGTCGAACCTGCGGTCGTCCAGATCACCACGAAGATCGACTATCAACAGGCGATCGGGACCGGCACCGGGATGGTCATCGATCCGGGTGGCGTGGTGCTGACCAACTACCACGTCGTCGCGGGCGCCAACACCATCACCGGCACGGTCGGCGGCCGGGACTACCCGGTCGACCTGGTCGGCTACGACCGCAAGAACGACATCGCGGTGTTGCAGTTGCGTGGCGCCGGCGGAGTGCCCGCCGCCCCGATCGGTGACTCCGGTCAGGTCGTCGTCGGTGAGCCGACGGTCGGCCTTGGCAACGCGCGCGGGACGGGCGCACCCCTCACCCACGAAACCGGCCCAGTGGCCGCACTGAACCGCACCGTGAACGCCGAAGACGCGCTGACCGGCAGCTCGGAAGAGGTCAACGGGCTCATCGAGGTGTCCGCCGACGTACGCCCCGGCGATTCCGGGGGTCCGCTGGTGAACGGCGCCGGGCAGGTCATCGGGGTGGTCACCGCCGCGACGGTGAACTTCCAAATGGGCCCTGCCGGAAAGGGTTTCGCGATACCCATCAATGACGCGATGGCCGTCGCGAACCAGATCCGCTCCGGTGCGCCGTCGCCGAGCGTGCACATCGGGCAGCCGACGCTGCTCGGCGTCGGCGTCGGCACGCAGCCACGCAACGGCGGCGGGATCATCGTGCGCGACGTGGTGATCGGAGGCCCGGCCGCCCAGGCGGGCCTGAACATCGGCGACGTGCTGACGGTGCTCGACGGCACCTCGCTGGACTCGGCCACCACACTGACCTACGTGCTGGACCGGCACTACCCCGGTGATGTCGTCGACCTGACCTGGATCGACCGCAGCGGCCAGGAGCGCACCGGCAAGGCGACTCTGGTTTCCGGCCCCTGACCGCCCTATGCTGAGCGAGTGCTCAACACCACTCCTCATCGCGTTGTCCAGTGGACGACGGGAAACGTCGGAAAAAGCTCCGTAGCGGCCATCGCTGCCAACCCCACACTTGACCTCATCGGGTGCTACGCCTGGTCGAAGGACAAGGTCGGCCGTGACGTCGGCGAACTGGCCGGCATCCAACCGCTCGGCGTCAAGGCAACCGACGACGTCGCCGCGCTGCTCGCGCTCAAGCCCGACTGCGTCGTCTACAACCCGATGTGGATCGACGTCGACGAGCTGGCCCGCATCCTCTCGGCCGGTGTCAACGTCGTCGCCTCCGCGTCCTTCATCACCGGCCACAATCTCGGCGACGACAGAGCCAAACTCGAGGATGCCTGCCAGAAGGGTGGGTCGACGCTGTTCGGCTCCGGTGTGAGTCCTGGCTTCGCGGAACTGCTCGCGATCGTGGCGGCGACATCATGCGACCGCGTCGACAAGGTCACCATCGCGGAGTCCGCCGACACCACCCTCTACGACTCGCCCGACACCGAGCGGCCGTGTGGTTTCGGCATGCCGATCGACGACCCCGACCTGGAGCCGATGATGTCGAAGGGGACCGTGGTGTTCGCCGAGGCGGTACAACTGGTCGCCGACTCGCTCGGAGTCGAACTCGACGAGATCAAGTGCGTGGCCGAATACGCCCAGACCACAGAGGATCTCACGATGGCATCGTGGACCATTCCCGCGGGCCACGTGGCGGGCACCTTCGCCAGCTGGCAAGGGATTGCCAACGGCAAGACAGTCATCGACATCAACGTCCGGTGGAAGAAGGGCCAGACGCTCGAACCGGAGTGGAAGCTGGACGCCGATGGTTGGAAGATCACGATCGAGGGCCGTCCGACGGTCAACATGCAGGTCGGCTTTCTTCCGCCCCAGGACATGATCGAGAACGCCAAGTCCATTGACGATTTCTTCGTCCTCGGCCACATCATGACGGCGATGCCGCCGATCCACGCGATCCCGGCCGTGGTCGCCGCGCCACCCGGCATCGTGACCTACAACGACCTGCCGCTTCCACAAGCGAAAGGCGTTGTGGCGCAGAATTAACGGCGACCTGCCAGCCTCTTCTTCTCCTTTTGGCCGACGTCGCGATACCGCGCACCGTATCTCGGTACCGCAAGCGGGCCCGCGTGCCGGGCAGCGGTGATCGCGTTGCGTAACGGCCGGGCCAGTCCGGCGAACGACGCCATGTCGAGCACCATCGGGGTCAACAGCCGGTTGTGTACGAATGCGAACGCCGCGCCCGACGCCGGATCGGCCCAGCCGAGGGTGCCGCCAAGGCCGAAGTGGCCAAAGCCCTTGAGCAGGCCGGGTATCGGCGACTCGTGATAGCCGAGGTGAAACGGCATCGGTACGCCGATGTTGAGATCAGGCCAGGGTTTCGGGTTTCCGATCAGCCCCTGCGCCAAGTCGTTCGACACGAACTGGGTGTCGTCGATCCTGCCGCCGTTGGCGATCGCGGCGTACATCTTGGCCAGCCCACGGGCGGTGACGACGCCGTTGGCAGCGGGCACCTCGCCGTCGAGAAATGGAATATCGCCCTGCACAAACGATTTGATGCCGGGAAAGAACATCGCCCCGAACGCGCCGGAGAGCGGCAGGCCCGCCACCTTCGGCGCGACGAAGTTGAACACCGGATTGCCGCGACTGCTCTGCGGTGCAAGGATTTGCGCGACCTTCGTCGGCGAGCCGGCAGGCGGGCGGCCCAAATGCAGACCGTCGGTGTCCAGCGGACGGGCCACCTCTTCGCGGATCAGCTCACGCATGCCCTGCCCGGTTACCGCGCGGGCCAAGCCGGAAAGGATCCACCCGTAGGTCAGCGCGTGGTAGGCCGGCCAGCCGCGCAGGTGGTCCACCGACGCAGCGGCCAGCCGCTGCTCCATCAGCTCGTGGTCGAGCAACTCGTCGCGGCCGACACCCTTCAGATGCGACAGGCCGGAGCGGTGCCGCAGCACGTCGCGGATCGTGATGGCGTCCTTGCCGTTGGCGCCGAACGCGGGCCAGTACGTTGCGACCGGTTCGTCGTAGTCGAGCAGGCCGCGATCGACGAGGCGGTGAATGACAGTCGCCGCTACGCCTTTCGTCGCCGAAAACACCATCGCACCGGTGTCAACGGTCCAGGGCTGTTCCCCCGCGCGGTCGGACCAGCCCGTCCAGACATCGACGACCGGCCGCCCGTCGATGTACACCGAAAGCGCGCCGCCACCAAACCGTCTGCCCGGGAACAGACCCGCGAACACGCGAACGACATTGGAGAACCGCGAATCGGCCGCCCCCTGAACACCGCGGGGCAGGCCTTCCTCAGCGCGGAGCAACGAGGCCTTGCTCATAGCGCTAACAATGCGTGCAGGACGCCGCCACGCGTAGGAAATCGCAATATTCAGCCGACTACCTGCAGGACGACGGCTTGCAGTCGGGCCGCAGGCGGTCCTTCGAGCACCACGTCCTTGAGGATCTTTGCCTGGTTGCCCTCGACGGTGAACTCGCCGGGCTGGGGCAGGTTTCCACCCTGCACCTCATATTTGACCGTGAACGGGGTGGTCGGCAACGGATGGAAGCCAATGTATTTCGGCTCGATCGTGTACTTGTAGACGCATCCGGGACCAGGGTCACAGGTCTGCTCGGTGACCACCACGTTGACCGTGAACTCCTTGGGTATCGGCACCGACGGCGGTGGCGGAGGCGGAGGTGTGGCGACCGTCGGCACAGGTTTGGAGTGGTCACCGAAGATCAGCGCCGCCGCAATGCTGATGCCGCCGATGAGCATTGCAACGATCGCGACCGCGGCAAGCAGCTTGCGGATTGTTTGCATCGGGTCCCCAGGCTAGTTCGGGCGGACGTGTCCGTCGATGATTTCAGCCAGGTTGTCACTCCCAATGCGGACCTCAATACCCGCCTCCGGGCGAGGCGACGGCCTTAGTGTGATCGCTGTGAACCTGTCGGTTTGCCGCCGAGCGGAGTCGTTGTGAAGGGCACGCCGTTCGGCCGATACCAATTGCTCGAGCTGTTGGGCCGCGGCGGCATGGGTGAGGTTTGGAAGGCCTTCGACACCGCCACCCAGCGCATGGTCGCCGTGAAAGTCCTGCCGGCGCAGCTGGCCGCCGACCCGATGTTCGAGCAGCGATTCCGTCGCGAGGCCTTCACCGCCGCCGGACTGAACAATCCTCATGTGGTGCCGATCCACGACTTCGGCGAGATCGCGGGGCGGCTCTACGTCGACATGCGCCTGATCGAGGGAGAAGACCTCGAGCACACGCTGGAGCGCGGCGCACTGGAACCGGAACGGGCCGTGAAAATCATCGAGCAGGTTTCCTCGGCGCTCAACGCTGCGCACCGGGCGGGCCTGGTGCATCGCGACGTCAAACCCTCCAACATCCTTATCGCAGAGGATGATTTCGCGTATCTCATCGACTTCGGGATCGCCCGCGCAGCGAGCGAGACAAAGCTGACCGCAACCGGCAATGTCGTTGGCACGTGGGCGTATATGGCCCCGGAACGCTTCACCAGCGGTGTATCGGACGCGCGTTCGGACATCTATGCCCTCGCCTGCGTCCTGTACGAGTGCCTGACGTCGAACAGGCCCTTTCCCGGCGAAAGCGTCGAGCAGCAGATCGCCGGTCATCTCACGACTCCCCCACCGCGGCCGTCGATTTCACGGCCCGGAGTGTCAGCTGCGCTGGATGCGGTTGTCACCGCGGGGATGGCCAAAGAGCCTACCGATCGATACAGCACGACCACAGAGATGGCGCGCGCCGCGCGCAAGGCACTGACTGCCGTCACCCCTACGACTCCGACTGGTCTCGACCACACTGCCATCGGCGTTGCGGCCGACTCACCGACCGAGATTTTCTCTCCGGAATCCGCAGAAGCCTGGGCGCCAACGCAGACCGGTACGCCGGTGCACCTCGAGAAAGCCTGGGCCCCAACACAGTACGGCACGGTCGAAGCCACCGAAGCCAAACCTGACGAGTTCCACCGGCCGCTGCCATGGTGGCAACGAAAGACGGTCGTGATCCCCGTCGCCGTAACCTTGATGGTCATTGCTCTGGTCACGATTTTCTCGGTCGTCGGTGGCAGCGACAGCGGGAACAAACCGCAGCAAGTGACACCTCTCAACGGCATCTACACCGTCGAGTTCGGCACTGCTGAGCCGCCTGATGCGCAGTCAAACGCGAACCAATCGGGCGGTTCGGAGACATGGGTGATCAAGTCTGCCTGCCAGACCGAAGGATGCGTGGCCACCGCATCAAAGGTCAGCGGATCTCGATCAGCTGCATCGACGATGGTGCTCGACGAGCTCGGCGGACACTGGGTCGCCGTGAGCGCAGCGCAGGGGTCATGCATGAACAGCCAGGCCGAGGTCTGGGAAGCGATGTCGCTTCAGCTTCGGCCGGACGGAACGCTGGACGGTAACTTCGTCGTTCGGTCAACGGCAAGCTGTGCGACCGACCAACAGGTTCAGTTCACACGCGTCGGAGATTTGAAACCCGATGCGTCAGTTGCTGATCCGCGGAAGCAACCGACGCGCGTGCCATCGCCGGCCCAAGGGCTACACGGCAATTACCAAGAGACGGATACCTATGCCGTCGGTGGCCGCAACGCGGAAGTGAACTTCGACATTGCGACGTATTGCCTGCGCACCGGCGATCGCTGCCTGAGTTATTGGCAGAATCCCGGCGACACCAAGATCCTGCTATTCGCGAAGAATCAGTGGGTGCTGGCGGACACGTCACAAGATGCGAAGTGCACCAACGGCAGCCCTGCTCGTGCCCAGATCACCCTGAACTACCCGCTTCCCCAGCCGGCCCAAGACCCCGTCACGCTGCTGACGGGGCGGGGCCACTACACCGTCACCGGCGAGTGTCCGTTCAACAGTGACTTCGACTCCCGGGTCCAGCGGACCGGCGACTAGACCAGTCGGCCGCCGTGCCACCCAGTTCCTTGCACTCGCAACAAGATCCGTGCCTATGCCGACGTGGTATGCCACGATTGAGACGTGAGCGCACGCGCAGTCGTGTGTGTCCTGGGTTCCGCGATGGTGACAGCGTGGACGGCCCTTTCTATGCCCGCCATCATCGCCCCGGCACTCGCCGCAGGCTGCCCCGACATCGAAGTTGTATTCGCCCGCGCCACAACCGAACCGCCCGGTGTTGGGCACGTCGGGCAGGTATTCGTGGACACACTGCGCTCACAGGCCGGTGGCAGATCCGTCGCCGTTTACCCGGTTGACTACCCCGCCTCGGAGGACTTCGCCGGTTCCGCCTCGGTGGGTGCCGACAATGCCCGGGCACACGTCCAGTCGACGGTGACGAACTGCCCCAACACCCGCATCGTGCTCGGCGGCTACTCCCAAGGCGCGTTGACGATCGATCTGATCACCGCGATCCCGGTCTCGCTCGCGGGCTTCACTCCCGCGCCGATGCCACCCGATGTCGCGAATCACGTTGCAGCGGTGGCAGTCTTCGGCAATCCGTTGGACAGATATGTCGGCATGCCGCTGACAGGGGTGAGCCCGCTATATGCCGACAAGACCCTCGACTTGTGCGCGGCCGGCGACCCGATCTGCACACCCGGCGGCGGTATGTCGACACCTACGCGCGACGAGATGTTCTCCGACGCGCACCTGTCCTACGTGCGCTCGGGCATGGCCAGTCAGGGCGCGGCGTTCGCCGCGGGCCGGGTCTAGCTAGCACCTCCTTGAGCAAACGACCACCAAACCGCCAACGACCAGGCTCTCAAGTTAATTCGACGTCCTAGTTAGTTCCAGCAAACTTTACTCCCGATGCTGCGTGCCGCTATGGTCCATTTCGGGAGGGAATTTCAGTGGCAAGCACACCAATGAGGGGATGGTATCCGGACCCATCGGGCGCGCCGCGGCAGCGCTACTGGGACGGTGTTCAGTGGACCGGCCATGCGCCTGCGCGGCCAACGCTGAGCAGGACCGGGCTGTGGATCGCAGTGAGCGTCATCGCGGTGATCGCGCTGTTCTTCGGGGGCTGCACCGCGATGGTCGTGGCGGGATCGAAGTCGGACACCCCTAGCGCAGACAAATTCCATGGGCCCACCGGTTGGCTCGGTACACCGCTCCGTGATGGTGATTTGGAGTTCGTCGTCACGGACGTGGCCACCCCGGCCAATTGGCGCGGCGATCCGCGCCCGAAGGGTGAGTGGCTCATCGCGACGATGACCGTGCACAACCTCGATGACGAGTCGCAGGAATTCGCTGCCACCAACCAGAGGTTGATCGACTCGAATGGCCATGTCTACGCGGCCGATGCCGAAGCAGCTGTCGCGATGAACAACAGCTCGATGGTGGTCACGATGAAGCCCGGCGCCAACATGACCGTGAAGTTGCCGTTCGACGTGCCAACGGGAACACTGCCGAAGGCGCTGGAACTACACGACTCGGTGTTCTCCGAAGGCGCTCGCATTCAGGTGAATTCGTCCTGACTAGCGCGCCATCTCTTCCTTCACGGCCGTGACGAATGCATCGACGTCGGCCTCGGTGGTGTCGAACGAACACATCCAGCGGACGTCGCCGGCCGCCTCGTCCCAGAAGTAGAACCGGAATCGCTTCTGCAGCCGCTCGCTGACGTCACGGGGTAGCCGAGCGAAGACCGCGTTGGCCTGCACCGGATGAAGCACTTGAACCCCGTCGACGGCGCGCACTCCTTCGGCGAGGCGTTGCGCCATTTGGTTCGCGTGCCTGGCGTTGCGCAGCCAAAGGTCCTTGACCAGCAGCGCTTCCAGCTGCACCGCGACGAAGCGCATCTTGGAGTGCAGCTGCATCGACAGCTTGCGCAGATGCTTCATATGGCTGGCCGCATCCGGGTTGAGCACCACAACAGCCTCGCCCAACAGCGCGCCGTTCTTGGTGCCACCCAGCGACAGGATGTCAACGCCGACGTCGGAGATGAATGCACGCATCGGGAGGTCAAGTGTCGCAGCCGCATTGGCGATACGTGACCCGTCGACGTGCACCTTCATGTTTCTGCCGTGGGCCTGGTCGCAGATCACCCGGATCTCTTCGGGTGTGTACAGCGTGCCCAACTCGGTGCTTTGGGTGATCGATACGACTTGCGGCATCGCGCGGTGCTCGTCGGTCCAGCCCCAGGCCTGCCGGTCGATCAGGTCCGGAGTGAGCTTGCCGTCGGCTGTGGGCACGGTGAGCAGCTTGAGCCCGCCCATCCGCTCGGGTGCGCCGCCCTCGTCGACGTTGATGTGCGCGGTCTCGGCGCACACCACAGCACCCCATCGATCGGTGACGGCTTGCAGGGCAACGACGTTCGCCCCTGTTCCATTGAAAACGGGAAACGCTTCCGCGGTGGGGCCGAAGTGCTCGCGGATGATGTTCTGCAGGTTCTCGGTGTACGCGTCGTCACCGTAGGCGACCTGGTGCCCGCCGTTGGCCAGTGCGAGAGCGTCGAGTATTTCCGGGTGAACGCCGGCGTAGTTGTCACTGGCGAAGCTACGAACGTCCGGGTCGTGACGGCGTTGGGCGTCGGTGTGGCTCACCGGCTCACCGGGTTGCCCTCGTCGTCCCAATTCGCGGCCACCTTCTTGCTCGGCTGCACCCTCGGCGGTTCGCCCGGCATCTTCGGATAACTCGGCGGATACGGCAGATCACCGAGCCCGCGTTCCTCGTCGGCCTTGACCATCTCCAACAACGGATCCAATGACTGTGCGACGGAATCGATTCCGTCCCAGGGGTCGGGTCGGCCTGCGACGAAATCGGGTGCGGTGGTGATGGTGTAGTCATCGGGATCGGCGTCGCGCAGTTCGTCCCATGTCAACGGCATCGACACCGTCGCGATCGGCGTCTTGCGTGCCGAGTACGCCGACGCGAAGGTGCGGTCGCGGGCATTCTGGTTGTAGTCGATGAAGATTCGCTTGCCGCGCTCTTCTTTCCACCATGACGTCGTGACCGCGTCGGGCGCTCGACGCTCCACCTCGCGGGCCAACGCGATGCCCGCCCGCCGCACCGCGATGAAATCCCAGTCGGGCTTGATGCGGACGAAGATGTGCACACCGCGACCGCCGGACGTCTTCGGATAGCCGACCAGGCCGAGTTCGTCGAGCACCGGTTTGAGCACGTCGACCGCGATTGTGCGAGCCTCTTTGAACGCTGTGCCGGGCTGCGGATCCAGGTCGACCCGCAACTCGTCGGGATGCTCGGTGTCCGCGCAGCGCACCTGCCAGGGATGCAGGGTGATGGTTCCCATCTGCGCTGCCCACACGATCGCCGCCGGGTGAGTCACCTTGAGCGCGTCCGCAGTTCGGCCCGAGGGGAACGTCACCACGCAGGTCTCCAGGTAATCCGGCGCATGCTTGGGAATCCGCTTCTGATAGATCTCCTCGCCCTCGATGCCGTCTGGAAAGCGCTGCAGATGTGTTGGCCGGTCCCGCAGCGCCGTGAGCATCGGACCGCTCGCGACGGCCAGGTAATACTCGACGAGTTTGCGCTTGGTGCCCTCGGAGCCCAGCTTCGGGAAGTACACCTTATCGGGGTTGGTCAGCCGGACGTTGATGCCGTCGACGTCGATTTCCTCTGCGGGCGTGGCCATCAGCGCGACTCCAGCACGTCGTACAGGTCGAAGGTGATCGGCACATCGAGTTGGTCGAAGGTGCAGCTGTCCGGTTCGCGATCAGGGCGCCATCGGACGAACTTCACCGCATGCCGAAACCGCTTGCCGTGCACCGTGTTTCCCTCCATCTGGTCGTAGGCCACCTCGCACACCTTCTCCGGACGCACCGGAATCCAGCGCTTGTCGGCCGCCGAGTTCCACCGGCTCGGATCCCCCTCGCGCACTTCGTCGCCCTCGCGCAGCGGCTCGAGATCGGCAAGCAGCTTGAGCCGGTCCTTCGCGGTGAACGACGCAGCGCCGCCGACCATTTGCAGCTCGCCGTCGTCGCGGTAGAGCCCGAGCAGAATCGAGCCGATACCCTCGCCGCTCTTGTGGATGCGGTAGCCCATCGCCACACAGTCGGCATCGCGGGCGTGCTTGACCTTGACCATCTCCCGCTTGCCTGACAGGTAGGGGCCGTCCAGCCGCTTGGCGATCACGCCGTCAAGGCCGGCGCCCTCGAAAGTGTCGAGCCACTTGGCGCCCTGCTCCGGATCCTCGGTGGTGCGGGTGACATGGCACCACTGCTTTTCGTTGACCGAATCGGACAGCACGTCGCGGCGAACCCGGAACGGCTCTTTCAACAAAGACCTCTCGCCGGTGGCCAACGCGTCGAATCCGATGAAATGTGCGGGCGTCTGCTCGGCCAGCAGCTTGATTCGGCTCGCCGCCGGGTGGATGCGCTGCGACAGCGACTCCCAGTCCAGCCGGATGCGGCCGTCGATCTCGCGCGGCACCACGATCTCTCCGTCGAGCACGCAACGTGGCGCGAGTTCGTCGCGCAACGCCTGCTCCAATTCGGGGAAGTAGCGGCCGAGTTCCTTGCCGTTGCGTGACTGCATGACGACTTTGTCGCCGTCGCGGAACACCAGCGCGCGGAAACCGTCCCACTTCGGTTCGTAGGACCACACCCCCGGTTCGGGTGGCACCTTGGCCTGGGCCTTGGCCAGCATCGGCTCCAACGGTGGCAATACGGGGAGATCCACGCTTTCCATACTCACGTAGACCGCCGACACCGGGCAATGTCATCGGGACGGCTAACGGGTTGATTACTAGCGCCTGGTACGAGTAATCACCCCGTTAACGCGCGAGAGAATGAGCCAGTGCAGCTGCCTGTGATGCCGCCAGTGTCTCCGATGCTGGCCAGGCCGGTGCGGTCGATCCCGCCGGACGCCTCCTACGAACCGAAGTGGGACGGGTTTCGGACGATCTGCTTCCGTGACGGCGACGAGGTGGAGCTGGGCAGCCGCAACGAACGGCCGATGACCCGGTATTTCCCGGAAGTCGTAGCGGCAATTGCCTCCGAATTACCGCAACGCTGCGTGGTCGACGGTGAGATCGTCATCGCCACCGACGGTGGACTTGACTTCGAGGCTCTGCAGTTGCGCCTGCACCCTGCGGCCAGTCGCGTCAACATGCTCGCCGAGCAGACTCCTGCGGCGTTCATCGCGTTCGATCTGCTCGCCCTCGGCGATGACGACTACACCGGTCGACCGTTTCACGAGCGTCGCGCCGCGCTGGTCGACGCGTTGGCCAGTTCAGGTCCGTCGGTCCATGTCACGCCCGCGACCACCGACCTGACGACCGCGCAGCGGTGGTTCACCGAGTTCGAGGGCGCCGGGCTCGACGGGCTGATCGCCAAGCCGTTGGACATCACCTATCAGCCGGACAAGCGGGTCATGTTCAAGGTCAAGCACGAACGGACCGCCGACTGCGTGGTCGCCGGCCACCGGGTGCACAAATCGGGCGACGACGCGGTCGGCTCGCTGCTGCTCGGCCTCTACACCGACGACGGCACGCTCGCATCGGTCGGAGTCATCGGCGCATTCCCGATGGCCGAACGCCGGCGGCTGTACGCCGAGTTGCAGCCTCTCGTCACGACGTTTGAAGGCCACCCGTGGAATTGGGCCGCACACGCGGTGGCCGACAACCCAAGGCGCTACGAAGGGGGCTCGCGCTGGAACGCAGGCAAGGACCTTTCGTTCGTCCCGCTACGACCCGAGCGCGTGGTGGAAGTCCGTTACGACCACATGGAAGGCCGACGGTTCCGCCACACCGCGCAGTTCAACCGCTGGCGGCCCGACCGCGACCCGCGCTCATGTACTTACGAGCAGCTCGAGCACCCGGCTACGTTCGACCTTGGCGATATCGTGCCCGGCCTTCGCCGAAACATGTGATGCTTCGCCGATGGCGATCACCCGCGCGATGGCTGCCGCCATCACTCTCACCAGCGCCGCTATCGGCTTGGCAAGCCCGGCATCGGCGGACGACCAACTCGATGGCGACTACAACCTTGTCACCGACGGCCCGCCGACCATCTGGACCATCACTACGCAATGCAATGCAGAGCGCACTTGCGGAGGGTCGGTGGCGACGTCTCGGGGGTGGGTCGGGGCGATCAGCAGAGTGGCCGGCGGCCCCTGGACCGCTGAACGCCTTGGCGCCTCGACTGGGTGGACGTGCCCCGACGGAAGTACCGGCCCGGCAGACCTGCTGTACTCGTTCGACCCTGTGACGCTCGCGGGCACCGTCAGCGCCACGTCGAAACCCGGGGTGTGCAACGACCCCAACCCGCAGCAGGGTCAACAGCCGATCAGTCTGGAGCCCGCGGCCCCGTCTGCGCCACCAAAGTTTCTCGACGGCCTGATTCCCTGACATTGATCTAGGCCGGATCGGTCGGAAGCAACGGGCCCAACGGGCCGAGGTCGATGTTGAGATCCTCTGGCCGCAAATCGAAATGTTCGCGGAGCTCAACCATCTTCTCCTCCAACAACATCAGCGTGGTTCCGACACGCTCGATCTGCTCCTCGGTCAACAGCCCGTCGTCCACCCGGCGGATCGCTTGGCGTTCCATCAGCTGCCGCAGCAACTCGACCAGGGTCAGCACCAAACTCACCAGGCCGCGCTCCACGGTCGCAGGGTCAGCGTTGATTCGTTGCCGCGGCGCAACGAGATCACCGCGCTCGGCGCCCGTCATGGTCACCTCCAGTGATTCCTTCAACTGACATCAACGAACCGACCGACGAGACGAGCGTGCGCAGGGAGATGACGACCAGATCGACGTCGGCGATGGACAGCACCACTTCGCCGCTGATCACCACACCTCCCGCGAGCACGCGATCCAGAAGGTCCACCAGCGAGATGCGCCGGTCCTCCTGCGCAGGTAGCACTTCGTTCATTCGGCGACCGGCTCTCCCGCGAACGAGTACGGCGGCCATGGCCCCGTCGTCTCCAATGACAGTCGTGCCGTCGACATTGCCAGTGCGGCAACGGTTTCCCGGAAGAACTCGACGGCGTCAGCGTCGACGAGGTACGTACCGTTGAGCACCGCGAGGTCGTTTCGGCCTGAGAGACTGCGGTCGGGCGGCGGTTTGCGCTTACCGTCGACGGCGTGCCGCATCAGCGTCGTGTGGATGCGGTCAGCCTCCACAGCCGCGGCTTGGTAGGCCTCCTCGCGGGAGGCGAGCTCACGCCGCCGACGCATCAGATACGAAGTGCCGCTGCGCGCCCCGTGATCGACACATCCTTCGTCCGGCATCGTCAAGCTCGCCGGATCGGCATATACCTTCACGCCGACTTCAGCGCGTCCGGACAGCCGACTCAGCGTCGCGACGAATTCTCGGCGCCGGTGCTCCAACAGATCCCGCACCCGGTCGTCATCGAGGTACACCGTCGCCATCCGCACCGGAATCACCGCGCCTGAGCGTGCAATCGCGCTTATCACTGCGTCATGCGCGCGCGCCTTGTGCGACACCCAATCGAGGTCTTCGAGGTTGCGGCGCAAGGCATCCTGGCCGTACTCGTCGAGACTGACGACGCCAACAACCGCGGCCAGGTCATCGGAAGCGACCACCTGCACTGGTTCGCCCGCCACCCCACGCAATCCAGACACACGGCTCTCAGCGCGGCCGACGTGGATGACCGCATAGACCCAGACAGCGTCAACGCTCATCCTCGTACTCCGCGGATCGCGCCGTCACCGCACGACGGTCACCGTCGCCCTGCTGCAGGCGCTCGATGTCGGCGCGCAGCCGCTGGTTCTCGATTTCGAGGCGCGACTTCTTACCGGTCAGCCAGGGATCGTTCTCCCACCAATCGATTCCGACCTCTTTCGCCGTTTCCAGCGACGCGACGACGAGGCGGAGTTTGATCGTCAGGAGCTCGATATCGAGCAGGTTCACCTGGATGTCGCCTGCGATGACGATGCCCTTGTCCAGCACCCGCTCCAGGATGTCGCCAAGGTTGGCGGGCTGGGGGTTGCCTACAGCGCCGCCGTAGCCGCGAGGCACCAGGCTGTCGTCTCCCAACGTCACGTCGCCTCACTCCCATCGCGGGTCTGGCCTCGGAGGTACCGGCGTGTCCTGCGGAAGCCGAGCAGTTCGCCATCGGCATCCAGTTCCACTTCGTAGAGCGCCAGCACATCCGCCGACGACGGAATTCGACGGTCTTCTACCACTTCGAATTCCACGACCCAGCCGTCGGCATCGGTCAGTTCCACCGATGTCATCGCGACCGGTTCGCTGCCGTTGAGCTCCGTGATGAACTCCCTGGCCACTTCGGCGGCATCTCTCGCGCGAAGCGGCGGGTCGTTTCGCGACTGAGTGCGTTGGGCCATCGTTCTCACCTCTTTCTGCGAGGTGCGCGCCTGGCCGGCTGCGGACCAATCCTCGATTCAAGGATCCGTGCCTGCGCTTCGCGCTCCTCACGCGCGGATATCTCTCCACGGCCGCGCGCTTCCGCGAGTTCCTCTAGCTGCCGACGAGTCCTTGCCGGATCGTTCAGTTCGTCGTTGACCTGCCGCTGGATCAGCTCGGCGAGCGTCACCACGCCCCGAACCGGAGTCAGAGGCCACAGCACCAGCGACGAGAGGACGCCCATTGTCAGCCTTCCGCCGTACGGGTGACGACGAAGTCGTATGCCGCAAGGGGCCCCAGCAGTCGCAGCTGCACTCTGTCGCCCCACTCCTCGGCAAGGTCGTCCACCTCGGCTTGCAGTTCGTCGTGGTCGTCGACGGCAGCGAGCACCGCCAGATTGACGGCGTCCAGTTCATGCGTGGGCTTGCGGACATTGACCTGTTTGGCAACACCCTTGAGTTTGTTGACCGCGGCGTCGGTGTCTGCGGCACGTTTGGCGTCGATCGCCTTTACCACGATCTCACCAAGCGCCATCCGCGCCTTGCGGGAAGCGTCTTCTGACATGCCCGCCAGGCTCTGGCGAAGGCGTTGCGCCTCAGCGCTTTCCGAGATCACCTCCCGCAGGATGATGTCCTCCTCGTAACGGCCCTTCAGGACGTACTCCGCCTGTCCTTCAAGGGCATGCAGCGCCCCCGCGAACTCGTCGTGATTCTTCCGCAGCAGTTCTTCGGCAACCGAGTCTTCGTCGGTCATCACCGCCCCGAATCGCAACGGCAGCACCGGCGCAACCGACGCCGTTCCGTCGAGCAGCCGGGCGTGCGCCTGCAGGCATTCCGGCTTCCCGAGCGGTTCGTCGGTGGGTACCTGACTGACGAGCGCCGCGATGTCGCCCTCGCGAATCACCGTGACCGTCGCCGGTGGATCGCCGATGCCTTGCGCGTCTTCCTCGACCTCGACATCGGCGGGAACGATTCCGTACACATAGATTCCCGTCGCCGCTTCAGCGCGGCCGGACTGTTTACTCGTCATCATCACTCCTTCGCCGCGCTCGGCGGGGAGCCCGTTCGCGTGACGACGAGGACTCGCCAAGGAGATCGCTGAGCTTTTCGCCCGCCGCTTCGAGCGCGCCTTTCGTCTTGTGCTTGGCACCGCCCTCCGTGATGTCACCCACCAGTTCGGGCAGGCCGGCCTTGGGCTCCTGCGCAGAGATGTCGAGCCGGTTCACCGCTTCGGCGAACCGTAGATACGTGTCGACGCTGGCGACCACGACGCGTGCGTCAACGGTCAATATCTCGATGCCCACCAACGAAACTCGGACATAGGCATCGATGACCAGTCCCTTGTCGAGGATCGTGTCGATCACGTCGGCGAGGCTGCTGGAACTCGGCCCACCGACGTCGCCGCCGGCGGGTTGAATTGCGGTAGTCACGAGCGGGCCGCCTTCCTGGCCGGCGAGCGCCGTTGCCCCGAAGCGGACCGCGGTTGGGTGCGCGTCCTGGATCGGCTTGGCTTCGACTCACTGGTTTTACTGCGCGCGGCCGTCTTTCGCGGCCGACGCTTGGGCCGATCGGCCGACTTCTCGTCGGATTCAGCGTCGTTCGACACGACTTCGCCATCCCGGATTTCACCCTGCCAGCCGTCGACGTCGTCCGCATGCAGGATCGTGTCGGTCATCACCTGCCGCTGGAAGTGCTTGAGTTCCAGCCGAACCCGCCTACCCTGAGCGCGCCAAAGGTTGCCGGTCTTTTCGAAGAGTCCTTGCGGATGGTATTCGAGCACAACCACGACACGCGTCAGGTCGGGCGTTAATTCATGGAACGTGATGGCGCCGTCGACATACCCCTTGTCGCCCTTGGATTTCCACACGATCCGGTCATTGGGCACCTGCTCGACGATCGTGGACTCCCACGTCCGGTGCGACAAGAACACCTGCGCCTTCCACCGCAACTTCTCGTCGGAGACCTGCTCGACCTGTTCCACCTTCTTCATGAACTTCGGGAACTCGGCGAATTGAGTCCACTGCCGGTAGGCCACGTCGATCGGGACTCCCACATCGATCTCCTCGACGATGTTGGTGACCTTGATCTTGCCGCCGCCACCCTTGCCGCCCTTGCCGCCCTTGCCGCCAAGAGCCTCTGTTACCGAATCCTTTACGCCCTTCAGCGAGTCCTTCACCTTTCCCGCGGCACCGCCAACACCCGCGCGCAGCGCCGACTTCACCGGGGATGACACATCGTCGAGGCCAGTCACCGCCGAGAGCAGACCCCCGCCACCGTTCTGCGCGTAATCGGTCAAGCGGCCGGTCGCTCCGGTGAGACGATCTGACACCGAACTCACCGCTCGGTCGGTCATGGACCCCGCCAGCCGCTGGATGGAATCCTGCAGGGCGCCTGCCCCGTTGGACGAGGCGCTTTTTTGGGTTGTCTGCCTTGCCATTTCACTCACCTGCCTCGGCGCACAGGTGCCCGCTTGGCGGCCGCCGATGCGCGTCCGCGACGCGACGGCCCCTTTGGCGGTTCACCGTCACCGCTCGATGTCGTCGTTCTGCGCCGCGTCGATGCCCGCGGAGCTGACGCCTTCCGTGCCGCCCGCCTACGCGGTGGTGGCGGCTCGTCCTCGAATTCGGCTTCGTCATCCAAGTCGTCCTGCTCGTCCTGGTCGTCGCCCTCGAGGTCTTGGTCGTCGAAATCGTCATCATCGAGGTCCTCGTCTTCGAGGTCCTCTTCCTCCACGTCCAACGGCTCTTCGTCGTCGTAGGCTTGCTCGTCTTCAAACTCGTCGCGGTCATCGAAGTCGTCACGCCGGCGACGTCCGCGCCCGGCAACCGATGTCAGTCCCCGGCCCGCGGAGCCAACCGCACGTCCGACGTCTTCGGTGGGCACCACGCCCTGCAGACGATCGTTGAGCGCATCAACCCGATGAGTCGCAGCAGAAACCGCGGCAGCTTTGGCGGCTGTCAGCACCTCTCCGCGCAATTGGTCGGTCAGATCATGCAATTGATCGGCGGCGCCGAGCGACTTCAATCCATGGGCGAGCAGTTCGGCGGATCGGGCCGGAAACTTTCCGGTGATCCCCGCTGCCGCCAACATCATGGCTATCCGCATCTTCCTGGTTCTGCCGAGTAGGTAGCCCGCTCCGACAGCGACCGCCACCTTTGCTCCGTTCGACACGATGCGCCTCCCTTCCGCTTTCTAACGTCCGATACATCCGGTGCGTAGCGCTGGATCGCTGTTGGTCGTTCTGTCGCCCGCGACCGTCGTATGTCACCTGCTCTACCCCGTCGCGCTCGCCGCTAACCCGATAAATACTGAGGTAAATCGCTGTTTCTACGTATCCGTCAGTAATGCAAACCCTTGCCGATAGCTCGCCGCGCAGGTATGACGCATGTCACAGCGCTTATGTAGTCCGGGATCGTTCGCTTAGTTAATTAACGCGTCAAATAGGTAGATCTTGACTCATCGATAAGTTCGCTAGATCCGCTTCGGCGGATCATTTTTCACCGGGCACGCTCGACCGGCCCACGCGCGTGTGGGCCAAACACACGGTCTGTCGACTCGCCGCTTCAGGCCACGCGCTTGCGAAGCTTGCGTGCCTTCTTCTGCGTCGTCTTGGTGATCTCGTCAACCGGGTGCGCCAACGACCGCGGCAGCATCAGCGCGACGGCCCGCGTCAGCAGCCGCCGAGCGAGGCCCAACAGCGGAATGCCGAGCGGAAGCAGAATGACCGTCACGCACAGCACAAAGCCGAGGAGGCCGAGAATCGCCGCGACGATCCACAGCAGCGCGCCAAGCAGGCCTCGTAGGAGCCGCATCTCAGCCGCCGATGTGCATCATGTCGCCGGCGAGGGCGAACAGCCGAGAACCGAGCTTCATCACTGGAATGCCAAGCGGGATCAGGAGCACCGTCACGCACAGCACGGCCCCGACCAGCCACACCAACGCCGCGACGATGCCCAAGACGACGCCGAGCACAGCCCCGAGGATTCCGAGCACCACACCAAGCAGGCGATTGAGAACTTGCACGATGACCCTCCTCAACTACGGAGGATCAGAGCCGGCGAAGCGGGCGCAATCACCGGCTCCGCTCCTCGTAGGTGGGGCTACCCCTTGGGCACAGAATTAACCCAGGCGTCGATTCCGCCCTGTAGCGGTCATACTCGCGACGAGTGGATCGCGTCGCGCAACCAGTCGCGATCGGTGAGGTATCGCTCGGCCAGCCTGGCCGTCCCCGTCGCGAACCCGTCGGTGAACGCGATCGCGGCGTCGGCATCCGCGTGCGAGGCAACCCAGGCGGTCAGCATGAGTCTGCGCAGCATCACCAACGTCGGGATCACCTCCAGGTGTTCGCCGGGAATGTCGCGCACCTCGTGGTAACCGCGCAGCCAGTCGGCGATCATCCGCTCGGCCTCGGGGGTGTCCTCGATGAACGACACCACTGCGGCGAGATCGAAGAGATACCAGGACCATCCGCAGTCGTCGAAGTCGATGACCGTGATCCGTCCCGAAGCATCGGCAGGGTCGACCATCAGATTCGCCATCCGCAGATCCGCGTGAATAAGGCCGAAACGGTCTGTCCCACAGCCGAATTCGGTGAGCCGACGGCCAACCTCGGCGGCCGCGCGGGCCACGACGGCCTCGTCCGCCGCAGTCAATCCAGGCGCGTGCCGCCAGTTGCCCCAGCGCGCCTCACGGCCGAGCGTGGCGTCGACGTCCCAGCTGAACCGGGTGAAGTATTCGGGTGCAGTCCATCGCTGGACGTGATTGTGCATTGCCGCGGTGATGCGACCGAGTTCGTCGAAGCCGACGACATCGGGTTGCTCTTCGGCGGTGCAACCGGAAATGAACGTCACCGCGTCGACGTGCAGGGTGTTGCCGCCGACCGTGGCTGGGACCACGTCACGGCCGTCACGCGCCGGAATCAGATGCGGGGTCAGCACGCCGGCCTGCTCGCGCAGTGCGGTCATCCACTGCAGTTCCGAGCGGATCCCGTCCAGCGAGTGGTAGCCGGGCCGGTGCACCCGCAACACCATCGGGTCGCCGTCGTCGACCAGGTATGTGGCGTTCTCCGACAGGCTGAGCAGACGCAGCGGACTGTCGGGTTCGCGGCCGTAGGCGGCCAGCGCCGCACGGGCATACGACTCATGATCGGGCGGCAATCCGGACATTCCACACAGTCTGACGGACGACGCCGGATACAGCAGACTGGGCCCGGTGAGCTTCAGCAACATCATGGACTCCAACAGCTACACCGCCGGCGACGATGGCGACCCGCTGATCGAGGCGCGTGAGCGGGTGCTCGGCCCGGCGAACCGGCTGTTCTACGACCGGCCGGTGCATCTGGTCCGCGGGCTGGGCAGCCACGTGTTCGACGTCGACGGCCAGCGGTATCTGGACGCTTACAACAACGTCGTCAGCGTCGGGCACTGCCACCCGCACGTGATCGAGGCGGTCACGCGCCAGATGTCGACGCTGAACACCCACACCCGTTACCTGCACCGCGGCATCGTCGACTATTCCGAGCGGCTGCTCGCCACCATGCCCGCCGAGATCGATCAGGTGATGTACGGCTGCACCGGCTCAGAGGTCAACGACCTCGCGTTGCGCGTCGCCGAGGCCTTCACCGAAGCCAAGGGCGTCATCGTCACCCGCGACGCTTACCACGGCAACACCGCTGCGGTGACACAGATTTCGCCGTCGCTGGGTGACTCGACCACGCTCGCTTCGCATGTGCGGACGGTGCCGCCACCGGACAGCTACCGATATCCGGACGCGGCGGCGCGATTCGCAGCCGACGTGGCGCAGGCAGCTGATGACCTGAGCCAGAAGGGGATTCGCGTCAGTTGCCTGATCGCCGACACGATCTTCTCGTCCGACGGCATCTATCCCGACCGCTCCGTGCTTGCACCCGCGGTCGACATCGTGCGCCGAAGCGGGGGCGTGTTCATCGCCGACGAGGTGCAACCGGGCTTCGCGCGCACCGGGGAATCCATGTGGGGCTTCGAGCGCCACGGCGTGGTCCCCGACATCGTCACGATGGCCAAGCCGATGGGCAACGGCCTGCCGGTCGCTGCGATGGCGGTGCGCGACCAGGTCTTGTATCCGTTCGCGGTCAGGGTGCCGTACTTCAACACCTATGCCGGCAACCCGGTGTCGATGGCCGCCGCGACGGCGGTGCTCGATGTCATCGAGGCCGAGAACCTGATGGCCAATGCCGCCACGGTCGGCACGGCGCTGCGGACCGAGTTGGCGCAGATCGCGGAAAGCAACCCACGGATCGGCGATGTGCGCGGGGCAGGGCTGTACATCGGCGTGGAGATCGTCAGCGACGCCGAAACCAAGGCTCCGGATCGCGCCGGCGCCAAGGCACTGGTCAACGCCATGCGCGAACGGCGGGTGCTGATCTCGGTGTGCGGTCATGACGGCAACGTCCTGAAAATCCGCCCGCCGCTGGTGTTTTCCAGCAGCGACGTCGACTGGTTTTGCAGCGAATTCACAGCGGCGCTGGCGGTTTAACCCGTCCGTGGTGCGGGCACGCTTTTCCTATGTCAGTGACAGCATTTCAAGATCTGCCGCTCGCTGATCGCGACCGTGAGTGGGACGGCGACGCGGCAGAAAAGCGAGTTCGTAAGTGGGCCGATGCGCAAGACGAGCCCAACCAGAAATATCGCGACGCGCACGTCTGGTACGACAGCGACAACAAGGACAACTTCACCGCCTACAAGCTGCTGATCGCCGACGTCGTCGACGGCAAGTTGGAGGCCGTCCCTCGGGGTGTGATGGCCGCTGGTGCGATCATGCAGGGCTCACGCGGCGGCGTCGACCTTCCGAAGGACGACATCGACCGCGTCAAGAGCCACCTGGCCAAGTACTACAAGAAGATGGGCGACACGGCTCCCTGGGAGCGCAGCTAGGTAGATTGCGGGCGTGACCGCCGGCAGGTTCGCGCCAAGCCCGTCCGCCGATCTGCACATCGGCAATCTGCGTACAGCGGTGCTGGCGTGGTTGTTCGCGCGTTCGACGGGGCGTCGGTTTCTGATGCGCGTCGAGGACCTCGACGACCGCACCCATGCCGACATCGCCAACCGCCAGCTCGACGATCTGGCGGCGATCGGGCTGACGTGGGACGAGCCTGCCGAATGGCAATCCGCACACCCGCAGCGCTACGACGCCGTCGTCGACGAGCTGGCCGAGCGCGGTCTGCTGTACGAATGCTATTGCACCAGAAAGGATATCGCGCAGGCCCCGCGAGCGCCGCACGCACCGCAGGGCGCTTACCCGGGCACCTGCCGCGACCTCTCCGATGCCGAACGGGAGGACCGGCGTCGCGAGACAGGCCGCCCGCCGGCGCTGCGGTTGCGCGCTGACACGTTCGTGCACACCGTCCACGACCTGCTGCACGGCCAGTACACGGGCATCGTCGACGATTTCGTGGTGCGGCGCGGCGACGGCGTGGCGGCCTACAACCTCGCGGTGGTGGTGGATGACGCCGCGCAGGGCGTCGACCAGGTGGTGCGGGGCGACGACCTGCTGTCGTCCTCCCCGCGGCAGGCCTACCTCGCGCGGCTGCTCGGCTACCCGGAGCCGACGTACGCCCACGTCGCATTGGTGCTCAACGAAGACGGCGCGCGGCTGGCCAAACGCGACGGCGCGGTGACGCTTGCCGAGATCGGCGTCGAGCGGGCACTGGCGCAGATCGCTTCCTCACTCGGCTATTCGGCGGCGACCCCAGAGCAGATGCTCACGCAGTTCAAACCGGCTGCGCTGCCGCGCGAACCGTGGATATACCGGCCGGGTTGAGCAGAACTCTTGGTGTAAACGAGCAGACTTGCTAGCTTCCGCCGGTGCGCAATCTACGAAGAGCCGTCGTGGCCGTTTTGCTGCTCGCCGCCTGTCTGCTCACGGCATGCGGTTCGTCGGCCACCAACGGCGACAACCCGGTCAAGTCGGCAGGCGTGCTGCGCGTCGGGACCGAAGGTGTCTACTCACCGTTCAGCTACCACGACCCTGCCACCGGCCAGCTCGTCGGCTACGACGTCGACGTGGCCCGCGCGGTGGCCGACAAGCTCGGCGTGAAGGTCGAATTCGTTGAGACGCCGTGGGATTCGATCTTCGCGGCGCTGGAGGCCAACCGGTTCGACGTGGTGGCCAACGAGGTGACCATCAACGCCGAACGCAAACAGAAGTACGACCTGTCAGAGCCGTACTCGGTCGGCGAGGGCGTGATCGTCACACGCACGAACGACAACTCCATAACGAAGCTCGCAGACCTGAAGGGCAAGATCGCAGGCGAGAACGCGACCAGCAACTGGGCGGACGTGGCCCGAAAGGCGGGGGCGCGCGTCGAGACCGTCGAAGGGTTCACCCAGGCGATCAAGCTTCTCAATCAGGGCCGCGTCGACGTCGTCGTCAACGACAGCATCGCGGTGTACGCCTACCTTGCCGAGACTGGCGACACCTCCGTCAAAATCGCCGGGAACGTCGGCGAGAAGAGCGAACAGGGCTTCGCCGCGCGCAAGAACAGCGGACTTCTCCCGGACCTGAACAAGGCGCTCGACGAACTCCGTGCCGATGGCACGCTGGCGAATATCTCGCAGAAGTATCTGAAGGCCAACGCGTCCGGGGCCCCCGCAGGCAAGCAGTCGAAGTCGACGTGGGGGCTCATTGCGGAGAGCCTCGGGCCGCTGGCCAAGGCGGCGATCACCAAGACGATCCCGTTGACGGTGATCAGTTTCGTGATCGGCCTGGTGCTGGCTCTTGCGGTTGCGCTGGCGCGACTCTCTCCGAACCTGATCCTCACCAACGTCGCGCGGTTCTATATCTCGATCATCCGCGGAACCCCCTTGCTGGTACAGCTTTTCATCGTGTTCTACGCGCTTCCTGAGTTGGGCGTGAAGATCGATCCGTTCCCCGCGGCGATCATCGCGTTCTCGCTGAACGTGGGCGGCTACGCGGCGGAGATCATCCGGTCGGCGATCCAGAGCATCCCCAAGGGGCAGTGGGAGGCGGCCGAGACGATCGGCCTCAATTACGTTGGCGCGCTTAGGCGCATCATCCTTCCGCAAGCCGCGCGTGTGGCGGTGCCGCCGCTGTCGAACACGTT
Source organism: Mycobacterium sp. OAE908 (assembly GCF_017872775.1). Taxonomy (NCBI): domain Bacteria; kingdom Bacillati; phylum Actinomycetota; class Actinomycetes; order Mycobacteriales; family Mycobacteriaceae; genus Mycobacterium; species Mycobacterium sp. OAE908. The sequence continues at coordinate 1,526,397 of NZ_JAGGJL010000001.1, forward strand.
GATCTCACTGGTGAAAGACACTTCCCTCGCCTCGACCATATTGGTCACCGAGTTGCTGCGGCAGGCCCAGATCATCGCGGCGCCGACATTCGAGTTCTTTGCGTTGTACGGCACGGCGGCCGTGTACTACTGGGTGATCTGCCTGGTGCTCTCGTTCGGTCAGAGCCGCGTGGAACACCGGCTGGAAAGGTATGTGGCGCGATGACAGAGAACCGCGTGGTGGCCGAAGGTGTGCACAAGGCCTTCGGAGACAACGAAGTGCTCAAAGGCGTTTCATTCAATGTGCCGCAGGGCTCGGCGACGACGATCATCGGGCCGTCGGGTTCGGGCAAGACGACCCTGCTGCGCGCGCTCAACGCGCTGGACGTGCCTGACGCGGGAGTGGTACGGGTCGGGGAGGTCGAACTGGACTTCTCCAAGCCGGTGAGCAAGGACCTGCTGCGTCGCTATCGCGCGCAGAGCGGCTTTGTCTTCCAGTCTCACAACCTTTTTCCGCACAAGACGGTGTTGCAGAACATCACCGAGGGCCCGATCTTCGTGCAGAAGAGATCGAAGGACGCTGCCGAGGCCGAAGCTCTCGAACTGCTCCAGCAGGTCGGCTTGGCCGAAAAGCGCGACCAATACCCGTATCAACTGTCCGGTGGGCAACAGCAGCGCGTCGGCATAGCGCGGGCGCTGGCGCTGAAGCCGAAGGTCGTGTTGTTCGACGAGCCGACGTCGGCGCTGGATCCCGAACTCGTCGGCGAGGTGCTGTCAGTCATCAGGGACCTGGCCGTCGAAGGTTGGACTCTGATCATCGTGACGCACGAAATCCAGTTCGCCAAGCAGGTTTCCGATCAGGTGCTGTTCACCGATCAAGGAGTGATCCTGGAGCAGGGCCCGCCCGCCGAAGTCATCGGCAATCCGAAAGAAGAGCGCACCCGCCAGTTCCTGGACCGGATTCTCAACCCGCTCTAGCGGCGCGAGTGTGGGATTGATGCACGCACTTTGTGGTTCAGGTGTGCGGGTAACCCACGTTCGCGCGTCAGGTAGCGACGGGCGAGCGGCCTTTTGCGGCGCGCTCTGCCGCTGCGGTCAGTTCGTCGCGGAACTGCGGGTGGGCGATCGCGGCCAGCGCCTCGCCGCGCTCACGCACGGTCTTGCCCTCCAGTTCGGCGGCGCCGTATTCGGTGACGATCACGTCGACCTGATGCCGCGGTGTCGTGATCACAGCACCGGGGCCGAACCACGGCACGATTCGCGATTGCACCACGCCGTCCTTCTCGAACGTCGACGGCAGGCAGATCAGCGATCGATCGGACAGTTCTAGTCCGGCGCCCGCCACGAAGTCTTCAGCACCTCCGATTCCGCTGAACTGGCCGCCGGAAATCGTGTCGGCGACGACCTGACCCTGGACGTCGATGGCCAGCGCGCCGTTGATGGTGGTCATGTCGTTGTTGGCTGCGATCACATCGGGCGCGTTGACGATCTCGACAGGCAGGAACGCGACGTCGGAGTTGCCGTTCAGCCAGTCGTAGAGTTCGGCCGAGCCGAACGCGAACGTCGTCACACTGACCCCGTCGTACTGGCCCTTGCAGGCGTTGGTCACCTTGCCCGCGCGGTGCAGGCGCATGCAGCCGTCGGTGAACATCTCGCTGTGCAGGCCGTAGTTGCCGCCGTCGCCCTCGGCCAACAGCGTGGCAATCTGGTTGGGAATCGAGCCGATTCCCGTCTGCAGCGTTGCCCCGGACGGGATGTATGCGACGGCGTGCCGTGCGATCGCGCGGTCGACGTCGGTCGGTGCCGCCTCGCCGCCGGGCAGTGCGAGCGGGGCATCGGTCGAGTGCACCAGGATGTCGATCTCGTCGACATGCAGCGCGTGGCGGTCCTCGCCGAGCCCGAACGTCCGCGGATAGGCGTCCGACACCTCGACGACCAGTAGTCGGTCGGGATCGGCTCCGGCGCGGTGCAATTCGCCGATCGTGCCGCCTGCGTGCAACGAAAGCGAACACCAGCCGTTCGTGTCTGGCGGCGTCGCGACGGTCGTCATCACCCGCGGCGCCTGACGCTCGAGCAGCGGGCCGAACCGGCGGAAGTCGGCAGGCGCGAAGTCGATGTCGGCACCCATTGCTTGCAGCGCCCGCTCGATCGGACCGTAGAAGCCCGAAAGGTAGTGCACGCCTTGGCGCGAGAACAGTTCGGTCCCGACGGCCAATAGCGCACCGTACACCCGCAGATTCGTCCAGTCGTCGCGCTGACCGAGCGCGCGCATGAACGCCGGCGGTTGGCCCGGCCCGAGCGGCATCCCGAGCGTGTCGGCCGCGTCGAGCAGCGCAGCGGCCTGCTCGGCGGTGAGCTCTGTTGGCATCCGCTAGAGCTCCTTTTGGCCCCACGGCGAACCGTAGGCGGTCAGCAGCTCGAGGAAGGGCACCGAGTCGAACGCCTCGGGCCCCAGCACGCCGCTGCCGCTCCAGGTGCCGTTGGCCAGAAGCTCCAGCGCAACAACGGGATTGATGGCGGTTTGCCAGACGACGCACTGATGGCCGTACTCCGTCATCGACCATTGGTTGTCGACCACGTGGTACAGGTAGGTCGATCGCGGATTGCCGTCCTTGCCGGTGCCCGTCACCCACAGGCCGGCGCAGGTCTTGCCGTGCATCTTGGGCCCGAGCGTGGCGGGATTCGGTAGGCAGGCCGCGACCACATCGCGGGGACTGACCTCGACGCCGCCGACGGAGACCTTGTCGGTGCGATCGAGGCCGAGCTTGTGCAGGGTCTTGAGCACGTCGATGAACTCCTCGCCGAGGCCGTACTTGAAGGTGGCGCGTTTGCAGTTCACCCAGCGGGGCATCAGCAGGACTTCTTCGTGCTCGACGTTGACGCATTCGACCGGGCCGATACCGTCCGGAAAGTCGAAAACCTCTGGCTCAGAAAAGGGTTCGGTGGTGAACCAGCCGCGGTCGGCCTGCCAGATCACCGGCGGATTGAGGCACTCCTCGATGGTGGTCCAGATCGAGAACGACGGCGCGAACTCGTAACCGTCGACAGTGAGGTTCGAGCCATCCCGCGTGCCGAGCTCATCGATGTCGGAAAACAAGTGATCGGCGGCGTATCGAGCGAACACGTCGGAAAGGCCGGGCTCCACGCCTATCCCGACCAGAGCGAGTCGGCCCGCCATCTTCCACTGCTCCTCGACCGCGAACTGCTCGTCGCCGAGTTTGACGCCGGTGAGTTCGTAAGGTCGCTCGGGATGGCGTTGCGACAGGCTCATCGCCATGTCGAGGTAGTCGGCGCCGCCGGCCAGCGCACCGTTGAAGATGGGCATCACGAACCGCGGGTCGACGGCGTTCATGACGTGGGTGATGCCGTGTTGGTCGACTACTGCAGCGACGTCGTCGGCCCATGTCGCGTCCACCCGCGCTGCCGAGAACCGGTCGTCGCCAACGGCCTCCGCGGCTTGTTTGGCCCGCGATTCGTCGTAGTCACTGACGACGATGTGCTCGAAGAAGTCTCGACGCGCCGCGATGGCGCAGAACGCCGCACCGACCCCGCCTGCGCCAACCAACAGAATTCGCATGCGCTCGACCGTATACACGGTCTCGCCGAGATCGACGTTTTGGCGAGTTCTACTCGAACTTTTTCGGTTATGAGCGCGTCGAGTAGTACTGGCCGAGAACGTGCGCGCGGAGTTCGTCGAACTCGCCGGAGCGGATCGCGCTGCGAATCTGATCGACGAGGCGGATGACGAAGCGCTCGTTGTGGATGGTGCACAGCGTCTTGGCGAGCAGTTCTTTCGCCTTGAACAGGTGGTGCAGGTAGGCACGGGTGTAGTGGGCGCAGGTGTAGCAGTCGCAGTTCGCGTCGACGGGACCGAAGTCACGCCGGTAGCGCGAGTTGGTGACGTTGAAGCGGCCGGTCGGCGAGTAGACGGCGGCGTTGCGCGCGACGCGCGACGGCGAAACGCAGTCGAAAGTGTCGGCGCCCGCCGCGACCGCGGCGAACAGGTCGTCGGGCTCGCTGATGCCCAGCAGGTGGCGGGGTTTGTCCGCGGGCAGCTCACTGCTCACCCAGCCGACGATGGTCGCGAGGTTCTGCTTCTCCAGCGCGCCGCCGATGCCGTACCCGTCGAAGCCTCGCCCGTCCTCGTCGACGATGCTCATCAGCCCACGGGTGGCTTGCCGCCGCAGGTCCTCGTATTGGGCGCCCTGCACGACACCGAACAACGCCTGCGCGGGCTTGTCCGGATGTTCGGCGGTCAAGCGGCGGTGTTCGACCAGGCATCGGACCGCCCAGTCGTGGGTGCGCTGCACCGACTCTTCCTGGTAGCCACGGGTGTTGACCAGCGTGGTCAGCTCGTCGAACGCGAAAATGATGTCCGCCCCGAGCTTGTGCTGAATTCCGATCGACACCTCTGGGGTGAAGCGATGGGTCGAGCCGTCGAGATGGGAACGGAATGTGACGCCGTCGTCGTCGACGTGGGCCAGCCGCTCCTTGCCCTCGGCGATGATGTCGTCGGCCTGCACTCGCTCGGTGTCCATCGCCAGCACCTTTTTGAAGCCGGCACCCAGCGAGAGCACCTGAAACCCGCCGCTGTCGGTGAAGGTGGGGCCGTGCCAGTTCATGAACGCGCCGAGACCGCCTGCCTCCTCGACGATGTCGGGGCCGGGCTGCAGATACAGGTGGTACGCGTTGGCCAGAATGGCTTGCGCACCAAGCTCTTTCATGGTTTCGGGCAGGACCGCCTTGACGGTGGCCTGGGTGCCGACGGCGATGAACGCCGGGGTGTGGATGTCGCCGTGCGGAGTGCGGATGATGCCGGCGCGACCGAGTCGTCCAGGCAATTCTGCGTCAACGCTGAAGAACGACTCACTCACGCCGTAGATTCTGCACTGTGAGAACTGGGTGGGTGGCCGCCGCAGCGGCAACGTTGGCTGTCGCGGGCTGTTCATCTGCTCCGCCGGACTACAAACCAGGGCCGGGGATGCTCGTCGCGGGCACCGCGCAGGTCACCGTCAACGGTCAGAACGTCGGTACCACCCAGGCGGTGGCGTGCACGCCTGCGGGCCCGCTGACCACGATTACCACCGGCGACCAGGTGTCGGGGGTGACGGCGCTGATCTCCAACAAGGACGAACTGGCCGCCGACGCCGTCAGCATCAACAACGTCGGCGGCTTCACCGGCAGTTACAACAGGGGCCTGGGCGGGGACGCCAAGGTCACGATGGCCGGCAGGACCTACGACATCAGTGGAACAGCCGACGGCTTCGCCACCGCCAATCCCAGCTTCCGCACCTCGGGCACGTTCGCCATCAAGGTGGCTTGTTAACGCGCCAGGAATCGAACAATCGCCTCAGCGAGCTCCTCGCCGGCGTCTTCCTGCAGGAAGTGTCCGGCATTGGCGATGACGGGATGCTCGATGCCTTGGGCGCCACGCATCCTGCTCGAGAAGATGGGAGCCATTGCGCCGGTGATCGGGTCGCTGTCGCTGAACGCCACCAGCATAGGAGTCATGCTCTCGCACAACGCTTTCCACGCTGCGCGGTTGGCCTGCGTCGCTGGGTCCTCGGGTGAAGTGGGCACCAGCCCCGGCATCGCGCGCGGGCCGACGCAGTAGCTGTCGTCGGGGAACGGCGCACTGTAGGCCGCGCGGATTGGGTCGGTGAGCGGGTGCGCGCAACCGGCCTCCACCCACCTGCCCACGTCGAGTTGCGGGGTCCGCTGAATGGTCTTGTAGAAGTTCCACCACACGTCGGGCATCCGGTGATCGCCGGTGGGCAGTCCGGTGTTGGCGACGACGATGCGCGCCAAGCGATCCGGATTCTCGGCGGCGATGCGCAGGCCGATCAGGCCACCCCAGTCCTGTCCGACGAGCGTCACCTGTCGCAGGTCGAGCACGTCGAACGCGAGGGTGCGCATCCATTCCACGTGCCGGGCATAGGTGTGGTCCTCGATGCGGGTCGGCTTGTCGGACCTACCGAAACCGACCAGGTCCGGACAAATGACCCGATACCCCGCAGCGGCCAGGATGGGCATCATCTTGCGGTAAAGAAACGACCACGACGGCTCACCGTGCAGCATCAGCACCGGATTACCTTCGGCCGGGCCGTCTTCCACCCACGCCACCCGCAATTGCCCGCCCTCACCGTCATCGACTTCGCAATACTTTGCGGGATAAGGGAATTCAGGCAGTTCGGCAAACCGCTCGTCTGGCGTGCGCAAACTCTGCATGGTGGCGAAGATATCGGATATCGCAAGAGCCACGGGGCCGTTCGCGTCAACCCCAGATAACAATCAGCGGCTGAACAGGCAAATTTTTCGCCAAATCGCCATGTCCGCGTTGTACAAGCCAACCATACTGGCCGGGATGCTCCGCCGATCTTGACGGATCACAACAAAAACAAAGGAGAACCAGTGGTGAAGCGTGGGTTCGTGGTCGCCGTAGGCGGCGCGGCAATTGTCATCGCCGGCCTGTCAGGCTGTTCGTCGGGTGACAAGAAGTCCGAAAGCAGCGGCAGTTCAACAGCGAGCAGCGCGTCGGGCACCGCCTCAGTCAGCGCAACGGCAGCACCCAGCGGGGGCGGCACCAAGGTCACGATCGACGGCAAGGACCAGAACGTCGCAGGCACCGTCGTCTGCACCGCGATGGGCGGGAACATGAACATCGCGATCGGCGAGGCCGCAACCGGCATCGCCGCCGTGGTCAGCGAGGATGGCTCGAACGTCACCTCCGTGGGCCTCGGCAACGTCAACGGCGTCACGCTGGGCTACCAGAGCGGCACCGGCCAGGGTGAGGCCAAGGCCACCAAGGACGGCAACAAGTGGACGATCTCCGGCACGGCGACCGGCATTGACATGGCCAACCCCATGCAGCCGGTGAACAAGCCGTTTGAAATCGACGTCACCTGCCCGTAGCCAGGTACTCCAGATTCGACACGACGGCGGCGTCTCCGAAAGGGGCGCCGCTGTTGTCGTGAGAACGCCCGAGCAGGACTCAAGCAGGAAGGGTGTAACCGGCCGCCGACTGGCGCAGCTGCCAGACCTGAGCGGGGCACAGCTCGTTCACGGCCTGGTTGATCAGGTAGGCGCCCTGGTAATAGTCGGCCGTGTTGAAGTCGGCCTTGACCTGTTCGACCAGTTGCGCGTAACTCATCTTCGCGGCGACCCGGTCGCAGATGCTGTTGCCGTAGCCGATCGCGGCGTCTGCATTGGGGAAGTTGTAGCCGGGACGCACGGTCACGTTGACGAGGTAGGCCACCACATCGGCATTGGCGGGTGCCGCGAAAGCAACCAGCGACAACAAGCTCGCGAACACGGCGACAGCCAGCGACTTCATGCGTAGTGAGCCTAATGCGCACCCCTGCGCCTGCGCAGGGCCCTACGCTAAGCGCCATGAAACTCATGGCTGCAGTGGCGTTGGGTTGTGGATTCATCGCGGCACCGATGGTGACGGCGACGAGCGCATCGGCGTATCCGGTGTCCTGTGACGGCACCGCGCCCGCATGCGTGCCGTATATCGAGCGCGGCGCCAGCGCGGGCGATGCCTGTGTCACGAGCACCCGATACAACCTGGCCCTCGACCCGTCCGGTGCCACGCTGGCATGCAGCGCCAAGGGGCAGTGGATCAGCTCGCCGCCGCTGGTCGGCATCCGCACCAACCGCGCGGCGTGCGGTGAGGACAAGGGCGTGGCGCTGACGGCCGACGGCGTGACGATGAGCTGCATCGGCGGCGCATGGACACCCGACTACGGCGTGCCGTTCGCTTAACGGCGTAGGGGAGGCGGGCTGTCGGCAGGCCCGATCAAGTCGCTTGGGCTACTCGACGTGGTCCGTCGCCACCGTCCATACAAAGGAAGCTCGCGCATGGTCCGGGTCGACCGGCGTGGGTATCGACGGGCTACATGCCGAATGCCGGTGCGCACGAAGCGAGTCGGTTCGGTGAACCAACGCCATTCGTAGAGCTGACTGTCGTTGAGCCGCTGAGCAATTGCCTCGGAATCGATGCCCTCGAAGTGCGACCGAATCCAGGAGACCATCACCCAGGCGTCGGACGCTGCTTCGCCGTCCGGCACGGTGAAGATCCAGTCGATCGGATCGTCGCGGGCACTCATCGTGGTCCGAGGTGCCGGCGACACGGGTGTTGCAGCGAATTCCGGCAATCCGAGGAGATCCACCGTGACGTTGTGAAAGACGCCGGGACCACCAACCTCGAAGCGGACGCAGTGCTCACGACCCCCGGCCGATTCCGTGCGCTCCGACGAGAACGCCACCATCCCGCCGACTGCAACCAATCGGGCGTATACGAGCTGACTTCCGAAGTCGAGGAGTCGCCGTGCAGCAAGAATCACTGTCAGCGTCGCGACGGTAAGCGCGAAAACACTCAGCACGAGCTGCACGGGGACAGCCTTACAGACGAGCGCGCCGTTGTCGGCAACAAAGCGCTACCAGTGCAACAACCCCTGGCCGATTGTGTTGACAGTCGCAGTGGTGCTTCCCAGCACTGCGGTGACCGGAATCAACAGCGTCACTCCTGGCACTGGCACCGCTTTGAGAATCGGGGTGGCCAGGGCGAGAACGCCGCTGACGATGTCCAAAGCGCCGCCGATCAGATGAAGAGTCTTGAGTTCGTTCAACCCGGTTTGCAGATGCCATACGCCCAACGCCCCTGCGATCACGGGGTTCATCAGGTCCTGGGCTCCTTTGAGGTCGTAGGCAATCACCGCACCGATGAGCCCAAACGGGTTGGGCAGTGCGGCGGCAGGCCCGGCGAGTGAGACAGCGCTCGTCGGCTTCGCCGTCGCCGAAAAACGGCTCCCCGCCGTGTTGGCGCCATTGAAGCCGAACACCGTCGAACTGCCTACGGCGTCAACGGGATCCGGGCTGGAAGCCTCAACGGGGTCGGCGACGGGCTGCGGATCGGCTGCCACCGCAGCCGACTTCTCCGAGGTGTCGGTGACCGTCTCCGTCGGGGACTTTGAATCCTCAGCTGACGGTGTGGCGTCGGGCGACTCAGTGTCCTTCTGCGTCGTCGCGTGCTTACCGGCATCCGACGACTTGGTGTCGGGTTTTTCTGTTCCATCGGGCGCAGAATCGGCGACTTTGGAAGTCGTTGCTGTGTCCGCGGCCGCTGAGCCATCGGACGTCGGCGTGTCCGACTCGGACTTCTTGTGGTCGGTAGCGGGAGAGTCCGGCTTCTTCGGGGCGTGGACCTGGTCGTCGGACGAGGTCGATGTCGATGATGCCGAGGAGGCGGTGGCGGCGGGTTTGCCCGAATCGTCGTCAGCCTGTGCGATACCCGACCCGCCGACGAACGCGGCCCCGAGCGCGACGCTGACCGTGATCGCGCCGGCGCCCAGCCAGTTGTACGGCTCCAAATGGCGCGATGTTCTCGCGCGATGGCGGCCGCCTCCGTTTCGACGGGCACTCGAGCGAGCCTGAGATGAATGTGCGGCCATGAGCAAATCCCCGTTCGTTAGGGCAGTGCGGGTCGGAGTCGCGTTTATTTACCACGGCGCAGGTTTGACGTAGGTGCAAATAAGATAAGTGTGAGCAAGACCAAGATCAGAGTCCCGGTGCATCCACTGAAACCGCAGCTCAAGCGAATCGGCAGCCCTCGCGGATCGTCTCGGAGACAGCGTGGCCGGCCGGCGATCGCGGCCTCGAAAGCTTCGGCATCAAGGGCTGAGCGAACTTCTCGCAAGGTCTTCAGTGCCGAGAAGTGACGCCATCGACCTGCTCGTACAGGCTGCTGGCTGTTGGCGGTGGCGGAGGGATTTGAACCCTCGGACGGGGGTTACCCGTCACACGCTTTCGAGGCGTGCTCCTTAGGCCGCTCGGACACGCCACCGTGTGGCAGCTTACCGGCCGACGACCGCCCTAATCCAATCGCTGCTTCGCGAAGAACGCCTCGAGCGGCGCGGCGCACTCGGAAGCCAGCACTCCCCCGCGTACCTCGGGCCGGTGCGTGAGCCGACGATCGCGCACCACGTCCCACAACGACCCGACCGCACCGGTCTTGGGTTCCCACGCACCGAACACCAGCCGCGCTACCCGCGCCATCACCAACGCGCCCGCGCACATCGTGCATGGCTCCACCGTGACCGCCAGCGTGGCGCCTTCCAACCGCCAGCCGTCGCCCAACGCGGATGCCGCGGTCCGCATCGCCAGGATCTCGGCATGCGCGGTCGGATCACCGAGTTCCTCGCGCATGTTGGCCGCCCGCGCCAACTCCGTGCCGTCCGCGCCGACGATCACCGCCCCGATCGGCACATCGCGCGGGCCCGCTGCCCGCGCGGCCTCCAACGCACCCCGGATGAGGTCTTCGTCGGTTTTCACCGACCCAAACGGTCGAGGACGGCCGACAGCTCGTCGGCGAATCCCATCTCCCTGGCGATCCGGCCCAACTGCTCGTCGGCATACAGGTCGGATTCGTCGAGGATCACGCCAAGCACCGCTTCCGGCAGGCCGATATCGGCCAATACCCCGAGGTCGCCCTCCTCGAACGGGTCGGCTTCTTCGAGTTCCTCGGGTGAGATGTCGTTGTCGAGCTTCTCGAGCACCTCGGCGGCGATGTCGTAGTCGAGTGCAGCGGTTGCGTCCGAAAGCAGCAGCCGCGTTCCGGCAGGCGCCGGCCGCACGATCACGAAGAACTCGTCGTCGACGTCCAGCAATCCGAAAACGGCACCGGCACTGCGCAATTCGCGTAGCTCTGTTTCCGCCGCGGTGAGGCTGTTCAGGGCGGCCTTGCGCATCGCCGAGCAACGCCACTTGCCGTCCTCGCGTACAACGGCCACGCCGAAGCCGTCGGGCATATCCGCGGCCTGGCCCTGTGCCGGTGCACTCTGTGCTCCCATGTGGGCTAACGGTAGTCCGGAGGTGCAGGCTTTACCAGCAATGGCCACCAAGCCTGACGTCGGGCGATACCGGCGATATGCCAACCTGGAAGGGTGACAAACACACCCATTTGCGTGGTGGGTCTTGGACTTATCGGGGGCTCCGTAATGCGCGCGGCGGCCGCGGCCGGGCGTGAGGTGTTCGGCTACAACCGCTCGATCGATGGCGTCCAGGCCGCGAAGTTCGACGGCTTCGACGCCACCGACAACCTCGACGATGCCCTGACGCACGCCGCCGACAGCAAAGCCCTGATCGTGCTCGCCGTCCCGGTGCCCGCACTGTCGCAGATGTTGGGTCGCATCCGTGACACCGCGCCCGAATGTCCGCTGACCGACGTGACCAGTGTGAAGGGCTGCGTTGTCGACGAAGTCCGGTCGTTCGGTCTGCTCGAGCGCTTCGTCGGCGGCCATCCGATGACCGGGACAGCGCACTCCGGCTGGGCCGCCGGCAACGCTCGGCTGTTCGTCGGCGCGCCCTGGGTGGTCGCCGTCGACGACCACGTTGACCCCGACATCTGGACGATGGTGATGAACCTCGCGCTGGACTGCGGCGCCGTCGTGGTCCCGGCCCGATCCGACGAGCACGACGCCGCCGCCGCCACCATCTCGCACCTGCCCCACCTGCTTGCCGAAGCGCTCGCGATCACCGCGGGCGAGGTGCCGTTGGCGTTTGCGTTGGCCGCCGGCTCGTTTCGTGACGGCACCAGAGTGGCGGCCACCGCACCTGATCTGGTGCGCGCCATGTGCGAGGCCAATGCCGATCAGCTGCTGCCTGTTCTGGAGCGCACGCTTTCACTGCTCGGCCAGGCCCGCGATGCGCTGGCCGCGAAGAGCCCGCTGACGGAGCTGGTCGAACCAGGTCATGCGGCCCGGATCCGCTACGACAGCTTCAGCAGACCGGACATCGTGACGGTCGTCGTCGGCAACGAGAGGTGGCGGGAGGAGCTCGCCGCCGCCGGCCGCGCGGGCGGGGTGATCAGATCCGCTCTGCCAACCCTGGGTAGTCGAGGATGAAGCCCTCGTCGTCGACCCGGATCGTCGTCTCGGCGACCGGAGAATGCAGCTTGATCCCGTCGGGTGCGCTGCTGTAGCCGATGACCGCAGGGTCCACCGACAGCTCGGGCAGCCGCACGTAGACCACCGGGCACGTGATCGAATCGGTGCGCTGATAGAGCCCGGTGCGCCGGATCGGCAGCGCGTTGAAGAACGGGCTGAAGATCACATCGACATCGAGCGCGCCTTCATAGGCGGCGCGTTTGGATTCGCCGGTGTGCTGTTGGATCAGCCACATGTTCTCTTCGTCGCGGGCGATCGACAGCTGCCGCTCGCGCTCGGCAAGTGTGACGGTCATCGACAGCCGCTTTGTCCCGCCCGCCTCATCGGTCACCAGGTCATAGGAAGCCGAGAAGGCGGGGTGCGACGGCGTCGCGGCGGCGACGATCCTGCCGTATGCCTTTATGCGGTTGCCGGACAGCTGAACCCGCACGGATTCCATCCGCGGTACGTCATGCGCTCGCCAGGTCAAGATTCGCGGCCACTGGCCCTTTTGCTCCTCGCGTGCGCCTGCGCTTTCGGAGCCGCCTGCTTCACTCACCCCTCTACCGTAAGCGAAGGATCCCCTCGTTCGTAGCGGCCTACCGAACTGCTTGAAGAAGGCGAGTGCGCCGTCGTTCTCGACTCGAGGACGATCTCGTCGCCGAGCAACGGTTGCGGCATGCCCCGAAGTTTCTGCAGCCGGCCGGAGCCGGGGACCGACGCCCATACGGCGAATGCCAGCGCCGCGTCGAGGATCAACGCCAGCGCGGTGACCATCAGCGCACCGACCAACGCGAGATAGAACTGACGCACCTTGATGCCGTCGATCAGGTAGCGGCCGAGGCCGCCGAGGCTGGCGTAGGCCGCGACCGTCGCGGTGGCGACGATCTGCAGCGTCGCCGTGCGCAGGCCCCCGAGGATCAGCGGCATCGCGTTGGGCACCTCGACGCGCAGCAGCACCCGGGTCTCTGTCATGCCCATCGAACGCGCCGCGTCGACGACCGCGCGGTCCACATTGGCGATGCCGGAGTAGGTGCCCGCCAACAACGGCGGGATGCCCAGCAACATCAGCGCCACCGTAGGCGGCACCAGCCCCAGGCCCCACAGCAGTACACCCAGCAACAGCACTCCGAGCGTGGGCAGTGCGCGAAGCGCGTTGACCCCGGTCACTACGAGGAAGGTGCCGCGGCCGGTGTGTCCGATGATCATGCCGAGTGGGATGGCAATGAGGGCCGAGAAGACGACGGCGACGAGGGTGTACTGCAGGTGCTCGAGAATGCGTGCCGTCAGGCCGGCGGCCCCACCCCAGTTGGCCGCGGTGAAGATGTACGAAAGTGCTTGCTGCAGAAAGTTCATGCGGCCGCTCCTGCGGTCGCTCCTGCGCGGGCTGCTCGGGGCACATTGGTGGCCCTCGTCCAGGGCGTCATCGCCTTTCCGGCGAACATGATCAGGGAGTCGATGACGATGGCCAGCACGAAGATCGCAATGATGCCTGCGATGATCTGGTCGCTCTTGTTGGCCTGATACCCCTCGGTGAACCAGGTGCCAAGGCCACCGATTCCGATCACCGATCCGACCGAAACCATGGAGATGTTGGTGACGGCGACCACGCGCAGACTTGCAATGAGCACCGGAACAGCAAGTGGCAGCTCCACTTTCAACATTCGCGAGATCGGCTTGTAGCCGACGGCGGTCGCGGCGTCGAGCACCGCGGGTGACACCGCGTCCAGCGCCTCGGGTACCGCGCGCACCAACAGCGCGACGGTGTAAAGCGTCAGCGCCACAATGACATTCGCCTCGTCGAGGATGCGGGTAGGAATGATCAGCGGCAGCACGACGAACAGGGCCAGGGACGGGATGGTGAAGATGATGCTGGCAGTCACCGTCGTCAGCCGTCGCAACGCAGTGGTCCGCTGGACCAGCGCGCCGAGCGGCACGGCGATGATCAGTCCAAGGACGATTGGAACCAGTGACAACCGTAGGTGGATCAGCGTCAGCGTCCAGAGGTCGTCGAGGTGAGTGAGCAGATAGCGCATGCGCTACCCCAGCTCCGGAACGCGGCGCTGTTCGCTGAGCGCCTCGAGCACATCATCGGCGCGCACGCCGCCGATCAAGTGGCCGCGCTCATCGACCGCCACACCCAACCCGGTCGGTGAGGACAGCGCGGCGTCGAGCGCCTGTCGCAGGGTGCCGTCCGGCTTGAAGAAGGACCCGCCGCCAACGGTGCTGTCATACAGCGATGAGCCCTTGCGGTGGACCGCGACACCATCGGCGTTGATCCAGGCCAGTGGCGTGCGATCTGCCTTGACGACCAGGGACCATTCACCGGGCTGCAACGCCAGAGCGTCGACCTCGCCGTCGGCCACCGTCTTGATCTCGTGCAGCGGCAGACCCGTCGCATGGAAGAACTGCAGGCCCCGATAACCACGATCGGCCCCGACGAATCCCGAAACGAGCTCGTTGGCGGGGTTGGACAACACGAACGCCGGGTCTGCGTACTGCAACAACGTGCCGCCGCGCCCGAACACCGCGACCTTGTCGCCTAGCTTGACCGCCTCGTCGATGTCGTGGGTGACGAACACGATCGTCTTGCGCAATTCGCTTTGCAGCCGCAGGATTTCGGTCTGCAACTCTTCGCGCACCACCGGGTCCACCGCGCTGAACGGTTCATCCATCAACAGGATCGGCGGGTCCGCAGCCAACGCGCGAGCCACACCAACCCGCTGCTGTTGACCGCCCGACAATTGCGCCGGGTAGCGGTTGGCGAGCTTCGGGTCCAGACCGACGCGCTCCATCACGTCCAGCGCGGATTTGCGTGCGCTGCGCCGTGATTCGCCTCGCAGCACCGGTACGGTGGCGACGTTGTCGACCACCCGCAGATGCGGCATCAACCCCGCGCTCTGGATGACATAGCCGATGCCGAGCCGCAGCTTCACCGCGTCGACTTTCGTGACGTCTTTACCGTCCACGGTGAGTGTGCCCGACGTCGGCTCGATCATCCGGTTGATCATCCGCATCGAGGTGGTCTTGCCGCAGCCGGATGGACCGACGAACACCGTCAGCGTCCCCTCCGGGACCTCCAGCGTCAGGTTGTCAACCGCGACAGTGCCATCGGGATATTTCTTGGTGACGTTCTCGAATGTGATCATTCGTCTATTTCTGCAGGGGCTTGTCGAAGCCGTTGTCCTTGATCCACTTTTGCGCCGCCTCGTCGGGGTCGATGCCCTTGTTGCCTTCCACCGCCGTGTTGAGCTGAATCAGACCCTCTGTGGTCAGTTTCGCGCTGACGGCGTCCAATACGGTCTTGAGCTCAGCGGACATCTTCTGTGACGCCACCAGCGGCACCACGTTCGCCGCGAGGAATACGTTCTTCGGATCCTCGAGAACCACAAGGTGACTCTGCTCGATCGCCGGTGAAGTGCTGAAGACGTTGGCCGCGGTGATGGCACCGCTCGTCAGGGCTTGCACTGTCGCGGGTCCGCCGCCGTCACTGATCGCGACGAAGTTGGCGGGCGCGATGTCCAGACCGTATTTGTCCTTGAGACCGACGAGGCCGGTCACGCGGGTCTGAAATTCCGATGGCCCGCCGACTTTCACCTCGGCTGAATGCGCGGCAAGGTCCGCAATCGATTTGAGATTCCACTTCTGCGCGGTCGCCTCGGCCACCGCCAGGGTGTCTTTGTCCTCCGCCGGTGATGGATACAAGATCGACAGATCGCCGGGAAGCGCTTTGAGCAGAGCCAACAGCACCGCATCGGACGTCGTCGCCGTCGCCTGCTTGTCGAAGTACTGAAGGAGGTTGCCGGTGTACTCCGGGATCAGGTCGATGGAATGGTCTTGCACCGCAGGGATATACGTTTCGCGGCTGCCGATGCCGAACTGACGGCCGACGGTGAAGCCGTTGGCTTCCAACGCCTGGGCGTAGAGCTCGGCGATGATCTTCGACTCGGTGAAGTCGGCCGAACCGACCTTGATCGACTTGAGATCTCCGGATATCTCTCCGCCGCCGAGCGGGTTGGAGCTGCCGCAGCCTGCGATCACGAGCGCAAGAACCGCCGCCATGACCGCCAGAATCGATGTACGCGTGCTCGACATACCGAACGTCCTCCCGGCGCATTGGCTCCCCCGGGACCCTATCGAGATGTGCGCCGAAACGCCGCCCTTTAGGTCAGCGTGATCACTGATGTGGTTTCTTTCGGTGCTGGAACGGGCAAAGATGGCACTATGACCAGCGATCCGCCCGCCTCGCCCGATCACCCCCGCGGCGAGGTTCCGCCGAGGCCTCTTGAGCCGCAGGCGGGCTCCTCGAAGGGGGCGCCGCCGGACCCGACGGCCACCCCGGGCGAGTATCTCGTTTCGCCGGAGTCGGCCGTCAAGTTCACGCGTGCGGCGGCGCTGTGGTCGGCGCTGATCGTCGGGTTCGTGATTCTGATCCTGCTGCTGGTCTTCATCCTGCAGAACACCGATTCGGCGACCATCCACTTCTTCGGGTGGGAGTGGAACCTGCCGGTGGGCGTGGCGATTCTGCTCGCCGCGGTGTGCGGCGGACTGCTGACCGTCGCGGCAGGCACCGCCCGCATTGTGCAGTTGCGCCGCGCGGCGAAGAAGAATTTGAAGGCAGGCCTTTAATTCAGCACCGCAGCGGCGATCACGTCGGGGTGGGTGTACGGGATCATGTGGTTGCCGTCGACGGTGACCAGTCGCGTCTGCGGCAGGCTGTCGGCGAGCCGTCGGGCGTGATCGATATTGATCAGCTTGTCGTCGAGCGCGGCGACGATCACCGACGGCACGCGGATCTGGGACACGTTGGCGTCCACCCAGCGCGAGGTGTCGTCGAACTCCAGTTGGTCCGAGCCGTATGCGGCCAGATTGCCGGGCGTCATCGTCACCGACAGCAGGCGCGCCTCGTATGTCGCGTCCGTCGGCTTCGGCTCGAAGGCATGCGCTGCACCACCGCTCGCGATCAGCCTTTTGATCACGTTTCCTGCCGTCACGTCGATGACTGTGCCGACGACCGGCAGCTGACTGAACTGGACGTAGTGGGCGTTGAATTGATCCATCGGCTTCGAGCGGGTGCCACCCGCGCCGGGCGCGACGAGGATCATCTTTGCGATGTCTTGCGGATACCGACGCGCAAGCCCGAGCGCCACCGTGCCGCCGAACGAGTGCCCGACCACAACCGCGCGGGAAAGCCTTAGCTGCGTGAGCATTTCGTGCACCAGCTCGATCTGTTCCTGATACGGCAGCCAGCCGCCCTTCGACCACCCGAACCCGGGGCGGTCGATTGCGATCACGTGCCTGCCCCGCAGCAGCGGGAAGACCCGCTCGAAATCCTTGTGCGTGCCGGGCAGTCCATGAATCAGCACCACCGGAGGACCTTCGCCGGGCTGCTCGAAGAAGTTAATGTCCTTGCCCCGCAGGCTGATATACCGCCCGTCGGACTGCGGCATCGAAGGCAGCTTCGCCAAGGTGAGGTTGACCGCCGTCAGTGCAACCACCAGGAGAACAACCGACCAGGCAGCGAAGCGGACGAACCGGCGCATGTCAGGCCAGGATGCGCAGGCCCTCGGCGACCAGCGGAGCCACCGCCTTGTCGACCGCATCCGCATCGTCGGCAACCCCGCCACCCATGCGGGCTCGAAATGCGATGCCCGCGGCGATGATTGCCACCTTGAAGTAGCCGAGTGCCAGGTAGAAGTCCCAGTTGTCCAGCGGCTGTTCGGCTGCCAACGAATAGCGATTCGCGAGGTCGTCCACCTCGGGCATGAGCGGTGACGCCCACGCCGACGCCGCGTGGATCATGTTGAACATGGGGTGGCGGTAAACGCACATCAGCGCGGCGTCACTGAGCGGATCGCCAAGCGTGGACATCTCCCAGTCCAGCACCGCGACGACCTTGGTGGCATCCTGCGCATCCAGAATCGTGTTGTCGATCCGGTAGTCGCCGTGCACGATCGAGCTACGACTCTGCGGCGGAATCGCTTCTGCCAGAGCCGAATGCAGCCGTTTGACGTCGGCGTCGCACGGGTCGTCCTCGCGCCGCACCAGGTCCCATTGCCCGCCCCAACGGCGTACCTGCCGTTCGAGGTAACCCGTGGGCTTGCCGAAGTCGCCGAGCCCGACGGCGTCAGGGTCCACGGCATGCAGATCGGCGAGCACCCGAATCAGCGCGTCGACGCAGTCGCTGATGACGGCCTTGTCGCCGAGCTTTTCGAGTTCGGCGTCGTAGCGGACGACCCGCCCCGCAACATGCTCCACCATTTGGAACGGCGCGCCGAGCACGGAGTCGTCGTTGCGCATCGTGACGGCGCGCGCGACGGGCACCGGGGTGTCGGCCAGCGCCGCAACCACCTTGTACTCGCGCGCCATGTCGTGGGCCGAGGGCGTCAGCCCGTGCAGCGGTGGCCGCCGCAACACCCACTTGTGCGCGTCGTCGGACACCAGGAACGTCAGGTTGGACCGGCCGCCGGAGATCAGCTCGGCGCGCAACTCCCCGCTGCGTGCGATGCCGATGGACTGCAGATGGCGATCAAGGGCGTCGAGATCCAGCCCTTCGAGCGAGGTAGTCACGGGACTTGTCTACCACCGCTGGTTTCGCGGCAAGAGGTCCCATACGTGCTCGGTTCCGTTGACGGCGGCGACGTAGAGGTTGCCTTCGCGGGACGACAGCAGCCGGGTGATGCCGGCGTAGTCGACGTTGACGCACAGGATCTTCTCGGTGCCCATGATGGTGTGCACGAGACCGTTGATGACGCCGCCGTGGGTGAACACCGCGACCGTGTCCTCGTGGTCGCTGGACTCAGCGATCGCCCGGATGCCCGCATTGATGCGATCCAGGAACGCCTGCTCGTCGACGCTGCTGGGCAGGTGCCCCTGCGCCAGGCGCGCCAGCTCCTCGGGGAATTCGGCGGCGATCTGTTCGATCGGGATGTAGTGGGCCATGTCGCGGTCGTATTCGGCGAGCCGGTCGTCGACCTCGACGTCCAGCCCCAGCACGTCGGCAACGGGCTGGGCGGTCTGTATCGAGCGGACCTGCGGGCTGCTGACCAGCCGCGTGATCGGGAACCGCGCGAGCGCGTCGGGCAGTCGCTTGGCCTGCTCGAAACCCTCTTCGGACAAGTCAGGGTCCGAGCCTTGTCCTGGTTCGCTGCGCAGCGGCAGCGCATGCCTGATGAGAAGCAGTTGCACCGTGTCACCATATTGCTGTGACTTCTCGCGGATACGCCGACCAACTCTTCGATCTCACCGACCGGGTCGTGCTGGTCACCGGCGGCAGCCGCGGCCTCGGCCGGGAGATGGCGTTCGCGGCCGCGCACTGCGGCGCGGATCTGGTCATCGCCAGCCGCAAATACGACTCGTGCGTCGACACCGCCAAGGAGATCGAGGCCGCGACCGGGCGCAGCGCGTTTCCGTACCAGGTGCACGTCGGGCACTGGGACGAGACCGACGGGCTGGTGGCCGCGGCCTACGAACGGTTCGGCAAGGTCGACGTCCTGATCAACAACGCGGGCATGTCGCCGCTGTACGAATCGCTGAGCTCGGTCACCGAGAAGTTGTTCGACTCCGTGATCAACTTGAACCTCAAGGGCCCGTTCCGGTTGTCGGCCCTGGTCGGCGAGCGGATGGTGGCCGACGGTGGCGGTTCGATCATCAACGTCAGCTCGAGCGGGTCACGCCGGCCCAGGCCGGAACAGCTGCCATATTCGGCGGCCAAGGCGGGACTGAACGCGCTGACCGAAGGGTTGGCCCTTGCGTTCGGACCGACGGTGCGCGTCAACACGTTGATGCCGGGGCCTTTCCTGACCGACATCAGCAAGGCCTGGGACATTCCGGCGACGACGAAAGGCGCACAGCATTTCGCGCTCAAGCGGCTGGGCAATCCGCCCGAAATCATCGGCGCCGCTTTGTTTTTGGCGTCGGATGCGTCGAGCTACACCAGCGGTTCGATCATCCGCGTCGACGGCGGCATTCCGTGACGATTCAGGGCGTGATGATGTTGAAGTTCGGGTCGGGCCGGTCGACCACCGCAATGATCGACGGCAAAGCCCCGCCATCCCCGCTGATCTCGATCCCGGGCGAGTCGCTGTCGCCAGCGGCAAAGGTGAACAGCCGCAGCTTGTTTGCGAGTTTGACCGTCGCATTGGCTGTCGAGTCGTCCGCAGGTAGCTTGCGATACACCAGCACGCCGTTGCGGAGTGTCAGCCGGTAGTTGGTGCCGACGTCGAGGAAGGTGATGTCGACGGCGACGTCGAGATCCCATGCCTGCGGCCCGTTGATGTTGATCGCGAACGTGTCGAAGATCTGCTCAGGAGTCAGTTGGCCGAGGAGGGACGGCGAGGCGGCCACTGTCGGAGATCCGAAGTTGCCCTCACGCAGCTCCGTCGCACCGCCAAGGAAGAAGTTGCGCCACACTGCGTTCTCCGCCCCGTAGGCCAGTTGTTCGAGTGTGTCCGCGTAGAGCTCGCGTGCCGCGGTGTGGTTCTGGTCAGTGAAGATCGCGTGATCGAGCAGGGTTGCGGCCCAACGGAAGTCGCCATCGTCGAAGGCCTGGCGCGCAACTTGGACAACGCGGTCGATGCCGCCGATCGCCTCGACATAGCGTGGCGCCAATGCCTCGGGTGGATGCGCCCACAGCCGGCCGGGATTGCCGTCGAACCAGCCCATGTAGCGCTGATAGACCGCCTTGACGTTGTGGCTGACCGAGCCGTAGTACCCGCGGGTGTGCCACGCGCGCTCCAGCGCGGGCGGCATCCGAAAAGTCTCGGCGATCTCGATGCCGGTGAAGCCCTGGTTGAGCTGTCGCAGCGTCTGGTCGTGTAGATAGGCGTACAGATCCCGTTGCAGGGAAAGGAATTCCACAATTCGGTCGCGGCCCCAGGTGGGCCAGTGGTGTGAGGCGAACACGACGTCGGCGCGGTCGGCGAAGCGGTCGAGGGCCTCGGTCAGATAGCCGGCCCACCCGTGTGGATCGCGTACCAGTGCACCGCGCAGCGTCAGCAGGTTGTGCAGGTTGTGTGTGGCATTCTCGGCCATGCACAACGCCCGGAATTTCGGGAAGTAGAAGTGCATCTCGGCGGGCGCTTCGGTGCCGGGTGCCATCTGGAACTCGATCTCGACGCCGTCGATGGTGTGCGTCTCGCCGGTTTCGCGAATGTCGACCGTTGGCACGATCAGTGCGACCTCACCGGTGGAACCGACCTGGCCCAGCCCGCAGCCGACCTGACCTTGCGGGCCGCGTTGCAACGCTGCGCCGTACATGTAGGCGGCCCGCCGCGCCATCGCGGTGCCGGCGTAGACGTTCTCCTGGACGGCGTGTTGGGTGAAGTGTTCGGGCGCAATCACTGCCACCCGGCCCGCGTCGACGTCTGCCTGCGTGATCACGCCGAGCACGCCACCGAAATGGTCGACATGGCTGTGGGTATAGATCACGGCGACGACGGGCCGCTCACCGCGGTGCGTGCGGTACAGGTTCAGCGCGGCGGCGGCCGTCTCTGTGGAGATCAACGGATCGATCACGATGACTCCGGTGTCGCCCTCGATGAAGCTGATGTTCGACAGGTCAAGACCACGCACTTGGTAGATGCCCTCGACCACTTCGTAGAGGCCCTGTTTGGCGCACAACTGGCTCTGCCGCCACAGGCTGGGATGCACCGAGTTCGGCACATCGGTGTTGAGGAACGCGTAAACGTCGTTGTCCCACACCACTCTTCCGTCGGCGGCCTTGACGACGCATGGTTCGAGCGCGCCGATGAACCCGCGGTCGGCATCCTCGAAGTCGCGGCTGTCATCGAACGGCAGGCCGTTGAGGTGGCCGCTGTTTGCCGACTCGATGGTGGCGGTGGGCGGTTTCTGCTCCATGACGCAGACACTGCCACGGATTCCCGACGGCGGTGCTTGACTGACGCCATGAATGTGCGTCGAGTAGTGACCGGGCACAACCCGTCCGGCAAGTCCGTGTTCGTCAGCGACGAGTTGGTGCAGCCGTCGCCGACGACGGGGTTTCATCGACTATGGGGTGGCGACACGACGCCGGAGTTCCCGGACGACGGCAGCATCCCCGACCATCACTCGTATTTCCCGCCGGTCGGTGGCTTTCGATTCGGGATGTTCTCCTTACCGCCGGCCAGCACGGCAGGCTCCGATATCGAGGGCGCCGCGAGCGTGGCCGACCTCGAGGCCGAGGCGCCGGGGCTGCTCCGGTACATGGACCGGTCCGACCCTGGTATGCACACCACCGACACGATCGACTTCGAAGTCGTCCTCGAGGGCACGGTCGTGCTGGAACTCGACGACGGCGCGGAGGTCACCTTGACCGCCGGTGACACCGTGGTGCAGAACGGCACTCGGCATCGATGGCGGAATGCCGGCGACACAGTGGCGCGTCTCGCGGTCTTCATGTGCGGCGCGAACCACGCCGCCGTGCCTGCCGTCACGCCACCTCCTCCGGGTGCTTGATGCTCTCGATCGCGCGGGCGAACCCGTCCTTGCCGTAGCCCGCGTCGATCTGCCGGTGGATCAGACGCTGGACCATGTCGACCACTTCGGTGCTGATGCCGAGTGCGCGGCTCGCCTCGACGATGTCGCTGATGTCGGAGAACTCGAGGCTCTGCTGGCCGGGGCGCGAGTAGTCGCCGGCATCGATGATCTCGGCGTATCCGGCGATCGAAGGCACCATGCTGTGCAGCCACCCGACCGCTCGCGTCGCGAACTCCCTCGCGGGGACGCCCGCGGCGCCGACCATCGCGGCGCCGTGGAAGAAGCCTGCGAACATCACGTACATTCCTGACAGCAGCGCCAGGTCATACAGGGACGCCATCCCCGCGTCCGCACCGAAATATTCAGCGCCGCCCCATAATTCGAGCAAATCCCGGTACTCGTCATAGAGCCGCCGCGAACCGCTGTACAACACACTTGATGACGGCGTGCCGATCATCTTCGGTGTCGCCATGATCCCGCCGTCGAGGTAGTCGACACCGACGTCCGACGCCCATCGCGCCAGTTCGCGGGAACCGTCGGGGGATGTCGTCGTCAGGTTGAGCAGGCGCCGGCCCGCGAGCCGATCGCCCAGCGGATCGAGAACGTCGTGGACGGATTGGTGGTCGAACAAGCACACCACGATCAGGTCGGAGGACATTACGGCGTCGGCTGCCGTGCCGGCAGGGCAGGCGCCTGCGTCGACAAGGGCGGTCATCTTGTCGGCACTGCGGTTCCAGACGGTAGTGGCGCAGCCCCCGGCCAGGGCTACGCGGGCAAGGGCAGAACCCATTTCACCGAGTCCGAGGAAGCTCACCGTGCGCTGTGGAGTGGTCATGCGACCATCGTTGGGTCCACGCAAACTTTTGGACAAGTACCCACTAAAAAGTGCGATACTTACCTTTTTGGAACTAATGGAGGTGACCAGTGGCGGCGTTGGGGAAGTACACCTGCGGGCTCGACGCCGCGATGGCCGTGGTGGACGGCAAGTGGAAGCCGCTGATCCTCTGGGAGCTACAGGGCGGACCCAAACGGTTCAACGCACTGCACCGCAGCCTGGCCGGCATTTCGCAGAAAATGCTGACCCAGCACCTCAAGGAGTTGCAGCGCCACGGTGTCGTGCACCGGGAGAGCTATCACGAGGTGCCGCCGCGGGTCGAGTACTCGATGACACCGGCCGGCGAGGAGCTGTTGAAAGCCCTTGGACCCCTTGGTGATTGGGCGACCAAACATATCGGCTTGATTTGCGCCGCCGACGCGAGCTGAGCTAGCCTACCCGCTCGGCCAGCCACTTCTCCGCGCGCCGCTTCGACGCCCGCGACAGCCAGGCGTCCTGGATCAGCTCGGTCAACTCGCTTCTGCTGATTGAGCGTAAGTCCTTGGCGCGCACCAAAACCGACAGATGCCCGTCGAACCGGTCGGTGGTGAAGAACGGCGAACCGGGATCCTGGATGAGCGCGAGCTTGTCGCTCTCGGACTCCACCCAGATCATGATCACGTCGGCGTAGCGTTCGCCGGTCTCCGGATCCTCGGCATCGGGCTGCGGAGTGCGGAAGAACACGAACGATTTGCCGCCGACCTGATAGATGGCGTTTCCCTTCGGCCCCTCGATGCGGGTCACGTGGGGCATCGCCGCAGCGATCTCATGCACGTCGGCGACGCGCGCTTTGCGATCAGGCATGGCGATCCAGGTTGTGCAGCACGACATCTGACAACGCGGCGTGCTCAACGGTCGCCGTCATGTACGTGCAGAACGGTTGCCTGCGCCGGTCGGTCGGTGAGCCGGGGTTGAGCAGGCGCAGACCGGTCTTCGCGGTGGTGTCCCACGGAATGTGGCTGTGGCCGAACACCAGCACATCGGTGTCGGGGTACGCATTGGCCATCCGCGCTTCGCGGCCGGTGGCCGCCCCGGTCTCGTGCACCACTGTGAAGCGCAGGCCGCCGAGCGTCACGTCGGCACGTTCGGGCAGCCGTCGGCGCAACTCCGCGCCGTCGTTGTTGCCCCAGCAGCCGATCAGACGCTTCGCCTTGGCTTCGAGCGCGTCCAGCAGCGAAGGGTCTACCCAGTCGCCGGCGTGCAGCACGACGTCGGCGTCGGCTACCTCGTCCCACACGCGACGGGGTAGGTCACGGGCTCGCTTGGGGATATGAGTGTCGGCGATCAGAAGCAGTCGCACGGTCCCAACCTATCGGTTGGACACCGGGCGCCATCCCGGAGGCGGATCCTCGCCCACCCGTCCGTCGACGACCTCTCGAATCAGGTCGGCGTGCCCGGTGTGGCGCCCGTATTCCTCGATCAGGTCGCACAGCAGACGGCGCAGGCTCGCGTGCTCGCCGTCGGCGGAACAGACGTCGACGAGTTGATCGAGGCCTCCGCGGGCCAGCGCCGCGTCGACCCGCGCGCGAGACCGCTCGACCGCGTCGTCCCACAACTCGTAGAGCCGCTCGGGTGCATCGCTTGCGGCACTGGTGAACTCCCAGTCGTCGGTGCCGTCCCACCACGACTCCCATGGTTCGCCGATCGGTTCGCCGGTCAGCTTGCTGGTGAACATGGCGTCCTCGTTGATCGCCATGTGTTTGAGCAGGCCGCCGAGCGTCAGCGCCGACGCACCGATCCGCGTGGCCAGTCCGTCCGCGTCGAGGTCGTCGACCTTCCATCTGAACGTCGTTCGCAGACGCTCGAGCGCACCGAGGAGGTGCTCGGGTTCGGTGCCGGCAAGCGGGGGCTCCCACGGGGTGTCGGTCATACCGACACCGTATGCGGCTAGGCGGATTTCGTCGGCGCGAAGACCTGGATCACCCCGTCGATCTCGCGTACCCGGTACCTCGGCAGCGGTGGCGGAGCGACGGGTAGCTGATGGGTGACGTTCGTCCCCTCCAACGAGAACGACGTCGAGTGACAGGGACAACGCAGCCGGCTCTCCGGCGCATCCAGCCACAGCTTGCAGCCCTGATGCGTGCAGACGCCGGACACCGCCTCCAGTTTGGCGTCGTTGCGATGCACGAATCCGTTGACTGAGCCGAGGTCGAAGGCAAGTGCCCCGCCATCGGGTAGATCGGTGCTCGCACCGACAGCCCGCCACGTTCCCGCGTTGGGTTCGAGTTCGCCTTGGACGGGCGCCGCCTGCTGGGTCACGGTGGGCGCGAGCAGATTACGGCCGACGACCAAACCGGCTGCCGCCGAGGCGGCGGCCACCGAGCCGCCGATGACCACCTCGCGCCGGCGTGGCGCCCATCGCGGATGCGAGACCGCGGGCTGGTCTTCGGCCATCTCGGCCGCCAGCCTGCGATGCAGATCGGTGACGAATTCCTCGCGGGGGGCATCGCTGCCCAGCCGCGCCGCCCGCAATTCGATCGCGGTCTTCATCTGTTCGGCCTCGAAGTCGTCCGGGCGTGCGGACTCTGTGCGTTGCCCTCGCAACAGCCCCTCGACGAAACGGCGTACGGTTCGGTTGCTCACGACGTGGCCTCCTCACCCGACTGTGCGGCCATCCGCAGCGCGCGGTGCTGCAACACCTTTGCGTTCGCGACAGTCACCCCCATCTGGTTGGCGGCCTCCCGCACCGAAAACGCCTGCAGGAAACGCAGTTCCAGGATGCGA
The DNA here is from genome assembly GCF_017872775.1 of Mycobacterium sp. OAE908. NCBI lineage: Bacteria > Bacillati > Actinomycetota > Actinomycetes > Mycobacteriales > Mycobacteriaceae > Mycobacterium > Mycobacterium sp. OAE908. The sequence continues at coordinate 1,552,374 of NZ_JAGGJL010000001.1, forward strand.
CGATAGTTGTCCGGCAGCCGCTGCAGCAGCTGGCGCACCTTGTCTGGTGCCTCGCTGGCGATCGACTCCGGTTCGATGGGCTCGGGAACGTCGTCCTCGATGACGGTCACCTGGCGGCCCATCCGGTCACCCCAGTAAGACGCGAGAACCGTGCGAGCCGTCATACGAAGATACTTGCGCACCTCGGGCACGGTTGCCGAAACCCGCAGCGGGCGCAGCGCCGTCATGAAGACTTCTGCGGTCAGATCCTCGGCGTCGGGCTGGTTGCCGACCTTGCCGTACATCAGCCGATAGACCCACGTGACATTGTCGCGGTACACCGCATCCCAATCCGCATACGCCGCCCCCGTCACCGGTTGCAGCCCGGCAACGGGTCGAGGACGGCGCTCCTCACGCTCGCTGCGGATCACTTACGTGACTACGGCAGGAGCGCGGTCAGGGTTCACTCGGGCATCGTACGAATACGCCCCGGCACCGACCATGAGCAGGAAGACACTGCCGCACAGCATCGCCACTTCGAGGCGGCCTTCGTGGAAGAAGTCCCAGAAGCCGCCCTCCTTCGGGTACAGCGGCGCATGCCCCCACAGCAGTGGCACCTTGGTGATGCCCAACGCCCCGAGCATGTCGACGATCATCGGCAAAGTTGCCAGGCGCGTGAACAACCCGACGAGAATCAGCATGCCGCAGCCGATTTCGAAGACGCCATCCAAGTACGCGAAGAACGTCGCGCCGGGGATGCCGACCTTGATGAAGCGGCCGGGCCCAAGCGAGTCCGGCCGCAGGAACTTCAGCACCCCTTCGCCCGCGAAGATCAGGCCGACATAGAGGCGGATCAGAACAACAGCGCTCGACGCGCGCGTGGCAGTCAACTGAGTCAGCGTCATACCAAGAGATAGGCGCGGCGGTTACGCCGTTGCTGCAATCGCCAGAAACGCCCTGATCACGCGGTCAAGTGGGATACTGGGCGCGATGGCCCCGTTGCCGCAGACGCAGTACGCAAAGGGCCCGGGGGGAGATCTCGCCTATCAGATCGTCGGCGACGGTCCGATTGACTTGGTGATCGTTCCGGGCTGGTTCTCCCATGTCGACCTGCTGTGGGCGGATCCGGGCTGGAAGGCTTTCCTTGACGACCTGGCCTCGTTCGCCCGCGTGATCCTCTACGACAAACTCGGCACGGGGCTGTCCGACCCCATCGACCGACCGCCGACTCTCGAAGACGAAGTTGCCGACTTGCGGGCCGTACTGGATGCCGCCGAATCCGAACACACGGCGCTATTCGGTTACTCAGAGGGTGGGCCGATCAGTGTGCTGTTCGCCGGAACGTATCCCGAGCGGGTTCGGGCACTCGTGATGTTCGGGTCCTATGCCTGCGGATGGCCGGAAGAAGACGATTCGCCCGCGAGGGCTAAATGGCTCGAACTCAAGCGACTAGCGCGGGATTCCCTCGACCATTGGGGCGAGGGTCGGACCGTGGACTGGGCGGCACCCAGCCGAAAAGGCAGCGCCCTGTACCGAAGGGCCGTTGGCGCGTACGAACGCGCGGGCATGAGCCCGAAAATGGCTCGATTGGTCTTCGAGTCGATCCTGATACATATCGACATTCGGGACATTCTCGGTAGCGTTCGCGTTCCTACGCTCGTACTGCACCGCACAGGGGATGCGATCCCTGTGGAGTACGGTCGCGAGCTCGCCGAGAAGATTCCCAATGCGCGGTTCATCGAACTCGACGGCGTCGATCATTGGCCTGGTGCAGGCGACATCAAATCGATCACCGGCGCGACCGAGGAGTTCCTCACCGGCCACCGACACCAGACTCCGGCCGACCGCGTGCTGGCCACGGTGATGTTCACCGACATCGTGGATTCGACAGGACGCGCCGCTGAACTCGGCGATCGAAGCTGGCGCGAACTGCTTGGACGCCACGACGAGATGACGCGTGAAGAGATCGCCCGGTTCCAGGGCCGAGAAATCAAGCACACCGGCGACGGTTTCCTTGCGACCTTCGATGGGCCAACGCGCGCCGTACGTTGTGCCACCACGCTCAACGAGCGCATCGCGGGGCTGGGGATCGACATCCGAACGGGTCTTCACACCGGCGAGTGTGAGGTACGCGGCGACGACATCGGTGGCATCGCCGTCCACATCGGAGCCCGAATCGCTGCGCTGGCCGACAGACAGGAGGTGCTCGTCTCCAGCACGGTCAAGGACCTTGTGAACGGATCCGGCATCACGTTCGAAGACCGCGGCATACATGCGCTGAAGGGCATTCCGGCGCGATGGCAGCTATACGCGCCCGTAGGCGAGCGCGATCCCGCTGAGATTGATCAGGCAGTGGCAACTCAGCCGCGCCGAGATCTGCTGGCGGATCAGCTCGGACGTCAACCCCGAATCGCACGTACCGTGCTGCGATTGGCGCGAAGACGATGACTCCGCACACGCAGTACGCAAAGGGCCCGGGGGGAGATCTCGCCTATCAGATCGTCGGCGACGGTCCGGTGGACTTGGTGATCGTCCCGGGGTGGCTCTCCCACGTCGACCTGCTGTGGGCGGATGCCAGCTGGGCGAAGCTTGTCGGAGATTTTGCGTCGTTCGCGCGCGTGATCCTCTACGACAAGCGCGGTACGGGGCTGTCTGATCCAGTCGATGGCGTACCCACCCTCGAGAGCCGCGCCGACGACCTTCGCGCCGTACTGGACGCCGCAGGAAGCCGGCGCGCTGCACTGCTCGGATACTCCGAAGGCGGGCCCATCAGTGTCATGTTCGCCGCCACGTATCCACATCGCGTGCATTCGCTGATCCTCTTCGGCACGTACGCAAATGGATCGCGTGATGACGACGGCTCACCCGGCCGCGCGAAGTGGATAGAGCTGATGGCCCGGGTCGAGGCGACCCTCGACCATTGGGGCGAGGGATCGACTTTGGATTGGGCGGCCCCCAGCCTCAAGAACAGCCCCGCGAGCCGAATGGGCACCGGAGCGCTGGAGCGGGCCGCGATGAGCCCGAAGATGGCCCGCCTCACCTTCGAGGCCGTGCTCACCAGGGCCAAGGTCCAGGACATCCTGAAAAGTGTTTCGGTGCCGACGCTTGTGCTGCATCGCACCGATGAAGCCATCCCGGTGGAGTTCGCACGGGAAATCGCCGAAGAGATCCCGACGGCACGCCTCATCGAGCTGAATGGCATCGATCACTGGATGGCCGTCGGGGATATCGCCTCGATCACCGGTGAGGTCGAGCAGTTCCTCACCGGGCACCGCCACGAGCCGCCGCCCGATCGCGTGCTGGCCACCGTGCTATTCACCGACATTGTCGATTCGACGCGCCAAGCTGCCGAGCTCGGCGACCGCGACTGGCGTGAGCTGCTCGAGCGCCACGATGATCTGACTCGCGAGCACATCAGTCGCTTCCAGGGCCGCGAGGTCAAGCACACCGGTGACGGATTCCTGGCGACGTTCGACGGACCAACCAGGGCGGTGCGCTGCGCGAAGACGCTCGTTGACCTCATGCCGCAGATCGGCATCGAGATCCGCAGCGGTTTGCACACCGGCGAATGTGAGGTACGCGGCGACGATATCGGCGGCATCGCCGTCCACATCGGGGCGCGGATCGCCGCACTCGCCAAGAGCCGAGAGGTCTTGGTGTCGCGCACCGTCAAGGATCTCGTCAACGGCTCCGGCATCACGTTCGAAGAGCGCGGCGCACATGTGCTGAAGGGCATTCCCGCGGCGTGGGAGCTGTACGCGCCTGTGGGCGAACACGATCCGGCTGCGGGATTGCTCCATTGAGCCGAGGCGATTCAGTAAACGCCTGCAGCCCTTAACGACTCGTCGATGACCGCAACGATCCGCTCACCGTAGGCCCGGGTCGGGTGCGTCGCATCGCGTTTGGTCGGCGTGGTTCCGACAAAGCCGGGGCAACGTCCGTCCCCGCTGCAGAACCACGGACGCGAGTCCACCCACAGCCCGCCAACGGATTCGGCGAGGCGCTTCTCGGCTGCAGCAGTGGAAGCCCATTGGTCGGTGACGCGACTGATGCAGTTCGCCGGGACGCTCGACCCGGTGCCGTAGCAGTCTTCGATGTTCTTGTCGGCGGGCGGCGGTGAAAGGAACGCGAGCTTGGTGGCGGCGTCGCGGATCTGGCCGACGATTTGACGCACCGAATCAAACCACACGTCCGTCGTCATCGGACGACCGTCGCCGGCTCGAAAGTCCCCGTAGGAGTTCGCGATCAACACAACTGCCGGCCTGTTCGCGGTGATGTAGTCCAGCGCGCGTTGCTTGCGGGCAGTGCAGGCGTCGGCGGACTGCTGATCATTGTTGAACGGGCAACCGCCCATCGCCTCCAGATGTACCTGGATCTGGTCGCCGGAGTTCAGCGCCAGCTCACGCAACGAGTTCGCGTAATTCAGCGCGGCATCGTCGCCCACCATCACGATCCGGGTCGGCGCCGAAGTTGCGCCCCACGTGCACTCTTCGTCGATGGGCAGTGTGGTGTCCGAACAACGCTGGATCTCCGACGGCAAGGGCTCGACCATCGCGGCTTCCATCGAGGGGTCGAGCGGAGGCCACTGCGTGGCTGACAACGCAGCAGTGATCTCCGCTTGCAGCGCCGAAGCCAGGGGACCCGACTTCGCTTCGGACTTTTCCAGCACCGCGACCGGGGGCCGAGCCGCCATCGGCGACGGGGCCGGCGTTGCCACCGGCGACGGCACGTAAATGGATTGCGTCGTAAGCCCCAATGCGTAGGCGGTGAGCCCCACCGCCGACAGCATCAGCACCGCTGCGGCGGCAGGGCGTATCGACCGCTGCGGTTGGAAGCCGCCGCGAGGTATCTCACGGAGCGCGGAAACGGTTTTGCGCCAGTCGAAATACCGCAACGGATTCTCGACGAAGTGGTAGCAGCCGACCGCCAACGCGAAGGTGAGCGCGCCCGCCGCGAAGAAGAAGCTGCCGCCACGCGGCATCTGCGCGGCGAGGAAGACGATCACGGGCCAGTGCACCAGATACAGCGAGTACGAGATGTCGCCCAGATAGACACTGGCGGGATTTCGCAGAAATGCTTGTGGCGGTTCGTGTTCCACGCCTGCTGCGATGACAAGTGCCGCGCCCGTCACCGGCAGCAACGCCCATGGCGCCGGGAAGCCCGCCTCGGGGATCAGCAGCAGGCCCGCCGCGATCAGCGCAAGTCCTCCCCATGACAACCACGACTTGAGCGCCGGCGGTATTCGGCCCAGCGTCCCGACCGCTGTCGCCAACAGCGCGCCGACGCCCAGCTCCCACACCCTGGCGAAGGTGTTGAAGTACGCCCATGTCGGCCACGTCGCGGTCGCGTGTAGGGCGAATGCCAGGGAGGCGATGACGATGTATGTCACCACCGCGACCATGAACTTCATTTGGCGTCGTCGGGTCCACGCCATGCGGACGACAATGAGCCCGATCACGAAGATCAGCGCCGGCCAAACGAGGTAGAACTGTTCCGCGATCGACACCGCCCAGTAGTGCTGGACCGGCGAAACAGCGCCGTCCGCCGCGAAGAAATCCGGCTGCTGGGCAGCGAATCGCCAATTCGACATGAAGATGAAAGCCGACCACGCATCCACGCCGACCTGACGGGCCCGAGATGGTGGGAACACCACCACCGAAGCCAGATAGGTACAAAGCAGAACGGCGGAGGCGGCCGGGAGGATCCGGCGAACCAGATTCCAATAGAACCGACGGATCGACACACTCCCGCGACGGCCGGTGCTGCGTAACAGGCTGCCGGTGATCAGGAACCCCGTAATCACGAAGAACACATCCACGCCGATGAAGCCGCCCCGCGGCCAGCCGCACAAGTGGAAGGCGAACACGGCCACCACCGCGACCATCCGCAGGCCCTGGATGTCCAAGCGCTGCTGCGCCGGCACGGCTTCGCTTCGTCGGCGCCGCGATGGGCGCGGGCTCTGATCCAGAACGGCTGCCACCTCAGGCCTCCCGGGATTTCCCGTTTGCAGGGGACCTTACAAGAAAGATATATCGGCTACGTCAATTTCGAATCGTGAGGTCCTGACCTGTTGATCAGTCAAAAATCGGAGATGATCTGGGAGTTCACGTAAGAACTAGCACACACTTGTACATTTGCTGTTCCGGCGGCTGAGCGAGCAACAAAAACGCCCCGACCGATGCCGGGGCGTCCTCGAAAGTGAGCGCGCCCGAAGGGATTCGAACCCCTAACCTTCTGATCCGTAGTCAGATGCTCTATCCGTTGAGCTACGGGCGCCTGTCCTGTTCAGTTGTGTGGCTGACGAATCAGCCGCGGCGGAGGCGAGAGGATTTGAACCTCCGGTCGCCTTTGAGGGCGACAACTCATTAGCAGTGAGCCCCATTCGGCCGCTCTGGCACGCCTCCCGACGATTACCGCCGATCCGACAGCGTACACAGGGGTAACAGGCGAAGGCAAAGCGCAGGTGAGCGACCCATAAACTGGTCGGGTGACCGCCCGTCTACGACCCGAACTGGCCGATCTACCCGCCTACACCCCGGGCAAGACGGTGCCGGGTGCGATCAAGATCGCCAGCAACGAGACGGTGCACGGGCCGCTGCCGAGCGTGCGGGCCGCTATCGAGAAGGCCGCCGACAACATCAACCGCTATCCCGACAACGGGTACGTCGAACTCAAGGAACGCCTGGCCAAGCATGTCGACTTCGCCCCCGAGCACATCTCGGTGGGCTGCGGATCGGTCAGCTTGTGTCAACAGCTGATCCAGATCACCTCGACCGTCGGTGACGAGGTGCTATTCGGTTGGCGCAGCTTCGAGATCTATCCCCTACAGGTCCGCACCGCGGGTGCGACGCCCGTGCAGGTGCCGCTGACCGATTACACCTTCGACCTCGACGCCATGCTCGCCGCGATCACCGACCGCACCCGGCTGATCTTCGTGTGCAACCCGAACAACCCGACCAGCACCGTCGTCGACCCCGACGCGCTGGCCCGGTTCGTCGAGGCGGTGCCGCCGAACATTCTGATCGCTCTCGACGAGGCCTACGTCGAGTACATCCGCGACGGCCTGGTTCCCGACAGCTTCGGGTTGGTCCGCAAGCACAGCAATGTCGTTGTGCTGCGGACGTTTTCGAAGGCTTACGGCTTGGCCGGGTTGCGCATCGGGTACGCGGTGGGCGATCCGGACATCATCACCGCGCTGGGCAAGGTCTACGTGCCGTTCACCGCGACCAGCATCTCGCAGGCCGCGGCCATCGCGTCACTCGACGCCGCGGACGAATTGCTGGCCCGCACCGACGCGGTGATCGCCGAACGCGCCCGCGTCACTGCCGCTTTGCGCGATGCCGGTTATACCGTTCCGCCGTCACAGGCCAACTTCGTCTGGCTGCCGTTGCCCGGTCGCGCTCAGGAGTTCGCGAACGACTCGGCGAACAGCCGGGTGATCGTCCGGCCTTACGGCGACGACGGCGTGCGCGTCACCGTCGCAGCCCCGCATGAGAACGACGCGTTCCTCGCCTTCGCGACGGGCTGGAACCGCTAGCTCGGCTGGCGTCCGGTGTAGGCGACCAACCGATCCAAAGCGCCGGCATCGGCGGCCACGTCGATCGGATTGTCAAACCCGACGTTGGTGCGGCCCTCCGGCGTGATGATCGTCTTGGCCAGGCCCAAGACGTAGTCGGACAGCGAATCGGGTGCGGTCACCTCACGTCCGGTCGCCTTCGCGTAATCCCAAGCGTGGACCAGGAATTCGAGCGAAAGGATGCTCACCATCATCTTGGCGGGCGCCTCCCCCGACCGGAACGGCACATTGCCCTCGAGGCCGTGCTTATGCCACGCGTCCAGAGCCGGCCGCCCAGCGAGCACGACCTGCCGCTCGACCGAGTCGGAGCTGTCGCGTTCGGGGAACTCCGCACCGACCATCCCACCGATCGTGGTGATCGAGTTCATCAGATGGTCTGTCAGCGCGGCGACGTCGAACTCCCGGCACGGCGTCTGTTTGGCTTCGTCGTCTTTGGCGATGCCGTGCAACACGTGCACCAGCACAGCCAGCGTCGCTTCGGCGCTTTGCAGCTCGTCAGTCGGCGGTGAATCAGGTCCGGGACGCAAGTCGTCAGGCATGCGCTCACGCTACGACGCGGCACCGCATATCGTTGCCGGGATGAGGCCCCACGTTTTGGCGCTGGCCGGAGCCGCCCTGATCCTCGCCGGCCTGATCGCCGGCTGCGAGCGCTCGACGCCCGGCACCGTCGCCATGACGACCGAGCCCGGGCCACCGCTCACGTCGACACGCGCGCCGAGCACGACGATGCCCGGGCTGCCAGGCATCCCGATCCCTAACATTCCGTTCCCCGGCTTCCCGAAGAACACCGACGTCCCTGTGGTGCCCGCACCGCCCAACGCGCTGACAATGACCTGCAGCGACTTCAACAAACTCGACGAGGCCACCCGACTGGCCGTCATCCGGGAAATCCTCAAACAGAAGGACAACCCGCTCGGCCCCAACGGCGAATCCGTCGGCCAGATGCTGGTCGAGGCGGCCTGTCAGTTCCTGCCTCAGGCCACTGTCAGCGAGGTACTGATGGGAACGCCGCCTCGCTGACTGGCTAGCGTATTGCGGCATGGGCCGCGAAGTTGAGGCATATGAATCCGTCACCGTCGACATCGAGAACCATGTCGCGCAGGTGACCCTGATTGGTCCCGGCAAGGGCAACGCGATGGGACCGGCGTTCTGGGCGGAGATGCCCGAGGTGTTCGCCAAGCTCGACGCCGACCGCGACGTTCGCGCCATCGTGCTGACTGGATCGGGCAACAACTTCAGTTACGGCCTTGATCTGCCCGCGATGGGCGGCGCGCTGTCGGGTGTGCTCGGCGGTGGCGGATCGGCTCTGCCGCGGGCGGAGTTTCACCAGACCATCCTGCGGATGCAGGGTGCGATGAACGCCGTCGCCGACTGCCGCACCCCGACCATCGCGTCGGTACACGGCTGGTGCATCGGCGGCGGCGTCGACCTGATCTCGGCAGTCGACATCCGTTACGCCAGCGCGGACGCGAAGTTTTCCGTGCGCGAGGTCAAACTGGCCATCGTCGCGGATGTCGGCAGCCTCGCCCGGCTGCCGCTGATCCTGACCGACGGGCATCTGCGCGAATTGGCGTTGACGGGCAAGGACATTGACGCTTCCCGCGCCGAGAAGATCGGTCTCGTCAACGATGTCTACGCCGACGCCGACGCATCGCTGGCCGCGGCACACCAGACGGCGGCTGAGATCGCCGGCAACCCGCCGCTGGTGGTCAACGGGATCAAAGACGTGCTCGATCAGCAACGCATTGCCCGCGTCTCGGAAAGCCTGCGCTATGTCGCGGCCTGGAACGCCGCATTCTTACCGTCGAAGGATCTCACCGAGGGGCTCACCGCGACGTTCGAAAAGCGCGCGCCGAACTTCACCGGCGAGTAATTGTCCTCCGGTCTGCCTGCGAAAACACTGCGAGGAAGCGGTGAATTCGCCAAGGCGGCCGTGCGCGGTGTTTCGCGTCACTATGCGGATGCAGAACTGAATACATATGCGGCTCAACGCCGTATTGATCGGTATGACGGATACAACGCATTCCATTTCGCTGGATCACATTGCCGGACAGCGAACCGGCGCCCCACATATCGCAGGCACCGCAGTCGCACTGACCACGCACCGCTACGAGCAAGACCAAGTCGCGAGCGTGCTGACGAGCGGCCTCGGCCCTGAATTCGCCCGCTTCGCACAGACCAGCGGCGTGGATACCCGCAGCCTCGCGCTGCCGTTGTCCCGCTACCCCGAGTTGACCGGCTTCACCGAGGCGAACGACGCCTACCTGCAAGTCGCCGTCGAGCTTGGCGAGCAGGCTGTGCGGGCGGCGCTCGACGCGGCGCACGTCACGCCCCAGGAAGTGGATGCCATCGTGATGGTGTCCAGCACCGGGGTCGCCGTGCCGACCATCGACGCCAGGCTGGCGTCGCGGATCGGGTTCAGGCCGGATATCAAACGCATTCCGTTGTTCGGGCTCGGTTGCGTCGCCGGTGCGGCAGGGATGGCGCGGGTGCACGACTACCTGCGCGGCTTCCCCGGCCACGTCGCGGTGCTGTTGTCGGTGGAGTTGTGCTCACTCACGCTGCAACGTGACGATCTGTCCATTCCCGCACTGATCGGCGCGTGCCTGTTCGGTGACGGCGCAGCAGCCGTTGTCGCCACCGGAGCCGACCGCGTTCCCGTAGCGCCGACGGCCTACCCCGGTCCTGCCGTACTGTCCACGCGAAGCCGGTTGTTCCCCGGGACCGTAGACGTAATGGGTTGGAAGGTCAGCTCGAACGGCTTCAGTCTGGTGATGTCGCGCGATGTGCCCCACATGGCCGACGCGTATCTCGGCGACGAGGTCGACCGCTTCCTCGCTGATCACGGCCTGACGACCGGTGACATCTCGACGTGGATCTGTCACCCCGGTGGCCCGAAGGTGCTGGACGCGATCGAGCGTGCTGTCGGCTTGCCACCGGAAGCCAATGTGCACAGCCGAGAATCGATGCGGCAGAACGGAAACTTCTCGTCGGCATCGGTTCTCGACGTGTTGCACCGCACGCTGGCTACCCCGCCGCCGGCCGGTTCGCTTGGTGTAATGCTGGCGATGGGGCCGGGATTCAGCTTCGAGCTGTTGCTGCTGAGCTGGTAGCGCGATGTACTACCTGTTCATCCTCGCGATCGGCGCGGAACGACTCGTCGAACTCGTCGTCTCACGGCGCAATGCGAACTGGTCATTTGCCAACGGCGGCAAGGAGTTCGGCCGCGGTCACTATCCCGTGATGATCGGCATGCACACCCTGCTGCTGGTCTGCTGCATCGCCGAAGTCGCGCTGCTGCACCGGCCTTTCATTCCATGGCTGGGTTGGCCGATGGTGGTGCTCGTGGCACTCAGCACCGTCCTGCGGTGGTGGTGCGTGGCAACGCTAGGTAAGCATTGGAATCCGCGACTGATCGTCATTCCCGGTGCGCCGCTGGTACATCGCGGACCGTACCGCTTCCTGCACCACCCCAACTACACGGCGGTGACCGTGGAGGTGGCTGCGCTGCCCCTTGTGCATGCGGCGTGGCTGACGGCGATCGTGTTCACTATCGCCAACGCGCTGGTGCTCAACGTGCGGATCCGCTCCGAGAACGTAGCGCTGGGTTACGCGTGACGGGCGTCCAGCCCAGATCCGCCTTGGCCTTCGCGTTCGACAACGGCAACCGGGTGTCGCCGAACGCGATCGCCGCGTAAGGAGCGACCAGCCCGAACAGTCGCCGTGGAATAGGCAGCGGTTTGGGCCGGTGCAGCGTGACTGCCAGCTCGCGGATGTAGTCGCCGAACGACTGCGGTCGATCGTCGACGATGTTGTAGATCTGTCCGCCCCGACCGCTGTCGACGGCGTCCGCGGTCGCCTTGGCGACGTCGTCGATGTGAACCCAGGACACGACGCCGTTTCCGGTCGGGGCGGGCATCGCCCACCACTTCACCAGCCGGGTGAACAGCTCGTCGTGCGGCACGCCGGGGCCGTAGAAAGCGCCGTAGCGCAACACGATTCCCTCGGTTTCGCTGTGTTGACCCGAGGTGAGCACCGTCTGCTCCATGTCACGCAGCGCCTTGAGCATCGCCTCACCGCCTGGCGGCGGCGGACCGGGATAAGGGTCGGACTCGTCCATCAGCGCGGGCCCGGCCGACGGGTATCCATACGCGAAGATCACCGACTCCGCGACGATCCGGCGCACGCCGGCACGCTGCGCAGCCGCGACCAGGTTCGGTGCGCCGCGGCCCCACAGTGCGCGTGCCGGCTCAAAGTCCTTGAGCCGCATAGGACCCCGCTTCGGCAGCGTGGTCAACAGACTGACCACGACCTCGGGTTCGACGTCGGCGACAACGGCATCGATCTGGTCGGCATCGAAGACGTCGGCCACCACCGTTTTAGCACCTGCCTGTTCGATCTGCGGCGTCTTCGACGACTGCCGGGTCAACCCGACGACGTCGTGGCCGCGTGCGTTCAATTCCCTCAGCAGTGGAAGACCCGGCACGCTGGTCGCTCCTGCTACCAGAATTCTCATCGGGCCCTCTCCCCGGAGATGCTGGCGCGCAGCGCAATTGCGAGGAAGACGGTGGTCACCACCAACCCCGCAGCCTCGAGCCAGCCGACCGATTCACCCGCCGCGTGGTGCGGGTCGATGATGTGACTGACGGCGTGCAGGCCCCAATGCACTGTGGCGAACGCCAATGCGGGGACTCGCCACGACGGCCATCGCAGCGCGGCCAGCATCATCAGGCCGAGCGGAAACTCGAACGACGCGTTGTCGACGATGTAGTGGTCGTTGCGGACGCCGAAGTTTCCGAGTGTCTCGAAGAAGGTTCCCGGCGCGAAGAACATGAAGAGTCCAAGGGCCACCGAGTACGCGCCGAAGACGATGAGAATCACCTCGACGTAGCGGGTCCTTGTGCGCAGGGGTGTCGTCGTCATATCTTCACGCTAGTTCTTCAATGGCCTCACGATAGGCTCCACTTCGATGGCAATTTCGGGTACCACTTCTGGTCCGGAGCTGCTGGTCGAGCTCGACCGGGCGGCGCCGGAGCCGCTGCACCGTCAGCTGGCCAACGGTCTGCGCGACGCCATCCGCACCGGACGGTTGGCACCCGAGACGCGGCTGCCGTCAACCCGGGTGCTGGCCGCAGATCTCGGCGTCTCGCGACGCCTCGTGGTCGATGCGTACAGCCAGCTCGCCGCGGAGGGGTTTCTGCTCAGCACGCACGGCTCCGGCACCCGCGTGTCGAGGGTCGACACGGCCAGCACCCCGCGGCGCGACGCCGGCGAAGCTGCCAAGCAATTCGACTTCGACTTCGCTCCCGGCTCGCCGGACCTTGCCAGCTTTCCGCGGCATGCCTGGCTGCGGGCGCTGAGACAAGGGCTCGCCGAGATCGAATCGCAGGCGTTCGGTTATGTCGAGCCGCAGGGGTTGTATTCCGCCCGCGTGGCGGTGGCGGACTATCTGCGGCGTGCCAGGGGTGTTGTTGCCGACCCGCGGTACATCGTGCTGTGCTCGGGGGCGACGCAGGCCGTCGCGCTGCTCGCGTCGACGTTGAGCGGCCAGCCGGTGGCGATGGAAGATCCCGGCTTCTGGTTGCATCGAATGGTGCTGCGGCACAACGGTATCGAGCCGGTCCCCGTGCCTGTCGATGGCGATGGCCTTGACGTCGGCGCGCTGGCGGCCAGCGATGCGACGGCTGTCCTCGCGACGCCGGCACATCAATCGCCGACCGGCGTGGTGCTGTCCGCGGCGCGGCGCACCGCGCTGGTGCAGTGGGCGAGGTCGGACCACCTTGTCATCGAGGACGATTACGATGCCGAATACCGCTACGACCGTGCGCCCGTGGGCGCGCTTCAGGGCATCGCGGCCGACCGGGTGGTGTACATCGGTTCGACCAGCAAAACGCTCGCGCCGGGACTGCGCATCGGCTGGATGGTGTTGCCCGCACACCTCGTCGGCGCCGTCACACTGGCCAAAGGGCTGGCAGACACTGGAAGCTCGGTGATGGACCAGATCGCATTCGCCAAGCTGTTGGCGTCGGGTGAATACGACCGGCATCTGCGCCAGATGCGCCGCCGCTACCTCAGTCGCCGAAATGCGTTGCTGCAGGCACTGACCCGGCACTTGCCGGAAGCAACGGTACTTGGGGCGGCAGCGGGCGTTCACCTGACCGTCCGCTTTCCTGACGGTTATCCCATCGCGGAATTGGTGCGCCGCGCGGCACGGCGTCGAGTGCGGGTCGAGCCCCTGTCGCCGTGCTACGCCGAAGACTCCTCAGCGCCACCGGGTTTGATGCTCGGCTATGCCAATCTGACCGAGTCGCAGATCGTCACCGGTGTGGAGACGCTTGCGCAGGCTATCCGCTGAGGACGCGGTACCAGAGGTTGGTCACCGCAGACGGGTGCGACGGCATGGATATCGCCGACGACGGTGACACCGGCCACCGAAAGCCTCGCCCCCGCCCTCGCCGTCCAGCCACGACAGATCCCCGCCTGGTCCTGCGATGAAGCCGTCGGCGGACATCGCGGCCGAATAGAGAGATTTCGCCATATCGGTACCGGCCATTTCGGCCGCCGCGATTCACCGCACCCGACATTTTTGCTGAGTCAATTTCCGCAAGCGTCAATTCGGAAGAGCGGTGGCGGAGGGATTTGAACCCCCGGACGGTTTTAGCCGTCTCTCGCTTTCAAGGCGAGTGCATTAGGCCGCTCTGCCACGCCACCGCCGACAAGAGTACGGGGCGGATGCGCGCTTGTGCGAAGGGCCGACGGGTCAGTCGGCCCTCGAGCCTGGACGTGAGCTAGACGCGGCCGAGCTTCGCCGGCGGCGCACCTGCCTTCAGTGCGACGTTGATGCGCCGACAGTTTTCGCCCATCGCCGCGATCTGCGGGCGAGACAATCTGCCGAGGAAATGCGACCGCACCCCCTGGCCGTAAGTGACCATGGCCTCGGTCACCGCGGCCCGGCCCTCCTCGGTGATGGAGGCCAGCACGCCTCGGCCGTCATCGGGGCTGGCCCCGCGGCGCACCAATCCCTGCAGTTCCAGGCGCCGGATCTGCCGGGTGACCCGGCTCGGCAATGACATCAGCCCGTCGGCTAGGTCCCCCATACGCGCAGAGCCGGTCGCGGACTTGTCCAACATGTCGAGCAGCCGCACATCATTCAACGTCAGATGATGCGCGTCTACCAGCGACCGGTTCAGGGTCGCGTACATCCTCAACGCCGAGTCGAGGAAGTTTTGCCACGACCTCTGCTCAGCGATATCTAGACCAGGCATCTCACTAGCAGTACGCCCGGCAATCATCCCCTCCATTTCGCTATAGTAAATCAAGCAAGCATTGCTCCGTGAGGGAAATGCATACTACATTCCGCGCATAGTAGCGTTGACCCAATGCGCGCGATCGTGGCCGAAGCAGCCGATCAGCTCAGCTGGCAAGAAATCCCCGACATCGCACCGGAAACCGGCGAAGTCCTCATCAAAGTAAGTGCCGCTGGTGTCAACCGTGCGGACCTGCTGCAGGCCGCCGGGAACTATCCGCCCCCTCCCGGTGCCAGTCAGACACTCGGACTCGAGGTCTCCGGAACCGTCGCACAAGTGGGCGACGACGTGACCCAGTGGACTGTCGGGCAACAAGTCTGCGCTTTGCTGGCAGGCGGCGGCTACGCCGAATTCGTCGCCGTCCCCGCCGGCCAGGTGATGCCGGTTCCCGACGGTGTTCCGCTGCCGCACGCCGCCGCGCTCCCCGAAGTGGCGTGCACCGTCTGGTCGAACCTCATCATGACCGCTGGTTTGGCGTCCGGCCAGCTGCTGCTGATTCACGGCGGCGCCAGCGGCATCGGCACGCACGGCATTCAGGTGGCCCGCGCGCTCGGCGCCAGGGTGGCCGTGACCGCAGGCGCACAGAACAAACTCGACCTGTGCGCCGATCTCGGGGCCGAGATCACCATCAACTACCGCGACGAGGACTTCGTCGAGCGGCTCCGCGGCGAAGGCGGAGCGAACGTGATCCTCGACATCATGGGGGCCAAGTACCTCGACCGCAACATCGATGCACTGGCCACCGGCGGGCGGTTGGTGATCATCGGGATGCAGGGCGGCGTCAAGGCCGAACTCAACATCGGCAAACTGCTCGGCAAGCGAGCCGGTGTCATCGCCACTGCGTTGCGGTCTCGTCCGGTCAGCGGGCCGGGCAGCAAGAGTGAGATCGTCGCGGAGGTGATCGACAACGTCTGGCCGATGATCGCCGACGGCCAGGTGCGTCCGATCATCGGCGCCGAGTTCCCGATCGATCAGGCCAAGGCCGCGCATGAGCTGCTGGCCTCAGGTGAGGCGTCAGGGAAAATCCTTCTGCGCGTTGGTGATTCAGCCTAGCGAGGCCAGCGCACGCACCAACTGATCGACCTCGGCAGTGGTCGTGTAGTGCGCCAAGCCGACGGTGACCGCACCACCGACATCGTTGACCCCGATGACATCGAGCACCCGCGAGCTGACATTGGAGACGGCCAGGATGCCGTTGTCGGCCAGTCGTTGCACTACCCGTTCGGCAGGCACGTCGCTGACCGCGAAGCTCAGCACCGGGATGTGTGTCTCCGGCCTTCCGATCACCATCACGGTGGACAGCGAACGCAATGAGGTCAACAGGTAGTCGAACACGCGGTTCATGTAAGTCGCCGCGGATTGCATTGAGAGCGAAAGTCGTTCGCGCCTCGATCCGCGCGCCGACTCATCCAGGCTTGCCAGGTATTCGATGCTGGCGACGACTCCCGCAAGCAGACCGAATTGGTGTGTGCCCACCTCCAGTCGCGCGGGACCGGTAGCGTACGGGTTCAGCGATACCGAACTGAACGAGTCGATCAGCGACGGCTCGCGGAACACCAGCGCGCCGATCGGGGGGCCACCCCACGCCACCGCGTTCACCGCCACCACGTCGGCGTCGATCTCGTCGATGTCGATCAACCGGTACGGGGCGGCCGCAGAGTGATCGACGACCACCAGCCCGCCGCCGTCGTGCACCAGCTTCGTGACCGCCCGCAGATCGGTCACCGTGCCAAGCGTCGAAGAGGCCGACGAGATCGCGACCAACCGGGTCGACCGCGAGATCAGCCCCTCCCACTGCCAGGTCGGCAGTTCACCGGTTTCGATGTCGACTTCGGCCCACTTCACTTTGGCGCCATAGCGATTCGCCGCGCGCAGCCACGGTGCGATGTTCGCCTCGTCGTCGAGGCGGGTCACCACCACCTCGTATCCGAGACCGACCCGGGACGAGGACGCGTCGGCCAGCGACGTCAGCAGCACCGCACGATCGGCACCGAGCACCACGCCCCGCGGGTCCGCGTTGACCAGATCAGCGACGGCCTGGCGCGCGGCCTCCAGCACCGCCGCACTGCGTTGCGCCGACGGATGCGGTCCAACGGGCGTCGGCATCGAGCCACGGAACGCGGTCGACACTGCTCGGCCGACTGTGTCGGGCAGCAGCATGCCGTTCTGGGCGTCGAAATGCACCCAACCATCGCCCAAGGACGGGTGCAGACCGCGCACCCGGGCGACGTCGTATGCCATTCCAGCCCACCTTAGAGCGCCTGTGAATTCCACAAACCGACACAATCTTGGCGGATGCCCGGCCGTGCCCTGTCGCTGCCCATGCCGTGCCCGGACCGAGTCACCTGGGCAGCCATACTAGTGCAGTGAGCTTGGGGTTCGGAGTGCTAATTGCACTGTTGTTGCTGGTGATCCCCGGGGCAGTCGTCGCACGTGTTGGCCGGCTAACTTGGCCGGCCGCGGTCGTAGTCGGTCCTGCACTGACCTACGGCACAGTGGCGTTGGCCATCGTTCCGTTTGGCGCACTTGGCGTCCCGTGGAACGGATGGACGGCACTGTTTGCTCTGGCGATCGTTACGGGTATTGCGTGGTGTTTGCGGATCGTGCTCGGCCGTGTTCGCGACGTCGATGCCGAGGCCCTGGCGGTCGCCCGCGGACCCGCACTGGTGGTGGCGGCAGGCGTCCTGGTGGGCGCCTTGCTGATCGCGTTGGCAGCGGTTCGGGGGATGCCGAACTGGCAGTCCATTCCGAGTAACTGGGATTCGGTGTGGCACGCCAACACGATTCGCTTCATCGTCGACACCGGCCAGGCCTCGCCGACGCACATGGGCGAGTTGCGCAACGTCGAGACGCGCGAAGCGCTGTACTACCCGTCGACATTTCACGCTCTCGCGGCGGTGTTCAGTCAGCTCACCGGTTCGGCACCCACCACCGCCTACACGCTGAGTTCACTGGCCGCCTCGATCTGGTTGTTTCCGGTCAGCGCCGCGGCGCTGACGTGGCGGATGCTGCGCACCCGCACCGACGCATGGCGTACGGCGGGCGCCGCTGCCACCGCAGCGGCGCTGTCGGCATCGTTCACCGCGCTGCCCTACATCGAGTTCGACGTTGCGTCTATGCCCAACCTCGCCGCCTACGGCATCGCGATCCCGACGATGGTGTTGGTGGTGTCGTCGCTGCGACACCGGGATCGCATGCCGCTCGCAGTGCTGGCGCTGCTCGGTGTGTTCTCCGTGCACATCACCGGCGGAGTGGTGACGGTTCTGTTCGTGGCCGCCTGGTGGCTTTTCGACGCGCTGTGGCGGCCGGTCCGCGGCCGCGTGGCCGACTTCGTCAACCTGTTGCTCATCGCCGCCCCAACCGTGGTGCTGTTGCTGCCACAGTTTCTCGGCGTGCTGCAGCAGGCAGAGATCATCGTCGGGCACGCGTTCGTCACCCACGAGGGTAAGAAGCGGGGCCTATTCGACGCCGTTGTGCAGCACACCCGTCACCTCAACGACTTCCCTATCCAGTGGGTGCTGATCATCCTGGCGGCCGTCGGAGCGATCGTGCTGATCGTGCGGAGGGTGTGGTGGCCGCTGGCAATCTGGTGCCTGCTGGTCGTGGCCATCGTGCACTCGTCGGCGCCGTTTCGGCTGGGACCGGTCGGCCCGATCATCGGAAAGTTCGCCGACCTGTTCTACAGCGATCCCCGCCGGCTGTCGGGGGTCATCACGATGCTGCTGTACGGGGCGGTCGGCATAGCCGTGTTCACGCTGGCGTCGTTTGTCGTCGCAGGGGCGCACCGGGTGGTCAAGGGCGGCGACCAACGGGCCTGGCACGCGGCGACGGCCACCATCTGTGTGGCCGTCAGCATCGGCATCGGGCTCGCGTATCTACCGCGGGCCCAATTTCTGTTCGGCGAGAAGTACGACCGGGTGATGGTCGATGCCAAGGACCTGCAGGCATGGGCGTATCTGGCCACGCTGCCGGGCGCGCATGACACCCTGATCGCCGATGCGAACACCGACGGCACCGCGTGGATGTACGCCGTCGCCGACCTGCATCCGCTGTGGACGCACTACGACTATCCGGTTCAGCAGGGCCCGGGCTTTCACCGGTTCATCATCTGGGCCTATGCCGATGACGCCGACACCGACCCGCGCGTTGCCGAGGCGGTCAAGGCGCTCAACATCCGGTACGTGGTCACCAGCACACCGGTGGTCCGCGGGTTCGTGATGCCCGACGGACTAGTGTCGCTAGATAGGTCACGGTCGTGGGAGAAGATCTACGACAACGGCGAGGCCCGCATCTACGAGTGGCGCGGCATTGAGCACTAGCGAAGAGCAGAAGACCGGAGAGGAAAAATGACGGCCAATCCCGACGACGACAACATCGAAATCATCGGCGGCGAACCCCGCGCGATGTCCGATGACGATGCCGACGGCAAGTCGTTGACCGATCTGGTTGAGCAGCCTGCCAAGGTGATGCGGATCGGCACGATGATCAAGCAGCTGTTGGAGGAAGTGCGCGCGGCACCGCTGGACGACGCCAGCCGCAACCGGCTGCGCGACATCCACCGCACCAGCATTCGCGAGCTCGAGGACGGGCTCGCGCCAGAACTTCGCGACGAGCTCGAGCGGCTCACGCTGCCGTTCACCGAGGACGGCGTGCCGTCCGATGCCGAACTGCGGATCGCACAGGCCCAGCTGGTCGGCTGGCTCGAAGGGTTGTTCCACGGCATCCAGACCGCGTTGTTCGCCCAGCAGATGGCGGCCCGTCAGCAGTTGGAGCAGATGCGCCAGGGCGCGCTGCCGCCCGGCGTGGGCGTGCCCGGCCAGCGCGGCGGCGGGACTGGTCAGTACCTGTAGGTCACGTGGTCCACATCGAGACCCACAACGCGTGGGTGGAGTTCCCGATCTTCGACGCCAAGACGCGGTCGCTGAAGAAGGCATTCCTGGGGAAGGCCGGCGGCGCGATCGGACGCAACGAATCCAATGTCGTTGTCATCGAGGCGTTGCGTGACATCACGATGTCGCTCGAACTCGGCGACCGAGTTGGTCTCGTCGGACACAACGGCGCAGGCAAGTCGACGCTGCTGCGGCTGCTGTCCGGCATCTACGAACCGACCCGCGGCGTGGCTTCGGTGACGGGCAGGGTGGCGCCCGTGTTCGACCTCGGCGTTGGGATGGACCCGGAGATCTCTGGGTTCGAGAACATCATCATCCGCGGGCTTTTCCTCGGTCAGACGCGAAAGCAGATGCTGGCCAAGGTCGATGAGATCGCGGAGTTCACCGAACTCGGCGACTACCTTTCGATGCCGCTGCGCACCTACTCGACCGGCATGCGGGTGCGGTTGGCGATGGGTGTGGTCACCAGCATCGACCCCGAGATCCTGCTGCTCGACGAGGGTATCGGCGCTGTGGACGCCGAATTCCTCAAGAAGGCCCAGACCCGACTGCAAGGTCTCGTCGAGCGATCCGGAATCCTGGTGTTCGCAAGCCATTCCAACGAATTTCTCGCCCGGCTCTGCAAGACCGCGATGTGGATCGACCACGGCACCATCAAGATGACCGGCGGCATCGAGGACGTCGTGCGCGCCTACGAGGGTGAGGACGCGGCCCGACACGTACGAGAGGTGTTGGAAGAGAACGCCCGAGAACGTGCACATGACTGAGTCGATATGCGCAGTGGTCGTCACGCATCGACGACCCGATGAACTCGCGAAATCCCTTGACGCGGTTACCGCCCAGACCCGGGCACCTGATCACCTGGTGGTTGTCGATAACGACGACGACCCTCGGGTGCGCGAGATCGTCGACGGCCAGCCGGTCGCGTCAACCTATCTCGGATCGCGCCGAAACCTCGGTGGCGCAGGCGGTTTCGCGCTGGGCATACTGCACGCGCTGGCGCTTGGCGCGGACTGGGTATGGCTGGCCGACGACGACGGCCGTCCGGCCGACTCCGAGGTGCTGGCCACGCTGCTGGCGTGCGCTGAAACGTACGGGCTGGCCGAGGTGTCGCCAATGGTGTGCGACATGGATGACCCGCGACGACTGGCGTTTCCGTTGCGCAGGGGCCTGGCGTGGCGGCGATGGGTCAGTGAATTGAGCACGGGCACCGAAGATGTGCTGCCCGGCATCGCGTCGTTGTTCAACGGCGCGCTGTTTCGCGCAGCGACGCTGGAGGCCATCGGGGTTCCGGATCTTCGATTGTTCGTGCGGGGCGACGAGGTCGAGATGCACCGCCGTCTGGTCCGGTCCGGGCTGCCATTCGCCACCTGCCTGAACACGGTGTACCTGCATCCGCACGGCAGTGATGAGTTCAAGCCGATCCTCGGTGGCCGGATGCACACCCAGTACCCCGACGACGCCTCGAAGCGGTTCTTCACGTATCGGAACCGTGGTTACCTGATGTCGCAGCCTGGCATGCGGAAACTGTTGCCGCAGGAATGGATCCGCTTCGGCTGGTACTTCCTGGTGTCGCGGCGTGACCCGGCAGCCCTGTGGGAGTGGATTCGGTTGCGGCGCTTGGGTCGTCGCGAGAGATTTGAAAGGCCTGGCTCTTGACGTTCACCGATGCGGCGGCGCAGTCGCGCACGATGAACCGCGCGTGGGGCGACCTCGTCGCGGGATTCGGCAAGCGTGAGCTGTGGCTGCACCTTGGCTGGCAGGACATCAAGCAGCGGTACCGGCGTTCGGTGCTCGGCCCGTTCTGGATCACGATCGCGACGGGTGCTACCGCGATCGCGATGGGCCTGCTGTACTCGAAACTGTTCAAGCTGCCGCTCGCCGAGCATCTTCCTTACGTGACGCTGGGCCTGATCATCTGGAATCTGATCAACGCCTCGATCCTCGAGGGCGCCGAGGTGTTCGTCGCCAATGAGGGCCTCATCAAACAACTTCCGACACCGCTGAGCGTGCACGTCTATCGGCTGGTGTGGCGCCAAGTCATCCTGTTCGCCCACAACATCATCATCTTCGTCGTCATCGCGATCATCTTTCCCAAACCGTGGAAATGGACCGATCTTGCCGTCATCCCCGCGCTTGGCCTGATCGTGCTGAACATGGTTTGGGTGTCGATCTGCTTCGGCATCTTGGCCACGCGCTATCGCGATATCAGCCCGCTGTTGTTCAGCCTTGTGCAGTTGTTGTTCTTCATGACGCCGATCATCTGGAACGAGTCCACGCTGCGGCAGCAGGGCGCGGGTTCGTACGCCAGGATCGTCGAACTCAACCCGCTACTGCACTACCTCGACATCGTGCGGGCCCCACTACTGGGCGCCGATCAGGAACTGCATCACTGGGTGATCGTGGTGGTGCTGACCGTAATTGGGTGGATGTTCGCCGCGCTGGCCATGCGCCAGTTTCGCGCGCGCGTGCCGTACTGGGTTTAGACGCGGCTCGGTTCCCACGCGGTGGGCTGCGGGATCCACCGCGGCACGTGCCGCACGTATTCGTCGTAGTCCGCGCCGAACCGCCGGCGTAGGTGGGGTTCTTCTACCCCGCGAATCGCGATCAGCACGCAGGTGAAGAAGAACGCGAACCAGCCGAACAGCCACGGCGACGCGGTGGCGATCGCAGTGCCGAGCTGAATGCAGAACACGCCCGTCATCATCGGATTGCGGACGTGTCGATACGGGCCGCGGACAACCAGTTTGGTTGGTGACCCGATGGCCAGGGTGCCCTCACCGACGCGGTCGAACAACACGACAGTCCACACCAACATCGCCAGGCCGCCTGCGATCAGTACGGCGCCTGCGATGGCCAGTGTCAGGCCCTTGGCGGTGCCCAGATCCGGGGCGTGCGTATCCGTGGCCGACGCGATCGCCCACGGAATGAAGACCGTCATCATCGCCGGTGCCAGCAGTACCGAAAGCAGATGCCGCCACCAGAGCCGTCGTCTTGCCATTTCGGGTGCCTCCTTCTTCAACAGTCGCTGAAGAAGACGGTACGCTTGGAGTTCGGTAAACGTCAACAGGCGTTGAAGTACGCTGCTCGACATGGCTGAACTGCGGCGAACGGGCCGATGGCGCACGGGCCAGCAGAGCAAGCAGCGCATCATCGAGGTGGCCCGCGAGCACTTCAAGCACGGTTATGAGAAGGCGACCGTGCGCGGAATCGCCGCCGACGCCGGCGTTGACGTCGCGATGGTCTACTACTTCTTCGATAACAAGGAAGGCCTGTTCAACGCCGCCGTCATCGACATCCCAGAGCACCCACTGCACCAATTGGCCGAACTGCTCGACGATCAGGGCCGAGACGGGATCGGCACGCGCCTTGTCCGGCGCTTCCTCGAACGCTGGGATGAAGGCGATACCTTCGAGCCGCTACTGACCGTGTGGCGGTCGGCGACGGTACATCCCTTGGCGCGCAAGCTACTTCACGACGCGTTGGCAGGCCCAGTCGCTGAACGGGTCGCGGCTGAGTTCGGTGTCGCTGACGCCGTGCTGCGCGTCGAATTGGTCGCCTCGCATCTGATGGGGTTGGCGTTCGCGCGTTATCAGCTGCAGATCGAACCGATGGCGTCCGCTGATATCGATGAGCTCGTCGCGTGGGTGGGTCCGACCGTGCAGCGGTACCTGACGGGTCCGACATCTTTGGGCCCGGAGGTGTAGTTATCCCCAGGTTCGAATTCATCCACAGGTTGGCGTCGAGAGTGCTTCTCGCCGAGCCGAATTGACGACCGGTTCGGAAGAATTGAGGTGTGTTCGAAGGATGTGGTGATGGCGAGTTGCTTGATCTGATGGGTGATGCCCAGCAGGTCGAGCGGGCCGCGTCGGCTCAGCGGTTGCTGGCCATCGGCCAGTACACGGTGCGTCGGATCGCTGAGCAGACCGATGAACACAACTTCTGGGCAGTCGATGGCTGGGAGCAGATCGCCGCGGAGATCAGCGCGCAGTTGGGCATCAGCCGCAAACGCGCGTCGTCGCAGATGAGCGACGGGCAGAGCCTGATCGAACGCCTGCCCAAACTGGCCGCGGTGTTCGCCGCAGGGCAGGTGGATTTGCGGGTGATCGCGGCCGCCATTTACCGCACCGATTTGATCATTGATGAGGCCGCGTTGGCGAGCGTTGATGCGCAGTTGGCGGTCAAGGCGCCGGGCTGGAACAAGCTGTCCCGGGAGAGGGTCGCCGAGTTGGTCGACTGGATGGTCATCGCCGCCGACCCTGAGGCGGTGCGGGTCGCCAACCAGGCCGATGCTGATCGCCATATCGCGGTGCGCCCCGGCGCCAACGGGACCGCCGAAATCTATGGCCAGGTCCGCGGCCCGGATGCCGCGGTCTTCGACACCGCGTTAGACGAACTAGCGGCCACGGTGTGCCCGGATGATCCACGCACCACCGCTCAGCGTCGCACCGATGCGCTGAGCCCGCTGTCGGCGCGGGCCACCTGCATGGCGTGTCTGTGCGGTGCCCCGGACTGCCCCGCCACCGCCGAGGTGCCCTCGAGTCCATTGGTGATCAATGTGATCGCCGAGGCCGCCACTGTCGACGGCACCAGTAGCAAGCCGGGGTATCTGCCCGGCTACGGCGCGGTGCCCGCGGCGACGGTGGCCGAGTTGGCCAACAGCGCCTCGGTGCGCCCGGTACCCACCGCGAAAGACTTGGCCGCTGAACCCCATTACCGCCCGTCGGCGGCACTGACGCGGTTCATTCAGTCCCGGGATCTGACGTGCACGTTCCCCGGGTGTGATCAACAGGCGGTGGGTTGCGATATCGACCACAGCGTGCCCTACCCGCACGGCCCGACGCATCCGTCCAACACCGGCTTGAAGTGCCGGATTCATCATCTACTCAAAACGTTCTGCGGCTGGGCCGACTCCCAACGTCCGGATGGCACCGTCGTGTGGACCTCACCGCGCGGGCGCACCTACACCACCGCACCGGCCGGGGCCCTGTTCTTCCCCCAACTCGCCACCCCCACCGGCGCATTAAAACTGACCAACAGCCCACCACCGGACCCGAACCGCGACCTAGCGATGCCCAAACGCAAACGCACCCGAACCCAAGACCGCCAATACCGCATCGACTACGAACGCGCCCAAAACCGCGCCCGCTACCAAGCCGACCCACCACCCTTCTAAGCGGTTGGCGCGACCGCGTTAGAGCCTTCGCAGTGGGAGGCGCGTTGTCACGCCAATGCGGTTCCAGGCGTTGATCGTTAGCGCCATTGCGATGACCTGACCCAGTTCCCCCTCGGAGAATGCAGCGGCCGCGCGGGCGTATACCTCGTCGGAGACGAGGGGCCGGTGAGATCGGTCATCTCCTCGGTCAACGCCAGCGCCGCCTGCTCCCGCTCGGTGTAGACGCCCTGGGCCTCTTTCCGAGCGGGCAGCAGGGTCCGCTTCTGCTCACTGATCCCACGCCCGCGTGCATCGACACTGTGCATGGCCAGACAGAACGCGCAGTGGTTCATCTGCGAAGCGCGGATCTTGATCAGCTCGGCCAGATCCGGGTCGAGATCCTTGGCCGCTGCGGCACTCAGCGTGACCATCGCCTCGTAGACCTCCGGCGATACCCCGTTGAGGTGAGGCGATGGCTCATCGGCGCGGGGGCTCGAGGCCTATCGTCACGTTGATCCGGTTCCACGCATTGATGGTGACTGCCATCGCGATGACCTGACCGAGCTCGCGTTCGGTGAAAACCGCTGCGGCCCTTGCATACACCTCATCGGAGACGTGGCCGTTGCTCAGCTCGGTGACGGCTTCCGTCAGCGCCAGCGCCGCCTGCTCACGCTCGGTGTACAAATCGCCCGCTTCCTGCCAGGCGGCCAGCACGTCCAGCTTCTGATCGCTCACGCCATGCTTGCGCGCGTCGCGGGTGTGCATGTCGAGGCAGAACGCGCAGTGGTTGATCTGCGAGGCACGGATCTTGATCAGCTCGCCGAGCTCCGGCTCGACATCCTTGGCAGCCGCGGTGCTCAGCGCCATCATCGCCTCGTACAGCTCCGGCGACGTCTTGTAGATCTTCAGGCGGGTGGTGGGCAGGTTGTCCAGTGT
The DNA here is from genome assembly GCF_017872775.1 of Mycobacterium sp. OAE908. NCBI lineage: Bacteria > Bacillati > Actinomycetota > Actinomycetes > Mycobacteriales > Mycobacteriaceae > Mycobacterium > Mycobacterium sp. OAE908. The sequence continues at coordinate 1,578,216 of NZ_JAGGJL010000001.1, forward strand.
CGTTGTCATGTCTCAACGCTAACGACGAAAGTCCCATCTACATGGTTCAATTCCGCTATGAATTCATGGGCCAACTCGGGGAGTCGCGATCTGCACCTCGATCTGCGCCAGACGATCACCCCGGGCTCCCGCGGGGTACGCGACCTGCTGCTCAGCGCCTTGCGCGACGCCGTACGGTCAGGCCGGTTGGCCCCCGGCACCATGCTGCCTCCGTCGCGCAGCCTGGCCACCGATCTCGGATTGGCCCGCAACACCGTGGCGGAGGCTTACGCCGAACTGGTCGCCGAAGGCTGGCTCGGATCGCGCCAGGGCGCGGGCACCTGGGTGCTCAGCGTCGGCGCGACCGGGGGCCCCGCCACACCGCGCGGCGTTCGCGTGGTGCCGAACCACAACCTGATGCCGGGATCGCCTGATGTGTCGGAGTTTCCGCGCGCCCAATGGGTCGCCGCCACGCGCCGGGCCCTGACCAACGCCCCCACCGAGGCGCTGCGGATGGGCGATCCCCGCGGACGGCCCGAGCTCCGCGACGCGCTCGCCGAATACGTTGCCCGTGCGCGGGGCGTGCGGACATCACCGGAGACCATCGTGATCTGCGCCGGTGTCAGACATGCGGTCGAATTGTTGACGCGCGTGGTCGGCAGCCCCATTGCCGTCGAGGCCTACGGACTCCATTTCTTTCGCGATGCCATCACCGCGCTCGGGGTGTCGACAGTACCGATCGGCCTCGACGAAAACGGCGCTGTGATAAGCGATCTCGACGACGTGGATGTGTCGGCCGTGCTGGTCACCCCCGCTCATCACAATCCGCAGGGCATGCCGCTGCACCCGTCGCGGCGCACCGCCGTCATCGAATGGGCACAGCGCACCGACGGCTACATATTCGACGACGACTACGACGGCGAGTTCCGCTACGACCGCCAGCCGGTCGGCGCCCTGCAAGCGCTGTGCCCCCAACGGGTCGCCTACCTGGGGTCGACCAGCAAGAGCATGGCGCAGACGATGCGCCTCGGCTGGATGGTGCTGCCCGAGGAACTGGTCGATCCGGTGATCGACGCCGCAGGCGGCGCACAGTTCTACGTCGACGCCATCAACCAGCTCACGATGGCCGACTTCATCACCAGCGGCCAGTACGACCGCCACATCCGCAGGATGCGTATGCGCTACCGCAGGCGTCGCGACGCGCTCGTTGACGCGCTCGCCGGGTTCGACGTCGGGATCAGCGGCCTGGCCGCGGGGGTCAACGTGCTGCTGACCCTGCCCGACGGAAGCGAGCCAGAGGTGCTGCGGCGGTCCGGCGAGGCAGGCATCACCCTGCAAGGCCTATCGCGGATGCGCCACCCACACGCCGGTCCGCAGACTCCCGCCCGCGACGGCATCATCGTCGGCTTCGCCGCCCCCGCCGAGCACGCGTTCGGTCCAGCAGTCGATGCGCTGTGTGGCGTGCTGCGGGCCAGCGGGCTGGCAAAGTAGTCGGCATGATCGCGCAGCGCCGCCAGATCCGGCGGGCCGCGCCGTGACCGATCCCCCGGCTCCGTTTCCGCGGTGGCTGCGCGCATTGCTGTGCCTGGGGGCTTCGGTGTGCTTCTTCGCATTGCTTGTCGCGGTCGCGTACAACATCCGCGAAGGCGGCGACGCGCTCTGGCTCGACGACGCGATCGCTCGGCATGTGCCGCCTCACATCGCGCCCCACCGGACCCGGCTAGCGGAGAGGTTGACCCAGATCGGATCGCCGGCGTTCATCATCCCTGCCACCTTCGTCGCAGCGCTGATCAGCGCCATCGTGCGCCGCTCGTTCTGGACCGGCATCGTTGTGATCGCAACGGTGGGTCTGGTGGGGATTGGCAGCACTGTCGGAAAGCAGGTGATCACTGCCGCCCACCCGCACTTGGTGGAGAAGATGCAAATCGGGCTGCAGCACACCTTTCCGTCCGGTCACGTGGCGTCGGCCTTGTCGCTGATCGGCATCGTGGCCATTGCGTGCGGCGCGAAGCCGCGACATCTGCTCGTTTGGCTGGGCATCGCGATCGTCACCGCGATCGTGGCCGCGACACGCATCTACCTCGGCGTGCATTGGTTCTCGGACACGCTTGGTGGCGTATTACTCGGTTGCAGCGCCGTATTTGCCGGCGCCGCGCTGTTGCCCGATCGGCCCAGACCCCGAGCCGGCCAGGGTTGATCGCTACGCTGCCCGGGTGGCCGAGCCCCCGATGTCGCCGAACCTGACCCTGAAGACCCAGGCGTGGCGGTTCATCGTGACCGGCGGATTCTCCGCGATCGTCGACTACGGGCTCTACGTCGGGTTGCACGCACTGGGCCTTCAGCGCGACCTCGCCAAAATCCTAAGCTTTATTGCCGGCACCACTACGGCCTACGTCATCAATCGACGCTGGACATTCCAAGCGCCCCCCAGCACCGCCCGATTCATCGCCGTCGTCGTGCTCTACGCGCTCACGTTCGTCGTACAGGTGGGCATCAACCATGTCCTGTACACGGCATGGGCCGACAAGTCGTGGGGTGTGCCGGCGGCATTCGTGATCGCCCAGGGCACCGCGACGGTGATCAACTTCATCGTCCAGCGGGCGGTCATATTCCGGCTGCGCTGAGCCCCAGACGCCAGGCGGTACCCTCGTCACGATGTTTGAGAACCTCCCGACGACCGCGCGTGCCCTGACGGGCTTCGGGCGCACCGCCCCGTCCGTCGCGCAGGTTCTCGCCACCCCCGACGTCGAACTGATCGCCAAGGCCGTCCGCGAAGCCGCCGATCCCAGCGCGTCGAGTCCGTCCTTCCTGCGGCGCGGCATCCTGGCCCGCGGACTCGGCCGGTCCTACGGCGACCAGGCCTGCAACGGCGGCGGCCTCGTCATCGACATGACCGCGCTCAACAAGATCCATTCGATCAGCGCCGAGTCGGCGGTGGCCGATGTCGATGCGGGCGTCAGCCTCGACCAACTGATGAAGGCCGCGCTGCCGTTCGGACTGTGGGTCCCGGTGCTGCCCGGCACCAGACAGGTCACCGTCGGCGGGGCAATCGCCTCCGACATCCACGGCAAGAATCACCACAGCGCGGGCAGCTTCGGCAACCACGTGCTGTCGCTGGACCTTCTGATGGCCGACGGCGAAGTGCACACCATCACGCCCGACGGCCCGGACAGCGACCTGTTCTGGGCGACCGTCGGCGGCAACGGCCTGACGGGAATCGTGCTGCGGGCCAGCATCGCCATGACCCGAACCGAGACCGCGTACTTCATCGCCGACGGCGTGGCCACCAAGGACCTCGAAGAGACGGTGGCCGTCCATCTCGACGGCAGCGAAGACAAATACACCTACTCGAGCGCGTGGTTCGACCTCATCAGCCCGCCGCCGAAACTGGGCAGGGCCGCAGTCAGCAGGGGCAGCCTCGCGACGCTGGACCAGCTGCCGCCCAAGCTGGCGAAGAACCCGCTGAAATTCGATGCACCGCAACTGCTCACGGTGCCCAACGTCTTTCCGGTCAGCGCCATGAACAAGCTGTCGTTCATGGCGATCGGCGAGGTGTACTACCGCCTCGGCGGAACGTACAGCGGCAAGATCATGAACCTGTCGCAGTTCTACCACATGCTTGATCTGGTCAGCGGGTGGAACAACGCTTACGGCCCAACGGGTTTCGCGCAGCATCAGTTTCTCGTACCGCCCGACGCGCTCGACGAGTTCAAGGCCATCATCCGGTGGATTCAGACGCGCGGCCACTACTCGGCACTCAATGTTTTCAAGCTGTTCGGCCCCGGCAACCGCGCGCCGTTGAGCTTTCCGATGGCCGGGTGGAACGTCGCGATGGACTTCCCGAACAAACCCGGGGTCAACGAGTTCCTCAACGAACTCGACGACCGCGTCATGCAATTCGGCGGCCGCGTCTACACCGCGAAGGACTCCAGGGTGAGCGCCGACAGGTTCCACAAGATGTATCCCCGTATTGACGAGTGGATTGCGCTGCGCCGCAAGGCCGATCCGAACGGCGTCTTCGCATCCGACATGGCCCGACGCTTGGAGCTGCTCTAGATGGTGCTTGACGCCGTAGGCAACCCCCAGACCATCCTGCTGCTCGGCGGCACGTCCGAGATCGGGCTGGCCATTTGCGCGCGTTATCTGCGCAATGCCCACGCTCGGATCGTGCTGGCCGACCTGCCGGACCACCCGCGCAAGGACGAAGCCGTCGCCGCGATGAAAGAGGCCGGTGCCAAGTCCGTCGACTGGATCGACTTCGACGGCACCGAAACCGAGAACCATCCGAAGGTCATCGACGCCGCGGCGGCCGGTGGCGACATAGATGTGGCGATCGTCGCGTTCGGTCTGCTCGGCAATGCCGAAGAGCTGTGGCAGAACCAGCGCAAGGCCGTACAGATCGCCGAGATCAACTACACCGCAGCGGTCTCCGTCGGCGTACTGCTCGGCGAGAAGATGAAGGCGCAAGGCTTCGGGCAGATCATCGCGATGAGCTCGGCAGCCGGTGAGCGAGTGCGCCGGTCCAACTTCGTCTACGGGTCCACCAAGGCCGGCCTCGACGGGTTCTACCTCGGTCTCGGAGAAGCGTTGCGCGAGTTCGGGGTTCGGGTGCTGGTGATCAGGCCCGGGCAGGTGCGCACCAGCACCACCATCGCGCACTGGAAATCGACAGGCGCCAAGGAAGCGCCGTTCACCGTCGACAAGGAGTACGTCGCCGAGTTGGCGGTCACGGCATCGGCCAAGGGCAAGGAACTGGTATGGGCGCCGGGGGCGTTCAGGTACGTGATGATGGTGTTGCGACACATTCCGCGGCCCATCTTCCGCAAGCTCCCCATCTGATGCGCGGCCCGCTGGCCGTTCTCGGCCAGATGACGGTCGCGGTCGTCGTGGCGGTGGCGGTTGCGGCGATCTCGCTCGCCGCGATAGCGCGGGTGGAGTGGCCCGCCTACAACTCATCGAACCAGTTGCATGCGTTGACCACTGTCGGCCAATTCGGTTGCCTGGCAGGCATCTTCGCAAGCGGATGGGTGTGGCGCCGCGGACGGCGGCTGCTCGCGAGGGCAGGTGCGCTGGTGTTCCTGTCGGCTTTCGCGGTCGTCACTCTCGGGATGCCACTCGGTGCGACCAAGCTCTATCTGTTCGGCATCTCGGTGGATCAGCAATTCCGCACGGAGTACCTGACCCGACTGGCCGACACCGCCGCCCCGCACGACATGACCTATTACGGTCTGCCGCCGTTCTATCCGCCGGGCTGGTTCTGGCTGGGCGGGCGGCTCGCGGCGCTGACGGGCACCCCCGCATGGGAGATGTTCAAGCCGTGGGCCATCACGTCGATCGCGATCGCCGTTGTGCTCGCTTTCGTGTTGTGGGCCAGCATGATTCGCTTCGAGTACGCGCTGATCGTCTCGACGGCCACGACCGCTGCGGCGCTGGCATACTCACCGGCAGAGCCCTACTCGGCGATCATCGCCGTGCTGCTACCGCCGGTGTTCGTCCTCGCCTGGTCGGGGCTCCGGGGGGCGACTCGCGGTGGTGGCTGGGCTGCCGTCATCGGCGTCGGCGTCTTTCTTGGTGTCGCCGCGCTGTTCTACACACTGCTGTTCGGGTTCGCCGCGTTCACGCTGGCAATCATGGGCCTGCTCCTCGCGGTCGCGCGGCGATGGCTGGAGCCATTGGTCAGGCTCGCCGTCATCGCCGTCATCGCAGGCGCCATCGCACTGATCGGTTGGGGTCCGTATGTGATGGCCGCGATCAACGGCCATCCTGCCGATTCCGGCACCGCGCAGCACTATCTGCCCGCCGACGGCGCGGAACTGTCCTTCCCGATGCTGCAGTTCACCCTTCTCGGCGGGCTCTGCATGGTCGGCACGCTGTGGCTCGCGGTCCGCGCCCGTTCCTCGACCCGCGCCGGGGCACTGGCGATCGCGGTGCTGGCCGTCTACGCGTGGTCGCTGCTGTCGATGCTGACCACACTCGCCCGCACGACGCTGTTGTCGTTCCGGCTGCAGCCGACACTGACGGTGCTGCTCGCCGCCGCAGGCGCATTCGGGTTCGTCGAGGCGACACTCGCGATCGCCAGCAGATACCGACCGGAAGTCGGCAGGCGGGTCGTCGCCGCGGCGGCGGTCCTCGGCGCTGCGGGCGCACTCGGGTTCACCCAGGACATTCCGAACGTGCTGAAGCCAGACGTCGTCGTGGCGTACACGGATACCGACGCCGACGGCCACCGCGCGGATCGCAGGCCGCCGGGGGCCGAGCAGTACTACCGCGAGATCGACGCGAAGATCCAGGCGACGACGGGGCAGCCGCGCAACCAAACCGTCGTGCTCACGGCGGACTACAGCTTCCTGTCCTACTACCCCTACTACGGGTTCCAAGGACTGACGTCGCATTACGCCAACCCGCTCGCCCAGTTCGACGAGCGGGCCAAGGCCATTGAAAGCTGGGCCACGCTCACCAGCGCCGACCAGTTCATCACCGCCCTGGACAAGCTGCCGTGGAAGCCGCCGACGGTGTTCTTGATGCGCCGCGGCGCCAATGACACCTACACGCTGCGGCTGGCCGCCGACGTCTACCCGAACCAGCCCAACGTCCGCCGCTACCACGTCACCCTGGACAAGGCGCTCTTCACCGACCCGCGGTTCGCCGTGACCGACATCGGGCCCTTCGTGCTGGCGATCAGGAAGTCGTGATGGCCACAGAAGCCCCGCCACACACCGGCCAATTACCATCAACCCCCGTGACCGCTGCGGGCAACCATCGCATCGCGCGGCTCATTGCCATCGTCGCCGGGCTGCTCGGTGCCGCGCTCGCGATCGCCACCCCGTTGCTTCCGGTCACCCAGACCACCGCGCAGCTCAACTGGCCGCAGAACGGTGTGCTGCAGAGCGTCAACGCGCCGCTGATCGGATACGTCGCCACCGACCTGGACATCTCGGTACCGTGCAGCGCGGCCGCCGGGCTGACCGGCCCAGGCAAGACCGTGCTGCTTTCGACGGTGCCCAAGCAGGCACCGAAGGCGGTCGACCGCGGGCTACTCATCGAGCGGGTCAACAACGACCTGCTCGTCATCGTCCGCAACACGCCGGTGGTCAGCGCCCCGCTGACCCAGGTGCTCAGCCCCGCCTGTCGAGAGCTCACGTTCACCGCGCACGCCGACAAGGTCACCGGCGAGTTCGTCGGCCTGGTGACGCCGCACGATTCCGACAACCCGGGCAAGCCGTTGCGCGGCGAACGCAGCGGTTATGACTTCCGCCCGCAGATCGTCGGCGTCTTCACCGATCTGGCAGGCCCCGCGCCCCCCGGCCTGAAGTTCTCCGCGACCATCGACTCCCGCTACAGCAGTTCGCCGACGCTGCTGAAAATGCTGGCGATGATCGTCGGCGTCGCGATGACCGTGCTCGCGCTCGGCGCGCTGCACGTACTCGACGCCGCCGACGGCAGACGGGTCAAGCGATTCCTGCCCCAGCGCTGGTGGTCGGCGACCCCGCTGGACGGCGTGGTGACCGCCGTCCTGGTGTGGTGGCATTTCGTCGGCGCCAACACATCTGACGACGGCTACATCCTGACCATGGCCCGAGTGTCGGAGCACGCCGGTTACATGGCCAACTACTACCGGTGGTTCGGCACCCCGGAAGCGCCCTTCGGCTGGTACTACGACCTGCTGGCGCTGTGGGCGCATGTGAGCACCAACAGCGCCTGGGTGCGACTGCCGACCCTGGTGATGGCGCTGACGTGCTGGTGGCTGATCAGCCGCGAGGTCATCCCCCGACTCGGCCACGCGGTCAAGACCAGTCGGGCCGCGGCATGGACGGCCGCGGGCATGTTCCTGGCGTTCTGGCTGCCGCTGAACAACGGGCTGCGACCGGAACCGATTATCGCCCTTGGCATTCTGCTGACCTGGTGCTCGGTCGAACGGGGCGTGGCCACCAACCGGATGCTGCCGGTGGCCATCGCGATCATCATCGGTGCGCTGACGTTGTTCTCCGGTCCCACGGGCATCGCCGCCGTCGGTGCCCTGCTCGTTGCCGTCGGTCCGCTGAAAACCATTGTGGCGCGGCATACTTCGCGGTTCGGCTACCTGGCCCTGTTGGCGCCGATCCTGGCTGCCTGCACGGTGACGATCATCCTGATCTTCCGCGACCAGACGCTGATCGGAGAGGTCCAGGCCAGCACCTTCAAGTCCGCAGTCGGCCCGAGCCTGAGCTGGTTCGACGAACACATCCGCTACGAGCGGCTGTTCACCACCAGCCCCGACGGGTCGGTGGCCCGCCGGTTCGGTGTGCTCACTCTGCTGCTGGCGCTGGCCGTTTCGGTGGCAATGTCGTTGCGCAAGGGCCGGATTCCCGGCACCGCGCTCGGGCCCAGCAGGCGCATCGTCGGCATCACGATCATCTCGTTCCTGGCGATGATGTTCACCCCCACCAAGTGGACCCACCACTTCGGCGTGTTCGCCGGGCTCGCAGGATCGCTCGGAGCATTGGCCGCGGTGGCCATCACGGCGTCGGCGATGAAGTCGCGCCGCAACCGAGCGGTGTTCGCCGCGACGGTGCTGTTCGTGATGGCGTTGTCATTCGCCACCGTGAACGGCTGGTGGTACGTCTCCAACTTCGGTGTGCCGTGGTCGAATCAGTTCCCGGAGTGGCATTTCGGCTTCACCACATTCCTGCTCGGCCTATCTGTGCTGGCGCTCTTGGTCGCGGCGTGGTTCCACTTCTCCGGCCGTGACGAATCCCCGCCGACCCAACACCGGTGGCAGCGAATTGTGCAGAGCCCGTTGGCAATTGCGACCTGGGTGCTGGTCATTTTCGAAGTGCTGACACTGACACTCGGGATGACGCAACAGTTCCCGGCGTGGAGCAACGGCCGATCCAACCTCGAGGCGCTCACCGGCAAGACCTGCGGGTTGGCCAACGACGTGATGGTCGAACAGGATCCCAACGCCGGACTGCTGCCTCCCATCGGCGTGCCCGTCGGCGAGGCGCTTGGTCACGTCACGGCAGAAGGCTTCGGCCCCAACGGCATTCCCGGGGACGTGTCCGCCGACCCGGTGATGGAGTCGCCCGGCACCTCCAACTTCGCAGACACCGAGACCGGAACCCTGAGCGCCAACGAGGCCGGCACAGAGGGCGGCACGACAGCGGCCGCGGGGGTCAACGGCTCGAAGGCCCGGCTGCCGTACAACCTCGACCCCACCCGCACTCCGGTGATGGGCAGCTGGCGGCCCGGCACCCAGCAGCCCGCGGTGTTGCGCTCCGCGTGGTACCGGCTGCCGCCCCGCGATGAAGCGGGCCCGCTGCTCGTTGTCTCGGCCGCAGGGCGCTTCGATCCGGGCGAGGTCGTCGTGCAATGGGCCAACGACAAGGGCGAGCCGGCGGGCGGAGTCGGGTTCGCCGACGTCGGCTCGGCACCCGCCTGGCGCAACCTGCGGGCACCCATGGCCGCGATTCCGCGCGACGCCACCCAGGTGCGGCTGGTCGCCACCGACGACGACCTCAACCCGATGCACTGGATCGCCGTCACCCCGCCGCGGATCCCACACCTGCGCACGCTGCAGGACGTCGTCGGCTCGCAGGACCCGGTGCTCCTCGACTGGCTCGTCGGCATGGCGTTCCCCTGCCAGCGTCCCTTCGGCCATCAGTACGGCGTCGTCGAGGTGCCGAAATGGCGCATCCTGCCCGACCGGTTCGGCGCGGAAGCCAACTCCCCGGTGATGGACAACCTCGGGGGCGGCCCGCTCGGCATCACTGAACTGCTGCTGCGGCCCACCACGGTGCCGACCTATCTGCGCGACGACTGGTTCCGCGACTGGGGCGCGCTGCAGCAGCTCACGCCGTACTACGCCAACGCCCAACCAGCACGGCTCGATCTCGGTTCGGCAACTCGTAGCGGGCTCTGGAGCCCGGCGCCGCTGCGTCATTAGGCACACCCAGCGCCCAAACTGCGGCCAGATCGCGAACTCGCGCAAAATCACGATCTCACCGCAGTCTCGCGGAGCCCGGCCACGCGTCGACAACCAACAAAGGTCCGTCGCCTACCATCGACGCTCGTGCCTGCCCACCGCATCGCCCGGCTGATCGCCGTCATCGCGGGCATCGCGGGCGTCGTGTTGTGCGGGCTGGTCCCGCTGCTGCCGGTCACGCAGACCACCGCGACCATCGCCTGGCCGCAGGCGCCCGGCCCGGACGGACTGGTCACCGACATCACCGCGCCGCTGGTCTCCGGAGCCCCGCAGGCCCTCGACGCCTCGATCCCCTGCCGGACCATCGCGTCGATGCCCGCCGCGGGCGGTGTGGTGCTGTCCACCAACCCGCCCGGCGGCATCCAGGCCACGCGCAACGGGCTGTTCGTGACGGCCAACACGGACTCCGTCGTCGTCGCCTTCCGTGACTCGGTGGCCGCGGTGGCGCCGAGGGCGGCCGTCGCCTCCGGCGCCTGCAGCACCCTGCACGTGTGGGCCAACCCCGGCAGCGTCGGCGCCGACTTCATCGGCATGCCCGGTGCCACCGGCACACTGGCCGCGGAGAAGAAGCCACAGGTGACCGGCGTGTTCACCGACCTCCAGGTGGCGGCTCAGCCGGGGCTGTCGGCACGCATCGATGTCGACACCCGCTTCATCACCTCACCGACTGCTTTGAAGCTCGGCGTGATGGTGCTCGGCGTTCTCTGCGTGATCGCCTCGATCGTGGCGTTGGCGGTGCTCGACCGCCGGTCCGGTCGTCGCGTCCCGTGGCGGCGGTTCTGGCGGGCCGGCCCGTCGACGTGGATCCTCGACGTCGGCGTCGTCGGCACCCTGCTGCTCTGGCATCTGATCGGCGCGACATCGTCCGACGACGGCTACAACCTCACCATCGCGCGCGTGTCCGCCGACGCCGGCTACGCGGCCAACTACTACCGCTTCTTCGGCGCGACCGAGGCGCCGTTCGACTGGTATCAGTCGGTGCTCGCGCACATGGCCGCGATCAGCACGGCGGGTGTGTGGATGCGACTGCCCGCCACGTTGGCGGCCATCGGCACCTGGCTGATCATCAGTCGCTGGGTGCTGCCGCGAGTCGGTCGGCGACTGGCCAACAATCGGGTCGCCGCGTGGACCGCGGGCGCGGTCTTCCTTGCCGCGTGGCTGCCGTTCAACAACGGCCTTCGGCCCGAGCCGTTGATCGCATTCGGTGCGCTCGTCGCGTGGGTGTTGATCGAGAACACCATCGCCAGCCGTCGGTTGTGGCCCGCGGCGGTCGCGATCGTGGTGGCAGTCTTCTGCGTGACGCTGGCTCCACAGGGTCTGATCGCGCTGGCACCGCTTTTGGTCGGAGCGCGGGCGGTCGCCGGGGTGGTTCGGAGCAGGCGTGCCGTCGACGGGATTCTGGCGCAGGTGGCGCCGCTGGCCGCTGCGCTTGCGTTGATCTTCGTTGTCGTCTTCCGCGACCAGACGCTGGCCACGGTCGCCGAGTCGGCACGCATCAAATACAAAGTCGGCCCGACGATCCCGTGGTATCAGGACTTTCTGCGCTACTACTTCCTGACCGTCGAGGACAGCGCCGACTCCTCGCTGACCCGGCGCTTTGCGGTGCTGGTGCTGCTGGTGTGTCTGTTCGGCATGCTGGCGGTGCTGCTGCGGCGCGGCGGGGTGCCCGGCATGGCGCGCGGGCCGGTGTGGCGGTTGATCGGCGCGACGGCGGTGGGACTGCTGCTGCTCACCTTCACGCCGACGAAGTGGGCGGTCCAGTTCGGTGCGTTCGCCGGCCTGGCGGGTGCGCTCGGCGGGGTGGCCGCCTTCGCGTTCACCCGGGTCGGACTGCACAGTCGCCGAAACCTGGCGCTGTACGTCACGGCGCTGTTGTTCGTATTGGCTTGGGCGACATCAGGTATCAACGGCTGGTTCTACGTCGGCAACTACGGGGTGCCGTGGTTCGACAAGCAGCCCGTCATCGTCGGGATCCCGGTGACGGGCATCTTCCTTGCGCTGGCGATCGTGACCGGCCTGCTCGCAGGCTGGCTGCACTTCCGGATGGATTACACCGGACACACCGAAGTTGCCAACACCCGCCGCAACCGGGTGCTCGCATCGACGCCGCTGCTCGTGGTGGCGGTCATCATGGTCGTACTCGAAGTGGGCTCGATGGCCAAGGGCGCCGCGCAGCGCTACCCCGTTTACACCACTGCGAAGGCCAACGTCGACGCGCTGGCATCCGGGTTGTCGAACACCAGTTGCGCGATGGCCGACGACGTCCTCGTCGAACCCGACGCCAATGCCGGTCTGCTGCAGCCTGTTCCAGATCAGCGCTTCGGTCAGTACGGGCCGCTCGGCGGTGAGAGCCCGGTCGGCTTCACGCCCAACGGCGTCAGCGACGTCCTCGAGCCCGCCGAGCCCGTCACCGCCAATCCCGGCACGGTGAACTCGCCCGGTTCGCCGAACGAGCCCAACATCGGCATCGGATATGCCGCGGGCACCGGCGGCGGCTACGGCCCCGTCGGCGTCAACGGGTCCAATGTCTTTCTGCCGTTCGGCCTCGACCCCAGGCGGACGCCGGTGATGGGCAGTTACAACGAGAACACCGTTGCGGCCAAGGTCACTTCGGCGTGGTATCAGCTGCCGCCGCGCACCCCCGATCGTCCGCTGGTGACCGTCGCCGCGGCGGGCGCGATCTGGTACTACGAAGAGGACGGCTCGTTCAACTACGGCCAGTCACTGAAGCTCGAATGGGGCGTGCACCGTCCCGACGGCAGCTACCAGGCTCTGGGCCAGGTGCAGCCGATCGACATCTTTCCCCAAAAGGCTTGGCGCAACCTGCGTTTCCCGCTGGCGTGGGCGCCGCCGGAGGCCAACGTCGCGCGCATCGTCGCCAACGACCCGAACCTGTCCACCGACCAGTGGTTCGCGTTCACGCCGCCGCGGGTACCTGTGCTGGAGACCGCGCAGCAGCTGCTCGGCTCGCACACACCCGTGTTGATGGACATCGCCACCGCGGCGAACTTCCCCTGCCAGCGCCCGTTCTCCGAACACCTTGGCGTTGCTGAACTTCCGGAGTACCGCATCCTGCCGAACTTCAAGCAAGTGGTGGTGTCGTCCAAGCAGTGGCAGTCCGCCGAGGGCGGCGGCCCGTTCCTGTTCATCCAGTCACTGCTCGGCACCACCACCGTGCCGACCTATCTGCGCGACGACTGGTATCGCGACTGGGGTTGGATCGAGCGCTACAACCGAGTCGTGCCCGCGTCAGTGGCGCCCAACGCCGTGATCGATGAGGGCTCGAAGCGAGTGTTCGGCTGGAGCCGCAGCGGACCGATCAGGGCGTTGCCATGAGTGGGGCCATGACGCGCGATGTGAAGATCGCGCGCTGGACGGCGACGATCGCGGGCCTGATCGGGTTCATACTCTCGGTCGCGACGCCGCTGTTGCCGGTGGTGCAGACCACGGCGACGTTGAATTGGCCGCAGGGCGGTCAACTGAATAGTGTTACCGCGCCGCTGATTTCGCAGGTGCCGGTGACCATGACGGTGACGGTGCCGTGCGATGTCATCCGCTCCCTGCCGCCGGCGGGCGGGATGGTGCTGGGCACCGCGCCGAAGGACGGCAAGCAGGCGGCGCTGCAGTCGTTGTTCGTCAATGTCAACAAGGACCGCGTCGACATCACCGACCGCAACGTGGTGGTGGCCAGCGTGCCCAGAACGCGAGTGGCAGCACCGGAGTGCCAGCGCATCGAAATCACCTCCTTGGAGGCGGGCACCTTCGCGAAGTTCGTCGGGTTGACCGATCCCACGACGGGCAAGGAACAGAACACGGGCTTCCCCGACCCGAACCTGCGCCCGTCGATCGTCGGTATCTTCACCGATCTGACCGGACCCGCCCCGCCGGGGCTGAGCGCGTCGGCCGTCATCGACACCCGGTTCTCCACCAAGCCAACGGCTTTGAAGCTGACAGCGATAGTGCTCGCGATCATCTCGACGATCATCGCGCTGGTCGCACTGTGGCGCCTCGACCGCCTCGACGGCCGTCGGATGCAGCGGTGGATCCCGCAGCGGTGGCGCACATTCTCGGCGACCGATGTCGTGGTGATCGGCGGCTTCGTCGTCTGGCACATCATGGGCGCCAACTCCTCGGATGACGGCTACATCCTGCAGATGGCGCGCGTCGCCGGGCACGCCGGTTACATGTCGAACTACTTCCGCTGGTTCGGCAGTCCGGAAGACCCGTTCGGCTGGTACTACAACCTGCTTGCGGTGATGACCGGCGTCAGCGACGCCAGCATCTGGATCCGGCTGCCCGACCTGGTCTGCGGAATCGTGTGCTGGCTCTTGCTATCTCGCGAGGTACTGCCCCGGCTCGGACCCGCGGTCGCAGCGAGCAAGCCTGCGGTATGGGCCGCGGGTCTGGTGCTGTTGGGCGCATGGATGCCGTTCAACAACGGCTTGCGCCCCGAGGGCCAGATCGCCACCGGCGCGCTGATCACCTACGTGCTGATCGAGCGCGCGATCATCTCGAGCCGGATGACGCCTGCGGCGCTGGCGATCCTGACCGCCGCGTTCACGTTGGGCATTCAGCCCACGGGTTTGATCGCCGTGGCAGCCCTGCTGGCGGGGGGCCGCCCGATCCTGCGAATCCTGGTGAAGCGCCACCGCATCGTCGGCACCCTGCCGTTGGTTGCACCGCTGCTCGCGGCAGGCACGATTGTGTTGGCCATCGTGTTCGCCGATCAGACGTTGGCAACTGTGTTGGAAGCCACCAGGATTCGCACCGCAATCGGACCAAGCCAGGCGTGGTACACCGAGAACCTCCGGTACTACTATTTGTTCCTGCCGACTGTGGACGGTTCGCTGTCGCGGCGATTCGGTTTCTTCTTCACTGCGCTGTCGCTGTTCACCGCGATGTTTGTGATGTTGCGGCGCAAGCGTGTTCCCGGTGTTGCGCGCGGGCCGGTGTGGCGGTTGATGGGCGTCATCTTCGGCACCATGTTCTTCCTGATGTTCACGCCGACCAAGTGGGTGCATCACTTCGGCCTGTTCGCGGCGGTTGGCGCGGCGATGGCCGCGGTGGCCACCGTGCTCGTGTCACCCGCCGCGATGCGATGGTCGCGCAACCGCATGGCGTTCCTTGCAGCGGTGTTCTTCACGCTGGCGCTGTGCTTCGCGACCACCAACGGTTGGTGGTACGTGTCGAGTTACGGCGTGCCGTTCAACAATGCGACACCGAAGATCGCCGGGCTGACAGTCAGTTTCCTGTTCTTCGTCCTCTTCGTGATCACCGCGATCTATGCGATGTGGCTGCATTTCGCGTCGCGTGACCACGGCGAGGGCCGCATTGCGCGCGCGTTGACGGCCGCACCGATTCCGATCGCGGCCGGCTTCATGGTTGTGGTCTTCGTCGGGTCGATGACCGCGGGCATCGTGCGGCAGTATCCGACCTACTCCAATGCTTGGGCGAATCTGCGCGCCTTCACGGGTGGCTGTGGACTGGCCGACGACGTGCTGGTCGAGCCCGACGCGAACGACGGCTTCCTGACGCCGCTGCCTGGCAATTACGGTCCGCTGGGCCCGCTCGGGGGCGACAAGCCGGTCGGCTTCATTCCCAACGGTGTTCCGGAAAAGATTGTCGCCGAGACGATTCGGCAGAACCTGCCGCAGCCCGGCACCGACTACGACTGGGATCAACCCATCAAGCTCAAAGCCCCCGGCGTCAACGGGTCGACTGTCCCGCTGCCGTTCGGGCTCGATCCCGCACGAGTTCCGTTGGCGGGCACGTACATCGAGGGACCGCAGCAGCAGAGCAGGTTGACGTCGGCGTGGTACCAGCTGCCTGCGCGCGACGACGCACATCCGCTCGTCGTGATCACCGCTGCGGGCACCATCAGCGGAGTCAGTATCTTCAACGGGCGCACCGACGCTCAGAAGGTCGAACTGGAGTACGCGCGCCCCGGTCCGGGCGGCGCCCCGGTCGCCGCGGGCAGCCTGGTGCCCTACGACCTGGGACCGATCCCGTCGTGGCGCAACCTGCGCTTCCCGCGGGCACAGATTCCCGCCGACGCCGTCGCGGTGCGAGTGGTGGCCGAGGACCGGTCGCTGACACCGGGCGACTGGATCGCGGTCACCCCGCCGCGGGTGCCTGAACTGCGGTCGGTGCAGGAGTACATCGGCTCGAAGCAGCCCGTGCTGATGGACTGGGCGGTGGGCCTTGCATTCCCGTGCCAGCAGCCGATGCTGCACGCCAACGGCGTGACCGAGATTCCGAAGTTCCGCATCACGCCGGACTACAACGCCAAGCGCAAAGACACCGACACGTGGGAGGACGGCCTCAACGGCGGTCTGCTCGGCATCACGGACCTGTTGTTGCGGGCGCACGTGATGGCGACGTACCTGTCCAACGACTGGGGCCGGGACTGGGGCTCACTGCGCAAGTTCGACACCACCCCTGATGCCCGCGACGCCCAGCCCGCGCAGATCGACTTCGGCACCGCGACGCACAGCGGGTTGTGGAAGCCCGGCAAGATCCGCATCGGACCCTGAAGTGGCAGACCGGATTCGGCTCGGCAACGCGGCGCTGACCCGCGTGGTCGAGTGGCAGGTCGACACCTTGCCGGTGACGGTCTTCCCGCGAACTCCGGCGCAGGCGTGGCTCGAACTCGCGGACGAGTTCGCGCCGACGTTCTGGCGCGATGAGCAGTGGCGAATCGCATTGCAGATCTGGGTCGTCGAGGTGGACGGCCTCACGGTCGTTGTCGACACCGGCGTTGGCAACGACAGGAATCGGCCTCGGATGGCGGTGCTCGATCACCTGCACACCGACTTCTTGGCGTCGCTGGGCAACGCGGGAGTCGACCGAGCCGATGTCGACGTCGTCATCAACACGCATCTGCACTTCGATCACGTCGGCTGGAACACCATGCGAGACGGCGACGGGTGGGTACCGACATTCCCCAACGCTCGCTACTTCGTGCCTGACGCGGACTACCGGCATTTTCATCCAGACAGCGCCGAGCAGCGCGCGGCGCCGCGGTCCGAAGAGGAGGCATCGGTGCGCGAGCATGTCCGAACGGTGTTCGCGGACAGCGTGCTTCCGGTGGAAGACCAGATCGAATTGTGGTCCGACGACTATCAGCTGAGTGAGTCGCTGCGCCTGCGTCCCGCGCCGGGGCATACCCCTGGGTCGTCGGTGGTGTGGCTGGACGCAGGCAAGCCCGCCGTGTTCGTCGGGGACCTCACGCACTGCCCGATCCAGCTGCACAGACCCGCTGATCCGTGCATTTGGGACGAGGACTTCGAGGCCGCCGCGGTGACGCGCAAACGGGTGCTGACGGAGGCGTCGCGGCGGCGCGCTTCGGTGATACCGGCGCACTATCCGGGCCACGGCGGCGCGACGGTCGTCGCCCGCGGCGACGCGTTCATGGTCGACGACTGGCTGGAGTTGCCGGAGATTTAGGGGCGCCGCGGTCTCGGACCCCTAACACCTGAAAGTGCCCAGCTCTGGGCGACAAAGTCGCGGGCGACGACACTGTCGCTAAGAGCCGGGCACTCAACAAAGTTGTGGTCTAGCTGGTCCGCGGGGCCCTTGGCTTGGACCCGAATCCGCGAGGTTGCCGGTGAGGTAGCAGGCGATTGCACCCCTTACGAATTATCGTTTCCGCTAATTGATTTCGCCTGCGAGTCCGGATCGACCAGCTCCAGAAACTTTGCTGGAAGCCTTCTTTTTGCAAACGCAACCGTTTATGATCATGATGCTCATCCGGCTGAATCGAGGTGGATCTCATGCATCACACCGCTACGCCCCACATCGCCACCGCAATAGCTCTCGTCGGCGCAGGCATCATCGCGACCACTCCCATGACCGCGCCACCGCCTCCGGATTTGCATCCAATGAAGATCGCTACCGTCCAAGACGTTGAGCTAACGAGCTTGAGCAGTGCACTTGTGGGAGTCATCGAAGGACTCAGGACCACCGTCGACACAGGTGCGGCCTCGGTGGAAACCGGCCTGGAGCAGACGTGGTCGACGCAATATCTGGCGGTGAAAGGCCTTATCGCCGACGGCCAGAGCATCAACACCGCGATCACCACCGCAGTCGAATCGGCCGCAGGCGCCATCCCCGTCGTCGGACCCGTGTTGGTCACCGTCATCGACACCCCCCGCAGCGTCGTCCCCCAAGGGCTGGCGACGCTCGACGTGGTCTACCGAATCGGCACGCAGTTGGCGTTCGGCGCTGTCGAATTCGTCCCCCTCGAGGCAGCGAATGTCACCGATGTTGTCGCCAAGACGGTGATCGGTCTGCTCAACGCGGTGCCGGCACCGTTGGCCGTCGCGTCGACCACCAGTGCGCCGCTGAAGACCACCGCCGCGAGCAGCGTGGGCAGCAACACTGGAACAGAGACCACCCCGGTTGCTAAGCCGGGTACCCGTGCGGCCAAGGCTGTTTCCGCTGCCGCGACCGCCGCCAACAAGGCGTTCTCCCATGCCGTTTCGAGCGCCTTGAGCGGGCTGCACCCACCGAAAAAGAAGAAGTCCGCCGCAACCAACACGGTCACGACCGCATCGCCTTCGGACACGAGCGGCGATACCAAGTCGTCGGACGGCGCTGACAACACCGGTTCGTCGAAGTAGCTAGGACGTCGGCGCCGCAGAGGCTGTGGCGTTGCTCTGCAGAATGTCGTTGTGACAGTCCAGGTGCGTCTGGCCGGTCTGCTCCATGCACACCAGCACCGGTGCCTCCGTCTCCGACGGATACACCTCGTCGTTGGGCCCCGCGGTGGCGGTGGGGCTGGAGATCTCCCCCGGATATTTCGACCAGATCGTGTCATCGGTGGTCGACAGGTGCGCGCAGTACGCCGGGACGCCTGCTTCGGTGATGCCTGCGGCGCCCAACGTCGCACACTTGGCGCCGACCACCACCACCGGCAGCGTGACATTGCCAGGCGCCGCGG
The DNA here is from genome assembly GCF_017872775.1 of Mycobacterium sp. OAE908. Lineage (NCBI taxonomy): Bacteria > Bacillati > Actinomycetota > Actinomycetes > Mycobacteriales > Mycobacteriaceae > Mycobacterium > Mycobacterium sp. OAE908. The sequence goes on from NZ_JAGGJL010000001.1 coordinate 1,597,097, forward strand.
AGTGCCCACGCGTCCGGTCGAAAACGACGAAACCGACTGCGGCAAGGGCGATCACGACGAGGCCGGCCGCGACACCGATCATCACGCGCCGCCGCGGTCGGCTCTGCTTCTGCCCGTTCCTGGCGTGCCGCGGGCCCGTCGTCGGGATTGCCAACTTCGTCGCATCCGCGTTGAGATTCTGTTCGTCGGCGCCGATGTGATGCGCCAGCGCGCGGGCGAAGTCGATGCACTTGTCGTAGCGGTCGCGCGGCGACTTCGCGAGCGCCTTGTCGAAGACCGGGCCGAGGCCCGCCAATTCCGGCCGTCGCTTCCCGATTTTGGGCGGGTCGGCCGTCAAGTGCTGACTGATCACCACGGCCGGGTTGGAATGCTGGAACGGCGGTGTGCCAGTGAGTAATTGGAACGCGGTGGCCGCCAGCGCATACTGATCGGCACGGCCGTCGATCTCTTCGCCCTTGAGTTGCTCAGGGGCAGAGTACGCGACGGTGCCCACGGTCATGTTGGTGCCGGTCAGCGTGCTCGACTCATCGATCCACCGAGCAATCCCGAAGTCCGCCAACATGATCCGCGCGCCGTCGGCATCGTCGTCGGTCATCAGGATGTTGGCCGGCTTCACGTCGCGATGCAGCAGGCCTTTGGAATGAGCGTAGTCGAGCGCTCCTGCGACCGCCGTCACGATCCGGGCGACCTCGTCGGGCGGCATACCCTCCTGGTAGCTCTCGGCCAGCAGTCGCCCCGCGTCGGTGCCCTCGACGTAATCCATCGAGATCCACAGCTGTCCGTCGACGTCGCCGCGGTCGTGTACCTCGACGATGTGCGGGTGCCACAGCGTGGCTGCGATATCGGCTTCGCGGTTGAACCGCTGCCGGTACTCGCTTTCGGAACACACCGACGCCGAGAGCACCTTGAGCGCGTCGCGGCGCGGCAATCGCGGATGCTGGGCCAGGTAGACCTCGCCCATCCCGCCAGCGCCCAGCGATCGCAGGATCGTGTACCCCGCGATCACCTCGCCTTCGGCTAGCGGCATGGGCGCATCTTAATCGCCGGTTTAGAGCGGCGTGAGACCGTGCTTGCGTTGCACTTTGGTCAGATTCTGCTTGTCCCGCAACAGCCGCAGCGACTTGCGCAGCAGCAGCCGCGTCTCGTGCGGTTGGATGACGCCGTCGATGTAGCCGCGCTCGGCGGCGATCCACGGCGTTGCCATGTTCAGGTTGTAGCCCTCGATGAAGTCGTCGCGGATCTTCTGCACCTCGGGCGCGGTCGGATCGGGGAACCGTTTCACCAGCAGCTGGGCGGCGCCCTCGGCGCCGATCACGGCGATCCGCGCGGTGGGCCATGCGAAGTTGAGGTCCGCCGACAACTGCTTGGACCCCATGACCGCGTATCCGCCGCCGTAAGCCTTGCGCACGATGATGGTCACCTTGGGCACGTCGGCTTCCACGATGGCGTTGAAGAACCGGCCACCGCGCTTGATGATGCCGCCCTTCTCCTCCTCGACACCCGGCATCGCGCCAGGGGTGTCGACGACGAACACCAGCGGCAAATTGAACGAGTCGCAGAACCGAATGAACCCGGCGGCCTTGTCGGATGCCTCGTTGCCCACCGCGCCGGACATGTGCATCGGCTGATTGGCGATCACACCGACCGGATGGCCGTCGACGCGGGCGAACGCGGTGATCATGGACGGGCTGCGCTGCTCGGCGATTTCGAAGACGTCACCGTCGTCGAAGATCCGCAGGAGGATCTCGTGCATGTCATAGGCCATGTTGTCGCTGTCCGGCACGATCGTGTCGAGTTCGTAGTCGTGCGGGGTCAGCTCCGGCTCCAGCCCGGGGTTGATGATCGGCGGGTCATCGAAATGGTTGGCAGGCAGGAAGCTCAGGTAGTCGCGCACATACTGGTAGGCCGCGGCCTCCGAGTCGACCACCTTGTGAATGTTGCCGCGCTGCGCCTGCACGTCGGCGCCACCGAGTTCGTCGAAGGTGACGTCCTCGCCGGTGACGTCCTTGATGACGTCCGGGCCGGTGATGAACATGTAGCCCTGATCGCGCACCGCGACCAGCAGGTCGGTCTGGATCGGCGAATAAACCGCGCCCCCAGCGCATTTCCCGAAAATCAGGGAAATCTCTGGAACGAGACCGCGCAGCATCTCATGGCGGCGGCCCAGCTCGGCATACCAGGCCAGGGAGGTCACCGCGTCCTGGATGCGGGCGCCTGCCGAGTCGTTGATGCCGATGATCGGGCAGCCGACCATCGCCACCCACTCCATCAGCTTCGCGACCTTGCGGCCGAACATCTCGCCGACCGAGCCCTGGAACACCGTCTGGTCGTGGCTGAAGACGCCAACGGGCCGACCGTCGATCGTGGCGTGACCGGTGACCACGCCGTCGCCGAACAACGCGTTGGGATCACCGGGCGTCTTGGCCAGCGCACCGATCTCCAGGAAGCTGCCGGGGTCGACCAGCGCTTCGATGCGGGCCCGGGCGCTGGGGATGCCCTTCTTCTCCCGCTTGGCGACGGCCTTCTCGCCGCCGGGTTCCTTGGCCAGCTCGAGCTTCTCGCGGAGTTCGGCCAGCAGCGCCGCGGTGGTTCGATTGGTCACTTGGCCTGCTTCTCCTCGGCGTGGATGCGGTCGATCGCCTCGCTCATATGCGCCCCGACCTTCGCAATGTACGGCTCATCGATGGCCTGGATGTGCTCACCCCCGATGTGCACGATCTCCAGGTCCGAGACGAACTCGCCCCAGCCGCCGTCGGGCTGGCGGATGGCGTAACGCGGCTCGAAGAAGATCGCGTCGTCGTGGTAGCGGTCGGCCATGTAGAGGGTGACGTGTCCGTCGTAGGGCTGGATCTCGGCCGTCTCGAGCAGCCGGTTGTCCAGGTAGGACGTCCGCTGGTGTTCGATGACGCCGCCGGGGATCTGGACGCCGCTTTCCTTGATCGCGTTCAGCACGAACTGGACCTGCCCGTCGTCGTCGAGATCCTCGAGCTGCTCGTACGGGATCGGCGGCACCTCGACGTTGAAGGTCCGCTCGGCGAACCGCGCGTAGCGGTCCCAACGGGCGCGCGTTTCCTCCTTGGTCTGCGGGATCTCCTCGCCGGGCCGGACCATGTCGATCAGCCCGACGAAGCGGACGTCGGCGCCCGCGCGCTTGAGGCCGATCGCGCACGCGTAGGCCAGCGCACCGCCAAGCGACCAGCCGACCAGGACGAACGGCCCGTTGCCGCCCAGCTCCAGCAGCTTCGGCAGATACTGCCGTGCGCGTTCCTCGACCGAGCCCTCGACTCGTTCGAAGCCGTACATCGGGGTGTCCTGCGGCAGCCGCTTCAGCAGCGGCTCGTACACCACCGTCGAGCCGCCGGCCGGATGGAAGACGAACACCGGCGTGCTGTCGGATCCCTCCTGCGGTGCACGCAGGGTGCGGACGAACCCGTCGATCTCACCGGCCTCGAGGTACTCGCGCACAATCGTGGCCAGCGCCTCGATCGTCGGCGAGTTCTTCACGTCATCGACGGTGATGGTTCCCTCGGCCCGTTCCGAAAGCCGTTGTGCCAGTTTCTCGGCGGTCGCGTCGTCGAGTGTGGGCAGTGCGTTGAAGATGCCGCCCGGCGACTTGCCGGTGACGATCGCCCACGTCGCGAACGTGACGCGCTCGGCGGCCTCACGCGGCGGCACATCGGCGCCGAGCGCCTCGGTGACGGCCTCCTGGGTCAGCACTCCCGCGGCCAGCGACGCGGCTGACGGCTGGTCCGGGCCCGCCGGATTGGACGGTGGCGGCGGCACGGCCGGCCCACTGGGATCGGTTGGGGGCGGCGGAATGTCGCTTGACCTGGCGGTGCCCGCACTGGTGAGCGCATCTTCGACCTCGGCCACAGTCGACGCGCCGCCCATCAACTGAGCCTGTTCGGCGGCGATCTCCTCAGGCGTCAATTCCTTCTGATGCTCGGCGAGCTGCTCGACCTCATCGCGGTGCTCGATCGCGTACTCGATCAGCTTCTCCACCGCGTAAAGGTTCGCGTCCCGCACCGCGGTCAGCTGAATCGGCGGCAGGTCGAAGTCGTACTCGACACGGTTCTTGATCCGCACCGCCATCAGCGAGTCGAGGCCGAGTTCGATCAGCGGCACCTCCCACGGCAGGTCCTCGGGCTCGTAGCCCATCGCACCGCCGACGATCGTGCCAAGCCGGTCACGCACGGTCTCGCCGGAATCAGGCGACCACTTGGCAAAGCCTGCACCGAGATTCGCGCCCTGCGTCAGGTTGTCCTGCAGGATCTCCGCACTGTCCGGTTCTTCCTCGACGACGGACGTTGCGGTAGGCGCCGCGACCGCGACTCCTGCACCCACCGCGGCAGGCAGTGGCGCGGCCTGGCCACCGCGAGTGACGACCGCGTCGTAGACCAACGTGAAGGACTCGTCGATGCGGGCGTGCACCTGAACCGTCGCTCCGCCGGGGTGGCGCGTCAACGTCGTCACCAGTCGCGCGCCCTCGCCGGGCACCGCGCGCTGTTCGAACGCCGTCAGCTTCGCATCCGGAATAACCTGTGCCGCAGCGGCTTTCACCAATGCACCGAGGTCGGGCTGGCCCTTCGGAGCGAACTCCCAGACATGGCGACCGTCGGGTGTGGCGACGTGGTTGCCGGGCATCATCACTGAGCTGTCGCCGGTGAACTTCGCGTCCAGCCAGTGCGACTTGCGGCGGAAGCGGGTTGGCGGAATATTCGCATATTCACCGCGCTGGAAAAGCGTCCGGAAGTCCAGATCGTGACCGTGCACGAACAACTGCGCCAAGGCCGACGTCATCGAGTCGACCTCGTCCTGCTTGCGCGCCAGCGTCGCGATCAGCTGCGCGTCGTGCAGCCCCGCAGCCGCGGTGGTCAGGCCAACCTGCATGAGCGCCACCGGATTTGGTGCCAGCTCGAGGAAAGTGGTGTGGCCGTTGTCGACGGCATTGCGAACGCCCTGGGTGAAGTAGACGCTGTGGCGCAGCCCTTTCTTCCAGTACTCCACGTCGTGGATCGCCTCGCCGAGACGGAGGTATTTGCCCTCGTGCACCGTCGAGAAGTAGCCGATGGTGATCGGATGCGGCTGGATGCCCTGCAGTTCGGCGGCGAGCTCACCGAGCAGCGGATCCATCTGCGAGGTGTGGCTGGCGCCCTTCGTCTGCATCTTGCGCGCGAACTTGCCTTCCTGCTCGCAGCGCTCGATTATCGCGTCCACCTGGTCGGGTGGACCGCCGATGACGGTCTGGGTGGGCGCGGCGTACACGCACACCTCGAGGTCCTTGAAGTCGGCGAACACCGTCTCGATCTCCTCGGCCGAATACTCGACCAGGGCCATCAGCCGGATCCATTCGCCGAACAGCATCGCCTCGCCTTCACCCATCAGATGCGCACGCGCACAGATGGCCCGGGTGGCATCCTCGAGCGACAGGCCGCCTGCGAAATATGCCGCGGCCGCCTCGCCAAGCGACTGTCCCACCACCGCAGCCGGTTTCGCGCCGTGATGCTTGAGGAGCTCGCCGAGCGCGATCTGCAGAGCGAAGATCACTGTCTGGACTACTTCGATCGGGTAGTCGCAGGTCTCGTTGGTGTAGTCGATCCGGTCATCGAGGATCAGCTCGACGATCGAGTAGCCACGTTCATCCTGGATCAGCGCGTCGACCTTGTTGATCCACTGCGCGAAGGTCTCGTTGCGCAGATAGAGGTTCTTGCCCATCTTGCGGTGCTGCGCACCGAATCCCGCGAGCACCCACACGGGCCCGTTGGTGACTGGTCCGTCGGCGGTGAACACGTTGGGGTTCTGCTTGCCGTCGGCCAGCGCGCGCAGACCCTTGATGGCCTCGTCGTGGTCGTGGGCGAGCACGACCGCGCGCGAGCGACCGTGGTTGCGCCGCGACAGCGATCGACCGATCGACTCCAGCGAGGACGCGCGGCCCTCGGGGCTGTCGATCCAGTCGGCCAACTCGGCTGCGGTCGCCTTCTTACGGGACGTCAGGAAGCCTGAAACCGCGAGCGGCACAACGGGAGTGGGCTGCTCGGAAGCCTCGAGCTCCTCGCGGGCGACCTCGATCAGGCGCAGCGCCTCGTCGGTGAGGCCCGGCAGGTCCGGCTCGTCATCGGCGACGCGAGCGGGCCGGTCAAGGCCATCGCCATCATCTTCTGCGGAGTCGATGAACTCGCCGTACTCGTCCATGCGCACGCCGCCGACGTACACGGCGTCCGCGTCGGATTGCTCCGCTTTTTCGGGCTCGGCCTGCGACTGCGGTTCCGGCTCAACGAGATCCGACGGCAACACCTCACGCAGCACCATGTGCGCGTTGGCGCCGCCGAAGCCGAAGCCTGACACACCGGCGATCGCGTGACCGCTGTAGCGCGGCCAGTCGGTAACGGTGTCGGCGACCTTCAGCCGGACAGCTTCGAAGTCGATGTACGGGTTGGGACCTGAGTAGTTGATCGACGGCGGAATCTTGTCGTTCTTCAGCGCCAATGCCATCTTCGCAAGGCTGGCGGCGCCTGCGGCCGACTCCAGGTGGCCCACATTGGATTTCACCGCACCGAGCAGCGCCGGCTTGTCTGCCGGACGGCCCCTGCCGACGACGCGGCCGAGCGCGTCGGCCTCGATCGGGTCACCGAGGATGGTGCCGGTGCCGTGCGCCTCGATGTAGTCGACGTCGCGGGGGTTGATGCCCGCGTCCTTGTATGCCGTGCGCAGCACCTCGGCTTGCGCATCCGGGTTCGGCGCCAGCAGCCCGTTGGACCGGCCGTCATGATTGACCGCGCTGCCAGCGATGACCGCCAAGATCTCGTCGCCGTCGCGTCGCGCGTCAGAGAGTCGTTTGAGCACGAGCATGCCGCCGCCCTCAGAGCGCGCGTAGCCGTCAGCGTCCTTCGAGAACGACTTGATCCGGCCGTCCGGCGCCAGCACACCGCCGACCTCGTCGAACCCGATCGTGACCAGCGGGGTGATCAGCGCGTTGACGCCGCCGACCACTGCCACGTCGGCCTCGCCCGAGCGCAGCGCCGCGACACCCTGGTGTGCGGCCACCAACGAACTCGAGCATGCGGTGTCGATGGCCATCGACGGGCCGCGGAAGTCGTAGAAGTAGGACACCCGGTTGGCGATGATCGAGCTCGTGGTCCCGGTGATCGCGTACGGATGCGCGATCGACGGGTCCGAGACGCTCAGGAAGCTGTAGTCGTTGTTCGAAGCCCCGATGTAGACACCGACGCGCTCGCCGCGCAGGCTCGATGCCGGGATGCGCGCGTTTTCCAGTGCCTCCCAGGTCAATTCGAGGGCCATCCGCTGCTGCGGATCGACGTTGTCGGCCTCCATCTTCGATAGCGTGAAGAACTCGGCGTCGAAACCCTTGATGTCAGAGAGGTAGCCGCCGCGGGTGCGGGCCTTCGCCACGCGTTCCGCGATCCGCGGCTCGTCGAGGAACTCCTCCCACCGGCCGGGGGGCAGATCGGTGATCGCGTCGCGGCCCTCGAGCAGCGCCTGCCACGTCTCGTCGGGGGTGTTCATGTCGCCGGGGAAGCGGGTGGCGATGCCCACGATAGCGATGTCGTCGACGTCGCGGGTGCGCGACCAGTCCTCACCGCTGTCGGACATGTCGACCTCGGGCTCGCCCTCGACGATCACGGTCGCCAACGACTCGATGGTCGGATGCCGGAACGCGACCGTCGCGGTCAGCGTCACACCGGTGAGGTCCTCGATGTCGCTGGCCATGGCGACCGCGTCACGTGACGACAGGCCGAGCTCGACCATCGGCGTCGCGTCGTTGATCGCATCGGGGGCCTGGCCGGTTGCGTTGGCGATCCAGTTGCGCAGCCACTCGCGCATCTCGGCGACCGTCATATCAGTACGCGCAGGCGTCAGCGGCTTCTCCGGCGCGAGCTGGAACTCCTGCTCGGCCGCGGGTTGCGAATCATCGTGTGTATCAGTCATTTTCACTTCACCTTCGATGGACGCTTCGATGGACCACGCGCCCGTCGTCCGCTGGTCATTTCTGCTCAGTCAGCAGTCAGTCCGTCTCGTCTGGGAACGCGTTGGCCACCTTGCCGCTGCGCAGACTTCCGTCCAGATACGCAGTACGGCAGGCGCGCCTGCCGATCTTGCCGCTCGAGGTCCGGGGAATCGCGCCTGCAGGAGTGAGCAGCACGTCGCGCACGGTCACGCCGTGGCGCACCGCGATCGCCGCGCGGATGTCGTCGGCGATGGGACCCATCTCCAGCTTGTGTGCACCGGGGGCGCGCTCTCCGACGATCACCAACTGCTCGGACGTGTCGTTCGGGTCGCGCTTGAGGCCGGCGTGTGCGTTCTCGAAAACCGCGTCGGGCAACTGGTTCGCGGGTACCGAGAAGGCCGCGACGTAGCCGACTCGCAGCGCCTTGGTCGCCTCCTGCGCGGAGTACTCGAGGTCCTGCGGGTAGTGGTTGCGGCCGTCGATGATCACCAAATCCTTTGTGCGGCCGGTGATGTAGAGCTCACCCTTGTGATAAGCGCCGAGGTCGCCGGTGCGCACCCACGTCGCGTCGTCGGTCGCGCCTTCGGCGTGCGACGGGTTGGTCCGCGACTTCAGGATGTTCTGGAACGTCGCGACCGTCTCCTCGGGCTTGCCCCAGTAGCCGGTGCCCATGTTCTGGCCGCTGATCCAGACCTCACCGATCTGACCGTCGGGAAGCTCGGTGGCGGTCTCCGCGTCGACGATGACGGCCCATTCGGCCACGCCGATCTTGCCTGCGCCTGCCTGCGCGACGGCCTTTGGCGAATCGGCTGAGACCTCGACGAAGGTGCCGGTGTTCAGCGCATCGCGGTCGACGTGGATGATGCTCGGCTCGGCGTCCATCGGTGTCGTCGACACGAACAGGGTGGCCTCGGCCAGGCCGTAGGACGGTTTGATGGCCTGCGGCTTGAATCCGTACGGGGCGAACGCGTCGTTGAACCGGTTCACGGTGGCGGCCGAGATCGGCTCACTGCCGTTGAGGATGCACTTCACCACGCTCAGGTCCAGGGGCGGTTCGTCGTCCTTGGGCAGGCCGCGGGCCGCGGCGTGATCGAACGCGAAGTTCGGCGCGACCGAGATGACGCCGCCGGTGTCATCGGGTTTGCGCGACATCTCCCGCAGCCACCTGCTGGGCCTGCGGACGAATGCGGCCGGCGTCATGAACGTGAAATGGTGCCCGATCATCGGCGCGAGCATGGCCGTGATGAGGCCCATGTCGTGGAAGAACGGCAGCCACGAGCAGCCCCGGTCACCTTCCTGACCATCGAGGGCCTCGATGACCTGAACGATGTTGGTGGCGAGGTTGAGGTGGGTGATCTGCACGCCGGTCGGGATGCGGGTCGAGCCCGAGGTGTACTGCAGGTAGGCGATGGTGTCCTCGGTGACGTCCTCCACGGGCACCCAGGTGGCGCCGACCTCGTCGGGCACTGCGTCGACGGCGATGACGCGGGGCCGCTCCTTGGCAGGCCGGGTGCGGAAGAACTTGCGCACGCCCTCGGCGGCTTCGGTGGTGGTCAGGATCGCGGAGGGCTGGCAGTCGTCGAGCACGGCGTGCAGCCGGCCGACGTGACCGGGCTCGGAGGGGTCGAACAGTGGTACCGCGATGCGACCCGAATAGATGGTGCCGTACATCGCGACCACGTAGTGGAGATTCTGCGGGCAGAGGATGGCCACCCGGTCACCCGGCTGGGTGACCTGCTGCAGCCGGGCGGCGAGCGCGCGGTTGCGGGCACCGAAGTCCGCCCAGTTCAGGTCGCGGGCCACACCGTCGCGCTCGACAGAGAAGTCGAGGAAGCGGTAGGCGAGCTTGTCGCCGCGAACCTTGGCCCACTTCTCAACGTGCTTGACCAAGCTGCCGTTGTCCGGGAACTTGATCAGTCCGTCTTTGAGAAACGGGTTATGGAAGGCCATCGCACTCTCCTGTCAAAGCCACGCTCACTGCGAAGCCGCTTGCGCTCTTGTCGGCGGGACGCCGCAGACGCTGGACCTCAGCCGCGCGAACCCTAAACCCCGAAGATCCTACCGGGGAGTAGGCGCTCACCGCCTTTAAGGGCTCTGGCCTGCGGATTCAGCCCGGCTTCCGACCACCGCTCTTACTTTTTTCTTAATGTTAGGCGACCTGTTGGCACACGCCAAATCGCCCTCGGTCACATGTCAGCCATGTTTTGGGTGCGGAGCGTTATCGATCACGTTCTGCGCCCAGCCCAGTGTCCACTGCGTGGACGTCGCACCGTCGAGATTCCAGAACTCGGGCGTGGCGTACAGCGCATGCACCGGCGCGCCGCCGCCGCCGGTCAGCACCTGAAGCGTCCTCGGCAGCTCGGTGATGCTGAACGCGGACTCCGGCGCCGCACAGATCAGGTCACCCTTCGCGCAGATCTCGTTGGTGCGGTCGTTGAGCATGCCGAATCCGCCGGGCCGCGCGCCCGTCATCGTCAGGCCCATCGCCGACAGCGTCGGGACCTCCTGCAGCGTGATCTCGGCGCCCTGGCCGTCGGGGTTGGGGCCGATGTCCTGACCGACGTTGTCCTGACGACGTCCGTCGGCGATCAGTGTCACGCCGAGCACGAGATCCTCGTCGACCGGCCCCCTGCCGTTGCCGACGTCACTGGCGATGTCGCCGGCGATCACCGCGCCCTGCGAGAACCCGGCCAGCACGTAACTGGTCAGCGGGCACCGGTTGTTCATATCCGTGATCGCCTTGACGGCGCCGCGGGTGCCCTCGGCGCGGCTGTCGTTGTAGGACATCTGCTGATCGGCAGACAGCGGATTGTGGAACTGCGCGGTGTAGGGAACCGTGAAGATCTCCACCCGGTCGTTGCCGAACTGCGAACGCAGCGGGTTGGTCACCTTCGACATCAACGAGTTCGGAAACTGGTTGGGGTTGAAGGGATCGTCGGTCGGGGAAGATTCCCACGTCCCGGGTATCGACACCATCATCACGTCGGGGCAGCTCGCGTCCTGGAACTCGGGGCGCGGCTTTTTCGGCGCCGTTGGCACGCCGGTGGGCGGCACCGCGGTCGGCGGCAGAGCAGTCTGCGGCGTCTCCGGTTTGCGCAGCACGACGATCACGATCGCCACGATCAGCACGACGACGAGCGCCATCGCCCCGGCTGCAACGAGCGCGAGTATCCGGTGGCGATTCCGCCGGTTGGTCTTTGGCATCTGTTTGTTTCCTGCTAGCAGAGTTTGTCGGTTGCGATCCGAATGTAGTCAGCGGTCGCCGCATCAACCTCATCGGCAGAGGGCACGGCGGAGCTCATGTGTGCGGTGCGCACGTCGCCGCGCACCAGCGGCACAACGACATCCCACACCGCCTGATCACTCTGCTTGGCGGCGCGGGCCTGGCACACATAGGACCCGATGCGCAGGGCCATCAGGTCGCTCGACGGCTTGACTCCCGCGGCGTTCAGCGAGTCGAGGTAGGCGCGCTGCTGGCCGGTGACGACCATTGCGTTGGTATCACCCTGCGGTTGCTCGGGGGCGGGCGCGGTCTGCGATACCGGCATGCCGACGGTTGCCATCACGTCATCGGCGACGGAGCATCCAGTCAGCAGGGCCGCCGACGAAGCGACAAGCAACGTGGTCGCCGAGCAACCAAAAAAGGTTGCTAGACACCTCGGTCGTCGTTCGGCGTGCAGCACTCCTCCAAGGTACCGGCTGCCGCTGAGCGAACCGGTCGACCGAGATCGTGCCTACTTGATCGTGGCGGCGAGTTCGCCCGACATCGCGCCGAGCTGACCCGACCAGGTACCCCAGTCGTGTTGAGGGCCGTCGGGGAAGTCGAAGTGCCCGTTGTGCCCGCCGACGTTGCGGTAGTGCTGGTAGAACGTGCGGTTACTGCCCTGGGCCTGATCGCAGTAGCCGATCATCGCGGCGGGGTCGCTGCAGCTCAGCGTCGACGGGCTCATCACCCACAGCCGTGTGTTGTTGTCCGCAAGCAGCTGCACGTGCACGTCGGGGTCGTGCCACTTCCACCGGCCCAGCTGTGGCAATCCCCACATATTGCGGGTGTCGACGCCGCCGAACTGCGCCAGCCCAGCGGTGATTGCGCCGTTGGTATAGGTGTTGGACGGGGTGAGGAACCCCGACAGCGAGCCGGCGAAGCGGTAGCGGTCGGGATGGAACGTCGCGATCGTCAGCGCACCCGTGCCGCCCTGGGCGGCGCCGACGATGCCGTGTCCGCCCGGCGCCAGGCCCTTGTTGGCGGCCAGCCAGTCGGGCAGCTCGTTGGCCAGGAAGGTCTCCCATTGCATGGAGCCGTCCTGCTCCCAGTCGGTGTAGAGGCTCCACGCGCCGCCTGCAGGTGCGGCCACCGAGATGCCCTTGCCCGCGAGCGTGTTCATCGCGTTGCCTGCCGTCACCCAGTTGCTGACGTCCGGCGCGGCATTGAACGCGTCGAGGAGGACGACCATATGCGGGCCACCGGCCTGGAAGGCGACGGGGATGTCGCGGCCCATGGCAGCCGAAGGGACCATCAGCATTTCGACCTGGGCGCTGGCGGTCGGTGCTGTGGCGGTCCACAGTCCCGCGGCAAGCACAACGGTCAAGAGCGCTCTTACCCACCCACGCATAAAGCCCACCTCACGTCGCATTGGTCCCCGCCGGAGGTAGTGAATCATATTGACGGGACAGGGCGCTCCCGAAACGAGCACGGCGGCGACCCCCGAGGGGATCGCCGCCGTCGAACGTATTGCTGTTGCGATTAGCCGCCGTTGGTGGCTGCGGCGGCCTGGGCCGCCGGAGCCGCTTGCGGCGTTGCGCCGAGCACCCGCTGGATGTCGGGCTTCATCTGCTGCAGCTGCTGACCCCAGTAAGGCCAGTCGTGCACGCCGTCGGACGGGAAGTTGAACACGCCGTTGCGACCGCCGGCGGCGAGATAGTTCTCCTGGAACGTCTTGTTCGTGCGGAGAGTGAAGCCCTCCAGGAACTTGGCGTTGAACAGGTTGCCCGCCGACAGACCCGCGCTCAGGTCGTTCGGGGTGCCGTTACCGCAGTACACCCAGATGCGGGTGTTGTTGGCGACCAGCGTCGACATCTGCACCATCGGATCGTTGCGCTTCCATGCGCTGTTCGCGTCCTCGGTCTTGCCCCACATGTCGTCGGCCTTGTAGCCGCCTGCGTCACCCATCGAGATGTTGACCAGCATCGGCCACCAACCCTCGGACAGGTTCAGGAAGCCGGACAGCGAAGCCGCGTACGGGAACTGCTCCGGGTGGTAGATCGCCAGCGTCAGCGCTGCCGAACCTGCCATCGAAAGACCGACAACGGCGCTGCCGGTCGGCTTGACCTGCTTCTGAGAAGCGAGGTATGCGGGCAGCTCCTGAGTCAGGAACGTCTCCCACTTGTAGGTCTGGCAGGCGCCGGTCTTCTTGCTGCACGCAGGCGAATACCAGTCGCTGTAGAAGCTGGACTGGCCGCCGACCGGCATGACCACCGAAAGGCCCGAGTTGAGGTACCACTCAAAGGCCGCGGTGTTGATGTCCCAGCCGTTGAAGTCATCCTGTGCGCGCAGACCATCGAGCAGGTACACGGCCGGTGAATTCGGCCCGCCGCTCTGGAACTGCACCTTGATATCGCGTCCCATCCCCGCTGACGGAACCTGGAGGTACTCGACCGGCAGACCCGGACGAGAGAAAGCCCCCGCAGTCGCCGAGCCGCCGACGACACCTACGAGGCCGGGCAACACGGCGGCGGCCATGGCCGCAATCGTGAGCCGACGCACCCAGGCGCCGCGCATCTTCCCAACGAACTTCATGCTTCTACCTATCCCATCTGTCGAATGCCGCACAGCAGACACGAGGCGCCGTGCCCGTGCAGTCAACCACAACTTGCTGTCATCCCTCTATTCAGCGTGTATTGTCCCTGGTCGCTCCTCACCCGTTGAGGGTCGCGATCAGGTCTGGTTTCAGTGACATCAACTGCTGACCCCAGTACGGCCACGCGTGGTTACCCGCGGTTGGAAATACAAAGGTGGCGTTGTTGCCTCCGGCCTTGGCGTAGGCCTCCTGAAAGTCCTTGTTGCTCTTCAGCGCCATGCCTTCGAGGCTGTCTGCGTTGAATTGCTGATTCGGATCGGGGTTCGTATTGACGGGGCTGTTACCACCGGGCGCGCAGTAGATCCACAGCCTCGTTCCGTTGCCGACGATGCGCGTCACCTGCTGGATCGGGTCGTTGCGTTTCCACGCGGAATCCCAAGGCGCGCCCCACATGTTGTCGACGTTGTAGCTGCCCGCATCCAGCATCGCGACGCGGATGGCCTGCTGCATCAACAGCGCCGAAGGGTTCAAGAAGCCCGACAACGACGCGGCGTATTTGAACTGTGACGGGTGGTATGCGGACAGAATCAGCGCCGCACCACCCGACATCGACAGTCCGACAACGCCGTTGCCCGTCATCGAGATCTGCTTGTTGGTCGCCAGCCACTGCGGAAGCTCAGTTGTGAGAAACGTCTCCCACTTATAGGTGTAGCCCTGGTTGTTGAAGCTCGACGGCGAATACCAGTCGGAATAGAAGCTGGACTGCCCGCCGACGGGCATCACCACCGCAACGCCGGAGTTGTAAAACCACTCGAAAGCCGGGGTTTCGATATCCCAGCCGTTGTAGTCGTCACGTGCACGCATGCCGTCGAGCAGGTAGACAGCCTTGTTCGAGGCGGCGCCTGCGGGCTGGAACTGAACGCGGACGTTGCGGCCCATCGACGTCGAGTACACGTCGAGATATTCGACGGGCAGACCCTCACGCGAGAACGCGTTGGCGTGCGGGGTTCCGCCGACGACGACCAACAGCGCGGGCAGCGTCAGCAGCGCGGCGGTGACCGCAAGCAGGCGGCGAAGCCGAAAAGGCACAGCGTTGAGCGCCGATGGCCTGGGCATCTGTTGCTTCTACCGTCCGTTCACGTATGTACGCCGTAGCAACGGCGGTCTCGAGGTGGCTATCGCGCCAACATGGCTGCGGCGTTACCCAATTCCCAGAAAAGTGGGCCACCTAACAAATCGCTGAACGTCACGGTCCCGTCGCGGGCATGCCGGTATAGGGCGCGCCCTTTGGTGGCGGTATTTCGAGTCCGCAGCGGACGAGCTCATACATCGGAACGCGATTAATTCGGTAACTGGTGAATTCTGGCGAGTGCAACAGGTTGGACGCGAACCTTCGCAGACCCATCGGACCACGCACCGCGGTCAGCATGGCGTCGGTCGCGGGGCACTTCAGCGCGGCCCTGGCCTGTAGCACCCAGTCCTCGTCCAGGTAGGGCGGAATGAACGGCGGCATCGTCAGGAACGGCCCGTCGGCCACGGCCCAGTCGGGAAACAGGTTCTTGTCGTGTCCGATGCGGCCGTCGGTCAGGCGTTGCGTGTGCGCCGCCAACGGGTTTGCCAGGCCGATCTGGTCGAGGACCCGCACGTCCAACCCGACGTTCATGCCAAGCATGCCGAGGTTGGTGAAAAACACTGTGTGCGGGCCTTTGTAGTCCTTGCGCACATCGGCAGGCATGTCGGGCGGCGGCGGAACGGCGGGCACCACGTCCCATTGGTCATAGTTGCCCGACGGCAGCAGCAGCGCGCCGTCCGGAGTGTTGTTCAACGCGACCAGCACAGCCCGCATACGCGGATAGTCAAGGTAGTCAGCGGCGGTCAACGGATGCGGGTTGCCGGTCGCCTGCGAGTAGAACCGGCGTTCGTCGACGATGCCGGTGTAGGTGACGCGGGTCGCGTCGGACCCCATCCCGGGCGAGTTGGCAGCCCACAGCGACCACGCCGCCACCGCGAGCCACAGCACACCCGTCGCGCCGGCGAACAAATATGCTGGGCCCCTTGGCATTTGAGCACCGTCGGGCAGCGCCATGGGGATGACGGCCACCGGCGCCAGCAGACAGAACAACGGTGTGAGCAGCACACGGCCGTGCATGAAGTCGCCGCCCTGGCGAATCCAGTAGATGGCCTGCAGCAGCCCACTGACCAGCATGAAAATCACGACAGCAGAAGGGCTTTGCACTCTACGCGCCAACCAGGTGTAGCCGGGTGGCGTTGCGCGGCGGATCCACCACGGCCTGCCGCGAGTGGCCAACGCGACCAGGCCGAGCCCGACGAGCAGTATCGCAGGAGCCCACAGCAGATATGGACGGTTGAAGTTGGCCAGGTACACAAAGCCTTGTGTCCATTTGGATCCCGACGCATCCTTGGCGATGGCCGTGCTCGGGTAGAGCAGGCCGTAATAGCCCATCCGGAAGATCTGATAGCCCACCGGTAGCAGGCCGCCCGCGACGATGATCAGCACGCGCCGTCGCCAGCCACGGGCGGCCACGAGCATCATGACCAGTGCGAGCCCGCCGATGAGCGCCAACTCCGGACGCACCAGGACGCTCAGCCCCGCGACGAACGCCAGTGCCGCATCGAAATATCGGCTGACGACATTGGTGGCGGGCGGCGGCACGGGCGGGCCCGCATAAGGCGCTCTGCGGAGCGTCGGGGGGGCGCCGCGACGCGGCATCGGTTGCTGTTGGGGGACGGAAACGGCGCGCAAGGCCTGCGACCAGCAGACCATCATCCACCACAGCAGGCCCAAATACGCCATCACCAAACCGTTTTCGAGACCGGACGTGGCGAAGTCGCGGGCGGGCGGAACCGCGATGTAGACCAGCGCGCCCGCAGGCAGCAGCAGCGCGCGTCGACCGCGCAGCCCGGGGGCGTAGAGCCTGCCCGCGCCGAGCATCGCCAGCGCCATGCCGGTGACACTGAGCACCAGCGCGACGACCAGCGCGACGTACTCAAGCCGCACCGGGCCGCCGACCCAACCACCGAGGGTGATCAGGTAGGTCCAGATCGTCGACGTGTTGGCCTCCACGCGCTCGCCCGCGTTGAACACCGGACCGTTGCCTGCCAAGAGGTTTCGCACCGTGCGCAACACGATCAGGCCGTCGTCGGCGATCCAGCGACGCTCCCACGCACCCCAGCCGAACAGTGCGCAGACCACGACCACGCCGAGCCACAGGCTGATGCGTGCCGTCACGTCATACGGAAACGCCGGCCACCGGGCCAGGCGCTCAGCGGCCGGAGTCCGGATTCGCTCAGCTGAGGAAGACTGCGGCACCGATGGTTCCGATCCACGCCAGCAGGAGGAGTTGCAGCACACGGTCCTTCGACGCGATCTCCTCCGGCTCACCGGCCAACCCGCCGTCGACGTCAACCGCGTAACGGAGGACTGCGATCGTGATCGGAATGATGGTCACCGCATACCAGGACGCGTTGGTGCCGTC
This sequence comes from Mycobacterium sp. OAE908, assembly GCF_017872775.1. NCBI lineage: Bacteria > Bacillati > Actinomycetota > Actinomycetes > Mycobacteriales > Mycobacteriaceae > Mycobacterium > Mycobacterium sp. OAE908. The sequence goes on from NZ_JAGGJL010000001.1 coordinate 1,614,358, forward strand.
GCGCTCGAAGGCCCATAGCGCATAGCACAACACCATCGCCCCCGCCGACAGTGTCCAGACGAACCGCAGGTAAGAAGCGGTGTAGCTCTCGAGCGACTTGCGGATCTTGGCGCCGGTTCGCTCGGCGAGTTGTAGTTCGGCGTAACGCTTTCCGGCCACCATGAACAGCGACCCGAAGGTCATCACCAACAGGAACCACTGCGACAGCGGGATACCCGTTGCAGCGCCACCTGCAATCGCGCGAATCAGGTAAGCAGAGGACACGATGCAGATGTCGAGCACGGCCTGATGCTTGAGTCCGAAGCAGTAAGCCATCTGCATCGCGATGTAGATCGCGATCACGATCACGAGGTTCAGCGAGGCCAGGTACGAAATGCCCAGTGCCGCAACGCCGAGCACGACCGCGACGGTATAGGCAAGCCAGACCGGCACCACGCCCGCCGCGATCGGCCGGAACCGCTTCGTCGGGTGCTGGCGGTCCGCTTCGACATCGCGGACGTCGTTGACCAGATACACCGTCGAGGCGGCCAATGAGAACGCCACGAACGCGATCAAGACTTTGACCGCGACCTCGCGATAGTCGTAGTGAACGTTCCCGCCGAGCGCGGCCACCGGTGCCAGCAGCACCAGTAGGTTCTTCATCCACTGCCGCGGCCGGATCGCCTTGATGACGCCGGTGACGAGATTCTTTGGTGGGCCCTTGACCGGTGCCGGTTCTTCACTCATCTGCTGGGCGCTCTCTGCACTGCTGTCACTTGAGATGCTCATCGATCCCCTCCAACCCGATCAGCGACGGCTCCGACCGTCTTCGCGACCACCGCCCCGACCGCGACGCCGGTGAGCACGTCGCTGGGGTAATGCACGCCAAGAACCAAGCGGGACAACGCCATCGGCGGCACCAGCACCACAGGCAACGGCAGGCCGGTGGTGCGCGCCAGCAAGATCGACGCTGCAGTGGTGGACGTGGCGTGCGCAGAAGGGAAGCTCAACCGGCTCGGGGTGCCGACGTTGACGGCGACTGCCGGGTGGTGCGGGCGCTCCCGCTTGACCACCCGCTTGATCACCACGGCGGCGGCGTGCGCGATGAACGCTCCCGCGCCTACCGCAAGCCACGCCTTGCGGCGGCGCGGTTGCAGCAGCGCGCCCAGCGCGGAAACCGCCACCCAGCCGATGCTGTGCTCGCCGAAATGCGAGAGTGCACGTGCACCTGCCAGCACACCGGGCCGGTCGGCCAGCGCCGACTGCACGGCCACCAGCGCGGCTTCCTCGCCTCGAGGCTCGTCAGCCATTGGCCGGCGACGATTCCAGCAGCACCGTTTCCCATTTCTGCTTGCTCGACAGCACCGGGAGCGCCTCGCGGTAGACCCTGCGCATCTTGTTGAACTTGCGGGCGAGGAGCAACTGCCGCCGCAGCGACTCACGAAGCAGCTCAAACATTTTCGCGCGGTCACGCTGGCGATAGACCACTCCGCGACCGTCGGCGGTGGTGACCGTGACGCCGTCGACCCGGCACAGCGAGAACCACCGGGCGTCCTGCGTCGCGACATTGACCTGCGGGCGGCGATGGTGCTCGGGGTCGTGCGCCTTGAGCTGATGAATGACGCCGCGGGTCAACCGGTACGAGATCGACAACGCGTTCGTCGGGATGGTGACCTTCTTGCGCCAGCGCTTATCCGACGGTGGCGGCAGGGCTGTGGCACCCGGCAGCACCACGGCGTCTGGGTAGCCCTGGCGCATCTTGCGTACCTCGGGCAGCGCCGATTCCAGAATCGAGAAGATGTGCTCCGGGCCGGCCAGGAAATCGTCCATCGCCTTGTTCTGAATCGCGACGGTCGAATACTCAAGGCAGAGCAGGTGTTTGAACGTCGCCTTGAGGTGGCTCGCCAGCAGCCCCATGACGTTGCCGTCCCAGTGCATGGCCGCGACAACCAATCGGTTGCGCAGATGGAAGTAGGCCTGCCAATCGATGGCGTCGTCCTTGTCGCTCCACGCCATGTGCCAGATCGCGGCACCGGGCAGCGTGACGGTCGGATAGCCGTGCTCACCGGCGCGCAACCCGTAGTCGGCGTCGTCCCACTTGATGAACAGGGGCAGCGGCTGGCCGAGCTCCTCGGCGACCTGGCGCGGGATCATGCACATCCACCAGCCGTTGTAGTCGACGTCGATGCGGCGGTGCAGCAGTCGGCTGCGGTATTCCTCTTCGTCGTTGAGCCGATACTTCGCGAAGTTGTGGTCGTACTCGGTGTTGACGGCGTTGGTCCACATGAAGTTCTCTGCGTCGACCATCTCGCCCATCACGTGTAGATGCGACGGCTCCTGCAGATTGAGCATCTGACCGCCGACCAGTGTCGGCGTCTTGGCGAACCGGTTCATCGCCAATGCCCGCAGGATCGAGTCGGGCTCGATGCGGATGTCGTCGTCCATGAACAGGATCTGTTCGCAGTCAGTGTTTTTCAGCGCCTCGTACATCACCCGGCTGTATCCACCGGAGCCGCCGAGGTTGGGCTGGTTGTGGATGGTCAGCCGGTTGCCCAGCGCTGCGGCCGCCGCGGCGAAGCCTGGGTGGTCGACGGCTTTCTGGGTACCCTGGTCGGACACGATCACCGCGCCGATGACGTTGTCCACCAACGGATCTGAGGTCAGCGCGGCCAGCGCGTTGACGCAGTCGGCGGGCCGGTTGAACGTCGGGATGCCGACTGCGACGTTGGCCCGGCCCGGCGCAGGCACCGGCGCGTACCAACCGGCGCTGTGCAAAGTGACCTTGGAATTGGTGGTGATGTCGAACCAGATCCAGCCGCCGTCCTCGAACGGATCGAGACCGATCTCGAACTCGACCACCGCGGGTTCGTCGGAGTCACCGCTGGAGGCCGGCGCGCCGCCGACCGTGATCCGGGCGCCGGTGGCCTTGGACCGGTAGACGTCGACGCGGGCACTGCCGGTCAACTCGACGCGCAGCACAACCGACTCGAGCACCGACCAACGCCGCCAGTAGCTGGCGGGAAAGCCGTTGAAGTAGGTGGCGAACGAGACCTCGGACTCCGCGCCGATCTCGAGCGTGGTGCGGGTCGGCGCATGCGCGCGCCTGGCGTTGGTGTCCGACTCCTCGATGTACAGCTTGCGGACGTCCAGCGGCTCGCCCGGTCTCGGCAGGATGACACGGGAGAGAAGGCTGACCGCCTTGGATTCCGCGGCGTCGAGCGCGCCGGACGGGATGTCACTCATGCGCTGTTGCTTTCTGTGCCGTTTTCGGTCAGGGGGGCGCCGTCACGCAGGTGCGGCGCGAGTGTGTTGTCGTACATATTCAGCGCACTGGCGATCGCCATGTGCATGTCGAGGTACTGGTAGGTGCCCAGCCGGCCGCCGAACAACACCTTCGATGATGCCGTCTCGGCCTTGGCCCGCGCACGGTACGCGCCGAGCACAGCCCGGTCGGCTTCGGTGTTGATCGGGTAATAGGGCTCGTCCTCGGCATCGGCGAATCGGGAGTACTCCCGCATGATCACCGTCTTGTCGGTCGGATAGGCCCGCTCCGGGTGGAAGTGCCGGAACTCGTGGATGCGGGTGTAGGGCACGTCTTCGTCGTTGTAGTTCATCACCGGGGTGCCCTGGAAATCACCGGTGTCCAGGACCTCGACCTCGAAATCGAGTGTGCGCCAACCCAACCGGCCGTCGGCGTAGTCGAAGTAGCGGTCCAGCGGGCCGGTGTAGACCACGGGCGCGTCGGGACTTTCCGCCCGCAGCCCGTCGCGCACGTCGAACCAGTCGGTATCCAGCCGCACCTCGATGCGGTCGTCGGCCGCCATGTTCTTCAGCCAGGCGGTGTAGCCGTCGGCGGGCAGACCCTCGTAGGTGTCGTTGAAGTAGCGGTTGTCGAAGGTGTAGCGAACCGGCAGCCGGGTGATGTTGGCTGCGGGCAGTTCCTTGGGGTCGGTCTGCCACTGCTTGGCGGTGTAGCCCTTGACGAACGCCTCGTAGAGCGGTCGGCCGATCAGCGAGATCGCCTTTTCCTCGAGGTTCTGCGCGTCTTCGGTCTTGATCTCGGCCGACTGCTCCTTGATCAGCTGGCGCGCTTCGTCGGGGGTGAAGTACTTGCCGAAGAACTGCGACACCAGACCAAGGCCCATCGGGAACTGGTACGCCTGGCCGTTGTGCAGCGCGAAGACGCGGTGCTGGTAGCCGGTGAACTCGGTGAACTGGCGCACGTAGTCCCACACCCGCTGATTGGAGGTGTGGAACAGGTGTGCGCCGTACTTGTGCACCTCGATACCGGTCTGCGGCTCGGGTTCGGAGTACGCGTTGCCGCCGATGTGCGGGCGGCGCTCGACTACGAGGACACGCTTGTCCAGTTGCGTCGCCACGCGCTCGGCAATCGTCAGACCGAAAAACCCGGAACCGACGACAAATAGATCAAAACGAGCGGTCATCGGCAGCAAGGGTATCCGACCGCTCCGGCGCGCCCCGAATCCACGGAGGGCCGAAGGTTGCGATCGGCTCACAATTCCGTATCGCCACTTTGGTCTCACTAGTCACACCAGTACCGTCGATCACGTTAGTTCTTGGCGCAGTTGCCAAGCCCACGTACCAGACGTAGTCCATATATTGAGGAGACTTCCGTGCCGAACCGACGTCGACGCAGGCTTTCCACAGCCATGAGCGCGGTCGCCGCCCTGGCAGTCGCGAGTCCAGCAGCAGTTATCGCCGTGTCCGACTTGTCCGACAGCGCCGAGCCACCGACGCAGCACCGCCAGTTCGTCCAGGCCGCAATGATCACCGACCTGCCCAACGAGCTGATGTCGGCGCTGTCGCAGGGCCTGTCGCAATTCGGGGTCAACCTGCCCCCGATGCCGACGGGTCTGCTGACCGGCTCGGGCTCGAGCACGCCCGCGTCGTTGACCTCTCCTGGCCTCACCACACCGGGCCTGACCGCCCCCGGGTTGACCACACCGGGCCTGACCACACCGGGCCTGACCACGCCAGGTCTGACCACGCCAGGTCTGACGACACCGGGTCTGACGACACCAGGCCTGACGGCGCCCAGCGCCACCCTGCCGGGAGTCACCGCGACGGGTCCTGCCCTTACGGATCCCGCGCTGAGCAACCCCGCGCTGACGAACCCGGCGCTGACCAGCCCGACGGGTCAAGTTCCCGGGCTGGCGACGCCGGGTCTCACCACTCCGGCTGCCGGCGCCGTGGATCCGGCGCTGGCTTCGCCGATCTCCAACGCGGGGGCCCTGCCCGCGCCCGGCGAGGTGCCGATCTCCGCACCGATCGGGCTGGATCCGGCCGCGGGCACCTACCCGCTCCTCGGTGATCCGTCGCTGGCGGCTGCTCCTGCTGCCACCGGCGGCAGCGGTGGACTGCTCGGCGACCTGTCAAGCGCCGCCAACCAGCTTGGCGCGGGCCAGGCGATCGACCTGCTCAAGGGAGTTTTGATGCCGGCGATCATGTCAGCGGTCAAGCCGGCGGGCGCTCCGGCAGCGGATGCGGCTGCGGCGGCCACGTCGGCCATCCCCGCAGCGGCTGCCGCCCTGCCGGCGGGAGCACCGGAAATCCCGGGCCCCGGGCTCATCCCCGGCCTGTAAAGACCTGCAACCAGACGGCACCGCAGAAACGCCTTCAAGGCTCTGCGGTGCCGTTGCAGGTTGCGGTGTGCATTTAGTCACGGCAACTACCGTGTCGAAACACTGGTAACAACTGACACATACGTAACATCGGGCCGTGTCGTGCCGTCGTCCCGCGCCGTCGCTGCTGTTCACCGCGGTGGCGGCAACAGTCGTGATGCTGCCGCTGGCGGTCAACGGGCTGCCCGGCGACGACAAGCAGGCAAGCCAGGCGCCACAGGTCGCACAGCAGTCGCTGTCCGGGGTCGGCGGGGGCGAGACGCTCCGCGAGGTCCATCAGGACACGCCGTTCTCGATGGTGGCGCTGACGTCGGACGACCTGAGCGGCACCACGGCGAAGGTCAGGGCCAAGAAGGCTGACGGGTCGTGGGGTCCCTGGTACGACGCCGAGACACTCGAAGGCGTCGGCCCCGACTCTGCTGCGCCGCGCGGCACTGAGCCCATCTTCGTCGGCCGCACCACCACGGTGCAGATCTCGGTTACCAGACCGGCCGGGTCGGCGCCTACCGCCGGGCCGACGACTGCACCTGCCAAGCCCGGCCTCGGGTACATACCCGCCAATGTCGAGCAGCCGTTCGCACAGAACATCAACGCGGTGCTGATCAGCCCGCCGCAGGCACCCGTTGACACGTTGCCGCTGCCGTCGGCCGTCACCGTTCCCGGCCAGCCCCCCAACATCATCAACCGCGCGCAGTGGGGCGCCGATGAGGGAATGCGGTGCGGTAATACCGTGTACGACAATGGAATTCGGGCCGCCGTGGTCCATCACACCGCAGGCAGCAACGACTATGCTCCGGAGGATTCGGCAGGCATCGTCCGGTCGATCTACGAGTACCACACCCGCACGCTGGGTTGGTGCGACATCGCCTACAACGCGTTGGTCGACAAATACGGTCAGGTATTCGAGGGCCGCGCCGGCGGCATGGACAAACCGGTCGAGGGTTCACACACCGGCGGTTTCAACCGAAACACCTGGGGCGTGGCGATGCTCGGCGACTTCGACACCGTGCCACCGACTCCGATTCAGCTGCGCACCGTCGCCCGCCTGATCGGCTGGCGACTCGGCCTTGACCACATCGATCCTCGCGGCACGGTGGTATTGCCTTCTGCGGGTGGGTCATTCACCAAGTTCCCAACGGGTGCGACGCCGACGCTGCCGACGATCTTCACCCACCGCGACGTCGGCAACACCGACTGTCCCGGCAACGAGGCGTATGCACTGATGGACCAACTGCGCGATATCGCGGCGCGGTTCAACGACCCGCCGGGTCCCGCAGACCTGGCCGAATCCCTGCGCGGCGGAGCGATTTTCGCGCGGTGGGACACGATGGGCGGGATGAACAGCCTGCTGGGCAAGCCCACCTCGCCGGAGGCATCGGGCGAAGGTGCGGCACGTTACGTCACGTTCGACAAGGGTGCGATCTACTGGTCGCCGCAGAGCGGAGCCGAGCCCGTCACCGGTGAAATCTACAAGGCATGGGGATCGCTGGGCTTCGAGCGCGGCGCACTCGGCCTGCCGACCAGCGGGGAGATCCAGGAGCCGCAGTGGATCGTGCAGAACTTCCAGCACGGCACACTGAACTTCGATCGCGAGAAGGGTACGGTGACGCGGGTAATCGACGGCGTCCCATTGGAATTGCCGCCGCCCTCGATCGAGGCCGCGCCCATTCAGCTCGAGCGGTTCAGGCCGATCAACCCGGCCTAGTCTTCCGCCCGTCAGCCCCACCAGCGTTCGAGCACGCGCGCGAGACCGTCTTCGGTGTTGGGCGCGGTGACCTCGTTGGCCGCGGCCACCGCATCCGGATGGGCGTTACCCATCGCGACGCCGAGGCCGGCCCAGGACAACATCGGCACATCGTTGGGCATGTCACCGAATGCGACGACGCGCTCGGCGGTGATTCCCAGGGGGCGCGCTAGCTCCTCGACGCCGGTGGCCTTGCTGATGCCGAGCGGAACGACCTCGATAAGGCCATTGTTGGTAGAATACGTGAGATCGCCCTGTTGCCCAACATGTTTGGCCAACGCCTCGGCCATTTCGGAGCTGCGGGCACCGGACTTACGGATCAGCAGCTTGACCGCGGGGGCGCTGAGCAGATCCTCGATGGACACCTCGGTGTTGTCGGGGTTCAACCAGGCATGTTCATAACCGGGTGAGCTGACGAACTGCGGGGTGGCGGCGTCGTGCGCGCTGGTGCCGACGCGCTCGACGGCCAGCCCCGCGCCGGGGATGACGCGGGTGGCGATCTCAGCCAACTCACCAAGCACGTCGGCGGAAAGTGTGCGGGCCGACACGATGCGGTCGGTGGCGGGGTCGTATATCACTGCGCCGTTGGCGCACACCGCCATTGGGGCGAAGCCCAGCGCATCGACCACGGGCTGCACCCAGCGCGGCGGGCGACCGGTGGCGAGCACAAAAGTCGCGCCGGCAGCGACGGCCGCCGATACGGCCTCGCGAGTTCGGGCAGTGACCTTCTCATCGTCGTCGAGCAGCGTGCCGTCCACGTCGGAGGCAATGAGGTCAGGAGTCACCGGTGACTCTTCGCCTCACGCTCGGCCCGCTTACGCGCACGCTCGGCCAACTCCGCCTCGTCAAGCGCCTTGGCCTGTGCCAAAGTCGGTGCGCTGCCGCCCAACCGACGCGGCACCCAATACGCACCCTCGGGATGCGGATAGTCCAGCTGCACCTTGTGCAGCAATACCGTCATCGCCTCGCGCATCGCATCGCTTGTCTCATCCATGGTGGCCGACGCACGCAGAGGAGCTCCCACCGCGACAGTCACCGGGATTTTGCTCTTGCGCCGCATGTCTTTTGGGTGATCCTTGGTCCAGCGCCGGTGCACCCCCCACACGATCAGCGGGATGATCGGCACGTCGGCATCGCGGGCCATCCTGGCTGCGCCCGTCTTGAACTCCTTCAGTTCGAAGCTGCGGCTGATGGTCGCTTCTGGGTACACCCCGACGATTTCACCGGCCCTCAGTCGGTCGACTGCGACGGCGTACGCACCTGCGCCGGCGCGGCGGTCCACGGGGATGGTGCCGGAGTGCTTGATCAGGAAGTTGACGACCTTCACGTCCTGCATCTCCGCCTTGATCATGAACCGCATCCGTCGGCGCCGCTGGTAGGCGGCCAGCGCCGCAGGGGCCCAGTCGAGGTAGCTCGTGTGGTTGATCGCGATGACGGCACCGCCGCTTTCCGGGATGTTTTCCAGACCCTGGTAGGTGATCGTCGTCCCGATGACTTTGGTCGCTGTGTCGACGGCAATCTCGAGCGCGCGGAAAACCGGCTCCATGCTGCTACCCCGGCGCCTCGGTGGGGTCGGCTCGTTGCGCGCGACGGGCGGCTTTCTCTGCCGCCTCCTCGGCATCCATCCGGTTGGCCTCGGCCAGCGTCGGTGCTCCCCCGCCCAGCCGGTGTGGCACCCAGAACTCGCCGGGCGGATGCGGGCCGTATTCGTCTTGCACCCGTTCGAGCAGATGCTGCATCCGAGAGTGCAGCAGCGCCGTCAGCTCCGTTGCCGGCAGGGTCGGCATGATCGGCTCGCCGACCGCGACGGTGATCGGCACCTTCGGGCGCCACATCTTCTTCGGGTGGCCCTTGGTCCAGATGCGCTGCGCGCCCCAGACGATGTGCGGCACGATCGGCACGTCGCAGGCCAGGGCCATTCGGGCTGCCCCGGACTTGAACTCCTTGATCTCAAAGCTGCGGCTGATCGTGGCCTCTGGATAGACGCCGACCAGTTCGCCGTCCTTGAGCGCACGGCAGGCGTGCTCGAACGACGCGGCGCCGTCATGGCGATCCACCTCGATGTGCCGCAGGCTGCGCATGATCGGGCCGCTGACCTTGCTGTCGAAGACTTCCTTCTTGGCCATGAACCGGACCTTGCGGCCGAGGTGCTGCTTGTAGGCGGGCAGCCCGGCGAAGGTGAAGTCGAAGTAGCTGGTGTGGTTGATCGCGATGACGGCACCGCCGGTGCGGGGCAGGTTCTCCACGCCGGTGACGGTGAACTTCAGCCCCTGCACGCGCCACACCAGGCGGGCGAGCTGGATGACAGTTCCGTATACCGGTTCCACATCAGGCAGCCTAGTCGGGTGAGCGTTCCCATCGAACCCGTGCCGGTTCCGGAGATCGTCGAGCGCATCGCAGCGGGCCGGATGGTCGTCGCGGCGTGGGACTCGTCCGAGGACGATCAGGACCCGCTGGCGGGCTAGACTCGCGCGAGCGACTATACCGCAAAGAAAGGGCATTAGTGCAGGTCACCAGCGTCGGGCATGCGGGATTCCGGATCGACACGAAGGCCGGAAGCATCCTGTGCGACCCGTGGGTCAACCCCGCGTACTTCGCGTCGTGGTTCCCGTTCCCCGACAACAGCGCGCTGGACTGGGACGCTCTCGGCGACGTCGACTATCTGTACGTGTCGCATCTGCACCGCGACCACTTCGACCCGCGGAACCTGCGCGAGCACGTCAACAAGGACGCCGTCGTGCTGTTGCCCGACTTCCCGGTGCCCGACCTGCAACGCGAACTCGAGAAGGTGGGTTTTCACCGGTTCTTCGAGACGACGGACTCGGTCAAGCATCGCGTCAGCGGCCCCAAGGGTGATCTCGACGTGATGATCATCGCGCTGCGGGCGCCTGCCGACGGGCCGATCGGCGACTCCGGCTTGGTGGTCGACGACGGAGAAACGGTGTGCTTCAACATGAATGACGCACGCCCCGTCGACCTCGACGTGTTGCACGCCGACTTCGGTCAGGTTGACGTGCACATGCTGCAGTACTCCGGCGCGATCTGGTACCCGATGGTCTACGACATGCCTGCGCGCGCCAAGGAAGCCTTCGGCACCCAGAAGCGTCAGCGGCAGATGGACCGCTGCCGCCAGTACATCGCGCAGGTGGGTGCGGCCTGGGTGGTGCCGTCGGCGGGCCCGCCGTGCTTCCTCGACCCGGCGCTTCGCGACCTCAACGACGACCACGGCGACCCCGCCAACATCTTCCCGGACCAGGCGGTGTTCCTCGACCAGATGCGCGCGCACGGCCATGACGGCGGCCTGCTGATGATGCCCGGGTCGACAGCGGATTTCACTGGGACGCAGCTGAATTCCCTGACCCATCCGCTGCCCGAAGACGAAGTGCAGGCCATCTTCACGACGGGCAAGGCCGCCTACATCGAGGCCTACGCACAGCGGATGGCGCCCGTGCTGGCGGCGGAGAAGGCGAGCTGGGCGCCCGCGGCGGGCGAACCTCTGCTGGAGCCGCTGCGAGTGGTGCTCGAACCGATCATGCTGCAGAGCGATCAGATCTGCGACGGTATCGGGTATCCGGTCGAACTTCGGCTACAGGGCGGCGGCCATCAAGAGGCCGTTGTGCTGGATTTCCCGAAACGGGTGGTGCGCGAGCCGATTCCGGACGAGAAGTTCCGATATGGGTTCGGCATCCCGCCGGAACTGGTGCGCACTGTCCTGCGGGACAACGAGCCGGACTGGGTGAACACCATCTTCCTGTCGACGCGGTTTTCGGCATGGCGGGTCGGGGGTTACAACGAGTACCTCTACACGTTCTTCAAATGCCTCACCGATGAGCGGATCGCCTACGCCGACGGCTGGTTCGCCGAGGCGCACGACGACACCGCGTCGATCACCTTGGACGGCTGGGAGATTCAGCGCCGCTGCCCCCACCTGAAGGCCGACCTTTCGAAGTTCGGCGTGGTCGAGGGCACCAAGCTGACGTGCAATCTGCACGGCTGGGAGTGGAACCTGGAGACCGGTCGCTGCCTGACCACCAAGGGCCATGAGCTCCGGAGCACACGCAAGTGACCGCTCCGCGACAGTACTACGACGACGGCCTGATCCAGCTCGACCGCGAGGCAATCACATTGCGGCGCTATCACTTTCCGTCAGGAACGTCGAAGATCATCCCGCTGAGTGCAATCCGCGGATACAAGGCCGAGTCCCTTGGCCTGTTCACCGAGCGCTTCCGGATCTGGGGCAGCACCGATCCGCGCCGCTGGATGCCGCTGGACGTGTGGCGCCCGATCAAGTCGACCCTGGTGACGCTCGACGTGCCGGGAGTGCGACCGAGCCCCGCGTTCACCCCGCAACGCCCGCAGGAGTTTCTGGCGCGGCTCGACGAGCTGCTGAAGAACTAGAAGTCCTCTGGGTGTACTTCGATCGGCGCACCGTGGGGTGTGCGGGCCGCGGCCTGACGCCACGCTTGTAGCCAGTCCGTTCTTTCGGCCTCAGTGGTCACGCCCTTTTCTGCGAGCAACCCCTCCAACGCCGCGAGCCAATTGCGGTAGTACTCACTCGCGTCACCGTGCGCCTCGCCGGCGGCGATCTTCGCGCCAAGCGTCTCGCTCCATTCCTGCCAGCTGTACAGGCCGCGCTCATGCAGGGCCACGGTGAGCGCGAAAGCCTTTGCCTGCCAAGGCTCTTCGAATACGAGATGGTCGGATCCGGTCATTCGTGCTCCAGGTATGGTTCCCAGGCATCGATGGACACAGTGAGCCGCGGGTCGCCGTCTGACCACAGGTCGGAGGCGCGGAACACGACGGTGTAGAGCCATTGCGGCTGTTCGCCCTCACCGCTGGCATTCGTATCGGCGAAAACGTGCACCCCGTTGATGCGCTCAATTCGTCCGACCTTGCCGCGCGCATAGCCCGGCAACCGGGTGTGATGAGGCACTGCGTGTGCACGCGTTCGCACCCGTTGACCGACCGCGAACGCCGGCGTGGTCGCTGCTGGGCGCTCGGTCGGGGCGCCTCGCGCCAGCACGTTGTCGACCTCCTCGGCCAGCAGTTTGTTCGCCACCGGCTTCGCTGGGCCTAGCGAATGGCCCGCTTCGATTTCCTCGGCGGAAACCATTTTCCGGTCGGCGAGCAACTCGAACAGCGCGCCTGCCCACCGTTCGTAGTAACTGCGTTGGTCGTAATCAGGCAGCGTCTCTCGTGCTGCGCGGCTCATGTCGAGGTTCCATGCGCCCGTCGCGCCGAGCGCCAGCGTCATCGCCAGCACACGTGGTTCCCAATCCGCATGCCACAGTTGGCCTTCGGGCTCCGGCACGATGGCGCCCTTCACCTGCCGGCCGCCGATGTCGGCGTGACTGACGTAATCGTCGGTCATGTCGATGCCGCGACGCCGGCGAGGCCGGTGCCGATCATCGAGTCGCGGGTAACCAAGTCGGCCAAAGACTCTTCGTCCATGCCGTCGGTGCCGCCCGGCCGCATCGGCACGACGAGGTACCGGACCTCGGCTGTCGAATCCCACACGCGGATTTCGGTCTCTGAATCCAATACCAGTCCGAACTCGGCCAGCACACCGCGCGGATCGCGGACCGCACGCGCGCGATACGCCGCGCTTTTGTACCAACTCGGTGGCAGCCCGAGAACCGCCCACGGATAGCAGCTGCACAAGGTGCAGACGACCAGGTTGTGCACCCGTGGGGTGTTGGCGACGGCGACCATGTGCTCGCCCTGGCGCCCGCCGTACCCGAGGGACGCGATCGCCGCGGTGGCGTCGCGCATCAGCCAGCTGTCGAATTGCGGGTCCGCCCAGGCGCGGGCGACCACCCGCGCCCCGTTTCGCGGGCCGATGCGAGTTTCGTATGCCTCGATGAGCGCATCGAGCGCCGCCGCATCGACGTAGCCCTTCTCGATCAGCACGCTCTCCAGTGCACGGACCCGGAGGTCCATGTCTCCGAGGTGACTCCCGCCCATGGGGTGAGGGTACGACTCTCGGTTTCTCAGCGTTTCGGTTCAAGCACCTCGGCGCCGACATACGGCACCAGCGCCTCGGGAATGCGCACGCTGCCGTCGGGCTGCTGGTGGTTCTCCAGGATCGCCACCAACCACCGGGTGGTGCCCAACGTTCCGTTGAGCGTCGCCGCGGTCTGCGGCTTACCGTTCTCGTCGCGGTAGCGCACCGACAACCGTCGCGCCTGGAACGTGGTGCAGTTCGACGTCGAGGTCAACTCGCGGTAGGTGCCCTGCGTCGGAACCCATGCCTCACAGTCGAACTTGCGCGCCGCCGATGAGCCCAAATCGCCTGCAGCGACGTCGATTACGCGGTACGGCACCTCGATGTGCGCCAGCATTTGTCGCTGCCAGCCGAGCAGCCGTTCGTGTTCGGCCTCGGCGTCCTCCGGCTTGCAGTAGACGAATCCCTCGACCTTGTCGAACTGGTGCACGCGGATGATGCCGCGGGTGTCCTTGCCGTAGCTGCCCGCCTCGCGGCGAAAGCACGACGACCAGCCGGCATAACGCAGCGGGCCGTCGGACAGGTCGAGGATCTCGTCGGCGTGATACCCCGCCAGCGGCACCTCGGACGTGCCGACCAGATACAGGTCGTCGGCCTCGATGCGGTACACCTCGTCGGCGTGCGCTCCCAGGAAGCCGGTGCCCGCCATCACCTCGGGGCGCACCAGCACCGGTGGGATGACGAGCGTGAAGCCGTTGGCCGTCGCCAGCCGCACCGCGAGCTGCAGCAGGCCCAGCTGCAGCAGCGCTCCCGCTCCGGTCAGGAAGTAGAACCGCGAGCCGGACACCTTCGCGCCGCGCTCCATGTCGATCAGGCCGAGCGCCTCGCCGAGTTCGAGGTGGTCCTTCGGGTTTTCGATGGCCCGCGGTTCCCCGATGGTGTCGAGCACCGCGAAGTCGTCCTCGCCGCCGGCGGGAACCCCGTCGATGACGACGTTCGAGATCGCCATATGCGCTGCGGTGAAAGCGTTTTCGGCCTCGGCCTGCTCGGCCTCGGCCTTCTTGACCTTCTCAGCGAACGCCTTCGCCTGCTCCAGCAGCGCCGGCCGCTCGTCGGGCGACGCCTTGCCCACCTGCTTGCTGACGGCCTTCTGCTCTGCGCGCATGTTGTCGGCGGTCGACACCGCGGACCGGCGAGCGGAGTCGGCTTCGAGCAACGAATCGACGAGCGCCGGGTCTTCGCCGCGGGCCCGCTGAGACGCGCGCACTACGTCCGGATTTTCGCGCAGCAGCTTGAGGTCGATCACGGCCGCAACCCTACTTTTGATGGTGGGCCGCGGCGCCGTCGGCCCCGCTCAGCCACAACCTCATAACGTTACAACTGCAACTATTGTCACAGCGCCTGACACGCCTGTCACAATGGAGCGGATGTTGGAGGCACCCGAGCGCTTGACTGACAGCGCTTTGCGCGCCGAACGCGAAGATGGGCAGCCGTCGGACCGGGTCGCGTGGTGGCAGAGTCTGCACGCTACGTCGACGCGCCGCGTGCTGCTGTTGACCGCGCTCGGCGGCCTGTTGATCGCCGGATTGATCACCGCGCTACCGACCAAAGACGGCGCCAACGGCCTGACGGCCAACTCGATCTCGCTCGGCCCCCGTGGCAACGAAACGTTCAACCACGCGAAGGCCGGCGACTGCCTGAGCTGGCCGGAGCGCACGCCCGATGCGGCCGAGATCGTCGACTGCAAGGGCGACCATCGCTTCGAGGTCGCCGAGTCGGTCGACATGCGTACGTTCCCCGGCAGCGAATACGGTCCGGACGCGGCGCCGCCATCACCGGGGCGCATTCAGCAGATCAGCCAGGAACAGTGCTCGGCGGCCGTCAAGAACTATCTCGGCAACCGCTTCGACCCGAACAGCCGCTTCACGGTCAGCATGCTGTGGTCGGGCGACAAGGCGTGGCGGCAGTCGGGTGAGCGACGCATGCTGTGCGGGCTGCAGCTGCCGGGGCCGAACAACCAGCAGTTGGCGTTCAAGGGCAAGGTCGCCGACGTCGACCAGTCGAAGGTGTGGCCGGCAGGCACCTGCCTCGGCATCGACCCGGGCACCAACCAGCCCACCGACATTCCCGTCGACTGCGCGGCGCCGCACGCGATGGAGGTCACCGGCGCAGTCAACCTCGCCGAGAAGTTCCCCGAGGCGCTGCCGCCCGAGGCCGAGCAGGACGGCTTCATCAAGGACGCCTGCACCCGGATGACCGACGCCTACCTGGCGCCGATCCAGCTGCGCAGCACCACACTGACGCTGATCTACAGCACCATCTCGCTGCCGAGCTGGTCGGCAGGCAGCCACCAGGTGTCGTGCAGCATCGGCGCCACCCTCGGCAACGGCGGCTGGTCGACGCTGCTGAACAGCGCCAAGGGCCAACTGATGATCAACGGCCAGCCGCCCGTCGCACCACCCGACATCCCGGTCGACCGGCTGAATCTTCCGCCGATCCCGGCGATCGAGCCGCAGATGCCGGACTCGTCGGACTCATCGTCATCGTCGTCGTCGTCCTCGTCGTCGAGCGGCAGCCAGAGCGATTCGGGCCAGCAGACCCAGCACATGCCGGGACAGCAGTCGACGGGCTCCACCCAGACCACGCAACCGTCGACGGCTGCGCCTGCCCCGCCCGCGGGCAACACATTCCTCAACGGGCCACCGCCGCCTCCTGGCGCGCCGCAGGACGGGCCGCCACCGCCGGAAGGTGCTGCCCCGCCGCCAGCCGAGGGCGCGCCGCCACCGGCGGGCGCACCACCTGGGCCGCCGCCTGGCGAGCCGGTGCTGCTGCCACCGCCAGGGCAGTAACCGCGTGGCCGTTCGGATGAGCCCGCAACGGTTTGACGAGCTGGTCTCCGACGCACTCGATTTGATTCCAGGCGAGCTCGCCGCGGCAATCGACAACGTCGTGGTGCTCGTGGAAGACCGCAACCCCGACGAGCCCGACCTGCTCGGCCTGTATCACGGCGTGGCGCTGACCGAACGCGATTCGTGGTACGCCGGCTCGCTCCCCGACACGATCACCATCTACCGCGACGCCCTGCTCGACGTCTGCCACGACGAGGCCGAGGTGGTCGACGAGGTGGCGATCACGGTCATCCACGAGATTGCGCACCACTTCGGGATCGACGACGAACGGCTACACGAACTGGGTTGGGGCTAGGCGCGGCAACCACACTTCGTGACGGCCCAGTGCCATTCTTGGGCCATGAGTACGGAGTGCCGCGAGTGTCTGGCGGGGCTCGAGCATTGCCATGGCACCGTCATTCATCACGCCTGGTTCCGGTCGGAGTGCACCGAGGACGGCTGCGTCACCCCAGAGGTGATGCACGCATTCAGCGTCGACTGCGACGCGCTCGGCTGCACGTGCAGTATCCGGGCGTCAGCCCATCGGGTCAGCTGACGACAGCGCATCCTCGACCGGATGCACATCCGGCTCGGGATAGAACGGCGGCGTCAGCTTCGACCACTGCACGCAGCTCCATCGGCCGTCGGTGATAGGCGCCAGCACAACGGACTCGGCGTTGGGCAGGTGATGGTCGAGAACGAAGCTGCCGTCGACCCCGGCCAGCACGGCAGACACCAGCCGGATGGCCGCGCCGTGGCTGACGACGACGATGTCGCCGTGCCACGCGGCGTCGTCGAGGTAGCGCATCCGCAGCTGCGTCAGCACCGGCACATAACGGTCGAGCACCTCGTTGCCTGTCTCGCCGCCGGGCATCGACACATCCAGGTCGCCCTCGTGCCACCGCTGATAGACCGTCTCGAACTCGGCGATCGCCTCGTCGTCCTTACGGTCCTCGAGGTCACCCACCTGTACCTCGTGAATGCCCTCGAATTCATGTGGCGGCAGGCCGAGTTCGCCGCTGATCTCCTCGGCGGTCTGCGCGGCCCGCACGGCCACCGAGTGCACGAGCATCCCGGCGGGGTGTGCCAACTCGCGGGCGAAGGTGCGGGCCTGTTGGCGGCCGAGGTCGGTCAGTTCGGCGCCGGGCGGTCGGGTGTCCAGCCGACGGTCGACGTTGCCGTGCGACTGTCCGTGTCGAACCAAGACAAGCCGACCGGTCACTGCTTGCCCTCCCGCAGCTGTGTCAGCCAGCGTGCCGCCTCGTCGAGTTCCGGCGGCGTCGAACCGGCGGCCGACCCCGTCGGCCATGAACCTAGAAATCTCACGTCTGCACAACGTCGGTGCAACGCCTTGAGTGCCTCGGCGACGGCTTCATCCTCGAGGTGTCCGACACAGTCGAGGAAAAAGA
The DNA here is from genome assembly GCF_017872775.1 of Mycobacterium sp. OAE908. Lineage (NCBI taxonomy): Bacteria > Bacillati > Actinomycetota > Actinomycetes > Mycobacteriales > Mycobacteriaceae > Mycobacterium > Mycobacterium sp. OAE908. Next base: position 1,631,964 of record NZ_JAGGJL010000001.1, read on the forward strand.
AGTACGTGCCCAACTCCTTTCGCGTGGGCCGCGATTCGATGCGCGTGAGATCGATATCGCGGATCGCGAACTCGGTGAGCGCCGACACCAGCGCACCGGGCACGTTGTCGAGCCACAGCACCACCGAGGTGCGGTCGGAGCCGGTGCGGTCAGGTGGCGGCGCGGGCCGACCCGCCAGCACGAAGCGCGTGCGCGCGTTGGGTTCGTCGACGACACCGGCGGCCAGCGTCGAAAGGCCGTAGCGTTCGGCGGCCAGCGCCGTGCTCACTCCGGCGTCGGCGCGGCCGTCGGCAACATCCTGCGCGGCCGCGGCATTCGAATTGGCAGGCACCACTTGTGCTTTCGGCACGTGGTCGGCGAGCCAATGCCGCACCTGGGCCGCGGCCACCGGAAACGCCGCCACGCTCGCCACGTCGGCGGCAGCCGTACCCTTTCGCACGACGATGGAGAACGACACCTCCAGCGTCAGTTCGGCGAAGATCTGCAGCGGTGTTCCGGTGGCGAGGTGGTCCATGGTCGGCAGCACCGGTCCCTCGATCGAGTTCTCGATCGGCACGCACGCGTAGTCGGCTTCGCCGGAGCGGACCGCAGCAAGGGCCGCAGGCGTGCTCTCGGTGGGCATCGGCGTGATGCCCTCCGGCGAGACAGTGCCGGGCACCAGACCATTGGCCGAGATCTTCAGCAACGCCGCTTCGGTGAAGGTCCCTTCGGGTCCGAGATAGGCGATGCGCGGCACATTTCAACCCTATCCGTTGTCGCAGGGACGCCCCGGATGCCGCGGCGGTAGGGCTTGCGTCACCTCTGTCATTCCAGTTAAGTAAGGCTTACCTCACTTACACGAAAGGCGACGCGATGACAGGTGCGGCACCGACGACGGCCGAGCGGATCCGCAGTGCGTGCATGCGGGCCGGCGGCGCGATGCTCGCCGTCGAGGGTCTCGAACCCACCTGCACGCCGGTTCATCACCTGCTCGACGACGGCTCGTTCGCGATCACGGTCCCTGGCGACGGCATCCTCGCCGAGATGGTGCTGGCGGCGGGCAGCGCGGGTGTCCAGGCGGTTCTGGAGATGACCGACTACGCCCCGCTGCCACTGCGCGAGCCGGTGCGCTCGCTGGTGTGGATCCGCGGCAGGCTGCACGGCGTCTCCGACAGCGAAGTCGCCGGTCTGCTCGACCTGATAGCGGCCGATGATCCCAATCCTGCTCTGCTGGAAGTTAATTCGCAGTCGACGCTGATGCGGCTGGAGATCGAGTCGGTCGTGGTGGCGGACTCCTCAGGCGCCGAAGCGATCAGCGTCGCCGCACTGCTGGGTGCCAGGCCCGACCCGTTCTGCGCGATGGAGTCGTGCTGGCTCAAGCACATGGAATCCGCGCACCGCGAGGTCGTCGACAGGCTCGCCAGCCGGCTGCCGTCCCCGCTGCGGCGTGGCCGCGTACGCCCGCTTGGCCTCGACCGTTACGGCGTGCAGTTGCGCGTGGAGGGCGACGACGGCGATCACGACGTGCGACTGCCGTTCGCCAAACCGGTCGACGACGTGACGGGGCTGAGCCAAGCGATTCGCATCTTGATGGGCTGCCCGTTCCTCAACGGGCTGCGCGCCCGGCGACTGTAGGGAGGTGGCGGCCGCTAGCGTGGCTCCGGTGACTGGGCCACCCGACGAGCTGAGCAATCCGCAGCGGCGAGGCATGCGCATCGAGATCGCCGTCGTGCTGGCCGTGACGTTCGGGATGTCGGCCTACACCGCGTTCCTGCAACTGATCGAGGCGGTGCTGCTCGGCCTTGCCGGCAGGCGGGTCGCGCTGAACCCGCGTCGATCACCGTTCGACCTCATCGATCTGGGCCTCAACCTCGCCGTCACCTTCCAGCTCGTCGCGTGGGGCGCGTTGGCCGTATACCTGTTGTGGCGCAGCGGTTTTGGCCTCGCGCAGATCGGACTCGGCAAGGTCCGCTGGCGACCGGACGTGCTCGGTGGTCTCGGCCTGGCGGCCGTGATCGGCCTGCCGGGACTCGGCTTGTACATGGCCGCGAGGGCGCTTGGCCTTTCGGCGCACGTCGAACCCGCGGAGCTCTACGACACCTGGTGGCGCATACCGGTGCTGCTACTGACGGCCTTCGCCAATGGCTGGGCCGAGGAAGTGGTCGTGGTCGCGTTCCTGCTGACCCGGCTGCGCCAGCTGCGCGTCAATCCCGTCGTCGCATTGTTGGCATCCAGCCTGCTGCGCGGCGCGTACCACCTCTACCAGGGCTTCAGCGCGGGACTGGGCAATGTCGTGATGGGCCTGATCTTCGGCTACGTATGGCAGCGCACCGGCAGGTTGTGGCCGCTGATCATCGCCCACGGAATCATCGACTCGGTCGCCTACGTCGGTTACGCGCTGGCGGCGGGGCATCTGAGCTGGCTGTCGTAAATTCAGACTGTGAACGACAACCGGCCGCCGGGTCGCGACCCAAGAGCGTATCGCCGGGAGCCGTCGCAAGTTATCCGGCGTGACCCGAACTACCGGCCACCACCGCCTGCCCAACCGAGGCCGCCCAACCCGCCCCCACCGCCCGCGCGTCGCCCCCCGCCGCCACCACCCCCGCGTCGGCCGCCGCCACCGGTGACACAGCAGCCACCTCCGCTACCGAGGCCGAAAAAGCCTCGGCGCAAACGACATTGGGGCCGCGTGGTGTTGGCGCTGCTGTTGGTCTTCGTCATCGCGACGATTGCGGGCGGGTGGTGGATGGACACGTCGCTGCACCGCATCCCCGCCCTCGCCGATTACGCCGAGCGGCCGGCCTCCGGCAAGGGCACGACCTGGCTGCTGGTCGGCTCGGACAGTCGTCAGGGTCTGACGCCCGAACAGCAGGCCGAGCTGACCACCGGTGACGACATGGGCAACGGCCGCACCGACACCATCCTGATCGTGCACGTGCCTGCCTTCGGCTCCAGCGCGCCCACGACGATGGTGTCGATCCCACGCGATTCCTACGTGTCGATTCCCGGTTACGGCGAAGACAAGATCAACGCGGCGTTCTCCGAGGGCGGGGCGCCGCTGTTGGCGCAGACCGTCGAGCAGGCCACTGGGATGCGGCTCGACCATTACGCCGAGATCGGGTTCGACGGTTTCGCCGTGCTGGTCGACGCGGTCGGTGGGGTGACCATGTGCCCCACCGAACCGATCAGCGACCCGCTCGCAGGCATCGACCTGCCCGCCGGCTGCCAGAAGCTCAACGGCCGCAATGCGCTCGGGTTCGTCCGCACCCGAGCCACCCCGCGCGCCGACCTGGATCGGATGGTGAACCAGCGGCAGTTCATGGAGGCGTTGATGCATCGCGCCGCCAGCCCGGCCGTGCTGCTCAATCCGCTGCGCTGGTATCCGATGGCGCATGCGGTCAACGGCGCGCTCACCGTCGATACGGGTGCCCACATCTGGGATCTGGCGCGACTGGCGTGGTCGTTGCACGGCGACATCACCACCACGACGGTGCCGATCGGCGAGTTCACCGGTAGCGACTCCGGCTCCGTCGTGATCTGGAACAGCGACGCCGCGGGCCGCTTGTTCGCGGCGCTGACATCGGATTCGCCTGTCCCCCAAGATGTTTTGGACGCCGCTAAACCCGGCTAGTCCCTGCCCGCTCCCGTCAGCCCGTCCTGCAGCCAGCTCTTGGTGCGACCGGGGTGGTTCGTCGCGACCCACGCCACGCCGACATCGCGGCAGTACCGGACGTCCTCGTAGTGGTCGACGGTCCAGCAGTACAGCGCCCGGCCCTGAGCCGCGGCCCGGTCGACCAACTCGGGGTGATCGCGCAGCGTGGCGATCGAGGGGCCGACCGCGGTGGCACCGACGGTGGTGGCCGCGCCGCCGCCGAGATAGCGGGAGGTCTCGCCGAGCAACACAGTGGGCAGCATCGGGGCAGCGCGACGGATCCGCCACACCGCCGCGGCCGAGAAGGACATCACCACCGCGCGGGAAAGGTCCGCCGACGCAGGCGAGGCGATGCCGTAACGGTGCAGCAAGGCCAGCACCTTGCTCTCGACCAGCGCGCCGTAGCGCACGGGATGCTTGGTCTCGATGAACAGCTTGACCGGCCGATTGTGGTCGAGGACGAGCGAAACGAGATCATCGAGGGCGAGCAGACCGGTGTTGCCGTGGCTGCCGTCGGCGCGCCAACTGGGATGCCATGCCCCGAAATCGAGTTCACGCAACTGCGCCAGGGTCATCTCACTGACCAGTCCGGTCCCGTTCGATGTCCGGTCGACCCGCCGGTCGTGCACGCACACCAGGTGCCCGTCGCGGGTGAGCCGAACGTCGCACTCGACGCCGTCGGCGCCTTCTTTCAGTGCCAGTTCGTAGGCGGCCAGCGTGTGCTCGGGACGTTCGGCCGATGCGCCCCGGTGCGCCACCACGAACGGATGGCCGCCGAGCAGCTCGTCGCCCGAATTCATATGGCTATGCTGCCGGGTCCTGGCCTTCGGACTCAACTGCAACGGCCGGGGCCTCATCTTGCTGGGCTTTCTGGTCATCCCGGACGACCACCCAACGCTTCGTCGGTCGTGCCACCGGCTGGCGTTCGAAGCCGAGGAACACCTTCATGACCAGCAGCAGCGCCGCCATCGTCAGCAGGTAGGCGACGATCGTCGTCACCGTGTTGTCCGCGATGCCCTGCGCATCCTGGGTGAAGCTGGTCGCGATCGAGAAGATCGACACCACGTAGCTGAAGACCCAGACGATCCACCACACCACGATCGGCCGGCGCAGCCAATTCAACCGCTCTTCGACACCGGCCAACTCGAGCACGAACACCGGCGCCCAGAACAGATTCACAAGCGGCACAAGGCAACCCAGACGCAGCGCCGTCGCGGAGCGGGGGTCGTCGCGGCGGTGATGCGCGTAGGCCGCGGCCCGCCGCGCGATCAGCCAGTTGGTCAACACCACCAGGCTCGCGACGAACATGAACAGTGCGATCACGCTGACGAGCACGCCCGCCCAGGTGGCGGCGAACGCCACGACCTTGTTCAACAACATCGACCGGTTCACGATGAGCAGCACGTAACGCACGACGTGAACGAACGCGGCGAGACCGAGCATCACGATGGTCGCGACGAGCACGCCACGCACCATTGCGAGCGAGGGTCCGTTGCGCGGGGCGGCGGCAGCCTGTACGTCTGACGTCTCGAAGCGGTCGACCAGACCCCACCGGGGGATGGCGCCGTAGCGAGGGGTGGGCCCGAGAGCGCGCGTTCGACGGCGGGGCGGTGGCGCCGTGCCAGGTCGCACCGCGATCCAGCGGTATCCGGGCGGCAGTGGCCGACCTGGCGGCGTGCGGTCGCCCTGCCCCAGCGGCGAGGCCGTCGGCCGCCACTCGGAACCAGGCGGCGGACCCGACGGTGCATGCAGCGTCCCGTGACACCGCGGGCACCACACCCGCCTGCGGTCGCGCACGTTCCACCGCGTCCCGCACTGCGAACACACCTGGATCACGCGACCAGCCTAGCGACGCCGGCTCAGATGACGCCCGCACCGCCGTCATCGGTGATCACGGGTCGGCCGGCGGCGGCCCAGGCCAACATGCCACCCGAGACGTTCACCGGGGCGTAGCCGTTTCCGGCCAGGTACTGGGCGACGCGTTGGGATCGGCCGCCGGCCTGGCACACCACGAACAGCTTCGCGTCGGTGTCGATCTCACCGAGGCGCGACGGCACCTGGCCCATCGGGATGTGCTGGGCGCCGGGCGCGTGCCCCCGCTGCCATTCGTCGTCCTCACGCACGTCGAGCAAGACCACGGGCCCGTCGAACGTCGAGGGAACATCGGCGATCGACGCTTGCGTGACCTCGACTTCGTCCATACCGCCAATGCTGACACGACACCGGCTCGTGGCTCTACCGCCGCGGGGCTGACTGACGCGTCGATTCAACGTCAGCAATTGCCGACTATCCACAATTTCCACAAGTTCATCCACAGGCCTTCAACGGGCGAAACCCCGTTTGAGCCGCTCAATCTGTGCGCTTGCTGGGAGTTATTGTGGATAACCCTGCGGGGCGACACGCCGCCGATCAACAGGGTGGCGGGTGCCCGAGCGAAATGGATTGCCCCACTAAGTTTCCGATGGCAAGCATTGGTCTGCACCCAGCCGTGTCGGCCATTCGGGCGACAGCTGGCGACACCGCCTGACAGCTTCGATGACGTGATGCGGAGTTTGCTGGGTCGCGCACGATCGCCGCTGGGCGAACTTGGCGCGCTGGCTTTATCCACAGCGTCGGGCACGGCCGCCCCCTCCGCGCCCGACGAGGCGCGGCTTGCGATGCGGAGCCGATTTTTCACGGCCGAACAACAGGGGTTATGATCGGCGTCACACGCGCTGTTTGTGACAGATCTCACTGGGGGAGGGCCATAGATCGTGCAGGTAGGGAGGGTTTGATGGCGTCACATCCGATGGGTCCGGGTTCAGCTGTACCGCCGTCTGAATGGCACACGTCGTCGAATGTCTATACACGCGGCCAGATGATGGCCTGTCTGCGCGCCGGCGTCATCGCGCTGATTCTGCTGGGCGTTCTCGCGCTCATCGTCCTGTTCTGATCCGCAGCAAAAAGATCCCCGGCTCAACATTGTGAGCCGGGGATTTCCTGTACGGACGGGTGAGCGTTCTCAGGCGGGCGGGTAAACGCCCATGCCCTTGGCCTTCTCGGTCTGCCAGAAGATGTCGGCGATCTCGTCGATCGTCTTGAGCAGCTTCTCGGCGACGGCGACGTCGAGCGACTTCTTGACGTCACCTGCCCCGTGCACGCCGTCCCAGAACAGCTGGTGCAGATTCGGGAACTGCTCGAAGTGCTCCTTGGTGAAGAAGTCGGCCCACAGCACCATCAGGTGATGCTTGACCTCCTCGGCGCGCTGCTCCTTGATGAGAATTGCGCGGGTCTTGAAGTGCTCGTCATCGGAGTCCGCGTACTTCTGAAGGATTTTCAGGCAGGAGAGCGCTTCGATCTTGGCCTGGGCGGGGTCATAGACGCCGCAGTACAGATCGCAGTGGGCGTGGGCGGGGGTGGCGTTGGCGAAAAGTCGATGCAGCATGTTCCTAAACCTACCCTTTGGGGGTGGACGGAAACCATCCGCGGCGACGGTGGCCGCTACGCCGTTTCGCCGTCGTCGAGGACTCGATGCGTCCCACCCTCAATCCAGGTGACGGGCTGCTGGCGGTCAGCGGCGGCGCTCCCCGGCGTGGCCAGCTTCGCGTGTTTGCCGACCCCACTTCGCCGTCGCGATGGCTCGTCAAACGCGTCGGAGATGTGCGAGGGCGCGGCCGCAGCGCGACATTTGAAGCCGTTTCGGACAATCCGCGCGCGGTAGGGGTCGTCGACTCGCGGCAGTTCGGTTGGGTACCCGCGACAGGCTCTTATCGCGTGCTGTGGACGGTCCGTGCGCGTTGAGTGTTGTGCGTGTCCACTTGCTAGCAGGTTTGACCTGCCGCATTCTGGTCAAATCGACCCAAAGGCGTGTCGCGGAGGAATCCGAACACCGATGGCGCGGAGGCGAGATGGAAATGGGGTCTGGCCGGGCGATAGAGATCGCCCCTTTCCATTCGCATGGGTCCCTAAAGGGGTTTGTGGTGTCCGGTCGGTGGCCGGAGTCGACAAAGGAGTGGGCACAGCTACTCATTGTCGCTGTGCGCGTCGCGTCGCTGCCCGGATTGCTCTCAACCACAACGATTTTCGGTGCCCGTGAAGAGCTACCGGACGCGCCCGTCCCCGGCACCGTCGGACTGGTGGTCGCCGAAGGCACGGTGGTAGGTGAATCTGCGGTTCCCCCAGGGCATTTCGCCGAACACCAGCCACCCGCGCTGCTCATGCTGCACCCACCCTCGGAGACCATGCCGTCGCTGCCGGAGTGCAACGGCGCCGCGTCGGGTTGCGTGCTGCTTCCGGGGCTTCCCTATCTCGGTCTCGAGCATCGCGCAGCATGGGTCGAAGCGGAAGCCGACGGCACAGTGACGTCGATGGTGAGCCGGGTCGGTGTGGATCCCATCAGCCATCCCGACACCGCCATCTTGGCGATGCTGCTTGCGGCATAAGGGTTTTCGAACCATTTGATTCGTCGCCCTGAACGCTCGATTCGGGCACCCGAAACTCGCTTGCCGAGTGGCGCGGCCCCGAAACCGCCGCTATCGTCGACGAAGTCAGCGAAGGGGAGTAGCCCCCAATCGTCGAGTCGACATACTGGCGGCCGCGCACGCGAGGAGCAATAGTGCCGGAGCCCGGCCGACGAACCGCATTGCGGTGGGCGAGACCTTCGACCGAAGTCTGACGGGTTGCGAGCAATCGACCCGTCGGCGACGTGTCGAGAGGTCGTTCCCATGCTCACCGCCGCACTGGTCAGTCTCTCCGTGGTGTTCGTCGCCGAACTAGGCGACAAGTCGCAGTTGATGACCATGACCTACGCCCTGCGGCATCGGTGGTGGGTGGTGCTGTCCGGCGTCGGCATCGCGTCGTTCATGGTGCACGGCCTGTCGGTGACGGTCGGGCACTTCCTCGGTCTCACATTGCCGCAACGTCCGATCGCGTTCGCCGCCGCGATCGCGTTCTTGTTGTTCGCGGTGTGGACGTGGCGGGAGGGCCGCAGAGGCGGCGACGACGAGATCAAGGTCGCCGAACCGCGGCATGTGCTACTGGCCGTCATCTCCTCGTTCGTTCTCGCCGAACTCGGCGACAAGACGATGTTGGCCACCGTCGCCTTGGCCAGTGATCACAACTGGGCAGGCGTCTGGATCGGCGCGACCGTGGGCATGGTGCTCGCCGACGGCGTGGCCATCGCGGTGGGCACGCTGCTGCACAAGCGATTGCCCGAACGGTTCCTACACGGTTTGGCCAGCGTGCTGTTTGCCCTCTTCGGAATCTGGATACTGCTCGACACGGCGATCGGTCTGCGCTGGATGGCGATCTCGGCTACCGCGACGATCGCCGTGGCTGCGGCGATGGGGGCCGCAGTGACCCTGGTCCGCAGCCGACGCGAGCATTCTCCTGCGCTGTTGCCACTCGAACCGTCGCGCGACCCCGGAGACCCTCCTGCTGGCTACTGTCGGTCAATCGGCTGACCAGGTTCTGACGGCCTGCTCGCTATCGGGCGTCAACTGCCGAGGAGCATGACGGCCGGTGTCCATACCACCCACTTGCGTGCGCAACTAGCAAACACCGGTTTCCGCTTCCTTTCGCGCATGCGGAGTTGCCCGTGGTGAACTTCAGCATTCCTGTGACGGGCTGTGCGCAACTTCTGCAAAAGTCATCGCCAGGCAGCCGTTATTATTTGCTTCGCCGCACCGTAAGATGACGGTGCCGGCACACACCGACGGCGCCGTTAAGACCTGTAGCGGCCTCACGAAACAAAAGGCGGGTTAACTTTTCCGCGGTTTGCACTTGGTTGTTGGCACAACTCTCGCTACGATGATCAGCAAATACGCCGCCCCAGAAACCCGCTCGTCCAGCAAGTGGAGGTCAATTCGATGAGCAAGACGTTCGCCGCCCGGCTAAACCGCCTGTTCGACACGGTTTACCCGCCCGGTCGTGGCCCGCATACGTCCGCTGAAGTCATCGCAGCGCTCAAGGCAGAGGGCGTCACGATGTCGGCTCCGTACCTGTCGCAGCTCCGCTCAGGCAACCGCACCAACCCCTCGGCGGCCACCATGGCAGCCCTTGCCAACTTCTTCCGCATCAAGCCGGCTTACTTCACCGACGACGAGTACTACGAGAAGCTCGACAAGGAATTGACCTGGCTGGCGAATATGCGCGACGAGGGTGTTCGCCGTATTGCGGCACGCACCGTCGGTCTGTCCGTTGAGGCCCAGCAGGACATTGTTCAGAAGGTCGACGAGCTGCGTCGCCGGGAGCACCTGGACGATTAGCTTGCCGCTCGCCGCAACGCGGCGTCCGGCGAATTTGGGCAATTCGGTCTGTCAGGCCGACCCAGTCTTGGAGATTGCCAGTTGGCGATACTGCTGTGCGATCTCGAGGATCCATTCGCGATCAGAAAATGACGTGGGCTGGCGCAGCCAGCCAAGTCCAGGGAAGGTAGCGCCGGCATCGTCCGGCGCGTCTTCTCGGCCGTCGTAGATCCACTGCGCGATGCCGCGTGCCTGCTCCTCCGGCGGCACCCCCGGTGACTCGACTTCGGATACGTCGTCTTCCTCATCGAGCTCACGCGCGGGTGGCGTGCCGACAGGTCGCTTGCGGGCCGCGTCGGCCGAGGTGGCCTCGAGGAACAGCGCGTCCGAGATCAGCGACATCCGCTCGGCGACGCGAAACACCAGCGGTCCGCGGGGCCGGACACCGATGCCGATGTCCGGGTGGCGCCGACCGAGTTCGGTGAGCAGCGGTGAGATGGTGCGCAGCTCATAGCGGGCGCCGAACCAGTCCTCGACGCTCGGTAGCAGCGAGCCCGCCGCGACGACCAGCATCGCGCAGCCCAGTAGCGTGGCCGCCGCGCCGACTCCGAGTAGTTGGGTGCTGCCGGCGGCCCGCAGCAGGAAAAACGCGGACGCCAGCACGATGAGCACGATGCCGAGGGTGAACACGAACAGTGCGCGCCCGCGTCTGCTGCGATTGGAGTGACGCATTCCCGCCCACGACACCAGGGTCAGCGCCAAGAACACATAGAGCAGGGGCAGCAACCACGGCAACCTTCCGCCGCTGGAGGCCAGGTTCTGCTTGAGGTACTCCTCCGGCGCCATCTCCGATTGCTGGCCCGAAGCGAAGAAGATCACCAGACTCAACAGCCCGATCACGCCGGCAACGCTGTACTGCGCAATAGCAATTTTTCGAATGGCCGCGGGTGACTTCTCCGACGCGACGGTCGTAATCATCACGCAGCTGCCCGCGGCGCAGCCGATCAAGGCCAGCTGCGATAACCCCATCGCAAGGTTGTTCCAGCCCAGCGCCTCATCGATCAGCAGCGTCAGCGGCTGCCAATTCAGCGCCGCGACCACCCCGAGGCTGCCAAGCGCGAGGATCATCGCGGTACTGACGAGAGACTGCTTGTTGACCAGGGCCCAGCCAATCCGGAGGCCGGTCGCCAATCCGAGCAGACCGGCGATCACCCAGATGATCAACCAAATGCCTCTCCGAGCCGGACCTGAACTATCGAGGATCGATCCGACGGAAGCCGACCAAGGCGGTAGATGAGCAGTGCCGCGAAGTCCTCGGCCTCCTGCTCGGCGTCTTCACCCGCGGGACCCATGCAGCCGGTCCGCTGGTTGAGCATGTAGCCGATCAGGTCGGAGCTGGCCATCTCGGTGTTCTCCCGGGCCGCCTGGACCACAGGGATGCCTTCGTGCCCGAGCACCAGGTGGCCGAGCTCGTGGGCCAACGTGCGGTCCCACGCGGGGAGGCCCTTCTGGATCAGGAAGACGTCGCGGTCGGCGTACTGACGCCACTGCCCACACACTCCGGGTGGCAGATCGGCCATCTTCAGTTCAATGGGCCGGTCGCGATCCTCGCTCACCGCATCGACGAGGCGGGGCAGTGACACTTCCCCGCGTCGTGGGGCGAGTTCGAGCACCGCGCTTACGGCACGGGTGACGCGGCGGCTGGCAGGCATACAACCCCCTTCTCGACGAGTCCACTATGCGCTGTCCCGCCCCAAAAAGGCGGGCAGTTGTCAGTTCACGAACCTTGCGGTGCCGTTTGTATGTACCGCATGGCCCGCCTTTGCCTGGCGATATCCAACCCATCCCCCGGCACCGGTGAGTACCAGCATGCCCGTTACGCCGGGCACTGCCAAGGCCGCTACCTGGGACAATCCTGCATTCCGCAAATAATCGGCGTAGCCGACCCGGTATGACGCAGCCGGTACGGCCACGTTGCTGCCCACATTGGCAGGCAATGGCTCTCGCCCCGCAGGTGGCTCGGCAGAAACCGCACGCGGAGCTGCTGGCAACTCCGGTAGGCCCGCCGACCCCGCTCCGAGCCCCGCAGCAGGCGCGACGATGATCGGCAGCGTCATCGGCGGGATCGGAACCTCGACGGCCGCCGCTCCGACGCCAGGAACCACGTCGATCGCCGACGGCTCCGAAGCCGGTGGCAGCTGCATGGCCGGCACTTGCGGGCGGCCCGACGGTGCCTCGGCCCCGCCACCGCCACCGCCACCGATACCCGGCGCAGGCACGCCCACCGAGGAGCTTGTCGTGGACGTTGTGCCGGTGGTCTCGCTCGACGTTGTCGTCTTTGTCGTCGTGGTCTTCGTCGACGATTCCGTGGTCTTCGTCGACGATTCCGTGGTCTTCGTCGACGATTCCGTGGATTTCGTCGTCGACGGACTCGGCGGGGGCGGCGATTCCGAGCTTCCGCCGCAATGCTGCGCGTTCCCGTTGCTGCCGTCGTTGCCGCAGTTGCCGTTGCCCGGATTCTCGCCGTTGCCGGGTTTGTCCTCGGCGGACTGCGGATCCTCGTCCGCGCCGGCTTTTGTACCGTCCTTGTCGGAGTCGCCCTTTGGTCCGTTGCCGTGCACGTCGTTGGAATGAGTACCGGGCGGCAGATCAGATGGCGACGACGGCTCGGCGATTGCCAGCGCCCCGCCCAGGCCACACAGGAAAAGCCCTACAGCGACGAAGCAGGCCGACGCGGCGCCGTGCACACGCGAACCCACCTCGTCACCACCCCTTCAAGGCGTCAGCAGTCACCTATTCACAAGACCCGTCAATCTTCGCACAGCCAGGGCAAACGGTTCGCTGGCAAGTTGAATGTACCCGCGAGGAGGACACGCCGAAACCGCCGATGACCCGGACGATAATGTTGGGCTGCACCATTTCTGCTTTTGTCATGATTCGCCCGCCACGATGACCGGGAGGCCGCCGGGATGAGCCTGTTCAAGCGCAAAACCCGTGCCACCCGCCGGGCCGAAGCACGCGCGATCAAGGCCAAGGCCAAGCTCGAGGCGAAGCTCGCAGCGAAGAACGAGGCCCGCCGCATCAAGTCCCAGCACAGGACCGAAACGCGGGCCCTCAAGGCGCAACTGCGGGCCCAGCGCGAGAGCGACAGGGCCGCACTCAAGGTCGCCGAGACTCAGCTGAAGGCGGCGCGCGAAGGAAAATTGTTCTCTCCCAGCCGAATTCGACGCCTTCTTACGGTGACCCGGCTGCTTGCTCCGATCGCCGTACCGCTGTTCTACCGCGGCGCCGTCGCCGCACGCGGCTATCTCGACGAACGCAAGGCCGACCGGCTCGGCGTTCCGCTGAGCCAGCTCGGCCAGTTCTCCGGCCACGGCGCTGAGTTGTCGGCGCGGATCGCGGGAGCCGAGCAGTCGTTGCGCCTGGTTGCCGAGAAGAAGCCGAAGGACGCCGAGACCAAGCAATTCGTCGCGGCGATCACCGAGCGTCTGCGCGACCTGTCAGCGGCGGTCACGGCCGCCGAGAACATGCCGTCGTCGCGCCGCCGCGCAGCGCACGACGCCATTTCCCAGCAGCTCGACGGCATCGATGCCGACCTGATGGCCCGGCTCGGCCTGGTCTGACCGACGTGTCTCACGGCCGTTCCAGAGTGCGCAATCCCGCTGCGCGCCTTCGCGGTTCGGCCGCGGGCCTGCTGACCGCAGCGCTGGCAGTGGCGGCGCACTCGGTTGGCAGTGGGACAGCACCGACCGGCGCCGTCGTCGCGCAGTTGGCAGTCCTCGCGGCGACAGTCGGCGCTCTCGCGGCGACGATCTCCCGCGCCGCCGATGTCAGGGTGCTGCTGGGCTTGCTCGCGGCCGGCCAGCTGATCGGTCACCTCATGCTCAGTGCCGCCGGGCATCACCACCCCGCGGTGGCGGGTCCACCTGCCGGGGTGATGCTCGCCGCGCATGCGGTGGCGATCGGCGCGGGCGCGCTCCTGATCGCCGCGAGTGATCGGCTGTGCCGTGCGGTGTCACGCGCAGTGCGCGTCGCGGTTCGGATCGTCGCCGTGCCCGTTGCAGGACCGCCTGTCGTAGTGGTCGGCCAGGCCGATCAGCCACTGCGCTCCACACTTCTGATTGCCGCTTCGATGTCGCACCGGGGTCCGCCGGTCAGCCGCAACTGCTGACCGACATCCCAACGACACAAGAAAGCCACAATCGAATGCGATCCACTACTCGGGCGTCCTCGCGCGCCCTCATCACCGGTGCGCTGGTATCCATCGGCCTGTTGGCCGCCGCTGCGCCCGCATCCGCCCACGTTCGCGCCACCGCGGACAATCCCACGCCAGGCTCCTATTCGGTGGTCACCTTGAAGGTGCCCAACGAGTCCGAAAAGGGCGCGCTCACAAAACAATTGAGCGTCGCTTTGCCCAACGTCGCATCCGCCAGCACGGAAGCCATGCCGGGCTGGAGCGCCAAGCTGGACCGCGACGCGGCCGCGGGCACCGTCCGCTCCGTCACGTGGACTGCCGCGCCAGGGACGGGTATCGCAGCCGACCAGTTCGCGCTGTTCCGGATTTCGGTGAAGCTGCCCGAGACCCCCACAGTCAGCCTCCCGGCCATCCAGACGTATTCGGACGGAACGGTCGTGAAGTGGGACCAGCCGACACCGGCGGGCGGAGCCGAACCCGAATATCCGACTCCCGAAATCGCGCTGACAGGCGCCAAGGCCGATGCGGGTGATGGCGATCCGATGCCGATGACCCAGGCGGCCCACGAGTCGCCAGCGGCTCCTGAGGCCGACAACACCGCACGATGGCTGGCAGGCGGCGCGCTGGCGCTGGCCGCCGTTGCGGTGGCGACCGCGCTGCTGGTACGACGACGAGCATGAATCGCTTCCTCGCGGCACTGGTCCTGGCCATCTCGCTGACCGCAGCGGCGATGGCCGGGGCCGGTGTGGCGTCGGCTCATGCCACCCGCCTGGCCACCGACCCAGCCGAGAACAGCGAACTGACCAAGGCGCCGGAGAAGGTCAGCGCGACGTTCAACGAGGCGCTGCAGCAGTCATTCGCCGCGATGACGGTCGTCGGTCCCGACGGCAACCTCTGGTCGACGGGCGACCCGCACGTCGATGGCGCTGTCGTCAGCGTCGGCGTGCGGCCACTGGGCCCGTCCGGCACCTACACGGTGAACTACCGGGTGACGTCCGCCGACGGGCACGTGGTCTCTGGGTCGTGGTCGTTCAAGATGACGGTGTCCGGCACCGGCACACCAGGGCCGTCGGCATCGGCGACGAGCGCGGCGGATGACGGCATCCCGGTGTGGCCGTTCTTCGTCGCGTCGGGCTTGATCGTCGCAGGCGGCGCACTGTGGGCGGTGCGACGGCAGAAGTGACCCCGCTGACCGCAACGCTGGTGCGGGCGGCTGCCGACTTCTGCGCGGTGATCGCGCTCGGCCTGGCCGTGGTGCCGATGCTCGACATCGACCGCTATCGCGGTGAGCTGATCCGTCGTGCCACCGGCCCGTTGACCGTGGCAGGCGCGGCCTGGTTACTCGCCGAGCTGCTTCGGTTGGGGGTGGCAGCGGCCCAGGCCGCGGCTACTCCGCTGTCCCGGCTGGGCGTGCACACCGCGGTCGATTTCGCCGTGCACACCACACCGGGGCGGTCGGGATTGTTCAGCGTGGTGGCCGCGGCGGTGGTGTGCGTGGTCGTAGTGGTGGTTCCGCGCTCGGCGGCGACGAACGTCGCGGTCGTCGGCATCGCGGCGGCGGGACTGGCGGCGCGTCCGCTCACCGGCCACCTGTCCGAGAGCGCACTGGGCGGGTTGGCGATGGCCGTACACACCCTGGCTGCGGCGGTGTGGTGCGGCGCGCTGGCGGCACTCGTGCTCACGGTCGACCATCGCGGTCAGTGGGCGCGGGTGCTGCCGCGGTTCTCGCAGCTGTCGCTGGCGTGTGTGGCTGCGCTGCTGGTCGGTGGGGTGCTGGGCGCCGTGGTGACGCTCGGGGCACCCAGTCAGCTGTATACGACCGCATATGGGCGGCTGCTGTCGGCGAAGGTCGTGGTGACCGTGGCGCTCGTGCTGCTGGCGTACCGCAATAGGACGGTGTGGCTACCGGCAGCGCGTTCGCACCGAACCACGGCCGTGGTGTCGCGGTCCAGGGCACTGATCGAAGTCGCGATCATGGCCGTAGCACTGACCTTCGCGGCCGCGTTGGCCGTGACCGGTTAGCGCCATCTCCGGCCTGGCATGATGGGAGCCACTGCCGGGTAGACGTAACGGTCGCAAAGGAGCAGCCAGATGGCAGACCAGCAGGATCGGCCCGACGAGACGCCTGACGCCGCCATACCGGCAGAGCAACCGGCCTCGTCCGCGCCCAGCCCTGATCCGGCGCCGCCAGCCACCGAACCGCCCGCGCCACCTGCCCCGCCTGCCCCGCCTGCCAAGGCTGCTGCGAAGAAGGCGCCGGCCAAGGCGGCCAAGAAGACGCCTGCGAAGAAGGCACCTGCTAAGAAGGCCGCCAAAAAGACCGCAGCCAAGAAAGCCCCGGCGAAGAAGGCGCCCCCCACCGCCGCGAAACTGGCGGACACCAACGGTGATCTCACGTCGGCCGCCAAAGAGGTTGCGGCACAAGCGAAGTCAACGGTATCGACTGCGAGCAACCCCGTCGCCGGACCAGCACCCGTGCCGTTGATCGGTCCAGAGCCGTCGCGCCTGCCGCTGGCTGCCGCTATCGCCGCCGGCGTGCTGGCGATCCTGGTCGTGCTGCTGGCGTCCCGCCGCGGAAGCGGCAATTGAGCACGCGCGATTCCGAGGGTTAATCTCCTTGACCCTGACGCGGCGTCAGGGTCGATAGTGGCGTCATGGACGCCAACACTGTCGGCGCGGTAGCCGCCCTCACGAGTGTCTCCGTACGCGCTCTGCATCACTACGACCACATCGGTCTGGTGGTGCCGAGCGTCCGCACGCAGGCGGGTTACCGCGGATACACCGACGCCGATATCGAGCGGCTGCACCTCGTGCTGGTGTACCGCTCGGTCGGGATCCCGCTCGACGAGATCCGTGCGCTGCTCGATGACCCGGGTGCGGACGTGGTCGAGCATCTGCGGCGCCAACACCAATTGCTGCTGGAGCAGGCCGACCGGCTGCAGCACACGATCAAAGCAGTGGAGGAACTGATGAACGCTCACCGCAGCGGGATCCAGCTGAGCGCCGAGGAACAGGTAGCGATCTTCGGCACGACCGCTTTCAGCGAGGAGTACGCCACCGAAGCCGAAGAGCGCTGGGGCGACACCGACGCGTGGAAGCAATCCCAGCAACGGGTTTCGCGATTTTCCAAGGAGGATTGGATCGCGATCAAGGCCGAAGGCGACGCCCTGCTGTCGGACTTGGCGCGGGCCAAGCGCGACGGCGTCGAACCGGGATCCGATGCAGCGAACGCGCTCGCGGCCCGTCACCGCGCGTCGATCGAACGCTTCTACGACTGCGGCGACGAGATGCACCGCAATCTGGTGCAGATGTATCTGGCCGACGAACGGTTCACCCGCTATTACGACGACGTCGAACCCGGGTTGGCTCAGTTCGTCCACGACATCGTGGTGGCTAGCATCGAGCGGTGACCATCGAGCCTCGCCCCACCGCTGACCTCGTCGACGAGATCGGCCCCGACGTCCGCAGCTGCGACCTCCAGTTCACTCAGTACGGCGGCCGGATGCAGTTCGCGGGTCCGATCACCACCGTTCGGTGCTTCGAGGACAACGCGCTTCTGAAGTCTGTGCTCTCGGAGCCCGGCAACGGCGGTGTACTGGTGATCGACGGCGACGGGTCGCTACACAGCGCGCTGGTGGGCGACGTGATCGCCGGGCTCGGCGTCGACAACGGCTGGGCGGGACTGATCATCAACGGCGCGGTCCGCGATGCGGCGACGCTGCGCACACTGCCGATCGGAATCAAAGCGCTTGGCACCAATCCCCGCAAGAGCACCAAGACCGGCGAGGGCCAACGTGACGTTGCAGTCGAGTTCGGTGGCGTACTGTTCAAGCCCGGCGAGATCGCCTACAGCGACGACGACGGCATTGTCGTCGTCACCGCAGACTGAATCGCTAGGCCGAAACGCGCTCCGCGGCACGGTGTTTGGTGAACGCCAACGCCTCGTCGTCGACGCTGCCGTGCCGGATCAGGCGCAGGTCGAGCAGGTAGTTCTGCCTGAGTCGCCACGGTGCGACGTGACCGGCCTTCGGCAGGTAGTCCAGCGCGCGCAGCACGTAGCCCGGCGTGAAGTCCATCAGCGGCCGCTCGTCGACCGAGTTGCCAGGGTGCTGCGGCTCGACGGTGTCAAAGCCGTTGGCGTCCATGTAGTTCAGCACGCGGCAGACGAACTCCGAAACCAGGTCGGCCTTCAGCGTCCACGATGCATTGGTGTAGCCGATGGTGAACGCCATGTTCGGCATGTGCGTGAGCATCATGCCCTTGTACGCCATGGTCTCGTTGAGCTCGACTGGCTCCCCGTTGCGTGAAATGGCGGCACCGCCGAACAGCTGAAGGTTCAAACCCGTTGCGGTGACGATGATGTCGGCCTGCAGCTCTTCGCCAGAGGCCAGCTTGATGCCGGTCTTGGTGAAACGCTCGATGGTGTCGGTGACGACGTCGGCCTTACCCGAGCGGATCGTCTTGAACAGATCGCCGTTGGGCGCCAGGCAGAGACGCTGATCCCACGGGTTGTAACTGGGACCGAAGTGCTTCTCGACGTCATAGCCCTCGGGCAGGCGCCGCTGCGCCATGGTCATCAGCGTCTTGCGCATGAAGTTCGGGAAACGCCTGCTGATGTTGTACTGCGCGGACTGGAAGAGGATGCTCTTCCATCGGTTCAGCACGTAGGCCGGCTTGGTAGGCAGCGCCTTGTTGGTCCGCACGGTGAACGGGTCGACGTCAGGCAGCGCACCGATGTACGTCGGCGACCGCTGCAGCATCGTCACATGTCCTGCGCCCGAATTGGCAAGGGCCGGAATCAGAGTCACGGCGGTGGCGCCGCTGCCGATCACGACGATCTTCTTGCCCGTGTAGTCGAGGTCCTCAGGCCAGTGCTGCGGGTGAATGATCGTGCCCTCGAAGTCGTCGCGTCCCACGAACTCCGGGGTGTAACCCTCGTCGTAGTTGTAGTAGCCGCTCGCCGCGAACAGGAAGCCGGCCTTGATCTCGACCTCTTCGCCGTCGCGTTCGACGCGAACGGTCCACCGGTTCTCGGCGTCGGACCAGTCGGCTCCAACGACCTTCTGGCCGTAGCGGATGTGCTTGTCGATGCCGTACTCGGCGACCGTTTCCTTCAGGTACGCCATGATCGACGGACCGTCGGCGATGGCTTTCTCTGACGTCCACGGCTTGAAGCGGAAGCCAAGGGTGAACATGTCGGAGTCCGAGCGGATGCCCGGGTACTTGAACAGGTCCCAGGTGCCCCCGAGGTTCTCGCGGCGCTCCAGGATCACATAGCTCTTGTCCGGGCAGCGGTCCTGCAGGTGCCAGGCAGCGCTGATGCCGGAGATGCCGGCCCCGACGATGACTACGTCGACAAATTCGGTCATGATGTAAAGTTATCAACAGTGTGTCGAATGAGTCAACAGTGTGTCGAGAAATTCGACATGGCGTAAAGTCATACCCCGTGACCAGCGTCAGCCAGCCGCGTACCGCCCGCGGGCGCCGCACGGTCCGGCCGTCCGGCGACGACCGTGAGCTGGCCATCTTCTCCACCTTGGAGCGACTGCTGGAAGGCCGGTCGTTCGCCGAAATCTCCGTCGATGACCTGGCCAGAGGCGCAGGAATCTCACGGCCGACGTTCTACTTCTACTTCCCGTCGAAGGACGCGGTGCTGCTCACGCTGTTCGAGCGAGTGCTCGCCGAGGCTGATGCCACGTTCGAGAGCAGGGCCGACGACTACTCCCTCGACCCGGCGCGGGTCTGGCGCGAAGGCATCTACGCCTTCTTCGAACCTCTGCGCGCACACCTCGCAGTCGCCCTGGCCGGTGTGGCGGCGACCGGTACCAACGCCGAGATCCGCGAACTCTGGTCGACGTTCATGCAGAAATGGGTGGACCGCACAGCCGCGGTCATCACCGCCGAACGCGCTCGTGGCGCCGCGCCGGAGACTGTGCCTGCCCAAGACCTCGCGGTGGCGCTGAACCTGATGAACGAGCGGACCATGTTCGCGTCGTACACCGGCCAGAAACCGGCGATCGTCGAAGACACGGCACTGGACACCCTGGTGCACGTCTGGATCACCAGCATCTACGGCCGGATGCCCTGACCTGTCGGCCCCGAATGCGAACATATGTTCGTGTCCGGCGCCGGCGCCACCATCCTGCACGCCGATCTCGACTCGTTCTACGCATCGGTCGAGCAGCGTGACGACCCCGCCCTGCGCGGCAAGCCGGTGATCGTCGGCGGCGGTGTCGTGTTGGCGGCCAGCTACGAGGCGAAGGCCTACGGCGTCCGCACCGCGATGGGTGGCCGTCAGGCGCGCGCGTTGTGCCCGCACGCGATCGTGGTCCGGCCGCGGATGTCGGCCTATTCGCAAGCAAGTGACGCAGTGTTCGAGGTGTTCCGCGACACCACGCCGATGGTCGAACCGCTCTCAGTGGACGAGGCATTCCTCGACGTATCGGGACTGTGGCGGGTGTCGGGCACGCCGGTTCAAATCGCGGCCCGCTTACGCGCAGAGGTCCGCGACCGCGTCGGTTTACCCATCACCGTCGGCATCGCACGCACCAAATTCCTGGCCAAGGTCGCCAGCCAAGAGGCCAAGCCCGACGGACTGCTGCTCGTCCCGCCCGACCGCGAACTCGCGTTCCTGCACCCGTTGCCGGTACGACGACTCTGGGGCGTCGGCGCGAAGACCGCCGAGAAGTTGCACGCACACGGCATCGAGACAGTCGCCGACGTCGCCGAACTCGGCGAGTCGACGCTCGCCGCGATGGTCGGCGGTGCGATGGGCCGTCAGCTGTTTGCCTTGTCGCGCAACATAGATCGCCGCCGCGTGGTGACGGGTGTACGCCGTCGTTCGGTCGGCGCGCAGCGGGCGCTGGGCCGGGCGGGCAACACGATGTCGGCCGCGGAGGTCGACGCCGTCGTCGTCAACCTGATCGACCGGATCACCCGCCGGATGCGCAAGGCCGGCCGGACGGGCCGAACGGTGTTGTTGCGGTTACGGTTTGACGATTTCGGTCGGGCCACCCGCTCACACACGATGCCGCGGGCGACGGCGTCGACGGATGTCATCCTGGCAGCCGCCCGCGGTTTGGTCGCGGCGGCCGCTCCGTTGATCGCCGATCGGGGTCTGACACTCGTCGGGTTCGCGGTGTCGAACATCGACCGCGACGGCGCCCAGCAGTTGGAGCTGCCTTTCGAGGAAGCCGCGGACACCGTCGCGATCGACGATGCGGTCGACAAGGTGCGGGAGCGTTACGGGAACACGGCGCTGACGCGCGGTGTGCTGCTCGGCCGAGACCCCGGCCTCGAAATGCCGCATCTACCTGATTAACTCGTCGTCCACGCCAGCAGCTTGTCGGCCGACCAGGTGTTGACGATCCGCTCGGTGGGCACGCCGGCGTCGAGTGCGCGTTGCGCGCCATAGCCAAGGAAGTCCAACTGCCCGGGCGCATGCGAATCCGTGTCGATGGAGAACAGACATCCGATGTCGAGCGCCAGTTTCAGCAGCCTGCTCGGCGGGTCCCTGCGTTCAGGCCGGGAATTGATCTCGACGGCCGTTCCGTTGTCCCGGCACGCAGTGAACACCTTCTCCGCATCGAACTTCGACTCCGGCCTGGTGCCGCGGCCGCCGGTGACGAGCCGGCCGGTGCAGTGCCCGAGCACATCGGTGTGTGGGTTGGCCACGGCCTTGAGCATGCGGCGCGTCATCGACGACTCATCCATCGACAGCTTGGAATGCACACTTGCCACCACCACGTCGAGGCGTTCCAACAGGTCGGGTTCCTGGTCCAGCGACCCATCCTCGAGAATGTCGACTTCGATGCCGGTCAGGATTCGCATCGGCGCGACGGTGTCGCGTAGTTCGTCGATGACGTCGAGCTGCTTACGCAGCCGCTCCGGCGACAGGCCGTTGGCGACTTTGAGCCGGGGCGAGTGGTCGGTCAGCGCGCAGTATTCGTGCCCCAGCTCCTTGGCGGCGAGCATCATCTCCTCGATCGGCGCCGAGCCGTCCGACCAGTTGGAATGCACATGCAGGTCGCCCTTGAGCGCGGCACGAAGCTCGCCGCCGCCCAGATCCTTTACCGCCGAACGCAATTCGACGAGCACATCCGGTTCGCCACCGGCCCATGCCTGGGCGATGACCTTGGCGGTCTTCGGTCCGATACCAGGCAACGACTGCCAACTGTTGGCGGTGCCGTGTCGCTCACGCTCCGCTTCGGACAGTCCTTCGACGATGTCGGCGGCGTTGCGGTAGGCCATCACGCGACGCGGATCTTCGCGGGCCCGGTCCTTGTAGTACGCGATCTGACGCAGCGCGAGTACTGGATCCATCTCTCCAGTGTGCCGCTCGGCATCCGGTTTGCCTGGCATGGCCCGCTCACCCTAGACTGGATTGAGATATCCTTCAATCCATCAATCCACTAGGTTGTCGCGTGCCCACTCAGTTTCCAGGTAGTACCGAGCAGCCCCTTTACGAGATCAAGGCGAACCTGTTCAAGGCGCTCGCCCATCCGGCCCGAATCCGAGTCCTCGAGATCTTGTCGGCCAATGCTCGGCCAACTCCTGTCAGCGAGATCCTCGCCGACACGGAAATCGAGCCCACCCTGTTGTCGCAGCACCTGGCTGTGCTCAAACGCCACCACGTGGTCCGGGCCAAGCGCATCGGCAATGCCGTGATCTACGAGCTGGCCCATCCGAAGGTCTCTGAACTTCTGGTCATCGCCAGGACCTTCCTTGCTGACACGCTCGGTGCTCGACGCGACCAACTCGAGGCACTCAGCTCGCTGCCCCCGTTGGGAACCCTCGAGTGATCGCAGCCGCCGCAGAAAACATCGCCCGACTGCTCCCACATCGCCGCGACTACGCCGACCTGCCCCGCTCATGGCGGCGCGACATCCTTGCCGGCGTCACCGTTGGCGTCGTCGCACTTCCACTGGCGCTGGCATTCGGTATCAGCTCGGGCGTGGGCGCTGCGGCCGGTCTGATCACCGCCGTCGTGGCGGGATTGGTGGCAGCTGTCTTCGGTGGCTCCCACGTGCAGGTGTCTGGGCCCACCGGGGCGATGGCCGTGGTGCTTGCACCGATCGTCGCCCAGCACGGTTTGGGGAGTGTCGCGTTGGTAACCGTGCTCGCCGGGCTACTCGTGGTTGCCGCGGGCGTCACCGGCCTTGGCCGCGCAGTGACGTTCATTCCGTGGCCGGTCATCGAAGGCTTCACGCTTGGAATCGCGGCCATCATTTTCTTGCAGCAGGTTCCTGCCGCATTCGCCCGTGAGGCGCCCGCGGGGCTGAAGACATTGCCAGCAGCCTGGCAGGCGATCAGTCATGCCGACTGGTCTGCCGCCACGAAAAGCCTTGCGGTGGTTGCATTTATCGCGGTGCTGATGGTTGTCCTGCCTCGTGTGCACCGCAGCATCCCCGAGTCGTTGACAGCCGTGGTCGTCGTGACGGTGGCCGTAGTCATGTTCGGCGTTTCGGTTGCCACCATCGGTGAATTGCCGTCGCACCTGCCGAGCCCGGTGCTGCCGCATGTAGACCTCGGCGCGCTGCGGACAGTCGTCGGTGCCGCGGTCGCGATCGCCGCGCTGGCAGCCATCGAATCACTGCTGTCTGCGCGGGTCGCTGCCACCATGGCGGCCACCGGCCCCTATGACCCCGATCGCGAATTGGTCGGGCAGGGCCTGGCATCGATGGCGTCGGGCGCGTTCGGCGGCATGCCCGCGACGGGTGCCATCGCGCGGACCGCTGTCAACGTGCGGTCCGGCGCACGCACCCGCGTTTCGGCAATCGTGCATTCGCTCGTCCTGCTTGCGGTGGTGTATCTGGCGACTGCCCCGGTGTCGGCAATTCCGTTGTGCGCGTTGGCCGGCGTGCTCATGGTGACGTCGTTTCGGATGATCTCGGCGTCGACCATCCGCAAGATACTGTGCTCCACCCGCTCTGATGCTCTGACGTTTGTCCTGACCGCCGTCATCACGGTGTGCTTTGACCTCATCGAAGCCGTGGAGATCGGGCTCGTCGTCGCGGCGTTCTTCGCGCTGCGCAGTGTGGCGCGGCGCAGCAGCGTCGTGCGCGAGCAACTCCCGGGGGCGAGTCGGCCCGGCGACGATCAGATCGCGTTGCTGCGGCTCGACGGCGCGATGTTCTTCGGTGTGGCCGAACGCATCTCGAACGCGATCGTCGACGCCGACCATCCACGAACGTCGGTGGTGATCATCAGGATGTCTCAGCTGGGCATGCTCGATGCCACGGGCGCTCACACACTGGCGCAGATCTGTACCGAACTGGAGGCTCGCGGAATCACGGTGATCATCAAGGGCGTTCGCCGCGAACACATCAACCTCTTGACCAATGTGGGTGTCTTCGAGTCGCTCCGGCACGAGAACCACTTGCTCGACACGCTCGACGACGCGATCAGCCACGCCCGCACGCACGTCGCACACCAGCCGCATTGACCGTCAGGCGCGTCGCACGGGGTCGCGTCCGCTCAGTGCAATGACCCGATCGAGCATCGGCGCGTCATCGGCGACCGGCATCGCCGGTCCGAACAACCCCTCGACGGGACCCTGCTCAGCCGTGGCCGTCACGTGCGGCAGCACCGCCTGCAACGTGGCCGGGTCGACGTCGTAGTCCTGGCCCGTCGCGGCCGCGATGTCCCAGCCGTGGATGACGACCTCGGTGAGCGCGACGATGCCGCCCACCTCGGCAGGAAAGTCGACGCCACCGGCGCGCGTCATGCCCTCCCACGACGCCGGCTCACGCCATGCTGCAGCCAGTTCCGCCAGGCGCTGCGGGTACGCGGTGCGCCAGTCCTCGTCCAGCGGCGCTCCCTCGACCGGCGGGGTGTCCGTGAGCGGGCCGAACTCCTTGCGGGCGGCGGCGGTGAACGCCAACGCCAAGCCACCCACGTGGCCGACGAGGTCTCGCAGGCTCAGCTTCGCGCACGGCGTCGGGCCTGCTAGCTGTTCGTCGGTCAGGTTCTTGAGCGTGTCGGCCGTGCGTGCACAGGCCGGGGCGAAATCGATCATGGGTTATTGACCTCACCGGTGCCAGGAATTAATCGGGTTCGGCGACTACTTTGGAAACACGTGAGATTCGCATTCAAAACTTCCCCGCAGAACACCACTTGGTCGGACATGCTCGCCGTTTGGCAGGCCGCCGACGACATCGACGTTTTCGAGTCCGGCTGGACCTTCGATCACTTCTATCCGATCTTCTCCGACTCGTCAGGTCCCTGCCTGGAGGGCTGGACCACCCTGACGGCGCTCGCGCAGGCCACCAAACGCCTTCGCGTTGGCGTTCTGGTAACCGGCATTCACTACCGCCATCCCGCCGTTCTCGCGAACATGGCTTCGGCGCTCGACATCGTGTCCAACGGCCGGCTCGAGCTCGGCATCGGCGCGGGCTGGAACGAAGAGGAGTCCGGTGCCTACGGCATCGAGCTCGGCAGCATCAAGGAGCGCTTCGATCGGTTCGAGGAGGCCTGTGAAGTGCTGACCAGCCTGCTGAGCAAGGACAGCACGACCTTCGACGGCAAGTTCTACCAGCTCAAGGATGCTCGCAACGAGCCAAAGGGGCCGCAGAAGCCCCATCCCCCGATCTGCATTGGCGGCAGCGGCGAAAAGCGGACGCTGCGCATCACTGCGAAGTACGCCCAGCACTGGAACTTCGTGGGCGGCCCGCCGGAGGAGTTCGCGCGCAAGCGCGACGTGCTCGCCGCGCACTGTGCGGACATCGGCCGCGACCCGAAGGAGATCATGCTGTCCTCGCACATCCGGTTGAGCGACAACCATCTCGAGCACGGCAAGCCGCTCGACTTCGCACACGGGATCGCCGAGGCGGCCGCGCTCGGTGAAGAAGGGCTGGATCTGGCGATCATCTATCTGCCGACGCCGCACACCCCCACGGTTCTCGAACCGCTCGCCGAGGCGATCAGGGATTCAGGCTTGCTCACCAGCAAAGAGAATGGACGGTAACGATAATATAACGGTTAGGCAAACACAGGGTCCGACGCCGTCTCGCCGGCGCAACCACTGGGCTTTAGATTCGCTAGACGCCGTAACGAAGTAGCTCGTCGGCGGTGATCAAGCGCTCTGCCTTGGCGGGGAATTCGCGGCACTTCAGCGGATGACGGAACAATGACCAGGCGATTCGGCTCACCCGAGACCGGGACAGCGGGTTGACGTACACGGCGCTCACTCCTGCGACTTAGCAATAGCTGAACCGGGGGCTTACGTTACCGCAAAACCCTCATCAAGTCATTAGATACCTAGTATCCGGCAAACTGAACTAGGCACGCCGATCAATAATCTGCTGTTTTTGAAGTGACTGGTGTGACAGATGTGACGACGCACAGGAAGCGTCTCAAGCCTGCTGTTCGGGTTTCGCGAACACGTCATTGAGCGTGACGGTGCGCAGATTCCGCGACCTGATCACGTCGACCAACTGGTCGTAAACGTGCGTGACAGGCACATGGTTGAGGTGGCCGATCACGATGGCCTGAGGGTTGAAGTACTTGTTGGCCATCTTGACGATCTCGTCCTCGGGAATGATGTTCTGGTCTTCCAACGACCCCGACCACATCGTCGGCACGAAGTACCCGAGCTCGGCGGCGACGGCGTCGACAACCGGGTTGTGGCTGCCGTACGGCGGCCGAAAGTAGGGCCTGGCGTCGACGCCGTAGTTTCGCAGCAGGAACTGGTGGTTGCGCCGAAGTTGTTCGGCCACTTGGTCTTTGGGTAGCGTCGCCAAGTCGGGATGCGACCAGGTGTGGTTGCCGAGCTGGATCTGGCCCGCCTCAACAAGGGGCCGCAACAGATCCCGGTTGTCGGTCCATGACGCGTACCGGCCGTTGACGAAGTACGTCAGCCGCACGCCGGTGTCCTTGGCGAACTGCGTGTAGGCCCGCACCACATCGCTGTTGACGCCGTCGTCCAGCGTGAGCGCCAGGAGGTCGCCGTCCCCGGGGATGCTGCTCAGCGCCCCGCCACCCGGCAACGGGATTTTGTTCGCCACCACCGGAGGTGCGACGGGCGCCGTCGCCGCCTGGGCGAGCCGTGGCGGCGCGCCGATGGTCCACCGCGCCAGTCCAACTCCGGCCAGGGTGGCCACAGACAGACCCGCAAGGAAATGGCGCCGAGTTAGCTCGGTGCCTGCGTAGGTGATCGGTGTGCGGCCAGTCATCGGGACTACTGTCTCGCGACCCGACGCAAATGCCGCTCATTCCGCTGCGTGTCGCAGCCCTTAGCTACCTAACGCACAGGCTAGCGCTGCGGAACGGCCGTCGGCTTGATCGGCGCAGGAAGCGCCGTCTCCCCCATCAGGTAACGGTCCGCGCCCGCCGCGGCCGCACGCCCTTCGGCGATTGCCCACACGATCAGCGACTGCCCGCGGCCCATGTCGCCCGCGACGAAGACGCCCGGCACGTTGGTGGCGAAATTCGCGTCGCGTGCGACGTTGCCGCGCTCGTTAATTTCTACGCCGAGGTCCGTCAGCAGTCCTTCGCGCTCGGGGCCCACGAAGCCCATCGCCAACAGCACCAGGTCGGCTTCCATCTCGAAGTCGGTGCCGTCGACCTTCTCGAACTTGCCCGCGTTCATCACGACCTCGTGTCCACGCAGTCCGGTGACATGGCCGTCGCTGCCGACGAACTCCTCGGTGTTGACCGAATAGACGCGCTCGCCGCCCTCCTCGTGCGCCGAGGACACCCGGAACATCAGCGGGTACACGGGCCACGGTGTGGAGTCCGCGCGGGTCTCCGGCGGGCGGGGCATGATCTCGAACTGGTGCACACTGGCGCAGCCCTGCCGGTGCACAGTGCCAAGGCAGTCGGCGCCGGTGTCGCCACCGCCGATGATGATGACCTTCTTGTCCTTCGCGTGCAGCGGTGGCAGACCGTTCTCGTCGACGACCGGATCACCGTTTTGCACCCGGTTCGCCCACGGCAGGAACTCCATCGCCTGATGGATACCGTCCAGCTCGCGGCCGGGGATCGGCAGATCGCGCCACGCGGTCGCACCGCCGGCCAGCACCACCGCGTCGAACTCCGACCGCAGCTGCGCGGCAGTGATGTCGACACCGACGTTCACGCCGGCGCGGAAGACGGTGCCCTCGGCCTCCATCTGCGCGAGGCGTCGGTCGATGTGGCGCTTCTCCATCTTGAATTCCGGGATGCCGTAACGCAGTAGGCCGCCGATGCGGTCGTCGCGCTCGAACACCGTCACCTTGTGGCCGGCGCGAGTCAGCTGTTGTGCGGCGGCCAGACCAGCGGGCCCGGATCCGATGACCGCGACGGTCTTGCCGGTCAGCTTGTCGGGCGGCAGGGGGACGACCCAGCCCTGGTCGAAGGCGTTGTCGATGATCTCGACCTCGACCTGCTTGATGGTCACCGGGTCCTGGTTGATGCCGAGCACGCAGGAGCCCTCACACGGGGCCGGGCACAGTCTGCCGGTGAACTCAGGGAAGTTATTGGTGGCGTGCAGCCGCTCGATCGCGTCGCGCCAGCGGTCTGTGCGCACCAGGTCGTTCCACTCCGGGATGAGATTCCCGAGTGGACAACCGTTGTGACAGAACGGGATACCGCAGTCCATGCATCGGGCGGCCTGCTCCTGCAGCACGTCGTGGGAGAAGTCCTCGTAGACCTCTTTCCAGTCCATCAACCGCAACGGGACCGGCCGACGTTGCGGGGTCTCGCGCTTGGTGTACTTGAGGAAGCCCTTGGGATCAGCCATTGGCCGCCGCCGTCATGATCGCCTCGTCGACGTTCGCGCCGTCCCGTTCCGCTTCCGCGATGGCCACGAGCACTCGCTTGAAGTCGCGCGGCATCACCTTGGTGAAGTTCTTCAGTTCGTTCTCCCAATCGGACAGGACACGTTGTCCCACAGCCGAGTCCGTCGCATCGACATGCGCCTGGATCATGTCCTTCAGCCACTGAATGTCGTCGGCGTCCATCTCGTCGAGGTCGACCATCTCGGCGTTGAGGTTCTCACCAAGCTCGCCCGCGGGATCGTAGACGTACGCGACACCGCCCGACATGCCTGCGGCGAAGTTGCGTCCGGTGGGCCCGAGGATGACGACCTTGCCGCCCGTCATGTACTCGCAGCCGTGGTCGCCAACGCCTTCGACGACCGCATGCGCACCGGAGTTACGGACCGCG
Organism: Mycobacterium sp. OAE908; assembly: GCF_017872775.1. Classification (NCBI taxonomy): domain Bacteria; kingdom Bacillati; phylum Actinomycetota; class Actinomycetes; order Mycobacteriales; family Mycobacteriaceae; genus Mycobacterium; species Mycobacterium sp. OAE908. The sequence continues at coordinate 1,661,158 of NZ_JAGGJL010000001.1, forward strand.
AACCGTTCGCCCACCACACCGCGCAGGAACACCTGACCGCTGGTGGCGCCGAACAGGATCACGTTGCCTGCGATGATGTTGTCCTCGGCGATGTAGTCGGCGGGCGCGTTGTCCGACGGCCGCACCACAATGCGGCCACCGGAAAGGCCCTTGCCGACATAGTCGTTGGCGTCGCCGTAAACGCGCAGCGTGATGCCCTTCGGCACGAACGCGCCGAAGCTGTTGCCCGCCGACCCCTCGAACGTGATGTCGATGGTGCCGTCCGGCAGTCCTTGTCCGCCATATGCTTTCGTCAACTCGTGGCCCAGCATCGTGCCCACCGTGCGGTTGGTGTTGGCGATCGTGGTGGAGAACCTCACCGGCGTGCCAGAATCGAGGGCCTCGCGGCTCTGCACGATCAGCTGCTGATCCAGCGCCTTGTCAAGGCCGTGGTCCTGGCGCGAGCTGCAGTACAGATCCTGGTTCATGAACGCCGACTCGGGCTCATGCAACACCGGCGTCAGGTCCAGCTTGTAGGCCTTCCAGTGCTCGGCGGCCTTCGTGGTGTCCAGCGAGCCGACCTGACCGACCATCTCGTTGACGGTCCGGAAGCCCAACTGCGCCATCATCTCCCGGACTTCCTCGGCGATGAACATGAAGAAGTTCTCGACGAATTCCGGCTTGCCGGTGAACCGCTGCCGCAGCACCGGGTTCTGGGTGGCCACGCCGACGGGGCAGGTGTCGAGGTGACAGACCCGCATCATGATGCAGCCCGACACCACCAGCGGTGCGGTGGCGAAACCGAACTCCTCGGCACCGAGCAGCGCGGCGACCACCACGTCGCGTCCGGTCTTGAGCTGGCCGTCGACCTGCACGACGATGCGATCGCGTAACCCGTTGAGCAGCAATGTCTGCTGCGTCTCGGCAAGGCCGAGCTCCCACGGCGCGCCCGCGTGCTTCTGCGACGTCAGCGGCGTCGCGCCGGTGCCGCCGTCATGACCGGAGATCAGCACGACGTCGGCGTGTGCCTTGGACACACCCGCAGCCACCGTGCCGACGCCGTTCTCGCTCACCAGCTTCACGTGCACGCGCGCCTGCGGGTTGGCGTTCTTCAGGTCGTGGATCAGCTGCGCCAGATCCTCGATCGAGTAGATGTCGTGGTGCGGCGGCGGGGAGATCAGGCCAACGCCCGGCGTGGAGTGCCGGACCTCGGCCACCCACGGGTACACCTTGTTGCCGGGAAGCTGTCCGCCCTCACCGGGTTTCGCGCCCTGGGCCATCTTGATCTGGATGTCGGTGCAGTTGGTCAGGTAATGGCTGGTGACACCGAAGCGCGCCGAGGCCACCTGCTTGATGGCGCTGCGCCGCCAGTCGCCGTTCTCGTCGTGCTCGAAGCGACGGACATCCTCGCCGCCCTCACCCGAATTCGACCGGCCGCCAAGGCGATTCATCGCGATCGCCAGCGTCTCGTGCGCCTCGGCGGAGATCGAGCCGTAGCTCATCGCTCCGGTCGAGAAGCGCTTGACGATCTCGCTGGCCGGCTCCACCTCGTCCAGCGGCACCGGCGGTCGCACGCCATCCTTGAACTTCAGCAGGCCGCGCAGCGACGCGATCTTCTCGCTCTGGTCGTCGACGAGAGCGGTGTACTCCTTGAAGATCGAGTACTGACCGGTGCGCGTCGAGTGCTGCAGCTTGAATACCGTGTCCGGATTGAACAGGTGGTACTCGCCCTCACGGCGCCACTGGTACTCGCCGCCGACCTCGAGTTCGCGGTGTGCCCACTCGTCGGGTCGGTCGAGGTAGGCCAGCGCGTGGCGGGCCGCCACGTCGTCGGCGATGTCGTCGAGATCGATGCCACCGACCGGACACGTGAGGCCGGTGAAGTACTCGTCGAGCAGCGACTGGCTGACGCCGATGGCCTGGAACAGCTGCGCACCGGTGTAGGAAGCCAGCGTCGAGATGCCCATCTTGGACATCACCTTCAGCACACCCTTGCCCGCGGCCTTGACGTAGTTGGCCTTGGCCTGGTCGCTGGTGATGCCCTTGATCGCGCCGCGATCGATCATGTCCTCGATGGACTCGAACGCCATGTAGGGGTTGATCGCCGCGGCGCCGAAGCCGACGAGGCACGCCATGTGGTGCACCTCGCGAGCGTCGCCCGCCTCGACGACGAGCCCGACCTTGGTGCGGGTGCGGTCGCGAACGAGGTGATGGTGCACGGCCGAAACGCTCAGCAGCGACGGAATCGGCGCCATGGTCTCGTCGGACTCGCGGTCGGAGAGCACGATGATCCGCGCGCCGTCACGAATGGCGGCCGACACCTTGGCCCGGACGTTGTCGAGCGCTTCCCGCAGGCCCTGCCCGCCGCGGTTGACCGGGTACAGGCAGCGGATCACCGCCGCGCGCATGCCGTGTTTGTGCCCGCGGATCTCGTGGTCGGGATCCACGCAGATCAGCTTCGACAGTTCCGCGTTTCGCAGGATCGGGTTCGAGAGCGTGATTTGGCGGCACGACTCCGCCGTCGGATTGAGCAGATCGCCCTCCGGACCGACGGTGCCCGACAGGCTCGTCACCACCTCTTCGCGGATCGCGTCCAGCGGTGGGTTGGTGACCTGTGCGAAGAGCTGCTGAAAATAGTCGTAGAGCGTCCGCGGCCGCTGCGACAGCACCGCAACCGGGGTGTCGGTGCCCATCGAGCCCAGCGCTTCGGCGCCCGTCCGCGCCATCGGCGCGACCAGCAGGTTGAGCTCCTCGTAGGTGTAGCCAAAGATCTGCTGGCGCAACACAACCCGGTGATGGGGCATGCGGACGTAATCGCCTGGCGGCAGCTCTTCGAGATGGAACAGGCCGGCGTCGAGCCATTCCTGGTATGGCTGCTCGGCGGCCAACTCGGCCTTGATCTCCTCGTCGGCGACGATGCGGCCCGCCGACGTGTCGACCAGGAACATGCGCCCGGGCTGCAGCCGCATCTTCTTGACCACGGTGGAGGGGTCGAGGTTCAGCACGCCCGCCTCGGACGCCATCACGACCAGGCCGTCCTCGGTGACCCAAATGCGTGACGGGCGAAGGCCGTTGCGGTCCAGCACCGCCCCGATCACGGTGCCATCGGTGAACGTCATCGACGCCGGGCCGTCCCACGGTTCCATGAGCGACGCGTGGTACTGGTAGAAAGCGCGGCGCGCCGGATCCATCGACTCGTGCCGCTCCCACGCCTCGGGGATCATCATCAACACCGCGTGCGGCAGGCTGCGCCCGCCGAGATGAAGGAGTTCGAGCACCTCGTCGAAGCGTGCGGTATCCGATGCGCCCGGCGTGCAGACCGGGACGATCTTGTCGAGATTGTCGGAACCGAACACATCGGTGTTGATCAGCGCCTCGCGGGCACGCATCCAGTTCTCGTTGCCGGTGACCGTGTTGATTTCACCGTTGTGCGCGATGCGCCGGAACGGGTGGGCCAGCGGCCATGACGGGAACGTGTTCGTCGAGAAGCGCGAGTGCACAATGCCCAGGGCGCTCATCAGCCGATCGTCTTGCAGGTCAAGGTAGAACGCCTTGAGCTGCGGCGTGGTCAGCATGCCCTTGTAGACGAAGGTCTGACCGGAAAGGCTTGGGAAATAAACGGTTTCGCGGCCGGGGCCGTCCTGACCGGGGCCCTTGGTGCCGAGCTCGTGCTCGGCGCGCTTGCGCACGACGTACGCACGGCGCTCCAGATCCATGCCAGAGGCACCGGCGATGAACAGCTGGCGGAACGTCGGCATCGCGTCGCGGGCCAGCGCACCCAGCGACGACTCGTCGGTGGGCACATCGCGCCAGCCCAGCACCTCGAGGCCCTCGGCCTCGACGATCTTCTCGACAGACTCGCAGGCCGCGGCGGCATCCTTGGACGACTGCGGCAGAAACGCGATACCGGTCGCATAGCTGCCGTATTCGGGCAGGTCGAATTCGACCACGGCGCGCAGGAACTCATCGGGAACCTGAAGCAGGATGCCCGCACCGTCCCCGGTGTGCGGTTCAGCGCCCTGAGCACCGCGGTGCTCCAGGTTCACCAGGGCCGTGATGGCCTTGTCGACAATGTCGCGGCTGCGGCGGCCGTGCATGTCGGCCACCATTGCCACGCCACACGCGTCATGCTCGAACGCGGGGTTGTACAGCCCTTGACTGCTGGGCGCCATTCCCACCTGTCCTTTTCTCAACGCCTTACGAAGCTTCTACAAGGCAGCCGTCGACGACGGCATTAGCCGGATCGGCGATGGAGGTGCCTTCGTGCAGCATCGAACGACGGCCCTATCCCACTCGCCACAAGTGGAGAAAACGATATGACAAACACCGCCTGACATGCCAACTTAGTCAGACCTAACTATACTCGTCGTGCGGATCGGGTTTGCCGACGATTTCGGCGTCGATAACAATCGAATAACGTTGCCCCTGTTGGGCTTTCGCGGGGCTGGGCGCCCTGCCGATGTTGTGAGTGGTAGATCACATCTTTGGCCCATTCATCCACAAGATTTGCTGTGATGGACATGCAACTGGTGTACCCAGCGATGACTGCGAGCAACCAGTTTGCGAAAAGCCTTCTCAGATTCTTAGAGAATGGCCGCCACACTGGCCTCCGGCCGCAAATCCAGGCGCCGCAGCAGTTGAGCGTTGAGCGCCACCACCACGGTCGAGATCGACATCAAGATCGCCCCTACCGACATCGGCATGACGAACCCGATCGGGGCCAGCACCCCGGCGGCAAGAGGCACCGAGATCAAGTTGTATCCCGCTGCCCACCAAAGGTTTTGCTGCATCTTGCGATACGAAGCCTTGGACAGCTGGATCACCGAAAGCACCGAGCGCGGGTCGGAGCTGGCCAGGATCACGCCTGCCGACGCGATCGCCACATCGGTGCCCGCGCCGATGGCGATGCCGACGTCCGCTTGGGCCAGCGCGGGTGCGTCGTTGACGCCGTCGCCGACCATCGCGACCGACAGCCCCTCGTCCTGCAGCCGTGCCACCTTGGCGGCCTTGTCCTCGGGCCTTACACCTGCGAACACTCGGTCAATACCGAGCTGAGCGCCGACCGCGTCCGCCACCGCCTGCGCGTCCCCTGTGATCATCACCACCTCGATGCCGAGCCGGTGCAGTGCGTCGACCGCCTGCCGCGATTCCTCGCGGACCTCGTCGGCCAGTGCCAGCGCCCCGACGACGGCTCCGTCGACAAGCACATGCAGGATGATGGCGCCCTCGGCACGCCAGCGCGCCGCGTCCTGCAGCTCCGACTGGCCGGCCTCCTGGAGCATGCGCGGCCCGCCCACTCTGATCGTGTGGCCGTCGACTCGTGCCGTCACGCCGACGGCCGGCGACGAGGTGAAGTCCGACGATGCGGGCACCCTCAGCTCGCGGCGGCGCGCAGCCTCGACGATGGCCCTGGCGAGCGGGTGCTCGGAGTCGCCCTCTGCGGCCGCAGCAAGTGCCAGCACGTCGTCGATGCTGTGAGACCCCGCCGCGGCTATCGCGGTCACCGTCGGCTCGCCCTTGGTCAACGTTCCGGTCTTGTCGAACAGCACCGCGCGCACCGTGCGCATGCTTTCCAGCGCCAGCCGATCCTTGATCAGCACACCGCCGCGGGCGGCGCGTTCGGTCGCAATGGAGATCACCAGCGGGATGGCCAGGCCAAGCGCGTGCGGGCAGGCGATCACCAACACGGTGATGGTCCGGATCACCGCCTCGGAAGGCTGCCCGATGAGGCCCCACACCACCGCGGTCACGATCGCCGCCGAGAGAGCGAACCAGAACAGCCAGGCCGCCGCCCTGTCGGCCAGCCGCTGCGCCCGCGACGACGAGTTCTGCGCCTCGGTCACCAGTCGCTGGATGCCGGCCAGTGCAGTGTCGTCCCCGACGGCAGTCACCTTGACACGCAGGCCGGAATCGGTGGCCACGGTGCCCGCGACGACGGCGTCACCCACGCCGCGGCGCACTGGCCGGGATTCGCCGGTCACCATCGACTCGTCCATCTCGGCGGCACCGTCGACGATGACGCCGTCGGCGGGCACGCTGCCACCGGGCCGCACGATCACGACATCGTCGACCCGCAGATCGGCAGGAACCACGGTTTCTGTGCCTTCGTCCGTGACGCGCTCGGCCTCGTCGGGCAGCAGCGCGGCCAGGGAATCCAGCGCCGACGTGGTCTGGGCCAGCGACCGCATCTCGATCCAGTGGCCGAGCAGCATGATCACGATCAGCAGCGCCAGTTCCCACCAGAAGTCCAGGCTGTGCGGCAACACGCCGATGCTGGCGCCCCAGGACGAGACGAACGCGACCGTGATGGCCAAACCGATCAGCAGCATCATTCCCGGTGCGCGGGAACGGATTTCACTGACCGCGCCGGTCAGAAACGGCCGGCCACCCCAGAAGTACATCACGGTGCCCAGCACGGGCGAGATCCAGGTCGAGCCAGGGAAATCCGGCACCGCGTAGCCGAGGATCATCGCGAACATGCCCGAGAGCGCGACCGTCGGGACGGCGAGCACGAGCATGGTCCAGAACAGCCTGCGGAACTGTGCGACGTGATCTCCGTGGCCCCCGTGGCCGTGCGCCGCATGACCATGCTCGGCATGTTCGGCGTGCATCTGGTGCTGCGTCTCGGTCATGATCATGACTATATACCCCCTAGGGGTATATAGGCCAGCCCGATGCACGTCACTGTGGACGGCGATGTCGCATCCGCTGAACACTCCACTGGGCCGCTTCGGCATCGTGACGGCCGAGGAGGGCCCGCAGCGCTGCATTGCCTCGATACCCGCGGGCGCGATGACCAACCCGCTGACCGGCCAACCGACCATCGCGGCGCTGGCGATGCTCGTAGACCACGTCGGCGGTTTGATCAACCATCACCGCAGGGGACCCGGCGAATGGACTCTCAGCAGCGAGTTGTCGCTCGAGGTCGCACCCGATGCGCTGGCACATATCGCCGCGGCACCCGAACTCCCGGTGACCGCGACCAGCCGACCGTGCGGCCGCAAAGGCCCCAACGCTCTCGGGTTGTGCGAATTCACCCATCGCGGCGCCGTCATCGCGACCGCCACGGTGCGCTCGTTCTACATCGCAGCGCCCGACCACCTCGCCGCGTTTCCCGACGGCCCGACGGGGCCGCTCCCGCCCGGTTCGCTTGCCGACCGGATGGCGGTGCGGGTCGCCGAGAGTGGCGGCGCGACGAAAGTCCTCGTGCAGGACTCCGATCCGGTGCTGAACAACAGCCTGGGCATCGTGCACGGCGGGGTGACGGCGATGGCGCTGGAACTGGTGGGCTCGGCGACTCTCAACGACGGCCGCGAGGATCAACCACTGCATACGGCGTCGCTGCGCGTGAACTTCTTGCGCCAATTTCGCGCTGGTCACGAATCCCGTTATGAAGCAAGAGCTTTAAGGGTCGGCCGCGGCAGCGGCGTCGCGGAGGCCCTTGCCGTCGACGCCTCCGGTAAGCCGGCGATCATCGCCCGCGTCACCGCCTATCTCGGATAACATCCGCGTCATGGCCGACCCCGACGATTCCATGCGGGGCGCCTTACACATCTGCGTCACGGCGATCGTCGCCGGCGTGCTCATCGGCTTCGTCGGCGGCGCGTTCCGCTGGTGTCTGAAGAGAGCCGATGAGCTGCGCATCGACGTAGTCGACTGGGCCCACAAACTGCCGGGCCCGGGTTGGCTGGTGCCGATGGCCGCCGCCGCGGCAGGCGCTGCCCTCGCCGCGCTGATCGTGCGGTGGGAGCCGTTGGCCGCGGGAAGCGGTATCCAGCATGTCGAGGCGGTGTTCCTGGGTGAGGCTCAGCCGCCGCTGATCCGACTGCTTCCCGCGAAGTTCGTCGGTGGCGTGCTGAGCATCGGGTCGGGACTCGTGCTGGGTCGCGAGGGTCCGACGGTGCATATGGGCGCGGCGATCGGAGCGGAGGCGGCGCGCCGCGCCCGGCTACCCGACAGCGAGGTCCGGATGATGCAGACGGCGCTGGGCGGCGCCGGACTGGCGGTGGCGTTCAACGCACCGATCGGCGGCACCCTTTTCACGCTCGAAGAAGTCACCAAATCGTTTCGGCTGAAAACCGTTCTGGCGACACTGTTTTCGGCTGCCTCGGCCGTCGCTTGCTCGCGGCTGATATTGGGAAACCACGCCGATTTCGACGTCGAGTCCATCGGTGATACCGCCCTCGCGTGGCTGCCCCTTTTCGTCGTCTTCGGGTTGCTCACCGGATGTCTCGGGGCCGTCTACAACTGGCTGGTGCTGTGGTTCCTCGATCACGTCGGCGCCATCGGCCGGATACCGACCCTGGCGAAGGCAGCGATCATCGGCGCCGTCATCGGGCTCGCGATGTTCGCCTACCCGTTCGCGGGCGGTGGCGGCGAGGACCTGACCCAGCGCATCCTCGGCGGACAACACCTGGTCCTCTCCGCGGTCATCGCGATCCTTGCGGTGCGGTTCGTCGCTGGTCCGCTGTCCTACTCGGCCGCGGTCCCCGGCGGTCTGTTCGCGCCACTGCTTGCGGTTGGCGCGCTGTGGGGGCTGTTGTTCGTCGGCGGGTTCGACGCGGTATGGCCCGGTGACGCAACGCAGTTGGCGGTGCCGATGGCGCTGGTCGGGATGGCGGCGTTCTTCGGGGCCACCGTGCGCGCACCCGTGACGGGCATGGTCGTCGTGACGGAGATGACGGCGACCACCGAGGTGCTCGTGCCGATGATGGCGGCGACCGCGGCGGCGGTGTTCGTCGCGTACCTCGTTGGCTCGCCACCGATTTACGAGAGCCTGCGCGAGCGGATGCCCGACGCGACGCCCGACCGAGATCAGAGTTGACGCACGGTTCTAGTCATTTCGCGTGCAACAACTCTGATCTGGGCGGAAGCTTTCGGCCATGCCAACTGCACACGCCACCTCACTGATCGACGGCGAGATCGTCGAGGAGAACGACCTCGGCTCGATCAGGCGGGTGACCGCTGACACGCTGCCGATCTTGTCGGGCCTCTCCATCAAGCGGATCGTCATCAACCCCGGGGCAATGCGAACCCCGCACTGGCACGCCGATTGCAACGAGCTCACCTACTGCGTGTCCGGCACGTCGTTCGTCTCGGTGCTCGACACCTACAGCAGGTTCTCCAGCTTCACGGTCAGCGCAGGCGACATGTTCCACATCGACTCGGGCTCGCTGCACCACATCGAAAACATCGGGCAGGAACCAGCCGAGTTCATCCTCGCCTTCCGCAGCGAGCGCCCCGAAGACTTCGGTCTGGCAGCGGCTTTCGGCGCGATGACCGACGCTGTGCTCGGCAACACCTACGACCTGCCCGCCGCCGACTTCGCCAAGGTGCGTCGGGACACCACCGACCGCAAGTTGGCGGCACGCACCGGCGATCCGGTGGTTCCGGCGACCGCAGCGTTCGACGACCCACACAAGTTCGCGGTTGAGGCGCAGAGCCCGCCGATCGGCATCGCTGTCGGCTCCGCGCGGCTGGCCCGCCTGCAGTTCTGGCCGGCGCTGAAGGACCTGTCGATGTACTCGCTGCGCATCCGTTCCGACGGCATGCGTGAACCCCACTGGCATCCGATCACCGCCGAGATGGGTTATGTGCACAAGGGTTCGGCGCGGATGACGGTGATGGATCCCGATGGGACGCTTGACACTTGGCGCCTGAAGGAGGGCGATGTGTACTTCATTCCGCGCGCCTACCCGCACCACATCGAGGTCGTCGATGCGCCCGATATGCACTTCGCGATCTTCTTCGACCAGCCCACACCTGGCGACATCGGCTATCGCGCGTCGGCGAGTGCATACTCCCGCGAGGTGCTTGCCGCGACGTTCAACATGCACATCGACGACCTGCCGAACTTCCCGTTCACCAAGACCGATCCGCTCATCGTCACACGCAACAATCCCGTCGACGAATACGCAGTCGGAGAACGCCAATTACTTGACGGGTGACTTCTTCTTCGCCTTGGTTGCAGCGGCCCGCTCGGTCCGTGCGCCCTCGTTGGCCAACTGACCGCCGGAGTTTTCCAGATGCGCACGCACGAACCACTGGAACTTCTCCAACTCGCCTGCGTGGCTGATGATCATGTCCTGGGAAACCAGGTCGAGATCTTCCAGCGTCTCGATGCACTTGCGGGTGTCCTCGATCACGCCGGTGTACACCAGGTCGAGCGCTGCGAGATGCGCCTGCACCGTGTCACGCTCGACGGAGTAGTCGTCCCAGGTACGGTCCTTGATGATCGCGCCGGGGGTGCCCTGCGGCGACTTACCAAGTGCCGCAATGCGTTCGGCGACTTCGTCGGCGTAACCACGGACCAGATCGACCTGGGGATCGATCATTTCGTGTACGCCGATGAAGTTGGGGCCGACAACGTTCCAGTGCACGTGCTTGAGCGTGAGGTGCAGGTCGTTGTACGTGCTGAGCTGCTTCTGCAGCAAGTCGGCGACCTTGTTGCCGTCTTTCTCGGACATGCCGGGGATGGTGAACTCAGTCATGCGCGACGGGTACCCGGACCCGCGCGGCGGTAATCGTGGCTAGAGCGCGCGCAGCTTCGGTATCGCTTGCCGCGCCGCCCGCCGCGGGGCGTGTGCAGGGCCGGTGACCTCGAGCAGCCGGACGGCCCGATGGCGATGCGGCCGCAGCGGCTCGAGCAGTTTCTCCATCGCCGGATCGTCGATCGGATGGCCGAGCAGCCGCCAGCCGACCATCGAGGCGAGATGGTAGTCACCGACACTCAGCGCGTCGGCGTCGCCGAATGCCCGCTGAGCCGTCTCCGCCGCCGTCCATATGCCGACGCCGGGCAGCGACATCAGCGCTGTTCGGGCGTCCTCGGGCGCACGGGTACAGAGCCGCTCCAGCGAATCCGCCCGCTGCGCACAACCGACGATGGTGCGGGCCCGGCCCGGGTCGACGTTGGCGCGGTGGAACTCCCACGACGGGACGCGCCGCCATACCTCGCCTGGCGGCGGTACCCGCATGTGGGCCGGCGCGGGCCCCGGCGCAGGCGAGCCGAACTTGGTGACCAGCGCGCGCCACGCACGACGCGCATCCATGCCGTACACCCGCTGCTCGAGGATGGCGGGAACCAACGCCTCGAGCACCCGGCCCGTCCGGCCGAGTCGCAGGTGCGGCACCGACCGGTGTGCGGCAGCGATCGTCGGCTCAGTCGGCGCGAACCCCGACGCATCGTCGTCGGCGCCGAGCAGCGCTGGCAGCGATTCGACGAATTCGGTTGCGCCCGTTCCCCATACCTCACATTCGACGGTGTCGGGCGCCGACTTCGTGAGGCGCGCGGTGACCGGCCCGCTGCCCATCAGCGTGGTTCGCCAGATCGCCCCGTCGGCAGCGTCGTGATAGCAGGGATCGCCGCGACCGCGACGCAACGGCGCGAGCGTCAGGCCCGGGCTGGCCGGCCCGTCGAAGCTGACCGACGTGTGCACCCGTTCAGGCTATGTGACGGTGATGTCGGCCTTGTCCGGGTAGAACGCGACATGTCCCGCGATCTGCGCGACCGCCGGATACGGCTGCTGGTAGGTCCAGATCACGTCGTCGACGGTCGCGCCCGCCTCGGTGACGACGTGGTAGTAGCTGGCGTCGCCCTTGAACGGGCAGTACGTCTCGGTGTCGCTGGCCTTCAGTCGCGCGGCCACCACGTCGTGCAGCGGGATGTACTGCACGGCGGGATAGGTGGATTCCTGCAACGTCAGCGCGTCGTCGGTTTCGGCGACCAGGTCGCCGTTCACGCGCACGGTCACGTGCTTGCCCGTCGGTTCGACGGTGATCGGATGCGCTTCGGTGGGCTCGAGTACAGGTCGGTCGGTCATAACTGAGCCAACGTCGGCACAACGGCCGCTGTTCCGCAAAGCCGTCGCTACGATCGCCCCATGACTGATCAAGGTGCCGCCTGCGCACAGGCCGAGGTGACCATCAGCGCCGACCCCGAGCGGGTGTATCACCTGATCACCGATCTCTCCACGCTTGCCGCATGCGCCGAAGAGGCCGCAGCGATGAAATGGCTGAAGGGCGACTCGGCGCGGCCCGGTGCGGTGTTCAAGGGGACGAACCGCAACGGAATCCGGCGGTGGAGCACCAAGTGCACCGTCACCGACGCCGAACCCGGTCGGGCGTTCGCCTTCGACGTCGGCTATTTCGGGATCCCCGTCGCGCACTGGCGCTACGACATAACTGCCGCAGGCGACGGCTGTCGACTGACCGAACGCATGTGGGACCGCCGGCCCGGCTGGTTCGTGAAGCCCGGCGGCCTGGCCACCGGGGTGATGGACCGCCCCTCGGCCAACACCGAGCACATCAGGCTGACGTTGCAGCGGCTGAAGGAGAAGGCCGAAAGCTAGTGCGGGCGGCCTGCGATCTTGTCGGCGATGACCGCGATCGGTGACGTCGTCTGTCGCCCCCGCGCCTCGTGCCAGTCGGCGGCCTTGTAGGCGAGGTACATGCCGCGTACTCCGATCCAGCGCAGCGGCTCGGGTTCCCAGTTGCGTGACCGATGGCCGACCCACGGCAGCTCGGTGAGCGGGCTGCGCTGATCGCACACCAGGTCTGCCAGGGTGCGGCCGGCGAGGTTGGTCGCGGTGACGCCATGGCCGACGTAGCCGCCCGCCCAGCCGAGACCCGTCGACTTGTCGAGCACGATCCCGGCCTCCCAGTCACGCGGCACCGCAAGTACACCGCACCAGCCGTGCGCGATCGGGACGTCGCGAACCTGCGGCAGGATCGCGTGCAGTGTCGCGGTCAGGTGCTCGATGGTGCGCTGGGGCACCGCGCCGTCGACGTCGGTGCGAGACGCGTATCGATACGGCACGCTGCGACCGCCGATCGCGATCCTGTTGTCGACGGTGCGCTGGGCGTAGAAGAACCCGTGCGCGGTGTCGCCGACGGTTTCGCGGCCGTCCCAGCCGATCGATGCCCACACGCTCTCGGGAATCGGATCGGTGGCGATCATCGAGCTGTTCATCGGAAGCCAGCGGCGACGCAGTCCCCGCATCCGCGCGGTGAAGCCCTCCGTGGCGCGCAGCACGATCGGCGCGCTGACGGTGCCGAGGGGCGTGACTGCGCGGCCGGACGCGATCTCGGTGACCGGCGACTTCTCGTAGATGTCGACGCCTAGCCGGGCGACGGTATCGGCCAGACCGCGCGCCAGTTGCGCAGGCTGGATCCGCGCACAGTGTGGTGTGTAGTAGGCCGAAACCACACCGTCGAACTGAATGCGTTGGGCGGCTTCGGCTTTGGTCAACGGCGCGATGCCGTCGACCTTCCAGTTGAGTTCCTCGTCGATCTCGGCGGCCAGTCGGACTGCCTGCGCAGCATTGCGGGCGATCTGCATGGTGCCGCCCTTGACGATGCCCGCGTCGATCCCCTCGGCCGTCGTGACGTCGATGACTTCGTCGATGGCCTCGTTGAGCGCCTGCTGCCACGCCAGCACGCGCTCGCGCCCGTGCTGCTGGGCCATCCGGTTGCGGTCGCCGGGAACCAGGCCGGAGAGCCAGCCACCGTTACGACCCGACGCGCCGAAGCCGGCGAAGCGGGCCTCGAGGACGACGATGCGCAGCGAGGGATCGGCCCGCTTCAGGTAATACGCCGTCCACAACCCGGTGTATCCGGCGCCGACGATGCACACATCGGCGTCGCGGTGTCCTGGCAGCGGTGGCCGCGATGAGGGGTAGTCGGTGAACCAATTCGAGACGCGACCGTTGACCGGACCTGCTGTGGACACCGTCCGATTCTGGCAGGCACGCGGACTTGTCGGACCGCGGGTGCAAGCTGTGCTCCAACGACGACTACGAGAGGCGCGGCATGTGCTGGTTGTGCGATCACCCCGAAGCGACGCGCGACGACTACTACGACTTGTTGCAGGGAAGGATCCGCAAGGACGGCTGGACGGTGCAGTACGTCGAAAGTGACCGCAGGCCATACGCTTACACGGTCGGACTGCACGACTGGGACGTGCCCGAGCTACTGATTACCGGGGTATCCCGACAGCGCGCACTGCGGCTGCTGAACACAGCGGCCCGCAAGCTCGTCAGCGGTGAGGTGATGACTCCCGGACAGCAGGTCTCGCTGCCTGAGGGACCGCTGATCGAGGTCGTCGAGGTGGACCATCCGGATGCCCACATGGGCTGGGCGGTGGCGTTCGGGGGACCGGAGATCAACGCACTGCAATTGGTATGGGCCGACGGCCGAGGGCGCTGGCCCTGGTCGGCGGAGTTCGCCGACGGACGCGCGACGCAACCGGTGCTGGGTTGTCGGACCCCGAGCGCAAGCTGGCCGTAACTACGACAGGAAGGTGCGGTCATGTGCTGGCAATGCGACAACCCCAACGGCACCACCGAGGAGTACCTCGACGAACTCCGCGCGTCGGTCCGGTTGCACGGTTGGGTGGTGCAGGGTGTCGAAGACGACCGGCTGCCGTTCGCCTACACGATCGGGCTGCACGACCGCGGGCTGCCCGAACTGCTGGTGACCGGGCTGCCGCAGGACAGCGCGGCGGGTCTGCTGAACGATGTTGCGGCGGCCGCGGTGGGCGGTCGCGTTTTCCAACCCGGCGCGCACATCGCGGTGGGCGATGGCCCGCTGCTGGAGATCGTCGAGGTGGACAACCCCGACGCGCACCTGAATTTTGCTGTGGCACTGGGCGGTCCGGATATCCGGGCGTTGCAGCTGGTCTGGTGCGACGACCGCGGCCGCTGGCCGTGGGCTGCCGGGTGGGGACCCGGCCAGCTTCGGCAACCGGTACTGGGAAAACGCGCGCTCAGAAGGCGTAGCGGTGGTACTGGGCCATGAAGCGAAGGGCGGGAACGATTTTCATCGTCTTGAGCGTCCACCGGTAATACCAGGACACGTGCTCGAATGCATCCGATTCCAGGGCCGATACCCATGACAACAGTCGTACCCCGGGCACCGCCTCGGTGATGTCATCGGGCCCGTCGATGCCCCAGTGCAGCGTCGCTCCAGAGCGCCGTACCACGGTGTTCGTCCACTGCGACTTGATGCCAAGGCGGTTGAACGCATCGAACTGTAGTTCGCCGGACGGCGCGTGGTCCACGACACGACGCAGCAGTGCGACGCCGTCCTGTTCGGTCAGGTACATGGTCAGGCCCTCGCCGATCATCAAAGTCGGCCGGTCGCAAGGAATCTCCGCGAACCAGGCCGGGTCGGTGACCGAGGCCGCGATCACGTGGTAGTGGTCGTGGCTCGGGTAGAGCTGCCGGCGCAGGTGGGCGACGTCGGGATAGTCGATGTCGTACCACTCGACACCGGGTCCTGGTGCCAGCCGGAAGAAGCGGGCGTCAAGGCCGCAGCCGAGGTGCAGCACAACGGCTTCGGGGTGCACCGCGAGGAACTGTCGTGCCCAAAGGTCGAAGTGTGCGCTGCGGGTGGTCACCGCGGGCGAGTTCCTCGCCGTGATCGACGTCTTCTTCCAGTCGTAGTCGATGCGGTCGACGATCTCCTTCGCGAACCGGTCGCCGAGGATCGGATGCTCGAGGTCGGCGTCCACCGCCTTGGCGTAGAAGGTCGCCAGCATCGTTTGCGGTGCACCGGAAAGGTCGACGCGCAGTTTCTCCGTCACGTCATCGACGTTAGTGGGGCGCCAAGGCCGAAGGCCAGCGACTAAACGGCTCTCGGCGCGCCGTTCAGCTGGTGGTCTTGCTCTTGCGTTTGGCGTTGCGCAGACCGACCCAGAACCGGGCGGCTTCGCGAATCGATTCCTCGACCGGCCTTGGCTGCCAACCCAATTCGCGAACCGCCTTGCCGTGGTCGACAGGCGCTTCTGCGCGCATGAGACGCAGCGAGCCCATCGACAGCTGCTCGTCGGTACCCCGCAGCTTCGCCTTGATGCTGCCCGCGCCCGCCAACGCGTACGACACGGGCAGCGGAATCGACTTGGTGGGAGCCGGAACTCCGGCCGCCTCCGCGGCGATGCGCACCACCTCGGCGTTGCTGATCATCTTCTCCGAGATGAGGTACCGCTCCCCGACTCGGCCGCGCTCGGCGGCGAGAATCATTGCGCGCGCGGCGTCGTCGACTCCGACAGCCTCCAGTTCGATGCCGCTCATCACGAACGGCAGCTTGCCGAACGCCGCGCCGGCGATGATCGCGCCGTGGGGTGTGCGGCCCCAGTCGCCGCTGCCGTAGGTCGTCGACACACACATCGCAACCGCCGGCAGACCATGCTCTTTGGCATGGGCCAGCACGAGGTTCTCGGCCTGCACCCGCGACCGTACGTACGGTGTCAGCCCGCGATCGTCGCCGATGATGTCGTCTTCGGTCGCGACGTGCCCGCGCCGCCGGCCGACGGTCACATAGCTGCTCGTGAAGATGAACTTCCGCAGCCCCGCGTCCTTCGCGACGACCAGCACGTTGCGCGTGCCCTCGACGTTGGTGTGGAACAGCGGCGCGGGATCACGCAGCCAACCGCGGGTGTCGACCACGCAGTAGTACACGTCGTCCACGCCGGCCATCGCCTCACGCAGCGTGTCGTTGTCCCAGATGTCGCCGTGGTAGCGCGTGACGGACAGGTCGTCGATGCCGATCGTCATGGCGTTCGGCCGCACCATCACCCGCACGTCGTGGCCGTCGGCAACGAGCTGCCTCGTGACATGCGAGCCGAGAAATCCGTTGGCTCCGATGACCAGTTTCGCGCTCACTTCGCGTCTCCGAACTGCCGCATCCAGGCGGCGGCCTCGTCGGGCAGCGTGCCCAGTTCCTGTGCCTTGCGGCACCACTTTCGCGTCGCGGCGACGAACCGCAGCGGGTTGTAGATGTCCTCCTGGCGGCACCACAGGCCGTCGCCGGCGTAGGTGATGATCGAGATGTTGGTAGCGCTGATGATCGTGCCGTCACCGGGGTCGCGCATCGGGTTGTCGAGCTCGCAGATGATCCGGCCCGTCGACTCGTCGATCACCGACCACAGCGACGGAAACGACGTCATGTAGCTGCCGGGGAAGCTTTCCATCGTCGCCCAGATCCACGGCCGCACCTCGTCGCGGCCGTGCATGGTGCCTGCCGCGTGTTCGACGTAGGTGACGTCGGGTGAGTACTGGTCAACCCATGGATCCCAGTCGCGGGTCCGAGCGGCGCGGTCCACCGTCGCTTCAAATCTCTCGAACGCCTCGGCCAGTTCGTCGCGAGTGAACGTCTTGCTCGTCACCTGAAGAACTAGAACACGTTCTACCTGTATTTGTCGAGCACCTCGTCGTATCGTCAGCGGGGTGAAGGCCCTGCTCGGGCTGATCTTCGCGCTCGTCGCCCTCGCCGGGTGCGTGGCAGAACCGCGCGACGCGAATTTCGCGGGACTTGTGGACATCGGAAACGGTCGAGCGCTGTTCCTGACCTGTCAGGGCGCCGGGTCGCCGACGGTGTTCATCATTCCTGGCAAGGGCAGCGACGCCGAAGCGTGGAGCACCGCTGCCCCGGCGATCGCCGGGACGACTCGGGTCTGTGCCTACGACAGGCCCAACACCCGACAGGACGGGCCGCTGCGGTCCACGCCCGTGCCGCAGCCGCACTCCGTTGAGCAGGCCGTCGCCGATGTCGTGAAACTGATTGCGGCGGCTCGACTTTCGACACCGATGGTGGTTGTCGCGCATTCCTACGGCGGACTCATCGCCGATCTGCTGGCCCGGACCCATCCCGAATTGGTCAGCGGTCTGGTGTTCGTGGACCCGATGTCGGAGTATCTGCCGCGACTGGGCCGGGCAGCTCAGGACGCCGAGTTCGATCAGGCTGCGCGCACACCGGCGCTCGATCCCGAGGGCGAGGGGTTCTTCGCCGACGATGCGTTCGCCGCGATCAAGGCCGCGCCCGCGCTGGCGTTACCGAGAGTGCCCGCCGTCGTGCTGAGCTCCGACGTCTTCCCGCCGCGCGCAACGGTCGGGCCTGACGACTTCACGAAGTTCCAGGTCCACCGCGCGAACAGCCTGTTGGCCGAGACGCTGTGGACCGACAACGTGATCGTCGGTGGCAGCGGGCACAACATGATGCTCTATCAGCCTGACGCGGTCGCCGCCAAGACCATCGCGGTCGTCGAGTTGGTGCGCTCGGGCGCTAGACGGCGCTGAGCACCTGCCGGTCGCCGAGCGGGCTGCTGAGAGGGACGACCAGCGTGCCGGTCACCGCCAGCATGATGCACATCCGGCCCGCGACCGTTGGCAGCGAACCGCCGGTCAGCGTGACGGTCACGGCGTCCGCTGTCTCCTGTGCGGTGGCATGCACGCCGTTGCAGGCGGGCGTCCCGCTGGTGAAATGCACCGCCACGGCCCGCTCATTGCCGACGCGACTCCACGACTCGACGGGCACCGGACGCGGATCGACGATCGACGAGTTGTCGGTGAACGCGACGCCATCGGCATCGGTCACTTCGGGTGGGGCGCTCGTCGCCGAAGCGGTGGGCGCACCCCAGCCGGCGAGGACTAGGGCGGCAAGGACCACCGCGGATGAACGCATCTATTAACGGTAGCGACAATCACGGGATTAACCGGCTGCGCCGCGCGGTTATAAAGGCACTATGTCGCACCAATACAACAACAATCCGGCCGCGGTCGACGCGCTCTCGCCGGAGCAGTACTACGTCACGCAGAAGAACGGCACCGAACGGCCCTTCACCGGCGAATATTGGGACAACCACGAGCCGGGCATCTACGTCGACGTGGTTTCGGGTGAGCCGCTGTTCGCCTCGGTCGACAAGTTCGACAGCGGCACCGGCTGGCCCAGCTTCACTCGGCCGCTCGATGCCGAGAACGTCGTCGAGAAGCGCGACTTCTCGCACCTGATGCTGCGCACCGAGGTCCGCTCCGCACACGGCGACAGCCATCTCGGCCACGTGTTCAACGACGGGCCGCGCGCCGAAGGCGGGCTGCGGTACTGCATCAACTCGGCGTCGCTGCGGTTCATCCACCTCGACGACCTCGAGGCGCAAGGATATGGGCAATACAAGTCTTTGTTCACAAAAGAGGAGACAGCGTGAGCGAGTACAAGAAGGCGATCCTGGCGGGCGGCTGCTTCTGGGGCATGCAGGACCTGATCCGCAAGCAGCCCGGCGTGGTGTCCACCCGCGTCGGCTACACCGGCGGGCAGAATGCCCACGCCACCTACCGCAACCACCCCGGCCACGCCGAGGCGATCGAGATCGTCTACGACCCGTCGCAGACCGACTTCCGCGACCTGCTCGAGTTCTTCTTCCAGATCCACGATCCGACCACGAAGGACCGGCAGGGCAACGACGTCGGCAGCAGCTACCGGTCGGCGATCTTCTACGTCGACGACGAGCAGAAGCGCGTCGCGCTCGACACCATCGCCGACGTCGACGCGTCCGGGCTGTGGCCGGGCAAGGTGGTCACCGAGGTGACGCCTGCGAGCGACTTCTGGGAAGCCGAACCCGAGCACCAGGACTACCTGGAGCGCTACCCCAGCGGCTACACGTGTCACTTCCCGCGCCCGGGCTGGAAGCTGCCGATGGGCCCACGCGCGCAGCGCAGGGGACGCGCCGAAGTTTAAGCAGCCCTGCGGCGCACGGTGATACGGCCGCCGTCCTTCGGTGTGAACGCGATGCCTCGGAAGTGAATCTTTTCTTCCGGGGCGTCGTCGGTTTCGATCACGAAGTGCTGCAGGATCGTTCGCAACACGACGTCCATCTCGACGTTGGCGAATGCCGCGCCGATGCAGCGCCGGGTGCCGCCGCCGAACGGGATCCACGCCGTCGGTGTTCTGGTGCCGATGAAGCGGTCGGGGTCGAAGCGCTCGGGGTCGGGGAACACGTCGGCATTGGCGTGCACGTTGGCGATCGCGATCATCACCGTGTAGCCGTGCGGAATTCGGAACTCGCCGAGATCGAAGTGCGGCGCCTGCACGTGCCGGCCCGAGAAGTCGATCACGGTCCGGTTGCGCTGCAATTCTTGAATGGTCGCCTGACGAAACTCGTTGCCGCCCTTGTCGTTTTCCTCCACCAGCCGGGCCAGCACCGCGGGGTGACGACGCAGCCGCTCGAACGCCCAGCCAAGCGTCGACGCGGTGGTCTCATGCCCGGCCCCGAGAAGCGTCAGCAGTTCATCGGAAACGTCCTGGCGCGACATCGGAGTGCCGTCCTCATACGTGCTGCGCAGCAACAGCGCGAGGATGTCGGTGCGCTCTTCGAGCCGCGGGTCGGCTTGGGCCTTGTCGATGAGCGCGAACACGGTGCGGTCGAAGTTGCTGCGGAACTCCGCGAGCTTGCCCCACGGACTGCGGCGCCCCGTGTTGAACGGCGGCTCCGGCAGCGTCGCCATCCGCGACCCCAACTCGGCCCACGGCGGAATGATCTCGCGTAGGAAGTCGAGCTCCGCGCCATCGGCGCCAAAAACGGTGCGCAGGATGACATTCAGTGTGATTCGGTTCATCGGCTCGAGCGTGCGGAACTCGACGCCTTCGGGCCACGACGCGGTCTCGCGCAGTGTCTCCTCTTCGATGACCTTCTCGTAGTTCTTGATGCTCTGGCCGTGGAACGGCGGGGCCAGCAGCTTGCGCCGGGCGCGGTGCTCCTTGCCGTCCAACGCGAAAACCGAACCGGGGCCGAAGATCCGGCTGAGGTTCGGTTGCACGTTGATCAGGTCGTCGGTGCTCGCGAGGAACACCTGTCGCGCGAGCGCAGGGTCGGAGACCACGACGCTGCGGCCGAAGAACGGAACGTTGATCGCGAACACGGAGCCGTAACGCTTGCCCGCATATCGCAGGAACCTGCGGCGGAACCCTGCCATCAGCACCATCTGGACCGGCTTGGGCAGGCGAATCGCGGGCGGCGTCTTGCCCGGAGTTGTCGGGGGCTTGGCTTCGACGGTCACTGCGGTGTCTGTCATCGGTGCATCACTCCCAGCCGTTTCCCTGGTACTTCGGTGTACCGTGGGTGTGTGTAGTACGGTACCGCTTGGTACCAGGCACGCGCAAGGGTTGCGGGGAGGCGAAATGACGACAGCGCTCGACACAGGCGCGTCCGTCGATGACCCTTTTCGCGACCGGTTGATCGACGGCCTCGCCGCCTCGATCGGTGAACGCGGCTATCGCGACTCCACCGTGGCCGACATCGTCCGGCATGCGCGCACGTCCAAGCGCACCTTTTACGAGCAGTTCGCCAGCAAGGAAGAGTGCCTGATCGAGCTGCTGCGCAGGAACAACGAGGACCTGATCGCCAACATCCAGACAGCCGTCGACCCCGAGGCGGACTGGCAGGACCAGATCCGCCAGGCGGCGGTGGCCTATGTCGACCACATCGGGTCGCGGCCGGCGATCACGCTGAGCTGGATCCGCGAGGCGCCGGCACTCGGCCAGGTGGCGCGGCCGCTGAACCGCCTCGCCATGGAGGCGCTGACCGACATGCTGGTCGACCTGACCGACAGCCCCGGTTTCCGGCGAGCCGACCTGACCCCGATCTCGCGCCCGCTGGCGCTGATTCTGCTGGGCGGCCTGCGGGAGTTGACCGCGCTGTTCGTCGAGGACGACCGCGACGTGCAGGGCATCGTCGAACACGCGATCGCGGCGGCCACCGCGATCCTCGGCCCCCGCTAACGCAGCATCAGCCGGGCGGACTTCTCCAACCGGTGCGCGATATCCGCGTACGACGCGTAGCCCATCCCCGCCCGCACCAGCGCGCCCGAGTACAGCATCTCCAGTGAGTCGATGATCTCCGGGTCGGTGTCGGATCCCAGCGCGGCGGTCAACCGGTCGCGAATGTCGCGGCCGATGCGCAGCCGAAGCACCTCGACGTCAGGGTCCTTCCCTAGCAGCGAATTCGTTACCGCACAAGCGAATTCGGGTTCATCAGCGACCAGCAGCGAGATGTGGCGCAGCACGTCGACCACCCGGGTGGCCGCGTCGGCCGAGTCGTGCGCCGCCGGTGGCGCGCCCGCGAGTCGACGCCAGAACACCTCGGCGACGAGGTGCTCCTTCGACGAGAAATACGTGTAAGCGGTGGCCGCTCCGACCCCGGCTTCAGCGGCTACCCGTCGCACGGTCAGGCCGGAGAATCCTTCTCGACTCAAGAGGTCCACGGCGGCGCGGCCGAGGCGATCGACGGTGTCGGCCTGTTTGGCGGTCAGGCGACGACGAGTCGACTCCAAGACCGGATCGGACACGTGTCCGGACGCTACTACAAGTGCCATTCACCAGCAACGGTAAGGTGGCCGCCAATGAGCAGCACAGACGAACTCTTCACCCTTGCCGAACAGGTCATCGGCTTCATGCCGGCCGAAGAGGGGCGCACGCTTTACGACATGGCGGTCAGATACCTGGGTGACGGCGTCGGCGTCGAAATCGGCACGTACTGCGGTAAATCGACGGTCCTGCTCGGCGCCGCCGCACAGCAGACCGGCGGGGTGATCTACACCGTCGACCATCACCACGGCTCGGAGGAACATCAGCCGGGCTGGGAGTATCACGATGCGTCGATGGTGGACGACGTGACCGGGCTGTTCGACACCCTTCCCACGCTGCGGCACACGCTCGACGCGGCGGGACTCGACGACCACGTGGTGGCGATCGTGGGCAAGTCCCCGATCGTCGCGCGCGGCTGGCGAATGCCGTTGCGGCTGTTGTTCATTGACGGAGGGCACACCGAAGAGGCCGCGCAGCGCGACTTCGACGGGTGGGCGCGATGGGTCGACATCGGCGGTGCGCTGATCATCCACGACGTGTTCCCCGACCCGAACGACGGCGGCCAGGCGCCGTTCCACATCTACCAGCGGGCACTGGCCACCGGCGACTTCCGCGAAGTGTTGGCGACAGGTTCGATGCGCGTGCTCGAGCGGACGTCAGGAACGCCGGGCCAGGACCTGTAGCGAGCTATTTACTCGGCCGTTTCAACAACCGGGCGAGTTCCTCGCGACTGGCCGTGCCTGTCCGGGCCATCGCCCGGTAGATGTGGCCCTCGACGGTGCGCACGGACAGACACAACCGGTCGGCGACTTCGCGGTTGGTCAGGCCCTCTGCGATCAGTGCGACGATCTCACGTTCGCGTGACGACAGCGGCACGGGTTCAACTGCCTCACGCAGCGCGGGTGTCGTTGCACCGCCGCATGATTCGGCCAGCCCCGCCGCCCTGGCTGCATGTGTGTACGCCGAGCCCCGCAGATCCTGGCCGCGGCATATCAACGCGGCGTGCGCAGCCGCATCTGCCGCCGCGATGAGGTCGCCGATCTCCTCGAAACCCTTGGATACGTCGGCGAGTTCGGCTCCATCGCCCCTGTGCA
The DNA here is from genome assembly GCF_017872775.1 of Mycobacterium sp. OAE908. Lineage (NCBI taxonomy): Bacteria > Bacillati > Actinomycetota > Actinomycetes > Mycobacteriales > Mycobacteriaceae > Mycobacterium > Mycobacterium sp. OAE908. Next base: position 1,684,362 of record NZ_JAGGJL010000001.1, read on the forward strand.
ACGCGCCGGCAAATCGGGCCACCAGTGGGGCGCGTGGCCCTTCGACAATCTCGGCCAAGGCTTGCAGGCGGGACTCCGCGGACGCGTGGCCGAACTGCGTCGCCGCCTGCAGACAGACCACTTCAGCCGCCAGCTGCCCGTTGGCTGCAGCGGTATCAGCCGCCGCGAGCGCATGCGAAATCGCCTGGCTGACAATGCCTTGGGCCGCCGCGACCCACGCCTGCGCCAGCCCCAGCTCGAAGTCAGTGCAGCCATGACTGGGATGGCGATGCTTCTCGGCGCTGGCAAGTGCCGCCGCCGCGTCATCGGCTGATCCACGCATGGCCAGCGCGATCGCGTGCGGTAACTGGTATCGATACCCCCAGCCGTTGCTCTCAGCGATCAACAAATCGATCGGCTGCAACATCGCACATGCGGCCTCCAACTGACCGGCTCCCAGGGCGGCCCGGCCTGCGACGGCGAGGCTGAGCACCTGAAGGACGCCAGGCAGATCAGCCCACCGCCTGCGTAAGCCCTCGGCGGCCAGCACGGCATCACGCACGCGACCCGACTGCACCAGCAGGCCGACATGACTGGTGGCGATGACGAATCGAATGTTCTCAGCATCGAAGGAGCCATCCACGATGGCGTAACCCTCCTCGGCCACTGCAACGCCGTCTGTCGTGCGGCCGACGTCTCCCAGTGCCAGGGCAATCTGCGACGCGGCCTGCGCGCCGACGACGGCGGGTAGGTCCGTCAGGACCAAATCCTGCGACGCCGCCAACGAAAGTTGTGGCTTGCCCAGCATTGCCCAATACACGGAGTGGAAGGCGTCGAGGCAGCCGTCTGCGCCGGTGCGTGAAAATACCTCGTCGACAACGGCTTTCGCACGACCCGGATCAGCCAGCGTGTAGATCAAGTTCATGCCGCGAACGAAGGCCAGCCGGGCATGATCGGCACCGCTGAAGCCCTCGGTTGGGACGGAGGCCAGTACTGCTTCGGCGTCCTCGCCACGGCTGAGCCCCGAAAGGTTGCATCCGCGAATGATGTACGCCTCCGCGCCGCCGCCCGCTCGGATGGCCGCGTCGGCGAGCCGATCGGCGAGCGGAAGATCGGCCAGCCACACGGCGCCGTGGGCGGCATTGACAAGCAGCTCGGGGTCCGGCTCCAGATCGGAGTCGATGCTCAACGTCGCGCGCCGCACGATCGTCCGCATGTCGTCGGCGTCGCTGCCGTTGGCGAGTTCAGCGGCTACACACCCACGCAGTCGGCGTAGGCGGGTCGATGGCGCTCGGTTGCGGCGAACCTCGCCGTAAAGCGGATGGGCCAACCGTGCTTCGACCCTTCCGTCGGCGCTGTCGAGCTTGATCAGGCCGCGCATGTCAGCCTCTTCCACCGCAGCAGCGTCGGTGATTCTGCACAGCGAAGCCAGCTCGATGGGTTCGCCCACCGCCAGCGCATCGATCACCTCGCCGACCGCTGCCGACAGTGCACCTGTGCGCGCTTCGATCATCTCGACCAGGCTCGACGTCACGACCGGCTTACCCGTCCATGTCCAGAAGCCATGCCGCTCGGCGAGCCGCCCGTCGGCCACTTCTTGTTCAACGATGTTGCGCAGATACAAGACATTGCCTCGGGTGAGGTTCCACAAGCGACGCGTCGCATCTGTGTCGACGGGACCGCCCAGCGCCGCCGAGATGAGTGTCGCGGTTTCGTCGCGCGAGATGGGTTGAAGGTCGATGCGTTCGAACTGCTCGCGCGTCCACATCTCCTGCAGCCCCATTGGAATCGGCTCGCCCTCGCGGGCCGTCACCACCACCTTGGCGACTCCGCGTTGGACGATCTGCTGCAGCACAAAGGTGGAGAGGTCGTCGAGCAGGTGCACGTCGTCGACGGCGACGACCACGCAGGCGTTCTGGCGTCTGGCAGTCAGCGCTTCGATCACGCCACGCACCAGCTGCAGCATGTCGCCGGAAGCCGAGCCGACGAAAGACGCGAACGCGCCAAGCGGAAGGGCACGGGCAGCAGTGGTGGCGACGGCCCAGTGGACCTCGCAGCCACGCGACTCGGCGGCCGAAAGCGCCTCCCTGGCGATCCGGCTCTTACCGACCCCTGCGGCTCCCGATAGGAGTATCCCGGCGGTGTCTTTGTGTGCGATCGCCGCCGAGACCAGCTGCATCTCCTCCGAGCGGCCCGTCAGGGGCCACGTCAAGCGCACCCGAATAGCGTAAGAGGATGCCGACGCGTGGTCGTCGCTTTCCGTCCATTGACTGGATGCCTCGCCCGCATACCATCCCCGCGCCATGACAACGATTGAGCGCGACGCGTCGATGACCGCTGTGAAGTTGCCGCCGGGTCCGCGCCTGCCGCGGACTGTGCAGGGGGCGTTGGCGTCGACAAACCGCAGGATCGCGCTGCAGATGCTGCGGCGCGTCTACGGCTCGGCCTTCACCATCGACCTGCCCATCTTCGGTCGGCTGGTTGTCCTCAGCGATCCCAACGACATTCGGCAGCTTTTCAAGGCCGCGCCGCACCTCGTCGACACCACCGATGCGAACCTCGGCCGGGTGATGGGACCGAACTCGATGTTCGCGATGATGGGTGATCGGCACCGCGCTCGCCGCAAGTTATTGACACCGTCGTTCAATGGCAGGCGGTTGGCCGCTTACGAGTCGATCATCGAACGCGAAGCGGCCCAGGAATTCTCGACATGGCCCGAGAATGAGGCCTTCGCGACGCTGCCGTCGATGATGCGCATCACGCTGAACGTGATCCTGCGTGCCGTCTTCGGCGCCGAGGGACAGGAGCTGGAACGGCTGCGGGAGATCCTGCCCCCGGGGATCAAGCTCGGCTCAAGGCTCGCGATGATCCCTGTACCGCAATGGGATTGGGGCGCGTGGAGTCCGTGGGGTCGGTTCTTGCGATACCGCCGCGAATACGACGCAATCGTCAACCGACTGATCGGCAACGCGCTGGCCGATCCAGGTCTGGCCGATCGTGACGATGTGCTGGCGTTGATGCTGCGGAGTCGCTACGACGACGGGTCGCCGATGAGTCGCGACGAGATCGCCGACGAGTTGATCACCCTGCTCGCCGCCGGTCACGAGACGACGGCCACCGCGCTTGCCTGGGCCGTCGAGCGGTTGCAGCGACACCCGGCGCTGCTCGAGCGTCTCGTCGTCGACCTCGATGCCGGCTCCGAGGAACTGTTGACCGCGACCCTCTTTGAGGTGCTGCGGGTCCGCCCCGTCATCGATACGACCTTCCGCCAGGTGAAGGCCCCGACACTGCAGATCGGTCCGTGGTCCATCCCGCAAGGGCAGACGATCGTCGCCAGCATCGGGCTGCTGCATGCCGATGAGTCGGTCTTCCATGACGCCGCCCGCTTCGATCCCGGTCGCTTCACGGCTCAACGCCCCGATCCGGCGCAGTGGATCCCGTATGGCGGCGGCGTCCGTCGTTGCATCGGCGCGGCATTCGCGACGATGGAGATGCGCATCGTCTTGCGAACCTTGCTGCGCGACTATGCGATTCAAGCCTCGGGCGCCCGCGACGAAGGATGGCAGACACGCGGCGTCGCGCTGGCCCCGGCGCGTGGCGCCCTGGTGCGTGTCCGCCGCCGGGAGGGCTAGCGCTCGCTGGCGGCGCAGGCGCAGTCGTACTCGCCTTCGAGGCCGCGCGGCAGGTCGGTGCCGCGGAAGATGCCGTTGGCAGCAGTGGTCCTCGACAGCGCGTCGGCAGCGAGAATCATCGCCGCACCGGTCCACGTCGTGCGCTCGACCGGCCACCGCTTGCCGTCGGCGTACACCAGGCCGGTCCAGTAGGAGCCGTCCTCTTCGCGGAGGTGGTGCATCGCCGCGAACTGCTGGTGCGCACGGGCCGAATCGCCGATGGCGTCCAATGCCATCACCAGTTCGCAGGTTTCGGCTCCGGTGACCCACGGCCGGTCGTCGACGCACCGGATGCCAAGGCCCGGCACCACGAAGTCGTCCCATCGTTCGTCGATGCGTTCGCGCGCCGCCGACCCGCTTAAGGCGCCGCCGAGCACCGGGTAGTACCACTCCATCGACCAACGGTCCTTGATCACAAACGCCTCGGGGTGGTCGGCGATCGCGTGACCCAACTGACCGACAGCGACTTCCCATTCCGGTTGTGGATCACCGAAGTAGTCCGCCAGGGCAAGCGCGCATCTGATGCTGTGGTAGATGCTGGCACAGCCCGTTAGCAGCGCCTCCGGCTCAGGGCCGGCAGAGCTTCTGGCCCAAGCGATTTCACCGCCACTGGCCTGCAGGTCGACGACGAAGTCGATGGCCTTGGCGACCACCGGCCACATCGTCTCGGCGAACTGGCGGTCGCGAGTGATCAGCACGTGATGCCAGACGCCCGTTGCGATATAGGCGCAGAAGTTGCTGTCGCTGTTGGCGTCTTCGATCGCGCCGTTGCGCAATTGGATGGGCCAGGAGCCGTCCGGTCGCTGGGCATTGCGGCACCACTCGAACGCGGCCCTAGCCGGCTCCAAAAGCCCTGCGACGGTGAGGGCCATCGCATTCTCCACGTGGTCCCACGGATCGGTGTGCCCGCCGTCGAACCAGGGGATCGCGCCAGAGGATTCCTGAGTTGCGGCGATCGACTGCGCGGTCTGACGACACTGCGCCGGCGTCAGCACGCCGGGAACGCCGGGAAGCTCAGGAGACAGCAACAGTCTTTACCGGCTTCCTGAAGTACAGCGCCACGCTCTTGCCGATCAGCGGATTCAGCAGCGACTCCGCGGTGCGGGTGAGCCAGGGCTGCTCCATCATGTCCCAGACCAGCAGTTTGTGGTACGCCGCCACGGCAGGGTGATCGTTGTTCGACGTTCCCACAGCACATTTCAGCCACCAGAACGGCGCATGCAGCGCGTGCGCGTGATGCGTGTGCGTCAACCGCAGGCCGTGTGCCAGTACCTTGTCGCGCAGCGCGTCGGCCCGGTAGATCCGGATGTGCCCGCCTTCGTTGGCGTGGTATTCGTCCGAAAGCACCCAGCACACCTTCTCCGGCAGCCACCGCGGCACCGTGATGCCCAGCGAGCCGCCGGGTTTCAGCACCCGAACGAGTTCGCTGATGGCCCTGTCGTCCTCGGGGACGTGCTCGAGGATCTCCGATGCGATGACGCAGTCGAAAGTGCCGTCGGCATAAGGCAAGTCGAGCGCGTCGCCCTTGACCGCTTCGGCCCGCGCCGAGGACGGCGCCTCGCCCTGGTCCTTCATCGCCTGCAGTATCTCGTCAACGTCGTTGAGGTCGGCCGCGCTCTGGTCGAACGCGATCACGTCGGCGCCGCGCCGGTAGGCCTCGAATGAGTGTCTGCCCGCGCCGCACCCCACATCGATCACCTTCGTGCCGGCACCGACGCCCAGCCGGTCGAAGTCGACAGTCAGCATTTAGCCATTGCTTTCTCGTAGACCGCGACGGTCTGCGCCGCAACCGATTCCCAACTGAACACCTCGACTGCGCGGCGACGCCCTGCGGCCCCCAAGCGCGCCAGCTCCTGCGGCGAGTCCAACAGCTGCCCTAGGACACTGGTCAGCTCGTCGACGTCGGCGGGCCGCACCAGCCGGGCGCATTCGCCGTCGGCACCGACCACCTCGGGCAACGCCCCTGCACGGCTGGCGACGATCGGGGTGCCGCTGGCCATCGCCTCAACGGCAGGCAGCGAGAAGCCTTCGTACAGTGAAGGGATGCAAGCGATTTCGGCCGATGCGAGCAGATCTGCCAGCTCAGTGTCGCTCAGCCCGCTGGAGATGTGGACGATGTCCGAGACGCCCAGTTCGGCGATCAGCTTCTCGGTCGGCCCGTTGGGTTCGAGCTTGGCCACCAGCTGTAGCTCGAGATCGCGTTCGACGCGCAGCCGCGCGACCGCGTGCAGCAGGTGACTGACGCCCTTGAGCGGTACGTCGGCGCTGGCGATCGCAATGATCCGGTTGCGCACCCGCTTTTCAGCGGGCTGGAACAACGCGGTGTCGACACCGAGGGGCACCACATGCAGCTGGCTCGGTGCGACCTCGAAGTCTTCGGCGATGTCGGCCGCCGACGTCGAGGACACCGTCAACAGCTCGGGAATCTGGCGGGCCACCTTCTTCTGCATCTCGGCAAACCCGTACCAACGACGGACCAACGGTTTCCGCCACCACTGCGCGGCCGCCACGTCCAGGACACGATCGCGCGTGATCGGATGGTGCACCGTCGCCACCACCGGCAGGCCCAGTTCGGCGAGGTCCAGCAGCCCGGTGCCCAGGCTCTGGTTGTCGTGCACGACGTCGAAGTCGCCGAGTCGCCGACTCAGCAGCCGGGCGGCACGCATCGTGAAGGTGCGCGGCTCGGGGAAACCGGCTGTCCACGTCGTCAGCAGCTCGAGCATGTCGATGCGGTCGCGGATCTCGCTCGGCCGCGGAATGCGGAACGGATCGGGCTCCCGGTACAGGTCGAGGCTGGGCACCTTCGTCAGGCGCACGCGCGGGTCGAGCACCTCGGGATAGGGCTGGCCGGAAAACACCTCGACGTCATGACCGAGTTCGACGAGGCCGCGCGAGAGGTGCCGGACGTAGACCCCCTGCCCGCCGCAATGAGTTTTGCTCCGGTAGGACAACAACGCGATGCGCATGGTCAGCGCAAAGATCGAGGGCCGGTGAGCTGGGCAAATGCTGTCACGCAGTAACTCCGAACCCTCTGGACATGTGTCCAGACTATAGTTTGACGTGCTAGCGGACGCAACGCGGCCACCTAGCCCTGACTATCACAGGCGGCGCGAAGCGCGCTGGTCGGCCCGTCGATTCCGGACCTGTCGTCCGGGGTACCCGGCCCCCTATGAGCAGACACATCGAAGCTCGTTTCGAGATCGCCAGCTGGGACGAGACGCCGTTCGAGGACGGCGACGACGCAACGAAGCTGACCGAGGCGCTGGTGGCGAAGCGCTATGAGGGTGACATCCAGGGCACGTCCACGACGAAGTGGTTACTGGCCTACGCGCCCGACAAGAGCGCGTTGTTCGTCGGCGTCGAACACATCACCGGGACGATCGGCGGCAAGAAGGGTGGCGTGGTGCTGTTGCACGACGGTCAGTACCGCGACGGCGTGGCGGCCGCGGAGCTGAGGGTCGCTGCGGGCACCCAGGGGCTGGCGAAGGTGGCAGGCACCGGAAAGTTCCGCGCCGATCCGGCGGGCACGATGACGCTGGACCTCGACGGCGCGTGGTAGCGCTATTGCGGAGGGAAGCCGCCCGTCGCAACGGGACCCCAGCGTCGGGGAGTGACGCGGATCAGGCACTTGCCCTGATCGACCATCGCCTGCCGGTATTCGGCCCAGTCGGGGTGCTCGCCTGCGATGGAGCGGTAGTAGTCGACCAGCGGTTCGACGGCGTCGGGCAGTTCGATCACCTCGGCGTCGCCGTCGACCTGGACGTAGGCATCATTGAATTCATCGGACAACACCAACACACTGGCCTGCGGGGTGCGGCGAACATTCGCCGACTTGGCCCGCTGGGGATAGCTGGAAATCACGATGCGACCGGCGTCGTCGACCCCGCCGGACACCGGCGAGGTCTGCAGCGAGCCGTCAGCGCGAAATGTGGTGAGCACCATGCGATGTCGCGGCCGGATGAAATCGAGCAGATCGGGCAACTCGACTGCGTCCGCAGTCGCGTACTTTCTGGCCATGCCACAACCTTAGCGACGCGGCCATGACGCAACCCTTCGAGAAGCTGGTCGCTCTGCTCGACTATCCGATGTTCGTCGTCACCACGCGCTCCGGTGACGAGTTGGCCGGTTGCCTTGTCGGGTTCACCAGCCAGACGAGCATCCACCCGCCGCGGTTCTTGACGGGACTGTCGAAACGCAACCGCACCTTTCGCGTCGCCGAGCACGCCAGCCACCTGGCGGTCCACCTCCTCGAGCGACAGCACGGCGAACTCGCCAGGCTGTTCGGCGGCGAAACCGGCGATCACACCGACAAGTTCGCGCGCTGCACATGGCATCGCGGCCCGCACGACTTGCCGATCCTCGACGACGCCGCCGGGTGGTTCGCAGGCGAAGTGCGCAACCGTTACGACCTCGGCGACCACGTCGGTTTCCTGCTCGAACCCGTAGCGGGCGACGCCCCCGAAGGGTTCGAGCAACTGGTCACGTTCTCTGATGTTCGCGACCTCGACCCGGGCCATGAGGCCTAGAGTTCAGCGGTGACAAATCCTGCGGCACAGCCACTTTCGGCATTGGACCGGCACGCCATCGCCGAGACCGTGACCGGGGTGGGTTTCTATTGCGACGTCCGGCAATGGGATCGCGTGACGGAGCTACTTGCCGACGACGTGCGCACCGACTACACGACCCTTTTCGGTGGCGAGGTGACCACAGCGGCCGGTGCGGCGCTGGTCGGGCAATGGCGCTCGACGCTGCAGGGTTTCGACGCCACCCAACATCTGATCACCAACGTGCAGGTCGACGGTGCCGGCGACGAGGCAACCACACGGTCACACGTGCGGGCGACCCATCGGCTCGATGACCGATTCTGGATCGTCGGCGGCGTCTACACCCACCACCTCCGGCGTTGCGCAACGCGTTGGCGAGTCACCTATATGCGGATCGATCGGCTCTATGAAGAAGGCGACCGGGCCGTGCTCCAAGAAGCCGCCGCGCGCGGGTAACGAAGCCCTTCGCTCGTCCGACTTCGCGGTGTTGTCGGTGGGCCCGGGCATGGTTGCGGTATGAGAACTACCAAGGACGAGGTCATCGGAGCGCTCGAGGCCGTTGAATCCGGCTATCGCACACTTTCCGCCTTGCCGCTCGAGGCATTGTCTCGATCGGAGACTTATGCGCTCATCGAGCGGCTGGAGACACTGGACAAGGCCGCGGCCGGACTGAGCCGACGACTCATCGGGCTGCTCATCTCTGCACCCGACCCCGCGACGTTCGGTGGATCGTCGCGGGCGGAGACACTCGCGCGGCGACTGCGCATCTCGCCGGGGGAAGCGCAGCGGCGCATAGACGACGCGATGCCGGCCTAGTCGGTTTTTCGCTTGAGCACCCATGCCGGAATCCAGTGGGTCACCGACTTGCGTCGCGAACCATAGGCGATCTCGTAGGTGACCAGTCCCCACCAATAGCCCTGCTCGCAGATGCCCCAACAGGTCAGCCTGCCGTCGACGACGGAGTGCATCTGCAGGCCGGCGGGGTTGTAGCCGCCGCCACGATGCGGCTCGCGCGGGAACAGCGCAGCAAGGTCCACCAGCACCGCGACCGGCGGGTCGACGCGGCGGAAGGCCTGCTGCACGGGCTGCCCGTTGTAGCCGATCGATTGGAGCTCGCCCACTGTTCGATCATACGTTCGAATGGACCGCATCCCGGTTGCTGACCGCTTTACGCTGAAGCTGCCATGTACATACCTAGACAGTTCGCACTTTCCGACGAGGAAACCGCGGCCGCGCTGGCTCAGGCGGGCTTCGCCCATCTCGTCACACACGACCCCTCGGGGTTGATGGTGACGCCGCTGCCGCTGCTCTATGACGCGGACCGGCACTCGCTCGTCGGGCACGTGTCGCGGGCCAACCCGCACTGGAAGGCCGACGGCTGCGAGTCGGTGGCGATCTTCTCCGGACCGCACGCCTACATCTCGCCCAGCTTCTACGCCACGAAGACAGAAACGGGCAAGGTCGTGCCGACGTGGAACTACGAGTTGCTGAACGTCTACGGCCGACTCGTCGCGCACGACGATGCGGACTGGGTGCTCGACCTCGTCACGATGCTGACGAACCGGCACGAGCAAGGTCGCGCTCAGCCGTGGCAAGTCACCGATGCGCCCGAGAGCTACACGCGGGCACAGCTGCGTGCGATCGTCGGCGTCGAGCTGGTGATCGCGAAAGTCGAAGGCAAGGCGAAGATGTCGCAGAACCAACCCGAACGCAACCGCACGGGAGTGGTGGCAGGGCTCAAGGAATCCGATGCGCCGGGCGATCAGCTCGTCGCCGACCGTGTCGAGGCTTTCGGCAGCACGAACGCGAACACCCGGGGATAGCCCAACGCGGCCAGCCGCGATCGCCTCACCGCGTCGACCGACACCGTGCGTACCGCTCCGGACGACGGCTCGTAGCACTGCCACAGCGGTCCGGCCACTTCGACGATCAGCACCCAGTGCCGCGGGATGAACCGTCCTATCAACATCGCGACCGGACGGCCGGCCTGCACCGCACGCCCCACATCGGACAAGCTGTCGCGCCAACCCCAAAACACCCGCCACCGGTAGCGGACGCCGGAACCGCTCAGCGCATGCGCCATCCCCATCGGCGTGGTGCCCAATCGGCGCGGCCAGATCCGGTTCACCTCACGATGCACCCTGGCCTGTTCGTCGGCGAACCACGCGGGATCGGACAGCCCGACGCCCCGGCCCGGGTCCAGCAGCGCACCCGCGACCACTGCGACGGTCGGTCCGCACGTCACGCCGTCACGCTGCCGAAGGTTCAGCTCACCGAGGTTCACCGGTTACCACGGTAGGTCGAGGGGTACCCGGCGCTGGTGAGCTTCGACATCACGCCTACGGCTGCGCAGCACGACCTCGCCCGACGCACACACGAGTTCGCAGAGCAATGCGTCAGACCGGTGGCCCTCGAGTACGACCAGCGCCAGGAGTTTCCGTGGCCGGTGCTGGAGGAGGCCGCAGGCCGAGGGTTCTACAGCCCGCTGTTCTACCGCGACCTGATCGGCGACCCGACCGGGTTGTCGCTGCCGATGTTCATGGAGGAGCTGTTCTGGGGCTGCGCAGGCATCGGGCTTGCGATCGTGATGCCTGCATTGGCGCTTTCGGCGATCGGCCAGGCCGCCTCGCCGGAGCAGATGCTGCAGTGGGCGCCCGAATGTTTCGGCACGCCAGGCGATCTCAAGCTCGCCGCCCTCGCCATCTCGGAGCCCGAGGGTGGCAGCGACGTGCGCAACCTGCGCACCCGAGCACGCCGCGATGGCGACGACTGGATCATCGACGGCCACAAGATGTGGATCGGCAACGGCGGCATCGCCAACGTGCACGTGGTCAACGCCGTGGTCGACGAGGAACTCGGCCACCGAGGCCAGGCGCTGTTCATCGTGCCGGGCGGCACGCCTGGCCTGGAGCTCGTGCGCAAACTCGACAAGCTCGGCTGTCGCGCGTCGCACACCGCCGAGCTGAAGTTCAACGGCGTTCGGGTGCCAGGCGCCAACCTGCTCGGCGGTCAGGAAAAGCTCGAGCACAAGCTCGCCAAGGCCCGCGAAGCGATCGAGGGCGCCAAGCATTCCGGCTCAGCCACCATGGGCACCTTCGAGCAGACCCGCCCGATGGTCGCCGCGCAGGCGCTCGGAATCACCAGGGCCGCACTGGAATACGCGACCGAGTATGCCAACAGACGCGAGGCTTTCGGCGCCCCGATCATCGACAACCAGGGCATCGCGTTCCCGCTGGCCGACCTGGCCACCGCACTGGACGCCGCGCGGTTGCTGACCTGGCGGGCCTCCTGGATGGCCGCGACCGGGGTGCCGTTCGAGCGCGGTGAAGGCTCGATGGCCAAGCTTGCCGCCAGCGAACTCGCCGTGCGCACCACCGAACGCGCGATCCAGACCATGGGCGGCTGGGGCTACATCAAGGACCATCCTGTCGAGAAGTGGTATCGAGATGCCAAGCTGTACACCATCTTTGAGGGCACCAGCGAGATTCAGCGCGTGGTCATCTCCAATGCACTCGGTGCCGCCGACGGTAAACCGCCCCTGCATGTGGACCTGGAGCCGACCGGTGGCCCGCTGAACAAATGGTTCGGTCGCGGCACGCCGCTGCGCGGCAGGGCGGCCGATGCGGCGCTTTCGGCCAAGGATCGCGTCCCCGGCCCGATAATGCGGTTGGCGATGAACGCTTTGCGTCCGCCCCGCAAGTGACCCGCAAGTGAAAGGTGTCCGCGATGGCGGTCAGGACCGGCGAGTGACGTTTCGGGACCTGCACTATCGCGACGTACCGCTGCTGCTGCCCAACGCCTGGGATGTGCCGTCTGCGCTGGCGCTGCTGGAATGTGGCTTCACCGCTGTCGGCACGACGAGCTTCGGCGTCGCATCCAGCCTCGGCAGACCCGACGGCGGCCGAGCCACCAAAGAGGCCAACCTCGCCCTCGCCGCCGCGCTGCAACCGCTGGACTGCTACGTCAGCGTGGACATCGAAGACGGCTACGCCGATGACCCCGGCCAGGTCGCCGAATACGTCACCCGACTGCAGGCCGCCGGCATCAACATCGAGGACAGCAGCGCAGAGCGGCTGATCGACCCCGGCCAGCATGCGGCGAAAGTGCAAGCCATCAAACATCGTTCACCCGACGTGTTCGTCAACGCCCGCGTCGACACCTACTGGCTCGGCCAGGACGCCACGGTCGCGGCGACCCTGGACCGGGCAGCGCGATACGTCGCAGCAGGCGCCGACGGCATCTTCGTCCCCGGCGCCACCGACCCCGACGTGGTACGTCAGCTCACGACAGAGATTCCAGTACCCGTCAATGTCCTTGCCATCCCCGGTCACTCGCTCGCAGAACTCGCCGAACTCGGTGTGCGAAGGGTATCCACGGGCTCACTGCCGTACCGCGCCGCAATTCGCGCCGCAGCGCAGGCCGCCGTCGCGCTGCGCGACGCCACCGAGGTGCCCTCGGCCGACCCCTACCCCGAGATGCAGGCCCGCCTCGTGCGCTACGCCGATCAGAAGTTCAGCGGGTAGCCGCCGCTGACCTTGAGCGTCTCACCGGTGATGAACGACGCCTCGTCGGAACACAGGAACAACATCGCCGACACGACGTCGTCCATTGTGCCGAGCCGGTGCACGAGCTGGAGTCGTTGCACGAATTCGTCGATCAGCGGTGTCGGCAGATCGGCAAGCGCGTTCTCGGTGCTCATCAGGCCAGGAGCTATCGCGTTGACCCGGATGCGGTCCGGCGCGAGTTCGGTCGCGAACGCGACGGTCAGACCACGGACGGTCAGCTTGGACACCGCGTACGGCGTCGCGCTCTGATAGCCGGCCATCGACGAGATGTTCAGCACGACACCGCCCCCGCGGTCGCGCATCGAATCCCGGCACGCCAACGTCACGTTGATCACGCCCATCACATTGACGTCGAAGAGGTTGCGGATCTCGTCACGCGACAACGCCCCGAAGGGCTGGTTGTACTTCGTCAGGTGCAGACCGGCGTTGTTGATGACGATGTCGATACCGCCGAACTGCGCGCTCGCCGCGGCGACTGCGGCGTCTACCCGGTCCGCGTCGGCGACGTCGCAGTCCACCGCGATCGCGTGAGCCCCCGACGAAACGAGTTCGGCCGCAGTGCGTTCGGCTCCGTCGACGTCGATGTCGGCCAGTACGACGTTGGCGCCCTCGGCTGCCAGTGCCCTCGCGAACGCCCTGCCAAAGCCGATCGCGCCGCCGGTGATAAGGGCGGTGCGACTTTCGAAGGTCATTGCAACTCCTTCGTCGGCGGCGCCGTCGCGCTGGTGTCGGCCGGCGCAGATCCCTCTGGCAGCACCGTGGACTGGAGGGCGGTCATGGCGTCGTCGTACTCCTTGCGGGTCCAGAAACCGGAGTGCCCGCAGACCCGCCCCCCGGGGTCCGGTACCGACCCCGTCCTCGGTACATCAAACAGGCGCCAGTCGATGTGCTCGCTCTGTGCCAGTCGCGGTTCGGTGTTCTCGTCGTCGAAGATCCACGCCCCGATCGGGTCGGAGCAGCACCACAGGTTGATCCACTGTTCGTTCGGCTGCAGCTGCCACTGCCGCAACCGTCCCAACGCCTCGGCGCCGAAGTAGGCCGGGAAGTTCTGCGCGTACAGCCGCCGCAGCGGTGAGCCGAACGTCAGCAGGGGGTAGTGCTCGGTTGCCGTATTCGCCTGCAGCAGCGTCGCTCCCGCGATCACGGTGCCCTGGCTGTGGGCGACGAGTACGACCGGGACACCGGCTCGCCTGAACCCGTCGAGCCGCAACCGCACATCCCACACCGTCCGGGCGCCATACGACGGCGGAGTCAACGGGTGATTGGCGCGTGGCCAGAATGTCACCACATCCCACAGGATGGCCACCGCGCGTCGTAGTTGGCGGTTCCGATAGGCCGCCGCGGCCAGCAGCACCAAGCCGGCCGCCAGTGCGGCGGAGATGAACACGCTGATCCGAAAGATCCATGTCGACCAGTTGAACGAACTGAACTGGGGCACTGAAAGATTCACGATCAGCGCGCCCGCGGTTGTTATCACGGCGACCAGCGCCATGGCTGCCAAGCTGCGGGCGCCGACGTCGGTCAGTGACGCCAACGCCCGTGCCCGAGCAATCGTGTCGAGCTGTGCACTGGGGCCGGTGACGCCGGGGTAGTCGGTGCGCACTTCACTCAGTTGGCTTTCGACGCGTCTCGGAATGACCCGCAGCCACACGTACGCGCCCACTGCGATTGCGACAGCGATCGTCGCGACGGTGGCAACGGCCGCCCAGACATACGGCGGCGGCACGATCAGCGGCGCATCCACCTTCGGTGTCTGCGCAGTCTCGGCGGACAGCATGGGCCTGCCGAACACCTGCGCAATCCCGAGGCCGACACCGACGCTGAACCCGCCGCCGATGAGCCAACCGACCAACGCCACAAAAGGTCCGGTGAATCCGCTGAGCGTCATCCGGTAGCCGCCGTCGCGCGTGGTTCGCTCCGCGGTTTGTGTACCGCGCATCGACAACGCGGTGAACACAAACAACGCGCACAGCATCACCACCTGCACGACGAACAGCACATAGATCGCCATGTGCAGGCCGGGTAGGTGTCCCGGCGCGGGCGGATAGGACACGTCGGCAACGCCGGCCCAAAGCAGCGCTGCGACAAGCATTCCCAGCGATATTCCGCGCACCGCGTACAGCGGGCGTGTCACATGGTTGACGCCGTTTCCGCCGCGCGCGGTGGCCTTGCTCGAGGCGGTGGCCAATACGGCGATGGCCAGGATCAGGCCGTCGACCGCCAGCAGGCCAACACCCACCACGCGGGCGGTAGGCGATGCGGCGTACTCCACGGGTGCGGCCAGCACCACGGCGGCCAACCCGGCCGCCCACGCCGTCACATGGCAGTAGCGCAGCCGCAGCACCGATTCGTCGGGATTCCAGAACGAGTTCTGCGCCAGCGGCGTATCTTGCTCCAGCACAGCAGGACTCGGCGGTGCGTCACGGCCATCCGTGTCGACCTTCGTCTCCTCGGCACCCAGCCGCCACAACAACGCGATTGCCGCCACGAGCGGCAGCGCGCTCGCCGCCAGCTGCCAACCGCGGGGCCACGCTTCCATGAACGTCAACGGACCCGCGCTGCAGTAGTCCAAACCCACGCACTGCCAGACGATTACATCCATCACCGCGATCGCCGCGGCGAGCATCAACGTCAACGTGAACGACAAGGCGATCAACCGCAGCAAGGTCACCGAGATGGCGGCGGGACGTCTTCGGCCCGCGGGCGGCAACATCCAGTGCGCGAGGTCGATCAGGATGAACGGCAGAAACAGCAGCCACAGCGCGCGGCTGGCCTTACCGGATGTCAACGCGCCCCACGAATACGCCTCCATCACCCTGCGCCACCCGTCGGGCTTTGACGGGCCGGCCGCCTCGTCGAGCCCCGGCTTTCGGCGATAGAAGCCGGCATCCGCGTCGCCTGCGGTCCGCTCGACGTCCTCGGCGGGACAACCGAGCAGCGCTTCTGGCGGTGCACCCGAGACGCCGTGCACCCGCAACTCCACGACCGTTCCGATGTCGGTCATCCCCCCATCCTGACCCGAGGTTTGGCGATCGCCGAGATGGGCACGCCCGTAGAAACGACGAATCTGCAAGGAGCACACACATGCGAGCAGTCACGTGGCAGGGCAGGCGAAAGGTGTCCGTGGACACGGTGCCCGATCCGGCGATCAAGGAGCCCACCGACGCGATCATCCGAGTGACCAGCACGAACATCTGCGGTTCGGATCTGCACCTGTATGAGGTGCTCGGAGCGTTCATGACGCCGGGCGACATCCTCGGCCACGAAGCGATGGGCGTCGTCGAAGAAGTAGGCCGCGAGGTCGACACCCTGGCCGTCGGAGACCGCGTCGTGATTCCGTTCAACATCTCCTGCGGCAGCTGCTTCATGTGCGACCACGGACTGCAGAGCCAATGCGAGACGACGCAGAATCGCGACCAGGGCACCGGCGCTGCGCTGTTCGGCTATTCCAAGTTGTACGGCGAGGTGGCCGGCGGCCAGGCGGAGTATCTGCGGGTGCCGCAGGCGCAGTACACCCACATCAAGGTGCCGCAGGACGGGCCGGACGAGCGGTACGTGTACCTGTCGGACGTGCTGCCCACCGCGTGGCAGGCCGTGGAGTACGCCGACGTCCCCGACGGTGGCACGCTCGTCGTGCTCGGTCTCGGACCGATCGGTTCGATGGCGTGCCGGATCGCCGCGCACCGCAAGAGTTGCCGGGTGATCGGAGTGGACCTGGTCGAGGAGCGACTGGACCGCGCCCGCGAATACTGCACGGACGTCATCGATTTGCGAAAAGAGGACGTGCACGACGTGGTGCTGAGCCACACCGACGGCCGCGGCGCCGACTCGGTGATCGACGCGGTCGGGATGGAAGCTCACGGCTCGCCCATCGCCGAGACCATGCAGACCGCCGCCGGCTTCCTTCCTTCACCGGTTGGTCGCGTGGTGATGAAGCAGGCAGGGGTCGACCGCCTGGCCGCACTGAACTCCGCGATCGCGTTGGTGCGCAGGGGCGGCACCATCTCGCTGTCAGGCGTCTACGGCGGAGCGGCAGACCCGATCAACATGATGTCGTTGTTCGACAAACAGATTCAGTTGCGGATGGGCCAGGCCAACGTCAAGAAGTGGGTGCCCGACATCATGCCGCTGCTGACCGCCGAGGATCCGCTGGGAGTCGAGCAGTTCGCCACTCACCGACTGCCGCTGACGGCTGCACCAGACGCCTACGAGACGTTCCAGAAGAAGCAGGACGGCATGGTCAAGGTGGTACTCACGCCGTAAACGGGTACTCCGCCGATCATGGATCAATCCGAAGCGCCGATCCTTGATGCCCTTGTCGGCTACCGCAAGAGCAACCGGTACGGATACACCCCACCGGGACATCGGCAGGGTCGCGGCGTCGACGACCGCGTGCTGGCCGTGCTCGGCCACGAACCCTTTCGGGACGACCTGCTCGCCAGTGGCGGCCTCGATGACCGCAGAACGAGCAACAAGTATCTGAAGCGCGCCGAAGACCTGATGGCCGAGGCGGTCGGCGCCGACGTCGCATGGTTCTCGACGTGCGGCAGTTCACTGTCGGTGAAGGCGGCGATGATGGCGGTGGCGGGTGGCGACGGCAGTCTGCTGGTCCCCCGCGACAGCCACAAGTCGATCGTCGCGGGGCTGATCTTCTCCGGCGTGCAGGCGCGGTGGGTGACTCCGCAGTGGGACGCCGAACGCCACATCTCCCACCCGCCGTCGCCGCAGGACTACCGCGAAGTCTGGGACCGGTACCCCGACGCGGCAGGCGCGTTGGTGGTCAGCCCCAGCCCGTACGGCACCTGTGCCGATTTGGAGGGCATTGCGAAGGTGTGCCACGAGCGCGGTAAACCGCTGATCGTCGACGAGGCATGGGGCGCACATCTGCCGTTCCATGAGGACCTGCCGACATGGGCGATGGACGCGGGCGCCGACGTGTGTGTGGTCAGCGTCCACAAGATGGGCGCCGGGTTCGAGCAGGGGTCGGTGTTCCATCTGCAGGGTGACCTGGTGGACCAGGATCGGTTGTCGGCGTGCGCTGACCTGCTGATGACCACCAGCCCCAACGTCATGGTGTACGCGGCGATGGACGGCTGGCGGCGACAGATGGTCGAGCACGGCCGCCAATTACTCGGCGACACACTGGAATTGGTGCGAGGGCTGCGTGACGACATCGAGTTGATTCCCGACGTCGAGGTGCTCGACGACGAGCTCCTCGGCCACGAGGCGTCCCACGACCTCGACCGGCTTCAGATCCTGATGGACGTTTCGGCGACGGGAACGTCTGGTTATCAGGCCGCCGACTGGCTGCGCGAGCACAAGCAGATCGACGTGGGCATGAGCGATCACCGGCGGATCCTGGCGACCATCACGTTCGCCGACGACAAGGCCACCGGCGAGCGACTGCTCGATGCGCTGTGGGGTTGGCGAAAGGCGGCCAACGACTTCGACTCGCCGCCGCCGATGCGACTGCCGTCGCCGCGGGGGATCGAACTCGAGAACGTCCAACTGCCGCGGGACGCGTTCTTCGGCAAGGTCGAAGAAGTGCCGGCGGAGAAGGCCAGCGGCCGCATCTCGGCCGAGCAGATCACCCCGTACCCGCCTGGTATCCCGGCCGTGGTGCCGGGCGAACGGCTCAACGACGCCGTGATCGACTACCTGCGCTCCGGGCTCGACGCCGGGATGAACGTCCCCGACGCCGCCGACCCGACATTGAAGACGTTCAAAGTCGCGGTTACCTGATACCCCTGGTTTCGACTGGGGAGCTTCTGGCAACATTACTCACGAGTCAGTTCGTCCGACGACAGTCAGCGGTGGGGATGGCAATGACGTATTCGACGGGGTATTCGACCAGTTCAGAGCACTTTTCTGTGCTTGCTCAAGGCACTGAGGGCGGGGGTGCGGCACTCGACCAAGTGATCGGCATGTCGGTGGTCGCGCTGGTGGTCACGGCAGGTCTGCTGTGGATCGGGTACCTGCACCGGCAGCGCCGCATCACGTGGCTCAACAGCCTCGCGGAGTGGGCGGCCGGCAAGTTCAAGCGTCCGCCGTGGGTGGCACTGCCGATGGCGTTGTTCATCGCGACGCTGATCTGCGCGTTGTTCGGGTTCATCTGGGATGTCAGCCTGCACATCGGTAAGGGCCGCGACCCGGGTCCGCTGGCCAACCCCGCGCACTACTTCATCCTGTTCGGGCTGTTCCTGTTGTTCATCGCCGGATGCATGGCGTGCGTGCTGCCGTACGAGAAGCCGGGCCCATCGGCCGTCCGCATCACCAGAGATTGGTATGCCCCTGTCGGCGGCATCCTGATGGCCGGTTGCGGCCTGTACGCGTTGCTCGGTTTCCCCCTCGACGACATCTGGCACCGCATCTTCGGCCAGGACGTGACGCTGTGGGGACCGACCCACCTGATGATGATCGGCGGCGCCGGCTTCTCGACGCTGTCAGCGATTCTGCTCAACCATGAGGGTCTGCGGGCCATGGGCGATGATGCGCCGACGGGCGGCATCGGCATCAAGTTCGTCCAGTACCTCGGGTTCGGCGGCATCATCGTCGGTTTGTCGGTTTATCAGATCGAATTCGATTTCGGCGTACCGCAATTCCGCCAGGTGTTCCAGCCGATGCTCATCGCTGCCGCGGGCGCGTTCGCGTTGGTGGCTGCCCGCATCATGTTGGGTCGCGGCGCAGCGATCATCGCGGCTCTGTTGGCGATCGTGCTTCGCGGCGGGGTTGCACTCGTTGTCGGCCCGATTCTCGGCGCGCCGATCAACTGGTTTGCGCTGTATCTCGGATCGGCGATCGTCGTCGAATTGGTCGGCCTGACACCGCTATACAAGCGGCCCGTGGTGTTCGGCGCCGTGAGCGGCCTTGCCGTGGCCACCGTCGGGCTCTGGCTCGAATCGTTGTGGATCGACACTGTCTACTACTTCCCCTGGCCCACCAGCATCTGGCCCGAAGCATTGGCCATGGCCATCCCCGTCGCCATACTGACCGGTTGCTGCGGTGCGATGTTCGGTCTGGTGGTCTCCTCGCAACGGCTGCCTTCGCGTGCGATCAGCATCGGTCTGGTGGTGCTGACCATCCTGGCCATCGGCGGGGCGACAGCCAATGGGCTGCGCTATAACGTCCCCCAAAACGTCACGGCCACGGTCACTCTCACCGAAGCCCCGGCCAGCCCCGGCCAGCGGATGGTGAACGTCGATGCGCGGATCAATCCGCCGAACTTCATCAGCGAGAACCCCAACTGGGTAGCGATACTCGCTTGGCAAGGTCATCTGAACAACGAGCGGGGCCGGGTGATCAACAACCTCGAGAAACTCGGCCCCGGCCACTACCGCAGCACCGAGCCCGTGCCGGTTTGGGGCACCTGGAAGACGTTGCTGCGCCTGCACGACGGAAACACGTTGACCGCAGTGCCGATCTACCTCGCGGGCGATCCCGGCATCGGCGCCAAAGAAGTTCCTGCCGACGCCACGTTCACCCGGCCGTTCGTTGCCGAGGTCACGATCCTGCAGCGTGAGCGCAACCCCGAGACCCCGGCGGTGCTGTGGACCATCGGCTGCCTGACTGTGCTGTTCTGCACGCTCGTCATGCTGGGTGGACTCAGTTGGGGCGCAGGGCGAATCAACCGCAGCGAGGCCTCGGGCAGCAAGGCCGAGCTTCAACCGACGGCGCAGGCGTGACGGGACAACCGCACGTCGAGATACTGGCCCACCACGGGTTGCTGCTCGCGATACCGGCGTTCGCACCGGCGATAGCTGTCGCGGGCGTGGTGATATATGTGGCGGTGCGCGACCGCCGCAAAGGCGAGGACCCTCAACGTGAGAGTTCGGACGCCTCGGGCCAAGATGGTTCACCGTGACAACATCCAGGACCCTTGTGATCATCACCGCCGCCGCGCTCATCACCGCCGGATGCGGCGGTTCGAACAGCTCGAACAGCGCGTCGAACAGCACTTCGGCCAGCCAGCCGTCGACCGTCAGTCCCTCGGACATGTCGAACGAGCAGGCGCCCCCGGCCCGGCTCGAAATCGATGTCGACATCAAGGGCGGTAACGTCACGCCGACCAATCAACAACTGCAGGCGGCCGTCAAGGAGCAGATCGTCGTGCGCGTCAACAGCGACGCCGCCGATGAGTTGCACGTGCACTCCACGCCCGAGCACAGCTTCAACGTCGAGGCCAAGCCGATGCAGATCTTCCAGTTCACCGTCGACGTGCCCGGCAAGGTCGACGTGGAGCTGCACAAGCTGAACAAGACCGTCGCGACCATCACGGTGCAGTGACAACTGATCGGTCGACCGAGTTACTGGCCCACGGCCTCGGCGGCTCGACCGATCTGCCAATCCCGTTGAGCTACGCGCTCATTGGCGGGGCATGGGCGCTGACGTTCACGTTCGCGGTCGTTGCGCTGGCATGGCGACGGCCTCGGTTCGACCCCGACAAACAGGGCCGTGCGCTGCCGCGCTGGGTGACAGCGCTCGTCGACGCGCGAGTGACCCGATGGGCTGTCGGGATCGCGGCGCTGTTGTTCGCAGGGTGGGTGGCGATCGCGGGCTGGTTCGGCCCGCAGGATGCGACGAACCCGTTGCCCGGCGTGTTCTACGTGTTGCTATGGGTCGGGCTGGTGACGCTGTCGTTGGCCGTTGGACCGGTGTGGCGGGTGATCTCCCCGGTGCGCACCGTGCACCGGTTGCTGGGCCAGCGGTCAGTGGGGTTGCGCTATCCGGAGCGGGCGGGTTACTGGCCTGCGGCGGCCGGCCTGTTTGCGTTCGTCTGGCTCGAGCTCGCCAGCCCTGACCCGGGATCCCTTGGCGCCATCAAGATTTGGCTGATCGCCTATCTGGCCGTGACGCTGTCCGGCGCGCTGCTCTGCGGGCAGCGCTGGTGTGCGCGCGCCGACCCGTTCGAGGTGTACAGCGTGGTGGCGTCGCGGCTGTCGCTGTTTCGCCGCAACGACGACGGCCGCATTGCAATCGGCAACCCGTTCGACCACCTGCCGTCGCTGCCGGTGCGGGCCGGCACTCTCGCGGTGCTCGCCGTGCTGCTGGGATCGACTGCGTTCGACAGCTTTTCGGCGTCTCCGCAGTGGCGGGGCTTCGTCGACGGCCACACCGACTCTGCCGCGACGGCGACGCTGATGAAGACCGCGGGCCTGCTGGTCTTCGCTGGCGTGGTGGCGGGCACGTTCTGGCTCGCTGCGCGCGCGACCGGCGGCGTCGACGCGGCGCGCCGTCGCGAATTGCCCGGCCTGATGGCGCATTCGCTGATCCCGATCGTCATCGGCTATGTGTTCGCGCACTACCTGACCTACCTCGTCGAGCGCGGACAACAGACGATCATCCTGCTGCTCGGCCTGCACGACGTACAGGCGAATTATGTGCTTTCCATGCATCCTTCGGTGCTGGCGACCATCAAGGTCTGCTGTGTGGTCGCAGGACACATCGCGGCGGTGATCGCCGCGCACGACAGGGCGTTGCGCATCCTGCCCGCAGGCCATCAGCTGACCGGACAGCTGGCGATGATGCTGGTGATGGTCGGGTACACCTTCACCGGGCTCTATCTGCTGTTCGGCGGGTAGGGTGACGGCCGTGCGCGCGCTGATCATCGTCGACGTTCAGAACGACTTTTCCGAAGGTGGCTCGCTGGCCGTCGTCGGCGCGGCAGCGGTAGCGGGCCGAATCAGTGAGTTCCTTGCCAGCGGGCCC
The DNA here is from genome assembly GCF_017872775.1 of Mycobacterium sp. OAE908. Classification (NCBI taxonomy): domain Bacteria; kingdom Bacillati; phylum Actinomycetota; class Actinomycetes; order Mycobacteriales; family Mycobacteriaceae; genus Mycobacterium; species Mycobacterium sp. OAE908. The sequence continues at coordinate 1,706,826 of NZ_JAGGJL010000001.1, forward strand.
GACTACGCGCACGTCGTGGCCACCAAGGATTTCCACATCGACCCCGGTGAGCACTTCTCCGAGAGCCCGGACTACGCGACATCGTGGCCGCGCCACTGCGTGGTCGGAACGCCCGGCGCCGACTTTCATCCCGAACTCGACACCCGCGCGGTGGAAGCCGTCTTCACAAAGGGCAACTACGCGGCGGCGTACAGCGGCTTCGAAGGCACCGACGCCGACGGCACGCGACTGGCCGACTGGCTACGGCGGCGGGGCGTCGAGCAGGTGGACATCGCCGGCGTTGCGACGGACTATTGCGTGCGTGCCACTGCGGCAGACGCCGTGGCGGCCGGGTTTTCCACGCGGGTGCTGCTCGACCTCACCGCGGGCGTCGCACCGGACACCACCGCCAAGGCAGTGAAGGAACTGCGAGCGGTCGGCGTCGAAGTCGCCTAACGGGTCGGGTCGCGCGGGACACCGGTCCACCGCGGCGGGCGACGGTCCAGGTGCGCACGCACGCCCTCCTTCGCGTCGTCGTGATCCATCAGCGCCAGGTGAACGGCGGTCTCGCGAGCGCCGACGGTCTCACGGTCGAGGTCGAACGAATCCCACAGCAGCCGCTTGCTGGCGGCCACCGACATCGGGGCGGTGTTCTGCGCGATGTCGTTGGCGAGGTCAAGCGCGGCGGGCAGCACGTCGGCGGCATCGAGCACGCGACTGCCGAGCCCCAACTGCACCGCCCGGTGACCGTCGAAAGTTGCTCCCGTCAACAGGATTTCGGCGGCGTTGGCGATGCCGACCAGCCGCGGCAACACCCAGTGCGAGTAGGCGTCGCCGACGACGCCGCGCCGCACCTGCACGACGCCGTAGCGCGCGTCGGCGGCGAAGAACCGGATGTCGCACTGCAGCGCCAGCGTCAGGCCCAGCCCGATCGCATGACCGTTGACCGCGGCGATCACCGGCTTGGACAGCGACCATGCCGGCACCTCGATGCCCGCCGCGCTGAAACCCGGCCCTGGTTCGGCGAAGGTTCGCTCACCGGCAGCGAGGTCGGCGCCCGCGCAGAACGCAGGCGGTGTTCCGGTCAACACGATCACTCGCACGGCGTCGTCGGCATCGCAGGCGCGGTAGGCGTCGCACAGCTCGTCGCGCATCCCGTCGCCGATCGCGTTGCGTTGCTGTGGCCTATTCAGCGTGATCGTGGCCACGCCGCGGTCGAGGTTGAACAGCAAAGTTCGGTACCCGGGCAGGTTGGTATGGCGGGACATTGGGTACCTCCGTTGGGCGAGATCGGGTCACCGGTGACCCGTATTGTCGCTCTGGTCCGTCTGTCGTCCCGTCTGTATCCGTCTGGAGCGTGCACTTTGCCCCCCGCCACCCCGAATGCCGAGCAGGTCGCGGCGCAGCCGCTGGAAATCTGGCCAGGTAAGGCGTACCCGCTGGGCGCCACCTACGACGGCTCCGGAACGAACTTCGCGGTGTTCAGCGAGGCCGCCGAAAAGATCGAACTGTGCCTGTTCGACAACGGCGACGAGACGCGTATCGCGCTGCCTGAGGTCGACGGTTTCGTGTGGCACGGCTTCGTCCCGAACATCGAGCCCGGCCAGCGCTACGGCTACCGCGTACACGGTCCGTACGACCCCGCCGCCGGGCAGCGCTGCAACCCGAACAAGTTGCTGATCGACCCGTATGCGAAGGCCATCGACGGCACCTTCGACTGGAATCAGTCGCTGTTCAGCTACAACTTCGGCGATCCCGAGAGCCGCAACGATGAGGACTCCGCGGCCAGCGTGCCGAAGTGTGTGGTGATCAATCCCTACTTCGACTGGGGGGTGGATCGTCCGCCCGGCCACGAGTACGCCGACACCGTCATCTACGAGGCCCATGTCAAAGGCCTCACCCAGACACACCCGGATATTCCCGAGAACATCCGCGGCACGTATGCGGCCGTCGCGCACCCGGTGATCATCGAGCATCTGAAAGCATTGGGCGTCAACGCAATCGAGTTGATGCCGGTGCACCATTTCGCCAATGACTCGACGCTCGTCGACAAGGGGCTGTCGAATTACTGGGGCTACAACACCATCGGATTCTTGGCCCCGGACTCGAAATACAGTTCAAGCCCCAATCCCGGCGGCCAGGTGCAGGAGTTCAAGGCGATGGTGCGGGCCCTGCACGAGGCCGACATCGAGGTGATTCTCGACGTGGTGTACAACCACACCGCCGAGGGCAACCACATGGGTCCGACGCTGTCGATGCGCGGTATCGACAACGCCGCGTATTACCGACTGGTCGACGATGACAAGCGGTACTACATGGACTACACCGGCACCGGCAACAGCCTCAACGTCGGCCACCCGCACGCATTGCAGTTGATCATGGATTCGCTGCGCTATTGGGTGACCGAGATGCACGTCGACGGCTTCCGGTTCGACCTCGCCGCAACCCTGGCGCGCGAGTTCTACGATGTCGACCGGCTGTCAGCGTTTTTTGAACTCGTGCAACAGGATCCGACGGTCAGCCAGGTCAAACTGATCGCCGAACCGTGGGACGTCGGCCCAGGCGGCTATCAGGTCGGCAACTTCCCGCCGCAGTGGACGGAATGGAACGGCAAGTACCGCGACACCGTGCGAGACTACTGGCGCGGCGAACCGGCCACCCTCGACGAGTTCGCCTACCGTCTCACCGGATCCGCCGACCTCTACGAGCACACCGGCCGCCGCCCCGTCGCCTCGATCAACTTCGTCATAGCCCACGATGGGTTCACGCTGCGGGACCTGGTGTCCTACAACGAGAAGCACAACGAGGCCAACGGCGAAGACAACAACGACGGTGAAAGCCACAACCGCTCGTGGAACTGCGGGGCGGAAGGGCCGACCGACGACAAGGAGATCAACGCGCTGCGTGCCCGCCAGCAGCGGAATTTCCTTGCCACCCTTCTGCTTTCCCAAGGCGTACCGATGCTGGCACACGGCGATGAACTCGGCCGCACTCAGCAGGGCAACAACAACGTCTACTGCCAGGACAACGAGCTGTCGTGGATCGACTGGTCAAATGCCGACACCGAGCTGGTCGAGTTCACCAAGACCGTGTCGGCGCTACGCACCGCGCATCCGGTTTTCCGCAGGCGACGGTTCTTCAGCGGTAAGCCAGTAGGGCGCCGAGGGGCCGCGGGACTGCCCGACATCGCGTGGTTCGCACCCGACGGCTCAGAGATGACCGAAGAGGATTGGGATTCCGGCTTCGCCAAGTCGGTCGCGGTGTATCTGAACGGTCAAGGTATCCCCGACCTCGACGTGCGCGGTCAACGCGTCACCGACGACTCGTTCGTGCTGTTCTTCAACGCCCACTACGAGCCGATCGAATTCTCTTTGCCTGCAGACGAATTCGGGTCCGCCTGGGTGCCGGTGATCTACACCGCCGACACGTCCACGGCCGACGAAGCCAAACCGGTGACTGCGAACGCCAAGGTGTCGGTCGACGCCAGGGCGCTGATGGTACTTCGGGCGGCGACGGACTAGCTCACTCGACGATCGGGAACAATGAATCGCCGTCCTCGGGGCTTCCGCTGATCTGACCCTCTTCGGTGCCGTGGTCCGCGGGGTCGATGCGGTCCATCGCCACTCCCTCATCCGTCGGTTGCGCCAGCGGTTCGGGTTCCTCGGCGGCGAGCTTCTCATCGAGCGATTCACCGTCGGGTTCCTCGGCGATGTGGTCGGCCGCGGCCCAGTCTTCGGGCGGGTCGACGACCTCGTCGCCATCGTCGTTGCGGACGTCGTCTGCGTCGAGCGCCTCGGCGGGGCGCAGCGTGTCGTCCACTCCGCCTGTGTCGTTGGGTGATTCGGGGAATTCGGGGTCTGCGCTATCCACGGTTGACCGGTTGCCCACTCGTGCGATCACTAAACGCGCAGGCGGATCACTCGACGACGTCGTAGAACGACTCCCCATCCTCGGGCGTGCCGTCGATCTGGCCGTATTCGCGACCGTGCTGTTCGGTGTCCATGCGGTCGATTTCGTCATTGCTGACCAAGGTCAGGCCACCGCCCGCGTCGGAATCATGCGCGTCGCGCGGCGCGTCGTCCTCTTCGTCCTCGCCGTCGTTGTCGGGTATCTCCTCGGCGAGTCGCTCATCGAGCGTTTCGTTGTCCTTGGCCTCAATCCACTCATCGGGTGGGTCGACGACCTCGTCGCCGTCGTCATTGCGGATCTCGTCGGAGTCGAGTTGCTCCTCGGGCTCCAAGGGATTGTCGTCGAAGGCGTCACTGGCCATGGGCCCCATGTTGCCCGACGCAGCGATGCACTGAAAGGGCGGGCGGCGTTCGAAAGTGTTGCGCGGCAGGCCGCTTGCAAACCGAGATGACGCGTCCATACCAGGCCGTATGGTACGGTAGGGCGCTGCAGCAACCGTGGCCGCCGCCTTGGCTCTCGGGATTTCTCGAAGATCTCGTTGATGCCACCGGCCGGGCGGGCCGGGACTAGTAGGAGCCGAAGAGCGGCGGCGCCCTACCTGGCGGTCACGGTTGCCAGCACCCCTGCTGAACGCAATTTTCCCCGGTGTCAACAGCGGCAGCGGTCGATCGCCGTATGCTGCCCCACATGGCGCCGCCGCGCGATTCCGGCCGTCGGCTCACGGCCGACGACTGGATCGACGCCGGATTTGCTGTGCTGGCTGACGGCGGTCCGAACGCACTGCGGATTGATCGGCTGTGCGAGCGGTTGAATGTCACAAAAGGCAGCTTCTACTGGCATTTCGCCGACTTCTCGGCATATCGCGGGGCGCTGATCGAGGCGTGGGGCAGCCTGCACGACCGCAGCCGGAGGCACTTCGAGCACATGCCCGACGTCGAGCCACGCGAACGCCTGACGGCGATGATTCAGACCTGGCTCGCCCCCCAGCACTGGCAACTGGAGCGGGCAATGCGGATATGGGCGTTGACCGACGACGCTGTGCTGGCCAGTGTCCAACACAGCGACGCACGCGTGCTGCGCGCGATCAGGCAGGCCTTTGTCGACTGCGACTTCGCTCCCGAGGATGCCGCATTGCGCGCCTTGGTGGCGTTCTCTGCGGGTGTCGGGATGCTGCACTCGACGGATGCGGCCCCTGCCGCACCGCCGGAGCTTCAGGACGCTTTCCTGGATTTCATGCTGCGGTCCTAGCTTTTGGCCGTCGGCTGCAGCCCCGTCTTCTTGTCGAGGTACTGCAGCAGGTCGTGTGCCGCGAGCTCGACGTCTTTGTGTCGCCATTCCGATGCGCGATACACGCACGCGATCAGGCCGGTGCGGTGGATTCTGCGAAAATCCCCGTACACGAACGCATATCGCGCCTTCGTCTCGTCGTTTGCGCCCTCGGTCAACCCGAGATGCCATTCGGCGTACTCGTCCCAGGAATGCGACTTCAGGTAATCGTTCTGCGCATCTGCCCGTGGCTGCACCTCGCCCCAGTCACTGTCGAGCACGTACTGGCGACCATCGATGAGCGAGCGCGCCTTGACCACCGCGGCTTCGTTGAGCGAATAAGAGGCCATGGACTCGATTGTCCGCCCTGCGGAGCAGGCGTCCATGGCCGACACTGATCCGCATGTTCTCACTGGCGGGTAAATCGGTTCTGGTCACCGGCGGTAGCAAGGGAATCGGCCGCGGTATCGCGTCGGTATTCGCAGCGGCGGGCGCGCACGTCGCGATCGCGGCGCGCTCACGTGCCGACCTCGATTCGGCGGTCGCCGCCCTCGACGGCCTCGGCGCAGGCAAGGTCCTCGGCGTCACAGTGGACGTGTCCGACCCCGATTCCTGTGCCGCGATGGCAGCCGACGCGGTAGAGGCGTTGGGTGGGCTGGACGTGTTGTGCGCCAACGCGGGAATCTTCCCGGATGCTCCTCTGCAGTCGATGACCCCCGCCCAGCTCGCCGAGGTGCTCGACGTCAACGTGAAGGGCACTGTCTACAGCGTGCAGGCCTGCCTCGATGCGCTGATCGCATCGGGCCGCGGCCGGGTGGTGCTGACGTCGTCGATCACCGGGCCGATCACCGGTCTGCCCGGCTGGTCGCACTACGGCGCCTCCAAGGCTGCGCAACTGGGATTCATGCGTTCTGCGGCCATCGAACTGGCCCCGCACAAGATCACCGTGAACGCCGTGCTGCCCGGCAACATCCTCACCGAAGGCCTCGCTGATCTCGGCGACGACTACCTCGCGGGCATGGCGCGTGCGATTCCCGCGGGCGCGCTCGGCACACCGGAAGACATCGGCTACACGGCGGCGTTTCTCGCCAGCGACGAAGCCGGCTACATCACGGGCCAGGCAATCACCGTCGACGGCGGCCAGGTGCTTCCGGAGTCGCCGGACGCCGTCACGCCCTAGCGGGGCAGTCGCTCGTGGGCGGTGGCCAGAATCTCGTCGATGCGCGCCGTGTCCTGCAGCGGCGCGGCGGCCGCCTCCTTGACGAACTGAGCGGCCAACTCGCGCAGTTTGACGTTCGTCTGTTGTGAGCGCTGGGCCAGCATGGCGAACGCCTTCTCGGCGGTCACCCCATGGGCCAGCATCAGCATGCCGATGGCCTGGTTGATGGTGGCCCTGCGCGCAGCGATCGTCGCGACCACCTCGTCGAGCGAGCGCCGCACGTCGGCGTCGAAGTCTTCGGTGACATCGACGTAGAAGCCCGTCGTGCCGATGACCTCGCCGCCGCCGTCGGTCCACCGGTCGCCGACCACGACGACCACGTGGATGTTGCCCGCTGTGTCGATGATGCGATGCCTGCTGGAGAACGGGATGCCGAGGCGCCGAACCTGATCGATCAGCTGTGCCACCGTCGGCTTGTCGTCCGGATGCTTGTGCGACAGCACGAGTTCGGTCGTCGGGGTGACGGTCCCAGGTTCGTAGCCGTGCATCGCGGCCACCTCGTCGGACCACTCCCAGCGGTCCTCCTGGGCGTGGTATCTGAAACTTCCCGCTGCCGGCCACCCCGGCGGCGATTGCTCCGCGTCGATGCTGCCTCCCCTTTCGCCTGACTGGAGTATGTCAATTCCCGGCCGCCGTGAAAATGGCTCTGTTACAGAGGTACCATCGGGACGGTGGACACCCGCACCGATCTGATCGCCCAGCTGTTCAATGTCGTGGGCCGGTACCGGCGGCAACTGCGCCGGTCGACGGGCAGCGGGTTCGACACCACCGGGGTGACCGAGTCGCAGGCGGAGATGCTGCGCTTGGTCGGCCGCCAACCGGGTATCTCCGTTCGGGAGGCGGCCACCGAGCTGGCACTGGTGCCCAACACCGCCTCGACGCTGGTGTCCAAACTGGCCGCCGAGGGGTTGCTGATTCGCAGTGTCGACGCCGACGACCGCAGGGTGGGCCGACTACGGCTCACCGAGCCTGCACAGCGCATCGCCGACGAGTCCCGCGCCGCGCGCCGCGCTGCGCTGTCGCAGGTGCTCGATGAGCTGGATCCCGAGCAGCTGGACAGCCTCGAGCGCGGATTGGAGGTACTGGCCGAGATGACCCGCATGCTGCACGAGAGGCAACCATGACACTCGCGATCGACTGCGCGGACCTGACCCACCGCTACGGCAGTTTCACCGCCGTCGACGACCTCAGCCTGCAGGTGCGCTGCGGTGAAACGGTAGGCCTGCTCGGACCCAACGGCGCAGGCAAGACCACGGTCGTGCGGGTGCTGACCACGCTGACGCCCGTGCAGAGTGGAAGGGTGCGCATCTTCGGTCTCGAATCGCGCAGGCACACGATGGACATCCGACACAACATCGGCTATGTCCCGCAACAACTTTCGATCGAGTCGGCGTTGACGGGCAGGCAGAACGTCGAGTTGTTCGCACGGCTGTACGACGTGCCTCGGCGTGAGCGAACCGACCGCGTCGACGAGGCACTTGGTGCGATGCAGCTGCTCGATGTCGCCGACGGCCTTGCCAGCACCTACTCCGGCGGCATGGTGCGCAGGCTCGAGCTGGCCCAAGCGTTGGTCAACCGGCCGTCGCTGCTGATTCTCGACGAGCCGACAGTCGGCCTGGATCCCATTGCGCGCGACAGTGTTTGGGCTCAGGTGGGCCGCATGCAGCAGGAGTACGGCATGACAGTGCTGCTGACCACTCACTACATGGCCGAGGCCGACGAATTGTGTGACCGGGTGGCGCTGATGCACCACGGCCGCCTGCAGGCGGTGGGGTCGCCGGCCGAGTTGAAACGGACGGTGGGAGAGGACGCCACACTCGAAGATGTCTTCCGGCACTACGCGGGCTCGGATCTGGGCGAGGACACGTCCCAGGCCGGATTGCGCGCGGTGCGCAACAGCAGAAGGACGGCGCGCCGTGTCAGTTGAGCAGAACCTGGAAGGCTCAGGGGTTCGGATCGTCCGCGCGCCTCACGGATGGCGACGCGTCCGCGGAATGGCCATGCGGATGGGCGCTTTCGCGATTGTCGAATTGCAGAAATTGCGACACGACCACACCGAATTGCTCACCAGGATGGTCCAGCCGGCGCTGTGGCTGTTGATCTTCGGGCAGACGTTTTCCCGGCTGCGCGTCATCGACACCGGCCACGTGCCGTACCTGGCGTTCCTGGCGCCGGGCATCATCGCGCAGTCGGCGCTGTTCATTTCGATCTTCTACGGCATCCAGATCATCTGGGACCGCGATGCGGGCATCCTCGCGAAGTTGATGGTGACGCCTGCCCCGTCGTCGGCGCTGATCACCGGCAAGTCGTTCGCCGCGGGCGTGCGGTCGGTGGTGCAAGTCATCGGCGTGGTCGCGCTGGCATATCTGCTCGGCGTGCACATGACCGTCAACCCCCTGAAAATCCTTGGCGCAATGGGTGTTGTGATGCTCGGCGCGGCGTTTTTCGCGTGCCTGTCGATGACGCTGGCCGGGCTGGTGCAGAACAGGGACCGGCTGATGGGCATCGGCCAGGCCATCACGATGCCGTTGTTCTTTGCGTCCAACGCGCTCTACCCGGTCGACGTGATGCCGCAATGGCTGCGCTGGCTGTCGGCGGTCAACCCGCTCAGTTATGAGGTCAACGCGCTGCGCGGACTGCTGATCGGCACGCCCACCAACGGCTGGCTCGACGTCGCGGTGCTGGTGGTTGCCGCCGTCGCAGGCATTGCGATGGCGTCGGCGTTGTTGCGCCGGCTGGTCCGCTAGGTCACTTGGGCACCGACAGGTTGTACACCGTCGCGTCGCCAACCAACGTCGAGCCGAACGTGGCCGCGACCCACTTCGTGATGTCGGCGTGACCGCGGTTGTTGCCCCAGCCCGGTCCGTGGCCGTGGTCGTTCACGACGACGTAGTACGCCACCTTGTGTTGCGCCACATCGTTCTTGAACTCGTCCAGCGTCGGCGCGGGGTCACTGCCCGAGAAGCCGCCGATCGCCATCACCGCTGTGTCCGTTGACAATTCAAGACTCGCGGCGCTCGACGACCGACTGATCGCAGCCGACCATTCGGTATCGGTGGCCCTCAGCATCGCGTCGAGGGCGGGGTTGTCCTTGTTCTGTCCGAAGCCGAAGTGCCCCTGGCGAGAGGCGTCGACAGGCCCGACTGACGGTCCGCCGCCTTCATGTGGCTGTCCGACAGTGACAATGGCATACACGGCGGGGCCGGCGAGCGCAGCGGCCAGTCCGGCGCCCAATGCGGCCACCGGGAAGCGCCGGAAAAGCCACGCCACCACCGCGACCACCGCCACCGCGAGGACGGTCCAGCGCAGACCGGGCAGCCAGCTTGCATTCCGGCCGAGGAGCCACCAACCCCATATGCCCGTCCCGCCCAGCAGCGCCGCCAAACCGATTCGGTACAACCACTTTTCGCGGCGCTGCCACATTTCGTGCACACCGATGGCGAACATCGCGGCCACTGGAGGTGCAATCGACAGACAGTAATAGGCATGGATCGCGCCGTTCATGAAGCTCAGCACCAGTCCGTCGACGATCAGCCAGCCGCCGAAAAGAATCGCCGCCGCGCGGGTCAGATCCGTCCGCGGAGCACGCCCGCGGGACAACATGACAAGAACGGTCGCCAACAGCGCCGCGGGTACCAGCCAGCCGATCTCGAACCCGAATTCGCCACTGAACAGTCGCGCCAACCCATGCGACTGGTTGCCGAACCCGAAGCCGCCGTGTCCGCCGGTGTGCAACTGCGCCCCCGCGGAGGTACCGACGACGTTGTCGGGCGTACCGAAGCCCATGTGGTTCTTGCCGAGTACCCGCGCAAAACCGTTGTAGCCCAACACCAGGTTCATGAAGTTGTTGTCGGTCGAGCCCGCGATGTACGGCCGCGAGGAAGCCGGCCACAACAACGTCAGCACCACGAACCAGCCCGCGGACAGGACGAACGCGACGGCGGCCACCCCGACGTGTCGAAGCCTGGCACGCAGTGTCGTCGGCGCCGCGATCAGATAGGCAGCGGCCAGAGCCGGGGCCACCATCAGTCCTTCCAGCATCTTGGCCAGAAACGCGAATCCCAGTGCCACCGCAGCCAACGCCAACCATCTCGAGCTGGCCAATTGCAGCGCGCGCACGGTGCAGTACGCCGCGGCGGTCATCAGCAGCACCATCACCGCGTCGGGGTTGTTGAACCGAAACATCAACGCCGCCACCGGAGTCAAGGCCAGCACTGCACCCGCAAGCAGCCCGGTGCGCGGTCCGCTGATGCGCTGCACAGCGCCGTACAGCAGCGCGACGGAAGCAACCGCCATCAACGCCTGGGGGACCATCATGCTCGCGCTGCTGAAGCCGAATAGCTGGCCGGACAGCCCCATCACCCATTGCGAGACGGGCGGCTTGTCGACGGTGATGAAGTTGTGTGGATCGAGCGAGCCGAAGAGCAGCGCTTCCCAATTCTTCGAACCCGCTTGCGCCGCAGCGGCATAGAACTGATTGCCCATCCCGTTGATCGTGATGTTCCACAGGTACATCACCGCTGTGGCGACCAGCAGCACGGCCAGGCCCACCCGGTCCCACGTGATCGCGGTCATCCGGGTGGGCCCTGGCCGGTCTGCGTCGGCGGGCGGTGCTGGCGTCTGTAGCGTGGAAGTCACACCAGCCAGTGAGGCATCGCTAGGTTGCGTGAACCTGTGAGGACCCGGCGAGACTGCTGCGGGTTGCGCGCAGTGCATCGGTCAGCGTCCATACCGAAATGCCAAGCAGCGCGACGTCCTTGAACAAGAATCCGGTGGTCAGCGACGGCGCGGGATAGCTGATTGAGTCGTCGAAGGCGCCTGGCGTGGTGAACAGGAAGCTGATGGTCGCAACGAACAGCAGGACGGCGAGTGCGCTGCCGAACGCCGACGCCTTCGGCCACCACGGCTTGACGGCGATCAGCACCGCCGCGGCCAGTTCGAACACGCCCAGCAGGACCGAGAACGTATACACCGAGAAGATGCCGTACAGCCAGCTCATGAAGGGACTCTCGGAGACGAGCGGCTCAATGCCTTTTGCCTCGAATTCCGTGAACTTCAGCAGCCCGAAGGCGCCGATCACGATGACCAGGCCGTAGCGGGCGGCCAGGCCGCCGATCTCGTCGTATCGAATCTTGTTGAGTGTCATACCCGGTCGTGGTGCGCCGGGCTCCGACCGTTACGCCGTCCGATAGAGCGCACCGAGGGTGGCCGACGCCCATGCGCTCAGGGTCCAGAAAATCGTGCCGGAGTAGCGGTATTGCCTGCCGCCGATGATCATCATGCTTTGCCGGTCATCAACGCCTTGATCCGGTCCTACCCGGGCCCGATCCACGCGCCGGCGCAGATCACGCGATAATTGACGTCCGGCATAATTGCCATGCTGCGCCCGAGAATCATTTGTCGTGTGGTTTTGTTACTTTCAGCGGGGAAATACCGATACATCAGTTGATGTCATTTCGGTGCCCGAGATAAGGGGAATTCGTTGCGTATCTTGCTCAAGGCCGCAGGCGCGCTGGCGGCGGTCGTGCTGCTTTCGCTGTCCCTGACGAACATGCTGTCCCCGGGTTCGAGGCCGCAGAACTACCCGGTGCGCGAGACCGCGGCCGTCGGGTCCCTCGGTTTCGCGGATTCGTGGCTGTGGTTTTTGTCGCCCGATGACGTCAACCGGCAGCTGGACCTGATGGTCTCGACGGGCGTGCACAACGCCCGCATCCTGATGCCCTGGGCTGCCATCCAGCCCGCCCCCGACGCGTACGACTGGGGGCAGGCCGACACGATCATCAACGCCGCCAACGCCAGAGGTATCGCGGTCGTCGGGCTGCTCAACTCGACCCCCGGCTGGGCCACCGGAGGCGGACCGGCCATCTCGAGCCCGCCCGCTGACCCGGCAACATTCGCCAGCTTCGCGGGCACCGTCGCGAGCCACTTCGCGGGCCGGATTGCTGCGTACGAGGTCTGGAACGAGGAGAACGCTGTCCAGTTCTGGAACGCCGGACCGGCCGGACCGCAGCCCGACCGATACGCCGACATGCTGAAGGCCGCCTATCCCGCGATCAAGGGCGGCGATCCTGGTGCGACTGTCGTCATGGGCGGACTCAGCCCCACCATCAACTTCTTCTCGATCACCAAGAACCCGGTCGACTACCTGAACAACGTCTACGCGGCGGGCGGCGGCGGGTCCTTCGATGCCGTCGCGTTCCACCCGTATCTGTTCACCAGCAACACCGACGCGAGGTTCTCGACCGGCAAGGTCAACTCGCCGCGCAGTCTGTACGACGGCCTCCGCGGGGCGATGAACGCCAACGGCGACGGTGGAAAGCAGATCTGGGCGACCGAGTTCGGCGAGGCGACGTCGAAGGTGGACGAAGCCACCCAGGCCGCGTGGATCCAGGACTTCATCACCACCTGGCGCGGACTGCCCGGCGCAGGCCCGGCGTTCGTGTACACCACTCGCGACCGCAACACCGGCAACGGCAACGCCCAGGACAACTACGGGGTGTACCGCACCGACTGGTCGCCCAAGCCGGCGGCGGATGTGATCAAGGGTCTTGCCTGACCCGACCGCCTAAGTCACTATTCGGGCGATCGACTTCAACGGGATCGGCAGCCAGCTGGGCCGGTGCCGCGCCTCGTACGCGGCCTCGTACACCGCCTTGTCGAGTTCGTAGGCTTCGAGAAGATGGCGGGAGTCGCGCGGATCTGCGCCGGTGACTTCGGCGTAGCCCTCGCAGAACGACGCGGCATTGCGGTCCACCCACTCCCGTGCCCGCGCGGCCAGCTGCCGATCCCGGTCGTCGTCGCCTGCCTGCTCCATCAACCGTTGGTAGGCCGCGTACTCGAATGACCGCAGCACGCCGGCCACGTCGCGCAGCGGGGAGTCGGGCCTGCGTCGCTCATCGAGCGGCTGGCCGGGTTCGCCCTCGAAGTCGATCAGCAGCCAACCCTCGGGGGTGCGCAGTACCTGCCCGAGATGCAGGTCGCCGTGCACCCGTTGGACTGTGACCGTTTCCTCCGCGAGCTTGCCGTAGCGCTCCTCGATCAGCGATACGTACTCCCGCAGCTCGGGCACCGCCGCGGCTGCAGCCGACAGTCGCTCCAACACGGTCTCGGTGGGGAACAGGATCGTTGACGTGCCGAGTTGTTCGGCGAGCGTCGCATGCACGGCCGCGACGGCCTCGCCGAGCCGGTACGACTCGCCGGCGAAGTCACCACCGACCTCGTCGGCATACAGGTCGCCCTCCGCGAACAGGTCACGGGTGCTGGCCGTGGCCATGTCCCAGCCTTCGGCGGAGTTGGCGGCGAACTCGGTGACCATGCCGAGCGCGTACGGCTCCCCGGCGAGCGTCGTCTCATAGGAGCCGAGCAGCCGCGCCACATGCTCGTTGCCTGCGCGCGCCAACACGCGATTCAGTTCGATATCCGGATTGATGCCCGGCGTGATGCGGCGGAACACCTTGAACACGGCCTGCTCTTCGAAGATCACGCTGGTGTTCGACTGCTCCGCCGCTGACACCCGCGGCGCCGCGTCAACGGGCAGCGTGACATCGGGCTCGCGAGCGAACCGCACATCGCCGAGCGTCGCCGACGAATCGACAAGCGACAGAAGGTATTTCGCGTCCGCCGGGTTGTACAGCGCGTCGTAGGCGGTGCGGTCGTCGTCCGAGCCGATGGTCGCGACCGAGCTGTACTCCTCGATGGGACCCGTATCCCATCGCACGATGACCTGGTATCGCTCGCCCGGGCCTTCGGCGTAGCCGACGTCGAGCAGCACCAGCTCGAGGTCGTCTCGCAGCGACACCACCAAACCGGGCTCGGCGGACGTCAGTTCGCGGTTGCGTCCGGCATACCAGCGTTGCTGGACGATCCATTCGTCGAACGGAAGGTTCATTGCTGCTCTCCAGATTCTGGCGGCCGCAACTGGAACCAGTAGAAACCGTGGCCGGGCAGGGTCAGCAGGTAAGGCAGCTGGCCGATGCGGGGGAACTCAACGTACCCGGTCATCTCAACCGGGGTGTACCCATTCCAGTTCTGCAGATTCATCTCGATCGGTTGCGGGAAGCGCGACAGGTTGTTCACGCACAACACGGTGTCCTTGTGGCCGTCCTCCCCCATCTCGCGCACGAACGTCAGCACCGAGGGGTTCGACCCGCCAAGCTCTCGGAAGGTACCGATGGCGAATGCGTCGTGGCGGCGGCGCACGGCGAGCATGGTCCGCGTCCAGTTCAACAGCGAGTTCGAACTGTCGCGCTGCGCCTCGACGTTGACGGCTTGATAGCCGTAGATCGCGTCCTGGTTCGGCGGCAGGTACAGCCGGCCGGGGGTTGCCGTCGAAAACCCCGCGTTGCGGTCCGGTGTCCACTGCATGGGCGTGCGCACACCGTCGCGGTCGCCGAGCCAGATGATGTCGCCCATGCCGATCTCGTCGCCGTAGTAGAGCACCGGCGAGCCGGGCAACGACAACAGCAGCGCGGTGAACAACTCGATCTGGTTGCGGTCGTTCTCCAGCAGCGGCGCCAACCGACGGCGGATGCCCACGTTGGCTTTCATCCGCGGGTCCTTGGCGTATTCGGAGTACATGTAGTCGCGCTCTTCGTCGGTGACCATCTCGAGCGTGAGCTCGTCGTGGTTGCGTAGGAAGATGCCCCACTGCGCCATGTCGGGAATGTCCGGCGTCTGCGCCAGAATTTCTGAGATCGGGAACCGCGACTCCCGCCGCACGGCCATGAAAATGCGTGGCATCAGCGGGAAGTGGAACGCCATATGGCATTCGTCGCCGCCGGTGTCGGGATCACCGAAGTACTCGACGACATCGGCGGGCCATTGATTGGCCTCGGCAAGCAGCACGCGGCCGGGGAACTCGTCGTCGATGACCTTGCGGCAATGCTTGAGGAACGCGTGCGTCTCGGGCAGGTTCTCGCAGTTGGTCCCTTCCCGCTCGAACAGGTAGGGCACGGCGTCCAACCGGAAGCCGTCGATGCCGAGGTCCAGCCAGAACCGCAACACGTCGAGCATCGCGTTCTGCACGGCTGGGTTGTCGTAGTTGAGATCGGGCTGGTGGCTGAAGAACCGGTGCCAGTAGAACTGGCGGCGCACCGGGTCGAACGTCCAGTTCGACTCCTCGGTGTCGACGAATATGACCCGCGCGTCGGGGTACTTGTCGCTGGTATCGCTCCACACGTAGTAGTCGCCGTACGGTCCGTCCGGGTTTCGCCGCGACTCCTGAAACCACTCGTGCGAATCGGACGTGTGATTCATGACCAGATCGGTGATGACGCGAATGCCGCGGCGGTGCGCGGCGTCGAGCAGTTCGACGAAATCGTCGACCGTGCCGAACTCGGGCAGCACCTTGTAGAAGTCGCGGATGTCGTAGCCCCCGTCGCGCAGCGGCGAGTCGTAGAACGGCGGCAGCCAAAGACAGTCGACGCCAAGCCACTTCAGGTAGTCGAGCTGTTCGCACAGCCCGCGCAGATCACCGGACCCATCTGAGTTCGAGTCGTAGAACGCTCGCACCAACACCTCATAAAACACCGCACGTTTGAACCACGTGCGGTCCTCCGGCAGTGCGCGAGCGTGTCCGAAGTCTTCTGCGGTTGGATGTTCGACCACGCCGTCCTCGACGTGGCTGCCTTCCACCGGATCGTGTACCGCGCTGCTTGGGTCCATCGATCTTCAAACCTACCCATGTCGAGCGGAATGCAATCGCGCTCAGTCCACCAGTTGAAACCGCAATCAAGTCGGGTTACGGTTTCGGCGTCCTAGATCCGTCAGCGTGGCGATCTGGCCATCACTGGCGTTTGCGTACGACTAAGAATTGAGTGGCCGTGGCTGATTCGACGCCCAATGATGGTGAAGCTCCAGTAATTGTCGGCATGGCCGACGCGGCGATGCACATGTACTCCGCCGCAATCGACGCGCTTCCCGATGTGCACGACCCGGAGTACCCGCACCGCGCAGGCATCATCCTCGCCGGGCTCCGCAAACTTTCGGGTTCGTTGTCTGAGGCCGCCGGGCGCAGCAGGGTGACCCCATCGGTGATCGTCGCGTTGAGCGGTGTGCGGCACCGGTACGACGAGTTGATGGAGACCGCCGCCCACGGGCCGGGTGCGACGCTGGGTCAGCGACTGTATGTCGCCCGCGGGCGCGCCAAGCTTTCGACGAAGGAAGCGGCAAACGGTGTGGGGCTGCGCAAGGACCTCATCGAGGCGGTCGAGGCGGAAGAGCCCGCCACCGAAGAAGAGACCAGCCGGATCAAGGATCTGATCGCCGCCCTTGGCGGCTGACGTCGCTCAGCGCAGGAACCGCGCGGCGCTCTGCGCGCGGAACATCCGGGCGCTGTTGGCCTGCCGGTAGCCGATGAACCCGCCGGACAGCGTGAGCACCATCAGTCCGGCGAGGCCCGGCAGTGCCATGAGCGCGAGCTCGCCTGTCGTGGGCTCGCGTAGATAGCGGGGGTAGCCCAGCCTGGTCGGCTGTCCGCTCGTCGACGACGTCATCGAGATCATCGACGAATTGGCGGGCTCCGTCGTCGGCGGCAGCGAGCCGCGGATCACCGGCGCCCTGGCTCCGACCGCAGCGACGTCGGCGGCGGCCGGCGCGGGGGCCGCAGCGCCTGCCGCCGTGCCGAGCGGAGCAACGGGCGGGGCCGCGGCAGAAATCGGAATGGGCAGCGGCGCGATCACCAACGGCACCTGCAGCACCGGCGGCTCGGCGGCAACAGCGGCGGACAACGGGTTGTCGCCACCGCCTCCTGCGTCCACAACCGGCGGCGACTCCTCCTGCGTTTTGAAGGTGGGACCCGGCGCGGGCGCCGGCGGCTGCGGCTGCGCGGCGGCGAACAACTCGGCAAGAGTCGGCACCGGTATGACCAGTGTCGTATAAAAAAGTTCGGGATTCGGCAATCCACTCTGCGGTAGCTCGTCGCGCCTGGGGATGCGCAGGATAGGAATGGTCCACGCGCCTTTGAATTTCTTTGTCGCCGACGGCACGCCGTTATTCTTTTTGTCGTCTTCTGCGGTCTTTACGTCGACGCCATCGCGGCCATTTCCGAACGTACTGCTCGGCGGCTCGGGATTGCTGGCGCCCGCCGCACCCGAGCCCGAATCGTTGTCGTCAGATTTGCTGGTGACAGCTGCAGCATCGGCTTCTGCGCCCGCCGCATCGCCGGTGTCCGCGACCGAAATTCCCCCGCTCATCAACAGCCCCGTGCTCAGCACGCCGGCACATGCGAACAAACGCATTGCCAAACGTGCCACGGCGCTCACCCCCGATGAGAATCGTTGTCCGTCTTGACCATAAGTGCCGTTATTCTCCCACATTCACGCCTTTAGGTAGATGCGAAATTCGTGGCCGAATTCGAACGACTATTGGCGGACCACGTCATTTGACCGGAGCTGACGCGACGGCTCGCCGTTCGGGTGGGATTGGGTATCGTGCCGACGTGGCGTCCCGTGATCACGGGGACCCGGGCGATGCGCCTTCGGTCCCTCCCCCGCTTACCGCCGTCGCGAATGCGGACCGCCCGTCGGCGGCCGAGGAGGCTCGCACGATCGCGGCGTCGACCAATACGGGCACACTGGCGACGCTGACCGCCGACGGCGATCCGTGGGCGTCGTTCGTCACCTACGGACTGCTGGGCGGTGCCCCGGTGCTGTGCGTGTCGAATCTGGCCGAGCACGGCCGAAACCTTGCCGCAGACCCCCGGGCGAGCATCGCGATCGTGGCGCCCCAGCGCGAGTCCGATCCGCTGGCCAGCGGACGCGTCACGTTGGCAGGCGTCGTCGAGGCACCGACCGGCGACGAACGCGTGGCCGCCCGTGAGGCGCACCTGTCGGCCGTCGCAGCGGCGAAGTACTACATCGACTACAGCGACTTCTCCCTGTGGGTGCTGCGCGTGCGGCGGGTGCGCTGGGTCGGTGGGTACGGGCGAATGGACTCGGCGAGCGGAGAGGACTACGCCGCTGCCGCGCCCGATCCCGTGTCGCCGCATGCGGACGGGGCGATCGTTCATCTGAACAACGACCACGCCGACGCATTGGTCGCGATGGCCCGGGCATTCGGCGGATACCCGGACACCACCACGGCCACCTGCACAGGTGCCGACCGCTACGGGCTCGACCTGCGGGTCGTCACCGAGCGCGGCGTCGCCTACACCCGCATCGGCTATGCCGGCCCCATCGACTCGATCGACGAATTGCGTTCGGCCACGGTCGAGTTGACGCATCGCGCTCGGCAGGCCTGAAATAGGCTCTCGACTATGTCTGTCACCGACCGCCCGGACACCTGGCAAGCCGCCTTCGATCTCATCCGCACGCGCGGCTACGAACATCGCGAGGAACCGTTCCGGCTGGCCAGCGGACAGCTGAGCCACGACTACATCGACGGCAAGTACGCGATCGACAACGGAGAGCGACTGGCGATCGTCAGCCGCGCGGTCGCCGAGCTCGCGACGATGAACGGAATCGAGTTCGACGCAGTCGGCGGCTTGACGATGGGCGCCGACCCGCTGGCGCACGGCGTCGCGATGGTCACCGGCAAGGCGTGGTTCTCGGTGCGCAAGGAGCAGAAGCAGCGCGGCCGCGAACAGTGGATCGAAGGCACTCGGCTAGAGCCAGGCACACGAGTGTTGTTGGTCGACGACGTGATCAGCACCGGCGGCTCAACGGAGAAGGCGCTCGAGCGCGTGACCGCGGTGGGCGCCGTCGTCACGGGTGTGATCCCGATGGTGGACCGCGGAGACGTCGCGACCAAGCGTTTCGCCGCGCGGGGCGTGCCGTTCGTCGCGCTTGTCACCTATCGCGATCTCGGCATCGAACCGGTCAAGGACGTGTGACTAGTGCGTCCAGCGGCCACTTAATGCACGAGTTTCACCGAATCGCGTGACATAACTGGCCACTCGACGCGGCTAGCTAGGCGGCGTCCACGACGAGCACGCCGCTGGGTTCGACGCCGACGCTCACCGCGTCGCCGGGCGAGAACACCCGCGCCGCCGAACTGGCCATCTGGGCGCTGATCACCGAGCCGTCAGGCAGCGCGCAGTACACCCGTGAGATCGGGCCGAGGAAGGCGACCGAGGTGATCGTCGCCGTTCCCGACGAGTCGGGTGACACCGTGACGGACTCCGGGCGCACCATCGCCAAGCCTGATCCCGACGCGATCGAGCCAGGCAGCGTCGGCACCGATGCTCCGAGCACACGGGCCTGGCCGCCCGAAACCTCAGCTGGCACTTTGTTGTTCAGCCCGACGAACTCGGCGACGAACGGCGTCGCGGGGTTGGCGTAGAGATCGGCAGGCGCCGCCAGTTGTTCGAGCTTGCCCTGGCTCATCACGCCGACCCGATCGGCGACGGCCAGCGCTTCCTCCTGGTCGTGGGTGACGAACAGTGTCGTCGTGCCGACTTCCAGTTGGACGCGCCGGATCTCGTCGCGCAGTTGGCTGCGCACCTTGGCATCCAGCGCCGACAACGGCTCGTCGAGTAGCAGCACGCGAGGCTGGATCGCGAGCGCCCGTGCCAGTGCGACGCGCTGCTGTTGGCCGCCGGACAGTTCGCTCGCGTATTTGTGTTTGTGTGCCGACAGTCCGACCAGATCCAACATGTCCGCGGCCTGAGATGTGCGTTCGCCCTTGGCTTTTCCGCGCATCTTCAGCCCGAAGGCGACGTTGTCGAGCACCGTGAGGTGCGGGAAGAGGCTGTAGGCCTGGAACACCATGCCCATGTCGCGTTTGTTGGCAGGCACCTTGCTGACGTCCTGACCGCCGACGGATACCGTGCCCGACGTGGCTTCGTCGAGGCCGGCCAGGATGCGCAGCGCGGTCGTCTTACCGCAACCGGACGGCCCGAGCAGCGCGACGAGTTCGCCGGGCTCGATGTGCAGGGTGAGCCCGTCGAGCGCCTTCACCGTGCCGTAGACACGGGTGAGCTCGTTGAGTTCGACGGCGACTCCACTTGTCATTCAGTAACTCCCGTCGGTGTGGGGACCGCGGCGTCCAGCGCGGTGGCCCTGCGGCGGCCGCGCGTGACCAACGACAGCACGAGCAGCAGGACGAAGCCGAACAGCAGCACGGCCAGCGATGCGGCCACCGATGTGGGGCCGTCGGTCTTGCCGATCTGGACGATCTGCACCTGCAGCGTCTGATACCCGGACAGCGAAGCGATCGTGAACTCGCCGAGCACCACCGCGATGGAAATGAATGCGGCAGAAAGGATTCCGGACCAGATATTGGGCACCACAACCCGCAGAATCGTCGTAGCCCAGCCGGCGCCCAACGAGCGCGCCGCCTCGGCCAGGGTCTTGAGGTCGATCGACGCCAGCGCCGCATCGATGGCCCGGTACGCGAACGGCAGCACCAGCACGACGTAGACGAACGTCAACGTCAGCGCCGATTCGCCGAGGAAGTACGTCACCCACAGATACACGTTGCGCAGTCCGACGACGATCACCAACGCCGGGATTGTCAACGGAAGCAGACACAGAAACTCGACGAAGCCCTTGGCCCACGGCGTGCGCAGCCGCACCCAGATCATCGTCGGCACCAATATGAGCAGCATCGCCACCACGGTGAAAACCGCAAGCAGCAAAGAGATCACGATCGCGGAGTACAGCGCATCGTCGGCGATGAGGTTCTGCCACGCCCGCAGGGTCCGCCCACCGGAGATCAGGTTGCGCGTCGAGAAGTCGGCCATCGCGTACAGCGGGAACAAGAAGAACAGCCCGAACGCCAGCCACAGCACCGCGCGCACGATGCGCGTCATCGCAGCCACCTCGCGGTGCGTCGAACCAGTGCGTTGTAGGCCACCATCACCGCCGCGACCACGACGATCATCTCGAGTGCCAGCGCGTAGGCGAAGCCGGACTGGCCCAGCACCACCTCACTGGTCAACGCGGACCGGATCAGCAGCGGCACGATCGGGCTGCCCTGGCTGACCAGTGCGGCCGCCGTCGCGTACGCCGCAAAGGCGTTGGCGAACAACAGCAGCGCCGACCCCAGAAACGCCGGCGTCAGCAACGGCACCGCGACCTCGCGCCAATAGCGCCACGTCGACGCGCCGAGGCTGACCGCGGCCTCGCGCCACTGATCGCGCAGCCCTTCGAGCGCGGGCACGAACACGATCACCATCAACGGGATCTGGAAATACGTGTAGACCAGGATCAGACCGGTCAGGCTGTACAGCCAGCCCGACCCTGCGAGGTTCCAGCCGAAGACCTGCTGCACCCACAAGGTCAGCACACCGTTGAGACCGACAGTGGCCAAAAACGCGAATGCCAGTGCGACGCCGCCGAACTGGGCCAGCACGCTGCACAACGAGATCACCGCGCGGCGCACCATCGACGTCGGCGGGCTGCTCACGATCAGCCACGCCAGCACCGCGCCGAGCACCGCCCCGATGAGCGCCGTGCTCCCGGAAAGCAGCACGCTCTGCCACAGTGCCGCCAGCGCCGTCGATGAGAACAGCGCCTGGATGCGCGCCAGCGAGAACTGCCCGTCGGCGAAAAACGCGCTGCCGATCACCGTCACGGTCGGGATGATCAGAAAGATCACCACCACCGCGAGGAACGGCAGCAGCGGCAGCCCGTCCCTCAGCTTGCGCACGTCAGCCGATCGCCTTCGCCCAGTTCTCCGACAGGTACTTGGTGGCCTTGCTGGTCTGATCGGGGGACGGCACAGTCACCGGGCCATCGATGACCGGGATCTTGCTCGTGACCGCCTTGTCCATCGTGCCGGCCTGCAGCATCTGGTCGGCGCGCACCGGCCGCACCCCGCCTGCGGCGAACAGGTTCTGGCCCTCGTCGCTGTAGAGGAACTCCTGCCACAACCGGGCGGCCGCGGGGTGCGGGGCGTCCTTGTTGATGGCCTGGTAGTAGTAGCCGGCGACCACACCGTTGTTGGGAACCAGGACCTGCCAGCTGGGCAGCTTCGCGGTGGTCGCGGCGTTCAGGTAGTTCCAGTCGATCACCACAGGCGTCTGCCCGGACTCGATGGTGGCCGGAGTGGGGTCCACGGGCAGGAAGTTGCCCGCCTCCTTGAGCTTGCGGAAGAACTCGACGCCGGGAGCGATGTTGTCGGCCGAACCGCCTTGCGACAACGCGACCATCAGCACACCGGAGAACGCGGCGCCTGCCTGGGTGGGATCACCGTTGAGCGCGACCTTGCCCTTGTATTCGGGTTTCAGAAGGTCGTTCACGCTCGTGACCGGCGGCACCTTGGCGGTGTCGAATCCGATCGACATGTAGCCGCCGTAGTCGTTCACCCATGTGCCGCTCGGATCCTTGTACGCCTGCGGGATGTCGTCGAACGTCGCGACCTTGTACGGCGCGAATGTCGCAGTGTTGGCGAGCGCGACTGACTGGCCGAGGTCGAAGACGTCAGGTGCTGAGCTCTTACCCTTCTGCTGGTTGGCCGCGTTGATCTCGTCCTGGCTGGCCGCGTCGGGCTGCGCGGAGTTGACCTTGATGCCGTACTTGTCACCGAAGGCCTTGATGATCGCGCCGTAGTTGGCCCAATCCGGGGGCAGCGCAATCACATTAAGCTCGCCCTCCTTCTTGGCCGCCGCGACGAGGGCATCCATCCCGCCGACGTCCGCGGCGGACTTCGCCTCGCTGATCTTCACGCCGTTGGCCGACTCGCCGCCGGAGTTGTCTTTCTGCGGCGGCGCACAGCCGATCAAGCTCGCGAAGACGAGAGCCGATGCGGCGGAGACTGCCAGGAGGGACTTGTTCATTGGCGAAACCTTCCGATGGGTAGGAAACGGCACGATGGCGCGGCGGCAACGGCGGCTGATCTACGCGGTGAATGAAGATCCAACAGGCGACCGAACCCTATCGTGGCTGCGACGATGCCGGTGCAAGTTCTTTCAGACTGCGTCCGATTCCAGCCGGCTGCCCATTTGCCCTGGTACGGGCGTTAGCATCTCTATGTGGTTGAACGCGAAGCCTCGGGGGACTTCGACTACCTCTGGGACGACCCGGCCGATGAGGGCGGGTTGACCAGCCATGACCTGGGCGCCCACGCGCAGGCGGGACAGGAACCCGAGGATCTTTTGAAGGGTCCCGGCGACGACCAGTGGGACGACCCGGATGACAACTTCTGGGATAACCAGCCCGATGTCGACGACCCGGGTCAGTTCGACGCGTTCAACGACAACACGTGGAGCTTCACGCCTGCGCCGGTGCCGTGGTACCGCACCAAGCAGGCGATGACGGCGATCGTTGCCGCCTCTGCGGCCGTGGCCGCGATCGTGGTGGCGGGCGTGCTGCTGGTGTTCCGCGGCGGCGAGGGCACCGTCAACGACAACACGTCATCGGTGACCCCGACGGCGCCGACGAGCGTCGCGCCCGTTCAGGTCGCGAGCAGCGAGGCGCCTCCGCCGGAGCCACCACCGCCGCCACCGCCAACGGAGACGGCGGCCTCGCCGGTGAACCCCGGGCCGGGCTACAACCCGACATACGAGCCCCGGCCGACGAAGCCGCCCGAGATCGGCGTGACGCGAACGCCCGTCACGCGGTTGCCGATCAGCGTCGCGCCGCAGCAGCGCGGTCCGCGCAACGGGCACTGATGGCCGACTCCGAGGCGGCCGCAGTGGCCAGGTTCGCCGAGTCGCCCGTCGCGATGCTCGCGACCGTCGGGGCAGACGGCGCACCGCATCTGGTCCCGGTGGTGTTCGCGGTGCACAAGGACGTCGTGTACACCGCCGTCGACGCCAAACGTAAATCCACCCAACGACTTCGCCGGTTGGCGAACATCGAAGACAACCCCCAAGTGAGCATGCTCGTCGATCATTACGACGACGACTGGGCGCAGTTGTGGTGGGTGCGCGCAGACGGCGTAGCGGCGGTCCACTACAGCGGTGAGGAGATGGCCGCCGGCTACGCCCTGCTTCGCAAGAAATACGTTCAGTACCAACGCATTGCGCTCGATGGACCGGTCGTCACGGTCCAGGTGCGGCGCTGGGCGTCCTGGCAGGCCTGAGTCAGGCCGCAGCGGGCACCCTGTCGAGGAATCCGAGCACTGTCTGGATGTGGCCGGAGTCGTCGCAGACGGCGACGTCGAATCCGACGATCGGTGCATCGGCGCCCGCGGGCCCGAGCTCCCAGCCGAACCGCGCCTGGTTGTGGTGCCCGTCGACGGGGCCGACCAACCGGAACACGAAGCCGGGGAACTGCTGCTGCACGGCGCCGATCATCTCGGTGATCGCCTCACGTCCCTCGGCGGCGGCCAACGGGTCGACGTAGCGGGCGTCCTCGGTGTAGAGCCGGTCGACTGCGGCCCGTCGGGCCTCGGCGTCCGTCTCGTTCCAGGTGTCGATGTAGCGCTGTGCGAGTACGTCATATGTGGTCATGCCGTCAACCCTCGCCGGGCGGGCGCCGCGTGTCGATTACCTCGGGGGTAGGCACTCACGAAAGTCACCGAAACGGTTGTGCTCGGTGGCGGTTGGGGGAATTGTGGTGTTCACACGCCTCGGTAGCAGAGCCGCTGCCATCAGGAGGGAACGTCATGGCTGACAAGACGACAACTTCTGCGGGCGCCGGAGCCGCCCCCACCGCGGACAGTCCGGCCGCCATCCGCAACGTGGTGCTGGTGGGCCCATCGGGTGGCGGCAAAACCACACTCGTCGAGGCCCTCCTGGTCGCCTCCGGGGTACTCACCAGACAGGGATCGACCGTGGACGGCACCACGGTGTGCGACTTCGACGAAGCCGAGATCGCTCAGCAGCGATCGGTTGGTCTCGCGCTCGCGTCGTTGCAACATGATGGCGTCAAGGTGAACCTGATCGACACGCCCGGCTATGCCGACTTCGTCGGCGAGCTGCGGGCCGGGTTGCGCGCTGCGGACTGTGCGCTGTTCGTGATCGCCGCCAACGAGGGCGTCGACGACCCGACCAAGTCGCTGTGGCAGGAGTGCGCCCAGGTTGGTATGCCACGGGCCGTGGTGATCACCAAACTCGACCACGCCCGCGCCAGCTACGAGAACGCTCTGGCGGCGGCGCAGGAGGCGTTCGGCGACAAGGTGCTTCCGCTTTATCTGGCCGCCGACACTCCCTGCACGGGACTGATCGGGCTGCTGTCGCAGACGCATTACGAATACGCCAACGGCAAGCGCGCCGATTCCCATGCACCGGATGCGTCGTACTCCGATTCGATCGAGGAACTGCGCGGCAGCCTGATCGAGGGAATCATCGAGGAATCCGAGGACGAGACGCTGATGGAGCGTTACCTCGGCGGCGAGGAAATCGACCAGGCGGTGCTCATCGAGGATCTCGAGAAGGCCGTTGCCCGCGCCTCGTTCTTCCCCGTGATCCCGGCGTGCAGCGCCACCGGCGTCGGAACGCTCGAACTGCTCGAGATCATCACCAGCGGGTTCCCGTCGCCGCCCGAACACACACTGCCGGAGGTGTTCACGCCGCAAGGCAAGGAGCGCACCGGGCTGACGTGCGACCAGAACGGACCGCTACTCGCCGAGGTAGTGAAGACGACGTCGGATCCGTATGTCGGCAGGGTCAGTCTGGTCCGGGTGTTCTCCGGGACCATCACGCCCGACGCGACAGTGCATGTGTCGGGCCATCTCTCGCAGTTCTTCGGTTCCGAGGGATTCCTGGCCTCGGCTGCCATCCATGCCGAGTCCGGGGCGATGGCTGCGCACGCCGACCACGACGAGGACGAGCGGATCGGCACGCTGTCTTTCCCCTTGGGCAAGCAACAGCGGCCCGCGCCCGCGGTGGTGGCCGGAGACATCTGCGCGATCGGCAAGCTGAGCAGGGCCGAGACCGGTGACACGCTGTCCGATAAATCCGATCCGCTGGTGCTCAAGCCGTGGACGATGCCCGAGCCATTGTTACCGGTGGCCGTGCAACCGCGGGCCAAGACCGATGAGGACAAGCTGTCAGTTGGGTTGCAGCGGTTGGCCGCCGAGGATCCGACGCTGCGCATCGAGCAGAACCCGGAGACCCATCAGATCGTGCTGTGGTGCATGGGCGAGGCGCACGTCGGCGTGGTGCTCGACGCGCTGAACCGGAGATACGGGGTCGCGGTCGACACCGTGGAGCTGCGGGTCCCATTGCGAGAAACGTTCGGCGGCAACGCCAAAGGACACGGCAGACATGTCAAGCAGTCCGGCGGACACGGTCAATACGCGGTGTGTGACATCGAGGTGGAACCGCTGCCGGAGGGCTCCGGGTTCGAGTTCGTCGACAAGGTGGTCGGTGGCGCGGTGCCGCGAAACTTCATCCCGAGCGTCGAGAAAGGCGTCCGCGCACAGATGGAAAAGGGAGTCGGCGCGGGCTTCCCGGTCGTCGACATCCGGGTGACGCTGTTCGACGGCAAGGCCCACAGCGTGGACTCGTCGGACTTCGCCTTCCAGATGGCAGGGGGGCTGGCGTTGCGCGAAGCTGCTGCGGCGACGCGGGTGAACCTGCTCGAGCCCGTCGATATCGTTTCGGTGCTGGTGCCCGACGACATGGTCGGGTCGGTGATGGGTGACTTGGCCGGACGACGCGGCCGCGTGCTCGGCACCGACAAGGTCGGCGAGGATCGCACGCTCATCAAGGCGGAGATCCCCGAGGTCGAATTGACCCGCTATGCAATCGATTTGAGGTCGCTGTCGCACGGAGCCGGATCCTTCACCCGGGCGTTCGCCCGCTATGAGCCGATGCCTGAGTCGGCGGCAGCGAAGGTGAAGGCTTCTGCCTGACGCGGTGCTCGGGATCGATTTCGGCCGGGTGATCGAAGGTGGTCTCGGCGTGGACGATGCTGCCGACACCAGCTTCCTCGATTCCAGCTTCGAAGAGGCGCTCGCGACCCCGGCGACGCCCGGCGCCTTCGAGGTCATCCCTCGACTCGTCGCCCTCTTCGGCGGCAGGGTATGGATCATCTCGAAATGCGGTGAGAGCACACAACGTAAGACGTTGTCCTGGTTGGACCATCACGACTTCTACGACCGGACCGGCTTTCCGCGCGGCAACGTCCGGTTCTGCCGCGAGCGCGCCGAAAAGGCCATCCACTGCCGCGAGTTGGGTATCACGCACATGATCGACGACCGGCTCGATGTGCACCGGGCGATCAGGGACGTCGTCCCGCACTTGTATCTGTTCGGCCCTCAGAACGGCGACGTCCCTGACTGGGTGGTCCACGCACCGGACTGGCACGCCGTGGAGGCCGCGCTGCGCTCTACGTCTTCCTGCTAGCAGGAGGCGCGCCGAGAGCTGTTGGGCGCCAAGGTCACTCACCCCTGAGCTCAGGTGGGTCGGGGTTGCCGTGTAGGAGTTCTTCGGGGTGGTGGGCGTGGTTGATCTCGGGTGCTGTGGTGCCGTCGGTCCAGGCCAGTCGGCCGTTGTGGGTGATGCTGGTCTGGTAGTGGCCGTTTGTGATGAGTTTGTGGTCGGGTCCGCAGGCAAAGAACAGGCAATCGGCGTCGGTGCGGCCCTCGGGTGTCCAGTCCGGGCAGTGGTGGACCTCGCTGTGATAGCCCGGCGCCAGACAGCCCGGCCGGGTGCAGCCGCCGTCGCGGGCATAGCAGATGATCCGTTGATCGGCCGTGGCGATGCGAGTCTGGCGCCCCAGGTAAATGGGCCGTTCGGTGTGGTCGTCGAACACCGCCAGATAGTGGATGGAATCGGCGGCCAGCTGGATCACATCACGCATCGGCAGCACGCCCTGGCCGCCGGTACGCGCCGGCGAGGGCATCGGGATATCGGGGTTGGTGACCGCGTGGGCGGCCTGGTTGAGTTCGGCCAGCGTGGTGCGCGCGATCACCGTTACCGGATGACCGCGATGGCTGCCCAGCCCACCGGCGGCGATACCGGCCTTGAGCCCGAGTTTGACCCCGTCGTGGCAGCGCTGGGGGCCACTGCGCTCATCGACGACCTCGGCCATGTGTCCGTCGGGTAAGTGGCGGCCGGGGCGCACCGCGGCGGTCACCGCCTCCACATAGGCGCGGGTTTCGGGGTCGATGTAGCCCGACAACCGTGACATCCCATCGCGGCCCTGCGGCCCCAGGAGCAGTCCGCGCCGCCGCTGCCGGTCGGCTTCATCGAAGTCACCGTCGGGGTTGAAGATCTCATCGATACGCCGCGCCAGGGCCCGCACGATCTCGGCGTCGTTCTTGGTGGCCTCGCGCACCAGGCTGGCCTCGACGTCCTCGCGATCTGTGCCCGACACCGCCGAGGGCAGCGTGTCGATGGCCCGCCCGATGACCCGCAGATGATCCTCACCGATCACCCCCGCGGCCAGCGCGTCGGCCACCTGGGGTAGTTCCGGTGCCAACGGCGGACCCGACAGACAGCGCCGCGGCACCAAACGGGCCGCAGTCTTCATCCGGCGTTTGACCTCAGCCGGCGCGATCCGCAGTCGCGCGGCCAGACTGTTGACCAGTGCAGGCACCATCGCGGTCTCATCGGGCGGATCAGCGATCTCACCGAAGAACCGATACATCAACCCCCGATTGGTGCGCTCCTGGGCCTCCAACCGCTCGGCGAGGTCCACTCGAAACTCGTTGCCCACCTCAGCCGACGACAATCCACGCATCTCGGCGTAGGCGGCGTCCACCGCATCAGCCAGCGCGTCAAACCGCTCCCGCGCCGCTTGTGCAGTGACGAATTCGCCCATGGCACAACACTATCGAACACCTGTGCCAAATCCCCGGCACTCAACTGCCACCTGTGGATGAATTCGCACCTGGGGACAACCCACCACCCACAGCCAAAAAATGTCAGACCCACATGCTAGGCCGTCGGCAATTCCTTGCGCATTGCTATACCACGAGCGCCACGACCCTGACCCACCACACGAAACCCTTTGCGTCGGTACAAGGGCAAGCGCGTCGTACTTACCCGTGCAATGCTCGATCAATTCGTCCAGCAGCGCCGCACCGATACCCTGCCCACGCATCTCCCGGACAACTGCGATGGCGATTTCCGGCAGCGGGGCGTTCTCGGCGTCGAAGAGGAGCGGCGGATTGTGACGGAAGGTCCACACCGCGCCGAGCCTTACTTCTCCTGCTCCTGAGGCGACGATCCCCGTGTCATCAATGCCTGGCAGGAGACTTCGCGTGTCTTCGGAGTCCGCCTCGGGTAGTGGCCAGTCTTCAATGACGCAGGCATGGCGAGCCATTTCAACGATGAAGGCGGTGTCGTCGAAGTTCGTCAGTCGCAACCGCACGGTGACACATGCTAGGCCGCGCACGGGATCGACGCCGCCAGCGACGTGCCGACGCCGACCGGACTGTCGACCCACAGGTGCCCGCCGACCGCTTCGACACGATCGACCAACCCGGTCAGTCCGGACCCGTTCGACGGGTCGGCGCCGCCGGCACCATCGTCGGAGATCATCAAGTTCAGTTGGCCATCGACGGCCCGCACGCTGATCTTGACCTCGTCAGCGTGGGCATGCCGTGCGGTGTTGGTAAGTGCCTCAGCCACAACGTAATACGCGGCCACCTCAACACGGTCGGGCAGCCGGCAGGGCACATCGACATTCAGGTCGACCGGCACCACGGATCGGCATGCCAGCGACCGCAGCGCGGGGCCGAGCCCGCCCTTGGACAGGATCGCCGGATGGATGCCGCGGGAGATCGCGCGCAGTTCCTCGCAAATGTCGCCGAGACCCTGCACGATCTCGTTGAGTTGCTCCCGCACCGCGTCCTGCCCATCGGGCAACGACACTTCCGTCATGCGTGCCTTGAGCGCCAGCGACACCAGGCGCTGCTGTGCACCGTCGTGCAGATCGCGTTCGAGGCGTCGGCGCGCATCGTCAGCAGCGGTCACGATCCTCATCCGCGACGAGGTCAGGTCCGATCGGGCCTGCGCGTTCGCGATAGCCATCGCCACCAGTCGGGCGAAGTCCGCAAGCCGTGCGTCCGTGTCAGGGGGAAGCGGTTGGGCGCGTGACGAACTCACCACGGCGACGCCCCATTGGTGTCCGTCGACGACGATCGGTGCGGTGCGACCGACGGATGTCGACTTCCCGCCGGACTCAGCGACCAGGACGACGGTTCCGTCAGCTTCATGGCGAAACAGCGCAGCATGCTCGGCGTGCAGCGCGTGCGCCAACTCCGTTGTCACGGTTGCGAACACGTCACCGGCCGGCAGTCCTTGCGCAACCGCGGTCGCGACACGTCGCAGCGCCGCCTGCCGCTCGGCAATCCGTTCGGCCTCTGCCGCTCTGGCCCGCGCCACACCGGCCAGCGTGTTCGCCATCAACGTGATGACAAGGAACACGCCGATCACCACCCAGTTGCGCAGGTCGGTCGGATCGAAGCTGTCGTCGGGCCAGTCGCGGAAGTAACCGAAACCAAACGCGCTCACCACCGAAGTCACCGCAGCAAGGCCAGTACCCCAGCCGATCGCGACCACGAGCGCACCGAGCAGATAGACCACACCGAACGTGTCCATCGGCGCAAGCGTTCGCAGCACGACTACCAATAGTGTCTCGGCCGAAATCGCCGCTGCGGCAACCAGTAATCCCACCCACATCGGTGGTGCGGTCGGGCGCACCAGCAATGACAACACCCGGCCGGTCACACCCCTTGATAGCTCCCGTGGCTGTTCAGCAGCTGTGCAAGGGCTGTCGAGCGGCTGCCAGGCTGTCAAGTGCCGCTAGCGGTAATCATGAATGGCCGCCAGCATCGAAGACCGGATCGGCGCGGCGCGCAAAGGTCTAGTGACATGGACACCACCACCGACAGACGCCTGGCCCGCCATGTCGTCGTGACGGTCATCCTCGCCGTTGCGGCAGCGGTGGCTGCCTGGGATGTCCTGTTCACCGGACCCGATATGGGGGTTAACCGGTATGTGCCAGGTCGGGTTTTCATTACCGACGTTAGGGGGCCAGCCATGCAGACACCGCCCAAGCCCACAACGAGAGTTGTGAGCATACAAGAAGATCCGTTGCCAATAGGAGTAACGCATGCTCAGTACCGCCGCAGTACCCGAGTCCCACGATGACGAGTTGGCCGCGCGGTTCGAGCGTGATGCCGTCCCGTTGATCGCCGCGTTCTACCCGCAGGCGATGAAGCTGACCCGCAATCGCACCGAGGCAGAAGATCTGCTGCAGGAGACCGCGGCCAAGGCGTTCGCCGGGTTCCGTGGTTTTCGCGATGGCACCAACCTCGGCGGCTGGCTGTATCGCATCCTGCTCAACACGCACATCAGCGGCTACCGCAAGCAACAACGCCGGCCCGTGCAGTGGCTGACCGACGAGATCACCGACGGACAACTGCTCGCAGAGGCGCGTCACTCGTCGATCGGACTGCGCTCGGCAGAAGACCAGGTGTTGGACATGCTCGGCGACACAGATGTCAGAGCGGCGATGCGTCAACTGCCCGAAAAGCTGCGTACCGCAGTCTATTACGCCGATATCGAGGGCCGCCGATTCAAGGAGATCGCCGCGATCACCGACGTCCCGATCGGGACGGTGATGTCGCGGCTGCATCGCGGACGACACCGGCTGCGCGCACTGCTGGCCGAGGTGGCCAGGGACCGCGGCTACGGACTCACCGAAGTCGCCTGATCACCGCGGCGGGTCGCCGCGCCAAGCGAAGCTGTTGACGTACTTGCCCATGTCCAAAGCGATTTGGAGATTGGCGCCGGACGGTTTGCCGCTGCCGAAGCTCGGGCCGAACTGCCGAAACGGGCCAATCGCAGCGGCGACCAGAGCCAGGTCGTTCTTGACCGCAACCATGACCAACACGCGCATCTTCATGTAGCTGCTGTTGGCGCCCTGCGGCCAACAGTCGGCGGCCTCGCCGTAGCCGGGCTGATACCCCACCATCGCGTTGGGAATCTTGTAGGCGGTGCGCGCGTCCGGAAACGTCTTGCGGATCAAGCTCTTCGCTATCTGCTCCGGTGACCGGTTCGCCGCCGGCTCGCTGAACAACTGCAACGTGCCGCCGTCGCCTGCCTGCAGATCCGCGGTGACGCCGTTGGGTTTGGTGGTGATTTTGTACGCCGTCCCCTCGGCGGGATACGACACCGAGAACGCGCCGTCTGCCGCCGTGAACCGGGGGTTGGTGTTGACCGGTGTCCCCGTCGGCGGATGCCCGCAGCTGGGCGGACACATATATCGGGCGGGCGGCTTGCTTCTCAACATCGTCACACCGACCAGCGCGACGGCCACCACCGCGATCGCGGTGAACCAGATCAGCAGCACCCTGACACGCGAATGGCGCACCGGCGGGGCGGCATAGGACCCGGCGGGCACCGCATAGCCCGGAAAGAAGGTCGGCGAGCTCATGATCCGTCCGTCTCCTGCTCGCTGCGCACGGGTCGGACATCACGACGTGCCGTGCGCGACGATCGCGACGACGCCCGCGTCGCGACACCGCACGCTGGGCAGAACGCCATATCGGGTACGACGTGTCCGCAGTGCGGGCACAGCAGCGGCTCGTCGGATTGGATCTCGTCGTGCGCCTCGTGCAGCAGCGAAAGGTGCAGTCCGATACGCAACAGCAACAGCGCGAGCCCGGCAACCGCCAGATACAACACGAGCATCAGCACCTGCGGGAAATGGGAAACGTCGATCAGGCCGAGCGCCAGATACACGGCGAGCACCGCCACCGCGAACGACACCAGCAGCGCACGCACCACACCGGGACGCTGCTTCTCCTTGCTCGGCGGGCGCCTGAACCACAGTGCGGCACCGATCAATCCGCCCGCCGCTGCCGCGGTGAGCGGCACCGCCACGCCCCTGATTCCCGCCTCGACGAGCAGGCTGTCGAGCGGGCGCTTGCTCACCACGCCGCTGCCGAACTGGGGGGCAAGTCGCGTCAACGTCGCGGCCGCGGTGAACGAGAGCGCGCCGAGCGCGCCAACCATGAAGCCCTCCAGCGCTTCCCGCGTTGGCGGCCGCAGCAGCCGCACGATCACCGCCGGCATCAGCATCAGGATCACGCCACCAAGGGGGATACCGATCCCCATGCTCAACATGCGCGAGCCAACGACGCCCGCTCCCAACGCAATTCCGTACGAGCGGGCCACCATCGCGCCCGTCAGCAGCACCCACCCGACCCCCAACCCGACACCGAGCGCGGCGGTCAGCGCCCACGTGCGGGCCGGCACGTCCTCGAACCCGTCCGACTCGCGCACGTACAGCGCGAACAGGAACGGGAAACCGAGCGCGGAAACCGCAACCAGTGCACCGGGCATCCGCAGCACCGCGAACACCACCAGTGCCACCAAAACCAGAGCCAGCCCGACCCGGAACACGGTGCGCGACCGCGCAGGCAGATGGGGGAACAGGGAACTCGCCAGCGACGGCTGAAGCAGATGCTCACCCGGTGCGGCACCAAAGTCGCGGATTCGCAACCAGTCCGGACCTTCTCCCGGCCGCGGCGTGAGGTGGCAACCGCACAGGCCGCAGTACTCGCCGGCAGGCACATCGACCTTGCATATCCGGCACTCCGTCTGCGGGACGGCGTCTTCGTTCGGTCCAGTACTCATCACGTCGCCTTCTGCACGATCAGCAGGTTGCGCACCAGGTTGTCGATGTCGGGTGTGCCGAGCCCGGTCACCAGGTCGTAGCCAGGGGTGGCGTCGTCAACGGCGTTGCCGCCCAACACCACATCGCGGAACCCCGGGAGCGGCGCGCCTGCCGCGATTCGGTACAGCAGCGGGTTGAGGTCGCCGACCTCTCGTCCGCCGTTGGCGAGCAGGTACTGGTTCATCACCGCGGCGAGGCCCGCCCAGATCGGTGCCGACTGCGATGTCCCGCCGCCTACGAGGTCCTGCTGGTCGAACACGATCCGCACGCCGGTGAACGGGTCGGCGACCGCAGCGACATCGGGAGTCAGCCTGCGCGTCCGATCGCGTTCGGCCAACACCCCGCGCTGCCAGTCGGGTCGGTCGAACAACGACGACACCCCACCGCCGGTGCCTTGCGACAGCGGTACGTCGAACCACGCCTGCTCGGCCTGCCACACGCCGTTGGCGTCGGTGGACAGCGTGGTGCCGCCGACGTCGACCATCTCCGGCAGCGAGGCCACCGAATCCAATCCGACGTCGCTCGCCCCAGGCGGCGACGACCAATCTTCACCGCCCTTGCACTCCAGGCCGGCAAGGTCTCCGCTGGCGTTGAACGCAGTCGTGCCATGCGCGTGCGCAGTCTTCATCGCCGACCGCACCGGCGCGAGATCGGCGGCGGTGATCAGCTTGTCGCAGCCCCATCCGATCGAAAAGCTCCACACCGCACCGGGGAACTCCCGGTCGGCGTCCTGCAGCATCTGCCCGATCTTCTCGTAACCGCCAGCACCTTCCACAGTGGAGCGGGCGTTCCACACCACCTTGCGCGCATCGGGCGCGACGGCGTGGGCGACCTCGAGGTCCATCGTCGTCTCACCGCGCGCCTCACCCGGTTGGCCGCCGACCACCGTCGGGGTGAACTTCGGCAACTTGTACGTGGTGGCGAACGTGTCGAGGTCGGCCTGCTCGAACCCGTCGAACGCGAAGAAGACGATGGTCTGGCCTTTACCGGTGAAGCCGTCGGTCGCCAGCTTCTGGGCGTTGTAGGTGGTCAGCAATCCCGCTGGGGTGAGCCCTCGGTCCGGCACATCCAACGGCAGGATCGACGGCCGCGACGTGTGGTGCGGCGTATAGCCGAGGATCCTGCCGAACTCAGCGACTTCGTCGCGCAGCGGATCGGGGATCGACGGTTGCTGCGGCGACGCATAGAACACCTGGCCGCGCTGGCCGCGGTAGTCGTGCACCTCGACGTCGAATGCCTTCGCCACGTCCTCGGCGTTGCCCTCGACGACCGCCCACTCCTCGCCCGGTCGCCATCGCACGTCGAGCCCGTTGTCACCGGCCCAGCCGTACAGCGCGTCCGGTCGGGTCGAACCGCGCAGGGCGGCGGTCAACTGCGTGTCCGCGCGGTGCGACGGACCGAGATCGGTGGAGCTGGCCAACAGATACGCGTAGGGCCCGCTGATCAGACCCGCGGTGCCGGACACCGTCGGGCGCAGGTCGGAGGCGAGCACGAACACGCCGACAGCGACCAGCGCCAACGTTGTGAAATGCCGGGCGACCACGTAAGCCAGCGTACGTCCGAGCTGGCCAGGGGCGGTTCTAGTTATCGCCGGGGATGGCCGTCGGCGCCGGCGGCGCCTTCACCGGCGGCGTGAACAGGTTGCCGCCGGTCGGGTTGATCGACTTCTCCGTCGGCGCGACGGTCGGCGGGGCGGTGGTCGCCGACGTGGTCGTGGTGGTCGTAGTCGTCGACGTCTCGGGAGCCTTCTGCTCTTCCTTGCCGCACGAGGCGGTCAAGCCCACCACCGTGACAACCGCGGCACCTCCGACAAGCGCCGCGACACGGCGAGCGATCCGACCCATGAGTTAAGTCCTTCCCGACCTTTACCAGCGGCTTTGAAGATCAAGCCGGCGAAACCGAACTCTAATCCAATGTTTTGACAGTCGCACAGTGATTACGCAGTCAGCGCCAAGCCCGCGAGGGTTGAACCGCACGTCCACGGGCTATTCCGTCCCGGTGTACCAACAGGTTCTCGATCCGGTAGCGCATTCACTGGCGTGGAGCTCGCTGGTCGCAGCCCTACCTCTGCTGCTGCTGTTCGTCATGCTTGGCGCGCTGCGGGTCACCGCATGGGTGGCTTCGTTGGTATCCCTGGTGCTGGCGATCGTGCTCGCGGTCCTCGTGTACGGGATGCCGGTCGGCCAGACCCTGCTGGCCGGGACCGAAGGCGCCGCTTTCGGGTTCTTCCCGATCCTCTGGATCGTGATCAACGCGATCTGGGTCTACCAAATGACCGTGGAGACAGGGCATTTCGACGTCCTAAGGCGGTCGTTCGCCCGGGTCAGCGACGACCAGCGAGTGCAGGCGGTCATCATCGCGTTCTCGTTCGGCGCGCTTCTCGAGGCGCTGGCCGGGTTCGGCACCCCGGTAGCGGTGACGTCGGTGATGCTGATGGCGCTCGGATTCCGGCCGCTCAAGGCGGCGGCACTCGCACTGACCGCAAACACCGCACCCGTCGCATTCGGCGCGATGGCCACCCCGATCCTGACGCTCGGCAAGGTGACCGACCTGCCCAGCGACACGCTCGGTGCGATGGTCGGCAGACAGACGCCGATCCTCGCGTTGTTCGTGCCGCTCGCCCTGGTCGCAATCGTCGACGGGTGGCGGGGCCTGCGCGAGACCTGGCCGGTCGCACTGGTCTGCGGCATCGTGTTCGCGCTCGGGCAGTATGCGACGTCGAATTTCATCTCGGTGCCGCTGGCCGACGTGGTCGCATCGCTGCTGTCGGCGGCCGCGGTGGTCGCGATGGTGCGGGTCTGGCGGCCGCGCGTCGAGCACTCCCCCGCAGTCGTCGCCGGTGGCGCCGCCGATGAGCCGACGCCCGAATTCGCGCAGCGGGTCGCGAATCCCGACAGCCGCGCCGAGGTCGCCAAGGCGTATGCGCCCTACGCGATCATCATCGCGGTCTTTGTCATCTGTCAGATCGGCGCGGTCAAGAAGCTGCTCGACAAGGCCACCATCAAGTTCGGATGGCCCGGCCTGCACGTCGTCAGTCCAAAGGGAAAGCCGGTGTCGCTCACCGAATTCACCCTCAACCTGCTGACCACCCCCGGCACCCAGATGCTCATCGCGGGCCTGCTGACGATGATCGTGCTGAAGCTGTCGGTGCCGCGCGCGATCAAGGCGTACGGCGCGACGCTGGTGCAGCTGCGCTTCGCGATCGC
Source organism: Mycobacterium sp. OAE908 (assembly GCF_017872775.1). Classification (NCBI taxonomy): domain Bacteria; kingdom Bacillati; phylum Actinomycetota; class Actinomycetes; order Mycobacteriales; family Mycobacteriaceae; genus Mycobacterium; species Mycobacterium sp. OAE908. The sequence goes on from NZ_JAGGJL010000001.1 coordinate 1,743,869, forward strand.
GACCGTGATGATGGTGCTGGCACTGGCGTTCGTGATGAACCTGTCGGGGCAGACCATCACACTCGGCACCTGGATGGCGGGCGCGGGCGGCGCGTTCGCGTTGCTGTCCCCGGTGCTCGGCTGGCTCGGCGTCGCGGTGACCGGCTCGGATACGTCGTCGAACTCGCTGTTCGGCGCCCTTCAGGTGACCGCAGCCAACCAGGCCGGCCTGTCCGATGTGCTGATGGCCGCCACCAACAGCTCGGGCGGCGTACTCGGCAAGATGATCTCACCGCAGAACCTGGCCATCGCCGCGGCCGCGGTCGGGATGAACGGCAAAGAAGGCGACATCTTCCGCCGCGTGGTGGTGTGGAGCCTCGTGTTCCTGGCGCTGCTGTGCGTCCTGTCGGCGCTGCAGGCCTCGGTGCTGTCGTGGATGGTGCCCTGACGAACCGGTTGGCGGCCAGGCTATTTGGACTGAACCGCGGTCAACGCCTCGTCGAGAGTCGGGTACAGCGCAAAGATCTGGTCGAGGCCGGTCAGCTGAATCGGGCGACTGGTCGCGGCGCTGTTCGCAACGACCGCGAACTGCGCGCTCTCGCTGACGTTGTTGTGCGTGGCGACCAGGGCCTGCAGGCCTGCTGAGGCGAGGAAGCCGACCTCTGACAGGTCGATTACCAGCCCCGTCGGCTTCGGTATCAGGGCTTCGTCGATAGCGGCTTCCAGTGCGGGGACCGTGGCCAGGTCGATATCTCCGTCGACCTTGAGCACGGCGATCCCATTCTGGTAGGCGAGCGCGGTGGCGATCGCTTCCTCGGCGGGCATGGGGAGAGCCTAGTAGGCAATCGCAGGCGGAGTTTGGCGACTTCGTCAGTTGGACTCCCTTCGCAAAGACTAGGGTCGGCTCAGGACTCGTGCATTCGACTGGGCGCGAGTGGAGTTGGGAGGCCGCCGAATGTCTGAATCGACGACAGATCTCGCCGCAGGCGCCACCATCCCGCCGGCCGAGCTCGTCGGCGAAGTTCTACTGCCCCAACTCGTCCAGCACCTTCGCCAAAACCGCACCGTCCTGCGTGAGGAGTGGGCGCGCCGCATCACCGAAGCCGAACTACTCACCGCGATGTCGCCGGAGGAGATCTTCTCCGAGGCCACCACGGTGTACGACAGCTACGTCGAGGTGCTCGAGACCGGCAGCGTCGAAGCGCTGCAGGACTACGCACGCGACCTGTCGGAACGCATCATCCCCCGTGGCGTCGAAACCGACGAGGTGGTCGGCATCGTGCTGCTGCTGCGAGACGTGCTGGCCCGCTCTCTGTTCGAGAAGTACCAGACCGACTTCAACCTGCTGAACCGGGTGCTCGACGCGTACGAGCCCGCCGCGAACCGCATCGCGAACACCGTGGCCGTCGGCTTCGTGCAGGAACGCGAACGCATCATCCGGCAACAGCAGGAAGCCATCCGCGAGCTGTCCACACCCGTGCTCCAGGTGCGCGAACAGCTGCTGATTCTGCCGATCATCGGCGTGCTCGACAGCCAGCGCGCCCGCCAGGTCACCGAGCAACTGCTCCGTGCCATCCGCGCCAACCGCGCCAAGGTGGTCGTCATCGACATCACCGGTGTGCCGACCATCGACTCCACCGTGGCCAACCACCTGGTGCAGACCGTCGACGCATCCGGTCTGATGGGCGCCAGCGTGATCATCACCGGCCTGTCGTCGGATATCGCACTGACCCTGGTGACCATCGGGCTCGATCTGTCCAAGATGAACGCCGTCGGCGACCTGCAGGGCGGTATCGAGGAGGCCGAGCGGCTCCTCGGTTACGAAGTGACCCGAACCGGCGAGCAGAACGGCTGACGGCGCTAGCGCGACATGCCAGTACCCATCCTGAAACAGGGCGCGATCCTCATCGCTTCGGTGCAGGCCGCGCTCACCGACTCCGATGCCGAACGGCTGCGCCACGATCTGATGGAGCGGGTCAGCCGGTACCGCGCACACGGCATCATCGTCGACGTCACCGCGATCGACGTAATGGACTCGTTCGCCGCCAGGTCGTTGCGCACGATCGCGCACATGACCCGGCTGCGGGGCGCCGACACCGTAATCGTGGGTCTGCAACCCGAAGTGGCGTTCGCGATGGTCCAACTGGGCCTTGTCTTCGACGACATGTACACCGCGCTGGATCTCGAGGAGGGACTCGCGTTTCTCACCCGGCAACTCGAAGCGCGCCAGCCGACGATCGGGCGCGACGGTGCCGATTGACGCCGAGATGACCCCGAGAGAAGAAGTGATCGACGTCAAGAATTCCGACGACATCGTCGCTGCCCGCCAGGCCGGGCATCAGCTCGCCCGGGATCTCGGTTTCTCGCTGACCGACGTCACGATGATCGCCACCGCGATCTCGGAGGTGGCGCGCAACATCACCAGTTACGCGGGCTCCGGCGCGATCCGGGTCGCGGTCGCCGAGCGGGACGGGCGCACGGCGTTGGTGGTGCGGGCCGAGGACGAGGGTCCCGGCATCGTCGACATCGAACGTGCCTTGGAGGATGGCTACTCGACGGGCCGGGGCCTTGGCCTCGGGTTACCCGGTGCTCGACGCTTGATGGATCGACTGATCGTCGAGTCGACGCCCGGGCAGGGCACGGTGGTCGAGATGTGGAAGTGGATACCGGCCAATGCGTAGAAAGGGCTCGATCGGACCGATTGAGTGGGCCGCGGCGCGTCGCCCGCTACCCGGCGAGGACGTGTGCGGCGACTATCCGATCGCCGTCGACCTCGGAGGCACCGCCGCGTTGTTCGGGGTCGCCGACGGGCTCGGTCACGGCACGGCCGCGGAGACCGCGGCACTACGCGCCGACGAGGTGGTCAACCGCAGCCGCAATGAACCGCTCGACGTACTGCTGCAGCGCTGTCACCGCGGACTCACCGACACACGCGGCGCGGCAATCACGTTGGCGCGCATCGACTTCGAGACCGACACGCTGAGCTGGATCGGCATCGGCAACGTGACGGCCGACCTGGTCTCCAAGAGTGCAGCCGGTATCCACATCCGGGCTTCAGCACTGCTGTCGGGCGGCATCGTCGGCTATCGCATCCCGCACGCACTGGCCACCCACCAGGTATCGATGACCCCCGGCGACCTGCTCGTGATCGCCACCGACGGCATTCTGGAAGACCACGTGAAGGGCATCGACTTCGCCGCGCCAGCGATGTCGATCGCCGAACACATCCTCGACGTTTACAGCCGCGAGTCCGACGACGCGTTAGTGCTCACGGCGCGGCATCGGGGCGTCTCGTCATGACTCCCGCGGCCGAGTTTCACGCCTCCTACGCCGCCGCGCTGAGTGCCTACCTCGCCGCACAGGGCGAAGACACCCTCGCAGTCGGCCATGAACTCGGACGCCGCGCACTGGCTGAACAGATCAGCATCCTGGACATCATCGAGAACCACGCACGCCTGGTGGCAGGGCAAGACTCGGCGGTCGCGCTGCAGTTTCTGCTACAGACGCTGGCGACACTGGACGTCGCTACGCGCGGGTTCATCGACGGCACAAAGAGATACGAGCAGCAGCGGGCCCGCGCCGACGATCTGGCCGACCGCGACGAGTTCCGCACGGCTCTGGTGAACTCGCTGCAGGAGGGCTTCTTCGTTTCCGACAGCAGCGGCGCGGTCATCGAGGTCAACGATGCGTTCGCCGACATCACCGGTTACGGACCCGAGGGTCTGCCGTACGCATGGCAACACCCGTGGATGGCCGACGACGCCGGCTCGGGTGATCGATTGTCAAGGCTGCTCGCCGAGGGCACTCTGGAGGCCGAGGCGCCGATCCGGCATCGCGACGGTCACACCGTATGGGTGGCGATGAGCGTCAACAAAGTCACCTCACCGGGCGCCGAGGACGCCGGGGGGACCTACGTCGGGACCATTCGCGACATCACCGCCCCGCGCGCCGCTGCCGAACGTGAGCGCGCCGTCGCTCATTTGGCGACCGCGGTCAGCGTCGCCAAGAGCATCGGCGAGGTGCTTTCGGCCACCCTCGACGAGTGCCGAACCAGGCTGGGCGTGCGGCAGGTGGCCGCGATCGCGTGGCCGCCCAGCGAACACGAAGAACCGACGGTGCACCTCGCAGGCACACCCGTGACAGTAACCTGGCATGACCTCGAACCCGAGCTGCGGCGGTCGCTCGACGACGCCAGGGCGTGGCTTCCGCTTTCGGTCGAAACCGTCGGCTGGGCAACGGAATTCGACTACGCACATGGCATCGTGGCCACTTTGACGCGTGACCTGACCCTGTGGCTCGAGTTCGACGCACCCCGCAGGGTCGGCGCGGAAGACCGCCAACTGGTCGCCGCGCTCGCCGGCCACCTCAGCCTTGCCATGCAGCATGTGCGCCAGTTCGAGCTCGCCCGTGACACGTCGTTGACCCTGCAGCGGGCGATGCTCGCGCCGACAGAACTGCCGCCTGGCTTCGCGGCGCGCTACGAGCCTGCGGTCTCACCGCTGGAAATCGGCGGAGACTGGTACGACGTGCTGCCGGTCGGCGACGACCGGATCGGCATCATCGTCGGCGACTGCGTCGGTCGCGGGCTGGCCGCGGCTGCGGTGATGGGTCAGCTGCGCAGCTCGGCCCGTGCGCTGTTGCTCACGGGTGAATCGCCGGCGACATTGCTCGAACACCTCGACTCAGTAGCGGCGTTCATTCCAGATGCGTTCTGCACCACCGTCTTCGTCGCAATCCTCGATGCACAATCCGAGACGCTGTCCTACAGCAGTGCCGGACACGTGCCCGCGGTACTGGCCGATGTCGAGGCTGAACCACAGCTGTTGATCGATGCGCGGTCGGTGCCGCTGGCCGTGCACAGGGACGAACCCCGCCCACAGGCCACCACGACACTGACCGGCGGTTCCACCCTGCTGCTCTACACCGACGGTCTTGTCGAGCGGCGTGGCGAACCGATCGACGCCGGCATCGCTCGGGTCGGCGACGTGCTGACGCGGACCACGGAGCTGCCGGTGGACACCGTGGCCGACACGATGCTCGAGCAATTGGCACCCGCCCTCGGCTACGACGACGATGTCGCGATCGTGCTGTACCGTCACCCGGGCCCCGCGCTCGTCATTGAAATCGACGCGATTCCAGCACGATTGACCGATGTCCGGCATCAGCTCACCGCGTGGCTGCACAGCGCCGGCGTATCCGAGATGCAGGCCGCGGACATCGTGTTGGTGGTCAACGAGGCGTGCAGCAACAGCGCCGAGCACGCTTACCGTGGTCAGGACCCCGGCCCGATGCGGGTGGAGGGGGCGGTCGATGACCAGCACATTCACATCCGGGTCGCCGACTCTGGTTCGTGGAAGACACCGCCCGCCGACCCCGGCACCAGGGGCAGGGGCCTGCTGCTGATGCGGACACTCAGCGACAAGGTCGACCTGGAAGGCACCGCGCACGGCACCACTGTCGGCATGCGGTTCGCGGTCGGATAGGCCCACACCGTGAAGGTTCACGTGATATGACAGCTACGGCAATTTGCGGCTGTCGGGCCTGCCGCTCGGCGTGCCGGAGGTACTGATGACCAAGATATCCGGGGCATCCAGTACCGACGCGCGTCAACCCGCGCCGATGCGGGTGCTGTTACCCGCGATCCCGGCGAGCCTGGCCGTCATCCGCGCCCACCTGCGCAAGTGGTTGCCGACCGCGGCGGTGAATGCCTCGGCCGCGGCCGAGGTGCTGCTCGCCGTCGGCGAAGCCGCGTCCAATGCAATCGAACACGCTGTGCGCGACGCCGCCCACAATGTCGTCGTGGAAGTCACGGCACGCGCCACTGATACGGGTCTGGCGTTGACCGTCAAGGACAACGGCCGCTGGCATGCGCCACAGTCGAGTCCGCGGGGTCGCGGCCACGGCAGCAGGTTGATGAGGGCCCTCGTCGACACAGTCACGATCACGCCAACCCCGCAGGGGACCACGGTGGAAATGCGCAAGGAGCTGTAGTTAATGAACAACCGTCAGTTCCAGATGTCCGCCGCGGACGCCGAGCAGCCGCCGGTGGTCACCGCGTCCGGAGACATCGACCTGGCCAACGTCAACGAGTTCTCCGAAGTCCTCGACCGCGCCGCCGCCGATAGCGACACGATCACGGTCGACCTCTCTGAGGTGACGTACTGCGACAGCGCTGCCGTACGAGCCTTGTTCGCTGTCGCCGCGACGACGAAGCTCGCGTTGATCGTGCCTGCGACGGGACCGATCATCACCCTGCTGAACATCTCCGGCCTCGACCGCGTAGCCACCGTCGCGACCCGCGACTGACCCCGCGATCGAACATGCCCCCGCCCCACTTTCAACCGCGCCAGCATCCGCAGTTGATGGCGCTGCTGCATCGCATCCTCGAGCGGATACAGTCCGACCACCTCGATGCGGTCGGATTGACGATCACGGTGCACGACAAGCGCCATGACGAGGCACCGTCCGTGCTCGCCGCAATCGGTGTCGGTGCCGAGTTCGTCGAAGCTCAGTTGGCAGGCATCGGCGGTCCGGTTCCCGATGCAATCGCCTATCAGGTGCCGGTGCTGAGTCCAGACCTGTGGACCGACGACCGCTGGCCCCAGCTGACCCTGGCGAGTATGAATGACCTTGCGCCGCAATATGAGTCGACGTGGGAACAGGTACACGGCGTCGCCGCCGTTCCCGGCGTGTGGGCCGACGATGCGACGGTCGTCATCTGCTGCACGCTGTCCCAACCTGCCGGCGCCGCGACGGTGGCCAGCCTGATCAACTACGAACAGCTGATCTCAGCAGCCTTGATCACCACCGCGGCCGAGAACGCGTCCGCGATCGCCGACATCATCACGGTGCTGCAGTCACGCGGCGCTATCGAGCAGGCCAAGGGTGCGCTGATGGGCCTGGTGCGTTGCGACGCCGACCACGCGTGGCGGATCCTGCGCCGCGCCAGCCAGGAGTTCAACGTGAAGCTGCGGGAACTGGCAGTCGCGCTCCTCGAGCACATCAGCGGCGCGCCCGCCGAACAGCCAGACACCGGAGCGCCGATCACGCCCGACGAACGCACCCGGCAAGCGGCCCGGCTGATGTGGGCCGCACTCTCGGACCCGCCACTACCGCAATAGGTGTGCGCCCGCACCCGCGTTGGTGCGGACGATCGTCGGCGCGTTGTAGCCGGCGTCGGCGACCGCTGTGCGGACCGCGTCGGCGATGTGGTCGGACTTCGCGGCAGGCGCCAGCGCGATCACACATCCGCCGAAGCCGCCGCCGGTCATCCTGGCGCCCAACGCACCTGCCGCCACCGCGGTATCGGCGATCAGGTCGATGTGCTCGGTGGTGATCTCGAAGTCGTCGCGCATCGATGCCTGGGATGCGTTGAACAGATGGCCGATCGTCGTGAAGTCGGAATACTGAAGCGCCGCAACGACATCGAGCACGCGCTGATTGTCGGTCAGGATGTGGCGGGCCCGCCGGGCATCGACGGGATCGGCCACCCCGGCCAGCACGGCAACGCCGCGGTCCTGGACCTCGCGCAGCGACGCCACGCCGAGGTCGGCGGCCGCCCGTTCACACGACGCCCTGCGCGATGCGTACTCCCCACCGGCATGTTGGTGTGGTGCCCGCGAATTGATCAGCAGGAGGGCGACATCGGCGGCGTCGGGATCGAACGCCACCGGTTCGACGGTCGGCTTACGAAAGTCGATCATCAACGCTTTGCGCGATTCACCACACAGCGAGGCCAGTTGATCCAACATTCCGGTCGGCGCACCGACGTATTCGTTCTCGGCCCGCTGCGCCAGGCGGGCCAGTTCGACGCGATCGAGGTGAATGTCGGCGCCCGTCGTCAACGCGCCGATGACCGCGCACTCCAGTGCCGCCGAAGACGAGACACCAGAGCCCATTTCGACATCGCTGACGATCGACATCGTCCCGCCGCGGATTCGGTGGCCTGCCGCGTGCAGCGCCCACATCACCCCGGCCACATAGCCCGCCCAGCCGTCCACGTCGCCGGGTGCGGTGTCGAGCGGGATCGACACGTCGCCGTCTTCCTGGTCGCTGCGCACCGCGAGTTGCCCGCCGTCATCTGGCGCATAGGTGACCACCGTGCGTTCGGGTAGCGCGATCGGCAGCGCGAAGCCCAAGTTGTAATCGGTGTGTTCGCCGATCAGGTTGATCCGACCGGGCGCCGCGTATCGAATCATGCCAACTCCCGCAGTCGCTCGGCCACACTCTCCGGAGTCACATCGCTGATGAATGCGTTCATCGCGGACTCCGAGCCGGCCAGAAACTTGAGCTTGGTCGCGCTGCGCCGCACCGACATCAGCTCGACGTGAAAGTAGCCCTGCCGCTGTTCGTCGGAGTTGGCGTATTGGTGGAGTGCCGAAATATAGGGCAGCGCAGTGGGATACATGCGATCGAACCGCTTCAGGACGTCGAGGTAGATCTGCGCGAAGCCGTCGAGCTCTGCGTCGGTCAGGTCAACGAGGTTGTGTACGAATCGGTTCGGATAGATGTGGACTTCCACGGGCCACCGCGCCGCGAACGGCACGAACGCGGTGAACAGCTCGGTGCTCGCGACGATGCGGCTGCCCTCGCCAACTTCGCGGGCGAGGATGTCGGTGAACAGGTTGCCACCGGTGCGGTCGGCATAAGCGCGGGCCTCGCGCAGCATCTCGGCCGCCCGCGGCGGCAGATACGGGTAGCCGTAGATCTGACCGTGCGGGTGGGTCAGCGTCACGCCGATCTCCTCGCCGCGGTTCTCGAAGCAGAACACGTTCGCAATGCCGGGGCGAGCCATCAGGTCCGCGGTGCGATGCCGCCACGCGTCGACGACGAGGCGCGCGTGCGCCTGCGCGAGTTGGCTGAACGAGCCGGTGTGATCGCTGGAGAAGCAGATGACCTCGCATCGGCCGTGGCCAGGGGCGGACTGGAAAAGATCCCCGTTGGGGTACGGAAGCTTGAACGCGGCACCGCCCGCCCCGGACAAGCTGGGGAAGCGGTTCTCGAACACCGCGACGTCGTAGTCGGGTGCCGGGATCTCACTGGTCAGCCCGGTAGGACCGGGGCACAGCGGGCACTCGTCGGCAGGCGGCTTGTAGGTCCGATCCTGGCGCAGCGCCGCGATGATCACCCACTGCCCGGTCTGGCGGTCGAACCGCAACTGCGACCGTTGATCACCGCGCTCGGGCAGCGGGCGCCTGTCGGGCACCGGCGCCGGGGTGTGCCCGGCCAACGGGAACATCAACAGCTCACGACCGTCGGCAAGCGGCCATCTCGTCGGGTCGGTCACGGGTGCACCGTGGCGATGGTCAGGCGCCCGACATGTTCCTCGACGATGCCGCGGTCGACGATGTCAAGGCCGTCGTCGACGATCAGGTTGTCGACCCGACGCATGCGTGCGAACACGTTTGTCCCCACTTCTCGGTACTTGGTGTGATCGGCCAGCACCGTCAACTGGGCGCCGATGCCGATCATCGTCCGATTGGTCTGTGCCTCAGCGATATTCGGTGTCGTCAAGCCCGCCTCCGGGTCGAAGCCATGTACGCCGAGATATGTGCCGTCCACCCGGAAGGACCCGATCGTCGCCTCGGCCACGGGTCCGACGAGCGCATCCGACGGCGTGCGGACTCCGCCTGACAGATACACCTGCGGAGCGTCGGTCGCGTCGGGATCGGTCAGCACCTCGAACACGCGCAGCGAGTTCGTCACCACGGTGATCGACGACCGGTGCCGCAGCCGGCGCGCCAACTCTGTGGTCGTGGTGCCTGCACTGATCGCGATCGTCATGCCGTCTTCGACGGTCTCGGCTGCCACCGCGGCGATCGCCGCCTTCTCGGCGCGCTGCTGGCCCGCCTTGACCGACGACCACGGTTCTTCTCCGCGGTTGTGCCGGGTCACCGCGCCGCCGTGCACTTTGCGAAGCAGATTCTGCGCATCCAGCGCGTCGAGGTCGCGGCGCACGGTCATCTCGGACACGTCGAGTTCGGCGGCCAGGTCGGCGACCCGGACCGCTCCGTCGGCGTTCAACGCCCGCAAGATCGCATATCGGCGTTCGGCGGCGAGCATGGGAACGCACAATATCAAACAAAATTTCCTGATTTGGCCCAGTTTGCTGGGGTCGCCCTGTTAGTTTCTGGTTGTTTGTGACCGATCATGTGCTGGATTCGACTTACTCCAACCAAGGAGTTGATGACTACGAGATGACCGAAAACGTGCTGCGCCTCAACCTCGGCTGGCTCGATTACGTGCTCGTCGCGATCTACTTCGTCTTCGTCCTGGGCATCGGCTTCATCGCCAGAAGCCAGATCTCGACAAGCCTGGACTTCTTCCTGTCCGGCCGCCGGTTGCCCGCCTGGGTGACCGGTCTGGCATTCATCTCGGCGAACCTCGGCGCCGTCGAGATCATGGGCATGTCCGCCAACGGCGCCCAGGTCGGGCTGTCGACCATGCACTACTACTGGATCGGCGCGATCCCGGCCATGCTGTTCCTCGGCGTGGTGATGATGCCGTTCTACTACGGCTCCAAGGTGCGAAGCGTGCCCGAGTTCATGCGGCGGCGCTTCGGGCCCGGCGCCCACCTGGTCAACGCGATCAGCTTCGCCACCGCGCAGGTGCTGATCGCGGGGGTCAACCTGTTCCTTCTCGCGACGGTCATCAACGCGCTGCTCGGCTGGCCGCGGTGGCTGTCGCTGATCGTCGCAGCGCTGGTTGTTCTCAGCTACATCACGCTGGGTGGCCTTTCGGCCGCGATCTACAACGAGGTGCTGCAGTTCTTCGTCATCGTGGCGGCGCTGGTGCCCCTGACGATATTCGGGCTGACGAAGGTCGGCGGCTGGAATGGCTTGAAGGACAAGGTCATTGACACCGTCTCCTCCGGCAAGGTGACAGCGACGACACACGAGCAGCTCACCACCTGGCCAGGTACGGCGTTGTCCGGGTTCTCCAGCCCGGTGTGGTCGGTGATCGGGATCGTGTTCGGTCTGGGGTTCGTGCTGTCCTTCGGATACTGGACCACGAACTTCGTCGAGGTGCAGCGCGCGATGGCTTCGGATTCGATCTCCGCGGCGCGGCGTGCGCCGATCATCGGTTCTTTCCCGAAGATGTTCATCCCGTTCGTGATCATCGTGCCCGGCATGATCGCCGCCGCGTCGATCGGCGACATGATCCGGCTGAAAACGACCGGCAAAGGCGACATCACATACAACGACGCGATGCTGCTGATGATCCGCGACATCCTGCCCAACGGCCTGCTCGGCGTCGCCATCGCGGGCCTGCTGGCCTCGTTCATGGCGGGCATGGCGGCCAACATCTCTGCCTTCAACACCGTGTTCAGCTATGACATCTGGCAGGACTACGTCGTCAAGGACCGGCCGGACAGCTATTACATCGCTGTCGGCCGAATCGCCACCATTGCCGCCACCATCCTCGCGATCTTCACCGCGCTGATCGCGGCGGGTTACTCCAACCTGATGGACTACCTGCAGACGCTGTTCGGCTTCTTCAACGCACCGTTGTTCGCGACCTTCATCCTCGGCATGTTCTGGAAGCGGATGACGTCGACCGCAGGCTGGGCGGGCCTGGTCAGCGGAACCCTTTCTGCCATCTTCGTTTTCATTCTGTCCAAGGTCGGTGTGCTCAGCCTTCCCGGCCAGGGCGTGCCGTTCGTCGCCGCATCGGTGGCGTTCGTCGTCGACATCGCCGTCAGCGTGGCCGTCACCATGGTGACCACGCCGAAGCCCGTCAGCGAATTGGTCGGACTGGTGTACTCCGAGACGTCGAAGGACGTCTTCTCCGACCCCGAGAGTGCCGGAAAGGCGTGGTACTACAAGCCTGTTCCGCTCGCCGCGGTTTCACTCGCACTGGTCATCGTGCTCAACATCGTTTTCCACTAGCCGGTTTTCACTGAGAAGGACTTGAAGATGCGACACCTTTTCGACGTCCGCAACATCATCGGCGCGCTGCTCGGGATCTACGGCATCGTGCTGACTATCGCCGGCTTCGTCCCGGCCCTGCTCGGCAACCACCACAGCGCCGCCACCGACAACCCCGTCGACCTGTATGTGGGCACCGATGCCAACTGGTGGGTGGGCCTGGTGCTCATCGCCGTTTCGATCGTGTTCATCGGCTGGGCGTTACTGCGGCCGGTGAAGGTGCCTGAAACACCCGAAACAGCCTCAGCGACAGAGGAATCCGAGCCGCACTAGGCCGAGCGGCGCGCCATCGCCGCCTCGAGTTGCTCCTCGTAGGCACCCTCGTCGCGACCAAGCGCGATGGTGGCCGAAACCATCGCGATCGTGCTGATCGTGATCAGCACGGCGTCGAGGTGGCTGACGTCCAAGTTCTCGCCGAGCACGATCGCGCCGAGCAAGACGGCGATCAGCGGTTCGAGCACCAGCATCGTCGGCACCGACGTCTGCAGCGACCCGGCGTGAAAAGCCGACTGCTGCAGGAAGGTTGCGAAAACCGCAATCAGCGCAAGCAGATACGGCACCGGCGTGCTCAGCAGTGCGCGCACGCCTTCGTGAATCAGCACGTGCATCAACAGCTTGGTCAGCACCGCGACGACACCGAACAGCACACCGACTGCGAGTGCGAGTAACACCGCGCGCTTCCAGCCCATCGTGCGAGTCGCGACCACCACGCATGCGCACACCGCGGCCGTACAGATCACCGCCACGAGCGCGGTCAACGGCAGCGACGCCTCGTAGTCACCGGGGCGGGTCTTCGCGAGCACGACGAACACAGCAAGCGCAACCGTCAGCACCACAGCCCACAGCCATTCGCCGCGGGTGACGCGCCGGTGGGCCAGCCTGGCGCTCAACGGCAGCGCGAAAAGCAGCGCCGACACCAGAATTGGCTGCACCAACAGCAGCGAGCCCTTCGCCAGCGCAAGCGCCTGGAAGACATACCCCGCGACCGCCGCCGCGGTGCCTGCCCACCACAGCGGACGGCGCAGCAGGGTGAGGAACATGACCGAACTGACGCCGTGCTCTTGTGGGACGTCCATCGTGGCGCGCTGGCGCACCACGATTCCGATCGCAAGAAACACCGCGGCGAGCACGGCGAGCAACACCGTCAGACCATGGCCTACCAAAGCGTCGCGCTCCTTTCGGGCCACGGCCACCACACCGGACAAGAACAACATATATGCGCGCGCGGTGCACCCTTCGGGCCAGCTGTCCAGATGGTTTCAAACCCGGGCGATTGGGCATAAAACAGCCCATGAACTTGCGACGGTTGATTTTGCTGGTGGGGGCGGTCGTGCTGGTGGTCGGCATCATCGGACTGCTCATGCCCGTATCGGTGCCCGGGCCCGACAACGGCAGCATCGGATGCGGCAATGGTCTCGCTGCCGATCAGTCAGCCGCACAGCAGGCGGACAACCAGAATCCCGCCAACCTGCCGATACTCAACCAAGTCATCCCGCACACCGACTATGTCCAGCAATGTCAATCGGCGGTCTCGAGCCGGCGGACGTGGGCCATTCCGGTCGCGGTGATCGGTCTGGTGGTGATCGCAGGCTCGTTCGTCGTCGGCGGCCGGACCGGCGCGCGAACGCCCTAGCGCGCTAGCTGGCCTCGCGGCCACCGACGAGGTGCAGGCGCGGCTGGTGCGGTTCGTCGGTGCCCAGCTTGTCGGTGACTCGCTCGACGACTGTGTCCACTCGATGGACGGCCCTGTCGCACAGGTCGCGCACCCTGTCACCGGCCGCGTCGACGTCGTCGGCGGCGCTCAGCAGATACGCCCTGACGTTGACGCGCAGGCGTTCTCCGGCACGGCGTACGCGACGGCGGAGCCGATCGTCGATCTCGACGGTGACGTAGGGCAACACCTGAAGCTTCATTCCCGCCCTCCCCTTCGTGGATGCCTGGCCTCACCCTACTGGGCAGCGCGGGCCGCGGCTGGGGCTGGCGCTACGAAGATCCGGACGCGGCCTTGGCCTCGTCTTCCTGTGCCTTCTGGATGGCCGCCCGGCCCTCGGGGCTGGCCGCCGAGTTGCCGGGATCCTTTGCAGACGCGACGGTGGCGTTGCAGTTCAGGTAGACGAGGACGGTGTCGGTGACAGGAGAGAAGTCGTCACCCTTGATCCACGGCGCCGACTGCGAATGCGAGACGATGCATTCGTCGTCGGCGAGCGTGTCACCGGCCCGGCTGGCGATGACGGCCTTCTTGCCCGCATCGCTGATGGCCTTCGACGCGTCGCCATAGGTCTGCCCGCTGTAGTCGTCGGCCGCGGCGACGCCGGAACCAAAGAACGCCATCGACACCGCCGCCGCACCGACAGCGCTGATGGCATAAACGCCGAACTTCTTCACGTACGACCTCCGGAGCCTGTGGTTGTGCTTGTCAAAAACTGAGGGTTTTGTGCACAGGACGTTAGAGACGCTGGCTGGCAAGACGCTGATAAGAACAATGCAAGTTCCTGCCAATACCAGGCCCGCCCTTGACAGCACTCCCCGAGTTGGACGGCCGCGTCCCGCGCGATGCCGATTGTCACGTTGACGAGCAGGTTTTTTGGACGATATAGTTCAGTTCTCGATACAGATAGGACGCAATATGAGGTTAGGCACCCGTCGCCTCGCCGCTACCGCCGGCATGGGCGCGATCATCGCCATGGGCGTGCTCTCAGCCTGTGGTCAGGGCGAGAAGGCACCGGAGACCACGACGCCCACCACCACGACTACCACCAGCGAGACGACGTCGGCGCCTGTGCCTGCGCCCGCTCCGACGGAGAAGTCGATCAACCCGACCGGCGGCAACCTGTTCACGCCTCCGGTCAAGGCGCCACCGGCGCCGACGGCCATCCCCGGCGACAACTAGCCGCCGGACTGGTCGATCAGGTCCAGATCGCGGCCGGCGGACATTTCGCCGGCCGCGTTTTTGGCGCTCTCACCGCACTGCTGTGCCCGCGGTCGCGAAGGACGCTACGTGGCCGATCGCCATGTTCAGCGCCGACTGCATGAGCCGCGGGTCCCGTCCCGTCTGGGACAGCAGGTATCCGCCTTCCACCGCCGCAAGTAGCCCTGTCGCAAGGGATTTCACGTCGACGTCGGCGACGAGCGCGCCGTTGTCCCGCATCCGCCCGAGCGCCGCACCGAGCAGGCCCCGCCACTCGGAGAAATGCTCCGACAGCGAGGCCCTGGCCTTGTCGTCGGTATCGGACAATTCCGCGGCCAGAGAACCGAGTTCGCAACCCCACAGCCCCCGCCGCAGCGCGCACCGCTGCACCATCGCGTCGCGCCATTGGTAGAGCCCGCGAAACGAATCGACCTTCTCCAGTCGTAGCCGCTGCCAGGACAGAATCTCGTCGGCGCGCATCGTGATGACCTCGTACACCAACTCCGATTTGTCCTCGAAGTGTTGGTAGAACTGGGATTTACTCGCTGCGCTGGCCGCCAATACGTCGTCGATCGTGGTCGCTGCGACGCCCTGCACATGCATCAACTCGGCGGCGGCAAGAACGATGCGGTTGCGCGTGGCAGCGCCGCGTGACGTCAACTTGGGCCGCGTCGCTGGACTGTCTTGCTGCGGCACCCACTTACTGTAACCCGCCGGATTGGAACGTTTGGTCCGATACGCACTGTGACAGTGCCCGGTCCGCAGCCGGGATATTTCTAGAACGGGTTCCATTTTTCGACATCGTCAATTACTGTCCGCTCGAAGGCAGGAAAGGGGCACGATGGGCTTCTTCGACAGCTGGCTGGAAAGAGCGATCAGAGAGCGAATGCCAGCAACGCTTGGTCCCGATCATATGGTCGACGCGCTTGGTGAGTTGGGACCCGCATATACCGCCGATCGCGGCAAGACGATGCGTGATCCGGTCGAGGGCTGGATGCATGTCGTCGGCTGCACAGCAAGCAACCCCGGTGCGAGCCGGGCGCCGTGTCACATCACGTACGTCGTCCAGGCCGAAGGCGTCGGCCTTTTCTCGGGCGACCAGGTCTTCGAGTTGGACAGCGAGCAATGGCCGAAACCCTGCGACGATCTGCCGGTCGTCTTCGACCGCGCCCACATCGACCATATTCAGATCCAGTGGGACCGGCTGCCGACCCATGCCGAAGGCCTCAAGCACCAAATCAACTCGCACCCCAAAGGCGCAGACTCCTGGCGGAAGACGACGTCGCACAACGCCGCCACCTGAGGTTCACGCCGATGACTTTCGGCCGGTCGGAGTGTCTATACCTCGGACCGACCGAAGGAGATGCGCCGATGGACCTGCCGCCGATCGTCTCGCCACAGGAGTGGGACGCCGCCCGCCAGGAACTACTCGTGAAGGAAAAGGAGCACACGCGCGCCCGCGACGCGCTGGCGGCTCAGCGTCGGAGGATGCCGAGGATGGCCGTCGAGAAGGACTACCTCTTCGATGGTCCCGCCGGTCCGGCCAGCCTGCTCGATCTCTTCGACGGCAGGCGCCAGCTGATCGTCTACCGGTTCTTCTTCCAGCCCGATGTCGACGGCTGGCCCGACGCCGGTTGCCCCGGTTGTTCGATGCTCGCCGACCAGGTCGGCCATCTGGCTCACCTCAACGCCCGCGACACGACCCTGGTGTTCGTCTCCCGTGCGCCCCAGGACGCGATCACGCGGTTGAAGAAGAAGATGGGCTGGGACATCCCGTGGTTCACCCTGACCGATTCGTTCGACGCCGACTTCGGGGTCGACGAATGGCACGGCACCAACGCATTCCTGCGAGACGGCCATGAGGTTTTCCGCACGTACTTCGTCGACAACCGTGGCGACGAAGCGATGGGTAGCACGTGGTCATACCTGGACATCACCGCGCTGGGCCGTCAGGAGGAGTGGGAGGACTCCCCCGACGGCTACCCGCAAACACCGCCCTATCAGTGGTGGCGCCGACACGACGAATACCCGGCGACGGGGACTTGACAGCAAATTAGTACTTCGAAACGCTCACGTACCAAAGCCGCGTCAATTAATCTCCCGCCCAACTACAGAGAGGCGTTGCTGATGGGCTGGCTGGACAATGCGATCAGGCGACGCATGCCTGTGACGCTCGGTGTCGAGATCACGACGTCCAATATGGACGAGTCATCAGAACGTAAAGCCCCAGCACCGCCAGCGGCGCCAGCAGTGGTACCCACGGCAACTGGAACGGAAGCGACGCTGCCGCCAGCCCTGCCGCGGTAAATCCCGCCGCTCCCAACACCGTCGGCGAACCGACCGCCGCGGTGTGTCGCAATACCAGGTAGGCCGTCGCGCACAGCCCCGCCGTCGCGGCCAGCACGGGCTCGGCGTCGGCGAGCACGATCACCGCGACGGTGCACAGCACCGCGACCGAGGCCGCCGGCCGAAGCCAACGGCTCACCAACACGGCAGCCGCCGCGACGACGGCCGCGATCAGCGCCGGACCGTCGGCCTGCGCTGCGGCCGACGCCACCATCACCAGACCGAACGCCGTCGAAACGGCGCGGTTGCTCATGTGTACGCCGCCCGCGGTCGCGCGGGTCTGCGGTGGTCGGGAACCAGTTGCATCGCCTGATCGAGGGTGGAGTCGGCGCGCCACGACACCACGTCGACGCCGATCGTGCGCATGTCGCGGTACATGAACGACCTTTGCAACGACCACATTCGGGCCACCAGGCCGTCACGCTCCTCCTCGAAAGGCGCGCCCTCCAGCACGTCGACGGCGACCACGGTGTGGCCACGCTTGCGCACGTCGATCAGTGCCAGCGCGAATTCCGTGTCGAGCAGGGTGGAGAATGCGACGACGATCGCGCCGGGCGGAAGAGCGGCGCGCGGCGCAAGCGTGCCCGGTGTGGTCTCGAAGTCGCCCGCGGTCAGCATCGCGTCGAGAATCCGGTAGAACTGCCTGCGCCCGATATCGGCTCCCAGCCAGCGTGGGTGGCGGTCACCGAGCGCGACGACGCCCGCGCGATCACCGCTGCGCAGCGCGCTCTGCACCACTTGCACGGCGCCGCGGGCGACGCGGTCGGTGGCCTCGGTGGCCGGGCCTGGCGGTTGCGGGTACGCGTCGATCATCACCACCACGTCCGCGGCGCGGTCGGTCAGCCGCTCAGTGACATGCAGGCTGCCGCGCCGCGCGCTGACCGGCCAGTTGACCGTGCGCAACTGATCGCCAGGGACATAGCGGCGGACGTCGGCGTACTCGACGCCCGGTCCGATGTGCCGGGTCAGATGGGTGCCGAGCCGGTCCAGCAGTTCGGTGCGCGGAATCGCCGTCGCCTGCGGCGGAGCCAACGGAAACACGAACACCGTGGCGGCGTCGACGACGCCGGTGCCGAGGACAAGTCCCCCGCGGGCAACGACATTGACGCGAGCCACGATCGGATAGCGGCCCCACTTGTCGGCGGTGACGGTCGCGGTCTGACGCTCCGGCGACCCCGAGTCGACGGTTTCGAGGCTCATGCCGTCGACGGTCTCGAGGGTGAGAGCCACTGTCGCGTCGGCACTTTCGGCGCTGACCCAAACCGTCAGCCGGGTCTCCTCGGCCTCGAAGCATCGCTGCGAGCCGGGCTCGGCGTGCACATGCACCCTCGGCGCGTGCCGCTGCCACCCGACCGAAACCAGTACGCCGACCATCGGGGCCGCGAACGCGACCAGCTGCCAGTAACCGCCGATCACCGCGACGACCAACGCGACCGCCGCGCACGTCACCAGCGAGCGTGTCAAAGGCGAAGGGCGCCAGTGCAACTCGACTTCGGTGGTGCGGGTTTCGATCACGTCGTCAGGTCTTTGTCCGCGGAACGGGCAGCCGCCGCAGCAGCTCCTCGACGACGTCGGACCCGTGTACCCGGCGCACCCACATCTCCGGCCGCAGGCTGATCCGGTGCGCCATGGTGGGGACGGCCAGCGACTTGACGTCCTCGGGTATCACGTAGTCCCTGCCGAGCAGCAGCGCCCTGGCGCGGGCCAACTGCACCAGATCGAGTTCCGCGCGGGGGCTGGCGCCCACCGCCACCTGCGGGTGCTGGCGGGTCGCGGTGGCCAGCGACACGACGTAGCCCAACACGTCGTCGTGCACGGTCACCTGCTCGACCGACTCGCGCATGGCGAGCAGGTCGTGCGCATCGACCACCTGGTTCACCGTCGGCTCCGCCGAACCGCGGTCCAGGCGTCGCCGCAACATCGACGCCTCTTCCTGTTCGGACAGATACCGCAATTCGAGTCGGATCGCGAAGCGGTCGAGTTGAGCCTCCGGCAGCGGATACGTGCCCTCGTATTCGATCGGGTTGTCGGTGGCCAGCACGATGAACGGGGCCGGGAGTTTGTGCGTGACGCCGTCGATGCTGACCTGACCTTCTGCCATCGACTCCAGTAGCGCCGCCTGTGTCTTCGGCGGCGTCCGGTTGATCTCGTCGGCGAGCAGCAGGTTGGTGAAGATCGGCCCGCGGCGGAATTCGAAACGGCCCGACTGCATGTCGTACACGGTCGAGCCCAGCAGGTCGGCAGGCAACAGGTCCGGGGTGAACTGCACGCGGGTGAAGTCGAGGCCAAGTGCCGCCGCGAACGACCGCGCGATCAACGTCTTGCCGAGGCCGGGCAGATCTTCGATGAGGACGTGACCTCCCCCGAGCACGGTCGTCAGGATCAGCGACAGCGCGCCACGCTTGCCCACCACCACCCGGCCGATCTCGTCGAGCACGGCTTCGCAGTTGGCGGTGGTGGTCGCCACGGGCAGTCCAGCATTCGGAGTCATACTTGCTCCAACCGTCGCAGAATCTCATCGAGGGCGTCCCGGCCCGGTCCGGGTTCGCTTTCGCCGGATCGGGATACGTTCTGCGGGTCCACCCACTGCCACAGCTGCGGTCCGAACAGCATCGTGCCGGTGGCGTGAAATGCCGCAAGATTCCTGGCCTGCCGCTGCCCGGTCGCCAGTTCGAACTGCCGGGCCAGCATCGGCCGCAGGTGGCGGTCCCAGTCCCTGCGCGTCGACTCCGCGCGGCTGATCAATGTCTCGGTGCGAGACATCCAGCGGCGCAACGACTCCGCAGCGTCGTTGCCCGTCGCGTCCGACTCGTCGCCTCGCTCGCGCACCAGATAGAACCGCAGGCCCAGTAACACCAACGCCACCATTGCGCCGACGACCACCAGCACGATTTCGCGGTCGAGCACCGCGATCGCGGTGATCTCCACGAGTACCACGATGAAGATGCCCGCGGCGACAAGCCTTTTCATGCCATGCTCCGCAAGTCCGTGAGCACCAGCCTCAGCGCGTCGACCGCGTCATCCCGGTGTCCCTCGTTCATCACGTGCGGTGAGAAGCGCGCCTCCTCGAACAACTCGACCAGGCGCGTCGCGCTCTCGGCGTTGAGCGCATGTTGGCCGACGGCCCTGGCCAGCACCTCCGAGGGGGTGTCGCAATCCAACGGCGCCGCGCCGGGCACGCGGGCGAGTTCGCGCTCCATCGCGGCGTAGCACGCGATGATCGCCTCCCGCGGTTCGCGGCTGAGGTCACCGATCTCGGCGAGGCCGACTTCGGCTGCGCGCGCCAGGGATTCGGCCGCGCCGGGCTGCTGAGGGCTTTCGGGCACCTGACCCTCGGCGGTCCACGTCGTGGCACGGCGCTGCCTGCGCGAGCCCACAACCGTGCCGAAGACCACCAACACCATCAGGATGAGCATCGGCGGGATCAGGTAGCCGACGACATTGGGACCCGGTTGCTCTGTGGAATCCGGTTGGGGTGGAACAGGATTGGGGCCGGGCTGCGCCGAAGTGCCTGGATCTGCGGCGGTCGCAGCGCCCGTCGGAGAATGATCCCCCGGCTGCCCGAACCCGAGTCGCGACAGCACCAGCACGAGCAGCAGCCACGAAATGACCACTGCGAGCGCGACGAGCGACAACCGCCATGTCGGGCGGCCCATCGCGCCCCGCCCCTCCGGCAGCGACGTCGGCCCTGCGCGGCGCACCTGCCGATTGCGCAGCCGCGCGACGATCGCGAGCGCGATGATTCCGACCGAGATGCTGACCAACGCGATATCGACGATCAGCGCCGCCGGGTTGCTTGCCGGCCGCGTTCGGTCGGCTGCCGGTTCGACGCCCGGCAGATAGCCGCGCAGTGCCCACGCGGTGACGAACAACAGCGCGAGCACCGCGATCACTCGCGCTGTCGACTTCTCGATACCGGCCATCGGCACACCAATCGGCTGGGCTGATCCCATCCTGGCACGGGCGTCGAGGCTGCGGACGGAGTTTCTGAGCGTTGCATCGCGATACGTTGCGATATATCGGTGCGGTGCTATCTTGGACCGAGTGACCACCACACTGCAGGACGCCCGAGTCGCGTCCGCCCTCGACCGCATGTACACCGAAGCAGGCGAACAGTTCGCCCGGCTACGCGAGGACCGCGCCCTGTTCGAACGAGTCGCCAACGCAAGCGCACAGGAGCGCGCCGATGCGCTCAGCGAGATCTACATGCCGGTCACCCCGGATGCGGGCCGGTTGCTCTATGCGCTGGTGCGGTCATCTCGGCCCGCCACGATCGTGGAATTCGGGATGTCCCTTGGCATCTCGGCGCTCCATCTTGCGTCGGCGGTGCGCGACAACGGCACCGGCCGAGTCGTCACCACGGAACTGAGTGCGGCAAAGGTCGCCACGGCGAAGCGGACGTTCGCCGAGACCGGGCTCGACGATCTGATCACCGTCCTCGAGGGCGATGCACTGACCACGCTGGCGGCCGTCGACGGGCCGATCGGCTTCGTCCTGCTCGACGGATGGAAGGAGCTCTACCTTCCGGTGACCGAACTGCTGGAGCCCAAGCTCTCGCCCGGCGCGCTGATCGTGGCCGACAACACCTCGATGGCCGACACTCGGCCATACCTCGAGCATGTGCGTGATCCCGGCAATGGCTACGTCAGCGTGAACTTCCCCGTCCGCGAGGGCGACAGCATGGAAATCAGCTGCCGCGCAATCACTTGAGCGCGTCGAGGAACGCCGAGATCGTGCCGCGCGTCTCGGCCGACTTCCAGATGGCCCGCACCTTTGCGTCCAGCTCGTCACCGGCGTCGATCGCTGCGCGGGCGTGCCGGTGCAGCTGCTGCTTCATCGCCGCATAGGCGGTCGCGGGATGTTGCCCGAGCGAGCCGGCGAGTTCGACCGCGCGACCGATGAGGTCGTCCGGTGTGACGACTTCGTCGATCCACCCGCGCTCGACGGCGGCCGGCACGTCGATGTTGTCGGCGGCCAACACCGCACGAGTCACCGAAGGGCCCATCGCATACCGGCAGATCTCAAGAGCAGCGACCGGGAACGGCACCCCGACCGCGACCTCGCTGAGCCCGATCAGGCCTGAGGACATCAGGCGGACGTCGGCGGCCATTGCCAGCACGCAACCGCCCGCGATCGCATGGCCGTTCACCGCCGCGACCACCGGCGCCGGGTGATCGAAGACGGTGAGGAATGCCTCCGACACCGCGGCGAGGAAGGTGTCGGTGTACTCGGACGGGCCGTCGAGAATCGCGCGCAGGTCCACGCCTGCCGAGAAGCAGGCCCCCGCCCCTGTCAGCACGATCGGCCCGTCGATGTTGCGGACCGTGGCTGTCGCGTCCCGGACCAGATCCAGAGTGAACGCGTTGACCGGCGGATGGTCGATGCGGACGACCGTCACACCGTCGGCCAGTTGCACGTCCATCACAGTTGTCTACCGCAGCCGGGCCTTCGCGGCCTTCACCACCGCCCCTGCGTCGCGGCTGGCCTGCTTGCCCTTGGCGTAGGCGTCTTCTGCGGCCGCCAACGCCTCTTCGGCGTCCTTCAGCCGTCTACGGGCATCGTCACGACGCAACCGGGCGGTCGCGAGATCGGACTGCAGCTCGGTCAGCGCCTCGTCCGCGTCGGCCTTCGCGCGCTCGGCCGCGACCAGCTCCGCCCGCGCCTTCTCCCGCTCGCGGGCCTTGTCGTCGCCCTTCTTCGGCGGTTCCGCCGGTTTTTCGCGGGTGGCCGCCGGTTTGCGTGACGACGTGAAAACCATTGCGGTATCGCCGAACTCGCCGAATCCCGACCACTGTTCGGCCTTGGCCAGTCGCCCGAGTCGAGCGGCGACGTCCGGGTCGGCGATCGCGGCCTGCAGGGTGCCGACGACGTCGTCACGCAGCGCGGCCGACGGGTCGGCGAGCTCGGCTTCCTCGAACGCCTGCTTAGCAGCATCGTCAACGAGTCGGCGTTGCTCCCTGGACAGCTCGCGGATGCGCTCACCGTCCATCGCGGTGTGCGCATCCTTCAGCCGCTCGCCGAGTCCGGCGAGGCGCGTCCTGGTGTCCGGGTCCCGGATGGCGAGGCGGTTGACCACCCACGCCGCCGTCGTCGGTTTGCGTGCGGCCGAGATCTGCTCGGCCGAATCGGAATCGCCGCGTTGTTTGGCCGCCGCGGCCAGCTTTGTCCGCAGCGCCGTGAACTCCTCGGGCTTGACCTCGTACAGCTCGTCGAGTGCGTCGGCCATGGCACCCATGATCCGCTACGGCGACTGGCCGTGGTCGCGCAACCAGCGCGCGGTCAGCTGCCGATACGCCTGTTCGCCGATGCTGCCGCGCCTGCCGTCGAAGACGTGGTCGGCGTAGGGCACCTCGACGAGCGCCACGTCGACACCGGCTGCCCGCGCCCGCTCGACGAACCGATAGGTGCCGTCGACCGGCACCAGATGGTCAGCCTCGCCGACGATGACCAGCGTCGGTGGCGCGTCGGCGCTGATGTGGGTCTCGGAGGCGATGCGGGCATAGCGATCGGGGAATTGCTGCGGCGAGCCGCCGGTGTAGGCGCCGGCCATGCCGCGCGACGTCGCGCCCAACGCAGGGTCGCGGTTGTCGTAGAAGCCTGCCGGGTCGACCACCGGGTACACCGCCGAAACCGCGGCGACGCTCGGCATGGTGCCGCCGCACGACGACGGCAACCTGCCCGCCGCGGACAGGTAGGCGGTGTTGACCGCGAGGTTTCCGCCAGCGGAGTGCCCGGACACCGACAGTCGCGTCGGATCACCGCCGTACTTGGCGGCATTCGCGACGACCCAGCCCAGCGCGCAACCGAGCTGCGCCTGCGTCACGTCCCACAGGTGACGGTCTGCTGAGGACAGCGTGTAGTCGACGCTGACCACCAGCCACCCGTGGTCGGCGAACCACCGAAGGTCCGCGCTGTGGCCGGTGAGATCCCCTGCAACCCAGCCTCCGCCGTGGATGTAGACGAGAATCGGTGCGGGAGAACGAGATTCGCGCGGCCGGAAGACGGCGAGCCGCAGCGGAGCACCCTCATGAGTCGAGTACGTCACCTCGTCGTCGGGTGCGGCGAGTTTCGGCGCGCCAACGCCGAACGTGTCGAGCAGGCTGATGTCGGCGCCTGCGTGCTCAACGGATGCGACCATGCGGGCATCGATGACCGCCCCGCCCGCGACGGTCAGCGCAGCGATGACCGCCAGCGCGGCGCCGATGCGACTGCTGCGCATCCGCCAGTGCACGACCGCGAGCACGCCGCCTGCCACCGCCACAACGATCAGCCACGGCAGGTACCAGGGCATATACGCGGTGACGAGGCCGAGATAGGGCACGGTGTGGAGATAGGTGCCCACCACCGCGAGTGCGGTCGGCACCACGAGCAGTGCGGCGGCGACGGCTATGACGGGGGCGACAGGCACGATTCATCTTCTCCGACACCTGCGGATGCAACGATGTCAACCGTGGACACTCGGCAGGCGCTGCGACCGGCCATCGTGATCGGTGCACTGGGCGTGGTGTTCGGTGACATCGGCACCAGCCCGATCTACACCCTTCAGACCGTGTTCAATCCCGGCGACCCGCACCCCGTGCCGATTTCGACGGCCAACGTCTACGGCGTGGTGTCGACGATCTTCTGGTCGGTGATGATCATCGTCACGCTGACCTACATCACGCTGGTGATGCGTGCCGACAACAACGGCGAAGGCGGGATCATGGCGCTGATCACGCTGTTGCGCCGCTGGAACGGCCAACGCCGCCACCGCACCGCGATGGTGTTGGCCGCGCTCGGGATCTTCGGGGCGTCACTGTTCTTCGGCGACAGCATGATCACGCCTGCGATCTCCGTGCTGTCGGCCGTCGAGGGGCTGAAGGTCATCCAGCCGGGTTTCGAGGAATTCATCGTGCCGATCACCGCGGTGATCATCGTCGGGTTGTTCTCCGTCCAGCGACACGGCACCGCGGCGGTCGGACGGTTCTTCGGGCCTGTGATGATCGCCTGGTTCGCGGCGATCGGTGCGTGTGGAGTGCTCGGCATCATCGACAATCCCGAGATACTCAAGGCGCTTTCCCCGACCTACGCACTGACGTTTCTGGTGGGCCACTTTCACATCGCGTTCTTCTCGCTGGCCGCGATCGTGCTTTCGGTCACCGGGGCCGAGGCCCTGTACGCCGACATGGGCCATTTCGGGCGCAAGGCCATCACCATCGGGTGGCTGGGGCTCGTGCTGCCGGCCTGCACACTGAATTACTTCGGCCAGGGCGCCCTGGTGCTCGCCGACGAGTCGAAGGTGAGCGCGCCGTTCTTCCTTCTCACCCCAGAATGGGCCCGCATTCCGATGGTGCTGCTTGCGACGGCGGCGACGGTCATCGCGTCGCAGGCGGTGATCACCGGTGCGTTCTCGGTGGCGTCGCAGGCCTCCCGACTCGGCTACCTACCGCGGCTGCGCATCGAACACACGTCGGCGTCCACGATGGGTCAGATCTACGTGCCATGGATCAACGGCGTGCTGACGGTGATGGTGCTGATCCTCGTCTTCGCGTTCCGCAGCTCGGCCGCCCTGGGCTATGCCTACGGCATGGCGGTCACAGGAACGATCACGATCGTCGCCGCGCTGTTCTTCTACTACGCCCGATCCAAATGGCGATGGCCCCTCTGGGTGGTGCTGAGCGTCGGCGGCTTCGTGCTGCTCGTTGATTTGATGTTCTTCGCCGCCAACATGACCAAGCTCGTGCACGGCGCCTGGTTGCCGCTACTGATCGCCACCGTCGCATTCACGGTGATGACCACTTGGCAGAAGGGGCGCGAAATCGTCACGCGCGCAAGGGAAAAGGCCGAAGGCCCGCTGCGCGAGTTCGTGGACGGCCTTCGCGACTGCGAGCCGCCTCTGGTGCGGATGGCTGGCACGGCGGTGTTCCTCAACCGCGGCAAGGAGACAGCGCCGCTTGCGATGCGGGCCAACGTCGAGCACAACCGGGTGCTGCACCGGCATGCCGTCGTGATGTCTCTCGACACGATGCCCGTGCCACGGGTCCCCGACGACGAGCGGATAACGATCGACGAACTCGGCTACAAGCGAGACGGCATCATCCACGTCAACGTGTGCTACGGCTACATGGAACGGCCGGATATTCCTGCGGCGCTGCGACTTCTCGATCCCGCGCACACCGAAGGCCACATCGACGTGGACACGGCTTCGTACTTCCTCTCCAAGCTGGAGCTGATGGTGGGCGACGACGCCACGATGTCGCCATGGCGCAAGCGCCTTTTCATCGCGACGTCCTACATCACCGCCGACGCCGCGGCGTATTTCAATCTGCCGCTGGACCGCACGGTCATCATCGGCTCACGCATCGAGGTCTGAGCGTCAGCCGTCTTCTTTGTCGTCGTCGTCGTCGCTGTCGTCCTTGTCGTCGCTTTTCGCCTTGTCCTTCGTCTCGTCCTTTTCGTCTTTGTCTTTCTTGCCGTCCTTCTTGCCCTTGCCGAGCTCGATCGTCGCCCAATGACCCGGGGAGACGAGCACCGACCAATCGCCGTCGCCACGACCCAGCTTGAGAACGCCGTCGTCGACCTCCCACTTGGTGTCGTCGTCGTAGGTGTCTTCTTGTCCGTCGATGTATGTGAGTTTGAACGCCATGCTGACGGATACCCACATTCGCGTCTGCTCAGCCCAACGGCGACAAACCCGCGGAGCTCAGCGTGTATGCGCGGTGTTCCTGCGGTCCCGCGGTGGCCAGCTCGAGCACGGACTTGCCGACCTGCTCGGCGGTCAGCACAGCCGGAAGGGACAGCACGAACTCCTCTACGTCGACACCCTGGCGCTCGGCATAGGCCGCCACCGCCTGAGCACCCAGCTCGGTCGAAGGCGTCAACGTAGGCAGCACCGATACGAAGTCGATGCCGAGCCCGGCGCGCTGCGACTCGAGTGCCGCGTAGGCCGCGATCAGCCTGACGGTGGCCTTGGCTCCGGCGTAGCCGCCGCTGAGCGGCGATCCGTTGATCGCCGCGCCGCTGGAGACCGCGATGACGGTGCTGCCTGGCGCAAGGGGCCGCAGCAGCGCTTCCCGGACCCAGTGAAATGCCTGGGCCACATCGACATTCCAGTTCTTGCTGAAGGATTCCCACGTCTGCTCCTGCAGCGGGCTCATCTGCGGCGCCGCTCCTGCACACAGCACGACCGTGCGTGGCTGGTACCGCTCGATGAGCCGGTGGGCGGTTGCGGGGTCGGCGGCATCGGCGGTGACGGTGCCCCCGCCGCGGGCGACGCCGATCACCTCGGCTCCCGCTGCGGTGAAGGCCTCGGCGATACCGCGACCGAATCCTCGACTGGCGCCGGTCACTATCACGGTGGAACCGGCAATGGTGTTGTTGGGTTGGTTCATATCAAGTCAGATGCATGCCGGGAGCTGGATTCGTCGGGTGCTGGTCGATGAATTCCGGCCGCCGGGCGTATCTGTATTGGAAAGACCGCGATACGCGCGATAGGTAGGTAGGAGGGGCGCCGTGCCGGCCCAGCAGGACTTCATCGAGCAGGCAGCGCCGTTTCGCGCCGAGTTGATCGCACACTGCTACCGGATGCTGGGCTCGGTGCAGGACGCCGAGGACCTGGTGCAGGAGACGTACCTGCGCGGTTGGCGCGGCTACGAGGCGTTCGAGGAACGTGCAGCGTTGCGGACCTGGCTGTACCGCATCGCGACCACCGCGTGCCTGCGCGCGCTGCAGAACCGCGCCCGCCGCGTGCTGCCCGCCGGACTCGGCGCCGGTTCCATCGATCCCGATGTCGACATCGACGCGAGCAAGGCCGGCTTCCCGTGGCTAGAGCCGATTCCGGACACGTTCACACCGGAGACCGCGGTGACGGCACGGCAGAGCATCCGGTTGGCGATCGTGACGGCGATGCAGGAACTGCCCGCCCGCCAGCGGGCGGTGTTGATCCTGCGCGACGTGGTCCAGTTCAGCGCCGCCGAGGTGGCTGAACTCCTCGAGACCACACCGGCCGCGGTCAACAGCGCGCTGCAGCGGGCCAGGGCCCATCTCGCCGCCGTCGCGCCCAGCGACGACGAGATTCCCGAACCCGAAGACCGCGAGCTGCTCGCACTCGTCGAACGTTATTGTGCGGCTTTCGAAAACGGCGACATGGCCGCGTTGACCGCGCTCCTGCGGGCCGACGTCACGCTCGAGATGCCACCGTTCGCCGTCTGGTTCACCGGCCGCGACGCGGTGACGCGATTCCTGTCCGCGCGTGCGTTCACCGAACCCGGCGCTGTGTCGATGGTTCCGACATCCGCCAATGGTCAACCGGCCGTTGCGGATTACCGCCGCGACGCCGCGGGCGTGCTGCAGGCCCACGCGATACACGTGCTCACTCCCGGCGAGGACGGAATCGGCGCGATCACCGTCTTTCTTGATCCCGGGCTGTTCGCGGTGTTCGGCCTGCCGTCAACGCGATGACGGCCGAAACACCACCCAGCGCATCGCGCTGTACATGTAGACCGCTTCGCAGGCACCCGCCGCGATCCGCGCGACGTGATACTCGACGCCGAGTGCCGTCAGCCCGCTGGAGACGCCGAGAATGAACGCCAGGTAGTTCACGACGACCACCGCCACGTACACCGCGAACTGCGGGCCGACCGCGCCGTGCGATCTGAAGTTCAGTATGCGATTGAGTAGGTAGCTCAGCGTGAATGCGCCTGCATACGCCACTGTCACCGCGACGGCCAGTGGGACGCCTAGCCGGCCGTGTAGCGCGCTCAGGAGCACCAGATCGACTCCGAACGTGCAGCCGTTGAGGATGACGAAGCCCAGAAAGGTCGGCGCCACAACGGAATTCAGCCCGAACGGCAGCCGGGCAACGACGACCTCGCAACACCGATGGAAGCGCTCGACCGGCCGCAGGGATGCCTCGGGCTGCACGCTCATGCAGCAACGCTGGCATGGCCAGGTGGCTGCTTGCTGAGCAGCGGGCAAACGTCAGGTGATGCCGAACCGGGTCAGCAGATCGACCGTCCGCCATCCGATCAGTAGGGCGAACGCCGCCAGCAGCGCAACCGTCGCTGACACCTGGACCAGCGTCCGGTGCTCACGCGGTGCATACGCGTACGCGGCTGCCACCGCCGCCCCGGTGACAAGGCCGCCGATGTGGCCCTGCCAGCTGATCTGCTGCCCTCCCAGCGCCGGAATCACGAACGTGAAAGCCAGGTTCAACGCGATGAGCCCCACCACCCAACCCACGTTGAGGTTGAGCCGCTTACCGACGACGAACGCCGCACCGAACAGTCCGAACACCGCGCCCGATGCGCCCGCTGTCGCCGCGTTGAGCGGCGAGAGCAGATACACCAGGACAGAGCCGCCAAGCGCGCTCAACGCGTAGAGCGCGATGAAACGCAGTCGGCCCAGCCAACTCTCCAGTGACGGGCCCATGACGTAGAGCGCGTACATGTTGAACAGCAGATGCGGGATGCCGTAATGGAGGAACGCAGACGTCACGAGGCGATACCAGTCGCCGGCCGCGACGGAGGGCGAATGCAGCACGAGATCGCTCTGCAGGTTCGGCGAAGCTTTCTGCAGAAGGTACATCGCCACGTTGATCGCGATCAGCGCGTAAGTGACGACGGGCGTGTGCGTCGTCAGGCGCGCGCCGGACGCGGTCTGCGGCTGAGGGACCGTTCTTGCGCCCTCGCGTACGCACTCTTCGCACTGGTGACCCACCGCGGCGCTGCGCATGCATTCGGGACAGATGGGGCGGTGACATCGCGTGCAGGTCACATATGTCGCGCGATCGGGATGCCGGTAGCAGGTCGGTGCGGCCTGCGGCGTGGTCGGGTAGTTCACAGCGTTCCGAACAACTCGATCCAGTTGCCGTCGGGGTCGGCGACGAACATCCACCCCATCCCCGGCACCGGAGCGAATTCGGTCACCGGCTCGACGATTTCGTACTCGGACTCGGCGAACGCCGCCGCCACAGCGTGCAGGTTCTGCACTCCGATGGTGAAGTAGCGGACGCCTGCCTGAGCCCGGCCGCCGCCCGGCGCTGCCGGTTCCGGCGGTGGCGAGTCGAACGTCACCAGCTTCACCACGTTCTTGCCGAGCGAGTACCGCCGCTGCGAACCGCCGGGAAACTCGACCTCGCCTTGCAATTCGAGCTGCAGGAAGCCTTCGTAGAAGGCGACCATCTTGTCGAGGTTCGTGGTGACGAGGCCGACTTCGATGGCGGGACTGAGCAGGTCGAAGCGCACGGCCACGAGACTACTGGTCGACTCCCCAAACCAGACAGAACGTGTGCCCGGCCGGATCCCGGAACACCCGGAACTGACTCTCGTCGACTGCTTCGGTCACGCGGGAAGCGCCGAGTTCGAGCACCTTTGGCTCGGCTTCTCCGATGTCATCGACGAGAACATCGAGGTGGAACTGTTGCGACCCGTGCGGATCGGGGAACTGCGGCGGGTCATGTTCGGGCGAATACTGGAATGCCAGCCTGCGGCCCGCGGGGTCGGTCAGCACCACCCACGTATCGTCCTGAACGTCCACCGTGCCGCCGATGAGGCCGGCGTAGAACTCTGCCAGAGCCTTCGGTTCCCTGGCGTCAACCACCACTGCGCGAAGTTGTCCGATCATGGCGTCGGAATTACCGGTCGCGTCTCCGTCTAACCGTGCTGGAGTCCGGCTCACGCGGACGGCGTGTCACCGACGCCCGAATAACAATTCGATCACTATGCAAATCACGATCACTTAAGAGGCCGCGGCAAATATTGAGAGTTTTCAAGATCTCCGCCCGGATCTGGTCGATGACTTATCGAAATCGGCGCAAATTGCGGGCAATCTCACTCCGTTGCGCTGTAACGCTTTTCGTCGTGCCCCGGCGGCCGCCGCATCCGGAATTTGCACTCTTCGAGTTCAGCTACCTTGGTTTTCAGGGACGGGGAAACAGCGACAAATCGCAAATTCAAAGGAAGAAATGATCATGAAATTCAGTGGTACCACTGCGCGCCGTCGCGTCGCCGGTGTGGCTGTCGGCTGCGTGCTCGGGGGCGTAGCTGCAGCAACCATCGCCGCGCCGACCGCAACAGCCGCACCTGACTGCTCTGCGGCCGGGGTGTCCAACACCGTCAGCACGACGTTGGGCTCGGCGCGCGCCTACCTGAACGGCCACCCCAGCGCCAACCAAGCGGTCGGGGCCGCGTTCAGCCAGCCGCGCGACCAGGCATCGGCAACGCTGCGCGGCTACTTCACCGCCAACCCGCAGGAGTACTACGACCTGAAGGGCATCTTGGCGCCGATCGGCGACACCCAGCGTCAGTGCAACGTCTCGGTGTTGCCGCCGGAACTGGCTTCGGCCTACGGCGAGTTCATGGCCGGCTAGAGCCACGCACAAACCGCCCGCTGCAGCCGCGCGCTGTAGCGGGCGGTTTTCGTTAGCAGGGCTTAACGTCTACTCTGGTCGAATGAGGTCGACACGCACAACCGCGGTCGCGGCGATTCTTCTCGCCGGCTTGGCCGCATCGCCCGCGGTCGCCACCGCCGATCCCACTCCAGCCCCACCGCCAGGGCCCAAGACGACCATCGACGGCGATGGCACCTACGCCGTCGGTAAGGACATCCAACCCGGCACGTACAGCTCGGCGGGCCCCGTCGGCGACGGAGCCTGCTACTGGAAGCGCACCAACGGGAACACGATCGTGGACAACGCCCTGTCCAAGAAGGCCCAGATCGTTCAGATCGACGCCACCGACACCTCGTTCACCACGAACGAATGCCAGACCTGGCAGCTGACGGACGCACCCGTGCCGCCGCAAGCGGGTCCCGGCGATCTGATGGGTGCGCTCGGCCAACTCGGGCAGATCATCGCCCGCAATCCTGGCGGCGCGCCGCCGCCCGCCAACCCGGGCGGCTAGCGGATCTTCTCGCCGTACACGCGGTCGACGGTCAACGCCATCAACACGCGGCGATCGGAGACCATCACCGCCCGGTACTCGTCCCAATCCGGATGTTCCCCGGCAGCAGCCCGGTAGTAATCGACGAGCGCCTCGACCTCGGCGCTATGAGGGTCGGTGCCCGGTCCGGTCAGCGTGACGGAGCCCTCGGCCGTGGCCCACGCCCACCCGTCGGAACTGGTGACCTCGAGCGCGGCGCGCGGATCCCGGCGCAGGTTCGCCGTCTTGGCGCGGCCCTCGGTCATCGAGACATAGATGACGCCCGCGTCGCGGTCGTAGTACGGAGTCACGGGCGATAGCTGAGGCAGGCCGTTGGCCTTGATCGTGGCGAGCACCCCAAGCCTGCTCTCGGCGATCAGGGCATGCGGGTCGAATGTGGTGGCGGTCATGTCAACCGGCAACCGGCGATCGCATGCCCGCTATTCCGTACCCTGGCGACGTGGTCGATCTGCATCCCGACGTCGCCGTGTTGGCGCCTCTACTGGGCACCTGGTCCGGTCGGGGCGAGGGCGTGTATCCGACGATCGCATCGTTCGGCTATCTCGAGGAAGTGACCTTCGACCACGTCGGCAAGCCGTTCCTGATCTACCGGCAGCGGACCAGGGCCACCGACGACGGTCGTCCCTTACACGCGGAGACCGGATACCTGCGCGCGCCGTCGCCGGATCGCGTCGAGCTCGTACTGGCCCATCCGACCGGCGTCACAGAGATCGAGGAGGGCACTCTGTCGAGCTCAGAAACGACCATGGAGTTGGAGCTGACCGCGACCGCGATCGGCCGCACCTCGTCGGCGAAAGAGATCACAGCGCTGAGCCGTTCGATTCGCATCGACAGTGACCAGTTGACCTACACGGTTCGGATGGGCGCCGTCGGCCAGCCGCTACAAGATCATCTGGCCGCGACACTGCACAGGGCGCGGGGATGACGCTGGACGGCCGGATCCGCGTCCCCGCCGACCTCGACGCCGTCACGGCCATCGGCGAGGAAGACCACTCCGAGATCGATGCCGCGGCCGTCGAGCGGATCTGGCAGGCCGCTCGGCACTGGTATGCGGCCGGCATGCATCCCGCAATTCAGCTCTGCCTGCGACACAACGGCAAGGTCGTGCTGAACCGGGCGATCGGACACGGCTGGGGCAACGGACCTGATGATCCGCCCGACGCGGAAAAGGTCGCTGTCACAACGGAAACCCCGTTCTGTGTGTACTCCGCAGCCAAGGCGATCACCACGACCGTCGTGCACATGCTTGTCGAACGCGGCGTGTTCTCACTCGACGACCGGGTGTGCGACTACCTGCCCAGCTACACCAGCCACGGCAAGGACCGCACCACGATCCGCCATGTGATGACGCACAGCGCGGGCGTGCCGTTCGCCACCGGGCCGCGGCCCGACCTGAAGAGGATGGACGACAGCGAGTACGCCCGCGAGATGCTCGGCAACCTGAAACCGATCTACCGGCCCGGACTGGTGCACATCTACCACGCGCTGACGTGGGGCCCGCTGGTGCGGGAGATCGTCTCCGCCGCCACCGGTAAGAACATCCGCGAGGTGCTTGCCACCGAGATCCTCGATCCGCTCGGTTTCCGCTGGACGAACTACGGCGTAGCCGAGGCCGACGTCCCCCTGGTCGCCCGCAGCTATCCGACGGGTAAACCGCTGCCGGCGCCGATCGCTGCGGCGTTTCGCACCGCCGTGGGCGGGACGATGCACCAGATCATCCCGTATTCCAATACGCCGCAATTCCTGACCGGAGTGGTGCCGTCGTCAAACACGGTGTCCACCGCCGACGAGATGTCTCGCTTCGCCGAGATCCTGCGTCGCGGCGGCGAACTCGACGGCGTGCGGATCATGACGCCCGAGACTCTTCGCGCCGCGACCCAGGAGTGCCGCAGGCTTCGTCCCGACCTGGCGACGGGACTGCTCCCGCTGCGGTGGGGCACCGGATACATGCTGGGCTCCCAGCGATTCGGGCCGTTCGGACGCAACGCGCCCGCCGCCTTCGGGCATACCGGGCTGGTCAACATCGCCGTGTGGGCCGATCCCCAGCGCGGGCTGGCTGCGGGCCTGATCAGCAGTGGCAAGCCGGGCAGGCATCGCGAGGCGAACCGCTACCCGGCATTACTTGATCGCATCACTGCGGAAATCCCACGAACGGAAAAGAATGTTTGAGACCGGGCCGATTCGGGAACCGGGTGTTAGCCGCTGGACCGAGCACGTCAGGCCCGAGCGGTTTAAGTCATGTTGGAGGTAAAACGTGTCGAACCAGTCCGCGGCCAGTCAGTGCACCATCAAGCGGCGCCGAGTCGATGAAATCGAGGTGCTCTCGGTGGCCGGCGTGGTCGACATGCTCACCACGTCGCAACTCGAAGAGGCGATAGCCACCGCGGCCAAGGACTCCCCGCGCGGTGTGGTTGTTGACCTCGGCGCGGTCGACTTTCTCGCCTCGGCGGGCATGGGTGCCCTGGTGGCCGCCCGCGAAGAACTACCGGCCGACATCCTGTTCGCTGTCGTCGCCGACGGACCCGCGACCAGCCGGCCGCTGAAACTGGTCGGGATCGCCGACGTCGTCGGCCTGCACGCCACCCTCGACGAAGCGCTTGCCGCTCTGGCGGCTTAACAAGAGCGCATATGGGGTAGTCGGCAGCCGAGATGTCAACTTCGGAAAAGCTTTGTAACAGATCACAGTTCGCACGGATGGACGCCGTCGCCGATCCGGAGAGCGCCGCGGTCATCCGACGCGAGTTCTCGGACTGGTTGCACGAGCACTTCACGCTCGATGCGACGAAGGCCTGCGACATGGTGCTCGCGGTCAACGAGGCGTTGGCCAACGCGGCCGAGTACGCGTATGCGACGGCCGACCGCCCCGGCGTGATGCAGGTGCAAGCCGACTACGACGACACCGCGGCCACGCTGACCGTCACGGTGACCGACCAGGGCGCGTGGCGCGAGTCTGATGCGGGCACCAACCAGATCAGAAGAGGACGCGGTATCCCGCTCATGCAGGCGCTCGCCGATCGGGCCACCCTGGATTCGTCGCCGACAGGCACCCGCGTGTGCCTGGAATGGGACCAGGTCAGCGCACCGCACTAGAACTGGGGCAGGCGCACCACCTGAACGAAGAACTCGTCGATCTGCCGCACGGCGCTCATGAACTGATCGAGGTCGACCGGCTTGGTGACGTAGGCGTTGGCGTGCAGTTTGTAGCTACGCAAGATGTCCTCCTCCGCCGACGACGTGGTCAGTACGACGACGGGAATGTGGCACAGCTCCGGGTCGGACTTGATCTTCTCGAGCAGCTGGCGCCCGTCGTATTTCGGCAGATTCAGATCGAGCAGAATCAGATCCGGCCTCGGCGCATCGGTGAACGGACCGCGTCGGTAGAGGAAGTCCAGCCCCTCCTCACCGTCGTGGGCGACGTGCAAAGTGTTCTTGATCTTGTTGTGTTCGAACGCTTCTCGGGTGATCAGCTCGTCACCCGGATCGTCTTCGACCAACAGCACATCGATTGCGCGGCCGTCGGCGGTCTCTGAAGTCATTCAGTTGCTCCTTCGAGGATTGCCGTTGCGTGAACGGGCAGGGTGAATTGGAAACGCGTGCCCTCGGTGTTCGAGGTGTCGATCCAGATGTTTCCGCCGTGGTGTTCGACGATTTTCTTGCACAGCGCAAGCCCGATGCCTGTGCCGCTGTATGCGTCCCGGCCGTGCAGACGCTGAAAGATCACGAAGACCTTGTCGGCGAACTCGCTCGGGATGCCGATCCCGTTGTCGGACACCGTGAAAATCCAGTCGGCGTCGTCGTCGCGAACACGTTGATCGCACTCGATGACGATCTTCGGGGCCGTGCCCTCCCTCCGGAATTTCACCGCGTTGCTGATCAGGTTCTGCCACACCATCACCAACAGGGTGGGGTCACCGTCGACCTGGGGTAGTCCCCCTGGCGGCCTGGTGATCTGCGCGCCCGACTCCTCGAGCGCGGTCGACAGGTTGCCGAGGGCGGCGTCCAACGTGGTGTCCAGATCCACCTGGGTGGACGTGGCGTTGAGCCGTCCGACTCGCGAGAACGTGAGCAGATCGTTGATCAACACCTGCATCCGTTTGGCACCGTCGACTGCGTACGCGATGTATTCGGTGCCGCGCTCGTCGAGTTTGTCGCCGTAGCGTTTCTCGAGCAGCTGGCAGAACGACGCGACCTTGCGCAGCGGCTCCTGCAGATCGTGCGATGCGACATAGGCGAACTGCTCGAGTTCGGCGTTCGACCGGCGCAGCTCGACAGCCTGCTCGTCGAGGGCCGCCTGTGCCGACTGCGACGACTCCAGTTCCTCGACGATTCGCTGTCGCATGTCTTCGACGTCGGTTGCGATGGATCGAATGTCCTTGGGGCCACGGGGCACAATGCGCTCGCCGAAGTTGCCTTCGGTGATGCGCCTGCAGGCCGTGGCAAGGGCGGCCAGCGGCCGGGTGACCGCGGTTCTGATCAGCACCGCAAGCAGTACCGTCATCGCGAAAAAGGTGACGATCAGCCCGGCAAGCACGGTGTTGCGCCACGCGCGCACGTTGTGGAGCTCCTCGAGACCGGCTTGCCTGATCGCCGAGAGGTGCTCGTTCTGAGCGATGAATAGTGCTCGCAGACGGTCGAATTCGACCTTGCCGCGGTCGGCGGTCGCGTTGTCCAGCACTGTCGGCCTGCCGGGCGTGATGCTCGCGATCAAAGGATCCGCGTAACTCGTTCGCCAGTCGGCAGCCGCTCGCTCGATGGCATCGAGGTCATCGGCGGCTTCGCGATGAGAGCCGAGATGGCTGCGAACGTCGTCAGCGGCTGACCGCTCGGCACGCTGTCCGTCGAAGTAGGGTTCGAGGAATTGCCGGTCGGCCGCGATCGCGTAGCCGCGAAGCGCCGTCTCCTGATCCCGCAGCGCGGCCTGCAACTGATAGGCGGCAACCCGCGCCGGCTGCGTGTTGTCGATCAACTCGTCGGACACGTCGTCGGTCCGGGTCAGCAGGATGCCGCCTGCGATCGCTGCGGCGAGCACCACCGCTCCCATCACCGACAGCACGACGTTCTGCCAGCCCTGCACGGTCAGGCGGCGGGTGCCCCCCGGCGAAGTCATCGTGGCGTCCGCTCGACACGCACGACCGCGATGTCGTCGGTGTGCCCGCCGTGTGTGCGCGCCCGCGCCTCCACCTCACCGATGAGCGTGTCCACAAAGGCGCGGCCCGGCAGCGCGGCAAGAGAGCGCGCGAGTTCGAGCAGGCCGTCTTCGCCGAGGCGTTCGTTGCCCTGTCCGGAGTGGCCTTCGAACAGACCGTCGGTCAACAGCAGCAAGCCGTGTCCTTCCGGCAGTTCGAGTTCGTTGACCGGCCACTCACGCGCGCCAAGCCCGAGCGCGGGGCCTGCGGCCGGTTCGATCCATTGCACATCGTTGTTCCCATGCATCAACATGCCGGGATGCCCAGCGCGCACCGCGTTGAATCGCAGACTGTCTGGAGCGAACGCGAGGCTCAGCAGAGTCGCGAAGATTCCCTTCGTCGGCCGTTCCGTGAGCAGGACCCGCTCGAGTTGGTGCATGCGCTCGTTGCCGCGCAGACCGGCGAATGTGAGTGCCCGCCAACCGATGCGCAAAGCCACGCCGAGCGCGGCCTCGTCCGGGCCGTGCCCGGCCACGTCGCCGACCATGACGTGCACGGTTCCGTCGGGTGTCTGCACCACGTCGTAGAAGTCGCCGCCTAACAGCGCATACGCCCGACTCGCCCGGTAGCGGGTGATGATGTCGACGCCGGGGTCGTCCAGCAAAAGGGGTGACGGCTGCAGGCCACGCTCGAGTCGAGCATTCTCCCCTGCCCGAATGCGGCTGGCGTGCAATTCGACTGCCGTCAACTCGGCCCGTTTCCGCTCGATCGCATACAGCAGCGAACGGCGGAGCGTCTCAGGCTCCACCCGACCCTTGACCAGGTAATCCTGGGCGCCGGACGCCACCGCGGAGATCCCGAAATGTTCGTCGTTCAACCCCGTCAACACCACGATCGGGATGTTCGGATCCACAGTGCAGATGCGCTGCAGCGCGTCGATGCCGTTGGCATCGGGCAGATTCAGGTCCAGCAGCACGCAATCTGGGCGGTTGCGTGCCAGCTCCCGTTCGGCTTCAGAAACCGTGGCCTTCCACGCGAATTCAATGTCGACTGCGGCGTCGGCGATCAGCTCCTCGACCAACAACGCATCGGCGCGATCGTCCTCGACCAGCAGCACTGACAGGCGCGGCCCCGCGGCCGCGCGAACGACAGCGGGGTTGTCCTGGGAGTAATGCGGCGCGCGCATGTGCCATCACGTCCTTTTATACGTAACGTCACCCTGGCCGCGCTGACCCTTCTTCAGTGACAACGTCACGACCATACCGAGTCCGTTGCATGGGCACATTCCTGGGGAACGTCGGCCCGCTGACAGATTAGGTGGTATGGCCGTTTAGCAGTACGCTTGCGCGCGGTTCCCCGTTGCCCAGGAGAGATCATGCCCACGCTGTCCGCAAGGACCGTCTCTGCACAACCTATCCGCAGCGGCCGCTCGATTCGCCGCATCGTCCCGGGTCTGACCGCCGGTCAGTGCTTCGAAATCGAGGTCAGCCCCGAAGTCACGGGCTGGGCCATCCGGATTCCTGAGCTCGACGCCGTGGCCCATGCGACCAGGCGGGCCTCCGTCGAGATCGTTGCGCGTAAGTACATCGCCGCGCGCACCGGCATCCCGATCGGCTACATCACCGTCGACGTTCGCGACTAGCCGCACCAAGACACAAAGGGCACCCGATTCGGGTGCCCTTTTCGCTATGCGCCGACGCTAAGTAGTACTACGCTGAGTAGTACTACATCGGTATCAGGGAGCGGTGCTCATGAGTCCGAAACTGGCTGACAGCGTGGTCCGCCACGGCGACGCGATCGATTCGCGCTATCACCCGTCTGCGGCGGTCCGCCGCGGCCTCAACAAGGTGTTCCCGACCCACTGGTCGTTCCTGTTGGGCGAGATCGCGCTGTATTCATTCGTGGTCCTACTGATCACCGGCGTCTACCTGACGCTGTTCTTCGACCCGTCGATGGCTGAGGTCACGTACAACGGCGTGTACCAGCCGCTGCGCGGTGTCGAGATGTCGCGGGCGTATGCGTCGGCGCTGAACATCAGCCTGGAAGTCCGCGGCGGGTTGTTCGTTCGGCAGGTCCACCATTGGGCGGCTTTGATGTTCGCCGCCGCGATCATGGTGCATCTCGCACGGGTCTTCTTCACCGGGGCGTTCCGTCGACCGCGTGAAGCCAACTGGGTGATCGGCTCGCTGCTGTTGATACTGGCGATGTTCGAGGGTTACTTCGGCTACTCCCTGCCCGACGATCTGCTGTCCGGCATCGGGCTTCGTGCTGCGCTGTCGTCCATCACGCTGGGCCTGCCTGTGGTGGGCACCTGGCTGCATTGGGCGCTGTTCGGCGGTGACTTCCCCGGTGACGTCCTGCTGCCGCGGCTGTACGCGCTGCACGTATTGATCATTCCGGGAATCATCTTGGCGCTCATCGGTATTCACCTGGCACTGGTGTGGTTTCAGAAGCACACCCAGTTCCCCGGCCCCGGCCGCACCGAGCGCAACGTCGTCGGCGTGCGCGTCATGCCGGTCTTCGCGGTGAAGTCCGGGGCCTTCTTCGCGATGGTCACCGGCATCCTCGGCCTGATGGGCGGACTACTGCAGATCAACCCGATCTGGCAGTTGGGCCCCTACAAACCGGCGCAGGTCTCGGCGGGCAGCCAACCCGACTTCTACATGATGTGGCCGGAAGGACTGATGAGGCTGTGGCCCGCGTGGGAGTTCTACCTTTTCGGCCACACCATCCCCGCTGTCGTGTGGGTCGCCGCGATCATGGGGCTGGTCTTCGTGCTACTGACCGTCTATCCGTGGCTGGAGAAGAGGGCCACCGGCGACAGGTCGCACCACAATCTGCTGCAACGGCCGCGAGATGTGCCGGTGCGCACCGCAATTGGTGCGATGGCGATCGCGTTCTACCTGGTGCTGACGCTGGCGGCGATGAACGACATCATCGCGCTGACGTTCCACATCTCGCTGAACGCGACGACCTGGATCGGGCGCATCGGCATGGTGGTACTGCCCGCCATCGTCTACTACGTCACCTACCGGTGGTGCATCGTTCTGCAGCGCGGCGACCGGGCGGTGCTCGAGCACGGCATCGAGACCGGGATCATCAAGCGGCTGCCGCACGGCGCCTACATCGAAGTGCACCAGCCGCTGGCGCCAGTGCCGCTGGAATATGCGGGCGCGCCGGTGCCGAAGCGGATGAACAAGCTCGGCTACGCGGGCGCACCGGGTAGCGGAGGGCTGCTGACCGCCGACCCGATCGCCGAACACGAGGCGTTGACGGAAGCGGCACACGTGTCAGAACGCAAGGCGCTCTATGCATTACGCGAACACCAGGATCAAGACAGCGGGCGGTTCTCGCGCACCCCACGGTAGATGCCCCACCGGACGAACAGTGGCATCAGCACCCGGTCGAACGACCACGCCGGGAACGTGAAGGCGCGACCGTTCGGCGCAAAGACCTCCAGCCCGTCGGGTTGGATTCCGATCACCGAACCCCACCGTCGTTTCGGTGGGCGGTAGGCGCGCAGCGGTCGACCCGCGAACTCGGCGCGGATGTTGTGCGCCAGCAGGCCGTCGGCCCTGTTGCGCGCCGAGCTTCGCAGCGGATCCGTCGCCGCCACGTCGCCGATGGCGAACACGCCGGGATGGCCGGGTACGCGCAGCTCGGGAGTCACTCGGACGAAACCGCTTTCGTCGAGCAGCTCAGCAGGCAACCAGTCGGTGTTGGGCCGTACCCGTCCCGTCGCCCACAGGACGGCATCTGCCGACGCCGCCGGCTGCCCGGTGCTCCATCGGACCGGCTCGCTGGTGATCCGGTCACAGTTGAATCCGTCGGGTATCAAGGCGCGATGCCCCGGGTGGAGCACCACCCCTGCCTCGCGAAGCCGGTCCTGGATGCGCGCCCACGCCCGGGGGTGATGGCCGACCAACGCGCGGTCGCCGGGGAAGTACAGGTCCACCCGCTTTCCGCGCCAAGACCTCGCGACGTTGGCTGCGCTGCTGACGGCCGCCGCGCCGCCGCCCACCACGATCACCGAACCGGCTGCGGCCAACTGATCGTGGGCGGCGCGCAGGTCGGCGCCGATCTCG
Organism: Mycobacterium sp. OAE908; assembly: GCF_017872775.1. Classification (NCBI taxonomy): domain Bacteria; kingdom Bacillati; phylum Actinomycetota; class Actinomycetes; order Mycobacteriales; family Mycobacteriaceae; genus Mycobacterium; species Mycobacterium sp. OAE908. The sequence goes on from NZ_JAGGJL010000001.1 coordinate 1,785,158, forward strand.
TCGGCCGATTGAAAGCTCGGCTGCCGCCAGAATCCGTTGGTGACTCCCGTCGAGATGACCAGTGCGTCGTATGGCTCGGACGACGTCGAGCCGTCGTCATGGCGCACAAGGACTTTCTGCGCGGCGAGGTCGACCCCGCCCAGGGTGCCGTGCACGGTGCGTACCCTGTCGAGCCCGCGGAACTTGTCGAACGGAATCCAGTTGGCGCGCGCCCACTCATGCGGACGCGACAGCCGCCAGCCCAGCTCCTGTCCGCTGACCAACGCGGGCTTGGCCGAGATTCCGACCACCTCGGCGTGGCGGGCCAACCGGATCGCGGTGAGCACACCGCTGTCGCCAAGACCGGCAATCACGACGCGGCGCAAATCCATGGGGACACGCTGACATACGAAGAGGGGCACCCGCTACCGGGTGCCCCTCTTCAAGTGAGATTCGGTTGGTCAGTGGCTCTGGTGAACGCTGGTGTCGACGTGCGGCACGCTCACCGACGGCTGGATGTCATAGATCCAGTCGTGGTGGATCGAGTCGGCCTGCGCCGGCCCGGCCAAGCCGAGAATCGCGGCGGCCAGTCCACTGGCGGCGATGGTGGCGAATCCGAACTTCTTCATTTTGATGCCTTCTTCTTGTCCGTGTCGGCCGGTCTTGTAACTTCATTGGCCGATCTGACTGGTTAAACCAGGAGGTCAGGGTATTAATTCCGTTGGCAGTAATTGACCGGCGGTTGGCAGGAATCGATCGTCGCCACCGCACCTTCACGTTTTGGGGCTACGTTGTCCGTCATGACCCCCAGGCTGGTGTCCGTCAACGTCGGCATGCCGAAAGACGTGCCGTGGAACGGTAAGACGGTGCACACCGGCATCTGGAAAACGCCGGTCGAGGGCCCCGTGATGGTGCGCCGCCTCAACATCGACGGCGACGGCCAGGGTGACCTCGGCGGGCACGGTGGCGAACAGCGCGCGGTCATGGTGTACCAGACCGAGTCGTATGACTTCTGGCGCGACTACCTGGGCCGCGACGATCTGGTGCCGGGCAACTTCGGGGAGAACTTCACCGTCAGCGGCCTGGCCGATCGCGACGTCTGCATCGGTGATCGCTACCAGATCGGCGACGCCGAGTTCGAGGTCACCCAGCCGCGCGTCACCTGCTTCCGCGTGGGCATGCGCCTCGGGGTGCCCGAGATGCCCAATCTGCTTGTCTCCCAACATCGGCCGGGCTTCTATTTCCGGGTCATCACCGAGGGACTCGTGCGTGCGGGTGACGATATCGTGCTGACCCGCCGGGGGCGTCACGAACTCAGCGTCGCCGACGTCGACGCGCTGTTGTATCTGCCGGACCGGAACACAGAGCTGCTGTCCAAGGCCGTCGACATGCCCGCACTGAGTCCCGGGTGGCAGCAGTCGTTCCGCGACATGCTCGTCGGGCCCGAGAAAGCCTCCACCGAGGCGGGATGGGTCGGCTTCCGGCCGTTGCACGTGACGGCCACCCATGCGGAAAGCCCGACAGTGCTGTCGATCCGACTCGAGGCCGACGATGGCGGCGCGCTTCCGGCGCCGCTGCCCGGCCAGTACCTCACGCTGAAGATCCCCGCCGCGGGCGACCCGCCGCCGATGCGCAGCTATTCGCTCTCGGGAGATCCGAGCGCCGGGCACTACCGCATCAGCGTCAAGCGCGAGGAGCACGGGCAGGTCAGCCGCTGGCTGCACAGCCATGCCGCGGCCGGGATGGTCATCGAATGTGCGGCGCCGCGAGGCGATTTCCATCTCCTCGACGAGGACGGCCCCGTCGTGCTGGTGTCGGCGGGCGTCGGCGCCACTCCCGTGATGGCGATGGCACACGCATTGGCGTCGGCGAAGCGGCAGCGCCAGGTTTGGTGGCTGCACACCACACAGAGCGCGGCGACATACGCGTTCGCCGCCGAGATCGCCGGCCTGCTCGACGCTTTGCCCGGCGCACACCAGCACGTCTTCTACACGCGCGACGGTGACGCATCATCGCGCCTGGACGGCCGCTCGATCGCCGCGCTGGGTCTGCCGACCGACGCGACGGCATACCTCTGCGGTCCCGCCGCGTTCATGGCCGACGTCCGCGACGCACTCGCCTCGGCCGGACTGGACCCGACGCATATTCACACCGAACTGTTCGGAGCGCTACCGCCGATCAATCCCGGCGTCGTCGGCGCAGTCGCCCCGCCCCGGCCACACCCACCGGCCGGCCGACCGGGCGCGGGACCGCAAGTCACCTTCGCCCGAAGCGGACTCAGCGTCGACTGGTCGCCCGCCTTCCACACGCTGCTCGAATTCGCCGAGGCCTGCGATGTGCCGACCCGGTATTCCTGCCGCAGCGGCGTGTGCCATACCTGTGCCACCGCGGTGATCGAGGGCACGACCGACTATCTCGAGCCGCCGTTGGAGGAGCCCACCGACGGCACGGTGCTGTTGTGCACTGCCACGCCGCACACCGATCTCGTCCTCGATCTCTGACCCAGAATCGACGGGACTACGGTGAATCAGGTGCCGTCCCGACGCCTTGATCCGCCCGCCGGGCCCCTGCTGGCCGAGGACGACGGCGCGCTGTTGCACGTGCGCGGTATCCGATACGCGCGGGCCGCCCGCTTCGCTGCGCCGCAGCCTCTTGCCCCGTGGTCCGATGTCCTCGACGCCACCGCGCGGGGTCCGGCGTGCCCCCAGCTGTCGTCGCGGTTGGAGTGGGTCACCGGTCCGGTGGTCGACGGGCTCGCAATGAGTGAAGACTGCCAAGTCCTGTCGGTGACGGCGCCAAGCGATGCGGACGCCGTGCCCGTCATGGTCTGGCTGCACGGCGGCGCCTACGTGTCCGGTGGGGGCGAGGCGCCGAAGTACGACGCCGACGAGCTCGCCAACACCGGTCGCGTCGTCGTGGTCAGGGTCAGCTACCGGCTCGGCGTACTTGGCTACCTCAGCCCGAGTGGGGTCGACAATCTCGGGCTACGCGACCAGATCCTTGCGCTGCAATGGGTGCACGACAACATCGCCGCGTTCGGCGGCGACCCAGACCGGGTGACCGTCTTCGGCCAGTCCGCCGGGGGCGACTCGGTGTTCTCACTGATGCTGTGCGAGCAGGCGGTTGGGTTGTTTCGCCGGGCGATCATGCAGAGCGCGCCGCTCGGGATCCGCAGTGGCCGCGACGCGATGACGGCCGCGATGCGCACGGCGGCGAAGTCGGTCACCACCGGTGAAGTGCTGGATGCCCAGACCGCGGCCGCTGCGGCCGCCGCACGCTTCGGAGTGGTCAGCGGCATGCCGTTCGGCCCGATCATGGGGCTCGATCCGCTGCCCGCGGAGTCCGAAGTCGACGAGCGGTTGGCCGACGCCGCGAAACGCATCGAGCTGCTCGTCGGCTACACCCGCAACGACGGCGCTCCGTTCGCGGCGATGAATGCCCGTGTCGCACGGCTGAAACGCTTTGGCGCGCTTGGCCGTATCGCCGAGCGGGTGGCAGCGGCCGCGATGACGCAGCGCGCGTTCGGTAGGAGTGCGCGCCGACTCGCCCGGCAGTGGCATGAGTACGGCGGCCGCAGTGCGACGTTCCGCGTTGACTGGTCGCCCTCCGAGATGGGGGCCTGTCACTGCATCGAGCTACCGCTGTTGTTCGACCCGGCGCAATGGGTCGATGCGCCGATGCTCGGTGGCCGCCCTATCGACGAACTACTCGCGAAGGCCATGCGCCGCAACTGGACCGGCTTCGCACACAACGGAATCAGCGGGCTTGATTCGTCGACGCTCCGGTTCGGGTGACACGGATCGACGGAATTCGCGCCAAGCTTTGTCCCACAACGCAATAACGCTCAGTCAGCTCGGCAAGCTTGGCCAAGGTCGAGTCGTCGGCATCGGTCTGCAACTCGGCGACGATACTTATGTCCTGCACGCCTACCGGTACTTCACGGTCGATGCCGAGCGTGCCGCGGGCGTCGAACATGCCGGTAGCGCGCAGCTCGGCGCCGCTGATGTCGACACCCATTGCGGTGGCCACGCTGCGCATCGTGACGCCTGCGCAGGCCAGCAGGGCCTGCAGCAACATGTCGCCGGAGCAGGCGTCCTCGCCGTCACCGCCGGTGGCCGGATGCAGGCCCGCGCGGGCAGGCCCTGACCATGTCTGAACCAACGCCGTCACGCCGTCGGTCTCGAAGAAGGCCTCGGCCGTCAGTGGAGTGCGTGAGCTGCCCGGGTCGTCCCGATACCGCCGCTTGAGCGGCGCCTGCAAATCCCTGAGAGCGGCTGCGTCCATTCGGTCATCATGGCAGTCGATCAAGGTGTGATGGCGTCGATTGCCCGGTATATCCGCTGCTCGCTGACCGGCCGCGCGGTGCCGAGCTGTTGAGCCCACAGGCTGACTCGCAGCTCCTCGATCATCCACCCGATGTCGCGCACATCCTCGGCGGTGGCGCGCGCTGGCGAAAGCGCTTGCCGCAGTTCGTCATACGCGTCCTCTACCGCGTGCACCCGCTGCATGCGCTCGCTGTCGCCTGCGGCGTCGCGCGGCAACCGCTCGAGTCGGCGGCCGATCGCGGTGAGATACCGGGTGAGATCGCCGAGACGCGCGGCGCCCGTTGCGGTGACGAACCCCTTTGGCAACAAGCGATCGAGTTGCGCCCGGATGTCAGCGACGGCGTCGGCCTGCGCGGCGGACGGCTGAGCCGGCAACGCGACCTCCACCTCGTGCACGGCGGCGAGCACCTTCTCCACACGCCCGACGATGTCGAGCGACGTCGCCGTCAGCGCGTCCCGCACACGACCCCGCACCGCTTCGAACTCCGCACGGCTCCACACCGGCGTCGGAGCCAACACGGCCACCGCGGCATCCGCGCAGTCCTCCAGCAGCGCGGCCAACGAACCGTCGGGATTCGCGCCGAGCACCAGGCGGGTACGCGGATTCAACTGCCGTTCAATCGCTTTCACAGGAGACGCGGCGTTAAGGCGCAGCAGGCGCCGAACACCGGACGCCATCGCGGCGCCCTGCTCAGCCGTCGTGGCGAACACCCGCACGTCCACCGCGCCGCCCGCATCGACGAATGCCGGGAAACCCCGCACGGTGTGCCCACCGCTGACCCGTTCGACGGCGCGCGGCAACTCGTCGAGATCGTCGGGCCAACCGTGCAGCCCACGTCGCTGGAGTCCGTCGGCGACCGCTGCTGCGACGGCTTGCCGCACGGGAGCGGCCAGCCTGTCCTGCAACGCCGCCAGGTCCTTGCCGCGCGCCACCTCGGCGCCGTCCGAAGACTCGACGGCGAACGTGACCCGCAGGTGCGTCGGCAACTTGTCCAGGTCGAAGGCGTCGATGGGAACCAGCACACCTGAGCGCCGCTGCAAAACCCGCTGCAGTGACTGCAGCAGCGGTTCGTCGCCCGGCTCGAGCGTGGTCAGCACCGCCCTCGCCGTGTCGGGGGCGGGAACGAAGTTGCGGCGCAGGTCTTTTGGCAGCGAGCGAATCAGCGCGGTGATGAGCTCTTCGCGCAGCGCGGGAACATGCCATGCGAACGCCTCGCCGCCAAGGCGCGCAAGCACTTCGACCGGTACATGCACCGTGATGCCGTCATCTTCGGCGCCTGGCTCGAATTTATAGGTCACCGGAAGCGTCAGGTCACCGGCCTGCCAGGTGTCCGGCCTATCGGTGGCGGCCTCCTCGGTGCGCAGCAGATCGTCACGAGTGAACGTCAGCAGCGCCGGCGTGCGGTGCCGCTGCTTTTTCCACCACGCGTCGAAGTGCCGCGCGGAGACAACATCGGCCGGGATCCTGGCGTCGTAGAAGGCGTAGATGTCGTCGTCGCCGACGATGAGGTCGCGACGGCGGGCGCGTTCCTCGATCTCCTCCAATTGCTCACGGAGCCGGGCGTTGTCGCGGAGGAAGTGGTGGCGGGTCTGCCAGTCGCCCTCGACGAGCGCGTGCCGGATGAACAGCTCACGGGCCAGCTCAGGTTCGATCTGCGCGTAATTGATCCGCCTGCGGGCCACCAGCGGCAGCCCGTAGAGCGTCACCCGTTCGAAGGCCATCACCGCGCCGCGCTGCGCGTCCCAGTGCGGTTCGCTATAGCTGCGCTGCACCAGATGTTCGGCGAGGCGTTCGATGCCTTCCGGTTCGATGCGCGCCGCGATCCTGCCGTAGAGCCTGCTGGTTTCGACGAGTTCGGCGACCACGACCCAGCGTGGCGGACGCTTGGTGAGGACCGAGCCGGGGGCGAGGACGAATCGCGTGTTCCGTGCGCCCGTGTACTCGCGGGAATCGCCCTCCCTCAGTCCGAGGTGCGAAAGCAGCCCTGCGGTCAGCGCAGCGTGGATGCTGGCGGGTGAGGCATCCTCGTCCGACTCCCGGATGCCGATGTCACGGGCGATGCTGCGCAGCTGCCCGGTGAGATCCTGCCACTCGCGGATGCGCAGGTAGTGCAGGAACTCCTCGCCGCACATCCGACGAAATGCGTTGCCGGAGCGTTCTTTTCGTTGCTCGCGCAGGTAGCGCCACAGGTTCAGGTACGAGATGAAGTCCGAGCGCTCGTCGGCGAACCGCGCGTGTTTCTGCCGCGCCGCCTCCTCGCGATCGGCAGGCCGCTCGCGTGGGTCCGGAATGGACAGCGCCGCGGCCAGCACCAGCACCTCACGCACACAGCCCTCGGTGTCGGCCTGCAGGATCATCCTGCCGATCCGCGGGTCGAGCGGCAGTCGCGCGAGCCTGCGCCCGACCTCCGTGATCGACCCGTCCCGGTCGAAGGCACCCAATTCCTGCAGCAGCAGCACTCCGTCGCGGATGCTGCGCTTATCCGGCGGATCGAGGAAACCGAACTTCTCGATCTCGCCCAGCCCCAAGGCGGCCATCTGCAGGATCACCGCAGCAAGGTTGGTGCGCAGGATCTCGGGATCGGTGAACCGCGGCCGTGACGCGAAGTCCTCTTCGGAGTACAGCCGGATGCACACACCGGGCGCGACGCGACCCGAGCGCCCAGCCCGCTGTGCGGCAGACGCCTGCGAGATCGGTTCGATCGGCAGCCGCTGCACCTTCGTCCTGCGGCTGTAGCGCGAGATCCGCGCGGTGCCGGGATCCACGACGTAGCGGATGCCGGGCACCGTCAGCGACGTCTCGGCGACGTTGGTCGCGAGCACCACGCGCCTGCCGGTGTGCGGCGCAAAAACCTTCTGCTGCTCGGCCGTCGGTAACCGGGCATACAGCGGCAGCACTTCGGTGTTCTTCAGATCTCGCAATGCGTCTGCGGTGTCGCGGATTTCGCGTTCGCCGGACAGGAACACCAGCACGTCGCCGGGCGGCTCCTTCTCGAGCTCGTTGACGGCGTCGACGATCGCCTCGGTCTGATCCCGCATCTCGGTGCGAATCACGTCATGGTCAGGATCGTCGGGATCCTCGTCGCTGTCGTCGGCCCGAACGGCGACTTCCAGTGGGCGGTAACGGATTTCAACTGGATAGGTTCTGCCGGACACCTCGACGATGGGCGCTTCACCGAAGTGTGCCGCGAACCGCTCTGGTTCGATGGTGGCCGACGTGACGATCACCTTGAGGTCGGGCCTGCGCGGCAGCAGCTCGCGTAGATACCCGAGCAGGAAATCGATGTTGAGGCTGCGCTCGTGCGCCTCGTCGAGAATCAGTGTGTCGTAGCGCAACAGCCGCCGGTCACGCTGGATCTCCGCCAGCAGGATGCCGTCGGTCATGAGCTTCACCAATGTGCGGTCGCTGGCCTGGTCGGTGAATCGGACCGTGTAGCCGACGGCGTCGCCGAGCGGCGTGCCGAGTTCGTCCGCGATGCGCTGGCCGACGGTGCGGGCGGCAAGCCGGCGCGGCTGCGTGTGCCCGATGGTGCCGCGAATGCCACGGCCCAACTCCAGGCAGATCTTCGGCAGCTGAGTCGTCTTGCCCGAGCCGGTCTCACCTGCGACGACCACCACTTGGTTGTTGGCGATCGCCGCGGCGATCTCGTCGCGCCGATCGCTCACCGGCAGATCCGGGTAGGTGATCTCAGGAACGGCCGCCAGTCGGGTGGCGACAAACGCCTCGGCTGCGGCGAACTGCTCGACGATCTGCTGCAGCTTCTCGGGGCCGACCCGGCCCCGCATGTTCTTCAGACGACGACCGAGCCGGGCGGCGTCGCGGATTGTCAGGCCGTCGAGGCGCTTTCGTAGCTCGGAGACAGACGGCTCGGACACTGACGGCCAGGCTAGCCCTTGTCCGGTGACCAGTAGTCGAGCATCTCCGCGAACGTCTCGAACGCGGGCGCCGACGCGCCGTAGGCCGCCTCGAGGTGGATGCTCAGCGGGAAGCCGAGGTCGGCGACGCCGTCGATGACGCGCTTGTACAGGTCGATCATCAGCTTGCGTTTCTGCGCCGGGTCGGTCTCGGCCAGCTGCGTGACGAATGCCTGCTCGTCGGCAACTGCCGGATTGCCGGGATCTTGAATCAGCCAGTTGATCAACCCGATTCGCGTCTCGACCTTCGGTACGAACCCGAACGACAGCAGGATCTCCGGGCGGTGGTCGGTGGTCTTCGCGAATTCGGTCAGGAACCCGACGATCGCGTCGGAGTACAGCAGCTGGGTCATGCCATACGTCGCGCCCTGGCCGCACTTGAAGTTGAACCGGCCGTGTTCTCCCTCACGGGTGGGGATCAGGATCGCGCCGCGGTTGGGCACGAGCTGGTCGTAGAGAGACAGCGCATCGGTGGGCGCGACGCCGGACCCCTCGCCGTCGCTCATCGTGCGCGGCACGCCGACGAACGCGATGCCGTCGAAGCCCGCGTCGCGCAGATGGGTCAGCCGGTGACGCAGCGAGTCCTCGTCCATGAACGCGGTGACCTGCGTGCACAGCCCCTTCATCCCCGGCAACTCACCCTTGATGAGGTTCCAGAAGTCCAGCACGTCCAGGCGGGGCTTCATCTCGACGGGACGGTCGTCGTCCTCTTCGATCATGCCCGGGATCATCACGTGTCCGATGCGGCCGTCGATGCCGGTTTCCTTGGAAAACCGCAGCACCTTGCGCGCTTCCTCCACGGCCTGCTCGGGACCGAGGTCGGCATTCGGCGGGACCAACTCGAACGCGACGGTGTTGAGGGTCAAGAGGTTGCTCCTCATTGCATGACTGCTCCGACCGGAAGACGACGATGACCGCCGGGGAGGACCAGATTTCACTGTTGCGATCGAGATTAGCGACTGACCGGTAGCCGATGCTCGCCCCCCACGACGCGAGTGGCAGCTATTGATTCCCCCGTCGCGATCCTGCCACGGCTGGTAGAGATCCTGCCAACGGGATGACCGCCGTCTACCTGGGCGTTTCACCCAGCAGACGGGAAACGCCGATTCGACGGCAATCCCCCAAGACCGCCGAAGGAGGCGCCCCACATGAAGAAGATCACCTTTGCCACCGGGGTCTCGACCGCGCTGGCGGCACTGGCTATCGCACTGGCAGGCCCGGCCGCATCGGATGCAGGCAGCGGCTCGAATGTTCCGAAGCCCGCTCCCGTGTATCCGCAGTCGAGTTTCGGTGGCGCGAACCCGTACACGCCATACGGCGTCGACCCCTACGTCCCTTACGGGGTGTGGTCGCAGCACTGAGCGGCTAGAGGTTGGCGAGTACCTTCGTCAGCCCGTCTTCCACGGTCGCGGGCGGGGACCCGGCGGTGACGTAGGCGATCATGACCGTCGGTCCCTGCGCGTAGGTATAACCCTCGGCCGTCAACGGAACATTGAAGTGCGTCACCACATCTTCGCCGAGCCGCTGGGATTCGCTTGGCAGGCCGACGCCGTCGCGCGTCTTGGCTGACAAGTTCTCCAGATACTTGTGGACGTACGCATCACCATTGCCCGATTTGACTAGGCCCGCAAGCACTCTGAGCACCGGGACGCCGTTCTGGCTCACGACGCCTGCCGTTAGATCGTCGAACTCCTGACTCGCGACCGTGGGGTCGACATCCGCCGGGCGTATTTCCGTGACGGTGAAGCCGGGAAGTTCGGAGAACGGCGACGCCGGTCCTGCTGAGGCGGTCGTCGTCGACGCGCACGCGGCGCACGTCGCGACGACGGCGGCCACGAACGTCGCAGCCTTGATCCGCGTGGCATGAGGCACAATTGGCAGCATCCGATGAGGGCCTTGGAAGATTCTTGGCGTTCCGCGGCCGGCTGCCTGGCTGCGCTGATCATGCTGACGGCGTGCGGTGCGAACGGCACCACGCCGGCGACCACGAGCACGGCGGCGACGCGCTCTGTTGCCGAAACCACGGCTACCTCCGTGGCCGCAGAGGGCCCGCAACTCAAGAAGTGGATCGACCTGCAGGTCGGCGATTGTCTGGCCGATCCGCCGCCGGTCGACCCGGGCGTTGTGATGGTGTCGGTCGTCGACTGCGCGATACCGCATGCCGCCGAGGTGTACCTGCGCACCGACGTCGAGGTCAACGCCGCGGTCGCCGACGTCGCCGATCGGCAGTGCAATGCGGGACTCACGCAATACAGCGGCGGCGGGCCGTTCGCGATGACCTACCTGATCGACTCCAACCAGGACCGGACGTCGGCCGACCCGCTGCCGAGCACCGTGATCTGCCTGCTTCAGGCGTCAAACGGGGGACCGCTGACAGGGTCGGCCCACCGCTAGGCCGAAACGCATTGCATCACAACGACTGCGCATCCGTAACCTGGACGAGTGAGCCTTGCACCGAAAGCCGCCGTCGTGCTGGACGACCGGTTCGTCCGCGCGCTGCCGGAGATGGCGGTGCAGTGGCAGGCCGATGCGCCGCCCGATCCGCGACTGTTGGTGCTGAACACGCCACTTGCCGCCGACCTGGGGCTGGACGCCGACTGGTTACAGAGTCCCGACGGGCTGCGCTTCCTGGTCGGCGCCGCGGTGCCCGACGGCGCCACGCCCGTCGCGCAGGCCTATGCGGGCCACCAGTTCGGCGGATTCGTGCCACGCCTCGGTGACGGTCGGGCGCTGCTGCTCGGTGAGCTCACCGGCACCGAAGGCGGCATCCGCGATCTGCACCTCAAGGGCTCGGGGCGCACGCCGTTCGCCCGGGGCGGCGACGGCCTTGCTGCGGTCGGCCCGATGCTGCGCGAGTACGTCATCAGCGAGGCGATGCACGCGCTCGGCATCCCCACCACCCGCTCGTTGGCTGTCGTGGCGACGGGTCGCACCGTGATCCGCGAGACGCCGTTGCCCGGCGCGGTGCTCGCGCGGGTCGCGAGCAGCCATCTGCGGGTCGGCAGTTTTCAGTACGCGGCAACAGCGGGCGACACCGACCTGGTTCGTCGGCTCGCCGACCACGCCATCGTCCGCCACCACCCTGGCGCGGCTGCAGCGGACAACCCTTACCGCGCGCTGTTCGAGGCCGTCGTCGCCGCGCAGGCGTCGCTGGTGGCGCAGTGGATGCTCGTCGGGTTCGTGCACGGGGTGATGAACACCGACAACATGACGATCTCCGGCGAGACCATCGACTACGGCCCGTGCGCGTTCATGGAGGCCTACGACCCTGCGACGGTGTTCAGCTCGATCGATTCCTGGGGCCGATACGCATACGGACAACAGCCGGCGGTGGCCGCGTGGAACCTGGCCAGGTTCGCCGAGACCCTGCTGCCGCTGTTCTCCGACGATCCCGACCAGGCGCTCACCCTTGCCCAGGAGTCACTCGACGGGTTCAGCCGGGAGTACGTCGCCGCATACTCCACCGGCATGCACGCCAAACTCGGCCTGGGCGAGTCCGATGATGTGACGCCGTTGATCACCGAACTGCTCGAGCATCTCGAGCAGAGCCGCGTCGACCACACGTCGTTCTACCGTGCCCTCGGCCGCGCGGCGCGTGGTGAGGCTGAGCCGGTACGTGGGCTGTTCGTGGACCTCGCCGGGTTCGACGGTTGGCTGGCACGCTGGCGGGCGCTGGGCCCGGACGCCGACGCGATGGATCGGGTCAACCCGGTGTACATCCCGCGCAACCACTTGGTCGAGGAAGCGCTGGCGGCGGCGACCGACGGCGACCTCGATCCACTGTCGCGGCTACTCACAGCGGTCACCGCGCCGTATGACGAACGGCAAGGGCTCGATCGCTACGCCGAGCCCGCGCCCGACGACTTCGGCTCCTACCGAACCTTCTGCGGCACCTAGTAGTGGTAGGTGTCCGACGGCGCGGGCATGTGCACGGGTTCGTCCTCGAAGTGCGACGCCTCGATGCCGTAGGAGCGCGCGAGCTCGAGGATCTTGGTGGCCCGCGCGATGCGCGGCAGGTCCGAGCCGTTGCGAATCTCACCGCCGTCGCGCTCGAACTCGGCGAAAAACTCTTTCGCCCAAGCGATTTCTTCCTGTGACGGGGACAGTCCCTCGTTGACGACGGCACACTGATCCGGGTTGAGGCAGATCTTGCCGGTCATCCCGAACTCCACCGACACGGCGGTTGCCTCGATCAGCTTGAGCGGATTCGAGCCGATGGTCGGGCCGTCGATCGCGCTCGGGAGATGGGCCGCCTTGGCGGCGATCGTGAACCGCGAGCGCGTGTACGCCAGCGTCGCGGGGTCGTCGCCGAAGCCGGTGTCACGGCGGAAATCGCCGATGCCGAACGCCAGCCGGAAGGTGCCCTTGGCCGCCGCGATCTCGGTGATGCGTTCGAGCCCGCGCGCCGTTTCCACGAGCGCCACGATCGGCACGTTCGGCAGCCGCTTGGCGGTCTCGGTGACGTGGTCGACGGACTCGACCATCGCCAGCATCACACCGCCGATGGAGGTGCCGGCCAGGGTCTTGAGGTCGTCGGCCCACCAGGGTGTGCCGAACCCGTTGATGCGCACCCAGTCGGAGTTGCCTGCTTCCAGCCACTGCACCACGTTGTCGCGGGCGGCCGTTTTGTCCTTCGGAGCCACCGCATCCTCGATGTCGAGGACGACGATGTCGGCGCGTGAGTGCGCCGCTGCCTGAAACCGGTCTGCCTGCGCGCCGTTTACCAGCAGCCAGCTCCTGGCGAGCACCGGGTCGATGCGCGAGCCGATGTCGGCCGGATCGGGCGCGTTGGTGGTGACCTGTTCAGACATGTCTAAACGGTAGCGACCTGGCAATCGGGCAGCGCAAGGTGGTAAACCTCCGGCATGGCTGAGCGCGTCACGTTTGCAAGCTCGACGGGACCGAGCTTGGCGGGAATCATCGATCGGCCTGCCGGCGAGCCGCGCGGCTGGGGAGTCTTCTCGCACGGATTCACGCTCGGCAAGGACTCGCCCGCGGCGGCTCGAATCTGTAAGCAGCTCGCCGAGGACGGCATCGGCATGCTGCGCTTCGACGCGCTCGGCTTGGGCGACTCGGAGGGTGACTGGGGCGACGGCTCGTTCACCGTGAAGGTCAACGACGTCGTCCGGGCTTGCGAATTCATGGCCGAGCAGGAGACGCCCGCCGACATCCTCGTCGGGCACTCCTTCGGGGGTGCGGCGGTGATCGCGGCGGCGCGACAGTCACCCGGAGTGCGGGCCGTCGCCACCATCGGGGCGCCGATGGACCCCTCCCACGCCGAGCACCACTACGACGCCGTCGTCGACCGGGTGCTGTCCGAGGGCAGCGCAGAGTGGATGGTCGGCGGGCGTTGTCTCACGCTCAAAAGGGCTTTCGTCGAAGACGTGCGGGCAGCGGCCCTGCACGACAAGATTCGCGGTCTGAAACTGCCGCTGCTGATCCTGCACTCACCGACCGACAACACTGTGGGCATTGCCAATGCCAGCGAGATCTTCCGTACCGCACGCCATCCCCGCAGCTTCGTCTCGCTCGAGGGTTCTGAGCATCTGCTGACCGGCCCGGGGCAGGCGCGTCGCGCGGCTCGCATAATCGGCGCGTGGGCAGATCCTTACCTAAAATAGGGTTTCGCAATCAGCATCACCGGGTACCCACGTGCGTCATTTGTGGAGCGACAGTCGGGAGTCAAGGTGAGCTTCATCGGTCGGATCTTCGGTACTGCGGTCGTCGTGACTTCGGCGCTGTTGGGCACTGCCGTCACCAGCCCAAGCGCTTCTGCTGATCCTTGTCCGGACGTCGAGGTCATTTTCGCCCGCGGCACTTTCGAGCCCGCAGGCGTTGGCGTGACGGGGCAGGCGTTCGTCGACGCGCTGCGCGACCAGCTCGGCGGCAAGTCGATGGAGGTGTACGCGGTCAACTATCCGGCGTCGCTCGATTTCGCAACGGCGGCCGACGGTGTGATCGATACGAGCAACAGGGTCCGCGACATGGCCGCGCGGTGCCCGAACACCAAGATGGTGCTCGGTGGCTACTCGCAAGGCGCAGCCGTCGTGGCATATACCACCGAAGACGCTGTGCCCAACGGCTTTACCCTTCCCGAGGGCATCACCGGACCGATGGCTCCGGACGTGGCCAAGCACGTCGCCGCCGTGGTGCTGTTCGGCAAGCCCTCGAGCGGGTTCCTTCAGATGATCTACACCGGTGCCCCGCCGATCACGGTCGGCAAGCTGTACACCGGCAAGACCCTCGATCTGTGCATCCCGGAGGACAACGTCTGCTCGCCTGGCGGCACCGACAACGGCGCACACAACCTCTATTCGGTGAACGGCATGGCGAACCAGGCCGCGTCCTATGCGATGGAACGGCTTTCGTCCAATGGGTCGAGGACGTAGCGGGTACCTAACCGTCGAGCTCACCGACGATTCCGCGCTCGATTGCGGAGCGGGCGCGCTGCGGTAGCACGATCAGGCCGTCGAGTTCGCGAGAGGCAACGGCGTAGGCGCGTTCGCGCTCCTGCTGCGTCGCGCCGCTGTCGACCGCCACCCGCAAGGCGCTGCGCGCGCGGGAAAGGCGCTGCTGCTCTGCTTTCGTGAACTCGTTGCGCCGCTTGCGTATTGCCTCGGTTTCTGCGATGTCGAACGCGGTCACATAATTCTCAACCGCGTCCAGGTACTGGCGCGCGGCGTCGCTGTCTGAAAGAAGGTCCTCGACGTTGCCCGGCCGCAGCAGGTCGGCTCGCAACTTGGCCCGGTGGAAGCGCTCGGTCAGCGGGTTGCGCATGTCGGTCATCAGCGGAAAGTCGAGCAGTTTGCCGATGTCGAGTTCATAGTCCAACCACCGGGTGTCCGTTCGGTCATGCTCCTTGATCGTCCGCGCGATGGCGCGCGCTTGCGCCGCCTGGCTCTCCGGCGCCGCCTGGTGGCCGATGCGCGCGGCGGAGTACGCCTTCACGCCGCCGACAACCAGGCCGACCACCGGAACAACGATGATCAGCAACTCGACGAGACGGACGAGGAGCAGCCCCATCAAGCCAGGATGCCACCCCTTGTCAGACCGCGACCGACAGGTGTTTGGCGGGTTGAAGCCAGGAGGCGATGTTGCGGATGTAGCCCTTGAAGATCGCCAGTCGCGACGGGTCGGCCTTGATCTGGTTGCCTGGTGCCTCACTGACGAATGACGGTGCGCCGCAATCGAGATCCCAGTTGTAGTCGGCGAAGTGGTGGAAGGTCGACTCAGCGACCGCGCGGCCCATCGGCCTGCCGTCGGGTGCTAGTTCACCGTCGAGCACGACGGCGAGGTTGAAGTGGCGGCCGGTCGCGGTGCTGCGGCCCTGTGCGATCGCGGTGGCGAACGCCCCGGTCGCCGACACCAGGCCCTCGTGCGGGTGGGCGGGGAACCACTCGATGTGCCCGCTGGCGGTGTGCTCGGTGCGCAACAGCTCGTGCACCGGCCCTTCGACGAGCACCGGCTGGTAGTCGCCGTTGGCGCCGGAGTGGTAGTTGGGCCACGAGATGGTCGGGGTGTCCTGGTCGTCGCACATCGTGCTCGGGTCGACGCTCTTGTCGTGGAATTCGTTCACCACGCCGAGCGCGCCGAGCCTGCTCAGGCAGCAGCCCAGGTCCTGGTGATCGCGCGCGGTCAGCACGCCGCCGCCGTTCTCGCGGAACCGCCGGATGGCGTAGGCGTCGGCGGCGGACAGGCCGTCACCGACGTCGACGGCCATCAGCCACAGCTGGTCGAAGTTCAGTTGGTCTAGGTGGCTGAGCACCAGGTCGTCGCCCCGGCTCGACCGGTTGCGTGCGACAACCTCATGGCCGGCCACCCGAAGTTCGTCGGCCAACAGCGAGAAACGTGAGACGTCCCAGTCGTCGGGACTCTCGGGAATGGTCGTTTGCAGCAGGATCCGTGCCATCGGAACGCACTCCTATTCGGCGGTTACGCGCAGGTGTTTGCGCGCCTCGAGTTCCTCGTCGTCGACGAGGGTGAGCATGGGTTTGCCGGGCACGCAGAGCATCGTGACGAGATAACGAAGTTTGATGTCGTCGCGATTGTTTGCGTCGGAGTAGTGGATGACGTCGCCGCCGGGTTCCCAGAATGCCTCTCCGGCCCGAATGACGCGCGGCGCTTGGCCTTCCAACTCGAACAGCATCTCGCCTTCCAACACGTAGCCGAAGGCCGGGCCGTAGGGATGTCGGTGTGGTGGGGCGCCGGCACTGCCGGGACGGAATTCGACGACAACGGTCATGGCGTGTGCGCCTTCGGGAATAGCAGGCGGTTGCACTTCCTGCACCACCGTCAACGCGTTCTCCCATTCGGCGTCATAGTTTTTCGACATCGGACATTCCTTCCTGGTGTTCATATGGCGGTGCCGCCGCCGTCGGCGTGCAGTGTGGAGCCGGTGATGAAAGTCGAGCGGGGCGAGGCGAGAAAGAGCACCGCGTCCGCGATTTCTTTGGGTTTGGCGGTGCGGCCCAACGGCAGCGCGCGGCCGAGTTCCTCGTTGGTTTCGCCCCATTCCGCCTCGACGCCTTCGGTTTTCGTGGGTCCGGGGGCGACGCTGTTGACCCGCACGCCATGGGAACCGAATTCGGCGGCCCAGGTACGGGTGAGCGATTCGACTGCGGCCTTGGTGGCGCTGTACACGCCGGCACCGGGGACGCCCTTCGAGGCGACCATCGAGGTGACGTTGATGATGCTGCCGTGCCCTCGCCTGAGCATTCCGGGCACGAGGCCGGCTGCCAAGAAGTAGGTGCCGCGGACGTTGGTGTCGAACGTCTTCTCGAACGCGGTCACTTCCTGGTCGACGGTCAATGCCGCCGGAAAGCTGGCGGCATTGTTGACCAGAATGTCGACGTCGCCAGCCTGCGCGACAAGCGATTTCACCGACTCGATGTCAGACAGATCGGCCTGGACGAAGCGCACGCTGCCGTCGATCCCCGCGGCCGCCGCTTTGCCGCGTTCGGCGTCTCGACCGGAGATGATGACCGATGCGCCTTCGTGTGCCAGCAGCCGGGCGCATGCCAGGCCGATGCCTGCAGTTCCTCCGGTTACCAACGCTGTCTTATACGCTAATTCCATTGCAAACTCCTAGGTTTAAGCGACGTGAGCCAGGGACTGGCGCAACCGTTGTCTGCCGCGGGACGCCCGCGACATCACGGTGCCGTGTGGGATGCCGAGAATCTTGGCGGTCTCGGCATAGGTGTAGCCCTCGACATCCGCGAGGTACACGACGGTGCGGAAGCTGTCGGGCAGAGCGTCCATCGCGGCCTTGATTTCGTTATCGGGCAACGCGGCCAGCACCTCGGCCTCGGCGGAGCGGGGGCCCGCAGGAAGCCGGGCGGCGCTGTCGGCGAGGTCCTGCTCGGTGACACCGTCGACAGGGACCTCCCGGGGGCGGCACTGTCTGGAGCGGTATGCGCTCACCCACCGGTTGTAGAGAATCCGGAAGAGCCAGGCCTTGAGGTTGCTGCCCTCCTTGAAGGTGGCGAACCCCGCATACGCGTGCATCAACGCGTCTTGCAGCAGGTCCTCGGCGTCGGCCTCGCTGCGGGTCAGCCGCCGCGCTCCGCGCGCCAAGACATCGAAGAGGGGCTCCACATCGTGGGCGAAGCGCGCAGCGAGATCCGAGCCCGACGTGCCGTGCATGATCAACCTCCCGTTGATGCGGTGTCTTTGTCCTGGCCTGCGCCCGTGTCGGGCCGTCCAGATCAGACTCGCGGTTGCGGAGGTGAAGCGAACCCTTGGAAGTCCGTAGTCAGTAGTCCGTAGTGGGCGCTAGCTCGCCCACGAGATGGTGCGCAGTTGCCTGCGCGAGGTGATGCCGAGCTTGACGAACACCTTTCGCAGGTGCCATTCGACGGTGTGGGTCGAGATGAACAACTGGGCGCCGATCTCCTGATTCGTCAGTCCGTCGCCTGCCAGCCGCGCGATCTGCGCCTCCTGAGCAGTCAGCTCCGCATGCGAGCTGGCTTGCTGCTTGCGCACCTTCTCCCCGGTGGCCACCAACTCTCGTCGGGCCCGTTCGGCGAATGCCTGTGCACCCATCCGGGTGAACGCCTGGTGCGCCTCGGTGAGGTGGCGTCGTGCGTCGACGCGGCGGTTCACCCGACGTAGCCATTCACCGTAGTGCAGTCGCGTCCGCGCGAGGTGGACCGCGACGCGCGTACGGCCCAGGCGTTCAACGGCTTCGGTGTACAGCGCGTCGGCGTGTGCATCGTCGGCCACCATCGCGCGCGCGTGTGCCACCGCGCCGAGGTGCCAGTCGGTTCCGCTCACGCCCGCATACTTCTCGAACCGCTGCACGGCCGACACGGCGGCTTCCTGGTCGCCGGTGCGTGTGGCGGCCTCGATCAGTTCGAACAGGCACCAACTGTGGAAGCCGAGGTCCTCGTATCTGCATGCCTCACGGGCGGCCGCGAGGGCCTCCTCGTACCGGCCGAGGCCGTTGTACAGCAGGGCGGCGGCGCAACCGGTGAGGCCGAGCAGCCTGCCCTCTCCCCTAGCCGCCCCGTCGGCGGCGGCCGACTCGATCAACTTCACCGCGTCGGCCGGATCACCACGCCACGCTGTCAGCAGCAGCGAGTGATACCTGACCGGCGCGAGGTGATCCGTCGATGCGGAGATCGAATTGGCCTCTTCGATAAGCGTTTCCGCCGTGGTGAATTCGCCCGAAAGCAAGTGCGCCCCAGCCTGGTACACGAGAGCGCGTGGCAATACGTCCAGTGCGCCGGCATCGCGTGCCTGCCGCACGACGGCGGCGGACAGTTGGTGCACTATCGCTTCGTCCCACAGGTCATGGGCAGCGGATTCCTGAAGGATCGGGAACGCTGGCACCATCCACCGCCGAACCTGAAGGTCGTTCGACTCCGTCATCGCCAACATGGCGTCCAGCGCTGCCCGCAATGGAGCGGTGCCCGCGCTCACACCGCCGGTGATCCGTTCTGCGATGCCGGTCAAAAGCAGCTCGATAGCGCGTGGAGGTTTCGTCGCCCGACTGACAAAGGACCGCGCGGCTTCGGCTGCATCGCCCAGCGAACCGGGATCACCGAGCCGCCCGGCATACAGGATCGCGGCGATCGCCTCCGCGTACGTCTCGCAGGCTGCGTAGTCGTCGAGGTTCTCCAATTGTTTTGCAGCAGTGAGGAGTTGCAGCGCGGTTGCACTGACCGGGGCCGCACCGGCATCGCCGCCGCGGCTACGGGCGAATTCCATCTGGGCCCTCAGCCGGGCGATCTGGGCGCGTTGCAGGTCGGACAATTGGCCGAGTTCGGCGATCGCGAGCAATTCGTATGCCGCAGCAGGTGCCGCCGCGTCCCGTTTGGCCTGCGCTGCCGCCAGCGCCCGCGCGCTGCGCAGGGCCGGGTCCGAGGTCAACGCGGTGGCGCGTTCGAGGAATGCCGCCGCGGCGGCGATCCCGCCTCGGCCCTGGGCACGACTTGCGGACGACTCCAGTTCCGCGGCGACCGCCTCGTCGGGACCCGCGGCCGCGTTGGCGGCATGCCACGCCTTGCGGTCGGGATCCGTTTCGGGATCGGTCGCGTCGGCCAACGCGCGGTGAATCGCCCGGCGTTCGGTCAGGTCCGCGGCGCGGTAGGCGGCCGACCGCAGCAGCGGATGGTGAAAGCGCATCCGCGGACCGAATTCGATCACGCCTTCGGCTTCGGCAGGGCCCAACGCGTCGACCGCGATGCCAAGGTGCGCCGCCGCGCGGAGGAACAACGCGGCATCGCCGACCGGTTCGGCCGCCGCGAGCAGCAGCAACCGCTGGGTTTCGGCGGGTAAGGATTTGATGCGGTTGACGAAGCCCTCCTCGAGCGCCGCCGCCGACGAGCGCTTGCCGGAAATCCAGAACCCACCCGAAAGCTCGGTTGCTGACACACTGCGCGGCACCTCGATGATGGCAAGCGGGATGCCGCGGGTCTCGGCGACGATGCGGTCGCGGACGCGCGGGTCCATCGCCCCCACAATCACCGATTCCAACAGCTCCCGCGCATCGCCGTCGGACAGGCCGCTGAGCGCCAATTCCGGCAACCCCGTCAACGCCTCTGCGCCCCGTTCACGCGCCGCGAACACCATTGCGACCGGCTCGGCGAGCAGGCGTCTCGCCACGAAGGCGAGCGTCTGCACCGACACTTCGTCGAGCCATTGGGCATCGTCGACGACGCAGAGCAGGGGTTGGTCGTTGGCGGCCGCGGCAATCAGGCTCAGCACCGCCAGGCCAACGAGGAAACGATCCGGGGCGGCGCCGACACCGCGCCCGAATGCGACATTGAGCGCCTCACGCTGTGGCTCGGGAAGTTCATCCAGGTGATTCAGCAGCGGCGCGCACAGCTGCTGCAGGCCGGCGAAGGCGAGTTCCATATCGGACTGCACCCCGGCCACTTGGACGCAGCGGAACCCGGCCGCCAGTTCTGTCACGAACCCGAGCAGTGCGGTCTTGCCGACTCCGGGCTCACCGCGCAGCACCAGCACCTGACTGGTGCCCGATCGGACAGCGTCGATCAGCCCCCGAAGTGTCTCGCTTTCGCTGGCGCGACCGCGAAGACGTGTCCCCCGACCTTCGCTCGACATAGGGCTCCACCGCGTCTGTTTGCAGTGGAGACCTTACCGCTGGTCCGGCTGTGAACTGGCTCTCGCCAGGGACCTCGAGCCTGGCCCGGCGGTCCCGCTACGCCTTGGCGGCGGTTTCGAGGAGCCAGTCTTCGAACCTGGTGTCGAACAGCGTCGCACCCTCACCGGGGCACAGGGTGCGCTCGCCGATGTCGATGCCCCAGTACTGCGCGTCGGGATCAGCGACGACCTCGCGGGCATCGCCGCGGGCCGTCAACGCGGTCCTGATCAGGTCGGGCAGCAGGACCGCCTCCGGCCCGCCGATTTCGGTGATGCCCTTGACCGGCTCATTGACCGCGGCGATCGCGAGCCCTTCCGCGACGTCGGCGGCGGCCATCGGCTGAAAGTACGCCGGTGGCATGCGCACCGTGCCGTCGACGGTCGCGGAGTCGGCGAGGGTGTTGACGAACTCGAAGAACTGCGTCGCGTGTACGAGCGTGGACGGAATCGGCCCTTCGGCGATCAGGTTCTCCTGCAGCTGCTTGGCCTCGAAATAGCCGCTCTTGGGCGCCAATTCAACGGTACCGACCACCGACAGAGCGACATGGTGGCCAACCCCGGCATCCTTCTCGGCAGTGAGCAGATTCGTGGTTGCCGTGCGGAAGAACTCGATGGCCGAGTCGTCGAGCTGCGGCGAATTCGAAACGTCGACAACCACCGAGGCGCCTGCGAGCACCGCGGGCAACCCCTCGCCCGTCAGCGTGTTCACCCCGGTCGAGGGTGCGGCCGCGACCGCCTCGTGACCATGTTGGTCCAACGCCTGCACCAACTTCGAGCCGATCAGGCCCGTTCCTCCGATGACGACGATCTTCATGATTGCCCTTCCGTTGTGCTTCCGACGTGCTCTGACCGCCAGAACGGATGGGCATCCGCGAAGTCATCCCGGCACGGGCTATTTGATGCCGACGACCATCGAATCAGGACCGACCAGGTGCTCGACGTAGCCCTTGCCGAAGCCGACCTCAGCCATCCACCCGCGGCAGTCGGCGCCCGTGTAGTCGAAGCCGCCGAGACCCTCGATCAGCATGTTGAGGCTCATCAGCAGACCGAATGAGTTGTGGCGCCGGTCGTCATCGATCAGCGCCTCGTAGACGATCAGTGCCCCGCCGTCGGGCAGTGCGTCGTAGGCCTTCTGCAGTAGTAGACGCTTCTCGCCCATGTCCCAGTCGTGGAGTATGTGGCCCATGACGAGAACGTCGGCACTCGGTAGCGGGTCGGCGAAGAAGTCGCCGGGCGTGAATTGCAGACGGTCAGCCAGACCGTGTTGCGAGACATAGGAATTGAAGATCGGTTCGATGGGCGGGAGGTCATATCCGCCGCCGGTCAGATGGTCATGGGCTGTCGCGATGGCAACTGGGACAGCGCCTTGGGCGCACCCGATGTCGATCACGCTGCCGTAGTCGCGCCATGGGAACTTGTCTGCGATGGCCTCGCCCGCCGAGCGGCTGAGACCTGACATCGCGGCGGCGAACCCAGCCAGTTTTTCCGGGTCGGCGTATAGCGTCTCGAAGAACTCGCCGCCGGTCTTCACTTCGCTTTGCGGCTGGCCGGTTTGCAGAGCCTCGGTCAGCGACCCCCAGAAGTTGTAGAGGCGAACGCTCGACATTTCCAATACGCCTCCCACATAGGTGGGCTTGGCCGGATCGAGGAAAAGGTCGGTCTGCGGAGTGTTTTCGTAGCGGCCGTCGGTGCGGTCGAGCATTCCGAGAGCGACGAGTGCGTCGAAGAAGTCCCGCGCACTGCGCGGATGCAGGCCGAGTCGGTCGCGGAGTTGCTCGGCGTCCAGTGGGCCGGCCTCGCTGAGCACGCCGAAGAGTTTCAGCTCGACTGCACTCAATAGCGCCCTCGAGCCCCAGAAGCCGAAACCCAGCTGCATGATGCCGTCGGGTGTCAACGCCTCGGAGTCGGGCGCAGGCAGCATAGATGGTTTGCTCATTTGAATCCCCTCGTCGAAAGATCGACTGGAGGTCCAATTTAGCGATGGAGATCTGGGTTTGCGGCGACTTTGCCTCAGCAGGTCAGCGGCGGAGGCTGGTCCGAGCGAAGGACGGGTGGCGATAGCTGTCGTCAGACTTACGGATCCCGCCCCAGCCGAGAACGACGTCACCAGTGACCGACACGGAGCGATATTGCTCTCGCCGGCACAAAGGTCCTCTCGCACAACGCCTTCCGAGACTGACCTGGTGACCCGAAATTTGTCGGACCCCGCTGCCATGATGGGGTTATGTCCTTGGCGGCGACCGCGATGATTCCGAAGGAGCGCCTTGAGGTGCTCTTTGAGGAGCTCGCGGAGTTGGCGGGGCAGCGCAACGCCATTGATGGGCGCGTGGTGGAGATCGTCGCTGAGATCGACCGCGACCGGTTGTGGGGTGCCACCGGGGCACGCTCGGTCGCGGGGTTGGTGGCCTGGCGACTGGGGTTGTCCTCGACCACCGCGAAGACCATTACGACGGTCGCGGGCCGGCTCGACGAGTTTGCGCGCTGCGCAGAAGCGATGCGCGAGGGCCGGTTGTCGCTGGATCAGGTCGCGGTGATCGCCGGCGGCGCGGGTGCGGGCTCTGATGAGCATTACGCCCAGTTGGCGGCAGTCGCGACGGTCAATCAGTTGCGTACCGCGGTCAAACTCGAACCCCGACCCGACCCCGAACCACAACCGGAGCCCAAGGCGTCGATCACCAAGAGCTCTGATGAGCACTTCACCACGTGGCGCATCCGATTGCCGCATATCGAGTCCGCCAAACTCGACGCCGCGCTGGCGTCGCATCGCGATGCGCTGTTCGCCGAGCACCAACACCACCACGGCGACGACGAGGCGTTCATGCGGTTGGTGGAGGCCGGCTGGGACGCCGAAGTCGCGCAGCGCCCACACGGACAGCACACCACCGTCATCGCGCACCTCGACGTGAAAGAGCGGACCGCGGCTCTGCACCTGGGGCCGCTGCTCTCGGATGCCGATCGCCAATATCTGACCTGCGATGCCACCTGCGAAGTCTGGTTCCACCGGGCCGGCCAGCCGATCGGCGCCGGGCGGTCCACCCGCACGGTCAATCGGCGGCTGCGCCGCGCGCTGGAACACCGCCACCCCAGCTGTGCGGTACCCGGGTGTGGGGCCACCCGCGGACTGCACGCCCATCACCTCGTGCACTGGGAAAACGGCGGCCCCACCGACCTGGACAACCTGGTACTGCTGTGCCCCTATCACCACCGGCTCCACCACACCGGCGGCATCACCATCACCGGACCCGCCACCCACCTCGTCGTCACCGACAACGACGGCCACCCCCTCACCTCAGCATCACTGGCACGCCCACCCACCAAGCCCCCACCTGATGTCCCACGCTGGACCGGACCGCTGGGCGAACGCGCCGACTGGTGGTGGTATGACCCCTACCAACCACCACCAACCAACAACTAGAGCTCTCCTGTGGATCGGCTACGAGCCACCTTCAACTGAGATCTGCTGACGAACGCTGGCGGCGCGCAAGGTGAGGTGGTTACGCTCGGCGACATTCTCTGCTTGCGCGGCAGCTTCGACGTAAAGCCTTGCCGCAGTGGCGAGTTCGCCCGCCCGCTCGTGCAGGTATGCCGCAGACGCGGTGTACCTCGGCAGGCTCGGGTCGACCTCGCCGAGCGCGGATAACCCCGCCAGGGGTCCGTCCGCCTCACCGACCGCGACGGCGCGATTGAGCCGCACGATCGGGCTGTCGGTGAGCCGGACAAGCTCGTCGTACCACTCGACGATCTGGACCCAGTCAGTCTCGTCAGCGCTCTGCGCATCCGCGTGCAACGCCGCGATCGCGGCCTGTGCCTGGTACTCCCCCAACCGGTCCCGGGCCAGCGCCGCCTGAAGTACGTCCACACCCTCAGCGATCAGGTCACGCCGCCACAGACTGCGGTCTTGATCAGCGAGCACCACCAGGCTGCCGTCGGCCCGGGTACGGGCGGGGCGTCTCGCGTGGTGAAGCAGGAACAACGCGAGCAGGCCCGCGACCTCCTCGTCATGCGTCGCGGCGGCTAGTTGTCGGGCCAGTCGAATGGCTTCCTCGGCAAGGTCGACATCGCCGCTGTATCCCTCGTTGAACACCAAGTACAGCACCTTCAGCACCGTGCGCAGATCACCCAGCTGATCGAGCCGCACATCGCTCACGGTGCGTTTCGCCCGGCTGATCCGTTGCGCCATGGTCGCTTCCGGCACGAGGTAGGCCTGCGCGATCTGGCGCGTGGTGAGCCCGCCCACGGCGCGCAGCGTCAGCGCAACGGCCGACGCGGGCGACAGGCTCGGGTGCGCGCACAGAAAGTACAGCTGCAGAGTGTCGTCGACGGACTCCGCCGGCCCTGGCGGAGGTTCGTCAGTCACCCGCAGTTCGCGGTCGCGACGCGCGGAGTCAGACCTCGCAAGATCGATGAAGCGGCGCCACGCGGTGGTGATCAGCCAGCCCTTCGGATCGTCGGGGCGCCGATTCGGCCATACCTCAACAGCTTTGAGCAATGCCTCCTGCACCGCGTCCTCGGCGGTGGCGAAGTCGGCCCCGCGGTAAACGAGGGCCGCCAGCACGCCGGGGATCAGATCCCGCAACTGCGCCTCGTCCACCGCACGGGCGGCCATGACTCAGTGACACTCAGTGGTGTTCGGGGCGGCCGTCAGGAACGGCCGGACCTCGAGCCACTCGTGGATCGGCTGGCCGCCGGCGCCCGGCGCCGCGGACAACTCGCCTGCCAACTCGACGGCGCGGTCGTACGAGTCGACGTCGATGATCATCCAGCCCGCGATGAGGTCCTTGGTCTCCGCGAACGGACCGTCGGTGACGGGCGGCTTGCCCTCGCCGTCGTAGCGGACCCACGCGCCCTCCGGTGCCAGCGCCTGGCCGTCGACGAACTCGCCGCTGGATTGCAGCTTGGCCGCGAAGTCGTTCATGTACTTGATGTGCGCCTTGACCTCTGCCGGCGCCCACTGGTCCATCGGCACGTTGTTGACGGCCGCGGGCGCGCCTCGGTAGTGCTTGAGAAGCAGGTACTTCGCCATGAATATCTCCCTTCAGGTTCGCGACCCTAGTTGGTCGCTCACCCCTGGGACGGAGCCGTCACGGCGTTCTCGACATCGGTGGCGAAAACTTTTTCAGCCGCGATATTGCGCGACCTGTTTCGCGTATTCGTCGAGCAGTCGCAGCGATTCGTCATGCGGCTTGGTCGGCAGCAGCAGGTTCGCCTGGTGGTAACCGAGGTCCTCGAGTCCGCGCCAGTACTCCGGATCGATCGGCGTGCCGAACGTCGTCAGAGGGACGTCGTGGCCGGCGCCCTCGCGAAGTTGGTCGATACGGCGCTTGAGGTGATCGATCGGGAACGGGTTGGAGATCCAGCCCGCCTCGTGGCGGATCACCCGCTTGACGGTGGCGTCGGAGTCACCGCCGATGATGATCGGCGGATGTGGTTTCTGGACGGGCTTGGGTCGCAGGTAGGACGGCTCGAAGTCGACGTATTTGCCGTGGTATTCCGCGGGTTCGTTGGTCCACAGCGCCTTGATGGCCTCGATGCGTTCATCGAGCAGCGCTCCGCGCGTCTTCGGATCGGTGCCGTGATGGCGTAGCTCCTCGATGTTCCAGCCCGCCCCGACGCCGAAGACGAAGCGGCCGTTGGAGATCAGGTCGATGCTGGCGGCTTCCTTCGCGGTGATGATCGGGTCGCGCTGGATGAGCAACGCGATGCCGGTGATCAGTTCGATGTTGGAGGTGACGGCGGCCGCGGCCGCCAGCGTGACGAACGGGTCCAGCGTTCGGTAATAGATCGACGGCAGTTCCCCGCCGAGCGGATAGGCCGACTCCCGGCTGGCCGGGATATGGGTGTGCTCGGCGATCGCGAGCGAGTCGAACCCGCGCTCCTCGATGGCACGCGCCAGCGAGACCGTGTCGATGCTGTCGTCGTTGACGAATGTCGAAATCCCGAACTTCATGTGCACCCTTATCTGCCGTTGTCTCGGATACCTAACGCCGACCCGCACCACGCTAATCCCGGCTACCGGCTTCAGTACCGTCGTAGGCACGATGACGGATAACCCTGCCGAATTGGTGGAATCGGTCGGGCCGCCACCGCGGTCCCGGCGGAGATGGCGCCGCACTGCGGTCGTGCTCGCGATCATGCTGGTGTTGTTCGGCGTGCCTTGGTGGACGCTGGTGGCAGGCGGTCCGGCCTGGCCGACAGCGGTAGTGGTGACCGGCACACTGCTTTTCGTCGGCGCCGCAGCCGCGATCCCGGTCCTGATGATGCTCGGGCATGGCCACCGGCATCTGGACTGGGCTGCCGCTCTCGGGAACTTGCTGCTCGGCGTGGCCTGGGTGCTGTTCGCCTGGTCCGTGCTGGGCCAGCTGGTGGGCCTGATGCTTCTGGTCGGAGGAGTCGAGGATCCGGTGCGCTCGCGAGTGGTCGCAGGCGCGGTCCTGACCGTCGCGGTGGCGCTCCTCCTCTGGGGTTACGCCGAAGCGATGCGAGTCCCGCGCGTCAAGCGCCTCGAGGTCGCGATCGACCGGCTCGGCCCCGCGCTGGACGGCCTGCGCGTCGCGATCATCACCGACACGCATTTCGGGCCCATCGATCGCGCCACGTGGTCGGCGGCCGTGGTGGCCCGTGTAAACGAACTCGACGCCGATGTCGTGTGCCACGTGGGCGACATCGCGGACGGGACAGTGGACATCCGCATAAGCCAAGCGAGCCCACTCGCCTCGGTGCAGGCATCGTCGGCTCGCGTGTACGTCACCGGCAACCACGAATACTTCAGCGAGGCGCAGGGATGGCTCGACTACATGGAACGCATCGGATGGTCCGCGCTGCACAATCGGCACCTCGTCGTCGAGCGCGGCGGTGACCGTTTGGTGGTCGCCGGTGTGGACGACGCGACGGCGACTGCGTCCGGCGTGAGTGGGCACGGCGCGGACCTGCGGGCTGCGCTGGCCGGAGCCGACCCCACACTGCCGGTCCTGCTGCTGGCGCACCAGCCCAAACAGGTCGCACACGCCGCTAGCGCCGGAGTCGACTTACAGATCTCGGGTCATACCCACGGCGGACAGATCTGGCCGTTCAACTTCCTGGTACGACTGGAGCAACCGGTGGTGAGCGGGCTCAGCCGACATGGCGATCGGACCCAGCTCTACACCAGTCGCGGTACCGGCTTCTGGGGCCCGCCGTTTCGGGTGTTCGCGCCCAGCGAGATCACTCTGCTGACCCTTCGCTGCCCGCACTGATTCATCGGCGCCAGAACAGGTGGTGCGTCACCCCGCTGGGGCTGGGCACCACGTCGTGGTGAAATCGATCGTCCAGTTCATCGGGCGATTTCCAGAGGCGCGACCCGGCCCCGATCTCGACGTCTGAAACCGCCACGTGCAGGGTGTCGATGAGGTCAGCGTCGAGGAACTCGCGGATAGTGGTCGCGCCGCCGCCGAGACGGACGTCCTTGCTCTGTGCGGCCTCGCGCGCATTCGCCAGCACCGTCGCGGGATCGGCATTGACGAAGTGAAATGTCGTGTCGGACAACGTAAATGATGGACGCTCGTGGTGGGTCATGACGAACACCGGAGTATGGAACGGGGGCTCGTCGCCCCACCAGCCCTGCCATTCGTAATCACGCCACGGGCCGCGGAACGGACTGAACTTGTTGCTTCCCATGATTTCTGCGCCGATGTTGTTGGCGAAGTCCCGAGTGAAGTAGTCGTCGAGGCCACGGCTGCCGCCGGGGTCCGTGCGGTTCGGCCAACTCGCGGTCGCGCCTGCCCACGCCATCATCCGGGCCGGATTGGCGTCACCGAACGGACGATCGAGGCTCTGATTTTCACCGGCGCCGAATCCGTCTTTTGAGACGGCGAAGTTCTGGACTTTGAGTAGTTGGACCACGTGGAGTCTCCTAGTCGTAGACGTGCAACTGATCAGACCACCGGTGCCCGCAAAAGTCATCGCGGCACCGAGTCTGTAGAGTCATCGCGTGCCTGTCAGCCCACCCGCAAAGTCTGTAAATGCCCGTCTCGCTGCGGAATTGACCGTCGACGAAGTGCAGGTCGCCGCTGCTGTGCGACTGCTTGACGAGGGCGCGACCGTCCCGTTCATCGCCCGATACCGCAAAGAGGCGACCGGCAGCCTTGACGACGGCCAGCTGCGGATCCTCGAGGAGCGACTCCAGTACCTGCGCGAGCTCGACGACCGGCGAGCCGCAGTGCTCGCGTCGATCCAAGAGCAAGGGAAGCTGACCGACGAGTTGAAGGCCGCCCTGCTGGCCGCCGACACCAAGTCGCGGGTCGAGGACATCTATCTGCCCTACAAGCCGAAGCGAAGGACCAAGGCGCAGATCGCTCGCGAGGCGGGGCTCGAGCCGTTGGCCGACCGGCTGCTGGCCGATCCCACGCTGGTGCCTGACAAAGCGGCCGCGGAGTTTCTCGGCGACGACGTGGCCGATGCTGCTACAGCGCTGGACGGTGCGCGTCACATTCTCGCCGAGCGTGCCGCCGAGGATGCAGAGCTCGTCGGCGCCATCAGAGAGAAGTTCTGGGCCGGCGGCTCGCTGCGTACCGAGCCGTGGTCCGCCGAGACAGCGAAAAGCCCTGCAGCACAGAAGTTTCGCGACTACTTCGAATTCAGCGAATCACTGGAGACCATGCCGTCACACCGCGTGCTTGCCGTGATGCGGGGTGAGAAGGAAGAAGCGCTTGCGCTCACCTTCGACGGTGGTGACGAAGCGATTTATCACGCCATGATCGCCAAGACGCTGGGTATCGACATGTCGGCGAAGGCCGCCGCAACGCCGTGGCTGACCGCCACCGTCGAGTGGGCGTGGCGCACGAAGCTGATGATCTCGGGCAGGGTCGACGCCCGCCTGCGGTTGCGGCGCCGCGCCGAAGAGGAGGCCGCAGCGGTGTTCGCCAAGAACCTCAAGGATCTCCTGCTCGCCGCGCCCGCGGGGAACCGGACAACGCTCGGCCTGGATCCCGGCTTCCGGACGGGAGTCAAGGTCGCCGTGGTCGACGGCACCGGCAAGGTCCTTGACACCTGCGCGATCTACCCGCATCAGCCGCAGAAGCAATGGGATACGGCCAAGGCAACTTTGGCGGCGCTCGTCGCCCGCCACGGTGTCGAATTGATCGCCGTCGGCAACGGCACCGCATCGCGTGAGACCGATGCCCTTGCCGCCGAACTCATCGCCGACATCAGGGCCGCGGGCGCCAAGGCGCCCGCCAAGGCGATGGTCAGCGAGGCCGGCGCTTCGGTGTATTCGGCGTCTGCGTATGCGGCGCACGAGCTGCCGACGCTCGACGTGACGCTGCGTGGCGCGGTGTCGATTGCGCGGCGGCTGCAGGATCCGCTTGCCGAACTGGTGAAGATCGATCCGAAGTCGATCGGCGTTGGGCAGTACCAGCACGACATCACGCCGGGGACGCTGGCGCGCAGCCTGGACGCGGTCGTGGAGGACGCGGTGAACGCCGTTGGCGTCGACTTGAATACGGCGTCGGTCCCGCTGCTGGCGCGAGTGAGCGGGGTATCCGAATCCCTGGCCGAGGCGATCGTCGATCATCGGGACAAGACCGGCCCGTTCGCCAGCCGCAAGGCGCTGCTGAAGGTACCTCGCCTGGGTCCCAAGGCCTTTGAGCAATGCGCAGGCTTCCTGCGGATCCGCGGCGGCGACGACCCGATCGATGCGTCGGGTGTGCATCCCGAGGCGTATCCGGTTGTCCGTCGCATCCTGGACCGCTCAGGCGTGACGCTGGCTGAGCTGATCGGCAACGAGCGGTCACTGCGGTCGCTTCGGCCTGCCGACTTCGCCGATGACCGATTCGGCATTCCCACGGTGACCGACATCCTCGCCGAACTGGAGAAGCCGGGACGCGATCCGCGGCCGGCGTTCTCGACGGCGACGTTCGCCGCTGGTGTGGAGAAGGTCGCCGACCTCAAGGTGGGCATGGTGCTGGAAGGCGTGGTCACCAACGTCGCCGCGTTCGGTGCGTTCGTGGATGTCGGCGTGCATCAGGACGGCCTGGTGCACGTCTCCGCGATGGCCGACCGCTTCGTGTCCGACCCGCATGAGGTGGTCCGCTCGGGGCAGGTGGTGCGGGTCAAGGTGGTCGCGGCTGACGTCGAGCGCCAGCGGATCGGGTTGAGCCTGCGACTGAACGACACACCGGAGCGCGGCCAGGCCAAGCGCGCCGATCAGGGTCGTGCCAAGCGCCCAAACCCCAATCGTGGCAAGGATTCTGGCCGACGTACCCAAGACGCGGGCGGGTCGATGGCAGATGCGTTGCGCAAGGCGGGTTTCGGGACCTGATCCGGCTACGGCGTCGTAGCCCTGCCTGCACTGAGATAGCGGTAGGTGTACACCAGGAACAACACCGCCACGGGCGCGAAGACGAGCAGCCCGACTACCAATAACACCTCGCCGACGAGGATCAGGCCGACGAACGTCAGCGTCACCGACAACGCTGTCCAGAAATCGCCCCGCGAGATCGCGCGGCTGGCCCTCAGCGCATCGAG
Organism: Mycobacterium sp. OAE908; assembly: GCF_017872775.1. NCBI lineage: Bacteria > Bacillati > Actinomycetota > Actinomycetes > Mycobacteriales > Mycobacteriaceae > Mycobacterium > Mycobacterium sp. OAE908. The sequence continues at coordinate 1,816,483 of NZ_JAGGJL010000001.1, forward strand.
CGGCGACAGGTCACCGTCGAGCAGAGCGACAAGCGCGAACACCAACCAGACGCTCACCACGACTCCCGGCAGCCAGCACAGCGCGAAGCCGACGGCGATCAGCGCCGCAACCAGAAGTTGCGTCCCGACGGCTGCACCGATTCTGCGCGGTTTGAAGAAGCACCCCAGCGGGGCGCGGTACCCGTCGGCGATGCGCAGGATGCCGGAGAGGTACGCGGACTGCATCACCGCGCCGACGGCGACCATCACGCCCGCCCCAACCAGCCTGACGATGTTGGCCGGCGTCGAGAGGTACGCGACCATCGAGGCGGCGGCATCGCGGGGCGGTGATAGGTCGACCATGTTCGTGTGCGGGGCGGCGTCGACGGCGATGTCCAGTCCGAGGAAGAGACCGACGGTGATGGTGCTGTACACCAGGGTCGCGACCATCAGCGCCACAGCATTCTGGCTGAATACGGAGAACGCCCAGGAGACGGCGGCGCCGATTCGATACCGCCGCGGCGGGTAGGCGGCTGCTGCCGGATATTGAGATGTCATGGTCGTGCTCCAAGCGTCAGCGGCGCGGACATGCTTGGTGGGCAGTCGCCGCGGGCACCCACTCACAGGTATGGGCGCAACGGGACCCGGTTGGGGACAGTTTTCAGCGGCGCCAGTCGCGACGCCTACTCAAAGTTCCTGTTCAAGCGTGGCCGAGGGAGACGTGCTCGCGGGTACGGCGCACGTCGCCGGTCTCGGCGTCGAAGAAGTACGTCCGGTCCTGTGGCAGGGCGAGCCCAATTCGCACTCCGCTGGCCAACTCGGTGCCGGCCGGAGCGTTCACGATCACCGGCACCCGTCGTCCGCCGACCTCCACCTGGGCCGTCACCAGGACGTGACTGCCGAGGGGCTCGGTGAAGTCGACGCGGGCAGGCACCATGCCGTCGATGTAGCTGGTGTGCAACTGCAGATGCTCGGGCCGTACGCCGACGGTCACCGGGCCATCGGGCGAGGGAACGGCGGTCACCTCCGTCTCGCCGACGTGCAGGACGCCGGAGCGGATGACGCCCGGAATCAGGTTCATCGGCGGGCTGCCCATGAACGCGGCCACGAAGGTGTTGGCGGGGCGGTTGTAGATGTCGTCGGTGGTCCCGATCTGTTGTACTTCGCCACCTGCCATCACACAGAGCCGATCACCCAACGTCATCGCCTCGACCTGATCATGGGTGACGTAGATCGAGGTCACCGGAACCTCACGGTGGAGCCGTTTCAGATCACCGCGAACCTGGTTGCGCAGCTTGGCATCCAGATTCGACAGCGGCTCGTCGAGCAGGAAGGCCTGCGGTTTACGCACCAGCGCACGCCCCATGGCCACTCGCTGCCGCTGACCGCCCGACAGCTGGCCAGGCTTGCGGTCGAGCAGTTCGGTGATCTGCAGCAGTTCTGCCGTTTCCCGGACCCTTCGTTCGACCTCGGCCCGGGGCGTGCGGCGTTGACGCAGACCGTATGCCAGATTGCGGTACACCGACATGTGGGGATACAACGCGTAGTTCTGGAACACCATCGCGATGTCGCGTTCGCCCGGTGCAAGGTTGTTGACGACCGCGCCGCCGATTCTGATCTCACCCGAAGTCGGCTTGTCGAGTCCGGCCAGCAGGCGTAGTGCGGTGCTCTTGCCGCAGCCCGACGGGCCAACCAGAATCAGGAATTCGCCTTCTGCCACAGTCAGATTGAGGCCGTTGAGCGCGGTCACTCCCCCGGCGTACCGTCGTGTGACGTCACGAAACTCTACTTCGGTCATGTTCAACCCTTCAGTCCGGTATTGGCCACCGACTGGACGAAGTATCGCTGCGCTCCAATGAAGACCAGCAGCATCGGCAACAAGCTCATCACGTTGGCCGCCATCAACAGCGGCCATTTCACGCGATGCGCACCCTGAAAGTAGCTGAGCCCCAACGGAACCGTCATCTGATCATGTGAGGTGATCACGATCAGCGGCCACAGGAAGTCGTTCCACGATGTCAGCGCCGTCAACGCTGCCAGCGTCGACAATGCAGGCAGCGACAGCGGCAGCACGATCTTGAACAGCACACCAAGCCGCGACGTGCCGTCCACCCGGGCGGCTTCCTCGAGTTCGACGGGCACCGTCTGAAAGAATTGGCGCAGAAAGAAGATCCCGAATGCCGTCGCCAGGTTCGGCAACATCAACGCGCCGATGTGGTCGATCCCCAAACCCGCCCACACGTTGTCGCCGAACCATTTGACGATCAGGAACACCGGGATCATCGTGACCTGGAAGGGCACCATCAGGGTTGCCATCAAAGTGACGAATAGTGCTCCGCGACCGAGGAATCGAATCCGGGCGAATGCGTAGCCGGCCAAACTGCAGACGACCAGGTTGCTCACCAGCACCACAAGGGTCACCATGACGCTGTTGAGAAAGAAGTGGCCGAACGGCGCGGCCGCCCATGCCTCGGAGTAGTTCTCGAACCGCGGGCTCTCCGGTATCAACACCGGCGGAAACCGGTTGGCCTCACCCTCGGTTTCCAGCGAGGTGACCAACATCCACAACAGGGGGACGACCAGCAGGAAGCTCAGCGGAATGAGCACCAGGTGCCACGGACTGAAACCCAGCCGCGACCGCCGTTCACTGACAGGCGCCAGCGGTTCCTGGGCCTCGGGTTCTGCTGTGAGAGTGGACAATTGCGGCGTGGTCATGAGATGTGTGCATACTTCCTGGCGACACGGAACTGGACTGCGGTGATCAAGAGGATGACCACGAACAGCGCGTAGGCCATCGCCGCGGCGTAGCCCGCATCGAACTGCACGAAGGCGCGGTCCCACAGGTAATACACGATGACGGTGGTGGCGCGCAGCGGCCCGCCACGCGTGGTCGCATACACCTCGTCGAACAGTTGCAACGCGTTGATCGTCAGCCACACGACGAGGAACAGATTCGCCGGGCCCAGCAATGGCACCGTGATGGTGCGAAAGCGTGTGAACGCCGTCGCACCGTCGATCGCTGCGGCCTCATGCAACTCGGCCGGGACTCCCTGCAGCGCGGCCAGATACACGATGACCGAGAAACCCGTCCAGCCCCAGATGGTCATCGCCACGATCACATACAGCGCCTGCGTCGGTGATGCCAGGAACGGTTGTGACTGCACCCCAACGGAATTGAGCGCCGCGTTGACCAGACCATAGTCACGATCCGTCAGCCACAAGAAGATGATGCCCTGCGAGATGGTCGACACCGCCATCGTGATGTACGCGGTCGTCCGGTACACCGAGATGAAGCGAACCGAGCGATTCATCGCCGACGCGACGAACAAGCCGACCAGCATGGTGCCCGGGACGAACAGCGCCGTGTAGACGATAGTGTGCTTGATCGCTTCGACGAAGACGGGATCGGTGGCCAGCTTGCGGTAATTGTCGAGGCCCACCCACGGCGTCTCCGGGGTGAGCAGATCGGAGTGCTGAAACGACAGCACCAGCGACATGACCACCGGCAGCAGGCCGAATATCCCGATGAGCACCGCTGCGGGGCTCACCAGCGTCCACCCCGACAGGCTGTCCGAGCGACCGATACGGTCCAGCAATGCGGGCATCTGACTCCTACTTGCCGGCCAGGGCGGTGTCGGCGGCCTGCACCGCGGAGTTCAGCGCCGCTGCCGGTTGATCCTTGCCGAGCATCACCGAAACGATCGCCTGACCGAGAGCTTCTGAGATGGCGGGGTACTGCTCGACCTGCGGTCTGACCTTCTTGACGTTGTTCAGGTTCTCCACGAATGTCGCACTGCCCGGCAGCTTTTCGTTCATCTTCGCCAGCAGGTCGGCGTCCTTGCCGACAGAGATGCGGGTCGGCAGATCGCCGGTGCCCAACGAGAAGGCCTTGACCTGCTCCGGTGCGGTCAGCCACTTCACGAAGTCGAGCGCTGCCTGCTTCTTCTTGTCACCGTTGTTGAAGACCACCCAGTTGTCCGGTCCGGAAATCGTCTGATGTGCACCGCCCGAACCGGCGAAGGTCGGCATCACCTGCACGCCGTAGTCGATGTCGCTGAGGGAACTCAGATCCCACGGGCCGGTGACCAGCATGGCGACCTTGCCGCTGTTCATCAGCTTCGGCCCGTTCTCGTTGGTGGTGTCCAGGTACAACGACTTGTCGGTGACAGCCATCTGCTGCAGCGTAGTCAGCGCCTTGACGCCCGCCTCCGAGTTGAACGTCGCGTGCTGGTTGTCGGCGGACAGGATGTCGCCGCCGGCCTCCCAGAGCATCGGAACGTAGTGCCAGACCGTGTCCTCGCTGCCGTCGGCGGGAATGAGCCAGCCGTACTGCCCCTTGGTGGGATCGGTCAGCTTCGCGGCCGCGGCGCGGAAGTCGTCCCACGTCCAGGTCGGTGACGGCGGCGCGACGCCGGCGTCGGCGAACAGCTTCTTGTTGTAGACGATCGCGAGGTTGTCGACCAGTGCGGGGACGCCGACGATCTTGTCCCCCACGGTGGCCGCCTGCCGCTCGGCCGGATAGAAGTCGTCCCACTTCCAATCCGGTGCAGAGACGACGTCGGACATGTTGACCAGCTGTGGGATCTTGGCGATGTTGGGCGACCACGAGCCGAACATGTAGGCGACGTCGGGCGCACTGTTTCCCCGGACGGCGGTCAGAACCTTTTGCAGCACAAGGTCATTGCTGGAGTACAACTCGGTGACTTTGACGTCGGGATGCGCCTTGTTGTACTGGTCGATCAGCCCCTTGAACACGTCGCCCTCGGTGTCCTGGTAGCCGTGCCACACGGCGATCTCGACCGGGCCCGAGGATGACGTGCCGCCACCGCCGCAGGCGGCGAGCACGAGCGCCAAGACAGCTACCAGAGCAAGGCCCAGCCGGCGTCCAATCACGGTGATCACTCCTTTGTTGATGAGCGCAGCGGCTCGGGTAGTAGGTCCGCATGCGCGATGGTGAGCTCGTCGCACAGCTGCCAGATCTGATCGGCACTCAGCGTGGCCGCGGTGTTCGGGTCCACCATGGCCGCCGCGCGCACCAGACGTGGGTTCCCGTCGACGGCCGCACGCACTGCGAGGTCGACAGGCCCGAGAAAACTGCGGTTGAGTGCCGCGCACTGCGGCGGCAGGTCGCCCACCTTCATCGGATGAGCGCCCAACGCGTCGAGCAGTGTGGGGACTTCGACGGCCACACCGTCGGGCAGGTTGGTGATCAGACCCGCGTTGACGACGTTCGCCGAGATCACTCGCGTGGTGCCTGTCTCAAGGGAGTGGATCACCTGCGGTGCGTACTCCGTGGACGTGGTGTCCACCGGCAGTGAGTTCGCGGTGACCAATTCGGCTCGCACGCGGTCATATTCGGCGAGGTTGCGCTCGCTGATGGCCACGTATTCGCCGATGTTGATCCGCAGCCGCTCCACCTCGCTCGGATGGTGCAGATACCACGGCACGTATTCACTGGAGTGCTCGCTGGTCTCTGTGGGGTAGTAGCCGAGTCGGCGGTACATGTCGACTCGCACACGTCTGCGTAGTTCCGGGTCGTCGTGAATTCGCTCATCCAGCAACGGATAGAGATCCTGGCCGCCGCGCTCCCACCGCAATACCCACGCTTGGTGGTTCACTCCGGCCGACCAGTAGGTCACCTCGTCGTACGGCACGGAGATGAGCTCGCACAGCCCCACCATCGTCCAGTACACGGAGTGACACAGCCCGAGGACCTTCAATCGCGGGGCGACGTGGTGCAGGAAGGTGACGTTCATGGCCATCGGGTTGGTGTAGTTGAGCAGCCACGCGTCTGGACACACCTGTTCCATGTCACGGGCGATGTCGGCGAGCACGGGAAAAGTCCTGAGCCCGCGGAAGATTCCGCCGACGCCGATGGTGTCGCCGATGGTCTGGTGCAGTCCGTAGCGCGCTGGTATCTCGAAGTCGCGCAGGGTGGCTTCATGCATGCCGACCTGGATGACGTTGATGACGTAGTCGGCGCCATCGAGCGCGCGTCGCCGGTCGAGCGTCGCGACCACTTCTGGTTGGGCGCCGGCCGCCACTGCGGTGGCGCGGGCGATCGCCTCCGCCGTCTGCAGTCGCTGCGCGTCGATGTCGTGCAGCACAACGCGACTCGATGCGAGTTCCGGGAATGACAGGATGTCGCCGAGTAGCTCGCGGGTGAACTCGACGCTGCCGGCACCGATGATGACGACCGTCGGCTTCATGTCAGGCTCCCTGGCTGACTCTTGACGGAAGCGGCCGGTTCCAGGACCGCCGCCGTGGGTGCTTCACCGCGTTTCTCGTCGCTGTACACCATCAGCGTCGAGCCGACGAGCGCCAGCACGATGCCGACCGCCCCATACGGACTGGGCAGCGTCTGGTAGGCGACGAGCGACACGATGATGGTCAGCGCCGGGGCAAGCGCGTTGGTGGTCGGCGCGACGATGGTGGCCTTGCCGCGGCTGAGCGCCATCACCAGAAACAGCGCGCCGACCGCGTTGAGCAGCTGGGTTGCCGCAGTCAATGCCGGTGCCTGCCAGGGAAAGTCGGTTGGAAGACCGCCGAGCGAGATCAGCGCAACCGGGATCAACAGGATGGCGCTGATGGCCATCCACCCGAAGGTGGTGGCGTCGTTGACCCCGATCGTCGCCGTCTTGCGCATGAAATAGGCCTGCACGCCCCACGCCACGCAGATCAAGATGGCCAGCGGCAGCCACGGGCCCGACGACCGGTCGGAATCCCCGCCGGTGATGCTGAACAGCACGATGGCCGCCAATGCCGCGACGAGGCCGACGCAGGCCAGTGTGCTGATCCGTTCGCGCAACAACACCATCGCCATGATCACGGTGATCGCCGGTGAGATCGAAACGATCGGGAAGATGAGGTAGGCCGGACCCATGGTCAGCGCCTGGAACAACAGCAGTTGGCCGCCCGCACCCGTAAGGCCGATGAGTAGCCCGTAGATCGTGGCTTGGGGCCTGCGGTCGAAGTGCTGGCCGCGCAGCACGAAGACCGCGGGGATGATCATCGTCAGCGCCCAGATGCTGTAGATCATCTGGTCGGGGTAGCCATACCAGTTTGCGGGTAGCGCCGAGAACGCTCCCCAGATCCCCCAGAACACGATCAGCAGCGCGGCGTAGAAGATCCAGCTGCGGGTGGCCTTGCTCGTCGATGCGTCGGTCACGGTGTCTTCACCTCGAATCAGGTTGTGCTGGTGGTCAGTTGATGCAGCGCGCTCGGATTCAACGGCCGGCCGCTGTGCTTGGCGGCGTACAACGCTGCCCCTACCGCCGGGTCGAGCAGCGGACGCTGCAAGTCGTACTTGGCCGGTTGCTGCTGGAGAACACTCAGGAACCGCTCGAGGAAGCCCTGGTCGGAGAACATGCCGCCCGAGTACGACACCGCAACGGTCTCCTGGTCGGTGAATCCGACGAGTTTCCTTGTGGTTTCGATGAGCATGACTAACTCGTCGGCAGCTTCGGACAGGATCTTGACCGCGACAGGATCTGCGGCGTAAGCCGCCTTGCAGACGGTGGTCGACAATGCGGCTATCGAACTGCGGTTGCCGGACCACTTGTCGATGACCAGGCTCACCACGTCGAGATCACCTGCCAGATGCAGGTGCTCCTTGAACAAGGTGTACAGCGGTCCCCGCACGAGCCTGCCGTCGCTCATCCGACTGAACGCGTTGAGGCCCTGCGCGGCAACCCAATACGCCGATCCCTCGTCGCCGAACAGCTCGCCCCAGCCGCCGACACGGTGCCCGACGCCCTGGCGTTCGCCGTAAGTCATCGATCCGGTACCGCTGATGACATTGATGCCGTCTTCGCAGGCCAGCGAGCCTGCCCAGCCGCAGACCATGTCGTTGTTGCAGCTATAACGATCGTGGCCCAGCACATGTCGAGGGGTTGCATCGAGTCGGTCGATGTCGTCGCTCGCCTCGCCATATCCCGGAATACCGAAGAACGCCGCGTCGATGTCGGCGGTTTCGATGCCGAGTTGGCCACAGATATCGGAAACACCCTGCGCGAGAACGCGTTCGACCACGTCGAAGCCATCGTTGAAGTAGTACGACGTCGGCGCGGTCGCGCGGGCAAGGACATGTCCGCCGTCGTCGATCAGCGCGAACGCCGTCTTCGAACCGCCGCCGTCGACACCTAGGTAACGAGCCATGGTCTTCTCACCGCCCATTCGGGGTTTCAGGAGAGGTCATCGGGTAGATGGTCACGCCGCGCACCACGCGGCTGACTTCCCCGGACGGGAACGGATTGTCCGGTGTCTTGGCGTATTCCAGTGAAGTGAACAGTGCAAGGTATTGCGCGAACACCAAGTAGCTCAGCGCCACTCGTGGGTCATCGAGGCCGTCGAGGCCGGGCAATACGATGGCAGGCCCGTGCGATGCCGGTATCGGATCGGTGCTGATGACCGTCACGGAGGACTGTCCGAGTTGCGCTCGGATCTCGGCGATGATGTCCAGGTCGTAACGGCGGGTGTACGGGTCGGTCGAGACATAGATGACGACGTGGGTGTCGGCATCGAGCACCGATTTCGGTCCATGCCGGAATCCCAACGGAGAGTCGAAGTATGTGACGACCTCGCCGGCAGTCAACTCGAGCAGTTTGAGCGCTGATTCACGCGCGAGACCCTCCAGGGGTCCGCTGCCCAGGTAGACGAATCGTTGCTTCTTGGCTCGGGCGAGGGCGCGGATATCGGGCTGCAGGCCGGCGACGTGTTCGGCGGCGCGGGCAAGTGCCTCGGCATCTTGGGGGCTGGCCGGTCCCAGCATCATCAAGCAGGACAACAACATCGACGTCAGGCTCGATGTCATGGCGAAGCCCGTGTCGTTCGTGCGTTCAGGCATGTACACCACCCGTGAGTTCGGCTGTGCACGATGTGCGCGGCCCAACTCACCGTCCCGGTCACAGGTGTAGACGAGGTGCCAGGCGTCGGTGATGAGTTCGTCGGCGAGAACGGTGGTTGCCAAGCTCTCTGGACTGTTCCCGGAGCGGCCGAAGGACACCAGCAGTGTGGGTGTCTCAGGCTCCAGGTAGTCCGAGGGGTTGGCGACGATATCCGTGGTGGGGATCGCGTCGACACGCCTGCGCAGATGACGCCGCAGCGCAGGGGCGGCGATCTCACCCACGAAAGCTGAACTGCCCGCCCCGGTCAGTATCACCCGCAGGTTCGGCCGGTTGATTACGTCCAGCAGGAAGGAGCTGACACCGTCGTCGGCTCGCGCAGCGATCTCACGCCATGCGTCGGGTTGCTGGGCGATCTCCAGAATTGTTGCGCCGCCCTCGTTTTGGGCGGTGAGGCCGTCGCGGTCATGAACAGACGAGCTAGTCATTGGCACCTCCGGCGGTCGCGTGTGCGTACGGTCGCAAGGCGTCGCGTATTCGGTCGAGTACCAGCGACTGTGCGACGGGGTCCAGGACGCCCGCCCGGATGCGCTCATACTGGCACGGCAGAAATTGGCTGATGAGCGGCAACGGAATACCGGTGCGGTCGAGGTTTGCCAGCAATGTCCGGCGCGCGGCGTCGACCCGCTCGTCGGCCCAGTAGTAGCGCAGTCGGTCGCTGTAGCTGTATCGGCGGGACGTGCGCTGTGTCACCGGATCGCCTTCGTAATAGCCGCGCCAGTGGTCGGGTTCGTCGAGCATCCGCCGTTCGATCACCTCGACCAGATTGGACCGCGACGGTCGCGGCACCAACTCCGTCTCGATGAGGCTCAGCGCGAACAGCGCTTCGCGCATCGCGAACGTCAACGCGGGCCCGACCTTGAGAACGGCCCAGTGGTCCTCCACCAGTTCCCGTAGCTGCTCGGGTCGCTGATAGTCGGTGGAATGCGCCTCGAACACCAGGGTGTCCTCGCTGTCGAGCACACGGCGCAACTCGGTGGTCGCGCTGCGCTCGTAGTCGATGACGTTGAGATGGTCGAACTCGACGCCCGGCTGCACCACGAGGGCCATGACACGCGACCACACGTGTGCCAGGCCAACTTCCGCGAAGGCGTTGCGATGCGCGGCGATGGTCAGCCGCGCCCGGTCGGCCGGTGTGGGGGTCAGGCGGCTGAGTGTTACATGCGCACCGCCTGGCACCGGGACCTCGGTCCCGATCACGTAGGTGGGTGGCTGTAAACCGCTGCGGTTGGCAGTGTCTTCCGCGACAGCGAGCAGCCGCGCCGTTCGGGTTGCGACGACCTCGTCCGAAAGGGTCTCCGGATCGTCCGCACACGCCATGCTGCAGTCGAGGTGGATCTTCCGGTACCCGGCTTCGACGTAGACGCGTATCAGGTCTTCTGCGTTATCCATTGCAGCACTGGCGGTTTGGCGCTGCCACCTATTCGGACCGAGGTGATCGCCGCCGAGCACCACCCGGTCGCGGGCGAAACCACTCTGATCGGCAATGCCGAGAACCATGTCGCGGAACTCCGCGGGCCGCAGGCCGGTGTAGCCGCCGAACTGGTCGACCTGATTCGAGGTCGCCTCGATGAGCACATAGCTGCCGTCTGCGGCGGCTTGCGCGATGGCGGCCTCCACCACGGTGGGATGCGCGGAGCACACCGAGTAGACGCCCACCGGTGTGCCGGCCTTGTGCTGGCGGACGGTTTCGGCGAGCCAGTCGACCAGCGTCGTGTTCGATTCGACCCTGCTCATCGCGCATCACGCTGCCCGGCGCCTGCTGCTTGGCGCGGCGCTACGGTTTGGCACAGGTCCGCCACGGTGTCGGCGATGGCTCGCCGTCCCGCGGCGAGGTACGCGCGGGGGTCCACCTTCAGTGGCTCGCTGGAAAGGCCGGCCCGGATGGCGCCGGTGTAGGCGACATTGAGTGCGGTTCCGATGTTGATCTTGCGGATCCCGGCATCGACCGCTCGTCGAAGCTGGTCGTCGGCAACACCGGAAGATCCGTGCAGCACAAGGGGAATCGCGACGACGGCGGCCAGTTGTCGGATCAGTTCGATATCGAGGCTGGCATCGCGGGTGGTCATCGCATGCGTGCTCCCCACGGCCACCGCCAGTCCGTCCACACCGGTCTGTTCGGCGAACGCTACAGCTTCGCCGGGATCGGTTCGTGCGCCCGCAGTGTGCGCCCCATGTCCCTTGCCGCCGATCTCCCCCAACTCCGCCTCGACCCACAACCCGGATGAGTGGGCCTGCACAGTGAACGACCGGGTCTGGTCGATGTTGGCTTGGTAAGGCAGGTGCGCGGCGTCGATCATGATCGACGTGACGCCGAGTTCAGTGCCGGTCTCGAGCGCCTCGGCGATCAGCGCTTCGTCCTGAAAGTGATCGAGGTGCAACGCCAACGGTGCCGTCGAGCACCGTGCGATGTGCGCACAGGCCGACACCAGGGGCGCGATCTGGCCGCCGTGAAACTTCACGGTGTTCTCGCTGATCTGCATGAGCGCGGGGACGTCCGCCCGTTCGGCACCCTGCGCGATGCCTTCTGCGTGCTCGACCGTGATCACGTTGAACGCGAGCACTGCTGCGCGCTGCGCTGCTGCGGAGGTGACGAGGTCGGCCGTCGCTACCAGAGGCACGTGACCGCCCGGTGCAAGATCGTGTCGAACATTCGTCGATCATGAGAAGCTCGCTCAAAGCGCGCAATACGAGACCGCGAAACGATCAGTAAAACTGAGCGTCTCCTGTCACCTCCTGGGAGTTGTCTGCAATGTCGATCAAACGCACGGACCGCATGCGTCAGGTGCTCTCACTTCTGCGCGACCGCGGAGAGGTGGCGTCGCAACTGCTGTGCGACGAGTTGGGGGTATCGGCGGCGACATTGCGCCGCGACCTCAGCGAACTCGAGGAACAGGGTCTGCTGGTGCGGACCCACGGCGGCGCCAAGGCGTTGGACCCAAGCGGTAGTGAGATCCCGGTGCGGCTGCGCGATCATCGGATGGTCGCGATCAAGCGACGCATCGCGCAGCACGCCGCGGCGCTGATACCCGCTGGCGCACAGGCGGTTGCGCTCACCGGCGGAGTCACCACCGCCGAGGTTGCCCGATCGTTGAAGGGCCGCCCGCAGATGACCATCGTCACCAATTCGCTGACGATCGCGGCCGACTGCGCGGTGGACGCCCACATGAAGGTGATCGCGACCGGCGGATTGGTCAGGGCCAACACACTGGAAGCTGTCGGCCCGATGTCCGAGCACGCATTTCAGGTGGTCACTGTCGGGACAGCGGTCCTGGGTGCCGACGGAATGTCGGCCGAAGTGGGTGCGACGACGTTCGATGAGGCCGAAGCCCGCACCGCGATTGCGATGGCGACGAACGCGCAACGGGTGGTCGTCGCCGTCGACGGATCGAAGATCGGCAAGGTGACGCTGGCAAAGATGGTGTCGCTCAACCAAATTGATCATCTGGTCACCGATTCCTCCGCGGATCCCCAACAACTGGAACGCATTGCAGCCAGCGGCGTGCGGGTTCACGTCGTTGAGGTGAGCTAGCGGGCCCTGCAGGCGTATTCACGCGTTCGTGTGCAAGCGCTCGGCCAAGCCGAATGTCTGTACGAAGGTCAGCCAATCCGCCCCCGAAACCTCGTAGTCAGCGCGCCCATGTTCGGCGGGTACGTCATCGGGCCAGGAAAATCGCTTGTCCAAACCCGAGACAGAGTCGCGGCAACTGATGGTCAGTGGTGCAATGCCGGGAATGGACACGGTCATGCCGGGCCACGTCGACCAGTGGTTGAACATCGCATCGCTGAAGACATTCCCGATGGTTGGAACGGGTACGCCGGCCAAGGTGACCAACGGGTTTTGCACAGGCCGGTAGGTCACCGGGGCCGCAGTCACCTGCGCAGGCAACACCGAAGCGAAGACCGCATGGGTATACGGGTCCATCACTCGGATCGAGTCTGGGCCGACCTCGATGGCCAGCCGTGGTTTGCCGACTGATTGCATGAATTCGCCGCGTTTTCCAACCGCGAACGATCCAATCTCTTGAACCAGCAACGGGTTCGGGAACAGCAGACAACGAGTCGGCTCGCCTGGCTGAGGCGGTCGCGTGTCCAGACCGCTCGAACGGCCGACGATCGAAAGGATCTCCTCGAACTCCGTGGCGGGCAGCCACGCGTCGATGTCGACGGGAAAGCCGTAGCCCGCGTCCGGTGCATCGAGCCGAGTTCCGTTGGAAATTCGGCGATCCCGACCGCCGAGAATGAACCGCTTGGCGCCGCAGTGCAGGTGCAGTGCCGTGCCCATTGTCACGCCGCCGGTCTGCCCCCAGGTACCCAGCTTCGCGCCGCTGAGCGAATACACATCGCCGGGCCGGGTGCTGACGGTCAGACCGTCAGACGTGAGGGAGATGATGATCTTTCGACGCCGAGACCACCAATGCCAGCCGTAGACGCCTGCAAAAAGCAACGCCAGTGATCCGTATCGAAATCCCTCCCCAGTGGTTTCCTGGACCCACTCGGAGCTGTCCGCGGCAAGCGATTGCACGCCCATGTAGAGGCCGCCGAGGACGGCCGAGAACGCCAATATCCCGGCGACCATGATCAGGTACGACTTACCGGGGCTCTCTTGCCAACGGGGCCCCGTCTTCGACGCGACTTTGGCGCCCCAGAACGGGGGCTGCGCCACGAATTGCCGGGACGTAGCCGCTGCGGTGTTGGTGTGCATCGTGACTCCTCTGGCCTGAAGGCTGCCAACCGAGAACAAGGTTGGTTCCGGCTAGAAGTGTGTTCGACCGAGCAGCATTGGCCTATGGGGCATTTGCCTACTTTTTGCCGTCACTCCATCGGTGGCTGGGTGTCCGGCGCGCGCTGGGCGGCATAGGCCGCCGCGGCTTGCGCACGGTTGCGGACGCCGAGCTTGGCCAGGATGGCTCCCACGTGCTTGTTGACGGTCTTGCGACTGATGAACAGAATGCCTGCGATTTCGACGTCGCTGTGTCCGGCCGCGACGAGTTCGAGTACGTCACGTTCACGCTCTGTGAGACCGTGCGGGTCGGCGATGGTGTTCTTGCGGCGCGCGTCTGGATCTCGGCCGCGCAATTCCGCGAGGCGCTGCCGAGCGCGACGGGCAGCAGCGCGCGCGCCCAGGCGGCGGAACGTCTCCGATGCTGCTTCCACTGCCGCGATGTCGCCGCCGAGTTGGGCGATGGCCGCATCGTATGGGCAGCCCAGTCGCGTCCATTCGGCGACCGCGCCCTGCCAGTCGCCGCTGACTTCGAGTCGATACGGCGTGACGGTGTCGACCGCGGCACCAGCGTCGGCGTCGCCGCCGGCCAGTTGCGCCCAGCGCCGCAGGTGACCAACAAGCCACGGGTCGGCATGACTGCTGGTGGCTGCGGCCAAGCCCGTCTGCGCTTCGGCGCGGGCGGCGTCATCGTCGCCGGCGAGCCACGCTGCCTCGGCGCGTGCGGCCCACACGATCCCGAGCCGGTACAGGTCGCCGGGCTCGGCCCCGGACAACGCCTCGTCGAGTAGCTCCGAAACGGGTTGCCCCCCACGGCGCGCGCGGATCAACGCCACGCAAACCAGCGGCAAAATCCGATGCAAAGCGGGAATGCCGCGGTGTGTCAATACCTCCTCGGCATACGCAAGGGAGCCGTCCCACTCTCCGCGATGCAAGGCGACAACCGCCGCCGAGCCGGTCGACAGTGGGCGAAACATCGCCAGGTCATGGCTGGCGCAAAACGAGTCGGTTTGACGGATATAGGCCGCGGCACGCTCGATGTCGTGGTGCATCGCGGTCGTCCAGCACAGCAGGGCCCCGGTGACGCCGGCTTGTGGGGCCAGTCCGCTGGTGGCCATGGCGTCGCTCCATGCCGATTCGGCGTCCTCCCAACCGGTGTCGCTGCGCAGCACCGTGGCCAGCGCTGCGAAGCAACGGGCCGCCACCACTACGTCGTTGTCACCGAGCTCGGTCCCAAGCGCGATCGCACGTGTTGCGTAGTCGCCGGCGTCGGCGTCGAAGCTCAGGCTGGCCACCGCAGCCACGTTGATCAGCGACCACGCCAGCTCAAGGGATGCCTCGATCTCTTCGAGCACCCGCACCGACGCGAGCGCGGCCTCAGCGGCCTCGGTCTGGCGTCCGTATGGCAACAGCACGTTGGACAGCCAACGCAGGTCCACTCCCTCACCGAGCCGGTCGCCCATATCTCGTCGGAGCGCAACCGCCTCTGCGAATGACCCGACGGCCGCCTCCGGTAATCCGCTCAGGTAGCTCGTGAGCGCGTGCTGTTCGAGCCAAACGACTTTTTGTTCGGCGGAGACGGTTTCGGCGTGGCGCAGCGTCAAGGCGTACAACTCAGCGGCCTCGCGGTTGGCGGCAAGGCGTGCGGCCCGCTCTGCGGCTATTGGCGCAAACCCGACGACCGCGTCGTCGTCGCCGGCCCGGTCAGCATGAAACGCTAACTCCGCCAAGGTATCCGGGTCTATCGGCGGTTCGGCCAGCACCGCCAAGGCTTGTTTGTGCAATTGCTTGCGTTGATAGGCGGGGATCTGGTCGAGCGTGGCTTGGCGAGCAAGCTCATGGCGGAAGCCCACCGTGTCCGCGTCGGCCAGCAGCACCCCGGCGCTCAGGCATTCGGGTAGGCCCACCGAAGCCGCAGCACACACTTGCTGAACCAGGGCGATCCTGGGACGCGACCCGCACACCGCCACCGCATGCGCGGTGTCGCGACCAGAAATCGACAACCGTGCCAGTCTGCCAAGCACGGCCTCAGATACGCTGCGCGGCAAGGTATCTCGTGTCAACCGGTCACGTTCGGCGGCCAGCACCTCGGTCACGTAAAACGGATTACCGCCCGTCAGCCGAAACAGGGACTCCGCGTTGACCCCGCTGCCCGCGGCCAACTCGGCCACCGCTGCCTCGCTGAGCGGATCCAGCGCGATCCTGCTCACCACCGATGAAGTCGACAGATCACCGAGCAGAACCGCCAACGGATGTTGGTCACCGATCTCGTCGTCTCGGTAGGACACGACCAGCAGCAACGGCAACGAGTCGATGCGGCGCGACAGAAATCGCAGCAGATCCAGGGTGGCGCCGTCGGCCCAGTGCACGTCTTCGATGACGCACACGCACGGGACTCCGGTACCGAACATGTCCAGTAGGCGACCGTAGATGGCCTCGGTGTCACCGGCGTCGATCGCCGCTCGCAGCCCCGCGTGTGCGACCGAGACGTCGGCGAACATGTCGAGCATCGGTCCCAACGGCCGCGGCGCGGTCAACGGATCACACCAACCCCGCAAGACGCGGGCGCGGTGCCCCAGCCCGGCGACAAACCGGGCGATCACCGTGGTCTTACCGACCCCCGCCTCGCCGCGCAGCAACACCATGCGACCAGAACCGGCCGCGACCGCTCGGCGGTGCCGATCCAGCTGGGCCAGTGCGTCATTGCGCTCGAGTAGCCGGTCTGTCGAGGCCACAGCCCTCCTCGGATCGATTACCAGACCCCGTCGGCAGTCGAAAGCTTAGCCCGTCTAGCCGCACCTCACCCACCAAACGCACGAAGGCAAGTCAGTTTTGCGCTGTTGATCAGAGGGCTACAGCTGGGCCCAGTCCACGACGAACCGTCGTGCGGGGTCTGCGGCATCGACTACGCAGGGCAGTTTGAGTCCGATGGCAAGGCGCGGCACCTGCGCGCGGGGGACCGGTTGGATGGCGCGACCGGCGACCGGGGCGAGATTGGGAAACTGAAGCTCCACTTCGAGCAGATAGTGTGGCGCGTCTTGCAATTCCGGCCTGCTCGACGTCCGGCCGAGGCTGTAGGCGGTGGTCCCAATGGCCGCGAACGACTTGAGCACCGCGGGCACCCGCTGTCCTGAGGCCAGTAGCTCGGCTGCCGAGACCACCGGGGCAGCGAGTGACCGCCCGGGAGATGTCGACTGCGGCCCGAAGGGCAAGTGCGCCAAGACATCTGGCCCGGCGAAGGGTTGGGCTGAGCGACTGAGATTGATGCGTAGCTTCTTCGGTTTGGTCGTGTCGATGTCTACCGCGACTGTTCTCCCTGGCTCGACGGCACCGATATCCCACGGATCGATGTTCTGCCAGACCGTCGCTGTGTACGGTTCGCGACCGGGGCGCTCTATTCTCAGGCGGATCCGGCATATCGTGCGCGGGACCGGAGTGTTCACCGACATCGAACCCCACTGGCTCAGCGTGATCACCCGCGCCGTAACCGGCTCCACGGGTCCGCGAATTCTTTTCATCCGGCTCACCGCGAAAGGCCCTACCACAGAGGCGATCACGACGCCTCCGATGACGAGATTGATGATCATTCGGTCACCCGACGGCGCCTACTCATGCTCTGGGGCAGAAGATGCCGAGGATCTGCTGGCAATTGTCGCGGTTGATCAGGCCGGGCGGTGCCTGCGGCTTCGGCGGCGGATTGTCGCCGTCCCAAATCAGATTGGCGACGTTTCCCTGGCCCGGGTAGACGTACCAATAGGTGTGGCAGATGTTCCAGTCCCACACCACTGGATCGGTGATGTGATTGCCGGTGGGTGGGGGTGCATCGCCCGGACACCAGTGGCATGGACCGCCTTCCTTTTCGCAGCCGGGCCAAGGGTCTGCGATGGCGGCGGCCGCGAACGTCAACCCTGACAGACCCACTCCGGCCGACACGGCCACCGTCGTCACCAACTTCGAAATCCGGTTCATTGCTTGGGGCTTTCGTTCGACTCGCCGGTGGGCGCCTTGGCGTAGCGCGTGATGAAGCCGAAGGCCGCGACGGCGGCGATGGCGCCGACCACACCCCAGAACACAATCCCGAAGACCAGTGAGCCGAACAGGAAATCGTAGGTCATCGCGAGGTAGAGAGACCAGATGACGCGGTAGATCGACCAGAAGGCGACCAGACCGCACGCGATGCCGATGAACAAACTGGGTTGGCGGTCAACGCGATTGATCTGTTGCTCGATGCTCGCGGGGAGAATTTTCACTGTCGTATTCCTTTCCTTGGGCGCCGATCTGTCGGCGGGCAATACGCAGTGTGCTGGGTGGGACCGCTCTGGGCATATGCGGAATTTGCCCCATATTCCAGTGCTGACGTCGACCCACGGCAGATATGGGGCAAATTCCTCATATCCCCGCGCCGCCCTGTCGGTGCACCGTGGATCTCATGGAAGAAGCAGTCGACATGAGCCTCGGTGACGGCTCTGTCTCACACCGATTCGTGGCGTCCTCGGTGGCTTACTCGCCCGCCTGGGAGCGCTGGAGCGGCCCGCGAGTGAACAAGTACTCAATGGCGGCATTTGTGGTGTTCGTCGCGCTCGTCGTGCTGGTGCAGTTAGGTCCCATGTGGGGCCTTCACGTGCGATTACCGCATGTCAACCCCGTCGTCTGGCTATGCATGCCACCCGCAATGGTGGTGCTCAGTGCCGGTATCGGCGGCCATCTCTTCTTGCGGTCGCGCCGCAAGTACGTCATCACCGTGACGAAAGACGGGATCACCATCGATCGGCGGCCGGGTGACGTCTATTCCTTTGCAGATGCGCGGCTGGGGCTATGGGTCGAGAACGGGGTGGCGCTTCATCTGCGACACGGTCGTCACCGCTTTCTTCTCGGTGGGCGCGACCGCCGACTGAGCCCGACGACACCGCTCAGCGCGGAGCCCGTCCAGCTTGTCGACGCCTGGCTGCCTGAACCAGACTTCGACGCGCTTCTTTCCCTGGACGCTCGGTGGAGCGGCGCTGTCGCCGACGGGGCACATATCAGATGTCTGCTGTTCCCCAATCCGCTGTTGATCCAAAGTTGGGGACCGTTCGCATTCCGAAAGACGCAGCGCCTGATGCAAACACGCACAGAGCCGCAACTGTTCATCGACGTCGACGTCGACGGCGTCGGCATCCGGGTGATCGACCCGAAAACCAACGCACTGACCGCTGCGGCCCCGTGCTCACAGGTGACCGCCACACCGGTGATCTACCACCTCGCAGGCGGGCATGCGTTCCCGTCGGCGCAGAATGTCGCGAGTGATGCTGCGGGCCAATACTTTTCCACTATGCCCGCAATGACCCTGTCCGTTCCTGGCATGCCACCCCTGACCGTCGGGTGCCACGACTTCAGCGGGCTGGGGCGACGATTCTCATGGCTGGGCACTGTGCCGATCACCAATGATCCACCGCCGTATACCGTATCGGCGGCCGATTGGCTGACGCTGGTCGAGAAGTGCGGCTTGACCCCGCATCTGGAAGACACGGCGAAATAGGGACCTGGCTCAGTGGCCCGCGTTGCGCGCCAGTTCGACGGCGAACTGGGTCACGAAATTCCCGGCGGGCGGGTCGCCGCGGTTGCACGAGCCGTCGGACTCGCCGGGACGTTTGATCCACAGGTATGCGTCGGCGTGCGCGCCCGCGGTCGCGGTAGTGGGTGGAGTGCCCAGTGCGCGGCCGTCGGGGTTGCACCAGTCGAGCGCGGAGCTGGGCGCCGGTCCCGCGCCGTTGCGCGACGTGTCGATCACGTAGTGCGAACCGTTGGTGAGCCCCGAAATCGCTTCGCCATAACCGATTTCGTCGTCGGTGGTGAAGAAGTTCGCGGTGTTGAGGCTGAAGCCGCGCGCCTGCGCCACCCCCGCCTGGTTGAGCCTCGCGGCCATGTCGTCGGCGCTGTGCCAACGTAGGTGTCCCGCGTCGATGTAGACGGCCGCGGCCGGATTGCGGGTCAGTGTCTCGACGGCGTAGCGGATCAGGTCGTAGCGTTCCTGGCGCTGATCACCTGAGAGGCAGTCGGCCATCGCGAGCGCATCGGGTTCGACGATGACCGCCGCCGGCGACCCGCCGATGTCGGCTGCGATGCCGTCGACCCAGCCCTTGTACTCGGCGGCCGACGCGAAACCACCGGCGGCAAAGCTGCCGCAGTCACGGTGCGGAATTCCATAGAGCGCGAACACCGGCATGGCGCCCGCGGCCTGAGCGTCACCCACGTACTTCGCGACCGTCGCTGCCGATGAACCCGGGACGAGCCAGTACGCCTGCGGTGTGTTGGCGATCGCGGTCAGCTCGGGACTCGGCGGGTCGGCCTTCTGCGCGGCGCGCATGGCCGCCGACGTAGGGTTGACGTAGAACGTCGCACCTGCCAACGGGTTTCCGTCGTCGGCGGCCAACCGAACGCTCGGCGCAGGCGTCGGGGCGGCCTGCAGGCCCAGGCCGGCGACGGCCACCACGGTCAGGAAGGGAGCTATCCACCGCGCGACCGCGCCAACAGCTGACATCACCCCGGAAAAATTAGTGCCTGGCGGGACCAGGCGCCAATCGCCGCTGCCGACCGGGGGTTATGCCTTGCCGAGTACCACCTGGGTCGTCTGGGCCGCCCCGGATTCGTCAACGTAACTCAACGAAACCGTGTCCCCTGGTGCCTTCGAACGAACCGCGGCCACCAGAGCCTCGGGACCGTCGATCACCTGATCGTCGACCTTGGTGATCACCGCGCCGCTCGGGATGCCGGCGGCCGCCGCGGGACCACCATCGACGACCTCACCGATTGCCGCACCGCCGCCCTTCACACCATCGCTGCTGAGCCGAACGCCCAGCGAGCCGTGGCTGGCGGTGCCGGTCGATACGAGCTCGTCGGCGATGCGTTTGGCTTGGTCGGACGGAATCGCGAAGCCGAGCCCGATCGACCCGCTCTGGCCGCCGCCTGCTCCGCCGTCGCCTCCGCCCATGCTCGCGATCGCGGAGTTCACCCCGATCAGTTCGCCGTTCATGTTCACCAGCGCGCCGCCGGAATTGCCAGGGTTGATCGCCGCGTCGGTCTGGATGGCATCGATCACCGAGACGTCGCCGCCGCTGCCGTCGCCTGCGGCGACCGGCCGGTTGAGCGCGCTGACGATGCCGTTGGTCACGGTCCCCTGCAGACCCAGTGGCGACCCGATCGCCACCACTTGCTCACCGACCTTCACATCCTTGGACGATCCGATGGCGATGGGCGTCAGCCCCGACACTCCTTGCGCACGCACCACCGCGAGGTCCCCGCTGGGATCGGTACCGACGACGGTGAACGGTGCCGTCTGGCCATTGGCGAAGGTGACGGTCTTGGTGATGCCGCCATCGCCGGTGGAGTCGGAAAGGGCATGCTCGGCTCCCTGACCGGCGTCCGCCGCCGGAGCCACCACGTGGTTGTTGGTCAGGATCAGGCCGTCAGCGCTCAACACGATGCCGGAACCGGTGTCGCCTTGACCGCCCATGTCGATCTGCAGCTTGACGACACTGGGCATCACTTTGGCCGCGACCTGTTCAACCGAGCCGGCGGGCGCCTTTGCGGCAGGCTGCGGGGTCAACGGCGCTTGGGCGATCGGCGGCTTGGTGGCCGGCCTGTCGTGGGCCAGCGACACGGCCCCCATGGTGGCCGCACCCAGTCCGCCGCCGACCACCGCAACGACCGCCGCGCCTGCGATCATCGCGCCGCGGCGAGAACCTTTCGGCCGAATCTTGGGAATCGGCGCCGTGATCGCTTGGTGTGCCGCGTGATACGGGTCATACGGCTGATGGGCGTAGCGATAGTCGTAACGCAGATGTGAAGGAATGTAGGGCTGTGGGTCCGGGTTGGCCTGTCCCGCAGGCTGACTCGGATACGGCTGTTCTTCGGGCCGATCCGTGGGATAGCGCGGAGGGTTGGTCATCGTGTTCCGTTCTGTGTGAATCGTGAATCAGCCCAGTGGCTTAAGCACAAGGTGCCCGCGATTGCTGAGACGGAACTGAGAGCCTGCTCAGGAGAGGCCGAGACTTTGCTCCTCGGCTCGCCGGTGCACTGCGGCCGTCAGGCGCGCAATTCGGCGACGCATCAAGAACATGGCCGCCGCCTCGAAGATTGCGAACAAGACGAACATTGCGGTCGACATCCAATCGTGTTCGAGGCTCTGCAGCACCGCAAGTAACGCGAACACCCCTACGCCCGTCAGCGCCCACTTGTTCGACTGGCGACTGGTCGCCAGCCAGCCTTGCCATTCGGCAGGCTCGATTTGCGTCGGCAGTTCGCCGGTCCGCAATGCGCGTGAGTACGTAAGCGCCCGGTCTATCGATCCGTACGTGCGGCGCATGCGTTGGTCCCCGAGTACGACCCCGACGGCGCCGGCGAGCAGGCCGGCGATCGTCGCGATCAGCAGCCGGCCGATGAGCGGTAGATGGGTCTCGCTCGCGGGGCCGGAAAAGGTCAAGTAGGACATCACTCCGAAGATTGCGGCCGACGACAGTACGCCGATGATGAGCGCGCGAACTGCGGCAGGCAGCCGATAGAACCGGGTTTGCATGGGGTCTCCTCAAGGTCTCTCGTGCGAGCCGTGGGTGGCCGCACTGGTATGTGCGCGCAGACCACCGTCTGGAGACACTTTTTGGCGGGCGTCGCATCGCACTGCTGTCGAAATTCGAGTAGTGCACTACGCAAGCATTCGTAAGCCGTCGCCGCTTAACGTCGCAGCGCACGACTCGTACCTGCTAGTCGCCTGTGAACCGATTGGCCGTTAGTTGCGTATGAACATAAAAGCCCGACGCGGCCTCGGTCGGCCGGGCCGCCGCGCGAGCTTCGAGAGACGATCGACCCCCAGGTTGGAGACCCCATGTCTGTGACGGCTGAGTTCGATTGGAACGTCGTGGGCGACGCCGAGTTGGTCGGTGCCGCCGCAGCTGGCGAGAGGGCGGCGTTCGCCGAGATCTATGACCGTTACGCCACCCGTCTTTACGACTTCTGCATCGGCATGGTCGGTGACCGCGACGCGGCCGACTGCGTGCAAGAAGCGTTCTACAACGCGGCTGTCGACCTTCCGAAACTGCGTGATCCCGACAAGCTTCGGCCCTGGCTCTACACCATCGCCCGACACCAGGCGCTGCGCACGTTGCGTGCGCGCCGGCGCGAGACGGTGTCCGACGAATTGCCTGACGCACCGGCCACCGACATCGGTCCCGACACGTTGGCGGCGCGCAACGAGCTCGCGTCGTTGGTGGCCCAGGCAGAGGGCGGGCTGTCGCAGCGCGACCGCGAGGTGCTGGATCTGGCCTACCGGCACGGCCTGAGCAACGCGGAAATCGCCGACACGCTCGGTGTCAGTAGCGCATCGGCCAAGAAGATGGTGCAGCGGTTGCGCGACACCGTCCAACAGTCCCTGGGTGCGCTGCTGGTGGCGCGCCAAGCCGCTACCGGCCAGAACCGCTGCGCGGACCTTGCGACGACCATCGCGGGTTGGGATGGGCAGTTCACCATCCTGGTGCGCAAGCGCGTCTCCCGACATATCGCGTCGTGCGCAGACTGCGGCGAGCATCGGGGCAGGCTGGTCAACCCGAAGGCGCTGCTCGGGGCGGCACCGGCACTGATCCCCGCACCGGCATGGCTGCGTGAGCAGACGCTGAACACTGCACCGCATCTTCCATCGGGCACCGCAGTTACCGCCGCCGCGGCGGGCCACGCGGTCAAGCACGTCTCCGGCCGACTCTTGGCGCTGACCGGGCGCGTCACGCTGGTGGCCGCGGCGGTGGTCGCCGTGCCCGCAGCGATATGGGGTTTGACGACCGGTGCGCCCGCACCTCGCGACACGCAGATCACGCCGGCCACTTCCGTCGTGGTCCAGCCTGCCGCACCGGCATTCACTCCGTCGCAACGGTCCACCGCTACGCTGACGCCCAAAACCGTTGCAACCGAACCGAATACGTCGATCCAGCCCTCCTCAGGCCCGGTGCACACGGACATTCCCAATTCCCAAAACCCCGGTAATCCGCCCATCGAGCAGGCGCCCCCACCGCGTGAAACCACCGCTGCGGCGCCCTCGAGTTCGCCGACCGTGACGCGAACCAGTCACGCGGCACCCGCATCGGTGGCGCCGAGAGCTCCTGCCTCCACGCGCCAACGCGCACCGCAACAGCCCCCCGCCAAGCACTGCGCCGACGGCAGCACCGTGGACAGCGGCCAGTCCTGCCCTACCCCGCTGGCGCCTGCCACCCCGCAGTGTCCACATGTGGCCGTGCCGGGCAACCCGGTCTGCGGGCGGACAACGGAGGGCAACTGAACCGGAAATACGGTCGCGGAAAAAGTGTCCCCGCTGACGTCCCAGCGTGTCCTTACCCACGACTGCCGCCCACCCGGGGCGGCGATCGGCGTGGGAAACGGAGCATCACATGGATATCGACAAGTACGCGAACATCGCCTTTCTCGTCGTGTTCGGCGGGGCCATGGTCCTGGTCGTCTACGGGACTCTGGTCAAGAACAAATGGGGCATCAATCTGCGCCGCGTCTCATGCCCGAACTGCGGAACGGCGATGGGGCAACTGCGGGTGCCGAAGTCGGCTCAGCAGGCGATGTGGGGCGGCCATACCTGCCCCAACTGCCAATGCGAGATGGACAAGTGGGGCCGCCGAACCGCCATCGAGAACACCTGAATCCCGGTCTCGCCGGTCGTACGCTCGGGACGATGCCGGACAACTCTGAGATTCGCTTCCTCCGCCTCGGCGCCAGTCGACTGGCGTACGAGGTGCGTGGCGACGGTCCACCACTCGTCGCGCCGGCGTGGTGGGTGAGCCATCTCGAGCTCGACTGGCAGAGCCCGGGCGTTCGGCAGTTCTGGCAGGGGGTAGCGGAGAGCCACACACTGATCCGCTATGACCGTCTCGGTGTCGGCATGTCGGACCGCACGCTGCGAACTTCCGACCTGACGCTGGAGGGCGAAGTCGCGACACTGCGCGCGCTGCTCGACGAGCTCGGCCTCGATCGCGTGACGCTCGTCGGCGGATCATCCGGAACCTGCACCGCGGTGGCATTCGCCGCGACGTTTCCCGAGCGTGTGGAGCGACTGGTGCTGTACGGCTCCTATCCCCATGGCGACGTGCTGACGCCTCCCGGCGTATCCGACGCGATCGTCGCGGCCGTTCGCGCGCATTGGGGACTCGGGTCGCGCATGCTCAGCGACTTGTTTCTCGGCGGCGCCGATTCGGTAGCACACGAACGCTTCGCCCGGTTGCAGCGCGAGTCGGCCAGCGCGGAGACTGCCGCCGCTCTGCTCGGTCTGGTGTATCGCCTCGACGTGCGCGCTCACCTGCCATCGGTCCACCAGCCGACGACGGTGGTGCATCGCCGCGACGATCGTGCCGTGCCCTACCAGCTGGGCCGTGACGTCGCCGCCGCTATACCAAACGCGACATTCGTTCCGCTGCAAGGCAACTCGCACTTTCCCTGGCACGGTGATGTGGATTCGGTCGTGCGTGCGTTTCGGCAAGCGTTGACACCGCAGCAGCCGCCTGCGCGCGGTGCCTGCGAGCCAGAACCGGTGCTGCTCTCCGGTCGCGAGCGCGAGATCCTCGCCTGCGTTGCGCGCGGGCTCGGCGACCGCGAGATCGCAGAGCAGCTGGTGCTCAGCCCGCACACCGTTCACCGCCACGTCGCGAATATCCGTCGCAAACTCGGTCGCACATCACGCACGGCCGCCGTCGCCGAGGCCGCGCGGCTCGGGCTGTTGTGAGATGGCCGAAACCGGCCATCTGCGAAGGATGGCCGCGATGGGCGATGCTCGCAGCACCGCGCTGCTCGTAGATTCTCGGCATGACAGACGTCGCCCCTGCCCAACCCATCGTCCACCCCCACGCCAGTGCTTCCTACGCGGCGTGGCTGCGGGTCATGGCGGTGCTGTACAACCCGTTCGTCTGGCTGGGCGAGTTGATAGGCATGCGGCGCCGCCGTCGCGACCTTGTCGCAGCAGCGCACGGGGTCGTCGTCGAAATCGGTGCGGGCACCGGGCTGAACGTCGCGCACTATCCCGCCGCGGTTGACGAGCTCGTCCTCACTGAGCCAGAACCCGGGATGCGACGAAAGCTTGCCCGGCTTCTCGAGCGGAAGGCACCCGATGCCCGGATCGTTGACGCCCCCGCGGAACGCCTGCCGCTGGGTGATGCCAGCGTCGACACCGTCATCTCCACGCTCGTGCTGTGCACCGTGGACGACCCCGCAGGAGCGCTTCGCGAAATCGCCCGCGTACTGCGCCCGGGCGGGCAGTTGCTGTTCATCGAACACGTGCGTGCGAGCTCGCGGTTCCTCGCCGCATGCCAGGAGCTTCTCCTCAAACCGTGGCGCGGCTTCGCAGGTGGGTGCGTCTGTAACCGCTCGACCCTCGAGCTGATGCGCGCCTGCGGCTTCGCCGTCGAGTCCGACAACGCGGTGTGGCGCGGGATGCCCGCGATCGTGCACCCGCTCATCGTCGGGCGAGCGACTCACTGACCGGACGGTGATGTCCGCGCGTTAGTGTCTTTCGATCGGCTTCAGCGAACAAGCCGACGGAAGAGTTGAGCAATTCATGACGGCACCAACAGAAACTTCGCCGCTCGAAGCGCGGGTGGGCCACTACTACCAGATGGACGGCACCTACCTGGTCGGGCGCGAGAAGTTGCGCGAATACGCCCGTGCCGTGCAGGACTACCACCCGGCACATTGGGACGTCGCCGCCGCCGCAAAGCTGGGCTATTCAGACGTCATCGCGCCCCTGACGTTCACGTCGGCGCCGGGCATGCAGTGCAATCGCCGGATGTTCGAGCAGATTGTCGTCGGCTACGACACCTACCTGCAGACCGAGGAAGTCTTCGAGCAGCACCGCCCGATCGTGGCAGGCGATGAACTGACCATCGACGTCGAACTGACGTCGGTCCGCAGGACCGCAGGCAGAGACTTCATCACCGTCACCAACACGTTCACCGACACCACGGGCGAGCGGGTGCACACCCTGCACACCACCGTTGTCGGTGTCACCGCCGAGGACATCGACTCGGGCGTCAAAACGGCCGTGCAGAACGCGATGATGCACGACATGAACATCCTCGACATCGCCGGACTCGACGACGAGTACGAAAAGGAGGTGCGTCCGGAGGGCGAGATCCGCATCGCCGACGGCGGCACCACCCGCACGCCCGGTACGCCGGCCTTCGAGGATGTGCAGGTCGGCGACGCGCTTCCCGCGCACCACACCCGGCTGTCCCGCGGCGACCTGGTCAACTACGCCGGCGTGGCCGGTGACGCCAACCCGATTCACTGGGACGAACACATCGCCAAGCTTGCCGGGCTGCCCGACGTGATCGCCCACGGAATGCTGACCATGGGCTTGGGTGCCGGCTACGCCTCCGCGTGGTCGGGCGATCCCGGTGCGGCCACCCGGTACACGGTGCGGTTGTCGGCGCCCGCGGTCGTCTCGGCCGCCGAGGGCACCGACATCGAGTTCAGCGGGCGGATCAAGGCACTGGATCCGGCCACCCGCAGCGGGGTCGTCATCATCGGCGCGAAGGCCGGTGGCAAGAAGATCTTCGGCATGGCGACGTTGGACGTCCGCTTCCGCTGAGAGGGCTACTGCCAACGGCCATGCAAGGCGTCAGTAGCGTGACAGCCGTGAATGCCATCCGGATGTCTTCTGTCGCTGTCCTTGCCTGCGCCACGACGCTCGTCATGACGTTGTCCGCATGTGGTTCCGACAAGGAGACCCCATCGGCAAGCACGTCGTCGTCACCGGCCTCCGACGTGTTCACACCACCCTCATTCGCGCAAACCGCGACCGGAGACGCGGGCTGCCCGTCCGCAGCACCTGCCAACGCTGCGCCGGAGTGGACGCTGCCGGGAGCGACCGGAAGCGTCGCCGTCACCGGGGCCACCGACTCGGCGGCGCCGCGGATCCAGGTCACCGCACCGTTCAGCGTCACCGAGACCCAGGTGCACACGCTGAAGGCCGGCGACGGACCGGTCGTCGCGGCCACCGCGAAGGTGTTCGTCTGCTACATGGGCGTCAACGGACGCGACGGCTCGGTGTTCGACAGCACCTACGAACGAGGCGCCCCCATCGACTTTTCGTTGCAGGGCGTGGTGCCCGGGTTCCAGAAGGCGATCGCAGGGCAGAAGGTCGGCTCCACTGTCGCCGTCGCAATGACGTCCGCCGACGGCTATCCGGAGGGCCAACCGAGCGCGGGCATCCAGCCGGGCGACACCCTCATCTTCGCGATCAAAATCCTGGACGCTTCGTAGCCTCGCGTTGGACAATTAGTTCATATAACGTTTTGACGGAGCGCAGGACTACAGGAGCGGCACGTGGATCTCGGAGGCTGGGGTGATCTCACGATCCTCGCTGCCGTGATGGAAATGGTCTTTGCCACTTGTGTATTCGTGTACTTCGGTCGGTTGGAGAAGCGCACCTCCCATCCGTTGGGAGAAACGGTGGGCGCCCACAAAGAGGTGCTGGCCAAGCTCCGCAAGGGCGAACCGATGTCCCAGGACGAAGTGGACTATGCGACCGAACTGGTGGCCGATGCTCGCTCACCACTGGCGTACGCGATACCCGCGGCTCTGTTCACCATGGGCTTCTTCTACGTGGTCGGCTGTCTGTTCATGCTTCACCTCGATGGTGGTCATCCCTCTTTCCGAACGTTCATCGGCGGCATCCCGATGTTGACCTCGATGAACATCGCCGCCCAACTGCGCAGGGTGGCAGGGCTCAAAGGCCGCTTGAGCCGGGTGTCGGTGTCGTCGACCGACCCGTCCAACGAGCTCAATCCTGTTGGTAGCGCCTGACTTTCATCTCTAGGTTCGGCGGGCCGGACGCTGGCGCACGTTCAACGGCCACCAGAACCACCGCCCCAGCAGTGCCGCGACGGCCGGAGTCATGAACGAGCGCACGATCAGCGTGTCGAACAGCAGACCGAGCGCGATCGTGGTGCCGATCTGACCGAGAATGCGCAAGTCGGCGAAGATGAATGAGGCCATGGTGGCTGCGAACACCAGACCTGCGGCCGTCACCACCGCGCCTGACCCGGCCATCGCCCGAATGATGCCGGTGTTCAACCCTGCGCCGATCTCCTCCTTGAACCGGGAGATCAACAACAGGTTGTAGTCCGAACCGACCGCCAACAGCAGGATGACGGCCAGCGCCAACACAATCCAGAACAGCTCGATACCAAAGATGTCCTGCCAGATCAGCACGGAAAGCCCGAACGAGGCACCCAACGACAGCGCGACGGTGCCCACGATAACCAACGCGGCGACGAGGCTTCGGGTAATGAACATCATGACGAGCAAGATGAGGCTGAGCGCCGCGATCCCTGCGATCAGCAGATCGTATTTGGCGCCGTCCTGGATGTCCTTGTAGGTGGCTGCGGTGCCTGCGATGAAGATCTTCGACCCCGCAAGCGGCGTCCCCTTGACGGCTTCCTGCGCGGCATGCCTGATCGCATCGATATGCGAAATGCCTTGGGGCGTAGCCGGATCACCTTCGTGCGTGATGATCATTCTGGCAGCTTTGCCGTCCGGCGACAGGAACAACTTGAGCCCGCGCTGGAATTCCGGGTTGGTGAACGCCTCCGGCGGTAGGTAGAACGAGTCGTCTGTTTTCGACGCGTCGTAGGCCTGGCCAAGGGCGGTCGAGTTCTGCAGTGCCGCCTCGGTCTGGTCGTTGATGCCCGACGTGGTGGCGTAGTTGGTCAGTGTCAGGTCGCGGTTGGTCTGCTGACTAGCGATCTGTGGTGGGATGAGCGCGAGCAGCTTGGGCTGCAGCGCGTCGAGCTTGGTGATGCTCGCCGAGACATTGCTCAGTTGGTCGGTCAGCGCGTCGATGCCGTCGAGGGCGTCGAACAGAGACCGCAGTGCCCAGCAGGCTGGGATGTCGTAACAGTGTGGCTCCCAATAGAAGTAGTTGCGCAGGGGCCGGAAGAAGTCGTCGAAGTTGGCGATCTTGTCACGCAGGTCTTGGGCGGTGGCGACGGTGTCCTTGAACGCCTGGGTCTGCTCGTCGGTGATGGCGGCCGATTGCTGCTGAAGCGCAAGCTGTTGTCGCAGAATGTCTATCGAGTTGTTGATCACGTCGACCTGCTTGAGCAGATCGGCGCCGCGGGCCTGCTGGAAGGGCAGGCTGTTGAGTTGAGCGGCGCTGCCCGCACTGATCTGGAACGGTATCGACGTGTGATCCAACGGCGTGCCGAGTGGCCGGGTGATCGACTGGACCTGCGCTATGCCGTCGGTGTGGAAGACCGCCTTGGCGACGCGTTCCAGCAGGATCATGTCGGTGGAATTGCGCAGATCATGGTTGGCCTCGACCATCAGCAGTTCGGGGTTCAGCCGGGCCTGCGAGAAGTGGCGTTCTGCCGCCGCGTAACCGACATTGGCTGGTGCCCCGGCCGGCATGTAGCCGCGGGCGTCGTAGCTCGTCTTGTAGTTCGGCAAGGCGATCAGACCGATGAGGGCGACGGCGACCGTCGCCATCAGGACGGGCACGGGCCACCGAACGATCACCGTGCCGATGCGTCGCCACCCCCGGGTCTGCAATCGCCGGGTGGGCTCGAACAGACCGAAGTGCCGGCCGATCATCAACAGGGCGGGCGCCAGGGTCAACGCCGCGATCACCGCGACAAGCACACCGATGCCCGCGGGAACACCGAGGCTGTTGAAATACGGGAGGCGGGTGAACATCAGACACAACACGGCGCCCGCGATCGTCAGGCCTGAGCCCAAGATGATGTGCGCGGTGCCGTGGTACATCGTGTTGAACGCCGACACGCGGTCCTGCCCGAGGTAACGCTCCTCGTGGAAGCGGCCGAGGATGAAGATCGCATAGTCGGTTCCGGCCGCGATGACCAGCAGCGTCAGCAGATTGGTCGAGTACGTCGACAGCTGGATGATGCCCGCGTTCGCAAGCACAGCGACGACGCCGCGCGACGCGGTCAACTCGATCATCACGGTGAAGATCACAAGGAACACCGTGGTGAGACGACGGAACAGCGAAAACAGCATCACGGCGATGACGCCGATGGTGATCAGCGTGGTTTTCAGGGTGCCGTGCCGGCCCACCTCGAACTGATCGGTGACCAGCGGCGCGGCGCCGGTGACATAGGCCTTGACGCCCGGCGGCGGCGTGGTGTGGTTGACGATGTTGCGCACCGAATCGACCGATTCGTTGGCCAGTGACTCGCCTTGGTTGCCCGCGAGGTAGATCTGCACCAGCGCGGCCTTGCCGTCTGAGCTCTGCGAGCCGGCCGCTGTCAGCGGATCGCCCCAGAAGTTCTGGATGTGCTGGACGTGCTTGGTGTCCTGCTGGAGCTTCTCGATGAGGCCGTCGTAGTAGCGGTGGGCTTCGGCGCCGAGTGGCTGGTCGCCCTCCAGCACGATCATGGCCGAACTGTCGGAATCGAATTCGCCGAACACCTTGCCGATACGCTTGGCGGCCACCAACGACGGCGAGTCCTGTGGGCTCAACGACACGTTGTGCGCTTCGGCGACTGTCTCCAACTGCGGCACAAACACATTCGTCACCACCGCAAGTCCGAGCCAGAACAGCGCGATGAGCACCGCGTACCGGCGGATGAAGTCAGGAACCCGGTGCGGCGTCATCCGGACTTGTCCAAGCAATAGGTGAAGGCGTTGTGGGTGTTGATGGTTCTTTCGTCCTTGACGACGTCGTCGATCTTGATCCGGCAGCCGAGCGAGTTGCTGTTGCCCTGGGCGGAGACGTTGACGAAGACGGCAGGCTGGGTGGTGGTCGTGTCATAAGACCAGGGCAGCGTCGCGGCGTCGGCGCGTTGGGGTTGTGCGTTGACGTCCAGGTAGGTGATGGTCGCGACCGTGCCGGCCGGGCCGAAGACCTCCATGACCACGTGCTTGGGGTTGAACGGGACGATCTCGTTCGCGGACCCGCTAGGGGTGGAGGTGACATCCTTGGAGCCGAAGATGCCGTTCAGCCGATACACAGCAAAACCTGCGACCGCGACGACCAGCACCGCCACCAGCACCATCCACCGTCGCAACAGCCGGCTTCCGATCGAAACCCGTTGCATCCGTGACCTTTCAAGCGCGGTGACCAGCCTTGGCATAGCGAGAATCTAGTAGGGCGGCTAATCAACTAGGTTGACGGTACGACACGGTTTCGGACTCCACAACACCGGGCTGGGGCCTTCGAGGTAGGCGATTTGGCACGGCGTCATTGGCGGGGATGACATCGACGTGAATGGGTACTTGGACTCGAAGAGAACCGGCTGCGATTGGGGAAAATCCTGTGAAGGTGCTGATAACAGGCGGGACCGGATTCGTCGGCGCATGGACCGCCAAGGCCGTGGCCGACGCCGGTCATTCGGTGCGGTTTCTGGTCCGGAAACCTGCGCGGCTGCAGACGAGCGTCGCGCGGCTAGGCGTCGACACCACCGACCACACGGTCGGGGACATCGGCGACGCGGGCTCCACCGCGGCGGCTTTGGATGGGTGTGACGCCGTGATCCATTGCGCGGCAATGGTCTCCACCGATCCGGGGCAAGCGGACACGATGCTGCGAACCAACCTCGACGGCGGGCGCAACGTCCTCGGCGCCGCGGCCGAGCGCGGGCTGGATCCGATTGTGCACGTGTCAAGCTTCAGCGCACTCTTTCGGCCGGGCCTCGATGTGCTGCACGCCGACCTTCCCGTCGTCGGCGGACGCGACGGTTACGGCCGTTCGAAGGCAGTGCTCGAGGCGTACGCGCGCGGTCTGCAGGACGCCGGCGCTCCGGTGGCGATCACCTATCCGGGCATGGTGCTCGGGCCTCCAGCGGGTGACCAGTTCGGTGAGGCGGCCGAGGGTGTGCAGGCGGCGGTTCAGATGCGGGGGTTGCCGGGACGCGGCGGTGGTTGGCTTGTCGTCGACGTCCGTGATGTCGCCGCGCTGCATGCCGCTTTGCTGACCCCGGGCAAGGGCCCTCGCCGGTACATGGCAGGCGGGCGGCGGATTGGAGTCGCCGAGCTCGCGTCGATGATCGGTTCGGCGGCCAACCGCTCGCTGCGCGTGTACCCGCTGCCGGATACGGTGCTACGTGGTATCGGTGAGCTGACCGACGTGGTGGGACGCTTCCTGCCGTTGGATACAGCAGTGAGCGCGGCGGCGATGCAGTATTTCACCCAGATGCCGCAGTCAGACGACACACCCAGCACCGCGGAGCTCGGCGTCAACTACCGAGATCCGCGAGATACGTTGCGCGATACGGTTTCTGGACTGCGCGAGCTCGGCAGGCTCTGAGTCCGGCTACCACTCGAGCCCGCCGTGCCCGCGAGAGGCATTGCGCTATACGGGTTCTGAATTACCGGAGGTCGGCAGACTACAAGTGAACGGTTAGACCTGGCCGAGCGGTCGACAGGCGTTGGACACCGGATTCCAGTACTGTCCGTCCCCGCAGTTCGGCGGGAACGGCGCCAACGGCGGCCTGCACACATTGGCGACCGGATCCCACCAGTCGCCGTTCTGGCAGCCCAACGGGACCGGGCCCACCGGCGGCTGACAGACGTCGGCGACCGGGTCCCACCACTCCCCGTTCTGACAATCGAGCGGTTGCGCCGAGCCTGCCGCCGGGAGAACCAGCGACAGCGCGGCGATCGGTGCAAAAGCGGCGGTGAGGATCGCCGCACGACAAATGAGCTTTCCCATGAGCTGAGCCTGCCCCATGCAGGGCCTTCTCAAACCGCTGCCAAGAATCCACCAAGTGCCAGTCCTCAGCATTGGTCTAGACGAAAGGAAACCCGATGACCAGGAACGCCAGCCGACTGGCACTCACCGCGGTAGCAGCCGTCATGCTGACCGCCGGGTGCACATCACAGGCGGGTTCGACTGCGGCACAGCATAGTTCGACGACAGCGCCGGCCCCGACGACGGCTGCCCCCAGTGTCGCCGCGGTGCAGCTCGCCGACTTGCTGTCAGCGCCTGTTCCAGAGCTGTGTGAGCACGAACCGGGCAATCTTGTGAACGGACAGCTGCCCAATCAGGATCCCCATAACGGGCAGGTCCGGGTTGCCAGGAAGGGGTATCCGGACGGTGACTACTGGGTCGCGTTCGGTGACCTGACCGGTGATGGCGTCGAGGACGGCGCGCTGGTCACTGAGTGCAGCGCAGGCGGCGTTCCATGGGCGGCCACCGTACAGCTCTACACCGGTGGGCCCACGCGGCTGGGCGGCGTGGACTTGAGCGACCTGACTCACGGACGCGAAGTGGTGACCGGGTTGTCGATCGCCGACGGGATCGCGCACGTGTCGTGGCTGACCCAGGGTCCCGATGACCCGGAATGCTGCGGCACCGTGCGCATGACCGCAGATCTGCGCTGGGACGGCTCGAGAGTCGTGACGGAGAACGTCCAGCGAATCAACTGAACTGCGCTGCGTGGTCCAGCGAAATGGTTCCACGCCGTGGGCGGATGAACCACAATGTGTTCTTTCGCTCGGCCTAGGAACTACCTGGCAGGACCACCGTGGCACATGATGTGATCGCTTTCGACATCACGCTGGATCACTCATGTGCCGACGTCTGGGGCGTCCTGGAGGCGCCCGACGGGTATCCGCGATACTTTCGCGGCCTCGGGTCGTGCGAAGAGGTTGCCGGCAAAGGTCTGCACTTCGAGGTCCGGCTGTCCACCCCTCGCGGCGCCGTGATGGTTCACGAGATGCGGCAGACGCTCCGCCGGTCGAACCTGCTGATGTGGCTCCACTCAACCCAGGTGAGTGATTCCTTCGTGTCGATTCGCCTGACCCCCGAAGATGGTGGCACCCGGATCGCGCTGAAGATCTTCGGCGTCGGACTGCTGCATCCCGACCTCGAAAAGGTCAGCGACGGCGCCATCCGGAATTGGCTCAAGGAAGGGCTGCTACGGGTTTCGGACTACCTCGAAGGCAAGCAGTCGTCAGTTCTGGTCAATATGGGAGACGGGCGTTCACTGCAGCTCAGTGTCATGAAGACGATGATCGCGAGCGGTGTCGTGCGTGCGTCGCGACCGGATCGTGGTCTGCGACAGCTCAATTCGCTTGCCAAGTGGGGCTTCACGCTTGCCGGCGGCCTGGGGGCGGCCGCCGCGCGGTCACCGCGCAACGTAGCGTCGATCGATCGGTACGGCACGTCGACCTATGCGGACATGGCCGAACGCACCACACGCCTGGCGTCGGGCCTCGCTGCGGGGGGCTTCACCAGCGACAGTAAGTTCGCGGTCCTCGCGCGCAATCATTGCGCGATGGTCGAGTGCATGGTGGCTTCGAGCAAGCTGGGTGCGGACCTGTTGTTGTTCAACACCGGCCTTTCGGCGCACACGATCGAACTGATCATTGCGAACAACGCGGTCGACGCGATATTCGTCGACGACGACTTCGAACCCCTGGTCCGTTATCTCCCCGCAGAGCTTCCGCGGATCTCGACGCACCCTGATTCGGTTGTCTCGCAGTGGCGTTCGATCGACGATGTCATCTCCGCGGGCGCAGGCGCAACGGTGGCGCCGCCGAAACAGCCCGGCAGGCTCATCGTTCTCACCTCGGGTACCACCGGCACGCCCAAGGGTGCACGCCGGCCAACACCTCCGGGCTTCGGCGCAATCGCCGCGATGTTGTCGCGGATGCCGCTGCATCGCGACGAGGTGATGATGCTGTCTGCGCCGCTGTTCCACGCCTGGGGCCTGGCCGCACTGCAAGTGAGCACGCCGCTACTCGCGACCGTGGTGCTGATGGAACGGTTCGACGCCGAAGAATGCCTCAAAACCATTGCGCTGCATCGCTGCACCGTGCTGATCTTGGTTCCGGTCATGTTGCAGCGCATCCTCGAGTTGCCCGCCGAGGTGATCGATCGCTACGACACGTCATCGCTGCGGGTGGTCGCCAGTAGCGGGTCGCCGATTCCCGGTGCGGCCGTCGTCAAGTTCATGGACACCTTCGGCGACATTCTGTACAACTTCTACGGGTCCACCGAGGTGTCGTGGGCGACGATCGCCGATCCAACCGACCTGCGCCTTGCGCCCACGACCGCCGGTCGACCACCGTTGGGCACTCGCATCGCCATTCTCGGTCAGAACGGCAATCCCGTGCCTGTCGGTGCCGTCGGCCGCATCTTCGTCGGCAACGACATGCTGTTCGACGGCTACACCAATGCGGCGTCGCCCGCCATCGAAGACCAGCTGATGGACACCGGGGATCTCGGGTACCTCGACGCCAGCGGTCGGCTTTTCGTCGCCGGACGCGACGACGAGATGATCATCTCCGGCGGAGAGAACGTCTTTCCGCGGCCTGTCGAGGAAGCCATCGCCGCCCTGCCACAGGTCGTCGAGGTGGCAGTGGTCGGCGTTCCCGATCCGGAGTTCGGTCAACGCCTCGCCGCGTTCGTCGTCCGCGCCGAAGGGGCGTCGCTGGATGAAGCGATGGTCAAGAACTTTGTCCGAAACCGCCTGAGCCGCTTCTCGATTCCGCGCGACGTCACGTTCGTCAGTCAGCTGCCGCGTACCGCGACGGGAAAAGTGTTGAAGCGTCATCTGACCGACGGCCAGTTCCCGCTGGAGACAGGCTGGCCCGGCTAGCGCGGTCAGGGGGTCGACGCTGACGAACGCCGCAGTCCGCCGGGGATGAAGACGAGCGCAAGTACGGCGACCATCAAATACAGAGCGGCCGCAACGATGGCGGTGACGTGAAACCCAGCAAGGAAGCCGGGCGCGTCGGGTTGGCCTGCGATCGCTCCGGCGACGGCGATACCGATCGCTCCACCCGCCTGGCGCGATGTGTTGTTGATGGCCGAAGCCAAACCGGCACGCTCCGATGGAACCGTGCTGATCGCAGCGGACACGACTGCAGGCGTCAAGATTCCGAGGCCAACACCCCAAAGCAAGAACGCGGGAAGCAGCAACGCATAGGTCGATCGCGGTTGCGCCAGCGCCAGGAGGCCGAGGCCGGCGGCGGCGATGACGAGACCCGCGCCGGCGGGCAGTCGCGGACCGATGCGGCTCGTCAGCCGCCCCGCGAGCGGAGCGAGGATGGCCAGCGGAGCAAAGAGGGGGACAATGAACAGTCCGGCGACCAGCGCCGAACGGCCTTGAACCGTCTGCAGATACAGCGTCAGAACGAACAGCATCCCGAGCGTGCACAGGTTCATCGTCGCAGCCGCGACATTGGCCACCGTGAACACCGGGCGCCGGAACAACGCCAGCGGCAACATCGCGTCATCACCCCGTGCACGCTCGACGACGACGAACCCGACGAGCAACACCACCGCGGCGACCGCCGCGCCGATCACCTCAGCGGACCGTGCGCCGGAATGCCCTGCGCCAATGAACGCGAAGGTGATCGCCGCCAGGGCCAGCACACCTAAGACGACGCCAACCACATCGAGGCTTCTTCCCTGCCGATCCGTGCTCTCCTTTACCAGGATCGCCGTCGCGACGACCGCCAACACCACGATCGGTACGTTGATGAGAAATATTGCGCGCCAACCGAAGCCGGCGATCAGCGCTCCTCCCAGCAGCGGGCCGGCGGGCAAGGCCAAGCTTCCGATTCCTGCCCAAATCCCGATCGCTTTGGCCTGCTCGCGGCCTTCACCAAACGCATGCGTGATGATCGCGAGCGTGCCCGGTAGCAGCAGCGCGGCACCGACACCCTGGAACACCCGCGCGCTGACAAGCACCGCCACGTCAGGGGCGACGGCACAAGCCAAGGACGCGACGCCGAACACCACCAGTCCGCACAACACGACGCGTTTATGTCCGTGTAGGTCGCCGACCGTGCCGCCGGCGAGCATCAGCGATGCGAGAGCCAACGCGTAGCCGTCGACCACCCATTGCAGTCCGCTCACCGATGCGCCGAGCCCCGATGCGATCGACGGGAGAGCGACATTGACGATGGTCACGTCGAGCAGCACCAGGAAATATCCGGCGCACATCACCACCAGCACGGCATACGGCGATACGTCTCTCGGCCTGAACAGTGATCTCAGCGGTGTCGATGAAATTTGTGACATCCCTTCCCCTCAACAGTTGGTTCTGGCTGGCGGGCGAGGCGCGTCGGGTCAGTAGCCGCTGAGCAGTGTGCGCAGGCGACCCAGCGCGACTGGTCCGACGGTGCTGCAGACGCGGCTGGGGTCTGCCGGCCGGCGTCCCCACAACAGCAGTACCCGCGCTGCGCGGTCGGTTTCGATCGTCGCAGCGCCCTCGGCAGGTTCAAGCGCGATGGAAGATTCCTGCGCGTCGGCGGTGATGACCACGTCGGGGTCGCCGTTCACCCTGATTCTGGATTCGATGCGGTCAGCGCCAAGTGCCGCCAGTCGTTCGAGTCCTCTTTTGAGCAGTGGGAGGCCGACGGCGTGCACACTGTGTTCGGTCATCCACGGCTCGTCGAGCCGTGCCTGTGCACCCGGCTGGTCACCCGTGATGTCCCAGCCATGCAGCACGAGCTCCTCACGCATGTGTTCGGCGAACCACGCCGGCTTCATGGTGCGGCCAGTCCAAGCGACGTCAGTGTCGTCGGGCAGGTCTTCGGCCGCCTCCGCGGCTCGGCCTAGCCGGGCCATCTGTGCGGCGAATGCCGACCACAGGTCGGTGTCGTTCATCGCCCGATAGCGCGCTTCGCGCTGCTCGAATGCACGGGTCTGGACGGGCGCGCCGGACAGGTGGCCTTCGAGGACTCGCGCCAGTTCTTCGGCGTTGCCCGTTTGATGGATGACGATGTCGCGAACGGTCCAGGCTTCACACCACGTCCCGGCGTCGGGTCGGCGGCGCTGAACTGCTTCGGCGAATGGCGCCCATTCTGGGAAACGATCCCCGTCCACATAATGATCGGTCGACGAAGTATTCATGAGTCCATGGTCAACGCGGAATGATTCGATCGGCGTCGAACCATTGCCGGTGCCTTAGCCCATACCGTCGTTCAGTCCGGCCAGATGCCTTCGAGCATGACAAGAGGCTCCACGCCGGGTCCGGCGCTTCGAAACCAACTGCGGCCGCTGAGCTTCCAGATCCAATGCCCGTTGGATGCGTACAGCGTCACGTGGGTGCCATCGAAACTCAACCCGACGTCGGGATTCGCTTGGCTGTGCTCCAGGACATGACGGGCGAACCACATGATCGGCGGCGCGTGCTCCACACACAGCCGCTCGCCCTCACGGCGAAACCGTACTTCGCCGAACGACGGCGGCGGGTCGCCGGCGTGCATCTCCGCGCTCATAGCCAGCATTCGTTGCCCGCGCAGTCGCGGATGGGTTCGTATGCCTGGTTGTGACAGGTTGGCCGATGCTGTTACCGCGGTGCGCGTCGCGCACCGCTTTGATCACCGCGGCGCCGGTGACCGCACTTTGCACCAGCACCCGAGTCACTGCTCGCACAACGTCCACATTGGCCTCACGATCGCGTTCCGATACAGAGCATTCGGAGCCGACACTTC
The DNA here is from genome assembly GCF_017872775.1 of Mycobacterium sp. OAE908. Classification (NCBI taxonomy): domain Bacteria; kingdom Bacillati; phylum Actinomycetota; class Actinomycetes; order Mycobacteriales; family Mycobacteriaceae; genus Mycobacterium; species Mycobacterium sp. OAE908. Next base: position 1,855,516 of record NZ_JAGGJL010000001.1, read on the forward strand.
ATTGGATGGGTTAGCCCGATTCAACGGCTGACGCAATTGATCAAAGCTGCCAGGCCTTTGAGTCAGTACGCGCCGAACACCACTGCGACGTTGTTGCCGCCGATGCCCAGGGAATTGCTCAGCGCAAAGCCGAGATTGGCGCGTCGCGCACCGTCGGTGACGACGTCGAGGTCGATTTCGGGATCGAGATTCTTCAGATTCAGCGTGGGCGGCACGACGCCGTCGCGCAGCGCCTGCACAGTCAGCACGGCCTCCACCGCCCCTGCGGCTCCCAGCGAGTGCCCCAACGCCGCCTTCGGCGCATACACCGCAGGCATGTGGCCGCCGAGCGCGCGTCTGATGGCGCGGGCTTCGGCAAGGTCGCCGATCACGGTTCCGGCGGCGTGCGCGTTGACATGGTCGATGTCCGATGGCGCCAACCCGGCCAGATCCAGCGCACGGACGATGGCGTCGGCGGCGCGCTCCCCGCCGGGGTCTGGCGTGAGGGCGTCGTGACCGTCGGAGGTGATGGCGCCGCCCAGCATGCGGGCCAGGATGGGCGCACCGCGGGCCTTCGCGTGTTGTTCGGTCTCGAGCAGCAGCAACGCGCCGGCCTCACCGAACACCATGCCGTCGCGGTCCTGATCGAACGGTCGGCACGCGCCCGGCGGGTCGTCGTTGTTGGTCGACAACATCCCCAGATGCGAGAACGCCGCAACCGGAACGGGCTCGATACCGGTTTCCACACCGCCACAGATCGCGATGTCGGCGTCGCCGAACACTATGGTCCGCCACGCCTGGACAAGGGCTGCGGAACCCGAGGCGTCGGCCAACATCGGGCTGAGGATTCCGGCCTTGGCGCCACGGTCGAGTCCCACCGCGGCCGCTGGCGCGTTTGGCATGTGCATCTGCACCGAAAGCGGATTGGCCGCGCGCATGCCGCGGGCCAGAAAATCGTCGTAGAGCAACACAAGCGCTTCGGTAGACCCCTGCGCATGCCCGATCGACACCATCAGCCGGGCGGTGTCGACATCAGGGGAGTTCGCCGTCTCCCACAGCCGGCGACTGAGCACCACCGCCATCTTCTGCATGTACGACAATCGACGAATCTCGATGCGGGTCAGGTGCTCGTCGAACGTTTCGCGAAGTTGGCCGCCGATGCGCACTGGGGAGTCGAACTGGTCGACGAACTCTTTGTCCAGCTCTCGGATGCCGCTTTCTCCCGCCAGCAGGCGCTGCCAGGTGTTCTCCGCGTCGGGTGCCAGAGCGGTGCTCGAGACCACCGCCGTGACCACGACATCTGGTAGGCCCTGACCCGTTCGCACCGCAGCCATACCTGCCTGATCCTCCGTTTACTCGCGCGGTCCGCTTCGGGCGCGCTCCTGCTCGCGCATCGACTGCCTGCGGCGATGAAGGGAGCATTCGCTGTTCCAACAGGAGGGTCCCCGCCGAGATTCCGGCCGGGAGCCGACGCTGACCACCCGGACGTACATGGGACGGCCGCACTCGCACATCTCGCCCGTGTACTCGTTGCGTCTGGACATCGCTGCCGCCCTTGCTCGGTCGTCTCGGCGTCTCGCTGGCCTGGGAGACGAAGTTCGCCGCGGTCATACCCCGGTCGGCCCCGTGGCAAACGCCGTTGCGACAACGCGGCCGACTTCGGCGAGCAGGTGAAGGAACCAGCTGACCGTCCTCCAATTCGGCTCCTCGGCTAAGCAATTGACGCCAATCGCCGAGCCCAGCGCGAAGAAGATAGCCGTACTAAGATAAAGCGACATGAGATCGGCCCCATCGAAGAGCCGCGCGCGCGGACGATTTGTCGCTTGGATGCTCTGCTTTGCCATCGCGCCTGTGGTGGCACTGACATGCGTCGTGCCACCGGCCTCCGCGGCTTCGTCATGTCCGGACATCGAAGTAGTGTTCGCCCGCGGTACGAACGAGCCACCAGGTGTTGGTAGGACAGGGCAGACGTTCGTTGATTCGTTGCGGACTCTGGTCGGATCCAAGTCGATCGATGTTCATCCCGTGAGCTACCCAGCCTCAGACCAGTGGGCGACCGGTCTCGACGGCATCAAAGACGCAGGCGCCCATGTGGTTTCGATGGCCACCACCTGCCCGAAGACGAAGATGGTGCTCGGTGGCTTCTCCCAGGGCGCGGCGGTGATGGGATTCGTGACGTCAGCTTCGGTGCCTGCTGGCGTGGATCCTGCGACGGTTCCCAAACCGCTGCAGCCTGAGGTCGCAGACCATGTCGCAGCAGTCGTGCTCTTCGGGCTGCCCAACGACCGAGCGATGAATTTCCTCGGCCAGCCGCCAGTGGCGATCGGTTCGTTGTATCAGCCCAAGACGGCGAAGCTCTGCGCGCCTGAAGACCCCGTGTGCTCCGACGGGCTCAACTTCGCCATGCACAACCCCGACGCGTACGACGGAGACCTGACCAACCAAGGCGCGGCCTTCGCCGCCAGTCGGCTCACCTAGCGCGGCAACGCCCGCTCAATTTCCGAGCAGCTTGCGCCTGCGCTCCTCGTACTCGACTTCGGTGATCTCGCCGCGTTCGCGTAGCTGCATCAGCTCCGTCAGCCGGTCCACCGGGCTGCGTGACTCTTCCTTCAGCCATTGCTCGCGCATCGCGAAAGTGGCCTGTTGCGCGGCATTTCGCCTCTCGACGGAATGATCGAAAACCACCTTGCGGTGATCGGTCGGGTCATAGAGAACGGGGATCAACGTATCGGCCCACGGTCGATCCGTGTCATAGAGCCACGCGTCGATGCGGGCGTCGAAGGCGGGTCCCGCCGCAGGTTCAACGCGCACGCTGATGGTCCACAGAGCGGGTGTGGCTTGAACCGGTGGACTCTGGTCGAAGGCGTCATTGCTCCGGTACAAACCTGACACCTTGCGGTGCGTGAAGAGAACTCTCGCCATCGCGGACTCGCCGCGTCGTCGTAAGCCCCCACTGCTGGATCTAGTCGGCGCCGATTCAGGGTGTGTGTACCGGGGTATCACCCAACGCGGGTGTAGGGCATCGGGGTGATCGTGATGGTTCGCTGGCTTGATCGACTGCAGCGACGAAGTCGCGCGGCGGGATTCGTAATCGCCGTGATCTACAAGCACGTCGACGATCAGGGCAGCTATCTGGCGGCGCTGATCACCTACTACGCGTTCCTGTCGCTGTTTCCCCTGCTCCTACTGCTGACCACCACGCTGGGCGTCGTACTTGCGGGACATCCCGACGTGCAACAACAAGTGCTGACGTCCACACTCCGCCAGTTCCCGGTGATCGGAGATCAGCTCAGCGAACCTCGCAGGCTCAGCGGCGGACCGACCGGGGTGATCGCGGGCATTGCCGTGGCCTTGTACGGCGGTTTGGGAATCGGACAGGCGATCCAGAATGCGATGGATTCGGTGTGGGCCGTGCCGCGCAACATCCGGCCAGATCCGCTGCGATCGCGGCTGCGCAGCCTGCTGATGCTCATCGTGCTGGGCTCGGCGGCGGTCGCGTCCACGGTCCTCTCGTCGATCGGGCATGTCACCGACTCGTTCGGGATCCTGTCCAAGGCGGGGCTTGTGCTGGCGGCCGTTGCGATCAACGCGGGGGTCTGCGTAGTGCTGTTCAAGGTGACCACCGCCCGCGAGCTGACGTGGGGTGACGTCCTGCCCGGTGCACTCATCGCTGCCGTCATCTGGCAGCTGTTGCAGTGGTTCGGCGCCGCTTATGTCTCCCACACCGTCAAGACCGCCAGCGCCACCAATAGCGTGTTTGCGCTCGTGCTCGGTCTGCTGGCGTTTCTGTATCTGGTCTCGCTCAGCCTGGTGCTGTGCGCGCAAGTCAACGTGGTTCGCACACAGCGGCTGTATCCGAGGTCGCTGTTGACCCCTTTCACCGACAACGTCGACCTCACCCGTGCCGACCGCAAGACATACACTGGGCGGGCAAAAGCTGAGCGGGCCAAAGGGTTTCAGCACGTTCACGTCACATTCGACGAGCCGGAGAAAAAGCCTCGATCATCCCCACCGGTCGAACACTGACCGGTCGGATCTAGCCGGCGGCGGGAGGCGACACCGCAAGCAGCGCGACGGCCTGTTCAGCGGCCAGCTTGATCGTCGCGGCGGACGCGCCGCCCTTACGTAGTGCCTCCATCCCGCGCAGCACGGCCAGCAGCAAGCTGGCCATCGACTTGGCGTCGGTATCCGACGGGATGTCGCGGTCGGCTTGGGCGGCGCTGATCGTGGCTGTCAGTTCCCGTAGCCAGCCGTCTAAGATCCGTTTGACCTGCTTGGCCACCACCGGGTCCGTGGAGGACAGTTCGGCAGCACTCTTGGCCAGCAGGCACCCGCGGCGGTTGGTATCGGACGCAATGTCGGCGGCCGCGGCCCGCACATGCCCAACCAGACGGTCATAGGCCGACAGGTCTGGGTTGCGGAGTTCGGCACGGATGCCGTCGAAGGCCTCGGCGGAATACAACTCGAGGCTGCGCAAGAACATACTGCGCTTGTCGCCGAACGCCTTGTAAAAGCTGCCGCGACCCAAACCGGTGGCAGCACTGAGGTCGTCGATACTCGTCGCCGCGTAGCCCTGATCCCAGAACAGGTCGCGACTTGCCTCGATGACTTGCGCTTCATCGAACTTGCGGGGACGTGCCATACGTCCACGATACCCATTAGCGACACTGCGGTACATAACTGTGCTTTGCATGCGTCGGCGTTGTGTACTATGCAGTCAATAACCTGTCATTGTTCTAGTGCTGCACGAAACAGAATGCCGTCAAACTCGAAGGAGATGTCGCATGACTACGCCCATCGTGGCTCCACAAGTGCCCACCACGCCCGTTCTCGACCTCGTCGGCAAGACTGCCGTGATCACCGGCGGCAGTAAGGGCATCGGCGCGGCCACCGTAGCTCGGTTTGTCAAAGGCGGCGCCCGCGTCGTCACCTCCGGCCGCTCGCAACCGGATTCGCTGCCTCCAGGCGTCGAGTACGTGGTTGCCGACGTCGCAACGCTCGACGGCGCCAACGAATTGGCCCGACGAGCGCGGGAGATACTCGGCGACGTCGACATCATCGTCAACAATGCCGGCGCATCGACGCCGCATCCGTTGGGCGTCCTCGACATCGATGACGCCGAATGGGTCAAAGATCTAAACATCAACTTCCTGGCCGCCGTCCGGCTCAACGCCGCGCTGCTGCCCGCGCTATACGAGCGTGGCACCGGCTCGATCATCAACGTATCCTCGGCCGTGACGCTGAGCCCACCCTCGGCGATGTTGCACTACGCCACCGCCAAAGCGGCCTTGTCCACGTACACCACGGGTCTCGCCGCAGAGGCTGGGCCTCGCGGCGTGCGGGTCAACACGGTGACACCCGGGAACGTCACCTCGCCGGGTGCCGACGCGGTAAGACAAGCGCTCATCGACGCCGGAGGCGCCGACACCCCTGAGGCCGGTGGCACCCCGATCCCGCTCGGCCGAAACGGCGAAGGGGCCGACATCGCCGAAGCGATCGCATTCCTCGCCTCCGACCGGGCAGCGTGGATCACGGCCAGCAACCTCGTCGTCGATGGCGGCCAGATTCAAGCCGGATGACCTCAATTAGCGCGCCGGCGCGCGACTTTCGTCAACTTCTCGATCCAATTGATCGACGTGTTCGGGGCCTGCCGGCGGTAGCCTGACAACCCATGAGTGACGGGTGGGTTCTGCTGGAAGGCGGCGACATCGCCGGCCTGATCCGGCATCTGAGGTTGAACGCCGGCAGCATGGAACTGGCCGAGGTGGCGCGGCTCATGGAGGGCGCGGCGGCACTCTCGGGATTCGACGACATGCGGGAAGCCGCCGCGGCGCTGGCCCATGAGCAGGGACCGCAGCAGCTTTACCGGTTCGGTTACACCTGCATAGAGCGCGGTATTCCGTTCCTGGCTATTCCGCCGTTGCGGCGCGCGCTCGAAATCATGCCGGGCGAGCCGCTGTTGCTGATGGAACTGGTGTCCGCACTCGAACGGGAGAACCGGCACGCCGAGGCCGTCACGGTCTTGGCACCACACGTCGACTCGCTCGATCCGTGGCCCGCGCGTTATCTGTTGGCCTACAACGCGCTTCTTGCCGGCGACCTCGGCCAGGCTGAGGCGGAAGCCCAACGGCTGCCCGTGCCCGACGGTGACTGGATGCCCGCCCGCGACCGGCTCGCGCGGATGATCGCGCGGGCACACGCGGCCCGGGCCGTGACCCCACTGGACGGCAGGGACCTGAGGGGCTGGCATTTCGCACTCAATGGTGGTCTGCTGATCACGATCTCGCCGTATGGGTTCAATGACGGCATGAACGGCAGGTTCGCGTATTTCTCCGATACCTTCGCGATGTGTCGGCTGAGCCTTGATCGGCTGGGCTTGATCCTGACCGCGGCGGGCCGGCGGCCGGCGTCGGTAGGCCTGCTGCCCGACCGCTCCAGCCAGATCCTCGGACTAGCGGCGGCAGGGCTTTTCGGCCTACCGGCCGAGCCGTTTGTCCCAGGGCGCCCCGATGCGCTCGTGGTGGCCTACGACCTGAATGAGACGGACACCGGGGGGCTGCGGGAACGCGCCGACGGGCAGGTGCTTTTCGAGCATGCGTCCTGCTGGACGGACCCGCCGGCGGTTGGCGGCGACGTCACCGGGTTCCTGCACCAGATCGCGACGTCGCCGTGGGGTGAGCGGCTGAGCGCATCCCCGGCCGGCGAGCCGCAGACCCTCCCGCCCGACGAGCGTGGCATCGAGGAACTGGCCGCCGAGATCGTCCGTGCCGCACCGGAATCCTTGGACAGGGCCGAGGACGGCGTCCCCGGGGATCCGGACGAGGCGCTCGTCGGGCTGGCGCAGGCCGTCCGCAGCCACTGGCTCACCGGACCGAGGGACGCTGCGCGCTCGCCCGGCCCCGTTCCCAGCAGCCGGTTCGCCTAGACGGAAGTCGGTGTTCGTCTGCCGATGAGTGGCGCCTGCGAAATGCTTTGCACCCCATACGATTTGGCGCAGCGGTTAGCAGGTGTCGCCGGTGGTGCCGCCGTAGGTGGCGATTTTGTATTCGGTGGCGGCGAGGGACAGGGTGAGTTCGCGGATCTGGCGGCGGATGGTGTCGCGATGTTCGAGCAGCATGTCAAGTCGTTCGGGCACGGTCTGCTCACCGCTGTCGACGAGCGCGATGTAGTGCTGCAGATCGCGGATGGCCATGCCGGACAACCGCATCCGGGTGAGGAAGACGAGTCGGCGCACCGCCTCGGGCTGGTAGCTGCGGTGGCCGCTGCTGTCGCGATCCACCTCGACCAGGCCGATGCGTTCGTAGTAACGCAGGGTGTGAGCGGAGACGTCGAGCAGATCGGCGACCTCGGCGATGGTCATCGGCTCGCGGACTTCACTGGTGTCGGCGAGGCGGTGGATGACCTCGATCGACATCGGGCCGTCGATCTCATCGAGTGAGGCGAGCGCCCTGCTCATCAGGTCGTCGGTGGACATACCCGATCCTAGATCGGACGGACCGAGGCGGGGACGTCGGTGAAGTCGGCGCTGCGGGCAACCTCAGCCCACTGGCTGACCCCGTCCAAACCCTGTTGATAGGTGGCCGTGAGGCGCTCGACGGCTTCGGCGCCGAGCGGCAGCCGCAGCGGCACGTCATCGGAACGGGTCAACGAGACGATGATCTGCGCGGCCTTTACCGGGTCACCTTCCTGGTTTCCGTCCGCCCCCGCCATGTCGGCGCGCACGTCGGCCAAGATCTCCTGGTAGGTCGGCGAGACCGCGGTGAAGTCGAGCACGTCGGCGGTGTTGAACGCGGTGCGAAACCGGCTGGGCTCAACCAGCATCACGCGGATCCCGAACGGCGCGACCTCGCCGGCCAAGGCCTCTGACCATCCCTCCAAAGCAAACTTCGACGCCGAGTAGGTCGAGACGCCGGGGAAGGACATCCGGCCGCCCTGGCTGCTCATTTGTACGATCGTCCCGCCCCCCTGGCCACGCATGATCGGTAATGCGGCACGGACGAGGGCGGCGGGACCGAACAGGTGCAGGTCCATCAGGTCGCGCAGTTGCGCGTCGGTGACTTCCTCGGCGGCGCCGACGATGGCACGCCCCGCGTTATTCGCCAGGACGTCGAGCCGACCGTAACGGTCGACCGCGGCATGGACGAGGCCAGCGGCTTTGGTGGTGTCTCGGGCATCGAACTCGACGCTTGTGACGCGGTCACCGAAGGTTGTGCTCAGGTCGGCTACGGCGCCAGGATTTCGGACTGCAGCCACGACCTGATCGCCCGCGACAAGGGCGGCCTCGGCCAGTGCACGCCCGAGGCCCTTCGACGCCCCGGTGATGATCCAGGTCTGTGATCCCGTCTGTGTTGTCATGGCCGTGACGTTAGGAGTTCGAGTGCGCTCGAACGCAAGCTCGACCAAAGCGGTGGGTCACAAAGAAGCCACCTACGGCGCCCGGCTCTCTTAATGTGTCCCGTGGAGGTGTCCTGCTTATGCTCGACGGTTCGTTGCGGTACGCGCTCGATGAGGGCGCACCCGTGCTCGGAATTCAGCTTCCTGGTGTGTCTGAGCGGAGCATGCCAAATGCGAAGGGCAGCAGGCAAACACGCAATGCATGCTGAGTACATGCGGCTCGCGTTGGCGCTCGCAGAGAAGGCGACGCGTGAGGGTGAGCCGCCCTTCGGCGCCCTGGTGGTGGGCCCGGACGGAGACGTTGTAGCGGACAGCACCGACCGGGTCGTCGCGGAAGCCGACATGACCCAGCACGCGGAGGTGAATGTGGTGCGGATTGCCTCCCGCGCGATGGGACCGGATCTCAGCGGTTGCACGCTCTATACGACCGTCGAGCCCTGTCCGATGTGTTTCACGTCGGCGTGGCTGGCCAGGATGTCGCGGGTGGTGTTCGGTTGCACGATGGATGCCGTCGATTCAGTCACGCAGGGGCAGCAGCGCGAGTTACGAATTCCCGCCAGCGAGGTGAACGCACGTTCCGGTGAACCAATTGAGCTGCTGGGTGGCGTGCTGGCGGAGGCCTGTCTACGACTATTCGAAAACCGTGCTGACCATTGACCTCGACGCCCTGTGGAACTGGCTGCAATGACGATCCCCGCCCGGGTCGAGGGTCGAGTTGAACAGCCACGTCATGCACAGGGGACAACGGCATCCAGGCTGAAAATCTGATCCATCACGCCGACCCGAAGACTGCTCACGGCGAGGCCTCGAAATCTGTTCGCGCCGCTGCGCCTACGGCATTGACGGTGTTTGGGTTGGCAGTTGCTCGGGCAGGTCAAAGCGCCGCAGCATGTCGGTGTCCATGAAGGCCACGATGCGCCCGACGCCGTGCGGGGAGAGGGTGAGTACGTGCAGGGCGTGCAGGCGATACTGTCCGTCCGGTGCCGTCGGGTAGAGCGCGACCGCGGGTTGTCCGTTGGCCGTGGTGCGTATGACCGGGGTTTCGCCGAAGCCACGCATGTGCGGGCCGAGAAAGGCGCCGATGGCTGCGCTGCCCTCAAACCACGTGAGAAACGGCGGCATTTCGTATCGTGCGTCCTCGGTCAACACCGCGAGCAGTGCGTCAACGTCGGCGTTTTGGAACGCCGCTACATACCGGTCGAGTAGTTCACGCTCCCGCTGTTCAGATGGCTGCACCAGTAAATCGGTGTCCGCCGGCAGGTGCGAACGGGCCCGCTGTAGCGCACTGTTGACTGCGGCCACACTCAGATCGAGCAGCGCAGCGACTTCGGCTGCAGACCAAGCCAATACCTCGCGCAGAATCAGCACCGCGCGCTGCTGGGGAGGAAGAAGTTGCAGCGCCGCGATGAAGGCCAGCCGCATGGTTTCCCGCGCAGCGACCACGGTGGCGGGATCGCTCGTCGTGGCGGCCAGCAGCGAATCCGGGGCCGGTTGCAACCATGTCAGCTTCGGGTCACCGGCGACAATGCGCGCGGCGGGGTCGGCTTCCGGCGCATGCAGGTCCGAGGGCAGCGGGCGGCGCTTGCGACCTTCGAGTGCCTTCAGGAAAGCCCGGGTGGCGATGCGATACAGCCAGGTGCGCAGTGACGAGCGCCCTTCGAACCGGTCGTAGGCCCGCCATGCATCCAGGTAGACGTCTTGGACGACTTCTTCGGCGTCGTCGATCGAGCCGAGCATGCGGTAGCCGTAGGCGATCAGCTCGCGTCGATAGGGCTCGGCCAGTTGTGCGAAATCCTCGCCGTCAAATGTGGTGGTGCTCATGACCTTCCGGTGCCCCATAGGTGTCGTGCCACGGCCATTCGTTGATGTAGCGTTGCCGGCCCAACGGGGTCAGATCCAGGAACCGGTAGGTGCTCAGCATGACATCGGCACCGACGCCGTAGGCCGAATAGGTGTGAAACACCGTGCCGCCGTCCTGGACGAAGACGCTGATGCCTTGACCGTCGGCGCCGTCGTGGACCATGTACTCCAGCCCTTCGCGCACCAGGGTGGCTTTGTCTTTGTAGTTGTATTCGATGGGCGTCTTCGATTCGTCGTTGCTGACGTGGAAGTCGAAATTGAAGTCGCTGCCGTGCGAGGAGTACCACGGCAAGGTCCATCCCATGCGTTCCTTGAACTCGCGCAGTCGCGCGTAGGGTGCCCGCGACACCAACGCCAGCGTGGTGTCGGCGCCCTCGTTGAGATGGATCGGATCGGGCATGTCGTCCACGGCGAACGAGCAACTCGGACAACCCTCTTCGATGTCGTGCAGCCACATGAAGTGGTAGACGATCAGCTGGCTGCGGCCGTCGAACAGGTCGATCAGCGCCACCTTGCCATCGGGGCCGTCGAACACGTAGTCCTTGCCGACGGCCACCGCGGGAAGTGCGCGGCGCTGCTCGGCGAGTTCGGCTAGCTGGCGGCTCGCGGCCTTTTCCTTGGCCAACAACTCCAGGCGCGACGCCAGCCACTCCTCGCGCGACGCAGTATTCGTGATTTTCATTGCGGTTCCTTTCGTCAGCATTACTGAGGAGCCCAGTGGTCGAAACTCATCGGCGCGGCGTGAGATCAGCGCCCCGCCTCGAGGGCTGGCGGCCGCGGTAGGAGCCGATCAACGTCGCCCGCATCACGACAGGTGGTGTGGCGAGGCGCTTTGCGAGTTCGCGGTGGAATTCGCGATAGGCGGCGCAGTCCGCGAATGGGTCGGTGGTTCCGTCGAAGGCAACGGCATGCATGAATCCGACGCCGTCATCGAACATCAACACTTGATAGTCGACTCCCCCGGGATCTCGGGCAGCCAGTTCGCGTAACACGTCCTCGATCAACTCGCGGTTGCGCTGCGCATCTTCGATGGTCGTGAAGTACTGCACTACAGCGGCTCTGTTCATCACATACCTCCCACACGTACAGAGGCCTGAGGGCTAACAGACTCATCGGCCACAACCACCACGGCGGTGATGCCGAGACGGCTGCTCAGGCCCATGTGCCGCGGTATGGGCGATGAGTTTCAGTCACTCACTACCTCCGTATGTCGCAGAGACGTGCTACTAGCCACAGGAGGAGAAATGAACGACCTACTCGAGAGCGCAGTCGCCGCGCATGGGGGCCTGGACCGATGGCACGACCTCAAATCGATCACCGTGGACGCCTCCATCACCGGCGCCCTCTGGTACGTCAAGGGCAAACCCGACGTTCTCAAGGACGTGCGTCTGACAGCCGACACCACACGACAGTTGCTCGCGATGGACTTCGTCGGCCAAGACAAACGGTCGGTGTTCGAGCCCTCTCGCGTCGTCATCGAGCACAGTGACGGCAGGATCATCGAGGCGCGTGACGAGCCGGAGAACTCGTTTGAGGGCCATCAGCTCGAAACCCCGTGGGACGATCTGCACGTCGCCTACTTCACCGGCGAGGCGCTATGGACCTACCTGAACACGCCGTTCCTCTACACCTGGCCCGGGTTCACCACCGAAGAAATCGCCCCGATCGAGGTCGACGGTGAAACCTGGCGACGGCTGAAAGCGACATTTCCCAAATACATCAAAAGTCATACCCGCGAACAGATCTCATGCTTCGGCCCCGACGGACTGCTACGCCGCCATGACTTCACGATCGACGTGATCGGCGGGGCGACCGGCATGCTCTACGCCAGCGACTACCGGGACGTCGACGGCATCATCATCCCCACCACGCGGCGTGGCTACGCCTGGCAGGGTGACTACCAGCGCGTCCCGGAGCCACTGCTGGTCGCCATCGACATGGGTGCCATCACCATCGGATGACCACACATCGCGACCACACCGAAGCTGAAGGGGTATTGCCTATTGATTCAAGTGCCACACAAAGTCGAAGCACTCAACGCCGACAACGCAACTCGAGATATCGGCGCCGCTCTTGACTGGCCCGAAATCTCCACGACCTCAACAGCGCGATGGATCCCGAATACTATTCGGAGACAGGCGCTATGAGGATTCGTTGCGCCAGCGCATCGCATCGGAGGATGTCGACGTCGCGGCATTCGTGCGCGAAGGCGATGAGGTCGGCGATGACCTTCAGCCGGGAGGGGCGGCCGCTGAGGAAGGGGTGAGCGCAGATGTTGCAGAGGCTGCCGGTGGTGCGCATGGCATCGAGTTCGCCGGTCCATAGTTCCCGAACGGTGGACGGAGTGTTGATGACTTGGCCGATGTCGGGTTCTGGGAGGAAGGCGTATTGCTCCCAATCGTCGAGGCTCCAGTGCACGGGTAGTTCGGCGATGCGGCCGGCGGGGTGGTCGATCAGGTAGGGACGGTCGTCGTCCATCAGGCTGGAGTCGTAGGTGAGTCCGCTTTCGATGAGCAGTTCGAGAGTCCTGGTGGTGAGTTGCCAGTTCGGCGCTCGGTAGCCCACCGGTTGAGCCCCCAGAGCATTGAGTGCTTCCATGTTGGCTTGGAGGTCGTCGGCCTGTTGAGCGTCGGACATGGTTGTCAGGGGTTTGTGTAGGTCGCTGTGCAAGGCGACTTCGTGTCCGCCGGCCAGGATGGCTTCAACGGCGTTGGGCCAGCGTCGTGCGCTTTCCCCGGGCACGAAAAAGGTTGCTGCGACGTCAGTTTCGGACAGCAGGCGCAGTATGCGGGGCAATGCGGTCTGGGGCCCGTAGGCTTGGTGCGACATCGTTGACAAGTCATACGCGGCAGCCTCGGACCGGGCTAGCACAGCGCTTTCGGCGTCGAGGTCGAAGGTAAGAGTCAGTACCGCGCTTGCCCCGTGGCGCCATGTCTCGGCAGCGTCGCGCCGCCAGTTCCGTAAGCCGGACTGCTTCGGGCTGTCGTTGGGGTGCATCGTGGTGTTCATCGTTTCGTTGTAGCGTGCCGTGCACGCGCGTGGTCGGTGTTGGCCAGGGTTGCCGACGGGGTGATGAAGTCGGCAACAAACGCGTCCGGGGTGTCTCCGTCCCTGACGCGCGTGGGCCACGCGGGATCGGCCAGCGCGGGTCTTCCGAGGCTGACCAGATCCGCTTCGCCGTCGGCCAGGGTTTGTTCGATGAGTTCCGGTGTGTGCAAGCCGCCGTTGACGATAACGGGCAGGCCAGTGCTTCGGCGTGCCAAGGCGCCAAGGGCTGTACCGTCTGCGGCGCGGCCGCTTTGTGTCCAGGGGCGCCCCTCACCCGCCAGATGAAGGTAGGCGGGTTTCGCCGCGGCAATCGTGGTGTAGATGTCCTCGGCTTCTCGCGCGTTGACCCACTTGTGGTGTGAGTCGTTGACCTTGGCCTGTGACAGGCGCACCCCCACCGGGGCCCTGTCCTGAGTGCGCTCGATGACGGCAGTGATGACCTCCGCGGTCAATCGTGCTCGGGCACAGGCGGATCCGCCGTAGCGATCGCTGCGCGTGTTGGTGTAGTCGGTCAGGAACTGGTCGAGCAGGTAGCCATTGGCTGCATGCACCTCGACACCATCGAACCCGGCCTCCTCGGCTAGAGCAGCCGACCGGGCGAACCCGTCAACGATGTCTTCTATTTCCGACTGGCTCAGCGCTTGTGGGGTGGAATAACTTCCGCTGCCCCCGTACTCGGGCATCTTCGCTCCCCGCGGTGTGACCGCGCTGGGGCCCAGGGTCGTTTGTAGGTGTTGAGAAAGCGCACCGGCGTGCATGATCTGGGCGAAGATGATCCCCCCGCAGCGGTGCACCGCGGTGGTCACCGAGCGCCAACCCTCCACGGTGGCAGTGGAGGTGAGTGCGGGCTGATTGGCGTAGCCCTGCGCGGCCGGGCCCGGAGGATAGATCCCTTCGGTGATGATCATCCCGAAACCACCCTCGGCGAATCGTCGGTAATAGTCGGACATCTGCGCGGTGGGGACGCCGTCGCCGCAGGTGCTCACCCGCGACATCGGTGCGACGACGACCCGGTTGGCCAGCTTGAGCGTGGACAGGGTGAACGGCGAGAACAGCTTCGGGAACTGCTCGCTGGGTCGGGCGCTCGTCATAGCGCCTCGTCCCACGCTGCCGACGTGGCGATGACGGGCCGCTGAGGGTGCATGGTTTCGTCCGCCGAGGCGTTGATCGGGATGGTCTTGTCCCGGCTCCGGTTGTGGCGGTTGAGAAGGTAGAACGCGGCACCGGCCACCGCGAGGGAGACGGCGAAGGCGATGTCGACTCCGTCGAGTGCTCGGGCGAGCGGACCTTGGTAGAAGGTAAGCACCATGAAAGGGATCTCGGAGGCGACGCCGAGCGCGTAGGCGGTCAGGCCACGCCAGGCCCAGTGCCCGTAAACCCCGTCGGGATTGAGGATCTCGGAAATGTCGTAGTGACCCCGGCGGATGAGAAAGTAGTCGACCAGGTTGATGGCCGTCCACGGTGCGAGCAGATACAGCATGATCAGCACGGAGTTGTTGATCGCTGCCGAGATGTCGTGCACGACCCACACACCGACGACGGTCGACACGGCGCCCAGAATGAGGGTCGCGACCACTCGCCGTCGCCACGTACCAAAGCTGGGGTGAAAACAGTTGACGGCGGTCAAGACGGTCAGCGTCGCGCTGTAGGTGTTGAGTCCCATCGTGGCCACCAGCGCCAGTCCGCTGATCACCACCAGGGCCGTGCCGGCGCCGGGGATGACGTTGTTGGTGGCGTCGTGGACTCCGACGAGGGTGTCGGACACACCGAATCGAGCGCCGAGCCAGGCGCCGAGCGCGATCATCCAGATCGCGGAGACGGAGGCACCCCAGTAGATGGTCGAGATCAGCGACCGCGAGGACACCTGGACGGGGAGGTAGCGGGTGTAGTCGGAAACGATGGGGGCATAGGTGATGTTGTAGCTGGCGCCGATGGTGAACATCACCACGTATGCGCTGAGGTTGAAGCCCAGCTCGTGGTTGGGTTGGCCGCCAGCGGCTCCTGACAGCATCCCGACGGTGAGGACGAGCCAGAACGGCAGCGACGCCCAGAACAGAATTCGGAAAGCGCGGTGTAGCCAGTCATGCCCCCAGGCGGCCAACGCGATCGACAACACGCCGATCGTGAGCCCGAGGACGGTGGCGTTCCAGCCGAACAGCGTGTGGAATCCGGCGTCGACTAGCACCGTGTCGACGACGTTGTACCCGAGGAAGGTGAACACGGCCGCGAACAGGATGACGATCACCCCGCGGTAGCCCAGCTGCGCCCGGGACTGGATCATCTGCGGAAGGCCCAGGTTAGGGCCTTGCGAGCCGTGCAGCGCGAGGAACACGGTGCCGAACAGGACCCCCAGCGTGGCCCCGATGATCGTCCATCCCAGGCTCAGACCCAGGCTGGGGCCGACCAGGCCGAGCGCGACGGTCAGTGGGTGGAAATTGCACAGGAACCAGAACGGGCCTTGCTGGCGGGTCTTGCCGTGGCGCTCCTGCGGCGGAATCCATTCGATGGAGCGGCTCTCGATACCGCCGGGTCGCAGCGCAGCGGTGGTGTCGTCGGGATGCATGGCGAGTCCTTTCAGGTACAGATGTTTCGCGGAGCGGGTTGACGGGCTGATGGTCGTGATTCGAGTTACAGCTGAAGCCGTTGTGCCGCTGCAGGTTCGGCGGCCAACGAGGTAAACCGTTCACGCACACTGCGGTGGCCGTCACCGTCGGCCAACAGCGCCATCAGGGCGATGCGCGCCTGGCTCGGGCGCATCCATCCGGCGGGGATGGCGCCGGCGGCCACTAATTCGCGGCCGCCGCCTTGGCCTCCGTACAGCGGAGAGATGGATCCGCGGTGGACTCGCGACGACACCACCACGATCAGACCGGCGCCGGTGAGTTCGGATACCGCCGACACAAGTGGTGGTGGCGCATTGCCGCTGCCCGTGGCCTCCAGAATCAGCCCCCGGGCACCTGCGGCCGCGTGTGCGCGCAGGGCGATGTCGTCGGCGCCTGGATATGCAGCGACGATGTCAACGCGCACCGACGAAAGGTCAGCACACTCCGTCACGGCGGGGAGGGGCGCGACCGGGGAAGCTTGTTGGGCGAACACAGGGTGCCCGTCGCGCACGGATCCGACCGGCCCGAAATCGGGCGAGTCGAACGCCGCACGTGCGGTGGTGTCGACCTTTCGGGTGCCGGCTGCGGCGAAGACGAGTCCGTCGAAGACCACTAGGACGCCGCGGTTTCGTGCCGAGGTCGACGCCGCGACGATGACTGCATCACGCAGGTTCGACGGGCCGTCGGGCTCGGGGGCATCGGCCGGCCTGATAGCGCCGGTCACGACCACCGGTCGGGAATCGCCGTGCAGCAGCTGCAGCAGATAGGCGGTCTCTTCGATGCTGTCGGTGCCGTGGGTGATGACCACTCCCGCGACGTGGGGCGCGCTGAGGTGCTCTGCCACGGCCTGTCGCAACCGGTCCCAATGTTTTGCCGTCAGCGCGAAGCTGCTCTCCATGAAAACCGGAACGGTGCGCACCTCGAAGTCCGCGAAAGCGGGCAGCCTCGCGATGTGTGCGTCGCCGGAGCGCAACACACGGCCCGCCCTGGGGTCGGTGACACTGGCGATGGTGCCTCCAGTGGCAAGCACCACGACGACGGGACGGGTATCGGCAACCGCGACTCGCGGAGTGCACGGTCCCGACGGTTCGGTCAAGGCACCGTGTGGTGAAAGCCTCGAGGCAGAACTGGCGGTGGTGCTGGGCGATACGGCCATGTGACGCTCCTCCTGTCTAGGAGGAGCCTCGCATGGGTTATACAAAAAGGCAATACCGAGATCAATATCCGGCGGGTGTGATGATCCACAGCGCGCGGACCTCTGCGGCGCCGGTGTTGTGCCAGGCGTGCGGTACGCGGCAGCTGAAAGTCAGCGCATCCCCAGGCTGAAGGACATATCGGACATCCTGTACCTGGACCTCGAGAATTCCAGTGAGCAGCACGATGCACTCCTCGTCGCCAGGGTGACTGTAGGGCTCGTCGCCACTACCGGCGCCGGGACTGATCACCGTTTCGAGAACCTCAAGACGACCCGAACGCGTGGGCGACAGCAACTCGTCGGCAACCCCGTGGCTGCGGATGATCCGCCGTTCGCCGGCTCGCACCAGCGGTCCTGTGTCATCCGCGCCGTGGAACAGATCAGCCACCGGCTGACCCAAGGCCTGCATCACCTTGGACAGAGTGCTCACCGTCGGACTGAGCTGACCGTTCTCTAGCCGACTCAGATACGCCGGTGTCACATCGGCGAGCGAGGCAAGCTGGCGAGCGCTGAGACCCTTGGCGAGGCGAGCGGCACGCAGCCGCTGTCCGACGGCGGGATTGACCGAATCGGGTACCGCACTCATAATTGCCCTTTCGCGCAATGTGAAATACTATCGTATAACGACGGTAACTATAGTTTACCGCTGCTTTTACCTGCCATCGCTCAACCAGGAGTGCCACCTATGAATCGTGTGAGACCACAGCTGGCGATCGTTGCACCCGTGCCGGTGCGTGTGGAACGGCGTCGCCGATGACGGTTGAAGTGGTGCACCCGCGCCACGCGCGCACCATCGAGGGTGGCCGCGGCGGCAGTGTGGTCTTACGAGCCGGACAACGCCTGCACGTCGTCAACACCCTCGGATATCAGGTGGTCGACACCTGGGCGCTTCGTCTCGACGGCGCCGCCGCGTTATCGATGTCGCATAGCCGATTAGCGATGGGCCGGCTGAGCCCGCTCGTCGGTGACACCCTGGTCGATGACCGCCGAATGGCGATGTTGACCCTGGTGGCGGACGACAGCGGCGGGCTACACGACACGCTGATCGCGGCGTGCGACCCGGAACGGTATCGCGCCTTGGGATTTCGAGGATGGCACGCCAGCTGCGCGGAGAACTTCCGGCACGCGGCCGAAGGGGTCGCGCTCAGCGGTACGGCCGCTGGGGTGGTGCGACCAGCGCTGCACACCGTGCCGGATCCGCTGAATCTGTTCATGGCGGTCGAGGCGTCGCCGTCAGGCGAGCTATCGCTCAAGTCGTCGGTGGCCGCCCCGGGCAGCCGGGTGATCCTGCAGGCGCACCAAGACGTGGTCATCATCGTCAGCGCGTGCCCGCAGGATCTCGTTCCGATCAGTGGAAACGAAAGTCCCCCAAGACTGGTCGATCTGTACGTCGACGACGCCTCATCCAGAAACGGAGAACGGTAATGGCGCAGGACCCCGCAGCTCTTCCCACGGTGCTCAACGAGTTCGAGATGGACAACAGCTTCCTCGGCAAGATCATCGAGGTCTGCCTGGTCACCGAAGACGCGCAACGCACCATGGAAGGCCTTGTGCGGCTGGGCATTGGACCATTTCGGGTGTACACGTTCACATCGGAAACAGTCACCGAGCAGACCTATCGCGGGGAGCCGAGCTCGTTCAGCCTGACGGTCTGCTTCGCGACCAACGACGACTTGACCTTCGAGATCATGCAGCCGCTCTCGGGCCGCACCATCATGCGCGAATTCCTGGACCACCACGGCGAAGGCATCCACCACATCGCGTTCGACTGCAACGGCATTCCGTGGGACCAGCGTCTGAAACTCTTCGCCGACCGCGGCTTCCCCGCCACGCAAAGCGGTCGTTGGCTCGACCAGAACTCGTTCTCATTCTTCGACACCGAAGCGGCCACCGCCACGTGCTTCGAGACCTATCACTTCCCTGACGGCTTCGCCTATCCCACGCCCGATCGCTGGTATCCCGCGCCGCCACCCGGCGAACAGTGACCTTGTGGCGGGATGACGGGCCGTTTCCCGACATCGCTCGTCTAGTGAACCGACGTACTGCTGAGCCGAACAACCGCGGGGTGAGGCCTCGACAGCCTGGCCAACATGAAGGCGGAGCGCAATCCAGAGCTGGGCCGCACGATGGGATAGGTCGAAAGTCGGTGCAAACCCCACAGAGTGGCAACCTGTCGGGTCGGAGATCAACGCGGGGGGCCAAGAATAACCTGGCCGAATTCCCTTGCCCCTTCTGCCATCTTCGCGGGCGAAATCTCGAAGTCGTCCGGTCGTGGCGTCGCCAAATCGCGCCCGGAGTGCCGGAACATACCCTCGATTCCTGCCGGAGTGTTGATCATCAGCAAGTCTGCCGTCTTCGACGTGATGCGGTATGCGTGCGGAATGTTCTTGGGCAAGAACACAATCCCACCCTCGGATAGCTCCATCTCCTGGTCGTCAACCCACACCAGTGCGGTTCCCTTAATCAACATGAAAACCTCGTCTTCGCGGGTGTGCTTGTGGTAGGGCGGGGCTTCACCTTCGTTGACATCAAAGCGTCCGACCATCAATTGCCCGCCAGTTGCCTTGCCGTCCAGCAAGATTGCCAACGTGCCACCGTCGAGCCATTCCAGTTTTTGCTGCTGCTCGGGTTGAGCCAGGTACGCCATGCTCATATCGGGTCGCCTTTCATGACTGGCCAGCTATTGGGTCTGGCGTTTGTGTGGTTGCTACGCTCCCCGATCAGGTGAAAGGTTCCAGTGCTCATTCAGCCATTGTTCGAATGTCTGCAATCGAGGGGCGAGTTTCGCGGTGAGCGGCCGATCTGCTTGATAGGACGGTGGCGTGGCGAACCACTTGAACATGGCTCGCAGGTCGTCGTCGCCCGCAGCTGTGAGCGGCAGCTCTTCGAAACGGGCGGGCGCTCCTGCTCGGCGTCCGAAGGCGTCGGCAATCTGCGAGCCGGTCAACTCGTCACCAGCAATCTCGACCGCGCCCGTGGGTACGCGAGACGGGTCGATGAGTACCGCGGCGGCGACGGCGCCAATGTCATCGACGGCCACCATTTGCAGCGGAATGCCGTCGGGCATCGGGAGGCGCACGATCAATACGCCGTCCTCATGCGCCGACGACTGGCTAAGCAGGTTGTCGTAGAAGAACGTCGGTCGCACGAACGTGGCTGGTAATCCAAGACTTTCGATGTGCTCCTCGACGCGGCGCTTGCTCTCGAAGTGCGGAATCCCGGTGTGCCGCTCCGCGCCGCCCACCGAGCTGTACACGAGATGCTCGACACCGGCGGACTTGGCCGCATCCGCGATCAGGATGCCATCGCTGATCTCACCCGCCGTGCCCCGACCCGAGGCCATCGTGGCCATCGCGAAAACACGTGCAACACCGTCGAAGGCCGACTGGAGACTTGCCGGTTCGTCGAAATCGGCGACGGCCAGCTGCGCTCCGGCAGCTGCGAGTGCCTGCGCGGCGGGCTTCTGCGGGTCGCGGACCAGCGCCCGCACCGTCACCCCAGCGCTCAGCAGAGCCCGCGCGGTCGCGCCGCCTTGCTGACCGGTTGCTCCGACGACGGCGTACACGTCAGATAGCGCCACGTTCTTCTCCGCTCAGCGAGGTATGGCAGCTGCGTCGTTGCGGTTGCGGCGACGCTCAGGAGCGGACGAAATATTCCGCATAACGGTAGCGTAGGTCGCTCACCCGTGTTTCGGCAACGCGAAACCGCTGCCGTCGCGACGACCCGTTGAGCCGACAACAGCGCCTGGTGTTGAACCAACCAACTGCTGTGCTGGTCGGTCCGGGTGCTGTGTGACACTCGAGAGATGACCGCCGAGCTGCAGCCGCGTCGCCGCGCGGTGCGGCGCGACGCGCTCGTAAACCGGGAGAAGATCCTGCGTGCCGCAGCCGAATCGATGGCCCAGCACGGCCTCAACGTTCCGCTTGCCGACATCGCCAAGGCTGCCGGCGTCGGTGTCGGTACGTTCTATCGCGGGTTCCCGGACCGCACGGCGCTGCTGCACGCCCTCGAGCACCGCTCGTACGACATGCTCATCGACATCCTCGATCGGATCGATGAGTCCGGGCAGACCGGCGCCGACGCGATCGAGACCTACCTCCTCGAAAGCCTGAAGCTCGGCCACCAACTCGTCCTCCCGTTGCGCGGAGCGCCACCGCTGACGTCGGCGTCCGCCGTCGCCGCCCGTCGACGAATCAATGCGTCCCTCGAACGATTCCTCGCCGACGGCCGCATCGCCGGCACCGTGCACACCGACGTCAACGCCACTGACGTCATCGTCTGCGCGGCCATGACCGGACAGCCGTTACCCCACGGCCCCGCGTGGCCCACCATCGGCCGCCGCCACCTCAGCCTGTTCGTCCGCGGCCTGCGATCACCCGACGAACAGCCGCTCCCGGGACCACCCGTCACCCGCGACGACCTCGAGACCCAGTTCGCCGCGGACGCAGACTGAGTGCCGATCGAACCCACCGATGGTGGAATACGTTCAGTGCCGCGCATGGGCCAAGGTCGGCGATGGTCGGTTCGCGGGCGCTCTACGCGAAATCTCTTGTAACACAGGTGGATTGCTACCGCGGAAGCCGTGCTTGTCATAGTCGACGGGCGTTGGATAGCAGCGTCGCGATTGCGAACGTCCTAGGCATCAGTCCGACCCGCGACGCCCCGCTGGGAACCGAAAGCGGCTGTAGCTTCTCAGTTCCGTGTCATATGCCGATGCTGCGCGCGGTCAATCGCCGCCAGCCGAGGGTTTCGGTGACTCTGCCATTCCTGCCAATCGACAAGCGTCGCACCGAACTCCGCCCCATCGCTAGGCAACAGGGCGCCGTCCACGTCCAGGAACAGCAGCGCCCGGCCGTCCACCCCACCTCGCCGGGATCACCGAGCCGACCTTTGGAAGGGGCCAGTACTCGCTGACCCTTACGGCAACGGACAGGCCTTCGCATCGGTAGGAACTCGCACGGCGTGAAAACCCATTATTGCCAGCAGACCGCACGAGTGGCATAACTAAAATTCCTCGGCATGATCGATGAGTCGAGGGCCCGCGAGTTGGCCAGCGGCGCGTTCGGAGCCCGGGAAGTGGTCCTTGGACGCGCCCGTGAACTAAACGACGGGTGGTTGTTTCCCTGCGTGACCAAGGGAACTCAACTCTTCAGCGGCATCATTGTGAACAAGAAGACGGGCCGACTCCTTCCCGTGAGCGCCCAATCCCCGATGAGCAACGACCTCACCCTCTACGACCGCGGTTACCAGTTCGACAACTACGACCTCGTGGTCCTGACCGTCGAAGACCTGGACCAAACCGTGCACGTGCTCACTGCCCTGCACATAGTCACCATTGACACGTACTACAAGAACGACCGTGTCTACCGGGTCGGGCGACCACTCACCGAAACCGAAGTCCGCGATCGCCTTTCGCAGCTGCCATCCGTTTTCAGCGGTAGGTTTGACTTCCAAATCGAGAAACTCGAGCAGGCCCGCGAGGCCGGCTGGTTCTCGTTCAAAGTGTTCGAGTACCGCGGCAAGCAATAGGCTCGCGCCCCAACCCGCGTTCTTGCACCCGCGTAGCTCCGAGACCCGCTGCATCGAGGCATGCAAATCCAGTCTCTCACATGCGACGTCGTGTGATTTTTTCGATGGGCCCTGCAGCGGTGCTCGGCGCTCCAGCGCGGAAGTCAACAGCCTACGGTGTCGAGCACATGCTGGTATCGCGGGCGCGACGGAGAATCCGGCGGATATGCGGTCACCAACAATTGCTTCGCCCTCTCGGGCTCGCCCAGTACCAGGAACGCGGCCGCGACGACGACGGGCTCGGCGCCCCACTGGCCGTCATTGCCCCCGAACTTGTCTATGAGCGCCGCCTTCGGCTCAGCGAAGGCCCGCACCGTCCGTCGTGCGTCCAGATGCGGCAGTACGCCGGTGCGCAGGTAACCCTCGATCGTCGGCGCGTGCGCGTCCAGTTCGGCCGGAGTCCGGAACGTCATGATCGGCGGATTCCTGACCAACGTGCCCAGCAACTCGCGCTGGACCAGCTCGTGCTTGCGGCGCACGAAGGGCTCGCCCCGCAAATCAGCCGCCTTCGCCCCGACTTCTGGCAACAGCAGCGAGGTGAACAGCGTGAGCTGCACAGCGTCTTTGGCGTATCGGGGCCGCATTATCAGGTCGAAATCGATCCGTTGCTTGCCCTCGTCGATCTTCCTCGTGTAGCCGATACTCTTGGTCGGCCGCGTGAAACCCTCGGCCCACAGCGTCTCATCCAGCCGAGCCGCCATCATCCCCCGGAGCCAGGCAGTCGCCGTCGCCCGGGCAATGAGCTCGGTCTCGTTCACCGTGAGACGCTTCACAGCTACACACCTACCACCGGTACGCCCATTCTGCTGCCGACCGTGACCGCTTGGACCCAGTCTCGGTGTGGTGTCCACGCATGTGCCGAGCCCGTGTTGTCGGTCAACACGTTCCTCGGCCAACTACATTACTGCTTGCAGTACCTCCGAATGGTCAACGCCGCCAAGGCTTTCGCGTGCCCAGCCGAGTAAGTCTCCGCGTCACATGCAGGACTCGGCCCGAGTGGGCTCGGTCCCCAAAGTAGTTCAGTCCTCAGACTTGACACGCCGACTACGCCGGCCGACATACCGGACGCTCACTGGGGGCTGAAGTCCGAGCCGCGCGCCCACGATGTTGGTCATCGGCGTTTTCGTTGCCGCTTTGCGTCGAAGCTGCGGCGTGCTCTTTCGACGTCACTGAGGTTGTCCGACCAGTTGGCCAGGGCGGCGAAAACGGGCGACAGGCTGCGTCCTAAGTCGGTGATGTCATAAACCACGCGGGGCGGAACTTCTGGATGGTAGGTCCTGGTGATCAGCCCGTCACGCTCCAAAGCGCGCAGCCGCTCGGTGAGGACCTTGGGAGTGATTGTGGCGATCTGGCTTTCGAGCTCCGTGAAGCGGTGAGGCCCGTCGTGGTGCAGGGTCCACAGGATCGCGGTGGTCCACCGGCTGAAGATCAGCTCGACCACGGGGGTGATCGGGCAGGCCAGTTCCGGGGGAACCGATCCAGACGGTATGTGCATTGTGCGTTTGGCCACAAGTTGCCTCTGAGTCCAATACTTTCTTCTAGGTACCTACTATGACCGTCATAGTAGCGTCGGCCGCACTGGATTTCGGTTCATCTTCCAAAGGAGCGGTCATGATCGTGATCACGGGAGCTACCGGCAATGTCGGTCGTCCACTTGTTCGTATGTTGAGCGACCGCGGTGAACAGGTCACGGCCACCGCGCGTGCAATCTCCGTGGCCGACGTGCCGCCGGGTGTGACCGTTCGGCGCGTCGATCTGACCGTTCCGTCGACGGTGAGCCCCGCGATCGCGGGTGCCGAGGCGGTGTTCTTGTTGACGCCGGCCGACATGCATGCCGAAGACGGACAAGCCTTTCGCGCCCTCATTGATGCGGTGCGCGGAGCCGGCGTAGCGCGGGTGGTCTTGCTGTCGTCACAGGGCGTTGCGACGGGCCGTCATCCCGCTGTATTAGAGGACATTGTCAGGCAGTCCGGTCTCGGGTGGACGATTCTTCGCCCTGGCGGATTCGCATCCAATGCGCTGTGGTGGGCTGAAGGTGTTCGGCGACAACGGGTTATCGCCGCACCGTTCGCCGATGTCGGATTGCCGGTCATCGATCCTGCCGACATCGCCGCGGTCGCCGCGGTCTGCCTTCGCCGGGCGGGTCATGAGTCACAGACGTATGTGTTGACGGGGCCTGAACCGATCACGCCCCGCCAGCAGGCCGCGGCGATCTCGAATGCCTTGGGTGGTGCGCCCATCGAGTTCGTCGAACAGACACGAGCGCAGGCGATGGCTGAGTTACAGCGTGTGATGCCGCCGGTGGTGGCCGAGCGGACGCTTGACGCGTTGGGCGCGCCCACGCCCGAGGAGCAGCAGGTGCCGCAAGACCTGCCGAGGGTTCTCGGCCGCAACGCCGCCCCATTCGCCCAGTGGGTCTCGCGCCATGTGGACGCGTTTCGGTAGGCCGGTCGCCGGCGTCGGTTGCGCTGCCGAAACAGCGCACGTGCAGCAAAGCCCCCAAGCCTGACAGGCATCCGGGCGGTATGTACGACGATTCCCGCCCGCGGCTACGCCTTGGCCATGTTCGTGAAACGCGACAGATGCAGCTGATGCGCAACGGTGATCGTCTTCGTCGGCCCGCTGCGGTGCTTTGCAATGATCAAGTCCGCTTCGCCGCCGCGCGGATCGTCTCGCTCAAAGGCGTCGGGCCGGTGCAGCAGGATGACCATGTCCGCATCCTGCTCGATCGCGCCCGACTCGCGTAGATCGGAGAGCATCGGCTTCTTGTCGGTGCGCTGTTCCGGACCACGGTTCAACTGGCTCATCGCGACTACCGGAACCTCGAGCTCCTTCGCCAAAAGCTTGAGCTGTCTTGAGAATTCGGACACCTCTTGCTGACGCGACTCGACCTTCTTGCCCGATGTCATCAGCTGGAGATAGTCGATGACGATCAGTTTCAGGTCGGCTTTCTGCTTGAGCCGCCGTGCCTTGGCTCGGATCTCCATCATCATCAGATTCGGCGAATCGTCGATATACAAAGGCGCTTCGCTGATTTCGCTCATGCGGCGCGCGAGTCGTGTCCAGTCGTCGTCGCTCATCCGGCCCGACCGCATGTCGGCGAGCTTGATCTTCGCCTCCGCCGAGAGCAGGCGCATCACGATCTCGGACTTGCTCATTTCGAGGCTGAAGATAACGCTCGACATCCGGTGCTTGATCGAGCACGACCGCAAAAAATCCAGTCCCAGCGTCGAATTGTGCGTCGGGATCATCGCGCGACTGGCCAGATACATGTGGTCGTCGTTGTCGACCTGGACGCAACGGACCGGCACGCTCTCCACTGGCCGAACGTCGACGATGAATCGCGACCCCGAACGGGCAGTACCTCGAGCCGCCCGACGCTCCTTGTGCAGCAGCGCCTTCCGGGGCAGGCCGAATACCTCGTCATCTGTAGAGAAATTGAGCGTGTACGCGATTGAGGACTCTGGACGACGGCCCTTGACCCGCTTGGTGGCCATCTGACACCGATAGCCAAGACTGACGATCAACTCCGCGACATCATGCGCAAGACGGCAATTGGTGACACTGAACTGCACTGCGCCACCGGCAGTCACCGTGCCATCGGTGTCGAGGAGCCCTGCCAACAACGCGCGGCGCTGGTGTTCCGCTGCTCGCAGATACTCCATCGGGATGTGCTTGTTTCCAAGGACTCCGACGGTTCGCAGCCGGGCCTGCAGGGTGCCAACTGCGCTGCGGCATTGTTGGCAGAGTGCCAGTCCACAGGACGGTCCGCCGCAATGTGAGCAGCGCGGCGCAGCTACAGGAGCCGATACAAAGCGTGCGCGGCCACCGCACGAACGACCGCACGTCCGCACTTGACTGGTCTGCGGTACGAAAAGCTCACCGCAGACTACGCATTCGCGCGGGGAAACGGCCGGTGCATCGGGTAGCCGCAACTGGTAGGTGTACTTGGCTGCTGCCGACGGATGCGCGTCGATGCCTTCTGCTTCGATCCGCATGATGAGCTCTGGATCCGCGGTGGTGATCTGCGCCGCCGCACTCGTGCCGTCGCCTAGCCAGGCGCCGAGAGTGTAGGGCGGGACGAGCAAGTCTTCCTCGGGCGTCTGCAAGGGCGCGGCGTTGACAACGGAGTGGTTCAACCGACGATCAGCAGTCGGGCATCGCAATGTGTTGGCGATTTCCCGAGTGGTCCGAACTTCTGCGAAGGTGCGCTGGTTCTTGTACCGGTTGTAGCCGACTGCGGCGGCTTGCGCCGACTTCCGCGAAGCCCGTGTTTCGGTCAGCCACTGATGCTCTGCATCGGCGACGATGACTGTGCCATCGGAGAATTCGACTTCATAGCAGGGACGGCCGGTCATCACCTCTGTCGCCGCCACCACCCGGGTCGGCTTGCCGTCGGCGCCGATCAACCAATCTCCGACGGCAACCTCGCCCATGGTGGTCCAACCCTTGGGTGTCGGTAGCGGCGTGTCCAACTTCAGCGCCTTGCCCATACCAGGCCTGGCCGCGATGACGATCATCTGGCCGGGATGCAGGCCGTTGGTCACGTCGTCGAGTTCGACGAAACCCGTCGGCACGCCGCGCGCGAGGCCGCCCTGGGACGCAATTGCGTCGATCTCGTCCATGGTCGGCTGAAGCAGTTGTTCCAGCGGCACAAAGTCTTCCGATGCGCGCCCCTCGGCCACGTCGTAGATTTCTGCCTGCGCGCGGTCGACGATCTCTGCGACGTCCGCGCCCTCAGCGCCGGCGTAGCCGTACTGCACCACGCGGGTGCCTGCCTCCACCAAGCGGCGCAGCAGCGCCTTCTCGGCGACGATGCCCGCGTAGTAGCCCGCGTTCGCCGCGGTCGGCACCGTCGAGATCAGCGTGTGTAGATACGGCGCCCCGCCGATCCGGCGCAGCAGGCCCCGGCGATCCAACTCGGCGGCCACCGTCACCGCATCGGCCGGTTCTCCGCGGCCGTATAGATCGAGAATCGCGTCGTAGACGTTTTGGTGGGCGGGCCGATAGAAGTCGCCTGGACGCAGTCTCTCCAGCACGTCGGCGATGGCGTCCTTGCTCAGCAGCATGCCGCCCAGAACAGACATTTCGGCGGCGTTGTCCTGCGGCGGCTGACGACCGAAGTCCTCACTGGGTGGCGGTGTGTCCATTCCTGAATGGCCGAGGTCATCTACGACAGCCACCGAGCGTCCCACCTCCCCTTATGAGTCGAACATATGTTCGTCTAACGCTCTTGTGAGCTTAAGTCAGCCGACCGACATGTACCACCTCGCGAACCGCAATTCTGCCTTGCGACGGCCAACGCTAGACGTTGCTGGGAGGCCTACCAAACGGGCCTGTTCATGAAGTTGTGTATGGGTTGTGGATAGGTGTGGGCAGCTATGTTGAGGCATTGGGGAGAACCTGTGGACTAAGCACTTTGTTCGGTGCATCCCCGCAGATAAGCGCACCACAATCACCGTGCATATCTGTGGATGACAATCCCCTCGGCGTGTCGGCCTGGGTTGCGATCTCGGGCGTGTTGTGTTTCGCGCGAGGGCCGCGGAGGTTAACAGCTCGTTAGCTTCGCTGCCGGGGGAATGCGCGGCGAAGTTCGCCAGAGCGCACAGCAACG
Organism: Mycobacterium sp. OAE908; assembly: GCF_017872775.1. Lineage (NCBI taxonomy): Bacteria > Bacillati > Actinomycetota > Actinomycetes > Mycobacteriales > Mycobacteriaceae > Mycobacterium > Mycobacterium sp. OAE908. The sequence continues at coordinate 1,883,777 of NZ_JAGGJL010000001.1, forward strand.
GCCGGGTGAAGATCGATCATGGTCTTCACCCGGCCGAATTGACGCTGAGGTAATTACCCCGCGACGACGTTCAGCGACACCGTCGCGTTCACATCGGGATGCAGCCGCACCGTAATGGGGTGCGTGCCCACCGACTTGATGTGCGCCTTGGGCAACTGGACCGTGCGCTTGTCCAGGTTCGGCCCGCCGGCCTTCTTGATCGCCGCAACGACGTCTGCCGCCGTCACTGAACCGAACAGCTTGCCGGTATCGCCCGCCGACTTCACGGACAGCTCGACAGTGTCGAGGCCCTCGATCGCGGTCTTCAGTTCCTTGGCGTGCTCGAGACCCTGCACCGCTTTGATCTCGCGGGCGCGACGGATCTCTTCTGCCTGGCGCTCAGCGCCGCGCGATGCGACGATCGCCAGCCCGCGCGGCAGCAGGAAGTTGCGGCCGTAGCCGTCCTTGACCTCCACGATGTCGCCGGACACACCCAGGTGGTCCACCTCTGCAGTAAGAATCAGCTTCATCTCTATGTCCTGCCTTATCGCGTCGACGAGCTGAAGGGCAGCAGCGCCACCTCGCGGGCGTTCTTCACGGCGATTGCGATGTCGCGCTGGTGCTGCACGCAGTTACCGGTCACGCGGCGGGCACGGATCTTGCCGCGCTCACTGATGTAGGTACGCAGCAGTGCGGTGTCCTTGTAATCGATGTTCTGCCCCTTGCCCTTCTTGGAGCAGAAGACGCACTTACGGGTCTTGATGGGCTTTTCGGGCGCGGGGCGCCGCTTGGTACTGGCCTTGGCCATGTGTCTATCTCTTTCTGGGTATTACTGATTGAAAGTTGTTGGCTAGAAAGGCGGTTCGTCGTCGCTGCCGGAGAACGAGCCCGACGCCGGGGCGCTGCCCCACGGGTCGTCCTGTTTGGCTTCGCCGCCGCCTGCGGCTGGGCGGGAACCGCCGCCGCCGCCGAATCCACCGCCGCCGCCGCCGCTGCGGCTCGCCTTGTTGACCTTGGCAGTCGCATACCGCAGTGACGGGCCGATCTCGTCGACCTCGACCTCGACAACGGTGCGCTTCTCACCCTCACGGGTCTCGAACGAGCGCTGCTTGAGCCGGCCCTGCACGATCACCCGCGAGCCGCGGGTCAGGCTTTCGGCCACGTTCTCAGCGGCCTCACGCCAGATGTTGCAGCGAAGGAACAGCGCCTCGCCGTCCTTCCACTCCCCGCTCTGGCGGTCGTAGATGCGCGGCGTCGACGCGACGGTGAAGTTCGCGACGGCCGCACCCGACGGGGTGAAGCGCAGTTCCGGGTCGGCGGTCAGGTTTCCGACGACGGTGATGGTGGTGTCACCAGCCACGAGATTCCTCCTGGGATTTGGCGGTGTGCGCGAAGCTTGGTCGCAGGCGAGCCTACGGAAGCACTACGACGCGCACACGCCGTTCCGGCTAGTGCTTGTCGGTCCGCAGCACCTTGGTCCGCAGCACCGACTCGTTCAGGTTGAGCTGACGGTCGAGCTCGGACACGGTCGCGGGCTCTGCCTTCACATCGACGACGGCGTAGATGCCCTCGGCATGCTTGGCGATCTCGTATGCCAGACGGCGCTTGCCCCAGATGTCGACCTTGTCGACACTGCCGCCGTCCTTGCGGATGACGTTGAGGAACGTCTCCAGCGACGGAGCTACGGTGCGCTCGTCGAGAGTGGGGTCGAGAATGACCATGATTTCGTATGGACGCATAAGGAACCCATCACCTCCTACGGTCTAGTCGGCCACGGTCGTTCCGTGGCAGGAGGGTCGCCTGCGTCGGCAACCGGCCCAGGCTACAGGAATGCCCGCTGATCTGCGAAATCGCGCAGCTCGACCTGCTTACACTTCGGCCGTGTTCTCCGAGACGCGCTATGCCCGCAATGGCGACTTGCGCGTCGCGTACCGCGCCTCGGCGCCGGGCGAGCGGGACATCGTTTTCGTGTCGAACTGGTTTATAAACTGCGAGGTCGCCCTAGAGATACCGTCCGTTCAAGCCTGGGCGGAAGCGATGACATCGCTGGGCCGAGTGGTGTTCTTTGATCAGCCTGGGACGGGCGCATCCGATCCGGTTACGCCCGATGCGATGCCGAACATGGAGCAGTGGACCGACAGCATCACCGCGGTGCTCGACGATCTCGGCAGTCGCGATGCGATCCTCGTTGCAGCTGACGGCGCGTTTCTCACGGCCGCCTTGTTTGCAGCGACACATCCGTCTCGAACCGCCGCGCTGATCGCGCTCGAGTGCTACGCGGACGCGGCAGACCGTACCGCGTACGTTGGCGACGAGGCCCTCGAGGCGATGCTCGCGATGTGGGGCAGTGGCGAATATCAGCACCTGCTCAATCCCGACATGCCATGGAACGAAGAGATCCGCTCAGTCTGGGCCCGCCAAGAACGGCTGGCCGCAAGTCCCGGGACGGTGGCCCTCATGTTTCCCCTGCTGATTGAGCTGAACGTGCGGGCAGTGCTCCCATCTATCCGTGTGCCGACTCTCGTCCTCCAGCACACTGATGACCCGGTCATCACTCCCGCGATGAGCAAGTACATCGCCGATCACGTGCCGGGTGCGAAGTACGTTGAGCTGCCGGGGCGCAACCTGTATCACTTCGTGGAACCGTGGCGTGAGTCCTTTCGAGAGATCGCCGCGTTCCTCACTGGCGAGCAGGCAGACGTGGCCGACGACCGGGTGCTGGCCACGGTGCTGTTCACCGACATCGTGGACTCGACGCGGCGGGCCGCCGTGATGGGTGACCGGGATTGGCGCGCTCTGCTCGACGCACATGACGCGATTGTTCGTTCCCAACTCGCACGCTTTCGCGGACGCGAAATAGGCACTGCCGGTGATGGTTTCCTCGCGACCTTCGACGGCCCACAGCGAGCCATCCGCTGCGCCATGGCAATTCGCGATGCAGTGCGCGCGCTCGGCATTGAAGTGCGCGCCGGTCTGCACACCGGTGAATGCGAAGTCCGAGGCGACGACATCGGCGGCATCGCCGTACACATCGGCGCGCGGGTGTCGGCATTGGCGGGGCCCAACGAGGTTCTGGTTTCCAGCACGCTGCGCGACCTCGTGATCGGGTCAGGGCTCGAGTTCGACGACCGCGGTGTCCATGAGCTCAAGGGCGTGCCCGGCGAATGGCATCTGTTCGCGGTCGCGTCTGGGTAGCCGTGTTCTCGGAGACACGCTATGCCCGCAACGGCGACCTCCGGGTCGCCTACCGCGCATCGGCAGAGGGAGCGCGGGACATCGTTGTCGTGCCGACGTGGTTCAGCAATTGTGAGGTCATTCCGGACTTGCCATTCCTTCAAGGATGGCTTGCGGCGATGACATCGCTGGGCCGGGTCATCATTTTTGACCAGCCGGGTACCGGGACGTCTGATCCGGTCGCGACGGGCGCGCTGCCGACCCTAGAGCAATGGGCTGACAGCATCACCGTCGTCCTTGACGATCTCGGAAGTCGCCAAGCAGTCCTCTACGCGGGCGCCGGCGCGTTGGCGACGGCGGCGCTGTTCGCCTCGACGCATCCGGCACGCACAACCGCGCTCATCGCTCTTGAGGTCTATGCGAATCCGGTGGCTCAGCGCGCCGACGGACTCACGCAGGAGCAGATTCTGGCCGCCATGGCGGACGTGTGGGGCACGGGAGAGATGCAGCGCGTCTTGAATCCGGATACGCCGTGGAACGAGGAGATCCGGTCGGCGACGGCCCGATTTGAGCGTCTCTCGGCGAGCCCGGCAACCGTTGCTTCCATGATGCCTCTCATGGCCGAAATGGACGTGCGGGCGTTGCTTCCCGCAGTTCGCGTTCCGACCCTCGTCATCCACCACACAGATGACACCCTGATCCCACCCGAGTGGGGCAAGGATGTTGCCGATCGCATATCCGGTGCGCAATACGTAGAAGTGCCGGGCTGCAACGTGTTCCACTTCGTCGAACCCTGGCGAGATTCGTTCCAAGCGGTCGCTGCGTTCCTCACTGGCGAGCAGGCAGACGTGGTCGACGACCGGGTGCTGGCCACGGTGCTGTTCACCGACATCGTGGACTCGACGCGGCGGGCCGCCGTGATGGGTGACCGGGATTGGCGCGCTCTGCTCGATGCCCACGACGCTGTGGTCCGAGCGCAACTCAACCGCTTTCGCGGACGCGAAATAGGCACTGCCGGTGATGGTTTCCTCGCGACCTTCGACGGCCCACAGCGAGCCATCCGCTGCGCCATGGCAATTCGCGATGCAGTGCGCGCGCTCGGCATTGAAGTGCGCGCCGGTCTGCACACCGGTGAATGCGAAGTCCGAGGCGACGACATCGGCGGCATCGCCGTACACATCGGCGCGCGGGTGTCGGCATTGGCGGGGCCCAACGAGGTTCTGGTTTCCAGCACGCTGCGCGACCTCGTCATCGGATCGGGTCTGAACTTCGACGACCGTGGGTCCCATGAGCTCAAGGGCGTGCCCGGCGAATGGCACCTGTTCGCCGTCGCGTCTGGGTAGCACGCTGCAGCGCTGATAGCGGCCAAAACCTTGCACATGCAGACTCCTGGCGGTAAGGACGTTTTGGAATTGACGGATGTGGCAATCCCGGTCTCAGCCCACATACGTTTCGGCAGATCGGATCCAACCATGATCGTGCTCGGCATAATCCTCTTGGTGATCGGCTACTTCACCGGTCTGTCCATCCTGTACACGATCGGCGGCATCCTCGTCGTGATCGGCATCGTGTTATGGATCCTCGGCGCCGTTGGCCGCCCCGTCGGCGGCCGAAAAGTCTGGTTCTAGGACAGCGGCCTCTTAGCGACTTGTGTGCGTTTGGGAGCCCTCAGCGCAACAAAACGCACACAAATCGCCGTTTACTTAGCTTCCGCGAGTTCTGGTTCCGGTTCGGGAGCCGGCGTCATACGGGTCCGGCCGGCCTGCGGGCGCAACCAGTCCGGCAGCCACCGAGGCGGGTTATCAGGCGCCAACTCGAAGACCCCGCCCGACGGGTCGTCGACGTCTCCGCGGCTACGCACCACGTCCAGCTCGGGTCGATAGATCTCTCGAATCACCAACGCGCACAGCACAATAACCGCTATATCGCGCAGCAGCACCGTGACCGTGAACGGTTGTTCGGGTAGGCCGCGGTTCTGCTCGCCATAAAGGAACATCATTCGCGGCACCCACACCAATGCGTCGATCGTCATCCAGGCCAGCAGGATCCGGCGATGCGGCAGCGCCAGCACCGCCAGCGGCACCAGCCACAGCGAGAACTGCGGACTCCACACCTTGTTGGTCAACAGGAACGCCGCCACCACCAGGAACGCCACCTGCACCAGCCGCGGTCGCTGCTTTGCCGTCAGCACCACGTAAGCAATTGCGATGCAACACGATACGAACAGCACCGCGCTCACCGCGTTCAAAACCGTCGGCGGCTGCCAGAACCCGAGATGCGGATCGAAACCGCCCCAGCCCGTGAACGATTTGACCACGTTGTACAGCGAGTCCATGTCATCACCGCGACGGGTGTTGAGCCGGAAGAACTCCGACCACCCGCGCGGGAAGAGCACCATGATCGGCAGATTCACCACGAGCCATGTCAGCACCGTGGCGATCGCCGCCTTGCCCACCTCGCGCAGTCGCCCGGTCCGCAGCCCGAGGAGCACCATCGGCACGAACAGCAACAGCGGATACAGTTTCGCGGCCACGCCGAGGCCGATCAGCGCGCCGGCCAGCCAGGGTTTTCGCCGCGCCCACGCCAGCAGCGCCCCCATCGCGAAAGCCGTTGCCAGAGCATCGAAATTCGTGAACACCTGGAAGATCAGGATCGGTGACGCCGCGACCAACGCCGCATCCCAGACCCGGCGAGGCCCAGCCAGCCGTGAACTCGCCCACACCGTGACCAACCAAGCCAGCGCCAACCCGAAGGCGGCGATGTTGAAGAACATCACCACTTCGGCGATGACCGGCATGGAAACCAGCTTCGTCAGCGCGGTGTACGTCTTGGCCAGCGCCATCGACACGTACTGGTAGATGCCCGTCAGCACGGGATACTCCATGTAGCGCACGGCGATGTTGCCGTCGTACTGCTTGCGCGGCTTGCCGTCGCTGTCGGTCTCGATCCAGCTGGATTTGTACGGAAACTTGCCCAGGTTCAACAGCTCTGCCGTGTAGAGCGGAACCGTGTCGGAATAACAGAGTTCGTAATAGGCCCGCTGGTTCTGCCAGTTGCCCACCCGCTGATCGGCCGTGCCGGTGCCGGTGGTCTGCAGGCACGCCGCCTTGGTCGAGTAGCCGAGCGCGAGAAACACCAGCGCGATGATCAGCATCGCCCGCAGCGGCGTCAGAAAGCGCTGGCGACCGATCAACGCGTGCCTGCCAACCGGACCGCCGATCGCCCCAGACAACGCCGCACCGATCGTGTCGGTGCGGCTGGGGAGGTCACGGTCGTCGAGGCTTCGCCTGTCGTCGGCGAGCCGCGCCGGCGAAACCGTCTCGGGCTCCGGCTCTGTCACGGAGGCGGCGGGGGTCCAGCCGCCGGGACGCCTGGCTGTCCTGGCGGCACCGGCGGGCCGACGGGCATGGTGGTCGGGGGGCCGATCGGGATCGTAATGCCCGGGGCCACTTCGATTGTCGGCTGTATGACGGTCTCCGACGGGATCGGCGGCGCGGTGGTCGACGGCGGCGGCGGTGGGGCCTGCGGCACACCGGCATAGCCTCCGATCTCATCTGGCTTCGGGAACGACTCGTTGTCGGTGCCCTTCAGCGCACCGTCCATCGTCGACTTCCAGATGTCGGACGGCAGGCCCGACCCGTAAACCGCTCCACCAGAAGCGTTTACGAGTGGTTTCGTGCCTTCGGTGGTGCCGACCCACACCGCAGTCGACAACGACGGGGTGTAACCGACCATCCATGCGTCACGGTTGGCGTCGGTGTCGCCGAGTTGGTTGGTGCCGGTCTTGGCGGCCGACGGACGACCGCCGGCGAGGTTGTGGCCGCGGGACCAGCCGGCGATCGGCTGCATCGCGGCCGTGACGTTGTCGGCCACCTTCTTGTCGATGCGCTGCTCACCGTTGTCGCTGTCCTGACTGGCGTCGAACAACACGTCGCCCCGGGAATTGACCACCTTCTGCACGAAGTGCGGCTTGTGATACACACCGGAGGCGGCGAGCGTGGCGTACGCCGACGCCATGTCGAACACGCGAGTCTGATACTGGCCCAGCACAACTCCGTTGTTGGGTGGTCCGCCCTTGCCGTCCTCGGACAGCGTGTGCTCGACGCCGGGGAAGCTCTCCGCGACGCCCGCCTTGTGCGCGGCGTCGGCGACGTCCTGTGGGCCGTTCTTCAGCTTCAGCATCAGCCGGTAGTAGCTGGTGTTCAGCGAGCGCTTCAGCGCCTCGGCGATGTTGCAGACGCCGCACCCTTCACCCTCGACGTTGGTGATCTTGATGCCGTTGACCTCTACCGGTGAGCTGTCGACCTGATAACCGAGGCCCATGCCCTGCTCCAGTGCTGCGACCAACGCGAACACCTTGAACGACGAACCCGTCGGCAGGCCGGCCTGCGCGAAGTCGAAGCCCTGCGCGTCGGTGCCGCCGTAATACGCCTTCACACCACCGGTTTTCGGGTCGATCGACACGATCGCCGTGCGCATGTCGGGGTCCTGGTCCTCCAGGTACTTGGATGCCGCCGACTCGGCGGCCGCCTGCGCCTTCGGGTCGATCGTCGTGGTGATCTGCAGGCCCTGCGTGTTCAGGGTCCGCTCGTCGATGTTGAACAGGTCGAGCAGTTCCTGGGTGACCTGCCGCTCGATCAGCCCGTTCGGGCCACTGGTCTGGTTCTGCGAACGCGCTTGCTCCGGCGGCACGGTCGGCGGGAACTGTTGTGCGGCACGGTCTTGCTTGGACAGCGCGCCGATGTCGACCATGCCGTCGAGCACCCAGTTCCACCGCTCCGCGGCGCCCTCCGGGTTGACGGCGGGGTCCAGGCCCGACGGTCGCTGGATGAGCGCGGCCAGCAGAGCGCCCTCGGCGACATCGAGCTGCTCGACCGGCTTGTCGAAGTACGCCTTGGCCGCCGCCGAGATGCCGTAGGCGCCGCGGCCGAAATAGATGATGTTCAGATAGGACTGCAGCACTTGGTCTTTCGACCACTCGCTGGACATCTTCGTCGAGATGACCAGTTCTTTGGCCTTGCGGACCAACCCACCGACACCCGAGCGAGCGTCACCAACCAACGCGTTCTTCACGTACTGCTGGGTGATTGTCGAACCGCCCTGCAGGTCGCCGCCGAAGATGTTGTTCTTGAACGCTCTGGCAAACCCGCTGAAGGAAAAGCCGGGATTGGAGTAGAAGTCGCGATCCTCGGCGGCCATCACGGCGTTGCGCACGTGAACTGGGATCTGGTCGATGTTGACGTCGACGCGATTGCCTTCGGGCGGAACAATTTTCGCGAGCTCGCTGCCGTCACTGGCCAGAATCGTCGACACCTGGTTGGTCCGGATATCGCCGGGCTTGGGCACGTCGACGATGAGATAGGCCATCGCAAAGGTAACGATGGGCAGCACGATGACGACGGCCGCCGTGAGGTAGAGCCCGCGGCGCACCCACTTCCAGTTGATCTGCTGGCGGAAGCTGGGCTTCGGCGCAGGTGGCGGCCCTCCTCGCGGGCCACCGCCACCGGGCGGACGCCGTGGCGGGGGCGGCGGAGGCTGCCTCGGCGGGGCAGGCGGCGTGCCGTCCAGCGCCCGCTTGACCACGTCGATCGGGTCACGCAGATGCGCGGGCGTGCCACTGCGCACCTGCGGCAAAACTGAGGTCAACCGGTCGTCGGGCGGAACACCGGCGGCGCGATGCCGGGGCGGCCCGTCCGGGCGGTTCGGCGGGGGCGGGGGCGCGCCAGCACCATCAGCCCCGCGCCCTCTGCGGACATCACTGGCTGACCGGTCGTGGCGCCCTTCGCTATTCACTGGCCGTGCGCGCGCGACCGCGCGCCGACTGGGTGCCCCTCGGTCCACGCCCCTTCTTTGGCGGCGGGATCGCGCCGAGCACATACGACTTGACCAAGTGATTCCAACTGCAGGTGCGGCATACCTCCACCACGTGTACGGAGAATTCGTCGTAGCGGGTCGCCAGCAGTACCAACTCCTCTGCGGTGCGGGCCGAACCCGAGACAGCGCCCAGGTGGTCACCGAAGACCCACGACACCAAGGTGAGCTGTTCCTTGCGGCAGATCGGGCACGTCACCGAACTGGGCTTCCCATGGAACTTCGCGGCCCGCAGCAGGTAGGGGTTGGCGTCACAGACCTCCGAGACGCCGGTGCGGCCGGAGTACACCTCGGCCAGCAAGGACCGACGCCGAAGGGCGTAGTCCACTACCTGTCGCTGCAGTCGCACGGAGACCAGAGTACGTCGGCCTCGCTGCCGCCGAGGCGTGACTGCGCCGCCGTTGTCCAGTGATGACGATCTGGTCTGCGGTGATAGCAACCGAACTCTTACGATCATCGTCGTGGCGACACGGCATACACCGGGAACGCGGGCGAAGGACAGCGACCGCAACGACACCTGCCAGATCCTCGACAGCGCGCTGTCGGACGGGCAGCTGTCGATGGAGGAGCACCGAACCAGGGTTGCGCTGGCGACCGGTGCCGAGACTCTCGGCGATCTGCAGTCGCTGGTGTCGGACTTGCAGACCAACAACGCGCCGGTACAACTGCAAGATCTGAAGAAGCGGCCGAGATTGTCGAGCGCTGGTCGTAGCCGGGGCATCGGCATCGCGATGTCCGCAGTGCTCGTGCTCCTGGGCATCGCGATCGGCTGGGGTCTGTACGGCAACACGTCCTCCCCGCTGAGCTTTCAAACCGATCCGGGTGCGAAGTCCGACGGCGTCGTCGCGAATGTGTCCGCGCCACCGCGCCTGCTGCACTCGGTTGGCGGTTTGAACGGGTTGCTGGAGCAGTCCCGCAAGAAGTTCGGCGACACCATGGGCTACGGCATGACCATTTACCCCGATTACGCGGTGATGGAACGGGCCGACCCCAACGACGACCGACGCGTGCTTCGCTACGACTACCGAGGCGGGTGGCAGGGCAATCCGTCCGCAAGCGGCAAGAGCGACGACGAGAGGCTGGTCGACCTCGGCCAATTCGACGTCACTGCGATCGTCGGCCGGCTGCGTGGCGCCCCGCAGATTCTCGGTGTCGAACAGAAGGACGTGAAGAACATCTACGTCTCGATCGACCCGAGCAAGGACCCGGCCACGCCGGGCGCCATCTCGATCTCGATTTATGTGTCGACCACCTATGACAAGGGCGGTCGTCTCGAGGTCGATTCGCAGGGCAACGTCACCAGCCAATACCCGCCGGACTGACCGTCGTGCGAGTCTCTTCGGCGCCACCGCTATAGCGGCGCATATATCGGCGCGATACACTGGCCCGAGGTGTCGAACCGTCGTAGCGGCCAAGTTCAGTTTTCCGGGGAGGTGATTCGTTTGCTCGAGCTCGCCATCCTGGGTCTCCTGCTCGAATCACCGATGCACGGCTACGAGCTGCGTAAACGGCTGACCGGCCTGCTCGGCGCCTTTCGTGCGTTCTCCTACGGTTCGCTCTACCCGGCGCTGCGCCGCATGCAGGCCGACGGGCTGATCGTCGAGGACGCCGCACCAGAGGGGATCCCGAAGGTGCGTCGCGCGCGGCGCGTCTACCAGCTCACCGATGCAGGTAAGCAGCGCTTCGCTGAACTGGTGGCCGACACCGGTCCGCAGAATTTCTCCGACGACGGTTTCGGCGTGCACCTCGCGTTTTTCAATCGCACGCCGGCCGAGGCCCGAATGCGAATTCTGGAGGGCCGCCGCCGTCAGGTGGAAGAACGTCGTGAGGGTCTGCGCGAAGCAGTGGCGCGGGCCAGCAGTTCGCTTGACCGCTACACCCGACAGCTGCATCAGTTGGGTTTGGAGTCCAGCGAGCGGGAAGTCAAGTGGCTGAACGAGCTGATAGCCGCCGAGCGGACGGCGCAGGGACGCTCGGACAACCCAGTCCAGCCGTAAGCAATACCGAGTTTGTACGACAGGAATTACGAAGGGAAGAGTCGTCATGACTGAGAACACCGAGGTGCGGGTCGCGATTGTCGGTGTAGGTAACTGCGCGTCCTCGCTTGTGCAAGGTGTGCAGTATTACCAGGACGCCGACGAGAACGCGACGGTTCCCGGGCTTATGCATGTGCGCCTCGGCCCGTACCACGTCCGGGACGTGAAGTTCGTCGCCGCATTCGACGTCGACGCCAAGAAGGTCGGCTTCGACCTGTCCGAGGCGATCTTCGCGTCGGAGAACAACACCATCAAGATCGCCGACGTGCCGCCCATCAACGTCACGGTCCAGCGCGGCCCGACACTGGACGGCATCGGCAAGTACTACGCCGAGACCATCGAGGTGTCCGACGTCGAGGCGGTCGACGTGGTCAAGACGCTGAAGGACAACAACGTCGACGTGATGGTGTCCTACCTGCCCGTCGGCTCAGAAGAGGCTGACAAGTTCTATGCCCAGTGCGCGATCGACGCCGGCGTCGCATTCGTCAACGCGCTGCCCGTCTTCATCGCGAGCGACCCGGTGTGGGCCAAGAAGTTCGAAGACGCCGGAGTGCCGATCGTCGGCGACGACATCAAGAGCCAGGTCGGCGCGACCATCACCCACCGCGTGATGGCCAAGCTGTTCGAGGACCGCGGCGTGCAACTCGACCGCACGATGCAGCTCAACGTCGGCGGCAACATGGACTTCCTGAACATGCTCGAGCGTGAGCGGCTGGAGAGCAAGAAGATCTCCAAGACCCAGGCCGTCACGTCCAACCTGCAGCGCGAGTTCAAGACCAAGGACGTGCACATCGGCCCGTCGGATCACGTCGGCTGGCTCGACGACCGCAAGTGGGCCTACGTGCGGCTGGAAGGCCGCGCCTTCGGCGACGTGCCGCTGAACCTGGAGTACAAGCTCGAGGTGTGGGACTCGCCGAACTCGGCCGGCGTCATCATTGACGCGGTGCGTGCGGCGAAGATCGCCAAGGACCGCGGCATCGGCGGACCTGTCGAGGCCGCCTCGGCGTATCTGATGAAGAGCCCGCCGAAGCAGCTGCCGGACGACATCGCGCGGGCGCAGCTCGAGACGTTCATCGAGGGTTAGCCTCGACGGCGTGACCAACGCCGAAGTCTCTGACGACGATTTGATCGGGCTCGACGAGTTCGGGCTGCTGCACGAAAACGCCGAGCAGATCGGCGTCGACACGATCCCGCCGGTGCGGCGCATCGAGTCCGGTCCGATCAGCGCGCTCAAGTGGGGCGAGGAATCACCGCAGGTGGTGTTCCTGCACGGCGGCGGGCAGAACGCGCATACCTGGGACACCGTGATCGTCGGGCTCGGACTGCCCGCGCTCGCGATCGATCTGCCCGGGCACGGCCGCTCGGCATGGCGCGAGGACGGCGCCTACGGGCCGCGGATCAGCGCCGAGACCCTGCGCCCTGTACTGCGCGAATGGGCGCCGCGTCCGCGACTGGTCGTCGGCATGTCGTTGGGCGGCCTGACTGCGCTGCGGATCGCGGCGTCGGAGCCAGACCTCGTTCCTCAGTTGGTGCTCGTCGACGTCACGCCGTCGGCGCCCGAGCGCCACGAGCAGATGACGAAGGCCCAGATGGGCACCGTCGCACTGGTTCAAGGCGACCGAACGTTTCCGACGTTTCAGGCGATGCTCGACGTGACGGTGACCGCGGCGCCGCATCGTGATCGGAAGTCGTTGCGCCGCGGCGTCTTTCACAACTCCAAGCAGCTCGACGACGGCACCTGGACGTGGCGCTACGACTCGTTCCGCAATGGCGACGGCTTCGAGGCGCTGTGGGACGACGTGCCCGCGATCACGATGCCGACCACGTTGGTGCGCGGCGCGAATTCATACTTCGTCAACGATGAAGACGCCGAGGCGTTTGCGAAGGGGGCGCCGGGATTTCAGCGGACGCACGTGGTCGCTGACTCCGGGCACTCGGTTCAGGGCGACCAGCCAGCTGCTCTTGTGGAGATCCTGCGCGGCGTTGTTCAGTGACGCCGCTATAGCGGGCGGGCGTGAACTCTCCCAGGTATTCGGTGAAGACGTTGCGCGTGCGTCGCGTCGGTACACCCATGTCGGTAAGTAGGTCGTCGACGTAGTGCGCCACGCACGGGCCAACGAAGAAACCTTGCGAGCGCGCGGGAAGCACGTCCGCCAGCCAGGCATGCACGCGCTGTATCTCGGACTCCATCTCATCGACCGTGGGCGGGATGAGCTCGCCACGGAACGTCTGGGAGAGCCAATGGGCGGCGATCTCCGCGGTGAGCTGACACGCGGTCGATGAGGCGTAACCGATGAACCCGAGCCGCGGTTCGGTCGGCGGAAGGATGTGCCGGTAGAGCACGAACCGGCCATCCCGCATTGCCGCCGACGCAAGCTCTGGCGTCAGGAAAGGCAACGTCTGCCGCCAACCGGTGGCGAAGACCACCGTGTCGGCGGCGATGCGATCGCCGCTCGCGAGCAGTACCTCGTCGCCGTCACCGAAGGCCATGATCGAGTCGTGCCTTAGGTTCAGCCGTCCCTGGCGGGCCGCCGCGTAGAACTCCGGTGCAACTCCGACGTTCTCGAGACCCATCGGCAATCGCTGGCTGGGGATCATGACCGCCGGCATGCGCAGCAGCGAGCTGAAGAGCAAGCTGGCGAGCCACCAGAACACCTGTGTCAGGATCTTTCCCGGCCCGTGCAGAAACCCCTCGACGCGGTTTAGGCGGTGATAGCGAAAGAACGCTTCGGAGAATCGGCCCAACACAAGTCGATCGATCGGAACTCCACCCGGCAGTAGTCGCGGCGACATCCAATGCGGCGCGCGAAAGACCAGGGTGCACCGTTGTGCATGCTCCGCCGCCCAGGCGGCACAGTCGAGTGCCGACTTTCCCGCCCCAACTACGACGACGCGCTTCTCCGCTAGCAGCGCGGGATCCGTCGCCTCGCTGGAGTGCAACATCGTCCCGCCGAAGCGCTCGACCCCAGGGATCTCGGGCACCAGCGGTTCGGAGAAAGTCCCAGCGCAGACCACGACGAAGTCGCAGTGCACGGTCGCGGCCCCTTCCGGACCTCGCACCGCGACCTCGAACCCGTCGTCGCGTCGACAGACGCTGACCACTTCTGTCGAGAGTCGGATCGACGGCGCTAGTTCGAACCGGTCGACATACGACGCGAGATAGCGGCGAACCTGCTGCGCCGTCGGAAAGAGGTCGGCGGAACGGTCATAGGGGTGGTCTGAAAATGCATAGGTGTCACGAGAATTGTTGGTTCGCAGACCGGGATACGTCCGCGACTCGATCCACACCCCGCCTGCCGCAGATTCCTTTTCGAACGCAATCACGTCAAAACCGTCGTGACGCAACACCTTTGCGGCTACCAGACCGGCGATACCCGCACCTATCACCACGACACGCTTGCGCTCGTCCATCGTGTTGATCGCCCCCCGGCATAGACAGCTACAGCGATGCTATCCCTCTGCGTCCCCAGCTGTTTACCAATTGCTTCCCAGCTGATTGCCAAACAGTCGTAGGTTCCACGATGTGGCCCTCATTCCGTTGAATCTGCTTGTCGCCCACGGCGGCCGATCGTCGCGCCAGCACGTGACCTGCCGGTACAAGTGCGGCGACGCCTGCTCCAAGCCCGCACCCAACCCCACCGACAACGAATACTTCGGCGACATCGTCAAGGCGCTCTCGCGGCGGTCGATGCTGCGTGCCGGTGGCGTCGCGGTGCTGGCGGTCGGCGCCGGGTCGGCGCTGGCAGCCTGCTCAAGCGGCGAGCAGCCCGTCGCGACGCCCAGCCCATCGCCCACACCAGCGGCACCGCCGCCCGGCATGAACTTCACCGCTGTGGCCCCCAACAAAGAGGACACCGTCGTCATCCCCGAGGGCTATCAGCAATCGGTAGTGATCAGCTGGGGCGACCCGATCCTGGCTGGCGCCCCGAAGTTCGACGTGAAGGCGCAGACCGCCGCCGCGCAGCGCGGCCAGTTCGGCTTCAACAACGACTTCGCCGGGCTGCTGCCCGTCCCCGGCCAGCAGAACCGCTTCCTGTTGGTCACCAATCACGAGTACGTCACCCCGCAGTTCATGTTCCCGGGTTACGACGCCAAAAAGCCCACCCGCGAGCAGTTCGACATCGAGATCGCCGCGCTCGGAATGTCCGTCGTCGAAGTCGAGCGCACCCCGGACGGGCTCAAACCGGTGGCAGGCGCCTACAACCGGCGCATCACCGCCGAAACCCCCTTCACGCTGACGGGCCCCGCGGCGGGCACCGACTTCGTCAAGACGGCCGCAGACCCGACCGGGCGCACTGTGGCTGGCACCTTCGCCAACTGCTCTGGCGGCGTAACCCCTTGGGGCACAGTACTTTCCGGTGAAGAGAACTTCCACAGCTATTTCGGCGCTCCCGATGGCGCGGCCAAGCCGAGCCCAGTGGACGCCGACCGCTTCGACCGCTACGGCGTCGCCCACGAGCCATCAGAACTGCTGTGGGAGACCTTCGACCCGCGCTTCGACGTCGCCAAGACGCCCAACGAAGTCAACCGGTTCGGCTGGGTGGTCGAGATCAACCCGTGGGATCCGAACTCAAAGCCCGTCAAGCACACCGCGCTGGGCCGGCTCAAGCACGAGGCCGCCACCGTCTACGTCACGGGCGACGGCACGGTGGTCGCCTACAGCGGTGACGACGAACGCTTCGACTACATGTACAAGTTCGTCTCTGCCAAGAAGATTCAACCCGGTACCGATCCGGCCGCGATGGCGCACAACCTGACGATCCTCGACGAGGGCACGCTGTACGTCGCGAAGCTCACCAGCGATATCCCCGCCGACGAGATCGACGGCTCCGGCAAGCTGCCGAAAGAAGGCGCTTTCAGCGGCACCGGAACATGGCTTCCGCTGCTGCGCTCCGGACCCAACGGCGAGGGCCAGTCGCTGGTCGAGGGCGTTACCGCGCAGGAGGCGGCGGTCTTCACACGACTGGCGGCCGACAAGGCCGGCGCCACCAAGATGGATCGGCCCGAAGATTTCGAGGCCAACCCCAAGACCGGCAAGGTCTACGTCGCGCTGACCAACAACGACAAGCGCGGCACCCAGGGCAAGGCGCCCGTCGACGCCGCGAACCCGCGCAACGAGAACAAGAACGGACAGATCCTCGAGATCACCGACGACCACGCGGGCACCAGCTTCACCTGGGATCTGCTGCTTGTCTGCGGCGACCCGAAGGCCGCCGACACCTACTTCGCCGGTTTCGACAAGGCGAAGGTCAGCCCCATCTCCTGCCCCGACAACGTCGCGTTCGACAGCCACGGAAACCTGTGGATCTCCACCGACGGCAACGCGCTGAAGTCCAACGACGGGTTGTTCGCGGTCGCGCTCGAAGGCCCCAACCGCGGCGAGACCAAGCAGTTCCTGACCGTGCCGAAGGGCGCTGAGACCTGCGGCCCCGTCGTGACCGACGACCTCGTCACGGTGTGCGTGCAGCATCCCGGCGAAAACGACGACAACAGCCTCGACAACCCGCTGTCGCACTGGCCGGAGGGCGGCGCCGGAACGGCCAGACCGTCGGTGGTCGCGGTCTGGAAGGCCAACGGTCAAATAGGCGTATAGCGTCAAGACAGTGAGCTTCCCCATTCGCATCGGCGTGCAACTGCAGCCGCAACACTCCCCGCAATACAGCCACATCCGCGACGCGGTCCGCCGCTGTGAGGACATCGGCGTCGACGTCGCCTTCAACTGGGATCACTTCTTCCCGCTCTACGGCGATCCCGACGGCCCGCATTACGAATGCTGGACGATGCTCGGCGCGTGGGCCGAGCAGACGTCGCGGCTCGAGATCGGCGCTCTGGTCACCTGCAACTCGTATCGCAACCCCGAGCTGCTGGCCGATATGGCGCGCACCGTCGACAACATCTCCGAGGGGCGCCTGATCCTCGGCATCGGCTCTGGCTGGAAGCAGAAGGATTACGACGAGTACGGCTACGAGTTCGGCACCGCAGGCAGCAGGCTCGACGACCTCGCCGCCGACTTCCCGCGCATCAAGTCGCGGCTGGCCAAGCTCAACCCGGCACCGACCCGCGACATCCCCGTGCTGATCGGCGGGCAGGGCGAGAAAAAGACATTGCGACTGGTCGCCGAGTACGCCGACATCTGGCACGGATTCACCTCGCTGGACACCTACCCCGCGAAGGCGGAGATCCTGGCGCGGCACTGCGCGGACGTCGGCCGCGACCCGGCCAGCATCGAGCGCTCCGCAGGTGTGCAGGGCAAGGGCCTCGATGCGCTGCTGGCCGAGGCCGACGCGTTCGCCGACCTGGGCGTCACGTTGCTGACCGTCGGCGTCAACGGACCCGACTACGACCTGACGCAGGCCGAAGCGCTGTGCCGCTGGCGCGACCGTCGGCAATGAATGGAAACTGAACTGACAGAACGGCTCCCGGCGCGGCGGCTACGTGAGATGCTGACCGCGCCATGCCCAAGAAGTATGGGGTCAAAGAAAAAGACCTCGTGGTTTCGCATGTCGTCAACCTGGTGCTGACTGGCAAACTGCGGTCGGGGGACCGGGTTGATCGCAACGAGATCGCCAATGATCTAGGACTGTCCCGCGTCCCGATACAGGAGGCGGTGGTCCAGCTCGAGCATGACGGCATCCTGTCGACGCAGTACCACCGCGGCGCGTACGTCGAACGATTCGACGAGTCCGTGGTGCGCGAACACCACGAGCTCTATGGACTGCTGAGTGGCCTCGCATCGTCGCGTGCCGCGGTCGACGCGCTGCCGCGCATCCTCGACCAACTGACCGTGTTGACGGAGGCGATGCGCAGCAGCAAAGACTCGCGCACGTTTCAGGAGACGGCATGGCAGTTCCGCAGCGTGATCAACGACGAGTACGCGGGCCCGCGGTTGCAGGCTGCCATCCGCGCGTCGCAGACGTTCATGCCGCGTGGTTTCTGGTTGGCCTACCTCAACAACCACGACGAGATGCTGCCGTTCTTCGAAGCCGAGACGGCCGCCATTGCCCGCCGGGACCCTGATGCTGCCCGCGCCGCGTGCGCTGAACGCTCCGATGCGATGGCCCGGATCATGCTTGGCGAGTTGGTGCGCCGCGGAGTGCTGCGGCCGGCCGGAGCCCCTTGGCCGGCGACATCCAGCTCAGGCGCATCGGTTGTGTTCTAAGTGAGCTGAAGGCGATTCCGTCAGGCGCTCGGCGGCTACCTTGCTCTGATGACCGCCGTGAAGACATTCGTCGTCGCCCTGATCGCGCTGTTGATCGGCAGCATGGGGCTGGCGGCGCCTGCGGGCGCGGTCGACCAGTGCGCCCCGCCGGGAGTCTCGAGTGCCAGCGCCTTGCCCACGAATCTCGCCGCCGCCGCGCAGGGCCCCGGCGCCGACAAGTACACGACCGCGACGGTCCAACCGCTGTCTGCCGTCAACGTCAATGCGCTTGGCCTGAGCGTGCCGGGCACCCTGACCGTCGGCACGCTGTCCGACGCGCCGCCGAGCATCTGCATCAACTCCGCGGGCCAGTTCACGGGCTTCGACAACGAACTGCTGCGCGCGATCGCTGACAAGCTCGGCCTGAAGATCAACTTCGTCGGCACCGAATTCTCCGGTCTGCTCGCACAGGTGGCGGCGCGGCGCTTCGACGTCGGCTCGTCGTCGATCACCACCACCGATGCGCGCCGGAAAACCGTCGGCTTCACCAACGGCTACGACTTCGGCTACTTCTCCTTGGTGGTGCCTTCCGGCTCACCGATCACCGGCTTCGACAAGCTGGCGGCGGGCCAGCGCATCGGCGTCGTGCAGGGCACGGTGCAGGAGGCATACGTCATCGACACGCTGCATCTGCAGCCGGTGAAGTTCCCCGACTACAACACCGTCTACGCCAGCCTCAAGACTCGCCAGATCGACGCGTGGGTGGCGCCGTCGCAGCAGGCTTCTGGCACCGTGCAGGCGGGCGATCCGGCGCAGATCATCGAAAACACCTTCAGCTTGGACAATTTCGTTGCGTGGGCGGTGGCCAAGGAGAACAAACCGTTGATCGACGCGCTGAACTCCGGGCTGGACGCCGTGATCGCCGACGGCACCTGGGCGCGGCTGTACTCCGACTGGGTGCCGCGCGCATTGCCGCCGGGATGGAAGCCCGGATCGAAAGCAGTTCCTGCGCCGCAGTTGCCCGACTTCGCGGCGATCGCGGCGGCCCATCAGCAGCCGGCGTCGAGTGCTGCCGCGCCGAAGTCGACGCTGTCGCAGCTGAAGGATTCGTTCCTCAACTGGGATCTGTACAAGCAGGCGATCCCCGACCTGTTGAAGACCGGGCTGCCGAACACGTTGATACTGACCGTTTCTGCCGCGGTGATCGGTCTGGTGCTGGGCATGGCGTTGGCGGTCGCGGGCATCTCGCGGGCGCGGTGGCTGCGATGGCCTGCGCGCGTGTACACCGACATCTTCCGTGGGCTGCCCGAAGTGGTGATCATCCTGCTGATCGGGCTCGGCGTCGGGCCGGTGGTCGGCGGGCTGACCGGTAACAACCCGTATCCACTCGGGATCGCGGCGCTGGGGTTGATGGCGGCCGCCTATGTCGGCGAGATCTTCCGGTCCGGCATCCAGAGCGTGGAGCCGGGACAGCTGGAGGCGTCGCGCGCACTGGGCTTCAGTTATCCGTCGTCGATGCGGCTGGTGGTGGTGCCGCAGGGCGTGCGGAGGGTGTTGCCCGCGTTGATGAATCAGTTCATCTCGCTGTTGAAGGCTTCGTCGCTGGTGTACTTCCTCGGGCTGGTGGCCAACCAGCGGGAGCTGTTTCAGGTCGGCCGAGATCTCAACGCGCAGACCGGAAATCTGTCGCCGTTGGTTGCGGCAGGGCTGTTCTATCTGTTGTTGACGGTTCCGCTGACGCATCTGGTGAACTTCATCGACACCCGATTACGTCGTGGTCGCGAGCCAGGCCGAGAAGACCCGCTCGAGCTGTCCACGTCGCAGGAGATGATCTGATGGCCGCGGTTTCCTTGGGCGCTAAGGATATTCACTTGGCATTCGGCCCGAACGCGGTGCTGCGCGGGGTTGATCTGGACGTGCCCGCGGGGACGACGACCGCGGTGATCGGGCCGTCGGGGTCGGGCAAGTCGACGCTGCTGCGAACGCTGAACCGGCTGTACGAACCCGACAAGGGCGACATCCTGCTCGATGGGCGCTCAGTGCTGGCCGACAACCCTGATCAGTTGCGGCAGCGGATCGGCATGGTGTTTCAGCACTTCAACCTGTTTCCGCACCGCAGTGTGCTGGACAACGTGACGCTGGCGCCGCGAAAGCTCAAGCGGCTCAGCGCCTCGGAGGCGCGGGAGCTTGGGCTCGCGCAATTGGAGCGCGTGGGGCTGCGGCAGAAAGCCGACGTGCGGCCGGGCACGCTGTCGGGCGGGCAGCAGCAGCGGGTGGCGATTGCGAGGGCGCTGGCGATGTCGCCCGAAGTGATGTTCTTCGACGAGGCGACTTCGGCGCTGGACCCCGAGTTGGTCAAGGGCATCCTGTCGTTGATCGCCGAACTCGGCGCTGACGGGATGACGATGGTGGTCGTCACGCACGAGATGGGCTTCGCCCGGTCGACGTCGGATGCGGTGGTGTTCATGGACCACGGTCAGGTGGTCGAGTCGGGTCCGCCGGAGCAAATTTTCGACGCGGCGGAGACGGATCGCCTGCGCCGATTCTTGTCGCAAGTTTTGTGAGGTTAATTGACGCGCATTCCCATGTGGCAGGCAACGACAGGTTAGACTGGCGAATTATGGTGGAGACGGATTCGCAGGTCGGCGAGCTCGCCGGCGAGCTGCAACGCGTGCTCTCCAAGGTGTTTTCGGTGCTTCGCCGGGGGGATACGAATCGCAACGAAGCCGGCGACCTGACGCTGGCTCAGCTGTCGATTCTGCTGACGTTGCTCGACCAGGGGCCGATCCGAATGACGGAGCTGGCCGCACACGAGCGGGTCCGTACCCCCACGACGACGGTGGCGATTCGCCGGCTGGAGAAGCTGGGTCTTGTCAAGCGTTCGCGCGACCCTTCGGATTTGCGAGCCGTGCTCGTCGACATCACCCCGAAGGGGCTGTCTCAGCATCGCGAAGCGCTTGCCGCGCGGCGGGCCCATCTCGCCGCACTTCTGGCAAAACTGTCGCCGGAGGATCTCGAGACGCTGACCAAGGCGCTCGTTCCGTTGGAGCGGTTGGCCGAATAGTTCCGCGGGTCAGCCGGGTTTGCGACCCCAGACCTGGATGTACGGGCCGAAGAACACGGCCGTCCCTGGGTCGTCGAGATGTGTTGTGACTGCTGCCTTCAACTCGTCGACCTCGGCTTCGGTGGCCAGATCCATCGCCACGATTCGATCCTTGAAGTTGCCGACGAAATCGACGACGAGGCTTCGGCGGGGATCACCTGACGGATGGTGATGCATGATCGGGTGCACCCGGACATCGACCAGCCCGCTCTCGCGAAGCATGCGGGGCAGGCGCCTGCCGAGGTAATAGTCGTTCCCGTTCTTCGCCGAGACGGTGAGGTACAGGTCCCACAGCGTGCTCCACGCCTGCGACGGCGGGTCGCACATGACGCCGACAAAGTCGATCTCGTGAAACGCCACCACACCGCCCGGTCGCGTCAACGCAACCGCGGTTTCGATCACCTGCTCCGGCTCAGGAATATTGACCAGGACCAACCGCGAAGTGACCACGTCGAATGACCCTTCGACCAGGCCGACAGCGCGCGCATCGCCTGCGTGGACTTCGACGTTCTGCAGGCCCTGTGTGCTCAGGAAGTCTCGGGCCCATTCGACGGCGGTGGGGCTGAGCTCGACGCCGACGACGCGGCCCGTCGGGCCGACCCGCGAACTGAGCAGATCGAGACAGCCGCGCGGCCCGCAGCCGATCTCCAAAACCCTTGCGCCCTCGGTAATCCCGATCTGGTCGAAGAGCCAGGCCGACTCCGCGCCAAGCTCCTCGGCTTGACGTTGCAATCGCTGCTGTTCGGGCTCGCGATAGCCCAGTGCATAATTCTCGGCTGCTGTCATGGCCCCTCCCCTGGCTCGGACAGTGCGTGCTTGGCAGTATGCGCGCCCGCGGCTCGGCGCGGATGCCAAACTGCGGCAGTAGTTCTCGGACTATTCCGATCGCAACGACAGCTAGCCGAGCCAGTCGAGGACGGCGGCGGCGGTCCACGACTGTTGCATGCTGCCAAGCGGCTCGCCGGTGAAGGGCTCGTAGTACTCGGCGAAAGTTCCGTCGCTGGCCTGCCGCAGGCCTTCCCGCTTGAGCATCAGCGCGCGTTCGGACCAGCCGCGGCGGGCGAAGCACCAGGAGAACAGCCACGTCATCACCGGCCATACGGGCCCGCGCCAATATTCACGCTGGCGGAAGTCTCGCGACACCGGTGACGTCGACGGAATCAACGCGTACCGCAGATCGGGGTGCCCGCAGAACCGTGGCCCTTCGAGGAGTCGCAGCAGCGCGCGTTCCTTGTCGTGCGGCAATCCGCCGCACAGCAGCGGAGCGAACTGCGCAACGGTTTCCGTGGCCACCCAACGGTCGGCGCGCACGTCGAAATCCCTTGCGGCGCCGGTTCTTTCGTCGGTGGTTTCGACCACCCCGCTGCGGAACCGCTCGGCCCACGCGTACAGATCCTTGACGTCGGCGTGCGGCCGCTTGTAGTCCTCGCCGATCTCGGCGAGGACTTGGCACGCGACGGACAGGATCGCCGACACGAACACGTCTTCGACGGCGAAGCTCATCACTTTCGGCAGCAACTCGTCGTCGTAGCGCGCCGACTTCATCTCCTCCAGCAGCCACAGGTAGCGGTCGTACTCGAGGTCGCTCGGCCGCTGGCTGGCGTCGGTGACGATCGTGTTGTCCTCGCGCTGGTACTCCGGGACACTGCCGGGAATCACGTTGGCGTAGGCGCTGTCCCAGCGCGGCGAGTTGTCCATGCCGGACTCCCAGCCGTGATACAGCGTGACGCGGCCGCGAGCTTTCGGGTCGCGGGCCTCGGCCAGCCAACGGTGCCAACGGACGAGGTCGGCCCACCGGCGATCCAGGAACGCCTCGGCGACGGCGCGGGTGGACCGGCCACGAGAGCGCGCCTGGTCGAGAATCCGTTGCACGGCGATCGCATGCACGGGCGGCTGGGTGATGCCAGAAGTGTGGCGGGTCCGCGGCGCGTTGGCCGCAAGCGCGCTCGTGGCCCAGCGGGCGGGCCCCGGGAAGTAGCCGTCGACGCCGTTGGCGAAGACGATGTGCGGGATCATCCCGTTCGTCCATTGCGCAGAGAGCAGGGTGTCCAGTTCGACGACGGCGCGCTCGACGCTCAGCGGCGCCAGCCCGATGGCCACGAATGCGGCGTCCCAGCTCCACATGTGCGGGTACAGCAACGGCGCCGCGGTGGTCATCACGCCCAGGTCATTGCCGCGCAGCAGGTATGCGGCGCGGGCTGCGAGCTGGGTCGGAGCGAAGCTGTGGTCGGGTGGCATTGGTCTAATAATGCGACGCGTTTGCCCGAATCGCAGATCGGTAGGGTTTCCGACATGCCGACCGCGATGATCACGGGGGCTTCCGGCGGGCTTGGCGCTGCCCTCGCCGAGGTGCTTGCCCCGACGCACACCCTGTTTCTGGCCGGCCGTCCGTCGGCACGCCTCGACCAGGTGGCCACCCGCTTCGGCGCGACCACCTGGCCCGTCGACCTGGCTGACACCGACGAGATTCCTGCGGCCGTCGAGCCGATCGACGAACTGGACGTGCTGATCCACAATGCCGGGGTGGCGTTCCCGGGCCGGGTCGCCGAGTCGGATGTCTACGATTGGCGAATGACCATGGAGGTCAACGTCATTGGTGCGGTGGCGTTGACGTTGGCGCTACTGCCCGCGTTGCGTGCGGCCAACGGTCACGTGGTGTTCATCAACTCCGGAGCGGGGATCAGCGCATCTCCGGGATTGGCGTCGTATACGGCTTCCAAGTTCGCACTGCGCGGGTTCGCCGACTCGCTGCGCAACGACGAGCCGTCGCTGCGGGTGACGTCGGTGCACCCCGGACGGATCGCGACCGCGATGCAGGAAGGCTTGATCGCTTACGAAGGCAAGGACTACGACCCGTCGCAATTCCTGAGTCCAGAGACGGTGGCGAAGATCGTGGCAGACGCGGTGAACGCCCCGTCCGACGCTCGCATCAACGAGGTCGTCGTTCGTCCGAGGTGAATCGTTGTGTCAGGCCGCGTCGGCTTTCGACAGCGGCCGTCTGCCCACCGCTTGCCCCAGAATCACTTTCGTCGTGATCGCGGCGAGCTTGAGCATGCCGAGGTGGGTTGACGGATTGAACAACGTAGGCCATTTGGTGCGTGTCCTGTGCGCGTCGAGCGGACGGTCGGTGAAACGGTCGCGCAGCCACCGCAGTGTCATCGGCGCGGACAACGGATGCAACAGCAAGTGTTCGCAGAACCGGTCGCGGTGGTAGGTGACCGCCGCGCCTCCGTCGTCGTAGGTGCGCACGAGTGCATCGATGTCGTCGACGCTGATGATGCCGTCGTGGACGGCCTGGACGATCAGCACGGGCACGTCCGGCATCGACTTGCCGAGCTTGGTTTCCTCGAAGATGTGGCGGACCTGCGGTAGGTCCCACAACTCGTCGGCGGACATGTCGACGTAGGACCCGATGTCGATGTGACGAAACCGCCACACCGCCTGCAACGTCGTCATCGTGTGCAACGCGTCGAGCAGCGCTTTGCCTTCGGTGGTCGCGTGCTCGTCGACGACCTGCTGCGCGCCGGGGAAGACGTGCGTCAGCGCGGTGATCATCAAGGCGGCGAGGCCGGCGAAAAAGCTGCCGTTGAGGCGCCGCGCCACACTGCCAGGATCTCCGACGGGTGAACCTAGTACCGCGCCGACCACGTTGAGTTCGGGCGCGTAACTGCTGCGTAGCTCGGCCGCCCACGCTGAGGCCAGCCCACCGCCGGAGTATCCCCACAGGCCTACCGGCGCGGAGGGCTGCAGGCCCAGCTGTTCGCAGTGCAGCGCGGCGCGCACCCCATCGAGGATTCGGTAACCCGGTTCACGCGGCGAACCCCACATGCCGTGGCAGCCTTCATGATCGGGCACCGAGACCGCCCAGCCTTCGGCCAGCGCCGCCGCCACCAACAGATATTCGGCTTGGGTGAATGCCCCGACCGGGCCGGTCCCTAGACGCATCGCGTGCGACGGGAAACAACGGGACGTCACCGCGTCGATGGCGCACTGATAGGACAGCAGTGGGCAGGGTCGGGCGGGGTCCGGTTGCGCCGGCAGCAACACCGTGGTTACGGCCACCTCCGCGTCGCCATGCAAGTTGGTGGTTCGGTACAGCAATTGGGTGGCGGCGACCCGCTGCGGGATCACGCCGAGGAAGCCGATCGTCACATCGCGCGAGCGCAGAACCGTGCCGGGCTCAGCCTGCGCGTAGCCCGGCGGCGGCTCGTAGAAGGGATCGTCGTCGGGGGTGGTCGCGTCCTCGATGACGCCGGCATCACTGCTCACGCCTCAATCGATACCCGCGGTACCGCATTCTCAACCTTCGGCTGGGCGTGATTCGTGTGCGTTTGGGAGCGGTGAGCGCTCCTCAACGCACACAAATCGCGTGACTAGACGACGATGTTGACCAGGCGGCCTGCGACCACGATCACCTTCTTCGGTGTCGCGCCGTTGATGAACGCCTGCACTTTCTCGTCGGCCAGCGCCGCGGTCTCCAGCGTGTCGGCGTCGGCATCGGCGGGCACCGTCACGTGGCCGCGGACCTTGCCGTTGACCTGCACCGGGTACTCGACGGTGTCCTCGACCAGGTACTGCGGGTCGGCCATGGGGAACGGGCCATGCGCCAGCGCCTTCTCGTGGCCAAGCCGCTGCCACAATTCCTCGGCCAAGTGCGGGGCCAGCGGCGCGACCATCAGCACCAGCGGCTCCAGCGCAGCCCGCGATCGCACCTCGTTCTTGGTCAGGTAGTTGGTGTACTCGATCAGCTTGGCCGCCGCGGTGTTGTTGCGCAGCGCCGCGTAGTCCTCGGACACCCCGGCGATCGTGCGGTGCAGTTGGCGCTGCGTCTCGTCGTCCAGCGCCTCGTGTTCGGCGGCCCGTTCGACGCCGGTCTGCTCGTCGACGACCAGCCGCCACACCCGCTGCAGGAACCGGTGCGCGCCGACGACGTCCTTGGTGGCCCACGGCCGCGATGCCTCCAGCGGACCCATCGACATCTCGTAGACGCGCAGCGTGTCGGCGCCGTAGTTGTCGCAGATCTCGTCGGGTGACACCGAGTTCTTCAAGCTCTTGCCGATCTTGCCGAACTCCTGGTTGACCTCGATCTCGCCGTCGGGCCCTGTCCAGTAGAACTTGCCGTCGCGCTCGGTGACTTCGGCAGCGGGCACATATGCGCCGCGAGCATCGGTGTAGGCGAACGCCTGGATGTAGCCCTGGTTCACCAACCGTCGGAACGGCTCCTTGCTGCTGATGTGCCCGAGATCGTAGAGCACCTTGTGCCAGAACCGCGCATACAGCAGATGCAGCACGGCATGCTCGACACCACCGACGTACAGGTCCACGCCGCCAGGGTCCTTGGCGCCGTGCTCAGCGGGCCGCGGCCCCATCCAGTACGCCTCGTTCTCCTTGGCGCACAAGGCTTCTGAGTTGTGGGGATCGGTGTAGCGCAACTCGTACCACGAACTGGCCGCCCACTGCGGCATGACGTTGGTGTCGCGGGTGTAGGGCTTCAGCCCGTCGCCGAGGTCGAGTTCGACGTTGACCCAGTCGGTCGCCTTGCCCAGCGGCGGTGACGGTTCGCTGTCCGCATCGTCGGGGTCGAACTGCACCGGGGCGTAGTCGGGGATATCGGGCAACTCGACGGGCAGCGCCGACTCCGGCAGCGGGTGCGCGCGGCCGTCGGCGTCGTACACGATGGGGAACGGCTCGCCCCAGTACCTCTGGCGCGCAAACAGCCAGTCACGCAGCTTGTACTCGACGCGCGCGCGGCCCCGGCCCTCGGCCTCGAGCCGTTTGGTGATCGCCTCTTTCGCCGACGCGACACTCAGTCCGTTGAGAAAGTCGGAGTTGACGACTTCACCGTCGCCGCTATACGCGCCTTGTGAAATGTCGCCGCCTGCAACGGTTTCCACGATCGGCAAGCCGAACTCGTGAGCGAAGTCCCAGTCCCGCTGATCGCCGCCGGGCACCGCCATGATCGCGCCGGTGCCATAGCCAAGCAGCACATAGTCGGCGATGAAGATCGGGATCCGTTGACCGTTGACCGGATTGGTGGCGTAGGCGCCGATGAAGACGCCGGTTTTGTCCTTGTTCTCCTGACGCTCCAGATCCGACTTGGCCGCGATGGTCGCGCGGTAGTTGGCGACGGCTTCGGCAGGTGTCGGCGCGCCGAACGTCCACCGCTCGTCGACACCGGTCGGCCATTGGGCCGCGGTCAGCCTGTCCACCAGATCGTGCTCGGGCGCCAGCACCATGTATGTCGCGCCGAACAGCGTGTCGGGGCGCGTCGTGAACACTTCGAGGTCACCCGCATCCGTGCCGAACAGCACCGAAGCGCCGGTGGACCGGCCGATCCAGTTGCGCTGCATGGCCTTGACCTTCTCGGGCCAATCCAGCAGGTCGAGATCGTCCAGTAGCCGGTCGGAATAGGCGGTGATGCGCATCATCCACTGCCGCAGCCGTTTCCGGAACACCGGGAAGTTGCCGCGTTCACTGCGCCCGTCGGAGGTGACCTCTTCGTTGGCCAGCACCGTGCCCAGCCCCGGGCACCAGTTGACCATCGAGTCCGCCCGATACACCAGCCGATAGGAGTCGATCACGTCGGCGCGCTCATCGGCAGACAACTCCGCCCAGGATCGACCGTCGTCCAAAGTACGTGCGCCGGAATCGAATTCGGCAATCAGCTCCGCGATGGGCCTGGCCTTGTTGGCGGCAGGGTCGAACCAGGCGTTGAAGATCTGCAGAAAGATCCACTGCGTCCACTTGTAGTAGTCGACGTCAGTGGTGGAGAAGCTGCGGCGGGAGTCGTGTCCGAAGCCCAGCCTGCCCAGCTGGCGGCGGAAGTTGACGATGTTCGCCTCGGTGCGGATGCGCGGGTGCGTACCGGTCTGGATCGCGTACTGCTCAGCGGGTAGACCGAACGAATCGAAGCCCAACGCGTGCAACACGTTGCGCCCGGTCATCCGGTAATAGCGGGCGTAGACGTCTGTTGCGATGTAGCCGAGCGGATGCCCGACGTGCAGTCCCTCGCCCGACGGATACGGGAACATGTCCTGCACGAACATCTTGTCCGCGGGCAGCGGCGTGCCGTCCGTCGGCGCCAAGGAGCCCACCGGGTTGGGCACTTCGAATGTCCCGAGCAGGTGCCACCTTTCTTGCCAGGCGTGTTCGATCCGCCCGGCCAGCTCCGCGGTGTAGCGGTGCTGCGGGGTGTCGACCTCGGGCTCTGTCACGTGAACAGGGTATAAGCACGCGCCAGGGCACTTCGTCGGCCACGGGTTGGTCTCGGTTCCGTTGCGGAGCGGTCAGAGGTTGGTCCCAGCTCGGTCCCGGCCCTAGTGGCTAACGCTCGACGCGGGATACGGTCGGCGCCTGACCTGGGATGTGAGGAGTCCCGATCAGCCCACCGAAGACCAGGAAGGACCGCCGTCGATGAACGAGATCGCCCGCCGCTGGCGGCTTCTGGCAGGTGGCGCGGCAGCCGGTGTGGCCGCCGTCGTCGGCTTCGCCGGGACCACCGCCTCAGCTGAGCCGGTGCTCCCGCAACCGCCGCTGCCGATGCCCGCAACCGTCACGCAAACGGTGACCGTGGCGCCCAACGCAGCGGCTCCGCAGATGCTCGGGCAACCTGCTGTGGCGCCCGCCACTGTGGCCCCGGGTGGTATCTCGATTCCCGCCGTGCCCGTTCCGCCGCCCGTGACGATCACCCCGGCCGCCTCCGGCACGCTTGCCGACTTCTTCAAGGCGAAGGGCGTCAAGCTCGAACCGCAGAACAGCCGCGACTTCAAGGCCCTCAACATCGTGCTACCGATGCCGAAGGGCTGGTCGCAGGTGCCGGACCCCAACGTTCCCGATGCGTTCGCCGTCATCGCCGACCGGGTCGGCGGCAACGGGCTGTACTCGACCAACGCGCAGGTCAAGGTCTACAAGCTGATCGGCGACTTCGACCCGAAGGAGGCCATCAGCCACGGCTTCGTCGAAAGCCAGTTGCTGCCCGCCTGGCGGGCCACCGACGGGTCGCTCGCCGACTTCGGCGGCTGGCCGTCGTCGATGATCGAGGGCACCTACCGCGAGAACTCGATGACGCTGAACACCTCGCGACGCAACGTCATCGTCACCGCGGGCCCCGACAAGTACCTGGTGTCGCTCGCCGTCACCACCAGCGTCGACCAAGTGGTCGCCGCGGCCGATGCCACCGACGCGATCGTCAACGGTTTCCAGGTGAGCCTTCCCGGGCCACCGACCCCAGCGCCGCAAGCCGCGGCGCCGGGCTTGCCCCAGCTGCCGGCGTTGCCGCAGTTGTCGAGGCAAACGGGATAGTCGTCGTCCCCCGGGCGAAGCCTGGCGCCCGGGGGACGACCTCATTCGGCAGAGTGCGCATCAGGCTCGTATTGTGTGGCGCATGCTGATCGCCGCGGTGCTGTGTCTGTGCGCCGCTTTCGCGACAGCCGGTCTGGGCATATGGCTTCTGAGCCGGCCGAAATCCGGCGACTTCACGTTGCAGATCCTGCGCGGCGTCGCGCCCATCCAACTCGCAGCGGCGGTGATGCTCGCCGCGGGCGGGGCGGTCGCATTGTCGGCGAAGCCCCAGACCGGGCTCGTGGTCGTCATCGTGTGCGTGATCGGAGCCATCAGCACCGTCGCGGCCGGCTGCTGGCAGAGCGCCAAGGTCGTCGCGCGCGCAGAGGCCGGGCAGGCCGCGGCAGCATGCGGCGGAGCCTGCGCGACCTGCACACTGTCCTGCAACACGGCCTGATTCGTTGCCGCCGACGGCCTTTCAGTTACGGCTGATGTCGATCGGGTGGCTGGCGAGCAGCGACAGCGGCATCGGCTGACGGCGCAACACCCGCGACCACAGGTCCACCCGCGGCTCGACCAGCACGTCAGAGGGCAACGCGGACAACACAATCCAGTCGTCACGCTCGATCTCGCCTTCGAGCTGACCAATGGTCCAGCCCGAGTAACCCGCGAAGATCCGCACGCCCTCCACCATCGGAGCGACGGTGTCCGGATCGGCGTCCAGGTCGACCATCACCATCCGGCCCTGCACATGTCGCAGGCCAGGCACCCCGTTGGCCTCGAGACCGACCCGCAGCGTGGCCAGGCACAGCGCGGCGTCGCGCTTGACGGGTCCGCCGATGAACATCGTCTTGGGCTTGGTGGCCAGCTTGGCCCACTGCGGCAACACGTTGTAGACCGCGGTCTCACTCGGCCGGTTCAGCACCACACCCAGCGTGCCGCCGTCGTTGTGCTCGACGATGTAGATGACGCTGCGCCGGAACGTCGGCTCCAGCAGATCGGTATTGGCGAGCAGCAATGTTCCGGCACGCACGCGGTGCGCCGCAGGAGCGACGAAATCCTCAGGGTCCTCTGAGTGCGCCACCTCACCATCATTGCACCGGCAACGGGTCGTGGTGGCGAACAACCACGGCCCGCCGGGATATTTGTACTGTGGGTCGGGTTGCCGATCTGCAGTACCGCTCAACCAGGACGTGATTCTCAGTGGCCGACACACGCGCGCCGATCGCCTTGTGGCGTTCGGTCCGTGCGCTGCCCGAATTCTGGCGACTGCTCGAGTTGCGGACGGTCAGCCAGTTCGGCGACGGGTTGTTCCAGGCCGGTCTCGCGGGGGCCATCCTGTTCAACCCCGAGCGGGCCGCCACCCCGTGGGCGATCGCGGGTGCGTTCGCCGTGCTGTTCCTGCCGTACTCGCTGCTCGGCCCGTTCGCCGGGGCGCTGCTCGACCGTTGGGATCGTCGACTGGTGCTCATCGGGGCAAACCTCGGCAGGCTGGTGCTGGTCCTCGCTGTCGCCGCGCTGCTGGTCGCGGGAACGGGCGACATACCGATTCTGTGCGGCGCCCTGATCGTCAACGGGTTCACCCGGTTCGTGTCCTCTGGTCTGTCGGCGGCGCTGCCGGATGTGGTCCCTGCCGAGAACGTCGTCACGATGAATGCGGTGGCCGTGGCCACCGGCGCCGCGGCCGCATTCGTCGGCGCGAACTTCATGCTGTTGCCGCGCTGGCTGTTCGGCTCCGACGACACCGGGGCCGCCGCAATCATTTTCATCGTCGCCCTACCCGTCGCGCTCGCACTGCTGCTGTCGGTGCGCTTTCATCCCGACGTCCTGGGGCCGCACGAGAGTAGGCGAGCGATTCACGGCTCGGTCGCCTACGCGGTAGCCACCGGGTGGGTGCACGGCGCGCGTACCGTGCTGGCCGTACCGACCGTCGCGGCCACACTGGCGGGACTGTCCGCCCATCGGATGGTGCTCGGCATCAACACGTTGCTGGTGTTGGTGACCGTGCGGCACACCGACACTCAGGCCGTCGCGGGGCTCGGCAGCACAGTGCTGTTCGTCGCAGCAACCGGGCTGGGTTCGTTCCTGTCCACGGCACTGACGCCGACCCTTGTCCGTCGGTTCGGCCGGTACGCGGCCCCCAATGGTGCACTTGCCTTCGCGGCGGTGGTGCAGCTGTGCGGCTCGGGCCTACAGCTGCCTCTGATGGTGGCGTGCGGGTTTCTGCTCGGCGCGGCCGGACAAGTGGTGAAGCTGTGCGCGGACACCGCGATGCAGATCGACGTCGACGACGCCCTGCGCGGGCACGTGTTCACCGTGCAGGACGCCCTGTTCTGGATGTCGTTCATCATCGCGACCACCGCGGCGGCGGCGGTGATGCCGCCCGACGGTCATGAACCTGGGCTGGCGCTCGCCGGCGTCGGCGTGTATCTCGCCGGGCTGGCGGTCCACGCCAGCGTCGGCCGTCGCGCTTCGGCTCAGGGCTAAGGTGACCGACATGTCGACAGCGGGGCCGATCGTGGCTGATCTCCGTGCCGAAAGCGACGACCTGGACGCAATTGTCGCCGGCCTACCCGCCGAGCGATGGGCCGAGACGACGCCCGCGCCGGGCTGGACGATCGCCCATCAGATCGCACACCTGCTGTGGACCGACCGGGTCGCGTTGACCTCGGTGACCGACGAGGCCGGGTTCGCGGAGGTGCTGGCGGAGGCGGCCAAGGATCCGACCGGATTCGTCGACGCAGGCGCCGAAGAGCTCGCCGCGCTCCCACCTGACGAGCTGTTGGCGGACTGGCGTCAGACCAGGACACGGCTGCACGACGAACTGCTGACCGTCGTCGACGGCCGCAAGCTGCCGTGGTTCGGTCCGCCGATGAGCGCCGCGTCGATGGCCACCGCCCGTTTGATGGAGACGTGGGCGCACGGGCTCGACGTTGCCGACACGCTGGGGGTGAAGCGGCCCGCGACGGCGCGGCTGCGGTCGATCGCACACATCGGCGTGCGCACGCGCAACTTCGCGTTTTCGATCAACGGGCTGACGCCTCCAGCCGACCCGTTCCGGGTGGAACTGCGCGCGCCGGACAGCTCGGTGTGGGACTGGGGCCCCGAGGACGCAGCTCAGCGCGTCACCGGGTCGGCGGAGGACTTCTGCATGCTGGTCACGCAGCGCAGGCCGCGGGCGGACCTGGACGTGACCGCCGTCGGCGCCGACGCCGAAAAGTGGCTGACCATCGCGCAGGCATTCGCGGGCCCGCCGGGCCCGGGCCGTTAGGGAATTCAGGCGATACGCCCCTCGGTTTTGCCGCACCATTGACCTGACGCTTCATCTGGAGCGGGGGGACAGATGGACTTCTATGCGGTGCTCGACGAAATGGTTGAGCTTCTGCGCACTCGCGGCCGGGTGTCCTATCACGCGCTGAAGGAACACTTCGGCCTGGACGACGCACGCTTGGACGCGCTGCGCACCGAATTGCTGTACTCACATCCCGACACCGTCAGCGAGGACGGCCACGGCCTGGTGTGGGGAGCTGGTCATCGCGGCGAGCGACGCCAGTTGACGATGTTCTTCTGCGACCTCGTCGGGTCGACGATCCTGGCCAGCCAGTTCGACCCCGAGGAGTGGCGCGATGTCATGGGCGCCTACTACGACGCGTGCGCGAAGGTGATCGCCCGCTTCGACGGCCACATCGCCCAGTACCTCGGTGACGGCCTGCTGGTGTACTTCGGCTATCCGCGCGCGCATGAAGACGACGCGCAGCGCGCTGTTCGCGCCGGGCTCGGCATCATCGAGGCGGTCGGGCAACCCAACTCCGGATTGTCCGAGAAACACGGGGTGTCCCTCGCTGTCCGGCTGGGATGCCATACCGGGCTGGTCGTCGTCGGTGACGAAGTCGGCAAGACGGGGCACGACGACATGGTGCTTGGCGATACGCCGAACATCGCGGCCCGGCTGCAGGGCGTAGCGATGCCAAACACGTTGGTAATCGGAGCCTTAACGCATCAACTCCTTGGCGGGCTGTTCGAATGCGAGTCGATCGGCACGCCGGCGCTCAAAGGTGTGTCAACTCCACTCGAGGTCTACCGGGTGTTGTATGAAAGCACCGCCCAAACTCGGTTGGAGGCGCTGGCGAGCACCGGGCTCACTCCGCTTGTCGGGCGCGACGATGAGCTGCTGCAGCTCGAGACGGCCTGGCGAAGAGTTGTCGGCGGGCGGGGCGAAGTGCTCCTTGTCACCGGTGAGGCCGGGATCGGCAAGTCGAGGTTGGTGAAGGCACTGATCGACCACGCCTCCGATCGGCAAGCCTGGTTCACACATCTTCAGTGTTCGCCGTACTACCAACACACCGCGTTCTACCCGCTGATCGATCTGCTCGAGCGAGTTGTCTTGCGGTTCGAGCGAGAGGACTCGCAGGCGCAGAAGCTGTCGAAGCTGGAAGGGTTCCTTGTCGAAACCGGACTTCCGTTGACCGACTCCGTGTCGCTGTTCGCCACACTGCTGTCGATTCCGCTTGAGGCTGAGCGTGTTTCGCCCGAGCTGACCGCCGAGCAGCAGAAGCAGGAGACCATGCGCGCGCTCATGACGATCCCGTTCCGCAGGGCGGAGAAACAGCCGGTGATGCTCATCGTTGAGGATCTGCACTGGATCGATCCGACCACGCTGGAGTATCTGAACCTACTGGTGGAAAGCGTCCACACCGCACCAATCCTGGCAGTGTTCACCTGCCGGCCCGACTTCCGGTCACCGTGGTCCGACGGTGTCAGCGTCCTCGACCTCAACCGCTTGCCCACTGACGCTGCCACCGAGTTGGCTCAGCAAGTCGCGCACGGCAAATCATTGCCACCGCAGGTGCTTTCGGAAGTCCTTTCGAAGACCGATGGCGTTCCACTGTTCATCGAGGAACTGACCAAGATGCTGCTGGAATCGGGGCTGCTGGAAGAGCACCTCGATCGATACGCCCTGGCGGGCCCGCTGCCCCCACTCGCCATCCCCAACACCCTTCAGGATTCATTGATGGCGCGGCTGGATCGACTGGCTCCGGTCAAAGGGCTGGCACAACTCGGTGCGACGCTGGGCCGCGAATTCAGTTATCAACTGCTACAAGCGGTTTCACCGTGGGATGACGCTACCCTTGAACACGGGCTCGACCAACTCATCGCGTCGGAATTCCTGTACGCGGCGGGGGCCCCGCCGCACGTGACGTACCGCTTCAAGCACGCGCTTGTCCAGGAATCGGCCTATCAATCGTTGTTGAAAAGCACCCGGCAGCAGTATCACCAACGCATCGCGCAAACGCTCGAGTCCGGATTTCCGGACACCGTCGCCACCAGGCCCGAGTTATTGGCGCACCACTTCACGGAGGCCGGCTTGACCGAGCAGGCAATCCTGTATTGGCAGACGGCTGGCCGGCGAGCACTGCAACGCTCCGCCAACCGAGAAGCGGCCAGTCACGCGGCCCGCGGCTTGGAGTTGCTCAGCACACTGCCTGAGACCTCCGAGCGCGCTCACCACGAGCTTTCCCTACAACTCACATTGGGCGGCGCCTCAGGCTTTGTGACCGGCCCACAATCGGTCGAGGACGTCTACGCTCGCGCCTGCGAGCTGGCGCGGCAGGTGGGTGGGACGCAGGAACTATTCCCCGCGCTTTCCGGCCTGGCGCACTCCAAGATGGTGCTCGGACACATGCATGAAGCGCGGATACTGTCAGAGGAATTCTTGGAGCTAGCCAGGCGACAGGATGATCCGCCCATCCTGGCGGTCGGGCATTCGATGCTCGCGTACACCGCATGGTGGCAGGGAGATTTTGTTGACGTGCGGGACCATAGCCGTCAGTCCTTGGCGTTATACAACGCGCAGCAGCATGGCACCGGTGCTGTGCCGTATGACCAGGACCACGGCATCGTTTCCGGATATCTCACCGCCCTCAGCAACTGGATGTTGGGATACCCGACTCAGGCGGTCCAGGCGATGGAAAACACTCTCGCCCACGCCCGTGAGCTCGGCAGTCCCAATAGCGTCGGAATTTCGCTCCTGTTCCTCGCTCAACTGTCTCAGCTTCGCCGTGAACCCGAGCCCGCCACAACGCGCGCCGAAGAGGCTCTGGCAGTGGCTGCTGACCATGGCTTACCGGCACTGGAACTGTGGTGTCTTTTGCCGAGGGGATGGGCCAGGGCTCATCGAGGCGATGTCCCTGCGGGAATCGCTGATATCCGTGAGTCAATGCAGCGCCGACGGTCGGTAGGCATGGGAGCGGTGTGGCCTTGGTATTTCGCAGTGCTGGCTGAAGTACAAGGCTTGGCGGGGCAGGTCGAGGACGGGCTGTCGTCGCTGGAAGAGGCGCTTGGTTGGGTGGAGCGGAACGACGAGCGTCTCTACGAGGCTGAGGTGCATCGGATTTGGGGCGAACTGCTACTTTCGCGGGACATCCCGGACCCGCAACAGGCGGAGAGCTGTTTTCAGCAGGCGCTGATGGTTGCGCGTAAGCAGCAAGCCAAGTCGTGGGAGCTGCGCGCGGCGACGAGCACGGCCCGAATGTGGTTGCAGCAGAACCGGATCGACGAAGCCCGGCGGCTGCTTGCGCCCGTCTACGACTGGTTCACCGAAGGCTTCGACACGGCCGACCTGGTCGAGGCCAAGGCGCTGCTCGACCAGCTATAGCTGGCTGGCGGCGTCGGCCTTGCCGTCGGCATCCGAGTCGGCGAGCTTGACGTCCCACGTGCCGTCGCCGTCGGTGTCGACGTAGGCCACGTCACCGGATAGCGCGCGATCGGCCAGCCCATTGCCGTCGGCGTCGGTCAGCCGGTCGTCAGCCTGCCCGTCGCCGTCCAGATCGACGACCGGCCCACCGGTGTGCTCGATGCCATCGAGGCCGAACCATCGCAATTGCCCGCCCCGGTCGACACTGACCGCCCACGTGCCCGTGCCGTCGTCGCTGAAGAACGCCGGCTCCGACGCCTGGTCGCGGACCATCTGATCGGCCAAGCCATCGCCGTCGGTGTCGGCCATCGCGTCGTCGACAAGACCGTCGCCGTCGAAATCCAGCCCGACGGCGTCCAGCGTGCCGTCGCCGTCCACATCAATGTTCGGGTCTGCGGTCCACATCGTCGCCGAGCCATCGGTATCGCCAAGGCAGTACTCCATGGCGGGTTAGACGCACCGCCGGCCAGCCGGGTTCCGAGAGTTGCACCTCGCGCAGTTGCTATGGCCTATTTCGACGTCAGGGCTGTTGATGAACCGTGTGGAGGACAAATCCACGACCCTGGTGTCGATTTCGGCCATAGCACTGGATTAGCGTCCGTGGCCTGACACACTCCTAGCCCCTCGCGTTCCACCATTTGGTCAGCTCGTCGACCGCTTCGTCGTGATCCAGGGGCCCGCGATCGAGGCGCAATTCCTTGAGATAGCGCCACGCCTCCCCCACTTCGGGGCCGGCCGGGATGTTGAGGATCTTCATGATCTCGTTGCCGTCGAGGTCGGGTCGCACCCGCGCGAGGTCCTCCTTGGCGGCCAACTCGTCGATGCGGTGCTCGAGATCGTCGTAGTTGGCCTGCAGCCTGGCCGCCCGGCGCTTGTTGCGGGTGGTGCAGTCAGCGCGCACCAGCTTGTGCAGCCGTCCCAGCAGCGGCCCCGCATCGGTGACATACCGGCGCACCGCCGAGTCCGTCCACTTGCCGTCGCCGTAGCCGTGGAACCGGAGATGCAGGTACACCAACTGTGAAACGTCGTCGATCATCTGCTTGGAGTAGCGCAGCGCCCGCATTCGCTTGCGGACCATCTTGGCGCCGACGACCTCGTGGTGATGGAAGCTGACGCCGCCGTCGCGCTCATGCTTGCGGGTGGCCGGCTTGCCGATGTCATGCAGCAGCGCCGCCCAGCGCAGCACCAGATCGGGCCCGTCGTCCTCCAGCCCGATGGCCTGCTTGAGCACCGTCAGCGAATGCCAGTACACGTCCTTGTGCTGGTGGTGTTCGTCGATGGCCATCCGCATCGCACCGACCTCCGGCAGCACCACGTCGCCGAGGCCGGTCTGCACCATCAGATCGATGCCTGCGACCGGGTCCTTGCCCAGCAGCAGCTTGTCCAGTTCGGCCGCGACCCGCTCGGCCGTGATGCGCCCCAGTTGCGGCGCCATCTCCAGCAGCGCCGTCAGCACCCGTGGTGCGACGGTGAACTCGAGCTGCGAAACGAACCGCGCCGCCCGCAGCATGCGCAGCGGGTCGTCGCCGAACGAAACCTCCGGCGCCGCCGGTGTATCGAGCACCCGCGCCCGCAGCGCCGCCAAACCCCCTAGGGGATCGAGGAATTCGCCGGGCCCGTCCGCGGTGATGCGCACGGCCATGGCGTTGACGGTGAAGTCACGACGCACCAGATCGTCATCGAGGCGGTCCCCGAAGCGCACCTCCGGATTGCGCGAGACCTGATCGTAGGTGTCGGCGCGGAAGGTGGTGATCTCCAGGCGGTCGTCGCCCTTACCGACGCCGAGCGTGCCGAATTCGATGCCGGTGTCCCACACCGCGTCGGCCCACGGCCGCAGCATCTTCTGCATCTGGTCGGGCCGCGCGTCGGTGGTGAAATCCAGGTCGGTGCCCAAGCGACCCAGCAGCGCGTCGCGCACACTGCCGCCGACCAGGTACAGCTCGTGGCCTGCGTCAGCGAATAGCTGCCCCAGCTCGGCCAGGACCGGGCCGTGCTGGTTCAGCGCCACTGCGGCGCGGGCCAGCAGTTCGGCATCAGCAGCAGATTCGGGCACGTTCGATAACCCTAATGTGCAACGGGCCGGTCACGACCGGTGAGTGCGGCGGGAGCGAATGAACGTGGCAGCTACCATCGCTTAGGTGTCGGACGGCGAGAAGGCCAAACCACGACGGCGCCGGGGGAGGCGCCGCGGCCGACGCGCTGCCGGTCCGCCCGAATCGACCGAACACCGCAACAACAATCCGCTGCCCACCCCCAAAGACCAGTCGAATGGTCAGGCCAAGCCGCAGCAGGCCCGCCCCCGCAGGCCCGCAGACCGGCTGCGCACCGTGCACGAAACCTCCGCGGGCGGGCTGGTCATCGATGGCATCGACGGACCCAAGGAAACGCAGGTCGCGGCCCTGATCGGGCGTATCGACCGGCGCGGGCGGATGCTGTGGTCGCTGCCGAAGGGCCACATCGAACTCGGTGAGACCGCCGAGCAGACCGCGATCCGCGAAGTCGCCGAAGAGACGGGTATCCAGGGCAGCGTTCTGGCCGCCTTGGGCAGCATCGACTACTGGTTCGTGACCGAGGGCAGGCGCGTGCACAAGACCGTGCACCACTATTTGATGCGGTTCCTCGGCGGCGAGCTCTCCGACGAAGACCTCGAAGTCAGCGAGGTGGCGTGGGTGCCGCTCAAGGAGCTGCCGTCGCGGCTGGCATATGCCGACGAACGCCGGCTCGCCGAGGTCGCCGGTGAGCTGATCGACAAGCTGCACTCGGACGGCCCAGCGGCGCTGCCGCCGCTGCCGCGGAGCTCGCCGCGCAGGCGCGCCCAGACGCACTCGCACACCCGCAACCGCCGTCCCGACGAACAGCCATCTCGCCGGACGAACGGGTGCGGACAAGGGCCGTGACCCTACCCGCGGCGATGCCGCGAGTGCTGGCGCGGCTGCTGGCCGCCCTCGCGCTGATGACGATCATCGCCGCCCCCGTCGCGCTCCCCCACGCCGCCGCGGGTGAGCCGGGCGCCGTTCCGTTCCTGCAGGTGCGCATCGACCGCATCACCCCCGACGTGGTGACCACCACCAGCGAGCCGGTCGTCACCGTCAGCGGAACGATCGCCAACGTCGGCGACCGGCCGGTGCGCGACGTGATGGTCCGCCTCGAACACGCGTCGGCTGTCACTTCGTCGGCCGGGCTGCGCACCAACCTCACCGGCAACGTCGACCAATACGAGGCTGTCGCCGATTTCATCACGCTGGCCCCGGAATTGCTTCGCGGACAAGAAGTTCCGTTCAATCTGTCCTACCCGCTGCGGTCGGCGGAACTGCCGTCGCTGCACATCGACCAGCCCGGCGTGTACCCGATCATGGTCAACGTCAACGGCACACCGGATTACGGCGCACCGGCCCGCCTCGACGACGCCCGCTTCCTGCTTCCAGTGCTCGGGGTGCCGCCCGAACCCGCGGCCGACTCCGCTGTGGACACGCTGACGTCGGTGGTACCACCCGACACCTCCAAACCTGTTCGGCTGACCATGCTGTGGCCACTTGCCGATCGGCCACGACTAGCGGCAGGCGCACCGGGCGGGACGACACCCGTCCGGTTGATCGACGACGACCTGGCGACCTCGCTCGCGCCCGGCGGCCGGCTCGACACCCTGTTGTCGGCGATCGACTTCGCGACCAGCCCGCCGGTAGACCCCGGCGGCGAGGTGCGCAACGCGACGTGCCTGGCCGTCGACCCCGACCTGCTGGTCACCGTCAACGCGATGACCGGCGGCTACGTCGTCAACGACGCCCCCGACGCGGGCCCCGGCACACCAACGCATCCAGGCGCCGGCAAGGACACCGCGGTCGCCTGGCTCAACCGACTCAAGGGTCTGGCGCAGCGGATGTGCGTGGCCCCGACGACCTATTCGCAGGCCGACCTCGATGCACTGCAACGCGTCGGCGACAAGGGGCTGAGCGCGATCGCCACCAAGAGCGCCGCCGACATCGTCGACCAGATCCTCGGGGTGACGTCGACGCGGGGGGCCACGCTCGTCGGCGACGGTCCGCTGACTGCGCCCACGGTCGAGCTGCTGTCGGTGCAGGGCCCGACGGTAGCGATCGCCGCCGCCAACAGCGCCGCGCAGGACTCGGCCACGGGCGAGGCTGCGACGGCAGATGTGCGACCGGTCAGGTACACGACGGAAGTGGCGGCCACGCCGTTCGACCCGGCCGTCGGCGCCGCGCTTGCCGGCGCGGGCACCGAGCCTGCTTCGCCGTCGTATCTCGACCCGTCGCTGGACATTCCGGTCAAACACGACTCGCAGGTGGCGCGGCGCCAGGATGCCATCGGCTCGCTGCTGTGGCGCGGCCTGCACCCGGACACCGAGCCGCGCACCCAGATCCTCTCGCCGCCGCTGGCCTGGAACCTGGCGCCCGACGACGCGCAGGCGATCCTGACCGCGGTGGCATCGACCATCCACGCCGGCCTGGCCGTGGCGCGGCCGCTTCCTGCGGTGATCGCCGAGGCCAACGCGATCCCCGCCCAGGACCTCACGTCGCCTCCCGAGGAAGCTCTGGGGAATCCGCGCGGCCGGTTCAACGACGGCGTGGTATCCGGTATCGCGGCGACGACAGCGCGGCTCTGGGGGCTGTCGGGCGTGCTGGCCACCGACGACCGCACCGGCCTGACCGGTGCCCAGTACACCGCGCCGCTGCGCGAGGACATGCTTCGCGCGCTGAGCCAGACGGTGCCGCCGGACGCCCGTAACGGCCTGGCCCAGCAGCGGCTGACCACCGTCGGACACACCGTGGACGACCTGTTCGGGGCCGTCACCATCGTCAACCCCGGCGGCTCCTACACGCTGGCCACCGAGCACAGCCCGCTGCCGTTGGCGCTGCGCAACGACCTTCCCGTGCCGATCCGGGTGCGGCTGCAGATCGCCGCGCCGCCGGGCATGACGGTGACCGACATGGGCGAGATCGTGCTGCCCCCCGGTTATCTGCCGCTCAAAGTGCCGATCGAGGTGCACTTCACGCAGCGGGTGGCCGTCGACGTGGCGTTGCACACCGCCGACGGTCTGCCGCTCGGCGAACCGGTACGGCTCTCGGTGCATTCCAACGCCTACGGCAAGGTGCTGTTCTTCATCACGCTGACCGGCGGTGTGGTGTTGGCGCTGCTCGTCGGTCGACGACTGTGGCACCGCTTCCGCGGCGAACCCGACCCGGCCGATCTGGACCGGCCCGACCCGATAGACGTCGCGATCGCCTATGCGAAGGATGTCGACGAGTCGCCGCGCGCGATGAGCCGCAGCAGCGAGGACGGATGACCGCCGCCGGCGGCCCGCCGCCGCAGCCGCCGCCCGTCAACCGCGTGCCGCCGCGCCGCTACCCACCGCGGACTCCGAACTACCCGCCCGCCGGCAGGACACCGCCGCCGCGGCTGCCCCGCGGCCCGGCTCCGCGACGGCGGGCCGGCCGCCCTGAACTCTCCGACGCCGCGGTGGTGTCGCGGTCGTGGGGCATGGCATTCGCGACGCTGATCAGCCGGATCACCGGCTTCACCCGCATCGTGCTGTTGGCCGCGATCCTCGGCGCCGCGCTGTCGTCGGCGTTCTCGGTGGCCAACCAGCTGCCGAACCTGATCGCCGCGCTGGTCCTAGAGGCGACGTTCACCGCGATCTTCGTCCCGGTGCTGGCGCGCGCCGAGCGCGACGACCCCGACGGCGGCACCGCGTTCGTCCGTCGGCTCGTCACGCTGGCCACCGCGCTGCTCGTCGTGGTCACCCTGCTGTCGGTGGCCGCCGCTCCCCTGCTCGTTCGGCTGATGCTGGGCAGCGACCCTCAGGTCAACCGAGCACTCACCACAGCTTTCGCGTATCTGCTGTTACCGCAGGTGTTGTTCTACGGCCTGTCGTCGGTCTTCATGGCGATCCTCAACACCCGCAACGTGTTTGGGCCACCCGCGTGGGCACCCGTAGTCAACAACATCGTCGCCATCGCCACGTTGGTCTTGTATCTCATTGTGCCGGGCGAACTTTCGATCGACCCCGTGGAAATGGGCAACGCCAAGCTGCTCGTGCTCGGCATCGGAACGACGCTCGGCGTCTTCGCGCAGACGGCTGTGCTGCTGGTCGCGATTCGAAAGGAGCGCATCAGCCTTCGCCCGCTGTGGGGCATCGACGACAGGCTCAAGAAGTTCGGCGCGATGGCCGCGGCCATGGTGCTGTACGTGTTGATCAGCCAGATCGGTTTGATCGTCGGCAACCGGATCGCCAGCGGCGCAGCAGCTTCCGGCCCCGCGATCTACAACTACACCTGGCTGGTGCTGATGCTGCCGTTCGGCATGATCGGCGTGACGGTGTTGACCGTCGTGATGCCGCGGCTCAGCCGCAACGCCGCCGCCGACGATGTCCCCGCGGTCCTCGCCGACCTGTCGCTGGCCACCCGGCTGACGATGGTGACACTGATCCCGATCGTCGCGATGATGACCGTCGGCGGGCCGGCGATCGGTAGCGCGCTGTTCGCCTACGGCAATTTCGGGGAAACCGACGCGGGCTATCTCGGCATGGCCATCACCTTGTCGGCATTCACGTTGATCCCGTATGCCCTTGTGCTGCTTGTACTTCGGGTGTTCTATGCCCGCGAGCAGCCGTGGACCCCGATCCTGCTGATCGTCGTGATCACGATCGTCAAGGTCGCCGCGTCGCTGGCGGCGCCGTATCTGACCGATGACCCGGAACTGGTTGCCGGTTACCTCGGGCTGGCCAACGGTCTTGGGTTCCTGGCCGGCGCGACCGTCGGCTACTTCCTGCTGCGCACCAACCTGAACCCACCCGACGGGCGGCTGATCAGCCTGCCGGTGGTGCGCACCATCCTCGTCACGATCGCGGCATCGCTGATCGCCGGGCTCGTCGCGAACGTCGTCGATCAGCTCTTCGGGCTGGAAGCACTGACCCGCAATTGGGGCGGCGCGGGTTCACTGCTGCGGCTGCTGGTGCTCGGGTTGATCATGGTGCCGATCATCGGCGGGGTGCTGGTGGCCGCCCGGGTGCCCGACGCGCAGGCCGCTGTGGCTGCCATCCGACGCCGTCTCGGCAGGGGCAAACGGGTAGCCGTACCGCCGTCGGCCCCCTCCGACCGGCCACGCCCGGGTGGCCCCCTCACGTACGCTGATCAGAGGAATTCGCTCGCGACACGCCATCGTCAATTCCCGGCGGCGGCCCGGCGCGGGCCTCCGGCCAGCGTTGCCGGTGACTGGATGCGGAAGGGACCAGCGGTGACCGACGACCAAGCGACCGGCGCCGCCCCCGCCCCCGACGGCACCGCCACGACCAAGCTTCCCCGCCCGTCGGCTGATGACTTCGCACCCGACGTTCCCGCCGAGCCCGTCGACCCCGCCAACGGCACGTCGCCGATGCCGGTGTCCGGCCGCCCGCCTGCCGACTACGGCGGCGACCCCACGCGCGAACCGGTGGGCCTGGCGCCGCCGCGTGAGCCCGCGATCGAGTCGGCCACCGCCGACGAGGATGTGCACCTGATTCCCGGGGCCAGCATCGGCGGCGGCCGATACCGGCTGCTGGTCTTCCACGGCGGCCCGCCGAACCTGCAGTTCTGGCAGGCGCTCGACACCGCGCTCGACCGGCAGGTCGCGCTGACGTTCGTCGACCCGGATGCTGCGCTGCCCGACGAGCAGGTGCAGGAGATCCTGGCCCGCACGCTCAAGTTGAGCCGCCTCGACATGCCCGGCGTCGCCAGGGTGCTCGACGTCGCCAGCACCGGCTCCGGCGGGCTGGTGGTTTCGGAGTGGATCCGCGGTGGCTCGCTGGCCGAAGTGGCCGAGACGTCTCCGTCGCCGATCGGCGGGGCGCGCGCCATCCAATCGCTGGCAGCGGCGGCAGAGGCCGCCCACCGCTCCGGCGTCGCGTTGTCGATCGACCATCCCAGCCGCGTGCGGGTCAGCATCGAGGGCGACGTCGCATTGGCGTTCCCGGCAACCATGCCCGACGCCACGCCAGAAGACGACATCCGGGGTATCGGCGCCGCGTTGTATGCGCTGCTGATCAACCGCTGGCCGCTCGCCGAGTCGGGGGTGCGCAGCGGTATGGCCGCCGCCGAGCTGGATCCCGCAGGCCAGCCGATCGAACCGCGAGCCGTCGATCGCGACATCCCGTTCCAGATCTCGGCTGCCGCGGCGCGCGCGGTGCAGGAGGGCGGCGGCATCCGCAGCGCCCCGACGCTGCTGAACCTGCTGCAGCAGGCCACCGCCGTCGCCGACCGCACCGAGTTGATCGAGCCGGTCGACCAGCCCCCCGTGCCGCCGCCGTCGCAGTTCCGCGATGGGCCCGCCAGCGATCCGGAGTCCGCGACCCGACGCCGCAAAGGGCTGATGGTCGGGCTCGGCGTCGGCGCCGT
Source organism: Mycobacterium sp. OAE908 (assembly GCF_017872775.1). Taxonomy (NCBI): domain Bacteria; kingdom Bacillati; phylum Actinomycetota; class Actinomycetes; order Mycobacteriales; family Mycobacteriaceae; genus Mycobacterium; species Mycobacterium sp. OAE908. The sequence goes on from NZ_JAGGJL010000001.1 coordinate 1,928,439, forward strand.
GATCATCGTCATCGCGCTGATCGTGCTGGCCTCTGTTCTGAAAGGGATCTTCGGAGACGTCGGCGGTGGTCTCGGCGGCGACCAGTTGGGGCTGAACGCTCCGACGACGTCAGCACAGGGCGCCGACAATTCGGCAGGCAAGGTCGTGAAACCCGTTCGCGTAACGGTGTTTTCACCCGAGGGGGAAGCCGACGCACCCGACGAGGCCGGCAAGGCCATCGACGGCAATCCCGCGACCGTGTGGCCCATCGACACGTACACGGATCCGGTTCCGTTCCCGAATTTCAAGAACGGCGTCGGGCTGATGCTGCAGTTGCCGCAGCCGACGAAGCTCGCCGAGGTCACCATCGACCTGAACAGCACCGGCACCGCGGTGCAGATCCGTGCGGCGCAGACGCCGACACCCGCGACGCTGGACGACACCACCGTGCTGGTGCCCGCCACCACGCTGAAGGCCGGCTCGAACACCATCAAGGTCGACAACCCGACGCCCACGTCGAACGTGCTGGTGTGGGTGTCGACGCTGGGCCAGGTCGACGGCAAGAGCCGCTCGGACATCGCAGAGGTCACGCTGAAGGCCGCCTCGTAAACGAGCGGCTATCCCCAGCGGCGCAAACTTGTGTAAAGACCTGCCTGGGAATCCGCTTAGTGTTCGCTTGTGGGGAGCTTCGAAGGAGTCGGCCGGTCGGATGCCGAGTTGCTGGCCGCTCACGTCGCCGGTGACCGGTACGCCTTCGAGGAGCTGTTCTACCGACACCAACGCCAGCTGTACCGGCTGGCGCAGATGTCCAGCCGCAGCCCCGAAGACGCCGCGGACGCCCTGCAGGATGCGATGCTCAAGGCGCATCGCAATGCGCCTGCCTTCCGCCATGACTCAGCGGTCAGCAGTTGGCTCTACCGCATCGTCGTCAACGCCTGCCTGGACCGGTTGCGCCGGCACATGCACAATCCCACCACCGCCCTTGACGACGACGCCTGTCACATCGGCGATCCGATGCCGCACGTCGACACCGCGATCGTCGTCGAGCGTGCCCTGATGCGGCTGCCGGTCGAACAACGCGCCGCGGTCGTCGCGGTCGACATGCAGGGCTACTCGGTGGCCGAGACCGCGCGGATGCTGGGCATCGCCGAGGGCACCGTGAAGAGCCGGTGCTCGCGGGCCAGGGCCAAGCTGGCCGAAGCGCTCGAACACTTCAACGCCGGCGCCGCGACACACAGCGGGAACCGTGATGTCGGGGGCAGCGTCTAACCGTCCGTGGTGGAGACTGGCTTGCGTCAGGGCATGGCACAACCGGCGGGGGCGGCGATGGACGACGGCGCGGGGCGCGAACCCGAGGCGATCACGCCCGAGCTGCTCGCCGACCTGCAGGCCGGCCTGCTCGACGACGCCACGGCCGCGGAGCTACGCCAGCGTGTGCGCACTGATCCCGACGCCGCAGCCACGCTCGCGGCGCTCGACCGGGTCCGCCGCGACCTCGCCGATCTCGGCGCCGACCAGTCCTCTGCGCCCGAGGTCCCCGCCGAAGTGAGCGCCCGCATCGGCGCCGCCCTGCGAGAGCAACGCCACGCCCCTGCACATTCGGCTCGGCACACGCCGCGGTGGCAGCTCGCTGCGCTCGTCACGGGCATCTGCGCAGCGGTCGTCGGCGCCGTCGTCGGCGGCCTGATGCTGACGCGCGACCCAGCGCCGAGATGGTCGATGGGACCGACCGCCGAGAGCATCACGGTCACGCGACAGGCCACCGAGCTGCCGCTGTCGAACCCGCAGATCGTCGGGCTGCTGTCGCAGCGCCCGGACTACGGCCCCCTGGCCGACCCCGCGCAGCGGGCCTCCTGCCTGTCCGCGCTCGGCTACTCGGGTGCGACCGCGGTGCTCGGCGCTCGGCCAGTCGACATGAACGGTCGGGCCGCGGTGCTGATCGTGTTGCCCGCAGACACCCCGCGAACAGTTCTCGCACTGGTCGTCGAGGCGGACTGCAATGCGGGTCACAGCGGGCTGCTCGCCAATACGTTGGTCGCTCGTCCGTAATCTGTCCTGCAGGCCACCGGGAACACCGGGGCATACCCTGGTGTTTGTATCCGTGCCGACGTGATACGGCAGAAAGGTTCGCATGACCTCCTCATCCACCGTTCATGACGTCATCATCATCGGCTCAGGCCCGGCCGGTTACACCGCCGCGGTGTACGCGGCCCGCGCACAGCTGAAGCCGTTGGTATTCGAGGGCACCCAATTCGGCGGCGCGCTGATGACCACCACCGAGGTCGAGAACTACCCCGGTTTCCGTGAGGGCATCACCGGCCCGGAGTTGATGGACGAGATGCGTGAGCAGGCGCTGCGCTTCGGCGCGGACCTGCGGATGGAGGACGTCGACGCCGTCTCACTCGAGGGGCCGGTCAAGTCGGTGACCGTCGGCGACGACACCTACCAGGCGCGTGCCGTCATCCTCGCGATGGGCGCCCAGGCCCGGCACCTCGGTGTGCCCGGCGAGGAGGCGCTGATCGGCATGGGCGTTTCCACCTGTGCGACGTGTGACGGCTTCTTCTTCCGCGACCAAGACATCGCCGTGGTCGGCGGCGGCGACTCCGCGATGGAGGAAGCGACCTTCCTCACCCGGTTCGCCCGCAGCGTCACGCTCATCCACCGCCGCGAGGAGTTCCGCGCCTCCAAGATCATGCTCGAGCGCGCCCGTGAGAACGAGAAGATCAGGTTCCTCACCAACACCCAGGTGACGTCGATCGAGGGCGATCCGAAGGTCACCGGTGTGCGGTTGCGCAACGCGGTCACCGGTGAAGAATCCGAACTCGCTGTGACCGGTGTGTTCGTCGCGATCGGCCATGACCCGCGGTCGGAGTTGGTGCGCGGCCAGGTCGATCTCGACGCCGAAGGCTATGTGCTGACCAAGGGCCGGACCACGAGCACGTCGGTGGACGGCGTTTTCGCCGCGGGCGACCTCGTCGACCACACCTACCGCCAAGCCATCACCGCGGCGGGTACCGGCTGTTCGGCGTCCATCGACGCCGAGCGCTGGTTGGCTGAAAACGCTTCCGCCACAACGGATGACAACACCGATCTGATTGGAGCCCAACGATGACCGAGAAGACTTCCGCGACCGTCGCCGTAACCGACGACTCGTTCTCCGACGACGTGCTGTCCAGCAGCACGCCGGTGCTGGTCGACTTCTGGGCCACCTGGTGCGGGCCATGCAAGATGGTCGCCCCCGTGCTCGAGGAGATCGCCAACGACAAGGCCGGCTCGCTCAAGGTGGCCAAGCTCGACGTCGACGCCAACCCCACCACCGCACGCGATTTTCAGGTCGTCTCGATCCCGACGATGATCCTGTTCAAGGACGGCGCCCCGGTGAAGCGGATCGTCGGCGCGAAAGGCAAGGCCGCGCTGCTGCGCGAGCTCGCTGACGTGGTCTAACGCCGCGATTAGCGGGCCTGACACCCGCCTGGGGTTTTCTCGAAAATGGGAACCGTCTGCGACAATGCTGCCTAGCCTGTCTTTGCTTCGTCAGCGTTTTTCGGGCTGACATATGCCGGCCCGCAGGGCAGCCGGGGAAGGGTCGAGTATGTCGAGTCTGCGTCACGGTGACCGCGGGGGTGCGGTCACCGAGATCCGGGCGGCACTGGCGGCGTTGGGCATGATCGACAACCCCGACGAGGACCTCACCACCGGTCGACACGTCGCTGTCGACGTATTCGACGACGAACTCGACCATGCGGTGCGCGCATTCCAGCAGCACCGCGGGCTGCTCGTCGACGGGATCGTCGGCGAGGCGACTTTCCGTGCGCTCAAAGAAGCGTCATACCGCTTGGGCGCCCGCACGCTCAACCATCAGTTCGGTGCGCCGATGTACGGCGATGACGTTGCGACGTTGCAGGCGCGGCTGCAGGACCTCGGCTTCTACACCGGGCTCGTCGACGGACACTTCGGCCTGCAGACCCACAACGCGCTGATGTCCTATCAGCGCGAGTACGGCCTCTACCCCGACGGCATCTGTGGCCCAGAAACGTTGCGCTCCTTGTACTTTCTGGGTTCGCGGGTCACCGGCGGCTCACCGCACGCGATTCGCGAAGAGGAGCTGGTTCGCCGCTCAGGGCCGCGGCTGTCGGGCAAGCGCATCATCATCGATCCGGGCCGCGGCGGTAGCGATCACGGCCTGATCATGAACGGTCCTGCCGGGCCGATCAGCGAGGCAGACATCCTGTGGGACTTGGCAAGTCGGCTCGAGGGCCGGATGACCGCGATCGGCATGGAGACGTTCTTGTCCCGCCCGGTGAACCGCGCACCCTCGGATGCCGAGCGAGCCGCGACGGCCAACACCGTCGGCGCCGACCTGATGATCAGCCTGCGCTGCGCGGCGCACGCCAGCCCGTCCGCCAACGGCGTCGCCTCGTTCCACTTCGGCAATTCGCACGGGTCAGTCTCCACCATCGGCCGCATGCTTTCCGATTTCATTCAGCGAGAAGTGGTGGCGCGCACCGGATTACGCGACTGTCGCACCCATGGCAGGACCTGGGATCTGCTGCGGCTGACCCGCATGCCCACCGTGCAGGTCGACGTCGGCTACATCACGAACCCCCACGACCGGGGCATGCTGGTCTCGGCGCAGGCTCGTGATTCGATCGCCGAGGGTGTGCTCGCCGCGGTCAAGCGGCTCTATCTCCTCGGCAAGAACGACCGACCAACGGGCACATTCACTTTCGCCGAGCTGTTGGCCCACGAATTGTCGGTCGAGCAGGCCGGCCGAGTCAGCCCGACCTAGTCGCCTACAGGCAGGGACCCGCGCCCGCGCCGACCGGCTGTTGGAGCTGAGCGCTTTCCAGTAGCCGCTCCAGCGCCGCCTCCACTTCGGCCTTCCATCCCAGCCCCTGCTCGAGTTCCAGTCGCAGGCGGGGGAAGTAGCGGTGCTGTGTGACGACGACAAAGCCGGCGTCCCGCAGCAGATCGACGTCGAGCATGCACTGGTCCACCGCGCAGTCGCCAAGTACCTCGACGACGGGCCGCAATTCGGGTGCCACCGCCATGGGGTCCTGCAGTTCGGTCACTTCGGCGGTACGCCCGAACGCTTCCAGCGCACGAACGCCGCGGCGGACAAGATCGCCGACCACCGATGCGATCAGATGCCGCGACAGTGCGTCGGCATCATGGCCGGACTCCACGCCGAGCGAGGTCAGCAACACGGCGTCGGCGCTCACCGGGCCGGTGGGGAAATGCCGCGCGCGGGGCACCGCCCCGGGTGGCGCGTAGAACGCGTAGCCAAGGCAGGGGTTGTCGCCGATGTCGAACGGCATCGCCGGGTCTTCCTCGATGTCCGCCTCGGAGTCGCGGCACTGCACTGCCATCTGACCACACGACCCCCACTCGAGCATGACCATCGACAGCCACGCTTCCTTCTCGAATTCGGGGTCACTGAGGTGGTCGTCGGCCCGCAGGGTCGCCGGATCCACCTCCCAGTACACGCAGCGGCGTGCGTGCTTGGGCAGCTGCTCGAATGCTTCGAGCCGTAGAGGCGTGATGCGCGCTGCCACTAAACTCCCCGAGTTCTGCGCGGTGCTGAAATGCCCGGCTGCCACTCCAGGATAGAAGCACCCGGCGCCGATGGCCCCTTTTCGTCGGGTTCGTTCATCGGCAAGGACCGCCGATACGAATCCCGTTGCTGCACATGGGTTTTCCTTTGCCGCAGTCGTGTGGACAGTCCGGGTGGCCGCTTCGTGTCACAGTGACGTAATTACGTCGTGTGGTAGGTCAGCCCTTGGTCGTGCTCATGAGTTCGACTATCCGTTGCAAGTCGTCGACCGAGCCGAACTCGACCACGATCTTGCCTTTTCGTTTGCCGAGGCTGACCGTCACTCGTGTGTCGAACGCCGTCGACAGCCGCTCAGCAACGTCCTGCAGCCCGGGCATGTGAATCGGCTTGCGGCGCGGAGCAGACGGGGCCGACGGGGTCTCGCGGTTCGCCAGCGTGACGGCCTCCTCGGTCGCGCGCACCGAAAGCCCCTCGGCGACGATGCGCGCCGCCAGTTCCTCCTGCTGCTCCGGCCCGCCTTCCAGCGCCAGCAGAGCGCGGGCGTGCCCGGCGGACAGCACGCCGGCTGCCACCCGCCGCTGTACGGCGATCGGCAACCGAAGCAGCCGGATCATGTTCGTGATCAGCGGGCGCGACCGGCCGATGCGGGCGGCCAGTTCATCGTGGGTGACTTCGAACTCGTCGAGCAGCTGTTGATAGGCCGCCGCCTCTTCAAGCGGGTTGAGTTGGACGCGGTGAATGTTCTCCAACAGCGCGTCGCGCAGCATGCTGTCGTCGGCGGTCTCGCGCACGATCGCCGGAATGGTGGCAAGACCGGCCTGCTGCGCTGCGCGCCAGCGCCGCTCCCCCATGACGAGCTGATACCGCGGAGCCCCCTGCGGAGTGCCCGGCACGGCACGCACGACGATCGGCTGCATGAGGCCGAACTCGCGAATTGAATGCACGAGTTCGGAGAGGGACTCCTCGTCGAATACCTGACGCGGCTGTTTGGGGTTGGGGTCGATAGTCGACGGATCGATCTCGCGGTAGGTGGCGCCGACGTCGGCGGCCGCGGTGTCGGTGACCGATGATCCGCCGATCACGACGTCGGCGGCGGCGTTGCCCATTCGCGAGCCAAAGGGGACCGCCGCTTCATCGTCGGCCGGGCCGGTGGGGATCAACGATGCCAGCCCCCTGCCGAGGCCGCTTCGCTTGTTCTTGGGTTGAGTCATTGGTGCTGTCTCCTGCTCGCGAAAACGGGTTATCGGCTTTGTCCTTGCGGCGCGCCTCGCTCGGCGAGTTCGCGGCTGGCATCGATATAGCTCATCGCGCCTCGCGAGCCGGGGTCGTAATCGAGGATCGTCATGCCGTAGCCGGGTGCTTCGGACACCTTGACGCTGCGCGGGATAACGGTCCGCAGCACCTTGTCCCCGAAGTGTGCCCGCACGTCGGCGGCGACTTGGTCGGCGAGCTTGGTGCGGCCGTCGTACATGGTGAGGATGACGGTGGTGACGTTCAGCTCCGGGTTGAGGTGCGCCTTGACCATTTCGATGTTGCGGAGCAGCTGCCCCACCCCCTCCAGCGCGTAGTACTCGCATTGGATCGGGATCAACACCTCGGGAGCGGCCACGAGCGCGTTGATGGTCAGCAAGCCAAGCGACGGCGGGCAGTCGATGAAGACGTAGTCGAAGTCGTAGTCCTTCAGCGCAGCGAGCGCGGTGCGTAGCCGTCCTTCGCGCGCCACCATGCTGACCAATTCAATCTCGGCGCCTGCGAGGTCGATGGTCGCCGGAACGCAGAACAGTCGCTCGCTGTGCGGGCTGCGCTGGATCGCGGTCTGCAGTGGGATCTCGCCGATCAACACCTCGTAGGACGACGGGGTGCCTTCGCGGTGTTCGATGCCGAGTGCGGTGCTGGCGTTGCCCTGCGGGTCGAGGTCGACCACGAGGATGCTCAGTCCCTGCAGCGCAAGCGCCGCGGCGACATTGACCGCCGTCGTCGTCTTGCCGACGCCGCCCTTCTGGTTGGCGATCGTAAAGACTCGCTGGCGCGCCGGCCGGGGTAGTCCGCCCTTCGCCGCGGCGTGCAGCAGCTTGACGGCGCGCTCTGCCTCGGCTCCGATCGGGGTATCGATTCCGGCTTGGTCGACCCACGATTCCCTCGGCGGCCCCTCCCATGTTTCACGTGAAACATCGGGATGTTGCGACTCCTCCGGAGTCATCCTCTTCTCCTGCCCGTTCGTGGCGGTCGGTCCGCCCCCCGAACCGTTCCCTCGTGCCGCGCCACGACCACGGTCACGGGTGGGTCCAAGAAGTCCGCGCCACATTTCATCACCCTTACATCGACCGCACCCAGCGTTGCCATCACACGCCGGTGCTCCCGGATCTCGTCTTCCGCACGTTCGCCCTTGATCGCCACCATCCGGCCATCCGGACGGAGCAGCGGCACGCTCCACTTCGTCAGCTTGTCCAGAGCCGCCACCGCTCTGGAGACAACCGCGTCCATCTCCCCCGCTTGCTGTCGCACGGACCGATCCTCGGCCCGGCCCCGAACGATCGCGATCTCGAGACCCAGATCGTCGGCCACCTCGCGCAGGAACTCACTGCGGCGAAGAAGTGGTTCGATGAGGGTGAGCCGAAGGTCGGGCCGGGCCAACGCCAACGGTATCCCGGGTAGCCCGGCTCCACTACCGATGTCGGCGATCCGCTCGTTCGGGTCGAGCAATTCGGCCACCGCCGCACTATTCAATATGTGACGGTCCCAGATGCGGTCGACTTCTCGGGGTCCTAGCAGGCCGCGCTCCACACCCGCGCCGGCCAAGATTTCGGCGTACCGCTGGGCGCGCGCCAACTCCGACCCGAAGAGGACCGCCGCGGCTTCCGGCGCCGCGGTCACCTCTACATGTTTCACGTGAAACATCCTCCGGATCTCGCGGGCCCAAACGGGGTGGCGCAGGAACTACATCCGTGTAACTCGCGCCTCAGTCGAGCAGCACAACCACGCGGCGCGAGGGCTCGACGCCCTCGCTTTCGCTGTGCACACCGTCGACGGCGGCGACCGCGTCGTGCACGATCTTCCGCTCGAACGGCGTCATCGGGGTCAGCTCTTCTCGCTCCCCCGACTCCAACACCCGACGGGCGACCTTCTCGCCAAGCGCGGCCAACTCGTCGCGGCGCCGCCGACGCCAGCGCGCGATGTCCAGCATCAGCCGGCTGCGCTCACCGGTCTTCTGGTGCACCGCCAACCGGGTCAGCTCCTGCAGCGCGTCGAGCACCTCGCCCTTGCGTCCCACCAACTTCGTCAGGTCACCACCGCCGTCGATGCTCACCACCGCGCGGTCGCCCTCGACATCCAGATCGATATCGCCGTCGAAGTCCAGCAGGTCCAACAACTCCTCGAGATAGTCGCCTGCGATCTCACCTTCGGCTACCAACCGCTCTTCGAGATCCTCTCCCGTTGCGGTCGAGGTTTCCGTGCCGTTGTCGTCGTCGGTCAACTCGTCGCTGCGTTCGGTCGTCTCGGCGTCCGTCATCACTGTCTCTCCCTCATCCACCACCGGATCGTGCTCCGGTCAACGTTTCCGCTTCTTGGGTCGCGCGCCAGGCCGCGGCGTCGCTCCCGGGCCCGGCGTCTCCGGCGCCGCCTTCCCGTCGATCACGGCGTCCGGCGAGTCCGTGACTTCCACACCGTCGCTGACCGCCGGCTCGCTCGGCGCGCTGTCAGGTTTCCGTTGTCGATCGGGTTTGGCGCCCGGCTTCGGCGCATTGGCCGCCCGTCTCTCCTGCGCCTCGAGCTTCTTGGCTTCTTCTTCCTTGGCGATGTTCCCGAAGACGTAGTGCTGCTGCGCGAACGTCCAGATGTTGTTCGAGAACCAGTACAAGATGATCGCGATCGGCAGGAACGGGCCGCCGACGACGACGCCGAGCGGGAACACGTACAGCGCGAGTTTGTTCATCATCGCGGTCTGCGGGTTGGCTGCCGCCTCAGGACTCTGGCGCGCCACCGAAGCCCGGCTGTTGAAGTACGTCGCGATGCCCGCGGCGATCATCAGCGGCAGGCTGACTGCCACCACCGCGCTCCTGCTGAATTCGGTGAACGCGTCCAGACCGGAAGACTGGATCATCGATGCGCCGATCGGGGCACCGAACAGGTTGGCGTCCAGGAAGTGCCCGACGTCGGTCGCGCTGAAGATGTAGTTGCCCGTCGCCCGGTTCTGCTCCACCGACAGATGCGGCCCGAAGCTGCCGCCCATGCCGCCCGTCACGGTCCGGTTGAACGAACGCAGCACGTGATACAGCCCGAGGAACACCGGGACTTGCGCGAAGATCGGCAGGCAGCCCATCAGCGGGTTGAACCCGTGCTCGCGCTGGAGCTTCTGCATTTCCAGCGCCATCCGCTGGCGGTCCTTGCCGTACTTCTTCTGCAGCGCCTTGATCTGTGGCTGCAACTCCTGCATCTGTCGCGTGGTGCGGATCTGCCTCACGAACGGCTTGTACAGAATCGCGCGCAGCGTGAAGACCAGGAACATCACCGACAGCGCCCATGCGAAGAAGTTCGACGGTCCGAGCACGAAGGCAAACGCCTTGTACCAAGCCCACATGATCGCCGACACGGGCCAGTAGATGAAGTCCAGGCTGAACCAATCAAACACGCGTTTCGCTCTTCCGTTGCTCCGCTGGGCTGTCCCAGAAGTCGTCGTGCTGCGAGTCGCCTCGGCGCTCGGGTATCGGATCCCATCCTCCCCGATGCCACGGGCCACACTTCAGCAGTCGCACCATGGCCAGCGTCCCGCCCCGTATCAACCCGTACTCACCCAGCGCGTCGACCGCGTACTGACTGCACGTCGGCGTGAACCGGCAGGTGGGCAACCGCATCGGCGAAATCATGTGGCGATACAGCTCGATGAAGAAGATCACTCCCCGCGCAGCGAAACTCATTGGCTCGACGCCTCACTGCGCGCACGTGCGCGGCGGATCGCCGTTCGCAGTTCCTGTTCCAGCCGCGCCGAGATCGCATGACTGCTGCCCGGCAACGCACGGATCACCACGCGGTCCGCCGGATCCAGTTCATTGAGCACGGTCCGCACGACGTGGCGCAGACGACGGGCGACCCGGTGTCGCTGCACCGCGCCGCCGACAGCTTTCGAAACGACCAATCCGATCAGCGGTCCATCCGCGGAGCCAACGTCGCCAGACCGCAGCGCGTGCACCACGAGATCGGGCTGCACCGCGCGCACCCCTTTACTGACGGTGGCACCGAAGTCTGTCGACCGCGTCATCCGGTACCGAGCCGGAAGCACCGCGCTAGACCTTGCGTCGAATCACGCAGTCAGCTTGCGGCGCCCCTTGCCGCGCCGGTTCGACACGATCGCTCGACCGGCCCGGGTGCGCATCCGCAGCCGGAACCCATGCACCCGCGCGCGTCGGCGGTTGTTGGGCTGAAAGGTCCGCTTGCCCTTGGCCACGGCTGTTCACTCCTCGTTGCGTCTGGCATCCGCAACCCACGCCGATGAATCCTCATACCGGTGGGGACGCGATTGCCGTTGGTAAGCTCGTCCGTCTCGCTTGCTAACCGGCGCGGTCCCCATGATGTCGTGGGTCGCAGCCGTATCGCCACGTGCGGGCGACTGTTCGAGGGTACTGACGAGATTTCGCTGGGTCAAACCTCGCCCGAGCGATCGCTCTGCACCGCGCGCGGGTTCACATTCGCCCCAGCCGTCACGCGCCCCGAGTGAGCAAAAATCTACCTCCGCGGAATGTTGCAGAACGGTTGGCACTCGGGAAGAAAACTGTTAGCTTCTGCCAATGCCGATTCGATAACGAAACGGCGACAGACAACGAAGCGGAGATGCCAAACAGGTCGCGAGCCCACAGATTGCACCACCACTGTGACGAGCCCCGGCCCGCGGCGTCCACGCCGGTAGACAACAGAGCGACGACGACTGTCCTGTCTCCACAGCCTGTGGATAACTATGTGGACAGACCGTCATCGTTCCTTTGGTCGTCCCTGGATCGGCCTTTAGGGGGTTCTCGTCTTTGACAGCTGACCCCGATCCCCCATTCGTCGCCGTCTGGAACAACGTTGTTGCCGAACTCAACGGTGAGACCGACTCCGGCGAGACCATAAATGGGGACTCCACGCTCCCCACGCTTACCCCGCAGCAAAGAGCCTGGTTAAAGCTGGTCCAGCCGCTCGTCATCGCCGAGGGATTTGCCCTGCTGTCGGTGCCGACGCCGTTTGTGCAAAACGAGATCGAACGTCATCTGCGCGAACCGATCATCACCGCGCTCAGCCGTCAGCTCGGACAGCGCGTCGAGCTGGGTGTGCGCATCGCCGCGCCGGCGGTCACTGAGCCCGACGAGGGCGTCAACGGCTTCGCGGCAGCGGCGGCCAACACGGAACCCGACGAGGTCGACGAAGTCTCGGAGGCCCTCGCCAGTGCCGAGGAAAGCTGGCCGACCTACTTCTCGAACCGGCCGCAGAACACGCCCGCCGGCGAGCCAACCGCGGTCAATCTCAACCGCCGCTACACCTTCGACACGTTCGTCATCGGGGCGTCCAACAGATTCGCTCACGCCGCGAGTCTCGCGATTGCTGAGGCGCCCGCGCGGGCCTACAACCCGTTGTTCATCTGGGGTGAGTCCGGACTCGGCAAGACCCATCTTTTGCACGCCGCCGGCAACTACGCCCAGCGATTGTTTCCGGGCATGCGCGTCAAGTACGTGTCGACCGAAGAATTCACCAACGACTTCATCAACTCTCTGCGCGACGACCGCAAAGCGTCGTTCAAGCGCAGCTACCGCGACATCGACGTGCTCCTGGTCGACGACATCCAGTTCATCGAGGGCAAGGAAGGCATTCAGGAAGAGTTCTTCCATACCTTCAACACGCTGCACAACGCGAACAAGCAGATCGTGATCTCCTCGGATCGGCCGCCCAAGCAGCTGGCCACGCTGGAAGACCGGTTGCGCACCCGGTTCGAATGGGGGCTGATCACCGACGTTCAGCCGCCCGAACTTGAGACCCGCATCGCGATTCTGCGCAAGAAGGCGCAGATGGACCGGCTTGACGTGCCGGGTGACGTGCTCGAGCTCATCGCCAGCAGCATCGAACGCAACATCCGCGAACTCGAGGGCGCGCTGATCCGAGTCACCGCGTTCGCCTCGCTGAACAAGACGCCGATCGACAAGTCACTCGCCGAGATCGTGCTGCGCGACCTGATCGCCGATGCAGGCACCATGCAGATCAGCACCGCGGCGATCATGGCCGCCACCGCCGAGTACTTCCAAACCAGCGTCGAAGAACTCCGCGGGCCCGGCAAGACACGGGCGCTGGCACAGTCGCGCCAAATCGCCATGTACCTGTGCCGCGAACTCACCGATCTGTCCCTGCCCAAGATCGGGCAGGCGTTCGGCCGTGACCACACCACGGTCATGTATGCCGAAAAGAAGATCCGCGGCGAGATGGCTGAACGCCGAGAGGTGTTCGATCACGTCAAGGAACTCACAACGCGAATCCGCCAGCGCTCCAAGCGCTGACCGACGTTCTGCTGTCCGTTTGTCGTCCCACACTCCCGGGGCGAGGAGCTTCTGCGCGGGTACAGACAAAAAATCTCCGAAAAACTTTGGCATCGTCGGCATCACTTGTCACAGAGCAGCCGTGTGGATGCCGATGTGGACAACTTGCTACCAAGTTCCGGATTACTCGGTGCTTTCTTCACAACACCGCCGAAGTCCACAATGCAGCGACGATCCGCGGCGAATTGTCCACAATTCCCTCACACGCCGACACGCATGGCACGCTGCGCCGACACCCGGTTATCCCCAATGTGCACAACCCCTAATACTGTTGCTCATATATCTCCGAAGTTTCTCCTTAGAAGAAGCCACCTGGGGACACATCGATTCTCAGTGCGCCGAGCCGCTTTGCGACGGCGGATGTCACCCCGATCGATTAGCTTTCAAGTTGAGCCGGAAAGCTCTACGGTGGTTCATCGACAGCCGTTACGGTCGTTGGGACGCATCGGGGAGACGCGGCGCGAGACACCGGAAAACCGCTGGTTAGACCTTGTTGTGGTGTGTATCGAAGGGACGCTATGGACGTGGCGACGACAACCGCTGGTCTCACCGATTTGAAGTTCCGGTTAGTTCGTGAAGACTTCGCCGACGCCGTGGCCTGGGTCGCCAGGAATTTGCCGTCCAGACCGACGGTGCCCGTCCTGGCCGGTGTGTTGCTCACCGGGTCCGATGACGGGCTGACGATCTCCGGATTCGACTACGAAGTGTCGGCCGAGGTGCGGGTTGCAGCCGAAATCGCTTCTCCCGGAAGCGTTTTGGTGTCCGGTCGGCTGCTGTCCGACATCACGAGGGCACTGCCCGCCAAACCGGTCGACGTCAGCGTCGAAGGCACCCGGGTTTCGTTGACGTGCGGCAGTGCCCGGTTCTCGTTGCCGACCATGGCCGTCGAGGACTACCCGGCGCTGCCGGCACTGCCCGAGGACACGGGTGTCATTTCGTCGCAGCTGTTCGGTGAGGCCATCGGCCAGGTCGCTGTCGCCGCCGGTCGCGACGACACACTCCCGATGCTGACGGGCATTCGCGTCGAGATCTCCGGCGAGAAGGTCGTTTTGGCGGCCACCGACCGCTTCCGTCTCGCGGTGCGCGAACTCACTTGGTCAACGGAGTCGGCTGACATCGAGGCCGCGGTGCTGGTGCCGGCCAAGACCTTGGCGGAGGCGGCGAAGGCGGGGACGGACGGCGCCGATGTGCACCTGTCGCTCGGCGCCGGAGCAGCGGTCGGCAAGGAAGGCCTGCTCGGTATTCGCAGCGACGGCAAGCGCAGCACCACCCGTCTGCTCGACGCGGAGTTCCCGAAGTTTCGTCAGCTGCTGCCCGCCGAGCACACGGCGATCGCGACCATCGGCGTCGCCGAGCTCGCCGAGGCGATCAAGCGTGTGGCCCTGGTCGCCGACCGCGGTGCGCAGGTGCGGATGGAGTTCGCCGACGATGTGCTGCGGCTGTCGGCAGGCGCCGACGACGTCGGCCGCGCGGAAGAAGATCTTCCGGTCACGTTCTCCGGTGACCCGCTGACAATCGCGTTCAACCCGACATATCTCACCGACGGGCTGGGCTCGCTGCATTCGGAGCGCGTGACGTTTGGTTTCACGACACCCAGCCGTCCCGCTGTGTTGCGCCCGGCAGGTGAGGATGATGGGTCTGTCGGCGCAAGTGGCCCGTTCCCGGCCGCCCAAACCGACTACGTGTACCTGTTGATGCCGGTGCGGCTCCCGGGCTGACCGGCCCTACCGCCACGAAAGAGGCGCGCACATGCAATTAGGTCTCGTCGGCCTGGGCAAAATGGGTTTCAACATGCGGGAGCGCCTGCGCGAGGGCGGCCACGAGGTGATCGGCTACGACCCGAGGCCAGAGGTCACCGACGTGCCGACACTTGCGGCGCTCGCCGAAGCGCTACCCACACCACGAGTCGTGTGGGTGATGGTGCCTTCGGGCACGGTCACCCACGAAACCATCACCGCCCTTGCCGACGTACTCGGCTCTGGTGACTTGGTGATCGACGGCGGCAACTCCCGCTATACCGAAGACGAGCCGCACGCAAAACTGTTGAACGACAAGGGAATCGCGTTCATCGACGCAGGCGTGTCGGGCGGGATCTGGGGTTTGAAGGAAGGCTACGGCCTGATGGTCGGCGGTAGTGATGCCGACGTCGAGCGGGCGATGCCGATCTTCGATGTGCTGCGTCCGCCGGGCCCCCGCGAAGACGGTTTCGTCCATGCCGGCCCGGTCGGGGCAGGCCATTTCACCAAGATGGTCCACAACGGTGTCGAATACGCGCTGATGACCGCGTATGCCGAGGGCTACGAGCTGCTGGCCGCAGAAGACCTGGTCAAGAATCCGCAAGCCGTCTATCAGGCGTGGACGAACGGCACCGTGGTGCGGTCGTGGCTGCAGCAGCTGCTGGCCAGGGCACTCAAGGAAGATCCCAAACTCGCCGACATTTCCGGCTATACCGAGGATTCCGGCGAAGGTCGGTGGACGGTGGAGGAGGCGATTCGGTTGCGGGTACCGGTGCCGGGCATCGCCGCATCGCTTTTCGCCCGGTTCTTGTCGCGCCAGGACGACTCGCCGACCATGAAAGCCGTCGCCGCGCTGAGGAACCAGTTCGGTGGCCATGCGGTCAAGCGTGTGAGCGAGTCGGGATAGGTGTACGTCCGCCGTCTGGGTTTGCAAGACTTCCGGTCCTGGCCGCAGGCCGACCTGGAGTTGGAGCCCGGCCGGACCGTGTTCGTCGGGCCCAACGGCTTCGGCAAGACGAATCTCGTTGAGGCGCTGTGGTATTCGTCGACCTTGGGTTCGCATCGGGTCGCATCGGATGCGCCGCTGATTCGGGCAGGCGCCGAACGAGCCGTGGTGTCGACGATTGTCGTCAACGAGGGTCGCGAGCTGGCCATCGACTTGGAGATCACCGCCGGCCGCGCCAACAAGGCACGGCTCAACCGCTCCCCCGTACGGTCGGCGCGCGAGGTGCTCGGTGTGTTGCGCGCGGTGCTGTTCGCGCCTGAGGACCTCGCGCTGGTACGCGGCGACCCCGGCGAACGCCGCCGCTACCTGGACGAACTCGCGACCACTCGGCGGCCCCGGGTCGCCGGGATCCGTGCGGATTACGACAAGGTGCTGCGCCAGCGCGCCGCTCTGCTCAAGACCGCGGGACCGGCGCGCCACCGCGGTGACCGCAGCGTGCTCGACACTCTCGATGTGTGGGACGGACACCTCGCCGCACACGGTGCGCAACTGATCGCGGCCCGGGTGGAGCTGGTCACCCAACTGTCCCCCGAAGTCGAAAAGGCCTATCAACTGCTGGCGCCGGCATCGCGACCGGCCGCGATCCAGTACCGCAGCGGCGTCGACGTGATCGAGGCGGAGGCCGCGGCCGGCAACGACGATGTAGAGGTATTGGAGGCCGCGCTGCTGGATGCGCTGGCCCGACGCCGCGACGCCGAACTGGAGCGCGGGGTCTGTCTCGTCGGTCCACACCGCGATGATCTCGAGCTGCGGCTCGGTGATCACGTCGCGAAAGGCTTTGCGAGCCATGGCGAATCGTGGTCGATGGCGCTGGCGCTGCGGCTGGCGGCTTATGAACTGTTGCGCGCCGACGGCAGTGATCCGGTGCTGTTGCTCGACGACGTGTTCGCCGAACTCGACAACGCGCGTCGGCAAGCGCTGGCCAACGTCGCGGCCAATGCGGAACAGGTCCTGGTGACGGCCGCGGTGAACGACGACATTCCAACGGATTGGGATGCGCGTCGGATCGAGATCACGATGAGCGAGGAAGACAGCGGCCGAGTCTCGATGGTGGTGCCATGACATCCGAAGATGAAGACGACACAGCGGCAGGTCCACCCGCGCACCTGAGCGGTCTCGCCGGGATGGATTTGGTCAGACGAACCCTGGAAGAAGCCCGGGGGGCGGCGCGGGTCCAGGGCAAGGACGTCGGCCGCGGCCGCAACGCACCGGTTCGTCGGCGGGTGGCCGGGAACAGTCGTCGGCGCTGGTCAGGCCCTGGTCCGGACTCCCGGGATCCGCAACTGCTGGGGTCGCTGACAGCGGACTTGGCGCGCAGCCGCGGGTGGTCGGGCCGGGTCGCCGAGGGATCGGTGTTCGGCCGATGGCACGGGCTGGTCGGCGAGCAGATCGCCGCACATGCCACGCCGACGTCACTGCATGACGGAGTGCTCACGGTGTCGGCCGAGTCGACGGCCTGGGCCACGCAGTTGCGGATGGTGCAGGCGCAGCTGTTGGCGAAGATCGCCGCCGCCGTCGGGGACGGAGTGGTGACGTCGCTGAAAATCGTCGGGCCGGTGGCCCCGTCGTGGCGGAAGGGCCGGTATCACATCGCCGGCCGCGGGCCCCGCGACACGTACGGATGACCGGCGTTCCGCCGGTGCGCTGAGAGCCGCCTGAAGGCCGCGAGCCTACCTCTTAAGCGACTTCACGCACCTGAGATCGAAAAATTCCACAGGCGGCGCAAATAGGTATGTAGAAACGCCGCCTCAGAATCGGTCCTGACGGTGCGTGACGGTAGACTGGTTGCATGACTTGCCGGCGGTAACAGATCACCGCCAAAGCCCACCCCCAAAGAGAGTAGGGAAGCTACCGCCCGTGGCTGCTGCGAAAAAGAAAGCACAGGAACAGTACGGTGCCGATTCGATCAAGGTCTTGGAGGGTCTCGAAGCCGTCCGCAAACGACCCGGCATGTATATCGGGTCCACCGGTGAGCGGGGCTTGCACCACCTCATCTGGGAGGTAGTGGACAACGCGGTCGACGAGGCGATGGCCGGGTTCGCCGATGCGGTGGCGGTCCGGCTCCTCGACGACGGGGGCGTGGAGGTCACCGACAACGGGCGTGGCATCCCGGTG
Source organism: Mycobacterium sp. OAE908 (assembly GCF_017872775.1). Taxonomy (NCBI): domain Bacteria; kingdom Bacillati; phylum Actinomycetota; class Actinomycetes; order Mycobacteriales; family Mycobacteriaceae; genus Mycobacterium; species Mycobacterium sp. OAE908. Next base: position 1,946,386 of record NZ_JAGGJL010000001.1, read on the forward strand.
GCGATGCACTCCACCGGAATCCCCACCGTCGACGTGGTGATGACGGTGCTGCACGCAGGCGGCAAGTTCGAAGAAGGCGCGTACAGCGTCTCCGGCGGCCTGCACGGTGTCGGCGTCTCGGTCGTCAACGCGCTGTCCACCAGGCTCGAGGCGGACATCCGCACCGACGGCTACGAGTGGTTCCAGACCTACGACAATTCGATACCCGGCACCCTCAAGCAGGGCGAGAAGACGAAGAAGACCGGCACCACGATCAGGTTCTGGGCCGACCCCAACGTCTTCGAGACCACCAACTACGACTTCGAGACCGTCGCGCGGCGCCTGCAGGAAATGGCGTTCCTCAACAAGGGACTGACCATCACGCTCACCGATGAGCGCGTCACTGCCGCGGAGGTCACCGACGAGGTCGTCAGCGACACCGCCGAGGCACCCAAGTCAGCCGAGGAGCAAGCGGCCGAAGCGGCGGGTCCGCACAAGGTGAAGCACCGCACCTTCCACTACCCCGGCGGCCTGGTCGACTTCGTCAAGCACATCAACCGCACCAAGACGCCGATCCACCAGAGCATCGTCGATTTCTCCGGCAAGGGAGAAGGTCACGAGGTCGAGGTCGCGATGCAATGGAACGCCGGCTACTCCGAATCGGTGCACACCTTCGCCAACACGATCAACACCCACGAAGGCGGCACCCACGAAGAGGGCTTCCGTGCGGCGTTGACGACCGTGGTGAACAAGTACGCCAAGGACAAGAAGCTCCTCAAAGACAAGGACCCGAACCTCACAGGCGACGACATCCGTGAGGGGTTGGCCGCGGTGATCTCGGTCAAGGTCGCCGAACCTCAGTTCGAGGGGCAGACCAAGACGAAGCTGGGCAACACCGAGGTGAAGTCGTTCGTGCAGAAGATCTGCAACGAGCAGGTGAGCCACTGGTTCGAGGCCAACCCGGCTGAGGCGAAAACCGTTGTGAACAAGGCGGTTTCGTCTGCGCAGGCGCGCCTTGCAGCGCGCAAGGCCCGCGAGCTGGTGCGCCGCAAGAGCGCCACCGACATCGGCGGCCTGCCGGGCAAGTTGGCGGACTGCCGCTCGACGGATCCGCGCAAGTCGGAACTGTATGTGGTGGAGGGCGATTCGGCCGGTGGCTCGGCGAAGAGCGGCCGCGATTCGATGTTCCAGGCGATCCTGCCGCTGCGCGGCAAGATCATCAACGTCGAGAAGGCCCGCATCGACCGGGTGCTGAAAAACACTGAAGTGCAGGCGATCATCACCGCGCTCGGCACCGGTATTCACGACGAGTTCGATCTCGCCAAGCTGCGGTATCACAAGATCGTGCTGATGGCCGACGCGGACGTCGACGGCCAGCACATCTCGACGCTGCTGCTGACGCTGCTGTTCCGGTTCATGAAGCCGCTGATCGAGAACGGGCATGTGTTCCTGGCGCAGCCGCCGCTGTACAAGCTGAAGTGGCAGCGCAGCGAGCCCGAGTTCGCGTACTCAGACCGCGAACGCGACGGTCTGCTCGAAGCGGGCAAGAAGGCAGGCCGCAAGATCAACACCGACGACGGCATCCAGCGATACAAGGGTCTTGGTGAGATGGACGCCAAGGAACTGTGGGAGACCACCATGGATCCTTCGGTGCGGGTGCTGCGGCAGGTGACGCTCGATGACGCGGCCGCTGCCGACGAGTTGTTCTCGATCCTGATGGGCGAGGACGTCGAGGCGCGCCGCAGCTTCATCACGCGCAACGCCAAAGACGTTCGCTTCCTTGATGTTTAACGCCGGATTCAACCACCAATAAGGCTGAAACTCTTATGACTGAAACCTTGCCGCCCGAGGGCGACCGCATCGAACCTGTCGACATTCAGCAGGAGATGCAGCGCAGCTACATCGACTATGCGATGAGCGTGATCGTCGGCCGGGCCCTGCCGGAGGTCCGCGACGGCCTCAAGCCGGTGCACCGCCGGGTGCTCTACGCGATGTATGACTCGGGCTTCCGGCCGGACCGCAGCCACGCGAAATCGGCGCGCTCCGTTGCCGAGACGATGGGTAACTACCACCCCCACGGTGACTCGTCGATTTACGACACCCTGGTGCGCATGGCGCAGCCGTGGTCGCTGCGTTACCCGCTCGTCGACGGCCAGGGCAACTTCGGCTCGCCGGGTAACGACCCGCCGGCCGCCATGCGGTACACCGAAGCGCGGCTTACTCCGCTCGCTATGGAGATGCTGCGCGAAATCGACGAGGAGACAGTCGATTTCATCCCGAACTACGACGGTCGGGTGCAGGAGCCGACGGTTCTGCCGAGCCGGTTCCCGAACCTGCTCGCCAACGGGTCGGGCGGCATCGCGGTCGGCATGGCAACCAACATGCCACCGCACAATCTGCGCGAGTTGGCCGACGCCGTGTACTGGTGTCTGGAGAACCACGAAGCCGACGAAGAGGCGACGTTGGCCGCGGTGACCGAGTACGTCAAGGGCCCGGACTTCCCCACCTACGGCCTGATCGTGGGCTCGCAGGGCATCAGCGACACCTATGCGACCGGCCGCGGATCCATCCGCATGCGCGGTGTGTGTGAGATCGAGGAGGACAACCGCGGGCGCACCGGGATCGTCATCACCGAGCTCCCGTATCAGGTGAACCACGACAACTTCATCACCTCGATCGCCGAGCAGGTGCGCGACGGCAAGCTCGCCGGGATCTCCAACATCGAAGACCAGTCCAGCGACCGTGTCGGCCTGCGAATCGTGGTGGAGCTCAAGCGCGATGCCGTCGCGAAGGTGGTGCTGAACAACCTCTACAAGCACACCCAGCTGCAGACCAGCTTCGGCGCCAACATGCTGGCCATCGTCGACGGCGTGCCCCGCACCCTGCGACTCGACCAGCTGATCCGGCACTACGTCAACCATCAGCTCGACGTCATCGTCCGGCGCACCACTTACCGGCTGCGCAAGGCCAACGAGCGGGCCCACATCCTGCGCGGTTTGGTCAAGGCGCTCGATGCACTCGACGAAGTGATCGCGTTGATCCGGGCATCGGAGACCGTCGACGTCGCCAGGCAGGGCCTGATCGAGTTGCTCGACATCGACGACATCCAGGCCCAGGCCATCCTGGACATGCAGCTGCGCAGGCTGGCCGCCCTGGAACGTCAGAAGATCGTCGACGACCTGGCCAAGATCGAGGCCGAGATCGCCGACCTGGAAGACATCCTGGCCAAGCCGGAGCGGCAGCGCGCCATCGTGCGCGACGAGCTCAAGGAGATCGTCGACAAGTACGGCGACGACCGTCGGACCCGCATCATCGCGGCCGACGGCGACGTCAACGACGAGGACCTGATCGCCCGCGAGGACGTGGTCGTCACGATCACCGAAACCGGCTACGCCAAGCGCACGAAGACAGACCTTTACCGCAGCCAAAAGCGGGGCGGCAAGGGTGTGCAGGGCGCGGGGCTCAAGCAGGACGACATCGTCAACCACTTCTTCGTGTGTTCGACGCACGACTGGATCCTGTTCTTCACCACGCAGGGTCGGGTGTACCGCGCCAAGGCGTACGACCTGCCCGAGGCGTCGCGCACCGCGCGCGGTCAGCACGTCGCGAACCTGCTGGCCTTCCAGCCGGAGGAGCGCATCGCCCAGGTCATCCAGATCAAGAGCTACGAGGATGCGCCGTACCTGGTGCTGGCGACGAAGAACGGTCTGGTCAAGAAGTCCAAGCTGACCGACTTCGACTCCAACCGCTCGGGCGGCATCGTCGCGGTGAACCTGCGCGACGGGGACGAACTCGTCGGCGCCGTACTGTGCTCGTCGGAGGACGACCTGCTGCTGGTGTCGGCCAAGGGCCAGTCGATCCGCTTCTCAGCAACCGACGAGGCACTGCGGCCGATGGGTCGCGCCACCTCCGGTGTGCAGGGCATGCGCTTCAACGAAGAGGACAAGCTGCTGTCGTTGAATGTGGTCCAACCGGACACGTATTTGCTGGTCGCGACGGCCGGCGGCTACTCCAAGCGGACCGCGATCGACGAGTACCCGGTTCAGGGTCGCGGCGGCAAAGGGGTGCTGACGATCCAGTTCGACAAGCGTCGTGGCAGTCTGGTCGGAGCGTTGATCGTCGATGACGACACGGAGTTGTACGCCATCACCTCGGGCGGGGGCGTCATCCGGACGGCGGCTCGCCAGGTCCGCAAGGCCGGGCGGCAGACCAAGGGCGTTCGGTTGATGAACCTGGGCGAGGGCGACACACTGGTTGCTATTGCGCGCAACGCTGAGGAGACCGACGCCGACGCGGCCGAGGTCGACGCAACGTAACGACGATAAGGAGCCGTAGGTGAGTTCACCGAACGAGCCGGGATACCCGCGCGCGGGTGACGCCGCCGGTAGCGCCAACGGCTCCCCGGGCGGACCGCCATCGCAGGACGGCGGTTCGGTCGGCAACTCGGCTTCGCGGGGCGGCGACGTCCCCCCGTGGCAGCGGGGGCCGGCCGCACGTGCGGGCCGACAGCCACAACGGCAGTCCTCTGAGCCGGGAAGTCCAGGAGGGTCGCCGGTCGATGCCCGGCTCAACCGCTTCATCGGCGGATCGGGCGCACCGACCCCGGCGCCGGTGCACGAGCAGGAAGGTCCGCCACGGGGCGAGCGCACCGAGGCCGTGCGGCCCGAGGCCTACGCCAGCGAGCTGCCCGACCTCTCGGGCCCGACGCCGCGCTCGCCGCAGCCGCGCAAGCCGGCGCCTGAGCAACGCCCGTCGTCGGAACCGGCCAGCAGGACCTCGGCCGGCAGCCGCTTGCAGGTCGGCAATCGACACAAGGGCCCGGTGCGGGCCAGCATGCAGATCCGGCGGGTCGACCCGTGGAGCACGCTGAAGGTGTCGCTGGTGTTGTCGGTCGCGTTGTTCTTCGTGTGGATGATCGCGGTCGCGTTCCTCTACCTGGTGCTCGGCGGCATGGGCGTGTGGAGCAAGCTGAACAGCAACGTCGGCGACCTGCTGACCAGCACCGGCGGCAGCTCCGGCGGCGAGTTGGTGTCCAGCGGAACGATCTTCGGCGGCGCGGCCTTGATCGGGCTGGTGAACATCGTGCTGCTGACCGCGATGGCGACAGCGGGGGCTTTCATCTACAACCTGACCACCGATCTTGTGGGTGGTGTCGAGGTCACCCTGGCTGATCGAGATTGAGGTCCGGCGGGCAGGAGCGCAGCGACTAGGGGATCGAGTTTGGGCGGCGGCCTACCGTTGCGGTAATCTCGTCGCTCGGCCGTGCGGATTTCGGGGCTATAGCTCAGGCGGTTAGAGCGCTTCGCTGATAACGAAGAGGTCGGAGGTTCGAGTCCTCCTAGCCCCACGGAAAGGTGCAATACCTTGAAGCTGGTGTTCGTGCTCGCCGCTATCGCTGTCGCGGTGATCGTGTGGCGGTCACGGCACGGCGTCGAGGTGTGGCATGCGGCAGCGGACACGCCGGCCTGACCGAATCAGGGGCCTTAGCTCAGTTGGTAGAGCGCTACCTTTGCAAGGTAGATGTCAGGAGTTCGATTCTCCTAGGCTCCACAAATAACACGGAAACATATGGAAGCGATCGGTTCGCGGCGACGCAACCAGCCTGCGCCGCCGCGCTTTGTGTTCGAAGACCTCTGTGATCCGCACCGGCAACCGGCGCGGCCCTGGTTGCAACTCCTGGACGACGAGGTCGAGCCTGTCGTCCTCGAGTCGCACGAATACGACCGGGTGGTGTGGTCATCGCTGTGGCTGAAGCGGCCCGATGCTCGCCTGCAATTCGACCTGGTGGACGCCGATGGCGGCACCGATCTGCGCTGGACCCTGTATGTCGACGAGCCCGTCCCTGATCCGGCGCTCACCGGGCACATGCGCAAGCGCGTGAACGAACTCATCAATGCCAACCTGCGCTACACCTACGGTCAGTGACGGCCGCGGTGATGGAACACCAATCCGCCGTCGCCGTAGAACGGGTACTGCGGCTGGAACTGGATCGTCGGCTGCAGCGCGCTTACCTGCGCGTTGCCGTCCGTCTGACAGACGCTCGCGCTTCCGGTGAAACTGCACGGCGGTGGCGTGGCGTCGGCCGGGGCGAGCGGTGCGATCGCGATCGCGGCGGCGCCTCCCGCTGCGAGTAAGAGCGGGGCAATCATGGTGCGGATCTTCATTGGTTCGGCCTTTCGGGTGTCAAGCAGTTCGGAGTGAACTTGCTTGTGGCCGAACGTATGTGGCCGAGGTAGGTGCTGGCACGGTTGTGCGCACAAGCCGCGCAACGAGCGATTCTCAGGTTGTGCGCATTGTGCTCAACGTCGAGGCTCGGTCTGAGCCGTCCAGACCCTGCCGTCGAAGTAGCGCATCGAATCGGGGTCGTTTTGGTCCGGGTACCACCCCGGCGCCAACCCACTCGTGGCGGGCGGCTGCCTCACGACGGGCGGTTCCGCGTACGTCCGCGGTTCCCTGGGTGCGAGCGCCATTCGGACAGCCCACACGACGACAGCGATGATGACGATGACGATCAGCAGCCAAATCAGCGACTGAAGCGAGCCGGCGATATCCGTCATAGCGCCCTCCTGGATGGTCCAATCGGCGGTTACGACCGGGTACCCCCGCCCCGAGGCCTGAAAACCGGGTCAGCACTCCACCACGTTGAGGGCCAAGCCACCCTTCGACGTCTCCTTGTACTTGTCCTTCATGTCGGCGCCGGTATCGCGCATGGTCTTGATCGCGGTGTCGAGGCTGACGTGATGAGTTCCGTCGCCGTGCAACGCCATTCGCGCCGCGGTGATCGCCTTCACCGACGCGACGGCATTGCGCTCGATGCACGGAATCTGCACCAGGCCGCCGACCGGATCACAGGTCAACCCCAGGTTGTGTTCGATGCCGATCTCGGCGGCGTTCTCCACCTGAGCCGGCGTGCCGCCCATCACCGCCGCCAGCCCGGCTGCGGCCATCGAGCAGGCCGATCCGACCTCGCCCTGACAGCCGACCTCTGCACCGGAGATCGACGCGTTGGCCTTGAACAGTTGACCGATCGCGCTCGCCGTCAACAGGAACTCCACGACGCCGTCGTCGGTGGCACCAGGCACGAACCGCGAATAGTAGTGCAGCACAGCGGGAATCACGCCAGCTGCACCGTTCGTCGGTGCCGTCACGACGCGGCCGCCGCCCGCGTTCTCCTCGTTCACCGCCAACGCGTACACCGTCACCCAGTCCATCGCGTACAACGGGTCGTCGGGATCCAGCGACTCGGCCAGCAGCTGTGCGCGGCGTTTGACGCGAAGCTTGCCCGGCAGCGTGCCCGTCGCCGCCAGCCCGGCCTCGACGCATTCCCGCATCGCCGCCCAAATGCGCAGCAGCCCGGTTCGCAGGTCGGTCTCGCGGCCCATCGCGGCCTCGTTGTGCGCCATCAACTCCGCGATGCTGCAGCCGTTCGATGTGGCCAGCCGCACGAGTTCTTCGGCGGAGTTGAACGGGTACGGAACGACGATGTCCTCGTGGGGTCCCGACTCGGCTTCCTGTTCGTCGACGACGAATCCGCCGCCGACCGAGTAGTACGTCCGCTTGCTCAGTTCATCGCCGCCGCTGTCGAAGGCGGTGAACACCATGCCGTTGCTGTGAAAAGCCATGGCGCGCAACGACAAAACGATGTCTGCGCTGTGGTCGAACTGGATCGTGTGCGAGCCGGCCAATTGCAGCTTGCCGCCGGTGTTGACCTCTTCCACCCGGCCTCGCGCGACAACCGGATCGACCGTCTCGGGCTCGCAGTCCTCCAGCCCGAGCACCACGGCGCCAGGTGTGCCGTGTCCCGCGCCGGTGGCTCCCAGTGAGCCGTAGAGCTCGATCCGTACCCGCGCCACGTTGGCCAGCAGCCCGTCGTCGGCGAGATGACGCGCGAACCGGCCTGCGGCGCGCATCGGCCCGACGGTGTGCGAGCTGGACGGCCCGATGCCGATCGAGAACAGATCGAAGACGGAGACGGCCATGAGCAAACTAGGGCTTGGGAGAGACGTCGACACTGGGCGGCAGCGGCGACGGTTCGGGCTGCATCGAGCGCCGCACGATCGAGAACGCCACCGCTCCCCCGGCCAGGACTGCGGTGCCGACGGCGACGAACAGCAGGGGCCGACGCTTGCGCTTGGGTTTACGCGCGTCGGCGATGACGGCTGGCAGGCTGGCGATGACTTCCTGCGCCGCGGCGAGTTCGGCCGCGATGGTGCCCTGCGCATCGCCGAGATCCTTGGCCAGCTGACTCTTTTCGATGCTGCGCCGAATGCGGCCAGCCGCCGACTGCGCGCCCTGCAGGCCGAGCCCGACCGTCCCGCGCGTGACGTCGACCGGCCCAACCGCGGAATATTTCAAGCCGCGGCCCAGCCGCTGGCTCGGGGTCAACCGGACGTCCGTCTTCGAGCTCATGTCCACCTCTTTCGCGGCGTGATCGGCAATCGCCGTCCAGCCTGCCACCAAGTGCCACCCCGCGTCGGCCGTTAGAGGGCAGGTGGCACACTGGCATCCCGTGACGAGCCCCATTCAGACAGCGACCGCGACCCTGCACACCAACCGCGGCGACATCAAGATCGCACTGTTCGGAAACCACGCCCCCAAGACCGTTGCGAACTTCGTCGGTTTGGCGCAGGGCACCAAGGACTACAGCACGGAGAACGCCTCGGGCAGCTCGTCGGGACCGTTCTACGACGGCGCGGTCTTCCACCGCGTGATCGAGGGATTCATGATTCAGGGCGGCGACCCGACCGGCACCGGTCGCGGCGGACCCGGATACCAGTTCGCCGATGAGTTCCACCCGGAACTGCAGTTCGACAAGCCGTATCTGCTCGCTATGGCCAACGCCGGGCCGGGCACCAACGGCTCACAGTTCTTCATCACGGTCGGCCAAACGCCGCACCTGAACCGCAAGCACACGATCTTCGGTGAGGTAGTGGACCCGGAGTCGCAGAAGGTTGTCGATGCCATCGCCACGACGGCCACCGATCGCAGCGACCGGCCGACCGATCCGGTCGTGATCGAGTCGATCACGGTGTCGTAGACACCAGTCGAGTCAGTGCGTGCCGGCGTAACCGGCGTCGGTCAGCGCGTCGAGCACGTTCAGCGGGTCGGTGCCCAGATCCCACCGGGTGAAGACCAGCAGCTGGTCGTCGTTCGTGTCGATCTCGAGCAGCCGAACCTTGCGGGCCAGGCGGCGGAATTCGGTGATTCGGACGAGCTTGATGTCGGGGCGACGCAGCAGCGTCGTGCGCGACCAACCCCGGGTAACTAGACCGTCGTCACTGATTGCCAGCTTCGGCCGAGCGCGCCAAGACAGGCTTGCAAACAAAAGTAAGCACACCGCGGCAATCCCCAGCAGAATGCGCCCCGGAGCTTCTGTGACCAGGGTCACAGAGGCAATAGCCAAGATAACTCCGGCTATGCCGCAGGCTGCGATGCCGGGCGTGGGTGGGCTCCACTCAGTTTGCTGCATGGGTACTTAACACCCTTTTACCGTTGCTAATGAGGTTATCCACAAGTGCTATCCCCAATGGGGATGAATCACATCAGTGTGATCTGGTGACCGCGAGGTTGCTAAACGGGTAACGCGTGGAGTCGAAGATGAATTCATACCGATGGTCGGTACGGCTAACGCCAGCGCATCGTGAGCAACAAGCCGGTAATCATGAAAGCAAAGGCGATGGCGTAGTTCCACGGACCCAGATCAGCAAGGAACTGGATGTGGCTGGAGGCGAGCTGGAACACCAGCAGCCAGGCCAAGCCGATCAACATCAAGCTGCAGAACAAAACCACAAACCAGACACTCGATGGCCCGGTCTTGATCTTGACCGGCGTCCGGCTCACCGGGTTGATGGTGAAGTCGTTCTTCTTGCGAACTTTGGACTTGGGCATTGCTACCTTCGCGGACACTCTGCGTCACACGGTGCGACGATGTAACCACGAGCCTAACGCAGGTGCACCCCAGCCAAGAATTCTTGGAGAGGAGCCGATGGAGAAGCCGAGGCAGTCCCCCTGGCGGTTCGGCGTGCCGGTGGTGTGCCTGTTGGCGGGGCTGTTATTGGCGGCTACCCACAGCGTTTCCGGCGGCAGCGAGATCCGGCGAAGTGACGCGCCACGGTTGGTCGACCTGGTGCGTGAAGCACAGCAATCGGTAGACAGGCTCACGGCCCAGCGGGACACGCTGGTGTCGACGATCGATAACCATCACGGCGGATCGCCTGGCGCAGATGCAGCGCTGGCCGCGATCACCCATCGTTCGGACACGCTGGCTGTCGACGCGGGGCTGGACCCGATGCGGGGGCCCGGCCTTGTCGTCACGCTCAACGACGCGCAGCGCGACGCGGAGGGCCGCTTCCCGCGGGACGCCTCCCCCGACGATCTGGTGGTCCACCAGCAGGACATCCAGGCGGTCCTCAACGCGTTGTGGAGCGCGGGTGCCGAAGGCATCCAGATGCAGGATCAGCGGATCATCGCGACGTCGGCTCCGCGATGTGTCGGCAACACGCTGCTGCTGAACGGGCGGACGTACAGCCCGCCATACGTGATCACCGCGATCGGTGACGCACCCGCCATGCAGGCCGCGCTTGCGGCGTCCCCGTTCGTGACGCTGTACAAGCAATATGTGGTGCGGTTCGGGTTGGGTTACACAGAAGAATCCCGTGCCGCGGTCCAAGTGGCCGGGCACACCGAATCGGTGCGGATGAAGTATGCGAAGCCGGCAGGCCCGCTCGGATATTGACGTGCGCGCGCCAGTAACCTGGGCTGATGCAGGTCTTGGTCGTCGACAACTACGACAGCTTCGTGTTCAACCTGGTCCAGTATCTGGGCCAACTCGGTGTGCACGCGCACGTCTGGCGTAATGACGACGACCGCCTGGCTGCGCCGGACGCGGTCGCCAACCAGTTCGACGGCGTGCTGCTGTCCCCCGGCCCGGGCACGCCGGAACGCGCAGGCGCCTCCATTCCACTGGTCAAGGCGTGTGCCGATGCGAAGACCCCGCTGCTCGGCGTCTGCCTTGGACACCAGGCCATCGGCGTGGCGTTCGGCGGCACCGTCGACCGGGCGCCCGAGCTGCTACATGGCAAGACCAGTACCGTGTTCCACTCGAATGCCGGTGTGCTGCAAGGCCTTCCGGATCCGTTCACCGCGACGCGCTACCACTCGCTGACGATCCTGCCCGACACCGTGCCCGCCGAACTCGAGGTGATCGCGCGAACCGAGGGCGGCGTCATCATGGGCGTGCGCCACGTCGAACTGCCGATCCACGGTGTGCAGTTCCACCCGGAGTCGATCCTCACCCAGGGCGGCCATCGGATGCTCGCCAACTGGCTCGGGTACTGCGGCGCTGCGCCGGACGAAAACCTCGTGCGTCAGCTCGAGGACGACGTGGCCAACGCCGTGCAGGCCGCTACGACGCGAACGCCAGCGTGATCGGGTCGCTGAACTTGACCGGCGTGCCCGCCTGAGGGCTCTGCGTGACCACCGCGTTGGTGCGCTGACCGCTGTTCTGCACATCGGGCGCCCTGATCAACTGGCCCGTCCAGCCGTACGCGTTGCGTAGGTTCGGCTCGACGTCGGTCCAGAATCCGCCACGCACGTCGGGCATGACGAACTCGTTGCCGAGGGATACCTGAATCTGGATCAGCGTGTCCACCGCGACCAGGCCGCCGGCCGGCGGTGCCGTGCCCACCACGGAACCCTTTGGCGTCGTGCTGTCGACATCGACGGGAAGGATCTTCGTGAACCCGGCGGCGGCGAGCACCTGTTGACACGCCTCCACGGTCAGGGCCTTGCAATCGGGGACCGGCTTGCTCTCGGGTCCCGAGCCGACGACGATCGTGATCTCGTTGGTGATAGCCGAAGTCTGGTTGGCACTCGGAATGGTCGCGAGCACCTTGTCCTTCAGCTCCGGCGTAGAGGGTGAGTCGGACCTCTTGAACTTTCCGAAACCTGCTGCGGTGAGCTTCTGGACGCAATCGGAATACGTGAGCCCCTTGCAGTCCACGACCTCACGCTGCTCGGGACCGCTCGACACCTTGATCAGCACCTCGTCGCCGGCACCCACTGAGGTGCCCGCGGCAGGATCGGTACCGATGACCTTGTTCGGCGGGATGGTCGAATCCGACTGCTGCTGGTCGCGAGTCTTGAAGCCGGCGTTCTGCAGTATCGCGACCGCGTCGTCCTTCGTCTTGCCTGCCACGTCGGGCACCTGAACATCGCGCGTGCTACCGCCGAACATGTTGATGGCGACGGTGACCACGACGGTCAGCACCGCAAGCACCGCCACCGCGATGAGCCAGCGACCCACCGATCCGCTGCGCTCTTCTTTGTCCTCGAAGCGGTGCTCAGTGCGGCCGACCTGATCGATGCGGTCCGTTCGGTGCTCCGACGTCGGCGTCGACAGGAACGAAGTCCGTTCCGCGTCTGTCAGCACCTTCGGCGCCTCCGGCGCCTCTCCGCTGTGCACCCGAACCAGGTCCGTGCGCATCTCGGCGGCGGACTGGTAGCGGTTGTCGGGGTTCTTCGCGAGCGCCTTGAGCACGACGGCATCGAGTTCCGGGGCGATGCCGTTGTGCCGCTGCGACGGCGGCACCGGATCCTCGCGCACATGCTGATAGGCCACCGCGACGGGCGAATCACCGACGAAAGGTGGCTCCCCCGTGAGGATTTCGTAGAGCACGCACCCCAGCGAGTACACGTCGGAGCGGGCGTCGACCTTCTCCCCGCGGGCCTGCTCAGGCGACAGATACTGCGCCGTGCCGATCACCGCGGCGGTCTGGGTGACGCTGTTGGCATCGGCAAGCGCGCGAGCGATGCCGAAGTCCATCACCTTCACCGCACCGGCCTTGCTGATCATGATGTTCGCCGGCTTGACGTCGCGGTGGATGATGCCGTGCTGGTGACTGAAGTTCAGCGCCTGGCACGCGTCGGCGATCACCTCGATCGCGCGCTTGGGCGGCATCGGGCCCTCGGTGTGCACGATGTCGCGCAGCGTGATCCCGTCGACGTACTCCATCACGATGTACGGCAGCGGACCGGCCGCCGTCTCCGCCTCGCCGGTGTCGTACACCGCGACGATCGCCGGATGGTTCAGCGCGGCGGCGTTCTGCGCCTCGCGGCGGAACCGGAGATAGAAGCTGGGGTCGCGCGCCAGGTCTGCGCGCAGCACTTTGATGGCCACGTCGCGGTGCAGCCGCAGATCGCGCGCCAAATGGACCTCGGACATGCCGCCAAATCCGAGGATCTCGCCGACTTCGTAGCGGTCGGACAGGTGTTGCGGGGTGGTCATTGCCATGTCTGTTCTGGGCCCGAGGGCGTGACCTGCACCTTTGCAGGGGACGCACTCGCGTCGAGTCGGGTTACCCGGTTTTCCACTCCACCATGGCCGAAGATGCCCCCTTCGGTCCAACTGGGCATCGCCGTCGGCGACTGGAACGGGGTTGTCTCGGTGATCGTATTCGTCACCGTCGGCGGCGGTGTCTTCTGGTCCTTCTTGTCCTGCGCGTTCAGCACGATCAGGATCGCGATCACGATCGCCAGCGCGCCCAGCACACCGGCGGCCCACAGCAGTGCGCGCTGACCGGAGGAGAACGTGCGTCGTGGCGGGGGAGTGCTGCGGTGACTGCCCGTCGCGGGCCGCGGCCGCGCGGTGGTCGCAGGCGCTCTTCCGGTCATGTCGGCGGCCGCCCTGGCCTGTGCGGCCGACGGCACCGCGGCGGGTGCTGCCCTGCCGATCGAGGGCGCCTGGTTGGGCCTCGGCGGCCGACGGCCGGAACGCACGGCGGCGACCGCGTCGGCGAACGGGCCGCCGGAGCGGTACCGCATGCCGGGGTTCTTCACCAGCGTGATCTCGATCAGCTCGCGCACGTTGGGTGGCAGGTCGGCGGGCAGCGGCGGCGGCGTCTCCTTGATGTGCTTCATCGCCACGGTCAGCGCACCGTCGCCGGTGAACGGGCGTTTGCCCGAAACCGATTCGTACCCAACAACTCCCAGCGAGTAGACGTCACTGGCCGCGGTCGCGTCGTGGCCCAAGGCCTGCTCGGGCGCGATGTACTGGGCGGTGCCCATCACCATGCCGGTCTGGGTCACCGGAGCGGCGTCGACGGCCTTGGCGATGCCGAAGTCGGTGAGCTTGACCTGGCCCGTCGGCGTGATCAGGATGTTGCCCGGCTTGACGTCGCGATGCACCAACCCCGCGGTGTGCGCGACCTGCAGGGCGCGGCCCGTCTGCTCGAGCATGTCGAGCGCGTGCCGCAGTGAGAGCCTGCCGGTGCGCTTGAGCACCGAGTTCAGCGGTTCACCGTTGACCAGCTCCATCACCAGGTACGCGGTGCGGCCCTCGCCGTCCATGTCGGTCTCGCCGTAGTCGTACACGCTGGCGATGCCCGGGTGATTGAGCATGGCGACGGTGCGGGCCTCGGCGCGGAACCGTTCGACGAACTCGGCGTCCGTTGAGTACTCCGCTTTGAGCACCTTGACCGCGACGCGGCGGCCCAACCGCGAGTCGATGCCCTCCCACACCTGGCCCATGCCGCCGGTGGCGATCAGCCGCTGCAGACGGTAGCGACCCGACAGCGTCACTCCAACGCGGGGACTCATGAGCCCTCCCGCAGGGCCGCTGCGATGGTGGCCCGTCCGATCGGGGCGGCGACGGCGCCTCCGGTGGCGTTCAACCGGTCGCCGCCGTTCTCGACCACAACGGCCACCGCAACCTTGGGTGCCGATGCAGGCGCGAAGGCGATGTACCAGGCGTGCGGCGGAGTGTTGCGCGGATCGGTACCGTGCTCCGCCGTGCCGGTCTTGGATGCGATCTGCACGCCGGCGATGGCTCCCTTCTGCTGCGTCACCTGCTCGGCGGCGACCATCAAATCCGTAAGTGTATTCGCGACCTGCTCGGACACCGCCCGGCGCTCCTCGCGGGGAGCCGTCGTGCTGATGTTCGCGAGGTCGGGTCCCTTCAGACTATCGACTAGATAAGGGCGCATGGTCACCCCTTTATTCGCGATGGTCGCGGCGACCTGCGCGTTCTGCAGCGGCGTCAGCGCCACGTCCTTCTGCCCGATGCTCGACATGCCCAGCGCGGCAGCGTCGGAGATCGGCCCGACGGTCGACTGGGACACCTGAAGCGGGATCGTCGGGGGAGGGGTGTCGAGCCCGAACGCGATCGCGGTGGACCGCAACGCGTCCGTGCCGGTGTTGAGGCCGAGTTGGACGAAGGCGGTGTTGCAGGATTTCGCGAACGCATCGTGCAGCGAAGCTGTCGGGCCGGCCCCGCACGCCGCGCCGCCGTAGTTCTCCAGCGTTGCGGTGCTGTCCGGCAACTGAATTCGGGACACGGAGGTCAATTGGGTGTTCTCCGTGGCGCCATGCTGCAGCGCGGCCGCGGTCGTGATCACCTTGAACGTCGACCCGGGCGGATAGGTTTCCGAGATCGCCCGGTTCAACAGCGGCGAATCGGGGTTGTCGCGTAGCTGCTGCCACGCTGTCGACTGGGCCGCAACATCATGGGTGGCAAGCAGATTCGGGTCATACGATGGTGACGAAACCATCGCGAGGACCTTCCCGGTCGACGGTTCCAGCGCCACTACCGCGCCCTTGCACGGTCCGTTGCAGCCGTGCGCCATCGCATCCCATGCCGCCTGCTGAACCTGCGGATTGATGGTCGTGGCGACGTTGCCGCCGCGGGGATCACGCCCGGTGAAGAAGTCGGCGAGCCGCCGGCCGAACAGCCGCTGATCGGAGCCGTTGAGGATGCTGTCCTCGGCACGCTCGAGGCCGGTGCTCGAATAGCTCAGCGAGTAGAAACCGGTGACCGGCGCATAGGCCTCCGGATTGGGGTAGACGCGGAGGAACCGGAACCGGCCGTTGGTGGACACCGAGTAGGCGAGCAACTGCCCGCCCGCAGAGATCTGTCCGCGCTGACGCGAGTACTCGTCGAGCAGCACCCGCTGGTTACGCGGGTCGGCGCGCAACCCGTCGGCCGTAAACACTTGTGTCAGTGTGGCATTGGCCAACAGCAGCACGATCAGCACCATGATCGTCACGGCGATGCGGCGCAGGGAGGTGTTCATACCTTCTCGATCACCTCGGTGCTCGCGGCCGCGATCGGCGTGGCCTGCGGCCGGGTGACGATCGGGCGGCGGGCCGCGTGCGAGATGCGCACGAGGATCGCCAGCAGCACGTAGTTGGCCAGCAGCGAGGAGCCGCCGTACGACATCCATGGCGTGGTCAGCCCCGTCAGCGGGATCAGCCTGGTGACGCCGCCGACCACGATGAACAACTGGATCGCCAGTGTCGACGCCAGCCCGGCGGCCAGCAGCTTGCCGAAGCTGTCGCGCACGGCGATCGCGGTGCGCAGCCCACGGACGATCACGATCGTGTACAGCATCAGCACCGCGGCAAGGCCGACCAGTCCGAGCTCCTCGCCGATCGCGGCGATGATGAAGTCGGTCGACGCGGCGGGCACGGTGCCGGGCTGCCCGTTGCCGAGGCCGGTACCGAAAATGCCGCCGGTGGCGAAGCTGAACAGTGACTGCACCATCTGATAGCCGGCGCCGTCGGGGTCGGCGAACGGGTCGAGCCAGGTTTCCACCCGGACCCGGACGTGGCCGAAAAGGTAGTACGCCGCAACGCTTCCCGCAGCGAACAGTGCGAGTCCGATGACGACCCAGCTGAACCGGTCGGTGGCCACGTAGACCAGCACCAGAAACGACGCGTACAGCAGCAGCGACGTGCCGAGGTCCTTCTCGAACACCATCACACCGACCGAGGCGATCCAGGCGGCCAGCAGCGGCGCAAGGTCGCGCGGCCGAGGTAGGTCCATGCCGAGGAAGTGCTTACCCGCACTGGTGAAGACACTGCGCTTGGCGACCAACACCGCGGCGAAGAAGATGAGCAGCAAAATCTTGGAGAACTCGGCGGGCTGAATGGAGAAGCCCGGCAATTCAATCCAGATCTTGGCGCCGTTCTGCTCCGACATCGAGCGGGGCAACACAGCGGGAATGACGAGCAGGATCAACCCGGTCAGCCCGCACACGTATCCGTAGCGCGCCAGCAACCGATGGTCGTGAAGAAAGATCACCACCAACGAGAACGCGATGACCCCGACGAGCGTCCACAGCATCTGCTGATTTGCGGTGCCGCCCAGGCCCTTTCCCGACGGCCCGCCCGCGGCCAGATCGAGGCGGTGGATCATGACCACTCCGAGCCCGTTCAACAGCGCGACCACCGGCAGCAGCAGCGGGTCGGCGTACGGAGTGAAGCGCCGGATCGCCAGGTGCGCACCGGTGAACAGCGCGAGGTACGCGACGGTGTACTGCGCCAGATCCCAGTGCAGGCCCTGTTCCTGGTTGGCCTCGACGAGAAGCAGTGCCACAGTGGTGATCACCGCAGCGGAGCCGAGCAGCAGCAGTTCGGCGTTGCGCCGGTTGGGCAGCGGCGGGGTGACGGCGACGGGCGACTGCGGCTGGGTGGTCATGCCTCGACTCCCGCTCGTCCCCTGCCTTTGCCTCTTCGGGTCGTCATGAAACTTCCCGGCAGTTCGTTCCCGGTTCGGGTGGCGGAGGCGGCAGCGCGGTGACGGTGGGCTGCGGTGTCGGGGACGGCGATGCGGGAGGTGCGGCGGGCGGCGGCGCACCGGGTGAGGCGGGGGCGCTCGGCGGCGCGGGAGGGGGCGCGGTCACGGTCATGGGGGTTTCGGGCGCGGGGGATTCACCGCTGACTTCCGGGATGCCCGGATTGACAGGTGTTTCCGGCAGATGAGGAGTTGGCGATGTGGTGGTCGGCGTCGGTGTCGGAGTCACGCACGTCGGCAGGACCGAACTGCGGGCGAGTTCCTCGATCTGGGCGATGGCGTCGTCGAGCGAGCCCGAGGGCAGGCCGGCGACCACCTGTGCGCGCTCCGACGGCCGCATGTCGTTGACGCCGAGCATGCGGCAGTCCAGGTTGTCCTTCGGAGTTCCCGCGCTGATGAGGGACAACTCATTTCGCGCGTTGAGACAGCCCAACAGGTACGGCTCCTGAAGTGCTAAACCCAGAAAGGAGCCCTGAACACCTCGCATGATCGACACCGTGCCGTCGTGCTCGGTGACGTAGTAGTTGCTGCGCACTATCTCGCGGCCGACCGCAAGTCCGGCGAGCACGACGAGCAGCAGCAGGACCGCAGCGATCAGCATCCGCCGTCGCGACCGTGGCTTGCGTTGGGGTTCTTCCGGCTGTGGCACAACACGTTTCGCCTCGTTGCGACGCGGGTTGAACGCCGACGCTCGACCGGCCGCGGTGTTGGGCGGTGCACTCTGGTCGTCGTCACCCGACACCGCACCGGCGAGAATCGGTTGAGTCTGGCCGTAGTCGTAGTCGACGACGTCGGCCACCACCACGGTGACGTTGTCGGGTCCACCGCCGCGCAACGCCAATTCGATTAGCCTGTCCGCACTTTCGGCGACATCGGAGATCTGCAGCGCCTCGAGGATGGTTTCGTGGCTGACCGGATCGGACAGGCCGTCAGAGCACAGCAGATAGCGGTCGCCCGCGCGCGCCTCGCGCATGATCAGCGTGGGCTCTACCTCGTGGCCCGTCAGGGCGCGCATGATCAGCGAGCGCTGCGGATGGCTGTGCGCCTCCTCGGCGGTGATCCTGCCCTCGTCCACCAGCGTCTGGACGAAGGTGTCGTCCTTGGTGATCTGGACGAGTTCGCCGTCGCGCAGCAGGTAGCCGCGTGAGTCGCCGATGTGCACGAGCCCAAGCCTGTTGCCCGCGAACAGAATTGCGGTCAGCGTCGTGCCCATGCCGTCGAGCTCGGGGTCGGCCTCCACATGCGCGGCTATCGCGGAGTTGCCCTCACGTACCGCGGCGTCGAGTTTGGAGAGCAGATCACCGCCCGGCTCGTCGTCGTCGAGGTGGGCCAGCGCGGCGATCACCAGCTGTGAGGCCACCTCACCCGCGGCGTGCCCGCCCATCCCGTCGGCAAGGGCCAGCAGTCGTGCGCCGGCGTACACGGAGTCCTCGTTGTTGGCGCGGACCAGACCACGGTCGCTGCGGGCGGCATAGCGAAGCACCAGTGTCACGGGCGCAGCTCGATTACCGTCTTGCCGATTCGAACCGGCGTGCCCATCGGAACCCGTACCGCGGTCGTCACCTTCGCCCTGTCAAGGTATGTGCCGTTGGTCGATCCTAGGTCCTCGACATACCATTCCGAACCTCGTGGCGAGAGCCTGGCGTGCCGTGTCGAGGCGTAGTCGTCGGTGAGCACGAGCGTCGAGTCGTCGGCGCGGCCGATGAGCACGGGCTGGCTGCCCAGCGTGATGCGGGTCCCCGTCAGCGCGCCCTCCGTCACGACCAGCTGGCGCACCACGCTCCGGCGCCCACGATTGGGCAGCAGGGAGCCGCGCAGCGCCAGGCCCCGTCGCACCATGACCGCTCCGGTCGGTGCGTAGATGTCGGTCCGCAGGATGCGGAGCACCGACCAGATGAACAACCACAGCAGCAATAGGAAACCGACGCGCGTCAGCTGCAGTACTAACCCCTGCATCCGACGTCCTCTCCGTCCCCGTCCCGTTCTCGTACCGCGCCAACTTCGGCAACGTCACGATACTTGGACAGCGATCGACGCGACGGTGAAGCGTTCAGCTTCCCCCGGCTTCGACCGCCCGAAGCGCTCAGTGAACGCGGACGATGATCTCGGAATGGCCGAGCCGGATCACGTCGCCGTCGGCCAGCTGCCACTCCTGCACCGGTGCGTTGTTCACCGTCGTGCCGTTGGTGGAGTTGAGGTCCGACAGCAGTGCGACCTGCCCGTCCCACCGGATCTCCAGATGTCTGCGGGACACCCCGGTGTCGGGCAGCCGGAACTGCGCGTCCTGGCCGCGGCCGATCACGTTGGCGCCTTCACGCAATTGGTAGGTCCGGCCGCTGCCGTCGTCGAGCTGCAGCGTGACCGAGGCTGCGCCTGCGGGGTAATCGGGCTGGCCGTATCCGCCGCCGTAGCCGGCGGCCGGAGCTGCCTGCTGGCCGTAGTCGTAGCCGGCCGCGGGCTCGCCGTAACCGGGTTCCGCGTAACCGGCGCCGCCCTGCTGGTCGTAGCGGCCGTAATCCGCGGGGGCGCCGTAGCCCTGCTCCTGGCGGCCGTAGCCGGCGCCGTAGCCGCCCTGGTCGGGATAGCCGCCCTGGTCGGGATAGCCGCCCTGATCCGGGTACGCGGGCCGCGGCGGCTCCTGGCGCCCGTAGCCACCGTCGTCCGGACGGCCGTGCGTGGGCGGACGGCCGTAGTCGTAGTCGCCTGCCGGCGCGCCGTATCCGGGCTGTCCGCCCTGCGGGGGGCCGTAGCCGCCTGGCGCCTGCCGATAGCCCTGGTCCGGGTAGCCGCCACCCTGCTGCGGCGGCGGGTATCCGCCGGCGGGCGGGCGCTGCTCGTAGGACGGCGGCGGGTAGCCACCCTGGTCGGGATAACCGCCCTGGTCGGGGTAGCCGCCTTGGTCCGGGTAGCCACCCTGCTCGGGGTAGCCGCCCTGGCGCGGCGGGTAGCCGGGCGGTTGCTCACCCTGCGGGGGGTAGCCACCCTGCTCTGGAGGCGGGTACTGGCCGCGGTCGTCTGGGCGGCCGTAGCGCTCGTCGTAGTATTCGTCGGCCGGCCGCCCCTGTCCCTGGCCGCGGTAACTCGGGTTGTCGCTCATCGCTGGTACTCCCTGTTCTGCGTTGGACGCACGGTCTGGTGGTGGGGCTGGGTCGCCTGTGGTCGTATCGGGGTTGACCGCTCCACGCGCGCGAAACTGTCCGGTGTGCAGGTTCGGTGACGCCTCGAATCTGACGACCACATCACCATACGTTTGCCACCCCTGCTCATGGATGTATCCCTCCAAGTGCTTGGCGAAAGTCGCTGATGTGAGGTCCGGGTCGGCGCTCACCTTCTGATAGTCAGGCACACTGAGGGTAATGACGTAGTCGTTTGGTGCCAAAATATGGCCGCCGGCTATGTCATGGGCGCCGGAATCGGCTTCCCGGCGGAGCATCGCCTCGACTTCTTGGGGCACAATCGATCCGCCGAAAACACGCGCGAAGGCGTCGCCGACGGTCGACTCGAGTTTGCGTTCGATGCGGTCGACTAGGCCCATATCACCGCCCGCCTCACTCGTCGTTGTCCGTCTTCCTGCTCATACCCCCGCGCACCAGCGTGTCGCCTGGCCGCTTGCCTTACTTGCATGGTATCGGCCCAGCGCAGCGGTGCGGGACCAACAGAATTCTGAGAATCGGATCGGGGCAGGTCAACCAGTCCGATCTTGACGTGTTCACACCGAATTGGCAGGCCTGGCGACCGGGTCGGTACGGTTGGGGAGCGGGGTGGCTTGCGTGATAGGCTCCCCCGGTTGTTGGGGCGAGTGGCGGAATGGCAGACGCGCTGGCTTCAGGTGCCAGTGTCCTTCGGGACGTGGGGGTTCAAGTCCCCCTTCGCCCACAACTCGATTATTCGAATCCCCGTGAATGGCTTTCGACACCGTGCGGCCGGACGTTGTATTCGAAGTAGCGCACGGTAGCTTTTTGCGAATGCGGCTCGCGTATATCGCATTTGTATTGGTCGCGCTGCTGTCGGCGGCGTGCTCCTCGACGGTCAGCGGTTCGGCGGTCAAGCCATCAGGCGTGGCGTCTGGTCCCACCGTCGACGTCAGCAGGCTCGATGTCGGGCCGTACCCGACGCAGCCGAGCCAGCCGCTGGGCGTGGCGGGCGACCCGGACCGCGGATTGTTCGTCGAGTCGCAGCGGATGGCCAACAATGTCATCGGCCCATGGGAGGTCGACCCTGCCATCACGGGCTGGTTCGGCTTCGGCGCCACCGTGTTACCGAACGTCGGGGCGTTGGCGCAGATCGGTCCCGAGTCGTTCGCGGCGGCGGCGAGCCAGCACGGCTTCATCAACGGCTTCGCCTCGGCGCGCACTGCGGAGGGACAGAAGATCCTGCTGAATGCGGTGCTGCGGTTCGCCGATGGCAGTGCGGCGACCGCTGCCGCCACGGAGTTCGGCGACATCGCCGCCAAGACGGGCGAGGCGGTGCAGCCCGCCCAGATCCCGGGCCACCCCGATACCAAGGCGGCGAGCTACACCCAGACCGAGGGTTCGACCGGCAAGAAGTGGAGCGCGGTGCGCGCGTTCACTGCGCACGGCCAGTACGTGTTCATGCAACTGGCGCAGGCCGTCGACGGGATGGACCCCGCGATCGGTCTCGTCGCCAAGACCATCGACATGCAGGGACCGGCGATCGACAAGTTCCGCGCGACCGATCCGTCCGAGTTCGCCGATATCTCGCTCGATCCGACCGGCCTGCTGGCGCGGACACTTCCGGTCCCCGGCAAGGAAGCCACGCCGATCCAGAACGCCACCTACGAACAACGCGGCGCCCTGCAATTCCAAAGTGACCCGGCCCGATCGGCGAAGCTGTTCGCCGACACCGGAATGGATCTGGCGGCGATGGCGAAGACGAATGTCTACCAAACCAAGGACGCTGCCAGCGCGCCGAAGATCGTCGAGGGCTTCTACGCCGAGCTGCAGCCGACTTCGCAACAGGCCAAGCCGGTCAACAACCTGCCAGGCAGCCGCTGTCTGCAGCTGAAGGACAAGACCTTCTATTGCCTTGGGGCAGCGGACAAGTATGCGATCGAAACCACGGCGGACAACTTGTTGGACGCCCAGCAGCAGATCGCGGCGCAGTACGCGATGCTGTTGAGCGGTTAGCGTCCGGCCAGGACGCCGTGCAGCAGCAGCTCGCTGAGCTCCTTGGCCGCCGTGTCGACGTCCCTGATGCGGCGCACGCATACCGCGTACCAGGCACCGCCGGCGATGGCGTCCATCAGTGTGTCGGCGCTGATGCCGGGCCGCGCGATGCCGTCGGCGACTGCGCCGCCAAGCTTGTCGGCCAGCTGACTGCGGGCCGTGGCCTCCAGCCGGTCGCTGAGCAGTCGCCGCATGTGGCGGTCTGCGCGTAAATCGTTGAGCAGACCGGGAATTGACTCACGCACCGCGGCGTCGCCGTACATCTGCAGCGCGCCGCGACACAACCGGGTGATCTCGGCGCCGAAGTCGTCCTCCGGTGGCTCGGGCCCGAGGTCGGGGAACAGCGCCTCGTGTATCAGCTGCGCCTTGGAACTCCAGCGACGGTAAACGGCGGGCCTACTGACACCGGCGGTGGTGGCGATCAGGTCGATGGTGGTGGCGGCATAGCCGCGGTCGACGAGTAGGCGCCGGGCCGCGGCCAGCACTGCCGTGTCGATCGACGGATCACGCCGCGAGCCCTGCCGCCTATGACGCCGCTCCGCTTCCACGATTCGCCTTCCCGCCCCGTCGATTTGTCGTTACAGTATGTCACGACAACATGGTGCCGAACGTGGGTTACCCGCACGCTTTCCGGCGCGAAGGCGTGCGGGTAACCCACGTTCGCGGCAAATGTGAATGGAGGCCGCTATGACCAAACCGTTGGCAGGCATCGGCGAGGACGGCAGGCACTTCTACACGTGTCCGTTGTGTGAAGCCATGTGCGGCTTGGAGATTCACGTCGCCGACGGGCGGGTCGCAAGCATCCGCGGCAACAAGGACGACACCTGGAGTCACGGGCACATCTGCCCCAAAGGCGCGACCCTCGGGGCGGTGCACGAGGACCCCGACCGCATTCGGCGGCCGATGATCAAGGTGGACGGGCAGTGGCAGGAGGTCAGCTGGGCCGCCGCGTTCCGTCGCTGCACTGAACTGCTGGCCCCGGTGATCGGGAAGTACGGCATCGGCGCGGTCACGTGTTACACCGGCAACCCGCTTGCACACTCCTTCTCACTGGGCCGTTACACCGGTGTGCTGCTTGGCATGTCGGGCATTCCGCTGAGTTACTCGCCGGGCACCGTCGACCAGTGGCCCAAGAATCTGTCGTCGCATCTGATGTACGGCGGCTGGTGGAGCTTCCCGGTGCCCGACATCGAACGCACTGATCTGTTGGTTGTGATGGGCGCCAACCCCGCCGCGTCGCAAGGGTCGCTGCTGGCCGCGCCCGACGTGATGGGCATCATCGACGGAATTCGCAAGCGCGGCAAGGTGATTGTCGTTGATCCCGTCCGCACCGCCACCGCGGCCCGCGCCGACGAATGGTTGCCGATCACCCCGGGCACCGACGCCGCTCTGCTGCTTGCCGTCGTGCACACGCTGTTCGACGAGGATCTGGTCAGGCTGGGGGCGGTCGAACCGCACGTCGACGGCGTCGACCGCATGCGCGAGGTGGCCGCCGAGTGGTCGCCCGAACGCGTCGCCGCAGTCACCGGCATCACGGCAGACCGGATCCGCACCCTGGCCAGGGAGCTGGCCAGCACCGAGCGCGCAGTGGTCTACGGTCGAATCGGGTTGTGCAATCAGGAATTCGGCAGCCTGGCCAGTTGGCTGGTCGACGTCGTCAACATCCTCACCGGACACTTCGACACGCCGGGCGGCTCGATGTTCCCGCGCGCCGCGGCGTGGTCGGTGACCGTGCAGCCGATCCCCGGCCTCGAGGACGGCGCACCGGAATTCGGCCGCTACCGCACCCGGGTCCGCGGCGCGAAGGAGGTGCTCGGGCAGGTGCCGGTGTCGTGTCTCGCAGAGGAGATCGCGACGCCGGGGGAGGGTCAGATCAAGGCCCTGATCACGGTGGCGGGCAACCCGGTGCTGTCGACGCCCGCGGGGCACAAGCTCGACGAGGCGCTGCCCACGCTGGAGGCGATGATCTCCGTCGACATGTGGCTCAACGAAACCACCCGGCACGCCGACGTCATCCTGCCCGCGCCCTCGCCGCTGGAGCAGCCCCACCACGACGACCTCATCCTCAACTTCGCGATCAACAGCATCGCGAACTACTCGCCGCCGGTATTCGCGCCGCCGGATCCCGACCGGCCCCAGGAGTGGGAGATCCTGATCCGGCTCACGGGGCTGTGCACCGGCACGCCCGCCGAGGACGTCGACGTGACGGCCATCGACGACGGCTTCTTCGACTACATGGCCGTCACCCAGGGACTCGACGGCGCCGAGATCCGCACACATTACGAGCGCGGCGGCCCCGAACGCATCCTCGACTTCACGCTGCGCACAGGGCCGTTCGGCGACCGCTACGGCGAGAACCCCGACGGCATCACGCTGGAGAAGCTGAAGGCCCAGCCCAACGGCGTCAACTTCGGCCCGATGGTGCCGCAGGTGCCCGACGTGCTGGGCACCGCGGACGGCA
Organism: Mycobacterium sp. OAE908; assembly: GCF_017872775.1. Lineage (NCBI taxonomy): Bacteria > Bacillati > Actinomycetota > Actinomycetes > Mycobacteriales > Mycobacteriaceae > Mycobacterium > Mycobacterium sp. OAE908. Next base: position 1,971,581 of record NZ_JAGGJL010000001.1, read on the forward strand.
AGATCCGGCTCGCTCCGCAGTATCTGCTCGACGACGTGCCTCGGCTGGCCGCGCGACTCGACCGTGCGCCTGCCGAACTCGTGCTCGTCAGCAGGCGCCATCTGCGCTCGAACAACTCGTGGCTGCACAACGTCGGACCCCTGATGAAGGGCAAGGACCGCTGCACGCTGTTGATGCACGACGACGACGCGACAAAGCGCGGCCTGGCGAGCGGCGACCTCGTCTCGGTGACCTCGCCGGGCGGACAGATCGAAGTGCCCGTCGAGGTGACCGACGCGATCATGCCCGGCGTGGTGTCGATGCCGCACGGCTGGGGCCACGGCAAGCCGGGCACCCGGATGGCGATCGCGAACGAGTCGCCCGGCGTGAACACCAACATCCTGTCGCCGCCCACCTTCATCGACGAGCCGTCGGGCAACGGCGCACTGAACGGGATCCCGGTGACGGTCGCTGCGGTCGGCGCTGATAGGCATTAACCGTGGGCACAAACCAGCGGGCGAACATCGTCATGACCGACGAGGAGATCGCCCAGTTCATAGAGCGCAGCCGGACCGCGACGATGGCGACCGTGCTGCCCGACGGCAGGCCGCACCTGGTCGCGATGTGGTACGCCGTGGTCGACGGCGAGATCTGGTTCGAAACCAAAGCCAAGTCGCAGAAGGCGGTCAACCTGCGTCGTGATCCGACGATCACGGTGATGATCGAAGACGGGCAAAGCTACGACACGCTGCGCGGGGTGTCGATCGACGGCAAAGCCGAGATCGTCGATGACGCGGAAACCATTCTGCGCGTTGGTATTAGCGTGTGGGAGCGGTACACCGGTCCGTATACCGACGAGATGCGTCCGTTCATCGACCAGATGATGAACAACCGCATCTGCGTGCGGGTGGTCCCTAGCCGGATGCGCAGTTGGGATCACCGCAAGCTCGGCATGCCCGCGATGCCTATCGGCGGCAGCACGGCCGAGTACCTCTGATGCCGCAGGACCGACCCAGGCAGCTGGATTCGCCGCTGCTGCCGAAGATCTTCAAGTACGCGGGTAAGGCCCACGTCTGGGTCTACCGGAAGACCGGGGGGAAGATCGGCGGGAAGTGGCGCATCGGAGCGGGATTCCGCAAGCCGGTGCCGACGCTGTTGCTCGAGCATCGCGGTCGCAAGTCCGGCAAGGTGTTCGTCACGCCGCTGCTGTACATGTTCGACGGCGCCGACGTGGTGATCGTCGCGTCGCAGGGCGGTCGGCCAGAGGACCCGCAGTGGTATCGCAATCTGGTGGCCAACCCCGACACGTACGTGGAGATCGGTGCCGACCGTCGCGCGGTGCGTGCCGTGACGGCAAGCGCCGAAGAGCGGGCGCGGTTGTGGCCGAAGCTCGTCGACCTCTACGCGGATTTCGACAATTACCAGGCCTGGACCGACCGCGAGATTCCCGTGGTGGTGTGCAAGCCGCGCTAGGGGTGCGGTGGGTTGAAGCCAGGGTTGGACAACGCGTTGGCGACGCCGCTGCCGATCGGGCCGTGCTGATCGACGATGGTGGCCGTGCCGGTGGCGACGCCGTCGTGGCTGTAATGCGTCAGGGCCGCTAACCCAAGGTAGGGGCCTTCGGGTAGCCGGGACAGGGTCAGGGTGTAGTCGGCGTTGATGAACTGCAAACCCGCTGCGCCGAAATGAGTCAACGAGCTGACCATGTCGCCTGCCATCGCCGCCCGAGTGAACGGCGTGAGTTCTTCGCCGGCGACCAATGGCCGGATATCGCGCACCCAGATGTACTTCGGCCCCGCGTGCTGCCACGCATCGAGGCCGAAGCCAGGACCGGGTGTGTGCTCGTTGCGGCCGTAGGTCCACACCAGCATCGCCAAGCCCCGTGGAATCGGGTCGGGGCTGGGCGGAATCGGCGGCATGGTCACCGGTGATGACCAGATCTGGTCGGTTGGTTGTTCGCCGCGACGCAGAAACAGTCCGCTGGCGCGGGCGACGACGGTCTCGCCCTGCGTCATCACCGCGTCGACCAACTTCAGCCGGCGGCCCTGACGCGTCACCGTGGTGTCGACGCGCACCGGAGCCAGCGCGGCGGGCCGGAACAGGTCGACGGTCAACCGGGTTGGCTGAAAATCGGGATCGCCCGCGTCGCGCTCGAGGACGTGGCCGAGGATGCCGCCGACGTAGTTGCCGCTGATCGTGTCTCCCCACGGCCCGCGGGCGATGGGCTGCGGCACGAAGGTGTCGCCGTCGGCGACGAAGAATGCTGAAGGGCCGGTCATTGCGACCGACCATATCCGGCAGGCCTTACGACGTGACGGGCCCGCCGCCACAGTGGGTGGCGACGGGCCCGTGACCGTGCTGTGTTGTGGGGGTATCCGCCCCCGTTACCCCCAACCGGTCAGCACGTCGATGTTGTCGTGAGTTGAGCTTGGCGCAGATTCACCGCATCCGAGCGAGTAGGTCGGTACTCGAATTTCGCGCTACCTGGTCGCGAGCCAGCGTTTGATGTCCGAATTGATCGGATCGACCGCGTCGGCGAGTTCGTGGTGCTTCTCGACGTAGCCGGCCACCATCGGGCAGACGGCGACGATCCGCAGCCCGGCGTCGCGGGTGGCCTGCAGCGCCTCGCCGACGAGAATGGTCGCCAGGCCGCGGCCGCCGAATTCGTCGAGCACCTCGGTGTGCGGGAAGACCCGTTGCCCGTCGCGATCGACGTACTCGGTGAAGCCGACCTGTTGTCCGTCAACGGAAATGCTGAAGCGGTCGGATTCCTGGGTGACGGTCGTCGGCGCGCCGGTCTTGTCGGTGGTCATGAATCCTCTATACCCCGGGATTGGGGCGTGGGCGCAACGTGGCGTTCGGCAGCGGTGGAGCGGGTAGTCGCGACACGGCGCCGCGGTAGCCCTCGACTGCGCCGAAGCGGTCGGCGTGGTCTTCCCACTGCCGGCGGTAGCCGGCGATGTCGTCGTGGCTGCGGCCGACGAAGTTCCACCACATCACCAGCTGCTCGGCAAACGGCGGGCCACCCAGCAGCACCACCCGCGCAGGGCTGTCGCCGCGGTTGGCGATCGTCAGTTGGCTGCTGCCTGCGGCCTGGAACGCCAGATCGGCCACGTCGAGCGCGGTACCGGCCACCTCGACGCGGCCCTGGTCGAGCAGCACGCCATGCTCGAAGTCGCTATCCACCTCGAGGGTGACGTCCGCGCCCGGATCGAGGTCGAGCTGCGCACCGAGCAGCGGCGTGAAGGTGTGCACGGGGGAGCGGTCGCCCTCGAGCTCGCCGAGAAACACCCGCCGCGTGGCACCGCCCACGGAGCGTGGTTGCGGCACATAGTGGGCGAAGTCCCGGCCGGCGTCACGATCGGAGTCGGGCAGCGCCACCCACAGCTGCACGCCGTGCAGCACCGCCGTCGCGGAGGTCGAGACCTCGGAGTGGCAGATCCCCGCGCCGGCGGTCATCAGGTTCAGCTCGCCGGGACGGACCATCGCGTGCACGCCCGCGCTGTCGCGGTGCTCCACCTCGCCGCTGAACAGCCAACTGACGGTTTGCAATCCGGTGTGCGGATGCGGCGGCACGTCCATCCCGGTGCCGCCCCGGACGTCGTGCGGCCCGTAGTGGTCGGCGAAACACCAGGCCCCGATCAGCGAGCGTTCACGCTGCGGCAGCGTGCGCCGCACCTTGATCGCCCGCGGTCCGCCGAGCGGCACCTCACGCGGATGCAGCACTCCGGCGAACGGCGAAGCGACACAGGCTACTTCGGCAGGGGCGGTATCGGTGTTGCTCACGGACTCACGGTAGCCCGCGCGTCGGCACGCCCCGGTATGGCAGGCACGACACTGCACCTAGCGAACCGTTGCTGAAACAGAAATGACTGAGCGGTGGCCGCCCCGATGGCAAAGGAGACCGGTCGGGCGAACGGCTGCAGTAACCGGCGACCAGCTTTGCTAGCCAGCTTGTAAAGCTTATGTCTGCACGGTCGTCGGACGTATCTTGGCGAAACGGCGGGCGGCTGGAGCAAATATCTTAACGGCCCGCAGCGAGAAGTCAGACCTTTGCTGGATAGCTTGCAGGAGTGACGATATGAAGAATTCAGCGGCGTACGTGGGACGCGTCGGCGGATTGGCGATTGCCCTGGGGATTGGCACCGCCGTATTCACCGGCCACGGACTGGCGATGGCGGATTCTTCCGAAGGCGCATCAGGCTCGGCGGCAAACGACTCCTCAGAGACGAAGTCGGCGACCGCAAACGGAGGCGCCGCGGGTGGCGCCACGACGACGGATAAATCCACAACGTCCACACAGGCCGCCGGCGGCAGCACAACTGGTCCCGACGACACCGAAGCCACTTCTGGTCATGCCACCGAGACGCCGAAAGACGGGGCGTTCGAAGCGGATTCAACGGCCAAGCCAGTAAGGAAGGGCGCACGGCACCCGGCGTCGACATCACGGCCATCGTCGCAGGATGACAAGCCCGCACTGGAGAAACGGGTTCGACCATCGGCTAGCGCCACCAACGCGGCGGCCCAGGCACGCCCGGTGGACGACGCCACGCCGAGTCCAGACACCAAAACCCAGGCGGACGAACCGAATTCGGGCCGCGGAAGTGCAGGGTCGACTCCAACCATGACCGCGCGGTCCGTGGTCCAAAGTCAGGTGGTGGCAGATCCGCCAGAGGCACAGGTGACACCGGAAACCGAGGGGCAGATCGTTACCAGCATGCTGACCTCCCTTGCACTCGGCTCGCCGGCCACGACCGACCCGGTCGCACCGGCCGCGCCTGCGCCGTCGCTGTTCGGCTTTCTTCAACTGGCGTGGCGCGAGCTGAGCCGGGGCCTGTTGGGATCCAGCTCCGGCGCCGATCAGCGACCCACGATCACCTATGACGTGGCCGACAGCCGAGTGGTCGACGGAAATCTCGTGGGCCGCGTCATTGCCACCGACCCGGACAGCACGCTGAAACTGACCGCGAGCAAGCCCGCTCATGGCGACGTGACAGTGGCGCCTGACGGCACCTTCACCTACACGCCCGACCCGGCATACAACGGCGAGGACAAATTCAAGATCACCGCGACCGAGATGAACGGCGGCAGCACCGGCCTGCTAGGTGGTCTGATGCGGTTCGCGACGTTCGGACTGTTCGGCGGCGGCGGTCGCTCCGCGTCGGTAACCATCATCGTCGACGACGGATACACCTCATCCACCGTCGTGTCTGGGCTCAACTCGCCGACAGACTTCCGGTTCCTGCCGGACGGTCGACTCTTGTTTGCCGAAAAGGGCGGTGCCATCAGGGTGTCGAACGGCGGCCAGCTACAGAGCACCCCACTCATCACGTTGCCGACCGACACTTTCTGGGCAAAGGGGTTGGCGGGCCTCGAGGTAGATCCCGACTTCGAAAACAACGGCTACATCTACGTGTCTTATGTCAGGTCAGACAACTACCAACGCTTGTCGCGTCTGACGGTCACCGACCCGACGGCTGAGGTGCTCACGGTCGATCCGAATTCAGAGGTTGTCCTCGTCCAAGGCACGCAGCCAGCGGGCAACGACCACCACGGCGGAGGGCTTGCCTTCGGCCCCGACGGCAAGCTCTATTGGTCGGTCGGTGACAACGTCTGTTGCAGCGTGATCGACGGCAGCAACTCCCAAGACCTGTCCAACATCTACGGCAAGGTGCTGCGCCTCAATCCAGACGGCAGCGCACCCAGCGATAACCCGTTCCCTAACGCGTCCGGCGCCGGCCCGCTGATCTACGCGACCGGTTTCCGCAACCCGTTCCGGTTGGCCTTCGCGCCGGACGGCCAGCTGTTGGTGGCCGATGTCGGCCAGGCCGAGTGGGAGGAAGTCAACCTCGTCACGGCAGGCGGCGACTACGGCTGGCCCTATGCCGAAGGTCCCTGCAACGGAATCGGCACAGCCGACTGCTCCACACCGTCCTCGTATGACAATCCGATCTATGCGTACCGGCACGCCAGCGGCGGAAACTCGATCACCGGTGTCTTGGCCTACGCCGATGGGAACCGAAACACAGTCTTGATCGCGGATTTCAATCAGAAGTGGGTCAAGGAGCTGACGTTCAATTCCGACTACTCGGAGCTGATCGGCGAGAAGGTGTTCGGCGCGGCGGCGCCCGGCAGCACCAACAAGTTGGTGCAGGGACCGGACGGCAGCATTTATCAGCTGACATACGACGGCACGCTGACGCGCATCGCCCCGACGTTGACACCGATATCGACCGTGTGACGGGCTAACCCGTCATCGCTGAGCGGATCACCTCGAGGTCGTGATCGCTGATCTTGAACACCCCGTACCGGAACTTGATGCCCCAGCGCGCGGGGTCCTCGATGAACTCCAGTTGCTCGATCAGCGGGCGGATCGGTGTTTCCGCACACTCCAGAAAATCGACGTTGCGACGCCACGGCTGAAAGTCCGGCGACAGCTCCGCTTGGTACGGTTCGTCGTCGACGACCTGGCCGATAGCGGTGAAGGCCTGCAGCGGATCACCTTCGGGATAGTCGGTCTTCGGCGAATAGAAGACGATCCAGTCACCCCTGGCCATCTTCTTCAACATGTGTGGCTTGCCGTGGTTGGCCTGGGTGAAGCGGCCACGCACCCCACGTTCGACGTGGCCACGGCTGACGGTGTTGATCCAGTTGGTCATGTCCGCACGCTAAGCCGGATCGCCGACAAATCGGTGCCCGTGCCGTCGCGGCCTGTGGATAACTTCCGGCGGCTAGAAAGGACTGCTGTTGGATTGCCAGCGGGCCGCTTCCGGGCGTGGCCCGTAGCGCCGGATGTACTCCTCGTGGACACGGGCGTTCTTCTCCCGGTTGATCTCGTCTACCAGATTGGGGTCCAGACCGTGTTGCGCCAACCGGTGCCGGCGCCACACTTTGTTCAGCGCCAACGACATCAGCAAGGCCCAGATGTAGATGGGCGCCGTCATCTCCGTATGCACGTACAGCGACGCAGGCAGCAACCAGAACGGCGCCAGCACAAGGAACGGCGGTATCGCGGCGCGAACCATGTGGCGGCGCACTGCTCCTGGGCCTGCGAGGTCGTTGCGCACCCAATCGCGGAATTCGGCGGGAAGGCTGCGGCCGTACGCATAGCCGATGTACTGCAGCGGAGATGGCCGGTTCATCGGACATCCTTTCTGTCGTTGAGCGCGCCGGCGGCCAGGGCCGCGGCGTTGACGCGAGTGAGGACGCTGTGGAGCCGTTCGAGTTCGTCGAGACCCACGCCGAGCCGGTCCACCACCGCGGGCGGAATCTTGAGGGCTCGCCGCCGTAGCTGAATGCCTGCCCGGGTCAGCTCCACGTCGGTGGCACGCTCGTCGGCGGTGCTGCGGGAGCGGTTGATGAGGCCGAGCGACTCCAGCCGCTTGAGCATCGGAGACAACGTCGCCGAATCCAACTGCAATGCGGCGGCGATCTCCTTGACCGTCAGCGGTCGATCGGCGGCCGACTTGTGGTGGTCCCAGAGGGCGAGCATCACCAGGTACTGCGGGTGGGTCAGTCCCAGCGGTTCGAGCAGCGGCCGATACACCGCCAACACCGCGCGGTTGGTGACGGCCAGCGCGAAACACACCTGCCGTTCCAGCGCCAGTGGATCGATGTCGTCCTCGACGAGCGTCATGACCCCACACTACCCAATTAGATAGGGCACTAACTAATAGCGTGCTAACAATCACACGTTGTTAGCATCTGACACGATGAGCAGCGACGATCACGCCGAACTACTGCGCCGCCGCGCGCTCACCGAGGATGCGGCCCGTCCAGAGGCCGTAGAACGCAGGCACGCAGCCAACGGTCGCACCGCGCGCGAGAACATCGAGGACCTCGTCGATGCGGGGTCGTTCGTCGAGTACGGACGCTTCGCGATCGCCGCTCAGCGATTCCGCCGCGACGTCGACGACCTGATCGCGCGCACCCCCGCCGACGGGCTCGTCGCAGGCACGGCGCGCGTCAACGGCAACGCATGCGCGGTGCTGTCGTATGACTACACGGTGCTCGCGGGCACCCAGGGCGCGCTCGGTCATCGCAAGAAGGACCGGCTTTTCGAGCTCATCGAGCGGATGCGGTTGCCGACGGTGTTCTTCGCCGAAGGTGGCGGCGGACGTCCCGGCGACACCGACTACCCGGTCGTCTCGGCGCTCGATGCGCGTGCGTTCAAGCTGTGGGCGGCGCTGTCGGGACTGGTGCCGCGGATCGCGATCGTCAAGGGCCGCTGCTTCGCGGGCAACGCGGTGATCGCGGGATGCTCCGACCTGATCGTCGCCACCGAGGATGCGTCGATCGGGATGGGCGGGCCCGCGATGATCGCAGGCGGCGGCCTCGGTGACGTCCACCCCGACGCGGTGGGCCCGGTCTCCATGCAACAGCCCAACGGCGTGCTCGACGTCGTCGTACCGGACGAGGCACATGCCGTGGCGGTGACCAAGCAGTTGCTGGGCTATTTTCAGGGTGCGACGACACCAGGCCGGGAAAGCGACCAAACACGTTTGCGCACAATGATTCCCGAAACACAGCGGCGGGCGTACAAGGTCGAGCCGATCATCGAGACGTTGGCCGACGACGGATCGGTGACCTTCCTCCGCAAGGGGTTCGCCCGTGAAATGGTCACCGCACTGGCGCGCATGGAGGGCCGCGCCGTCGGCGTCATCGCCAACAACACGATGGTGATGGCAGGCGCGATCACCGCTGCCGCCGCCGACAAGGCCGCGCGTTTCCTTCAACTCTGCGACGCGTTCGGACTACCGGTCGTGTCACTGATCGACTGCCCGGGCTACATGGTCGGCCCGGCGGCTGAGTCCGAGGCGTTGGTGCGACGCGCGTCCCGCATGCTCGTAGCGGGCGCCGCGATGCGTGTGCCTCTCGTCGCGGTCGTGCTGCGCCGCGGCTACGGGCTCGGCGCGCAGGCGATGACCGGCGGCAGTCTGCACGAACCGCTGCTCACCGTTGCCTGGCCGGGCGCCCACCTCGGCCCGATGGGCCTCGAGGGAGCCGTCCGACTTGGGCTGCGCAAGGAACTCGAGCAGATCGCCGACGAGGGCGACCGGGAAGAACGAGTCAGGCAGGCAACGGCCGCCGCCGAGGCAAATGCCAAGGCGCTCAACGCCGCTGCCCTGTTCGAGATCGACGACGTCATCGACCCCGCGGATACCCGCGGTCTGATCGCAGCGACCCTCGCGGCGGCCGCCGCGCATCCCCAACCGCGCGGTGAGAGCAGGTTCGTGGACACCTGGTAGGCGGGAAGTTTGGGACGGTGCCGCCATGGCGCCTCTCGGCGAGGGGTCGCTCTCGGCGACGATTCTGGATGGGGCCCGGGGCATAACCGACACCGTCGCATGATCTAACTGCCCGGCGGGACAACATATTCCACTGGTTCGCCGCAGACCCCTCGACATCGGCGAACGGCGAGCGGGTCAGGCGGATTCAGCGAACAGTCGGCGATCGCGTACCGGGTAGCCATTGCGCTCGGCCAGCGAGCGCAGTTGTCGCAGGGCAAACGTTCTGCCGCGGCCGGCCTCGGGGATGACGATGCCTGCCCACAGCCCCTCGGCACGCGGGAGTTCGCACGCCTCGCGGGCGCACAGCCACCGGCGCGGGCATTCCCGGCAGATGGCTTTGGCCACTTCGTCTGCTCTGGTGGTCCACCGTTCAGGGTCTTGGGTGCATGCGCCGATCGGCGTCTCTTCCCATTCGGATGCGCTCATCGCTGTTGCTCCTCTGCACGCTCTGCGGCACTACGCCGCAATGCCGCCAAACGTAGCGCAGCAACCGTAGCAATGCAACAGTTTAGCGAAGACCTAGCGCGCCCGGCGGACAACGAGAACGGAAGGCTTCGACACCAAAACAGCCGACCAAGCTGCGGAAACCAGGCCATACGTCAGAAGTGTAATTCCGTAGCATTGATACAGTTTACTGGTCTGATAGCTGTAGCTGCGCTGCATCTCATTCACGCAGAATCGAGGGTCAAGTCGTAGCACTCGACGGTTGGGCGGCTACTATTGCGACACCCTGCGCAGCACCCACTCAGCGAGGAATCGCCGTAATGACAGACGCCGAGTCGACCGCTGAGGCGTCGGACGTCGTCGACCCGGGATTGGTCCGCGCCGGCGCGGCCGCCGCGGCGCGCAGGCGAGAACTCGACATCAGCCAACGCAGTCTCGCGGCCGACGGAATCATCAACGCCGGAGCCCTGATCGCGTTCGAAAAGGGCCGCAGCTGGCCACGCGAACGCACCCGAGCAAAGCTCGAGGAAGTGCTGCAGTGGCCGCCGGGCACGATCGCCCGGCTCCGTCAAGGCGAGCCTCCGGCGCGGGAGCGGCCGACCGAACCCGCAGGCGTCGGGCAAGAGGGAAGCCTGATATCGCAGGCCATCATCACCGCGGTGCATACCCTCGGCCCGGCGGTCGAGGCGCTGCCCCAGGTCGACGACGCCGAGTTCACCCCTCGGGTCGCGGCCATTCTCGCCGACCTTCGCCAGCTCGAGGGCGTTGCCGCCAGCGCCACCCGCATCAGCCGAGTGACGCCCGCGCTCATCAAGGCGCTTGGCACCGTCCGCCGTCAGATCGACGAGCTGACGATGCTTGCCGCAACAGCGCCGCGCGCGACATTGGGCCAGCGGGTGTACGCCACCCGCCGCCGCGCCAACCTGACCATCGCCGAAACCGCCCAAGCCGCAGGCGTTTCCGAGGATGACGTGCTGCGCGCGGAGGCGGAGGAGCCAGTGGCCGCTGCGTCGATCGATGCGATCGAGGCGCTGCTCAAGCAGCTCGACTAGTGGCGTTCCCTGCTGCGGTCATCGCGGGTGGGAAAGTATTCGGCGAGCGCGGCGGCGATCTCGATGAACTTGCGGCGGGCGGCCGGCGACATCTGGCTGCTGTGGTCGATGACCCCGCCAGGCCGCAGATGCCCGTCGAACGGCACCTCGACGACCTTCTGCCCCTGGCTCGCAAACTGTTGGGCCAGGATCGACCGAGTTCGCTTGTCCGCGTGGCCATCCGAATCGTTCAGCACGATCACCGTGCGCTGCAGCAGGTTGGTGAGCCCGCGGGCGGCCAACCAGTCCATCGTCTGCCCCGCCGCCGCCGCGCCGTCGACCCATGGCGATGAAACCACGATCAGCGCGTCGAGGTCGCGCAGCACCTCCTGTGTGACAGGGGTGTCCATGGTCGAGCTGCAGTCGACGATCGAAATCGTGAAGTAGCGGTCCAGTCGTGACGTCGCTTCGCGGTAGATCGCGGGGTCGAGCACGCGGCGGCGCGCCGGAGTCGCCTCGCCCGCGAGGACGAACAAGCCCGCCGCGTTGTTGCCGACCCGGCTGCGCACGTCGGCGAACGTCTCGAGATGTTGGTCGGAAGCCAACTCCCAATAGGATCCCTGCACCTTGGGGTCCACCCGGCTGCCGAGCTTGCCGAAGGCGGTGTCGGCGTCGATGGCCACCACGCGGTCGTCCTGGCGCAGTTCGGCGAATATCGATCCGACGCTGGCCGAGACCGTGGTCTTGCCGACGCCGCCTTTACCCATCACGCCGATCTTGTAGTGCCCGCGCAGCACCGACTTGATCCTGGCCTCCAGCTCGGCCTGCCGGATTTCGTCAGGCGACTGGCCGAGGTTGACCATTCCGAAGGTCGCTTTGTACACCGCTAGCCGCCAGCCGCGCGACGGCGGGACCTTGCGGGAGGGCACCAGGTCGTCGGCTCTGATGCGGTCGGCGTACGACGCGGGCGGCGGTGGTGGTGCCGACGCCCCTTCGGGTGGGTACAGCGGCGCCTTCCACGGTTGGGTGGGCGGTCCCGGCTGCGGGGGTGGCGGAGCAGGACGCTGCGGGCGCGGTGGCGGCTGCCAGTCGGGTTGCGGAGTCCGCGGGCCCTCGTCGGGACGGTTGGGGGTCGGCAAGGGTCCGGTGTCGCGCGGCCCTCCCGGCGGTGGCCCGTATCGCGGCGGTTGCCGGTGGCCGCCTTGGCGCTCTGGATCCAGGAACGGCGGCGGAGGGGGTTCGGATTGGCCGCCGCGCGGGCCGGGTTCAGGACTCGGCGACTGCGGCGCGGGCGGGCTCGCGGGACGTTCCGGCGGCACATAGTCGACCGGCGGTCGCGAGGGCACCGGTGGCTGGGGGGCGGGCGTTGGATCCGGCTTCGGTTTGGGCGGCTCGTAGTCGGTTTCCTCCGGCCCCGTCCAGCCGAGTTCTCTCCGCAATGCGTCGTCGCGGTCGGTCACTGCACAATCTCCTTCGCTTCCAGACGACGCGTATGTCGGCCACCCTCAAGTATCAACCACAGCCGGGCTGCGCTACGGAATCCGACGACCAGGGTGCGCCGCGGCTGTCCAGCAAACACCAATTGCGGCGGCGAGCACACAAACGGACGCATCAGGGGCGGCCGTCGCTCCAATTGAGCGTCCGCTCACCAGAGCGCATTGTATTTGCTGGCAACGGCATAAAACCAAGACCTGAGGCGCTGATAGTTTGCTCAGTCGGCGGAGTCGGCAGCCGCGGCCGGCCGGGAAATTAGTGCATTTGCAAGGTGTTTCCGCTGGTAAGCTGTCCGTCAGCGAAGGTTTGCGTGGTTGGGTCGGTCCGGCCCCCCGCCCCGTCGGATGCCCGCCGCAGCTAGGTTGGATTCGGACAATCCACCCCGGGCCGCCGGCCGGGACACCACTGCGGATGAAGCTAAGGACGAGGAGATGCATGTCCGGCGACGACGTGCGCGCTAGCGCGGCCGAATCGGCCGCCGCATCCTCAGATGACCTGTGCGACAAGCTCGCCGAATCAGCGAAAGATTCCCATCACATCAGTGGCGCGATGACCGTTGTCTTGCGCGCGTCGACGCAGACAGGGCAAATATGACCAGTCCGCCAACACATTTCGACGACGTGGTGGGTGTTGAGGTCACCATCGACGGCATGCTCGTCATCGCGGACAAACTCCATCTGATGGACTTCCCCGTCGCGCTGGGCATCCGGCCCAACATCCCTCAGGAAGATCTGCGCAACATCGTGTGGGAACAGGTCGGGCGTGACCTGACCGCACAAGGCGTGCTCGACCTGTTCGGTGAACCCCACCCCGAGGTCGCCGCAATGGTCGACACCCTCAGCCGGGCGGACCGGACTCTGGAGGGCCGGTGGTGGCGCCGTGACATCGGCGGCAAGATGGTGCGCTTCGTGGTCTGTCGCAATCCTGTCCGGTGTTTCCCGCGGCGACGATGATGACCGCACCCTTGACGTTGACCGCGTAGTTGATGGCGGCACCCAGGCCCGACTCGTTGATCGGCCTGGTCACCTTGTAGCAGGCGGCCTCGCTGATGTTGATCACCTGCGCGCCGATGTTGGCGGCATGCACGACGGCGCGGGCGAGGCTGCGGAGCGAGCCCGCGGTCTGTGTGGTGTTCGGGTCGTTGGGGTCGGTGTGGGAACCGACCGGCTGGAAGGCCTCCGAGGTCTGCCGCAGCGACAGAATGCGAGCGTCGGGGGCGACACCGATGAAGCCGTCGGTGGGGGCGGGCCTGCCCGCGATGATCGACGCGGTCAGCGTGCCGTGGGAATCGCAGTCGCTCATGCCGTTGCCGGCCTTGTCGACGAAGTCCCCGCCGGGTTCGGCAGGTACCCGGGGTGAGCCGTTCACGCCGGTGTCGATCACCGCGACAGTTACGCCGGCGCCGGTTGCGAACTTCTGCGCATCGGCCAGCCGCAGGTAGTCGTTCGGCCACGGCTTGTCCGCGAAGTTCGAATTGGGGAACACCGTCGGCGCCGAACACACGCGGCGCTGTTCGGTCGGCTGATCCGGACCTGTTTCGTCCGGTGGCACGACGGCCGGGTCGATGGTGGGGGGCTCGATCGCTACGGCAGGGGGAGCGCTCAACACCGCCAGCATCAGCACTGCCACTAACGCACCGATGCGGCGCACGCGCGGTCACCCCTTTCGGCCCTTCGCCCGGCAGCAGTGTGCTGACGAATACACAGCAAACAATGTGGCGGAGCGGCGGCGGGACAAAGTGTCACGTCAAGGCCGTCGGCTCCATGCATCGAAGCAATCTTAAGCGGCCGCCAGCGGGGTGTTGTTCGCTAACTCTTGGAAGGCTTAGGCATCGAGGTCTTGCTGGACGAGGTCGGCGACGGTCTTGAGCGCCGCCTCGTCGTCGGAGGCGACGGTCACCTCTGCGCCGTTGCCCGCGCCCAGCGTCATGATCATCAGCGCCGAGCCCGCGTCGACCGGTTCACCGCCGTCCATCGACAGCGTGACAGGGACGCCTGCGTTGACGACGGCTTCGGCGATGATGGCGGCGGGGCGGGCGTGCAGGCCGATGGCCGAGCCGACGATCACGGTTTTGGTGGGCATTGACTTCTCCTTGCTTGGTAGTGGTGTGGGTTAAGCGGTGGCCAGGGCCGGGGCGGCCTCGGACTTGGCGGCGGGCTTGAGGAATTCCTTGGCGGCGATGACGGCCAGCGCACCCGCCACGGTCCCGACTGCCAGGGCGACGAGGAACCACAGCAGATGGCCGATGGCGAAGAACACGAAGATGCCGCCGTGCGGAGCCTTCAGCGTGACGTCGAACGCCATGATCAGCGCGCCCGTGATGGCTCCACCGAACATCATCGACGGGATGACGCGCAGCGGGTCGGCCGCCGCGAACGGGATGGCGCCCTCGGAGATGAACGACGCTCCGAGAAGCCAAGCGGCCCTTCCATTTTCCCGCTCAGGCTCGGTGAACAGGCCGGGGCGGATCGTTGAGGCCAGCGCCATCGCCAGCGGCGGGACCATGCCGGCCGCCATCACCGCGGCCATGATTCGCAACGACGAGGGATCGGCGACGTTGAGACCCGCGGTCGCAAACGCGTAGGCCGCCTTGTTCACGGGGCCACCCAGGTCGAAGCACATCATCAGGCCGAGCACGATGCCGAGAATGATCACCGACGTGCCGGTCATGCTGCCCAGCCAGTGGGTCAGACCCGAAGTGATGGCGGCCAGGGGACGGCCGAGCAACATGAACATCAACAGGCCGACGACCAGCGACGCGAACAGCGGAATCACGACCACGGGCATCAGCCCTCTGGCCCATTGCGGCACGGCGATGCGACTGATCCACAGCGCTGCGAACCCGGCGATCAGGCCGCCGACGATGCCGCCGATGAAGCCGCCCCCGACCATCACCGCGACTGCGCCCGCGGTGAACCCCGGCGCAATGCCGGGACGGTCCGCGATCGCGAACGAGATGTAGCCAGCCAGTGCCGGCACCAGGAATGAAAATGCAAGTCCGCCAAGGGAGAACAGCACGGCGCCGAGATACTGCGTGAAGCCGCCCGACGGCAGGTTGGTCAGCGAGTTGCTTGTCGCGATGATGTTGCCGAGCGACTGTGTGGCACCGTCGGGTTTGTTGGCGATGTCGTAGCCGGCGAACAGGAAACCGAGCGCGATCAGCAGGCCGCCAGCAGCGACGAACGGGATCATGTAGCTCACGCCGGTCAGCAGGATCTGGCGCAACCGGGTGCCCCAGCCGACACCGCCCGCAGGGGCGGCAGCGGCGGCGGGAGAGCCGGCGTCGCCTTGCACGCGCGCCGCATTCGGATTGTCCGCAGCGGCAAGGGCTTCGGCCACCATCTTGTCGGGCTCGTTGATGGCGCGTTTGACGCCGGACGCGACGACCGGCTTGCCCGCGAATCGCTGCCTGTCCTTGACGCCGACATCGGTGGCGAAGATGACCGCGTCGGCCTCGGCGATGGTCGACGGCGACAGCGGTGTGCTGCCAGACGACCCCTGCGTCTCCACATGCAGCGTCGCGCCAGCCTTCTTCGCGGCGGCGACCAGGGAGTCGGCGGCCATGTAGGTGTGCGCGATGCCGGTCGGGCATGCGGTCACGGCGACCAACGTCTTCGCCGCGGCCTTATCGGGTTCGGCTGCGGGCTTGGGCTTTTCGGGTGTCGCGTTGACCACGCCGTCGACCAGTTCCACGATCTCGCCGGGTGTCGTCGCGTTGCGCAGCGACTCGACGAAGTCCTTGCGCACCAGGGCGCGGGCCAGGCTGGACAGCAGCTTCATGTGCTCGGCCCCGCCTGCCTCCGGCGCGGCGATCAGGAACGCCAGGTCGGCAGGTCCGTCGGGCGCGCCGAAGTCGACGGCCGGCCTGAGCCGCGCGAAGCCGATCGAGGCGGTCTCGACGTACGGCGATCGGCAGTGCGGGATCGCGATACCGCCGGGCAGCCCGGTTGCCGACTGCTCCTCACGCGCCATCGCCGCGGCGATCAGCCCGTCGGTGTCGTGCGTCCGGCCCGCGTCGGCGAGCCGGCTGACCAGTCGGCCGATGACCGCCTGCTTGTCTCCGCCCGCGTCGATATCGAGCAGGACCAGATCGGTGTTGATGATCGGCAATGTGGTTGTCATGGCGATACTTTCGTGTTGGGAGCAATCGGTGTCACTCGGACGGAGGTGAGGTCGATCTGCGCGGGCCTTGGGAGCGCGGATCCTGGCAGGGCAGCGGCAGCGCCGCCGTATGCGACTGCCATCTGCAGCCGTTCGGGCGGGACGGCGCCGCCCACATCTGCGCGGAGGTAGCCGGCGAGTGAGGCGTCACCGGCACCCACGGTGCTGCGCGCGACGACGGGGGGTGGCGCAGCCATCCAGCTACCCGTCTCGTCGACCAGCACTGCTCCTGCGGCCCCGAGAGTGGCGAGCACGGCACCCACCCCGCGGTCGACGAGCTGTTGCGCCGCGTTGACGACGGGCTCTGGATCACCTTGGGCCACTGCGGCTTCCAGCGCGCGTGGCGAGTAGCCGAGGACCCCGGCGAGCTCCTCGGCATTCGGCTTGACCAGGTCGGGGGCGCCGCGGTGCAGCGCCTCGACGAGCGAGGTGAGCGGAGCATCCGAGGTGTCGACGGCGACCCGGCACGGGTACGGCGCGAGCAGCGCGGTCATGTCGGCATACCAGTGGTCGGGGACTCCGGGTGGCAGCGAACCCGACAGCACCACCCATGACGCGGACTCCGCGGCGGCGAGCACCGCAGTGGTCAACGCATCGAGGGCAGCGGCGTCGAGAGGGGCGCCCGGCTCGTTGAGTTTCGTTGTGGTGCCGTCATGTTCGGTGATGGCGAGATTGGTGCGCACCGCGCCCTCGGTCGGTACACAGTTGAACGGCAACGCACTGGCGGTGAGCGCACTGATCAGTGGGTCGTTGGCGGGAGCGGGCAGCACCGCGACGGCGTCGAGCCCGGCCAGCGTCAGGGCCCGTGCGACGTTGACCCCCTTACCGCCTGGCTCGGAGGTCACCGACGAAACTCGGTGTACCGCACCGCGAGTGAGGGGGCCCGTCAGGGTGACCGTGCGGTCGATGCTCGGGTTGGGAGTGACGGTGACGATCACGCGACCACCACCTCCACGCCGCTGTTGGTCAGTTCGTCGCGATCGGTCGCGCTGATCTCAGAGTCGGTGATCAGAGTGTCGACGCTGGAGATCGAGGCGAAGCTGACGAAGTCCTCGCGGCCGACCTTCGACGAATCAGCGGCTACCACTACATAATTGGCTGCCCGGACCATGGCGCGCTTGACCGCGGCCTCGTCGCTGTCGGGCGTGGAGAGCCCGTGGCGCACGCTGAGCGCATTGGTGCCGATGAACGCGACGTCGACGCGCAGGGTGTCGAGGACGCGCAGGGTCTGCTCGCCGACCGCCGCCTGCGTCAGACCGCGGACGCGCCCGCCGAGCAGCTGCAGGGATACCGAGGGCATGGCCGCGAGCCGGGCGGCGATGGGCACGGAGTTGGTCACGACGACCAGATCGCGGTCGGCGGGCACGAGCGCCGCGATGCGCGCGGTCGTGGTCCCCGCATCCAGCAGCACGCTGGCCCCGCCGAGCGGGAAGAAGTCGGTGGCGGCCGCGGCGATGGCGTCCTTGTGTTCGGCGCGGGTGGTCTCGCGCTCACCGACGCCTGGTTCGACCAGGTGCAGTGCACGCACGGGCACGGCGCCGCCGTGCACGCGCCGCAGCACGCCCGCCTTGTCCAGCACGGCGAGATCGCGGCGCACCGTTTCGGTGGTGACGTCGTAGGCCTGCGCCAGCTCGGTCACCGAGGCGCGGCCGCGCGAGATCACCAGGGAGGCGATCGCTTGCTGACGCTCTTCGGCGTACATGGGGCTCCGTATCGGTGATTGCCGGATGTGTGGTTTTGAGTCCGTATTGATGTGGATATAGTTGGTTTTACTACTGTTCGTGTTGACTTGTCAAGATATTCTTGTAATCTGGTTCACATGACCGCTTCTTCCCCGCCTACCTCACTCCTGGCAGTGGGCACCGTTCTGCATGGCGTTCCGGTGGTTCCTGGTGTTCAGTACGCCCCGGTGATCCGGCCTGGCCGGTTGCCCGCGGTCGACGTCGGGAGCCAGGCGCAGATAGCGGTAGCCGACCGCCCCGCTGAAGCCGCACGGTTCGCGGCGGCAGCCACCGCGGTGGCCAACCGATTGCGCGACCGCGCCGGCCACGCGACCGGTGCCGCGTCGGAGGTGCTCGCCGCCACCGCAGCCCTGGCACAGGACCGCGCATGGTTGGGCGCCGCGGAGAAGCGGATCAAGGAGGGCACGCCTGCCGTCTCGGCGGTCGTCGCAGCGGTCGAGCAGTTCGTCGATATGTTCACCCAACTCGGCGGGCTGATGGCCGAGCGCGTCACCGATCTGCGCGACATCCGCGACCGGGTCATCGCCGAACTGTCCGGCCTGCCCGAGCCCGGCGTGCCGCTGCCCGACCTTCCTTCGATCTTGTGCGCGGAGGACCTCGCGCCCGCCGACACCGCGGGTCTCGATCCGAATCTGGTTGTCGCCCTTGCCACGACGCTGGGCGGCCCGACCAGCCACACCGCGATCATCGCCCGGCAGCTTGGCATCCCGTGTGTCGTCGCCGTCGACGGCCTCGACGACGTCACGGCCGGAACCATGGTCCTGGTCGACGGCACCCGTGGCACGGTGACGGTGTCGCCGGATCACGCCGCCGCGAGCGAGGCCGTCGCCGCGGCGCAGCGCGAGGCCGAACGTGCGGCGCACTGGTCCGGTCCCGGCGCCACCGCCGATGGGCATGCCGTCACGGTGCTGGCCAATGTGCAAGACGGTGCCGCGGCCCGCGCCGCGACGCAGACTCCTGCCGAGGGCGTCGGGCTGTTCCGCACCGAACTGTGCTTTCTCAACCGGGACACCGAGCCCACCGTCGACGAGCAGGCCGACATCTATGCCGAAGTGCTACAGGCGTTTTCGGGTCGCAAGGTGGTGATCCGCACGCTGGACGCCGGATCGGACAAGCCGTTGAAATTCGTCGGCCATCCCGACGAGGCCAACCCCGCACTCGGGGTGCGCGGCATTCGAATCGCCGAACGCAACCCAGGACTGCTCGACCGCCAATTGCAGGCCATCGCGACGGCGGCACAGCGCACCGGCAACCAGCCCTGGGTGATGGCCCCGATGATCGCGACCGCGCAGGAAGCGGAAAGCTTTGCCGCCAAGGCACGTTCGCACGGGCTGACGGCCGGGGTGATGATCGAGGTGCCTGCCGCCGCACTGTTGGCCGACCGGATCCTCGACCACGTCGACTTCCTGTCGATCGGCACCAACGACCTGGCCCAGTACACGATGGCCGCCGACCGGATGTCGGCCGACCTCGCCACGCTGACCGATCCGTGGCAGCCGGCCGTGCTGGCACTGGTGGCCATGGCGGTGCGGGCAGGCGCCGAGGCGGGCAAGCCCGTAGGCGTGTGCGGCGAGGCGGCGGCGGACCCGCTGTTGGCGTGCGTGCTGACCGGCCTCGGCGTGACCTCGCTGTCCGCTGCCGCCGCGGCGATCCAGGGTGTCGGCGCGAAGCTTGCCCAGGTCACCCTGCAGCAATGCCGGAATGCGGCCGACGCGGTGCTCGGCGCCGCAAGCGCAGCAGACGCCAGGGCCGCGGCGCTGACCGCGCTGGGGAATTAATCGGACCGCGGTCCGGTTAACTGTGTCATGCCTGCTATCACAGCTGACACCCTCACCCTTCCGCGCATCTCGGCGCCTGCTCCGAGCGATACCGAGCGTCCGGTGCGCTCCATCACCACCGGCCCCCACGGCTACGAGGGCGAAGGCTTCCCCGTCGTTCGGGCGTTCGCGGGAGTGAGCGCGGCCGACCTCGACCCCTTCGTGCACATGGACCAGATGGGTGAGATCGAGTACCAGCCGGGCGAGCCCAGGGGCACCGACTGGCACCCGCACCGCGGCTTCGAGACGGTCACGTACATGATCGACGGCCGCTTTGCGCATCAGGACTCGCATGGCGGCGGTGGCCTGATCACCGACGGCGCCACCCAGTGGATGACGGCCGGGTCGGGCATCCTGCACATCGAAACCCCGCCCGTCGAACTGGTCGAGAGCGGCGGCGTGTTCCACGGCGTCCAGCTGTGGGTGAACCTGCCGCGCAAGGACAAGTTCGCCGCGCCGAAGTACCAGGCCATCGAGGGCAACGAGGTCAGGCTGCTGTCGTCGGACGACGGCGGCGCGCTGGTCCGCATCATCGCCGGTAACGTCGACGGGCATCAGGGCCCGGGTGCCACTCACACGCCGATCACGTTGGCGCACGCGACGATTGAGCCTGGCGCGCGGCTGAGTCTGCCGTGGAACCGGGACTTCAACGCGTTGGTCTACGTGTTGTCGGGCCGCGGCGCGGTCGGACCCGTCGGCCATCCGATCCATCAAGGTCAGCTGGCCGTGTTCGGCCCCGGCGACCGGATCAGTGTCACCGCTGACCCCACCCAGGAGTCGCGCAGGCCCGCGCTCGAGGTTCTGATCCTGGGCGGCAAGCCGATTCGCGAACCCGTCGTCCAGTACGGCCCGTTCGTGATGAACTCCAAGGCCGAACTGATCCAGGCGATGGACGACTTTCAGGCAGGCAAGTTCGGCGCAATCCCGCCCAACGCGCTGATGCCGCATCGGCCGCTGCGCTAGCCGTCGCCCGAAATGGGTAACCCCCGTGTCATGAGTGGTGCCAATAAAGCCAGGAACAAGTTGGATCAACTGCGGGGCAAGGCCAAGGCCGCAGTGGGGCGAGCGACCAACGACCCCGAGTTGGAAGCCCAGGGCAGGTTCGACGAACGGGCGGCGCACCTCAAGGGTGCGGCCGAAAAGGTCAAGGACGCGTTTCGACCGCGCCGACGCGGCCTGTAGCCCGGGATCTGACCGTCCGTGGCACACAGCGCCCGACCGGCGGACGTCGTCCGTTCCGCCGTCGATCACCCCTACGCGCATGTCGCGGCACGCATTGGTTATGTGATCAGCGGGCTGCTGCATCTGTTGATCGCGTACCTCATCGTGCGGATCGCGTTGGGCTCGGGCGGTGATGCCGACCAGACGGGCGCGCTGCGGGCGGTCGCGATGACCGCCGGAGGCAACGTCGCGTTGTGGGCTACCGCGATCGCCTTGATTCCGTTGACGTTGTGGCGCATCGCCGAAACGATCCTGGGCTTACACCCCGGCGAGCACCGCGGGCGCCGGGCCGATCCGAAAGATTTCCGATGGCCGAATCGACTCAAGGCGCTGGGCCTCGCCGTCGTGTACACCGCAGTGGGCGTCACCGCCGTGCAATTCGCGCTGGGCAGGCGCAAGTCCGGCGCCGCCGAGAACGCGGGACTGAGCGCACGGCTGATGCGATCACCAGAAGGCAAGGCCGTTCTCGTGGTCGTCGGTTTGGTGATTCTCGTGATCGGGTGCTACTTCGCGTTCAAGGGCGCATCACGCCGATTCTGCAATGACCTCAAGGTCTCACCGGGCACCGTCGTCACCACGCTCGGCGTGCTCGGCTATGTCGCCGAAGGTCTCGTGCTCGCCGGTGCAGGCGCCCTGGTGGTCGTCGCGGCGGTGCGAGCCGACCCGTCCAAAGCGACCGGACTCGACGGTGCGGTGAAGACGCTCGGGCACGGACCCAACGGCACTGTGCTGGTTCTGTGCGCGGCGTTGGGTTTTGCCGCATACGGCTGCTACAGCTTCGCGCTGAGCCGCTATTCGCGGATGTGAGGCCCGCTAGCCCTCGGCGCTTGGCCGCGTCTGCAGTGTCGGCGCGGCGGCGGCCAGGATCGCGTCGCGGTCACCGTCGAGCGGCGGATAGATTCGCCGGCCGTTGATGGTCATCTTGGTGGCCTTGGCTTCAGCCCCGCTGGCGACGACGTGGCGATCCCAGCCCTCGGTGTACACGGCACCGGCGGGCCCCAAATCCAAAACCGTTACATACCAAGGGATTCGAAGCGAAAGCAGTGGCTCGTCGAGCAGATCGCCGATAACGTTGTACCCGGCGTACCGACCCATCGGCCTGCCGTGCTGGCAGGACATCACCGACAGGTGCGCGTCGTCCATTCGCGCCGAGGCGACGTCGCCTGCGGCGAATATGTCCGCAACGCCGATGACGCGCAGATAGTCGTCGACTGGGAGGCGGCCAAGCCGATCACGAGGCACACCGAGGTCGGCGGTCAACGGGTTGGCGCGCATGCCCGCACACCACACCACGGTCGAGGTGGGCAGCACCTCGCCGGTCGACAGCGTCACCCCATTCGCATCCACCGCCGTGACGCCGACTCCGAGCCGGGTCTGCACCCCGAGCGTGTCGAGCGCCGCCTCGATCACCGGTCGGGCCGATGCGCCCATGTCCGACCCGACGTGCGGGTTGCGGTCGACGAGCACGACCCGCGGCGCGGTGTCGGGGAACAGCGAAGCCAGCCGCGACGGCAGTTCGCAGGCGGTCTCGATGCCCGTCAATCCGGCGCCGACGACCACTGCCGTGCTCGCGGATTTCGTTGCGGCACTGGCGAGCCCGGCCAGATGCCGCTGCAGCCGCATCGCGCCGTCGTAGGTGTCGACGTCGAAGCCGAATTCCTGAAGACCGGGGATATCGGGCTTCACCACCCGGCTGCCCAGCGCGACCACGAGGCGGTCGTAGGTGTGAGTGCCGACAGAACTCGTCACGGTGTGCGACGCCGGGTGGATCGCCGTCACGTCCGCCGTGAGGTGTTCGACGCCGACGGGGTCGAGCACCTCGGCCAGCGGAACGCGGCACGGCGTCAGATCGGCCTCGTAGTTGCGCACCCGGATGTCGTGGTACGGCTGCGAACTCAACACGGTGATCGCAATGTCGGTGGCGCCGAGTTCGTCGACTCGCCGCGCGGCACCTAGCGCCGCCCACAGACCGGCGAAACCCGAGCCGAGCACGACGACGTCGCTCATCGGGCTGACGCTACCGGCTGCGCGTACAGCAGTTCGAGCTCACCGAGGTGCGCGGCCACGGCGGTCAACGGCAGCGCCGCGGAGATCGCGAGTTCGTCTCCGGTGGCGTCGGCGCGCAACGCGAGCACGAAGTCGTCGCTGATCGACTCGAGCTTGCGGCGCGGATCACCGGTCAGACGCGCACAGATCGCTGAGGTGTGGGCCTCGAGTACCTCGCGGGTCCGCGGGTACGGCTCGAGTGGCGGCGGCACGACGTCGGCGATCAGCTCGGCCGCGGCGCGCACGCGCACCGCCCGGTTGGCGGCGCGCACCACCGGCCCGCGCAGCTCCGTCGTCCCGCCGTTCTCCGAAAGATATTGCCGCACAGCATCATCCACGGTACGAGACGCCTGCAGCCCTTGATGGCTGAGCGCGATCACCCGATCGGTCGCGTCTTCGGAGGCGCCGCGGGTCACCCGTAACACGGCCTGCTTCAAAAACTTTGCGCCGACGGCGCGAGCATCCTCGACGGCCTTCGACACCGCGGACGAGGCGCCTCGCGGCCACAGCAACACCGAAACCACGATGCCCACCAATGCGCCGACGACGACATCCTCGACGCGGATCAGCCCCACCTTCCAGCCCGTCGGAACGATCAGGTTGAAGTTGATCAGCACCATCATCGTGAACGCGGCCTGCCCGGCGACGAAGGAGTACACCTCCGGCACGTAGGCCGAGCCGAACGCGACGATCGGCAGCAGCATCCACAGCACAACGGGATCCATGCCGAGCAACTCGATGACCACCGCGCCCAGTACGAACCCGACCGCCGTGCCCGCCACCGCTCTGACCACGCGCGTTCCGGTCGTCAGCGCACTGCTGCGCAACACGGACATCGCGCCGAGCACCACCCAGAACCCGTGCTCCACCGGGAAGATGTGAGTCACCGCAACGGCAAGCGCCAACCCGAGTCCGGTGCGCAGGCTGTTGCGCAGCACCACCGCCTTGGTGGCGAGAAAGCCTTTGGTGATCGCAGTGACCGCAACGGTTTCGGGCATCACCCAATCGGCGGCGCCGGTCTCCGGCAGACGACGGCCAAGCACGCGCGCCCATACCGGTCGCGCATCCGCGGCCGCGGCATTGCGGATGATCCGCCCGGTCACCGCGACCGTCGCCGCGATTGTGCGGCGGTTCAACAGATTACGGCCGACCTCGACAGCGGCTGTGTCGCTGGATTCGCCGAGCAATTCGGTGAGGTCCTCGCGCCAGTGGCCTTGGGCGACCGACCGCAGCTCGGTCAGCGCCTCGCGAAGGTCGGCGCTGCGCTCCACCCGAGCGGACACGCTGCGTAACCGCAGCACCGCAGCGGAGTCCCGCAGCACCCGCACCGCGGGCGGCTTCACCGCCCCCATCATCTGACCGGTGTCGTCGGTGATCCGGTCGGACAGCCAACCGAGGTCGTCGACCACCCGGACGAGCGCGCGACTGCCCGCGGTCAACGCGACCGGCCGGTAATCGGCGCCGAGGAAGGCGGCGTCGAGCGCGTTCATCGCCTTGGTGACTTCGCGGCCAGACCCGGTGCCCTCGAGTCGATCGGCGAGCCGGTTGCAGACGCGTGCCGCGTAGGCACGCAACTCGTCGTGATGTCGCGGGGGAAACAGAAACAGCGCCGCGGGGACGCACAGCGCAAGCGCGATCAGCCAGCCCAACAGGCGCTCCGGCAGCGGGCCGACCGGGGTGCAGGCAGGCAGCACGAACATCAGCAACGTGGCACGTTGACCAGCCGCGACGATTTCGCTGAGCACTCCGGCGAAGATGACCGCAACGCCGAGCACGAACATCAGCGCCACGCTCAGCCACGGGTACGGCGCGACAAGCGTGCCCAGCGTGATCAGCACCGCCCCGTTGAAACCCAAGCCGCAGTAGGCCAGCGCTCGCGCGGGCCGGTTGCCGGGGAAGTCGACGAGTATCAGCAGCGCCACCGACCCGAAGATGGTGAACAGCGGTGTCTGCGACCCGCCGCCGACCGCGAAGCTCACCGCCGCCGCGCTGGGCACGACGACCGCGGCCCGCAAGGCACGGCGCAGTGCGTCGAACTCCGGGTCGCGGGCGCGCAGACGGTCAAGCACGTGTCGCAGCACAGCGGCCGTTTCAGAGGGCAATCGCGCTACTCACCGTCTGGCACAGACGCGAACCGGCCGGAGTCGAGTGCGTCGGTGAGCTGGCCCGCGATCCACTCCAGCGCCGCGGCGTCCCGCGGCAGGGCCGCCTGCTCGTAACCGACGAGCACGTACACCCCCCACGCCGCGAAGATCTGCGCCTGTCGCTTGTTGTGCAGGATCTCGAAGGCCGACTCGTACATGATGTCGAAGCGCTGCTGGTCCACCGCGGCCTGGATGGAGTACACCTCCGCATCGACCGAACTCCACACGCGGATGGCGGCTTCGGCGCCGTGCGGAAGGGACAACCCCTCTGCGATGAGCGTGTCGATCCGGCGGCGCGGATCCTGCTCAGCGCGCACCCTCTCGATGATCTGCACGGTCTGCCGCTGCATCCAGTGCGCAACGAGTTCCTTGGTGTAGGCGGGCCACCCTGGAAAGTAGTGATAAAACGATCCGGTCGTGACGCCGAGCCGGTTGCAGACCTCGGCGAGCTTCAGCCCGCCGTAGCCCAGATCGGACAGCACTTCGAGGCCGACATCGAAGTACGACTCCCGCGATACGACGCTCGCCACCCCAGCACCATAGTTCGACGGGCTGTCTCCGGTTCAGTGCTATCGCCAAGGTCGTGGTCGAAGGGTCGGCTTGCCGGGCGCCGCGAATTTGCTGGGTCGACATGCCAATCAGGCCGGAATTGAGCGCAAGGGTAAATCGACAAGTGAGCTGTGGCACAATTTGACCGTGCCGCAACATACCGCGAGTCGAGGACCCGGTCGCCCGCCCGCAGCGAAGGCTGCTGAAACGCGAGAGCGCATCGTACAAGCGGCTCGTGAGGTCTTCAGCGAACTTGGCTATGACGCCGCCACCTTCCAGGCGATCGCCATCCGCGCCGATCTCACGCGTCCCGCCATTAACCATTACTTCGCCAGTAAACGCGTGCTGTGGAGCGAAGTCGTCGAGCAAACGAACGCTTTGGTAGTTAGCGCGGGGATGTCGCGGGCTCAGGCCGAGACCAGTCTGCTGGCGCGGTTGTCCGCGTTCTTCTCGGCAGTGATGCAGGCAGAGTCCGAAGAGCGTTCTGCGGCAGCATTTCTCGTCACCTCGGTGCTGGAGTCGCAACGCCATCCGGAGCTGAGCAACGACGAGCACGACTCCATGCGGGCGTCGCGCGAGTTCATGACCTGGGCCGTCGAGGACGCAATCAAGCGAGGTGAGCTCACTACCGACACCGACGTCAACCATCTGGTCGAAATGCTGGTGGCGGTGATGTGGGGGATGGGCTTCTACGCCGGCTTCGTCGGCAGCCACGAGGACCTGTCCTCGGTGGTGCACAAGTTCGAGCTGTTGATGGCCAACAAGCTCTGGAATCTGAACGAATAACGATTTACCTGCGGTGATGTAGCCCACATTTCGTATAGCTCTGCTAACTTATTAGATAGCATTGCTTACGATATGACTGATTTGAGCGAATACAGCGTCCGCGCCGACGGCGACAGCTGGGACATCACCGAAAGTGTCGGGGCAACCGCGTTGGGCGTTGCTGCGGCACGGGCCGCGGAAACCGCCCGCCCTGACGCGCTGATCCGCGACGACTACGCCTATCTGCTGACCTCATCGGCCGGCCCCGCCTGGGCGCAGATGGCCAGCGCCGACGACAGCTGGCTGCGCGACGACGAGCACGCACTGCGGTTGCACGAGATGGCACGTAACTACCAGGCCGTGCGGACGCACTACTTCGACGGCTACTTCACCGCCGCGGTCCGCACCGGTATCCGTCAGGTCGTGATCCTGGCCGCGGGGCTGGACTCGCGGGCGTATCGGCTTGACTGGCCCGCAGGCACAACGGTGTACGAGATCGACCAGCCAAAGGTGCTCGGCTACAAGACCTCGACCCTGGACGCTCACGGCGCGGTGGCCAAGTCGCGACGCGTTCCCGTCGCGGTCGACCTACGTGACGACTGGCCCGCCGCCCTGATCGCCGCCGGTTTCGACCCGACCCGACCGACCGGGTGGCTGGCCGAGGGCCTGCTGCCGTATCTGCCCGGCGACGCTCAGGATCGGTTGTTCGAGCTGGTCACCGAGCACAGCGCCGCAGGCAGTCAGATCGCCGTCGAGGCCTTCAACCTGCACCCCGCGCAGTACTCACCGGAAAAGCGAGCAGCGCGGCGCGAGCGGACCGCCCAGCTGCGTGAGCGTCTGGGCCTGGACCTCGACGTCGACACCCTGATGTACACCGACGACGCCCGCGCCGACGCTGCCGACTGGCTGGCCGACCACGGCTGGCGCGTCGACGCCGTGCCCAGTGCCGAGGAGATGACCCGGCTGGGCCGACCGCCCACCGAAGACCTCGTCGAAGAAGCGATGGACAGCGTGTTCGTGCACGCCCGGCTTGAAGGAGACGCCCGATGAGCTCGCAGCGCACCGAGAACGACACCTGGGACATCGCCACCAGCGTCGGGGCAACCGCGGTCATGGTCGCCGCGGCCAGGGCCGCCGAGACCGACCGGGACGACCCGCTGATTCGCGACCCCTACGCCAAGGACCTTGTCGCGAACGCGGGCACCGGCATCTGGGAGTTCATGCTCGACGACCAGTTCGTCGCCAAGGTCGGCGACGCCGACCCCGAGGTCGCGGCGGTCGTCGAGCACATGGGCGCCTACCAAGCGGTCCGCACCCACTTCTTCGACGCCTTCTTCACCGACGCCGCCGCGGCGGGCATCCGCCAGATCGTCATCCTGGCGTCCGGCCTTGACTCGCGCGCCTACCGGTTGCCGTGGCCCGCGGGCACCACGGTCTACGAGATCGACCAGCCGAAGGTGCTGGAGTACAAAGCTGCGACGCTGGACGGTGTCGCGCCGACGGCCGAGCGCCGCGCAGTCGCGATGGATCTGCGCTACGACTGGCCGAAAGCGTTGCAGGACAAAGGTTTTGACCAGAGTTCACCGACCGCATGGCTGGCCGAGGGCCTGCTGATGTACCTGCCGGCCGACGCGCAGGACCGGCTCTTCGAGAACATCACCGCGCTGTCGGCCCCGGGCAGCCGCATTTCTGCCGAGACCGTCGGCATTCACGCCGCGGATCGCCGCGAGCGGATGCGGGAGCGGTTCGGCAAGCTCGCCGAACAGTTCGGCGTGGACAGCACGCTCGACATCGGGGAGTTGACCTACGAAGATCCCGACCGCGCCGACGTCGCTGTCTGGCTGAACGAGCACGGGTGGCAGTCAACGGCTGTCACCTCACAGGACGAGATGCGCCGGTTGGGCCGTGCCGTCGAGTTGGTGGACACCGGCGACGACTCGTTCTCGACGTTCGTCACCGGCCGCAAGCTGTAATACCCGCGAGGCGTTAACTTCATGGTGTGCGCGTAGCCGCTGTCCGCATCGGCGCCGTTGTGGCGGCCGTAGTCCTGGTTTTCAGCGGATGCGCCGCCCACCATGCCGGTGCGTCTCGACCGTTCCCGCCGAGTGCCGGACGCGGCCCGTGTGAGGTCTCGAAACAAGCAGACGTGCCCGCCACGATGCGCGACGGCACCGTGTTGCGGGCCGACGTCTATCGGCCGCGCACCGCCGATCCCGTGCCGGTCATCCTGATGCGCACCCAGTACGGAAAGTCCGGCGCACAGGTGACGCCTGAGCGATATCAGCCGCCGGACTGGTTCGCGTCGCACTGCTACCTCGTGGTGATTCAGGACGTCCGCGGCCAGGGCACCTCGGGCGGAACGTTCAGCGAGTTCACCAACGACATGGCCGACGGTTACGACTCGGTCGAGTGGGCCGCCGCGCTGCCCGGTTCCAACGGCAAGGTGGGCATGTACGGCTCGTCCTACGTCGGTGCCACCCAATGGTTGGCCGCCGTGGCCGCGCCGCCGCACTTGGTGACGATCGCACCCGCCAACACGGCCTCGGACTACTACGACGGATGGACCTACGAGGGCGGCGAATTCCGTCTTGCGTTCGTACAGCCGTGGGCGATCGGCTCACTCGCATTGGGCGCCGCGAAAAACCGCGGCGATCAGGCGACGGTCGACGAGCTGACAGCGGCGGAGGCCGATCCGACGCGGTGGATGAACTTCCGGCCGTTCAAGGACCTGCCGCCGATGCAGCCGCAGAACCCCGCGGTCGCGCCGTGGTATTTCGACTGGATCCGGCACTCGACTCGCGACGACTTCTGGACGAAGGTCAGCATCCGGGATCGCTACGCCTCGGTGAAGGTGCCGGTGCTCGATTTCGGGGGCTGGTATG
Organism: Mycobacterium sp. OAE908; assembly: GCF_017872775.1. Classification (NCBI taxonomy): domain Bacteria; kingdom Bacillati; phylum Actinomycetota; class Actinomycetes; order Mycobacteriales; family Mycobacteriaceae; genus Mycobacterium; species Mycobacterium sp. OAE908. The sequence continues at coordinate 2,001,146 of NZ_JAGGJL010000001.1, forward strand.
ACGCGTTCCTCGCGGGCGGCGTGGAGAACTTCACCGGCATGGTTGCCAACGGCGGCTCCGACTCGGCTCGCGCCAATCAGCGGCTGGTGATCGGGCCATGGGACCACGTCAACTGGGGACGGCCTGGCTCGCAGCCCGCGCCGCTGCTGCATGACATCGGCGCAGTCGGAGACAGCCCGATCAACGACGTGATGCTGGAGTGGTTCGACCACTTCCTCAAGGGACAGAACAACGGCGCCGCGACTGGCCCGCGCGTCGACTATTTCGTGATGGGTGCCGACAAGTGGAAGTCGGCGACGAAATGGCCGCTGCCGCAGACGAAATGGACGACCCTCTACCTGTCGGGCGCGGGCGGGATCGCCGACCGCAAGGGGCAACTCGTCACGAGCGCACCGGGTGCACAGCCGCCAGACACCTACACCTACGACCCCGCCTTCCCGGCGCCCAGCCTGGGTGGGCATTCGTGCTGCGGCGCAAGCTCGGGTCCGCAGGGGCCGTTCGACCAGGTCCCCGTCGAGCAACGCTCCGACGTCCTCGTCTACGACGGTGGTCCGCTACCGAGCGACACCGAGGTCACCGGGCCGGTGACCGTGCGACTGTGGGCGCAGTCCAGCGCACCCGATACGGATTTCACGGCCAAGCTGACGGTGGCCAAACCGGACGGCAGCGTCATCAACCTCAACAACGGCATCCTGCGCACCGCTTTCCGCGATTCGCTGGCCACCCCGACGCCTACGGTGCCGGGCCGCCCGTATGAATATCGGATCCAGATCTGGCCGACGAGCTACGAGTTCCGGAAGGGCGATCGCATCCGCCTCGAGATCTCCAGCAGCGACTATCCGCAGTTCGCGCCGAACCCCAACACCGGTGCGCCGTTCGGTGAGAACGCCGCCCTCCAGACCGCGGTCCAGACGATCCTGCATGACGCGGCGCATCCCTCGGCCATCACGCTGCCGGTCATCCCCGGCTGAGCCCCCAACCCCCAACTGCCGCGAGCGACCGCGTTTGCACGCGTTATCGCGGCGTGTTCACGTACAAACACGGTCGGTCAGCGGCGGGAAACTGGGCCTATTGGCCGAGCCAACCGGTTGGTTAGGATCGGGTATTCCTCCTCGGGTCAGGAAGGACACCCACCATGACCACCGAATCAGTGGCGCCTGAAACCATTCAAACGCCCGCCAGCGATACCCCAGACATCCCAGGCACCGTCCGCCGGCTCAGGGAGACCTTCAAGACCGGACGCACTCGCAGCGTCGAGTGGCGCAAGCAGCAGCTGCTGGCGCTCGAGAAGATGATGGTCGAAAACGAGGGCGCGCTGATGGAGGCCCTCGAGAAGGACCTCGGCCGCAGCCCGTTCGAGGCATGGCTGGCCGACATCGCCAGCACCGCGGGGGAGGCGAAGGACGCCGCCAAGAACGTCAAGAAGTGGATGCGCCGTCGCTACCGGCTGCTGGAGATGTCGCAGCTGCCCGGGCGCGGGTGGGTCGAATACGAGCCATACGGCACGGTGCTGGTGATCGGCGCATGGAACTTCCCGTTCGTGTTGACGCTCGGCCCTGCCGTCGGCGCGATCGCCGCGGGGAACACCGTCTTGCTCAAGCCGTCGGAGGTGTGCCCGGCCTCGTCGGCGATGATGGCCGAACTGGTGCCCAAGTATCTGGACCCCGACGCGATCGCGGTTATCGAGGGCGACGGCGCGGTCAGCCAGGAGCTCATCGCCCAGGGCTTCGATCACATCTGCTTCACGGGTGGCACCGAGATCGGCCGAAAGGTCTACGAAGGCGCCGCCCCGCACCTGACACCGGTCACGTTGGAGCTGGGCGGAAAGAGCCCGGTGATCGTGGCCGCGGACGCCGACATCGACGTCGCGGCCAAGCGGATCGCCTGGACCAAGCTGATCAACTCCGGGCAGATCTGCATCGCGCCGGACTACGTGATCGCCGATGCGAAGATCCGCGACGAACTCGTCGACAAGATCAAGGCCGCGGTCACGACCTTCGAGTCACAAAACCCCGGCGGCAAGCGGATCGTGAACGAGCGCCATTTCGACCGGCTCACGGCGTCGCTTGCCGCGACCAAGGGTGACGTCGTCATCGGCGGCGGCTCGGATCCCTCGAAGATCAGCATCCAGCCCACGGTCGTCGTCGACCCCGACCCGGCCGAGCCGTTGATGACCGACGAGATCTTCGGCCCGATCCTGCCGATCATGACCGTCCAATCACTCGACGACGCAATCGGTTTCGTGAACTCGCGGCCAAAGCCGTTGGCCGCCTACCTGTTCACCAAGACCAAGAGCATCCGCGAGCGGGTGATCAAAGAGGTTCCGGCAGGCGGCATGGTGATCAACCACCTGCTCTTCCAGTTCTCGACCAACAAGTTGCCGTTCGGCGGCGTCGGCCCTTCGGGCATGGGCGCCTACCACGGCAAGTTCGGCTTCGAGCAGTTCAGCCACCGCAAGACCGTGATGACCAAGCCAACCCGACCCGATGTCGGCGCGTTCATCTATCCCCCGTATACAGAGAAGGCTTTCAAGCTCGCAAGACGGCTGTTCTGAGAAAGGAACCTCATGCCAGGAGTGCAGGATCGCGTCATCGTCGTCACCGGGGCCGGAGGCGGACTCGGGCGCGAGTATGCGTTGACGCTCGCCAAGGAGGGCGCCAGCGTCGTCGTCAATGACCTCGGCGGTGCGCGCGACGGCACCGGCGCCGGACACAACATGGCCGACCAGGTGGTCAAGGAGATCAAGGACGCCGGCGGTCGCGCCGTCGCCAACTACGACTCCGTTGCCGAGTCCGAGGGCGCCGAGAACATCATCAAGACCGCGATCGACGAGTTCGGCAAGGTCGACGGCGTGGTTTCCAACGCGGGCATCCTGCGCGACGGCACCTTCCACAAGATGGAGTTCGCCAACTGGGACTCCGTGCTCAAGGTGCACCTGTACGGCGGCTACAACGTGATCCGGGCGGCGTGGCCGCACTTCCGTGAGCAGAGCTACGGCCGCGTCGTCGTCGCCACCTCGACCAGCGGCTTGTTCGGCAACTTCGGTCAGGCCAACTACAGCGCAGCCAAACTGGGGCTCGTCGGCCTGATCAACACGCTGGCTCAAGAGGGCGCGAAGTACAACATCAAGACCAACGCGGTCGCGCCGATCGCCGCCACCCGCATGACCGAAGACATCCTTCCGAAGGAAGTACTGGAGAAGCTGACGCCCGAATACGTGGCACCCGTGGTCGCGTATCTGTGCACCGAGGAGGTGCCCGAGACCGCGTCGATCTTCATCGTAGGCGGCGGGAAAGTACAGCGGGCGGCGCTGTTCCAGACCGATGGTGTCACGTTCGACCACGTGCCAAGCGTCGACGAGGTCTCCGGCAAGTGGGGCGAGATCACCGACCTGTCTGCGGCCCAACCAGCCGCATTCAGCCTGCGCTGACCGGTTCCGGATGAAAGCGCTTGTCGCGCAGGAACTTTCCGGACCAACCGGACTGAAGTACACCGACGTCGATGACGTGAAGGGCGACGATGTCGTTGTCATCGACGTCGGTGCGGCGGGCGTGAGCTTCCCCGACCTGCTGCTGCTGCGCGGCGAGTATCAGCTTCGTCTGGAGCCGCCGTTCATCCCCGGCATGGAGGTCGCCGGGGTGGTGCGCTCCGCGCCGTACGAGTCCGAGTTCAAACCGGGCCAACGCGTCACGGCGCTGTCGATGCTGGGCGGCTGGGCCGAACAGGTGGCCGTGGCAGCCGACAACCTGAAACCGACGCCGGACGGCATCGACGACGCCGAAGCCGTTGCGCTGCTTGGCAACTACCAGACGATGTATTTCGCGCTTGCCAAGCGCGGCGCGCTGCGCCAGGGCGAGACGGTGCTGGTGCTCGGCTCGGGCGGCGGCATCGGCACCGCGTCCGTACAGATCGCCAAGGCACTCGGCGCGCGGGTCATCGCGATGGTGCACCGGCCCGAGGCGATGGACTTCGTGAAGTCGCTCGGCGCCGACGTCGTGCTGCCGCTGACCGACGGCTGGCTGGCTGCGGTGAAGGACGCAACCGACGGCCGCGGGGTCGACCTGGTGGTCGATCCCGTCGGCGGCGACGCGTTCGACGACGCGATCCGTGCGCTGGACACCGAGGGCCGGCTGCTGGTAATCGGCTTTGCCGCAGGCGGCATTCCGACGGTCAAGGTCAACCGGCTGCTGTTGCGCAACATCAGCGTGATCGGCGTCGGCTACGGCGAATTCGTCAACCGCAAGCCTGGCGCGCAGTCGTTGTTCGAGTACGGCGTCAACGAACTGGTCAAGGCGGGGCTGCGGCCGCCACCACCGATCAGGTATCCACTGGCCGAAGGCAGCGCCGCGTTGCAGAGCCTTGCCGACGGCGGGGTGCTCGGAAAGGTCGTGCTGGAGCCGTGATGAGTGTGCGCGCGTTGGCTTTCGACGTCTTCGGGACAGTCGTCGACTGGCGGTCGAGCATCATCGGTGAGCTCGAACAGTTCGGCCAACGCCATGGGCTGCAGCAGGATTGGGCGACCTTCGCCGACAACTGGCGCGCCGGATATGCGCCCGCGATGGATCGCGTTCGCCGCGGCGAACTGCCGTGGACGCGTATCGACGACCTGCACCGGATGATCCTCGTCGAACTGCTGGGTGAGGTGTCGGTGAGCGAGGAAGACATCGACGACCTCAATCGCGCCTGGCACCGTCTGGACCCGTGGCCGGACAGCGTTGCAGGGCTGATGCGGTTGAAGGAGAAGTTCGTCATCACAACGCTTTCCAACGGCAACATGTCGCTGCTGACCAACATGGCCAAGCGCGCCGGCCTGCCATGGGACTGCGTGATCTCCGCCGAACTGTTCCACCACTACAAGCCCGATCCGGAGGCCTACCTCGGCTGCGCTGATCTCCTTGGCGTGCAGCCGGATGAGCTGATGCTCGTCGCCGCGCATCCCAGCGACCTGAAAGCGGCCCACGCCAGTGGACTCAAGACCGCGTACGTCGACCGGCCCCTCGAACACGGCCCCGGGCGCGCGCCGCACAGTGTCAAAGGCGACGAGTTCGATTACGTCGCAAACGATTTCCTGAACCTCGCCGCACAGCTAGGCGCATGAGCACCGGCGGCATCCTGCTCGTCGCGCTCGTCATCTTCGTCGGGTTGGTCGGCATCGTCGTGCCGCTGTTGCCGGGAACACTGCTGGTGTTCGCGGCGATCGCGGTATGGGCGGTCGCCGAGCACAACGTGACCTCATGGGCGACGCTCGGGGTGGTAGCCGCTCTGCTGGCGGTCTCGACATTGATCAAGTACCTGTGGCCGGCGCGACGCATGCGGGCCGCCGACGTCAGCACGTGGAGCTTGGTGGCAGGCGCTGTGCTCGGCATCGTCGGGTTCTTCGTGATTCCCGTGCTGGGCTTGCTGATCGGTTTTGTGCTGGGAATCTATCTGGCCGAACTGGCGAAGCGACACGACCAACGCGTGGCATGGACATCGACGAAGCACGCGCTGAAGGGCGTCGCGCTTTCGGTCGGCATCGAGTTGTGCGGTGCGCTGCTCGCTACTGCTGTCTGGGCGGCGGGCGTCTATCTGACTCACTAGCGGCGATGATCGCGCGAACGGTGCGCCGGCAGCGGCCGCATTCCGATCCTGCGCCACACGCCTGCGCGACCTCTTTGGACGTTGTCGCGCCCGAGGCCACCGCCCGGCTGATGGTGTCGCTGGTGACACCGAGGCACAGGCAGACGTACATCAGCGCTCGATACGCATCATGTGCGCCAACCTGCCGACGAACAACGGCGGATAGGCGCCAACCCCGGCATCGGAAAACCATTCGGCGGCTACGTCGGGACGGCGCATCCAACGCTCTGCCGTGCCCGCATCGGACAGCTCGTGTAGGAACATGATCTCGTTGGGATCGTCGAAGGCCTCGAAGATCCGCACGCGCCGAATCCCGGCCTCCAGGAACATGTCTCGGGTCTGGCGGACCTGACCGCGAAAGACAGCCGGATCGTCCACACAGATGATCCCTGCGACCACGACGCCCGGCGCATTGGCTTCGGCCACGAAGTCGAACCGCTCGATCAGCTCGCCTGCGAACACCGCGGGCAGGTCCTCGACACCGACGGCGTCGAACCATTCGAAGAAGGCGCGTGATCGCAACAGTTCGACGACGGGTTCCCGGGTCTGCAGCGCGATGGTGACCAGCACCCGCTCGGGGTCGGTGGTGGAGGTGAAGACGAACACGTGGTGCGCCCCGAGCGCGGCAAGGCCGTCGCGGCGCCGCTGCAGCAGCGGCCACACCCGACTGGGGTCGGGCACGCGGTAGTCGGTGGTCAATACCAGCGAATGCGTTTCCGGAATCATCGTCGGCACCGACGCTACCGGCCACTGTCGCTGCCTACGCGGGCAATTCGGGAACTATCCCAACAGCGCCGTGCGCACCCGCGCGAGATCGGCGGCAGGAACGCCCGCCGCTTCGAGGTAACCCCGCAGCGATCCGTAGTTCTCCTCGATCGACCGGCGGGAGGCGTCCAGGTATTCCTCCTGCACGCCGAGCACCGCGTCGGTCAACCGCGCCTCGGCGAACGTCACCTCTTCCGCCGTATCGGTTCGCTCGCGGATCGAAGCCAGGATCTGCTCCCGCAGCCGCGGCACCGCATCGTTGCTGCGCAGAAAATCGGCCACGATGACGTCGCGATCGACGCCGACGGCGCCGAGCACCGTCGCCACGGTGAAACCGGTTCTGTCCTTGCCTGCGAAGCAGTGCGCGATCACCGGCCGCTCGTTGGCTAGCAGCGAAATGACTTGCCGCACAGCGCGTTGCGCGCCGCCCAGGGTGGGGAAGCGCAGGTATTCCTCGGTCATGAATCGGCGGGCCGCGGCGTCGATGTCCTCGTCGTCTGGCTTCTCGCCCATCATCTTCTGGAAGGCGGTCTCGTGTGGTGCCTCGCCGTCGACGGCCGACACCTCGTGGAAGTGCAACAAGTGCACCTCGACGCCAGGCGGCACCAGTCCCGGTCCGTGGCGGTCGATCTCGCGGGCCGAGCGCAGGTCGGCGACATCGGTGATGCCCAACTGGCGAAACGCCTCACGGCCCGAGTCGTCGAGGTGGCTCAGCTCGCTGGACCGGAAGAACCGGCCCGGCTGCACGCCCGTTTCCTCCGCCACATCACGAAAGTTCCACGCTCCCGACAGTTCCCCGATGCCGACCGCCACTAGCCCGTCACCGCCGCCGCAAACGCCGACTTCTCGCGGCCGAGTTCGTTGCGGGCGATGGTCCGCATGTGCACCTCGTCGGGCCCGTCGAACAGCCGCATCGCGCGGTGCCACCCGTACAGCCGGGCCAGCACGGTGTCGTCGCTGATACCTGCCGCGCCGTGCACCTGGATCGCCCGGTCGATCACGTTGCACGCCATCTGCGGCGCGACCGCCTTGATCATCGCGACGTGCTGCTGGGCGTCCTTGCTCCTGTTACCGTGCTGATCGATGGTCCACGCCGCCTTGTGACAGAGCAACCTGGCCTGGTCGATCTCGTTGCGCGACAACGCAACCTGCTGCTGCACCACGCCTTGGTCGGCCAACGGCTTACCGAACGCGATGCGGGTGTTGACCCGGTCGATCATCAGCGCCATGGCCCGCTCGGCGACGCCGATGGCGCGCATGCAGTGGTGGATGCGGCCCGGTCCGAGTCGGGCCTGGGCGATCGCGAACCCGCCGCCCTCCTCACCGAGCAGATTGGCGACCGGCACCCGCACGTTGTCGAAGCTGATCTCGCAGTGCCCGTGCTGGTCCTGCCAGCCGAACACCGGAAGCGACCGCTCGATCGAGACACCCGGGGTGTCGACCGGCACCAGGATCATCGACTGCTGCTGATGGCTGGCGGCATCCGGATTGGTGCGGCCCATCACGATCAGGATCCGACACCGCGGGTCGGCGGCGCCCGAGATCCACCACTTGCGGCCGTTGATGACGTAGTCGTCACCGTCGCGCAGCATCGTGGTCTGGATGTTGCGGGCGTCGGAGGACGCCACCGCGGGCTCGGTCATCGCGAACGCGCTGCGGATCTCGCCGTTCAGCAGCGGCTCGAGCCACTGCTCGCGCTGCTCGTCGGTGGCGAACAGATGCAGCGTCTCCATGTTGCCGGTATCGGGTGCCGCGCAGTTGGTGGCCTCGGGTGCGAGCTCCATGCTCCAGCCCGTCAGCTCGGCCAGCGGCGCGTACTCGAGGTTCGTCAGCCCCGACTCCGACGGCAGGAACAGGTTCCACAGGCCGGCTTCCTTGGCCAGCTTCTTGAGCTCCTCGACCACCGGTGGCACGGTGTGATCCTTCGGGCCCTTTTCCTCGCGGTACGCGTCGTAGGAGGCCTCGGCCGGGAAAACGTGCTCGACCATGAAATCGGCCAGCCGGTCGTAGTAGTCCTGACCCTTGGCCGACATCGCGAAGTCCATGCGGCCACGATATGACACCTGTCGATTGGGGAATCATTGGCAGTGCGTCGGGCGTAGAAACATGACATGACCGAGAGCCGACCGCCGTTCCCCCCGTTCACCCTCGAGACCGCACGGCAGAAGGTGCAGGCCGCCGAAGACGCATGGAACACCCGCGACCCCGAGAAAGTCAGCCTGGCCTACACCGTCGACTCACAGTGGCGAAACCGCGACCAGCACGTGGTCGGACGCGAGGAGATCGTGGCGTTTCTGACCCGCAAGTGGGAACGCGAGCTCGATTACGTACTACGCAAGAGCCTGTGGGGTTTTCGGGAGAACCGGATGGCGGTGCGCTTCCAGTACGAAAGCCGCGACGCCAGCGGCCAGTGGTATCGCAGCTACGGCAACGAGCTGTGGGAGTTCACGCCGGAGGGTCTGATGGCGCGCCGCGAGGCCAGCATCAACGACGTGAAGATCGACGAGTCGGAGCGACGCTACTTCGGCCCGCGGCCGGAGTCGGAATACGGCCTGGACATCCCGCTCTGGTGATCGTCTGCCTGGCTGTCCACCTGCACCTGCTTATTGGGCAGGAACGCGGCGGGCAGGTAAGCCAGCGCGATCAGTATCGCCGCGATGATGAAGACCATCGTGTACGCGTGGGATAGCTCGTGCGCGACCTGCGCGGCGAAGCCGGGTGCTCGCACTTCGGGCGGCAGAGCGGCCGGGTTGACCGGCACGCCGCTTTTCGCGGCGGCTTCCTGCAGCGCGGCGGCCTTGTTCGCGGCGGCAAGGGTTGCGCTTCCGTTGATCTGATTGGTCAGGATCACCGACATCACCGCGGTTCCGATGGAGCCGGCGACGCGCTGGTTGACGTTGATCAGCGTCGAACCGCGGGCCACCTGCTCGGGTCGCAGCGTCTGCACCGCCGAGCCCGACAACGGCATCATCGTGCAGCCCATGCCCATCCCGAACACGGTCAGGCCGGTGACGAGTACCGGGAAGTAGGCGTCCTGGTGCCAGCTGCCGTAGGCGAAAGCGCCCATCCCGGCGCACATCAGCGTGATGCCGACGAGCACGATCTTGCCAGGCCCCTGCCGGTCCATGATCCGACCGGCGATCGGCATGGTGAGCATCGCACCGAGACCCTGCGGAATGATGTGGATCGCGGACTGGAACGGCGTCTGGTGAAACACTTGCTGAAAGTAGCTGGGCAGCAACAGGATTGCGCCGAAGAACGCTGCGGCGAAGACCAACATGGACGCGTTGGCGATGGCCATCAAGCGGTTGGTGAACAGCCGTAGGTCGATCAGCGGCTGCGCGGCACGCGTCAGCGCATGCGCGACGAAGCAGGCGACGAGCACCAGGCCGATGGCCGCGGGAATCCACACGTGGCCGTCCGTCACCCGGCCGTGCTCGGGCAGTGACGACACCCCGTACAGGAAGGTGGCCAGCCCGGGGGACAGCAACAGCATGCCGATCAGGTCGAACGACTCCGTCGCAGACGGGCGGTCCTTGTCGAAGATCAGCACCGCGAGCACCACGGAGACGATGCCGATAGGCACATTGATCAAGAAGATCCACTGCCATCCGTACGCGTCGATGAGCCAGCCACCCAGGATGGGGCCGCCCACCGGGCCGAGCAGCATCGGGATGCCCAACACCGCCATCAGCCGTCCAATGCGCCGGGGGCCTGCCTCGCGCGTCAGGATCGTGAAGACCAAAGGCATCAACATGCCGCCGCCGAGCCCCTGCAGCACCCGGAATGCGATCAGCTGCGTGACGTCGCCCGCCATCGCACACAGCAGTGAGCCCGCGGTGAACAACACGACCGAGCCGATGAACAACCGCTTGGTGCCGAAGCGGTCGGCGGCCCAGCCGGTCAGCGGGATGACCGCCGCCAGCGCAAGCGTGTATCCGGTTGCGGTCCAGGCCACGACCGCCTGCGTCGAACCGAAGTCGCTGATGAAGGTGCGCTGGGCGACGTTGACGACGGTGGTGTCGAGAATCGTCATGATCGCGGCCAGCACACAGACGCTGGTGATCTTCAGCAGGCCTGCATCGATGCGGTCCGGATACTCGTCGGGGTGCTGCGCCGATTCGACGGCAGCGTCCGGGTTCTCCACGCGGTGTGCCACTACAAGTCGACCTCTCCAGAAGAGCAGCTAGGTCGGCTAATGATTCCCCGAGGGACGGGGGTTCAAACCGCGGCGCGGCCCACGCCGACCAGGCACTTGCCGGGAATGGCGTACCCCGTTTGGGCCGCATAACCCGTCAGCACCGATTCGCCCTGATCGCGGATCGCGGAGCGCACGTCGTCAGGCAGCGAGGCCAGCAGCGCCGCGACCGGCCCTGCCAGCGACGGCACGATCTCCCACCACTCGTCGAGGGACGCGACATGCATGGTCGCGTCCACCTCGCGGACGTCGACGCCATCGAACCCGGCATCGGTCAAGACCGTCGCCAGCGCGCCTGGCGCCGACAACGAGAACGGGCCTGGCACGCCGGGTGGTGGGACTGGTGCTCCGAGCTGCGAACCGACCGCGTCGAGTAGCGCGCTGAGCCACGGGTTGGCGGTGGGCGGTCCCCATACCGAGAACGCGGCGCCGCCACCGGAACGCAGCACACGCAGTGCCTCCCGCGCCGCCGCAGTGGGGTCGGCCACGAGCATCAACGCCTCGCGGCTGAAGACCTTGTCGAACGACGAGTCGGCCGCGTCGATGTGTTCCATGTCGAGTTGCCGGGCGTCGACGTTGCGCAGTCCCAGCCGCTCAGCGCGCTCTGCGGCAATGGCCGCCATCTCGGGGCTGACGTCGGAAAGCACAACCCGGCCTTCGGTGCCGACCAGCTTGGCCGCGGCGATGCCGAGTCCGCCTGGGCCGCAACCCAATTCCAGCACGCGATCGCCCGGCTGCACGTCGACGGCCGAGAGCATCGCCTGGGTGACGCCGGCGCCGCGGTCGTCGATGAAATCGGCATAGCGGTCCCAGGAGGGGGCCACCGTCGACCACATCGCATGCAGCGGGTTCGGCTGGCCCATAGCGGTGATTGTAGGGTTATTCGCCTCCCGGGGCGGTGATGATCAGGCCGCCGTCGTGATGCCAGCGGTGGCGGGGGATCACCACGATCGGCGGCCGGGCGATGGTGTTCGGGGTGGCGACGATGCCCGGCCTCGGTGTCGGGTCGTACGAATAGGTGCCCGCGTTGGCCATACCGGCCAGTCCGAGGGCGGCAGTGCCGAGGATGCCTGCCGAGATGGCGGGCAGGGCGATGTAGCGGGCGAAGCTGCGACTGATGGCCATTTGAATTCTCCTGTGGGGGTGGGGTTTTGAGAAACCCTCCCCGGGGCTACTTCGGGGAGGGTTTCGGTCTGGGGGTTATCAGCGGGTGTAGTGGGGCTGCAGGTCGGCGAGGTGGTGGACACCGTGGTGCCAGCGCCAGCCCGGCGTGGCGTCGGGGGCCGGGTGGGCCTTGACGCTCGGGGCTGCCACGGTGGAATGCTGCGGTGTGTCCGCGGTGGCTGCGCTGGCCGTGCCCGCCAGTCCGAGGGCGGCGCCGCCGATGATGCCGGCCGCGACGATCGGGAGGGCGAAGATTCGAGTGGTGTTCATGTGAGTTGTCCTGTCTCCGTTGGCTTTTGAGTTCTGGTGCCGGTGTGTTCCGGTGATGACTCAAGAGTGCCGGTCCGCGGACGCTTTGTATGTCCGGTGATCGGAGGTAGGACAGGATGAACCGCTTGTCCCCCAATCGGGGGAAGTCAGGAGTTCGTCGGAAGCGTTTCGGCGGCGGCGGCCAACGCGGCGAGGTGCTCGTCGACTGTGCGCAGACCCGCGCCCATCGTGTTGATCGTCATGTGCGTGGCGCCCGCGGCTTTCCACTCGGCGAGTTCGTCGGCGACCCGCTGCGGGTCGCCCGCCCAAGTGACCCGGCCCTCCATGCCCAGCGTCGACGGGTCGCGGCCCGCCTCGGTCGCCGCCCGCGCGACGATGTCGCGGGCTTCGTCGAGTTTCGGCCCAGGCCCGGTCATCGGGAACCATCCGTCGGCAAGCCGGCCTGCGCGCTCCAGCGCGGGCCGCGAGGCCGCGCCGATCCACACCGGGATAGGCCGCTGCACGGGTAGCGGCGCCAGGCCGGCTCCGGTCACGCGATGGTGCTTGCCCGCGAACGTCACGGACTGTTCGGACCACAGCCGGCGCATCACCTCGACCTGTTCGCCAAGGCGCCTGCCCCGGTTGGTGAAGTCCTCGCCGAGCGCCTCGTACTCGACGGCGTTCCAGCCGATCCCGACGCCCAAGCGCAGCCGGCCCTCGCTGAGCAGGTCTACCTCCGCGGCCTGTTTGGCGGTGAGCACCGCTTGGCGCTGAGGCAGGATGATCACGCCGGTCACCAGCTCCAGGGTGGTGGTGATGGCCGCCAGGTAGCCGAACATGACCAGTGGCTCGTGGAATGTGGTGCGGATGTCATAGGGGCCTGCCCAGCCCTCGTGCACCTCGGGGTCGGCGCCGACGACGTGGTCGTAGGCCAGCAGATGGGTGAAACCCAACTCCTCGACCGATTGGCCGTAGGTGCGCACCGCGCCCGCATCGCCGCCGAGTTCTGTCTGGGGAAACGTCACGCCAATCCGCATACTGGCCGGCAACGCAGCGAGGCCCTCCCCAATTCCTCGGGGAGGGCCTCAGTGCTGGTCGGCGGCGGTTGTCAGCGGGTGTAGCTCGACTGCAGGTCGCCGAGGTGGTGCACGCCGTGGTGCCAGTGCCAGCCGGGCTGAGCCTCCGGCGCCGGGTGCGCCTTGACCGACGGTACCGCGACGATGTTGTGCTGCTGCGCCTCGGTGGTGGCTGCGCCGGCCGTGCCTGCCAGGCCGAGCGCGGCGCCGCCGATGATGCCTGCCGCGACGATCGGGAGGGCGAAGATTCGAGTGGCGTTCATGTGAGTTGTCCTGTCTGCGTTGGCTTTTGATGTCCTGTGCCGGTGTGTTCCGGCGATGACTCAAGAGTGCTGCAGCACAACGGGTTTGTATGTCCGGCGATCGGCCGGGGACACGGATGAATCACGTGTCCCCCAATCGGAGGAAGAACGGGCGGATGCTGTGCGACGCTGGCGTGGTGACCAGCGAAAAGGTGCGCGTGGTGGTTGGTGACGACCACCCGCTGTTTCGCGACGGGGTGGTCCGTGCGCTGACGTCGAGCGGGTCCATCGAGGTGGTGGCCGAAGCCGACGACGGCCTCTCGGCGCTCGAAGCGATTCGCGCGCACTCGCCGCAGGTCGCCCTGCTCGACTACCGGATGCCGGGGATGGACGGCGCGGAGGTCGCGGCCGCCGTGCTCCGCGACGAACTGCCGACCCGGGTGCTGCTGGTGTCGGCACACGACGAGTCGGCGATCGTCTTCCGCGCGCTGCAGGAAGGGGCGGCCGGCTTTCTGCCGAAGGAGTCGACCCGCAGCGAGCTGATCAACGCGGTGCTGGACTGCGCGAAGGGCCGCGACGTCGTCGCACCGAGCCTGGCCGCTGGCCTGGCCGGTGAGATCCGCAAGCGCGCCGAGCCCGAGGGCCCGGTGCTCAGCCCGCGCGAACGGGAGGTGTTGAAGCTGATCGCGGGGGGCAGCAGCATTCCCGCGATGGCCAAGGAGCTGTTCCTGGCCCCGTCGACCGTCAAAACGCACGTGCAACGCCTCTACGAGAAGCTCGGTGTCAGCGACCGCGGCGCCGCCGTCGCGGAGGCCATGCGCCGCAAGCTGCTGGAGTAGCGTGGCGCGTCCACTCCATGGAGTCATCGACTACTTCGCCGCGGAACCGGTACGCGTCTCGGCGTTGCTGCGGCTGCCGCTGATCGGTCTGATCGCGGTGTTGGTGTGGATCTGGGAGGTGGACCACTGGCTGCCGGAGTTGTACGCGGTGATCCTCGGCATCTACGCGGTCGCCGCGCTGCTGTGGCTCGTGGCTGTGCTGAGGGGGCCGGTGCCACGGTGGGGTGATTGGGCGTCGACGTCCGTCGACCTGCTGGTGATCCTCACGCTGTGTTTGGTTTCTGGCGGTGCGACCGCGGCGCTGCTGCCCGTCTTCTTCCTGCTCCCGATCTCGGTGGCGTTTCAGGATCGGCCGTGGTTGACGGCGATCATCGGAACAGTCACGGCGGCAGGCTATCTCGCGGTATGGATCTTCTACTCCAAACGCGACGACAAGGTCGGACTGCCGAACATGGTGTACACGCACTTCGGCTTCCTGCTCTGGCTGGCAGTCGCGGTGACAGCCCTGTGTTACGTGCTTGCACGCAGATCGGCTCGGGTGCGGGCACTGCAGGAGATGCGGCGCCAGTTGGTCTCGGAGGCAATGCAATCCGACGAGCGGCACAACCGCGACGTCGCCGAGCATCTGCACGACGGACCGCTGCAGACGCTGCTGGCCGCACGGCTCGAACTCGACGAGGCGCGGGAACGCAATCCCGACCCCGCACTGGACATGGTGTACTCGGCGCTGCAGGAAACCGCGAGCGGGCTGCGCTCGACCGTCACGCAGCTGCACCCACAGGTGCTGGCCCAGCTCGGCCTCACCCCGGCGGTGCGAGAACTGTTGCGCCAGTTCGAGTCCCGCAACGACGTGACCGTGCAGACCGACCTCGAGGACGTGGGTAAGCCGGAGTCGCAGGCGTTGATGTACCGGGCGGCCCGCGAACTGCTGACCAACATCGGCAAGCACGCGAAAGCGACGACGGTCCGCGTCGGCCTGCACCGCAAGGGGAACCGGGTGATCCTGACCGTCGACGACGACGGCACCGGATTCGACCCGGCGATCGTCGCGCAGTACGTCGCCGACGGGCACATCGGGCTGGGCTCGCTGCTGGCGCGGTTCGACGCGATGGGCGGGTCGATGGACATCACCTCGCGTACCGGCCACGGCACTCAGATCACGGTGACGTCGCCGCCGGAGCCTGACGCTTCGCGGTGACGTGCACCCGCGCGCCGCGCGCAGGCACCAGCGTGATGTGATGCATGCGCATCGCCTCATCTTGGGGGCGGTCAGCGCGTAACTCAATGCGCCGCAACACAGTTCGCAGTACCGCGTCCATTTCGGTCAGGGCAAACGTCGCACCGAGGCAGCGGCGCGCACCGCCGCCGAACGGAATCCACGCGTACATCGGCACGTCTTCAGCCAACCAGCGTTCCGGCCGGAAGTACGCGGCGTCGTGGCCCCAGATCTTCGGGTCGGTTTGAATGCCGATGATCGACGGCAGCAACAGGGTGCCCGCAGGCATCGTGTGGCCAGCCAACTCGACCGGCTGGGTGACGCGGCGCGCGATGTTCATGATCACCGGCCGCAGCCGCAGCACTTCCTTGGCGACGGCTGCGCGGTACGGGTCACGGGGGTCGCCGAGTCCAGACCGCACCTTGTCCAGCGCGCCGGAATGGCGCAGCAGCCGTTCGAAGGTCCAGGACAGCGCAACAGCGGTGGTCTCGTGCCCGGCCACCAACAGCGTGACCAGTTCGTCGCGCACCAGCCCCGGATCCGGGTCGCCGTCCAGCAGCATCGACAACACGTCGGCCCGCTCGGCTCGGCCGGGATCGGCTCGCCTGCGCTCGATCTCGGCATAGATCAGCCGATCCGCTCGGTCGAGGTCGCGCACGACACTCTTCCACGGCGGCACCCGCAGCAGCCCCGGCCACAGCCAGACCAGCATGTCGCGCAGGTGGAACGCCAGCACGCGCCGCAGTGCCGCGCCGACGGCCCTGGCCCTGTCGTCCTCGTCGACGCCGAGCACCACCCGCACGATGATGCTCAACGTCAGTTCCTGCATCCGCGGCAACAATTCGAAATCCCGGCCGATGGGCCACCCCGCGATCTCCCGCTCGGTCTCCTCTTCCATCAGCGCGGTCACCCGGGCGATGCGTTCGCCGTGGAACGGCGGCAGCATCCGCCTGCGCTCGACGACATGGTCGGGCGCGTCCATCGTCAGCACCGACTGCCTGCCCACCACTGGGGTCAGCAGCGAGTTGGCTTCGCCTGCACGGTAGATCTCCGGATCGCCCCGGAAGATCGTGCGCAGGTCGTCGGGATGGCGCAGCACCACGCCGTAGCCGGTCGGTTCGGCGTTGACGGTGAAGGTGTCGCCGAAGCGGCGGTGCATCGCGGGGATGAACCGCTGCCGTTGCGTCCAGATCAACAGCGATTGCAGCGCGCTCGGCAATCGCGGGCCCGGGGGCAGACCAGCCGCCGAAGTCACCCTCGCCGCGCTCGCGGTGCGCTGCCACGACGACAGTCGGGCGCTCGTGGTCTCGATCACCATGAGCCTGGTTATACGCCCGGCGAATAATTGCCGTCTACCGCCCGCAGTAGGAATTGCGTCGTTAAACCACGCGCGATCACCAGCGGCTACGGCACCATTAGCCCATGGAGCCGCAGTGGCAGCCGTCCCATGACTCCCCGCAGCCGCCAGGCGCGCCTGCATACGGACCCCCCGCATACGGACCGCCCCCATACGGACCCTCCGCGTACGGGGCGCCCGGCTATGGGTGGTCACCGCCGCCGCAGCAATCGCCGTGGGGTCCGCCGCCCGGTCCGCATGTGGTGTGGGCCGTCCTGTTGTGGGGCCTGGCGGTCGTCAGCCTCATCGGTGTGGTGATCGCCGGCTTCATTGCGTTCGTGGGTTTCTATTCCAACAGCTACCTCGACTCCTACGGCGTGACGACCACCGCGACCGTCACCGATTTGGAGCTCTTCACCGACTCCGTCACCGTCGAGTTCACCACCGCCGAAGGCGCACCAGCCACGGCCGAGTTCGTCTGGGTCACCGGCACCCGTCCCGCTGTCGGCGACGAAATCCAGATCACCTACGACCCTGCCGACCCCACGTATGCCACCGAGGCAGGCAGTGACTCCGACGTCGCGATGGGCGTGGTCTACGTCCTCGTGGCGCTCGTGGCCCTGGCCGTCGCGGTTGGCGCGGTTGTCGGCGCGATCCTCGTGCACCGAAGGCGGGGCAAGGCTAAACGTCAGCGCGCTATGTGGTGAGCCCGCGCGCGATGACGAGCCGCTGGATCTGGTTGGTGCCCTCGAAGATCTGAGTGATCTTCGCTTCGCGCATATAGCGCTCGACGCGGAAATCGCGGGTGTAGCCGACGCCGCCCAACACCTGCACCGCGTCGGTGGTGACCTTCATCGCCGCGTCGGTGGCCACCAGCTTGGCCACGCTGGCCTGCTGTGAATACGGCCTGCCCAGGTCGCGTCGACGCGCGGCGTCCAGGTACGTGGCCCGCGCGCTCGCCACTGCCGCGGCCATGTCGGCCAATACGAAGCCAAGGCCCTGATGGTCAATGATCTTGCGGCCGAACGTCGTTCGCGCGTTGGCGTACTTGACGGCCTCGTCCAGCGCCGCCTGCGCCAACCCGACCGCGACCGCCGCGATACCCAGCCGGCCCGAATCCAATGCCGAGAACGCGATCTGCAGCCCCTGGCCCTCCGCACCGATCAGCCGGTCGGCGTCGACAACCGCGTTGTCATAGAACGCCGACGTCGTCGGCACCGCGTGCAACCCCATCTTCTCTTCTGGCTTACCGAAACTCAGCCCGTCCAGATCGCCGGGCACCAGGAAACACGAAATGCCGCGAGAGCCTTCACCAGTGCGTGCGAACAACGTGTAGAAATCGGCGCGCCCGCCGTGGGTGATCCACGACTTGGAGCCGTTGAGCAGATACCCGTCATCCGACTTGATCGCTTTGCACTGCAGTGCCGCGGCATCGGAACCGGCCTGCGGTTCGGAAAGGCTGTACGCGCCGATCTGCTCGCCGCTCAGCATGCCGGGCAGCCAGCGCTGCTTCTGCTCGTCGGTGCCGAACGCCAGCAGCGGATGCGACGAGAGACTGTGCACGCTGACCGCCACCGCGACCGCCGCCCAGCGCGCCGCGATCTCCTCGAGCACCTGCAGATAGACCTCGAAGGGCTGGCCACCGCCACCCCACTGTTCGGGCTGCGGCAGGCTGAGCAGCCCGGCGGCACCGAGTTGGGCGAACACGCCCTCCGGGTACGTCTCTGCTTTCTCGTGCGCGTCGACGATCGGGTCGAGGACCTTGTCGCAGATGTCGCGGGTCAGCGCGACCAGGTCAACGGCGTCGTCGCTTGGCAGCAGGCGGTCGACGGCCATGTGCGTGCGTCAGACCTTCGCGGTTTCCGAGAGCGCCGCGTTGATCGCGTCGACCCGGTCCTTGGCGTCACCGAACAGCATCTGGGTGTTCTGCCGGAAGAACAGCGGATTCTGTACGCCCGCGTAGCCCGATGCCATGGACCGCTTGAACACGATGACGTGGTTGGCGTTCCACACCGTGAGCACCGGCATGCCGGCGATCGGGCTGCCCGGATCCTCCGCGGCCGCCGGGTTGACGGTGTCGTTGGCGCCGATGACGAGCACGACGTCGGTGTCGTCGAAGTCGTCATTGATCTCGTCCATCTCCAGCACGATGTCGTAAGGCACCTTGGCCTCGGCCAGCAGCACGTTCATGTGGCCGGGCAGGCGGCCCGCGACGGGGTGGATGCCGAAGCGGACGTTGACGCCGCGGGCGCGCAGCTTGCGGGTCAGGTCGGCGACGCCGTACTGGGCCTGGGCGACAGCCATGCCGTAGCCGGGCGTGATGATCACCGAACTGGCCGATTCGAGTAGTTCGGCGGCGCCCTCGGCGTTGATCTCGCGGTGCTCGCCGTAGTCCTTGTCGTCGGCGGGGCCTGCCTCGATGCCGAAGCCGCCCGCGATCACCGAGATGAACGACCGGTTCATCGCCTTGCACATGATGTAGGACAGGTACGCACCCGAGGAGCCGACGAGCGCGCCGGTGACGATCAGCAGGTCGTTGGACAGCAGGAAGCCCGAAGCCGCTGCCGCCCAACCGGAGTAGCTGTTGAGCATCGACACCACGACCGGCATGTCGCCGCCGCCGATCGAGGCGACCAGGTGCCAGCCGAGCAGCAGTGCCAGCGCGGTGACCACCACCAGCAGCCACAGCTGCGGGCTGATCACGAACCAGACGGTCAGCGCGGCGAACACGACGAGCGCGCCGACGTTGAGGAAGTTCTTGCCGGGCAGCATCATCGGCGCGGACTTGATGCGGGCCGAGAGCTTGAGGTTGGCGACGATGGAGCCGGTGAAGGTCACCGCGCCGATGAAGACGCCGATGACGACCTCGGCCGAGTGGATGCCGAGCATGCCCTCGTGATGCAGCAGCGTGGCCTCGGATCCCGCGAGATCACGTTCGACGTGCAGATAACCGTTCCACCCGACCAGTACGGCCGCCAAGCCGACGAACGAGTGCAGCAACGCGATCAGCTCGGGCATTCCGGTCATCTCGACGACCTTGGCGCGCCACAGACCGATGGCCGCGCCGATAGCCATGGCACCGAACAGCAGTGCGACGCCGACGGGTTCGATGTCGTGGGCGAAGGCCAGCGCGATCGTCGCGACCAGGGCGACGGCCATGCCGGTGATGCCGAAAGTGTTGCCCGCCCTTGATGTTTCGTGCTTGGACAGGCCGGCCAACGCCAAGATGAACAGGATGGCCGCGACGACGTAGGCCGCGGTTGCGGTGGTTTCCAGCGACATGGTCAGCTCCTCGAGAACATGGCCAGCATGCGGCGGGTCACCGCGAAGCCGCCGAAGACGTTGATGCTGGCGAGCAGGGTCGCCAGGGTCGCCACCGCGGTGACGACCACATTGCCGTGCCCGATCTGCAGCAGGGCACCGACGACGATGATCCCGGAGATCGCATTGGTCACCGACATCAGCGGGGTGTGCAGCGCGTGGTGCACGTTGCCGATCACGTAGTAGCCGATCACGATGGCCAACGCGAAGACGGTCAGATGCACCTGCAGCGCGGCAGGCGACAGCGCGATCAGCGCGAACAGTACCGCCGCGGCGGTGAAGGTCAACCCCAGCCGGCGCGCGGTGGTCATGGGTTGTTTGGCCGGTTTCTGCTCGACCGGAGCGGCCGCGGCAACCGGAGCGGCGGACACCTGCACGGGCGGCGGCGGCCAGGTGATCTCGCCGTCGCGGACCACCGTCACCGAGCGCTGAACCACGTCCTCGAAATCGAGGATGAGCTTGCCGTCCTTCTCGGGGGTGAGCAGCTTGAGCAGGTTCACCAGGTTGGTGCCGTAGAGCTGTGACGCGGTTGCGGGCAGTCGGCCCGCCAGATCGGTGTAGCCGATGATCGTCACGCCGTGGTCGGTGACGACCGCCTGGTCCTTGACGGTGCCCTCGACGTTGCCGCCGTTGGCCGCCGCCATGTCGACGATCACGCTGCCGGGCCGCATCGAGGCGACCATGTCGGCGGTGATGATGCGCGGCGCCGGTTTACCGGGGATCAGCGCGGTGGTGATGATGATGTCGACGTCCTTGGCCAGGTCGGCGTAGACCTGAGCCTCGCGGGCCTTGTAGTCGTCGCCCATCTCTTTGGCGTAGCCGGTGGCCGAGACCTCGGCTGCCTCCGGGTCGACAGAAACGTACTCGCCGCCGAGCGAGCGGACCTGATCGGCGACCTCGGGCCGCGGGTCGGTGGCCTGCACGATGGCGCCGAGGCTGCCCGCCGCCCCGATGGCGGCAAGGCCGGCGACGCCCGCGCCGACGACCAGTACCTTGGCCGGCGGCACCTTGCCCGCCGCGGTCACCTGTCCGGTGAAGAAGCGGCCGAAGCTGTGCGCGGCCTCGACCACGGCCCGGTAGCCGGCGATGTTGGCCATCGACGACAGCACGTCCAGCGACTGGGCCCGCGAGATACGCGGAACAGCGTCCATGGCCAGCACGGTGATCGGCCGGGTGGCCAGCTGTTCGACGAGTTCCGGCTTGAGCGCGGGGGAGATCAGACTGATCAGGGTGGCGCCGTCGCGCAGGGCGGCGATCTCAGCGTTGTCCGGCGCGTTGACCTTGAGCACGACGTCGGCCGTCCAGGCGTCACCGATCGCGGCACCCGCTTCGGTGAACGCCTCGTCGGAGAAGCTCGAGGCGGCACCCGCGCCGGTCTCGACCACTACCTCGTAGCCCAGCTTGATGAGTTGGCCGACCGTCTGCGGCGTGGCCGCCACGCGCGTTTCGCCAGGCAGCGACTCTCTCGGGATCCCGATGATCATCGATTTCGATCCGATCTAGGTTCTGACACGGTCCGCGTCTGGGACGCGTGGAATACGTCAGTCTAAGAGTTGACAGAAATCGGCCATGTGTCCTGTGGGTCGGTCGCCCCAGATCACCGCCGAACGTGGGTTACCCGCACGCTTTCTTCGCCTCGAGCGTGCGGGTAACCCACGTTCGCGGGCGCCGCGGGGGTTGGCGCAGTAAAACTCGCGCTGAGCGCAGACCTTCACCGAACGGTCTCGTCCCGGTACCAATACGCGGTGTCTGTTTTCGTTGATACTGCCCCCGACGAGTCGCTCGCCGATTCGCCGCCGGCCGTCGTGCCGTCAGGCAGGTGGCGCGGGCGACTGACGCGGGCCGCGTTGCCACTGCTTTCGGTCGTCGTGTTCTTCGTCGTGTGGCAGCTCATCGCGGCAAGCGGCATCTGGAACCAGACGTTCGTGCCCTACCCCAGCGCGGTGTGGCACGCGTTCCTCGACGTCTCGACCACACACGACGGTGTCCGCGGCTACGCCGGATACCTGTTGTGGGAGCACCTCTACATGACGCTGCGGCGCGTGTTCGCCGGCGTGGTGATCGGTGTCGTCCTCGGCGTACTGCTCGGCCTGGTGATGGGGTCGGTCGGCTGGGTGCGCAGCGTGCTCGAACCCTGGCTGACGTTCCTGCGTGCGCTGCCGCCGCTGGCCTACTTCTTCCTGCTCGTCATCTGGCTGGGCATCGACGAGGCCCCGAAGATCACGCTGCTGGCGCTGGCTGCGCTGCCGCCCGCCGCCGTCGCCACCACCGCGGCCGTCGTCGCCGCACCCGTCGGTCTGCAGGAGGCGGCGCGCGCTTTGGGCGCCTCGCGGCGTCAGGTGATCCGCGACGTCGTCGTCCCGTCAGCGCTGCCCGAGACGTTCACCGGAGTCCGGCTTGCGGTCGGCATGGCGTACTCCTCGGTGGTCGCGGCCGAACTGTTCAACGGGCTGCCCGGCATCGGCGGCCTTGTCAAAGACGCAAGCAATTACAACAACACCCCCGTCGTGCTGGTCGGCATCTTCGCCATCGGGATCTCCGGCCTTGTCATCGACGGTCTGCTTCGCGCCGTGGAGCGGCGCGCCGTCCCCTGGAGAGGCAAGATATGAAACTCAAGGCACTGTTCGCGGTTGTCGCCGCCACGTTGGCGTTGGCAGGCTGCTCGGTGGATCGGTCAGCGGACCAAGCCGACAAACCGACGATTCGCATTGGCTACCAAAGCTTTCCGTCCGGCGACCTGATCGTCAAGAACAACAAGTGGCTTGAAGAGGCGTTGCCGAACTACAACATCAAGTGGACGAAGTTCGACTCCGGCGCCGACGTCAACACCGCGTTCATCGCCAAGGAACTGGACTTCGGCGCGCTCGGCTCAAGCCCGGTCGCGCGCGGGCTGTCGGCACCGCTGAACATCCCCTACAAGGTCGCGTTCGTGCTCGACGTCGCGGGCGACAACGAGGCGCTCGTGGCGCGCAACGGCAGCGGCATCAACACGATCGCCGACCTGAAGGGCAAGCGCATCGGCACCCCGTTCGCATCGACCGCGCACTACAGCCTGCTGGCGGCGCTCAATCAGAATGGGTTGTCCGCCAAGGATGTTCAGCTCGTCGACCTCCAGCCGCAGGCCATCCTTGCGGCGTGGGACCGCGGCGACATCGACGCCGCTTACTCCTGGCTGCCCACCCTGGATCAGCTGCGCAAGAGCGGCAAGGATCTGATCACCAGCCGTCAGCTCGCCAAGGACGGCAAGCCGACGCTGGATCTCGGCGCGGTCCGCGACGAGTTCGCCGATGCACATCCCGACGTCGTCGACACCTGGCGGCAGCAGGAAGCCCGCGCACTCAAGCTGATTCACGACGACCCCGCCGCCGCGGCCAAGGCCATCGCCGCGGAGATCGGGCTGAGCCCCGACGAGGTGGCGGGTCAGCTCAAGCAAGGGGTCTACCTGACGCCAGAACAGGTCGCGTCGCCGGAATGGCTTGGCGCAGAAGGTAAGCCGGGCAACATCGCGGTCAACCTGCAGAGTGCGTCGCAGTTTCTGGCCGACCAGAAGCAGATTCCGTCGGCGGCTCCGCTGCAGACCTTCCAGGACGCGATCTACACCAAGGGGTTGCCCGGTGCCATCACGTAGTGACGGCGCGATCCGAATAGAGGCGGTCAAGCATCGCTACGGCCGCGGTCGCGACGGGGTCACTGCGCTGGGCCCTGTCGACCTGACCGTCGACCCGGGATCGTTTCTCGTTCTGGTCGGCGCGTCGGGTTGCGGCAAGAGCACGCTGCTGCGGCTGCTGGCCGGCTTCGAGTCGCCGAGCGAGGGCTCCGTGCAGATCTCGGGTTCCGCGCCGACGCCAGGGGTGACCGCAGGCGTCGTGTTCCAACAGCCGCGGCTTTTCCCGTGGCGCACGGTCGGCGGCAACGTCGACCTCGCGCTCAAGTACGCCAACGTGCCGCGCGAGCGGCGCGCCGAGCGTCGCGATCAACTGCTGGCGCGCGTGGGCCTGGAGGGCACCGCCGATCGCAAGATCTGGGAGATCAGCGGCGGGCAGCAGCAGCGCGTCGCGATCGCCCGGGCGCTGGCCGCCGAGACGCCGTTGTTTCTGCTCGACGAACCGTTCGCGGCGCTCGACGCGCTGACCCGTGAGCGCCTGCAGGAAGACGTCCGGCAGGTCAGCGCGGAGTCGGGTCGCACGACGGTGTTCGTCACGCATAGCGCCGATGAAGCGGCGTTCCTGGGTTCGCGGATCGTGGTGCTGACCCGGCGCCCGGGGCAGGTGGCGCTGGATCTGCCGGTCGACCTGCCGCGCACAGGCGTCGACCCTGATGAATTACGTCGCTCGGCGGAATACACCGAGTTGCGCGCCGAAGTCGGGCGCGCGGTGAAAGCAGCGGCTGCTTAAGGCTTAGACCGGGGGATACGCCGGGGGTGGATATACGCCGCGCAGGATCCATGCGAACCAGTTGGCGCCGTACTCGATCTCGTCGCTCGCGTCATAGTCCGGATTCGGATCCATGGGCTCACCCTCTCGCGTATCGGCTGGTTCTCGGTGAAGTCTAGACCGACCGCCCCTTGGACGACAGGTCGAAGATCTAAACTGGCCAACCAGTTGTTTGATACCCGCTTATAGTGAGTCGCCATGTCCGAACCGTCTGCCAATGGGATGACCCGCCGCGAGGAGTTGTTGACCGTCGCGACAAAGCTGTTCGCGGCGCGGGGCTACCACGGCACCCGGATGGACGACGTGGCCGACGCGGTCGGGCTGAACAAGGCGACCGTGTACCACTACTACGCGAGCAAGTCGCTGATCCTCTACGACATCTACAAGGGCGCGGCCGACTTCACGGTCGATGCGTTGCATGACGACCCGACGGCATCGGCGCGCGAGACCATCTACCACTTCACGCGCAGGCTGCTCGTCGGCATCGCGGGCAACATCGAACGCGCAGCCGTGTATTTCCAGGAGGGCCCCTACATCACCGAGTGGTTCACCGAGGAACAGGTCGCCTACATCCGCGAGAAGGAGACCCAGGTCTACGAGCATGTGCGCGACGTCATCGACCGGGGCATCGCCAGCGGCGAGTTCTACGACTGCGACTCGCATGTGCTGGCGCTCGGCTACATCGGGATGACGCTGGGCGCCTACCGCTGGCTGCGGCCGCAGGGCAGGCGCACTGCGCAGGAGATCGCGCAGGAATTCAGCACCGCGTTGTTGCGCGGCCTGATTCGCGACGAGACGACGCGGGTCTCCTCGCCGCTGGGCATCGACGTCGAAACCACTGCGCGGTCGACCTAGAGGGAAGATGGACACGTGAAGTCCACCCTGCTGTCCCGTCGCGATCTCGACTTTCTGCTCTACGAATGGCTGCGCATCGACGAGCTGACCAAACGCGAGCGCTTTGCCGAGCACTCCCGCGAGACCTTCGACGGTGTTCTCGATCTGTGCGAGCAGTTGGCCACTCGCTACTTCGCGCCGCACAACAAGAAGAGCGACGCCAATGAGCCGCAGTTCGACGGCAACAAGGTCACCCTCATCGATGACGTCAAGCAGGCGTGGGACGCGTTCGCCGCAGCCGACCTCATTGCGATGTCGATGGACCAACAACTCGGTGGCGCGCAACTGCCCGCGACCGTCGCCGAGGCGGGCTTCGCCTGGTTCTCCGCGGCCAACGTCAGCACCACCGGCTACCTGATGCTGACCATGGCCAACGCCAACCTGCTGGCGAAGTTCGGTACCGACGAGCAGATCGAGGCGTTCCTCAAACCGATGCTCGCCGGACGGTTCTCCGGCACGATGGCCCTGTCCGAGACACAGGCCGGCTCGTCGCTGGCCGACATCCTGACTCGCGCCGAACCGCAGGACGACGGCACGTATCGAGTGTTCGGATCCAAGATGTGGATCTCCGGCGCCGAGCACGAGCTGACCGACAACATCATCAACCTGGTGCTTGCCAAGATCCCCGGGGGGCCACCGGGGACCAAGGGCATCTCGTTGTTCATCGTGCCGAAGTTCCTGGTCAACGACGACGGATCCATCGGTGAGCGCAACGGGGTGGTGCTCGCCGGGCTGAACCACAAGATGGGCCAGCGCGGCATCACCAATACCGTGTTGAGTTTCGAGGGTGCGGTCGGCTATCTGGTCGGTGAGCCGCACCGCGGCCTGGCGTACATGTTCACGATGATGAACGAGGCGCGCCTCGGCGTCGGCATGGGCGCCGTCTCGCTCGGCTATACCGGCTACCTCAAGTCGCTGGAGTATGCGCGCGAACGTCCGCAGGGTCGCCCAGTGCTGGCCAAGGATCCGTCGACGCCGCAGGTGCCGATCATCGAACACGCCGACGTCAAGCGAATGCTGTTGGCGCAGAAGGCTTATGTCGAGGGCGGGATGGCGCTGCTGCTGTACTGCGCCAAGCTCGTCGACCTCGCTCACAGTGCCGAGTCGGACGACGAACGGGATTCGCTCGGGCTGTTGCTCGACATCCTGACGCCGGTCGGCAAGAGCTGGCCGTCGCAGTGGTGCCTAGAGGCCAACAGCCTGGCCATCCAGGTCCACGGCGGATACGGCTACACCCGCGAGTACGACGTCGAGCAGCACTACCGCGACAACCGGCTCAACCCCATCCATGAGGGCACGCACGGCATCCAGAGCCTGGATCTGTTGGGCCGCAAGGTAACTCAGCGTGGGGGCGCCAGCCTGGCCGCGCTCGGAGAGGCCATCGCCGCGACGATCGCGACCGCGAACGCCGCGGGCGGTGACGCAGCCTCGGCCGCCGCCGAGCTGGATACGACCTGGCAGCGTCTCGTCAGCGTGACCACCGGGATGTTCGGCTCCGGCGAGCTTGATGCCGCACTGGCCAACAGCGCCGTCTACCTCGAGGCCTTCGGGCACATCGTCGTCGCATGGATGTGGCTGGAACAGCTCCTGGCCGCCAACGGCCGCGCCGGGGATTTCTACGACGGCAAGCGGCAGGCGGCGCAGTACTTCTTCCGCTACGAGCTGCCGAAGACGGCGCCGCAACTGGACCTGCTGGAAAGCCTGGACCGCACCACATTGGAAATGCGCGACGCCTGGTTCTGATGCGCAAAAGGTATCGACCCATGCGATATCAGGCTTGGACAGGTATCGGTGCCGCTCTTTAGTTTATGAGTGACGGCCGCCACATCGGCGCCCCCTCATCATCCGATACACAGGAGTGAACGCGCATGGTGATCACCAACGCCTTCCGCCGCCAACGCCTCGGCGCAGCACTCGCGGCGGCCGCCGCCGCAGGACTGGTCCTGACCGCCTGCGGTGGAGTACAGACCAGCACCGGTTCCGGCAGCGGCAACGGCAACTATCCGTCCGGCACGGTCGAGATGTACGTCGGGGCTTCGCCCGGTGGGTCGAGCGACCTGATCAGTCGCGCCGTGTCCAAGGGCCTGTCCGACAACCTGCATGCCTCCTTCCCCGTGATCAACCGCGAGGGCGCCAACGGTGCGCTCGCCGCGGCCGAGGTGTCCAAGGCCAAGCCGGACGGCTCGACGATCGCGATCCAGAACGCATCACTGTTCACGATCACCCCGCTGGCCGTCAGCCCCGACGAGGTCACCAAGATCGACGACTTCGACGTCGTGTACGGGGTCTCCCGCGACGACTACGTGCTCGTCACCAATCCCGCCAGCGGCTACAAGACGCTCAAGGATCTCGAGGACAGCAAGCGCGTCGTCCGGTACGGCACCACCGGCGTCGGCACCGGCGCGCAGTTGGCCGCGGCCCTGCTGTTCAAGTCCACCGACGTGGCATCGCAGCCGGTGCCGTTCGACGGCGGCGCGCCGGCGCTGACCGCCCTGTTGGGTAACCAGATCGACGTGGCCTCGCTGCAGGTCGGTGAGGCCATCGAGAACATCAAGTCCGGAAAGCTGGTGCCGCTCAGCGTCTTTGGGCCATCCCGGATCCCCTATCTGCCCGACGTGCCGACCGCCAAGGAGCAGGGCCTGAACGTCGAGGTGACGCAGTACCGGTTCATGACCGTGCCGAAGGGCACCCCACAAGAGGTGAAGGACAAACTCACCGAAGGCCTGAAGGCGACCTTCACGACCGACGCCTACAAGTCGTTCAACGAGCAGAACAGCCTGACGCCGCTGGAGGAGCCCGGCGATCAGGTGCTCGCCCAGTTGCAGTCCGACACCAAGCGATATGCCGACCTGGTCAAGCAGTACGGGATCAATCTGCGTGACAAGGCATGACGGCATGAGCCAACACGACATCCTCGCCGAGATCGAAGCCGAGGTCGCCCACGAGTTGGAGGACGAACGGCCGCCAGCCGGTGGGCCCGCCTACCAAACGGTCGGCGCAATCGTGGGTCTCGTCATCGGCGTCGGCGCCGCGATACTGGCTTACGGCTACGGGCTGGGCACTCTGCGTCAGCCGGGACCCGGCCTGTGGCCCTTCGTCGTCAGCGTGGTGATCGTCGTGTTGTCGGTCCTCCTACTAGTCGTCGGCCGCGGCCTGGACGACAGCGAGAAGTTCACCCGCAGTAGTGCGCTCGCCGCGGTCGGCGCCATCACCTTTGTCGCATTCGGTCTGCTGATGCCGCTCACCGGATTCGAGATTCCCGCCGTCTTGCTGTGCATCGTCTGGTTGCGCTTCCTCGGCGGCGAGAGCTGGCGCAACACCGTGGTGATCAGCGTGCTGACGACCGTGGTGTTCTACTTCCTGTTCCTCTACGGCCTGCGGATCCCGCTGCCCCATCTGATCGCCCTGTAGAAAGCCATGGACCTCAACGCATTTCTGGATGGATTCGCGCTCGTCGTCGAGCCGAAGAACCTGCTGTACTGCCTGATCGGTGTGCTGATCGGCATGGTGATCGGCGTGCTGCCCGGGCTCGGACCCGCGGCCACGATCGCGATCCTGCTGCCGATCACCTACAGCATCAACCCGGTATCGGCGATCATCATGCTCGCCGGCATCTACTACGGCGCCCAATACGGCGGCACCATCACCTCGGTGTTGTTGCGACTGCCCGGTGAGGCGTCGTCGGTGGTCACCGTCTTCGACGGTTTCGCCCTGGCCAAACAGGGCAAAGCCGGAACCGCGTTGGGCATCGCAGCCATCGGTTCCTTTGTGGGAGCGACGATCTCGATCATCGGGCTGACACTGCTCGCGCCGGTGGTCGCCGACATCGCCCTTGACTTCGGGCCACCCGAATACGCCGCACTTGCCCTGTTGGGCGTGCTGCTCATCGCGACCATCGGCAACGGCAACATGTTGAAGTCGTTGATCGCCGCGGCCATCGGGCTGCTGCTGGCCACCGTCGGTCGCGACAGCTTCAGCGGCGCATCCCGATTCACGTTCGACAGCCTGCAACTCGCCGACGGCATCGACTTCGTTGTCGTGGCGATGGGCCTGTTCGGTGTGGGCGAGATTCTGTACAACCTCGAGCAGCGGCACGGCAAGCCGCACGTGCCCGCCAAGGTCGCCAATGTGTGGCCGTCGCGCAAGGACCTGCGTCAGTCCTCGGGCGCCATCGGCCGTGGCTCCTTGATCGGTTTCGTGCTCGGTGTGCTGCCCGGTGGTGGCGCGGTGCTCGCGTCGCTGGTCGCCTACGCCGCGGAGAAGCGGCGCTCCAAGACGCCGGAGCGGTTCGGCCGCGGTGCCGTCGAGGGCGTGGCGGCGCCGGAGACCGCCAACAACGCGGCGGCCACGTCGTCGTTCATTCCGCTGCTGACCATCGGCATCCCCGCCAACGCGTCGATGGCGATGTTGTTCGGCGCGCTGCTGATCCTCGGCATCGCGCCAGGGCCGCAGTTGGTCGACGAGCATCCGGATCTGTTCTGGGGCGTCATCAACTCGATGTACATCGGCAACGTCCTGCTGCTGATCCTGTCGATTCCGTTGGTGGGCTTGTTCGTTCGCATCCTGCGCGTGCGGCCCGCGATACTGGCACCCATCACCGCGCTGATCACGATCCTCGGCGTCTACACGATCAACAACTCGGTGTTCGACATCTTCCTGATGATCGGCTTCGGCATCGTCGGCTACCTGATGAAGAAGGCGGGCTTCGACCCCGGCCCGATGGTGCTGGCCTTCGTCCTCGGCTCGCTGGTCGAATCGAGCGCGCGGCGGTCGATGCTGATCTTCGGCGGCGACCCGACTGGCTTCTTCACCAGGCCGCTGTCAGGAAGCATCCTGGCGATTTTCGTCGTGGTGGCGCTGCTACCGGTGGTCCGGCATTTCTGGCGCCGCAAGTCAGCCCGCGTCCAGACGGCGCCGGGTGTTGCCGAGGTGGACCCGCATCGCGGCCCTGGCGGTGTCGGGGTCGCGGGCGATGACGGCGGCAGCGACGTCGTCGTGCTCCCTGCGGACACGCTCGACGTGGCCGGCGTCGGTGAGCGAGTACGCGTCGCCAAGTCGGGTGCGGGCCAACATGATCATCATCGGACCGAGTGAGTCGAGCAGGTCGAGGTAGAACCGGTTGGCACTGGCCGCCGCGACCGCGCGGTGAAACCGGAAGTCGGCCTCGACCTGATCCTCCGGCGCTGCGGCGACGAACTCGTCGAGCGCTGTGCGGATCGCCTCGGCGCCTGCCTTGTCGACGCGTGCTGCCGCCAAAGCGGCCGCCTCGCTTTCGATACCGAGCCGGAAGTCGAGCATGTCGAGCACGTCGTGGTGCGTCCGGATCGCCGCGGACTCCACGGAGAACGACGTCGGCTCCGGCATCGCCAGCACGAAAGAGCCTCGGCCCTGGAAGGTTTCGACGAGACCCTCGGCGCGCAACCGCGTCACCGCCTCGCGGACGACGGTGCGGGACACGCCGTACTCGTCGATGAGCTCGGCCTCCGAGGGCAGCTTGTGCCCGGGGGGCAGGTCGCCGGCCAGGATCTTGTCCTTGAGCCCGGCGACGACCCGCTGCGCCAAAGTCGTTGTCATCGGCACATCATCTCGTGCCGAACTCCGCGCTCTCCTTGGTAAGGGCTCGCATCTGGTCGCTGAGCGTGACGCCGAGGCCCGGCCGCTCGGGCACCCAGATCCGGCCGTCGCGAATCTCCATGCGCTCGTTGAAGAGTGGATCGAGCCATTCGAAGTGCTCGACCCATGGCTCGGTGGGATACGTCGCGGCGAGGTGCAGATGAATTTCCATCGCATAGTGCGGTGCGAGCGCAAGGCCGGCATGCGCGGCCAGCGTCGCGAACTTCAGGAACGGCGTGATCCCGCCGATCCGCGGCGCATCCGGCTGAACGATGCCGCGGTAGCCCGCGTCGAGCAGCGCCATGTGTTCGCCGACCGAGGTCAGCATCTCGCCCGTCGCGATCGGGGTGTCGAATGTGTGGCTGAGGTCGGCGTGCCCCGCGGCGTCCCATGCGTCCAGCGGCTCCTCGATCCACACCAGGTCGAACGCCTCGAGCTCGCGGCACATCCGCCTGGCCCTTGCCCTGTCCCACTGCTGATTGGCGTCCACCATGAACGGTGTCGCTCCGAGATGCTCGCGCAGCGCGGCCACGCGGTGCAGATCCGTCTTCCAATCCGGCTGTCCCACTTTGATTTTGATGCCGCCGATGCCGGAGGCCAGCGATGCGGTGGCCTTGTCCTTGATCTCCTCGATCGAGGCTTGCAAGAAGCCGCCGGAGGTGTTGTAGACAGGGCACGAGTCACGTTGCGCGCCAATCAGTTTGGTCAGCGGCAGGCCTGCGCGGCGCGCCTTGAGGTCCCACAGCGCGACGTCGAGCGCGGCGATCGCCTGGGTGGCCACTCCGGACCGGCCGACCGATGCGCCCGCCCACAGCAGTGACTGGTAGATCCGGTCGATGTCGGACGGGTCCTGCCCGAGCGCGACATCGGCGATCTCATGCAGGTGCGCGTACTGGGCCGGACCGCCTGCGCGCTTGGAGTACGAGAAGCCCATGCCCTCGTGGCCCTGTTCGGTGACGATCTCGACGAACAACAGCACCGTCTCGGTCAGGGGTTTCTGCCGTCCGGTCAGCACCTTCGCGTCGCTGACCGGTGTTTCCAGCGGCAGCACGACGTGGGAGAGCTTGAGGTGGCTGATGCGGTCGGACATCGAACTCCTGACATCTATGTATGACAAGTAACCAACTCATCATACAAGTTCGGCGCTGGTGTTTGAACCCCCCGGCGCAGTGGGAAGCCGTCCGCGGGTATGCCTACGACACTTCAAGACCTCACCCATTGGCTCCTGACCAAGGGCCTGCACATCGTCCTCGTCGTGCTGTTCGCGATGATTGTGACGCGAGTCATCCGATGGGTCGCCGAACGGATCAGCAGGCGTCTCACCAAGGGGGACCAGCGCGACGCCACCGTGCGGTCGGAGACCGTCAAGCACGGTCAGGCCGTCGCCTCGGTGATCTCATCGGTGGCGATCGCGCTGCTCTACACGGTTGTCGCCGTCGACATCGCCAATCAGCTTGGCCTGCCGCTTGGTTCGCTGGTGGCGCCTGCCGCCGTGCTCGGTGCCGCCCTGGGTTTTGGTGCGCAGCGCATCGTCCAGGATCTGCTCAGCGGGTTCTTCCTGATCACCGAGAAGCAGTACGGCTTCGGTGACCTGGTCGAGCTCAGCGTCACTGCGGGGGGATCGGCGGTCGGCACTGTGGAAGACGTCACACTGCGTGTCACCAAACTGCGCACCAGCGACGGCGAGATGTACACGGTGCCCAACGGCCAGATCGTGAAATCGCTGAACATGTCGAAGGATTGGGCACGCGCGGTGGTCGATGTGCCGGTGCCGACGTCGGCCGACCTCAACCAGGTGAACGACGTGCTCGGCGGCGTCGCGAAGGCCGCGATGCAGAACGACGGCCTACCCGAGTTGCTGCTTGACGAACCGTCGCTGATGGGCGTCGAGAGCATCGAGGTCGACACCGTGAATCTGCGGATGGTCGCGCGCACGCTGCCGGGTAAGCAGTTCGAGGTCGGCCGCAAGTTGCGTGCGCTCATCGTCGCGTCCTTCCGCCGCAACGGCATCGCGACGTCGGGTGCGGTGACTAGTCAAAACTGATCAGCTGGCGCACGGCGTGCCCGTCGGCGAGCTGGTCCATGCCCTCGTTGATCTGCTGAAGGGCGATCGTCGACGACACGAGCTTCTCGACAGGCAGCCGGCCTGCCCGCCAGAGCCCGACGAAGTGCGGAATGTCGTTCGCCGGCACGGCCGAGCCGAGATAGCTGCCGATCAACGAGCGACCTTCGGCGACAAAACCCAACGGCGACACCGTGATTCGCGCATCCGGCGGGGGCAGGCCGACAGTGACCGTGCGACCGCCAGGCGCCGTCAGGTCGATCGCTGTCTGCAGCGCGAGTGGATGACCGGCTGCCTCGATGACCACCGCTGCCTTCAGCCCGCGCTCGCGCGCTTCGTCCGGGGTGTAGGCCTCGTGCGCGCCCATGGTCCGGGCGAGGGCGAGCTTGTCGGCCAACTGGTCGACGCCGATCACCCGGACGTCCTCGAGCGCCAGCCCGGTGATCACCGCGGCCATGCCCACCCCGCCGAGGCCGACGACGATCACCGTCTGGCCGGGCTGCGGCTGCCCGGCGTTGATCACGGCGCCGCCGCCGGTGAGGACCGCGCAGCCGAGCAACGACGCGACCTCGGGCGGCACGTCAGCCGGCACCGGCACCACCGAGCGACGGTCGACGACGGCGTGGGTCGCGAAGCCGGAAACCCCGAGGTGGTGGTGGACGGGCCGGCCGTCGCGCGAGAGCCTGCGCGCTCCACTCATCAGCGTGCCTGCGCCGTTCGCGACGCTGCCTGGTTCGCACGGCGTGAGTCCGTTGGTGGCGCAGGCCGAACACTGGCCGCACCGCGGCAGGAACGTCATCACCACGCGCTGCCCGACCGGCATGTCGCCGACAGCCGACCCGGCCTCCTCGACGATTCCCGCCGCCTCGTGCCCGAGCAGCATCGGGACGGGCCGCACCCGGTTGCCGTCGACCACCGAGAGGTCGGAATGACAGAGCCCGGCCGCTTCGATGCGGACCAGAAGCTCGGAATCCCCCGGCGGCGCGAGGTCGAGGTCGCCGACGGACAGCGGTCGGGATTCGGAGTAGGGCCGCGCCCGACCGATCTCTTCCAGCACTGCGCCGCGGATCCTCATGAGGTCCAGCCTGCCAAGGCTGCGACACTGCTGCCATGACAAGCGAGCAATCGCTCACCAGCCGGGATTTTCCCGTGCACTGGCCGGTACTGACCAGATGGACCGACAACGACATGTTCGGTCACCTCAACAACGCGGTGTATTACGAACTGTTCGACACCGCGATCAACGGCTGGATCAACACGACGTGCGGGCTTGATCCGTTGACGACACCGTGGCTGGGGGTGGTGGCCGAGTCGGGGTGCAAATACTTCGCAGAGTTGAAGTTTCCCGACCCGCTGGTGGTCGGCTTGGCTGTCGCGCGGCTCGGCAACAGCAGCGTCACGTATCGGTTGGCGCTCTTCCAGGCCGACCAGCCACTGGCGGCGGTAGGGCATTGGGTGCACGTGTACGTCGACCGCGAGAGCCGACGTCCGGTGCCGATCCCGGGGCCGATCCGGTCGCTGCTCGAGTCGATATGCTCGCCGGATGCCGCTCGTAAGCAAGACAGTTGAGGTTGCCGCGCCCGCGGAGAAGATCATGGCGATCGTCGCCGACTTCGAGTCGTACCCGGAGTGGAACGAGGAGATAAAGGGCTGCTGGGTGCTGGCCAAGTATGACGACGGCAGGCCGAGCCAGCTGCGACTCGACGTCGTGGTGCAGGGCCAGTCCGGCACCTTCATCACCGCGGTCTACTACCCGGCCGAGAACCAGATCTACACCGTGCTGCAGCAGGGCGAGTTCTTCGAGAAGCAGGAGCAGCGGTTCTCGGTGGTGCCGATGGGCCCCACCTCACTGCTGACCGTCGACTTCGACGTCGAGACCAAGCTGCCGATCCCGAAGTCGATGGTGAAGAAGGCGATCGGCGACACGCTCGACTATCTGGCAGAGAACCTCAAGACCCGCGCTGAGCAGCTGGCCGCCGACAAATAGCCGCGTTCGAAACTCGTTCGCAGAAAAGTGTGGGAGCCGAGGTGGCTCCCCGCTCCTACAGGTGAACGCGTCCCAAATCGGGCCGCGACAACCTGAAGGAGATTTCGATGAACACCAACCGCACGAAAACGCCCATGCGGCGTCAGATCACTGCCGGCGTCTTGCTTGCCGGCGCCATCGCCGCCGGGGGACTGGGTGCAGCGGCTACCGCGGGCGCTCGGCCACCCATCAACCCGGTGCCCGTGCCTGTGCAGCCACGTCCGGCCGGCGGCATGCTGGTCGCCTCGATTGCCTATTCGCCGGAGACGGGCGTCTGGGCCGCTTGGACCAATGCGCCGTCACCGCAGAACGCCGACTTCGCCGCACTGAACTTGTGCCAGGACCGCGACGGTACGCACTGCTTTATCACCCAGCGTGTCGGCAACAACTACAACCAGAACCAATGCGTCGCCCTTGCCGTCGACGCTGTCGACTGGACGCACTGGCACACCGGGGTCGCTCCGACCGTGGTCAGCGCCGAGACGGCGGCCCTGCAGGGCCCCAACAGCCGTATCGCCACGGTGGCCTGCACGACCACTAACGGCAGCCCCGTTGGCACGAGCGGACACGTCGATCGGCCGCAGTGGTCATAGGTCGTCGATCAGCTCCACAACCCGATCTCGTCGAGCCGGTTCACCAAACGCTGGGCGGCGTCGGTGAACTCACCTGAGGTGAGCCGCACGACGGTGTCGACGTCGCGCCTGCGTAACGCCGCGATCAGTTCCCGGTGGCCTGCCACCGCCGCGGCTCCCCACGCCGGCTCGCTCGCATAGATCTGTCCAGGGATATAGCGCGCGACGTGCAACAGGAACCAGGCCAGCTTGATTCGGTCCGTCGTCCGGTTGAACGCCCGGTGGAACGTGAACTCGGCCGCGACAATCTCCTCGGGGTCGCCGCGGTCGACGGCCGCGGCGAGCACCTCGTTGAGCCCTTCCAGCTCATCGATCTGCGCGTCGGTTATCCGTTCGGCCGCCGTCGCCGCCAACTCCTTGGCAATGGTGGCCTGCAACCAGAAGATGTCCTCGATATCACTGCGGGTCAGCGGAACCACCACATGTCCGCGGTGCGGTTCGAGCTGAACCATGCCTTCGCCGCGCAGCGTGCGCAGCGCCTCGCGCACGGGTGTGATGCTGACGCCGAGCGCAGCGGCGGTTTCGTCGAGCCGGATGAAGGTCCCCGGCCGCAGCGTGCCGGTCATGATGTCGGTGCGCAGACGGGCCGCGACCTCGTCGGAGAGCTGCTCGCGACGCACCGCCCGGCGCCGCTGTGAACGGTGCCTGGCGGGTGCGTTCATGACTGTCTCCGGTTGTCTCGCGGTGGGGTTGTCCCCGCGGCGTCGAGGTCTTAGTGTGACCACGGCAACACAATGTTTGATCAAATATCAACGCCGCGCAACCCGCCGCCCGAGGGAGCACTCGCTGTTGACCGCTGAGCCGTCACCGACAGACCAGCCGTATCTGGCGCGTCGGCAGAACTGGACGAACCAGCTCGCCAGGCACGCGTTGATGCAGCCCGACGCCACGGCACTGCGATTCCTCGGTCACACGACGACCTGGGGTGAGCTCGACCGCAGGGTGACGGCGCTGGCAGGTGCGCTGAGCAGGCGTGGAGTCGGTTTCGGCGACCGCGTGCTGATCCTGATGCTCAACCGCACCGAGTTCGTCGAGTCGTTCCTGGCCGCCAACAAGCTGGGTGCCATCGCCGTACCCGTGAACTTCCGGATGACGCCGCCGGAGATCGCGTTCCTGGTCAGCGACTGCCAGGCCCGCGTCGTGATCACCGAGACGGTGCTGGCCAACGTGGCCACCGCCGTTCGCGACCTCGACCCGACGCTGCAGACCGTGATCGTCGCCGGTGGCGCCACCGACGACTCGGTGATCGGGTACGACGACGTGATCGCAGAACAAGGGGACCCGGCCCTGGTAGTCGACATCCCCAACGACTCGCCCGCGCTGATCATGTACACGTCGGGCACCACCGGCAGGCCCAAGGGCGCGGTGCTCACCCACACCAACATCGCGGGTCAGGCGATGACCAACCTGTTCACCATCGCCGCCGACGTCAACAACGACGTCGGCTTCATCGGGGTGCCGCTGTTCCACATCGCGGGCATCGGCAACACGATCACCCCGCTGCAGCTCGGGCTGCCGACCGTCATCTATCCGCTCGGTGCATTCGATCCGGCCCACCTGCTCGACGTCCTCGAGTCCGAGCAGGTGACCACGATGTTCCTGGTGCCCGCACAGTGGCAGGCGGTGGTTGCCGAGCAGCGGGCCAACCCGCGAAAGCTGGCGCTCCGGGTGCTGTCGTGGGGCGCCGCACCGGCGTCGGACACGCTGCTGCGCGAGATGGCCGAGACCTTCCCAGGTACTCAGATCTACGCCGCATTCGGGCAGACCGAGATGTCGCCGGTGACGTGTATGTTGTTGGCGCAGGACGCAATTCGCAAACTCGGCTCGGTCGGCAAGGTGATCCCGACGGTGGCCGCGCGCGTCGTCGACGAGAACATGAACGACGTCCCCGTCGGCCAGGTCGGCGAAATCGTCTATCGCGCACCGACGCTGATGGCCGGCTATTGGAACAACCCGAAAGCCACCGCCGAGGCATTCGAAGGCGGCTGGTTCCATTCCGGCGACCTGGTCCGCCAGGACGACGAGGGTTATGTCTGGGTCGTCGACCGCAAGAAGGACATGATCATCTCCGGCGGCGAGAACATCTACTGCGCCGAGGTCGAAAACGCACTGGCGGCCCACCCCGCCATCGTGGAGGTGGCTGTGATCGGGCGTCCCGACGAGAAGTGGGGCGAGGTTCCCGTCGCCGTCCTCGCCCTTGCCGCCACGCATTCCGATCTTGGACTGGCTGACCTCGACGAATTCCTCACCGAAAGGCTGGCGCGATACAAGCATCCGAAGGCGCTGCAGATCGTCGACGCCCTCCCGCGCAACCCCGCTGGCAAAGTCCTGAAAACGGAACTGCGAGCGCGTTTCGGCGTGGCAAATTTCATTGACGCTGGCGAAAGTTCCACTCCGCCAACGGTTTCTGCTGCGGCGCAAGACATTTAACGAACGGGGGAGGCTTTGCTAACGGTTACGGGCACAATCCTGCCGATGCGGTGCACGCGCAGTACAGCATCGGGTACAGTCCTGTGGTCCGTCTTACTACTTGCGAGTAGGGAGACGGATGTCACACACACGGGGTTGGGGCAAGGAGGGTGCGTGCGACACGGGCTGCCGCTGCGCCACGGCCGGCACGGTTTCGTGGTGGGAGCGACCTGGTGACGGCGTCGACCGGCATGGTCGGCTATGTGCGCGAACAGACCAGACCTGCCCTGCAGGCTGTCGGCGGTTTCACGCGTATGTGCGTGCTAACCGGGAGGGCGCTGTTCCGGCCATTCCAGTGGCGCGAGTTCATCCTTCAGAGCTGGTTCTTGTTTCGGGTGTCGTTCCTGCCGACCCTGGCGGTGTCCGCGCCGCTGACCGTGCTGTTGATCTTCCTGTTGAACATCCTGCTCGCCGAGTTCGGCGCCGCCGACGTGTCCGGAGCGGGTGCGGCAATCGGCGCCGTCACCCAGTTGGGCCCACTGGTCACCGTGCTGGTGGTGGCCGGCGCCGGATCGACAGCCATCTGCGCAGACCTCGGCGCACGCACCATTCGTGAAGAGATCGACGCGCTCGAGGTGCTCGGCATCGATCCGATCCACCGCCTCGTAGTTCCCCGCGTGGTGGCTTCGACGTTCGTCGCGCTGCTTCTCAACGGCGCGGTGATCACCATCGGGCTCGTCGGCGGCTTCGTCTTCGGCGTGTATCTGCAGAACGTGTCGGCGGGCGCCTACGTCTCGACGCTGACACTGATCACGGGCCTGCCCGAAGTGCTGATCTCGGTCGTCAAGGCCACGGTCTTCGGACTGATCGCCGGCCTGGTCGGCTGCTACCGCGGGCTCACCGTCTCCGGTGGCGCCAAGGGCGTCGGAACCGCGGTCAACGAGACGCTGGTGCTGTGCGTCATCGCGCTGTTCGCCGTCAACGTGGTGCTGACCACGATCGGCGTCCGGTTCGGAACGGGGCGTTGACATGAGTACCGGCGCCGTTCTTCGGTCACGATTTCCGCGGGGAACCGCGCGCGCTGAAAAAGTCGCAGGCGCGCCAGTGCGCTTCCTCGACAGTGTCGGCCACGTCGCGTGGTTCATCGTCACCGCGCTGGGCGCAACCGGGCATGCCCTGCGTTATTACCGCAAGGAGACGCTGCGGCTGATCGCCGAGATCGGCATGGGCACTGGCGCAATGGCCGTCATCGGCGGTACCGCGGCGATCGTCGGCTTCGTCAGCTTGTCAGGATCGTCACTGGTAGCCATCCAGGGCTTCGCGTCGCTCGGCAATATCGGTGTCGAGGCGTTCACCGGATTCTTCGCCGCAATGATCAACGTGCGATCCGCGGCTCCGCTGGTGTCCGGCGTCGCGTTGGCCGCGGTCGTCGGCGCAGGTGCGACGGCCGAATTGGGCGCCATGCGGATCAGCGAGGAGATCGATGCCCTCGAGGTGATGGGCATCAAGTCGATCTCCTACCTGGTATCGACCCGGATCATGGCCGGCTTCGTGGTGATCATCCCGCTCTACGCGATGGCGATGATCCTGTCGTTCCTCTCCGGTCAAGTGACCACCACGTTGTTCTACGGTCAGTCGACCGGCACCTATGACCACTACTTCCGCACGTTCCTGCGGCCCGAGGACGTGTTCTGGTCCTTCATGGACGCGATCATCATCTCCGTGATCGTCATGCTCAACCACTGCTACTACGGCTATTTCGCCAGCGGTGGCCCGGTTGGCGTCGGCGAGGCGGTGGGTCGGGCCATGCGGGCGTCGCTGGTGGCGGTGGCGTTGGTGGTGCTGTTCGTCGCGTTGGCGCTCTACGGCGTCGACCCCAACTTCAACTTGACGGTGTAGCCGATGACCGCACCCGTGAACAAGTCCCGCACACCGCCGTACAAAGTGGCGGGCGCGATCTTGACGCTGCTGGTCGTCATCGCGATGGTCCTGGTCTTCCTCCAGTTCCGCGGCACCTTCCTCGACCGCGAGGATCTGACGATGATGGCGGCGCGAGCCGGCCTTTCGATGGATCCCGGCGCCAAGGTGACCTACAACGGTGTGGAGATCGGCAGGGTCGGCCAGGTTGACCAGGTCGACGTCGGCGGCGAGCCCAAGGCGAAGATCACGCTGAAGGTAGACCGCCAGTATCTGCACCTGATTCCGAAGAATGTCAATGCCGACATCACTGCGACCACGGTGTTCGGCAACAAGTACATATCCTTCACGTCGCCGAAAAACCCTACGCCGCAACGTATTTCGCCGTCCGATGTGATCGATGCGACGTCGGTGACGACCGAGTTCAACACCTTGTTCGAGACGGTCGTCGACGTGGCCCAGCAAGTCGACCCGATCAAGTTGAACCAGACATTGAGCGCCACAGCCGAAGCACTCAACGGGCTGGGTGATCGGTTCGGCCAGTCGATCGTGCACGGCAACGAGATCCTCGACGACGTCAATCCGCTGATGCCCCAGATCCGCCGGGACAACAAGTTGCTCGCCGACCTGGGTGACGTGTACGCCAACGCGGCGCCCGACCTGTTCGACGGCCTGGAGAACGCCGTCACCACCGCGCGCACGCTCAATGAGCAGCAGGGCAACATCGACCAGGCGCTGATGGCGGCTGTCGGGTTCGGCAACACCGGCGGCGACATCTTCGAACGCAGCGGGCCCTACCTGGTCCGTGGCACTGCTGACCTGGTGCCCACCTCACAGCTGCTCGACACATACAGTCCTGCGCTGTTCTGCACTATCCGCAACTTCCACGACGTGGAGCCCAAGGTCGCGGCGTCATTGGGTGGCAATGGATATTCGCTCCGGACCACCAGTGAGCTGATCGGCCCGGGCAACCCCTACGTCTATCCGGACAATCTGCCGCGGGTGAACGCCAAGGGTGGCCCGGAGGGTAGGCCCGGCTGCTGGCAGCCGATCACGCGCGATCTGTGGCCCGCGCCGTACCTGGTGATGGACACCGGTGCCTCGATTGCGCCGTACAACCACCTGGAACTGGCCTCGCCGTTCGGCTGCGCCGGCCTGCCGCCGTGCATCATTCCGCTGCTTCCTGCGCCGATTCCGATCATCGCTCCTGGGATCGAATACGTCTGGGGGCGTCAGTTCGGGGAGAACACGATCAACCCATGAAAATCACCGGTACTGCTGTAAAGCTCGGCATCTTCTCGCTGGTGCTGCTGCTTTTCACCGCGATGATCATCGTGGTGTTCGGTCAGATGCGGTTCGACCGCACCACCGGATACACGGCTGTCTTCTCCAACGTCAGCGGCCTTCGGGCCGGGCAGTTCGTCCGAGCTTCCGGCGTCGAGGTCGGCAAGGTCTCCAAAATCGAACTGATGGACGGTGGCGCGCAGGCGAAGGTGCACTTCACCGTCGATCGCTCACTGCAACTGTTCGACGGGACCACGGCGTCCGTCCGGTACCTGAACCTGATCGGCGACCGGTATATGGAGCTCAAGCGCGGCGACAGCAACAAGCGCCTGCCGGCCGGCGGCACCATCCCGATCGAGCGAACCCAGCCCGCGCTTGATCTGGACGCGTTGATCGGCGGCTTCCGTCCGGTGTTCCGGGCACTGGACCCCGCCAAGGTGAACAACATCGCCCAGTCGATCATCACGGTGTTCCAGGGCCAGGGGGGCACCATCAACGACATCCTGGACCAGACCGCATCGCTGACATCTGCGCTGGCCGATCGGGACCAAGCCATCGGCGAGGTGATCCGCAATCTGAACACCGTGCTCGACACGACCGTCAAGCACCAGCAGCAGTTCGACGAGACTGTCCAGAATTTCGAGAAGCTCATCACCGGTCTGAAGAATCGCAAGGACCCGATAGCCAGTTCGGTGGCGGATATCAGCGACGCTGCCGGCACGATCGGGGACCTGCTCGCCGACAACCGGCCGCTGCTGCAAAGCACGATCACCTATCTCGAGGGAGTCCAGCAGCCGCTGGTGGATCAGAAGGACCAGCTCAACGACATCCTGGTCAGGCTGCCGACGGCGTTCAACATCATCGGGCGCGCCGGT
Organism: Mycobacterium sp. OAE908; assembly: GCF_017872775.1. Lineage (NCBI taxonomy): Bacteria > Bacillati > Actinomycetota > Actinomycetes > Mycobacteriales > Mycobacteriaceae > Mycobacterium > Mycobacterium sp. OAE908. Next base: position 2,043,316 of record NZ_JAGGJL010000001.1, read on the forward strand.
GGTATCTACGGCGACTTCTTCAACTTCTATGCCTGCGATATCACGCTGAAGACGTTCGGGCTGCAGCCCGGCGGTCCGGTTCGCACTGTCAAACTCACCAGTCAGCCGTCGGGTAGGTGCACGCCGCAATGAGGACACTCGAGGGGTCGGACCGCATCAGAAACGGGATGATGGGCATTCTCATCCTGATTCTGGTGCTCGGCGTCGGCCAGAGCTTCGCGAGCGTTCCGATGCTCTTCGCGACACCCACCTATTACGCACAGTTCTCCGACACCGGTGGCATCGGCACCGGTGACAAGGTGCGCATTGCCGGCGTCGACGTCGGTCAAGTCCGGTCGATGCGAATCGACGGGGACAAAGTGGTGATCGGCTACTCGCTGCAGGGCACTCAGATCGGCACCGCGAGTCGCGCATCGATCCGCACCGACACGATCCTGGGTCGGCGCAACATGGAGATCGAACCGCGCGGCAAAGATCCGTTGCGCGCCAACGGGGTTCTGCCGTTGGGTCAGACCACCACTCCCTACCAGATCTACGACGCATTCTTCGACGTGACCAAGGCGGCCTCCGGCTGGGACACCCAGACGGTGAAGCGGTCGCTGAATGTGTTGTCCGAGACCATCGATCAGACGTATCCGCATCTGTCTGCGGCGCTCGACGGGGTGGCGCGGTTCTCCGACACCATCGGCAAGCGCGACGACGAGGTCAAGCAACTGCTCGCCAACGCCAACAAGATCGCGGGCGTCCTCGGCAACCGCAGCGCGCAGATCAACCAACTGTTCGTCAACGCCCAGTCGCTGTTGGCGGCGATCAATGAACGTAACTACCAAGTCAGCATGCTGCTCGAAAGGGTCGGAGAGTTCTCCGAACAGGTGAAGGGCTTCATCGACGACAACCCGAACCTCAACCACGTGCTCGAGCAGTTGCGCACCATCAGCGACACGCTGAAGGACCGCAAGTTCGATCTGATGCAGACGCTGACCACCGTAGCGAAATTCGTTGCGTCCCTTGGTGAAGCGGTCGCGTCCGGTCCGTTCTTCAAAGTCTTCTTGGCGAATCTGCTGCCTTACCAAATCCTGCAGCCGTTCGTCGACGCCGCGTTCAAGAAGCGCGGTATCGACCCCGAGAAGTTCTGGGGCGATGCTGGCCTGCCGGCTTTCCGGTTCCCCGATCCGAACGGCCAGCGCTTCCCGAACGGCGCGCCTGCGCCCGCGCCGACGGTGCTGGAAGGCACGCCGGAACACCCCGGCCCCGGCGTCCTGAAGGGCTCGCCGTGCTCGTACACGCCTGGCGTACCCGAGGGCCTGCCGCGGCCAGGCGATCCGCTGCCGTGCGCCGGCCTGACGACTGGTCCGTTCGGCGGCCCCGAATACGGACCGCCCGACGTCGCGACCTCCAATCCGAACCCCAACGGTCCGGGATTCACGCCCGGCGTGCCTGCGGCCGCCATACCGGGTCAGTTGCCCCCCGACATGCCCGGCGCTCCCGTTCCGCTGCCGCCTGCGCCGCCAGGCGCACGTACCGTGCCGGTGGGTCCGCTGCCTCCGGAGGGACCGGACTTCACGCCCGGCATCGCCCCACTCCCGCCGGCGTTGAACGGACCGCCACCGCCGCCGGGGCCCGGCCCCGACGCCGGGCCGGCGGGCACGCCGCCGCTGCCCGGCAATCCGCCGTACCTCCCGCCCGGATCGCAGGAGGGCTGAGATAGATGTCGACAGTCTTCAACATCCGAAACATCAAGACCGGCAACATCTCTCGGGGTGCGCTGATCATCGGTGCGCTGATCGTGGTTCTCGCTGTGGTAGCTGCCATCGTCGGCTACAACGTGTACAAGCGGCTGACCACCAACACCGTCGTCGCCTATTTCCCGGAGACTTTGGCGCTGTATCCGGGCGACAAAGTGAACATCATGGGCATCAAGGTCGGCGCGATCGACAAGATCGAACCGGCAGGCGACAAGATGAAGGTGACCTTCTCTTACGAGAACAAGTACAAGGTCCCGGCCAACGCCACCGCGTCGATCCTGAACCCCAGCCTCGTGGCGTCGCGCAATATCCAGCTGTCGCCGCCGTACACCGGTGGCCCCGTGATGGAAGACAACGCGGTCATTCCGATCGACCGGACGCAGGTGCCAGTCGAATACGACGAGCTTCGCGACTCGATCAACCGGATCCTGACCGAACTCGGTCCGACGAAGGACCAGCCGAAGGGGCCCTTCGGCGACATCATCGAATCGGCCGCGAATGGCTTCGCGGGCAAGGGTGAGCAGCTCAACAAGACGCTGAAAGGACTGTCGGAGGCGCTCTACACCCTCAACGAGGGCCGCGGCGACTTCTTCAGCGTGATCAAGAGCCTGGCCCTGTTCGTCAACGCGTTGTACAAGAGCGATCAGCAGTTCGTCGCATTGAACGACGATCTCGCTCAGTTCACCAACGCGTTCACCAACACCGATCGCGAAGTGGCCAACGCGCTGCAGGACCTCAACCAGTTGTTGACGACGACCCGTCAGTTCATCAACAAGAACGGCGAGGTGCTGACCCACGACGTCAACAACTTGGCCGACGTGACCAATGCGATCCTGCAACCGGACCCGCTCAACGGTCTGGAAACAGCCCTGCACGTGTTCCCGACGCTCGGCGCGAACCTGATGAACATCGTGTCCCCGGTGACCGGCGGCGTCATGGGCTTGCCGGCGATCGCCAACTTCGCCAACCCAATGCAGTTTGTGTGCAGCGCAATTCAGGCAGGCAGCCGGTTGGGTTACCAGGAATCCGCCGAACTGTGTGCCCAGTACCTGGCGCCCATCCTCGACGCGATCAAGTTCAACTTCCCCCCGATCGGTATCAATCAGTTCAACACCGCGATGACGCTGCCCAAGGAGGTCGCGTACTCAGAGCCGCGTCTGCACCCGCCGGGGGGCTACAAGGACACCACGGTGCCCGGCGTCTTTTCCCGCGATACCTTGTTCTCGCACGGAAACCACGAGCCGGGCTGGGTCGCCGCCCCCGGCATGCAGGGTGTCGACGTGCAACCGTTCACCTCCAACATGCTGACGCCGGAGTGCCTCGCAGAACTGATGGGTGGACCCGACTGCGTGATCCCCGGTGCTCCACCGGCCTTCGGGGCGCCACCAGGGGGCAACCTGCCCGGCCCGCCGGACGCCTACAACGAGAACAGCCCGCTGCCGCCCCCGTGGTATCCGCAGCCTGGGCCACCGCCTGCCCCGGCACCAGGGGTGATACCCGGTGACCCCGGTGGGTCGCCGCTGTCCGCGCCCGCTGTTGGGCCAGGCCCAGGCCCAGGTCCCGCCGCTCCGGCCGGGCCGCCGCCTGCCGGCCCGCCACTACCCGCTGAGGCAGGTCAATAGATGACTGCACGTAGATGGAGCAGGATCGCCCAGCGCAGCGTCGCGCTGGCTGCGGTCGCATTGGTACTGAGCGCGTGCGGGTCGTGGAAGGGCATCGCCAACGTGCCGCTGCCCGGCGGACCGGGCACCGGCGACAAGAAGACGACGATCTACGTGCAGATGCCGGATACGTTGGCGCTCAACGTCAACAGCCGGGTACGCGTGGCCGACGTGTATGTCGGCCGGGTGCGGAAGATCGAGCTGAAGAACTGGGTTGCGACGCTGACCCTGGACCTGCAACCCGACGTGAAGCTCCCGAAGAACACGCTGGCCAAGATCGGCCAGACCAGCCTGCTGGGCAGTCAGCACGTGCAGCTCGATCCGCCGCCGGACCCTCAGGGTGAGCTGAAGAACGGCGACACCATCCCGCTGCAGAACAGCTCGGCTTTCCCCACGACCGAGCGGGTGCTGGCCAGCATCGCGACCATCCTGCGTGGTGGCGGCGTCCAGAACCTCGAAACGATCCAGACCGAGGTCAACAACCTGCTCACGGGCCGGGCCGATCAGATCCGGGAATTCCTCAACAAGTTGGACACCTTCACCGACCAACTGAATCAGCAGCGCCAGGACATCACGAGGGCCATCGATTCGACCAATCGGCTGTTGACGATCGTGGGTCAACGCAATGAGACGCTCGATCGGGTGCTCACCGAATTCCCGCCGCTGATCAAGCATTTCGCCGACACCCGCGATCTGTTCGCGGATGCGGTGGAGGCGCTCGGCAGGATCAGCAGGGCCGCCGACAATGCTCTGGCTCCGTCCAGCGACAACCTGCACACCAACCTGCAGAACCTCCAGCGGCCACTCAAGCAGCTCGGCCGGGCGTCGCCTTATCTGATTGGTGCGCTGAAGCTGATGCTCACCGCGCCGTTCTCCATCGAGAACGTGCCGAAGGTGGTCCGTGGCGACTTCCTCAACGTGTCGTTGATGGTCGACCTGACTCTGTCGGGACTGGACAACGGGTTCTTGTCGGGTACCGGTATCTCGGGCATGCTGCGCGCACTCGAGCAGAGCTGGGGCCGCGACCCGGAGACGATGATCCCCGATGTGCGGTTCACCCCGAATCCGCATGACGCGCCGAACGGTCCGCTGGTCGAAAGGGGTGAGTGAGCAGTGCTAACCCGTTTCATCAAGATCCAGCTGGTGCTGTTCACGATCCTGACGATCGTCGCGATCGTCGTATTGGGCTGGTACTACCTGCGGGTGCCCAGCCTGGCCGGGATCGGGCAGTACAAGCTCTATGCCGACCTGCCCCGGTCCGGCGGCCTCTACGGGACCGCCAACGTGACGTATCGGGGCACCCAGATCGGCAAAGTCACCGCGGTGGATCCCACCGAGCACGGTGCGAGAGCCGAGATGAGCATCGACAGCCGGTTCAAGATCCCTGCGGACGCGACCGCCAACGTGCACTCGGTATCGGCGATCGGCGAGCAGTACCTGGACATCGTCTCCACAGGCAACCCGGGTCGTTTCCTGTCCGACGGTCAGACCGTCGGCTCGCTCAACGACAACACGGTGCCCAGCGAGGTCGGTCCCGCGCTGGACGCCGCCAACCGCGGGCTGGCCGTCCTGCCCAAGGAGAAGATCGACTCGCTGCTCACCGAAACCGCGAAAGCGGTCGGCGGATTGGGCCCGGCTTTGCAGCGGCTGGTCGATTCCACCACCAACATCGCGCAAGGTTTCAAGGACAACCTGCCCGAGTTGAACGACATCATCGAGCACTCAACGCCGATCCTGCAGAGCCAAGCCGACTCCGGCGACAACATCGAGCAATGGGCGCGTAACCTCAACATCATCGCGGCCCAATCAGCCGAGCAGGACGCTGCCCTGCGTAGCGGTCTTCAGCAGGCCGCACCGACGTTGGACCAGGTGGCGACCGTGTTCAGCGATGTTCGCGACGCGCTGCCGCAGACACTGGCAAATCTGTCCGTCGTCTTCGACATGCTCAAGCGCTATCACAAGGGTCTCGAGCAGACGTTGGTGATCCTGCCGCAGGGTGCCGCGGTCGCGCAGGCAGGAACGCTGTTCGACAACGTCGGTCAGCTGCCCTTGGCCCTTGGCATCAACCAGCCTCCGCCGTGCTTGACCGGGTTCCTGCCCGCCTCGCAGTGGCGGTCACCTGCCGACACCAGCATGGCGCCGCTGCCGTCGGGCACCTACTGCAAAATTCCGAAAGACTACCAGGGCAACGTCGTTCGCGGCGCCCGCAACTATCCGTGTGCGGATGTGCCCGGCAAGCGCGCCGCGACGCCGAGGGAGTGTCACAGTAACGAGCCGTACGTGCCGTTGGGTACCAACCCCTGGTACGGCGACCCGAACCAGATTCTGTCCTGCCCCGCCCCCGCGGCCCGCTGTGATCAGGGCGTGAATCCGGGGCGCGGAGTCATACCTGCGCCATCGGTCAACAACGGGCTCAACCCGCTGCCGGCCGACCAATTGCCGCCCCCGGCGCGGGCGTCCGCACCGACCAGCGACCCGTTGTCGCCGCCGGGGCAGGGTAGCGTCCAGTGCAGCGGGCAGCAGCCCAACCCGTGTACGTACACTCCCGCACAGGGGCCACCGGGTTCGACGGCTATCTACAGCCCGTCGAGCGGTGAGGTGGTCGGGCCTGACGGCGTCAAGTACAACGTCAGCAATTCGAAGAACCCAGGAGACGACGGATGGAAGGAGATGCTGGCACCCGCCAGCTGAACCCCACCGATGCTGATGAAACGCCCGATGAGTCGTTAGCAGTATCCACAGCAGAATCGACAGACTCCCCTGACGCCGAGGAATCGGTCGAGGGACTCGACGGCGTCGACGATGGCCCAGCCGATCGCCGGCCCTCACGGCTCGGCATCGGCTCGGTGGTCGCCATCTGTGCGCTTCTTGTCCTGCTGGCAGGCGGCGCGGCCGCAGGCGGATATCTGGCTCTACGGTCTCACCACGAAAGTGAGGCCATTGCCCGCACCGAGGCTGCCGCCCTGGCCGCGGCCAGGGACTGTGTGACGGCCACGCAGGCGCCGGACACCGCGGCGATGCTGGCCAGCCAGTCCAAGATCATCGAATGCTCTACGGGTGCGTTCGGCTTGCAGGCCCCGCTGTACAGCAGTGTGCTGGCCGAGGCATATCAAGCCGCGAATGTGCAAGTGAGGGTGTCGGATCTGCGTGCCGCGGTAGAACGGCACAACGACGACGGCTCCATCGATGTGCTGGTGGCTTTGCGAACGAAGATCACCAACTCACAGTCCGCGGACCAGGAGCAAGGATATCGGCTGCGGGTGCAGATGGCGCCCGCCGACGGCACGTACAAGATCGCCGACATAAAGCAGGTCGCCTCGTGACCGCAACCCTCGACGCGGCGCCACAGGCACCCGTTGAGCCGGCTGCGGCAGGTCCTGCGTCGTGGGCGGCGCGTGCCGGTGCCTTCCTGGTGGACGTGTTCGTCGGGTTGGCCGTGATCGCCACCGCGGCGCTGCTCTGGAAAACGGCGCAGCCGCAGGACTGGACGTGGTGGGTGTTCGCGGTCGTCATCGGCTTGACGATCGTGTTGATGGCCGTCAACCGGCTGCTGCTGCCGACGATCACAGGATGGTCGCTGGGCCGTGCGTTGGTCGGCATCGCGGTGCGCAAGCGCGACGGCTCGGCCGTCGGTGTCGCGAGGCTGGTCGGGCGCGACGTGGCTCACCTGCTCGATACCGCTGCGTTGTGCATCGGCTGGGTGTGGCCGCTGTGGGATCGTCGTCGGCGAACATTCGCCGACCTGTTGCTGCGCACCGAGGTGCACAAGGTCGAGCCGCCGCACCGCGACATGCGCCGCCCGGTGGCCGCAGTGCTCATCGCCGCGGCCGCCGTGTGTACGGCGGGGGTCGGCCTGAGCTATCTGACGGTGTACGGGCCTGAGCGCGCAGTGGATTCGGCCCGCCAGCAGATCGCCGATCAGGGGCCACGGATCGTCGAACAACTGCTGAGTTACAACGTCGACACGTTGCAGCAAGACTTCTCCCACGCGCAGTCGCTGACGACGGATGCCTACCGGCCGCAGCTGATCGCGCAGCAGCAGGCGGTACTGAAGGCGGGTGCCACCAAGAACCAGTACTTCGCGGTGAGCAGCGCGGTGCTACGGACACCGCAGGAAACCGCGGACCACATGTCGATGCTGTTGGCCATGCAGGGACAGCGCGGCGCCAACGCGAGCGACTTCAAGTTCATCACCGCCACGGTTCGCGCTGATTTCGACAAGTCGCGCGACGGGCAGTGGCGCGTAGCGAATCTCATCGTGCTGAAGAAGCCGCAGCTGAGTCAGGCAGGCCAATGAGCCCGCGTCGCAGGCTCGACGCGGGCGAGCAGAACTTCTTCGAACTGGTGCCCAAGCCGCCCCGGCGCTGGGGGCTGCCGGTTATCACGATCGTGGCGGCTTTGGTGATGGCCGCGGCGATCGGCGCCGGCACGCTGATGTTGATTCAGCATGTGAAAGACGACCGGGCGGCGACCAAAGAGGCTGACGCCTTGGGCTACGTGCGCCAATTCATGACCGAATACACGACACTGGATCCGTTTCACGCCAACGCCTATGCCGACCGGGTCTTGGCGCAGGGCACCGGCGATTTCGCGAAGATGTTCAAGGACAAGCAGAACGAGATCCTGCTTCAGGTCGCTCGCGCCGAGCCGACCACCGGAAGCGTCGTCGAAGCCGGCCTGCAGCGCTGGCGCGACGACGGCAGCGCCGACGTGTTGGTGGCGACGAAGATCACGACGAAGTCACCCGACGGGAAGCAGACCGTCGAAAGCGGAAGCCGTTGGGTCGCAACGGCCGTCAAGGAAGGACAGCAGTGGAAGATCAGCAACCTGATCCAGGTGATCTGACCAGTGCTGAATCCTCGGATCAGTCCGCGGACCCAGTGAAGACACCGACCGGCAAGGCTGCCCGCCACCGTCATCGGATGCCGCGGCGGCAGCAACTGGCCGCGAGCCGCGAGGACGGCGATCAGACGACCGTCGACGAACCGCAGCCCGCACCTGAAGTCGTCGAGGAACCTGCGGCCATACCAAGGCGGAAGGGTCGGTTCCGGCGCAAGCCGAAAGCTGTTGAAGCGCAGCCTGTTTCAGCGGCGCTGACCGACGAGGCCGACGAATCGCAGACGGATTCCGGTGACGAGGCGCCGCAGGGAGACGTGATCCTGGTGGCCCACCGGCCCGCGGGCAAGCGGCTGACCGCCGCGGCAGTAGCCGCGAGCGTTCTCTTCGTCGCAGCCGCCGGTTTCGCCGGCGCGATGGTGCAGCCGTATCTGGCTGACCGGGCACTGGTGAACACCAAGCTGGACATCGCAAGGACGGCCGCGAACGCGATCACCACGCTGTGGACCTACACCCCTGACAACATGGACACCTTGCCGAACCGGGCTGCCGGTTATCTGGGCGGTGACTTCGCAACCGAGTACCGCAAATACATCGACGCGATCGTCGCCACCAACAAGCAGGCGCAGGTCACCAACACCACAGAGGTGATGGGTACGGCCGTCGAGAGCGTGAACGCCCGGGAGGCCACCGCGCTGGTGTACACGAATTCGGTTGCCACCAGCCCCGGTTCGAAGAACATCCCGTCGCTGCGTTACCTGTCCTACCGGTTGACGCTGCAACACCATGATGCGAAGTGGTTGATCACGCGGATGTCGACGGTGACATCGTTCGATCTGACGCCACAGCTCTAGCCGGCCATGCCGGTCGTCTCCCCCGTCTCTGAGCGGACGACGCTCGCGTGTCTGCTTCTGCTGACGTTCTCGACGGGCATTGTCGATGCGATCAGCGTGCTCGTGCTCGGCCATGTCTTCGTCGCGAACATGACCGGCAACGTGATCTTCCTCGGCTTCTGGTTCGCACCACACACCGTTGTCGACATGACCGCAGCGCTGGTCGCGTTCGTCAGCTTTGTGGCAGGCGCGGTACTCGGCGGTCGGCTGTCGCGACACCTCGGCGGCAACGTCCGCCGCTGGCTAACCGCGGCGCTGGGCCTCGAAGTTCTCATGCTCGCCACGCTGGCGATCCTCTCTGGCCTTGGCGTGCTCGACTACCACGACAACACCAAGCTGATCCTGATCGCAGGGTTGGCGCTGACGTTCGGCAGCCAAGCCGCGACCGCCCGACAGTTCGGCATTCAGGAGCTGTCGACAACGGTGCTGACGACGACGATCGTGGGCATCGGGTTCGACAGCCGTGTCGCAGGCGGTACCGGTCACCGCGAGAAGCTGCGCTACGGCGTGGTGGTGACGATGTGCGCAGGAGCGTTGGTGGGTGCGACGCTGACGCGCTGGTTCGTCGCGCCGGTGATCGGGCTGTCCGCGATCGTGGTGGCTGTTGCGGCGGCGGTGTTCCGATTCGGCCCGCAAAGAGCCGAGGAGCCCGCGGGCTAGTCTCGGCTCATGCCCTCAGTACTCGTCACCGGTGCCAGCCGCGGAATCGGCAAGTCGATAGTCCAGCATTTGGCGTCGCGCGGCTGGGACGTCATCGCCGGGGTGCGGAACGACGCCGACGGCGCCGCGGTCACCGCGCTCGACCCACAGCGCATCTCATCGGTTCTCCTCGATGTCACCGACGCCGGCCACATCGCGGGCCTGGACACGTCGCTACCAGAGCGGCTGGACGCGGTGGTCAACAACGCGGGCATCGTGGTGAGCGGCCCGATGGAGGCCGTCACGCCAGACGACTGGCGAAAGCAGTTGGAGATCAACGTGATCGGGCAGCTGGCCGTCACTCAGGCGGTACTTCCGCGGCTGCGCGCATCGCGTGGGCGGGTGGTGTTCATCTCCAGTGTCAACGGCCGCCTGTCGATGCCCCTGGTCGGGGCGTATTGCGCAAGCAAGTTCGCACTGGAGGCGGCCGCCGATGCCCTGCGAATGGAATTGCGGCCGTGGGGAATCGGCGTTGCGCTCGTCGAGCCCGCGCAGACCGACACCGACATGTGGCGCACCGCCGATGACATGGTGCAACAGACCGAAGCCGCGTTGAAACCGGAGCACCGGGCGTTGTATGCAAAGCACATCGCGGGCTTCAAGAAAACGATTCCGATATCCCAGAAACTCGCTGTGCCCGCCGACAAGGTGTCTGCCGTCGTCGAACAGGCATTGACGGCGCGCAGACCGCGCGCCCGTTACGTCGTTGGCACGGGCAACAAGCTGCAGGTCGCTCTCATGACGAAACTGCCTGCAGCCGCGCGTGACGTCGTACTGCGACGCGTAGCAGGCCAGCCGTAGTGTTCGTCAAGCGCAGCAGCGACGCACCTGCAGGCTTCTTTGCCTGTGAAGCCGCTGGGCTGCAATGGCTTTCGAAGGCCGATGACGGTGTGCCATGCGCAAAAGTGCTCGCGCACGACGAGACAAGTTTGACGTTGGAGCGGCTGGAAGCTGCGGCGCCGACTCGCTCCGCGGCGCACGAGTTCGGCCGCAGGCTCGCCCGCACTCACGATGCCGGGGCCGACGCGTTCGGCGCCCCACCGGGCGGCTGGGCCGGTCCGGGGTACTTCGGACCGCTGCAGCAGCCGCTGCCGATGTCGTACTCGGCGGCCGATCGGTGGGGCAGGTTCTATGCCAACGAGCGCCTGGCGCCGATGACCGAGCGAGCGGCGGGGCAGCTCGATGCGCCGACACGCAGCGCCATCGACGCCGTGATGGCGTGCTGCGATGACGGCGAATTCGACGACGACGATCCGCCCGCCCGGCTGCACGGCGATCTGTGGAGCGGCAACGTGATGTGGCCCCCCAGCGGTGCGGTGCTGATCGACCCGGCGGCCCACGGTGGGCATCGCGAGACTGACCTCGCGATGCTGGCGCTGTTTGGTTGCCCCCACCTCGACGCGGTGATCGAGGGCTACCAGGCCCAGCGACCGCTGCGCGAGGGCTGGCGCGACCGAGTGGGGCTGCATCAGCTCTACCCGTTGCTTGCTCACGTGGTGCTGTTCGGCGGCGGCTACGCGAGACAGACGGCGAAGGCCGCAGCGAGTGCACTGCGCGCTGGCAAACAACGATATGCGTAGGCCAACTGCCTCGCGCAACTGAGAACTCTGTCCCGAAACTGGGACTATTGGCCCATCGCCGCAGGTGGAGCCCGCTACGGATTCCGCAGTCCCGGACCAGGCCGGGCGGCGGGAGCAATTGCATCCCAGCAACCATCACGTCGATCTAGCAACTTTTTCCGTTGTTAACATTCGCAGTTGCGGTAATCGAACCGGCCAGTAACAAAGTTGCCCGCTGGCCAGCGAATATGATCGCGACAGTTATTGACTGAGACGTCAGTACAAATTTGCAGCGCGGTTCCGCGTGACGCTCGTGAAGATTCTGCAGCAATTTAGGTCCACGAGCGATCTGCGATGTTACGGTGCCCTTAGAAAAACCTGAGAGTGGCGGATGAAGGGCGGTTCGAGGATGTCGGGCAAGCATCGCAAGTCCGAGAGTCGCACCAAGAAAATCGCGGTCGTTTCGGTCGCGACCGCCACCGCAACCGCCCTCACAGTCGGCGCGGCACCGCCTCCGCCGAAGCCGGCGCCCGAACCCGTCATCGTCCACAAAGATGTCGACCTGGCCGCGGCGTTCCGGCCGTTCACCGATCCGGGTCAGATTCCGGACCTGACGTTCGGCCTGGGAACCGCGGCGTACGACTTTTCCCAGACCGCTGCCGATCTACTGCTGAGGGCCATCGTCGACCATGTCAACCTGAGCGCCCTGGCGAAGGCGGCCGGCCTGGATCTGCCCAGCCTGCTTCAGGAGATACCGACGTCGTTGTTGTCCGGTGTGCTCGGTGCGATCCCAATCAACCTCACCGGTGTGCTGGGCGACGCGCTCGGTCCGGTGACCGGGTCGCTGTTGATCCAGGCGCTCGATCTGATCGGCGTCACCGACAACGGCAACACCACCCTGATCAAACTGCTTGATCTGCTCGGTCTCGACCTCAGCGACCCCCTCAACCTGGCCAACCTCGATCTGCCCGGTGTCAAGCTCATCACGGCCGGGCCACCGTTCACGCTGCTCAAGCTGCTGGGCCTCGACTTGGGATGGGTTCCGGGACTGCCGAATTCGGTGGCGAGCGCCATCAACAACACGACCTACCTCGACGTCGGCCTCAAGGGTCTGCTCAACACCGTGATCGGCAAGCTCGAGCCCAATGTCCCCGTCCTCGATCCGGTACTGACCGGGTTGAAGGTGCTCGTCAACACCCTGCCGGTCGACGTCGACGTCGCCCAGGTCCGCATTCCGGTCGTGGTCGGATTCGGCCTCGGGGCGTTCGCAGCGGGCGCCGCGTACGACAAGGTGCTCGCCGACTTGCCGAACCAGCCCGGCGGAGTGAATTACACCGGCACAGATCCGCTGCTGGGTAGCTTCACCGTGCTGCCAATGGTGTTGCTGCGCAACCCCGGCCGCGCAAACGGTGGGTTGTTCGCCCGGATGTTCCCGCTGGCCGGCCTGTTCGGCATCGATACCGTGACACCCGAAACCGAGGTGACGCACAGCGGCGGTATCCCGATCCTCAACACCGGGCTCGCGCTCGGCGGCGCCAACCTGGTGCCCATCAAGATCGATGGCACGGTCCAGTACGACATCCTCTCCGACTTCGCGGCATGGCCTAACCCGTTCTCGATCGCGAACTCTCTGATGGGGGCGGTGCTGCCGACCTATCTGCTGCGGGGGATCGACACGTCAAACCTGACTCCCCAACTGCTGGAACAGATTCAGGCCGCACTGCAGCGGACGACGGATCTCAACGAACCCCTTTCGTTGAACCTGTACCTGACGTTGGCGACGAACAGCCTGCCCCTGCTCGAGCCGCTGTATCTCGCGGCCGATGTGATGAACCTGGCGACTTTCGGCGCACTGCCGAATCCGTTCGAACGGCTGGCGAACGCACTTGCCCCCGCGCTGACCAGCCTGACCAATCTCGGCTACACCGACGTGGTGCGCAATCCGGACGGCACCTACACCAGGACGCTCGACGAGGCCGGCGTGCCAACGCCGTTCCTGTCATTCCCGGATGTCAACTGGGGCTTGGTGCCCGGCGACATCATCACTTCGTTGGTCAACGGCTTCCAGAAGGAGTTCCTCAGCGGCAACCCGACGCCGGGTACGCCCAACGCGATCACCGGGCTACTCAAGCTGCTCACCGGCGTCCTCGACCCGCTCGGCGGCCTCGGCGACATACTGGGCGGCCTGAACCTGACTCAGCTTGTGAGCCAACAGGTTTCGCCGGTCGCGGCCGACGCGGTGCCCTCGGCGGATGCGAAGATGGTCACCCTGTCGGCCAACCCGGATGCCGACCTGTCGACCGGCAAGCATGCCGCGGCGGCCGATGCCGCCGCTCCAGAGGACACGGGGACGACGCCGAAGCACGCCGCCGACGAAACCGAAACCGCAACCGACGAGACGACTCCGACAACAACCGATCCGGACGAGTCGACGACGTCGCCGAAGCCGCCGAGCACGACGACGCCTAAGCCGACGTCACCCAGGAACCCGGTCGGCGACGTTGTTGGCGGAGCCGGTCACGTGGTCGCCGGTGCCGTTGGTGGCGTGACGCACGAAGTCGCAACCGGTGTCGCGGGTGTCCTGAAGAGCCTGGCGCCGAAGAAGACCACCACTTCGACCACTTCGACGAACACCAAGTCGGATACCGAAAAGGACTCCACGGGCGGCGGCGCCGGCGGAGCGTCGAGCACTGCCTCCAAACCCGCCGCCTGACCCGTAATGGAACAAGGGGGTCGACGATGTCACGCAAGCACCGCAGGTCCGGGAGTCAGCTGACAAAGGTCGCGGTCGTCACCGTGGCCACCGCTACGGCCAGTGCGCTGACCATCGGTGCCGCCCCGCCCCCGCCCAAGCCGGCGCCCGCGCCGGTGGTCGTCAACTCCGACGTCGACCTGGCAGCGGCGTTCCGGCCGTTCACGGATCCCAATCAGATTCCGGATCTGACCGGCGGCCTGGGCACCGCGGGCTACGACTTCGCGCAGCAGGTCGGCGACATGCTGCTGCGCGCGCTCGTGGGACACCTCAACCTTGCCGCGTTGGCCAAGTCTGCTGGCCTTGATCTTCCGAGCCTGCTGATGAAGATCCCGCCATCGCTATTGGAGGGTGTGCTCGGCGCGATTCCGATCAACCTCGGTGGCGTGCTGTTGGACAGTGCGGGCCCGATCCTGACTCCTGTTCTGCTGTCGGCTCTTTCGACGCTCGGTATCACCGACGCCAGCGGCAACACGACGCTGATCAATCTGCTCGGACTGCTCGGCCTTGATCTCAGCGACCCGCTCAACCTGTCGAATCTGAACCTTCCCGGCGTCAAGTTGATCACCACCGGTCCCCCCTTCACGTTGTTGAAGATGCTGGGACTGGACCTGGGCTGGGTTCCAGGATTTCCGAATTCGGTTGCCAACGCGATCAACAGCACGACCTATCTGGACATCGGGCTCAAGGGTTTGGTCAGCACACTGATCGACCGTCTTGAAGGCAACGTCGACCTACCGCTCGGCAACATCATCGCCAACCCGCTGGGGTTGCCGATCGGGCTTCCTGTCGACCTGCCCGTGAATGTCCCAGTGGGGGACCTGCTTTCGGCGCTGAAGCACATCGTCAACAACCTGCCCGTCGACATCGACGCGGCCAAGGTGCGCGTGCCGATCGTGGTCGGGTTCGGGCTCGGCGCGTTCGCGGCGGGCTCCGCCTATCAGCAGGTGGTCGATCAGCTGCCCTACCAACCGGGCGGCGCGAAATCGCCGACGAAGGCCACCGACCCGCTGCTCGGCAGCTTCACGGTGTTGCCAATGATCCTGTTGCGCAACCCCGGTCGCGCCAACGGCGGTCTGTTCGCCCGCTTCTTCCCGATCGCGGGATTGTTCGGGATCGACACCGTCACACCGGACACCGAGGTGCAAAGCAGCGGTGGCATCCCGATTCTGAACACCGGGCTGTCGCTTGGCGGTGCGAACCTGATCCCGGTCAAGGTGGACGCGACGGTCGAGTACGACATAATGTCCGACTTCGCGGCGTGGCCCAACCCCTTCTCGATGGCGAACTCGGTGATGGGCGCGATGCTGCCCACCTACCTGCTGCGCGGCATCGACACGTCGAACGTGTCGCCCCAGCTGTTGGCTCAGATTCAGGCAGCCCTGGGACGCACCCTCGACCTCAACGACCCGCTGGCACTCAACCTCTACCTCACGCTTCCGACGAACAGCCTGCCGCTACTCGAACCGCTTTATCTCGGAGCGGATTTGACCAACCTGATGACGCTTGGCGCGTTCGGCAACATGAACCCGTTCGGCATGTTCGCCAACGCGCTGGCCCCGGCGATGACCAGCCTGGTCAATCTCGGCTACACCGACGTCGTCCGAAACCCGGACGGCACCTACACCAGGACGCTCGACGAAGCAGGCGTGCCAACGCCATTCATGTCGTTCCCCGACATCAACTGGGGACTGGTACCCGGTGACGTCATCCACTCATTGGTCAACGGATTTCAGAAGGAGTTCTTCAGCGGACATCCGACGCCGGGAACACCGAACGCGATCACCGGACTGCTCAAGCTGCTGACCGGAATGCTGGGCCCACTCGGCGGCCTCGGTGACCTCCTCAATGGCCTGCCCGGCCTGATATCGCAACAGGTTGCGCCGGTCGCCGCCAATGCACTGCCCTCGGCTGCCGCCAACACGGTCACGCTCTCGACAACGGCGCCGCAGGCGCCAGCGGCCGCGCCACCCGCGACCGAGGCCTCAGACGAGACTGCCGCCGAAGAACCAGAAGAAGAAACGACAACGAAGTCGACGACCACAACAAAGACTCCGTCCGCCGGTTCAACGACGTCGACCGGGACGGTGAAGCCGGCAGGCCCGTCCGCGTCGCCAAAGCCGAGCAACCCGGTCGGCAGCGTCGTCGGCGGCGTGACGAACACCGTCGGCGGTGTCACCGGCGGGGTGGCAGGCACGGTCGGTGGCGTCACCGGCGGTGTCGCAGGAACCGTCGGCGGCGTCACGGGTGGCTTGACCGGCGCCCTCGGCGGGCTGACGAAGAAGGTGACCGGCGGCTAGTTGAACGCCAACCAGCTGGGCAGTGCGCGTTCGCGAGAATCACACAACACCTGGCGGGTGTCGCAGTTGCCGTCGGGCACACCGGCTCCGGCCCACATGCCGCCGGTGTCGCGGCGCAGCACGATCGCCGAGGAGCCGCCGCCGTCGAGCAGGATCGCGGAGTCGCTGCCGAGCCCGCGAAACAGATCCTGGATCTGGTCCGGTGTGTAGCTGCCGCCCTGGAAGACGTACATCTCGTCCTTGCTCTTCGAGTACGCCAGTGCGGTGCGGGCCGCGCTTGGACCGCCGTCGTTGAGCTGTCCGGTGTCACCGGGTGTCAGCAGCCCGATGCCGCTCACCGCGACGAACCGTGTGCCCTTGTCGACCAGACCTTGGATGGTCGGCGTGGCTGCGTCGTAATCCTGTGGGCCACTGGGTGATACGACATAGGGTGCGCCGCTGACGGGCAGGATCATCGTCGACAGCGCGCTCCAGCTTTCCCCACCGCCCGACAGTCCTTGTTTACCGGCGTAGGCGATGGTGCCCGTCACCGCCGTGTTGGCGCGGCCCTGCCCGTGAGTGTTGTCGACGTAGGCGCCCAACGGAGAACTGCATCCGGTGGACTTCCACGAACCGCCCTTCTGGCCGCGCACGTCGAAAAAGTTCGCGTTGATCGCGATCGTCGGCTGACCGAGCGCTTGCCAGGCCTGCAGCGGCGTGTACACCTCGGAGGCCTGCCAGAGACCTTCGCCCGTGCGCGCCCGCGGATCGCGTTCGCAGCGGGCTTGATAGCCGGAATGCGAGTCGACGAGCAGGCGCGGCGCCAGCCGTTGCGCGGCGGACTTGATGATCATCAGGTGGCCGCCGTTGCTCATCTCGTACCAGTTGCCTGCGGCATTGAGCATCGGGGCGGGTGCACCGCCGCCGAAGTTGTAGACCAGGTAGGAGCCTCGGGTGTTGGCGATCGCACCCGCAAGCAACTCGCGGCCGTCAGCGGCGTGGGCGAGCGGGGTGGCCGTCGTCGCCAGGGCGGCGCACACCGACAGCGTCGCGGCGCACGCCGCGAATCGCCGCAGCATTGCGCGTGAAATCGGCACGGTCGCCCCTTTGCTGAATCACCGGAAACAAAACCACATTAATCACAGCCGACACACAGTCAACTTTGATAACAGCTCGGTATCGGTTGGGGCTCGGGTGGATCGCACCCTTAGCTGTCCGGAGTGAAATTCGCTGGAACGGGTAACCGGGCGGTGGTCGGACTTTCAACTTGAGGAGCACAAAATGATCGGCACAATTATCAGCGCGGTCGTCGTCGGATTGATTGTCGGCGCGTTGGCGCGCCTCATCATGCCGGGCAAGCAGAACATCGGCGTTCTGATGACCATCGTGCTCGGCGTCCTCGGGTCCCTGATCGGCTCGTGGGTGACCTATCAGGTTGGCTATTCCAACTCCAATGGCGGATGGGCGGTCATTCCGTTCCTCGTCGGCGTTGTCGTGGCGATCGTCTTGATCGCGGTCTACCTGGCTGTCACCGGGCGGCGAGGCACGGGCACCCCAGCGCGCTAGCGACCAGGCGGTGCCAACCGATACACGGCGTTCGCATAGTCATCGGTGATGTAGGCCGCTCCGTCCGAGCCGGTTACGGCTGCGACGGGGCGGCCCCATCGCGTGCCGTCGTCGGACTGAAAACCGCCGACAAGCGTCTGCGCATTACCGAGAGTGCCGTTGGCCCAAGGGAAGAACACCACCTCGGGCGGGTACGGCGGCTGCCGGTTCCATGATCCGTGCACGCCGACCAGCGCGCCGGAGGTGTAGGGGGCAGGCAGCGTGTTCCCGGTAAAGCTCATCCCTAGCGGCGCGGCGTGCGCGCCGAGGCTTTGCTCGACAGGCGGCAGTGCCGCACAGTCCAGCCTGCTGCCGTCGGCGTTGGTCTGCACGTCGCGAATGAACGACAGGTTGGCTGGCCCGCCGTCGGGATTGCAGTAGGGCCAACCCAATTCGCGCCCTTGTGTCAGCCGTGCCACGGCTTCGGGTGGATGGGCGCTGACGTAATCGGCGGTGGCCTCGCCGGTTTGCGGGTCGGCGACGTTGTCGCGGTTGTTGACCGCTGTCCACACCGAACCGTCCGGCCCGATCGCCAGACCGGTCCCGTTGCGAACGCCGGTCGAAAACGCTTGTGCGGGGCCGCCCCCGGGCGGGATCCGCATGATGGTGGCGCGCGGCGGGTTGGCGGTACGGTCGTCGGCGGTGACGTTGCCGGTCGAGCCGATGGAGAAATACACCGCGCCGTCCTGTCCGATCGCGACGCTCTTCAGCGCATGCGCGTATGCGCCACGCAGGTCGGGGCTCTTGGCATCGGGTAGGTCGTCGGCGATGGTGCGACGGTTTCTCGTTGTGCCGCCGACGTAGTCGTAGGTGTCGATCTGATCGCTCTCGGCGACGTACAGCGTGTTTCCCGCGAATGCGAGGCCGTGAGGTTGGTCGAGCCCGTCGAGCAGCACGGAGTCGCGGCCGGATTGAAGCCTGACTATCTGGCCGCGGCTCGGCACCGACACCAGCAGGCTGCCGTCCGGCGCGAACGCGGCCATCCGGGCGTTGGGGACGCGCGCCCATACCGACAGGGTCCAGCCGGCGGGCACCAGTGCCTGGCGCGGTTGGTCGAACGGGGCTTGGGCCAAGTCCGGCGCGACCTGCACGGTCACCGGAACCAGGCCCGCCGCGGTGGGCGTCGCCGACACTGTTGGGCCGCCTTGCGGCGCAGGCTCAGATGCACATGCCGCGATCAGCGCCACGCCGACCAGCGTGGCCCCAATTCGCTTACGCCGCAGCCAAACCCGCATGCATCTCCCAGACCAGAATCTCTGCGGGTGCTGAAGCGGTGACGCGCTGGCCGCCCGATCCGGTGAACCGAACCGCGTCGCCCTCGTGCAGCGGCCCGGCGCCCTCCAGCGTCACCTCACCGCGGGGGACGAACAGGTGCAGGTATGGCGCCTCGGGCAACTCGACCGATTGGCCCGCCTGCAGACGCGCGCCGTGTAGCGCGGCGTAGCGGTTGCGGATGGTGATCGCGGCGTCGTCGCTGTGCTCGGGCATACCCGACGCGATGGTCACCAGGCCGCCGCGCAGCAATTCGTCGTCGATCTCGAGCTGTTGGTAGCCCGGCGTGATACCGGACTCGTCGGGCACCACCCACATCTGCACGAAATGCACTGGCTCGTCATGTGTTTCGGAGCCGGTCAGCCGCCACGAGTCGTTCTTCTCCGAGTGCAGGATGCCGCGGCCTGCCGACATGCGCTGGGCCAGGCCGGGATAGATCACGCCGGAGTGTCCGGTCGAGTCCTGGTGCACCAGCGAGCCGCGCAGCACCCACGTCACGATCTCCATGTCGCGGTGGGGATGGGTATCAAAACCTGTGCCGGGCTTGACGATGTCGTCGTTGTTGACGAGCAGCAGTCCGTGGTGGGTGTTGTCGGGAGCGTAATGACTGCCGAACGAGAAGGAATGCTTGGAGTCCAGCCAGTCGATCTTGGTCGTCAGGCGATCGTCGGCGCGCCTGATGTCGACAGTGGGTGCGGTCATGGCATCACTCCTGGTGTCTTGGCCAGCCTAGGTGGGCGGCGTTGACTCCGACAACATAGATGATGTGTCATGTATTCCATGTGGCTGACCGACGAGCAGCAGAACGTGTGGCGAGGGTACCTGGAGATGGCGAGCCGACTGCAGACTGCCATGCACCGCCAGCTGCAACAGGACTGTGAGCTGTCGCTGGCTGACTACGACGTGCTGGTGGCGCTGTCCGAGCGGGGGCCGCAGCGCATCAACGAGCTCGGCGAGGTGCTCGGCTGGGAGCAGAGCAGGCTGTCACATCAGCTGCGACGGATGCGCGGCCGCGACCTGGTGGATCGCCATGGCAGCGGCGACGACCGGCGCGGTGCGACCGTAGAACTCACCTCTGCCGGCCGGGCAGCATTGGATGCCGCCGCTCCCGGACACGTCGAACTGGTGCGCTCCGTCGTGTTCGACGGTTTGAGCCCCGCGCAGCTGCGTTCGTTCGGCGCGGTGATCGAACTGGTTACCAGTCGGCTTCGCTGAACTTGATGACGCCGCGAATGTTCTTGCCGTCCAGCATGTCCTGATAACCGTCGTTGATGTTCTCCAACGAATAAGTCGTGGTGACCATCTCGTCGATCTTCAGCTGACCCGACTTGTAGAGGCCGACGAGCTTCGGCGTCTCGATGTGCGAGCTCCCGCCACCGAAGATGTTGCCCTTCAACGTCTTCTGCAGCATGGTGAACAGGAAGAGGTTGAGCTTCACGTCGACGTCCATCATCGAGCCCATGCCGGTCACCACGCAGGTGCCGGTCTTGGCCGTGAGGATCATCGCCTCTTCGAGGTACTCGCCCTTCATCTCGCCGACGGCGAGAATCGTCTTGTCGGCCATCAGGCCGTGGGTGACGTCGATCATCGGTCCGATCGCCTCGGCCATCGACGGGTAGACGTGGGTGGCGCCGAACTTGATGGCCTGGTCGCGCTTCCATTCGTTCGGGTCGATGGCGATGACGGTCTTTGCGCCGGAGATGACGGCGCCCTGCAGCGCGCTCATGCCGATGCCGCCGACGCCGACGATCGCGACGGTCTCACCGGGTTGCACCTGGGCGACGTTGGTGGCCGAACCGAAGCCCGTCGGCACCGCGCAACCCATGATGGCGGCGGTCTCGAACGGGATGTCCTTGTCGATCTTGACGACGGAGTCCTTGTGCACGGTCATGTACGGGGCGAACGTGCCGAGCAGGTTCATCGGCGACACCTCGGTGGTGCCTGCGTGTACGCGGCTGGTGCCGTCGGCGATGGCCTTGCCGCCGAGCAGCACGGCGCCGCGGTCGCACAGCGAGCGATAACCCTTCAGGCACGGCGGACACTCCCCGCATGCCGGGATGAAGGCGAGGATGACGTGGTCGCCCTCTTCGATGCCCTTTACGTTGCTGCCGACCTTGGTCACAACTCCTGCGCCCTCGTGGCCGCCGAGGGCGGGAAGGCCGATCGGGGTGGCGCCGGTGGTGAGGTGATAGTCCGAGTGGCACATGCCTGCGGCGTGCATGCGGATCTGCACCTCATCGGCGACGGGGTCGCCGATCTCGATCTCGTCGACGCGGAACGGGGAGTTGAGCTCCCAAAGCAGAGCCCCTTTGGTCTTCATGAATCGCGATCATAGAACACGTTACAAAACACGTGTCAACTTGCCCCCTAAGCTGCGGTGATACCACGCTAGATGGAGTCGTCCCGCGAGTGGCCACTTATCGCACGTCTTGGATGGTTTTGCGTGTCATAACTGGCCACTCGAACTACGTGGAGCCGTTCAGGCGCGGCCTTCGTCCTAACTCGCATGGCAGAGGCGACGCCGTTTCTCGGCACCGAAGCGCTGGCGCTCAGCACAGTGACAAGGCGAACGCTGCGCAGCCGGTACGACTCAGTGCACAGGGACGTGTACATCGCAAAGGGTGTGCCGCTGACACCGGACACGCGAGCCGTCGCGGCATGGCTTTGGTCTGGTCGGCAAGCCACCGCCGCAGGTTTCTCTGCCGCTGCCCTTCATGGGGCGAAGTGGATCGATCCGCAGCGGCCGGCTGAGTTGTATCGCCGCAACGGCAAGCCGGCCGGCGGAATCGTCATCCATCGAGACGAATTGGCAGTTGACGACATTTGCGTGGTTAGGGGTATTCAAGCGACAACACCCGCCAGGACGGCCTTCGATCTCGGCCGTCGCGACCGTCGCCTGCAAGCGCTTATCGCGGTGGATGCGTTGGCCAACGCGGTCCGTTTGCAGTCATTTGATGTCAACCCGCTGATCGAGCGACACCGCGGGGTGCGCGGGTTGGTGCAGTTACGTGAAGTGGTCGACCTGATGGACTGCGGCGCCGAATCGCCGCAGGAAACTCGAACACGGCTCGTGCTCATCGATGCGGGACTTCCGCGACCGACGACCCAGATTGTCGTGGGCCGATGGCGCATCGATATGGGATGGGCTGAGTTCAAAGTCGGTGTCGAGTACGACGGGCCTCAGCACTGGACAGACCCGCGGCGTCGCACCCGCGACATCGAGAAGTACGCCGACCTCGACTGTCGCGGGTGGCGGATGGTGCGCGCCAACGACGAGTTGTTGCGATGGCGGTCCCACGTGATTGTCGCGAGGGTGTGCGCAGCGCTCGAGGCAGCGGGCGCCCAGTGGCCAGTTATTGCACGGATTTTGAGCGATGGCGTGGCATAAGTGGCCACTCGCGCCTACAGGTGCGCCGGTAAGCCGAACTTCTCGAACAGCGCGACGTCCATGAACGCCACCACGTGCGAGACGCCACCGGGTTTGACGTCGAGCACGTGCAATTGGAACGCCTCGTGCTTGCTCGTCTCCCGATTGAGCATGTACAGCGCCGCAGCCGGTTGGCCGTTGGCCGTGGTCCGCAGGAACCGCATGTCGCCCGGGCCCTCGGCTGGGCAATGGTCCCGGGTGAGCGTGACGATCTGCTCGGGCCCCTGATACCAGCCGTCGAACGGAGGCATCTCCCATATCGCGTCGTCGGTGAACATCTTCACCAGCTCGTTGACGTCATAGTTCTCGAACGCGGCGATGTAGCGGTCGAGCAGATCCTTGGTCTCCGGCGAATCGGGTTCCGCCAGCTTGTCGTCCTCGCTGGGGCCGACCGCCTCGAGCTGCGCCCGCGCCCGCTGCAAAAGGCTGTTGATCGCGGCCGTCGACGTCCCGATGGCCTCAGCCACCTCGGCGGCCTTCCACTGCAGCACGTCGCGCAGCACCAGGACGGCCCGCTGGCGCGGCGACAGATGCTGCAGCGCCGCCACGAACGCCAACCGCACCGACTCGCGTGAGCCGACGAGGTTCGAGGGATCAGCGGACTCGTCGGGCAACGGTTCCAGCCACGGCACCTCGGCGCGTTCGTTGAGCTCGCCGTGTGCATCCGAACTCGGCTGGCCCAACCCGCTGGGCAACGCGCGGCGCTGCCGTGAGTCGAGTGCGGTCAGGCAGGTGTTGGTAGCGATCCGGTAGAGCCATGTCCGCAACGACGACTGGCCCTTGAACCCGCCGTAGGCCTTCCATGCCCGCAGGTACGTCTCCTGAACGAGGTCTTCCGCGTCGTGCAGCGAACCGGTCATCCGGTAGCAGTGCGCCAGCAGTTCGCGCCGGTGAGGCTCGGCCTTGAGTAGGAACTCGTCATCGGTTTCGTGGGCGAGGACGGTCACCTTGGGAAGCTTACGCAGACCCACCGACATGTACTCGCTACTCTCCCCTGATGGCCACTACGCGCAAGGAACGCAGCTTCGACGGGGTCGGCGGCGTGCGCATCGTCTACGACGTGTGGGCCCCGGACACCGAGCCGCGCGGCGTCGTCGTCCTCGCCCACGGCTACGCCGAGCACGCCCGCCGCTACGACCATGTCGCGCAACGGTTCGGCGAATCCGGCCTCGTCACCTATGCGCTGGACCATCGAGGTCACGGCCGCTCCGGTGGCAAGCGCGTGTTCCTGCGCGACATCTCCGAATACACCGACGACTTCCACACCCTGGTCGGCATCGCGGCCGCCGATCACCCCGGCCTGAAGCGCATCGTGTTGGGCCACAGCATGGGCGGCGGCATCGTGTTCGCGTACGGCGTCGAGCATCCCGAGGACTACTCGGCGATGGTGCTGTCGGGACCCGCGGTGGACGCGCAGGAGGGCGTCTCGCCGGTGATGGTCGTCGTGGCCAAGCTGCTCGGCAAGATCCTGCCGGGCCTGCCCGTCGAACAACTGCCCACCGACGCGGTGTCCCGTGACCCCCAGGTGGTGGCCGCCTACAACGCCGACCCGATGGTCCACCACGGCAAGCTGCCCGCAGGCATTGCCAGGGCGCTGATCGGCGTCGGCGAGACCATGCCCCAGCGCGCGGGTGCGATCACTGCGCCACTGCTTGTCGTGCACGGCGAGCAGGACAAGCTGATCCCGGTCGACGGCAGCAGGCACCTGGTCGAATGCGTAGGTTCGGCTGATGTGCACCTGAAGGTCTACCCCGAGCTGTACCACGAGGTGTTCAATGAGCCCGAACGCGCCGTGGTGCTCGACGACGTCTCGTCATGGATCGAGGTCCGCCTTTGAAAGGCATTGTTGCTCTTGCTGTTTCGCTGGTGCTCGCTCTCGCCGGCTGCTCGTCGGACGACCATCCCTGGGTCGATGACGACGTCACCTTCCAGGTGGCCGACGGCCTCACCGTGCACGGCACCTACCGTCACCAGCAAGGCGGCGGGCCGGCGCCTGCGGCGTTGCTGATCTCCGAAAGCGGACCGACGGACCGCAACGGGGACAACGCCGTCGTCGGCCCGATCGGCAACATGCGCCAACTGGCCGAACAACTGTCGTCGCTCGGCGTCGCCAGCCTGCGCTACGACAAGGTCGGCACCGGCAAGACCGGTCTGGGCCCCTACAAGGGCCGCCCCAACGACGTCGTCAGCGCCGTCTACACCGCAGGCGCCCAGGCGGCGGTGCGCTACCTCGCCGACCAGTCGGGTACCGACAAGGCCCGCATCTCGGTGTATGGCCTCGGTGAGGGCACCATCCATGCGATGGCGCTGGCCACCGACACCACTCCAGGGGCGCCAAAGATCCACTCGCTTGGCCTGTTTCAGCCGCTGCCCGGCCGATACCTGGACATCATCACCAACCGGGTGCGCGGCGATGCCAGCGCCCAGACGCTGGCGACGTGGCTGGCCGCGGTCAACGAAGTGCGGACCAAGGGCACGGTGTCCGACAAACTGCCAGAAGGGCTGGGCGCCATCGTCAACCCCGGCAATGTGCGGGCCGTCGTCGAGACCGACAAGATCGATCCGATCGCGGAGGCGGCGAAGGTGCCCGCAGGCACTCCCGTCCTGTTGACGTGCTCGGACACCGACAGCCAGGCCAAGTGCGACACCGAGCAACCGCTGATCGACGCGCTCAAGCACACGGCGCTCACCGTCGTGCAATTGCAGGGCGTCAACCACGTGCTACGCGACGACCCCAGCGACAGCATCGCGAACCTCACCAAGGCGGGTCCGCTTTCTCCACAGGTGGTCACGGCGCTCGACGTGTTTGTCGGAAAGTAGCTTTAGTCTCGAAGCGTGACTGACGACAAGATGCTGGCGCGGATCGCCGCGCTGCTCCGCCAGGCCGAGGGGACCGATAACCAGCACGAGGCCGACGCATTCATGGCCGCCGCACAGCGGTTGGCCACAGCGACGTCGATCGACCTGGCGGTCGCCCGCGCCCATTCCGACAAGCGCACCAAGGCGCAGACGCCCGTGCAGCGCACGATCACGATCGGCAATCCGGGCACCCGCGGATTACGCACGTATGTGCAGTTGTTCACCGTGATCGCCCACGCCAACGACGTGAAGTGTGACGTCGCGTCGAACTCGACGTTCGTCTATGCGTACGGCTTCGCCGAGGACATCGATGCCACTCACGCGCTGTACGCCAGCCTGGTGATGCAGATGGTCAGGGCGTCGGAGGCCTACATCTCCTCGGGAGCGCACCGGCCGACGCCGACGATCACTGCGCGACTCAACTTCCAACTGGCCTTCGGCGCCCGCATCGGAAAGCGACTGGTGGAGGCGCGTGAGCAGGCGCAGCGCGAGGCCACCAAGGGCCGTGACAGCCAGCCGGGTACGGCTATTGCGTTGCGGGACAAGGATATCGAGCTGAAGGACTTCTACCGCGAGACGTCGCAGGCGCGTGGCACGTGGCGGGCCACCAGCGCGACGGCGGGCTACTCGTCGGCTGCCCGGCGCGCCGGTGATCGCGCGGGCAAGCGGGCCCGGCTCGGCCACAGCCCGGAGCTGGCAGGCGCCCGCTCGGCATTGGAGACGTGACGCCACGCGACACACAGCGCGCAAAGGTCTATGCCGCTGAGGAATTCGTGCGCACGCTGTTCGACCGTGCAGCCGAACGCGGCAACCGTGTCGTCGAGTTCTTCGGCGCGCAGCTGACGCTTCCACCTGAGGGACGCTTCGGGTCGGCCGCCGCGGTGCAACGGTATGTCGACGACGTGTTGGCCCATGTCGGCGCGGATCGCCCGCTGACTGTGCGGGCGCGCCGCGGGACCACCGCCGCGCACTACGAGCGTGTCGGCGACGACGCCACCATCGCGGTGCCCGACCGCCGCTCGACCTGGGCGCTGCGCGAGTTGGTGGTGTTGCACGAGATCGCCCATCACCTCAGCGACGCCGAGCCGCCGCACGGGCCGGAGTTCGTCGCGACGTTCTGTGAACTCGCCGAGACGGTGATGGGTCCGGAGGTCGCCCACGTGTTGCGTGTCGTATACGCCAAAGAAGGTGTGCGGTAGCGTTTGTCGAGTGACTGAGTCGGATCCCAAGGCGCTCGATGAGCTGTTCAACCGCGTGCTGAAGACCGAAGACGACGCACTGCGAGCGGCGCGCGAAGCGGGCAGCGCCGCAGGCATGCCTGCCATCGAGGTGTCCGCCCAACACGGCAAGTTGCTGTTCCTGTTGGCGACTGCGATGCGCGCTACGCGGGTGCTCGAGATCGGCACTCTCGCCGGTTACAGCACCATCCAGTTGGCGCGCGCCGTCGGGCCCGGCGGCCGCGTCGTCACACTGGAATTCGAACGCAAGCACGCCGAGGTCGCGCGGCAGAATCTCGCGCGGGCAGGCGTCGACGACCGGGTGGAGGTCATCGTCGGCGCGGCGCTGGACACCCTGCCGACGCTGGAGGGTCGAGGCGAAACATTCGATCTGATCTTCATCGACGCCGACAAGGAGAACAACCTCGCCTATGTCGAGTGGGCGATCAAACTCGGGGTGCCGGGCTCAATCATCGTGGTGGACAACATCGCTCGCTTCGGCCGCGTTCTTGACCCCGCGCCCGACGACCTACAGGCCCTTGCCGTTCGCGACATGCTCGACATGATGGGGGCCAACCCTCGGCTGGATGCGGCGGCGATTCAGACGGTCGGCACGAAGGGCTGGGACGGCTTCGCGCTGGCGATCGTCAAGCAGCCGCAGTAGCGGCCAGCGCGGGCGTATGACCGATTCGGCGACGAGTGAGCACCTGGGTGTGTTAATCCAGTGACATGCCAAGCACTCTGCCGATAGGCGTCCTTGCTGCATGTGCCGCGCTGCTCGGGTCGCCGGTCGCTCACGCGGATCGAGCTGAGCCACCGCCGCTGTACGGGCACTACGACTTGTTCATCGACTTCTCGCAGCAGACGTTCAACGGCATGCCGACGCCGATGAATCCGATAACCGTGCCGGTCCCGTTCACCACTCAATGCGACGCCAACGGTTGCGTCGCGCGCATGGACAACAGGGACGACCATGCCCGCAACCCCGGCGCTCCCGTGGAGTACGAATACCGATGGAACAACGACCGCTGGGAAACCAGCGGTGAGTATCCCTACTTCTGCGACCGCAACGACCCCGGCAGCGCCGTCACGGCGCAACGCTCGGACTACTGGATCCCGAACCCCGACGGCAGTTTCTTCGGCGAGCGGACGCTGGTCATCGACGGGGCCGGCTGCCCCGGTGAAGGGCCAGGCACGCACATGGTGCCGATATCCCTGACTCCGGTGCAGCCGCCGGGCACTTTTGACAGATAAGTTAATTTGCCTGAAATCCGGCTGCGCGCGACCTACGCTGGCGCGATGCATCCGCACTGGAGTAGGAGAAGTTTCCTCGGGATGACCGGGGCGGCGGGATTGGCGATCGCTGCAGGCCGTGCCGCTGGCGCGGCGACGGCGGCGCCCAACCCCGGACCGGTGACCATCACTCACGCGTTCGGGCAGACAGTCGTCCCCGCGCCGCCCAAACGCGTCGTCAGCGCCGGCTTTACCGAACAGGACGACCTGTTGGCCGCCGGTGTGGTGCCGATCGCCACGACCGAGTGGTTCGGCAACGAACCGTTCGCGGTATGGCCGTGGGCGCAAGCCAAACTCGGCGGGGCCCGCCCGACGGTGCTCAGCATTTATGACGGGATCCAGGTCGACCAGATCGCCGCACTGAAGCCGGACTTGATCGTCGCGACCAACGCGGGCGTGAACGACGATACATACCAACAACTCTCGGCCATCGCCCCGACCATCCCGCAATCAGGAGACGAACCGTTCTTCGAACCGTGGAAGCTGCAAGCGGACACGATCGGCCAGGCGGTGTTCCAGGCAGACAGGATGCGATCGGTGATCGCTGGAGTCGACGCGCGGTTCGCGGCCGTCGCAGCCAAGTATCCGCAATTCGCCGGCAAGAAAGTGTTCCTGCTCTCCGGCGACACGTACTGGCAGAACAGCGTGATCGCGGCGATCCCGAGTTGGAAGACCGAGTTCCTCACCCAGATGGGTTTCGTGATACCCGAGGGCATCGCCGCTTACGGCAGAGGCGACGACCGGGCGTATCTGGATCCCAACGATCCGGCACCGCTGGACGAGGCCGACGTGTTGATCTGGAAGACGGAGAGCCAGGCCGATATCGATGCGCTGCTTGCCATTCCGGGTATTGCGAATCTGCGTGCCACCCGCGAGAACCGCAATGTATTCACCACCAAGGCGCAGGCAGGTGCCATCGCGTTTTGCTCACCGCTGTCGCTGCCGTACGTCGCCGAGCAGCTGCCGCCGCTAGTGGCGAAAGCGCTGCACTAGCCGCATACCGCTCCGCCCGCCGCGGACCCCACCAGCTTGGTGTACTTCGCCAGCACACCGGTGGTGTAGCGCGGCGGCAGCGGCTCGAAACCTGCCTTGCGCGAATCGAATTCGGCCGGATCGACGAGTACGTCCAGCGTGCCGTTGGCGACGTCGAGGCGAATGCGGTCGCCGTCTTGCAGGAACGCGATCGGCCCGCCGTCGACGGCCTCCGGCGCGATGTGCCCGACGCACAATCCCGTTGTGCCACCGGAGAAGCGACCGTCGGTCATCAGCAGCACGTCCTTGCCGAGGCCCGCGCCCTTGATCGCGCCTGTGATGGCGAGCATTTCGCGCATACCCGGCCCACCCTTGGGGCCCTCGTATCGGATCACCACCACGTCACCGGCCGTGATCGTGCCGTCCTCGAGGGCATCCAGCGCAGCGCGCTCACGCTCGAAAACCCTTGCGGTGCCCTCGAACACATCAGAGTCGAAGCCGGCCGATTTGACCACGGCGCCCTCAGGGGCCAACGAGCCGTGCAGGATTGTGATGCCGCCGGTCGGATGGATCGGGTCGGACAATGCCCGCAACACCTTGCCGTCGGGGTCCGGCGGCGCGATGTGGGCGAGGTTGGCCGCCATGGTCTCGCCGGTCACGGTCAGGCAATCACCGTGCAGCAGACCGGCATCCAGCAGTGCCTTCATCACCACGGGCACGCCGCCGATGCGGTCGACGTCGGTCATCACGTGCTGGCCAAAGGGTTTGACGTTCGCCAGGTGCGGGACCTTGTTGCCGACGCGGGTGAAGTCCTCCAGCGTCAGCTTCACGTTCGCCTCGTGTGCGATGGCCAGCAGATGCAGCACCGCGTTTGTCGAGCCACCGAATGCCATCACCACGGCGATCGCGTTCTCGAACGCCTCCTTGGTGAGGATGTCGCGCGCGGTGATGCCGCGGCGCAGCAGTTCCACGACGGCCTGCCCGCTGCGCCGCGCGAACCCGTCCCGCCGCCGGTCGGTGGCGGGCGGTGCGGCCGAACCGGGCAGCGACATGCCGAGCGCTTCGGCCGCCGACGCCATGGTGTTGGCGGTGTACATGCCGCCGCAAGCGCCCTCGCCGGGGCAGATCGCGCGCTCGATGGCGTCGACGTCCTCGCGCGACATCAGCCCGCGCGAGCACGCGCCGACGGCCTCGAACGCGTCGATGATCGTCACTTCCTTCTCGGTGCCGTCCGACATCTTGGCGATGCCGGGAAGGATCGAACCCGCGTACAGAAACACCGAAGCCAGGTCCAACCGGGCGGCGGCCATCAGCATGCCCGGCAGCGACTTGTCGCATCCCGCCAGCAGCACCGACCCGTCGAGGCGTTCGGCCTGCATGACCGTCTCGACACTGTCGGCGATCACCTCACGGGAGACCAGCGAGAAGTGCATGCCTTCGTGGCCCATCGAGATGCCGTCGGAGACCGAGATCGTGCCGAACTCCATCGGATAGCCGCCCGCGGCGAACACACCGTCCTTGACGGCCTTGGCCAGGCGGTCCAGCGATAGATTGCACGGCGTGATCTCGTTCCACGAGGACCCGACCCCGATCTGCGGCTTGGCGAAGTCCTCGTCACCCATCCCGATGGCCCGCAGCATTCCGCGGGCGGCGGCCTTTTCCAGTCCGTCGGTGACGTCGCGGCTGCGGGGCTTCATGTCTGGGGAGGGCATGCGTCTCAGTATGCCGTCGGCGTTTCGACAGGCCAAACCGTTATGAATACCCCCACGGGGTACCCTGGACACGTGACGTCGTTGACTCGTCTGCTCGCGGTGCTGGCCGGGGTCGCCGCCGCGCTGTTCTTGGCGTCCTGCGGTAGCGCCAAGACGGATGCGCACAACGATCACCCGAAGTCCGACGAACCGGTCATCACCGGCCAGCCGGCCGGCTTCAACCCCGACGATGTGGCCTTTGCCACCAACATGATTCCGCATCACCAGCAGGCCATCGAGCTCGCGGCCCTGGTTCCCGACCGTTCGAGCAATGCCGATCTGATCGCGTTGGCTAAGCAGATCTCGGCGGTACAGCAACCGGAGATCGAAGTGATGAAGGTCTTCCTGGTGCAGTGGAACGAGAACCCGGAGAACAACTCGGGGCATGCGGGGCACGGCAACACGATGCAGGGCATGGTCGACGAGGCGACGATGACGAAACTGAAGTCGAGCAGTGGCGCGGAATTCGACAAACTGTGGCTGGAGTCGATGATCAGCCACCATCAGGGCGCGATCGAAATGGCCAAAGCCGAGATCGCCAACGGCGACAATGTGGATGCCAAGGCCCTGGCCAAGAGCATCGTCACCGCGCAGGAAGCCGAGATCGGCCAGATGAAGCAGATGCTGGGAGGCTGAAATGACTGCCGCACACGGTTATTCGCAGCAGAAAGAGAACTACGCCAAACGGCTGCGCCGAATCGAGGGCCAGGTCCGCGGCATCGCGAAGATGATCGACGAGGACAAGTACTGCATCGACGTGCTGACTCAGATCAGCGCGGTCAACAGCGCGCTGCAGTCGGTGGCGCTGGGGTTGCTCGACGAGCACCTCGGCCATTGCGTCACACAAGCCGTCGCGGAGGGCGGCGATGAGGCCGACGCCAAACTGGCCGAGGCGTCGGCTGCCATCGCGCGCTTAGTGCGGTCCTGAATCAGCGTCGGTTCGCGAGATCGCACTTGTTGGGCAGAAGTGCGCGTGGGCCCCGCAATAACTGCAATCTCGCGGAGGCGAGCCGCCGACTAGGCGCCGAGTTCGCGCTCGATGCGTTCCACCTTCGCGCTGAGCTGACCGGTGTAACCCGGCCGGATGTCGGCTTTGAGGACCAAGCTGACCCGGCCAGAGGCCGCCGCTACGGCCTCTACGGCCTGCTTCACCACCGCCATCACCTCGTCCCATTCACCCTCGATGTTGGTGAACATCGCGTTCGTCTCATTGGGCAATCCCGATGCGCGCACTACGCGTATCGCCTCTGCCACCGCCGATCCGACGCTCTCGTCCCCGCCTGTTGGGCTGACGCTGAAGGCGACGATCACTGCTTGGTGTACCCGGTCGGGCGCACGACGAGGATGACGCGGTCGGCCTTGTCCGGAGGCGGCTCCGTCAGCGGGCCGCTGTAGCGGTCGTTGAGCTGTAGGTAGAAGGCGCCGGTCGGGTCGGGCACGATCTCCTCGACAACGCCCCGCACCTCCAGGTACCGATACGGGTTGTCCGGGTCGCTGATGGACATCGCCACATTCGGATTGGCGGTGATGTTGCGGTACTTCTGCCGTTTGGTCGTGTGGGTGAAGCGCAGCAACTCGCCGTCCCAGTCGAACCACATCGGATTGACCTGCGGATTGCCGTCGGGCCTCGTCGTCGCCAGGTGTCCGTACAGCGGGCGCTCCAGCAGCGTTTCGTACCCCTCTGGGATATCGACCATCACTTTCCTTTCTCGAACCTCTCGGCGGTGCGTCAACTACCAGCTCACAACGTACGTAGGCCCTGTTCGTAGTTCCTCAGGCAATCAGTAGGAAGTAACGTTCCCGGCCGGGCTGCGATTGACACTGCAGGTCAGCGACCTGAGCTGGGCGGTCGCACAGGCCCGGGCAGCTTCCTCGACGAAGTAGCCGGTGCTTTCGCTGTGCGAGACTGGACGGAGTTTGTGTGTGACTGGAGGTGACGTATGCGTTCGCGGATGAGGGGCAGACTGGCCACCGCGATATTCGCGGCTGGACTGGTCGGTGGACTGGCGTTGGGTAACCCATCTGCGCTCGCTGACCCTGACGTTGCGCCGCCGCCGGCGCCGATCGATCCGGCTGCCGCACCCGCGCCGCCGCCGGATCCGTTCGCGCCGCCGCCCGCTGATCCGCTGGCGGTCCCGCCGCCCGCCGATCCGGCCGCACCGCCTGCTCCGCCGCCGTTCGCGTTGCCGAACCCGTTCGCGCCTGCCGATCCGCTGGCCGCACCCGCGGTGATCCCCGAGGGCACGCCCGCGGGACAAAACCCGACGCCGTATACCGGCCCTCCGGTGTTCGCGCCGCCGACGTTCAACCCGACAAACGGGTCCAAGGCCGGTGCCGCCAAGCCGATCTACATCAACTTCGCCCGACCGATCGCCGACCGGGCGCTGGCCGAACAGGCAATCCACATCTCGTCGGTGCCGCCCGTGCCCGGCCGGTTCTACTGGACCAGTGACACCCAGGTGCGCTGGCGGCCGCAGGACTTCTGGCCCGCGGGGACAGTCGTCAACATCGACGCCAGCGGCACCAAGTCGAGCTTCACTGTTCCTGAGCAACTGGTGGCGACCGTGGATGACGCGACGCATCAGATGACCGTCATGCGAAACGGGAAGCTGGAGAAGACGATCCCGGTGTCGATGGGTATGTCGGCCGGCGGGCACACGACCCCCAACGGCACGTACTACGTGCTCGAGAAGTTCCCCCACATCGTGATGGACTCCTCGACGTATGGCGTGCCCGTGAATTCCCCCAACGGCTACAAGGTCGACGTGGATCTCGCCGTTCGGATCGACAACAGCGGCAACTTCGTGCACAGCGCGCCGTGGTCGGTGGCCGATCAGGGCAAGCGCAACGTCAGCCACGGCTGCATCAACATCAGCCCGGAAAATGCGAAGTGGTTCTACGACAACTTCGGCAGTGGCGATCCGATCGTGATCAAGAATTCGAAGGGCCTGTACAACCAGCCCGACGGCGCATCCGACTGGCAGATGTTCTGACCCAAACGCCATAAACGCAAAAGCCCCTGAACACGTCGCGTGTCAGGGGCTTTTGCGTGTGCTGGATCAGCTCCAGATGCGAACGCGCCGTTGTGGTTCCAGGTACAGCTCGTCAGATTCGCTGACCTCGAACGCGTCATAGAACGCATCGATGTTGCGGATGACGCCGTTGCACCGGAACTCCGGTGGCGAATGCGGGTCGATGGCCAGTCGCCGAATCGCCTCGGCGTCACGGGATTTGGTGCGCCAGACCTGTGCCCAGCCATAGAAGACCCGCTGCTCGCCGGTCAGCCCGTCGATCACCGGTGCCTCCTTGCCCTTCAGCGACAGCCGGTAGGCCAACAGCGCGATCGACAGACCGCCGAGATCGCCGATGTTCTCACCGACGGTGAATGCACCATTGACGTGATGGCCGTTGCTCAGCTGACGAGGTGTGTACTCCTCGTACTGCTCGATCAACGCCTTTGTCCGCGCGCCGAATTCGGTTCGATCCTGGTCGGTCCACCAATCGACGAGGTTGCCGTCGCCGTCGTACTTGGCGCCCTGGTCGTCGAAACCGTGTCCGATCTCGTGTCCGATCACCGCGCCGATACCGCCGTAGTTGGCGGCGTCGTCGGCGTCGGCATCGAAGAACGGCGGCTGCAGAATGGCTGCGGGGAAGACGATCTCGTTCATGCCTGGGTTGTAGTAGGCATTGACGGTCTGCGGCGTCATGAACCACTCGTCGCGGTCAACCGGTCCGCCGAGCTTGGCCAGTTCGCGGTCGGTCTCGGTCTCGTGGCCGCGCCGGTAGTTGCCGTAGAGGTCGTCGCGCTCGATGACAAGCGTCGAGTAGTCCCGCCATTTGGCGGGGTAGCCGATCTTCGGGGTGAACTTGTCGAGTTTGGCCAGGGCTTTCTGCCGGGTCTCCGGTGTCATCCACTCGAGGTCGTTGATGCTGACGCGGTAGGCCTCGCGCAGGTTGGCCACGAGTTCGTCCATGCGCGCCTTGGCATCCGGCGGGAAGTGACGCTCGACGTACAGCTTGCCGACGGCGTCGCCCATCAGGCCCTCGACCACCGAAACGGCTCGCTTCCAGCGGTCGCGGATCTCCTCGGTGCCGCTCAACCGGCGGCCGTAGAACGAGAAATCCTCGGCGACCAGATCGTCGGTGAGCAGCGAGGCGCGGGCACGAATCAACCGCCAGCGCGCCCAGTTCTTCCAGTCCTTCAGGTCCTCGCCTGACCACGCCGAAGCGAACGCGGTGAGGTAATCAGGTTGGCGCACAACGACTTCCGCGACGGTATCCGGCGTCGTGCCCAATGCCTGAACCCAGCCTGCCCAGTCGAAGCCGGGGGCCTCGGCCGTCAGGTCCGAGAAGGTACGCAGGTTGTAGGTCAGGTCCGCGTCGCGGCGCTTGACCACATCCCAATGCGCGGCGGCCAATTTGGTCTCCAGCGTGACGATGCGCGCGGCCGTCTCGGTGTGGTCGCCGCCGTACACCAACGCGAACATCGCCGCGATGTGCTGCGGATAAGCGGCAAGGATCTCGGCGTGCTGCTCGTCGCGGTAATACGACTCGTCGGGCAGGCCGAGCCCCGACTGGGTGAGGTGCACCAGATAACGGGTCGAGTCCTTGGAGTCGGTGTCGACGTAGACGCCGGTGCCGCCGCCGACCCCGCTGCGCTGCAGCGCACCCACGACGGCCGCGAGGGCCTCGGGCGTTTCGGCGGCGTCGATCGCTGCCAGTTCCTCGAGCAGCGGTTGCACACCGCGCTCGGCCACCGTCTGCTCGTCCATGAAGCTGGCGTACAGATCGCCGATGCGCTGCTGGTCGGTGCCCTTCTGCGCGCCCGACGCGGCCGCCTCGGTGATGAGATCGCGGACCTGCTCTTCGGCGCGGTCGTAGAGCGAGCGGAATGCACCGTCGGTCGCGCGGTCGGCCGGGATCTTGTACTCGGCCAACCAGCGACCGTTGACGTGGCCGAACAGATCGTCTTGGGGGCGCGCATCGGGGTCGACATGGCTGAGGTCGATACCGGAGCGAATGGCTTCTACCGTCACCCCAACATCCTTCCAGAAGCTCGCGAGTGCACTGCTACCTCCTGCGCGCGAACTCTTTGTCAAAGCAAGCACGTCCCTTCACCGACGGCTGTACGTTGACTTGGCAAATTCCTTCTTCAGGAGATTTTCAGTTATGCCCATTCGCCCCTATCTGACCGCCGGAGTCGTGTTGGCCGGAGCCGGCGTGCTGCTGGCCAATCCGCCGGGCCCTGCGGAGCCGTCCAGCGTGCAGCGGGTGGTCAATCCGCTTGTCGCACAAGCTGCGCCAGATGCGGTGCCCGAGGCGGGACCCGGGGTCACGACCGGTCCTGCGGGCTCGCCGGCGGTGGCCCCGTGGCTCTTCGATGTGCTGATCCGACACGGCTCTGGCCCCGCGCCGACCACCGGCGTTCCTGGGGTGTTCGTGTCGTCGACGACGATTCGACCGCAGGGTGAGCAGAATCTCCGCGCAACGCCGTCGGTGGTGGCGAGATCCACGGCGGTCATCGGCGGCGGCGGCGCGGGTCCGGCGTTGGCGGCGCAGGCCGGGGGCGCCAACAGTTTGTTCACCGCACTGATCGGCGACCGGTGCGGGCTGGTCTGCAATGGCGCCGACGGCGCACCCGGCGAGGACGGTCAGGCCGGCGGACTGCTGTTCGGCAGCGGCGGCCAGGGCGGCGCCGGGGTAGCAGGCGTCAACGGCGGTAAGGGCGGCAACGGCGGTGCGGGTGGCCTCATCGGCAACGGCGGCGCAGGCGGTGCAGGAGTTGCGGCCGACGCGAACGGCGGCGTCGCGGGCGCAGGCGGCAACGGCGGTGACGCCGGCTGGATCGGCAATGGTGGCGCAGGCGGCGCTGGAGGAAAGGGTGCGACGGGCATCCCCGGCGTCAATCCCGGACTCGCGACGCCGGTCGACCCCGCGGCCAATGGCGACAACGGCTCCAAGGCCACTGGCGGTCCCGACGGAGACGCCACCGGCGGCCCCGGCCAACCCGGCCAACCGGGAACGGCGACCGGACAGGCAGGAGGAAACGGCGGCAAAGGCGGGGACTCGCTTGCAAATGCCACCTCCACCGGGGGGATCGGCGGTGCTGGAGGTGCGGGCGGACCCGGCGCACCGGGAGGCGCCGGCGGCCACGGCGGCGACGCGCAGGGAGCCGGCACCAGCTTCGGCGGCGACGGAGGGGCCGGCGGCGATGGCGGATCCGGAGCGCCTGGAGGCGCCGGCGGTGTCGGCGGTGCGACGGGAGGCAAAACCGGCGTTGCAGGCACCGGGGGAGCCGGCGGGACCGGTGGCACCGGCGCTGCGGGTGGTCAAGGCGGTACTGGCGGCGGCGCCAATGGCGGGCTCCCGGTCGCAGGCACTGGCGGCGCAGGCGGCACCGGAGGTGTCGGTGCGACTGGCGGCACCGGGGGAACGGGTGGCGCCGGTGGGTCAGGGGGCCACGGCGGCGTGATCGTTGGCAGCGGTGGCGTCGGCGGCGTGGGCGGACAAGGCGGCACCGGAGGGACAGGCGCGACCGGAGGGCCGGGCGGCGGCGGTGGCGACGGAGGTTTCGGCGGCGGCGCGTCGACCGTCGGTGGGGACGGCGGCGTCGGCGGCGACGGCGGCAAGGGCGGAACCGGAGGAACTGGAGGGACCGGCGGCACTGGCGGGACAGGCGGCACCGGCGGCTTGATCGGAACCAGCGGCCAGTCCGGTGGCGGTGGGGCCGGGGGCGCAGGCGGTGCGGGCGGCACGGGCGGCACCAAGGGCACCGGCGGTGGTGCCGGCAGCGGCCAGTCGGGTAGCGGGAGCAGTGGCGCCGACGGCCATGAGGGCGCCACCGGGGGAACCGGCAGCGCGGGCAGCCCGGGCTGACTTCGGCCGCCAGGTAGCCTCTCGCCTGTGCCCGACGAGCAGAGCCAGGACCGCACCGACGACGGCCCCGTCTTCACCGGCTTCGGCATCGGCTCGGCGGTCCTTGGCATCCTCGCGGTGGCAGCTGTCGTCCTGGCAGGTCTGATCTGGACCCAGCATCGCAGCGACGTCGACGAGCTTCATTACCGCGCCCGTGTCATGCAGGCCGCCGCCGACTGGACCAGCGTGCTGATCAACATGAACAAGGACAGCGTCGAAGTGGACCTCAACAAGCTGCACGAGGGCACCGTCGGTCAGCTCAACGCCGACTTCGATTCGACTGTGCAGCCTTATCGCGCGCTTGTGCAGAAGCTGCAAGCCAAGACCACCGGTCAGGTCGACTCGGTGGCCGTTGAGTCGATCCACCACGCCCAGCCCGGCCCCAACGGTGCGCCGCCGCCCCCGCAGCAGCCCGAACTGTTGGGGGCCGCATCTCGGACCGACACCGTGATGGTGGTGGCGACGTCGATCAGCCAGAACGCCGGCGCCGACAAACCGCAGACCGTGCGCTGGAATCTGCGCATCGACGTCTCCGACGTCGACGGCAAGCTGCTGATCTCGCGGCTGGAGCCCATCCGATGAGAAACCTGTTGCGCGTCTTGGCCTTTGACGTACTGGCGCCCCTTTTTGCAGTGCTGGCCCTGGTGTACATCGGCATCGTGCTGGCCTGGCCGCTGTGGTGGGTGTCGGTCTGCTCGGTGTTGTGCTTACTCATCGTCGAGGGCGTCGTCGTCAACGTCGTTCTCGCGCGCCGTGATTCGGTCACTATGGGCACCGACGACGACGGCCCCGGACTGCGACTGGCCGTCGTCGCCGTCGCAACCGCCGCGTTGGCGGCCGGCGTGATCATCGGCTACGTCAAGTGGACGGTGCCCGACCACACGCTCAACAGTGACACCACCGAGGTGGCAGGCATCGCCAGCAGCGTCTCGGAGGCTTCGGCCACGTTCACCCCGCAAAGCCCGAACGCATCGATCGACCGGGTCACTGCCATGATGTCGGCGAAGAGCGCCGAGGCGTTCAAACGTGAATTCGCTGATGTGGCAAAGGATTTGACAAGCCGGAACATCTCAGCCCAGGCCAGCACGGTGTCGGCGGGCATCGAGGCGATCGGGCCGGACGCCGCCAGCGTCGCGGTGATCATGCGTGCGACGCAGAGCTCACCGGGCAAGCCGACGGACACCGCGGTGCTCGCACTTCGCGTTCAGCTGTCGAAGTCCGACGGACGCTGGATGGTCGACGACGTGTCGCCGATCCACTCGCGCTAACGCAGCAGACGCGCGTGGTCGACCTTCAGGCAGCGGTCCATCACGACTTGCAGTCCCGCTGCTTCGCCATCCCGGGCGACCTGGTCATGCCACAGCCCGAGTTGTAACCACAACACCTTTGCGCCGACATTGACGGTGTCGGTCAGCACGCCAGGGAGATACTCGCGGCGCCGGAACACGTCGACGAGATCGGGCACCACCGGAAGATCCGCCAACGACGGGTACACCCGCGTGCCTTCGATCTCGTCGATCGTCGGGTTGACCAAATACAGCTCGTAGTCGCTCGCCGACTTCAGATAGCTCCACACGTCATGGCTGGCTCGCATGGGGTTGGCCGACGCGCCGACAATCGCGACAGTGCGCGTCTCCCGCAAAATGTGTTCGATGTCCGGCGCGTTGGCCATGCCTAGTGGCGTTGATCGCGCATCTTTGCGAACCGGTCGGACAACCGGCGCATCCGGATCATCAGCGAGGCAGGCGGACTCGTCGTCCCGGCGACATACGCCGCAAACTCC
The DNA here is from genome assembly GCF_017872775.1 of Mycobacterium sp. OAE908. Lineage (NCBI taxonomy): Bacteria > Bacillati > Actinomycetota > Actinomycetes > Mycobacteriales > Mycobacteriaceae > Mycobacterium > Mycobacterium sp. OAE908. The sequence continues at coordinate 2,082,834 of NZ_JAGGJL010000001.1, forward strand.
TTGCCGGGCACACCGATGCGCGAAGCGAACTCGTCAGGGCCGAGACCCGAGCGCTCCAGCAGCGCCTGCACATGGCGACCGACCTCGGCGCGCTCGTTGGCCTCGAGATGCTCGCGGGTCCGGATCAGCACCTCTGAGAGGGCCTTCGAAACGCCGTATGGCCGTGCGGTTTCCAGCACTTCCTCGACTTGGCGTGCGGTCCTGCCGTACGGATCACGCTTGATCGCGACGACGATGCGCTGCCAGACGGTGAGGTCATCGGTCTCCAGCGCCGCGCGAATCGCAGAGGTCGGCCAGAACTCGACGGGCCGGTCATCGGTCGTCGGTTTGCGGGCACTTCTCGGCGCCGGCGCTCGCGTCGGGCCGGCGACTGCATCGCGTCGCGCATCCCGAATGTCGGGTGCCAACGTCACCTCGCCTCCTCAAGCATCGCTACCGCCACCGACAGGCAGCGCTCCCTCACCTTGGCCCAATCAGCCTCCGCCTCAGGGCCCGACATCCTGGTGTCGTGCTCGTCTGACGGTTGTGGATCGGCCAGGCGGCGTACCAACTGGGTGGCGACCCATTGTTTTCGTGAGCGGTCTCCACAGTAGTACCGGTCCATGGACGCCAGCACCACAGCGGCAGTGTGAGTCTCCATGGAGTCGACCAGTTCGGCAAACTCGGCAAAATCCTTTGTCGTGTTTCGGCACATGACCAGGTAGCTCTTCAGCCGCAGCGTCTCAGCCCCGGTCGGAACCTGCAGCCGGTCGCCGGTCGGCAGCTGCACGTTGGTGGTCTCCACCGGGCTGCTGCGCGCGACCGGTGCGCGTTCGGCGTCGGCCTCGGTCTCCAGCGCATCCAATGCCACCGACAGCCTGCCCCGCCAGATGGTCACCGGATGCACCTCGGGCAGGCTGGGCGGCTTGGACTTGCCGTTCTTCACGCCGTTTGCAGTTGTGCCGCCGTTGCGATGTCCGGCCCCGTTCACGATCGCGGGCATCGGCTGGGTGGGGGGAGCGACGCCCAGCGCGAGCGGGTCGGCGACGGTAATCGTATCGGGGGCAAGGCTTTTCAGCCTGGCCGCGGACTTGACCACCATCCGGAGGTCGGAGCCTGTCGGCCCCAGCGACGAAATGTTGTCAGGGATGATGACCAGGTCCGGCAGGTCGACCTTGGGGATCGGCTTTTCGAAGTCCACCGACGGCAGAATGCGGGCCAGCCAGCGTGGCAGCCACCAGTTCCATTCGTCGAACATCGCCATCAGCGCGGGCACCAGCACCAGCCGCACCACGGTGGCGTCAACCGCGATCGCGACCGCGCACGCAACGCCGAGCTGAGCGACCAACGGCATGCCCGCGAACGCGAACCCGATGAACACCGCGATCATGATCAGCGCGGCGCTCGTGATGGTGCGGGCGCTGGTGCTCACCCCGTACGCGACGGCGTCGCGGGTGTTCTTGGTCTGCAGGAACCGCTCGCGGATGCGGGTCAGCAAGAAGATCTCGTAGTCCATCGACAGGCCGAACGTCATCGCCAGCACCAGCGGCGGGATCGTGCTGTCCAGCGACGAGATCGGTTTGAAGCCCAGGTCTTCGAGCCAGCCCCACTGGAAGACGACGACGAGGCTGCCGTAGGCGGCGGCCACCGACAGCACCGTCATCAGCACGCCCTTGAACGCCAGGAACACCGACCGAATCGAGATGAGCAGCATCACGAACGCGATCAGCGCGACGAACCCGAACACCAACGGCTGGGTTGACGACACCCGGTCGTCGAAGTCCTTGATCAGCGCCGTCGGCCCGCCGACGTCGATGCGTGCTCCTGTGTCGGTCTTCGGCAACTGTGCGCGCATCCAGTCGACCGTCTCGCGCGCACCCATGTCCTCGGGGTCCACCGACAGCACCGCCGACAGCATCGCGCGCCGGTAGTCGTCGCCGAAGACGGGCGGCGACACGGTCACCACGTTGGGTCCCTGCGCCATCTTCTGGCGCACCGCGTCGAGCGCGGGCTGTTTGGCCGCCGCGGAGGCCGCATTGCCGTCAGGGAACGTCACGAGCACACGGACCGGCCCCAGCGCGCCGGGCCCCAGTGCCTGCGCCGCCGCGTTGACGCCGCCACGGATCTCATGCGTCGGCTCGAACTGGCGCTGCATGCTGTTGCCGAGGACCATCGAGAACGCCGGCGCCGCAAGGGTCAACAGGAACGCCGCGGCCAGCAGCGCCGAGGCCCACGGCCGTCGCATCACCCATCCGGTCCAGCGGCTCCAAAACCGCGACTGCGTGCTTTCGACGCGGCGCGACCAGTGCAGATACGACGACCGTTTGGCCGCCGCCCGGCCGAACGTCGCCAGCACCGCGGGAGTCAGCGTGGTCGACGTCAGCACCGCAACGGCGACGGCGAGGATCGCGCCGGTGGCCATCGACCTCAGCACCGGGGTGTTGATCAGGTAGATGCCCGTGACGGACGCGATCACGGTCAGCCCGGAAAGCACGACCGCCAGACCGGAGGTCGCCATCGCGGCGTCGGCCGCTTGCTGGGAATCGCGGCCCGCACGCAGTTCCTCCCGGAACCGCATGAGAATGAACAGTGAATAGTCGATGGCCAGTGCGATGCCGAACATCGACACCGTCGACGTGACGAACACCGACATCGTGGTGTACATCGACAGCAGATAGACCAGCCCCATGGTCACCACGACCGTGCAGATGCCAAGGACCAGTGGCATCGCCGCGGCCGCCAGCGAGCCGAAGACCGCGAGCAAAACAATCAGGACGATCGGAAGGTTCCACTGCTCGGCCTGGGCGATGTCGTGTTTGGTGGCCAGTGTCGCGGCCGCACCGAGTGCCCCCTGCCCGATGACGTAGAGCTTGACCTTGCCGTTCTCGATCTCGCCCGGCTGATCGCCGGTGATGCCGACCTTCTGCCGCAGCTGTTTGGCGACGTCGACGGCGCCGGTGTTGTTGAAGTCCAACTGCAGGGTGACGACATACGGGCGGTCGGGCTGAGGCGGCGGCTGCTGCGGGTTCGGCGCCACCTTGACGCTGGGCACCTCGGCGGCGATGCGCTCGAGTTGGGCCACCGCCGCAGTCATGTCCTGGAACGAGGCATCCGCGCGCGGGGCTGCGACCAGGGCCAACGGGGAGGCGCCCTGGTCTGGGAAGTGCTGCTCGAGCTCACGCTGCACATGCAGCGACTGGGAGCCTTCGACTTCGAAGCCGCCGCCGGTGAGGTTGCCGGATTGGTTGGCCGCCAGATAAATGGCGGGAGCCAATAACAGCAGCCAAACCGCGAAGACCGCCCAGCGATATCTGCGCAGGTTGCTGCTCAAGCGCATCATGAACTGCTGGATAGCGAACTCCCACTTTCTGCCCGGCGTTGCGAAGCTGAGCCTATATCAGCGTCGTGTAGGGTGACCGGCCCTGAGCAACGCCTTAAGCAGCTCTAACTCCACTCTCGCAATTGCCTCACCAACCGTTACTCCAGCCTGCGGACTTCCTGCTATTCACCTGCACGTTTCTTCGCTGGATTGGCAGCGGCAGCGACGTCGATGGCACTATGTGCGACAGGCCGTTTTGGGGTCACCGAACCCAACTGTCCGATTGCGGAGTGCTTGCGACGTGCCAAAACGTTTGCAAATCGTAAGGAGTTGTCCATGATTTCGACTGCTGAGACGTTGCGTCGCGGCCTTTATGCGGCGTTCGCTGCGTCGGCGGCCGGTGGCGCCAGCGTCGCTGCCCTGTTGGGTAACCCAGCCCCGTCGGCAACGGCCGCGACCGATCCGTGCGCGGCCAGTGAACTGGCCAAGACCATCGGGTCGGTGGCCACGTCCATGGGCTACTACCTCGACAGCCACCCGCAGACCAACCAGGCGTTGACGACGATCTCCCAGCAGCAGGCCGGGCCGCAGTCGCTGGGCTCGGTCAAGGGCTATTTCGACGCCAACCCGCAGGCCGCCAAGGACATGCAACAGTTGCAGCAGCCGCTGGTGAGCCTGTCGGCCCGCTGCCAGTTGCCGATCAGCTTGCCGCAGCTGATGGGCCTCATGCAGGCCACGCAGCAGCAGGGCGGCGCCGTGCCCGGAGGTTTGCCAGGAGCCCTGCAGACCGCGCAGACGATGGGCGCAGGCGGTGCTGTGGCGCCTACGTCACCGGCGCCCGCATCGGCTGCCACGCAGGGCAGCGGACCGCTGCCGGGGCCGTCGACGCTCACCCCGCGTTAGCGCGGCACGACACGCACCGACCGTAGCTGACCTGCGGTTTCGGACTTTGTCGCGATCGGTTATCCGCAAGGCAAGAAAGTCTGCACCCTTTCTGCTTAGCTTTTAAATTGTCGGAACCGCCAATGGTTCTCGCTTCTGAACTTCGTCCGAAGGAGCCTGTCCATGTTGCTCTCGGCCCGTACCGCGCGGCGTGCGGTAGCTGGCGTGGTCGGCACCGGCGCGATTGCCGGTGCGATGTTGTTTGGCGCACTGCCCTCGGCGATGGCCGACGATCCGGCCAACAACCCGCCGAACTGCACCGCTGCCGACCTGGCCGGGGTGGCTTCGGGGGTCTCGGCTTCGACGTCGGCTTACCTCTTCACGCATCCGGATGTGAACTGGTTCTTCACCAGTCTCGAAGGGCTGCCGCGTGATCAGGTCCGTACCGAGGTGAAGAACTACCTGGACCAGAATCCGCAGACCAAAGCGGATCTCACGGGGATCCGCCAGCCACTGGTCGACCTCAAGAACCGCTGCGGTTCAGCACCTGCACCTGCGATTTCGTAGCGCCCGTGCGGGTGGGTGAATCGCCCGCGCAGGAGAGCGCGAGCCGTACGGTGCTGATGGTCGACGACGACCCTGACGTCAGGACCTCCGTGGCCCGCGGGCTGCGGCATTCTGGTTTCGACGTGCGGGTCGCGGCGACCGGTAAAGAGGCGCTGCGGCTGCTCTCCAACGAATCCCACGACGCGTTGGTTCTTGATGTGCAGATGCCCGAGCTCGACGGCGTCGCGGTGGTCACCGCGCTGCGGGCGTTGGGCAATGACATCCCGATCTGTGTGCTGTCCGCGCGTGACACGGTCAACGACCGGATCGCGGGCCTGGAGGCCGGCGCCGATGATTACCTGACGAAGCCGTTCGATCTGGGTGAGTTGGTGGCTCGGCTGCACGCGCTGCTTCGGCGCGCGAGCAACTCGGAGCAGTCCTCCGACACGATGACCGTGGGGCCGTTGACCATCGACACCGCGCGACGGTTGGTGTTCGTCGACGGCGAGCGGGTCGAGTTGACCAAGCGAGAGTTCGACCTGCTGGCAGTGCTCGCCGAGAACGCAGGTGTGGTGCTGTCGCGGCAACGGCTGCTCGAATTGGTGTGGGGTTACGACTTCGACGTCGACACCAACGTTGCCGACGTGTTCATCTCCTACCTGCGGCGCAAGCTCGAACGCGACGGACTGCCAAGGGTGATTCACACGGTTCGCGGGATCGGGTACGTGTTGCGGGACGAGCCGTAGTGAGGCTGCCGCGGTTCCTGCGGTCAGCTTCGTTGCGCACCCGGGTGGCGATCGCGTCGGCTGCCGCCGCCGCTGCGGTGGTGGCCGTTTTCACCATCCTCACCTCCGTGGTGCTCGCGAATAACGATGCGGCGCAACTAGATCGGCGACTCGACTCGATCGTCGACGCCAGCATCAATCCCAACGAAGTGCAGGATCCGCGACGGGGTGTGCTCACCACCGGGCGGTCCAAGTCGACCGGGCAGGTGATGTTTCAGCGCGGCCTGCAACTGCCGCCGTTGCCGTTGGGCAGTGCCAACGTCGAAGTCAACGATGTCGAGTATCGGGTGCGTACCGTCGCCGTGGACCAGCAGGGTGGTGTGCTGATGTCGGTCGGCATCCGCGCCGACAGTATCTTGTTGAACCGCGCCAGGATTCCGGCCTACACCGCCGTCGGTGTGGTGACGGTGTTGATCGCCGCCGGACTGGGCTGGCTACTGGCCGGCCCAGCGATCCGGCCGCTGCGCCGACTGACCGAGCACACCAAAGCACTTGGCGAAGACGCAGAGGAGATGCCCGAGGTGCGCGGCGTGCGCGAGGCCGAGGATCTTTCCGAGGCGATGTCCGCGATGCTGAGCAGGCTGGCCGCCGCCCAGCGAGCCACCACCAACTCGCTGCAGGCAGCGCAGGACTTCGCCGCCAACGCCGCACACGAACTGCGCACACCGCTGACGGCGATGCGCGCCGACCTCGACACGCTGCGAATCCACGACCTCCCGGATGACGAGAGAGCCGAAGTGGTGCAAGATCTTTCGCGCGCGCAGCGTCGCGTGGAGGCGATCATCACCGCGCTTGGGCAGCTCGCGTCCGGCCAGCTGGCGCAGGTCGAAGACCGCGAGCTCATCGACATCACCGACATGCTCGACCGGGTCGCGCGAGAGAACATGCGCACCGCCGCCGGCGTCGAGATCGAGGTCGAGGCCGCCGACGATCTCGGACCGATCTGGGGTTGGCCCGGCGGCCTTCGCCTCGCCGTCGACAATCTGGTCCGCAACGCGGTGACACATGGTCAGGCGACTCGAATTGTGTTGATGGCACGGCGGCTTGCTCATAGCCTGACGATCATCGTCGACGACAACGGCCGCGGTCTGCCCGAGGAAGAGCATCAGGCCGTGCTTGGCCGGTTCTCCCGCGGCAGCAACGCGGCGCCAGGCGGATCGGGGCTGGGCCTGGCGCTGGTGGCCCAGCAGGCTGCGCTGCACGGCGGGCGTATCGAGCTGTCCGACGGTCCACTCGGTGGTTTGCGCGCGACGTTGACGGTCTCGACTTCGCCTGAGCCGCCTACCGATTCGGACTAGCCCCGGCGCAGCATCGCCGCCACGGCGCGCCATCCCAGCAGCAGGACTGCGGTCGCTATCGAGGCCACCACTACGAAACTGGTCTGCACACCCGCGGAGGTGGCCTTGCGCAGCAGCATTCCGCCCACCACGGTGCAGACCCATACCGCGATGCCGGTCGAGATGACCGTGAACGGCCTGCGCCATCCCCGGATCAGGAGCCAACCGAGAGCGGTGCCGGCCAGAAACGGCCACGCGGTCTGCGCGATGCCTGCGACGGTCAATCCCTCGGCGTGGCTTCGCCGTCCGATCGTGGCGAACACGATCACGCAGACGATGTCGGCCAGCAGGGCGATCAGCGCGCGTCGCACCCGCCTGCGCGTGTCATTGATTGGCAACGTTCCTCATATCTAAAACGGCTGGGGCTCAAGAAGATTCGGGTTCGGGATCATGGGGGGCCTCAGGGTCGGGGCTGAACTGCGGCGGCTGTGCGGAGTCGACCGTTGCGTCAGGGTCGATGTCCTTCTCGGTGCGGAACATGAAGAAGAACACCACCCAGCCGATCGCGGAGATGAAGATCCAACTGACCAGCCGATAGATGAGCATCGCGGAGATCGCGGAGGCCAGCGTCATGCCCGACGTCACCAGGCCCGGCACCAGCACCGCCTCGACGACGAGCAGGCCGCCCGGCATCAACGGGATCGATCCGACCGCACGTGCCGCGGCGTACGCCACCGTCACACCCGCCAGGGACGGGTGCGCACCGGTGGCGTAACAGGCGAAAAGCAGACACCCGACATCGGCGATCCAGTTGAACAGCGACCAGCCGAACGCCTCGCCGAGCTCGCGGCGCGACAGGCTGACCGACTCCAGCTGGGACAGCGTCTCGCGCCACTTGGTCAAGCCCGTGTCGGAGGGCTTGCCGCGTACCGAGTTGAACCACGACAGCAGCCGCACCCCAATACCGTCGATGAGTTCGGGGCGGGTCGCGACGGCCTGCGCCAGCACGATCAGCACGAGGAAGCCACCTAGCGAAAAGATAAGCGACAGTGGGTTTTTGCTCGCACCGAGCATGAAGGCGCCGCCGAGGCCGACGAGCGCAAGCCCAACCACCTGCAGCGCGCCCGACATCACCAGCTGCCACGACGCCACCACCGGCGACGCGCCCCAGATGCGCTGTTGGCGGTAGATGAAGGTGGCCGACAGCACCGGGCCGCCCGGCAGCGTGGTGGACAACGCGTTGCCCCCGTAGAAGGCCGCCTCCGAACGCCATTGCTTGACCTTGACGCCCGCCGACCTCAGCAGGGTGCGCTGAATCTGCGCGAAGCTGTGCATCGACGACATCGCTGCGACGATCGCGGCCAGCACCCACCACCAGTTCGCGGAGTAGACGCTCTTCCACGCCTTGGCCAACTGGTCCCACACCAGCGTGAGCTCGGCCGCCAGCACGACGGCTGCGACACCGATGATCGCCCAGCGCAGCCACCAGTATTTGCCCCTGGTAGGGCGCTCCTGGCTGGAGTTTCCCGTCTGCGAGTCGCTCGCAGGCGCGTCGTGGGACACGCCAATAGGGTAACGGTGCAGTTCGCGCAGATAATGGCGCAATCGCAGGCGCGCCGAGGTCGATTCGCGAGATGCCCGGCCAGGTGTGTGCCTGCCGTTACGCTACCGGCATGCCAGCGGGCCCTTCCTTCGATTCCGTCGCCGATGCGTCAGTGACTCCCTTCGTGCGCAAGACGGCCGCATGGGCGTGGCGCCTGCTGGTCATCGGCGGTGCGATCGTGGCGCTGTTGTGGGTGGTCAAAAAGCTGGAAGTGCTGGTGGTGCCCGTTGCGCTGGCGACGCTGCTGGCTGCGCTGCTGTTGCCGGTCGTCGATTTCCTCGACCGCCACGGCGCGCCTCGCGGTGGCGCGGTGGCGCTGGTCCTGCTCGGCGGAATAGCCGTCGTCGGCGGAATCATGGCGTTCGTCGTGACCCAGTTCATCCAGGGCGCACCGGCACTCGTCGACCAGGTGAGCGCGAGCATCAAGGGCGTCGGTGACTGGCTGACGAACGGGCCGCTGAAGGTCAACCAGGATCAGATCGACAGTGCCCGCAAATCGGCGATCGAAGCGCTGCAGAACAATCAGGAGAAGTTGACCAGCGGCGCGCTGTCGACCGCGAGCACGCTGACCGAGATCGTCACCGGTGCGCTGCTGGTGCTCTTCACTCTGATCTTCGTCTTACACGGCGGGCGTCACATCTACGGGTTCGTCACCAAGATCTTCCCGCAGGACGTGCGGGACCGGGTGCGTGACGCGGGCCGGGCCGGCTTCCATTCGTTGATCGGCTACGTGCGCGCGACGTTCCTGGTGGCCCTCGTCGACGCGGTCGGCATCGGCACCGGCCTGGCGATCATGGGCGTGCCACTGGCGTTGCCGTTGGCGTCGCTGGTGTTCCTCGGCGCATTCATCCCGCTCGTCGGTGCGGTGATCGCCGGATTCGTCGCGGTCGTGGTCGCGCTGATCGCGAAGGGCTTCGTCTACGCGTTGATCACGCTCGGCTTGATCATCGCCGTCCAACAGCTGGAAGGCCATGTGCTGCAACCGCTTGTGATGGGTCGTGCGGTGTCGATCCATCCGCTGGCCGTGGTGTTGGCGATCGCGGGAGGCGGCGTGCTGGCGGGCATCGTCGGCGCGCTACTGGCGGTGCCGACCGTGGCGTTCCTCAACAGCGCGGTTCGCGTGCTCGTGGCCAGCGACCCAGCAGCCGAAGAAGCCGCGCAGGAATCCCAAAGCGGGCCGGTCGTCAAGGGCGAAGCCGACGACATAGAAAGCCGAGCGGCCGACGCGCCCTAACACCAAGGCCCGCGAAATAAGGTTCCGGTACGTTTCTCGCCGGAAAGCGTGCCGAAACTCTGATCTCGCCAGCGCCAGCCGAGCGGCCGACTAGATCCGGCCCTCGCGCCGCAGCAGATCCTGCGCGCTGACCCCGCCGCCGCGGCGCTTGGGCTCTTCGTCCTTGGGAGTGTTCAGCTTTTCGGTGGCCGCGTCGGCGTCGGACTTCCGCGGCGTCGGGATGGCCGTCGTCGCGGGTGCATCGGTGTTCTGCGGTCGCGGACGTCCCCTGCCTTCCGGCGGGGTCCCCAGCGCGGGAATCGCAGTCGTCGGCTCGTTGCCCGGCTGCGGTCTCGCCGGGCGCGGGCGTTGTTCGGGCATCGCGCGCGTGGCGTCCGTCGACGGCCGCGCTGGTGGCGCAGCGGGCGGCGCCGCAGGCGGAGCGCCCGCGCTGGTACCGCGCAATTCGCCGAGCCATGACTCGATTTCGCGCTCTTCGCGTGGTCCGGCAGGTGGCGGTGCGGGCCGTTGCGCGCGGGGTGTGGCTCCGGTCGCGTTGTTCACGACATTGCGGACCGCATTCTTGGCGACCGACAGCCGCGTGGTCTGTGGTTCGTCGGCCTGCGAACGGGTGGGGATGCGCGTCGTGCCTGCGCCGGACGGACCATTGCTGCGCGGTGGGGCCGCGATCCGTGACGCCGCGTTCGGCCGCGACGAACCCTCGACCGCGGGGTGTGTCGGGTCATGCGGCGGCCTGGGCCGCGCTACCGGCGCACCCGCACCGACGAGCGCCTCCGGGCTGTCCGACGGCTCACGCACCGCGGGGCGTTTGCGTTCGTCGGGCAGCTCGGTCTCGCCGAGGCCGAGCCGCTCTTGAAGTCGCTTCATCCAGCGCGGCGCCCACCAGCAGTCGTCGCCGAGCAGCTTCATCACGGCGGGCACCAGGAACATCCGGACCACGGTGGCGTCCAGCAGCAGCGCGATCAGCAGACCGAACGCCAGGTACTTCATCATCACCAGGTCGGAGAAGACGAACGCGCCCGCCACGACGGCCAAAACCAGTGCGGCGCCGGTGATCAGGCGACCGGTCGTGGCGGTGCCGATCCTGATCGCCTCGGCGGTGGACATGCCGCGCTCACGCGCTTCCACCATGCGGGACACCAGGAACACTTCGTAGTCGGTCGACAGGCCCCAGATCACCGCGATGATCAAGCCGATCATCGGCGCCATCAACGGCTGTGGTGTGTAGTTCATCAGCCCTGAACCGTGGCCGTCGACGAACATCCACGTGAGCACGCCCATCGTCGAGCCCAACGTGAGCGCGCTCATCACCGCGGCCTTGATCGGCAACACCACCGAGCCGAACGCCAGGAACATCAGGATCGTCGTCGTGGTGATCAGCAGGACCACCATCAACGGCAGCTTGTCGAACAGGCTGTGAATACTGTCCTGCTCCAAAGCCGGTGTGCCGCCGATGGATACAGTGATGCCGCGCGGCGGTGTGATCGCCCGCAACTCGTTGATCTGCTTGGCCGCGTCGTTGCGGTTCACCAAACCGTTCTGGATCACCCGCACCGACGGCTCCTTCGACGCGCCGTCGAGGTAGGGCCGTTCCTTCCACATCTTGGACGGATCGTTGTCCGGGTCGATGAAGCCAGGAATCTGCATCGCCTTGTTGCGCATTTCGGCGATCTGCTGGTCGGTGATCGGCTGACCGTTGTCGCTCTCCATGACGATCGTCAGCGGTTCGGTGCGGAACCCGGGGAAGATCTTGTCGAACTCCTGCTGCGCCTGGCGTACCGAATTGTCAGGCGGCAGATATTTCTCGCTGATGCCGCCGAGCGCGAGCTGTCCCAGCGGGATGATCAGCGCGATCAAAACGATGATGATGGGCACGGCGAAGGCGGCGGGCCGCTTCATCACGCGGTTGACGAGCTTGCCCCAGAAGCCCTTCTCGACCTCTTCGCGAGTCTTGGTCTTCTGTGTCTTCTCCGACAGCCACTCCAGATAGACGCGCATCGGCTTCCAGTTGCGGAAGAACGGAACGCGCAACAAGGTGCGCACGCCGAGCGCGTCGACGTTCGGGCCAAGGATGGCCAGCGCTGCGGCCAGCACGGTGATCGACAGGATCGCCGCGAGCATGACCGAGGCGATGATCGCGTAGGTGATCGACTTGAGGAAGCCCTGCGGGAACAGCAGCAGCGGCACCGACGAGGCGACCAGAATCACCGCGGAGAACATGATGGTGCGGCCCGACGTCATCACTGTGCGGCGCACGGCGGCCTCGGTGTCGTAGCCTTCGGCGATTTCTTCTCGGAACCGGCTGACCATGAACAGGCCGTAGTCGACCGCGATGCCGAGGCCCATCAGCGTCACCACCGGCTGGGCGAAGAAGTGCACGGGTATGAACTCGGCGATCAGGCGCATGATGCCCAGCGCACCCGCGATGGTCAGGCCGCCGATGATGCCGGGTAGCGCGGCAGCGACGACGCCACCGAACACGAAGAACAACACCACGCACACCAACGGGATGGCGGCGACCTCGGCGCGTCGCTGGTCGTCACCGATGGTGCCGGTCAGTTCGGCGGCCAGCGGCTGCAGACCTGCCATCTTGAAGTCGACGCCGTCGTCTTTGACGCTGAGCAGGTCGTCCTTGACCTTCTTGTAGTTGTTCAGGATCGCGTCGTCGTTGTCGCCCTTGAGCTGGATCGACATGAACGCGTGCTGCTTGTCGGCATCGGACATGTTCTTGAGCACGTCTGGGCTCTTGAAGTAGCCGATCGACCGCAGGATCTCGTCGGGGTGGTCCTTCTCGACCTTGTCGAGGTTGTCGAGAATCTTCTTCTTGAAGTCCGGATCGTCGACGGTCTTGCCCTCAGGCGCCGTGTAGATACCGACGATGTGGCCGGACGTGTCGCGGCCGTAGGCCTTGTCGGCGACGACCGACGCGTGCACCGACTGGCTGCCCTCGTCGTAGAAACCGCTCTGGGTGACATGGCTGCCGAGACTGATGCCGAACACGCCGCCACCAAGGCACAGTGCGACCATGACACCGATCACTATGTATCGATATCGGTACACCGTTCGACCCCACCAGGCGAACACGTAAGCTCCTTCTAAGTCTGTGGCTACCCGCGCATTTCCAGTTGTCTACACGCGCGAGGTAAGTAGCGAGGACAGCGGCCGGAATGGCTGCAGCCAAGCCCCTTGCTCGGGCAGCGAATCAAGGCCGATTCGCGGTAGCGGTTCCCGGAAAACACCAGGAATGTCTTCCAGGTCGACGAACTCCAAGGTATCCGACGCTAACGCCCAACTGGCATGTTCGCGAAATCCCAGCACCGCCACGGGCACGCCGTCGCGGGCAATCTCCTCCAGTGGCTGCTTGAAGGCCTGCCCATCGGCGGAGGCCACCAGCACACCGGCCAGCCCTTCGCTGCGCCGAAGCGCGATGTGGGCGAGCATGTCGCTGTCGACGTCGCTGTCCTCGTCGATCTTCGGTTTCGCGAAGACCGCGAAGCCAACGTTACGCAATGCCTCCACCCAAGGTCGAACCACATCGGCGCTACCTGGGGCGATGTTCGTGAAGACGGTCGCCTCGGGCTCCAGCGTCACCTCCGCGCGGGAGGCGGAGATCTCTGCCGTGCGGGTCAGCAGCCACCGGCCGAGGGCGTCGAATCGAGGCCGATGTGCGGCGGTGGGCCTGCCGCCGAGGATCGAGCCGAGACCCATGTCGAGGTTGGGTGCGTCCCACACCAGCAGCACTCGCGCCGTCGCTTCGACAGGCATCACCGGCGGCGGGGCTACTTCTTCTATGTGTGGTTCTACGCGCTGGATGTCTTCAGTGACGCTCATGCCCTTTTCTCCCAGAGCAACTCGGCAACGGCACTGCCCGCGTGCTGGGCCTTGCCTTCGTACTTCGTAACGGGCCGCTGCACGGAGATAGGCAGCGTGTCCGAGGCGCTGATTCTGCGCAGCCGCGGCTCGGCGTCGCCGACTTCGGCGATCTGTTCGGCGTAGCCGGCGTGGTCGGTGGCGGCATGCAGCACACCGCCGGTCCGCAGCCGGTCGGCGATCAGTGCGACCGTGTCCGGTTGCAGCAGCCGGCGCTTGTGATGTCGCGCCTTGGGCCATGGATCGGGGAAGAAGACCCGCACACCGGTCAGTGAGTCCGGGGCGAACATGTGTTGGAGCACGTCGACGCCGTCGCCGCGGATCAGGCGGATGTTGGTGACGCCCTCGCGATCGATCGCGGACAGCAGTTGGGCCAGCCCACGCTTGTAGACCTCGACCGCGACCACGTCCAGGTGCGGTTCGGCCTTTGCCATCGCCAGCGTCGAGACACCGGTTCCGCTGCCGATCTCGAGCACCACGGGCGCCGACCGGCCGAACCACGCCTCGGTGTCGAGCAACGATGCGGGGCCGTCGGCGTCACGGGCAAGTGCGCCCATCTCGGGCCACAGCCGCTCCCACGTCGCCTGTTGTCCTCCGGACAGCGTCGAGCGCCTGGTCCGAAAGCTGGTGACCCGGCGATGCAAATGCGCGGCTTCGGGCCCGGGACGGCCGACGACATCAGGCCCGGGCGTTTGCATTCGTCCATGGTCGCTCATAGACAGCTGAGTACCCGCATCGTGGTACAGATTGATACCCAACAGTTGCCTTCGGCTGGTACTGGGGACAACCGTTCGCGACCTGCGCGCGAAGGTGCCACGATTACGGCAACACTCGGGAAGGCCGCCAGATTTTCGTCGATGCGCTGAGGCGATTCGCTGAACACAGCAAGGATCCGCGATTGCAGCCGGTCATCGCGCGCCTTGCTGCTCCCATCCGCGTTGCTGTGCTGGGCCGCGGCGGCGTCGGGCGCGGCACGGTCGCTGCGGCGTTGGCCGCGTCGGGAGTGGCTGTCACCACCGATGCCACGGCCGCGGATGTTCAGGTCGTCGTGATCGCCGAGGCGGTCAAGCCGGAGGACCGTGCACTCCTTGCCGCCGACAAGCCCAGCGTGACGGTGCTGAACAAGGCCGACCTGACGGGCCTCGGCGACGGCGGTCCGCTGGCAAGGGCGCACCGGCGTGCCGCCGAGTTTCGGGCCCTGACAGGGGTGCCTGCGGTGCCGATGATCGCGCTGCTGGCCACCGCCGAACTCGACGACGAGCTGATGTGGGCGCTGCGACTGCTGGTCACCGAGCCCGCGGACCTGACGTCGACGGACGCCTTCGTCGATGCCACCCACACGGTGCCGCCCGAGCTTCGGCGCCGACTGCTTGCGACCCTGGATCGCTTTGGCATCGCCAGTGCGCTGCTCGCACTTGGTGAGGGCGCAGCGGTGTCGTCCGTGTTGCGTCGCGCGAGCCGGCTCGACAGGGTCGTTGAGCACATCGTCGCGGCGGCCGCCCCGGTGCGCTACCGCCGGCTGCAGACCGCGATCACCGAATTGCGTTGCATCGCAGTACTATCCAGTGACAGTCAGCTCGCTGATTTCCTGTCGACCGACGAGACCGTGCTCGCGGTGATGTCGGCGGCGGTCGACGTGGTCGAGGCGCTAGGAGTGCAGGTGGACCGGGGCGACGACGCTGCGGCGCATCTACGCCGAGCCGTCCGTTGGCGTCGTTACAGCCGGGGCCCGCTCAGCCCACTGCACCGCAACTGCGCCGGTGACATCGCAAGGGGTTCGCTGCGCCTGCTCGGGCAGGCTCGATGACCGAACCGGAAGTCGCCGCCGACGCCCTGGTGGCGGCCATCGATACGGGTCTGAGTTCACCGGGCGTCGAGCGACGCGACGTGGTCTTGGTGACGGGCCCATGGCTGGCAGGCACCAGCAGCCTCATTGCGGTGTTGCGGGAACGGATGCCCGAGCGCACCTTCGTGGAGGCCGACGAACTGTCTGCCGCCAACGCGCCCACGGCGGTGGTATTCGTGGTGTCTGCGATCACGCCGCTGACCGAATCCGATTGCGCGCTGGTCGATCTCGCTGCCAACTACACCGACCTGATCATCGGCGTGGTGGCCAAGATCGACGCTCATCGCAACTGGCGCGAGGTGCTGGCCGCCGACCGGGCTCGGTTGGCGCTCCGCGCGCCGCGGTATGAGCATGTGCAGTGGGTGGGTGCGGCGGCCGCGCCCGATCTCGGAGAGCCGCGGGTCGACGAACTTGTCGGTGTGCTCAGGCAGCGGCTGGCCGACCCGGATGTGCAGCGGCGAAACCGGCTGCGGGCGTGGGAAGTCCGGCTGCAGAACGTGATCGAGCGCTATCAGGCGGAGGCCGCCGGATCGGATCGGCAGGCCCGCGTGGCCGCGCTGCGCAAGAACCGCGAGGACATCCTGCGGGGCAGGCGGCTGTCGAAGTCCGAACGAAGCATCGCGCTGCGCAGCCACATTCAGCAGGCGCGCGTGCAGCTGACCTATTTCGCGCGCAACCGGTGCACGTCGGTGCGTGCCGAACTGCAAGAGGACGCCTCGAACACCAGCCGACGCAAGCTCGGCGAATTCGAGGCCTATGTGCGGACCCGCGCGGAAGAAGTCGTCGATGAAGTCGACGAGGGCATCACCACACACCTGAGCGACGTCGCGACCGAGCTCGGTCTGTCGGCCCCGGAGCGGCCCGGACCTGCGCCTCGGCCTGAGGTCACGTCGCCGCTGCTGAAGTCACGGCGGTTGGAGACCCAGCTGACGATGGTCGTCGGCGCCGGTTTCGGATTCGGGGTGGCGCTCGCGGTCACTCGGCTGTTCGCGGGGCTGGCGCCCGGGCTGACGGTCGCTGGACTGGTGGCAGGCGGGCTGGTGGGTCTGTTGCTGACGGTGTGGGTGGTGGGCATCCGGGGTCTACTGCAGGACAGGGCGGTGCTGGACAGGTGGGTCACCGATGTCACCGCGACATGGCGGGCCGTGGTCGAGGAGCGGGTCGCCACCCGGGTGCTCGCGGCGGAAGCGGCGTTGACCTCCGGCCTGGCCGCCCGCGACGAGGTGGACAGCGCGACGGCGGCCGATCGCGTCGCTGAGATCGACGCCGAACTGCGCGAGCATGCGGTGGCCACCGCCAAGGCCGCGGCGGTCCGTGACCGTCGGTTGCCGCCCCTGCAGGAGGCGCTCGACGCGGTGCGCGCCGACCTGTACGGCTGCGCCTCGAACGAACTGCGGAACGGCTCGGATGCGACGGCCGGCAAACTGAATCGGTAAAACGCCCGAAATCGATTCTCTGAATCGTTCCTGTGAGTGATCGGACATAGATCCGATTTACCGCGGGTATGTCACCCACGTTAACCTCAGTACAGGGACGACCGAATGCGCAGCCATTCAGGCTCGGAGGCGTGATCGGGGCCTGCGTCCTGGCAGAAAACCTACGCAGGAGAGTTTTGATGACAGCAGCGACCATTCCAGGTCTGGACACCGCACCGACTAAACACAAGGAGTTGCTCGCCTGGGTCTCCGAGGTCGCGGAGCTGACGCAGCCGGACCGGGTCGTGTTCGCTGACGGCTCCGACGAGGAGAACGCGCGACTGTGCGAGCAACTCGAAGCGGCAGGCACCTTCAAGCGCCTCGACGACGAGAAGAAGCCGAATTCGTATCTGGCTTTGTCCGATCCTTCTGACGTGGCCCGGGTGGAGTCCCGTACCTATATCTGTACCGAGCGCGAAATCGACGCGGGCCCCACCAACAACTGGATGGATCCGGCCGAGATGCGCGGCATCATGACCGACCTTTACCGCGGCTGCATGCGCGGTCGCACCATGTATGTGGTGCCGTTCTGCATGGGCCCGCTCGGTGCGGAGGATCCCAAGCTCGGTGTCGAGATCACCGACTCCGAATATGTCGTCGTCTCGATGCGGACGATGACCCGGATGGGTCAGGCCGCGCTGGACAAGATGGGCACCGACGGCTTCTTCGTCAAGGCGCTGCACTCGATCGGCGCGCCCCTCGACCCCGGCCAGAAGGATGTGCCGTGGCCGTGCAACGACACCAAGTACATCAGCCACTTCCCGGAGACCCGCGAGATCTGGAGCTACGGGTCGGGCTACGGCGGCAACGCGCTGCTTGGCAAGAAGTGCTACTCACTGCGCATCGCGTCGGCGATGGCGCACGACGAGGGCTGGCTCGCCGAGCACATGCTGATCCTCAAGCTGATCTCCCCCGAGAACAAGTCGTACTTCATCGCCGCGGCGTTCCCGTCGGCGTGCGGTAAGACCAACCTCGCGATGCTGCAGCCGACCATCCCGGGCTGGCGCGCAGAGACCGTCGGCGACGACATCGCGTGGATGCGGTTCGGCAAGGACGGCCGGCTGTACGCGGTCAACCCCGAGTTCGGTTTCTTCGGTGTCGCGCCCGGCACGAACTGGTCGTCGAATCCGAACGCGATGAAGACCATCGATGCCGGCAACACCGTCTTTACCAACGTCGCGCTGACCGATGACAACGACGTGTGGTGGGAAGGCCTCGAAGGCGACCCGCAGCACCTGATCGACTGGAAGGGCCGCGACTGGACGCCGGACTCGGACGAGAAGGCCGCGCACCCGAATTCGCGGTACTGCACCCCGATGTCGCAGTGCCCGACCTTGGCTGCCGAGTGGGACGACCCGCAGGGCGTGCCGATCTCCGCGATCCTGTTCGGTGGGCGTCGTAAGACCACTGTCCCGCTGGTGACGCAGGCCCGCGACTGGCAGCACGGCGTGTTCATCGGTGCGACGCTCGGCTCGGAGCAGACCGCCGCCGCCGAAGGCAAGGTGGGCACCGTCCGCCGCGACCCGATGGCGATGCTGCCGTTCCTCGGCTACAACGTCGGTGACTACTTCGCGCACTGGATCGACATCGGCAAGCAGTCCGATGAGTCGAAGATGCCGAAGATCTTCTTCGTCAACTGGTTCCGCCGCGGCGACGACGGCCGCTTCCTGTGGCCGGGCTTCGGCGAGAACAGCCGGGTGATGAAGTGGATCATCGATCGGATCGAGCACAAGGCCGGTGGCACGACCACGCCGATCGGTACCGTGCCGACCGCCGAGGACCTGGATCTCGAGGGTCTCGACGTCGATCCCGCCGACGTGAACGAGGCACTGGCCGTCAACGCCGATGAGTGGCGCCAGGAGCTGCCGCTGATCGAGGAGTGGTTCGAGTTCGTCGGCGAGAAACTGCCGACCGGCATCAAGGACGAGTTCGACGCGCTGAAGCATCGGTTGGCCGAAGCCGACTGATCACGTCGTCAAAAGTCCCCGGGTCCTTTGGATTCGGGGACTTTTGCATTTGTCAGCCTCCCGGACTGGCCCGCTTCTGCGTATACGTCGGGGCTGTCAAGTCGCGTATCGGTGGGTCCTTGGGAACTGGCGGCCTACACCCCTGCCAGGAGGGCATAAGCCCACACACATCGACCGGATGTTCGGGTGCCGGCGATGTCAATATGGTCAGTGCCGCAGTTACCGCGACAGCAGACCCGCCCACGACCGCGAAGAATCTGCGCACTCGATGGCCGTTCATCACAACCTCCCTGCGGATGGCCCCAGCCCTCTGGCAACGTACCGTCGTCACGGCGCGGGACATGTTCTCCACAGTCGACTGGTGGCAGATCCACAGGAAATCGCGCTCGCACGATGCCACCTGGTCCCGCGGACAGGGCCGACCCTAGTAGCCGGAGTTCGGTGAAACCTGCGTGATCGTCGGCGGATTGGTCTTGTGCACGAACATGCTCCGCCGCACATCCGGCGGTTGACAGGAATCCATGCTGGGAAGCAGCGCGCACACATTGATCGGGCTCTGCGGTGCCGGCGCCGTCACAACGACCACGGCCGCCGCCACGGCGATAGCGGTGCCGCCAAGCATCGCGAAGAATCCACGCACGTTCGCAATGTACCGGCGCACGGAACGCGAATTCTGTTGGCACAGAGGCTTGGTGGCTGTTTCACAGCGCGCTTTACGGTTGCTGCAGGTCGGCGCGCACCATCTCGATCTGCTCGAATGCGTAGGTCGCCATCGCGGCATTTGTCATGGACGTGCCGACACGGCCGAGAGATTCGTAGGTGCGGTCACCAAGGACCTCACGCAGATGGGTGATCGTCGACTCGAACTCGGGGAAGGACGTCTGGGTGAAGCCGGTCCAACCAGACGTACTGATGGTCGCGGCGGGTTCGTAGTAACCGAGCCGATCCAACAATGCGGCCAGAACCGCGAGACCGCTCGACGCCTGGGAGATGTTGTTAGCGTCGTGGAACATGTGCAACGCCAACTCCACGTAGTCGAGGGCTTCGGCGGCATCGCCGTGCGTGACGACCAGACGCGCTAGGTTGCCGGCGTGGTAGGACTCGAGCTCCCGGTTGCCGGTGTTGTGCGCAATCTCTAATCCCTTGCGGTGCGCATCATGAGCTGCATCGAAATTGGCGCTGTGCTGCGCAATGCCGTAGCAAAGCAATAGATAACTGGCGGTGTGTGCGTTATCGGTGGCGTCAGCCATCGTCAACAAATCGGTTGATGCCTCCGCGGCTTCGGTCTCCTTACCAACCATCGTCATCGCCAATACCAGGGCGCCGCGGGCGTAGCGCTGATCGCCGGTGCCGCGCGCGATCATGTTTCGGCATAGCTCTTCCCATCGCTGTGGCTTGTTGAGAGAGATGTATATGCCTCCGAGCCACGCCTCTGATTCGTAGGGAACTTCCGCGAAACGTCCCGTATCGATGGCGGCCAAGCCGGCCTCGGCATAGCGCAATGCATCGTCGGTGCGGCCGAACGTGTAGCACTGAGCTGCCATGCTGTAGAGCTGAGGCAAGCGCGGAAAGTCAACTGCGCGAGCGGGTTCGATGAGCTCCTCGACCCACGTGATGGGTTCGTGCTGTTGGATGCGCAAGCCGAGAAACGCCGACATGGCGGCGATCGTCGCCGCGGTGTCGAGATCTTCGGTGTCGGCCGCCCACCGGAATGCCGTACGCAGGTTGGCAAGTTCGAGGGTGAACCACTCATAGGCTTCGCGTTGGCGTGCGCTGTCCCACAACGCCATCACATCGGGTTCTCGCTCCGCGAGGTAGCGGGCATGCGCGGTACGGGCAGCGGCTCCCTCACCGGATACGACCAGTTGGTCTTCAGCGAACTGGCGGATGGTCTCGAGCATCCAGAACCGTGTCTGTGCGGACGTGCGATCGGCGGTGAGAAGTGATTTGCGAACCAGTGCGTCCAACAGGTCAAGGGTGGTGAAGTCGTCGCCGAGCTCGGTAACCGATCGGGCTCCTGCGAGGTCGAATCCGCCCGCAAATACCGAACAACGGTTCAACAGTGACTTCTCGGCATCGTCGAGCAGATCATATGACCACTGCACTGCGTGGCGGAGCGTTTGGTGTCGTTCCAACCCGCGGCGAGAACCGACGAGCAGACGGAACCTGTCGCCGAGCCGGTCTCGTACTTCAGTGGCCGTCATCGACTGCATACGCGATGCCGCCAACTCGATTCCGAGAGGTATCCCGTCGAGCTGGCGACATATTTCGATCACCGCACCGACATCGTTGCTTCCTGCTGTCGGCACACGGTGCCCCACGGCTGCAGCGCGTTCGATGAATAGTGCGGCCGCCGACGAGGCGATGCCATCGTCGACGTCCAACGAAGGCACCGACCATAGATGCTCGTCGGCCGCGCGCAGTCCTTCGCGGCTGGTGGCAAGGACTTTCACGGTTTGCGAGTGGGCGAAGATCGTTTCGACCATTTCCGCGGCTGCGTCCAGCACATGCTCGCAGTTGTCGAATACCAGCAGCCGTGACCGGCCTTCCAACGCCGTGGCGACGCTCTGCGCGAGACTCTTGCCCGGTTGTTGAAGTATGCCGAGCGCGGCCGCCACCGCCTCCGGTACCGCAGCGGGATCGGAGATCGACGCCAGCTCGATCACCCATACGCCGTCCGGGAAATCTTGGGCCGATCTCGCCGCCACTTCGAGTGCAAGCCGGGTTTTGCCGACGCCGCCGACGCCGGTCAACGTCACCATGCGATGAACGTCGAGAGCCGCAGTCAACTCGGCCAGTTCGGATGACCGGCCGACGAAACTCGTCGTGGGCGGGCGGAGGTTGCCGGGTACCACATCGAGTGTCTTCAGCGGCGGGAACTCGTCAGCCAGCCCGTCGGCGCGCACCTGGAACATCTCGACAGGTTTGGCGATGTCACGCAAACGTTTTGACCCCAACGGGATCAGGTCGACGCCGCCGAGCAGACCCGCGGTCGCGCCGTCGAGCAGGATCTGGCCGCCATGACCCGCAGCCATCACCCGGGCGGTGCGGTTGAGCACCGTGCCGAAGTACTCGCCGCCTCGCAACTCCGCCTCACCCGTAGCGATCCCCATCCGCACCGGCAGTTCCAGCGATCGCTGCGCGGTGACCGCGGCATCGACCGCCGACCGCGGCGACGAGAACACCGCACACATGCCGTCGCCGGTGTAGTTGAAGACCCGACCTTCGTGGGCATCGACGGCCTCGCGCAGCACCTTGTTGTGCGACTCAAGAGCCGCCCGCATCGCGGTCGCGTCGGCCTCCCACCGCCGCGTGGAGCCCTCGATATCGGTGAACAGGAAGGTCAGGACGCCGGAACCCGGGCGCGGCGCGTCGCCATCGATCATGACGCACCCCCGTTCTCCAGGCGTAATCGTAAATTCGTCCTCGGAGAAACGGACAGAGACCAGGGGTCTTGACACCTGTCAAGTTCCTCGTCGTAAAGTCAGCACATGCAGATTCGCGAACACGCCGCGGCCAGCCCCGACAAGCCCGCGATCATCATCCATCCGTCGGGGACGGTCGTGACGTTCGCCGAGCTGGAGGCTCGCGCCAATCGCCTCGCCCACTTCTTTCGCAACCACCGCCTGCGCGAGGGTGACGCCGTCGCGATCATCATGGAGAACAACGAGCACTTCCACGCCGTCGCGTGGGCTGCTCGCCGTTGCGGTCTGTACTACGTCCCGATCAACACCCACCTGACCGCCGCCGAGGCCGCCTACATCATCGACAACAGCGGCGCCAAGGCCGTCGTCGGATCGGCCGCATTGCGCAAGACGTGCGAGAACCTCCAAGAGCACACCGTGCCCCAGCTGCGCATCATCGCCGACGATGACCTCGACGGCTGGCACCGTTATCCCGAATGTGCTGCGGATCAACCGGATACGCCCATCGACGACGAAATCGAAGGCGACCTTCTCCAGTACTCGTCGGGTACCACCGGCCGCCCGAAGGGCATCAAGCGCGCATTACCGCACCTGCCGCCTGCCGAGGTCCCCGGCTTGATGTCGGTGTTGGTCAGCTTCTGGCTGGAACCCGAGGCCATCTACCTCAGCCCCGCCCCGCTCTACCACACTGCACCGTCGGTCTGGTCCATGCAGATTCAGAGCGCAGGCATCACGACGGTGGTGCTGGAGAAGTTCGACGCCGAGGGTTGCCTCGACGCGATTCAGCGTCACCGGGTCACGCACGGTCAGTTCGTCCCGGTGATGTTCACCCGGATGCTGAAACTGCCTGAGGCCGTTCGTGATAAGTACGACTTGTCCAGCCTGAAGCGGGTGATGCACGCCGCCGCGCCGTGTCCCGTCGAGATCAAGAAGCAGATGATCGATTGGTGGGGCCCGATCGTCGACGAGTACTACGCGTCCTCCGAGGCCATCGGCTCGACGCTGATCACCGCCGATGACTGGTTGGCACACCCCGGTTCGGTCGGCAAGCCGATGGTGGGCGAGTTGCACATTCTCGACGAGGACGGCAACGAACTGCCGCCGGGCCAGGCGGGCGAGATCTACTTCGCGGGCGGCTTCGACTTCGAATACCTCAACGATCCGGAGAAGACCGCCAAGTCACGCGACAAGCACGGCTGGAAAACCGTCGGCGACATCGGTTATCTCGACGAAGAGGGTTACCTCTATCTGACCGATCGGCGCCACCACATGATCATTTCCGGCGGCGTGAACATCTACCCCCAAGAGGCCGAGAACATGTTGGTGACGCATCCCAAGGTGATGGACGCCGCGGTGTTCGGCATCCCGGACGACGAAATGGGCCAGGCCGTCAAGGGCGTCGTGCAGACGGTCGACCCGGCCGATGCCACCGACGAGTTCGGCGACGAACTGCTGGGCTGGCTGCGGGATCGGTTGGCGCACTACAAGTGTCCGCGGTCGATTTCGTTCGAGGCGCAGCTGCCACGCACCGATACCGGCAAGCTCTACAAGCAGGGACTGATAGACAAGTATTCGTGACGGAGCTCGCGGGCGGTGTTGTCGTCGCCGTCGGATCCCCCTCCGACGACGTGACTTTCACGCTGACCGAAGACGACACCGACGACCGCCGCGCCATCACCGTTGCATCGGTGCCCGCTGCACTCGCCGAACTCGCCGAACGATGTGAACGCTGGCCGCAGGCCACCGCCGTCTGCGACGATGTGCTCCGGTCGATCGACCCGAAAGGCCCCACCCGCGCAGGCGTCGTCACCGAATCACTGGCCTACTCGACCCTGCAGTCGGGACCGGAATTCGCCCGCTGGCTCGCCGAGCGCGGACCCGCCGCCGTCCCGATGATCGCCGATCCCGTCCAGGCCGACCGCGCCGGCGACTGTCTGCACGTCCGCTTCAACCGGCCGCAACGGCACAACGCGTTCTCCACCGATATGCGCGCGGCGCTGCTCGAAAAGCTCGACGTCGCGCGACTCGACCCTTCGATCACCGAACTGGTGCTGACCGGCAACGGCCCGTCGTTCTGCAGCGGCGGCGACCTCGCCGAATTCGGCACCTTCACCGATCCCGCCAGCGCCCATCTGGCCCGCACCCGCCACTCGCCCGCATTGGTGCTCGACGAAATCACCGCCCGCCTCGGCCGCAACTGCCGCGCCGACGTGCACGGCCAGGTGCTCGGCAGCGGACTCGAGATGGCCGCCTACTGCGGCAGCGTGCGCGCCCATCCCGACGCCGTGCTCGGCCTGCCCGAACTCAGCCTCGGCCTGATCCCCGGCGCCGGCGGCACCGTCAGCATCACCCGTCGCATCGGGCGCTGGCGCACCGCATATCTGGTGTTGTCCGGCCGGACGATCGACACCGCCACGGCCCTGCGCTGGGGTCTCATCGACGAAGTCCAGTGACTTCGGCCTGATTCGTAACGCTTAGTGGCAGGCGCTCAACCCGACCTGCGCAGCGTCACCCTGTAGGTGTACTGCTCGGGCAGAAAGTGGCTGACCGACAACTCGACCGGGCTGCCGCCGGCATCCGTGTACAGGCGGTCCACCCGCAGCATCGGATGACCCGGCTCGCAGCCAACGGCGGCGGCGACGACATCATCGGCCGGAGCCACCGTAATCGATTGTGCCGCTTCGGCAATGGGCTCGGAGAGGTGCGGCTCCAGCAAGCCGATGACCGTGTGCGTGCCGACCGCGCCGTCGGTGAGCGTGGCCTGTATCGGTTGGGCCGCCGACGGGGCCAGGTGCACGGTCGTCGAAACGAACGGAACGCCGTCGTGCAGTCGGCGGAACACCACTGTGTAGACGACGTCGTCGTCCAGCCTCAGCCGGCTCGCCGCGTCGACGTCGACCCGGCGGCGCAGCCCCGACAGCACTTCCATCGTCGTGTCGTCGGACAGGCTCATCAGGTCCTCGATCGACCCGAGTTGGCGTAAGTACCGCCCTGGCTCGCTGGCGTAGGTGCCGCGGCCGGGCACCCGGTACACCGCACCCTCGGCTACCAGGTCCTGAAACGCGCGTCGCACAGTCTGACGCGACAACCCATGGCGCGCAACGAGTTCGGACTCGGTCGGCAGCCGCGCACCGTCGCTGTACTGACCAGCTGCGATCTCGTCACGCAACTGTTCGCGCAAAACCTGGTAGGCGGGCTTCATCACATGCCCCCGCGGGCCACCAACTGACTGGCTATCACATTGCGCTGGATCTCGTTGGTGCCTTCGCCGACGATCATCAGCGGCGCGTCGCGGAAGTAGCGTTCGACGTCGAACTCGGTGGAATAGCCGTAGCCGCCGTGGATTCGCACCGCGTTCAACGCGATCTCCATCGCCACCTCGGAGGCGAAGAGCTTGGCCATCCCGGCTTCCATATCCGCGCGCTCACCCGCGTCGTACCGGTCGGCGGCGTAGAACGTGAGCTGGCGCGCCGCCGTCAGCTTGGTGGCCATGTCAGCCAAGTAGTGGCCGACGGCCTGATGCTTCCAGATCGGCTGGCCGAAGCTCTCGCGGTCCTGCGCATAGCGCAGCGCATCCTCGAGCGCCGCCGTCGCCACGCCCAGCGCCCGCGAGGCCACCTGAATACGCCCTGTCTCAAGGCCTTTCATCATCTGCGCAAAGCCCTTACCGGGCTCACCGCCGAGGATCGCCGACGCCTGCACGCGGCAGTCGTCGAACGTGAGCTCGCAGGACTCGACACCCTTGTACCCGAGCTTCGGCAGATCACGGGACACGGTCAGACCCTCGCCGTGCTCGACGAGCACCACCGAAATCCCTTTGTGCGCAGGCTCGGCCGCGGGATCGGTCTTGCACAGCAGGGCGATCAGAGCCGATCGGCGTGCGTTGCTGATCCATGTCTTGGACCCGTTGATCACCAGTTCGTCGCCGGACGCAATCGCGGTCGTCTTCATGTTCTGCAGATCCGAGCCGCCGCCCGGCTCGGTGAGCGCCATCGTGGCGCGCACCTCGCCGGTCGCCATCGCCGGCAGGTACTTGCGCTTCTGTTCCTCGGTGCCGAACAGGCTCAGCAGTTTGGCGACGACGGTGTGCCCGCCCATCGCGCCTGCCAGGCTCATCCAGCCGCGCGACAGCTCCTGGGTGACCTCCACATAGCAGCGGGTCGACACCGGCGAGCCGCCATACTCCTCGGGCACTGCCAGGCCGTAGATGCCGATGCGCTTCATCTGCTCGATCCACGCCTCGGGGTACTCGTTGGCATGCTCGACGTCGCGGACGGTCGGCTTCACATCCCGGTCGACAAATGCCCGCACCGTCTCGACCAGCAGGATCTCTTCTTCGGTCATCATATGTACGGCCATATTGACACTTTGTGCGGCCCAATGGCAACATCGGCGGCTGTGAGCGGTCCATACTTCGACGACCTGGAGGTGGGCCAGGTCTTCGACTCGGCGCCCTCGATGACTTTGACCGAGGGCGCCGCGGGCGCGCACCAGGCGATCATCGGCGATAGGCTGCGCCTCGCGCTTGATGCGCAGTTGGCGTACGCCGTGACGGGCGCGACGTCGGCGCTGGCCCACCCCGCCCTGGTCTGCGACGTGGCGATCGGGCAGAGCACGCTGGCCACGCTGCGGGTCAAGGCGAATCTGTTCTACCGTGGCCTGGCGTTTCACCGGTTTCCCGTGCTCGGAGACAGCCTGTTCACCCGCACAGAAGTCGTGGGGCTGAAGCAGAACTCGGCAAAGCCCGGCCGCGCGCCGACGGGCCTTGCGGCGCTGCGGATGACGACCGTCGACCAGATCGGCCGGCTGGTACTGGACTTTTACCGCTGCGCGATGCTGCCGCTGAGCGCCGACCGCGAGACCGGTCACAACGACAACCTGGCCAACATCGGGGCCGACCTCGCGTCCCCGCCCGATCCGACCGCCGACTGGAACGCCGGCGCCTTCCGGGAGAAGGTGCCGGGTGCCCACTTCGACCCAGGCCTCGCAGGTGCTGTCATGCAGAGCACCGCCGACGTAGTAACCAGCGCGCCGGAGCTCGCCAGGCTGACGCTCAATGTCGCTGCAACACACCATGATTGGCGCGTCGGCGGTCAGCGGCTGGTGTACGGCGGGCACACCATTGGATTGGCCTTGGCGCAGGCCTCACGGCTGCTGCCCAACCTCGTGACCGTCCTCGGCTGGGAGTCCTGCGACCACACCGGGCCAGTCCACGAGGGCGACACACTGCACAGCGAACTCCACGTCGAGGCGGCGGATCCGTTGCCTGACGGCCGCGGGGAAGTGCTGAAGCTGAGGTCGCAGGTGTTCGCGGTCGGCGAGCCGGACCGCAAAGTGCTCGACTGGCGGTTCACGGCGCTGCAGTTCTGAGCGGTTTCGGGCGCGCTTATCCACGCTCAGCGACGGTAACCGCGCCGAAATCGCACAATGTTCCTATGAGGATGCCCGTCGCTGTGCTCTCCCGGGCACAGGCGGCTGCCGACGCATTCCAACGGCTGACCGGTGTCGCAGTCGACGCCGAGGAACTGCTCGCGGGCCGCGCTGCTCTGCTCGGGCTGTCACCCCACGGCCGGCTCTCCGCGGGGGGTGCCACCCGGCTGATGCCCAGCCGCGACGGATGGTGTGCGCTCACGTTGTCACGGCAAGACGACCTCGACGCCCTACCCGCGCTGACCGAATACGAGACAACAGGCGATCCGTGGCCGGCCGTTGAGCGGTGGGTGGCCGAACGTGCCTGCACCGACGTGACCGAGCGGGCCCGGCTGCTCGGCCTTCCGGTCGCAGCCCTCGGCGAAACAGCCGCCGCGCCACCACGAATCACCAACCTGGGCGCCGCCGCCCCGCGTGAGGTCAGCGGAATTTTGGTCGTCGACCTGTCGTCGATGTGGGCCGGTCCGCTGTGCGGTCAGCTGCTCAGCCGAGCGGGGGCCACCGTCGTCAAGGTCGAGACCCGGACCAGACCCGACGGCACCCGCGCAGGACCCTCGACGTTCTTCGACTGGATGAACAACGGAAAGCTCTCGTACACAGTCGATTTCGACGAGCCGACGGGCCTGCGACAGCTCCTCGACGCTGCCGACGTCGTCATCGAATCATCACGCCCGGCCGCCCTCGCACGCCGCGGGCTCGGCCCAGTGCCGCGTGACGGCCAGGTGTGGTTGCGCATCACGGGGCATGGCACCGAAGGGGAGCGGGCGAACTGGGTGGCGTTCGGCGACGACGCCGCGGTGTCGGGCGGCCTGGTCGGCGACACCGAAAGCGGACCGGTGTTCTGTGGCGATGCGGTGGCCGACCCGCTGACGGGACTGCACGCCGCGCTCGCTGCGGCGGACTCGCTGAGCCGCGGTGGCGGTCAACTGATCGAACTGTCGATGGCAGCCGTCGCCGCAACCTATGCCGCCGACGATCGCACCGCCGAAACAGATTGCGCCGCAACGCCACAACTTCCTAGCGCAGGCCCGGCGCTAGGCGCAGACAATGCGTTCGTCGAACAACGGCTGGTCGCTTCATGCTGATTCGACGCGCCACGCTGCTCGACGGCACGATCACCGACATCCGGTTCGACGAACACATCACCGACGTCGGCGAGCTCGAACCCGAGAAGGGCGAGGAGGTTTTCGACGCCGCAGGCGCAACCGTGATCCCCGGCCTGCACGACCACCACGTCCACCTTCGCTCGGCCGCTGCGGCGCTGACCTCGGCGCGGGTCGGGCCTGCCGAAGTTCGGGGCCGCGACGACCTGGCTCGCGCGCTCGCTCACGCTCCCGTCGGCAGCGACGGGTGGATAAGAGCCGTCGGCTATCACGAGGCCGTCGCCGGTCCGCTCGACCGCCGCGTGCTCGATGAGGTGTCACCGCCGCTGCCGGTCCGGGTGCAGCACCGCAGCGGTGTGCTGTGGACGCTGAACTCGGCGGCACTGGCAAGGGTGGGGCTGGCCAAGCACCCTGACGGGCGGCTGCCCAGCGCCGACCACAGTTGGTCGGACACGTTGCAGCGCAACGAAAGCGGGCTGGCCGAGGTCAGCCGACGGCTCAGCGAGCACGGTGTCACCAGTGTCACCGACGCCACCCCGGACTTCGAAGTCAGCGACATCGTCAAACTGATGCAGGCCCACCGGCACGGCGAGCTTCGCCAGCGCGTGCACTGCCTGGCGCCCGGCAAGCGCATCCTGCACGACACCGACCTCAACCTCGACGAACTCACCGGGTGGATCTCCGGACGGCACGCAGAAGACGCTCCTGTCGCAGTCCATTGCGTGACGGCGGCCCAACTCGTCGTGACCCTGTCGGCGTTGCGCGAGGCGGGCACCCATCCGCAGGACCGCATCGAGCACGCCGCCGTGGTGCCCGACGACGCCCTCGCCGACCTCAAGAGCCTCGGTGTCACCGTTGTGACCCAGCCCAACTTCGTCGCGGAGCGCGGCGACCAATACCTCACCGACGTCGCCGCCGACGAACACCACGAACTGTGGCGGCTTGCCTCACTGTTGAAGGCCGGCGTGAAAGTCGCCCTGTCCACTGACATGCCGTTCGGCGATGGTGACCCGTGGGCGACCATGCGGGCTGCCGTCCACAGGACCACAGCGGGCGGCGCAGTACTCGGCGCCGACGAATGTGTCTCCGCGCGTGCGGCTTTGACGATGTTCTTCGGCACGTCGGGCGCGCCTGACGAGCCACGAGCCCTGGCGAAGGGGCAGCCGGGTGACGTTACGCTGTTGACCGCGCCGCCCGATGAGGTGCTCAGCGAATTGGACTCGCACATGGTCGCCGCGACCATCGTCGCGGGCCGCGTCGTCTTCGAACGCTGAGCATCCGCGATTACGCCGCCGCGGGCGCGAACGCCTTTCGCAGCAGCTCGCACTGGCTCTTGAAGAACGACTGGGACACATCGGCTTTCGGCACGATGCCGTCGAAGCCGTGAAAGGCCCCCTGGACGACCTCGACCTCGCACTGAACACCGGCGGCCTCGAGTCGCTCGGCATACGCCAGGTCCTCGTCGTGAAACAGATCCAACGTGCCGACACCGAGCCACGCCTTCGGCAATCCGCTCAGGTCTTCGCGGCGCGCGGGCACCGCGACCGTCGGATCCGCCCCACCGAGGTAAGCCGACCAGCCGTACTTGTTGCTGGATTGGTTCCACAGCCGCAGCCCGGGATTGTCCAAGTGCCTGCCCACCGTGCGGTCGTCGAGCATCGGATAAACCAATAGCTGTGCGGTAAGGGGGATTTCGCCGCGGTCGCGGACGAGTAGCGCCAGCGCAGCGGCCAGGCCACCGCCTGCGCTCGCCCCGCCGATGGCGACGCGCCCCGGGTCGACCGACGGCAGGCGAACCAGCCACTGCAACGCCGAATAGCAGTCCTCGAGCGGAATTGGGTACGGATGATCGGGCGCCAGCCGGTAATCCACCGAGGCGACGACCGCCCCGAGTTCGCGCGCGTACCGGCGACACAGTGCATCGTCCTGCGCCGCGGCCCCGATCACGTACCCGCCGCCGTGGATCCACAACAGCGCGGGGACCGGGCCCGTCACCCCAGTGGGGCGGAACAGTCGGATCCCGACGCCCGACGACAGCGTCAGCACCTCGATGTCGCTCGGCGGGGGTCGGCGCCACAGCAGGCGCTCCGCTGCTCGTAGGAACGGCACCGTGGCGGGCGTGACGATCTGCTTGGGCAGATAGCGGGCGACGCTACGCAGATCGGGATGGAATTCGGGGAGCGGCACGCGATAAGTATTACCAGCTGCGCGTATCCGTAAAAATCTTCGTTCTTGTGATGAGGTTTCGTATTTTGGCTCGCAGTGGTTTGCTGAATGCGATAATTTACGCAATGGTCACTGTTGTAGGCCGTTCGTACGAGTCGAACGCGATAGCCGACTTTTTGCAGTCAGTCGGCACGCAACCCTCCGCCCTGCTCATCGAGGGGGAAGCGGGGGTCGGTAAGTCCACCCTGTGGCTCGCTGCACTCGAGAAGGCGGGCGATCGTGACTTCCACACACTGTCGGCGGGGGCTTCGCAGGCGGAGTCTGCGCTGGAGTACGGCACAGTGGCCGACCTGTTCGCCGGAATCGCTCCCGAGCTTTTCAACGGGTTGCCCGATGTTCAGAAGGCGGCGATCGACCGCGTGTTGCTCCGGGCAGACAGTGAACCAACGGCTGGTGATTGGCAGCTGGCATCCCGGGGGTTGACTTTCATTATTCGGCGGCTCAGCAAGAGTGCGCCGGTGCTAGTCGCTGTCGATGATGTGCATTGGCTGGATCACAGCAGTCGAGCGGTGATCGACGACATGGCTTGGCGGCTTCCGCCCCGTGCGGCACTGCTGGTGACGGCGCGGTGTGAGGCGGGTGGCGCGAGTGCGACGCCCTGGCTCGAGGTAGCGCTGTCCAATCGGTTGACCCGCCTCAGGGTCGATCCGATGTGCATGAGCGATTTGCACAAACTGCTTTTCGCGCGGTTGGGCAAGCCGGTGGCCCGGCCGACAATGCGCCGAATCGCGAAGACCTCGGCCGGAAACCCGTTCTATGCCTTGGAGTTGGCGCGCGCCGGGGCCTGTGGACCAAATGACGGTAAGCACAGCCTCCCGCACAGTCTGGCCAATCTCGTCCGCGAACGTATCGGCGGCCTCAGCCCGGATGCCCGCGAAGTTCTGTTGGCGGCTGCATGCGTCGCAGATCCGACTGTGGAGGCACTGGCGCGGGCAACCGGTAAATCCGTCGAGCGCACCGTCGAACTGCTCGGCCATGCGGAACGCCAGAGAATCGTCGCGATCCACGGCAACCACGTGCGTTTCACCCATCCGCTGTTGGCCAGGGGCGTTTACACCAGCAACCCACCGGCGCAGCGTCGGCGGATTCACAGCCCGCTGGCCGATACCCTGACTCAGCCCGAACTGAAGGCCAGGCATCTCGCGCTGGCCGCGTCGAGTCACGATCCTGAACTGCTGCGCGCGCTGGACGGGGCGGCGGACGCCGCGCGTGCGAGGGGAGCGCCTGCTGATGCCGCCGAATTACTTGACCTGGCAATAAAACTCGGTGGTGACACCCCAGCTCGTCGGACGCGTTCCGCGGAGAACCATCTGCGATCAGGGGATCCAATGAGGGCGGCCGACCTGCTCGCGCCAACCATCGACCAACTACCGGCCGGTCCCGAGCGTGCCGGCGCGCTGAATCTGCTTGCCGGAGCGCACATGTTGCGCAGCGGCACGCGCGAGGCGACGGACCTCCTGACCCGCGCAGCCGACGATTCGGCTGACAACCCGCGCACCATGATCCAGACGCTGCTGGCACTCGCCTTTACGCAGAGCATCGCAGGTGACTACGACAAGGCGGTGCAAATCGCCAGGCGTGCGGTCGAGGAAGCCGAGAAACTCGGTGTGCCTGCCTTGCAGAGTCAGGCGCTCGCGAACTATGTGACGATTAATGCCTTAGACGGCAACGGGATTGACGAGTCGGCGCTCGACCGGGCGCTCGATCTGGCGGACCCGGACCTTGACGTCTCCATCGTGTTTCACGCAAGTGCCGCCAGGGCCCAGGCGCTGGCCTGGACCGGCCGGCTCGACGAGGCCCGCGCCGAACTACACGAACTGCGGACGCACTGCGTCGAAGAGGGTGCCGACAGCGACTTGCTCTTTGTTTCGGTGCACACCGCCATGGTGGAAATCTGGCACGGGCGATTCGCCGATGCCACGCTGGCTGCCGACGAAGCCGTTCAACTTGCCGAACAGGTCGGGGGTGAGCACTTGGTGTCCATCGCCAAGACGATGCGCGCCGCCGCCGCCGCTTTCGCCGGTCGGGAGGACGACGCTCGCTCCGACATCGCCGACGCGATGGCGGCCGTCGACAAGTGCGGAATGCACGGGCTGGCGTACGGGCCCGCAGCCGTCCAGGGGTTCCTGGAGGTCTCGCTGGGCAACTATGCGGCAGCGGCAACGGCGCTGGAGCACCGCTGTAGGGAATTCCCCGACATGCCAGGCACCGAAATCGTCACTGCCGGTTTCATTCCCGACGCTGTGGAGGCTCTGGTCGCACTCGGCCAGTGCGACAAAGCCGAACCGATGATCAAAGCGCTGGAACACAACGGACGGTTGTTCAACCGACCCTGGATGCTGGCAATCGGCACACGATGCCGGGCCATGGCGCTGGACGCCCAGGGTGAAATGGAGGTAGCCGAACGGCTTTTGCATGAGGCGCTGGTCCTACACGGCGCCCTGCCGATGCCGTTCGAGCGAGCACGCACGCAGTTGTTCCTCGGCCAGCTGCAGCGCAGGCGGAGGCTGACGACCACGGCCGCGGCAACGATTGCCCAGGCGCTGCTGGCATTCGAGAACATGGGCAGTGATTTGTGGGCCGAACGTGCGCGCGCCGAACTGGAGCGCACCCGCACCAGCCGGACGCAAGGCAACGGTCTTACCCCATCGGAGAGGCGTGTCGCGGAACTAGTGGTGACCGGCCTGACTTCAGCCGATGTGGCTGCGCGGCTCGGCATCAGCGGCAAGGGGGTCGAGGCCAGCCTGAGTCGGATCTACCGCAAACTGGACATCCACTCGCGCGCCGAACTCAGCCGATTCATGGCCGAGCCGGCCTAAAGCTGCTATTTCAGCAGCGGGTCACGCGGCAGGCCGAGGATGCGTTCGGCGATGGTGTTGCGGGTGATCTCCGACGTGCCGCCTGCGATGGTCATCGCCCGGTTGCCGAGGTAACTACGCAACAGCTTCGGCGCCTGGCCAACCACTGCCGCCGAACCGGACAGCTCCATGCCCAGCTCGGTGATCCGCTGCCCTGCCTCGGCCACCAGCAGTTTGGTCACATTGCCCTCTGGCCCTGGCTCCGCGCCCGCGATGGCCCGACTGGCCCGGCGCAGGTTCAGCAGCCGCAGCGTGTGAGTCTCCGCAATGCACTCGCCTGCCCGCCGCACGTAGTTGGCCGCGGCCGGGGAAGCGTCGAGGAGCTTGATGAGATGGTCCGGGCTGAACCCGGAAGCGCCGCCCGAACCACCGCCGATCGAGATGCGCTCATTGCCCAGCGTCGCCCGGGCCACCAACCACCCCTTGTTCACGTCGCCGACGACGTCCTCGTCAGGAACGAACACGTCGTCGAAGAAGACCTCGTTGAAATGCGAATCGCCGGTGATGCCGCGCAACGGATTGACCGTGACGCCAGGCGCTTTCATGTCGATCGCCATCATCGTCACACCGGCATGCTTGGGCGCATCGGGATCGGTGCGCACCGTGGCAAGGCCCCACTGGCAGTACTGCGCGAGGCTTGTCCAGACCTTCTGTCCGCTGACCCGCCAGCCGCCGTCGACTTTCTTGGCGGCCGTGCGCACCGCCGCGGCGTCCGAGCCCGCGCCGGGCTCCGAGAACAGCTGACACCACATCACCTGGCCGCGCAGCACGGGTTCGACCCAGCGTTCCCGCTGGTCGTCGGTGCCTGCCTGCGCGATCGTGAGCGCCACCCACCCGGTGATGCCCATATCGGGTCGTTCAATGCCCGCGAACTCCTCCTCGATCACCAACTGCTCGAGGACGTCGGCCGCGCGGCCCCACGGCTTCGGCCAGTGGGGAACGAGGTAGCCGGAGTCGACGAGGTAATCGCGCTGCTTGTCCTCGGGCAGCGACTGCAGCCGGTCGACGGCCTCGCGGGCCTGGCTGCGGTGTGCGTCCGCCTCGGGCGGCAGAGTGAACGACGCGCCGTGCGCCTGGCCGCTGCGCTGACCCTCGACGACATCGAGCAGTGGGTCGCCGCCTTCTTCCATCAGCGCGGCCAGTGTGCGGGCACGCCGCAGATAAAGATGCGCGTCGTGCTCCCACGTATAGGCGATGCCGCCGTGAAGCTGAATGTTGTACTGCGCGTTGAAGACTTGCGTGCGAATGGCATGCGCGGCCGCAACGGCGGCGGGGAACCATGCACTCTCGAGGTCGTCGGCCCGCGCGGCGTCCCACGCGGCCGCGGTGGTCTCCTCTGCGTTGACCAACATGTTCGCCGCATGGTGCTTGACGGCCTGGAAGGTTCCGATGGTGCGGCCGAACTGCTCGCGCACCTTGGCGTATTCGACGGCCATGTCCAGCGCGGCCCAACTGACGCCGACCGCTTCGGCCGAGGCCAGGATCCGGAACACCGTCCTCGCCTTGCGCGCCGCGCCGCGAAGCACCTTGTCTTCGTCGACCGTCACGCCGCGCAACGCCACGGACCCGACGCTGCGGGTGGGGTCCAGCGACTCCAGGGCCGTGACGGTGACTCCTTCGGCGGTCGCGTCGACGACGACAACGTCCTCACCTGCGGCGATCACGAGCACATCGGCGTCGGGGGCACCGAGCACTGCAGGGCTTTCCCCGGTGAGTACCAGGTCCGAACCGATCGCGACGTTTCCCGAAAGGGCGAGCGCGCCGACTGCGCTGCCGGCGGTGAGGCCCGGAAGTAGTTGCGCGCGAACGGAATCCGATGCACAGCGGTCGATGACCACCGCTGCCGCGACTGTCGGCAGGAACGGGCCGGGCGACAGCTCGCGTCCCAACAGCTCGAGCACCACCGCCAGTTCGGCGAGGCTGAACCCGGAACCACCGTGTTCCTCGGAGATCGCCAGCCCGTTCCAGCCGAGGCCGGTGCCTGCCGACCAGATCTCGGACGGATGGGCCGCGCCGTTCTCCAGCGTGGCGCGGGCCGCAGCGCGGCTGTCCAGGCGATTCAGCTGCCCGATGACGGAATCGGCCAGGTCAGTGTGTTCTTCGGTGATGGCGAGAGCTGACTTACTCACGTTGGAAGTCCTCTTTACGTTTGACGGTCGTCAAGTAAAGCTAACGCGTCGGCGCCCACCTGCACATACGTGATGCGGGTCACATCTGATCTTGAAAGTGCGCCCAGTAGACATGTTCACCGATGTTGTCGTTTGGGAATCGCCCAGCGGGGTACAGTCGCGAAATGACGGTACGACCGGACACCCGGTACCCGGGGCCGACAATGTGGACACGGGCCCGGTGGTTGCTGAGGGCCGGCCCGGCCGACTACATGCTGGCGGCCAGCGTCGCGTCGGCCTCCCTGCCCGTGATCGGGAAACACCTTGAGCCACTTGGTGCTATGACCGCCATGGGTGTCTGGGGCTACCGCCACCTGCCGGACTTCCTCGGGGCCACCGCACGCTCTATGTTCGAGCCCGGCAACGCCGAATTGCGTAAGCAGGAACGCGATTCCACGCATGCCGTCGTCGACGCTGCCCTGCGCGGAGTGGTGCCTGCCGCAGACCTCGCCGTCAAGTGGCCCGCACCCGAGAGCGCCCCGCCGCTGTGGAAGTTCCGCGAGCACCGTCGCAGCGTGTATCGCACCTCGGTGCGTTACGGCAATCTCCCATCTCAACTGCTCGACGTCTGGCGTCCGAAGGATCTGCCCGCCGAGCCCGCGCCAGTGCTGATCTTCGTGCCGGGCGGCGCGTGGGTGCACGGCAGTCGCATGCTGCAGGGGTACGCGTTGATGTCGCATCTGGCCGAGATGGGCTGGGTCTGCCTGTCCATCGACTACCGGGTGGCGCCGCACCACCGGTGGCCTGCGCACATCACCGACGTCAAGACCGCGATCGCATGGGCCCGCGCCAATGTCGACAAGTTCGGCGGCGACCGCAATTTCGTTGCGCTAGCGGGATGTTCGGCCGGCGGGCATCTGGCGGCGCTGGCGGGATTGACGGCGAACGACCCGGACATGCAGTGCGAACTGCCCGACGGCTCCGATACGTCGGTCGACGCGGTTGTCGGCATCTACGGCCGCTACGACTGGGAGGACCGCTCGACAGCGGAGCGGGTTCGCTTCGTCGACTTCCTCGAACGCATCGTGGTCGGCCGGAAGATGTCGAAGCATCCAGACGTGTTCCGCAAGGCATCGCCGATCGCCCGCATCCACAAGGACGCGCCGCCGTTCCTGGTGATCCACGGCACCGGTGACAGCGTCATTCCCGTCGATCAGGCCCGCAGCTTCGTCGAGCGGCTGCGCGCGGCATCGCGTTCTGCGGTCAGCTATGTGGAGCTGCCCGGCGCAGGCCACGCCTTCGACATGATCGACGGTGCCCGCACCGGGTCGATGGCCACCGCAATCGGCTTATTCCTCAAGCAGATTCACCGCAACCGATCGCTCACGGGGGCCAAGCAGGTGATCTAGGCTCCTCCACATAGGAGGGAGCGCCGTTGAAGAGGCTTCGCGGGTGGGACGCTGTGCTGCTGTACAGCGAGACGCCGAACGTGCACATGCACACACTCAAGCTGGCGGTGATCGAGCTCGACGATCTCGGCGGGCGGAAGTTCGGGATCGACGAGTTCCGCAAGGTCATCCACGGCAGGCTCTACAAGCTCGACCCGTTCCGGTACCAGCTGATCGAGGTGCCCGGCAAGATCCATCACCCGATGTGGCGGGAGAACTGCGAGGTCGACCTCGACTACCACGTCCGGCCGTACCAGCTGGACGCTCCGGGTGGGAGGCGTCAGCTCGACGAGGCGATCGGCAAGATCGCGAGCACGCCACTGGACCGCAGCCGACCGCTGTGGGAGATGTATTTCATCGAGGGGCTGGCGAACGGCAGGATCGCGGTGCTCGGCAAGATCCATCACGCGTTGGCCGACGGGGTGGCTTCGGCGAATCTGCTGGCCCGCGGAATGGACATCGGCGACGGCGGCCTGGCCGATCGGGATTCGTATGCCACCGACCCGGCGCCGACGAAGGGCGAGCTGCTGCGCTCGGCGTTCGCCGACCACGTCCGCCTGGTGGGTAAATTGCCCAGCACGGTGCGCTACACGGCGCAGGGTGTCCGCCGCGTGCGTAAGAGTTCGCGCAAGCTGTCGCCGGAATTGACCCGACCATTCACGCCGCCGGCGACGTTCATGAACCACAAGGTCGATCCGATCCGCAAGTTCGCGACGGCCACGCTGGCGTTGGCGGACATCAAGGCGACCGGTAAGCACCTCGGCGTCACGATCAATGACATGGTACTGGCGATCTCGGCGGGGGCACTGCGAAAACTGTTGCTGCGCTACGACGGTCACGCCGGCGACCCGTTGCTGGCGTCGGTCCCAGTGAGCTTCGACTTTTCCCCTGACCGTATCTCCGGCAACTACTTCACCGGCGTGCTGGTGGCGTTGCCGACCGACTGCGAGGACCCGCTGGATCGGGTGCGCAACGCGCGCCAGGCCGCGTTGGAAGCGAAAGAAAGCCACAACCTGCTCGGGCCGGAACTGGTGAGCAAGTGGTCGGCGTACTTCCCGCCCGCGCCTGCGGAGGCGATGTTCCGGTGGCTGTCGAACAAGGACGGTCAGAACAAGGTGCTGAACCTGCCGATCTCCAATGTGCCCGGCCCTCGGGAGTACGGTCGCGTCGGCGGTGCGCTGGTGACCGAGATCTATTCGGTTGGCCCGTTGACCGCGGGCAGCGGGATGAACATCACGGTGTGGAGTTATGTCGACCAGCTCAACATCTCGGTACTCTCGGACGGCCGCACTCTAGAAGACCCACATGAGCTGACCGACGCGATGATCGACGCGTTTGTCGAAATCCGGCGTGCCGCAGGGCTTTCCGAAGAGTTGACCATCGTCGAAAAGGCGATGGCGCAGTAATCCCCCCTGCGATTTGTGTGCGTTCAGGAGCGCTCAGCGCAACAAAACGCACACAAATCGCTCATCCGCGCGTGGCGTGCACCCAGGACAGGAACGTCTCTACCGCCTGAGCGGTGTAATGGCCACGCGGCGACCCGTAGTAGAAATCGAACGCATGCTGGGCGTGCGGAATCTCGGCATAAACGACGACCGATGTCGACGCGTCCTTCATCGCAGCGGCGAAGTCGCGGCCCTCGGGCACCGGGATGATCGAGTCGTCCTCGCCGTGCAGGATGAAAAACGGTGGGGCGTCTGGCCGTAATCGCATGATCGGCGAAGCGTCCACATACACCTGCTTGCGCTCGACGATGCGCTTCTTGACCACATACTTCTGCAGGAACGCGATGAACTCCCGGCGGCCGTTGCCGTTGCCCGAAACCCAGTCGTAGCGACCGTAGATCGGCACCGCGGCCACCACCGAGGTGTCGGCATCTTCGAAACCCGGCTGGTACTGCGGGTCGTCGGGGGTGAGCGCGGCAAGCGCGCACAGATGCCCGCCCGCCGAACCACCGGTGATCGCAACGAAATCCGGGTCACCGCCGTAGTCGGCGATGTTCTCCTTGATCCAGGCCAGTGCCCGCTTGACGTCGACGATGTGGTCCGGCCAGGTGTTGCGCGGACTGACGCGGTAGTCGATGGACACGCAAATCCAGCCGCGCTCGGCCATATGACTCAGCAGCGGATACGCCTGCGGTCGGCGCATGCCGATGGCCCATGCGCCGCCAGGTACCTGCAGCAGCACCGGCGCCTTGCCGTCGCGGGGCAGGTCGCTGCGCCGCCAGATGTCCGCCCGGTTGACCCTGCGATGCGGACCGTACTGAACCGTGCTGGCTTTTTCGACATAACGGCGACGCACCAATTCGGTTGGCCACACGCCGATCATCCTGCGGCGTTTCACCGGTTGCGATTGCGCTGCGATCTTTTCGTAGTCGTCGCCAAGCACCTCGCGCAACGGATCTTCGAAATGCGGTTTGGACGTGACGTTGCGGTGCTGGATCAGCGCCAGCAGCCCCCAGGCAATGACCGTGAGCACCAGGGCGATTCGACCGCGCGCACCGCGAAAGTCCCCGCGCAGGCCGCGGCGCGCCGCGTCGAAAATCGATCCGGCGAGATAGACCGCCGACATCTCAGTGGTCGGCCAACCGAAGGCGAACACCGGCAGCGTGACGTAGCCCTCGCGGGCGATCGGGCGCACCCCGTTCGCGGCGTTGAGTAGCTCCGCGCACGCGCGCAGCAATGGCCAGCGTTTACGCACGACCGGCGCGCTCCTGCAGTTCGCGGCGCACGATCTTTCCCGTGCTGCTGCGAGGTAGTTCGTCGAGAATCGTGATCTCCCTGGGCACTTTGTAATTCGCCAAGTTCTCGCGGACGTGTTGCTTCAGTATGTCGGGGGTAGCCGAGGCACCGCCGTTCAAAACCACGAAGGCCACCAGTCGCTGACCGAACTGCTCGTCGTCCACGCCGAGCACCGATGCCTCCGCCACGTCCGGATGCGAAGTCAGCGTCTTCTCCACCTCGATGGGGTAGATGTTCTCACCGCCGGAGACGATCATCTCGTCGTCGCGGCCGACCACGAAGAGCCGCCCGGCCTCGTCGAAGCGGCCGATATCGCCGGACGACATGAACCCCTCGTGGAAGTCCTTCGTCTTGCCGGACGTGTACCCGTCGAACTGCGTGGAATTGCGCACGTAGATGGTGCCGACCTCGCCGGTGGGCAGCTCGTTGAAATCGGAGTCCAGAATCCGGATCTCGGTGCCACCGGCCGGTTTACCCGCCGTGTCGGGGGCCGCCCGCAGGTCCTGTGGTGTGGCCGTCGCGATCATGCCGGCCTCGGTGGCGTTGTAGTTGTTGTAGATCACGTCGCCGAACTGGTCCATGAACTTGATGACGACGTCTGGGCGCATCCGCGACCCCGACGCGGCGGCGAACCGCAACGACCGCCCGCTGTATTTGTTGCGGACCTCGTCGGGCAACTCCATGATCCGGTCGAACATCACCGGCACGACGCATAACCCGGTGGCGCGGTGGCGGTCGACGAGTTCGAGCGTGGCTTCCGGGTCGAACTTGCGACGGGTGATGACCGTGCATGCCAGCGACGCGGCGAACACCAACTGGGAGAAGCCCCACGCGTGGAACATCGGCGCCACGACGACGACCGGTTCCTCTGCGCGCCAGGGGGTACGGTCCAGGATCGCCTTGAGGATGCCGGGTCCACCGTCGGCGCCGCCAGAGTGCTTGGCGCCCTTGGGGCTTCCGGTGGTGCCCGACGTCAGCAGGATGACCTTCGATTTCGCGCTCGCGCGCTGCGGCTCACGACCGGTGTGCTCAGTGATCAGCTTCTCGACCGTGAGCCCGTCCTGGGGCCCGTCGGTCCAGGCAATGATCCGCGTCGCGTCGGCACTGTCGGAGAGCGCGCGGTCGACGGTCTCGGCGAACTCCTCGTCGTAGATGACCGCGTCCACCCCTTCGCGCTGTACCACCTCGGCCAGCGCGGGCCCGGCGAACGACGTGTTCAACAGCAGCACGTCCGCGCCGATCCGGTTGGCGGCGATCAGCGACTCGACGAAGCCGCGATGGTTGCGCGCCATCAGGCCGAGCACGTGCGGTTGTCCACCCGGCAGTGACTGCAGTCCGGCGGCCAATGCGTCTGCGCGCTGGTCGATTTCTCGCCAGGTCAGCGTGCCGAGCTCGTCGACGAGGCCGGGCCGGTCCGGGCAGCGCTGCGCGGCGGCGGCGAATCCCGATGTGATGCCCATGTTTTCGCGTTGCATCGCCGCGGCGATGCGTAGGTATCTGTCGGGCCGCATCGGGGCGAGCAGCCGCGCGCGGGCCATCGTCGAGACGATGCCGAGCGTTTCCGTGAGCCGGTCGGTGATGGCCATGGGTCTCAGCCGAGCACAGGGAGTGTGCGTTCTTGGGCCAGTTCGTCGAGGGCTCGCTGCATGACGTGGCGCACGTGAGCGTCGACCTCGTCGATGTCCGGGTGCTCGCCGAACTCGGCGAGGATGTCGATCGGCGGCAGCACCTTCATCACGATCTTGGCGGGCAGCGGGATGTTGGGCGGGATCACGATGCTCAGGCCGAACGGGAACCCGAAGGAGATCGGCACGATCTTGGTGCGCGCCAACCGTGCGATCGGCCCGAGTCGTTTCGCCAGCCAGGTGCCGCGGGACAGGAAGATCTGCGTCTCCTGCCCGCCGATGCCGACCGTCGGAACGATCGGAACGCCCGCGTTGAGCGCAGCCTTCACGTAGCCGGTGCGGCCGCCGAAGTCGATCTTGTTCTCCGAAAGGGTCGGCCGATAGACGTCGTAGTCGCCGCCGGGGAACACCACCACGAGGCCGCCGGAGCGCAGCGCCTCATCGGCGTTCTCGTGGTTGGCGCTGATGTAGCCGATCTTCTTGAAGAAGTCTCCGGTCGGTCCTACCGAGAGCATGTCGTGGCTCAGCGTGTAGAGCGGGCGGTCATAGCCGTGATGGTGGTAGTACTCGGCCGCGAGGATCGGCACGTCCATCGGCAGCATCCCGCCAGAGTGGTTGCTGACGAGCAGCGCCCCGCCTGCCGGCATGTTCTCCAGCCCGCGGACCTCTGATCGGAAGTAGCGCTTGAGGAACGGCCGGGTGAGGCCCATGACGCGCTCGGTGAGACCCGGATCCCACTTGGTGAGTTCCGACGGTTCGGTATCGGTCGAGGTCACGGGTCCCCCTGACTAGGAAAACTAGAACGTGTTCTAATTTATGGTACATGGCCTGAGCCGGACCGCCAAAGCCGACTGTGGATACGATCACCGGCGTGACAGATAACAGTGAAAATGTAGTCCTCGTCGAGCAGCGTGGCCGAATCCTGGTGATCACCATCAACCGTCCCGAGGCCCGCAACGCCGTCAACGCCGCGGTCAGCCGGGGGCTGGCCGACGCCGTGGACCGCCTCGACGACGACCCTGGATTGTCGGTCGGCATCGTCACCGGCGCCGGGGGTTCGTTCTGTGCGGGCATGGATCTGAAGGCATTCGCCCGCGGTGAGAACGTCGTGGTCGAGGGCCGGGGCATGGGGTTCACCGAGCGCCCCCCGGTCAAGCCGTTGATCGCCGCGGTCGAGGGCTTTGGCTTGGCGGGCGGGATGGAGCTTGCGTTGGCCTGCGATCTGATCGTGGCGTCGAAGGACGGCGCGTTCGGCATCCCGGAGGTCAAACGCGGTCTCGTCGCCGGCGGAGGAGGGCTGTTGCGGCTGCCCCAACGCATCCCGCCTGCGATCGCGATGGAGCTCGCGCTGACCGGCGACAGGCTGCCTGCGCAGCGGGCGCTCGAGCTCGGCCTGGTCAACGCGCTCGCAGAACCCGGCAAGGTGCTCGACGCGGCGATCGAGCTGGCCGAGCGGATCACCGCCAACGGACCGCTGGCCGTCGCAGCGACGAAGCAGATCATCGTCGAGTCGCGCGGGTGGAGCCCCGACGAGATGTGGGCCAAACAGACGCGCATCTTGATGCCGGTGTTCAGCAGCAACGACGCCAAGGAAGGTGCGATCGCCTTCGCGGAGAAGCGACCGCCGAAGTGGACCGGCAGCTAACGGTTTTCGGTTGCGCGATGGTGGGCAACCGACAGCCATGGCCGACGAACTTCCCATTCCCGACTACGACCAGCTGCCGCTGACCGAGCTGCGACACCGGATTCGCTCCCTCGAGGAGGGGCAACTGCGAGGCCTCTTCGAGCACGAGGAGGCGCACGGCAATCGCATCCCGGTGCTCGAGGTGTTGCACGCCCGACTGCGGGAACTCACCCACGGCGCCGAGCCGTCGTCGGGAGACCCCGCGAACGCACCCGGCGTCGCGCGCACGCCGCACGGCTCTGCGGTCAACGAAGCGACTGCCGCAGATCCCGCGGCCCCGTCGCCCCGTGGCCGCACCTAGTGCCGGCCGAGCGCGCTCCTGACCGTCGCGGCCGCGACGGCGACATCGGCGCGCACCCCCCAGATCGGATGCTGACGCAAGTCACGCGTGGCGCGCGCCAGGTTGCCTTCTGCGATGTGCCCCGCGACAACCGTTGCGTTCGCCAGCGCGAAGAGCGCGGCGCCTGCCTTGAGCCGACCCGTCAACGCCGTCACCGCGGCCACGGGTACCAGCGAGTTACCGACCACCGCACACCATTGGTTGACTGGCGTGACGTGCTGGGTCCGGTGTTGAGCTGCGAATTCCTCGTATGTCACCCCCATGGCCGGAGCATCGCACAGACACGACGCCGACGCCATCCCCGCTCTTCCGTCGGCAACCAGTCAGCCGGCGAGTTCGGCGATCTCCTCGGCGATGTTGCGGCGCGCCCGCTCTTCCCACCGTTCACGCCCTGCCGCAGTGTGAAACAGCCGCCCGTCGAGCAGCGCCGAAAGTACCTGCGCCCGAGCCGGTTTGAACACATCGTCGGGCACGTCGGCGTATTCCTCACGGACGGCCGCGGCATAGGCCCGGTACCGGAACGGTTCGCTGCCGAGCACCGACAGGTCGGCGTCGCTGAGCACCGCGCCGTTGATGTCGTGTTCTCCCACCTTGTGCGTCTTGGTGACAAGCACCAGTCGCGCGACCTCGTCGCGGATCGGGGACGACGCCAGTAGCTCGAGCGCCAACTCCGCAGAGCGGTCCTCGTTGTCGTCGCGGCCGATCTCGTAGATGGCGTCGTGGAACCACGCGGCGAGTTCCACCGCCTCGCGGTCGAACTCGACGCCCGCCTCGGCCAGCGCGCCGATCGCGTCGAGCATCTCGTGCAGGTGGCTGACGGTGTGGTGCTTGCGGTGCGTCTCCGACCAACGGGCCAGCAGGTCCTCGCGCAGTTCCTCGGTCAAATGGGCGGGCACCCTTCCAGTGTTCCACCGGGTTGACCTGAACCCCTGTTGAGGTCGGAAGATGGCGTCATGACGATTGAAGTCACCGATGCTGTGGACGTGGCCGCATATTTCGACCGGATCGGCTACCGCGGCCCCGCCGAACCAACCGTCGAGACGGTGCATGCGCTCGTCGCCGCGCACAACGGGTCCATCCCGTTCGAGAATCTCGACCCGTTGATGGGCATCCCCGTCGCTGATC
Organism: Mycobacterium sp. OAE908; assembly: GCF_017872775.1. Classification (NCBI taxonomy): domain Bacteria; kingdom Bacillati; phylum Actinomycetota; class Actinomycetes; order Mycobacteriales; family Mycobacteriaceae; genus Mycobacterium; species Mycobacterium sp. OAE908. The sequence goes on from NZ_JAGGJL010000001.1 coordinate 2,127,730, forward strand.
TCGGCGCGGCGGCGCTGACCGACAAACTCGTGCACCGCCGCCGCGGGGGTTACTGCTACGAGCACAACGGATTGATGGGATACGTGCTCGAGCAGTTGGGCTTCGGCGTCGATCGGCTTGCTGGCCGCGTGATTTGGCTGAACCCGGACGGCCCACTTCCCGCCCAGACGCATCAGGTGCTTTCGGTGACGGTGCCTGGCCTCGATGGGCGGCTCCTGGTCGACGTCGGTTTCGGTGGGCAGACGTTGACGTCACCTATCCGGCTGCAGGCCGGGCCGGTCCAGGAGACGCGCCATGAGCCGTACCGCATCAGCGAGCGTGGGGACGCCCTCCAGCTGGAAGCCCAGGTCCGCGGCGAGTGGCAGCCGCTGTACATCTTCACCACCCGGCCGCAGCCGCGAATCGATCTCGAGGTCGGAAGCTGGTATGTGTCAACGCATCCCAACTCGTTCTTCGTCACCGGTTTGACGGCAGCCCTGGTCACCGGCGAGGCCCGCTACAACATGCGGGGCCGAAATCTGGCCATCCACAGTGCCGGTGAAACCGAGAAGATCCGCTTCGATACTGCCGCAGAAGTGCTCGAAGCGCTGACTGACCGCTTCGGTATCGACATCGCTGATCTGGGTGACGGCGGTGATCTGGAGGCGCGGGTCAACCAGGTGCTGGATAGCTGACCACGACGTCCCACGGATCATCGGCGGCCAACGCGATCCGGCCAAGGCGCCGTGCGTAGGACGCAGTCGAGCCGAAGTCGTCGACCCAGCTGCGAGCCTGCATGGTCGAGCGCCACAGCCGGTGCTCGATGGTCACCCCGATCGCCCCGTGTAACTGGTGGGCGATGGTGGTGACCGGATCAACGGCACGCCCGACCGCGACCTTTGCCACCGTGGCGGCGTAATCGGTCGCAGGGTGGTCGAAGCCGTAGTCGGTTGCAGCAGCGACCGCCAAAGCGGTTGCAGCACGGGCACGTTCGATCTCGCCGGCCATCGCGGCCAGTGAATGCTGCACTGCCTGAAACTTGCTCAGCGTGCGGCCGAACTGCACTCGCTCGGCGGTGTGCGCCACCGTGAGGTCGCACGCCGCATCGAGCGCACCGACGATCTGGTTGCAGCGCGCCCACGCGCCGCGGCGGACCAGCTCGTCGGCGACGACAGCATCGAGCGTGCGTAGCTCGGCGACGGCTAGGTCGAAGTCGATCGATCCGTGCGACGTGCCATCGATCAAGCCGACATGCAACGCATCGGCGGTGCGCGCCGCCAGTACGACTGTGCTTGACGGCCACGGCACGTCGCGTGCAGTTCCCGTGACGCGCCCGCCACGTTCGCATGCGTCGGCGATCGCCACCGTCAACGGGCCGGTGTCCGGAACCGACAAGCCCGCCTCGCCAGCCAGCCAGGCTGCGAGCAGATCGGTCTCTGCGATCGGAACTGCCGCCGCATGTCTTGCCAAGCCGGACAACACGATTGCGGCCTCCGCAGGAGTTGCGCCCTGGCCCGTGGTCAGCCGGGTGAGTCCGGTGTCCTCCAGGTTGCGCCACAATTCGTCACCCGTCGATCGACTGCAGAGATCGTCGATCAGTTGCGTCAGTTCGTTCATGACGTCATGCCCTTGGCCACCACGCCGCGTAGCACCTCGTTGGTGCCCCCGCGCAGTGTGAAAAGCGGCGAGTGCACCCGCGCAGTTTTAAGTAGCGCACGCAACGGTTCTGGATCCTCGACGTAGTCCAGCAGGTCGGCGACCAACTCCACCGAGTCCTGCTCGAAGCGCGTCCCGAGGTCCTTCACCAGTGCCGCCCGGCTGGCGGCATCCCGACCGTCGGCCAGCGTGCGTGCCACCGAAATCGACAGCTGCCGCAGCGAAATCAGCCGGGCCACAAGGTCTCCGACGTCGGCGGCGACCCCGTCGTCGACCTCGCCCAAGGCCCGGATCGCGCTGAAGATCAGCGTGGCCGTCGACAGGATCCGTTCCGGTCCGCTTCGCTCGAAACCCAACTCGGCGGTGACCTGGTGCCATCCGTCGCCGATCTGTCCGAGCACGTCCTCGTCGGGAACGAACACGTCGGTGAAAATCACCTCGTTGAAGTGGTGTTCGCCGTTCATCAACAGGATCGGCTCGATCATGATGCCCGGGGCCGACGTCTGGACGATGAACTGGGAGAAACCCGCGTGGCGGTGTTCGGGGTCCAACGGGCTGGTCCGGGCCAGCACCACGATCTGGTGTGCGACGTGCGCGCCGCTCGTCCACACCTTCGAACCGTTGAGGACCCAGCCGCCGTCGACTCGACTGGCGCGCGTCTGCGCGGCGGCGAGGTCGGACCCGGCGCCGTGCTCACTCATTCCGATCGCCGAATACAGCTGCCCCGCTGCGATCCGCGGCAGCAACCGGTGCCGCTGCTCTTCGCTGCCGTACGTCAGCAGCGCAGGCGCCACCTGCCGGTCGGCGATCCAATGGGCAGCGACGGGAGCGCCGTGGGCGAGCAGTTCCTCGGTGACGACATAGCGGTGCAGATAACCCAGCCCGCGTCCCCCGTACTCGGCGGGGATGGTCAGGCCGACGAAACCGGCGCCGGCCAGCCGGGCGGAGAAGTCCGGGTCCCATTTCGCCAGCCAGCAGTCGACAGCGGGCTGCCAACCGAACTCGTCGCGGTCGGCGGCCAGGAACTCGCGGACCGACGTCCGAAGCAGGCCCAGCTCGGCGTCGTTGGCGCACAGCGCATCGAATTCGCTCACTGGGCAACAGAGTCTAGTGAGCCGACAGCGCAGCAGGAATTGTCATGTCCATCCCGCGGACGCACGACCATACTCGGGAAGCGTGAGCGATCCAGCACGCCGCGATCGACTGCGGGAACTCCTCGACGCCGTCGTCGACGCCGACAACACCGACGTCGGCGACATGGCACGCAGCAGCTTCGCGTCGGAATTCCACTTCTCCCGCGAGGTGCGACGGTTGACCGGCGAGTCGCCGGCGGCGATGCGCAGGCGCATCATGCTCGAACGCGCGGCCTGGCGGCTGCACCGCGGTGAATCGGTTTCCGCGGTGGCCGCCGACGAGGGCTGGTCGTCGGCCGAGGTGTTCTCCCGCGCTTTCCGTCGCACATTCGGCGTGCCACCGTCGCGCGCCGCAGATGTCGAGTTCCGGTTGCCTGCGCCGAACGGGCTGCACTTTCACCCCCCGCAGTCGCTGTGGTTGGACAGCGACGGCGCCAGCAAGGAGCCCGACATTTCTCAACTGATGGTGGCCCATGACGTCGCCGACACCGCCTATCTGATCGACGAGGCCGCCCGGCTCTCCGAAGAGCAATGGACACACGAGATCTCACCTGGACAGGTGATTCTCGACTGGGACGGTCCCGAGCCAAGCATTGCAGCCGTGCTGGGAGCGATCGTGTGGGCGAAGGAAGTGTGGCTGGCCACCATCGAGGGCCGCGACTTCCCCAATAGACAAGCCGCGCAGTCGACAACTGCGCAAGAACTGGCCACGCACCACGAAGAAATCGGAACCCGCTGGGCGGCAATGGTTTCCGAATACAGCGCAACGGGCAGGCTCGGCGACACCGTCATCGATGCACTGTGCGACCCGCCGGAGTCGTTTCAGCTCTACGGCATCGTTGCGCATGTGCTGACGTATTCGGCGCACCGGCGCGAACTGGCCCGAGCCATGCTGACGCGGCTCGGCCTGCGCACCCGCCGCGGTGACCCGCTCGACTGGATGAGAGGAACCTGACATGGCAACCGTCTACTTCACCGCGTCCAGCCTCGACGGCTACATCGTCGACGAAGCCGAGAGCCTGGATTGGCTGACCTCGCGGGCGGTCGATGCCGACGGCCCGTTCGGGTATGAGGCATTCATCAAAACTGTTGGCGCACTGGTGATGGGCTCCGCGACATACGAATGGATCCTGAACAATCACCCAGGGCGGTGGATGTATGAGCAGCCGTCTTGGGTGTTGACGCATCGACCGCAGATCGTTTCAGAGGGACATCCGGTGCAGGTGTTCGACGGTGACGTCGCGCAGTTGCATCCGAAGCTGGTGTCGGCAGCGGCGGGCAAGGACGTCTGGGTGGTCGGCGGCGGGGAGACGGCCGGGCAGTTCCGCAGCGCGGGCCTGATCGACGAAATGATCGTGACGTATGCGCCGTGTTCGTTGGGTGCAGGCGCACGGCTGTTGCCTATCCGATCCGAATGGGCGCTCGTCGAATCCGGCGTCAACGGCGACTTCGTCTGCGCCAGGTGGCGCAAGGCTTAACGGTGCTCGGGCACACCGTAGACACGCACGAATTCCCGTGACTTGATCAGGAATTCGAGCTGCTCGGCGACCTCGCGCAGGGGATCGACGCTGCGCGTCGACCGGCACAGCACTACCGCACCCTCGAGCGACGCGATGCACATGATGGCCAACGATGCGGCGCAGGGCTCGTCGAAGCCGTCGCTGACGAACGCGCGGGTCAGCGCGTCACGCCAGCGGCTGAAGATGTTGCCTGCGACGGTTGTCAGTTGAGGTTCGTCGTCGGCTGAGCCGATCGCCGCGGCCACGACAGGGCAGCCTGCGGTGAAATCGCTCTCGGCAAGGAGGTCCTCCCAGAACGTCACGAACCGCCGGACCAGGTACACGCCGCCCTTTGCCGCGGCATCGTCGATGACGTCGGAGACAAGGCCGCTGGCGTACTGCAACGCCTCGGTCAGGATCTGATTGCGGCCCTCGGGGAAGTGGTAGTACACCGAACCGCGCGGCGCGCCGCTGCGGGCGAGCACCTCGTCGATCGTGACACCAGCGGCTCCGCGTTCGCGCAGCACCTCAGCGGCGCTGATCAACATCTTGGTGCGCGTAGAGCCGCGCTTGGTCCTGGTCTTGGTCGGGGTGGACAGAACTAACCTCCGGCGGTGTCAGGCGGCGTGCGGGTCCCGCAGTGGTGCAGACCGCCAGCTGAAGTGGCGCGGGCTGAAGTGGAAGACCGATCGCCGACGCCCATGCATCTCGCGCGTGAACCGACGGCCGGCGAAGTTGACCTCAACGATCCACATCGGATGCCTCCCTGTCTATGGTGCAAAGCATAGAACCGGTAACACACTGGTGCAATAAATGTATTCCCCATCACACCGCGGCGCCGGTTAATGCCAGGTGAACCGACTTGCTTAGCCGGTGTCACTGATTCGGCGCACTTTCCGGGATTATGAGGAAGACCATAATTAAGAGTTCCCAGCTCAGCACCACTTTGGAGCCGTAGGCTGGCGGCAAAACCGAGGAAAGCGGGTCCGCCATGGCCGAGCGCTGCTATCTGCGCAGGTCAGTCCTGGTCGGGGTGTGCGCTGCCACGCTTTTCACCGCCCCCGCGGCAGGTGCCGTACCGCTGGACCAGAACGGTTACAACGGCGCGCCGACCCCGGTCTCGGGCGGTCCGGTACCGACGATGAACGGTGTGCCGTGCGTCGCAGGACACCTCGGTACCTGCACCGGCTTCGCGCAGAACCAACCGAGGCCAACCCGGCCGCGCGCGTCGGTCGGCCACAGTCCCACCGTGAGTCCGTAACGAAAGGCGCAAGGCATGGGCCACTACCGGAGCAACGTTCGCGACCTGGAGTTCAACCTGTTCGAGGTGTTGGACCTGGAGAAGGCGCTCGCCACAGGAGAGTTCGGCGATCTGGACGGCGAGTCGGTGCGGGAGATGCTCGACGAGGCGGCGCGACTGGCCGAAGGCCCGGTGGCGGAATCGTTCGCCGATGCCGACCGCAACCCGCCGACGTTCGACCCGGCGACACACACGGTGCATCTGCCCGAGTCGTTCAAGAAGTCAGTGCGGGCCTGGCAGCAGGGTGAGTGGTTCCGGGTCGGCTTGGCCGAAGACGTCGGTGGTGTGGCGGCGCCCGCCATTCTCGAGTGGGCGATCAACGAATTCGTGCTCGGCGCGCAACCCCCGGTCTTCATGATCCTGTCCGGGCCCAAGTCCTCGGACATCCTGTATGCCGTCGGTAACGAGCAGCAACGGCACTGGGGGACAGTGGGACTGGAGCGCAACTGGGGCGCGACCATGGTGCTGACCGAACCGGACGCCGGTTCCGACGTCGGCGCGGGCCGCACCAAGGCGATCCAACAGCCCGACGGTACTTGGCATCTCGACGGCGTAAAGCGGTTCATCACCAACGGCGACTCCGACGACCTGTTCGAGAACATCATCCATCTCGTGCTCGCACGGCCCGAAGGGGCCGGGCCGGGCACCAAGGGCCTCAGCCTGTTCGTGGTGCCGAAGTTCCTGTTCGATCCCGAGACTGGCGAACCCGGTGAGCGCAACGGAGTGTATGTCACCAACCTCGAGCACAAGATGGGGCTGAAGGCCTCGCCGACCTGTGAGCTCACCTTCGGCCAACACGGTCGTCCCGCCGTCGGCTGGCTGGTCGGTGACAGCCACAACGGCATCGCCCAGATGTTCAAGGTGATCGAGTATGCCCGAATGATGGTCGGCACCAAGGCGATTGCGACGCTGTCCACCGGCTATCTGAATGCGCTCGACTATGCGAGGACGCGAATCCAGGGCGCCGATCTCACCCGGATGACCGATAAGTCGGCGCCGCGCGTCACGATCGTGCACCACCCCGACGTGCGCCGGGCCCTGCTGACGCAGAAGGCGTATGCGGAGGGTCTGCGGGCGCTGTACCTCTTCACCGCTGCCCACCAGGATGTGGTCGTCGCCGATATCGTGTCCGGCGCCGACGCCGAAATGGCCGAGCGGGTCAACGATCTGCTGTTGCCGATCGTCAAGGGAGTCGGTTCCGAGCGGGCGTATCAATGCCTGACCGAGTCACTGCAGACATTGGGCGGTTCGGGCTTTCTTCAGGACTATCCGATCGAGCAGTACATCCGCGACGCCAAGATCGATTCGCTTTACGAGGGCACCACCGCAATTCAGGCGCAGGACTTCTTCTTCCGCAAGATCGCCCGCGACCAGGGTCGCGCGCTGCAGCACGTGATGGCGCAGATCCAGGAATTCCTCGGCAGCGACGCCGCCCGGCCCGAATTGGCTGATGCGCGAACGCTTCTCGCCACCGCGGTGGCCGACATGCAGGCGATGGCTGCGGCAATGACCGGCTACCTGCTGTCGTCCCAGGAGAACGCCAGGGAGCTGTATCGCCTTGGCCTGGAGTCGGTCAGGTTCCTGCTCGCAGTCGGCGACCTGTTGATCGGCTGGCTGCTGCTGCGCCAGGCCGAGATCGCGCTCGACGCCCTCGACAGCGACGTCTCCGACCGCGACCGGGCGTTCTATACCGGAAAGGCAGCCGTGGCAAAGTTTTTCGCCAAAAACGTGTTGCCGCGGCTGACCGCCGAACGCAAGATCGTCGAGGCTGTCGACCTCGCCTTGATGGACCTCGGCGAGGACTCCTTTTAGATCACCTCTGTGCGCGAGCAGACGCAAAAGTCCCCGACACGCCGAGAAATTGGGGCACTTTGCGTCTGCTGGCGAGAGGAGTTCTAGATCTCCGGGGTGTAACCGAACGGCAGCAGGATGCTCTTGGCCTCGCAGTACTGCTCGATGCCTTCTGGTCCGTTCTCACGGCCCAGACCCGAGTTCTTGTAACCGCCGAACGGGGCGCCGGGGTCGAACGCATACATGTTCACCGCGTACGTACCGGTGCGGATCTGCTTGGCGATCTCGACGGCCTTGCCGAAGTCGGTGGTGAACACGCTGCCGGCCAGGCCGTACACCGAGTCGTTGGCGATGCGGATCGCGTCCTCTTCGGTGTCGAACGGGATGATCGCCAGCACCGGGCCGAAGATCTCCTCCTGCGCGATGGTCATCGAATTCTCGACGTCGGCGAACACCGTCGGCTGCACGAACCAGCCGCCGTCCAGACCCTCGGGCCTGCCACCGCCCGTGACGATCCGCGCGCCTTCCTCCACGCCCTTGCGGATGTAGCCCTCGACGCGTTCGCGCTGCTTCTCGGAGATCAGCGGGCCGATCATCGACGCCGGATCGTCGGGCAGGCCAACGGGCATCGCGGCGACCGCGGCGGACACCTTCTCGACGACCTCGTCATAGCGCGAGCGCGGCGCGAGGATGCGGGTCTGTCCCACACACGCCTGGCCGCAGTTCATCAGGCCGGAGAACACCAGCATCGGCAGCGTGGAATCCAGGTCGGCATCTTCGAGGATGATCGCCGCGGACTTGCCGCCGAGTTCGAGCGTGCACGGCTTCAACTTCTCGGCTGCCAGCTTGCCGATCTCCTTGCCGACCGCGGAGCTGCCGGTGAACGTGAATTTGTCCAGCTCCGGGTTGGAGGTCAGCGCACGGCCGGTCTCCACGCCACCGGGCACCACCGACAGCACGCCTTCTGGCAGTCCCGCCTCGGCGAACGCCTCGGCCAAAGCGTTTGTGGACAGCGGTGTTTCGGCCGCTGGCTTGAGCACGACCGTGCAGCCGGCCAGCAGTGCCGGGCCGAGCTTGTTGACCGCGAGGAACAGCGGCACGTTCCACGCCACCACCGCGCCGACGACGCCGACAGGCTCCTTGGTGACGAGCGTCTGACCGTAGATGCCGTCGCGGATCTCATTCCACGTGTACTTGTCGGCGGCGCCCGCGTAGTACTGCAGCGTCGACACCGAAGCGCCGTACTGCATCATGTCGACGATCGTCGGCGGTTGGCCGGTCTCCAGCTTGAGCAGATGCTTGAACAGATCGGCGCGATCCTCGAGCAGCTTGAGCGCGCGGCCGATCACTGCGGCACGCTCGGCGGGCGGAGTGTGGGGCCACGGACCCTCGTCGAAGGCCTTGCGGGCGGCGGCGCAGGCGGCGTTCACGTCGGCCTCGGCGGCCAGCGGCACCTGCCCGACCTTCTGGCCGGTCGCGGGCGAGAACACCTCGATGACCTCGGCACTTGACGGCTCGACCCACTTGCCACCGATGAACAGCTTGTCGTATTCGGTCTTGTAAGCGGTGTCCACACTCTGTGTCATGAGCGTCACATTACCTACGATCTCGCGAAAGTAGAACCTGTTCCATTCAGGCTGTCAGGGCGGCGCGAGAACCAGGACGAGGTTGCTGACCGCGAATTCCCGAAGCCCCGGCACCCGCGTCAGCCACCACGCCCATCGTGGGTGGTAGCGGGGAAATGCGGCGACCAGGGCGCCGGTGCTTTCAGCCCACTCGAGCCCGTCGGCCACGGACACCGCGAATAACGACGATCCGTAGTCGTTTTTCGGTCGATGCCCGTGCTTGCGGGTGTAGCGCTCGGCCGCGCGGGCACCACCGAGGTAGTGCGACAGGCCCATCTCGTGGCCGCCGAACGGGCCGAGCCACACCGTGTACGACAGCACAACCAGGCCGCCGGGCTTGGTGACCCGCAGCATCTCGCGGCCGAGCCGCCACGGGTGCGGCACATGCTCGGCGACGTTGGACGACAGACAGATGTCGACGCTGGCGTCGGCGAACGGCAACGCGATCCCGGACGCCCGCACGTAGGTGGTTTGCCTGTCGACGGCAGCCGGGCCGGCATGCATTTCGCGAGGGTCGGGTTCGACGCCGATGTAGCGCATGCCTGCGGCCTGAAAAGCCGTCGCGAAAAAACCGGGGCCGCCACCCACGTCGAGCACGGTTCGGCCGGCGGGAGTCATGCGGTGCAGGCCGCACCACAGGTCGGCGACCATCGCGGCGGTGTCTGTGGCCAGCGCGCCGTAGAACCTCGCCGGGTCGGGCTGCTCGTAGCGGAACTGGCTGAGCAGCCGCAGCGACCGCCACAGCGTGGCCCGCGCGGCGAACTGGTCTGCGGCTCTCATCGAGACAGACCTTAGCCAGCGGATAGTCTGGTCACCGATGTCCCGACCCGTGCGCTCCGTGCTGCTGCTGTGCTGGCGCGACACCGGGCACCCGCAAGGCGGTGGCAGCGAGGCCTACCTCGAGCGCATCGGCGCCCAACTCGCCGAATCCGGAGTGCGCGTGACGCTGCGCACGGCCCGCTATCCGGGCGCGCGGCGCCGCGAGGTCAGGGACGGCGTGCAGATCAGCCGCGCCGGCGGTCCGTACTCCGTCTACATCTGGGCCGGGCTGGCCATGGTCCTGGCCCGCATCGGCCTCGGCTCGCTGCGCAGGGCCCGGCCCGATGTGGTGATCGACACCCAGAACGGTCTGCCCTTCATGGCCTCCTGGGCGTTCGGTCGCCGGGTCGCGGTGCTGGTGCACCACTGCCATCGCGAGCAGTGGCCGGTGGCGGGGCCGGTGATGGGCAGGATCGGCTGGTTCGTCGAGTCGAAGCTGTCGCCGCGGGTGCACCGTCGCAACCAGTACGTCACGGTGTCGCTGCCGTCGGCGCGTGACCTGACGGGCCTCGGTGTGCAGCCGGGCCATATCGCCGTGGTCCGCAACGGGCTTGACGAGGCGCCCGCGCAGACGCTCACCGCGCCTCGCTCGGCCACGCCTCGCGTCGTGGTGTTGTCACGTCTGGTGCCGCACAAGCAGATCGAGGACGCGCTCGAGGCGATCGCCGCGCTGCGCGCCCGGATTCCCGGCCTGCACCTCGACATCCTCGGCGGTGGCTGGTGGCAGCAGCGGCTGGTCGATCATGCCGCGCTGCTCGGCATCTCCGACGCGGTGACATTCCACGGCCACGTCGACGACGAAATCAAACATCATGTGCTGCAACAGAGTTGGGTTCAGATTCTGCCGTCACGCAAAGAAGGGTGGGCGCTGGCGGTCACCGAAGCGGCCCAGCATTCCGTTCCGACCATCGGCTACCGCTCCTCCGGTGGCCTGACGGATTCGATCGTCGACGGCGTGACCGGTGTGCTTGTCGACGACCACGATGAGCTCGTCGATCAACTCGACCGCCTGCTGACCGATCATGTGCTGCGCGAACAACTCGGCGCCAAGGCAGCCGTCCGCAGTGCCGAATTCTCTTGGCAGCAAAGCGCCGACGCGATGCGCACGGTGCTGCAGGCCGTGCACGCCGGGCGGATCGTCAGCGGCGTGCTCTAGTCCGCAGCGCCAACCCCAACGCCAGCACGCCGCTGAGCATCAGCGTGCCAAGCCATATCCAGTGCACGGCCAGCATGACGGCGCGCCCGGATGCCGGTGGATGATCGCCGCCCACCCGGTACAAGGTGAGATCGGCGTCCTGATACGCGACCGGTAGGGCGAGCGCCGGCGCGGACCATCCTGTGTTCCAGACGTTTTCGACGACGACCCAGCCCACACCGGCGGAGGCAAGCGTGGCGCGATCAGCCCCAGTCAACAGCAACCGCTGGACCTCGCGGGCGCGGCTACCCTCGCCGGGCACCGTGCGGCCACCGATCGTCAGGTCGCCTGTGGTCAGCACATCGGCGCGCACCCACCGGGGCAACGGATCGAGCACCGGGGCGTCACCGGCCCACGCGAAGCGGCGCATGCTGTCGACGGGCAGCACCGCGACCGGGCGCGGGTCAGCGTTGATCAGGGCCGATGCCTTCTGCCAGCCCGGCGGGTAGCGCACGGCGGCCATCTGCCCGCCGACACCCCACGCCAGATCGGGCAACGTCGCAAGTAGCGCCGCACAACAGATCAGCGCGGTCGCCGCAGCCGGAATCCGGTGTCGCACTGTGACGACCGCCGCCGCACCGGCCAATGAATACGCGGGCACGGCCAGCGCGACCCACTTCTGTGCGTCGCGCACCACGCCCAGCCCGGGCAGTGAGCGGATCGCCGCCTCGGCGAGGGCCATACCGGGTCCGGTGGCCATTGCGGCGGGCACCACCACCGCGACCGCGGCAAGGATCAGCAGCGGCACCGCGACACGGCGACGCGCCAGCGTTGCCAGGCCCAACGCGACCACGCCCAGTAGCACGACGGCGCCGACGATCGCGAAAAGCGTTGTGCGAGAAGCAGGTACAGCATCGGCATTCCACATGCCGCCGAGGCTGAGCAGGCTGCCCAAGGTGCCGAGGCCGGGTTCGGCACGGGCGGCGAACGGGCCGACGCCTTCGGCTTGCGACGACGACAACGAATCGGCCATCGCCGCCGCGGTCAACCAGGGCAGCGCCACCAACACCGAGGTGCCCAGCGCCGCCGCAGCGCACCAGCACCGCGGTCTGCCGGCGCCGGGAACGAACACACACGTCAACGCGATCGCCGCGGCCAGCATCAGCCCGGTCGGGGTCAGCCCCGCGACGCCGATCCAGAACACCAGCGCACACACCTCGAACCACGGTGCGACGGTCGAGGTCCGCAACCTCAGCATCGTCGTAGCCACCCATGGCAGGCAGCCGTAGCCGACCACCAGGCTCCAGTGCCCCTGCAGGAGTCGTTCTGCGACATACGGATTCCAGACAGCGATGGTCGCCGCGACGAGTTGACCGGCCGTGCCAGCTTCGGGCACCACGGCCATCGCCAGTCGGGCCGCGCCCCAGCCTGCCAGAAACAGTCCCGCCACCAACAGCGCCTTGACCACCAGGCCACCGTCGACAAGCGCGGTGGCCAGCCCGATCACGAAATCCTGTGGCAGCGCCCGCGGCGCGGCCTCCGACAAGCCGAGCGCAGCATCGGACAGGTAGGAACGCGGCGTCGAGACCGCGTCGCGCAGCAACAGGTATCCGGGGGACAGCAGCGGCGCCGTCACCAGAACAGCGAGCACCAGCGCGTAGCCCGGCGCGATGAACGACCGCGCAACGGCAGGCGCGGATATTCGTGTGATCAGACTGGTCTGTCCGGCGGAAGATCGGTTGGCCTTGACGCAGGCAGCTTTTCGGTCTGCGCCTCCGCCCCCGGCACGCGTTCGTCCTCGGCACCACGCGGCCCGAAGAACCGGTGATCGGCCTCGTCGAGTCCGGGATCGATCAACGCCGACTCGGCGCGCATGCTGAACGACCCGAGCAGTGCGCCGCCGATCAGCGCAACCAGACCGACCGCGGTGAACGTGATCGGCAGGATGCGACCCCACAGCGCCAGCCTGTCGCGCTCATCGTGTGCGCTGGCGACCTGCGATTCGACGGTCTGCTCGGTCGACGTCACCGTGTAGTCGACGAATGTCACCTCGGGCTTGAGCGGTTCGCGTGCGTAGTAGTGGTAGCCGTGGTCCTTCGTCTTCACGATGGTGCCCGATACCGGGTCGACCCAGAACGTGCGCTGGGCCGCGTAGTAGCGGGTCATCGTGATCGGTTCGTCCGGGTTGCCTGGCAGGCCCCACAGCGACGCCCGCGCGGTGACCTCGGCGTCGGCGTCGTCGTCGTAGAGCGACGCGTACTTGATCGGCTCGACCAGCTTGCTGTCGGCGTCGTAGCCGACGTTCTGGCTGAATTTGTAGGTGGTCAGCCCGTTGACGTCTTCCTCACCGTCGTAGTTGGCGTCGTAGGCCTTCTGCGCGATCGGGTCGAAGACGGGATAGGTCTGCTTGCGCGTGTCAAACGGGAATCGGTAGGTCAGCCCGTCGTGCGGCAGCGCGATGTTGGTCGGCGGTTGGGTGGCGTCGATGGCCCGGGGTTTCTGCACCGCGCCGCCAGGATTGCTGTCGCTGGAGACCGCGGCCGCGGTCTTGCGGTTGACCGTGACCGTGTCCACCAGCGCGAGCAACAGGCCGGCATCGCCCTGCTTGTCGGTACGTCGCACCGAATCGCCGACCTGCAGCGTGACGACCTCGGCGTTCGACGGCGCCTCGACGCTGATCTGCTGTTGCTGAGCGATCGGGACGTTCTTGTTGATCACGAACTTGTCGGAGTTCAGTGACTCCGGGTCAAACGCCGAGCCAGTGCCGTCGGCGTTGAGTGTGGTGTCCAGATCGAGCGGGATCTTCGCGATCTTGCCCTTGGTGTAGGTGGTCAGCAACAGCGCGGCGATCAGAAGGGCGGCTCCGAGCCCCATGATTCCGCACGCTGCGATACGCAGCGCCACTGCGCGGTTCAAACCGTGCCTCCTTCACCGTCTGCCTGCAGACGCTCCGCCACCGTCCCGACCTGGGAGCGGCGGCAAACCCGTTCGACCCTAACAGCACAAACTAAAGTCGATCCTTACTACGAAGGCATCCGCCGATGGCCGCTTGACTACCCGTTTTCCTGCCGGTCGACCAGCACGGCACACTGGTCGTCGTGGCCCAATCCTCTGCTGTCGGCGGGACGCGCTCGTTCCTGCCTGCCCTCGAGGGGATGCGTGCCTGCGCCGCTGTGGGCGTCGTCGTCACTCACGTCGCATTTCAGACGGCGCACACCGGGGGCATCTCGGGCCGGCTGTTCGGCCGGTTCGACCTGGCGGTCGCGGTGTTCTTCGCGCTGTCGGGCTTTCTGCTGTGGCGCGGCCACGCCGCCGCAGCGCGCGGTCTGCGGTCACGCCCGCCGACCGGCCACTACCTGCGGTCCCGCATCGTCCGGATCATGCCCGGCTACCTGGTTGCGGTCGTGGTGATTTTGACGCTGCTGCCCGAAGCGCAGGCCGACCTGACGGTGTGGCTGGCGAACCTGTCGCTGACCCAGGTCTACGTGCCGCTGACGCTGACGCCAGGGCTGACCCAGATGTGGAGCCTTTCCGTCGAGGTCGCGTTCTACCTGGCGCTGCCGTTCCTGGCACTGCTGGCGCGACGACTGCCGGTGCGCGCCCGTATCCCCCTGATCGCGGCGGCGGCGGTGGCCAGTCTCGGGTGGGCGCTGCTCCCTATCCCCGCGCCGTTCGGCGTCAATCCTCTGAACTGGCCGCCCGCGTTCTTCTCGTGGTTCGCCGCGGGGATGTTGTTGGCCGAGTTGACCGTTTCCGAGGTCGGCCGGTTTCATCGACTCGCACGACGCCGGGTGCTGATGGCGGGTATCGCGGGGGCCGCGTTCCTGGTCGGCGCCTCGCCATTGGCGGGCCCAGAGGGCCTGACGCCAGGCACGGTCAGCCAATTCATTGTGAAGATCGCGACGGGGGCGGTCGTCGCGGGGGCGCTGGTCGCCCCGCTGGTGCTGGACCGCCCGGACACTGAGCACCGACTGCTGGGCAGCACGACGATGGTCACCTTGGGCCGCTGGTCTTACGGGCTGTTCATTTGGCACCTGGCCGCGCTGGCCATGGTGTTCCCCTTGATCGGTGAGTTCATGTTCAACGGGCATATGCCTGTGGTGTTTGTGCTGACCGTATTGTTCGGGTTTGCGATCGCGGCGGTCAGCTACGCGCTGATCGAGTCACCATGCCGAGTGGCATTGCGGCGCTGGGAATTTCGCAAAGAACGTCCTGTGCCGCCGCTTGACAGTGCGGTCAGGAACCTGCCTGAGCCCGTCGCGCGATAATTGCGTCACGCACCGCCGACCGACGGGCTTTGCCCGCGTCGTCGCGCAACGGTGTATCGCTGAACTCCACCGTGCGGGGCACCTTGTAGGGCGCGATGCGCTCGGACAGGAATGCGATGACGTCCGCCTCGTCCAGCCCGTCGGCCTGCACGATCACGTACGGCACCTGGCCGAGGTCGTCGTCGGGGACACCAACAGCCAAGCACGACAACACATTCGGATGAGCCGACAGTGCCGACTCGATCTCGGCGGGGTAGACGTTGCGGCCGCCGACGGTGAACATGTCCACCCGCCGGTCGTTGAGATAGAGAAAGCCGTCCTCGTCGAAGTAGCCGAGATCGCCCAGCGAGTCCCAGCCGTCGCGGCTTTTCGCATTCGCGCCGATGTAGCGGTACGTCGGCGCGCTACCCGGCGCCGGCCGCATGTAGATCTCACCGACCACGCCGGGCGGGCATTCGTCGCCGTTGTCGTCGAGCACTTTCATCTCACCGGCGACGACAACCCCGACCGAGCCGCGATGCTCCAGCCATTGGGTGCCGCTCACGAACGTCAACGCCTGAAGTTCGGTGCCGCCGTAGAGCTCCCATACCGCTTCCGGGCCGAGGATCTCGATCCACGCTTCCTTGACCGCAGGCGGACACGCCGCCCCGACGTGCCACAGCCGACGCACCGACGACAGGTCGTAGGAATCCGGGGCGGCCCGATACACCGGCAACAGTCGCTGCATGATCGTCGGAACCACCACCATGAAGCTGACCCGGTGTTCGCCGATCAGCCGCAGAAACTCGGCGGCGTCGAAGCGCGGCATCATCACGAGATGGTGCCGCATCAACAAGCCGATCGTCGCTGTCGTCATTCCGGTGTTGTGGCTCAACGGCACTGCGATCAGTTGAGTGTCACCGTCGGCGGCACCCATGCCGTAACCGGCGAGCGCGCCAGGGAAGCGACTGTCGCCGCCCGCCTCGATCAGCTTGGGCCGGCCGGTGCTGCCACCCGACCCGAGCGCCTTCCAACTCGGCGAAACGGCTGCGGGCAACGCAGCATCGGACAAATTGGTGTCGCCGACGAAATCGCCTGGCACGCTGGGGATCACGCCACGGGGGTCGTCGCGGCCGACGAGCAACGCCCGCGGTTTCAGGTCGAGCAGGCCCTCGAATTCAGCGTCGGGCAGTCGGGGCGACAGCGGCTGGGGCACCGCCCCGAGCTTCCACGCGGCCAGCGCAGCCTGGATCCATTCGATCGAGTTCGGCAGCACGATCGTCACGTAGTCGCCTTGGCGCACGCCGAGTTCGGCGTATGCGCGGGCCAGCCGGTTGGTGGACTTGTCGAGTTCACCGCGGGTCAGCGTTCGCCCCCCGCAGGTGACCGCGGGCTCGTCGGGCGAAAGTCCGGCCAGCCGGGAGAACTCCGCGCCGATCGGCGGAATCGGCGCCGTCATCAGTAGCCGCCCTGGGTCTCGAAGATCCTGCGCGGGTTGTCGACCAGCATCGTGGTCAGTTGCTCGTCGGTGACCCCGCGCTCCTTCAGCGCGGGGATCACGTCGTTGTGGATGTGCAGGTAGTGCCAGTTCGGCAACGCAGGCAACAGTTCTTCTGGCACCCAGTCCATGAAGCAGGCGGCATCGTGCGACAGCACCATCTTGTCGGCATGGCCGCGCTCACACATCTGGGCAACGGTGTTCACCCGGTCCTCGAATGGCAAAAAGACGTCGACGCCGAACCGGTCCATCCCGATGTAGGAGCCGTTGCCGATGAGCTCCTCGAGGTAGTCCAGGTCGGTGGTGTCGCCGGAGTGTCCGATCACGACGCGGGACAGGTCCACCCCTTCTTCGGCGAAGATGCGTTGCTGCTCGAGACCGCGTCGGGTGGCCGCGTGGGTATGGGTGGAGATGGGCACACCGGTGAGACGATGCGCCTTGGCAACGGCCCGCAGCACACGCTCCACGCCGGGGGTGACGCCGGGTTCGTCGGTCGCGCACTTGAGGATTCCGGCCTTGACGCCGGTGTCGGCGATGCCGTGTTCGATGTCGCGGACGAACATGTCGACCATCGGTTCGCTGTCGCCGAGTGCGCCGCCCGGACCGGTGAAGTGGAAGTACATCGGCACGTCGTTGTAGGTGTAGATCCCCGTGGCCACCACGATGTTGATCTCGGTGGCCGCCGCCACCCGCGCGACCCGCGGGATGTAGCGGCCCATCCCGATCACCGTGAGGTCGACGATGGTGTCGACACCGCGGGACTTCAGCTCGTTGAGTCGGGTTATCGCGTCGGCTTCGCGCTGGGCCTCGTCTCCCCAGACCTCGGGATAGTTGGCGGTGATGTCGGGGGACAAGATGAAGACGTGCTCGTGCATCAATGTCGCGCCTAGGTCTGCGGTGTCGATTGCTCCCCGCGCGGTGTTCAGGTTGGGCACTCGACCGATGCTAGGTGGGTCGCGATTTCGCCGCGCCGCTATCGTGGCGAATGGAGGTGCCACATGCCGACAGCAGCCCAGTTGATGGTCAAATGCCTGGAAAACGAGGGCGTCTCAGTCGTCTTCGGACTGCCGGGAGAGGAGAACATCCGCTTCATCCAGGCCCTGGCCGCGTCACCGATTCGCTACATCTTGACCCGCCACGAGCAGGGCGCGGCGTTCATGGCCGAGATGTACGGCCGCGTCACGGGGCGGGCCGCCGTGGTTTCGGCGACGCTTGGTCCCGGCGCCATCAATATGCAGTTGGGTGTCGCCGACGCCACGACGAACAGCACCCCGCTGGTCGCGATATCCGCTCAGGTCGGCCAGGACCGCGAGTACAAGGAGTCGCACCAATACGTCGACCTGGTGTCGATGTTCGCCCCGATCACCCGATGGTCCGACGGCGTCCCGACGTCACGGGCGATACCCGAGATGATCCGCAAGGCGTTCAAGGTCGCCGAGACCGAACGACCCGCCGCTGTCTATCTCGCCGTGCCAGAACACATCGACGCCGACGAAGCGGACTATGACCTGAACCCATTGCCGCGCAACGTTGTTCGAGCCGAAGCGCCGTCACCCAGCCAGGTGGCGCGCGCGGTCGAGGTGCTGCGCAACGCCAAGCGGCCGGTCGTGCTGGCAGGACACGGTGCCGCGCGCGGCGACGCGACTGCTGCGCTGGTCCGGTTCTCCGACGAACTCGGTGTCCAGGTGGCGAACACCTTCCACGGCAAGGGCGTGATGCCGGACGACCACCCCAACAGCATCGGCACCCTGGGCTTCATGCGCCGTGACTACGTCAACTTCGGATTCGAGACCGCCGACGTCGTGATCGCGGTCGGATACGAGCTACAGGAATTCGATCCGGTCAGGATCAACCCCGACGGCGACAAGGAGATCATCCACATCCATCGATTCCCGGCCGAGGTCGACATGCACTACCCGGTGTCCGTCGGCATCATCGGAGACATCGGCGAGTCGCTGGACGCGCTGACCGACGCACTGGCCGGACACCGGTTCGACAACGAGGGCCCGGCACCGGGCGGCGGCCTGCTCGCCGACGAATTCGCGCGTGGACAGCGGGACATCCGCTTTCCGCTGGCACCGCAGCGAATTGTTGCCGACATCCGTGCCGCGCTCGGGCGTAGCGATGTCGTGCTGGTCGACACCGGCGCCACGAAGATGTGGATGGCGCGGCTGTACCCGACATATGAGCGCAATACCTGCCTGGTTTCGAATGGCTTGTCCACCATGGCCTTTGCGCTACCGGGTGCAATCGGCGTGAAGCTCGCCAAGCCCGACGTCAAGGTGCTCGCCGTGGTCGGCGACGGCGCATTCCTGATGAACTCGCAGGAGATCGAGACCGCGGTGCGCGAGCGGATCCCGCTGGTCGTGCTCGTCTGGGAGGACGGCGGCTACGGGTTGATCGAATGGAAGATGGACCTCGAGTTGGGCGAGCATCACTACATCAAGTTCACCAACCCCGACATCGTCACCTACGCCGAAAGCTTTGGCGCGAAAGGATATCGAATCACGGCGGCCGATCAGCTGCTGCCCACCCTGAAGAAGGCGCTAGACGACGACGGGGTTTCGCTGATCGCGTGTCCGGTCGACTATTCGGAGAACCTGCGACTGACCGACACGCTCGGCCAGTTGGACGAAACGCTCTGATCGTCGGAGGCGTCGCCTTCCGGGCGTCGCGCAATCGGCACTGTCGACGCCGCCAGCATCGCCACCGACGCCAGCGCCAGCAGCTGAACACCCCACGAGTGGCCGACGTAGCCCTCGACCGACCGCCACGGGTTCTGACTCAACACCGCGCCCGCGCTGATCAGCCCGCCTGCTGCGACGCCGACTGTGACTGCCTCACAAAGCCTTTCGCGTCTACGCAGCAGATAACGGATGCCGAGTGCCGCACCGGCGACGACTGCGCCCACGAACCCCGATATCACCGCTGCGACCGCCACCGCGGCGACGCTCGTCACCACCCGTCCAGGCCGCCACGGCTGCGGCGCCGGGTCCACCGGACGGGGACGCCGGACCGGCAGGAAGGCCAGCAGCGCAAGAAGCGGCAGCAGCGCCAGCCCGCCGATCAGGCCCGCCCGATACGGCGTGTTGGATGCGAAGGACAGCGTGATCGCTCCGGCGGTGCCCGCTGGCAGCACCCAACCCTGCTGCCATCCGTTGACCGTGACCGGCCTCAGTGTGGACCCGTCGGCGGTGCGCGCGGTCCAGCCCGGATTGATGCTCTCGGGCACCACCAGCACCCGCGCCGCCTGCGCGGGCGCGACCGTCACCTCGCGGTGGTCTGCGGTCCAACGACCCACCGTGGCGGGAACCGTTGCAGCCGTGCGTAGTTGGTTTGCCTGCGGGCCTGCCAGTTGCACGCCGTCGACCACGAACGCCGCGCCGGGGCTGACCAACAGTTCCTGCTGACCGGCGGGCAGTGTGATCGGCCCGGACCGGCACGGCTTGGCGGCGACGGGTTCGCCGTCGAGCAGCGCACCGACGGTGGTGGTGACAGAGGTCTGGATGAACTGCCCGGCCACGCCGATGATCGGCCCCTTGCCGCAGGGCAGGTCGACGGTCCTGGCGCGGTTGCGCGCAGCGTCGGCGGCCGCGATCGGCGCACCCCTGGCGTCGAGCGCAGTGACCTCGGCCAGTCCGGGCGGCTTGAGCTGATCGAAGCCAAGCGCGGTGCGGTCGATCACGTCGTTCCAACTCAGCAGCGACACCTTCACGGTGTCGGTGACGACCGGGCGCAGGCTGACCGTCTGCGTCCCACCGTCGGCCGCCAATCTGCGCACCTCGGGTCCCGCCCCGAGATCGACCGCGATCATCGTCGGATGTGCCGGCAGCACAGAGGAACTCGGTGTGACACGGAGTCCGGCCACCTCGGTACGGGCGGGCAATTTCAACGTCAGCGTCGGCGGCGTCCGGTACTGCACGACGCTCTGCGGCGCGGTCCATGCGGTGCCGGGATCGCCGTCCGCAGCGGCGTAGGCCGAACCGAGCACATCGATCGGGTCTGCACCACCGAGTGCCCGCGTCGTGCCAGGCTCGCTGACCAGGTCGGCAAGATTCGGGCCTTGGCGGGCACGCACCCACACCGTCGGTGTCACCTCCGTCGGTGAAGGGACGGTCAACGTCCGGCTCATGTTCACCGGCTCCTCGGGCGACAGTGCCATCGACGCTGCGCACCGGGTGCCGTCGGGCGCTTGCGCGCAACCTTGCCTGCCCAGCAGGTCGGAGCCCAGATCCCATTGCGCGACAGCTGAATTCGGAGGTGGCGCAGGGACGACGACGGTGTGACGCAGGTTGACCGGATGAGCGAAGCCCTTCGCGTCGTACTGTGTGACGGCGAAGTCGGTGACGCCGAACTGCACCCCTGCCGACCCGTCGTCGGTGGCGACCGCGGTGATCCGCACCCACGGCGTCTCGCCGTAGGGCAGCGCGATCGTCAGCGGCTTGCCCGCCTGGTCGAAGCGCAACGTGCTGGTGCCGTTGACGGTCGACACCTCGATGCGGCGAACCTGAGCGCCGACGGCGGTGGCGCTCGGCGTGATGGTCAGTGTGGCGTTGGTGACGGGATGATCGAAGTCGACCTGCAGCCATTGGCCGACGGCTGCCTGCAGGGCATTGGACACCCAACTCGTCGAAGGATCGACGTCGATGGCGGCGGCAGGCCCGGTCGCAGGCGAAACATAGGGCAGCGCAGTCGAATCCGCGGCCGAGCTGGACACCGTGACACGGCCGCCGTTCCACTGCCCGTAGACCGTGTCGGCGCCGTTGACGGGATAGTCGGGCACCCGGTTGAACGTGTGCCGCTGATCATCGCGGGTCCTGACCGCCGACGAGTGGTCATCGACGCGGCCGTAGTCCGTCTCGCGCGCCAGCGGCGTATCCGTCACCGTCACTTGGGGTGCCGCCAGGCCCGCGCGGTGCGCGTCGCCGGTCAGCAGCATCGGTCCGAGCGGCCGCTGACCCAGCAGTCTGCGGCGCTCGTCGAGGCGCAGCAGCGCCTCGGGACCACCGTCTACCCGGGCCATCGCATCGGTGTCGACGAGGTAGGGATGCATGCCAGGTGAGCCGTCGACGCGGTAGATCTGCACCGCGGGGAAACGCGGCCGCAACCCACTGTCGGAGACGAAGCCGGCAAGCGTGCCCGCGCCGACGGGTTCGCCGAACTGCGCCACCCGCGTCAGACCCGGCGAACCTTCGATCGCCCGGTGCACCAGAAGCGGTCGCGCCGATCGTGACGCGTCTGGATCCAGGTCGTTGCGCACCACGACGTACGAAATACCCTGGCGGGCAAGGGTATCAGCGAGACCTGCCGACGGCCGGCCGGCCGCGAACAGCCGCTGCACCGAGTCGAGCGCGCGGATGGTCTCCGGCGGGGTCAGCGGAATCGAGTCGCGCACCCCCCATGGGCTGCCGCCGAGCACCTGCAGCGGTTCGTCGTGGCTGTTGCCCCACACCTGGGTGGCGAACGGCGCGCCGGGCGCCACCAGCACCCGCCCGCCGTCGGAGTTGTGTTCGTCGAGCCAGTCGGCGGTGTCGTGCCAGTACTGCGGGATCGCGTCGAAGGACCCTGGCGGTGTGAGCCTACCTGTCCAGGCCAGCGATGTGGCTGCGGCCAACGCCGCCAGCACCACGATGCCGACCGCCACCCGTTTGTCGCGTTCCGGATGCGCGAACGCGTGGAGCCACTCGCGTCGAGGTGCGCTGCCGGGCAACGGGATTCGGCCAAGCAGGTGCGCCAGCCCGAGCGCGAGCGGCAGCCGAAGCAGCGGCTCCAGCTTGTGCATGTTGCGCAGCGGCGTGCCGCCGGCGTCCAGGAACGCTTGAACATGCTGCGCGACAGGCGAGCCCAGCCCGCCCGAATAGCCAACGGCAAGCAGAACGACACCGGTCAGCAGGATCACGATCAGCCGGCCGCGCGAGGGCATCGTCCGCATCGCCAGCCCGGCGAGGCCGGCCGCTGCGACCAACGTCGTCGCCAACACCGCGACCGACCCCGTCACCAGCGAAGCCCCTGCCGTCGCTGCCGGCGCGACGAACGGCGTCCACGCATCGGTGCCACGCAGCATCTCTGTCAGCGACATCCATTGCGTTGTCACGCCTGAGGACTCGATGAAGTCGAGGAACGGCGGGCTGATCCGGCCGAGCATGACCAGCGCGACCACCCACCACAGCACCGCCAACACGATGCAGATCGCCCACCACGCGGTGAAGCGCCACCACAAGCGGTTCGGCCGATGACACAGCAGCCAGATCGCGGCGGCCAGGCAGGCGGTCAGCGTGGCCACCGCGTTGACCGCACCCATCAAAGCGATCGCCACTGCCGACCGGGCCGCCAGCACCCGCACCCGCGGGTCCCCTCGCAGAGCGAGGATCACCGGCAGCAGCACCCACGGCGCCAGCATCATCGGCAGCGTCTCCGAGGAGATCGCGCCGAGGGTGGTCAGCACCCGCGGTGACAGTGCGAACGCCGCCGCGGCGATCACCCGCGACGTCGGGCTGCCGATGTTCAAGGCCTCGGCGACCCGCAGCAGGCCCCAGAAGCCGACCGTGAGCAGCAGCGCCCACCACAGCCGCTGCGTCACCCAGCCGGGGAGACCGAGAAAATCGCCGGCAAGGAAGAACGCCCCGTGCGGGAACAGGTAGCCGTAGGCCTGGTTCTGCGCCTGCCCGAACGGCAGCTCGCTGTTCCACAGATTGAAGGCGCGGGCCAGAAAGCGCAGCGGATTCGCGGTGAGGTCGAGCTTGGTGTCGGGCGAGATCTTTCCGGGCGACTGGGCGAAGGTCAGGATCAGTGCCGCCGCCGCGGCCAACCACAGCCAGCGCCGCTGCAGCGGCGCGGTCACGCTATGTTCTGTCGCCGTACTCGACCCTGTTGAGCACCGATGACGCCGGATCACCCGGGGCCACCGCGGGCTTGTTGTCCTGCTGCACCATCAGCGTCACACCGAACACGGCGGCCGCTCCCAGCAGCAGGCCGACAACGATGCTGGCCGCGGCGGGAACGATGAACCGATCCATGCGGCCAAGGTAGCAGAGCCGACCGTTCAGCTGCTGCTAGCCCGTGACGTGGCCGGCCACCCAGGCGTCCACCCGGCTCCACGTCTGCTCGAGCCACGGAGCCAACTGATCGGGTGGCGGAAGCTCGTCGGAGGGGACCAGAACAGTGCGGACCAACAACCGTCTGTTCATCGGAAGCTGCCACCACACGCGGGCGCGCCCGTCGGGCGAGAATCCCGTGTGCGTGAGCACGAGGACATTGGCGTGCGGCGCTCCGGACAACGCCGCGGCGGTGCCACCCGTGCGCGGGGGCAGCGTGTGCGTCTGACGCCATGCCCGACGCGCCTCTCGCATCCTGCCGGTCGAGCGAAGCCGCACGATCGCCTCGCGCCACCGTGCCCAGGTGAAGTTCCCGCCCTCGGGGAACAGCAGTAGCGCCTGCCCGCCGACCATCGAACCGGCAAGATCGCGAATTTGCTTGCGCGCCTTGTTGCCTCGATGACGCAGAAAACACAGGCAGCCCATGTCGCCGACGAGATCGAGAACGGGCTCGCATCGCAGCAGCGCCTT
This sequence comes from Mycobacterium sp. OAE908, assembly GCF_017872775.1. Taxonomy (NCBI): domain Bacteria; kingdom Bacillati; phylum Actinomycetota; class Actinomycetes; order Mycobacteriales; family Mycobacteriaceae; genus Mycobacterium; species Mycobacterium sp. OAE908. Next base: position 2,151,977 of record NZ_JAGGJL010000001.1, read on the forward strand.
GAGCACGATGCGCAAGCGCAGGCCGTAGTAAATGTTGAGCAACCAGGCCACCAGCAGGGTGTCCCCCGGCCCGCAGTGCCGCGACAGCACGATCAGCGGCTCGTCGCGCGGGATCTGCTCCGGCGTCGGTGAGGCGTCGTCGAGTTGCACGTCGAGATCCAGCGTGCGGCGCCCGACGGTGTGGGCCCTGTCCAGGACATCGCGGACGAACCGGTCGCAGTCCTGACCGCCGCGCAGCAGCTGCCACAGCGCCCGAAGTTCCAGCAGCGCATATGCCATCAGCACGCCGAGAGTTCGCACCGGCAGGGTCGACCGAGCGATCAGTCCAGCGACGCCACCGATGGCGAGCAGCAGCGGCCAGACCACGAGGATGCCGATCATCGCGGCGGTCGCCACCGGCACCGTCACGGCTCGGCGCAGCAGTTTCACGGCAGCGCCTCCAGATACTCGCGGGTCGCTTCGTAAGCGAGTTCGGCCCGCCGCGCGATGCGGCGGGTGTCGCGGTAACGCAGGTTCGACCAGGTCGACGCCGGTCGCTGCGGCAGTCCGCTCGGCAACACATGGACGGCCACCTCCGGCCCGACCCGCTCGAGATCGCTGTGGAAGCGGTGCCTGCGCGATATCTCGAACGCGGTGAACCCGACCTCCCATAGAAAGCGTGGCGGTGCGAGTTCCTCCTCGAGGCGCCCGACGTGCAGCACCCAGATCGTGTCGGCGCCGTGCCGCACGGCCCGGTCCAGCGGAATGCTGTTGACGAGGCCGCCGTCGAAGAAGTGCTCGTCGCCGATCCGCACCGGCGGGAAAACGCCGGGCAGCGCACACGATGCGAGAACGGGCTCGATCAGTTCCCCGGAGTTGAACCAGTGCTCACGGGCCTGCTCGATGCTGGCCGCTACGCACTCGAACGGCACCGCGAGTTCTTCGAAGGTCTGCACGGGCAGCCACGCGCGCAACATCCGTCGAAGCTCGTTGTTGTCGTGCAACGAGGTTCTGCGGCGGACAACTTCGGCGAACCGCCGGAGCATCGAACCGTCGAGCGCGCTCTCGTTGGGCAGCGCGTCCCAGAACGCCAACAACTGCTTGGCGCCTGCGGGGGTGGGATCAGCCGCGAGTGCTGCGCCGTTGATCGCGCCGACTGAGGTGCCGCACACCACGTCGGGTCGCACACCGGCATCGAGGAGTGCGCTTGCCATGCCGGCTTCCGCGGCGCCGAGCAGGCCGCCGCCGCCCAGCACAAACGCCTGGCACGCCATGGGGGAGGAATACCCACGACGCGGCGTTTGGTCGCACATGACAGCATGGCGGGATGGCCTTGCCTCGTCGACTGTGTGTTCTGGCGGCGCTTTCTTCGATATTGGCGGCCTGTTCGTCCCCGGCCCCGCAACCGACTCCGTCCGCGAAGACGCCGGCTCCCACGATGGCTGCGACCGTGGCGCCTGCGCCTGCGGCCGACCCTGCCGCGCCTGCGTGCGGTGACGGACCTGCGCTGCTGGCCAGCATGACCACTCGCGACAAGCTGGCCCAGCTGCTGATGGTCGGAGTCACCGGCGCGGCTGACGCCAAGGCTGTCGTGCAAAACCACCACGTCGGTGGCATCTTCATCGGCAGCTGGACCGATCTGTCGATGCTGTCCGATGGCACCATCGCCGACATCGCCGACAAGGGTCCGCTGCCGCTTGCGGTCAGCGTCGATGAGGAAGGCGGCCGCGTCTCTCGCCTCGCGTCGCTGATCGGCAGCCAGCCGTCGCCGCGGGTGCTCGCGGCCACGCACACCCCCGACGAGGTGTACAACATCGCCCTTGCGCGGGGGCAGGCCATGCGCAAGCTCGGCATCACCATCGACTTCGCGCCGGTCGCCGACGTCACCGACGCGCCCGATGACACCGTGATCGGCGACCGATCCTTCGGTGCAGACCCGCGGGCCGTCACCGACTATGCGGGCGCCTACGCCCGCGGGCTGCGCGAGGCCGGCCTGCTGCCCGTGCTCAAGCACTTCCCCGGCCACGGCCACGGTTCGGGTGACACCCACACCGGAAGCGTTGTCACCCCGCCGCTGGCGGATCTTCAAACCAACGACCTGATCCCGTACCGCACGCTGACCACTCAGGGCCCCGTCGGCGTGATGGTCGGCCACATCGAGGTGCCAGGGCTGACCGGCAGCGACCCGGCCAGCCTGAACCCGGCCGCGTACGCGCTGCTTCGTTCGGGTGACTACGGCGGGCCCGCCTTCACCGGCCCGGTGTTCACCGACGACCTGTCCAGCATGCAGGCCATCAGCGACCGGATGGGCGTCGCCGAGGCGGCGCTGCGGGGCCTGCAGGCAGGCGCGGACATCGCGTTGTGGGTGACCACCGACGAGGTCCCGGCGGTGCTGGACCGGCTGGAGAAGGCGCTGGCGGCAGGCGAGCTGACGATGCCGCAGATCGACACGTCGGTACTGCGAATGGCCGCCGTGAAAGGCCCGAATACCCGCTGCGGCCGCTGATCAGTCACCGATTGCTTACTCTGGAGCAATGGCCGGAGGCACCAAGCGTTTGCCACGCGCCGTGCGCGAACAGCAGATGCTCGACGCCGCGGTGCAGATGTTCTCTGTCAACGGCTATCACGAGACGTCGATGGACGCGATCGCCGCCGAGGCAGAGATCTCCAAACCGATGCTGTACTTGTATTACGGCTCGAAGGAAGAGTTGTTCGGCGCGTGCCTCGACCGCGAGCTGACACGGTTCGTCGACGACGTGCGTAGCAAGATCGACTTCTCGCAGAGCCCAAAAGACTTGCTGCGCAACGCTGTTCTCGCGTTCCTTACCTACATTGACACGAACCGGGCGTCGTGGATGGTGCTCTACACCCAGGCCACCAGTTCGCAGGCGTTCGCGCACACAGTGCGTGAGGGTCGCGAGCGGATCATCGACCTGGTCGGCAGGCTGCTGCGGTCGGGCACTCGCCATCCCGAGCCGGACACCGATTTCGACATGATGGCCGTCGCCCTTGTGGGCGCTGGCGAAGCCGTCGCCGCCCGGGTCAGCACCGGGGACGCCGACGTCGACGAGGCCGCCGAGTTGATGATCAACCTGTTCTGGCGCGGCCTGAAGGGCGCGCCTGCAGATCAGCCTGCACACCCAGCGGCCACCGGCTGATACTCCATTGAGCGGTCGTCTGGTGTGGCGCAGCCTTTCCATGTTGCGCTCGGTCCGCGGCCTCATCGTGGCCCTTGTCCTGCTCGGCATGATCGCCTCGGCGTTGCCGTACGTCACCGCTGCAGCCTTCGGGCCCATGATGCAGGTGGTCGCCGACGCGGGCGCCAGCGGGAATCTCAGTGGCGTATGGGATTTGCAGGGCCCGCTGGTCGCGCGTGAGGACGGGCTGCTCCGCTCCTTGGCCGGCCCGGTGCCGTTCGGGGTGCTGCTGGGGACATGGGGCGTCTCCCTCGTGCTCACACAGTTGATGCACCTGGTCAACGCGTCCGTACGGGTGACGGCCCAACGGAAGCTCGTCACGGACATCCGGCAGCGGGTGCACGATCACATCCAGACGTTGTCCCTTGATTTCTTCAGCGGGTCGAGCAGCGGTGCGCTGATCCCGCGGGTGACGACGGAATCCGCTGGCGTGCAACGTCTTCTGATGGACTGTCTACTGGCGCCACTGATCGATGCCGTCGTATTGGTCGCGGCCATCGCTTATCTGGTGGCGCTCTCGTGGCAGATGACCATCGCCGCCTTGGCGCTCACACCGCTGGCGCTGCTCACCCTGAGGTTCGCCGGTCGCCATGTTCAGGCAGCGATCCACCGAGTGATAACCGCCGACCGCGTGATGTCCGCCGAACTCGAGCAGACGGTGAACGGGATCGCCGAGATCCAGACGTTCAACGCTCAGTCCATTCGTAGCAAGCGATTTCGCGAAGCGTCGGAGAACGCGGCGAAGAACGACGCGACGAGCGTGGTCTGGATGCAGGCCACCGCGAACGGGTCTCAGATTTTCGTAGCACTCAGCACGGTGGTGGTGTTGCTGGTCGGGGTCGGGTTCAGCTCGAGTTTCGGTCTGACGTTCGCCAGCCTGATGGTGTTCGCGGGAATGGTTCCGACGATGTTCGGTGCGGCGCAACGGGTGATGGGTGCATACACCACCTACCGGTCGGTGCTGCCGAGCGCTACGTCGACGTACGAACTGCTCGACACCAGACCGACGGTTGAGGACCGCGCCGACGCCGTCGCACTCGGCGAGGTGCACGGCAACGTGGTGTTCGAGGACGTGACGTTCGGATACACGGATCGGCAAGCGGTTCTCGACGGGTTGTCGTTCTCGATCGCCGAAGGCGAGACGGTGGCACTGGTGGGTGGCATCGGGTCGGGAAAGTCGACGGTGTTCAACCTCATGCTGCGGTTCCTCGATCCGCAGCGGGGCCGAATACTGCTCGACGGCCACGACATTGCCGGGGTGACCATCGCGTCGCTGCGTGACCAGGTGTCCAAACTCGCGCAATTCCCGTTCTTCACCAAGGACACGATCCGCGAGAACATCCGGCTGGCGCGGCCGGACGCTTCCGATGCAGACGTCGAGGAAGCCTGCAAGCAGGCGAACGTGCACACTGTGATCACCGACCGGATGAAGATGCACAACGGCTACGACACCGTCGTGGATGTCCAGGTGCCATCCGGTGGCCAGAAGCGACTGATCGCGTTGGCGCGGTGCCTGTTACGCAGGCCCGAAGTACTGCTGCTCGACGAGCCGACGGAGAACCTCGACGCCGACCAACGGGCCCGGCTGACCGCAGTTATCCGCGACTACGCCCGCGACCGTACGTGTTTGGTGATCAGCCACGACATGGACTTCATTGCGGCGGTGGCGGATCGAATCCTGGTGCTGGAGAACGGCCGCATCGCCCAGGTCGGTGATCACCGCACGCTGATTGCCGAAGGCGGACTCTACAAGCGGTTGTACGAGGCGCAGAATGTCGATCCCAACCTGGTCTATCCGAGCGGTTAGGCTCTCGCCCGATGAACGTCGTTGTCTGCCTGGGAGCCCACATTCTCGACGTGCTTGTCCGTCCCGTCACGGACATTCCGGCGGGGCAGGACACGGCACTTGTCGAACAGATGCGGATGACGGCGGCGGGCACGGCTGCGGGGACGGCGCTGACGTTCGGCAAGCTGGGCGCGACGGTGCGGACGGCGGGGGCGATCGGCGCTGACCCGCCGGGCGATCTGTTGCTGTCGCTGTTGGGCCGCGCGGGCATCGACACCGGCATGGTGGTCCGCAAGGCAGATGTGCCGACGTCGATGTCGGTGCTGCCGATCAGACCGAACGGGGAGCGGCCTGCACTGCACCTGCTCGGGGCCAACCTCGCCTACACCCTCGACGACGTCGACTGGGAAGCGATCGCGGCCGCCGATCACCTCCATCTCGGCGGCACCGAGATGCTGGGCCCCGACTTCGCGGCGCGAATCCTCAAGCACGCCAAGGAAAACGGCGTCACGACCTCGGTCGACCTGATCGCACCGGGCGGCATGGGGACCTTTGACCTCATCGCGCCCGCGATGGAATACACGGACTATCTGCTGCCGAACGAGGATCAGGTGCTCGGCTTCACGGGTGCCGCAGATCTTGCCGAAGGTTCGCAGAAACTGCTCGACGCGGGCGCTGGATTGCTGGCGATCACGTGCGGCGCCGACGGCGCGTTGATCGTCAGCGCCGACGGAGCACAAGAGGTTCCGGCGTTCGCCGTCGACGTGGTGGACACGACCGGATGCGGTGACGCGTTCTCCGCCGGATTCGTCTACGGCATGGGGCTCGGCAGGTCGCCGCGTGATGCTGCGGTCCTCGGCAATGCGGTAGCCGCACTCGTCGCGCAGGGACTGGGCAGCGACTACGGCGACTTCGACCTCGCGGCCGCCGACGCGTTGGCGTAGTGCGCCGATGGTCGGTAAATAGTGGGCAAATACCCCATGCGCCGAAGGCGCTGTTGCGACCACACTTTTAGCCATGCCCGTCGAATCGCGGAGTGATCCGGAGAAACACGTCGCTGAGTTGGAGCATCGGCTCCTGGAGCCAACCGGGGCCGCGTCGCGCCCCTTCGTGGCGTTCGCGGCCCCGCCGACCACCAAGCAGATGATGAAGTACACCTCCGTGTGCATCTTCGCGGCCATCGCTTTGCTTGGCGGTGTCAATGCGGCGCTTCTTCTGCTCGGTTCGATCGTGGGCTCGCAAAGACTCTGGCAGGTGGGTAGCGCGGTGCTCTATGCCGCGTTACTGCTGCTGGCCCGCCCTGCATTCGCGGCGTTCCAACGTCGGATCTATCGGGGAAAGAAGGTGCTCATAGTCGTCGCGGCCGATGACTTGAGCATCAGCACGCGGCCGGGTGAGGTTTTTTCCCTCGTTGATGCGCAGCTGAGCCGCTGGGCGCTCACGGGCTATCGCGGCGTCACGAAAGGTACGGCGCTGCGGCTGCGAAGCGGCGGGAAGGACCTGGTCATCGGCGGACGGGATCACCGCACTGCGGCCGGGACTGTACTGAATGCGGACGCCGTCGAGGTCGTCGACGCATGGATGTGGCCCGCGGAATTCGATGAGCTTCTCGCTGTCGTCGGCGGCCGCGGTGAGCTGACTGCGCAACGGCCGACACCCGGGCAGCCGATTCGCTGCCTTCTGCTGCCGAACCCCATGGCAATGTTCTCGTCCTCGTTCTTCGGGATGTTCAAAAACACGGGAACAGCGCTGCAGATGTCTACCGATCCGCCGCAGCCGAGCATGGCCATCGACCTGGCCGAAAATGATATTTCGGTGATCGACCTGAAGAGCAACACGGTGATCGCCTCGGCGGCACCGGCACAGGTGACCGCGACACCGGCGGAAAGCACTCGCCGGATGCCAAGGATGGGTACGCAGACGACGCCCGTCCTGGCGGTGAGCATCCCCGACGCGCAACCACTGTCCATCGGGTGCGCCGATTGGACCGAACCGCCACAGCGGACAAGGAGCGGCAGAACCAAACTCGCATACCGTTTTTCATGGCGTGGCGAAGTGCATACTGCGCCCGAGCCGACATATGTGGTCTCGGACGCGGACTGGCTGACGCTGGTTGAAAAACTTGGATTGACATCGTGTTTGGACGACAGGGCGCACGCCGACGCGGTGGCGGCGCCGCTGGCTCGGCCCAAGCGCAAGCTATGGATCTACGCCGTGATCTTCGCAGTGATCGTGTTGGTCGCGGTGCCCGCGATGATATTGGTCGCGGGCGGCATCATAACCAACCGCCAGCTGAAGGAAGACCAGCTGAAGGCGCAGCGCGAACTGCCTTTCGCGCTGCCGTTCAAGGACCTGCGCGTCCCTCACGGTGTGGCTGTAGACGCCGCAGGCAACGTCTACGTCGCCGACACCCATACCAACCAAGTGTTGAAGCTCGCACCAGGGTCCTACACCCAAACCGTGCTGCCGTTCACCGGACTCGATCTGTGCTCCAACGTGATCGACGCTTCTGTGGCTGGGGTGGCGGTGGATGCGGCAGGCAGTGTCTACGTCAGCGACAGCTGTAACGACAGAGTGGTGAAGTTATCGCCGGGGTCGAGTACCCAAACCGTGCTGCCATTCCGCGGCCTGGATGGACCTCACGGGATCGCTGTGGACGCCGCGGGCGCCGTGTACGTCGTCGACTACTCCCATAGCAACATCTTCGAGCTGGCCCCCGGGGCAACCAAGCCGATCCGGCTTCCGGCGACCGGCGCGGGCGGTCCCTCTGGTGCTGTGGCGGTCGACGCCGCCGGCAACGTTTACGCGAGTTGCAGCCGCGGGCGCACGCGACTGAGTTGCTTACTGAGGCTCGCGCCGGGATCGAACAGTTGGACCCGGTTGCCATCCACCACCGACAATTCCGGCGACACCTTCAGCTCAGGCGAACAGGACGTGGCCGTCGACGCAGCGGGCACCGTGTACATGATCACGTCCAGAACGGTGATGAAACTCGCGCCAGGGTCGGACAATTGGACGACGCTGCCTGGACATCCTCCGTTGGTGGATCCGATGGGGTTGGCGGTGGACGCCCGCGGCAGCAGTGTTTACGTCACGGATCACACGGGCTCCCGCGCGACGGGGAGCGGCCTGCCCTGGGAAAAGGACGACGCCCAGGGCTACGTGCTCAAGCTGCCCGGGTAACCAGCGACAATCGCGCTCGCCACAGAATCGTTATCGGAGCTTGCCTCGTGTGACATGTCCCGTCGCAAGAATGCGACGGAAGCACCGTGCCGTACGAGAGGAAGTAGTGACCGACAGAGACCTGTATTCGGCGATCCTGAGCGTGTTGCAGTCGCACTTCGACAGCACCGGATTACCGAGGTCGGCATCACAAGCCGTGCAAGCACACCAGATCGGCCAAGACGCCATCAACGACTGGTTGTCGGCGAAGCTGCCGCCCCTGTGAAACTGCCCAAGACGCTTTGGCTTGGGTTGGTAATACTGGGCATGACCACCGCGTCGCCCGCGGCGGCGGACCCCGCAACAGCGGCAGCCCAATGGATCGTCGTCGGCGTGCCGTCTGCCCACGCCACCACAGGAACCCTGACCGCCTACCAACGCGTCGGTCAACAGTGGAAGGTGGTCCTGGGACCGGTACCCGCCAAGGTGGGCGAGCTCGGTGTCGGTGCTCCAGGCGACGGTGTCCACCGCACTCCGGTGGGAACGTTCAGATTCGACCAGGCCTTCGGGCGGCAGCCCAATCCCGGTACTAAGATGCCGTATTTTCAAGCCACTCAACAAGATTGGTGGGACGAGGACCCGGGGTCGCCGAGTTACAACACCCACGTACGCCGACCCGGCAGTCCTTCGTCAATCGCGGAAAATCTATACGACTCGGGGTCCGTCTACGACTACGCAGTCAACATCGCGGTGAATCCGAATCGCATCCCGGGACGCGTGTCCGGGATTTTTCTCCACGTGACCGACGACAGTCCCACCTGGGGATGTGTGGCCATCGGCCGCGATCAGATGCGTTCCGTGCTGAACTGGCTCGACCCTTCGGCATCACCGGTGATCACCATCGGTGTCGGCACTCCGTCGCTATAGCGCTGTCACCGTGCCCGTCAGGTGGGGGTCGCCCTTCTTCAGGTTGCGCAGCGTGAGCTGCCATCCCTCGGAGATGCGGTCGACATACAGGCCGGCCTGTGCCGGCAGCACCACCGGCTTGGCGAACCGCACCGAGTACTTCACGGCATCCGGCAGCTGCCCCTCGATGTTTGCCAACACTGCTGCAGCGGTGAACATTCCGTGCGCGATAACGCTCGGAAAGCCGAACAGCTTCGCGGCGACCGAATTGGTGTGGATCGGATTGTGGTCCCCACCGACCGATGCGTAGTGGCGGATCTGCCCCGGCGTGATGCGCAGCACCGCGTTCGGCGGCCCGAGCTTCGGCTGCTTCTGCGGCGGCGGCTTCGGCTCGTCGGACAGGCTGGTGCGCTGCTGATGCAGGAACGTCGTCACCTGATGCCACGCGGTCTCGTTTCCGACGTTCACGTCGGTGACGATGTCAACCAGGAGCCCGCGGCGGTGCTCGCGCAGGTTCTCGGCATGCGTGCGCACCGAGACCGTATCGGTCACCAGAATCGGCCTGTGCTGCGTGATGTGGTTTTCGATGTGCACCGAACCCATTGCGGCGAACGGGAAATCGAATCCGGTCACCAGCGACATCACCGTTGGGAACGTCAACGCGAACGGGTAGGTCAGCGGCACCGCGTCACCGAATCGCAGCCCCGTCACGTTGGCGTACGCCGCCACGTTCGCCGGGTCGATGCTCAGCTCGTCGACAGTCAACGTGCGGTCGGGCAGCGTATCGCCACGCGGCACGAACGGCAGTGCTCCCGCCGCCGCGCGCACCAGATTCATCAACCCCGACGGCTGCGCTTGGCTCACGCTATGCCCCCAACCATGCCTGGCCGCACACCCGAATCGTATTGCCGGTCACCGCGTTCGACGCCGGGCTGGCGAAATACGCGATCGTTTCGGCGACGTCGACGGGCTTGCCGCCCTGATACAAGGAGTTGAGTCGCCTGCCCACCTCGCGGGTGGCCACCGGGATCGCCTCGGTCATCTTGGTTTCGATGAAGCCGGGTGCGACGGCGTTGACGGTGATGCCCTTCTCGGCGTAAGCCTCCGACAGCGCATCGGTCAGCCCGATCATGCCCGCCTTGGTGGCCGCGTAGTTGGTCTGCCCGCGGTTGCCCGCGATGCCAGCCATCGACGACAGCCCGACCACTCGGCCACCTTCACCGAGCGCTCCCTTCTCCACCAGTCCCTCGGTAAGCCGTAGCGGGGCAAGCAGATTCACGGCGACGACGGAGTCCCAACGGGCCTCGTCCATGTTGGCCAGCAACTTGTCGCGGGTGATGCCTGCGTTGTTGACCAGAACATCGGCCCGCCCGTCGTGCACCTCGCGCAGATGCTCGACGATCTTGTCGACCGCATCGTCGGCGGTGACGTCAAGCGTCAACGCTGTGCCGCTCACCTTCGACGCGGTCACCCCCAGCGGCTCGGCTGCGCTCTCGACGTCGATGCACACCACCTTCGCGCCGTCGCGCGCGAACACCTCGGCGATCGTCGCGCCGATACCGCGGGCCGCACCCGTCACGATCGCGACCTTGCCGTCCAGGGGCTTGTCCCAATCGGCAGGCGGCGCCGAGTCGGCCGCACCGACGCGGAACACCTGCCCGTCGACGTAGGCCGACTTGCCGGACAGGATGAATCGCACCGTCGACTCCAGCCCGGTCGCGGCCGGCTTGGCATCGGGCGACAGGTGCACCAGGTTGACCGTGGCGCCCCGGCGCATCTCCTTGGCAAGCGAGCGGGTGAACCCTTCGAGTGCCCGCTGCGCGATCTCTTCGTGGCCGCTGACCTCGTCGGGCGTCGTGCCGATCACCACAATGCGTCCCGACGGCCCGAGGTTGCGCAGCAGCGGGGTGAAGAACTTGTACAACTCGTTGAGCCCCGCGGGCTCGGTGATGCCGGTGGCGTCGAACACCAGCCCGCCGAACGAGTCGGCCCACCGGCCGCCGAGATTGTTGGAGACCAGGTCGTAGTCCTCGGCCAGTGCGGCGCGCAGCGGTTCGACGACGCGGCCCTCCCCGCCGATCAGCAGCGTGCCCGCCAGCGGCTGATCGCCGGGCGCGTACCGGCGCAGCGTCTCGGGCTGCGGAATGCCGAGCTGCTTGGCGAGGAACGATCCTGGCGCCGAGTGGACGATTTGCGAGTACAGATCGGTAGCCATGGGGACGAACTTACTCCAGAGTAAGAAGGGTGCGTAATATGGGGTTCATGGCTAGTGATACCCACCGACGCGTCGCCGTACTTGGCGGCAACAGAATCCCGTTCGCACGATCGGACGGCGCGTACGCCAACGCCTCCAACCAGGACATGTTCACCGCGGCGCTGGGCGGGCTCATCGACCGCTTCAACCTCGAGGGCGAAAAGCTGGGCGCGGTGATCGGCGGCGCGGTGCTCAAGCACAGCCGCGACTTCAACCTGATGCGGGAGTGCGTCCTCGGCAGCTCGCTGTCCTCCTACACGCCTGCGTTCGACATCCAGCAGGCGTGCGGCACGGGCCTGCAGGCGACCATCGCGGCCGCCGACGGCATCGCGGCAGGCCGCTACGACGTGGCCGCTGCGGGCGGTGTGGACACCGCCTCCGACGCGCCGATCGCGTTCGGCGACGACCTGCGTCGTGTGCTCCTCGGGCTGCGCCGGTCGAAGTCGAACGTCGACCGGCTCAAGCTGGTCGGCAAGCTGCCCGCGGCGCTCGGCGTCGAAATCCCCGTCAACAGCGAGCCGCGCACCGGCCTGTCGATGGGCGAGCACCAGGCCATCACCGCCAAGGCCATGGGCATCAAGCGCGTCGACCAGGATGAGCTGGCCGCCGCCAGCCACCGCAACATGGCCGCCGCCTATGACCGCGGCTTCTTCGACGACCTCGTCACCCCGTTCCTCGGGCTGTACCGCGACAACAACCTCCGCGCCGATTCGTCGCCGGAAAAGCTCGCCAAGCTCAAGCCGGTGTTCGGTGTGAAGGCCGGTGACGCCACCATGACCGCGGGCAACTCGACCCCGCTGACCGACGGCGCATCGGTCAGCCTGCTGGCCACTGACGAGTGGGCCGCCCAACACGGCATCGAACCGCTGGCTTACTACGTCGACGCCGAGACCGCCGCCGTCGATTACGTCAACGGCAAGGACGGCCTGCTGATGGCGCCGACGTATGCGGTGCCACGGCTGCTGGCCCGCAACGGGCTGACCCTTGGCGACTTCGACTTCTACGAAATCCACGAGGCGTTCGCGTCGGTGGTGCTCGCGCACCTGCAGGCCTGGGAGTCCGAGGAGTACTGCAAGGAGCGGCTCGGCCTGGATGCTGCCCTCGGCTCGATCGACCGGTCGAAGCTCAACGTCAACGGTTCGTCGCTGGCGGCCGGCCACCCGTTCGCGGCTACCGGCGGACGGATCGTGGTCCAGCTGGCCAAGCAGCTCGCGGAGAAGAAGAAGGAGACCGGTCAGCCGGTCCGCGGCCTGATCTCGATCTGTGCAGCAGGTGGTCAGGGTGTCGCGGCAATTCTCGAAGCCTGAGCCAAAAAATTTTCGCAGGCGTGTAACGGGCTCGCGGGGGTAGTCGATAGTCCTGGTAGCTCCGTGTTGCCGTCTGACCCCCCGACCCGACGGCAACACGGGGCTCTTATTTTCGCGCCCCGGGTGCTTCGATGGGGACATGCAGATCAGCCTCAGCCTCGTCGGATTACTCAGCGATACGGGCGGCTCGCCCGTCGATGCGACCATCAAGAGCCTCGCCCAGTTGCGCGACGAAGGATTCCGCAGAGTCTGGATGGCCCAGCTGCCCTATGACCCGGATCTGCTGACCATCCTGGCCGTCGCCCTGCATGAGGTCGACACCATCGAAGTGGGCTCCGGCGTGGTGCCGATTCAGGTTCAGCATCCGACATCCCTGGCGCAGCGGGCCCTGACGCTCAACGCGATCGCGGGCGGCCGGTTCAGCCTCGGCGTCGGCATGAGCCACAAGATGGTCACCGAGCAGATGTGGGGCATCTCGTATGAAAAGCCGCTGCGGCGGATGCGGGAATACCTCGACGGTCTGCTGCCGCTGCTGGCCGGACAGCCCGCTGATGCCGAAGGCGAAACGGTGACCACACGCGGATCGCTGCAGATTCCCGGTGCCCCGACGCCCGACGTCTACATCGCCGCGCTCGGCCCCCAGATGCTGCGGCTGGCGGGCAGGCGCACAGCCGGCACGCTCACGTGGATGACGGGCCCCAAGACGCTGGCCGAACACGTCAGCCCGACGTTGCGCGAGGCCGCGGCCGAAGCGGGCCGTTCGGAGACGTCGGTGCGCGTCGCCGCGTCGCTGCCGGTGGCCGTGACCGACGACATCGACGCGGCGCGGGCCAGAGCCGCGCAAGAGTTCGCGATCTACGGCCAGCTGCCGTCGTACCGCGCGATGCTCGACCGCGAGGGGTACGCCGGGCCGGAGGACGCCGCGATCATCGGCGACGAGAAGACGGTGTCCGACCGTCTCGACGAGGTCGCCGCATCGGGCGTCGACGAGTTCGCTGCCGTCACGTTCGACCCGTCTCCTGAGGGGCGCGCACGCACTCGCGCGCTGCTGCGTACGAGGGACGAATAGCGCCCGATTTTCCTCTGGTGTGACCGCAATCACAGGCGTACGATCGAGCGCACGACGGGTTCGGGAGTGACCAATCCAAAGTGCCGGCAAGAGGTGAAAGCCGGACGCGCGAGACTAATGAGACGCCCTCAAGTGTCCTCCCGAACCCGCCCTTTTTGTCTGTAGCACGGTGTGGCTAGCCCCACCCGACATCTGCCGGACACCCCCATGGAACGCGTGAGGTATGCGGGCCACGATGATGACGTGACGATGACTGCTGTTGCGACCCAACCGGATTGGACCCGAACACTACTGACGCCGCTGCGCGCCCCGGCGTGGCGGGCCTATCTCTACTTCGTGCTGGTCAGCGTGCTCGCCATCGCGGCTGTCGTGTTCATTTTCTTCGCGGGCCTCGGATCCGGGCTGCTGTTGGTCACGCTTGTCGGCATCCCGTTGCTGGCCGGCGTCGTGCTGACCGGGCGGCTGTGGAACAAGCTGTACCGGTCACTGGCCCGGCTTCTCGACGTGCAGATCGATGCCCCACCTGCGTTCAGGCGCCCTGCCGGTCGATTGCAGACGATCCCGGCCGCGCTCACCGACGCCGTCGGCTGGCGCAGCCTCGGATTCCTGGCACTGCAGGCGGTGCTGATGACCCCGGTCGGCTATCTGGTGATCGTCGGCATCGCGATGTCGCTGGCGTTGGTGATCTCGCCGATCGCGTGGGCGGTGATGGGCGAACCCTTCGTCTCGTTTGGTGAGCCCGTGGATTCGCTGCCCGCATACCTGCTGTTGTCGGCGGGCGGCCTGATCACGCTGTACCTGCTGGGGTGGCTGATGCTGGGACTCGGCCGCGGCCACGTGTGGCTGGCCGGCATGCTGCTTGCGCCGACCGAACGGGAGCGACGGGTCGGCCAGTTGGAGCGGGCCCGCGCGGACGTGGTCGACGACTCGGCCGCCACGCTGCGCCGTGTCGAGCGAGATCTGCACGACGGCACCCAGGCCCGGCTGATCACTGTCGCGATGGCGTTGGCGCGGGCCGAAGAGCACTTTGCGTCGTCGGATGTGACGCGTGGCCGCGAACTGGTGTCGGATGCGTTGGCGAACACCAAGGACACGTTGACGGAGTTGCGTGATCTGGTTCGGGGGATCCGCCCGCCTGCACTGGATCTCGGTCTTGGTGAGGCGGTGCAGACGCTGGCGGCGCGCAACCCCATCCCGGTCGAAGTGGCGGTGGACCTCGCGGCGCGGCCGTCGATCGGCGTCGAGACCATGGCGTACTTCTGTGTGGCCGAACTGCTGGCCAACGTATCCCGCCATTCGGGTGCCAGCCACGCCTCGGTGCGGATCAACGGCGACGCCGCCCAATTACGAATCACTGTAAGGGACAACGGTTCCGGTGGCGCCGCGGTCGGAAACGGCACAGGGTTGACGGGCCTGCGCGACCGGCTGGCGATGTTGGACGGACGGTTGGAGATCGACAGCCCGGCAGGCGGCCCGACAGCAGTGACGGTAGTCGTCCCGCCGGGAGCCGAACAGTGACCCGCCTGGTCATCGCCGAGGACAGCGCGATCCTGCGCGACGGACTGGTGCAACTGCTCGTCGAGCGCGGTCACGAGGTGGTGGCCAAGGCCGGCACCGCGGACGAATTGCTCGAATCCGTCGATGCCTTCAGGCCCGATGTCGCGGTCGTCGACATCAGGATGCCGCCGACGTTCACCGACGAGGGCTTGATCGCGGCGGTGGCACTGCGCCGCTTGCATCCCGACGTCGGCGTGCTGGTGTTCTCGCAGTGGGTCGAAACACGTTATGCCACCGAATTGTTGGCGGGCAATCCCGAAGGTGTCGGTTATCTGCTGAAGGACAGGGTCACCGACATCGCGGAATTCGACGACGCGTTGCGCCGCGTCGCCTCGGGCGGAACCGCGCTCGATCCTGAGGTCGTGCGCCAGTTGATCGGCAGCCGCAAGCAGGCGACCGTCCTGGACAGGCTGACGCCACGCGAACGCGAGGTGCTCGAGCTGATGGCCGAAGGGCATTCCAACAGCGCTCTGGCGCAGCTCCTTTCGATCACTGAGCGTGCTGTCGAAAAGCACGTGTCGGCGATCTTCACCAAGCTGGACCTGCCGCCGTCGCAGGCGCACCACCGCCGGGTGCTCGCGGTGGTGACCTATCTCAACTCCTGACTCAGCAGCGACGCGAGTTCGCTGCGCGGCACCGAGACGCGATGTGGCCCGCTGTTGTCCACCACCACCTGATCTTCTCCGAAGAAGAAGATCACGGCGTCGTCGGTGATGGCGAAGTCCCGGTAGGTGGTTTCGTCAAGACCTTGTATAGGCGTGTACGTGTGCTTCCCCAACTCGCGCTGGACGATCGGGTTCAATACGTCCAACGGTTTGGTGCCGGGCTTGAACAGCGTGTCGAAGGTGATCGGTGCCTGCTTACCGAGGTTGTAGTTGAAGGCCTGATACGACGTCCCCGGGTGGTCCTCGTGGCTGAAACCGGTGTCGTCGTTGATCGTCAGCACCAGGCTCTGGGTGCCGGAGTCCGGGGTTCCCGACCGGTATTCCTTCGCGGTGACGTCGTGCATGAAGGGCTGGATGCGGCCGTCGGGACCGAATTTCGCGAGCCAGTCCAGGAAGTCGGCACGGTCCTGTGCCAGGTAATCGAACACCGCCTGCTGGTCGGGATAGTCGACTGGAATGCTCATGTCCATGGTGTAGGTGGCCGTGGTGCTGTGCGCCTGGCAGACCTGGTTGGCGTCGACCGTACCGCCGAGGCTGTCGCATGTTGATTGCCCAGCAGCAGTGGCCGGCAGTGCCAGTGCGATGACCGCGGCGCCCGCGAATACTGCAATGAGGTTGCGGTGAAGCAACTTTGATGTCATGGCGGTTTCCTTTTGAACGAGGGTGACTTACGACTTCTGGTCCGGATAGAGCTGCGCGTCGGTGACGCCGCCGCCGTTGATCGGCGGACCGAGAAGCACAGTGGAGGTGTTGGTGGCAGGATCATAGGTCAGCAGCGATGTGGTACCTCCGCAGCCGACCTGGGCGGAGAGCAACAACTTGTCCCCTGTGATGCCGACGAGTTGGATACTGTCGGAAACGCCGGGGATTTTCACCTGGGTGGTGTGCATGTCAGGAGTCAAGCGGGACAAATGCACTGTGCCGCAAGCGCCCGCGGTTTGCAGAAACGTTCCGCTGGGCAGCTCGTAAGCCATGCCGTCGCCGTAGTCCCCGCTGAAGCCATGGTCGTCACCCTGGCCCGAGTTGACTGCGGTCAGCGCGGTCGCAGGCCCACCGTCGACGGGCACCTTCCACAGCTGGCCGCCGGCATCGTTGGAGCAGTGGGCGAGGATCACGGTTGAGTTCCACCACCGCAGAGGCGAGCATTCCGCCTTCGGCATAGGTGATTTCAGTGTCCGAATGATCTTGCCGTCGTTGCCCATCACGACGAGGCTGTTGTCGGACTTTGTGACCCCGTCCTTTTTGAGGTTCGCGGTCGAGAGCACAAGCTGTGTCCCGTCGAGCGACTGGAGGTAGCCACCACTGAAGTGGCCCGCGCCGCCGAGGTGATCTGTCGGATACGACTGTTGCTCATTGCCGGCAAGGTCGACCCGTTTCAACGTTCCCGGCTTGTCCCGGTCGTTGTCGGTCGCGATGAGCAGGGCTTCGCCGTCAGGGCGGGTGTATCGGACGTGACCCGTGATCGGAAGTGGCGTCTGTGTGCCTGTGTGCAGATCGATCGAGACGAGCGGCGAGGATGACGCGCCAGGCTCGTACTTCTCCGTCCTGATCAGGGCGTGATTGCCATCGCCGGACCAATCGACCACCTGCGGGTCCGACTCCGGGGCGAACGTGGTGATTGGGTAGCGGTTTCCTTGCGGGTCAACGAGGTACAGCGTCGTGGAGGCCGTCTCACGGCTGGGCTCGTTGGGCGCAGGCGAAGCGCCCGGCATCGTGGGAGTGATCGGACTCCAGAGTGCCAGCATCCAGCCTTGGCCGACACTCGGCCAGGGCACGCTGCCGATCGGGGATTCGGCGCCGTGTGCCACGGCAGGCGTGGCAGGCGCGGCCGTCGACGTCGGCGTCACAGGGCTGACTGCCACGCTGGGCGCCGTCGTCGAACCATTCGACGACGAGCATCCGGCCAGCATCACTGCCGCCACGGCGACGAGGCCGACGGTCATCCGGGGTCGCGACATATTCGTTCCTTTTTGGATAATGTGGTTGGGGGTCAAGGGGTTTCGGTTCATCGCTGCACCGGGAGTTTCACGATGCGGCCATTGCCGTTGTCGGTCACGTACACGCTGCCTGCGGCGTCAATAGCCACGCCTTGCGGGAGGTTGAGGTCGGTGAACGGCAGCACGGTCGGTGTGGTCGAGTCCGCGCCGAGCTTCAGCACGCGGTTGTGGCCGCGGTCGGTGACGTAGACGTCGCCTGCGGTGTCGACGGTCACCCCGGCGGGGTTGTTCAGGTCGGAGAAGGGAAGCACTGTGGCGGTGGTCGATCCCGCGGCGAGCTTCAGCACCCGGTTGTTGCCGTTGTCGACGACGTAGACGTCGCCTGCCGAGTTCACTGCGATGCCCTGCGGATCGTGTAAATCATTGAACGGCAGCGCAATCGGGCCATCGGCTCCGACGGCCAGCTTCCACACGCGGTTGCTGCCCCAGTCGGTGACGTAGAGATTGCCTGCGTTGTCGGCGGCGACACCCGCCGGATACTGCACGCCCGTCAGCGGTAGTGGCGTAGGGCTGGCTGCCCCAGCAGCCAACTTCAGGACCTGATGGTGGTTGAAGTCGGTGACGTATAGATTGCCTGCCTGATCCACCGCGACGCTGGCAGGATCGGTCTTGTCGGAGAACGGCAGCAGCGCAGGCGTATCCGCACCTGCCCCCAGTTTCCACACCCGGTTGTCACCTTCGCCGGTGACGAAAACACCGCCGGCGGAATCAACCGCGACGCCGTTGGCGTAGCGCAGGACGGTGAACGGAAGATCGTCGGAACCACGCGCCCCGGCCGCGAGCTTCATGACTTTGTGCTCACCGAGGTCCGTCACGAAAATCGTGCCGCGCTGGTCGACTGCCAGCCCTGCTCCCTCGTTGATCAGGCTGAACGACACCGGAGTCGGGGCAGTTGCACCTGGTGCCAGCTTCAGCACCGGGTCGGGGTTGTGCTGCAGCACATAGACGTTGTTCTCGCTGTCGACCGCGACCGCAGTGGGATAGTGCAGCGAGCCGAACGGCAG
The DNA here is from genome assembly GCF_017872775.1 of Mycobacterium sp. OAE908. Taxonomy (NCBI): domain Bacteria; kingdom Bacillati; phylum Actinomycetota; class Actinomycetes; order Mycobacteriales; family Mycobacteriaceae; genus Mycobacterium; species Mycobacterium sp. OAE908. The sequence continues at coordinate 2,170,860 of NZ_JAGGJL010000001.1, forward strand.
CACGGTCGGGTTGTTCGCGCCTGCCGTCAGTTTCAGCACCCGACCACTTTTGTTGTCGACGGTGTAAACGTTGTTCGCAGCGTCAACGGCTACGGCGACGGGGCCGTGCAAGGTGCCGAACGGCAGCACTGCTGCGGTGCTCTGTCCCGGGGCGAGCTTCAGGACCCGGTTGGCGCTGTAGTCGGCGATGTAGATGTTGCCCCCGGCGTCGACGGCCACGCCGTCGGGATCCTTGAGACCACTGACGGGCAGTGCAATGAGTTTGTCTGCGCCTTTCTCCAGCTTCCAGACTTTGTCGTTGCCGTTGTCGGTGACGTAGACGCTGCCCGCGCTGTCGACCGCGACGCCCGTCGGGTCCGAAAGCCCCTCTGACGGAAGAAGGGTCGGCGCATTGGCTCCCGCCGCGAGCTTCAAGAGTTGGTGGGTGGCATGGTCGGCGATGTAGAGGTTGCCAGCCGCGTCGACCGCAGCGCCGTAGGGCTTCTCGAGATGTACGAACGGCAGCGTCACCTGAGATGAGTACGTCACGGTGTGCTCTTGGGATGCGCGAGCCGTGACCATGGCCCTGATACTCACGGCCGCGGCGATCGCCACGATGACGAGCAGGCCGACGACGAGCGCGACCTTCACGCCACGGCTGGCCCGCCGGACAGGCGGCGAAACTGCGGTCATTACGGTGTCCTTCCAAAGGAGACGTCTGTGTTGTCCGCAAGCGTGCCGAGACAGTCTTGGCGGTTTCTTGGTGATCCGTCGCTCTGAAGTCTGCGTGCACGTCAGGCCGAGATGAATAGGGAAATCTCCCCATGTTCGCGGTTGGCTGCTCGCCAAGAATCCATCAAGCGCCGCCGGGAATGGTGTTTCCAACGCGAACATCGACCGTTAAGGAAACCAACACATGTTCAGCTCACGAATCACCAAACCCGCCATCGCCGCGGGGCTCATCGGCGTGGCCCTGCTTGCCGCGGGAACCGCGAACGCGCAGACTGCCGACGATCAATTCTTCGGTGCGCTGCAGCAGCAAGGCATCGGCTTCGGCAGCCAGGACTCGGCCATGAAAGTCGCCCACCACGCGTGCGATGCGCTCGGTGCCGGCATGGAGCCCAGTGACATCAGCGCCAACATCGCGGCCGCCAATGGTGGCATCGACCGGCAGACCGCATTGGTCATCGTCGTCGACGCTGCGATGGCTTACTGCCCACAGTTCGTCCACCAGATGGCAAACGGCGCGACCGTCGTCGGCCCGAACCACTGACGCGCCAACGCAAAAGGCCCCGGGAAGAGTCCGGGGCCTGTCGCGTACGAAGCGGGTTTAGAAAGCCGCCTCGTCCAGTTCCATGATTTCGTTGTCGAGCGTGTCGATCACGGCACGGGTGCTGGTGAGCACCGGCAGCATGTTCTTCGCGAAGAACGACGCAACCGCGATCTTGCCCTCGTAGAAGGCGCGATCGTCACCGCTGGCCCCGGCGTCGAGCGCCTCGATGGCCACGGCGGCCTGCTGCTGCAGCAGCCAGCCGATCACCAGGTCGCCGACGCTCATCAGGAAGCGCACCGAAGCCAGGCCGACCTTGTACAGCTCAGCCGGGTTCTCCTGCGCCGCCATCAGATAGCCGGTCATCGTCGCGGCCATGCCCTGCACGTCCTCCAGAGCGGTGGCCAGCAGCGCACGCTCGGCCTTGAGCCGGCCGTTGCCCGCCTCGTTCTTGACGAACTGCTCGACCTGGCTTGCCACGTAGGCCAGCGCCTGTCCCTTGTCGCGGACGATCTTGCGGAAGAAGAAGTCCTGCGCCTGGATGGCGGTGGTGCCCTCATACAGCGAGTCGATCTTGGCGTCACGGATGTACTGCTCGATCGGGTAGTCCTGCAGGAAGCCGGAGCCACCGAAGGTCTGCAGGCTCTCGGTGAGCTTGGCGTACGCCTGCTCGGAGCCAACACCCTTGACGAGCGGGAGCATCAGGTCGTTGACCCGCACGGCCAGTTCGGCGTCCACATCGTGCAGCGCCTTGGCGACCGCGGAGTCCTGGAACGTCGCGGTGTACAGGTACAGCGCGCGCAGACCCTCGGCGTACGCCTTCTGCGTCATCAGGCTGCGGCGCACGTCCGGGTGATGCGTGATGGTCACGCGCGGCGCGGTCTTGTCCGTCATCTGGGTCAGATCGGCGCCCTGCACGCGCTCCTTGGCGTACTCGAGCGCATTCAGGTAACCGGTGGACAACGTCGCAATGGCCTTGGTGCCCACCATCATTCGAGCCTGCTCGATGACGTCGAACATCTGGGCGATGCCGTCGTGCACCTCGCCGACCAACCAGCCGACGGCGGGAACGCCGTGCTGGCCGAGCGACAGCTCACAGGTGGCCGAGACCTTCAGGCCCATCTTGTGCTCGACGTTGGTGACGAAGACGCCGTTGCGCTCGCCGGGCTCGCCGGTTTCCGGGTCGAAGTGGAACTTCGGCACGAAGAACAGCGAAAGACCCTTGGTGCCCGGTCCGGCACCTTCGGGGCGGGCCAGCACCAGGTGCATGATGTTCTCGCCGATGTCGTCGGCGTCACCGGAGGTGATGAAGCGCTTCACACCGTCGATGTGCCAGGTGCCGTCGGGCTGCTGGGTGGCCTTGGTCCGGCCGGCGCCGACGTCGGAGCCCGCGTCGGGCTCGGTCAGCACCATGGTCGCGGTCCAGCCACGCTCGGCGGCCAGCACGGCCCACTTCTTCTGCTCGTCGGTGCCGAGGTTCCACAGGATCTGGGCCATGCCCGCACCCATCGCGTACATGTAGGCGGCCGGGTTGGCGCCCAGCACATGCTCGATCAGGGCCCACTGCAGTGCGCGGGGCATCGGCATGCCGCCGAGTTCCTCGACCAGGCCGATCTTGTCCCACCCGCCGTCGAGCAGTGCGCGCATCGACTTCTTGAACGGCTCGGGAAGCTTCACCTCATGAGTCTTGGGGTCGAACACCGGGGGGTTGCGGTCGGAGTCGACGAAGGAGTCTGCGATCGGACCCTCGGCCAGCCGGGCCATCTCGCCCAGCATCTCCGTGGCGGTGTCGGTGTCCAGGTCGGTGTATGCGCCCTCACCGAGCGCCTTGTCCACACCGAAGACCTCGAACAGGTTGAATACCTGGTCACGGACGTTGCTCTTATAGTGGCTCACATTTCCTCCTCGTCGAGTAGCCACTTGTGGTTGGGTACTTTTTTCTAAGTTACCCACCAGTAACTGGCCCGAACTATACCCATCAGTAACTACAACTCAAACCCCCCCGGAGCAATTTCCTCCTGCTAAGTAACCCAGTGGTTGGCCGGGAGTCCAAAACCGCAGTTGACACGTGTCTGATCAGGTTGTTCGCCCTGGTGTGAGCTTCATCACGGGCTGTGGATAGGCTGTCCGGATGCTTCGAGTCGTGGTGTGGGGAACAGGGAATATGGGGTCCACAGCAATCAGGTCCGCGGTGGCGTTTCCGGGCCTGGAACTGTCGGGTGTGATCACGTCTTCGCCGGACAAGGACGGAAAAGACGCCGCGGCCTTCGCCCGGCTCGATGCCGACACGGGTGTCTCCGCAACCACCGACGTCGACGCCGCCCTCGCCGCATGCGACGCGGTGGCTTACATGGCGTCCGGCGACATCCGGCCCGACGACGCCGTCAACGACATCGCCCGCTGCCTGCGGGCGGGCAAGCACGTCGTCACGCCGTCCCTGTACTCCCTCTATGACCCGCGGTCCGCGCCGCCCGAATGGGTGGAGCGCCTGACGGCGGCCGCCGAAGAAGGCGGGGCCTCGCTGCTTGTCAGCGGCGTGGACCCGGGGTGGGGCAATGACGCGCTGGCCATCATCGCGGCCGGATTGTGCACCCGGATCAAGACCATCAACTGCCAGGAGATCTTCGACTACTCGACCTACAACCAGCCGTACGCGGTCAAGGTGTCGTGCGGGTTCGGCGGCTCCATGGATGAGGTGCCGATGATGCTGCTGCCGTCGGTACCGACCATGGTCTGGGGTGGCAACATCCGGCTCATCGCCCGCGGCCTTGGCATGGAGATCGACGAGATCACCGAGGAAGTCGAGCGGTTGCCGCTCGAAGAGTCCGTCGACACCGTGATGGGCCGATTCGAGAAGGGCACGCAGGGCGCGTTCTGGCTCAAGGTGATCGGCAAGTCGAAGGGGCGCGAGCGCGTCGCCATCGACCACATCACCCGCATCCATCCGTCGTGCGCACCGCACTGGCCGCAGCCCGACGAGGGCGTCGGCGACCACCGCGTCATCATCGACGGGGACCCGCAGCTCACCATCACCAGCCGCGCCGACGTCCCAGGCGGCACCCGCGCTGATGGCGGCAACACGACGGCCGCCAACCGCCTGCTCGGAGCGCTGAACTGGCTCGCCCACCAGAAGCCCGCGATCTACGACGGTCTCGATGTGCCGATGCAGTCAGCGCTGCCGCCGGAGGTCGAAGCGACGCGCTGGGCCGACTAGCTCTCCGTTTCGGCGGGCGCTGATTCCGCGTCGGGTAGCTGGCCCACGAGATACTCGGCCAGCCCACCGATGGTCGGGTAGTCGAACACCGCGGTCGCGTTGATCGTGAACGCACCGCCGAACTGGCTGTGTAGCCGATTGCGGAGTTCGATCGCCATCAGTGAGTCCGTACCCAGGTCCAGGAAGCGGCTCGTGCCGGCGGGCGGTTGCGCGAGCCGCAGGAAGGTCTGCACCTCGCGTTGGAGGAATTCGGTCACGAAGCCGGCGCGCTGCGGCACCGGTATCTCCTGTAGTTGGCGAAGCAGCTCGCTGTCACCGGTCACCTCGCCCACGGCACTCGGCAACACGAGGTCGAGGATGGGAGGCCGCGAACTGCCAAGCACTTTCGCCGCACGCTGCCAGTTGGCCTTGATGACGGTCGCCTGGCCGGTTCCATTGGCGACGACCTCTGCGAGGGCACTGAGCGCCGCCGAGGGTTCCAACGGAATGAGGCCCTGCGCACCGATATTGGCGCGCGCGGCTTCCGACGAGGCCATGCCGCCCTGCGCCCAGGGACCGAAGTTGACGCCGGTGGCCGGCAGGCCCTGTGCCCTTCGCTGCGCGATGAGGCCGTCGAGCAGTGCGTTGGCGGTGGCGTAGTTCGCCTGCCCGGGTGAACCGAACAGGCTGGACACCGACGACGACACAATGAAGAAGTCCAATTCGTCATCCATCGTCAGACGATCCAGATGAATGGCGCCGAATGCCTTGGGCGCCAACGCCGTACGGAATCGCTCCACGCTCTGCTGGGACAGCAGTGCATCGTCAAGGGCACCGGCAAGGTGGACCACGCCTGCGAGCGGCGGCAACTCCGCGCGGATCCGCGCCAGCAGTTCCACCACCTCCGATTCGTCGCCGACATCCGCCGACAAGACGTGCACGCGGCACTTGTAGCGCTCGGTGATCTGCTCGATGGCCTGTTGGGCTTCAGCATCGGGCGCACGCCTGCTGGTCAGCACGAGGTCACCCGCGCCGAGTTGAGCCAGATACGAGGCAGTGTGCAGACCGATCGCTCCGAGACCGCCGGTGATCAGATAGCTCCGATCCGCGCGCGGTTGCAGTGGATTCGGGATCTGCACCACGATCTTGCCGATGTGCCGAGCCTGCTGCATGCGGCGGAACGCGGTCCTCGCCTCCGTCAGCGGGTAGATCTCCGCGGGCAGTGGCGTCCACACTCCCTCCGCCAGTCCGTGCGACACCTCGGTCAACAAGCTGCGAATGCGTTCGGGCTCCTGGATTGTCACCGTGTCCAGCGCCACGATCTCGTAGGCGATGTCGGGACGGACTGCAGCCATCTGCTCCGGCGTCCAAATGTCACGCTTGGCGATCTCGGCGAAGCGGCCGTTCTGGGCGGTGGCCCGAACGGTTGCCTCCAGGAAGCCCTCGTTGGTCAGGCTGTTGAGCACGACATCGACACCCGCACCGCCGGTATCCGCCAAGATCTGGTCGGCGAAATCGGTTGTGCGCGAATCATAGACGTACTGCACACCCATCTTGCGTAGCGTCGCGCGCTTGAAGGTGCTTGCCGTCGCGAAGACCGTGGCGCCGCACTGCTGTGCCATCTGAATCGCCGCCAGCCCGACACCGCCGCTGGCCGCGTGGACGAGCACCCGGTCGCCGGGCTTGAGCTGCGCCCAGTCGAACGCGAGGCGGACTGTCAGTGCCGCGGCGGGGATCGTCGCCGCCTCGACTGCACTCACCCCGTCGGGAATCGGCGCCAGCAGCTGGGCCGGCACGTTGAACCGGCTGGCGAACGCGCCCTGCATGAAACCGTAGACGCGCTGGCCCACCTCGAGTCCGGTGACACCATCGCCCAATTGCGTGACGACACCGGCGAAGTCGCCGCCGATCGGTCCGGGGTCACCCGGGTACAGCCCGAGGACGTTGAGCACATCGCGGAAGTTGAGGCCCGCGGCCTCCACCCGGACCTGCACGTAGCCCTCGTTCGGCGGCGCGACATCCCTTTCGGTCAGCCGCAGGTTGTCGATCGCACCGCGTTCGGTGGGCGCGAGGGCGTAGTCGCCGCCGCGCGGCACGGTGAGGTTGCCGCTGCGCGCCCACGGCAATAATCGGGAGGCCAACAACTTCCCTTGCCGCAGAGCCATTTCCGGTTCGTCGACCGGGTGGCCCAGCAGAGTGGACAGCAGCGCAACTGCCTCGGGTGAGCCGTCGCAGTCGACGAGTTTGGCGCGCAGCGCAGGCTCCTCGTTGATCGTGGTGCGCCCGAATCCCCAGAGCGCCGCCTGCACCGCGTCGACCGGCTCACCGGATTCGGTGGCCACGGCCCGCTCCGTGACGATCCACAGCCCGCCGGGCAGTCGCAGGCCACCCTGCACGGTGTGTACGGCGCTGAGCAGGTTGGCGATCTCCGCTTCGAGCCGTGCCGCGGCCTCGGCGGTCGACTCGTCCGTGTTCGGCGCGCCGGCGCGCCAGACGACGCCGGAGAACCCTGCGCCGCTCTCGTGCGCCTGCGACAGGACCTGTCCCAACGGCTCCGAGGCGGTGTTCCGATCGAACGGAATGCAGCCAGGCACCTTGGCGGCCAACTCGCCGAACCCGGCGATCAGCCAGGTGCCGCTCACCGCCGCGTTCTGGTCAGTCGACAGTGGAACCTCGTGCCAGCCAAGGGTGTAGAGCAGCCGGGTGGCGTCGCCGCCGAGGCCGCGCAACAACGCCTCGCGCGGCGCGCGTTTCACGGTGAACTCGCGAATCCCGCCCAGATGACGGCCATTTCGGTCGAGGTAATCGATGTCGAAGACCTGGGTTTCGTTGTCGAGGGCGTTCTCGTGCCACCGCGCGCGGCAGTAGAACCGCCGCGGCATCTTCTCCCGCAGCGTCACCTCCCCATACCGCAACGGTAGAAACAGATCGCTAACGCCCTGTTCGGCAGCGAGCAGCGCCGGGAACGCCGGGAAGGCGACACCGGTGCACAGGTCCATCAGCACCGGGTGCATCGGCTCGGTTCCGAGCTGTTCGGCCAGTTCGTCACCGACGAGGATGTCGCCGATCGCCTCGCCCTCGCCGAGCCACAGCGACTTCAACGAACCGGACCACGTCGGCCCCCACGCCAGTTCCATATCGGCGAACGTGTCGAACAGCTCCTGCGGACGCATACGTTCCAGACGGTCTACGGCTTCGTCGACCGGCTCCTTCTCGGGTGTGGTCTCGTCAGTGCCGGGGGCGATACCGCTGACCACGGTGCCTTCGGCGTTCAACGACCACTCGGCGCCGCGTTCACCGTAGGGGCGACTGTGCACCTGGAACGTCCACTCATTGCCGTTCTGCAGCGGGTGCAGGGTCAACTGCACCTCGCGGGAACTCTTCTCGGGCAAGATGATCGGCTCGTAGAAGAGGACATCCTTCGCATGAGCCGGGGTACCGACGGCGGCCAACGCCATCGCGGCGTACGTCGCTCCTGGCACGATGACGGTGCCGTATATGACGTGGTCGGAAAGCCAAGGCTGCGACTTGACGGACAACCTGCTCGTGTAGACGCAGTCGCCGGAAGCGAGATCCTTGCCATTGCCCAAGATTCCGGAGGACGGCCCGACCCCTCCTTCAATGGCGATGCCGGTCGACTTGGGCCAGAACCGGCGCCGCTGGAATGGATATGTGGGCAGTTCGATTCTGCGACCTGGTTGATGTTGCAGCGCAGCGAAATCGGGCCGTAGGCCGCCGACGTAGGCCGCGGCCAGCGCGTCGGCGATCTGCCGTCGGTCGCTGACGCCCTTGCGCATCGAGACGATCGCCCGCGGGGGAGCCAGGTGCTCCGGCCAGCTCTGCACCGCGGCTCCGGTCAGCACCGGCTGCGGACCGATCTCCATCAACACCGAGCAACCCAGCGCCGCCACGGTCCGCACGCTTTCGGCGAACTGTACGGGCTGGCGCGAGTGCCGCCGCCAGTACTGCGCGTCGATCGGCGTTTGTGTGGTGAGCACGGCGCCGGTGCGGTTACAGACCAACGGTAGCGTCGGGACGGCGAATTCGAACTGTGCTGCGTACGACTCGAATTCGTCGAGAACGGGATCCAGCAGTTCTGAGTGGAAGGCGTGGCTGGTCTCCAGCCACGTGCAGCGAATCGCCTCCTCCTCGAACCGGATGACGACCTTCTCCAGATCCTCGCCAGGTCCCGACAGCACGGTGTTGGGTCCGTTGTAGGCGCCGACCGACACCCGCGGGAACTCGGCGGCGATCTCCTCGACCTGCTTGGCGTCGCTGAACACCGCCACCATCCGCCCACCTTCGGGCAGGCTGCCGAACAGTCGACCGCGCTCGGCGATCAATCGTGCGCCGTCTTCGAGACTGAACACTCCAGCCACACATGCGGCCGCGTATTGGCCCACGCTGTGTCCCAGTACCACGTCGGGCTCGATACCTCGCGACTGCCAGAGCCGAGCCAAGCCCATCTCGACGGCGAATAGTGCCGGTTGTGCAAACGACGTGTGCCGCAGAGACTTTCCAGTTTCTCCGCGGGTCTCTCTATCGGTTGCGAACATGACGTCGAGCAACGGAACGGGCAGGATGTCCTCGACCGCCTCCGCGCAGCGGGTCACCGTCTCGGCGAAAACGGGCTCGGCGGCGAACAATTCACGCGCCATCCCCGGATACTGGCTGCCCTGCCCGGTGAACAACCACGCCGTAGTCGGGGGATTCGTGTGCTCACCGCGGACGACACCGGGTCGCAGGCGATTCTCAGCCAGGTCGGCCAGGCCAGCCCGGGCCTCCTCGATCGAATCCACGACCAGAGCGGCGCGATGTTCGAAATGCGAACGGCCCATTCCAGCGGTCAGGCACACGTCCGCAAGGTCGGCATCCGCGTGGGCGGCCAACCATTCCTCGTAGCGCTGCGCCAACTCCACCAGGGCTTCCGGTGACCGCGCGGACAGCGCAAGCACATTGACCGCATGCTCTTGCGTCTCCGGTTGGGCGGTGACCGTCGATTGCGGCGGGGCCTCCTCGATCAGCACATGTGCGTTGGTGCCGGTGAACCCGAAGGAACTCACGCCCGCGCGGCGCGGCCTACCGCCCGCAGGCCACGGCGTCGCCTCGTTGACGACCCGCACCGGCAGTGAGTCCCAGGGGATGTGCGGCGACGGGGTGTCGAAATGCAGACTCTTCGGCAGGAGGTCATGCTGCAGTGACAACACGACCTTGATCAGACCCGCTGCGCCCGAGGCTGATTCGGTGTGCCCGATGTTGGTCTTCACCGAGCCCATCAGCAGCGGTCGGTCGGCGGCACGGGAGGCGCCGTAGGCGACCGCGGCGGCCTGCACCTCGATCGGATCCCCCAGCGGCGTACCCGTCCCGTGCGCCTCGAGGTAGTCGACGTCGCCACCTGTCAGACCAGCACGCTCCAGCGCGGTCCCGATGAGGCGTTGCTGTGCGCCGCCATTGGGCACGGTCAGGCCGCTGGAAGCGCCGTCCTGGTTGACTGCGCTGCTGGAGATGACAGCGCAGATCCGATCGCCGTCGCGCTGCGCGTCGCTGAGCCTCTTGAGCACGAGAATTCCGCAGCCTTCACCGCGCACGTAGCCGTCGGCGGTGGCGTCGAAGGTCTTACACCGCCCGACGGGGGACAGCATCCTCGCGCGTGAGGCGGCGACGGAGGTCACCGGGCTCAGCAAGACGTTCACCCCGCCTGCCAGCGCCATGTCGCAGTCACCGGAGTGCAATGCCTGGCAGGCTTGATGAACCGCCACCAAAGCCGAACTGCATGCGGTGTCGACCGCTACCGCGGGTCCTTCGAGTCCGAGGGCGAAGGCGACCCGACCGGAGATGGCGTTGAGGGCATTGCCGGTGATGAAGTGGGGCGCGATCTTGTCGAGCGACTCGGCGGACAGCAGATGCGCGTACTCGTTGGCGCCTACCCCGACGAAGATGCCGGTGTGGCTGCCGCGCAATGTCGATGGCGCGTAGCCTGCTCTTTCGAGACCCTCCCACGCCGTTTCGAGCATCAGCCGCTGCTGCGGCTCGATCCAGACAGCCTCGCGAGGGGAGATGCCGAAAAACTCGGGATCGAATCCGTCGACTCCGTCGAGGAATCCGCCGAAGCGCGTGTAGGTCTTGCCGGCGGCCTCGGGGTCCGCATCGTAGAACTCGTCGATGTCGAAGCGATCCTCTGGCACTTCCCGAATCGCATCGACACCGCCGGACAGCAAGTCCCAGAAAGCTTCCGGGTTGGGCGCGCCGGGGAAACGGCACGACACCGCGACGATGGCGATGGGTTCGTCTGTGCGTGTCGTCGCCACTGAGGCCCGCGCAGGAACGGACACCTGCTCGCCGAGGCCGAGCACATCGTGGAGCAGGTAGGCGGACGCATCGGACAGCCGAGGGTGATCCATCACCAGGGTGACCGGTATCTCCTTGCCCACTCCTTGTTCGAGGCGGCGCCGCAATTCGACCGCCATCAACGAATCCATGCCGAGGTCGAAGAACCCGGCGTCCTCCCGGATCTCCGAAGCATCGACACGCGTCACCTCTGCCACCGCGTCGCGCAGGAAATCCGTGAGGAGTTTCTTGCGTTGCTGCACTGGCGCATTGGTGAGTCGCTCGACGAACTCGGTTTTGCCCGAGGGCGTTACGGACGGCGCGGCCCCGGTGAATTGGGCGGGCACCTCGCGCTCCAACTCTGTCAGCAGTGCCCGCCTGCCTGCCTGCTGATAGAGGGGCAGGAAGCGGGTCCAGTCGATCCGGGCGACAACTCCCTGCGCGGGCCCCGATGCCTTCGCCGCCGCCACGACGTCGGCCAGGCCCGCCAGTGCATCAGCAGGCGACAACGTCCGGACCCCACGCTGATCCAGTCGTGCACGAGACTCCGCATCGGCCATTCCCGCCGACCATGGACCGAAGTTGATGCTGACACCAGGGATGCCCTGCTCGCGCAGGCGCCAAGCGAGTCCGTCGAGGAATGCGTTTGCCGCGCCGTAGGCGGTCTGGCCGAATCCGCCCCACACCGAGGCGATCGACGACGTGCTGAGGAAGAAGTCCAAGTTCAGGTCGGCGGCTGCTTCGCTCAAATGCCAAGCACCCCAGACCTTTCCGGCGAAAACGCGGTCGAGTTCGGCGTCGTCCTGATTGCTCAGCGCAGTGGTGCCGATCTCGCCTGCAGCGTGGACGATGCCAGCCAGCGGCGGTAGCTCGGCTCCTACGGTGGTCAACAGGCGTGCAACGGCGTGCGCATCGGCCACATCCGCAGTGACGACACGGAATTCACAACCGTGCTGTTCGCAGAGTGCGTCGATGCGTTGTTGTGCGGCGTCGCTGGGTTCGCTTCGGCTGGTCAGCACCAGATGCCGCGCGCCGTGCGCAGCCAGGTATCCGGCAATCTCCAGTCCTATTGCTCCGAGGCCGCCGGTCACGAGATAGCTGGCGTCCGAGCGCAATTCCATCGGTGTATCGCTCGGCGTTCCCGCGCGCCGAACCAGCCGGGGCACGTAGATCGACTGACCGCGCAGCGCGATCTGGTCTTCTCGGATCGTCGAGTCGCGCGGCGTCGTGATCCGGTTCACCAACCCGGACCATTCGTCGGCTTCGTTTTCCCTGTCTGCCGACAAATCGGCCAGCCCACCCCAGACATGCGGAAGCTCCAGCGACGCGGCGCGTCCGAAGCCCCATAGGCAACTCTGATCCGGTGCCACAGTGTCCGCGTCGGTGGCCCGCTGTGCACCACGTGTCACCATCCAGATGGGGACCGCCAACTCGGCGGCGGCGGCGGCGCGCAGGAGTCGTCGAGTTCCGCCCAAGATCCGGTGTTGCATGCGCAGCAGGGACCGCATCGACGGCGCGGTCACGACGTCGAGCGCCGCGACATGCACGATAGTCAGTGTCGAATCGTCCACTGCCGCAGCGCGCAACGCGTCTGCAAGCTTCTCCTCGTCCGGGTCTGACGCCGGCAGTGCGAGGATCCGGTGCGTGTGTCCGCGGGCTGTGAGCACATCAACGAGAGGTCGGACTGCATCGCTCTTCTCACCGATGAGGATCCATGTGCATTTCTCGTCGGCTTGCGCGCCGGCTATCGGCGTAGGCGACTTGTCCCAGCGGAACTCGTAGCGGTCGTCCGCGATCGATTGGGTCGTCCGTTGTTGATTGTGTTGCGCGGCAAGCTTGCTCAGCACATTCAACGTCTGAGAGTCACCGCTTGCACCGTCGAGCAGCGTGGCGAGTTCTTCGATCCGGCCGTCCTCGAGCAGGCGAAGGGCGTCGCTACTCGCGGGAAGGGGCGGTTCTTGCTCGGCGCGCTGCAGATTGTCGCGAAACCAGTACTCGCGGTGCTCGAACGGGTAGGTCGGCAGGTCGATCTTGCGCGCGTGTGCCTGCCGCAAGGTAGCGAAATCGGGCAGGTGGCCAAGGACATACGCGTCGGCAACGGCCTCGAGGATCTGCCGTTGGTCGGCGGTGGTGGGGCGCAGAGACGTGATCACCCGCGGTGCGGTCGTCGTATCAGGCCATGCCCCAAGGGCTGCGGCGGTGAGTACCGGTCGCGGGCCGATCTCGACCAACAGCTTGCAATTCAGCTCGGCGAGGGTGCGCACGCTCTTGGCGAATTCCACCGGTTGGCGAGCGTGGCGACGCCAGTAGGCCCCGTCGAGTTTCACACTCCAGCCGAGCGCGGCGCCGGTGCGGTTGTCGATCAGAACTCGTTGTGGCGTACGGAAACTGAATCGATCGGCGTACGACTCGAATTCATCGAGGATGGGATCCAGAAGTGCCGAGTGGAACGCGTGGCTGGTCTCCAGCCAGTCACATCGGACACCCTCGGCGGACAGTACCGCCACCGCCGTCTCGAGATCCTGTGCGGGCCCGGACAATACGGTGTTGGCGCCGTTGTAGGCGGCGACCGACAGACTCGGGAACTCGTCGGCCAGTTTCTCCGCACGCTCCGCAGCGGTGAACGCCGCGACCATCCGACCACCCGCGGGCACACTGCCGAACAAGCGGCCCCGTTCGGCCATCAGCAGCGCGCCGTCCTCGAGAGTCAACACGCCCGCGACGCAGGCAGCCGAATACTGACCGACGCTATGACCCAGCACCACGTCTGGCTCGAAACCCCACGACTGCCACAGGCGGGCCAAACCCATCTCCACCGCGAACAAGGCCGGCTGCGCGTAGGCGGTCTGCCGCAGCGTCTCTGCGCTGTCAGGGCTGTCTACGTCGAAAATAACGTCCAGCAACGGCTTTTCGAGCACATCAGCGATCGCTGCCGCGCAACGTTTCAACGTTTCGGCGAACACGGGCTCGGTGTCGAACAGCTTCCGGGCCATGCCGGGGTACTGACTGCCCTGACCGGTGAACAGCCACGCCGTCTTCGGTGCGTCGTGGGACTCTCCGCGAACCAGGCCTGGTGCCGGGCGATCGTCGGCGAGCGCGCCGAGTAGCTCGATGGCGGATTCCCTCGAATTGACCACCAACGCGGCACGGTGCTCCAGGTGGGCGCGACCGGCCCCCGCGGTGAAACACACGTCCGCCAGGGGAGCCTCCGGGTGCGCGCTCAACCAGTCGCGGTATTGGCCGGCGACCTCTACCAGTGCGGTGGGGGTCTTGGCCGAGAGGGGAAGAATGCTGAACCGTCCGTCGCCGGTCTGCTCAACCGGAGTCGGTGCCACAGCGGGAGCTTCCTCGAGGATGACGTGAGCGTTTGTTCCGGCGAACCCGAACGAGCTCACCCCTGCGACACGGGGACGATCACGGCGCTCCCAGGGGATGGTCTGCTTCACCACCTCGACCGGAAGCCGGTCCCAGGGAATGTGCGGCGACGGGTTCTCGAAGTTGAGGTGCTTCGGCAGAGTCTCGTGCTCGAGCGACAGGATGACCTTGATGACGCCCGCAATCCCCGCGGCCGCTTCCAAATGACCGATATTCGTCTTCGCCGAGCCGATCAACAGCGGCCGGCCGGTTTCGCGTCCAGCGCCGAGCACTGCACCTGCGGCCTGGACCTCGATCGGGTCGCCCAGTGATGTTCCGGTGCCGTGTGCTTCCAGGTAGCCGACGTCGCTGGGTTGCAGCCCCGCATGCTTCAGCGCATCGGCGATAACCCGTTGCTGGGCAACACCGTTCGGCACCGTCAAGCCACCCGACGCACCGTCCTGGTTGACCGCGCTGCCGCGGATCACAGCCCGGATCCGGTCACCGTCGCGGATCGCATCCTCGAGGCGCTTGACGACGATGACGCCGCAACCCTCGCCGCGTACATAGCCGTCCGCGGCCGCGTCGAACGTCTTGCACCGGCCGTCGGGCGCGAGCATGTGTGCGCTGGAGAACGTGATCATGGTGGCCGGGGTCAGCAGTACGTTCGCACCGCCGGCCAGCGCGAGGTCACATTCGCCGAAGCGCAACGCCTGGCACGCCTGATGGATTGCCACCAGCGACGAACTGCACGCCGTGTCGACGGCGATCGCGGGTCCCTGCAGCCCCAACCGAAAACTGATCCGACCCGCTGCGGCGGCGTTCGATGTCCCGATGGCCAAATGGGCCTCGATGTCGGAGTAAGCCATCTCGTCGGACGCCATTCCGAAGTAGTCGTGGGTCGCCAACCCGACGAACACACCGGCGTTGGTATTCGCGAGAGCCGTCGGCGCGATACCTGCGTGCTCCACGGCGCGCCACGCGGTCTCCAGCAAAAGCCGATGCTGCGGGTCCATCAACCTGACCTCGCGCGTCGACATACCGAAGAACGGCGCGTCAAAGCCCGTCACATCGTCGACGAAGCCCGCGCGGCGGGTGACGACCTTGCCGGCCGCACCGGGTTCGGGGTCGAAGAATTCGTCGACGTCCCAGCGGTCTTCGGGTACCTCCGATATCGCGTCCCGACCCTCGCGCAGCACGTCCCAAAACTCATCCGCATCCTTGGCACCCGGGAAACGCGCTGCATAACCGACAATTGCGAAGCGTGGGGCCGGCTCGAACGAGTGTTCGGGGAATCCCATGCCGTTGTCCTCCTTACATCGGCGGGCCAGAATGACCCTGCCGGAGATTCGACGCGACCGTAGATTGAACCTCGACGACACTATTGCACGTGCGACGGTGGCATGCGTGACGTTGCTGGCCGGGTTCGGATTCGGGTGCGGGCTGCCGTCCGCGAACCGAAGGTATGTTGGTCCAGCCACGAGTGGTGGTGGATCCGGAGCCGGTTGATCGGGGAGGACGAAGTTTTGCGGATTGGAAAGATCACCGTTGGCGCGCTTGGTGAATGGTCACTGCAGCCCGGCTTGGTCACGTCCTGGCATCCGACTGCCGCGGCCGCCGAAACGGCGCGACGGGCACCGGTCAGTTCGGTGCCGATCAGTTACATGCAGACGCAACATCTTCGTAACTACTGCAATCGGACTACCGCAGGGTTGAACTTCTCGCGGCAAATCATCGCCAGCTGCGAGATGGCCGGCCAGTGTGACGTTTCTGCCATGGACCAGGCCGTCAACGAGTATCTGCGTCGGCACGACACGTTCCGCAGCTGGTTCGAACAGACCAGCGACGGTGAGTTCGTCCGGCATGCCATCGAAGATCCGGCTGACATCGAATTCGTGCCGATCGACCAGGGCTACCTGACGGTCGACGAAATTCATGCTCATGTGGTGGACATACCGAGTCCGTTGGAATGGGGCTGCTTCACGTTCGGGATCGTCCAGCAGGAGAGCCACTTCACGTTCTTTGCCGCCATGGATCACGTGCACGGCGACGCGACGTTGATCGGCACCACGATGATGGAGGCCAACGGAATGTATTCGGCGCTGAGTGAGGGCGGTCAGGCCCTCGCTCTTCCAGACGCCGGTAGCTTCAGCGATTTCTGTATCCGCGAACGCGAGTACACGTCAGCGTTGACAGTGGATTCGCCAGGCGTACGCGCATGGATCGACTTCGCAGAAAACAACCGCGACGGCTTTCCGGAGTTCCCTCTTCCGCTGGGCAACCCGAATGAGTCGACGAGCAGCGACATGACCTCGCTGGTCCTGATGAGCCCGGAACAGACGGAGCGATTCGAATCGGCCTGCACGGCGGCCGGCGCACGCTTCGTCGGCGGTCTGTTCGCCTGCCTCGGCCTGGTGGAGCACGAGTTCACCGGTGCTCTCACGTATTACGGCCTGACACCGCGGGATTGCCGCACCGGCGGCGACAATTTCATGACGCAGGGTTGGTTCACCGGTTTGATCCCGATCACCGTCCCGATCGCCGCGACCTCGTTCGCCGATGCCGCGTGGGCGGCGCAGGCGTCTTTCGATTCAGGCTTGGACATGTCGCGAGTGCCGTATTACCGAGTGTTGGAGTTGGCGCCGTGGTTGGACTGGCCACGACCGAACTTCCCGGTGTCGAACTTCTTCCACGGTGGCGCGGCGCCGCTGAATGCCATTCTCGCGGCCGCCGACATGGGCCTTGCCGACAACGTCGGTATCTATCCTGACGGCCGGTTCTCGTATCAATTGACGATCTACATCTTCCGGTACGGGGAGGGGACCGTGATGGCGATCATGCATCCCGACAACCCCGTCGCCAGGAAATCCGTCACCCGCTACATGGAGGCGATGAAGTCGGTGGCCATCCGGGTGGCTGACAGCGGGCAGTGGGGACGCGTCGCATAGCTTGGGCGAGTTCGGGGCGAAGTGAGGGCGATATGCGACGGCTAGCGGATCTTGTGGTGCGGTGGCCCTGGGCGGTGGTCGGGGTCTGGATCGCGATTGCGATCGCCCTGCCGCTGACGTCCCCGAGCCTGAACGAGATGGCCCAGCGGCATCCGCTCGCCATCCTGCCCAACGACGCCCCGTCGAGTGTCGCCGCTCGGCAGATGGCAGACGCGTTTCATGAGTCGGGTTCGGAGAACCTCTTAATCGTTGCGTTCATCAACGAATCCGGGCTCAAGCCCGCCGACGAGGCCACCTACCGCAAGGTGGTCGACGCGCTACGCGACGACGTCACAGATGTCGTGATGGTTCAGGACTTCTTCACCACCCCGCAACTGCGCCCGTTCCTGACGAGCAAGGACAAGACGACGTGGGTGTTACCGGTCGGGCTCGCGGGCGAGTTGGGCACGCCGCACGCATATGCGGCCTACAACCGGGTTGCCGACGTCGTCAAACAAAACGCCGCTGGCAGCCCCATGGCTGTGCACGTGACCGGACCCGCGGCCACGGTTGCCGACCTGACTGTCGCGGGCGAGCACGATCGCCTCCCGATCGAGATCGCGATCGGCGTCCTGGTGCTTCTCGTACTGCTGGTGGTGTACCGCAACCCGGTCACGATGCTCCTGCCGCTGGCGGCGATCGGCGCGGCTCTGGTGACCGCACAGGCCGTGGTGGCCCGGGTGTCCGATCTGTTCGGCATAGGCGTCTCGAACCAGTCCGTCATATTTCTTTCCGCGATGATCGCCGGCGCGGGAACCGACTACGCGGTCTTTCTCATCAGCCGCTACCACGACTATCTACGCCAGGGCGCAGATCTCGATGGCGCGGTGAAGCGGGCGTTGATCTCGATCGGCAAGGTGATCACCGCATCTGCGGCCACCGTCGGAATCACCTTTCTCGGGATCAGCTTTGCCCGGATGGGGGTGTTCTCGACGGTCGGTGTGGCGTGCGCGATCGGGGTGGGCGTGGCATACCTCGCCGCAATCACATTGCTTCCTGCCATCCTGGTCCTCGCCGGGCCGCGCGGCTGGGTCAAGCCCCGACGCCAACTCACCAGCCGGTTCTGGCGACGGTCGGGGGCCCGCATCGTGCGGCGGCCGAAGGCCCATCTAGTCGGCAGCCTGGTCGTCCTTCTGATCCTCGCGAGCTGCGCAACCTTGGTGCATTACAACTACGACGACCGCAAAGCCCTCGGGTCATCGGCGTCGAGTTCGATCGGGTACGCCGCACTGGAACGCCACTTCCCCATCAGCCAGGCCGTACCCGAATACGTCCTGGTCGAGTCCCCCCGCGACCTGCGCACGCCGCAGGCCCTCGCGGACCTGGAGCAGATGGCACAACGGGTCAGCCAACTGCCGAACATCGGTCTCGTCAGCGGCCTCACCCGACCCACCGGAGAAGTGCCGCAGGAGTTCAGGGCCACCTATCAGGCGGGCATCGTCGGCGATCGGATGGCGCAGGGCTCGGCCGTGATCAGCGACAATTCCAAGGACCTCAACCGGTTGCAGGACGGCGCAGGCACGCTGGCCGCCAGCCTCAGCGACGTGCGCGCTCAAATCAACCGGATCGCCCCCAGCATGCAGCGGCTGATCGACGCGTTCAACTCGATGCGAGGCCAATTCGGCGGAAACAAGCTGGTCCAGCAGGTCGACACGGCCGCACAGCTCGTGCAGAGCGTCAACGCGCTCGGCAATTCGATGGGCATGAACTTCTCGAGCGTCAAGGACATGTTCGGGTGGATCGGTCCGGTGTTGATGGCGTTGAACGGCAACGCCGTCTGCGACGCCAACCCCTCATGCAGCGATACCCGCATGCAGTTTCAGAAGTTGATGGCCGCGCGTGACGACGGGCGCCTCGACCAGATCAACACCCTGGCCGGGCAACTGCAGGGGTTCGGCGACAAGCAGACCCTCAACGCCACGGTGAAACAACTCAACGATGCGCTCTCGCAGTTCAGTTCGGCGATACGCAGCATGGGTCTCGACAAACCCGGTGGGCTGCAGGCGGGCCTGACCCAGGCCAGGCAGAACGCGAACAAGTTGGCAGACGGGAGCCGGCAGGTGGCGGGCGGAGTGGACCAACTCGTCGGCCAGGTCAAGCTGATGGGCGACGGACTCGACGAGGCGGCCGCGTTCTTGTTGGCGATGCGAAACGACGCGGCGGATCCGTCGATGGCGGGCTTCAATCTTCCCGCCCAGGTTCTTCAACTCGACGACTTCAAGAAGGCCGCGAGGATTTATATCTCGGCCGACGGCCACACGGCCCGGTATCTGGTGCAAACCACGCTGAACCCGTTCAGTGCCGAAGCGATGGATCAGGTGAATGCGATCACCGACGCCGCTCGAAGCGCACAACCGAACACCCAATTGGCCGACGCCAAGATAACGATGGGCGGATTTCCCGCCTCGCTGCGGGATACCCGCGACTATTACGAGCACGACATCCGGTTCATCATCGTCGTGACGTTGATCGTCGTGCTGCTCATCCTGATGGTGCTGCTGCGCGCGATCGTCGCGCCGCTGTATCTGGTTGGCTCCGTGGTCATCTCGTACTTTGCCGCACTCGGTATCAGCGTCTTGACCTTTCAGTACCTGCTCGGCCAGCAATTGCACTGGAGCGTGCCCCCACTGGCCTTCGTGGTGCTGGTCGCGGTGGGCGCCGACTACAACCTGCTGTTCGTCTCGCGAATGCGCGACGAGTCTCCGCACGGCATGCGCTACGGCGTGATGCGCACCCTGACGTCGACCGGCGGGGTGATCACTGCGGCTGGGTTGATCTTTGCCGCCTCGATGTCCGGTCTGCTGTTTTCCAGCATCACCACCGTGGTCCAGGGCGGGTTTTTGATCGGTGTCGGCGTCCTGTTGGACACCTTCCTGGTACGGACCGTCACAGTGCCCGCCATGGCGACATTGGTGGGGCGGGCAAACTGGTGGCCCTCACGACTGAGCAGGCAGCAACCGGTACGACGCGCCTAGCAACGGCGGGGTCGGCGCGCAGAAGCGATGTGTGTGAAACTTCAAGGGAAAGTCGATGGGTCATGTAAAGGAATGAAAAACCTCTTCGCCCTGACTTACGATGTCGTTAATTACAAGTCGTACAGCGACTTTCGAGGTGCCAGCCGAGAATGGCGCCGAGCCGACGGATTGAGCGAGTTAGTACGGATGTGACGTGACACCTACGCCCCAAGCAACGATTCTCTCGATGCTGCACGGCCGTGCCGCCCTGCGGCCCGGCGACGCAGCGTTCACCTTCACCGACTACGCCAGTGTCCCGGCGGGTGTTTCCGAGACTCTCACGTGGTCGCAATTATCCCGCCGAACCTTGAACGTGGCGGTTGAGCTAAGCCTTAACGCGGCGGCAGGAGACCGGGTGGTGATCCTGGCTCCGCAAAGTCTGGATTACGTCGTGGCATTCCTGGGAGCCATGCAGGCGGGCCTCATCGCGGTGCCGCTGCCGCTGCCCCATCGCGGCTCGGGTCAGGATCGGCTGAGTGCGGTGCTGGGTGACGCCGCGCCTACGGTTGTCCTCACCACGTCTGCGGTTGCCGACGACGTCGCCGGCTATATCGATCGAGCACCCGTCGATGTTGTTCCGAAGGTCGTCGAAATCGATTCGATCAATTTGGACGCCGAGGGCGGGGCCGCCTTTTCGACGGCCGATTTCCCCAACACCGCGTATCTGCAGTACAGCTCGGGTTCGACCAGGCTGCCGACCGGCGTGATGATCTCGCACCACAACCTGCAGACGAATTTCGAGCAGCTGATGCGCTCTTATTTCGGGGGTGCACACGCCAAAACCGCCACCGATGCCACGTTCGTGTCGTGGTTGCCCTTCTACCACGACATGGGCTTGATGATGGGCATCTGCGGGCCGATCCTGAGCGGACATCCCGCCGTCTTGACGAGTCCGACTGCGTTCGTGGAAAGGCCGGCCAGATGGCTGCGAGCACTGGCGCAGAATTCTCGTGCGTTTTCGGCCGCGCCCAACTTCGCCTTCGACCTGGCAGCTCGACAAACGGCCGACAGTGATCTCGCCGGGCTCGACCTCGGCGGGGTGCACGCCATCATCAACGGCGCCGAACGGGTCGAACCGTCCACCCTGGAACGTTTCTCAGATCGGTTTGCGCACTTCAATTTTCGCGACCACATGCTGCGTCCTTCGTACGGACTGGCGGAGGCGACCGTCTTCGTGGCGAGTGGCACCTGGAGTGATTCGTCGGGGGCGGCCCATTTCGATGCGGACGAATTGTCCGCGGGCAGCGCTGTGCGGTGTCCGCCAGGGACAGGCTCAGCCCTGGTGCGATACGAACTGCCGCCGTCACCGGCGGTGCGGATCGTCGACGTCGACACAAGCCTGGAATGCCCGCAGAACGTCGTCGGGGAGATCTGGGTGCATGGCGACAATGTCGCCGACGGCTACTGGAGCAGATCGCCGGAGGAGCAGCAGTGCTTCGGCGCAACGCTGGGTGCCCCTTCGCCTGGCACGGCTGACGGGCCCTGGCTACGAACGGGCGATTTGGGCTTCATGTCAGATGGCGGGTTGTTCATCGTCGGCCGCATCAAGGACATGTTGATCATTCGCGGCCGCAATCATTTCCCCGAGGACATCGAGGCGACGGTCCAAGAGATCACCCGCGGTCGGGTCGCGGCGATTTCGGTTCCGGTGAACAGCACGGAGAAGTTGGTGACCGTCGTCGAAGTCAAGAAGCGTGGAGATTCCGCGGCAGAGACAGAGGCGACGCGCTGGCTCAGTGAGGTCAAAAGCGATGTCACCTCCGCGATATCCAACGCGCACGGCCTGAATGTCGGTGATCTGGTTCTGGTGCCTCCCGGCTCGATCCCCACCACGACGAGCGGCAAGGTCCGGCGCGCCGCCTGCGCCGAGCAGTACCGGCGGGACCAGTTCGTTCGGTTGGACGCCTAAAGCGGGCCGGTAGGCGGAGTAAGGTCTGGAGAGTGGGAATGCGGAGACTGGTTGCATCGGTCAGTGCGCTGGTAACCGTAGGCGCCACAGGCTTTTTCGGTGTCGGGACTGCCGCAGCCGATGATTCACTGGCCGGGTGGACGCCTGACCACGGGGCGCCGGACAACGGGCCACCGCCGTTGGGGACCCCGGGCCGCGGGTACGCGCTGGGCGGTGCGCACGTGCTCGGCATTCCATACGACGAGTACATCAAGCGCACGGGTGCTGACTGGTTCCCGGGATTGGATCGACAGATCGTCGGCTATCCCGCGGGTCAGGTTCAGGGCCACACTCTCGAGAGGTTGTTTCCTGGGATAGGCCAGCTTGATGTCGGCTTCCCGGGTCTTGGCATCGACGGTCCCAGCATCGGCGAGTCGGTCGACGAGGGTGAGGGCAACCTCGAAACGGCGATCCGCAACGGCGGTCCCGGCACCACGATCGGCTTGTCCGAGGGTGCGATGGTGCTCGACGCCGTGCAGGCGAAGCTCGCGAACGATCCGACCGCGCCGCCGCCGAACACCTTGAGCTTCGCGACGTATGGCGATCCGCTTGCCAAGCACGCCTTCGGCGAGAGTTTCCTGACGCAGATGTTTCCCGTCGGCAGCGTCGTACCTTCCCTCGACTTCCGCATGCCGGCACCGGTGGAAAGCCAGTACGACACATACCAATTCGTCTCTGCGTACGACAGCATCGCCGACTGGCCCGACAGGTCGGACAACTGGATGTCGGTGTTGAACGCGGTCGTGGGGCTCGCGACCGGTCACACCGCAGTGGCGTTCACCAACCCGAGCAACGTGCCGCCGGAGAACATCAGGACGACCGTCAACTCCAGGGGCGCCAAGACGACGACGTACCTGATCCCCGAACAGCACCTTCCGCTGGTGTTGCCGTTCAAGTACCTCGGGGTGGATGAAGGCACGCTGAATCAGCTCGACGGGGTACTGAAACCGATGGTGGATGCGGGATATTCGCGAAACGACAATCCGCTGACCGCTCCGATCACGGTGGATCCGGTGCGCGGCTACGACCCGGCGGCGGCGACCGCACCGGCGACACAGGCGGCCTTCGGCGGGGGTGCCGATCCTGTCTCACAACTCCTCGCCGGCATGCAGTACGTGCTGAATCATCCGGGCGGCTAGAGCCCGGCCAACCCTGCGACGAGCAGCACGCATCCGACCGCGGTCAGCAGCATCGCGACCGCGCGCCGCCGCCGCGATCGCAGCCAGTCCTGCACTGCCGACAGCATTGCGCGGGTGCGGTCAGGGGCCAGCAAGAAGCACACGAGAGGGATCTCGACGAACCCGAACGCCACCACGTTGAACAGCAGTAGGGCGCCGAACTGAACCGAGGCCGCCGCACCCGAGGCGACGATGAGCGCCAGCACGGCGAGGTAGTCGACGGACGGCAGCGCGATGCCGAGGCCCGCGACGCCCGCCGTCCACAGCGACCGGCCGTTGAGTAGTTGCTGGATGCGTGTCGCGAGCGGTTCAAATCGCTCTGATGCAAAACCCACGCGGGTGGCAACCACGGCGGCGTTGAGCAACAGCACCACGCCGACGACGATCTGGACCCGTGGCAGCGTGAAATGGGCTGACCCCAAGGCTGGCCGAAAAACGAACAGCACGATCACGCCCACCGCGAGGCCCATCGCGAATCCGCCGGTCAGGAAGGCCAGTAGTTGTAGACCCGGTCGCGGCCGGTTGATCATCAGGACGGTCATGCCGATCCGGAACGGCTCCAGGCTGACCGCAATGGCCATCGCCAGGAGCGTTATCCACATATCGGGCCACAGGCTACCGTGAGCGCGACGATGGTCACCGCTACCGGCCGCGTGTGAAGATGGAGTCGATGAGCGATACCGATCTCACCCCGACCACGCTGCGGGAAGCGTTCGGACATTTCCCCTCCGGCGTCATCGCGATAGCCGCGGAGGTAGACGGCACCAGGATCGGGCTGGCGGCAAGCACGTTTGTCCCGGTGTCACTCGACCCGCCGCTGGTGTCGTTTTGCGTACAGAACACCTCCGAGACGTGGCCGAAGCTGAAGGGCCTGCCCGCACTGGGCATCAGCGTGCTCGGCGAGGCCCACGACGCCGCCGCCCGCACGCTGGCAGCCAAGACAGGCGACCGGTTCGCGGGCCTGGAGACCGTGTCGCGGGAGTCGGGTGCGGTATTCATCTCGGGTACGAGTGTGTGGCTGGAAAGCGCGATCGAGCAGCTGGTCCCTGCCGGCGATCACACCATAGTGATTCTGCGGGTCAGCGATATCACCGTGCATGCCGACGTGCCGCCGATTGTGTTTCACCGCAGCACATTTCGTCGGCTCGGCGCCTAACGGTGCCGGTTCAGGGACGGTCGGCAAGCTCCTCGCGATAGCCCTGGACGCGCTGTTCGAGTTCTTCAGCGTCAGCCGGCCTGCCTTCTTTGCGGGCCAGCTCCGCGCGTGTGCTCAGCTCACGAATCGCGGTACGAATGTCATTGATGCTTCTGGGCTCTCGCAGGGGCATTGCGCTGCCTTTCGTCGTTGATTGGCCGCTTTTCTGCGAGAGTACCCGCGCTCAGCTCCGTCGGAACAGCTTGTCGCCGAGCCACACGATCGGGTCGTACTTGCGATCGGCCGCCCGCTCCTTGAGCGGGATCAGCGCATTGTCCGTGATCTTGATGTGCTCGGGGCAGACCTCGGTGCAGCACTTGGTGATGTTGCAGAAGCCAAGGCCATTTTCTTCCTGCGCCTGCACCGCACGACGGTCGTGCGTGTCGAGCGGATGCATGTCGAGTTCGGTCTGGCGCATCAGATACCGCGGACCCGCGAAGGCCTGCTTGTTCTCTTCGTGGTCACGCACGACGTGGCAGGTGTTCTGGCACAGGAAGCACTCGATGCACTTGCGGAACTCCTGTGACCGGTTCACGTCCTCCTGCATCATCCGGTACTCGCCCGGCTGCAGATCCTTCGGCGGCGCGAATGACGGTATCTCCCTGGCCTTTTCATAGTTGAACGACACATCGGTGACCAGGTCGCGAATGACGGGGAACGTCCGCAACGGCGTGATCGTGATGGTGTCGGCCGGATCGAACGTGGACATCCGGGTCATGCACATCAACTTCGGCCTGCCGTTGATCTCGGCCGAGCAGGAACCGCACTTGCCTGCCTTGCAGTTCCACCGGACCGCCAGGTCGCCGGCCTGCGTCTGCTGCAGGCGATGGATGATGTCGAGCACCACCTCGCCCTCGTTGACGTCCACGGAGAAGTCCTGCAGCGCGCCGCCGTCGTCGTCACCACGCCACACCCGCAGCTTCGCTTGATAGGCCATCAGCTTCTCCTTGCCGGGTGGTTGACGAGTTCGTCTGGGGTGAAGTACTTCTCGAGTTCCTCGATGTCGACGAGCTCGAGGAGGTCATCGCGCATCGGCACCTGGTCCTCATGGGTGATGCTGATGTCGGGCACCACGGTGTCGCCCTCGGCGCGGCACACCAGAAGCGTCTTGCGCCACGACGCGTCCATCGACGGGTAGTCGTCGCGGGTGTGGCCGCCGCGGCTCTCGGTGCGCTCCAGCGCGGCCTTCGCGATGCACTCGCTGACCAGCAGCATGTTGCGCAGGTCGATGGCCAGATGCCAACCCGGGTTGAACTGCCGATGGCCTTCAACCTGGACCTTCTTGTAGCGCTCGCGCAACTCCTGCAGCCTGTCCAGCGCCTCGGTCACCTCGTCGGCCTTGCGGATGATGCCGACCAGGTTGTTCATCGTGTCTTGAAGGTCGAGTTGCAGCGTGTAGGGGTTCTCGGCGCGATCGCCGTTGGTCGGGCCGTCGAACGGCGCCAACGCCAGCTTGGACGCGTCCGCGAGGGCCTCGTCGGAGACCTTGGGCCGCTCCGGCAGCGCCCGCACGTAATCGGAAGCGCCGAGCCCGGCGCGGCGGCCGAAGACCAGCAGGTCGGACAGCGAGTTGCCGCCCAGCCGGTTGCTGCCGTGCATGCCGCCGGAGCACTCGCCGGCGGCGAACAGCCCGGGCGTCTTGGCGGCGCCGGTGTCGGGGTCGACCTCGATGCCGCCCATCACGTAGTGGCAGGTCGGCCCGACTTCCATCGGCTCCTTGGTGATGTCGACCTCGGCCAGCTCCATGAACTGGTGGTACATCGACGGCAGCCTGCGCTTGATCTCCTCGGCGGGCAGCCGCGACGCGATGTCGAGGAACACGCCACCGTGCGGCGAGTTACGCCCGGCCTTCACCTCGGAGTTGATGGCGCGGGCCACCTCGTCGCGGGGCAGCAGGTCGGGGGTGCGGCGCGCGGAGTCGTTGTCCTTGAGCCACTGGTCGGCCTCTTCGATGCTCTCCGCGTACTGACCTTTGAACACCGGCGGGATGTAATCGAACATGAACCGGGTGCCTTCGGAGTTCTTCAGCACTCCGCCGTCGCCGCGTACACCCTCGGTGACGAGGATGCCCTTCACGCTGGGCGGCCACACCATGCCCGTCGGGTGGAACTGGACGAACTCCATGTTGATCAGCGTCGCGCCTGCGCGCAGCGCAAGCGCATGCCCGTCGCCGGTGTACTCCCATGAGTTCGAAGTCACCTTGTAGGACTTGCCGATTCCGCCGGTGGCCATCACCACGGCAGGCGTCTCGAACAGGATGAAGCGCCCGCTCTCGCGCCAGTAGCCGAAGGCTCCCGCGATCCGATCCCCATCCTTGATCAGGTCGGTGATGGTGCACTCGTGGAAAACCTTGATGCGGGCCTCGTAGTCGCCGAACTCGGCCTTGTCCTCCTGCTGCAGCGAGACGATCTTCTGCTGCAGGGTGCGGATGATCTCCAGCCCGGTGCGGTCGCCGACGTGGGCCAGGCGCGGGTAGGTGTGTCCACCGAAGTTGCGCTGGCTGATGCGGCCGTCCTTGGTGCGGTCGAACAGTGCCCCGTAGGTTTCCAGCTCCCAGACGCGGTCGGGAGCCTCCTTGGCGTGCAGTTCGGCCATCCGCCAGTTGTTCAGAAACTTCCCGCCGCGCATGGTGTCTTTGAAGTGGACCTGCCAGTTGTCCTTCGGGTTGGCATTGCCCATCGCCGCCGCGCAGCCGCCCTCGGCCATCACGGTGTGTGCCTTGCCGAACAACGACTTACAGACCACGGCGACCTTCAAACCGCGTTCGCGTGCCTCGATGACAGCACGTAAACCCGCGCCGCCGGCACCGATCACGACCACGTCGTATTCGTGCCGTTCGATGTCAGCCATAAATAAACCTCACTACTGTTGCTCTCGGAAAAGTCTGTCAGCCAATGAATCTGAGATCGGAAATGGTGCCGCTGGCCACCAGAGCGATGTAGAGATCGGTGAGTATCAGCGTCCCAAGGGTGATCCATGCGTATGTCTTGTGCCTGGTGTTCAACGCGCTCACCTGGGTCCAGAACCAGTAGCGCACAGGGTGTTTGGAGAAATTCTTGAGGCGCCCGCCGACGACGTGGCGGCAGGAGTGGCACGACAGCGTGTACGTCCACAATAGGACGACGTTGATGACGAGGATGACGTTGCCCAGGCCGAAGCCAAAGCCCGATGGTGACTGGAAGGCGATGATCGCGTCGTAGGTGTTGATCACCGAGATGAGCGCCGCGATGTAGAAGAAATAGCGATGCGAGTTCTGCAGGATCAACGGAAACCGTGTCTCACCAGTGTATTTCGCGTGGGGCTCGGCCACTGCGCATGCGGTGGGTGCCTGCCACACCGACCGGTAGTAGGCGCCGCGGTAGTAGTAGCAGGTCAGCCGGAACAGCAGTAGGAACGGCAGTGTCATCGCCGCGTAGGGCAACCACCACACGTCGGGCAGGATCTGCGGCCAGAAGTGACTGGCCTCAGGGACGCAACCCTTGCTGATGCACGGCGAGTAGAACGGCGTCAGGTAGTGGTACTGGGGGACGTAGTAGTTGTTCTGCAGGAACGCCCGCACCGTCGCGTAGATCAAAAAGACCGCGAAGCCAAGGTCGACGATCAGCGGTGACTGCCACCACCGGTCGGTGCGCAGGGTGCGCTCTGGAATCTGGGCACGGCTCGGTGAAAAGACGCCGGTCGCTTTGCGGTCGGCGGTGGGTGCGCTCACGTTTCCCTTTCGGTGTGGTTATGTCCCGCTGAGGTGGCCGCGGCGCTAGCCGGCGACTCCTCTGTCGTCCTCATCGCCCCAGAAGGCTGTGTCGTAGGGGGTGTCGGGGATGGTGATCTTCTCGGCGCCGTGGTGATGGCGCGTCACGCCCCGGGTGAGCTCCAGCTCCTCGGCGTCGATGTCGAGTCGGTCGATGTCGTTGAGAATGCGTTCGGCGTCATTGACAATGCGGCGGGTTGCGGGGCTGTCCCCGTACTTCGACGCCAACGATGTCACGCACCGCCGCAGGCTTCCGATTAGCTCGTGCAGCTCGGTAAGTTCGGTAGTGCTCGACATTTGACCTCCTTGGGCTGAAGGGTGTCTCGGATCACAGTACGACACCCGATGTTAGTTACATCAGGGGGTTTGGAGTGAGACAGGTCACGTCAGCGAACCGGAGGTAGGTCTATGTCCAGCGAGGTCCTCAAGCAGCGCGCAGATACATTGCTGGCCCTGCACCAGCCGGGCAATCCGGTGGTTCTGCCGACGGTGTGGGACGCGTGGTCGGCCCGGCTGGCGGTCGACGCCGGCTTCGTCGCGCTGACGGTGGGCAGCCACCCGATGGCCGATTCGGTTGGCAAGGCCGACGCGGAGGGCATGTCGTTCGACGACGTGGTGACCCGCGTCAAGCAGATCACCTCCGCCGTCGACGTGCCGGTGTCCGTCGACCTGGAATCGGGCTACGCCGAACCGGCCACCCGCCTGATCACCGGTCTGCTGGAGGCAGGCGCGGTCGGCCTCAACATCGAGGACACCGTGCACAGCGAAGGCGGACGGCTGCGGTCGTCAAGCGAGCACGCCGAGCTCGTCGGCGCACTGCGCAAGGCGGCCGATACCGCAGGCGTGCACGTGGTGGTCAACGCCCGCACGGATCTGTTCCTGCGTCAGGACGGTGACGAGTCCGATCGGGTGGATCGCGCAATCGCGCGCATGAAAGAGGCGGCGGCCGCCGGAGCGGATTCACTGTACCCGGTTGGTCGACACGACCCGGATACGTTGTGGCGCTTGGCAACTGAGCTTCCGCTGCCGATCAACGCGATCGCAGTGCCCGAACAGGACGATCCCTCGTCCTTCGGGCCGCTTGGCGTCGGCCGGATCAGCTTCGGTCCGTTTTGGCAGCGGGCGCTTTCGGCGTACTCGAAGGAGATGCTGGCCCGCTGGGCTTAGCATTCCGGCGTGAGCCCTGACGACGACGGCAGCTGGCACGACCAGCAACCCGTGATAGTGGCCGCCGGGGTGGCTGCCGTCGTGCTGCTGGCGATCCTGGTGTGGGCGGTGATCCACACTGCCGACAACTCGTCGCGGCCGCCTGAGCCAACCGATCTGCCGCCGTCGTCTGACACCTCGTCGACGTACACGACGAGCTCGTCGTCGAGCAGCAGTTACACCCTGCCGAGTGTGCAAACCAGCCAGGACAATCCGATCGTGACCGGGCCGCCGGCGTCGACGCCATCCGATGACGGCCCCGACGACGAGACGACGACGTCGAGCACGATCACAAATCCGTACCTGACGACCACACCGACCAACGCAGGCCACATCTAGGCAGCCGGCCGCCGACCGCTCACATGCGCCTGGCGGCGACGGTGAGCAGTCCGTGATGGCGGGTTCACATCAGGCGACATTTCGGCAATATCCGCTGCTTAACCTCGGCTGCATGCGGTCTTCATCAAACGTTGTGGTCGTCGGCCACGGCATGGTTGGTCACCGATTCGTCGAGGCGCTGCGGTCGCGCGATACCGAGGGAACCTGGCAGGTAACCGTGCTCGCCGAAGAGTCCGACGCCGCATACGACCGCGTCGGACTCACCAGCTACACCGAGCACTGGGACCGCGCACAACTGGCGCTGCCCGGCAACGACTACGCCGGGGACGACAGGGTCGACCTGCGACTCAGCAGCCGCGTCGCGGAGATCGACCGCAGCGCGAGGGCGGTGATCACGGCCGACGGAACCCGTGTCACGTACGACGCGCTGGTGCTGGCCACCGGTTCGTATGCTTTCGTGCCGCCGGTGCCCGGCCACGACCTGCCGGGCTGCCACGTGTACCGGACCCTCGACGACCTCGACGCGATCCGCGCCGACGCGCAGCGTGCGCTCAAATCGGGACACGCAGCGGCCGGCGTCGTGATCGGCGGTGGGCTGCTGGGTCTGGAAGCCGCGAATGCGCTGCGTGCCTTCGGCCTGACCCCGCACGTCGTCGAGATGGCGCCGCGGTTGATGGCACAACAGCTCGATGAAGCCGGCGGTGCGCTGCTCGGCCGGATGATCCGCGAACTCGGCATCACCGTGCACACCGGCGTCGCCACGACGTCGATCGAGCCAACGCAGCGCAACCGGCCCGTCCGGCGGTCCGCCGACGACGACTCGCTGCGGGTCACGCTTTCGGATGGCACGGTGATCGACGCAGGCCTCGTCGTTTTCGCGGCAGGGGTCCGGCCCCGCGACGAGCTGGCAAGAGACGCAGGTCTCGAGCTCGCCGCCCGCGGCGGCGTTCTCACCGACTTATCCTGTGCGACAAGGGATCCGAACGTTTATGCGATCGGCGAGGTGGCAGCCATCGAAGGGCGCTGCTACGGCCTCGTCGGCCCCGGCTACACCAGCGCGGAGGTCGTCGCCGATCGATTGCTCGGCGGCGCCGCAGAATTCCCCGAAGCCGATATGTCGACCAAGCTCAAACTGCTCGGTGTCGACGTGGCCAGCTTCGGCGACGCGATGGGCACCACGCCGAACTGCCTCGAGGTCGTCGTCAACGACGCCGTCAACCAGACCTACGCCAAGCTCGTGCTTTCGGACGATGCCAAGACGCTGCTCGGCGGAATCCTCGTCGGCGACGCGTCCTCGTACGGCGTGCTGCGGCCGATGGTCGGCGAGGAGCTGCCCGGCGACCCGATGGCGTTGATCGCGCCGGCCGGATCGGAAGGGGGCGCAGCGGGTCTCGGTGTCGGGTCGCTGCCGGCGGCCGCGCAGATCTGCTCGTGTAACGCCGTCACCAAGGGCGAGCTGTGTGACGCGATCGCCGGCGGCTGCAGCGACGTGCCGTCCCTGAAGAGCTGCACGAAGGCCGGAACCTCGTGTGGTTCGTGCGTGCCGCTGCTGAAGCAACTGCTCGAAGCCGAGGGCGTCGAGCAGTCCAAGGCATTGTGCGAACACTTTCCCCAGTCACGCGCCGAGCTGTTCTCGATCGTCGCCGCTGGGCCTTCCGAGTCGGTCCGCACATTCACCGGACTGATCGAACGGTTCGGCACCGGAAAGGGTTGCGACATATGCAAACCCGTGGTGGCGTCGATCCTCGCGTCGACCAGTTCGGAGCACATCCTCGACGGTGAGCAGGCCTCGCTGCAGGACTCCAACGACCACTTCCTTGCCAACATCCAGAAGAACGGCAGCTACTCCGTGGTGCCGCGGTCGCCAGGCGGTGAGATCACCCCTGAGCAGTTGATCCTGATCGGCGAGATCGCCCGCGACTTCGGGCTTTACACCAAGATCACCGGCGGGCAGCGCATCGACATGTTCGGCGCGCGGGTGGATCAACTGCCGGAGATCTGGCGCCGCCTTGTCGACGGCGGCATGGAGTCCGGCCACGCGTATGGCAAGGCGCTGCGGACCGTGAAGAGCTGCGTCGGCAGCACGTGGTGCCGGTACGGCCAGCAGGACTCCGTCGACATGGCGGTCAACATCGAAAACCGCTACCGCGGCCTGCGCGCCCCGCACAAGATCAAGATGGCGGTTTCGGGGTGTGCGCGTGAATGCGCGGAAGCGCAGAGCAAGGACGTCGGCGTCATAGCCACCGAAAAGGGTTGGAACCTCTACGTGTGCGGCAACGGCGGCATGTCGCCGCGGCACGCGCAACTGCTGGCAAGCGACCTGGACGACGAAACGCTGGTGCGTTACATCGACCGGTTCCTGATGTTCTACATCCGCACCGCGGACCGGTTGCAGCGGACGGCGCCGTGGCTCGAGGCAATGGACGGCGGCATGGATCACCTGCGCGAGGTCGTCTGCAACGACTCGCTCGGGCTGGCAGCGGAATTCGAGGAGGCGATGGAACGCCACGTCGCGGGCTACGCCTGCGAATGGAAGGGTGTTCTCGAGGACCCCGAGAAGCTGTCGCGGTTCGTCTCGTTCGTCAACGCCCCGGAAGTCGCCGATCCGACCATCGAATTCACCGAGCGATCAGGCCGCATCGTTCCCATCGGCATGCCAACGGTACGGGGGTAACACAGCAGATGACTCTTCTCAACGACGTGCAAGTGTGGACCACTGCCTGCCGTTACGACTTCCTGATCCCGAACCGTGGGGTTGGTGTGCTGCTGCCTGGCGGTGTGCAAGCGGCGCTGTTCCGCCTCGACGACGGTTCGCTGTACGCCATCGGCAACATCGACCCGTTTTCGGGCGCGGCGGTGATGTCGCGCGGCATCGTTGGCGACCGCGGTGGGCGCGCCACGGTGCAGACGCCGATCAAGAAGCAGGCCTTCGCGCTTGACGACGGCAGCTGCCTGGACGACCCCGAGGTCACGCTGCCGGTGTACGCCACCCGCATCGTGGACGGCCAGGTCGAGGTCGGCGTCTAGGTTCTCAGCGCTCGGCACAAGAGATTGAGGACTTTCGGCCCGAGATTTCTCCTACGGCTGTTCCATACCGTCGACTGCATGACCTATGTGATCGGTAGTGCATGCGTCGATGTCATGGACAAGTCCTGTGTCCAGGACTGCCCAGTCGACTGCATTTACGAAGGCGACCGCATGCTTTACATCAACCCCGACGAGTGCGTGGATTGCGGTGCATGCGCGTTCATCTGCCGCCTGGACGCGATCTACTACGAGACCGACCTGCCCGGGGATCAGCGGCAGTTCCTCGCCGACAACGCCGCGTTCTTCACCGAGGTACTGCCGGGACACGAGGCGCCGCTGGGCTCACCGTGCGGCGCTGCCGCGCTGGGCCGGGTTGGAGTGGACACGCCCTATGTCGCAGGCCTACCGCCGAACGAAGGACCTCACTAGCCGGGCGGAGCCGGCACGGTGATCGGCGGGATGGACGGCGGCTGGATCACCGTGACGGTGCTGGTGCTCGTGCTCATGCTGGGCGTTGTGGTGACCGACGTCGACGACGGCGTCGTCTCGGTGACGGTGGCTGGCGGAGCGGAAGTGGTGGTCGCTCCGGTGGTGACCGTCGACGTCGACACCGAGGTCGAAACGGATACCGATGTGCTGGTGGCGTTTACGGGGCTGAGCACACCGCAGGCCAGTCGCTGATCGGACGCCGAGCCGCTCATGTCGGCGCTTTGATGAAGCACGATCGAGGATCCCTGCGGGCCCTTGAGGTCCTCGGCGGTGAAGCCGTCGCTGGTCGCCACGAGCTTGCCGGAGCCGTCCGAGCGCACTAGGAGCGGCGGCAGATCCCCACTGGCCGGCGAGCCGCTGTGCCCCGACGCCTGGAAGTGTTCGCCGGCCGAACTGAAGTCGCCCTCACACTTGCCGACGGCATGGATGTGCAGGCCGTGGAAGCCGGGCGAGAGGATGCCTGCTTGAGCGGTCTCGACCGTGACCGTGGCGTAGCCGCTGGTGAAGTCGATAGTGGCAGTCGCGACGTGTTTGCCGTCGGAAGTATTGAGCTGCGTTGTGAGCTGCTGGGCGTTGGACGCGGACCCGGAGGTGGTCGTCGTCGCCGACGGGTTGTTGGCCGATTGGTTGGCGCAACCGCTTGCAATGGCAACAGGCGCGGCGAGCAAAGCGATGGCAGCGGCGACATGCTTGGTCATTAGCGCGGCGTACCCCCGCCCGGCGGGCAACAAACTGCGAGTTTGCGAAGAGTCAGGCGGCCACGCAGTAGCGGGCACGGCTGAACCGGTTGGCGATCAGTCGCACCAGCCCGGGGTGGGTGCCGAGCGGCTCGGTCACCACGTCTGCGCCGCTGTCGCGCAGGCGATCCTGGAACAGGCCTTCCGACAACAGGTATGACGCGACGACCACCCTGCGCGCACCCCGCTGCCGTAGCGATTCGACGGCGTCG
This sequence comes from Mycobacterium sp. OAE908, assembly GCF_017872775.1. Classification (NCBI taxonomy): domain Bacteria; kingdom Bacillati; phylum Actinomycetota; class Actinomycetes; order Mycobacteriales; family Mycobacteriaceae; genus Mycobacterium; species Mycobacterium sp. OAE908. The sequence continues at coordinate 2,205,063 of NZ_JAGGJL010000001.1, forward strand.
TGTACGCGAGGTGTCCCCGTGGCGGCGAACGCCAACTCCACCCGCGAACTCGTGACCGCCGACAGCCAGGTCGCCATCGTGTGCAGATCATGTTGGGCGCCGGGGTCAGAAGTGCCCGCTGCCGCGAGCACCACCGAATCGTCCTGGCGCCAACCGGATTCGATCAACCGATCAGCGAGCACGCGGACCAGTGCCGGGCCGGGCCCGAGGGCCTCCGTCACCGTGACGTCGGGGTGTCCGCTGGCGGCCACGTGCGCGGGAATATCGCTGGTGACGTGATACCCCCGTGACAGGAACGCAGGCACGACTATCGCGGGCCCGGTCATCTGCGTCAGCACTTCCGACGGCGTCGGGCCGAGCACGTCGACGAACGACACGTGCACCGCTCGCCCGAGCGTGGCGGACACCTGCTCGGCCAGATCTCCGATCATCGCGACGCCCTGCTGTTTGCGGGTGCCGTGCGCGACCAACATCAGGCTCATCGCGCGTGCGCCAACTCGTCGTCGATTGCCAGCCGGTAACCGCGTTTGACGACCGTCGACACAATGTTCTTGTCGCCCAGCGCTGTTCGAAGCCGCAGCACCGCCGTCTCAACGGCGTGGGTGTCGGTGCCGCTGCCCGGAAGCGCGCCGAGCAGGTCGAACCGCGAGACCACCGCGCCGGGATGATGCGCCAGCGCGCGAATCGTCGCCATCCCGGCAGGCGAAACCGCCTTCACCTCGCCGTCGACCATCACGCAGGTGCCGCGGATCTCCAGCACATGACCGGCCACCCGCAGGGTGCGCGACTGCAGCAGGGGAAGTTCGTCGGTGATGTGACGGGCCAACGCGCCCAACCGCATCCGCTCAGGCGCCGACGTTGGTACGCCGAGCCGGACCAATGGCCGCGCCGTCACCGGGCCCACACACATCGCATGGACGTCAGTTCGCAACGCGGACAACACCTTGTCTTCGATGTCCAGCTCCATCGCACGCATCAGAACCGACGCGACAGCAGGCGCCGAAGTGAAGCTGACCGCGTCGAACTTGCCGTCGGCGATACCCGCGACCAGCTGATCGAAATCGCCGTTGCGGGGTGCAGGGTGCCAGCGGTACACCCTGATCGGCACCACTTCCGCACCGGCAGAGCGCAATTCGTCGAGGAACTCGGGGAACGGATCCCAGTCGTCGGTGGCGCCGTGCAACTGCACGGCGATGCGCTTGCCGGCGATGCCGCCCTCGACCAGATAGTGCAGTACCTCCCGCGACGATTCGGATTCGGGCGACCATTCCTCGGGCAGGCCCGCGGCGCGCAGTGCGCCGGTCGACTTCGGTCCACGGGAGACGATGCGCGCCTTGCCAAGCGCCGCGAGCAGTTCGCCAGACAGCCCCCAGCCGTCAGCGGCGTCGACCCAGCCGCGGAAGCCGATTCCGGTGGTGGCGACCACGATGTCGGGGGGCTGCGCGATCAATTCCTCGGTGTGTGCCCGCAACTGTTCGTCGTCGGGCAGTGGCACCATCGCGATGGCTGCTGCGCACGTGACGGTTGCGCCACGCCGTTCCAGCAGCTTGGCCAGTTCGTCGGCCCTACGGGCGGAGGTCACCGCCACGCGAAAACCGGTGAGCGGTGCCCAGTCGGGATCACTCATGTGCCATGTCTACGTAGCGCATGTTTCCAACCCATTACTTCGCCATTGCTTACCCGTGTCGAGCGGTGTGAGCTGGGCAACGCCGTTGTTGCCCAGCCGCCCCGGCCCACTGAAAGGAGGTCAGGTCCGGGCCAGGTCCGTTGCGGGCGCTGCACTGGTGACAGGGGCCGAGACCGGCCGTCGCACGTACATCGCCCAGGTGACAGCGCACGCCACCACATAAAAGGTCAGGAAGATCCAGAAGGCCGTCGTGGCGGAGTGGCTGCTCAGGTACGACTGGCGCAGCGCCATGTTGATGCCGACGCCGCCCAGCGCGCCAATTGCACCGGCGAAGCCGATCAACGCACCTGCCATCGCACGGGACCACGCCACGCGATCGGCCTCCGGCACATCCAGTGAGCGGCTGCGGGCCTCGAAGATCGAGGGGATCATCTTGTAGACCGACCCGTTGCCGATGCCCGACAGCAGGAACAGGGCGATGAAGCCGACCACGTAGCCGGCCATCATGGCACCGGTCGCCGCACCCTTGGTGTGGTCGTCGAGCATGCTGACGCCGACGAGAATGCTTGCGCCAAGGATCATTCCGGCGAACACCGACAGCGTGACCTTGCCGCCGCCGATGCGGTCGGCGAGCTTGCCGCCGTACACCCGCGACAGCGACCCGAGCAGCGGACCGATGAACGCGATCTGTGCGGCGTGCAGCGAGGCCTGCGCTGCACTCTGACCGCCTGCGGCGAAGTTGATCTGCAGCACCTGACCGAACGCGAACGCAAAGCCGATGAACGAGCCGAACGTGCCGATGTAGAGCAGCGAGATCACCCAGGTGTCTCGCACCTTCAGGATCGCGCCCATGGCCGTCAGGTCGATCTTGTGCTGCTCGAGATTGTCCATGTAGAGCGCGGCGCCGACGCCTGCGATCGCCAACGCCACCAGGTACACCGCGCACACCCAGTAGGGCTGACGGTTGCCGAGGGTGGCGATGACGAGCAGGCCGACGAGCTGGACCATCGGCACGCCGATGTTGCCGCCACCGGCGTTGATGCCCAGCGCCCAGCCCTTGAGTCGCTGCGGGTAGAACGCGTTGATGTTGGTCATCGACGATGCGAAGTTGCCGCCGCCGAAACCGGCCAGCGCCGCGCACAGCAGGTACGGCCACAGGGGCAGACCCGGATGGGCCAGCAGCCACATGGTCCCGACGGTCGGGATCAGCAGCACGAACGCCGAGAACACCGTCCAGTTGCGACCGCCGAAGGTCGCTGTGGCCAGGGTGTACGGGATTCGCAGGCACGCACCGACCAGTGTTGCGGTGGCGCCCAGCAGGAACTTGTCACCCGCGGAGAAGTGGTAGACCGCCTCCGGCATGAACAGCACCATCACCGACCAGATGGACCACACCGAGAAGCCGATATGCTCGGCGACCACCGACCAGATCAGGTTGCGGCGCGCGATGTTCTTGTTACCGGCCTCCCAGGCGACGACGTCCTCGGGATCCCAGTCAGTGATGCGTTTCGACATGCGGACAACGCTAGGAACGCTTTATTGCGCGAAATCGCAGCGCGATCACCCCGCCGTGAACTTCCCCTCACCTTGCTGAAAGCCGGGGTGTGAGTTTGAGCCGTCTTCAATCGACCCGGTGTGCATGAACGACGGTGAACGGCAGGTGCACCCGGTTGTTCTCGAGCAAGTCCCTGATCTTGGCGAACCGCTCGGTCACCCGGCGCATCTGCTCGAGCGCCTCGGGTGGCATCTGGTCGGCCAGGTGCTGCGGCATTCCCTCGTCGTCGGTGCCGAATCCGATGGCGTTACCCAAATATGTGGTGGGGCCGAGGAAGTCGATGCGCCAACCATTGGCAGTCAACGTATCGCGGATGTTGCTCTCGGGCACGGCGCCCATGGGGGTGATCACGCCGTTGACGTTGCCGTCGGAAAAACAGGACAGATGTAGACGCGCGCCTGGCCGCGTTGCACGGTACAGCGCGGCGATATAGGCCTGCCTACCGTCGTCGTCCAGACAGTGGTACAGCGCACTGTCGACGACTGTGTCGAAACGTCCGTCGTAGCCCTTGAGGTCCGTGGCGTCGGCGACGTCGAACGTCACGCTGACGCCGGCGGCTTCCGCGCGTCGGCGTGCTTCGGAGATCGCCGCGGGTGAGCCGTCCAACCCGGTGACCGAGTGTCCCCGCGAAGCCAGGTAGATCGAGTTGTCACCGAGACCGCAGCCGATATCGAGCACTTCACCCGAAAACCCGCCCAGCGCTTCGAGTTCCATCAGTCTGGGCTGGGCTTGCTGCACGTCCCACGGCACGCCGGGCGGCACCGGCCCGCCCTCGACGACAGGCTCGCCGCGGTAGAGCTTGTCGAAGGTCTCCGGGTCGGGACGAAACGCTGGAGTGGTCATGCATCCAAAGTTACGCGTCCTACCAGACGTCGCCCTCGCGCCAATCGCAGGTGATTTCGGCGGTGGTGTCGAGCTCCAGATTGTTGGGCAGATTCACCGGGAAAACGAAGAGCCCGTTGTCGTCGTCGGGGGTTCGGGTCACGCCTGCCGGCGCCAGCACGGACGTCGGTCCCTGCCACGGAAGCCAACCGCGCGCGGTGTACAGATGTCTGCCGATCTCCGATGGGCTGAGCGCACCGAGCTGGTAGGCGCCGCGCAGCACCTGTTCCACCGAATCCATCAGGGCATGGGCCAGGCCCTGGCCGCGCCAGTCCTCGCGCACGGCGACCCCCTCGACGTAGCCGCAGCGCAGCGCGATGTCGCGGTACAGCAGGCGACGCTGCACGACGGCGGCATGCGCGATCAGTGCGCCGTGGTGACAGATCAGCGCATGCATGCCGCCGAGAGCGTGCTCCCAGTCGGCGGCGGTGAACTCATCGGCGAAGGCTTCGGACACCATCCGGCGGGCGTCTTCACGCGTCTCGTTGTCGAGATCGGAGGTATGGACCAGGCGGGCTGTGTAGATCCCGCGCGCCTGCGGAGCGGGGGCATCGTGCGTATGCACACTGACTGTCTACCAGTAGCGTGCCCCTACTGGGCCGTCGAGTGTGAAGTTATTGCACGGTTTTCGGCCGAAAGCGTGTCATAAGTTCACACTCGGCGCCTGCTTACTCCTCGAACGGTTTACGCGGATGCGACCAATGCAGCCGCACCGTCTGTCCGGGGCGGCTCTGCGCCACCTTGTCGATGTCCTCATCGGTCACCACACCGATGACGGGATAGCCACCCGTCACAGGATGATCAGGCCCGAGGATCACCGGAAAACCGTTCGGCGGCACCTGGATTGCGCCGCGGGTCGCGCCCTCGCTGGGCAGTTGCCGGTCGGGCCAGCGGTACTCCAACGGCATACCGATCAGCCGCATGCCGACCCGGTCGGTTCGGTTGGTGACCTGCCAGTTGGTACGGATCAGGATGTCGGGGTCGACGAACCAGTCGTCGCGCGGGCCGGGCACCACGCGCAGTTCCAACACCTCGTCCTCGATGGCGGCCACCGGCGCCTGGTCGAGGTCGGGGAGTTCGCCGCTGTGTTCGCCGACCGGCAGCACGTCGCCCGGTTGTAGCGGCAGCGGACCGATCGCGGACATCACGTCATACGAACGCGAGCCCAGCACGGGAGAGACGTCGATGCCGCCGCGCACCGCCAGGTAGCTGCGCAGGCCGGTGTGCGGGGCACCGAGCGAGATCACTTCGCCGTCGTGTGCGTAATGAATGCTGTTGCTTCCGAACGGTTTTCCGTTCACTGCCGGGTCGGTGTCGGCGCCGGTGACTGCGATCGCGACGTCGCCGCCACGAACCCGCGCCGAGAACCCGCCGAACGTCACCTCGATGGTGGCGTGCTCACCGGGGTTGGCGACCAGCCGGTTGGCCAGCTGATGCGAGCGCCGGTCAGCCGCCCCGGACCGCGACACGCCCATATGCGCCAGGCCGGGCCTGCCGAGGTCTTCGATCAGGGCGAGCGGTCCGGTGCGCAGTACCTCCAGAGTGATGGTCATGAGCGCACCTCCCTGAACTGGACCCACATGCCAGGTCTGAGTAGAGCAGGCGGGTCGCGATCGATATCCCACAACGCCACCGAGTCGTCGGCCAGCTGGCCGATCAGCTGCCAACCGCCGGGCGATTCCCGCGGATAGATCGCGCTGAACTCCCCGGCCAGTGCCACCGATCCCGCGGGCACCCTGGTCCGCGGCTCGGACTGGCGCGGCACGTTCAGTCGCTCGTCACCACCGATCAGATACGCGAAACCCGGTGCGAAGCCACCAAATCCGACCCGCCACGGTGTCCCGGTGTGAGCGGCGATCACCTGGTCAGTGGTCAGCCCCGTCAACCGCGACACTTCCTCGAGGTCCGCGCCGTCGTACCGCACACCTATCTCGATGTCGGCCTTACCGTCGGCAGGCATGCTCGCCGCCGCCAGCGCCTCGGCCGTCACCCGCAGCTTGCCCAGCCGCTGCCGGGTCGGCGCCTGATAGCGCGGTCCGGCGAGCTTGAGCAGCACCGTGCGCGATGCCGGAACGATGTCCAGCACGCCGAGCAGCTCGGCTTCGCGCAGCACGTCGGCCCACGCCAATACTTCGGCGGTGCTGTCGAACTCGAGCAGCAGCGCCTGATCGCCATAATCACGGACCGTGCCAATAGCCTGCACGTCCATCAGATCCGCAGTCACGCTCATGTTCTGGAACTTACCCGCGGGTAGCTAAGAAATAACCGGCTCTGGGAGCCTTGCCAGAGAAGGCTTAGCGATAGCTCATATTGCCACGCCGTATGTCGGCTCGTGGCGCTTGACGTACGCGATCACGCGGTAGGTCACCGGCAGCATGACCACTTCGACGGCGGTCTTGTAGAACCACCCCAACCCGGTGTACACGACGAAATCGCGGAATGTGCTGATGCCGATCGCGTTGGCCGCGATGCTGCAGAACACCAGCGTGTCGCCAAGCTGGCCCGCGAAAGTCGAGCCGACCAGCCGCGCCCACAGGTGTTTCTCCTTGGTCTTCTCTTTGATCCACACGACGACCCAGGCATTGATGGTCTGCCCGACGATGAAGCCCGCAAGCCCGGCAATGATCAGCTGTGTGTAGGCGTGGACGATGTTCTCGAAGTGCTCTTCGTTGGTGTAGAAATCGGCAGCGGGAAGGTAGATGGTCACCCAGAACGTGAGGGCGGCCAGCCCGTTCATAGCAAACCCGAGGAATATCGCCCGCCTCGCGGCCTTGAAGCCGTAGACCTCGGACAGCACATCGCCGATCACGTAGGTGAGCGGAAAGACGATGAATCCACCGTCGGTGATGATCGGTCCGAACGCGACGCCCTTCGTTGCGGTGACGTTGGAGATGATCACCAGTGCTGTGAAGACAGCAACGAAAGTCGGATAGTACTTTGACCCCACCTGCGCGAATGCGGCGTGCTGCTCTTTGACGGTGGTCTGGTCGCTTGTCACGCGGTAATTAGATCAGGCGAGCGCCTTGGTCAGCAGCGGTGGCAATTGGTCGGCCACCACCGGGTAGGACAACGGCGACGCGAACGCGATTGCGCCCGACAGATCCTTGCCGGTGAACACGTTGCGGTTCAATGCGGTCGCCCTAAGCTTTGCGACGACTGGGTCGGCAAGCAGCGCGGCCTGTTCGTCGTCGCTTTCGGTGGTCCAGATCAGCACGTCGGCGGCGTCGAGAACGGACGCCATCTTGTCGCGCGGGATCAACCAGCCGCCGGTGTCGGGGATGGTGAAGCCCATGGTGGTGAGGAAGTCGGTGCGCCAACCGGACTCGGTCACACGAACGCTGTCCTGGTAGAAGGTGCCGGCGAGCAGCAGCGCCTTCTTGCCTGCGAACTGCGGATTGTTCTTGCCGACAGCGGCGAACTTCTCATCGACGCCGGTGATCAATCCGGACATCTCGTCGGCCTTGAATACGGCCTGCCCGATCGCGGTGGCCTGGTCCTTCCACGGCTCGAAGAACGCGTCCTGGCCGGACTGCGCGACGGTCGGCGCGATGGCTGACAGCTTCTTGTATGTGTCCTCGTCGAGTCCGGCGTTGACAGCGACGATCAGGTCCGGCTTCAGCGACGCGATCTGGTCGACCTGGATGCCGTCGTTGAGGTTGAGCACTACAGGTTGCGCGCTGCCCAATTTGGGCTGGGCCCATGGCCATACGCCGAACGGTTGGGCGCCGAACCAGTCCGTTATCGCGACCGGCACGACCCCGACGGCCAGCAGGTCGTCTTGTTCGGTGAAGCCTGCGCTGACGACCCGCTTGGGCGGCGAAGGGATCTTTGTTTCGCCGAAGATGTGTTTGACGGTGACCGAGCCGTCCTTGGCGATTTCGCCCGGCTTTTTCGAACTGCATGCGGCGACGAGTGCGACGCCGGCTACGCCAAGAAATCCACGCCTGCTGAGCACGTCGTGAGCGTAACCGGCGTTGCTGACGGGGCGCCGTCGACGCGACGTGTCAGGCGGCCGCGACGCCCCAATGCAGCACCCTCGACGTGATGAGCACCAGGCCGAGCGAGACGGTGAAACGCTGCGCTTTCGATGCAATCGTCCCTTAATCTACGAGGCAGGCATCGACAACGAGTGGGACGGCGGGGGTTGCCAGGGCTCCCCATTGGGTATATCGCGTCTTGCAATCGCCGCTACCCCACTCCCTTCGGGGCTAGCCAGCAGAGGGAGTGAGATGGGCGCGGACGACATCAGGCGAGGCTCGCTACCCGAAGTCTTCGACGCCGATCCAGAGGTCGGCCGTGACCTCGCGACCGTCGACTGGGAGCGCACGCCGCTCGGATCGCCCGCCACCTGGCCGCAGAGCCTGCAGACGGCGGTCAGCATCCTGTTGTCGTCGCGGTTCTCGATGTGGATGGGGTGGGGTCCTGACCTGACGTTCTTCTGCAACGCGGCGTACCGCCGCGACACGCTCGGCCATAAATACCCGTGGGCGCTGGGACGACCTGCGCGCGAGGTGTGGGCCGAGATCTGGTCCGACATCGGTCCTCGCATCGACGGTGTGCTGACCACCGGGCGGGCGACATGGGATTCCGCGCTGCTGTTGTTCCTGGAGCGGTCGGGATACCTCGAGGAGTCGTACCACACGTTTTCGTACAGCCCGCTGCGCGACGACAGCGGCCAGGTGGTGGGCATGTTGTGCGTCGTCAGCGAGGACACCGAGCGCGTGATCGCCCAGCGCCGAATCGCGACATTGCGTGATCTCGGCTCGGATCCGAGCGTCGTGCGCACCGAGGACGAGATGCTGACCTACGCGGCGCGCCAACTCGGCCAGAATCCACGCGATCTCCCGTTCACCTTGACCTATCTGTTCGACGACGCAGGCAACGCACGGCTGGCGGGGTGCAGCGGAATCGAGCCCGGCCATCCGGCCGCCCCGGCGCTGCTGCCCGCCGCGGGCTCGGCGCTGTGGCCGCTGGGCGAATCTGCGCGCGGTGATCAGGTTCTGATCGAACTCGACGGTGAACGCTATCCCGGCCTGCCTTGCGGCGACTGGTACGAGCCGCCGATCCAGGCGCTGGTATCACCACTGGTGCAGCAGGGCGCCGCACCCGCGGGGTTTCTCGTCGCCGCGATCAACCGCTACCGCGCGCTCGACGAGCAATATCGTGACTTCCTCACGCTGGTCGCCAGTCATATCGCCGCGGGCATCGGCAGCGCCAGAAGCTATGCCGCGCAGCAGCGTCGAGCCGAGGAACTCGCCGAACTCGACCGCGCCAAGACGACCTTCTTCTCCAATATCAGCCACGAGTTCCGCACCCCGCTGACGTTGATCATGGCTCCCGTGGCCGAACTACGTTCTCCCGCATCGGGACTCGACGAGGCGGCGCGCCAGGAACTCGAGGTGGTCTACCGGAATTCACTTCGACTCGCCAAGTTGGTAAACACGCTGCTGGATTTCTCCCGCATCGAAGCCGGCCGCGCTCAGGCGCGATACGAACCTGTCGAACTATCCGCGGTCACCGTCGAGCTCGCCAGCGTCTTCCGGTCCGCGATCGAGCGGGCCGGCCTGGTGTTCGAGGTCGACTGCCCGCCGCTGGGTGAACCGGTGTACGTCGATCGGGACATGTGGGAGAAGGTGGTGCTCAACTTGTTGTCGAACGCGCTGAAGTTCACGTTCGAGGGGAGCGTGTCGATCAGCGTTCGTCGCGAGGGCTCCAACGCGGTTGTCACTGTGCGCGACACCGGGATCGGTGTGGCAGCCGCGGAGATGCCACGGTTGTTCGAACGGTTCCACCGGGTCGAGGCGACGCGGGCTCGCTCCAATGAGGGCAGCGGAATCGGCCTGGCGTTGGTCAAGGAGTTGGTCTCGCTGCACGGCGGCACGATCGACGCCGAAAGCGAGGAAGGGTCGGGCACGACCTTCACCGTCCGTCTGCCGTTCGGCCGCGCTCACTTGCCCGCCGATGAAGTGGTCACACTGGCACGCGAATTGGCGCCCTCCGGTTTGGCGGAACCGTATGTGGCCGAGGCGCTTCGGTGGCTGCCCGCAGATTCGGATGCCGCATCGACGCTCGCGCAGGGCGTGTTGACCGCCGACACGGAAGTCAGCACCACGTTCGCGGTGTCCGGACCGCCCGCCCGGGTGTTGATCGCCGACGACAACGCCGATATGCGCCAGTATGTGTCTCGGTTGCTGCGTAGCGCGGGCTACCTCGTCGATGCCGTCACCGACGGCCGGCAAGCCCTCGAGCGCGTCCGCGCGAGCGTGCCGGATCTGATCGTCAGCGATGTGATGATGCCGCGCCTCGATGGTCTTTCGCTCGTGGCGGCGTTGCGTGCGGACCCCCGGTTGGCCGCCGTGCCGGTTCTGTTGCTGTCGGCACGTGCGGGGCAGGAGGCGTCGATCGAAGGCTTGCAGGCCGGAGCCGACGACTATCTGGTGAAGCCGTTCGCCGCTGCCGAACTGCTCGCCCGCGTGCGGGCCAATGTCGAGCTGTCCCGACTCCGCGGTCACCATTCACGTTGGCGCACAGCCCTTGTCGATTCTCTGCAGGAGGCGTTCTTCGTCTGCGACGAGCATGGTGCGGTCGTCGAGATCAACCACGCATTCACCGACATTCTCGGTTACGGACCCGAACAACTGCCGTTCGAACCGGTTCAGCCTTGGTGGCCTGACGCCGACACCGACCCCGACGGATACCGACAAGTCAGGGCTGCGTTCGACACGATGCTCGCAGAGGGCACCGGTGGCGACACCGTGCCGGTGACCCATCAGGACGGGCATCGCCTGTGGGTCACCTTCAGTTTCAATCACGCCGACGATCCGGAGACCGGGCGTCGTGTCGTGGTCGGCACCTTCCGCGACGTCACCGCCGAGCATTACGCCGTGCAGCGCGACACCGCCCTTGCCGAACTCAATGAGCAACTGGCACAAGCCAATACACTCGATGACGCGCTTGCTGGCGCAACCGAGGCGTTGCGTGCGCTCTGGCAGGCCCGCCGGGTGCTCGCCGTCACTTTCACGGCCGGGTCGACCGGCGCCGATAACGACGCGCCACGAATTGACTCCGCCGGTGCAGTGCCACGGTGGGCAGAGCTACCCGAAGATGTGCGGGAGCGGCTGAACCGGGTACGCGCGGGTAATTTGCTTGCCAGTGACACGACAGAGTCCGGGACCGCGGCGATTGCGCTGCAGCATCCGCACGGAGTCGTGGTGCTGTATCTCGAGTTGGCTGAACGACGTCCGTTCACCACAGAGGACAGCTCGCTGCTCGCTCTGCTCGCCGGTCGTCTCGGCCACGGCCTGCAGCGCGTGTATCAACTCGACCAGCAACGCGAAACCGCGCTGGCTCTGCAGACCGCGATGCTCGGCCCCGACGAGTTGCCCACCGGATTCACTGCGCGGTACCAACCGGCGACGCGGCCGCTACAGGTCGGCGGCGATTGGTATGACGTCGTCGAACTCGATGGCGGCCGCATCGGGCTGGTGGTCGGTGACTGTGTCGGGCACGGCCTCGCCGCTGCGACTGTGATGGGTCAGCTCAAGAGTGCTTGCCGCGCACTGCTGCTCGAGCATCCCAGCCCGTGCGCCGCGCTCACCGCGCTGGACCACTTCGCCGGACAGTTACCGGGCGCGCGGACCACCACGGCGTTCTGCGCGGTGCTGTCTCCCGACACCGGCGAAGTCGTGTACTCGAGTGCGGGACATCCGCCACCGATCCTGGTCCGTAGCGACCGGAGTGTTGAGCTGCTCGACGGCGGCCGCAGCATACCCCTGGGTTTGGGATTCTCCGGACAGCGCACCGAGATCCGCCGGACGCTGCCGGTCCGTTCGACGCTGCTGCTCTACACCGATGGCCTTGTTGAGCGCCGCCGCGAGCCGTTGGATCGCGGAATCGGCCGCGCGGGCGACATCGTGGCGCACAACCGTGAGACGGTTCTCGACGATCTCGCGGACCTGATCATGACTCGCATAACGCCGGACGATGGCTATCAGGACGATGTGGCCATGCTGTTGTACCGGCAACCGCCACCGCTGAACATCGCGATACCGGCGGAACCCGAGCAGTTGGCACCGTCCCGCGCGGCGCTGCGCAGTTGGCTGACCCACGCGGGGGTGGACCAGGACCAGGCGCTCAACGTGCTTGTCGCCACCGGCGAAGCGCTGGCCAACTCCATCGAGCACGGTCACCGGCACGACCCCGAAGGGCTCGTTCGCCTTCAGGCCACGGTGCTCGGTGACAGTCTGCAGTTGACCATCGTCGACGCCGGCTCGTGGAAGACCCCGCAGCCGGCCGCCAATCCGCATCGGGGTCGCGGTATCGCGTTGATGCGCGCCCTCATGCACGAGGTCCAGATATCGTCCGGTGCAGAAGGCACAACCGTGGCAATGAACGTGAGGATCGGATGATGGCCACCCCGGTTACGGTGTCGACTACTCGCGAAGGTGACGGCGAGGTTGTCCTGAAAGCATCGGGCGAGCTGGACATGAGCAATGTCGACGGGTTTGGGCGTGCGCTCGCTGAAGCGGTGGCCCTGGCCGACGGCAAGCCGGTGCGGGTCGACCTGGTTCGAGTGGAATATCTCGACAGCGGAGCGATCAACGCCCTCTTCGCGTACGCCGATCGCGTTCGGCTGCATGCGAATACGGTTCTGCTGCCGGTGCTCGAGATCAGCGGCCTGACCGACGTGATGAGCGTCGAGGTCGGTGGCTGACCGTCAGACGATGAAGCCGGCCGTGGTGAGCACGGAGCCGCGGTTCAGTTGGTTCTTTTCCAGGCCCCTGAACAGCACGCCGATGTTGTCACCGGCCTGCGCTTCGTCGATCGACTTTCGGAAGACCTCAATGCCGTCGACCCGCGCCTCGAGCGCACCGTCGACCCGCACGGTGTCGCCGACCCTCAGCGTGCCGCTCTCCACGCGCCCGGTCGCGACGACGCCGCGATTCTTGATGACGAACACGTCCTCGACCGTCAATCGGAACATGTCAGCAGTGTGCCACTCGATTTGCCCTAGCCGTCGATGAAGCCCTTGTTGCGCATCAGGAAGTCCGCAAGGAATCCCTCGTGCGGGATGTGGGGCGCGCTGTAGTGGGTGGCGTGCCGGCCGCGGTAGACGTTGGTGATGGTCGGCTCGCTCAGCAGCTCGTCGACCATCTCGTCGTCGGTCGTGATCGCATTGAGCACCAGCGAGTTGCGCAGCGGCGCCGTCCCGTCGCTGCGTGACCACGGCGAGACCCACACGCACGGGAACGGCAGTTCGACGTTGAGCTTGGCTGGGTCCGGTTCGGTGAGCAGGTGCACGGCCGGGCGCAGCGCAGCGAACCCATGGCCGAGGTCGGCTACCACCTGATCGGCGCCCAGCACCGCAACCGCTCCGGCGGCTCTGGCCGCGAGGTGATCGGCGATGGCCTGTGCCGACTCGATGGAAGTCGTTGGTAGCACGGCTCGTTCGTCGGTGTTCGGCAGCGGTTCGATAGCCGACAACCGCTCGGCGATGGCGTGCGCCAGTGATGCGGCGTCGCCCTCATAAAGGACCGCGGTCGCGTTGACGCACGCCATGCCGCCCAGATTGGCTATCGAGTCGACGATCACATCGAGGTGCTCGCGCCAGTCGCACTCGGCGGTGATCAGGATCTTGGTACGGCCGGGTCCGTTGGTCAGCACCGTTGGGACATTTGCGTATTTGTCGACGACATCCTGGCCGCCGTAGACCATGGCCAGGTCCGCCGCCGCAACCACGTCACCGGCGACGGCGTGCTCGGTCGGCAGATACAGCGCATCACTGTCGCGAAACCCGCTCTGCCGCAACGCCTGGATGACACGGTGCGCGGTGAACGGTTCGCGCCGCGACGGGCGGACCGCCACCCGGTAGCCCAGCGCCAGTGCCTGTGGCCACAATCCATGTACGCCCGGCGCATTGCCGGGCGCCTGGACGGCGAGCACCTCGCCGCGTCGCACCCATACAGCGCCGCCACCCGGTTCCAGTTCGCGCCAATCCAATCCCGCGCCCGTTGGCCGGGCCGGTCGCACGGCATCGCATGCGGCGGTGAGGGATTCGGCGACGGTGTTGACCCCTGCCCGCACTGCGGTCATCGGCAGGCCGGTCACCCGGCACGCCAGCTCGACATAGCGCTCGAAGTCAAGCCCGGCGATCGTCGACGACAGGAACGCGTCCGTGGCCTTCGTCAGTGCATCTTCCCGCTCTGCGGCAGGCAGCGGCGGCAACCTGCGCTGGGCATCGATCGACTGCGTCACGAATAGCCTTGGCACAACAGCTGATTCCGCGATCGGCACACCGGCACAGTCCGCGATGATCTCCCGATTCCGGGTCCGGTACTCGCCTTCGGGCCCGAGCGCGGGAAGGTCTACCAGGTCGCCGGTCATCGGTCAGTACACGCCCTCGATCACCGGTTCGCCGCCGAACACCGCGACGGGTGCGACCTCGCTGATCGAATCGCCGACCTGCCCGTCGGGTCCCGGCATCCGGATCGCGGTGTCGCGTTCCAGATTGTTCGGGATGAACATCCCCTTGCTGACGTGGTTCATCACCACCTGGCCGCGTTCTCCGTAGGCCACCTCGGCACCGCTATCCGGGTCGACGACCCAGAAGAAGACGTACGGCGAGCGTGGGTCGAACACAATCGACTCACCGTCGACGCGCGTGGCGGCCTGCGACAGCACCATCGTGCTGCCGAAGGCTATGGCGATCGCGGTTTGCGGAAAGATCTGGCGGAGCAGATCGAGGGTGTCCATGTCCACGTGCGCTCCGCTGAGCAGCAGGTAGCGGATCTTGCTGTGCACCAGGCCGAGCATGCCGTCGTCGCCGACGATGGCCTCCACCAACGGCGGTGTCGCATGCAGGTTCACGACGTCCTGCGTCTCCAACACATGCCGCGCCTGGTCCAGCACGTGCTCGACGTACGCGGCGATCTCCGCTGTCGCGTTGCGCGCGGCCAGCCTCTTGACCCAGCGCGGATCGAGGTCGATCGCGTGAAACGCCGAGCCAAGACGTTCGGCGACCACGCGGTCGAAGTGCCCGACCCCATGGGGCCCGCTCGGCATCAGGCACAGCAGCCCGCGACCGGGGACGAACCCGCCCGCGGTGAAGTCCTCGACCTGCCAACGGGTCACCTGCTCGATCCAATCCGGCAGCTGCGCAGTGCGTTTCGGCGCACCCGTGGTGCCGCCCGATTCGAAGATGCGAGGGACCGGCGCCGGTGCACCGTAACCGCGGGGGATGAGGTCTTCGACGGCAACGTTGCGGAGTTCGTCGACCAGGTTGGGAAACCGGCGAAGGTCGGCGAACGTCGCAACGTCGATCAGCGGATCGAAATCGAGGGTCCCCGCGATGCGAAGCCAAAATGGTGAGCCCGTCTCAGCGCCGAAGTGCCAGGCGATCGCCGCGTGCAGGTATGCCTCCGGGTCCGGCGGCGGTCCATCGCGCGGCACGTCCAGCAGGGAGTAGTCGATGTCCGCCATCCGGCCATCGTGTCGCAGCAGGTTGTCCGGAAGGTTAACTCGCCGACTGCGAGAGCCGTTTGTTGACCAGCCGCGTCAACCAGGAGGGTGAGAACCGGGAGCCCGCCACCATCACCTTGGTCTGTGAGCCGACAGGAAAGTGCACCTGATGGATGGCGCGTCGCAGCCGTGATGGTTCGACGGCCTTGGCGATCGCGTCGGCGACGTCCTGGGCGGTCAGCCTGATACCGAGTGATTCGGTGGTGCCCGTCTTGATGTGGTCGGTCATCGCGGTCTGCACGTACAGCGGCCACATCGCGATGACCCGGATGCCGTAGCGCTGCCATTCGATGTCGAGCGCCTCGGTGATGCCGCGGACGAAGAACTTGGTGGCGCTGTAGTTGGCGAGCTCGGCCTGCCCGTAGATTGCTGAAGCCGACGACAGGTTGACGACCACCGAGTTGGCGGTGTCGCGCAGGTACGGGAACGCGGCGTGCAGCCCGTTGACGACGCCTTTGGTGTTGATGTCGATTTCGCGTAGATGCCGTGCGACGTCGATGTCCTCGAAGCGGCCCGCCAACAGGATGCCGGCGTTGTTGATCATGACGTCCAGGCTGCCGCCTGCGGCTTCGGCGAATTCGCTTACCCGCTGCGCCATTTCGGCGCTGTCGGTGACGTCGAGGTGGCCGACTATCGCGGTCCCGCCGACCCGCTCGATGTCGTCGGCCAATGATTTGAGGCCCACCTCGTCGATGTCGTAGCCGCCGACGGTGTAGCCCTTCTTCGCGAAGGTCAGCGCGGTCGCGTAACCGATCCCCGCGGCGGCTCCGGTGATGAAGACTGCTCTATTGGCCATGAACCATGATTGCCCACCGGCCTCACTTCATGGTGGCCAGGTTGTGCCAGAGGTTGCGCAGGCTGTCGGTGCCGCCGAACAGCTTGGTGAAGTGCGTGGAGTCGATGAGCACGATGTCACCTGCGCGTTGGTCCGC
The DNA here is from genome assembly GCF_017872775.1 of Mycobacterium sp. OAE908. Lineage (NCBI taxonomy): Bacteria > Bacillati > Actinomycetota > Actinomycetes > Mycobacteriales > Mycobacteriaceae > Mycobacterium > Mycobacterium sp. OAE908. The sequence continues at coordinate 2,221,576 of NZ_JAGGJL010000001.1, forward strand.
AGGCGGCATCCAGAGCAGGGCGTTGAACTCGGTGTTGCCCGCCTCGGTGAACGGGTGCGGACGGTTGGGATCGATCCGCTGACGCCCGAGGACCTGCACCCTGTTGCCCTCCGGCGCCGTGAGTTCGTAGTGCGGCAGGTGGGGGTGGAAGTTGAAGGTGGTGACGTTGTCGAGCAGTCGCGGCGTGTCGAGGTCGCGGAACCCCGTCAGCGGCGCGATCTCCTTGGTGCCCTCGACGACCGCGGGGCGCAGGCCCCACGTGTTGTGCACCGGCACGTCGAGCGCCGCCATCAGCGATCGGGTGTACTGGCCGAAGCGCTGCTGGCGTGGGACAAGCCGATCGCCGTGATGTTCGTATTCGACCTGTTGCTGTTCATGGTCTTCGGTGAAGCCGACGTCATGATGCGGCGCCAGCAGCAGGCAGGTGCCCTCGCGCTCGAGCCATTCGGTGATCGCCGCGATCTCCTCGGGCGCGGCTTCCTGTTCGGAGAGCAGATGGTCTAACCCGAACACCATCAGCGTGTCGGTGTCGGCGAGGATGCGTTCGTCGATCGGCAGCCTGTAGCCGGCCTGGTCGATGCGCTGGAACACCGCGACCGGGTGTCCGGTGGCCTCCTCGGCGAGCTCCTGGAACGACAGCGTGGATCGGTGAAACAGCTCAAGCGTTCCCGCGATGCCCTGCAGGAAGTTCGCGGCATCGTATTCGGGAGTCTCGTAGGAGGGCCATGCGACGTTGCGAACCTCGGTCATGGTCGAGAAGCGGTTGTAGATCTCGGCCGGATCCCGTTGCGATTCCCACGGATAGCTCCAGGTCCAGTAGATGCTGACGCGTCTGCGTCCGTCGTGGGTGCGTGCGACGTGGCTCTGGTTGTAGGTGCGTGCCCGCATGTTGGTCCTTCTAGCTTTCGAGGGCGGCGAGATAACGCAGCGCGTTCATTCCAGGCAGGAAGAAATAAGCACCGCCGCGCAACGTGGTGAACGCGGGAATGCCTTTGTGCACCTTGCGGATCGGCCGCTTGGGCACGGTGAAGTCCAGTGTGCCGTCCTGAGTGCCGCAGATCGGGTCGTGCTCGTTGCCGAGTTCGTGGAAGGCTTTGTCGTTGATCCAGACGTTCTGAGCGAACTCAAACTGGCGGACAAGGTCGGCGCAGATGATGAACGCGGCGATGCCGCGCTCAACGCCGTCATCGGGTACATCGTCGGGAAGGGCGGGACCGTAGGTGGCGCCGCGCCGAATCATCCGGCGGCGGTTCATGTAATGCGCGGTGTCGCGAGGATTGAGCCTGCGCGCATGCGATCCCAGCGGGCACGCATAGCCGAACGGGTCCATCTCCTTGTAGTTGTAGTCGTTGTTACGCATCGGGTCGGCACCAAGTTCGGGATCGTCCTTGTCGGGAGCCAACACCAGCGGGGCCCCACTGCGCCACCGGCCCATGAACTTCGCGGCGAGCAACTCCTCGCCTTCCGGAGTGTCGGCGTTCTCACGCAAGTAGTCGCGGAATGCCCCGACATGTTCCTCCAGCCGCCGATAGGCCATGTAGCTGCCGTTGCGCGATAACACCTCGGGCTCAGGAAGATTGGCTACCGGGTCGTTTTCGTCGGGATAGCCGAGGATGAACTCGCCGGGTTCCAAGGCATCGCCGGAGCCGGGCGTAGGTTCCTCGCCCGACCCTTTCATCACCGGTTGCGATAGCCGGTCGCGGAAGCCGAAATGGTCGTGTGCATAGTTGAACGGCGGTGACGCGTTGAGGTCGAGATACGACAGGCTGCGCACGCCGTCCGTCCGCGCCAGCAGCTTGTCGTGTTCGGCGATGGAACGTTTGCATTGTTCGTCGGTGCGCGAGAACAAGATGGCGATCGCGTGCAGGTCTTCGCCCGCCAGACCACCGAGCCAGTGTTCGGGCGCGGCCGCGCCCGTGTCGCCGAGGATGCTCGCACGGGCCGCCATGCCTTCCCGGAACTCGTCCGGGAAGGTCGCTAACGCTTCGTCAGGGACGCCCAGCGCGCGCAGCCCAGTCCAGGTGAACGCCAACGTAACCCAGCGGTCGGACTCCTCCATCGTCGCCTGAGCATCCGTTGCCGACTGGACCTTGTCGAGCAGTTCGGTCAGCCATGCGCGACCGCCCGCCGGCGTGTCGAAGGACAGGAATTCGTAGCGTCCCGTGATCGCCGGGGTGCGGGTCAGCAGGATGTGTTGGATGTCGTCGAACTCGAGCATTTACTGCTTGCCCTTCGTCCACGCCCAGGCCGCAATGCGCCAACCGTTGGAGCGGCGGCGGAGCGCGACGGTGAAGGTCGCTCCCGTCTGTGTGACTTTTTTGCCGCCAGCGGTGAACGTCATGGTCGCTGGGACCGCCAGATACGCAGCGTCGGCGGTGACGTTCTCGTGCAGCGGTTCGCCGAGGGTCACGAAATACCCTGATGCGCCATGGTGTTCGCCCTCGACCAACACGTCTTTGTACCAATCTTGCGCGGCGGTCGGCCCCAGCCACAGGTGTGGCGCCATGCCGTCGAGAATCGATCCTTCGGCGTCGAAGGCAGACGTCATCGTTTCGATGTCGCCGTCGTTGAAGCCGTCGATGTATCGCTTGACGGCGTCAAGCGGACTCGAGGTCATTGCATCTGATCGAGCATCGTCGAGAAGGCCGCTTTGAGGCGCAGCGCCTTCTTGATCTCGTCAGCGGTGACGTACGGATACTCGCCGTATTCGAGGAAGCTCGGGACTTGGTGGTCGCGAACGAATTTGATGAACGCCTCAGGGTTTTCCCGCCAATCTTCAGGGAAGCCTTCGAGATTCGTGAACACGGTCGTGATGCCGGTCTGGCTGAACAACTGCACCGCATCCTCGGTGTACTTGTCGAAGTCGGTGTCGAAGATGCCCTGATATTGGAAGTGCAGGCCCGACCCGACGTCGAACAGCACCCACCTCAGGTAGTGCAGGCGCAGGGGCGCCAGCACATCGGGGCTGCCCGCGATCGCCTCCTCGATCTGCTTGCCGTATGCCCGGACGGCCTCCTCGCGGCCCTCCTTCACCTTGGCGATGATCGAGAATCCGTGGCAGGCCGGTGTGCGCGGAAAAATCGGCCCGTATCGGCCGCGTTCCAGTTCGAAATAGCCTTCTTTGGGGATGGCCATTGCCGCTGGTTTAGTCCAATCTTGATCCGGCATATTTTGAGCCCCCAATTCAGCCGACGGATGACGTGAACGTAGCACCGCTACCTGCGTGTTGGTCGGCGTTTGGGGCAGCGAGGACCAACGCGAAATGTCCGGGTAGCGAAGCTAACTTTGTGATCGTGAAAATTGGCGATAATCCATCGCGCGCAAGCGGATCGAATTAGGCTCGGCACGTAACAGTTAGGCGCGCTGTCGGGGGATTCTGCCGCAGCGTGTCACCTACTTCTGGGAGGGGGTAGCCGTGCGAAGAAGCCAGCGCTACCTGATCGTGGGATTGTCCATTGCAGCGGTCCCGTTCGGCATTGTCTCTGCCGCACCCGCGTCGGCCGACTGCACCAACGCCGGCAATGCCACCGTGTGTGCGCAGGGTACGGTCCGGGGCGGTGGCCCCAGTGCACCATCGGCGGGGCCGTACTACCCCTCCTACTGTGCCGACCCGTGGTACTGCGACGACGGCTGGGATGTCGATGTCATCCTGCCTCCGATCCGACCAGGCCGTCCGGGCGGCGGCCCAGGCGGCGGCGGCGGTATCGGTCCGCGTTGAGCAAGATCCCTCAATCACCCTCGAATTCAAGGAGTCTCACATGTTTTTCCGCAGCTTGATCGGCGCAGGCATGATTGCCGGCTCGATGCTCATCGGTACCGCAGCGACCGCGGCAGCCGATCCGCCGAACTGCACAGCCGCCGACCTGGCCGGCGTCATGTCGGGTGTCAACGCGGGGATGTCGTCCTACCTGTTCACGCATCCCGATGTGAACGCGTTCTTCACCGGGCTCAAGGGTATGTCCAGGGATCAGATGCGAACGGAGCTCACCTCGTACATGGACGCAAACCCCCAGGTGCGAGATGAGATAACGGCAGTGCGGCAGCCGGCGGCCGACTTCCGGGACCGCTGCAACGCGCCGCTGCCCGACGGACCCATGGGCTAGGGGTTGACCCGCAGCGCTACTTGTCCTTGGCGCCTTGGGATTTTGATTCGTTGTCAGCCTGCTTGGTGTCGTGCTTAGGCGAATCGGCGTCCTTCTTGTCGGACTCGCGCGTGGCTGACTGCGTGTCGGGCTTGTCCGTCGTGGTCGAATCGGAGTCCTTGGCCTTCGGCTGATCCGCGTCGTCGTTGGCCTTGGGGGTTTCCTTCTCCGTTGACTTTGATTCCGTCGGGTCAGCCGTGGTCACATCCGATGTATCTTTCGCGGTGTCGACGCTGTCGGTCGAAGGGCTGACCGCGACCATCGCGGTCTTGCGGGACAGATCCGGGACGGCGGTCACGTCGGGGGTCGCGACTTTCGCGCTGAGCGTGGTTGCCGTTGCAGCCGGCTCGGCGGCCAACGCCGTCGCGATGGTCTGCTGTGCGGAGACAATGCCGTCGACGACATGCTGGCCACCTTCGACGAACGAACCGACGACCAGAGTGGTTCCGTTGACCAGCGCGCTCACGATGGCGCCGGGGCTGAACGACAGCACCGCATCCACCAGATCCTGGCCCGCGACGATGAAGGCTCGAGCAACGGTATCCAAACCGAGTCCCACCCCGCCAACGACGTCGATGAACGCCTGGGGGACGGCGACTTGCAACGCTTCTCGCACAGCCAGGTAACGCTGGCGCCGCTCGATGATCGCTGCCAGGGTCGGCTCGCCTATCGCGACAATGCTTCCGACCAAATAGGTTTCGACGGTGGTGAGCGCGCCGAGCAGGTCGCCGGTGAGCACCTGTTGGGTGATCGTCACCAATGTCGATGGCAGCTGGGCTATCGATTGGCCCAATCCTGCTGCGGAGCCTGCGAATCCGATTCCGAGGGTGGCAATGTCGTCGATTCGATTGAGGACGAACTGTCGAAGCGCGGGAAACGTGAAGATATCGGCGATCGAGGCCGAGAGTTGCACCGCAGGCATGTGCACCGCCGGCACGTGCACTTGTGGCACGAGCGCTTGGGGTGGTGGTGCGATCGGCGTCACCGCGATGACGCTGGCACCGACCAACGCGACTCCGTTGGTAACCCACGGACGAATGGCTGTGTGCATGACGACCCCCGGTTTCACGGCTTTGCCGCTGAACCTACCGTGACAGAAGTGTCAATTAATGACGAATGAGTCGAGTTGGTCAGGAGTCGCCGTTGGTCGAGCGCAACGGCATACCGGCTTCCATGAAGTCCAGCGCCCGATACATCCGCTCGGGTACTCCGGACGCGTGGTCGAGGACGGCCATCAAACCGCCCGCCAGGGCGCCGACGAAGACGCGGACTTCGAAGTCGTCGGGTTCGCGGCCGGTCCTGCGGCAGTCCGCCTCGGTGAGCGCCGTGACAGTTCGGCGGTACTCGTCGAACTGGGCGGACTTGAGTTCGGGGATGGACAACACCATCCGTATCCTGGCCCGTTCGAAACGCCACTCGTCCTCCGAAAGCGTCGCCATGGTGATTTCGAGAGCGCGGCGAAATGCCTGCAACGACGGCATGTCTGGGGGTTGTTTTTCGAGCGCGTCAACGGTGACGAGATCCAGATCGTTGGCCATCAGCACCATTTCCTTGGACGGGAAATAGCGGAAGAAGGTGCTGGGTGACACCTCGGCGGCTTCTGCGATCTGCTCGACGGTGGTGCTCGCGTAACCGTTTTCCTCGATCAGTCGCATGGCCTCGCGGCGAATCGTGTCGCGGGTCTTGATCTTCTTGCGGTCGCGCAAGCCCAGAATCTGATTGGTGACCCCCATTGGGCCATTGTGTCGATGTCAAAGTGTTAGGACAAGGCCAATGACGTTCCGAGTCCGATCATCATCGCCGCGATCAGGCCGTCGAGGATGCGCCATGTCATCGGTTTCGCGAACAGTCCGGCCAGTTGTCGGGCACCCAGGCCGAGGCTGACGAACCAGACTGCGCTGGCCGTCACCGCGCCAATACCGAACAGCCAGCGTCCGTCGCTGTGCTCGTTGGCCAGCGCCCCGAGGAGCACCACGGTGTCCAGGTAGACGTGTGGATTGAGGAAGGTCATCGCGGCGCAGGTGAGCAGCACATCGAGCAGTCGAGCAGGCGCGGCCTCCGAGGGACTGAGTGATGACGGGCGCCATGCGCGGCGCGCGGCCAGCAGTCCGTAGCCGATGAGGAAGGCGGCCCCGCCGAACTTGGCGATGTTCAGGGCGCTCGGGTGGGCGCTGATGAGCGCGCCGACGCCGGCGATGCCGGCCGAGATCAGCACGATGTCGGAGACGGTGCAGAGCGCGACGACGGGCAGCACGTGCTCGCGGCGGATGCCTTGGCGCAGTACGAAGGCGTTTTGCGCGCCGATGGCGGCGATCAGCGTGAAGGAGGCGATGAAGCCGACGATCAGGGGCGAGCTCATGGGATCGACGGTAGGAGAGTTGGCTGAATCAGTACAGCTAAAGATTCTTTGAGTACATTAGAATAACTAATGTGCAGGTGGATGGGCAGCAGCTTGCGGCATTTGCCGCGGTGATTGAGCTCGGCAGCTTCGATGCGGCGGCGGACCGGTTGCATGTGACGCCGTCGGCGGTGAGTCAGCGGATCAAGGCGCTCGAGCAGCGGGTGGGCCAGGTGCTGGTGGTGCGGGAAAAGCCTTGTACCGCAACGTCTGCCGGTGCGCCGTTGCTGCGGTTGGCTGCGCAGACCGCGTTGTTGGAGGCCGAGGCGCTGGCAGAGATGGGCGGTGGTGAGGGGGTGGCGGCGCGAATCGCATTGGCGGTCAACGCCGATTCGATGTCGACATGGTTCACCGGTGTGTTCACCGAGTTGGACGGCGTTGTGCTCGATATCCGAATTGAAGATCAGGACCACTCGACACGGCTGCTGCGTGAAGGTGTGGTGATGGGGGCCGTGACCACCGAGCGCCATCCAGTCTCGGGTTGTCGGGTGCAGCCACTAGGGGTGATGCGATACGTGCCGATGGCCAGCCGCGAATACGTGAAGCGGTATCTACCGGATGGTTTCACCGCGCAAGCGGTGGCTGCGGCGCCGTCGTTGGCGTGGAATCGCGACGACGCCTTGCAGGATATGTTGGTGCGTAAGGTCTTTCGCCGTGACGTTGCCAGACCACAGCATTTCATCCCGACTGCGGAGGGCTTCGGTGCGGCAGTGCACACCGGTCTCGGTTGGGGGATGTTCCCCGACAGCCTGGCCGAACCCCGGCTGCGCGAAGGTTCCTTCGTGCGGGTGAGCGATGCGCACCTCGATGTGCCGCTGTACTGGCAGTGCTGGAAACTCGACAGCCCGATCGTTGAGCGGATCACCGACGCCGTCAGCGCGGCAGCATCGACCCTGCGCAAAGCGCGCTAACGAGTGCGACATGCGTCAGTTGTTCGACATGCGCGGGGGACTGTCGCCATGAGGTACTCGGTGGTCCGAGCCGAATTCTCGGGCTGCGGCCAGGCTCGCCAGCAAGGCGAGCTTGTCGGCCGACGGGGTGCCTTCTTGTGCGCTGAACGTAACAATCGACAGTCCGGGTTCACCGGGCAGTTCGAAGACGTCGTAGCTGAGCTCAAGCTCACCGACGTCGGGTTGTCTGTAAACCTTTCGGCCGGTGCGGTGCTCGTGAACGTCTAGTTCGGCCCAGTTGGTGCGGAACTGCGGACTTCGAGTGGAGAGCTCCCCGATCAGCACGGTGATGTCTTTGTTGAGCGGGTCGCGGCCGGCTTCGAACCGAAGCATCGCCGCGGTGAGCCGGCAGGCCAGCGGCCAGTCGGCGTAGAACTCCTTCGCGCGTGAATCGAGGAAGATGAACCGGGCCAGATTCGGTTTGCCGGTTTCGAAAATCGGGGCGAACATCGCCCTGCCCATGAGGTTGGAGGCGATGAGACCTTGCTGGGCGTTGGTGACGAACGCAGGGAGGTACATGTTGTCCAGCACCTGCTGTACCGAGGCCCGCACCGTTGCTGCCACGGGTCTGCGGCCGCGTGCGGCGCCAGGGGCGGTGGCGCCGCGGGCCAGGTCGAAAAGGTGCGCACGCTCGACGTCGTCGAGTTGCAGTGCGCGGGCGATCGCCTCGAGCACGCTCTCCGATGCTCCGTGGATGTTGCCGCGCTCAAGCCGGGTGTAATAGTCGACGCTGACGCCGGCCAGCACGGCGACTTCCGCGCGCCGCAGCCCCGGCACTCGCCGCTGACTGCCACCGCCGGGAAGTCCGGCCTGCTCGGGCGTGACGTTCGCGCGCCGCGAGATCAGAAATTCCCGCACCTCGTCTTTGCTGCTCATAACTTCCTACGGTATGCGTGTGGCGGCCTACGCGGCTTAGATGGTCAACAACACCTTGGTGGCGCGACGCTCGTCCATCGCTTTGTAACCTTCCGGGGCCTCGTCGAGGGGCACGGTGAGGTCAAAGACCTTGCCGGGGTTGATTTTGCGGTCCCAGATGAGCTGGATCAGGTCGGGCAGGAACCGACGCACCGGCGCCGGGCCGCCGTGCACATGGATGCCGGCGAAGAACAGATCGATGCCGGGGATCGAGACGTCGTAGTTCAAGCCGACGAAACCCAGGTGCCCCCCGGGACGCGTGGCGCCGATCGCCTGCATGGTGGACTCTTGAGTGCCGACGGCCTCGATCACACTGTGCGCGCCCAGCCCGTTTGTCAGCTTCTTGATCTTCGCAACGCCCTCGTCGCCGCGCTCCTCCACGATGTCCGTCGCGCCGTAGAAGCGGGCGAGCTCCTGGCGTTCGGGGTGGCGCGACATCGCGATAATTCGCTCGGCCCCAAGCTGTTTGGCGGCCAGGATGCCCATGAGTCCCACGGCGCCGTCACCGACGACAGCGACGGTCTTACCCGGACCCGCCTCGGCGGCAACAGCACCGAACCAGCCCGTGCCGAGCACGTCGGAGGCCGCGAGCAGTGACGGGATCAACTCCGCGTCCGGTTGCCCCGGCGTCGGGACAAGCGTGCCGTCCGCATACGGAATGCGGGCCTTGTCGGATTGGGTGCCGATCGTCTGCGCCACGAATTCACCGTTCACACATTTGGATTGGTAGCCCGAACGGCAGATCTGGCAGGTGTTGTCGGAGATGACGAACGACCCGACGACGAAGTCACCGATCTTGACGTTTCTCACATCCGCGCCGATCTCCTCGACAACGCCGACGTACTCGTGCCCCATCACCTGGTGGTCAGCCGGTTCAACACCCCGGTAGGGCCACAGGTCCGACCCACAGATACATGTCGCGGTGAGCCGGACGATCGCGTCGGTCGGCTCGATGAGCTTCGGATCCTCGCGTTCCTCCACACGCACGTCGCCGGCGGTGTACATGACTACTCCACGCACTGGTGCGATCTCCTTCCTGTGCGGCTGATTTCAGCGTCGTCGCTCCTTTCAGCCATGAAACCCTTTTCCACGTGTTGCTGGGAGGCCGCGATAGGGCCCCCCTGCGTCGGGCAAGGGGGAGGCCCGCCTCTGAGAGGCGCTCCGGACTCGTCTGCTGTGATCTTGCACCTCCCGTTGATCACAGCAGTTTTTCGATGGTGATCGGTAGATCCCTGATGCGTTTTCCGGTGGCGTTGAAGACGGCGTTGGCGATGGCGGCCGGGATGCCGACCATGACCACCTCGCCGAGGCCTTTGACCCCGATCGGGCCGGCGATGGTGTCTTCAGCGGGCAGAAATGCGGCGTCGAGTGCGGGCACGTCGGCGTTGACGGGCACCAGATAATCGGACAGGTTGGCGTTGACGAGGCGTCCGTCGCGGTGGTCGATTTCGCTGTGCTCGAGAAGCGCCATTCCGATACCTTGGGTCATGCCGCCGATGGCTTGGCTGTGGGCCAGTTTGGGATTGATGATGCGCCCGGCGTCATAAAGCGCGTAGATGCGTCGGATTCGTACGGTGCCCAGTAGCGGGTCGACGGCGACCTCGGCGAACACCGCTCCGTAGGAATGCATCGAGTAGCGGGTCTTGGCATCGTCAGGGGTGTAGGTATTCGTCGCTTCGAGGTTGGTCCAGCCGCGGCGTCGCAACAGGTCTTGGTAGCTTTCGCCGCGCCCCGGATCGGTGCGCGCGTGCATGCGCCCGTCCGTGATTGCGATTTCCTCGGGTCGCAACCCGTTCAGAGGGGAACCGGGATCGACGACGGCAGTGCGAATGAACCGGTCCCGCAACATGGCGGCGGTCAGCGCCATGCTGTTGCCGACACTGAGCATGGTTTGCGAGCCGTACTGGGTGGCGGCCTTCGGGAAGCGGCTGTCGCCCAAGGAAAAACGCACTCTGTTCAGCGGCAGGCCGAGACCATCGGCGACCATTTGAGTCATCGATGTGTAGGTGCCCGGGCCGATATCGCTTGCGGCGGCGAACACCTCCGCGGTGCCGTCGGCGTTGATCCGCGCCGAGGCCGACGATTCCGATCGCACGACGTGGTAGATTGCCCCGGCGGTACCCATGCCGATGAGGAGGTCTCCCTCGCGGGTGACTCCGGGTGTGGGGTTGCGCCGCGACCAGCCGAAGGTGTCGGCGCCCCGGCGGAAACAGTCGGTGAGCCGTCGAGTGGAAAACGGAGTGCCGGTGCTGTCGTCGCGGTCGGGTTCGTTGCGCAGCCGAATCTCGATGGGATCCATGCCGATTTGATGGGCGAGTTCGTCGATGGCACTTTCCAAGGCGAACGCGCCAGTCACCGCGCCGGGTCCGCGCATGTAGGTGGGGGAGCTGATGTCGAGCGGGACGATGCGCGCCGAAGCGCGGAACGCCGGGGAGCGATACAGCAGTCGCGTGCCCTCGGTGATCGGGTCTTCGAAGCCGGGGTAGCGCGAGATCTCCACCCGGCTTTCATGGATGGTGGCGGTAAAGCGGCCGGTCGGGTCGGCGGCGATTGCCAGCCGTTGCCGGCTGGCGGGCCGGTAGCCGATCGCGGCATACATCTGGGGCCGGGTGAGGGAAAGCTTGACCGCGCGGCGCATCTGGCGGGCGCCGAACGCGGCGAGCAATTGGTGGGGCCAGGTTTCTCCGGCGCTGCCGAATGCGCCGCCGACGAACGGCGAGATGACGCGGACGGAGTCCACGGGGATGCCGAACGCCTTGCTGTAGGCCTCCTGTGCGAGGTTGACGCCTTGCACCTTGTCCCACACCGTCAACCGGTCGCCGTCCCACTGCGCGATCGTCGCCGGGATTTCCATTGGATTGTGATAGTTGCGAGCAATCGAGTAGGTGGCGTCCACTTTGACCGCAGCGGTACGCAATACAGCCTCGGCGTCGCCCCTGGAGTAGTCGGGGCCGATGGTGCTGGGTTCCTGTTTGGCCCCGGCACCGTCCAAGTCGGTGAGCGGTGACTCGGTGCGATAGCGCACCTGCACGACACTGGCCGCGTGAATCGCGGCGTCCAGGGTGTCGGCAATGGCGATCGCGACGGGCTGGCCGAAGAACGAAACACGCCGGATATCGAAGGGCAGTGTGACGCCGGCGAAGTCGGTCAATACCCGAAGCGCGCCGGGGTGATCCAGCGCGGCCTTGGTGTCGATTCCCTCGATGGTCCCGCGAGAGACGGTGCTGCAGACCAGTACGGCGTGAACGAGATCGGCTACCGGGTTGTCGGCGGCATAGCGGGCGGTGCCGGTGACCTTGAGGCGACCGTCGACGCGGGTGACGGGCTGGCCGGCCGACGGCGTGGCGGCAGTAAGTGGCCGCGTCATGGCAGGCCCGCTACGGTCGCGAGCTGACGCGCCACGGTGTTCTCGAGCAATTGTAGTTTGAACCCGTTCTCCGACAGGGGTTTTGCCCCGTCGGCGGCAACCGAGGCCGCGTCGGTCCACAGCTCAGCACTGACGGGACGCCCGATCAAGCGATGCTCGACATTGGTCAGCCGCCACGGCACCGTACCCACGCCGCCGACGGCGACGCGGGCTGTGCGCACGACCCCGCCGGACACTTCGAGGGCGACCGCCGCTGAGCACAGGGCGAATTCGTAGGACTGTCGGTCGCGCACCTTGAGGTAGCTGGAGCGGCGGGTGTAGGGCCGCACGGGGACTTCCACGGCGGTGATGAGCTGTCCGGGACGCAGATTGTGCTCCTGATCCGGCGTATTGCCGGGCTGGCGAAAGAAATCGCCGATCCGGATCGGGTGCTCGCCGTCGCTGTCCTTGACGTACACCGTCGCGTCAAGCGCGGTGAGCGCGACCGCGAGGTCGGAAGGGTGAGTTGCCACGCACTGATCACTGGTACCAAAGATGGCGTGGGTGCGGTTGCGGCCATCGATCGCGCCGCATCCCGTACCCGGAGTGCGACGGTTACAGGAGGCCGAGACGTCGCGGAAATACAAGCAACGGGGCCGCTGCATCAGGTTGCCGCCTATCGAGGCCATGTTGCGTAGCTGAGCCGAAGCGCTGAGCTCGAGGGCTTGCGTGACGACGGGAAACTGTTGGCGTACATCGTGATTGGCCGCAAGATCGGACATGCGCACCAGCGCGCCTATTCGCAGTCGTGTCGGGTTGATATCGATATCGCGATGTGGCAGGCCGTTGATGTCAATCACACGCCCTGGCCGTTCGACGCTCTGGCGCATCAGATCCACCAAGGTGGTACCACCTGCGAGGTAGCGGGCACCGGCGGCACCGGCCTCCAGCGCTGCGGATTCATCAGCGGCCCTATTGAATTCAAATGTGTGCATCGTCTACGCACCGCCTTGCTGGGCGACACGGGATATGGCCGTGACTATGTTGGTGTAGGCACCGCAACGGCAGATATTGCCGCTCATCCACTCGCGAATCTCCTCCGGTGACCCGGTGTGGCCCTCGCGGATGCAACCGATCCCGGAGATGATTTGTCCGGCGGTGCAATACCCGCACTGAAATCCGTCCTCGTCGATGAACGCCTGTTGCAGCGGATGCAATCTGCCGCCCTGCTCCAGCCCCTCGATGGTGGTGATCTCTGCGCCGTCCGCCTGCACCGCCAGGGTCAGACAGGACACCACGCGTTGGCCGTTGACCATGACGGTGCACGCACCACAGGCGCCTTGGTCGCAGCCCTTCTTGGTGCCAGTAAGACCCACCTGCTCGCGCAGCATGTCCAGAACGGAAGTGCGGTTGTCGACAGTGACCTCCCGGTCTTCGCCGTTGATCCGCAATCGCACCACGGTCGAGGTCTTCGCCTCGTCGGCGCCGTCGTCGCTACATCCCTCGAGCAGGCCGAACGCGGCGACCGCACCGCCAAGCGCAACCGAAGCCCCGACAAACGTGCGGCGCTTCATCCGCAACGATTCGGTGTCCGAGCGCGGCGCGTCGATGTCATCGCTCATGTTGCTTCCTCCGGTCGTGGGGTCTCGGCGGCGGGTGAAGCACAGCGGGTCACGACCTCGTCAGCGATCAGTGCCTGCGACTCGGCGTGCGGGGCAAACCCGGGCTGTAGGTGGAATGGCACGCACCGTGGTTCCACACGTAATCATCAAATCCTGCGATGAGGGAGGCCCTGCTGAGACGTGTATTGCCAGTACCCCCCATGGCAATCGATTCCGTTGCCTAGCACCGGTATGTTCACCGAACGTCACCCGATCTCAGGACATGTTGGTGCGCACGATATTTCGCCGTCCTGGATGGCCCGCTCGTCGAGAAAGTCACCGCCGCAGTGCTGCCCACTGGCAGGTCGTTAGGGCCTCACCGCGGCGAGGGTCAGAGCTTCGCCAGCATCTGCTGAGCGATGGCTTTTTCGGCATCGTCGCGCTTGGCCTCGAAGTCATCCGAGGTACCAGGCGAGAAGGGCCCATCTGACAGCGATATCTTCAGGCCGGCCGGGCCCTTTTTGACGTACAGCTCGTCGCCGGAAAAGACGGCCTCATCACCGAGACCCTGCACCGGTCGCAGGTCGGGCCCAGACGGTTTCGTCGACGGCCAGTCGCTGATCTCAACGCTGCCGAATCCCTGCGAACTCTTGTACATGCAGATTCCGGACGTGTTCTGCGTGACGTGTGTGTCGGGCCCGAGGACCGGCTTGGCAATGTCGATGGTGAACAGCTTGCAGGCCGCCGGCGTGCCGAGCGCGCTCCTCGCGAGGGGCTGCGTCGTGCTCTGGCCCGCTGAGCTCTCGTGATCGACAGTGCCCTGAACGAACCCCATGACCGGGTTTTTGACGATTGGCCAGAGCACCAGCAGCGGCACCACCAATATCCAGACCAGATAGCGGCCCCGTTGCCACGGCCTGCGTCCGAACTGGGGTGCGTCTTGGTAGCCGGGTGTAGGCGATGGAAATGAGGAGGGCCAACTGCCGAACTGGCCGCCGGTGGGGCTCACCGACGGTGGCGGCGGAAATGGCTGCGGCCCCTGGCCGAGACCCGGATAGCCCTGCGGCTGCGAAGAAAAGCCGGGTTGGGGCTGGGCGGCCTGCGGCCAACTGGACTGCGTTTGGGGCATCGGCGGCGGCTCGACGCCTTGCGAATCGGACAGCCGGCGCTCCAGCTCGGAGATTCGCTTCTCGGGGTCGTCCTCGTCCACCAGCAAATGATTCCACGGTCCGCAGCGCGTGTCGACGGTATCGATCGATTTGGTTGGCATGGTCCTGCGAGTGACTGCTAACGGCATGCCTGCGCAACAGCCAGGTGGCAAGAGGATTCATCGCTGGGGGACTCGGGCGGGATCCTCGGCTCCGCCATCTCCTCGATGTTCGACGACAACTAGCGCTTGAATTCGCCTCAGCCAACGGGTGATTCGGTGCGCGACGGCTAGCCGGCTGCGTCGTGCAGAAGCCTCAGTACCGCATCGTCGAGGGACTCGGCTACGGCGGATGCCTCGGCGCTACCGTAAGGCGCGATCGCGCTGGCGACGCGGTCGTAAGACAGCGTGACACCGTGCGCACGTTCTGCGATCAGAATGGTCACCGGCGCGTATGAACCGGCATCGGGCGTCGTCACGGTCATCGTGCTCATGGTGACCGGGTTACCGGCGATGATCCGCAGCAGTCGATAGCCACGATCGGGATAGCGAAGGGTCACGACCTCACCGTGGTCGAGGCTGAGGAACTCGATCAGACCACTGGAACCGGTGAGTGGTTGCACCGCGGCATCAAAGGATTCGCGGTCAGTTGCGCTGCGCCAATCCGCCACGGTCGCAGCAAAATTGCCGACTCGCCCAAGACCCGCGTAGACGGCGGCTACCACGTCATCGAACGAACAATCACTTGTTACGGTGACGCGGCTGATCGTCACCGTTGTCTCTGTCGTCTCACTCATGACCGGTCACCCTACGTGTCGATGGTAAGCCGGAACGGCATCTCGACAGTGAGCCAGAGGTTGACTCCGCAGCCACCACTGGGCCCGATGGTGCGGTCGAAGCCGACGAAGGTTTCGGGGTCATCTGCGGTGCGCCAGAAGCGGAAAGACTGGTCGCCCGGCGTGGTGCTGCCGTCTGGACACGGCTGCCAATCGTCGACCCGACGGCTGGTGTACCACTGACCGGCACGGCACTGAAGATCTTCGGTCCAGCCCTGCTGGCTGGTGACTTTGCCTTCACAGTGCATCACGTCGTCGCAGTCAGACGTCACGGTCCACGTCGTTACGACCGAAACCTCGTCGTGGTAGACCTCGCGGGTCTTCGCCCATTGCCCGTCAGACGTGGCGGTGTAGGTGCCGTTGATGGGCCGGTCGCACGACGCAGCGTGGCCGACTCCGGCCGTGGCGAGGCCGAACGTCGCGGCGGCTGCCAAAGCTGTCAGCGCTGCTACGCGGGGCAGAAACATGGGTTTCTCCTCGAGTCCGTCGAGATCATGGCCGGCGATTCTCATTCCGGAAGGAGGATGTCCTCCCAGGTATGCGGGTGCGCTGTAGCGACGAGGTCGCGCTGCTCGTACACCCGACCGTCGGGCGCCATGTACTTGCCGGTGCCGGGGTCGTACCGAGCGAACGCCACCGGTGCGTCGCGATCGGCTCCGCTGCGCCCGGAATAACCCTGCGGCGCAGCAACAGGAGGATCCGGCGGGACGGTCTCTTGCGACGGCAGCGGTGTGCCTTCCGTCGGTGCGTGGAGGCGGTCGTTGTCGTCCACCCGCGAATCCGGTGGAACACCTTGGCTGATCAAGTTGGGATCGAGCGGATACGGGCCTAGCGCGTGCTCTCGTTGAGCCAACGGCTCGAACGGTGTGTCGCTGTCGCATTCTTCGACCGTCGGCGCGCGCTTGCCGGGATGTCCCATACAGGGGTAGTTGCGAGCGCCCCGTACAGCTATCGGCGAGTCCTGTGGCAGTTTGCAATACAAGCCGTCGGGGGTTTCGGTGGGGCTGGTGTCGGCAGGTGACCTCCACTGGTTTGGAGGCAGGTACCCGACGGTGCACGGTGGCGGATCTCCCTGCGTGAGCCGGAAGTCGCCGAGGCCCTGGCCGACGTAATTGTTGTGTGGGCCAGCACCAATGAACATCGCGGTCAGCGGCGGCAGCAGCACCAGTAGCTGTTCGAGGGACGCATGATAAGTCACCCCAACCTGTCCGACCGAGGTGAGATTCGCCAGCAGAACGGGCAATGTCGGCTTGAGTTGATCGAAAAGCCGAGTCACCTCACCGAATGAGGCCGAACCGCGCTGCAGCAGTCCACGAATGTCGGGATCGTTCGTGGTGAGCTGCGACGTGACACCGGCAAGGCTGTGCGTCCATAAGCGGATCGCATCTGATGTCTGCACTTGCGAATCCAGCAGCGGCTCAGTGTCTTCGACAAGCTGACGGGTCTGCTCAGCGGACGAACTCAGATCACCGACGACGCGCGAGGAGGAATCGATGAGTGATCCGAGGTCGTAGCCGCCGCCGCCGAGGCCTCGCGAGGACTGGTCGAGAAGCTGAGCCAGCGAGTCCTTCGGAACGCTGCCGAGAAGCGCGCTGAGCTGATCGAGCATCGGGCCGACCTGTTGCGGAATGATGGTGTCTCGCACAGGAATCACCGAACCGTCCGCCAGGTAGGGCCCGGAGTCCGTGCGTGGACGCAGCTCGACATACTGCTCGCCGATCGCCGAGACGCTGCGGACCTGTGCTTGCAGGTCTGCAGGTATGTGTGGCGTGCTGTCCAGTGAGAGGGTCGCTGTGGCGCCCTGGGCAGTGGGTACGATCCCGACGACCTTGCCGACCTGGCTGCCTCGATAGGTGACGTTGCTGAAACGGTACAAACCGCCGGCACTGGGCAGGTTCAAGGTCACCGTGATCCGTCCGATGCCCAACAGCGTCGGCACCTGCAGGTAGACAGTGGCCATCACCACGATGCCGATCACCGACAGTGTCGTGAAGATGATCAGCTGAGTGCGCACGAACCGGGTGAGCATCAGCAGCCCTCCATCGGCCCCGTCGCCCCAGGAGCGGGTCGGGGCGTCCCTGGCGGAAGCGGCGGAGGAGGCCCCGCGCCTTCGGGCATGGCCGTGGGATTCGGTGGCGGGCTGGCACCGACACCCAGCGGATTGTCGGTGTAGTAAGCGTTGTAGCCCGGATCGCCGGGGGCCGGCACAAGCGTCAATCCCTCTTGCCCCCAACGGGTTCCGAGGAACAGCCCGCTCTTGAGACGGTTGACCGTCAGATCAAGGGTGGCGAACAAATTGATGTAGTCCCCGCGTACGGCGCGGTCGACGAAGTCTTGCGTGAGCGGGTAGCTGGACGCAAGCGCCAGCCCTCTGTCAAGATCCGGCCCGACGTTGGCAAGGCTGCAAATCGTGGGTTCGAGGTTGTGCAGGTTGGTGAGAAGGTCGGCTTGAGTGGCGTTGACCACCTGAGTCGCGGTGTCGGCGAAAACTCCAAGTCCACTCAAAGCGCTGGTGAATGTGGGTTGCTGTTGGATGAGAACGTCCAGTGCGCCGGGGATGGTGTGCAGCGCCCGCGTCAGCACCTCACGTTGGGCGCCGAAGGTTCCCGTGAGGCGATCGAGCGCATGCATGGCCTCGATCAGGTCGTCGCGCTGCGCATCGAAGGTGCCGACAAGTCGGTTCAACCGTTGCAGGAGGTCGCGGAGCTGAGGTTCGTGTCCGGACAACGCCGAATTCATGTTGTGGACGATGTCGCCGATCTGGCCGAGACCACCGGAATTGACCAACGCCGACACCGAAGCCAGTGTCTGTTCGGTAGAGGGATAGGTCGAGGATTGCTTCAGCGCCAGCGTCGTACCGGCCGGCAGGCTCCCTGTGGGGCGCTCTCCGAGCGGCGGATCCAAGGCCAGGTGACTGGACCCGAGCAGACTCGTTTGACCGATGGTCGCTATCGCGTTGGCGGCTACCGAAACGTCGGGGCGCACCGACACCTGAACATCAGCGTGGCCGGCTTTGACTCCCATTTTGGCGACGCTGCCCACCACCACGTCGTCGATCATCACCGGTGAATTGGGTTCAAGCGTACCCACATTGGCGATCTCGATGTGGTAGATGTGTGCATCCGGTCCGCGTCCGACAGCGCCGGGCAGCGGCAAAGAGTTGACTCCCTGAAACGCGCAGCCGGCGGTTGCGGTCAGCATGACAGCGCAGCCGACTCGTATGAGCTGGCGGAGTCTTCTGCGTGCGGTCATGGCGGTGGCGGCCCTGTCGCTGGTGGATGTTCGGCCGGCAGCAGCATGTCGGGCAGGCTGGGCGGGTCAGCGGGCGCCGACCCGTAAGCCGAAACCGCGGAAGGTGTTTCGGGTGGGCCGGGGGTCGGCCCACTTGCTCCGGGCATCAGGTTGGGCTCGGTGTAGATCAGGTCCTCAGGCGGTGGCGTTTTCGCCAGGAATGGGTTGAAGGGGACAGGTGTCATGTTGAAATTGACGGCGTCGAGCGCCGGCCCCAGATACTGGGCGCACAGTTTGGCTGTCTCGGTTGCGGTCACGTTGGCGACGACGCCAATCGAGGAGCAGATGAACTGGATCGGGTTGGAGAAGTTGGTCAGGACGAAAGCGCCTGCGCCTGACCCCATCTGTGGGTCGAACATGTTGACGGTGTTGGCCACGGCATGCGGGGCGACGTGGAGCACCTGTTCTACGTCTTTGCGGTGATCTGCGAGGGTCTGGGTGACATTGGCCAATCGCAGTACTTGTTCGCTAGTTTTGTCGCGGGTGCCTGAGACGAAGGTCTGAACCTCGCCGACAACAGATGCGAGGTTTGTCAGCGCGGCGTCCAACTCTGACCTGCTGTCGTTCAGCACACTGGTCAACGTCGCGAAGCGATCTTGGAATTGGACGATCGCAACGTTGCTGTCCTTGAGGGCGCTGACGAAGACTTGCAGGTTTCTCAGGGTGCTGACGATGTCGCCGCTGCCGCCGGCGAGGATGCGTCCCACAGCCGAGAGCTCGGAGAGTGTCTGGCGTAGTTTGTCGCCATTGCCGTTCATAGCCCCGGCTGCGCTGTCGATGAAGCGGGCTGCTGCGGTGTTCGACTCCGTGTCGCGCGGGCCTAGGTCGGTCGCCAGGCGCATCAGTTGCTGTTTGACTTCGTCCCATTCGACAGGCACGGCAGTGCGATTGAGCGGTATCTGCGCACCGTCTGCGATGATCGCAGCGCTGGGGCTGCTCGGCGCAACGAGCTGAATGTAGCGCGCGGCCACCAGGTTCGGCGCTACGAGTACGGCGTCGGCGTTCTCTGGAACCGGCACGCTGCGGTCGACGTGCATCGTCACCTTCGACTGAGTGCCCTCGGGTGTGATGGCGGCGATGGTGCCGACTTTGACTCCTGAAACCCGGACCTCGTCACCTGGATAGATCGAAGTGGCGTTGGTGAAATACGCCGTGATGGACTTGGGTGCGAACGTGGTCGCATGGATGAGCCACGTCGATGCGCCCGAGGTCAGCGCGAGCAACATGCCGGCGGCGATCAATCTAATCCGTGGCCTGGTCATCGTGGTGGTGCCGGAATGCCGTTGCGGGGGAAAGGGAATTCTGCGCGCGGTCCAGCGTTGTCGGGTGGTTTACCGTTACCGGTTCCGCGTCGGAAGCCGAAGGCGTAGTCGAGGAACGGTTGCAGAATATTGCCGGGCAGCAGGTCGGGGACGTAGGCGTTGTAATAGAAACCGTTGGCAACGGTCTCTCCCAGCGTTATCTGAAACTTCGCCAGTGCGGGAAGCATCCTGGCTATGTTGTCGCGGCTGTGTTCGAGCATCGCGGTCACCGAATTGAGTTTGTCGAGGGTCGGCGCCAGCTTCTGCTCGTTGTCGTGGATGAGGCCCGAGAGTTGCTGGGCCACAGTCGTTGTATTGGCCAGCAGATCGATGATGGCCTGACGGCGCGCGACGAGGACTTCGACCAAGTCGTTGGCGTTCAGTATCAGTTGGTTGAGCTGCTGGCTGCGGTCGGCGAGCACTTGGGTGATGTCTGAGGCAGACGAAAGAAGCTGTTGGAGCGTCTCGTTGCGGCTGTTCAAAGTTTTCGACAGCCGTGTGATGCCGTCGAAGGTCGGACCCAATTGAGGGGCGATCTGGTCGATGGTGGCCGCCAACGTGTTCAGCGACTGGTTCAGCGTGGCTGTGTCGGTCGATGCGGTGTTCTTGGTCAGGTCGCCGACCGCGTCGGTCAGCGAGTACGGCGAGGATGTCCGGGAGACCGGGATGACGTCGAAGGGGCGCAACTTTGCACGGCCTGCTGATTCGAGCACGAGCACTCTCTCGCCGAGCAGGCTGCCGGTGCGGATGTGCGCCGAGGTGTCGGACGCCAGTCGTACTGTCGCGTCGACTTTGAAGGTGACCAGCGGCTGCAGACCTTGCAGGCTCACTTCGGTCACTGTCCCGATGTCGACCCCGGACAATTTGACCTTGTTACCGGCGGCAAGTCCGCCGGCTTCGGCGAACAGGGCTCGATAGGTGACTTGCGTCGCGAGCGACCACAGCCGTTCGGGTTGCAGGCCGATCGCGATGACGAGCGCAATGAGAACCAGACCGACGAATCCTGCCCGGATGAGGCGCGGCCCACGGTATTTGAGCATCAGGGCTCACCGCACCTTCCGGCTTCTTGTTTGAGCATCGGGAAGACGGCGGTACGGCCTTGCAGATCGCTGACCCGGAAGGCGATCCCACAGAGGTAGTAGTTCACAAAGCTGCCGTAGGCCCCGGTCCGGATCAGTTTGTTGTAGTTGTCGGGCGCCATTCGTAGCGCGGTTTCCAAGCGTCCCTTGTCTTGGTCGAGCAGCGGCGCCAAGCGGCTCAGCTGCTCGACCGTGCCCGCGAGGGGAGGTCGTGCCGCAGTGAGTAGATCGGCCAGTGAAGCGGTCCCGCTGTTGAGGGACTCGATGGCCGTTCCGATCGGATCGCGGTCCTTCGACAACCCCTCGGCCAACCGTTGCAGGCGGTCGATCGTTGTGGAGAACTGATCACTGTCTTTCGACAGTGTGGCGAGGGTGGTGCTGAGGTTGTCAATGACGGCTTGGACGGTTGCGCTGTTGTCGGCCAACGTGTTCGTGAACGACGCGCTCTTGGACATCAGGGATTCCATCGTGTCGCCCTGATCCTGGAAGACCGCGATCAACGACGAGGTCAATGCGTTGACGTCCTCGGGATTGAGACCTTGGATGACCGGTTTGAGCCCTCCCAACAGCAGGTCGAGATCCAGTGCGCCTGCGGTGCGCTCCACGGGAATCTGGGCGTCGGCGGGAAGCACTCCAGTTGCCCCAGGGCTGTCGACAAGCTCGAGGTATCGGTCACCGACCAAGTTGAGATAGCGCACCACGGCGCGGGTCCCAACCGACAGCACGAGGTCGCGGTCTGCGTCGAAGTCCACCTCGACTCTCGTGTCGTCGCGCAGGGAAACCCTGTGGACCGTTCCGATGCGGATGCCGGCCATCCGGACGGAGGCGCCGGCACGCAGGCTCGATGCATCGGTGAAGATCGCCGAATACCTTGTCTTGGCGCCGGTTTGATATTGATCGAAGATCAAGAACATGCCGGCGGTCAGCACCACCATGACGGCGGCGAAGACACCGAATTTGACCGCAGTCAGGCCGAGGCGCCTCACCCCGGTTGTCCGATCTGGGCGGTGTTGCGCGGGGGACCGTCGATCGGGCCGAACAGCCATTGCTTGAGGCCGTCGCTGTTGAGCACGAGATTTTGGTTGCCGTACTTCCACGGGTTGCTTCCGGTGTCGGCGACCACCCAACGCGGGTGACTCAGGAATGGCACCGGCAGATCTTCACAGTGTGGGCCGCCTTTGGCTCCCACCTTCGGAAGGTCACCGGGATAGCGATAGCGTTCCTGCCCCGCTGTGAGACCGGCGATGACCTCGGCACCGGGGACGCGCAGGGGTGGCCACTTGGCGATGTATGCCATGCCGGTGATCTGGCAGTTCAGCGCCGGGTTGTATTCGTTGGTCAGATCCGTGGTCGGCACCAAGAGGTGTAAGACATCAGCGAGTGACCGTCGATTCTCGCTGAGAAGCGGGGTGCCGGCCTGCGCCAGCCCAATGGCGCTGAGCAGGAACGCATCCAGATTGTGCTGCTCGTCGACTATCGTCTGGCTGATCCGTGCGCTGTTGTCGACCGTGGTGACCAGATCCGGGGCCGCGTCGGCGTAGGTGTTGAACACCGTAGGAGCGGCGGCCAACTCGCGGCTCAGGGCCGGCAGCGCTGGTTCGACTGTAGCCAGGAACGCGTCCAATTGATCGATCGTCGTGCCGATCTCGTGGCCGCGTCCACTGAGGGCGGAGCCGAGAGCTGTCAGCGTTTCGTTGAGTTTGTCGGGCGCAACTTTGTCCAGCAGGGCGGTGAGTTGCTGGAACAGTGTGTTGATTTCGACCATGACGTGGCGGGCCTGGATCACTTGTCCGGCCGAGATGCGCTGTGGCGATGGATTTTCAGGGTCCATTAGCTCGACCGATTTCGCGCCGAACGCTGTAGGTGAGGCGATTTCGACTTGCACGTTCGCCGGGACGAGGCGCACCTGAGATTCGTCGAGCGTCAGTTCGATAGCGGCTTGTCCGTCAGGGCGCGCGTCGACGGCGGTGACGTGACCGATCTGGACGCCATGCAACTTGACCTTTGCGTCCGAGTTGAGCACGAGTCCTGCCCGGGGTGAGACAACTGTCACTGGCAGCCCGTGATCGAAGTCGCCTCGAAAGAGGCTGACACACAAGGCGACAACTCCGACAATCGCCGCGACCGTCAATAGACCGGCCAGTGAGCGCCGGTGATCGGGCCGCTCCGCCTTGGCGTGGCGCGGCGCCATCTCGTCGTTCACGTCGGACTCCGTCTGGTCTTATTCAGTGAGGTAACCGCCGCCGAAGGGCGACGTGTGTTCGGCCACCTGGGTGCCTCAACCGGCGTCTCGCAAGTTACAGTACTTCAGATTATGAAGTAAATGCTACCCCCGTCGACGGAGGTCTCGGAATGAAACGCGCACGGTTGGATCCGGTAGGACCGGAGGGGGCGGACTACGTCGTCGTGGGGTCGGGTAGTGCTGGTGCGGTCGTGGCGCGGCGGCTCGCCGATACCGGCGCTGCCGTGATCCTGATCGAGTCGGGACGTCAGCGTCGTGGCCCGTTGGTCACGATTCCCGGGATGAGTGGCGCCATCCACGCCGTCACGGCCCTGCAACGGTTGGTCACCTGGCCCGCTTACAGCGTGCCGCAGCGAAATATGAACGGCCGCAAGCTTCCCCAGTCTCATGGGCGGATACTCGGCGGCGGCAGCGTGATCAACGGCATGGCGTTTGTACGGGGTAATCGGCAGAACTACGACGCGTGGGCCGCCGATGGAGCGAAGGGCTGGGACTTTTCCGAGGTGCTGCCTGCCTTCCGGCGACTCGAGAGTTTCGAGGACGGTCCCAGCGATCTGCGCGGTGGAGACGGCCCGATCGCCGTAGAACGGGCCACCGGTCTGGCGAGTGTCACCGAAAGCTACATGGCCGCGCTCGCTGCGACCGCCGAGGTGGGGATGAATCACGACTACAACGGCGCGGAGCAGGCTGGCGTGGCGCCGATACAGCAGAGCGCCCGCGCAGGCCGCAGGGTCGGCACCGACCGCGGATACCTGTGGGACGCACCGCCGAATCTGCGAGTACTGACCGGCGTCACCGCGACCCAGATCATGGTGGAGAACGGCCGCGCCGTCGGTGTGGAGATTGTTGCAGGCCGCGGCAGGCGACCGGTCGGTCCCGCGCGCGCGAGCCGCGAGGTCATCATCAGCGCGGGATCGCTTGGTACGCCGCGACTTCTGATGCTCTCTGGTATCGGGCATGCGGCTCACTTGCGTGAGCATGGGATCAAGGTGGTGGCCGACCTGCCGGTCGGAGACAATCTGCACGACCATTTGTTTGTGCCGATGTCTTATGAAGCGCGCGGCGGGCGCAGCGCCTCACCGCTGAGTTTCGCCCGGGCAGCGGTCCGCGAAACCGTTCGTCCACGATCGACATTTTTGGCGCACACCCTGTTTGAGGGTGTGGCGTTCGTGGACAGCGGAATCCGCACGGGCACCGACGTTCCCGACTTGCAGATATTCATCCTCCCCATGGGTTACCCCGAGAATCAGGACGAGCCGGGTCTGCACCTGCCTCCCGATCTGTCGCTGTCGTTGACGCTCATGCCGACGATGATTTATCCCGAGAGTCGGGGCACCCTTCGGCTGGCCTCGACAGATCCGTTTGATGCTCCGCTGATAGATCCGAACTACTTGGCCGAACCCGCCGATCTCGCGACGCTGGTGGCCGGCATGGAGCTCGTCAAAGACGCGGCGGCGCACCCCGCGGTCGCACGGGAGGTGGGTCGTGAAATGCTGCCGGGCGCAGATCGCGGCGGATCCGACATCGTGGAATACGTACGCCGAAACGCTTCGGGCGTCTATCACCCAGTCGGGACGTGTCGGATGGGTACTGACGAACGCGCGGTCGTCGATCCCGCGCTGCGGGTGCTGGGGGTTGAGGGACTTCGGGTGGCCGACGCGTCGATCATGCCGAGCATCGTGGGCGGTAATACGAATGCCGCGGCGCTGATGATCGGAGAGCGGGCCGCCGAACTGATCATCGGCGGTTGATCCGCTCAGAACATCATTGGGAATTGCAGCGGTCGGACTCCACGACGATGTCTGTCGGGCGCCCTTCGAGCTGCGCAATTTGCCACGTACTGGCGTTGCCTGCAGTGAATGGTCCTGGGGCCCCCTGGGATTGGTAGTAGCCGCGCGGATCCCAGGTCTTCGCCTGCGGGTACGGCCAGGGGCACGCGACGGTGGACGCCGCGCCGGTCGCACGCACCAACCAGAACGTTGAGCTGAAACTGATCATCGCGATATTCAAGACAACCGCCATCACGATGAAGGTGGCCAACACAGGACGACGGGTATATAGGCCCAGTCGCTGGGCGAGCTTCTCTGCCTGCGACCTTCCGGTGTCGTCGCGATAGAGCAGAACTGACGCTGGGATCATCACCATCGTGATGAGCACGCTGGCCATCATCAGCGGGAACTGACTGTTCTTACCCAGATCCATGGAGCCGAATTCGATGACATGACTGTAAGTGAGGAACTGGGCGCGGGTGAGCACAATCTCCTGGGCGGCATCCCAAATGACGCCAATGATGAACGTCAGCACGGATATCGAGATCAGCGGGTGGCGCCAGGCGAATGCCCTTGGGTCACTGCGCCGTTGGACGGTCCGCAGGATCGGCATGGCCAGGAAATAGGGGAGAAGGACGTAGGGCGCGTAGATGAATGACGTTATCGGCTCGATTATCGGAGAGATGTTGAACCACAGCCAATTTCGGGGGAAGTGCCAGAGATTCGGGTTGTAGACCAAACCGATCGCCCAGTTGTTGATCGGGTCCCACCAAATCAGTGTGCTGGAGGCGAGGACCATCAGTACGACGGGATGCCCTGGACGCCGTCTCCAGACCAGAATGGACGCGACAACCGAGCCGGCGGCGAGCAGGGCGCCCAATATCTGTCCCCACATCACCCAGTCGAAGGGGGCCAACAGCGGCGCCACCGGAGGCGGCTTGCCCACGCCGGCTGGATTCCGGTTCTCGGGTGAGGCCGGCCCGTGCTTCTCCGCAGTCACCAGAATGAAGACCACAGCCGCAACGGCGATCGCCCACCAGATAGCCGTCCGGGATGCGGTGCGACGTGACTGCGTGGCGCTGACGTCGGTGGGTTCCTCGACACGACTCGTTGGCTTCATCGACACTCCGCGCAGTCCTCGCGCCCCATCCGACGCGTGGGCGAATCTCGCCTCGGATCAGGTTAGCGCATATGCTTCAGATAATGAACTATTCAGTTTGACGTCGGTGGCCGGGGACGCGGCCGAGTATCGTGGCGTCGTGACCGACACCATTGGCGCTGCCGACGATGCCGACATCGTCGACTTCCTTGGCGCCGTGATGGACGTGCAACGCATGATCTCGGCCCTCACTCAGCCCGTGGAGCGCAAGTATGCGATCTCGGATCGCGCGTTGGGCATCATCTTTCTCGTTCACGCCGGCCTCGACCGTCCCGGCTTGCTGCACGAATATCTCAACGTGTTGCGAAGTACGATCACCTCCGATGTCGACGAGCTCGTCGCCGCGGGCCTGCTGCGTCGAAAACGGTCTGATACCGACCGGCGGATGACCCGAATCGAGGTGACCGCGAAAGGCGCTCGCGTACAACGGGAGACATTGCGTCAGCTGCAGGAGTTCTTTCGCGCCAAAGCGGCCGGCGTGGCCCTCGAAGAACTTCACAACTGTATCGCGACGCTCCGCAAGCTCAGCGGTATCCCGCAGTCTCCGGTGCCCAACCCGCTGCGTAAGAGCGGCGACGCTTCCTGATCGAGTCGCTCTTCACAGCGCAGATACCCTATCCAGCAAGGCATCTGAGCCATCAAGTCCTCGAACCATTCCGGCATGGTTGGCGCGTCTGCTTGTTCTCGCGCCGAGTTGTCGCCGGACTACGCGCTGCGGTGGGGATAGTCAAGGCAGCGCAAACAGAACTCTCAGCCGAAACGAATCAGCTTCTTGTTGACGAACTCGTCGATGCCATAGCGGCCCAGCTCGCGTCCGAACCCGGATCGCTTGATGCCGCCGAACGGCAACTCAACTCCCTCGGCGCCGACGGCGTTGACGAAAACCATTCCGGCATCGATGTTGTCGGCCACTCGCTTGGCTTGATCGGCATCGGTGGTGAACACATACGAGCCCAGCCCGAACGGGGTGTCGTTGGCCAGTGCGATCGCTTCCTCCTCCGAGGACACCTTGTACACCGTGGCCACGGGCCCGAACAATTCTTCTTTGTAGGACGCCGAGTCGGGCGACACGTTGGTGAGCACCCCGGGCGGGAAGAAGGCGCCTTTGCGCTCGCCCTCGGCAACCAGGGTGGCGCCATCGGCGACGGCACGGTCGACCTGCTCTCCGAGGCGCTGCGCGGCCGCCGCGGACGACAGCGGCGCCAGACCATCGGCGGCGGCCAGCACCCTCTTGGTGAACTTCTCGAGGAACTCGTCGTAGATGTCCCCGGCGACGATGAAACGCTTGGCGGCATTACACGCCTGCCCGGTGTTCTCGAACCGGCCTGCCACCGCGGCCTCGACCGTGGCGTCCAGGTCATCTGAGGACAGCAGGATGAACGGGTCCGAACCGCCGAGTTCCAGCACCACCTTTTTCAGGTTGCGCCCGGCGATCTCGGCGACGGCCGCGCCTGCTCGCTCGGAACCTGTCAGCGACACCCCCTGCACCCGAGGATCGGCGATCGCCTCGGCAATCTGCTCGTTGGTGGCGTAGACGTTGACGTAGGCACCCTCGGGATAGCCGGCGTCGGCGAAGATCTGCGCGATCGCGGCCGCCGATTCCGGGCACTGCGGCGCATGCTTGAGCACAATCGTGTTGCCCAGCACCAGGTTTGGGCCGGCGAACCGGGCAACCTGGTAGTACGGGTAGTTCCACGGCATGATGCCCAGCAGCACGCCGATCGCACTGCGACGGACCACCGCGCTGCCCTCACCGTCGAGCAGTTCGATCGGCTCGTCGGCGAGGAACTTCGCGGCGTTGTCGGCGTAGAACTCATAGATCGCAGCGCTGAACTCCACCTCGCCGACGGATTGGTCCAACGGCTTCCCCATCTCGCGCCGGATGATCGCGGCCAACTCGTCTTTGCGTTCGGTGTGCAACTCGGCGACACGACGGATCAGCGCGGCGCGCTCGTCGAGGGTCGACTTCTTCGACCACTCCCGAAACGCGGTACTGGCCGCGGCCAGCGCCTGCTCCATCTGCTCGTCGGTGGCGGTCGGGTATTCCTTGACGACCTCTCCGGTGGACGGGTCGACGACCGCGTACATGGACTGGCCCTGGACAGATGCGCTCACTGGTGCATCCTGCATTGAATCCGTTCTCGAACGCAACACTTGACGACGAAAACCGGCGCTCTGCCCGTCGGCAGCGACTTATTTCGTAGGTCCACGTTTCTGGGCAAGCACCGCCTCGCCGAGCCAACGACGAAGGAAACCACGGAGCTCGTCGGGCGAACGAGCCGGATCGTTCGGGGCTACGAAGAACGACAGCATGGTTCGCAGCGTGAACTCCACGAGCTCTCGCAGGCTGGCTTCGTCGTAGCCGTGCCGTTTCCAGTCGACGTCGAATCGGTCGATCATCCGCATTCCGAACGCCTGTGCTTCCTCAGAAGCCATGTCCCCGCTGTGGCTGTGCGGGTAAGAGGACGACAGCACGATGCCCAGCTGTGGCGACCGCGCAACCGCGTCGAGCGTGTAGATCGCTCCCTCGGTGATCGCGTCCGCGGGATCGTGGATGCCGCGCACATGCTCGGCCAGCCGATCGAGGAAGTCATCGACTGAGGCGATCGCGACCGCACGCATGAGCGCGTCAGCGGTCGGGAAGTACCGGTACACGGTCTGCCTGATGATGCCGAGCGTGTTGGCGACGTCGGCCAACGAGACCGCCGAACCGGTTTGTGCCACCAGGTCGACGGCCGCGCCGATGATGCGCCGGACAGCCTCTTCGTCATTCGCGGGTGGATTCCCACCCCACCCTCGTCTGCGCGCCATCTTGCGCATCAGTATCCCCGTCGTTCTTGACAAGCGCAGGCGACCACACAATCATACACAAACACGTCTACATGTATGTTAACGATGAGGTGCAGAGAGATGACCGATCTGATCGTGCGCAAGCTGCGTTTTGCGTTCGCCGATCACCACGTTCCGTTTCTGTGGAATGAAGCGAATCCGGCGTTCTCGTCGATGGCAAATGCGGTGTCGTTCTTGGCAATTGGGTTCGAGAAGATGATCGTCAGCATGATCGCCGAGGCGAAGTCACAGATCACCGACCCTGCGATCGCCGAGGAAGCCGAGGCGTTCGTGCGTCAGGAAGGTCAGCACTCGATGGCCCACCGCGGACATGCCCGGGGCCTGATCAAGAGCTATCCCGCGCTCAAGGAAACCCTTGACGAGGTGAACGGGGCCTTCGACCGGATGACGGCGACCAAGCCGCTGGCCTGGCGGTTGGCCTACACCGCCGATCTGGAAGCCACGTTCACTCCGGTGTTCAAGCTGATGCTCGACCATGACGACACCCTGTTCGCGCCCGGCGATGACCGGGTGGCGTCGCTGTTCTTGTGGCATTTCGTCGAGGAGGTCGAGCACCGAAGTTCCGCGCTGATGATCTACAACCACGTGGTCGGTGACCAGGTGTACCGGATGCGGATGGCACCGGCGATCTTCAGGCATGTCCTTGCCACCCTGCGGACGGCCTGCGAAGGGTTCAACAGGCACATCCCGCTGGCCGAACGCAAGGTCGACGCGTTGTCGATGTTCGGTACACATCGGCGCAAACATGCACTGCTGCAACGAATCCCGTTCGCCCACCGGACCGACAATGGTCCGGTGATCGACGCCTTCAAGCATCTACCGAATCGCGAGAAAGCCACCGCATTGACGGGTATCGTGCGCAGCCAGCTTCCCAATCACAATCCGGCGCACGAGAACATCCCCGCGCTGGCGAAGGAGTGGTTCGCCCGTTACGACGAAGGCTACGACGTGACCAACTGGTACACGGCGACTATAAGGAAGGCCGTCGATGCCTGATCTCTGCGCGCCCACGTTCGAACACCTGGCGAAATCGCTGGGCTTCTCCTGCAAGCAGGCCGGTGGGCTGGTCGAGGTCCGGAACCCCTTCGCCCTGGAGAACTGGACCCTGCCGGTGCTGGAGGTAACGGTGATCGTCGGCGCGGTGCTGGCACTGGTCTACGCCATCATGCGACTTCGGCGCCACGGCGATGGCACCAATCTGGTGCTGTGGTTCGGGGCGATCGCGTATCTGCTCATCATCGAGCCCCCGCTGTACTTCCCGGCGGCGTTCGGCATCGCCGAACACGTCGACACGATGTTCGCCCACAACGTGTTCACCGTCGACTTCCTGTGGGGCCGACTGCCGCTCTACATCGTCGCGATCTACCCGATGATGGCGACCGTCGCGTTCGAGATCGTCAGAACCCTTGGCGTTTTCCGCCGCTACGGCGCATTCGTCGGAGCACTGTGCGTTGGCTTTGTCCACCATGCCTTCTACGAGATCTTCGACCATCTCGGCCCGCAACTGCGGTGGTGGGAGTGGTCGGTCAACAACCCGATGAACCAGCCCATGTTCGACTCGGTGCCGATGGGCAGCGTCGTCGTTTTCGCCGCGCTATGGCCCATGTCGCTCGCGCTGTGCGTCCAACTGTTCGTCGGCCGCCAATCCGATCACGGAAAGCGCTTTACCGGTCCGCAACTGGTCTGGCGCACCATCGTCATCGGCGTACTGGCATCCGTAGGTACCGCGATCCTGCCGTTGCCCGCAACGCTGATCGGCTCGCTCTCACACGGCACGCTGCAGGGGTTTGTGTACGCGGCCGAACTGGTCGCGATCACCGTGGTCGCCGTGCCCGTTCTCTTCATGCAGTGGCGAAGACTTCGCGCCGATCCGATCAGCAGTGAGCGCTACGCGAATGCAGTCATCGTCCGATACAGCTGCGGGTATCTCGCCGTCATGGCCGTCCTTTGGCTGACCGCGTTACCGGCCTACTTCAATGCCGTCGACGGGATCACTGCGAACGGTGATCCGATCGGCAGCCTGTGGTACGCGACCGTCTGCTTCGTTGTGGCCGCGCTGTGCACTGCAGCGGCGGCCAGTGTCACGCCCAGGTTGGCCAGACAACCCGATGCGGTGCTGCCTGCCGCCGCCGATCTGCGATGAAAAGAGCTTTGCAGCCCCTCCGGTAGCGTGTTCGTGTGATCAAACGCGGCCAGCACAGCGGCGAGGAAACATCGCCGAGCCCTGTGTCGCGCCCGACCGTCGACGCGTCGACACAGCGTGCCTTCGGCAGACCCGCCGGCGTCGACAGCTCGTTCCTGGATTCCGACGACCATCGCGACCAAGGCCAGTACACGCCGACCAACCAGGCACCTCAGCCGGTGCTGGCCCAGGCGTTCGGCCCCACGCTGGTAGCCGACGCCGACTCCGAGGACAACGGCTACCCCACGGAGTCGCCTGACGTCGACGCCGCAGAGACCGCAGGCCCCGCAGCACCGCCCCCCGTCGTACCGGCCGTCCCGCACGAGAAGCTCGGCGTGCGCGACATCTTGTTCGGGGGCCGAGTGTCGCGTCCCGCTCTGGTCGTGCTCGCCGTCATCGCGATAGCCATCGGCCTTGTCGGGGGTTGGGTCGGGCGCAAGACCGCAGAAGTCATCGAGGCGTTCACCACTCCCAAGGTGACCCTCAACACCACCGACACCAGCCACCTGCCGGACGGGCAGATGGCGAAAGTGGCTGCAGCCGTGGCTGATTCGGTGGTGACGGTGCAGGCCATCAGCGATTCGGAGGGTTCGCAGGGCTCAGGGGTCGTCGTCGACGGACGCGGCTACATCGTCACCAACAACCATGTGATCTCCGAAGCCGCGGCCAGCCCGGGCAAGTTCAAGCTGACCGTGATCTTCAACGACGGTAAAGAGACACCTGCCAACCTCGTCGGGCGTGATCCCGAAACCGATCTGGCGGTGCTCAAAGTCGACAACGTCGACAAGCTGACCGTTGCGCGACTCGGCGACTCCAGCAAGCTTCGCGTCGGAGACCAAGTGATGGCCGCCGGTGCGCCGCTGGGCCTGCGCAGCACCGACACCCAGGGCATCATCAGCGCGTTGCACCGGGCGGTGCCGCTGTCGGGTGAGGGCTCCGATACCAAGACTGTCATCGACGCCGTGCAGACCGACGCTTCGATCAACCACGGCAACTCCGGCGGTCCGCTGGTCAACATGAATTCCGAGGTGATCGGCATCAACACCGCGAGCAAGTCGCTCTCGGACAGTGCCAGCGGATTGGGGTTCGCGATTCCGGTGAACGAGGTGAAATCCGTCATCGAGGTGCTCATCCGCGACGGCAAGATCGCCCACGCGTCGCTCGGCATCATGGCGGAGTCGGTGAACGACAGCGGTACAGGCGGAGCCCGGGTGACGAAGGTGAACCCCAACAGCCCCGCCCAACGAGCCGGACTTGCGGAGAAGGACGTCATCGTCAAGCTCGGCGGCCGCCAGGTCAACAGTCTCGACGAGCTCACCGTCGCGGTTCGTCAGCTCACCATCGGCCGGGACGCTCCCGTCGAGGTGCTCCGCGACGGTAAGCCCGTCACGCTGACCATCAAGCCGGACGCGAAGAAGTCTTCGTAGCCCGCGGTTCTCACCCCTCGGGGTAGAACAGGAACAAAGAGCACCCCTGCTTCGACTGCGGCACGTGCCATGAACCCGCTGGTGCATGCAGGAAGGTGCCGGCCGGATAATCGTTCACCCCGTCGTTGAGCACTCCTGAAATCACGTACACCTCCTCCGGGCCCGGGCTGTGGTGGTCCTCTTTTCCCCACACCGCGCCGGGTTCGATCTCGGTGATCACAGCCTTGGCCCCGTTCTCGCCTTCCCACAGCAGTTTGACGGTGATGCCCGGGAACGGCCGCATCGACGCCACGTCGTCGGCATGCACCCAGGCGTATCCCGGAGCGTTCGGCCCGAACTGTGACATATCGCCTGTCGAGGTATTCACATTGCTACGCAACCACATTCGTGTGACACGTATTTCGCGGTGCACGCGAGAAATCCCACGAAAATATTTGCTGTTCTGCGGCGGGACGCGCTGTTACCCTTGTTCTGTGACTGTTTTCCGACACGACTATGACTTGCTCACCGGGATGCCCGCATCCACGGTGGCTTTGTCGTGCTCGGAGAATCTCAGCGTGACGGCCCCCGTCTGGACGGCAGAGCAGCGTCTCAGCCACAGGCAACCCAGATGCTTCCGGCTGTCCAACCGACCTTCCGCCCCGTCAGCGGGCGTGCGCCCAGGCCGGAAGCAAGGGCCCGAAGAAAACTCTCATAAATATCTCAGCAGCACGGTTTGCCCAGCCAGGAACGTCGCCTGACATTCCTGTAGCTCGCTGCGCCTAAATCCATTGCAACACAACGCATTTCATCTGAAGTAACTACTGGACATCGTCCGTTTCAGGGCGCACCATTCTTCAAGCACCGCACCCGGCGAGATCGTGTGCACAGCGGCGAGACATGCGAACAAGTCTGTCCCGTAAGAACTTTGAGAACTACACAGTGGTGGCATCCGCGCTCGTGGCGGAAATCAGGTAGACGCCCCCGGCTCAAACCCGGGTGCCCATACGGGCGTGCAGGTTCGAGTCCTGCCGAGCGCACTTCGTGGTGTCAAGCGTCCGTGACGGAATTTGGGAGACGTGCCGGATTCAGACTCCGGTGCCCGGTTAAGGGCGTGCAGGTTCGACTCCTGCCGGACGTACGGGTCGTTAGTGAAATGGTGTATCACTCTTGGCTTTTACCCTTGAATTCCGGGTTCGAGTCCCGGGCGACCCACTGCACACGCGCCGTTAGCTGAGTTGGGATAGCACCAGATTCTTAATCTGGGGACGGGGGATCGAAACCCTCACGGCGCACGATATTTTCAAGACCACAAGCCGGTGAGGTGTAACAGGTTGCACGGCAGTCTTCCAAACTGAAGGTAGCGAGTTCGAGGCTCGCCACCGGCTCGATACGGATGTAGCTCAACTGGTAGAGCGGTGGCCTCCAAAGCCGCAAGGTGGAGGTTCGAGTCCTTCCATCCGTGCCAAGCGGGATGTGGCGCAACTTGGTTAGCGTGCCTGGTTTGGGTCCAGGAGGTTGCACGTTCGAATCGTGTCATCCCGACCAACACCCCTGTAGCTCAACGGAAGAGCACCTGCCTTACAAGCAGGTTGTCGAGAGTTCGACTCTCTCCGGGGGTACTAGTGAAGCACGATGCGCGGTGGGACAGTCGGTCAGTCCGTCGGGCTCATAACCCGGAAGTCGCAGGTTCGAATCCTGCCCGCGCAACCAGTCGCCGATACCGCACAGACACGGAAAGGAGGTACGCGGCCATGGCAATCCTGATGTCCGACATGACCGTTGAGGTCTACAACGCCGACTACCGCGTGCTGTCCCGGATTCCGTGGCAGGAAGCGGTCCGGCTCATCCTCCGCGGTGCGGTGTACGTCATCGATGTGCACAACCCTGCGGTGCACGTGCACAGCCCGTCGCTGGTGATCGAGCTGCCGTTGTCGGTGGCGCTGCGCGAATACGTGCACATTCCGTACAAGGCGGTCAGCCGGGTCACCCGCGACGCGGTGCTGCGCCGTGACCGGCACATTTGCGCCTACTGCGGTGGGCGGGCCGACACCGTTGACCACGTCTTGCCCCGCTGCCGCGGCGGCGGAGACACCTGGTTCAACCTCGCGGCCGCTTGCCGGCCCTGCAATGGCCGCAAAGGTGACCGGACGCCGCAGGAAGCCGGAATGACGATGATTCGCGAGCCCTTCGAGCCGAAGGACCGCGATCGATTCCGCGCCGCACCGGTTGCGGAACTCATTTGATCAGGCGCGAGCGGGCGGGCTCCAGTGGCTTTGGCCAATGGAGGGGTCTGGATGCCCGCCCGCTCGTGTCCCAACGCGATTCCCCGGTCGGTTAACCGGTAAACCAGCGGATTGTTAATCCGTGACTGTAGGTTCGACTCCTGCTCGGGGAGCATGACCCGTGGTGTAAGCGGTAGCACGTCTGATTCTGAGTCAGCCGGTTTAGGTTCGAGTCCTGACGGGTCAGCGACGAAACACATTGCCTCGTAGGGTAATCGGTAGCCCACCGGATTTTGGTTCCGGTCAGTTCAGGTTCGAGTCCTGACGAGGCAGCACAAGCCCCGTTCGGATATGGGTTAGTCTGCCGCCCTTTCAAGGCGGGGAAGCGGGTTCGAGTCCCGCACGGGGTGCCGCTGTCCGGTAGCTCAGTTGGTTCAGAGCGCCGCTCTGATATGGCGGAGGGCGGAGGTTCAATTCCTCCCCGGACAACAAGAGGGGAATTAGCTCAACAGGAAGAGCGCCTGCCTTGCAAGCAGGAGGCAAGGGGTTCGACTCCCCTATTCTCCACTCACACAACGCGTCAGGAGGCGTGGCAGAACGGTAATGCAGCTCGGTGCTAACGAGCCGCCGCGTCACCCGCGGTTGGGGGTTCGAATCCCTCCGCCTCCGCAGCAGTTGTCCATGGCGGTCGTGGTGTAACGGCAACACAGTGGTCTGTGACTCCGCAGTCGAGGGTTCAACTCCCTCCGATCGCCCCAAAGCCCTTGTAGCACAATGGATAGCGCGCCGGTTTCCGAAACCGGAGGTTGCAGGTTCGAATCCTGCCAAGGGTGCGCGTCAACGCGACAAACCCCTGTGGCCCAACGGATAGGGCGCCAGTTTACGAAGCTGGAAGTGGGAGTTCGATTCTCTCCAGGGGTACAAGCGCTTCCCGCTCGGCGTTCCGCGATTAATGGCTGCCGGATTAGCTCAACAGGCCAGAGCACCTGTCTTGTAAACAGGCCACGCGGGTTCGAGTCCTGCATCCGGCTCGATCCAGTACGACATCGTGCCTCCGTAGCTCAACGGATAGAGCAGCGAGCTTCTACCTCGTCGGTTTGCGGGTTCGAATCCTGCCGGAGGCTCTACTCCACGCCACCACTGTGCAAGATCATTTCGGGTTTAAAACCGCTCGCGAAGGCGCATTCTAAGGGCTGACGTCGGTCACAGGAGGCGCGGCTCATGGCTACCGGACAGGATGGGGTCGGCGCCACGGCGCAAGCCGATCCAGAATCAAAGCGGGTACAGGTACGGCGCGCTGCGATGGCCAGCGCCATCGGCACCACGATCGAGTGGTATGACTTCTTCCTCTACAACACGGCCGCTGCGCTGGTCTTTCCACACTTGTTCTTCCCTGCGTCCAGCACCTACGCGGGCGCCATGCAGTCGTTCGCGACATACTTCGTCGGGTTCGCCGCACGCCCGATCGGGGCGGCGATCTTCGGGCACTGGGGAGACCGGATCGGCCGCAAGACCACGCTGATCATCACGCTGCTGGTGATGGGTCTTGCGTCTGCGGTCATCGGCATCCTCCCCGGCACCGCAAGCATCGGCGTCGCTGCGCCCCTGCTACTCGTCACGTTGCGGGTGCTCCAGGGCATCGCGGTCGGCGGTGAGTGGAGCGGGTCGGTGCTGCTGACGATGGAATGGGGAGATCAGCAACGGCGCGGGCTGCTCGGCAGTTTCGCTCAGGTCGGCGTCCCGGTCGGGCTGGTCCTCGGCACCGGCGGCATGACGTTGCTGTCGGCGACGATGTCCGACGAGACGTTCGACTCCTGGGGCTGGCGGGTGCCGTTCCTGGCCAGCTTGATCCTTGTCGCAGTGGGTCTGGTGATCCGGCTGAAGATCCTCGAGACGCCGATGTTCAGCAAGGTGCTGGAGCAAGGCAAGACCGCAACCACTCCGGTCAAAGAAGTGATCCGCCGACACTGGCGGGAAATACTGCTGTCGGCCGGCCTGCGGTTCGTCGAGCAGATGCCGTTCTACCTGTTCACCACGTTCGTGTTGACCTACGTCGTGCAGCGCCACCACTACAGCAAGACTTTCGTGCTGACCGCGGTCCTGGTTGGCGCCACGGTCGAACTCGCGACGATCCCGTTCTTCTCGCACTTGTCGGATTCGCTTGGCAGAAAGCGGGTCTACTTGACCGGCGCGATCCTTGCCGGGCTGTTCGCGTTCCCCTACTTCGCCATCTTGACGCACGGCGGGCAGGTGCCGATTTTCCTCGCCGTCGTGTTCTCGATGATCGTGCACTCGATGATGTACGGACCCCAGGCGGCGCTGATCGGTGAGAGCTTCCCGACGCATCTCCGTTACGGCGGCGCCGGACTGGGCTATCAGTTGGCTTCGGTGTTCGCAGGCGGGCCCGCGCCTTTGCTGGCGACCTGGCTGCTCCACGAGACCGGAACCCCGTACTCGATCTCCATCTACATCGTCGTGGCCGCCGTTGTGACGGTGCTGTGTTGTCTTGCCCTGCCTGACCGTTCGCGCGCCGACATCGACGACTCGGCGATCTACAGCCGCGCTCAATCGACTTGAGTATCCGCTGACCTACGAATGCAGCTGAGGTAGGTACTGCGGGCAGTACGCGGTGATCGAAGCCCTGATCATCGCCACGTCCTGTGCTCTGGTGGCGAAGACGTTCTTGGCGACGAAGGCTGAGACGATTTCATCGGGCGTCGGTCCCTCGCTGATGTTTTGGCACACCGCGTGTCCCGCCGCGATCTCACGGGCGGGATCGATCTGCGGGATGCCCGCGTCGGCGAGACTGGCGACGAAGGTGTCGTCGACCGCGTCGGCGTAGGCCGGTCCGGCACCGAAACCGGCGACGATCCCGAGGGTTCCGACTGCGAATGCGGCAGCTGTGCTCCGCCGCAGTTTCTGGTTGATGCTCATGTGTCGACTGTGCCCGGTGGACCCCGGTACGCACATGCGTCGATCTACCCATATTTGGTCGACTGATGACGCCGATCAATCCGAAGGTGGTGGCTTTTGAGCGGCGAAGGCGGCCGCCTGGGTGCGGTTGCGGACGCCGAGTTTGGCCAGAATCGATTCGACGTGTCTGCCCGCGGTCTTCGGACTGATGAACAGCGCGGTCGCGATCTCGGCGTTGCTGTGTCCGGCCGCGACGAGTTCGAGCACATCACGTTCACGTTGGGTGAGCCCGTGGGGGTCTGCGGCCGTCTTCTTCCGACGGGTGTCAGGGTCGCGC
Organism: Mycobacterium sp. OAE908; assembly: GCF_017872775.1. Taxonomy (NCBI): domain Bacteria; kingdom Bacillati; phylum Actinomycetota; class Actinomycetes; order Mycobacteriales; family Mycobacteriaceae; genus Mycobacterium; species Mycobacterium sp. OAE908. Next base: position 2,259,665 of record NZ_JAGGJL010000001.1, read on the forward strand.
CCGCGGAGTTGTGCGAGGCGCTGGCGTCCTCGGCGCACCGCGGCGCGGGCACCCAGTCGGCGGAACGTCTCCAGCGCAGTTTCGACGGCTGCGACGTCACCGCCGAGTTGGGCCAGCGCAGCGTCGTACGGGCAGCCGAGGCGCAGCCATTCGGCGGTCGCGGCTTGCCAGTCGCCGCTGACTTCGAGCCGGTAGGGCGTGATCGTGTCGCGTCCCGGCGCGTCCTCGGATAGACCGCCGGCCAGATGCGACCAGCGTCGAAGCTGTCCGACCAGCCACGGGTCCGCGTGCTCGGTAGCCACCGCCAGGCCGGCCTGCGCTTCTGCGCGGGCCGCCTCGTCGTCGCCGGCCAACCAGGCGGCTTCGGCGCGAGCGGCCCAGACCACGCCGAGGCGTGACAGATCGTCGGAGTCGGCGGCCGCCAGTGCCTCGTCCAAGAGCGCGGCCACAGGCTCCCCACCTCGACGGGCATTGATCAACGCCACGCAGATCAATGGCAGTATCCGCTGTGTCGCGAGCACGGGCGTGGTCAGCACGTCTTGGGCGCGGGCCAACGATGCGTCCCAATCGCCGCGGTGCAACGCCACCAACGCAGCTGCGCCTGCCGTGATCGCCAGGCACATCGCCAGGTCATGCTTGACGCAGAAGACCGAACACTCGGCGATGTACTCCTCGGCGCGGTCGAGGTCGTGCTTCACGGCGGCATACCAGGCCATGAGTGACCCGTGCAGGCCCGCCTGATCGAACAACCCCTCCGTTGCCATCGCGTCGCGCCATGCCTCCTCTAGCTCATCCCAACCGCTGTCGCTGGTTAGTACGGGGGCCAGGGCAGCAAAGAAGCGTGCGCGCAGGACTACCCCGCGGTCACCGAAATGCGTGCCCAAATCGATTGCACGCGACGCGTATTCAGCACAGGCGGGATCGAAACCGACGGCTGTCAGGCCGGCCATGGTGGCCAGCGACAAGGCCAGCTGTGGACACGGGCCGACCTCTTCGAGCACCCGCACCGAGGCCATGGCGGACTCGAGTGCCTCCTGGGTGCCGCCCAGCGCGTAGACCATCTGGGATAGCCAGGCCAGATCGCTGCCCTCGCCGAGGCGATCACCCAACGCGTGCCGCAACATGATCGCCTCGCGCCAGGAGGCCACAGCCGCTTCGCCCATCGCGCTCAGCCAGCACGCGAACGCGTGCTGCTCGAGCAATAGCACCTTCTGGTCGGTGGTGATTTTGTCGGCGTACCGCAGCGCCAGCGCGAACAGCTCGGCGGCTTCGCGGTTCGCAGCGAGCCGGAAGGCACGTTCGGCGGCCAAGGGCGCATAGCGGATGACGGCGTCGTGATCGCTCGCTTGCTCCGCGTGAAACGCCAACGCACCGAAGGTATCCGGGCTGATCGGCGGCTCGGCGAGTATCGCCAGGGCTTGCTTGTGCAGCAGCCGTCTTTGGTACGGAGCGATCTGGTCCAGCGCAGCCCGCCGCGCAAGTTCGTGACGGAAGCCGACGGTGTCCACGTCGGCCAGCAGCACTCCGGCGTTCAGACATTCGGCAAGTCCATCTGTCGCGCTTGGGCACACCTCCTGCACCAATGCCAGATTCGCCCGTGGTCCGCACACCGCCGTTGCATACGCGGTGTCGCGTCCAGCTGTCGACAGCCTGGCCAGTCTGCCTCGTACCGCCTCAGATACGCTGCCCGGCAACGCTTCCCGCGTCAGTACATCCTGGTCGGCAGCCAACACCTCTGTGACATAGAACGGGTTTCCCCCGGTAAGCCGGTGCAACGCATCGGCGTTCACCCCGCTGCCCGCGGCCAGCTCTGCCACCGCCGCCGTGCTCAGAGGGTGAAGTCCGATGCGGCTGACCGCCGCGGACGTCGCGAGGTCACCGAGCAACACCGCCAACGGGTGTGAATCACCGATCTCGTCGTCTCGATACGACACAACCAACAACAGTGGCAGCGACTCGATTCGCCGCGAAAGGTAGCGCATCAGATCCAGGGTCGCGCCATCAGCCCAATGCGCATCCTCGATGACGCACACACCGGCTTGGTTGCCGAACATGCCGACCAGCCCGGTGTAGATGGCGGCAGTGTCGCCGGCGTCGATGGCGGCTCGCAACTCGCCCGAACTCTCCGCGACCATGTCGATCAGCGGGCCCAACGGTCGCGGCGCGGACAGCGGGTCGCACCAGCCCCGCAAGACGCGTGCCCGCTGCCCGATCCGGGCGATGAAGCGGGCGATCACCGTGGTCTTACCGACGCCGGCCTCCCCGCGCAGCAACACGACCCTGCCACGCCCGCGTGCGGCGCTCTGTTGGTGGCGGTCCAGTTCTGCGAGCACCGAGTCGCGCTCCAGCAGTCGATCCTTCGGGGCCACAGTCCTCCCGCCTTGGTTCCCAGTGGCAGCCTGCCTGGAGGACAGCAAACCTCAAGCTGGTTCGGGCGCGGTTGACAGCTTAGCCCAGCTAGCACGCGTACACGCTTGCAAGCGCAAAGACGGCAGCCGGCGTCAGCCGATCTTTTCGACCTGCTCGAGCTGCAGGCCCGTGCTGTGGGGGCCGAGTAGACCCACGTTGAGGCACAGCAAGATGACGAGCGCCGCCGAACCGGAGAACACCGCCACGGGCCCAAGCGCGGCGAGCGCGGGTACGGCCACAAACGGCAGCACGGTCGAAGTCGCTCTGGACAGCGAGTAGCAGATGCCGCTGGCCGTGCTGCGGATCGCGGTCGGGAAGATCTCCGCTTGATAGATGTGGAACGCATTGGAGAACACGTTCGAAACGGCTGTCAGCAGGAATCCCGCGACGACGATCACCACGACCTGCTCCGCTGCGGCGAACACTATGCCGCACAAGGCGATTCCGAGTGCCGAGACGATGATCAGGTGTTTGCGCTCGAATCGTTCCACCAGAGGTATCGAAAGCAGCGATCCGAGTGGGTAGCCGGCGAAGGTGAGTGCCGCGTACCCGAGGGACTGCGTCACCTCGAAACCCTTGCTGACGAGTACCAGCGGCGCCAATGTGCCGAATCCGTAATACGCGACTGTCTGCAGGATTTGGAAGATCACCAGCATCACGGTGCGCTTGCGGTAATCACGAAATGCGATCCGCAGCACCTCCGCGACGTTGGGGGCGTCGTCCTCGGCACGGGAGGCGCCGGCGAGCAGCTGTGCGGGCACGGGTGTGCCCGGTGCGACCTTGGCCACCACGGACGCGACGACCTCGCGTGCCTCCGCATCCCGTCCGCGGCTTTCCAGCCAGCGCGGCGACTCCGGCAGCATCGTGCGGATCGCCAACACGAACACCGCACCGAGGCCGCCGAACACCAGCAGCCATCGCCAACCGTCGATGCCGAGCAGTTGATGATGCGCGACGAGCTTTCCACCAAGCAACGCCGCCAGCGGCACCCCGAGAAATCCGATCGTGTACGCCCACGCCGTCATCCGGCCACGGACCCGGGCAGGGACGAACTCGGCCAGATAGGTATCGACGAGCACAAGCTCGGCGCCCAGCCCGATACCGGCGATGAAGCGCAGCACCAGGAATGTCTCCACGTTGGGCGAGAACGCCGCCGCCAATGAAAACAGCGAGTAGACAAGCAGATTGAGGATGAACACCCGGCGGCGACCGAGCCGGTCCGCCACTATGGAAAGCACGTTGGCGCCCACGAACATGCCTGCGAACCCCGCTGCGATCACCAGCGCCTTGCCGGTGGTGCCCAGCTTGAACTCGGTGGCCAACACCGGCGCGAGCACGCCGCCGAGGAACACCTCGTACAGATCGAAGAACGACCCGAGACCGACGATCACCACCAGGCGCCAATGCCACCGGGTGACCGGAAGCCCGTCCAGAACGGACGACACCGTGGTCGGTTCACTGACTGCCATCAAGCCTCCTCGCGGCGCGGGCGCGGCGCTTTCCCTCGTGCATGGCCGCCACCCGGGCGACGGGAATCGTCCGTCCCTGCTCGATGAGTTCGGCGGGTAGGCGCTGGGGTGCGGGCATCGTGTCGGCCCATGGATCGCGGCCCGCCAGCGCGTCAACCGCGGTATGGACCGTGAAATCTCCAGGGTTGACGTGGTCAAGGTCTGCCCAGCTCAACGGAAAAGACACGGGGGTGCCCGCCCGCAGGCGAGGGCTATAGGCGGCGACGATTGTCGCTCCGCCGGACCGAGTCGAATCCACGAACACCTTCCCCGCACGGTCCTCGACGATGAAAGCCGTTGTGGCCAAGGAAGGCTCGAGCGCTTCGGCGCGGGCAGCCAGCGCGCGGGTGGCCGCGGCCACGTCGTCGACCGGTGCGTGGTCGTCGATCGGCACGAAGATGTGCAGGCCTTTCGCGCCACTGGTCTTCACCGCGCCGGCCAGGCCGCTTTCTGCGAGTGCCTGGCGAACCAGGTGAGCGACGGCCACCACCGTGCGAAAGTCGTTGCCAACGGGCGGATCCAGATCAAGCACCAAGTGGGTGGGCCGGTAGATGTCGTCAGCCAATCCCAACGACGGGTGGTATTCGACGGCACGCTGGTTGGCAAGCCACAGCAGCGTGCGCCGGTCGTTGCAGACCGGATAGCGCACTTCTCGTTTGGAGGCCTCGGCCCAGATCGGCACGGTCTTCACCCAGTCGGGTGTGTACTTCGGCGCGTTCTTCTGCATGAACGGCGACTGCCCACGAAGCACCCGCATCACAGTGAGCGGCCGGTCGGCCAACCCAGGCAGCATCCGATCGGCCACGGCATCCAGGTAGTCGACCAGTTCCCGCTTCGTCGCCCCCGCATCCGGACTCAGCGGCTGATCGAGGTTCGTCAGGTCGACCCCGGCGCGCTGTTCTCCGCCGCTCATATCCCGACACTATCCGGGTCGGGAAGGCGCACGTCGCGTCGACCGCATCATGTTTCGACGCGCCGGATCGGTGGAATGAGGGGAGGCAAGCGACACAACGAGGGGACTGGGATGACTGATTCCGGAAAAGCCGATCAGACGCGTCAAGGGTTGATCGACTCCGTGAAAGGTAAAGCGAAGGAAGTCATCGGTGCGGTGACCGGCAACGATTCCTTGACCGCCGAGGGACAACTCGAGCAGACCGAGGCGCAGAAGCGCAGGGAGGCGAGCAAGGCGGAGGCGATCGCGGACGCCGAGGCCAGTAAGGCGCGGGAGGAGGCCGCCGAGGCCAAGCTCGAGAGTGCCGCTGAACAGGGCGCGATCAACGCGGAGGCGGCAGCGGAGAAAGCGGAGATTCGCACGGAGCAGGCTTCGCAGAAGCGGGCGACGCAACAGGCCGCGCACGTAGACCTTGCCAAGCAACAGGCCGATGCCGAACGAGATGCCGCGCGCCAAGTCGAGAACGCCAAGGCAGAGGAGCGAGAAGCGGTCCGCGCTGCAGATGAAGAGGTGGCCGATGCACTTGATGACCACCAGGCCGCGGTGCGGGAATCCGCGAAAGCCCGAGCTGAAGCAGACCGACTGAGGCAGCAGGCCGACATGAGGAGTGAGTGACCGATGAGCATCACGGATTTTCCGTTGGCGATTTTGAAGTTTCAGTACCGACTGGCTCGGTTGCCGCTTCAGTTGGTGGACGACGGGGTGTTCGGCCGGATGGAGTCGGACGCACCGGCGCGACTGTTCTTTGAGCGTTCGCTCGGGATGCTGGATGTGACCGTCGGAAACGTACTGCGTGCCCCGGAATTCGAGCGGCGAGGCACCGAGTTGATCGAGCGCAGCGATGCGCTGCGCCGCGCGGCCCAACTCGATGCGGCGGCATCCGAGAACATCAGGGCAGCGGGTTCGAATGTAAGGGCTACTCGCGAAAAGGCGGCTCAAGAACGAGAAGACGCCCGCGAAGAGAAAGAGTCGGCCGTCAAAAACGCGCGCATCGATGCGCAGAACCGCAAGCGCAATGCGGTGAAGAACGCTGAAACCCGGATCACCACCGGAGCGAAGCGCGCCGACGAAGCGGCCGCTCAGCGCGAAGGGGCTGTCGAAGCGGCCAAACGCGAGGAAGTGGCGATTGCCCGAGCGGCTGAGCAAAACGCCGCCGCAGCCGCCGATGCGAAACTGAAGGACGCTCACGACAAGCGCCAAACCGCGGCAAAAAACATTGCGCAGGCCGATCGGTTGGAGGAACTGGCCGACCGCGAGAAGGAGCGCCGAAGCTAACGATTGTGTTGTGGTTCGGTCTCGACGCTCGCGTTCATCGGATCGGCATGCTGCCGTGAGAGGCGATGGGTTCTTCGCGGGCGCGCAACACTCGACTGATCGTCGCTGCGGCGGCGTGTGCGCTGCTGTGCGGGTCACCTTCGGCGACTGCCGCGCCCGGCACTGACCCTGGGGGTTATGTCGACTCCGCCGCGCGGTGCGCTTCTCCGGCGACGGTCGTTCTCTTCGGGAGCACCGAGACTTCGCGCGTTGCGATCTGCAAATCGCCTGATGGTCAGTTCGAGTATCGCGGCGTGCGGGTGCGAGACGGTGCCAAGTTGATCCTCTCGGCCTCACAGTCGGGCGATGGGTTCACAGCGAACAACAACGGCATCACCTACACCGTCTCCGCGAAGTCTCTCGTTATTGGCATGGGCGGCAAGGTGATTCGCGAGGAGCCGATGGTGGACGCGCACCGCCCGGAAGCGCCTGCGCCGCCCGCCGCGCCACCTACGACTTCGACGACGCCGTTGCCGCCGCCACTGCCCGCCGAAGTCGGCGGCCGCTGATCACAAGCCGACGAGCGACTCGAGCCAGTTACGCGCGAAGTAGAGAACGAAGCCCGCGGCCACGATCCACAGCAGTGGGCTGATCTCACGCACCTTGCCGGCCGCCGAACGCAGCACGACCCACGCGATGAAGCCGACACCGATGCCGTTGGCGATCGAGTACGAAAACGGCATCACCGCGACCGTGAGGACCACCGGCAATCCCACTGAGAACTCGGTGATGTCGATGTAGCGCAACTGCGACATCATCATCACGCCGACGATGACGAGGGCGGCCGCAGCCACTTCCGTCGGCACGATCGACGCCAGCGGCGAGACGAACATGGCAGCCAGAAACAGCGCGCCCGTCACCAGATTCGCCAACCCCGTGCGCGCACCTTCCTCGATACCGGCGCCCGATTCGATGAAGACGGTGTTCGAGGACGACGAGGTCGCCCCGCCGACGACTGCGCCCGCACCCTCGACAATCAGCGCCGCTCGCAGCCGCGGGAAGGTGCCCTGCGCGTCGGCGAGTCCGGCCTCGCGGGCCAGTCCGGTGAACGTCCCCATGGCATCGAAGAAGTTCGCAAACACCAGCGTGAAAACCAGCATGACGGCCGCGAGCACACCGATGCGCCCGAAGCTGCCGAGGCTGACGTCGCCTGCGAGGGACAAGTCGGGCAGCGCGAACGGCGATCCCGTCAGCGTCGGCACCGAAAGTGTCCAACCGCCGGGATGTTCGGTCGACGATCCCAGATGCCAGATTGCCTCGATGGCGACCGCCACGACGGTGCCGATCGCCAGCCCGATCAGGATGCCACCACGTACCCGTCGCGCGACGAGGACACCCGTCACCAGCAGTGTGAACACGAACACGACGGCAGGAACGGTGGTGATGGAACCGATGCCGCCGTGCCCCAGACCGACTGGCGGTGACGGCTTCCCGGTCGAGCCGATGAAGCCGGCGTCAACCAGCCCGATGAAGAGGATGAACAGTCCGATGCCCGCGGTGATCGCGAGCTTCAGCTGCATCGGCACCGCGTCGAACACCATTCTGCGCAGCCCGGTCACCGCAAGCAGCACGATGATCACGCCGTCGATGACCACCAGGCCCATCGCCTCGGGCCAACTCAGCGAGCCGACCACAGTCGTCGCCAGGAACGAGTTGATGCCCAGTCCCGCGGCGAATGCGAACGGCAGTCGCGCGATAACGCCGAACAGGATCGTCATCACGCCCGCTGCGAGCGACGTCATCGCCGAGACCTGTGCGAACTCCAGCTTGTGGCCGGTGACGTCGGGCGTGCTCGACAGGATGATCGGGTTCAGCACGATGATGTATGCCATCGCAATGAACGTGACCACCCCGCCGCGCACCTCCGCGGCGACCGTCGACTTGCGTGCGGAGATTTCGAAGAATCGATCGAGGCGACCCACGCCTCAGACCCTAAGCGGGCGCCGCCGGATCGTTACCAGTTCCAGACTGATGGGTCGGTTGGCGGGTAGTTCATGCAGATGTCGGTGCCGTGTGCGGCGACGCCCTTGTTGTTGAAGAACAGCTTGGCCCAGTTGCCCCAGTGGGTGGCCATCTGCTCGTAGTAGACGTTGGTCGCGGTGTCCTCCGAGTACTGCCGGCGGGCGGCGTAGTCGAGGGAGAAGAACCAGTAGATGCGGTCGCGGGCGGCGTCTTGGACGTCGACGGGCCGGTTCTTGTAGTCGGTCATGTAGCGCTCGTAGTAGACCGGTTCGACGTCGCGGACGGCGGCCATGTACTGGTCGACGGTGCAGGTGGTCTTCAGGATCCGATTCGGGATCGGGTAGTCGTCACTGGCATCGGCCGACGCGAAACCCGCTGTGGCGAGGACGGTTCCCCACATCGCGAGTGCCGCCAATCCTGCGCGTAAGTACATGGTGTTCACCCTTCTGCGGCTGCTCGTTGCAGGACCGGCGCCTGTTCGGGGCAGTACGTATTGATCGCGGCGCCCAGGAATTGCCACGCCTGCTCGGTGGTGCTGCCCTTGGGCAGTTGGAGGAAGACGAATTTCGCTGACTTGTCGGCATCCTGGTCGAGCCCGTTATAGAGCCGCTTGCAGGTGATCTTGCCGATCCACGCGTTGTAGTCCTTCTGCCCGTAGATGCCGTACGTGTGGAGTTCGTTGGCGAAGTCGGTGTCGGGATCAGCATGCGCGGGCCAGGCCACGGCAAGTCCGGCGATCACCACCATGATTCCGAGCAGGAGTCCGCCGAGCACCATCAGGATTGCCCTCATACGGTCACTCCCGTCGGTACTGTGCCTATTATCAACTAGGTTGAGATCCACGTGAAACGAACTTAACCGGTCGATTTCTGAACGTCAACGTCTAGCGCAGCAGGAACTCGACGAGAACCGCACTCATTTCGGGGATCGCGTCGCGGCGGATGACTTCGTAGCCATGCGTGCTCAGCGTCGGCAGACACAGCAGCCCAGCCCGCGGTGTCAGGCCGCTCGCCTTGGCGTGTGACGCGTCGGATTCGAAAGCGCCGAGCACCGCCGGCTGCGGCGATAAGCCCAATTCCGTTGCGACACTCATCAATTGGTCTGCGATGTTCTTGTCGTAGACGCACTGTGCGTCGCTGTAGCCGACAATCGGTCCGCCGCCGACGGTGGTGCCATACTCCGCTTCCGCTGGGCCGACCTCCAGTGCCAGCGTGACGTCACCTGGCAGGGTACGACTGGCATACGAACCGCCGATGCCGCCGATCTCCTCGTTGGTGGTGAACACCAAGTAGACGTCACCGGCGGGCCTGCGCGCGCTTTCCTGCAATCGACGGGCCGCCTCGAGCAGAGCGACCACGGGCGCACGGTCATCCATGAAGTAGCAGCCGAGGTAGTCGCCGAATTCGACGAGTGTGCGCTTGCTGCCGTCCACACAGACTCGGGTTCCCGGCCGGATTCCCGCGCTGGACAATTCGTCGGGTGTGCGGCCCGTGAAGACGTAGACGTGTGTCCAGTCCAATGCTTTGTCGCCCTGGTCCGGCTTCGTCTCCCAGATCCTCGGACTTTCCGAGGTCGTGTGTTCCGAGCCGAGCGTCAAGACGCCGCACAGTGTTTCGTTGTCGCCGAGCACAGCGACCGGACCGAGGCCGAAGTTGCCCGGATACATCGTCCCCAGTTGTGTGAGGTGCAGCGTGCCGTCGGATTCCACGCGCTTGACGAGCATCGACAACTCGTCCATATGGGCCAGCACTCGCGTCGACGGTCCACCGCCGCTGCCGCGGACCAGGCCGACCAGATTGCCTGCTTCGTCAACCCAGTTCTCGTCGACCCGCGGCGCGAGTTCGCGACGGCACACCTCGCGGACGGCGTCTTCCTGGCCGCACGGCCCGAAGGTGGACAGGAGCTCTTGGAGTAACTCGCGGGAGAACCCTTCGTCAGCCACCTCGATGACTTACCCGGAGTCGCAGTGAGGCAACCCACAGCGGGTATACCTTACCGAGCGGTAAGTATCGGTGTACATTTGTTCACCGAATCATAGAAAGGCGGGGTGAACCGTGTCGTTTTCTCTTGAACTGTCGGAGGACGTGATCCAGGTCAGGGACTGGGTTCACGAATTCGCGGCTGAGGTCGTGCGCCCGGCGGCGGCCGAGTGGGACGAGCGTGAGGAAACCCCTTGGCCGATCATCCAGGAGGCGGCCAAGGTCGGCCTCTACTCGATGGAGTTGTTCGCCACTCAGGCCGCCGAACCGACAGGCCTCGGCACGCTGACGGTGTTCGAGGAGTTGTTCTGGGGTGACGCCGGCATTGCATTGTCGATCCTCGGCACCGGACTGGCCGCGGCGTCTCTTGCTGCCAACGGCACGCCAGAACAAATGGGTGAATGGCTGCCGCAGATGTTCGGCACGCCAGAGGATCCGCTGCTTGCGTCGTTCTGTTCCTCAGAACCCGCCGCCGGATCCGACGTCGGCGCCATCCTCACCCGCGCCGTCTACGACGAAGCCAACGACGAGTGGGTGCTCAACGGTGTGAAGACGTGGGCCACCAACGGCGGAATCGCCAACGTGCACATCGTCGTTGCTTCGGTCCATCCCGACCTGGGCAGCCGCGGGCAGGCCACGTTCATCATTCCGCCGAACACGCCCGGCTTCAAACAAGGGCAGAAGTTCAAGAAGCACGGAATCCGCGCCTCGCACACGGCCGAGGTGATCCTCGAGGACGTGCGTCTGCCCGGCCGTCTCCTCGTCGGCGGCAAGGAGAAGTTCGACGAACGAATCGCCCGCATCCGCGAAGGTCAAAGTGCCGCGGGCCAAGCGGCGATGAAGACCTTTGAACGCACCCGGCCTGCCGTCGGCGCAATGGCCCTCGGTGTCGCCCGGGCGGCATATGAGTACGCACTGGACTACGCGCAGCAGCGTGAGCAGTTCGGCCGCAAAATCGGTGACTTCCAAGCGATTGCGTTCAAGCTGGCCGACATGAAGACCCGTATCGACGCCGCGCGTTTGTTGGTATGGCGCGCGGGATGGATGGCGCGCAACAACAAGCCCTTCACGAATGCCGAAGGTTCGATGGCCAAACTGGTCGCCAGTGAAACCGCGGTCTATGTGACCGACGAGGCCATCCAGATTCTCGGCGGCAACGGCTACACCCGCGACTATCCCGTCGAGCGCATGCACCGCGACGCCAAGATCTTCACGATCTTCGAGGGCACCAGCGAGATTCAGCGCCTCGTCATGGGCAGGGCGATCACGGGACTGCCCATCCGCTAGCGGCTAGCCGGTCGGGGTGAACGAAAAGGCAAGCACCACAAAGGCTGCGATCAACAACAGCCACGCCACGACCGGAACGATGAACCCGCCCGGCCGCCGCGCCGTGAAGAAAGACAGCACGACTGCGACGACCGCGACAGCGGGCGCGCCGTACTGAATCAGCGTGAACCCCAGCTCACCGGGACCCTCGCGTGGGCACGGCTGCTTGTTGCAGCCCGCCGTGCCCATGATCTGCATGTAGAGGAACACGACGACCGCGATGGCGCCCGGCACAGTGGCCAGGGCCAGAACCCAATTCGCAGTGCGCCCCACCCTCGCCGCGTACCCGGCGGCCAGGCGGCTCAAACCGCGCGAATCCCGGTGTACACCAACAACAAACCGACGACGACCAGGAAGCCCGCTGTCAGGACGGCGTGCTGACGTTCCATCCACTGCTTCATCAGCTCGAGTTGATGGTCGACCCTGTCGCCGGCGATGGCATAAGCGAGTATCGGTAGCAGCACCGACGAACCCGCGATGGCCGTGTAGTAGACGACGGCAACCCACACACCCGCAGCACCCACTGCCGCCGTGCCGATCACCAGCCCGGCCGCGCCGTTCATCAGCAGCACTTTGGGATTGACGAGAATCAGCCCAACCGCGACCGCGAACGCGCCGACGGGCGTCAGCCTGCCCAGCCTGTTCAACCACGCCGGCTGTTTGGTGACGAGGTGACGCGTCAGCCACCGCCATACGCCGAACACGATGAACGCGACGCCGACCGCGAGCCGCACCCATGCCGCCCACGTGGGGGCGGGCCGGTTGAGCCCATCGAGAAGGCGAGGCAACTGGACGAACACCGCCGTCGTCACCGCGAGACCGATGAGCCAGCCGAACATGAAGGCCAGGCCGGTGGACCGGGCACGGTCGGACTGCAGCACCAGCACGATCGCCGGGACGATCGTCAGGGGCGACATGGCAACCACCAACGCCAGCGGGATGAGCTGGCCGAGCATCGCCGCCCAACTACCCGACATGGGCAGCGATCTTAGTCAGCTACGGGTGGATCAGCGGGCAGTGAGTGCCAGGGGCCGCGAGCGCGGCTTGTGGCGGCCGTGCACCAGGTAGGCCAGCCACCGAATGTCGAGAAGCATCGAAGTTCGAACCCGTCTCTAAGCGCTCTTGGTAAGGAGCGGAAGTAGGCGACGCCGCTCGAGTATGGCGTCGGCGAAATTGTGGAGTGCGTCTGCGACCGATGCCACCGTTGGCAGCTCGACTCGGTCGTCGAAGGTGCGTACCGCGTGATTGACCGGCTGGCTCGCGATCAGCGACCATTCGACCCCTGCGACGATGCAAGCGTCATCGAGTTCGCTCAGCAGCGAAATGATGTGCGGTGTAGCGGAATTCACGCCACTGAGATCGAGCACGACGGGCTTTTCCCGTAGCACGAAGCGCTTGGCATATGCGCTGACCTTTTCGAGGTTCGCGTCGTCGAGATCACCTGTGACCGTCACAACGGTCGCCAGTTGGCGACTGCACACCCGGATCTGGGCGCCGTCGCAGTCGAATGCCGGATTGCCGTACATCTGGCGCCTCCCCTCGATCGGTGAACTAATACCGAAGCTACGGAGCCGATCTAAGGCAACGGGGAGTAACGGCTAATACTTTATTAAGAACCGGTTTTGCGTCGAGCAGCAAACCACTCAGCCGCGTCGCATCCACTGCGGCCCAGAGTAGTTTTCCCAGGGGTTGTAGTCGGCCAGCAGCGGTTCCTGCGGAGGTCGCTGCTCCTCGGGCACGTGCTGCAGGTTAATCCGGATCCGGTACCAGATCGAACTGGGCCCACGCATACCGTCCACCAAAATGTCTGCAGGCTGGAGCATTTCGGCTACTGCCGGGTAACGTCCGCGCCATTCGTCGAGCGCGGCCATTGCTTCGTCCTTGGTCTTGGTCCGTGCAACCTCGATCAGCGGCATCGTCGATTGCCGACGACCGGTCCCCTTCTTGGCGCCTCGTGGCGCCTTCTCGGCCGGACCGAGCCGATCGGCGAGGTCGAGCAGCGCGTCCAGTGTGCCCGCGTGGTCGTCCATGGCCTCCCACGGATCGCCGCGCTCCTCGAAACGCGCGGGCACGGTGGCGATCGTGAACCGCTCCGGCTGACAGTCGGCGACCTCGTCCCAGAACAGCGGCGTCGACACCCGGGCGTCCGGCGTGGCCCGAACGGAATACGCCGACGCGACCGTGCGGTCGAAGGCGTTCTGGTTGAAGTCGACGAAGACGCCTTCGCGCTCCTCCTTCCACCACCGCGCCGTCGCGAGTTCGGGCGCGCGGCGTTCCACCTCCCGGGCCACCGTCTGCGCCGCAAGCCGCACGAATTTGAACGGCCACCGCGGCGCGATGCGCGCGTAGATGTGAAACCCGCGGGAGCCCGACGTCTTGGGCCATGCGGTCAGGCCGTGCTCCTCGAGCACCTCGCGCGCGATCAGGGCCACGTCGACGATCTGGCGCCATTGCACGCCCGGCATCGGGTCGAGGTCGACGCGCAGTTCGTCGGGATGGGCGAGGTCGTCGGCGCGTACCGGATGCGGGTTGAGATCGACGCAGCCCATGTTGATTGCCCACGCCAGACCCGCGGCGTCGCGGATGACGGCCTCCTTGGCAGAGGTGCCCGACGCGTACTTCAACTCGGCCACGTCGACGAAGTCGGGTCGTTTCTCGGGGGCCCGCTTCTGAAACACCGCTTCCTCGGTGATGCCCTTGACGAACCGCTTGAGGATCATCGGCCGGTCACGCACACCGTGCAGCGCGCCTTCGGCCACGGCGAGGTAGTAGCGAATCAGGTCGAGTTTCGTCACCCCGATATCCGGGAAAACGAGCTTGTCCGGGTGGGTGATCGACACCTGCCGACCGTCCACGTCCAGCGACATGGAAGCGGCCATATCGTCATGGTAATTTCCCGGTCGCGCTGAGACGCCCGTCACTAGGGTGTGATCATGCCTAAGCTCACCGATCTTCCGTTGCAGGCAGTCGCCAAAGCCCAGCAGTACGCCGAGCGAGGGTCCGCCGAACTCCACTACTTCCTCAAGATGCTGGAGGCAGGCGCGTTCAAGCTGGAGCCGCCGCAGAACATCGCCGCGATGCTCGCCGACATCCGCCGCTGGGGCGAATTCGGCATGATTCCCGCGCTGAACGCGCGTCGCACCCCCAACCGCACCGCGATCATCGACGACTTCGGCGAGCTCACGTTCGGCGAACTGGATCAGGCCGCGCACGAGGTCGCCAACGGGCTGCTGGAAAAGGGCATCAAGGGCGGTGACGGGATCGCCATCTTGGCCCGCAACCACCGCTGGTTCCTGATCGCCGTATACGGGGCTGCCCGCACCGGTGCGCGCATCATCCTTCTCAACAGTGAGTTCTCCGGACCTCAGATCAAGGAGGTGTCCGAACGTGAGGGCGCCAAACTGATCATCTACGACGACGAGTACTTCGACGCGGTGTCCAAAGCTGAGCCGGAACTGGGCAAGCTGCGCGCGCTGGGCACCAACCCTGACAAAGGCGAGTCGTCGGCCAGCACCGACGAGACGCTGGAAGACTTCGTCGCCCGCAACTCGGGCAAGCCCGCCCCGAAGGTGACCAAGCACTCCTCGATCATCATCTTGACCAGTGGCACCACCGGAACTCCCAAGGGCGCCAACAGAAGTACGCCGCCGTCGCTCGCGCCGATCGGCGGCATCCTCTCCCACGTGCCGTTCCGGTCCGGTGAGATCACGTCCCTTCCGGCGCCGATGTTCCACGCGCTTGGGTATCTGCACGCCACCATCGCGATGATGCTCGGCGACACGCTACTGCTGCGGCGGCGCTTCAAGCCGCCGACGGTTCTCGAGGACATCGAAAAGCACAAAGTCAGTGCGGTCGTCGTCGTCCCGGTCATGCTCTCGCGCATGCTCGATGCGCTGGAAAAGATGGACAAGAAACCCGATTTGTCCTCGCTGCGGATCGTTTTCGTGTCCGGCTCGCAGCTAGGCGCAGAGCTGGCTCAGCGCGCACTCAAGGACCTGGGCCCGGTTATCTACAACCTTTACGGCTCAACGGAAATCGCGTTCGCGACCATCGCGCGACCCAAGGATCTTTCGATCAATCCGGCGACCGTCGGGCCCGTGGTCAAGGGCGTGAAGGTCAAGATCCTCGACGACAACGGCAAAGAGTTGCCCCAGGGGGACGTCGGCCGGATCTTTGTCGGCAACACCTTCCCGTTCGAGGGGTACACCGGCGGCGGCCACAAGCAGATCATCGACGGGCTGATGTCGTCTGGCGACGTCGGCTATTTCGACGAGCACGGTCTGCTCTACGTCAGCGGGCGCGACGACGAAATGATCGTGTCCGGTGGCGAGAATGTGTTCCCCGCCGAGGTCGAGGATCTGATCAGCGGCCATCCCGACGTCGTCGAGGCCACCGCGCTCGGCGTGGAGGACAAGGAATGGGGACACCGACTGCGGGC
Organism: Mycobacterium sp. OAE908; assembly: GCF_017872775.1. Taxonomy (NCBI): domain Bacteria; kingdom Bacillati; phylum Actinomycetota; class Actinomycetes; order Mycobacteriales; family Mycobacteriaceae; genus Mycobacterium; species Mycobacterium sp. OAE908. The sequence continues at coordinate 2,275,553 of NZ_JAGGJL010000001.1, forward strand.
GTTCGTCGTCAAGAGCGACGGCGCCAGCATCGGCGAGGAGGACATCAAGTCGTACGTCAAAGAGCACCTGGCCCGCTACAAGGTGCCGCGTGAGGTGGTGTTCCTCGATGAATTACCGCGCAATCCAACCGGGAAGGTGCTCAAGCGCGAGCTGCGGGAGATGTCTCTGGACGGCGAGGACGAAAAGTCGGAGAAGTCCGATGAGTCCGAGAACTCGGAGAACGCCAAGAACTCCGAGAATTCGGAAAAGTCCTAACCGGCGGTGATCGCCGCGCCGGGGACGGCCAGGCACACCAGCATGAAGGTCAGCAGGAACCAGCCGGCGCCCTGCCACGCCGGCCACGCGCCCTCGTCCTTCCAGACCCGGTAGGTCTTGACGAATGCGCCGACACCGCCGCCGAACAGCACCGCGGGCACCGTCGACGCGATGATCACGTTTTCTCGCCAGGTCGTCGCCCACACGGCGAACATGACGCCTGCAACCGCGAGAACGGCACCGACGTACATCGCAGCCTCGTGGAATGTGCCGGGCCGGTCGAAGCGCTTCTCAACGTCGTGCGACATGTCCTTGGCTACGGGCCTCCGTTCACGTACCAGGACAGGCAGCCGGGATGGTTGCGGCACGCGATGATCGCGTTGGCGTCGGGCGCCGCGCCGCGGACCCTGGGTGCGGTCGGACCGGGCACGGTGCAACTCGGAACGAAGGGACCCCACGGGAGTACGCCGTTGTAACAGGGTTGCGCGGATGCGGGCGGTGCGGTGACGGTGACGAGCGCGGCGGGCGAAACCAGCAAGGCGAGCGCGGCGGCTCCGATGACCACGAGACGCACCATGGATCGTACAAAGGTGCTCATATGCACTGCTAACGCCGAGCGACTACCTGACTATTTCGATCGTAGACCTGTTTCGACGCAATCGTCAGTAATCAATGGCCTCGATCAGCGGCGAGGGCTCATCCATCAGCGCCCAGAACCGGTCACGGATCGCGACAGTGAGCGGGCCGGGTGCGCCGTCTCCGATGGGTTCGCCGTCGAGGGTGTTGATCGGCGTGACACCGCCCGCCGTGGTGACCGCCATCAATTCGTCGGCGTCGTACAGCTCGTGGCTGGTGACATCGCGCAGCGTCGCCTCGATCCCCATGGTGTCCGCCAGTTCGAACACCGTCTTGCGGGTGATGCCGGGCAACGCGTTTCGTGACGGCGAGGCAAGCTTGCCGTCCTTGACGATGACGACGTTGAAGCCGGGCCCCTCGGCGACGCAGTTGTCGGCGTCCATCAGGATCGCGGTGCGCGCGCCGCGATCCTTGGCCTCGAAGCTGGCTGCGGTCAAATCACCCCACTGATAGTTCTTGATGGTCGGATCCACGGTGTTGCGGCCTGCGCGTCGCACATGCCGCGGCACGATCGCCGTCGTGCCGAAGATCTGCTCATGGGGTGGGAATGCCCACAGGTAGGGAATCGCGTAGATGTAGACCTGATGGGTCAGTTTGGATAAATCCTTCTCGCCCTTGCGCTTTCCGTATCCGCGCGTCACGGTGAGGTTGACGAAGGATTCCCGCAGCTGCGACATGGCCACACAACGCTTGGTGATATCGGCGAGCTCGTCCTTGCTGTATCCCGGGTCGAGCCGCAGCTTGCGCGCTCCGTCGAACAGCCGGTCCAGATGGTCGCCGAGCCGGAAGATGTTGCCGTGCCACACATGTGCGACGGTGTAGGTCAGATCGGAGTGGCCGAAGCCGGTGTCGAAGATCGAGATCCGCGCCTCCGACGCCGGGATGTACTCGCCTTCGATCCACGCCACGCCGCCGGCGTACGGGCTGGAGGTGTCCAGCTCGTAGTCGCTGTACTGGATCACCGAACCGGCCGGTGTGTCCTCCCGGATGGCCCCGGGCTCTACGGCGACGAGGTTGCTGGTGCCTTGGTCTACCACGGTCATGAGAAGAGTTGTCCTTTCGAAGGATTCAGGAGAGGTGAGTCTTGGCGTAGTCCGGTCCGGCGTCGCCGTCGGCAAGGCGCTTACGGAGTCCGGTGACCGCCCAGAGGCCGGCCAGCGCGACGAGACCGAGGAAGACGTAGCCGTTGTTGACGAACTGCGGAAGGAAGATCAGCGCCGCACACACGAGCGTGAACGCCACGATGCCGAGGACGTAGACCGGCATCCGGGCGCGTCCCAAGTCGAACGTGCCGGGCTCCGCGGCCGGGATGGTGCCGCGGCGATGGCCGATCAGCAGCGCGACAGTCTGCAGGAAGTAGGTCGCGAACACGGCCAGCGACGACAGCCCCATGATGAGGAAGAACACCTTCTCGCTCACCAACGCCGACAGCAGCAGGATCGTCGACAGCGTGAAGAGGCCGAGCACCGCGTAGGTGGGGGTGCGGTTAGAGGGGGACACGTGCCGCCAGATGTGAGAGAAGGGCAGCATGTTGTCGCGTGCCATCGAGTAGGTCAGCCTGGTCGCCACGAGAATGTTCGCAAGGATGCACGCCATGATGTTCGTAAGCGCCACGGCGACAACGATTCTCGTGACCACCGGACCTACCTGCTGGGTGATGATCTCCTCGATCGGGGCCGCCTGGGCCGCCGCGACCGCGTCCTGGTCCTTGATGGCCAGCACGTAGACGACATACATTCCGAACTCGATGATGATCGAGGTGGTCAACGCATAGAACATCGTGCGGGGGATGACGTGTCGCGCTCCGACGGTCTCCTCGGCGACGTCCGCGCTGGCCTCGACACCGATCAGCCCGAAGAACGGTCCGAGCGAAGCGGCCAGCCAGGCCAAGATGTAGGCGCTGTGCTGATCCGACGTCCCACCGGTGAACAACACCGAGATCGGTTGGTGGTTCTCGGGTGCGGAGAAGGCGACGATGGCGACCAGGATCGTCGCGCCCACCGTGACAACCAGTTCGAGGCTGACGCCGATGTTGTTGACCATCGTTGCGAAGCGGACACCGTAGAGGTTCACCACCACGCAGACCGCCATCACGCCGATGGCGACGAGGATCTGCGCGGTCTGGCTCATGTTCCAGCCGAACAGGCTGCCGAGATATCCGGACAGGATGAAACCGACTCCTGTCATGCCGCACACCCATCCGGCCAGCGCCATCACCCCGGTGAACCACGCGAGCGTCGAGCCGTGAATCCGGCTCGTCCATTGGTATGCGTAGCCCGCCAGCGGGATCTTGGCGGTCAGGTCGGCCGCGATGAACGTCCAGACGACGAACACCGCTCCTGCGAGCAGCAGCGTCCAGACGAACGGGGCACCGGCGGTGAAGTATCCAGCACCGAACCCGGTGAACACCGCGGTGGTGGCGCTGATCGTCGCGAAGCCGATCGCGAACGACGCGAGGCGGCCGACCGAGCGGTCGAGCCTTTGGGTGTAGCCGAACTGTGCGAGCTTGGCGTCCTCGTCATTCGTCGGCGCCACAGGCGTAACGGTTGAGGCGGTGTCAGTCATGGGATGAGGAAACCCGACTGGGTGTTTCCAGGGAAGTTGCACTTTCTGATCTACTCATAAGCGCGCTTTATCAGTAGTAGGTCGCCGGGCGTTCGATCGCCTGGCCCTCGCCAAAGCTCCATTCCTCGCGGACGTGCCTGACGAGCTGCGCGGCCTCGTGGCTGAGGCCGGCCGGGTGCCAGGCGAGCGCGGTGTAGTTGCGCGGCCGGTCGACGATCGGCACGTAGGCGATGCCCTGCCGGTTGTACAGCCGAGCGCTGGCCTCGCTGGTGAAGCTGATCCCGAGGCCGCGCGAGATGGTGGTGGTCTCCTCTTCGTAGGTGGCGGCGACGGCGGCGATGGTCGCCGGTTTGCCGCCGCGGGCGTCCATCGCCATCCAGTAGTCGCGCCAGCGGCCCGCGGTGGCCGGGGCGACGACAATCGGATCGTCGAGCAGCTCGGCGATCTTCAGTTCGGACCGGCCCGCCAGCGGATGGTCGCGCGGCAGGCAGGCCACCCAGTCTTCGGCGTCGAGGATGAACATTCGATGGTCGGGCAGATCGACCGGTGGCCTGATGATCGCGACCTCGGTGCTGCCGTCGGCGAGGCCGGCCGTCGGATCGGAGAAATCGAATTCCCTTGGTTCCAGCGTTATTTCGGGGTAGGCGGCCTCGAAGTGACGCAACAGCCGGAACAGCAGGTCCGCTCCGGTGCCGATCAGGTAGCCGAGCCTGACGCGCCGGTAGTGCGCCGACAGCGCGATGAGGTCGTCGACCGCGCCGTCGATCCCACGCAGTGCGTCACGCACTTTCGGCAACCAGGCGTGGCCGAGCTCAGTGAGGGCCACCTCGCGGGTGCTGCGGGTGAACAGCATCACGCTGAGCTGATGTTCGAGCTGTTTGATCGCCGTCGACAGCGCGGGCTGCGTGATGAACAGCCGCTCCGCGGCGCGCCGGTAATTCAGCTCCTCGCCGAGCGCGACGAAGTAGCGCAGCTGGCGCAGCGTGACGTCACCGCTCGTTGGCCCGGTTCCCTTCCGCGAGATTGTTGGTAAACCCGAGCGTAGCGGCAGGCTGGTCAGCGGTGGTGACCCTCGGCGGACTTCGTTGGTGAATGGGTGGGAGTGAATCCCCACCCGGCCGCAATCGACAGTTCGCGCGTCGTCACTGGCCACGCTTTTCGTATTTGGCCTCGACCGCGTCTTTCAATGGGCGCCACCATGATTCATTGTCGCGATACCACGCGATGGTGTCGCGCAGACCGTCTTGGAAGACGATGTGCTTGGGAGTCCAGCCCAGTTCGTCATGAAGCGGTGAGGGGTCGATGGCATACCGCAGGTCGTGGCCGGGGCGGTCGGTGACGTGGTCGAAGTCATCGGGGTCGCGGCCCATCAGCGCCAGAATGGTGCGCAGCACCGACAGGTTGTCGCGTTCACCCTCGGCGCCTATGAGATAGGTGCGACCGATCTGGCCGTCGGCGAGGATCCGCCACACCGCGCTGTTGTGATCATCGACGTGTATCCAGTCGCGGACGTTGGCGCCGCTGCCGTAGAGCTTTGGCCGCCGCCCCGTCAACACGTTGGTGATCTGGCGTGGAATGAACTTCTCCACATGCTGATACGGGCCGTAGTTGTTGGAGCAGTTCGAGATCGTGGCGGCTACCCCGTAGGAGCGCACCCAGGCGCGCACCAACAGATCGGCCGCCGCCTTGGTCGCCGAGTACGGGCTGGACGGGTGGTAGGGCGTGGACTCGGTGAACCGTTGGGGGGAATCCAGGTCCAGGTCGCCATAGACCTCGTCCGTGGACACATGATGCAACCGCACCCGCTCGGCGCGCACCGCTTCCAATACCGTGAACGTGCCCAGCACATTGGTGTGCACGAACGGTTGCGGGTCGGCCAGCGCATTGTCGACGTGGGTTTCGGCGGCGAAATGCACCACGGCGTCGGCCTCGGCGACCAACTTCGACACCAGGTCGGCATCGGTGATGTCGCCGGCCACGAGTCGGATATCGTCTTCCACCGCAGCCAGCGACTCGCGGCTGCCCGCATAGGTCAACGCATCCAGTACCGTCACCGAAACCTCGGGACGGTCGCGCACCGTACCCTGCACGAAGTTCGCTCCGATGAATCCCGCACCACCGGTCACCAAGATCCGCACAGGTCAGACCACCTTGCTGCTGGACGCCAAGCTGATGACGTCGGCCGATCGATCGGTTGTCGGCGCCTTCACGACCCGGCCAAACAGTCCGGCCAGCGCTCCAGCCGCGCCCGATCGGTACCAGGAGACTCCCTTTTCGGCACGAAACCCGACGAGCATGCGCAGTGGTGTCGTAACGGCCATCATCGTCAACAAGAGCCAGAGGGCGGTGACCGTCGGTATTGCGATGCGGCGCGGATGGTGCGCCATGAGCGTTATCGCCGCCGAGCGGTAATACTGGCCCGCCGCGAAGTCTCGTACCTGTTCAGTTGATCGGGCGCCGAGATGAGTGATGGACGCCGCGGTTTCGAGAATGGCAGGAACTCCGACGCATTCGAGCCGTCGAGCCAGCATCTCCTCCTCGTGGTAGAGGAACAGCCGCTCGTCGAAACCGCCCGCACGCCAAAAGTTCTCGGCACTGACCGCCATGCAGGTGCCCTGGATGTAGGGGACGGGGCCGCCATATCGGTACACCGAGTATTCGGGAGGGATGTCTCTTTGCAGGAACAGCTTGGCCAAAGAGGTCGGCAAGCAGACTTCGCCGAGCACTGACAGAGGCGTCGACCAGAACCGCGCCCGAGTCTGATCGAATCCGTCCTCGTCGGCGATGCGCGGACCGACCAGGGCGTCATCGATCCTGACCCGCTGTGCCAGTGACCTAACCGCCCCCTGGGTGAACGAGGCGTCCGGATTCAGGAAGATCAAGACATCCGAATGAGCGTTGGCGGCGCCGAGATTGCATCCGGCGCCGAATCCGCGATTGCTCCCCGCCGAGATCACCGTTGCCTCATGGCGGGCCCGCCTGGCTACGGCGATGGTGTCGTCAGAGGAACTCTGGTCGACCACGATGACTTCACAATTGCGCGGTATCGAATTCAGGCAGGTTTGGATCGTGCCTGCTGAGTTATACGTCACCACGACGACAGATGCTGCGAGACGGTTAACCATGGCGTGCTTCCATTCGCTCGAACCACAACGTGCGAAATTGCTGCGCGAAACTCTCAAAAGTGAAGTGGCGCAACTCCTCGGCGACGGAGGCGTATTCGCGGGGATCGTGTCCCAACGGCACACGTTCGCTGATACCAGTGCACGCCGCCGAGATGGCAGGCGGCAGACCCTCTCTGGAATGTTCCGTGGCGATTACCGGTACCCCGTGCATCATGGCTTCGACCACCTTCACTTTCATTCCGCCGCCCCGTTCGATCGGTGCGACAACGGCGTCGACATTTCGATAGAACGAGTCGACGGAGGCAACGGACCCGAGGATGTCGATGTGTGGCGAGGGCGGCAATGTCTCCGATCCGAACCCCGCGACAACGACACGGTCGAAATTCGGGGCCAGCAGCGGGAGCCATTCGCTCACCAGGCGTCGATAGGCGTCACGGTTCGGCGGGTAATCGAAGTTGGCCAGCATCCCGCAGGTGCGGGAAATGGGCGTGGTTGGTCGCCGTGCTGTGTTGAACCGGTCTGAGACCGGGGTGGGAAGCCACACTGCGTCGCCGCCGAGACGATCGCGGTCGGCCCACGATGCCACCGAAGTGACATCGGCGTGCCGCACTTCGGCGGTCTCCCGGTCCGCCCACATTCTGGCGTGCGCACGATTGAACGCGGCCGAAATGGGATCCACTGTGCGAGCGTGATTTCGGGCAATGTCGCTCCACAGATCAGCGAAGTCGAGCCACGTCGGGCCGCAGCCAAGGCTCCAATGATGAGCGGAAGGCACCAAACTCAGCGTCGGTCCGCTGCACGCCTGTTTGGCCAGCAGGCGTTCGACGGGGCTGCGCAACGGCACAGGCAGTAATCGGCGCTTGGCGCGGTGCAGCGGTGAATGGAGGACAGCGGCGTCGGCCTCCGGCCCCTTCGGGCCGACCGCAACCAGACGGACGGCACCGACACTCTCCAGGACACGGCGAAACGCGGTCACCCGCCTTCCGCCGCCGTCCATCTTGCCCAGTGAAACCCGTAGTGCCACCATCGTGCTCACGTCTGATTCGGGCGACGTCGCAGCGTGCATCGCGTTCCTCCCGTCGTGCCTCACGCGCATCAGAATCGGGCCCACTCGTCGGCGATGTCGACCTCGAGGCGATCGTCCGATTCGGAGTACAAACCCCACTGATCGTTGATGGCTCCCCACTGCAACGCGCCGACCACAAGCCGGCTCGAATCACGCAACGTCTTGACACGCGAGTAGAAGGCACCCGGATCCGCGCCGGCGGCTGTCCGGTCGATGCCGAACTCGCCGATGAGCATGGGGCGGTCAACGCCGAGCTCGTAGGGCGCCAGGATCGCTGAGTCGGAAGCGATCTCGAGGCCGTCATATACGTGAAGATCAAAGAAGTCGACCAAGTATGCGTACTTCGCGTATTGGTCGATCTGCCCGATCTTGTCGTGGAGCGTGCCGGGCGACACGTCGCTGATGGATAACGGAATAGCAGGCGCGGCGGCGCGAATAGCGGCCGCCCACGCACCGATCCAGGCGAGCACTTCCTGTTCCGGATAGATGTCATACGCGCTGGCGACTTCGTTGCAGAGCTCTATCGCAACGACGTTGCTGTGGCGGGCAAGGACGGCGGCGACGCCGGAGAGGAAATGCGCGATGAACACCGAGTCGGCGTCACGTTTGTGACGTAGATCGATGGCGCAGTAGTAAAACCGGCAGCCAAGCGATTGGCAGAGACTGATGACCTGCTGCAACCGGGCGTGATAGGTCGCTTCGGTGATCAGCCCGCTGTGTACGGCGTTGACATCACCTATCAGTCGGATGGTGTTGGCCCCTTGCTCCACGGCACGCCGGACCGAAAGCTCGATCCACCGCCAGTCCCACCTCGACCACAGATTCAGCCATGCCGACGCCGCGGGATCGTCATTGGCCAGATCAACAAGCGGGGGAATGATGTTTGATCCCTTCAATGCCGTGGCTCGCAGTGGTGCGGTTGTCGGGCCATTGACGGGCCGGGCCACCGGAATGCTCCACTTCGCGGCGAGGGCGTCAAACACCGTGCGCAGTTCGGCACCACCGAGCGGACGGTTCCAACGCAGGATTTCACCGATAGTTCCCGAGAAGAATTCGGCGTTGTAGGCAGAGCCGATGGTCATCGTGACGCCGGGGGGAAACTTCACTGGTGACAATGCGCCTGCAGCTGGCCGGCCGTCGACGTACAGTGCGGAGTTTCCCACGGAGTCAAGGCTGAACGCGGCGATGGTTGCGGACTCGCCGACCGCCCCTGGTTGTGTCTGCGCTATTCCGGCTCGGCCGGCATTGAGCGCGGCAAGCGATCCGTCGTCGTCGATCCGAAGCTGGAGTCCGCCAGTCGATTCGTCGGGCCCGATGATCGTGCCGCGACCCTGGATGACGGCGACTATCGTCATACTGGTGCCGTCCAACGGTGCCCCGGTGAACAGTGTGTCTGCGCCATCGAAGAGTAGACTCTGGCGCGATCCAATCGAATTGAGCTTCAGCACAGGCGCTTTCGCATCACCCTGCTGGTGTGCGGTCAGACAGTTGTTTGGCTGAGCGAGTTGGGGCACTCGCTCGACCGGTTCGCCGTCGCGCAACCGTCGGGGCTCGGTGTCGCTGATCACGAAGCCGCGAATGACTGTCTCGGCGTCACCGTCGCGCAATCCCACCCCGTAACGCTTCACCGACCACCCATCGTTGAGGTCGGTCGCGGCGACCTGGATGTGATTGACCCAGACTTCCAATCTTCGCGGGGTGATTCTGACCTCGATCACGTTGGCGCCGCCCAGTACAAGCCTTGACGGACTTCGGTATAGCCCTGCAACGCCCCAGCGAAAGCCACGCAGTTCGACCGAGTCGATCTCACCCCACTTCCGTACGGTGATTTCCCAGTTCCGAAAGTCGTTGTCCTCCAGTAGAATGCACACGCTGGCCTTCGATTTGCCCGCGTCGAAGGTGGCCCGGATCTTGGCCTGTGAGAGCGGTGCAGCGTCGACCATTGCCGAGGTCTCTCGGCCGATGTTGCCGGTGTGCGTCCACACGTGGCCGCGCGCCGACACGATGCGAGCGCCCGTTTTCATGGTCGCGAAATCGGTGCTGTCGACAGGGCTTGAATCAAGCCGAGTCGCATCGAAATGCAGATCCAGCCCCGGAATCACATCGGGATTCCAGCAAGGGGCCGCCTCGACCTCGGCGGGCCGCCCGCAGCCGCCAACGAGCGGCGCGGCAGCCGTCGCTGCACTGAGGAGAAGCGACACCTTGAGGAAAGGTCGTCGACCGATCATCGAAGCGTCAGGCCGATAGCCTGCGCCGGGCTGTCGCCGTTCTCGGACTCGCGTGGGGCGCCGTGGGAATTCCGCGCGCCGTTGCGCTTAGCGTCTGCAGGGGTCATGAGGTCCGCGTCACTCGGCGAGGAGACCGACACTACGGTCCCCAGCGTGGTCGCCGTCGCTGGCGGCCGCGGGATCAGCGTGCGCCTGGCGAATGCGGCGCCTAGCGAAGTGGCCTCTGCGCGGTTCACCTCTGCCATGTGTTCTTCGAGATCGCGGCGTTTGGTGCGGTGGTAAATGCCAATGGCCACAACGCCATCGACGACGGGCGCGATGGCAGCGGAATGTGCGAACAGGCTGAGCGGCGGGACAACCACGACCACGAATTCGTATGCCGACTTGAGCTGCCGGAGCCGCTCGGCGAGCGCTTGTCGGTCCACAGGATTGCCTTGCGAATCATCGTCGAATCCCCACTGAACGGGGATCAGCCGATCGGTCTTCTTGCGGGCCTTTCGCGCATACCGGGTGATTCTGACTTTGATGTCGGGACTGGCATCGAGGACGAGCAGAACCGCTCTTCGTTTGTTGGCGACCAGGGCATCGACCAAGTTGAGACCCGCTTCCGCGGTGAACCGGCGCGCCAAATCTCCTGGCATGCCTGCGAGCGCGACGGTGGGCGGAACCGAGCCATCGGCGGTGGTGATGCTGACCCGCAGCCGCGCCGTCGCCTCGGCGGCTTCGGTACGCGAATTCAGCATCAAATCTGTCGAGGATGCCGGCAGATCAGCCAGCGGACGCTGGCCGATCGCCCGCTGCACGTCGACACCATCACGGATGCGCCTGGCGTAGTTCTCCCAAACGAACGCGATGACCAGACCGACGAGAAATCCGCAGATGCCGCCGAATATGTAAATCAACTTTGGCGGCAGAAGCTGTGCCGGCAGACCGGCCTCGGCGTGGTCTACTACGGTCAACCGGACCACCGGGGCAGTGCCATCGGGCGGTGTTTCCAATGCGCTCGCCATCGCAATGAACTGGCTGGCAAGTCCATTCGCGATGTCACGAGCCTGGATTGGTGAATCCGCGGTGACCGTGACATCCATGACCGCGGCGTCCGGGAACGACTTCGACGCCACGTGCTCCGCCAGCGTCGCTGCGTCCATGTTGAGATGCAACGCGTCGATGGTCCTTTGCGCCAGCGCGCGGCTGTTCACCAATTGCTCGTAGGAGACGACTCGGTCCCTGGCGTATATGCCGCCCTGTTGAGCGTCATATTGCGAGGTCGATGTGGCGCCGGAGATGAAGAGCCGCGTGGTAGCCACGTACTGCGAGGGTGAGTGCATGAGCCACAGCGCACCCCCACCGACACCCACCAACGTCAGCAAAGCGATGACGAGGATTCGATATCGCACAACTCGAAAGAATTCCCGTAGTTCGTCCATCGCCTAGCTGCACCTCTGATCGCTCGATTATAAGTTGCTCAGAAGTGATCTAATCCGGTTTTTTAGCAGGCCACAACCCTTGCAAGAAGCTTGCAAAGGTTCGCTGGATGCGGTCGGCTCGGTTATAGTGTTGCTCGATGTCCACCGCGCTGATATGCGGCGCTCGACCAGTCTGGCGATCGACTGAAGCTAGGCACACCGGAGGCTGAAGTGCCATCTCACATCGCGCTGGCGGTACTGCTGGCAGCGTTAGCTATGGGTGTAGCATGCCGCCTCTCGGCGCCCCGTGTCGTCGGCCATCTGACGAACGTTGCGATTGTCACCGCCGTCATGTGGCCACGTCTGTACGAGTTGGCGATGCCGCCGCGCTTTGCATTAGCTGTGTTGTTGGCGCTCGGAGCGGTTTCGTGCGCACTGAGTTTGGCCGCGAGCGTGCCGACCAGAACGTTGATTTCGGTGATTGTGCTCGGATTCACCGGCGTCATGCTCGTGGCGTTTCTCGGCTTCCAAGTGGTCACCGCCGGAGTCGGTGACACCTATTTCCGCTACTTCGTGGTGGCACCGCTGTCCGCCGCCTACGGATATCTGTTGGTTCGCAGCGGTCGAATCGCCGAATTGGGCTACGCGATGTTGGGCGTCGCGGTGATCACATCAGTTCTCGCGGTAACGGAGGTGGTTACTGACGGGCCGATTCTGAAGGGGAACACGTTCGACGAATTCATCGACGGTCAATTCCGGTCTGCCGTGTTCTCAGAGCAGACGCTCGTGCTATCCGCATTGCTTCTCTGCGCGCTGACCGTGGCGATCGTTGCGACAGCGGGAACGAGACGGGTGCTCTTCGTCTCGGTGTTGATAGCAGGGATCGCGGCCACCTTCAGCCGAGGCGCCATGATACTGGCGGTCTGCTACGTGATCGTGGTGGCCGTGTCGGGTCGCGCACCGGGGATCCGTCGGTACATCGCGGCGGCCAGGGCACCGGCCACGGCGTTCCTGTTGCTCGCAGCCCCAATGGTTCTTCTGTTACAAGGGGCCGTGGGTTACGGCGTGACAAGCTCGGATCCCACCACCGCCAGCGCTCAGTATCGCCGGGCGATTTACGCGATCATGCCGGAATCATTGCGAACTCACCCGTTGGGATGGGGTGCTTCAGGTCCGCCGGAGGGGATGTACACGTTGCGCAGTCCTTTCGGCACTCTTGACGTCAGTGCCACCGTCGACTCCGAAGTGGTGCATGCGGCACTGGAATACGGTTACTTCGGGTTGGCGTTGCTGGCCGTCATTGTGGTCGTCGTCATCGCTCGGGTGCGAGCCGATCGCTGGTGGAGCCACATGGCCCTGCTCATCACTGCTGCCGGCCTGTATCTTTCGATTCACTCGTGGCTGAGTCTGTTGAGCGTCTGGGCAATCGCGCTTGGTGCCGCGGTCGCCAACCCGCCGCGGCGGTCGAGCGCAGATCTCACGACGAGGGATTCACAGCCAGTTCGTGAACGCTCGACCGGCCTTGAGCCAGTTCACTTCTGATCGCAGCGCAAACGCTGCTCCAGGTGTGGGCTTGCCGGTATTCGGCCGCGGCCGGGGTGGGCTGCTGACCGACGATGTCGCGAATGGCCCGGGAAATACCATCCACGTCGAGGGCATCGACAAACGTCGCGTGGCACCCGATTGTCTCGCGAAAAACCGGAATGTCGCTGGCCAAGACCCGACAACCCAGGGTGGCCGCCTCGACCACGGGTAGGCCGAAGCCTTCATCGAGCGACAGGCACACGAACAGCGCGCAATGGGTGTAAAGCCACTTCAAGTGGCTGTCGCTGACCCGCTCGACGATTCGCAATTTGCCAGCCGCGACCGCAGATTGACAATCGGCATCCAAGCGCGTGATTCGTCCGGACGGCTCGCCCACCACGACAAGAGGAAAGTCTTTCGACAAAACCCCGGACCGCAGGGCGGCACGCAACGTCACCGCAAGGTTCTTGCGCACGTTGAGCCGGCCGACGCAGAGTAGATACTTTCCAGTGACCAGGCCCAGCCCGGGGTCGGTGGGCTCGGCGGTGCTTAATGCGCTTGCGACGGACAATCCGCTACTGACCACGCGGCGCAGCCGTGGGTTATAGCGGCGGATTCGGCCTAGTTCGGATTGCGAAGTGGCGATGACGGTGTTGGCGCGTCGAGCCAAGCGTGGCATCAAGCCGAAGTAGAGGCGCTCAATCCTGGTGAACCATTCGGGATTCGACTGAAAGAGAACATCGTGAAGGAACACCACACCTACAGTTGAGTTGGCCGCGAAGTTGAACGCCAGTATCGCGTCGGCACCTCGGCGTCGGGCGATGACGGGAAGTTCCAGAAAATTGATCGCCGGATGGACCCGCAGTCGAGTGCGGGCCGTTTCGACTCCGTCGGGTACCGGCGCCGAGGTATTCGCTTCACCGGGCGCAGCAATGATGATTCGGTCGTCGGGATAGTCGATGGTCCACCGTTGGACGATTTCGTGGAGCACCATGCGGTTGGATATCGGCCCTTCGGCCCACCAGTAGCCGTCGATGAGGATGTTCATCAATCTCCCCGTCACCCGGCGTAGCTGGGCGCCGCGTGCGCAAGCGACGTCGCGCGTCGCCGGCCTCGTCGGACCGGTCGTGGCACTACTTGCCTGTCGGTGGCAGCCAGCAAGGCGTCTTCATACGCATCGCAGATTGCGTCCCACGAGAATGTCTCGCATGCGCGTTCTCTGGCCTTGGCGCACAGGGAATTCTGCAGCGACGGACTGCTCATCAGAAGGCGCGTGGCCGCCGCGATCTCACGGGGGTCCGGCGGCACGAACAGGCCGGAGTCCTGTAAGACCTCGCGGTTGAACACGGTGTCGCGGGCGATCGTGGGTGCGCCCGATGCCATCGCCTGCACAAGGGCTGGGTTGGTGCCTCCCACGCTGTGACCGTGAAAATATGCTCCGCAGTTCTGCCAGAGCGAGGAGAGCAATTTGTCATTGCTCAGGTGACCCAGCCAGACGAACTGGTTGTGTTTCTCTGTAAGACAACGGATTCTGTCCTCAAGCGGACCGCCCGAACCCGACGATCCCACGACCACGACCGGGAACTCGTCGACAACCGACTCTGCGGCGTCAAGGAATTCACCGATGGAATTCTCCGGCACCAGCCTGGCGACCAGCAGTACGTAGTTGCGCTTCTCGAGGCCGGCCAGAACCTCCTGCTGTCCGCTCGGCTGATCGCCTCCATAGGGTATGAAGATGCCGTCGCGCTGGAAGTTGTCGTGCCAGAACCGACCTATCTCCACCGAGTCGCAGATCAGGGTGTCGGCAAACCTGGCCGTCATTTTCGCCCCGCCCTTGAAGACGGCCTTCCCCAGTCGGCTCCACTTGTCCCGCTGCCATTCGATGCCGTCGACGTTGAGCACTGAAGGGATGCCGCGGGACCGCAACATCGGCAACCAGTAGCCGTTGGCGACGTTCATCACAAGGGCGACGTCGGGCTTGCGCCTGGCGGCGTCGAAGGTAGACGTGGCGCCGAAGCTCAACGTGCTCAACGATTTCGAGTCGACGCCTTTGGTGGTGACGCTGGTGATACCTGGGTGCGCGAATTCGGGCCGATCAACGGTGGCACCGGGCCTGCTGTACACCGTCACATCCCAGCCGCGGTCGGCCAAGAACGGCGCCAGCTTGCGCACCAGAGTCTCAAAACCGCCGTAAAAGCTGGGATAACCCCTCGTTCCGATGATCGCAACGGACCCAATGCGGTTGGTTCTTCCCATGGTGACTCTCCCTGTCGTCGCGGATAGCGGTTCTTCGGGCTCGATAGGCCCAAGTGGTGGGCGAGCTCGCGATTTGAACCGGGGTAAGTAGCCGAGCCACGAAGCCAGGCAGATGTAGATGGCACAGAACACCGCGGCCGAGGCGATGAACGGGACAACCGCAGATACCCGATCATGCGGAACGGCAATGAAATTGATCGGCGCTGCTGCAGCAGAGGCGACTAGTGCGACGCCGAACGGACCAGAAACCGCGCGCAGGTACGTCCTCATGGAAATGTCGACCCGCGACTGCAGAAACCACACGCCAAGCACGTTGCCAATTACGAACCAGGTGGCATATGCGGCCACCAAACCCTTGAACCCGAAGCCAATTGCCATCGGAATTGCCAAGGCGACGCATCCGGCGGCCGATGTGATGGCAGTTGCCCCAATGGTGCCCGACCGCCCGATTGCGAACATCGTGGCCGAACACACACCCGTCGAAACGTTGACAGCGATGCCGAACACCAGTGCCGTCGCCACGCCGACGACGGCCCCTTGTCGCTCGCCCAGCCACAGCGGGATCGCCGACGATGCCGTGGTTCCAAGCAGGAACGGCAGGAAAATCGCTGCTGCGGCATTGCGGCTCGTTAGCCGTGCATACTGTCGCCGGATTTCGTCAATGCCACCGACTGCAAATGCCCGTGTCAGGTGTGTGGTGATGGCCACCGATGCAGCTGAGCCGAACGCTTGCACACCCTGCACAAGACGGATCCCGAGCTCGTAAGCTCCTGCCGCCGCTGGACCGATCACGATGCCTGCGATCAACTTGCCCGATTGGAAGAGCACGACGTCGGCCGCGCCGAGCGCCTGGCTCTTCAGACCGAAGCCGATGATCTCCCGGGCCATGGCCATGCGTGGGCGGCCAATGGTTATCCGGCCCTCGTCGAGAACGATGGCGCCCAGGACGGCACACAAGCCGACCGCTGCTCCGGCTACGGTCCCCAATGCGTAACTGCGCAGGCCCGCAGTGAATGTCAACGCCACCACGCCGCCGGTCACCTGGGTGATCCCCAGCACCGCAAGGCCGATGTTGGCCGGCACCTGTCTGCCGCGTCCGAACGACGCACCGGCCAACACGCGGGCGGTGAGCCCGCACGTCAAGATCGCAACCGAACAGAGCAGCAGCGACCGCGTCAGCGCCGGATCGCCTGTGTGCAGGATCGTTTCGAGCGGGCCCGGCAGTAAGGCAGCGAGCACGCCGAAGCCGGCGCCGAGAGTCAGCGCGGCGGACACACAGATCCCGACCACGGCACGGTCGGCGGCGGTGTCACCGCGCGCGTGAAAGAGCGCTACGTATCGGTTCACGGCGCGCGACGCACCGAGGTCGAAAAGAGCGGCGTACTGAGCGATGGCTCCGGTCATTGCCCACACACCGAAGTCGTGCAGACCGAGCCGACTGACGACATACGGGGTTGCGACCAAGTTCAACCCGTATCCGGCGATCAGCGGCAGGACTTGGGCGATCGCGCCGACCCGCAACGACTGCACCGCTGATCCGCCCGTACGGCTAGCCATGTATGTCTGCCTTGAAGGCAAGCGATCTGCCAAGGCACAGATGTCCCGTTTGGACGGCGAATCCGCGGGCCCGCGTGAGTCGAAGCCCGCGCGGGGACGCCAGCATCGTTTTCGGGCACCTGGCAAGTGCCTTCCCCCACAACCCCAACGCGTGAAGGCGCAGTGACAAAACCAGATCTCGGCTGTGGACTAGGTCGGAAAGCACCCACATCTGATCGAGCGTCTCGGTACCGGCGAAGGCATCGGTCGCGGTTCCGGCGTGGTGCCAGCGAACCGTGAGCTCCTCCTCGATGAACGCCGCGTCGCAGCGGGTCAGCATGCGCAACCATGCGTCGATGTCCTGCAGCTGTGGCACCTGCTGACGGAATCCTCCTGCTGCAAGGAGAGTTTCGCGCCGCAACATCACCGAGGTCGGTTCGCCGATCGGGTTGCCGTCGGCTCCTGCGGCGAGGTATCGACGGATGAGCTCGGCACCATGGTTGACAGGGTGCAGAGGGCGCAGCGGGTCTTCGAGCCTGCCGAAGCGCGCACTCCACGATTCGTCCGTCGTTATCACCCGCCGCGGCGCGAATGCCAGGCCCACGCTGTCGTTGTCGAATGCGGGCACCAGTCTTGCCAGGCAGTTCGGTAATAGCCAGTCGTCGGCGTGTAGGAACTGGATCAACCGGCCCCGCGCCACCGATGCGCACCGGTTGTGATTGCCGACCATCCCGAGGTTGCGCCCGTTGCGTACGATCCGGATCCGCGGGTCGGAATAGGACAAAACCCGCTGAACTGTGTTGTCAGTCGAGTTGTTGTCAACGACAACGCATTCGAAGTCGCCGTATGTCTGAGCCAACACGCTGTCGATGCTGCGGACGATCGACTCCGCTCCGTTGTACACAGGTATGCAGACACTGACCGTCGGCGGTGCATGCGATGTGACCCTTCGCGGTGTGGGGGCCAAAGCGAGGTCAGACATTGAGCACCGACGGATCGAATACCAGGACGCCGTCGCGGCTGCCATTGTGGTCATACTCCGCGATCACATTGTGCGGCAGAGACTCTCCGGTATCGGCACGGCGATAGTCGCGCACCGAAGTGCCAGTGCTACGCGAATCCACATTCTCGGGGCCTGCACGGGTCATCAGGTCGTCTACGTGAACCGTCCGGAAGTCAATGCTCAGGCGCGCGGTTCTGGTTTGGTTGGGCACCGTGGAGTGCAGTTGCGCGCCGGAAAACGACAGCAGCGAACCCGGCTCGCCCACAACTCGGAGCTCCGAAGCGGGCTGGCCCCCAACCAATCTGGGATGAGGACGCGGATCGTCCTTGATGTATACGGCCGCGTCCCGTCGGGAAGTCCGATTCCACTCATACGCGTCGAAATCTGCGCTGGTGTTCGGGACCGGCCGCAACCAGAAGTCTGGATGAAACTGCATGCCCGTCGCCGCCGAGTTGCCCGCGATGGGTGTCCACCAGTTGTTCTGGCATTGGGGGGCCGAGTACCACGTGTCGCGATGCGGTGTGTAGTTGTAGCCGAGGCCGGCCGACAGGTAGTCGGATGGCGGAACGACCCTCAACTTCGGCAGATCGAAGTAGGTCTTGGTCGGGTCGGCGCCGAGGTCGACAAGTATCTCGGTGAGAAGTTGTTTGGACTTGTAGTGATGCGTGAAACGGGGTTTGAGCGCCGCGAGTTTGTCGACGTAATCCCCGACTGTCAGCGCGTTGTGCGCGGTCAGCGGATCGTGATCACCAAATGCCTGGGCGATCATGTCGAGGGCGAATTCCGTGAGGGCCCTCACCGATTCGCGCGGCGGAATGCAGAAGACCTCGCCGGTATACAGTCGTCGCCGTCGCTCGTCGTCGCTGATGTCGGTCTCGGTCGAGACTACCCATGCCATAACGTGTTTCCTTTCATGCGAAGGTCGTGATCGTGGTGATCACCCGAGAATCGCCAATTCGGGGATCGGAACGATGAATTGGGCGCCCCATTCGCGGACATAGGACATCTCGCGCATGATTTCGTCCTTCAGATTCCACGGCAGGATCAGTACGTAGTCCGGACGGGTCTCGCGGATGTGAGAGGGCGGGTAGATCGGGAGGTGTGTACCCGGCAGGTAGCGACCTTGCTTGTGCGGGCTGCGGTCAACGGTGTATTCGATGAGGTCATCCCGAATACCGCAGTAGTTGAGCAAAGTGTTGCCCTTGGCCGGTGCACCGTATGCCACTGTGGAATAACCGAGGTCGCGAGCTTCGATCAAAATTCTCAGCAGGCTGCGTTTCACGCCCTGCACACTTTCGGGATAGCCGAGGTACCCGTCGAGGGTGTCGAGGCGTGCTGCGCGCTCGGCTGCTTCTATGTCACGGACTCGACCGGTCGTCTGATGTCCGTCGAAGTCTCTGTGGCAGGCGTAGATTCGCAACGATCCGCCATGGGTATCGATCTGGTCGACGTCGAAGATGCGCAGGTTGTTTGAATCGAAGACGCGGGTCACGGTCAATAGCGAAAAGTATGAGAAGTGTTCGTGGTAGATGGTGTCGAACTGGTTCTGCGTGATCAATTGCAGAACGTGAGGAAACTCCATGGTGATCACGCCGTCCTCGGACAGCACGATGGACATGCCCGCGACGAAATCGTTCAAGTCGGGCACGTGCGCGAGCACGTTGTTACCGATCAGCAGCTTTGCTCTGGTACCACGAGCCGCGAGTTCGCTCGCGAGATCGGAACCGAAGAACATTGTCTCTGTTGGTATCCCGAGCCGGCGCGCCTCCTGCGCAACATTCTCTGCCGGTTCGATGCCCAGTGACGGAATTCCCTCGGCGACAAAATTCCTTAGCAGGTAACCGTCATTACTCGCGATCTCGATGACCTGTGTCGATTGATCCAGCGCGAAGCGGGCGATCACGTCCTTCGCGTAGGCCCGAGCATGATCCAGCCAGCTCTGCGAGTAGGACGAGAAGTATGCGTAGTCATTGAAAATCGTGTCGGGCGCCTCGAATTCGCCTACCTGCACCAGCAGGCACTCCGAGCACACATGCGCGTGCAGCGGAAAGAAGATCTCAGGCTGATCCAGCTGTGCTTCGGTCAGGTACGAGTTCGCCAGCGGTGACATACCCAGATCGCAGAACGAGTGTTTGAGCGGCAACCCGCAGTGCCTGCACCTCCCCGTCACCGGAGTGATCCGATCGGGGTGTCGGACCAGATCTTCCACGGCGCCTTGCCGTCGTTCCACAAGTTGTCGAGATTGATCTTGTCCCACAGGGTGTCCATGCCCATCCAGAAACCGTCGTGGCGATATGCGGACAGCTCGCTGTCAGCGGACAGTCGGTTCATCGGCGCCTGTTCGAAAACTGTTTCGTCGCCGTCGATGTAGTCGAGGATCGAAGGAGAGGCAACGAAGAATCCGCCATTGACCCAGCCGCTGCTGCCCTGCGGCTTCTCTGCGAATCGGGCCCGGCAACCGTCCTCGAGATCCAGGGTTCCGTAGCGACCCGGTGGTTGAACGGCGGTGACTGTCGCAATGGTTCCCGTACTGCGATGGAAGTCAACGACTTTGCGGACATCGAGGTCCGTGACGCCGTCGCCGTAAGTGAACGTAAATGTTTCGCTTCCGATGTGATCTCTGGCTCGTAGCAGTCGTCCGCCGGTCATGGTGTTCGCACCGGTGTCGAGCAGCGTGACTTTCCATGGCTCGGTATTGGACTGCAGTGTCGTGACAGTGTCAGCGGCGAGATCGATCGTCACATCGGAGGAATGAAGGAAGTAGTTCGCAAAGAACTCCTTGATCATGTAGCCCTTGTAGCCCAGCAGGACGATGAACTCGGTGATCCCCGCGGTGCCATAGATTTTCATGATGTGCCACAGGATCGGGCGCCCCCCGATCTCGACCATGGGCTTGGGTCGGCTCTGGGACTCTTCGCTGATCCGGGTACCGCGTCCGCCGGCAAGAATTACAGCCTTCATCTATCGCTCCTTGCTGAGGTGAGTAACTCGCGTAAACAGGTGCACACACGATCGACCTGGGACTCGTTCAACATCAGGGCCGAGGGGAGATTGATCGATCGAGCGGCGATGTCGTAGGCGACAGGATTGCGGTCGGGTGCGCCGAACACTGTGTCGTATCCGGCGAATGCGCTCAACGAACTCAGCGGCGGAAGGAACGGGCGGGTATCTACGCCATGCAGGTCGAAGTACCGCATCATCTCCTTGGTCGAGAGTTGATATGAGCGGTCGACGACGAGGTTGACCATCCAGTACGTGTTCATGACGTCCGGGGTGTGGTGATTGAGGTTGATGTCGGGTATGTCGGCCAACCGCTCTGAGTACCAGGAGAAGATCTGCTGCTTCTTCTCCAGTAGTTCATCGATACGGGAGAGCTGGGCCCTTCCGAATGCCGCCTGCAGACTGCTCATTCGGTATTTGAAGCCGATCTCGTCAGTCGTGAACAACCGATGATTCGCCGTGCTCCGGCCATGATCACGCATGGTCGCCACTCGCGAGAACAGGTCACTTCTATTCGTGACGACCATTCCTCCTTCGCCGGTGGTCATCGTCTTGGTGCCGTGGAAGCTGAATATGGCGATATCGCCAAGGGTGCCTGCGGGAGCCGTGTGCCATGTGGCACCGATTGCCTGGGCGGCGTCCTCGATGATCGGAATGCCTTGGGCGAGTGCACCGATCGCGCTCATGTCGGGAATGGCCCCGTACAAATCGACGGTCACGATCGCTTTTGTCCGCGCGGTGATGCACTGTGCGAGCGACAGGGGGTCCAAGCACCATGTCGTACGGTCGACATCGGCGAAGACGGGGGTGGCGCCGAGGTACACAATCGGGGCGGCGCTCGCCACCCATGTGGTTTCGGGCACGATCACCTCGTCGCCCGGGCCGATATCCAGTGCGAGCATTGCCAAATGCAATGCCGAGGTTCCGTGTGGCACCGCCGCTGCATGTTTGACATCGAGGTATTGCGCGAACTCCGACTCGAACAGGTCGACCGACTGCCCCGCGGTGCCGTACCAGTCGTTGGCAGCCGCTTCTGCGACGTAGCGCACCTCGAGATCGGTGACCCAGGGGCCGGCAACCGGAATGCGCTCCGCAGCCGTCGGATTGCCGTTGACCGCTACCGTCGCATCGATGCTCATCGTCGGGCGACCTGTCGCAATTCGAGATCGAGGTCGCCGCGGTCGATGAGCGCTCTGATGGTGCGCAGACGAAAGTACGTTGGGCCCGCGAAGTCATCGGCCGTCATTCCGGCCCGTACGTATGCGGCCAATAGTTGTTCGATGCCTTGCCGCACAGTCCACCGGGGCCGGTAGCCGGGTATCGCGCGCTGTATCTTGCCGAAATCGACGCGGTAGTCCCGAATATCGGAAGTGGCTCCCGCTGCACAGCTGACGCTGACGCCGGGCATGACCGCCGCGACGAGGCTGGCCACATCGCGCACTCGGTAGTTCTCGCCGACCCGGCCGACGTTGAATGCCTGGTTGTGGATTACGTCGCGGGGAGCGACCAGTACTTGGCCGAAGGCCTGCGCGATGTCCAGAATGTGGACCAAAGGCCGCCAGGGTGAGCCGTCGCTCTGCATGATCACCTCGCCGCTGGTCACCGCGTGGCCGACGAGATTGTTGACCAATACATCCGCCCGAAGACGACGCGAAACGCCGTATGCCGTCGCGTTGCGTAAGTACACGGGGGAGAATTTCTCGTCAGCCATCGCTGACAACGCGCGCTCGACGTCGACTTTGGATTCGCCGTAAGGAGTGACGGGGTCGAACGAAACCCCCTCGTGGAGTTCCATGTCGCCGCCCCGGCCGTACAAGCTGCATGACGATGCGAAGAGGAATCGCTTTACCCCAGCGTTTTTCGCCGCTCGAGCGAGGTTTATTGAGGCGTCCCGGTTAATGGCGTAAGTCAGCAACGGATTGAGATCTGCAAGAGGATCGTTGGACAACGCGGCAAGGTGGATGACCGCGTCGAAACCAATCAAGTCGGCGACGGTCACGTCGCGCACATCGACATCGAGTGTCGGCACCGGGTCAGGCGCGCCGAGGAAGTTGCATTCGCCGTAGAGATCCGTGTCGAGACCGATGATCTCGTGGCCAAGATCGGCCAGGTAGGACGTCATCTCCACGCCGATATAGCCGAGGTGCCCGGTGATCAGGATCCGCATGCGGCGTCACGCATCGGGATGTGGCGGGGGGCCGGGAGGTGGCCGGCACTGGGGCGGAGCCGACCACCTCCCGCTCTTCCCGCGGGGGGTCTGAGTAGCAGACAGCTATTCATTCTTGATTGTCCAACCTCGTTCATCTGCCGACATTTAGGTGCACAGATTACTTTGCTGACGTTGAGAAACAAGCTTTGCGAATCCCTTTGCAATCCCTGTACGAGTTGGACGCACCTATGCCATGAATCTGGTAAAGCTGCGCAGGCCGTTGGTCGCGTCTAACGGCCGGAAGGGCACGGAAAAGACCAGTTAGTAACGGCAAGTGTACGTGTTTGCGAAAATTGAAGATCGGCTACGTAGTGTATTGCGCTGGCAGATCCCGTCGCCGTGAGCGTCAATACGCACTACCACTCTGGCAACATCAACACCAGGCATTCACAACCGTTATAGCGTTTGCCAGAAAATTGGCAAAGGTCCCGTCTCATCGTTACCAAGAGTTAACCATCTAAATCTGCGGCAAATTGGAATTCGGCTGGCGGAAACTCGGAAGAGTCGTCACACTGCTGGATATGCGCGGGATCATCCTCGCCGGTGGAACCGGCTCACGACTGCACCCCATCACCGTCGGCACAAGCAAGCAGCTGTTGCCTGTTTACGACAAGCCGATGATCTACTACCCACTGTCGACGTTGATTCTTGCCGGCATTCGCGACGTGTTGATCATCACCACGCCGACGGACGCCGCGGCATACCACCGGCTGTTAGGGGATGGCGCCCAGTTCGGGATCTCGATCACTTATGCGATTCAGTCCGTCCCTGACGGGCTGGCGCGCGCGTTCGTACTCGGTAGGGATCACATCGGGACCCAATCAGTCGCACTAATGCTCGGCGACAACATTTTCAACGGTCCCGGACTCGGATCACGGCTGAGTCGGTTCAGCGAAGTCGACGGCGGGGTCATCTTCGCCTACCGCGTGTCAGATCCGGGGCGGTACGGCGTGGTCGAGTTCGACGATCGGAGCCGGGCGGTGTCTTTGGAAGAGAAGCCGAAGGTGCCCCGGTCGGAGTATGCGGTGCCGGGGCTGTACTTCTATGACAACAACGTCGTCGACATCGCTGCCGGCCTTTTGCCCTCCGATCGCGGGGAGTACGAGATCACTGACGTCAACCGCGCCTACCTCGAGATGGAAAAGCTCTCGGTCGAGGTGCTTCCCCGCGGCACCGCCTGGCTTGACACCGGCACCTTCGATTCATTGCTTCAAGCCGCGAACTACGTTCACACGATCGAGGAGCGACAGGGCCTGAAGATCGGGGTGCCTGAGGAGGCTGCCTGGCGGCGGGGTTTCATCAGCGACGACGAACTCCGGGAGCGTGCCGAGCTCCAGTACAAGTCCGGATACGGTCGTTACCTGCTCGACCTCCTCGACGGCGTGGTTTCCCGGCCTGTGCCCGCCTGACTGGTAGCCGGCCCCGAACGCGAACACAACCTGTTCCCGTAAATGGGCACTCGTCAGCAACGCCGTTCAAAATCGACGGAAGCGTAACTACGATCACGTCAATATATATGTGCAGCAAAGGGCTTTCAAAAAAGTCAAAAGGTATCTAAAGTGCGTTAGTAACCGACGCTATGCATGTTAGGCCGGGCGTAATCACTCCGGCTCCCCGGGAATCCTGGGGGCGCGGTGACGAGAACGGAGGAACACCCAGTGCCAGTCGCCGATACTGCAGGACCCCTGCATTGCACTCCAGTCGCCGCAGGTCCGGTCAGCGATCTCGCCGCAACGGAAATGGCGTTTCGGCTCAGGGTGCTGAGCCATCCGGTGAGGATCAAGCTGCTCTCGATGTTGTTCGCCGCCTCGCGCGGTGAGGAGTGCGGCCGCGTGCTAGCGACCGCGACCGGTCTGCCCGAGACGACGATCAGCCACCACCTGCGACAGTTGCGCCACGCCGGCTTCATCGACTCTCGGCGCCGAGGAATGCATGTTTACCACCGACCGCATCCAAGGGCGCTCAATGCGCTGGCCGCAACGCTGGATCCCGATGCCGAACGCGAATCCGACATGCCTGATTCCGGTGGCTGTACGCATTCGGAGGATTGTCGACTGCGGACATGACGCGCATGGCAGCCTGTCAGTAGGCGCCGGCGCCGTTGACGACTACCCGCAATGTCTTGGCCACGATCACCAGATCGCTGAGCATTGACCAATTCTCGACATACGACAGGTCGAGGCGCACCGAGTCTTCCCACGACAAGTCGGACCGGCCGCTGACCTGCCAAAGTCCTGTAATGCCCGGCCGGACAAGCAATCTGCGTCTGACGAGGTCGTCGTAAGTGTCGACCTCGCGGCGCAGCGGCGGACGAGGACCGACCACGCTCATGTGTCGCATCAGCACGTTCATGAACTGAGGTAGCTCGTCGATGCTGAAACGGCGGATGATGCGGCCGACATTCGTGACGCGCGGATCCTGCCGGATCTTGAACAGCACGCCCCCGCCGCACTCGTTGAGCTCCGCGAGGCTTTCGAGCTGGGCCTCGGCGTCGATTACCATGCTTCGGAATTTGATGATGCTGAAGGGCTTGCCGTCCAACCCGATACGTTCTGACCGGTAGAACACCGGACCTCTGCTCGTGAGCTTGATAGCAATGGCAACAACGAGCAACACAGGCAGGGATGCGATGAGAACGATGGTTGCGAAGCATACGTCGAATGCGCGCTTCTGAAAGCGTTTGGCGCCGTTGTAACTCGGCCGGTGAACGCGGATCAGTGGGAGCCCCGCTACCGGCCACATCGTGAGCCTCGGTGCCGCGACGTCGTCCACGCCGGGCGAAACCAACAGATCAAGACCGAGGGCATCAAGGCGCCAGGACAGATCGCGAATTCCCTCTGGCCCAAGGTGCTCCGTCGCTGTCAGGGCCACAGTGTCGGCACGAGTCTGTGCGACTACGGACTCGATGCAGTATTCATCGCCGCAGATCGGCAACGACGAACGGCCGGGTACGTCGATGGCTTCGAGGGCACTGCCTCCCGGCACGCAGACGCCCACGATTCGGCAGCCGTGGCTGGGCTGGCGCGCCAGAGATATGGCCAACGCACGCACGGCACGCGGGTCGCCGACGACCACGATCGCCGACATGCATCTACCGTTGCGGCGTTGCGCTGCGATCCAGCGACGCCAGAGATTTCGGCTCAGTAGCAGCGCGCAGACGCCGAGCGGCAGTGCCAGGCCCAGATAGCCTCGCGCCACCTCCGGACGGACGAAGACAAGGGCGGTCGCGGTGACCCCGACAAAGGTAAGCGTTGCCGATAGCACACGGCGATACTCTTCGGCTCCCGCGCCAACGATTCTCAGCGACCGGGTGCGGTACACAGACAAGAAGCCCAGCCATGTCATCGCAATGACCAAAGAGATTGTCGTGTAGTAGAGCCAGACCACGGCGGGCACCGCGCCGGGCAGCAGGGCAAGGCGCACCCATTGGGCGGCTAGGACGCAACTGACGATCACGGCCGTATCCGATACGACTAGCACCCTGCGGTACCACGTCTGCCATGGCGGTCGCGACCCATGCTGCGCCGCGAAAGCCGGCTCCGGCCCAGATGCCTTCTGGGCGCGTCCCATTGGACGTAACGCAGGAAGCGTGGCCATCTTCCCGTCCTTTCACAATCGCGCTCATGTATCTGTCGGCATCCCGGTGGGAGGCGCAAGCCTATCGACGCAGCGAACCGAGAAGATTTGCAGACCGCCTTGGGCCCGCCGTCCACTACATAGCTCCGGACTCTCAAGGGGGCGCGTTGATTTCCTGAAGTCAGCACCGTCTGGAGAATTTCCGTCGTCTTCGGCAGGGTGTCCGAGGGCAGTCATTGTTGCGCATTTCCTCCCAGTGTCAACGCAATTCGCGTCGCCGACGCCACCCCCTGGCGACTGAACCAGCCACGGCGATCGCGATCTCAGATCGCTGTTGTGGTCGATTAGAACGCGACACTACCAATTGACGTGGAATGCACAAGCTTTGCTAACGGGCATGCAACCGCTGGCGGAAGTTTTCCGGAGCAAAGATTGGAATCACCGAACCCGACGTAGGACGCTGCGTCGTACCGGCGGCGGGCTCATCGTGACAGGCAGCCGACTTCGGCGAGCAACGGCCAGTTCATGTCCTTCTCGGAGATGACGGTTATCGGGAGAGGCCACGGAATGCCGAAAACCGGTTCATCCCAACGGAATCCCTCTTCACTGGCAGCGTCATAGGGGCCGCTGACCTGGTAGATGACCTCAGTGTCATCGGCGAGGGTCTGAAAACCGTGCGCGACGTAGGGTGGCAGAAACAGAGCGCGCCGGTTCTCGGCGGTCAGTTCTACTGTGACCCGCTCTGCGAAGTTCTCGGAGTCTGCCCGAACATCCACGGCGACGGCGAAGATTGCCCCGCGCGTACAGCGCACGAGCTTTGCTTCCGCATATGGTGGCACCTGCCGGTGTAGGCCGCGAAGCGTGCCGCGGGCATGGTTGTAGGCGTAATTGACTTGAGCGACAGTCGAATCCAGACCGTGTTTGGCAAATTCGTCGGCGCAGAACGACCGCGCGAAAAACCCGCGCTCGTCATTGTGAGGCTCAATGTCGACGACAGTGACTCCGTCGATGTCGGTATCGGTGTACTTCAACGTGGCCTCCAGCACGGATGACTTACGGTCTATCCGGTCTCGAGCAGGCACGCCGATGGTCCGCTGTCCCCCTCCAAGGGCACCTACTGATATTTTTCACTCGTGCAAATTATGATTCGCGGATCATGTTCCGCGCCTCTTTGTCACCTTCTGAACCGACTCCAAGTTCAGTAGTACGCGATGCTACATACCTTTGTTATGGTTTGGGAAGCCTTACCGCATAACAAGTACGTCAAATTTGCCGTTAGTTCATTTGGAGTTCAGCGCGCTGACGTCGACTTGAGTCGTTCATTCCACCGTGAAGCGGATGCCCGGCCTGCAACAATCGGTAGCGAAATGTCTCGCCGAGTGGGTGGTGCCATTCAGCAATGGCAGAATCCTGCTCACACCTGTGTGCTGCGGCCCCGAGGCTTGCCGGCATAGCTTTCCGGATTGCTGGATCGAGGCCGTAGTGACTGACCAGACCGACCGGCGCGCGGATTCGGCTCGCGCTCCACTGGTGCGCGCCGCGGCGCAACAGTTCGCTCACAAGCCTTACAGCCTGGTCAACCTGGATGATGTTGTTGCCGCTGTGGACGTCACTCGCGGCGGTATGTACTTCCACTTTCCCTCAAAGCAGGCGCTGGCGATCGCCGTCATCGATGAGGCCGACAAGCTGGGCCGCGAAGCTGCGGCCGGTGTGCTCGCCAGCAAGCTTTCCGGGCTGGAGACGTTGATCGATCTTTCCTACCTGGTCGCGGTGCTGGACCTGAGCGACGAGATGGCCCGCGCCGGCCTGTACCTGCTCGAGTCCATCGGTCGGGCCGACGGAATCGAGGAAAGAAGCCTGCGCGAACTCGTCAACGCACTCAGTCAAATCGCACGGCGCGCAGTCGACGAGGGTGACATCGCCGCAGGACGCGATCCAGACGACGTCGCACGGTTGCTGGTGTCGATGTATATAGGTGTTCGCCACACCAGCGATCTCGACGCCCCACGGCAGTTCCTACTCGACATCGAGAAGGCATGGAACTTGCTGTTGCCAGGATTTGCCAATCCCGAGCGGATGGGTTACTTGCAACAATTCGTCCATCGCCGGACCGCTGTGGCGCTGGGAAAGATGACACCGCCGAATTGCTAGCCATGCTTCTGGCGGGTCGCATGCGTATTCGTCGCACCGGGGAGGGACGCCTATGACTATGCGTCAAGCTCGGTCCGAGGTGACCCGCCGCAAGATCATCGACGCCGCAGTAAGTTTGTTCAACGACATCGGCTACAGCAACGTCGGACTCGGCGACATCGTCGAACACGCCGGACTGACCAAAGGTGCTCTTTACCACCACTTCAGTTCGAAGGAAGCGCTGGCGGCAGCGATCATCGACGAGGGATCCGACATCCTGCTGAAGACATTTCAAAGCATTAGTCGATCGCCCGCGCCCGCGCTGGAAAGCATCATTCACGGCGTCCTCGTGGTTGTGGAAATGGCCAACGCCGACAAATTGGTGCGTATGGGTGCGGTGCTGCTGCGAATCTTCGCGAAGTTCAGCGATGTGAGCACGACCAACTATGGTGCGTGGCTCGCAGAGATGGCGACACAGACTCGGCGAGCGCAAAGCGAGGGCGACCTGCGCGCTGACATCGACGCACAAAAGGCAGCCGAATTCATCATGAGCGCGCTGCTCGGCGCCGAGCTCGTTTCGAACGCCTTGTCGGGTGGCGCGGACGCGCTGGAGCGCGTCACAGAAACGTGGGAGCTTCTGCTCCCAGCGGTGGCCTCGGAACAGTCACTGCCGTACCTACGCGAATACCTTGGCCGAGAATCGATGCGCCGTCATAGCCGGTCGGCGTCGACGTAGGGCAACCCCCTCGCGGTCAGCGCCCCTGGTTCCATAGTTGTTCGGTCAAATCGTGAAACGTCGCCAATGCCAGCGGGTCGTCATCACGCATCAGCGCCGACTTGCTCATCCGCGCTCGCACCAGCGAACCATCCGCGTGCATCAACTCAACAAGTTGGTTTGCATACTTGCGTACCACCGAAATAGGCGACGCATCCGTCGGGAACAGCCAGAAGAGTTGAGAAAAGTCCATCGAGGTCAATGTTTCGGTGGAGTAACCGACCATCTCGGCGAATGCCTGGTTGGCGAACAGTATCCGGCCGTCTCGAGCAATCGCTAGGGATGGCACTGGAATTCGCTCGAGCACCAGTCGAGCGGGCATCTGGTCGAGGGTCGCGTCGGGCGGACGTACCAGTTGGCGCTGCGTTCGCCGGTCCATTTTGGAATTATGACCGACGGCGGGGGTTTTGTCAGTTTTGACGAAGGCGCGTGAGCAAACGATCAGGGGTCACCCCCTTCGAATCGGGCTAACTAGACGGCCGAAATGGTTCAGTTACTTCGCTCGCGCCGACGACAGCGCCGAGGGATGGGCGATGAGCCAGCGGCGAAAGTCGTCGGAGGACAACGGCGGGCTGTGCACATTGCCCTGGGTGATGTTGCAGCCGTACTGGCGCAGCGCGCGCAGGGTGGCGGTGTCCTCCACTCCTTCGGCCACGAGATCCGCTCCGAGGCTGTGTGCGAGTGCCACCGTCGAACGCACGATCGCGATGGACCTGGGATCGAGTGCCAGCCGCGCGACGAACACCCTGTCCAGTTTGAGTTCGTCCACGGACAGATCCTGTAGTCGCGCCAATGACGACCACCCGGTCCCATAGTCGTCAAGCGAGAGTCGGGTGCCCAGGCGCCGCAGGGCCGCCACCGTATTGCGCGCCCGCTGCGAATCGGTCGTCAGCGTGCTTTCGGTGATTTCCAGGATCAGCGATTCCGGGGGTAAGCCGTTGCTACGCAACAATTGCGCAATCGTGTCGACCAACCCCAGGTCAAGCAGGTTCGTCGTGGACAGATTCACGGCGACCGTCAGCGCGATATCTCGGTCGCGCCAGGAACGGATCTGCGTCAGCGCCATGTCGAGCACACGGGCCGCGACAGGGCGCATCAGCCCGGCATGTTCTGCCGCCGGTAGGAATTGATCGGGCAGCAGCAATCCCCGGGTCGGATGACGCCAGCGCACGAGTGCCTCGACACTGTGCACGCTGTCATCGCGTGCGTTGATCTTGGGCTGGTAGTAACACGTCAGCTCGCCCACATCGCGGCCGCCGTCGCGCCGCGAGTCGGCCGTTGAATCGTTTGGTGCATCGGTGGAGAGGGTGCTGCGAAGATCAGCGATGAACTGGCCGTCGCTGTTGGTGTGCAGTTGGGCGACTGCGTTGTAAACGGCAATACGGCTCGTCGTCGTCTTTGCGTGAGACATCGCCATCTCGGCACATGTCAGCAACTCCTGCGGATGCGCGCAATTGTCGGGCCATAACGAGACTCCGATGCTCGCGTCGACCTGAACCGTGATGTGATCCAGCGCGAACGGCGCGCGCAGCGCGTCCATCAGCGCACCGGCCTGGGCTCGGGTGGTGGTCAAATCAGCCTGGTGGAGCAGGACTGCAAATTCGTAGTCACCGACACGCGCCACCAGATCCGCTTGCCGTATCGACTGCGACAGACGGTTCGCGATGCGATACAAGAGTTCGTCGCTCACATGCCGGCCGAGGGACGAGGTGATTTCGTGGAACTGGTCCAAGGACAGCAGCACAAGCCCGAGCTTTGCGCCGCGACGATCCCACCTGGGTGTGTCTGGCTGGTCGAACGTTGCGGCAGTCAACGCGGTGGCGACGGCAAGCCGGTTGGCCAGTCCGGTCAGCTGATCCGTCATCGTTTGGTGATGGCTTTCAGCCATCGCGCTGCTATCGCGGAATGTGATCGCGAACCGGGCCGCGACGAATGTCAGGGTCAACGCGGCGAGCGTCATGGGCAGGCGGTCACCGTTGGCCAGAACCGTCACGCCAAGAGCAGCGATCGTGCACGCCACCGGCAGAAGCAACGGGGCCCGACTGGTGTTCGGCCGCGGGACAGTGTGAGTTTGCGACACCCAGGCGCCCGCGGCGATCAGAACAAAGGCCCCCGACCAACACGTATCGAGGAATGTTCCCTCCAGATACGAGTGATGTGCCACCTCGTACAGGTAGATCGTGTTTGCGGTCGCGAACAACACGAGCCCGGCGGCGACCAAGGCCCAACTGGGTTCGGCGCGCCATCCAACGATGGAAAGCGAGCCCGCCGTCAGCGCCACCAGCACGAGGGAACCGATCGGGTAAGCGAGCCCGACGACCACGGTGGTCAGCTGGCCGGTGGTCGCGGGCCTGATCGGTCCCAACGCGACTGCGACGGCCAGGGTGGCCACGGTTAGTCCCACCATCACGACGTCGAATCGGATAGCACGAGGCAGGTACCGCAACCGCCGTCGAATCAGCAGCACCACGCCGATGAAGACGGGTGGATAGAAAGCGAGAAACAGCGGATCGGCCACGGACGGCAACTTGCCCTCCGGTACCCATATCGCGTACACCACGGTGGCCAGCCCGGTGGCTGTCATCCCTACGGCGATGAACAGCCAAGCCCACCGCTCTGAGGCGATACGCCATGACCGAACGGCGACCATTCCCGCAGCCGAAAGCAGCAAAGTCGACTCGAGCCAACTGTCGAAAAGCGGTATGCGGCCAGGTCTTTCGCGAAGCAACGTCGACAGGGCGAACACGGCGAGGCCGGTCAACAACACGGCCAACGCGATCCGCACGCCTACCGGCGGCCACGGCGGCCGCTCTGGGACTGCCACGGGCGGGGACGCGACTATTTCCTCGGCATCGGAATCCGCCGTCGCGGGAACATCTGGCTCTCCCGGCGGCTCGACGAAAGTCGGGAATCGCCTGGGTAATTCATACGGGTCCGGCAGATCGGGCACGAAACTGCGCAGACACCCACCGCCGTCGCGCTTTGCCGCATACATAGCCAGGTCGGCCTGCCTGATGAGACTGCTCACACTGGTCCTCGGCATGTCAGCGGTGGCCATAGTCAGCCCGATGCTTGGCCGCACTGGCAATGGGACGCCGTCGACCACGATCGGTTCGCCGAACGCGTTGAGGATTCGCTCTGCGGCCGCGACGGTGTCCTCAACGGGACCCTCGATCAGTATTGCGAACTCATCGCCGCCGAGCCGGGCGACGGTGTCGGTGTTGCGCACGCTCGCCGACAGGCGGTCGGCGACCCGGACCAGCAGCTCGTCACCGGCTGGATGACCGAGTTGGTCATTGACGGCCTTGAAGCCGTCAAGGTCCAGGCACAACACGGTGAGGGTGAGCGGTTCTCGCTGTTGACGCTTCAGCGCCTGTTCGAGGTGATCGATGAAGAGCGCGCGATTGGCAAGACCGGTCAGTTGATCCGCGAACGCCAATCGTCCGACATCGGACAGCAATTGTTGATTCTCCGCAAGCGCGACGAATTGGCGCGTCAATACGGCAATGACGAGGAGCAGCACAACGGCGGCGAACGGAAGTGAATTGAGTCCGGGCAGGATCTTGGCCATCGCGACAGCAGCGGCGAGAACGAGCGGCAAGTACGGCAGCCATAGTCGCGCACGGGGTGGGATGACGGACCGGGTCCGCTCCTGCGGGGACTCTCCGATGCTGCGCAGCGCGGCCAGACCCAGCACACCGCATCCGGCCATCCAGCCGAGGTCAATGAGATTTCCGGTGTAATAGTCGTCCACCGCAGTCAGTCCGGTGAAGACACTGTCGGTCAAAGCGACGATGATCAGGCCCGCGAGGAGAAGACCGATGCTCGGCCGGTATGCGACGACGGCACTGGACCACGCGATCGTGATGACCACGACATCGGCGATGGGATAGGCCAACGACACGGCGAGTGCCAAATGAGAATCGCCACCGGCGTGGAACACGCCTTCAATGACGCTGACCCACGACACCAGAAAGAGAGAAGCCGCGACAATCACGCCGTCCAGGATCAGCCGGACGCGCCACCGATTTGTGCCTGCGGTCGACAGCAACACCACAGCTACTCCGGCGCCGACCGGATACATCAGATAGAAGACGTCGGCCAACGACGGCGACGGAGATTGTTCGTAGCGCAGCACCACTTCGTAGTAGCCCCAGATGGATTCGCCGATAGCCCAAGCGAACAGGCCGAATGCCATTGCCCGCCAGCCGTTTCGGGCTCGTCCATTCAGCGAGCGCACAGCCCAGACCGCGCAGGCGGCTGCGAACAAAATCCCCAACAACGAACCGACGTCGTCGACCACTCGGGTCGCGAATGCGCCACCCCACTTTTGCCACAGCCACAGTGCGGTGACAATCAGCGCGCCGAAGTAGGCGGCGGCGACAATACGCAACCTGCGCGCTGGCACCGCCGAGCGAGTCACTGCCGAGGGATCTCCCCGAGGCTCCATCGCCACCCCTCGCCACCACGCTGCGGGCCAAGCCAGCAACTTCTTTAAAGATCAGTGCCCAATCATAGATGTTCTAATTGGGGATGATGCACACTAATAGCCCGAACGGCACCAACAAGCACCAAACTCTCAGAGTAACGTGCTGTCCCAGCGCTTCTGCGAGGTAGCTGGGGAAGCGAATTACATGTCGACGAAGCGTGAATCATCGCGATGGGTGGCTAACGAGCGCACCTTTGCTTCGTGGTTGTTAGGTTGCCCAACCCGTCCAGCTATCACATCGGTAGGACGTAGCCGACGGTCAATCGGTTCCGTGCATGATATCGGCGCAGCGTCGGACCGAGGTCACGCACGAAACGGGTGTCCTACGGGTCGCGCGGCAGTCCAAGCAGTCGCTCCGCGATGATGTTGAGCTGTACCTCCGACGTACCGCCGTAGATTGTTGTTGCCCTGCTGGCCAGCAGCATCTGCGCCCATTGACCGGGAAGCTGGTCGGGATCGCCGATCGCGCCGTCGGTGCCGAACGAGGCCACCGCGAATTCTGCGTAGCCCTGGCCGGTGCGCATCGAAAGCAGCTTGGAGATCGCGGCGGCGGGCATCGGGTCACCGCCTGCCAGCGTCAGCAGCGTCGAGCGCATGTTGAGCAGCTTGGCCGCGTGCCCTTCCGCGATCAGCCGGCCGGCGTGGTTCTGGTCGATCTGATCGAAGTGGCCGTCGCGGATGAACTCCACGAAACCGTTGAGGTTGGCGAGGAACGGCGCCTCACTGCTGCCGATGGAAACCCGCTCGGCCGTCAACGTGGTGCGGCTGACCTCCCACCCGCGGTTCACCTCGCCGAGCACCAGGTCGTCGGGAACGAACACGTCATCGATGAACACGGTGTTGAACATCGCGTTCCCGGTGAGCTCGCGCAGCGGTTTGACCTCGACGCCCTCGCTGGACATGTCGAGCAGGAAGTAGGTGATGCCGCTGTGTTTCGGAGCGCTGGGGTCCGTCCTCGCCAGCAGCATGCCCCACTGGGACAACTGGGCAGCGGTCGTCCAGATCTTCTGGCCGGTGATCCGCCAACCGCCGTCGACCTTGGTGGCCTTCGTGGTGAGGCTGGCCAGGTCCGAACCAGAGCCCGGCTCGGAAAACAGCTGACACCAAATCATTTCGCCGCGCAGGGTCGGCGGCAGGAAGCGCTGCTTCTGCTCCTCGGTGCCGAACGCCACGACCGACGGAATCAGCCAGGCCGCAATGCCCATGTTGGGCCTGCGCACCTTCCCTGCGGTGAATTCCTGAGCGATGATGATCTGCTCGACGGGACTCGCCGCGCGCCCCCATGGCTTGGGCAGGTGAGGCACCACCCAACCGCCCTCGGCAATCGCGATCGTGCGCTCCTCACGCGGAATCGCTTTCAGCGCTGCGACTTCCGCACGAATCTCGTCACGCAGCTTCTCGGTGTCCGGATCGAGGTCGATGTCGATCTTGCGCAGTCCGGTGCTCGTCGCGACGTCGACCACTTGCTGCGGGTAGTCCGCGGCGCGGCCGAAGCAGGCGTTGACCATGATCGCGCGGCGGTAGTAGACGTTGGTGTCGTGCTCCCAAGTGAAACCGATGCCGCCGTGCACCTGGATGCAATCCTGCGTGCAGTGCAGCGCCGCAGCGGGGGCGAGGGTCGCAGCCACAGCGGCGGCGAACTCGAAACCGCTTTCCTCTGAGCCGGTTTCGCGATATTCGTCGATGGCGCGAGCGGCGTCCCACACCGCTGCGGTGGCCCGCTCGGTGTCGGCGATCATCTCGGCGCACTTGTGCTTGATGGCCTGGAACTGGCCGATGGGCCTGCCGAACTGCTCGCGAATCTTGGCGTACGCGGAGGCGGTGTCGGTAGCCCACCGTGCGACGCCGATGGCCTCCGCGGACAGCAGCGTTGACATCAGCGCCCGCGCCAGGGTCCGGCTCAGGTTGCTCAGCACGCGGTCATCGGCGACCTCGACGGCGTTGGCCCGCACGTGTGCCAGTGGGCGCAGCGGATCGACGCTGGCCACCGGCTCGATCTCCAGTTGGTCGGCGTCGAGCACCACCCACTCTTCACCGCTGTCGATCGCGACCGGGAGCACCAGCACCGACGCCTGCGCAGCGGCGGGCACCGCCCGCACCTCGCCCCGGATGACCAGCCCAGCCGATCCAGCTTCGCCGTGCCGGGTGGCCGTCAGTCCGGAGTCGATCGCGTACGCGGCGATCAAGCCGCCCGACGCCAGGTCGTTGAGCAGCTTCGCGTCGGGATCGTTGGCCGCGATCAGCGCGCTGGCGATCGCCGACGGGACGAATGGACCGGGCACCGCGCCGTAGCCGAACTCGGCCAACACGATCGCGAGTTCGAGAATGCCGAAGCCTTGACCACCAACGGATTCGGACAGGTGCACGCCTTGCAGACCCTGCTCGGCGGCGGCCTTCCAATACGGCGGCGGGTTCGGAATGGGCGTCTCGAGCGCCTCGTGCAGCACCTCCGACGGCGCCACACGCGCCACCAGGGACCGCACCGAATCGGCCAGGTCGTTGTGCTCAGGTGAGATCGCGATGGGCATTGCGTCGTTGCCTTTCCCAATTAACCGGTCGGTTGGGAGCCAGGTTACTCGTTGATGACGTTGACTATCTTCCGGCCGTCCCTGATCCGTCGGCAGTTGTCCACCGCATGTTCGAGATAGCGCCGCATCGTGTCGGCGGTATACCAGGTGACATGTGGAGTGAGCACGACGTTGTCCAGCGTGAGCAGGGGATTGCCCGCGGGTATCGGTTCCACGGCGAAGACGTCCAGCCCCGCCGCGGCCAGCGCGCCGCTGCGCAGCGCGTCGATCAAAGCGTCCTCGTCGACGACGCCGCCGCGCGAGGTGTTGACGAGCACCGCGTCGGGTTTCATCAGGGCCAGGGCGGCCTGGTCGAGCAGGCCGGAGGTCTTCTCGGTCAGCGGTAGGTGCAGCGAGACGATGTCGCTTTCGGCGAGCAGATCCGGCAGCGGGCGCCAACCGGGGTGGCCGTCGTCGCGGGTGCTGGTGTGCAGCGTATGGGCGCCCATCGCTGATACGAATTTCTCGACAGTCTTCGCGATGTTGCCGTAGCCGACCAGGCCGACCGTGCAGCCGCCGATGTCACGCACTGTTTCGCCGAGGCTCGGATCCGACGGCCAGCCGTTGCCCTCGCGGGTTGCGCGGTCTAGTGCGGGCAGCCGTCGCAGCGCGGCCAGCATCAGCAGCACGGCGCCCTCAGCCACCGACGGCGCATTCGCACCCGGCATGTTCGCCACCGCGATGCCCAACCGCGTCGCGGTCTCGACGTCGATGGTGTTCACCCCGGCGCCCATCTTGTGCACCAGCTTCAGGTTGCCCGCCTTTTCGAGGTCTGCGCCGGAGATCGGCCGCAGCACGTGCCAGATGACCTCGGCCTCGGTCAGCTCGCGATAGAAGGTGTCGTCGTCGTCCTCGGCGCAGTACCGGATGTCCAACCAATCCGATTCTGGGGCAAGGAATTCGGTGACCTTGGCGCCGGGAACGAAGTGCGCGAGAACCCTTAGCGCCACCGCTTCGCGATCCACTTGGCGATCGTATCGGCCTTCTCGCTGCGCGCGCCGGGGGTGGTGAAGTAGTGATCGGTGTCGATCGAGGTGCGGGACTTGTCCTTGCTGGCCAATGCGTCGTAGATGCGCTGCGCGTCGCTGGGATAAACCCCGGTGTCCTGTTCGGCGTTGATCACCAGGGCCGGGCAGTCGACGCGCGCCAGGTGCGGTTCGGCGCGGGTCTGGGCATGCCGAAGACTCCACATGCCCAGCCAGCTGCGCAGTGTGCACGCCGCGGCGATGCCGTGCGCCGACCGGTTGGCCTTGACCGGCGGTCCCGCGTAACACATGTTGGCCGGGCGCTTCGTCGGTTCGAGCGTCGGATCGACCATCCGCGGGTCCGCCCACGTCCGGAGCACGGTGAACGGGCGATCGGAAAAGCCCGCGGCGTGCACTCGTTTGAGTTCGCTTTCAGCCCAGTCGGTGATCGCGTGGTTGCGGGCGACCTGCGCCGAGCGGTAGCGCTCGATGAAATCCTTCGAGTACGGGGGGCCGTTGGCGTTGTTGAACAGGTCCAGGGCGGGATCGCTTGCCAGGGCATCGTTTTCGTCGACCACCGAGGCATCCATCCAGGCGGTCAGCACGTCGGGGCGGCCGGGGTGCGCGGCGCTGGCCACGTAGCCGTCGGCGGGAGGCAGGTCGGTGAGCCCGGCAGCGGGCCGCATGCCCGGCAACGGCGTGACATGTGCGTCGACGGCCTGGGCCTGATAGGCGGCCATCAACGAGCCACCGCCGGAATTGCCGAGCAGGATTATGGTTTCGACGCCTTGAACCTCGCGCAGCCAGCGCACGCCGACGCCGATGTCGACCAAGGCGTGGTCGAGCAGAAAGCTGCTCTCATATCCGCGGTAGCGGGTATTCCACCCGAGGAATCCGATGCCCCGGGTGGCCATGTAGTCGGCGAGGTAATGCTCGGAGAAATCGATCTGGTAGTGCGTGGCGATCATGGCGACCTTCGGCTTGCGCCCGACGCCGCGGTGGTACAGCCCCTGACACGGATGCCCTCCCGAGCCGGCGCGCCGCGCCGTCGGCGAGTCCATTCCGACGAATTCTCTTGTGACGCCCGGTGTTCCGCTCGACGTCGAGGTTTTCGTCATGTCAGGCCGGTCTCCTTGTGATAGATGGTCCGGTAGAAGAAGTTGGCCAGCGTGGTGACGCACGCGGTGTCGTCGACGGTTGCCGTTGCCGTCCTGCCGGAGAGTTGCGTGTAGCAGAACTGGTTGAGCATCGAGACCATCGCCACCGCCATCAGATGCGGGTCATCCTCTCGTGCGCAGAAGCCCTGCCGTTGCGCCTGCTTCACCATCTGGGTGATCAATTCAATTGGTAGCGAGCAGATTTCAGCCCAATATCCGGCGAAGTCGTCGCTGACCATGGCGAGTTGCGAGACGCTGATGATCTCGGCCAACCGGTTGCGGTAGGTGTTCCAATGCGCGGCCGCGGCCTCGTACGAGCGCTCCCAGTTGGTCAACCCGGGATCGGCCGCCGCGCGCGATCGTTCTCTTGCCTCGTCGCGGAACCGGACGGCCCACTCGCGGACCATCGCCTCTTTGGAGTCGTAGTAGTTGTAGAACGAGGCCGTGGACTTACCCGCTTCGGCGGCGATGTCCGAAATCGTCGTGGCCAGAATGCCCTTGCGTGCTATCACCGCCCGCGCCGCCGCGTCGATCGCGGCCTGCGTCTGCCTGCCGCGCAGCGTCGGCAATTGTTCACGGGGGCTGACGGTCACTGGGCTCCTCGGCCGTTGATCGAAACTGAATCTGATGTTAGATTCAGATTTCGAGCTTGGCTAGAGGAGCAGCGACGTGATCAAGCCAAACAATCTCAATTCCGAATTCGAATTCGGCGGCATCAACCATGTGGCGTTGGTCTGCTCTGACATGGAGCGCACCGTCGACTTCTACAGCAATGTCCTTGGTATGCCGTTGATCAAGTCCTTGGACCTGCCGGGCGGCATGGGCCAGCACTTCTTCTTCGATGCGGGAAACGGCGACTGTGTGGCGTTCTTCTGGTTCGCCGACGCACCCGATCGCGTGCCGGGCGTTTCGTCACCGGAAGCGATCCCGGGGATCGGCGATATCGTCAGCGCTGTCAGCACGATGAACCATCTTGCGTTCCATGTGCCTGCGGAGAAGTTCGATGAGTACCGGCGGCGTCTGAAGGACAAGGGCGTGCGCGTCGGTCCGGTACTCAACCACGACGAGAGCGAAGCGCAGGTGTCGGCGACCGTGCACCCCGGCGTATACGTGCGGTCGTTCTACTTCCTCGACCCGGATGGCATCACGCTCGAGTTCGCCTGCTGGACCAAGGAATTCACCGACAACGACACCCAGACGGCGCCGAAGACCGCCGCGGATCGCCGGCCTCGAGTGCCCGTCGGGCGCTAACCGGCGCTATGCCTGACGGCGCGCTGTCTGACGCCCAGATCGCCGCGATGTCGGCGGCCGAACGCCGCGAGCTGATCAGCCGGCTGGAACGCCCGCTCGGTGAGCTCCTGCCCGCCTCGGAGCTCGCGAGGTTACGGCGGGTGCGCCTGGTGGTGATGTTCGGCGCGGTCATCGGGCTGACGCCGTGGATCGGTTACTTGGCAATCACGTTGCCGGACAAGTACATCGCGTACAACTGGCTCACGACGTGGGTGGGCTTCGACGCGCTGATCCTGTTGTTCCTGGCCGCGACGGCCGTGCTAGGCCTGCTACGTCGACAGCTGCTCGTGCTGACCGCATTCACCACCGGCATCCTGTTGGTCTGCGACGCGTGGTTCGACCTGATGACAGCAGCTCCCGCCGATCGGTGGCTGTCGGTGTTGACAGCCGTGGCCGGGGAGTTGCCGATGGCGGCAGTGCTGATCACCGGGGCGCTACGCATCCTTCGACTGACTGCCACCCGGCTGTACGTGCTCGATCCCGGGATGCCGCTGTGGCGAATCCCGTTGCTGCCATGAGGGCGGGCCTCTGCGCTGACCAGAGAACTAATAGCAAATCTGTTTACCTTTGCTAGAAACTTGGCAAAGGTTGACGGCATTCAGCGGTCGGCGCACGCTGATTACATTTGAACAGTATTGATACGTCCGAACGCGGAGCCGAACCTCATCGGGAGCTGGCCCATAATAGTGTGCTGTGTGATGACCAGCACACTATCACTCGAACATCGATGGTCCGCGGTACCGCGCTGCGTGGGCGAGTGGCGGCGGGCTGCACTGAGGCAATCGAGTCGTCCGGCGCCCTGGGGTGGCCGCCTCCACGCCGAGCTGTTCGGGAGATGCTGCAGCAGGGCTACCAGGGTGTCAGGCGGCGGGCATTCTTCGCTCAGCGCGTGTTGTCGTCCCCGTGGTCACGGGGCGACGACCGCTATGACGCTCTGCGTTCTCGTCATGCCGACAACCTGCCGTCGGTGTCGCCACAGCACAGTGGTGTCCTTGCCGACCTCCGTGGCGCCGGGGTCGCCATCCGTACTCTGGCGCTACCGCCCGCAACGCTTGAATCGGCAAGTCGCTTCGTAGGCTTGCTGCGCTCCAAGCAGACCAACGAACCATGTGCGAAGACGACATCTCGCGAATTGGCATGGGACCCTGAGCTATTCCTGTGGGGGTTGTCCGAGGATCTCCTCGACCTGGCTGAGTGTCACATCGGGCTGCCTCCGCGGTACCTCGGCGTCGAAGTCAAGCGCGAGATCGTGAACCCTGCCGCCGGACATAGTCACGCGGCCGTTCGCCGGTGGCATCTCGATCATGAAGATCGCAGGATCCTCAAGGTCATCGTCTATCTCAGCGACGTCGACAAGACGTCAGCACCCTTCGAATACCTCGACCTCGCGACCTCGAAAGCCTTTTTGGGTAAGCGAGGTCGCCCCTTCCGTGCTGTGCACCTGGACGAGGCGGTTCGTCGGGAGGTACCCGTGGTCATGCGCAGGCAGGTGACCGGTCCAAGGATGACGACCATCTACGTCGATACGGGTCAGGTGCTGCACCGCGTCGTCTCCCCGGTTGAGTCCGAGCGCTACTCGGTCACCTTCGCGTACTGCAGCAGAAGCCCGCATCTGACCTACTCCCAGCTGATGCTGCCCGATGCCGCGCTGCGCGAGTTGTGCAGCCGTCTTTCTCCGCGACAACGGGAAGCGTTGTGCGGTAAACGTCTTGGTCAGGACTGGTAGAGATCTGGCACTGCCAGGCCGTCGATCATCGCGGCCAGCTGGTCGACGAGCTGGTCATTGGTGAGGGCGATGTCGCCCTCCATCCACGCCGTGACCATCTGTGCCACGCCGCCGACCACGAAATGCGAAGCGGCCTTGACGCGGTCAGTGTGCTGCGCGCCGAGGGTACCGGCATGCTGGAACGTCAGCAGCGCCATCAACGCGAACGACTCAGTGCGCTTGCGCGCCACCACGGGATTGGACAGCTGCGAGCTGAACACCAGACGACCGACCCGGCTGTCAGCGGCGATCGCCCGCACGATGTTGGCCATGCCTGCCCGGCTCTGTTCGGCCAGCGGCGCGGACGCGACGGCGGCTTGCGTCGTCGCCGCGATATCGGCGATCACCCAGTCGAACACCGCCGCGATCAGGTCGTCCTTGTCGGTGAAGCTCTCGTAGAAATAGCGCAATGCCACGCCCGCGCGACCGCAGACGCCGCGGACCGTCAGCTCTGACAAGTCGGTGTCGGAGCCGAGGATGTCCAGACCGGCTTCGAGGAAGCGTCGGCGGCGCTCGGCAACCCGGTCAGCCGCTTCGACGCCGCGGTAGGGCCGCACTTGAGCCATCGGGTCCATCTTGACACCGCCGAGGTCGGGGGAGCAATATATCTGGAAACAGATGTTCTCACATTTGTCTACAGCGTCTCTAGGTGGGTCAATGACGATCAGTGAGCCGGTGCAACACCATGTCGAGCGGCCAGTGAGCGAAGCCGCGCTGGCCGTACCGAAACCGCGCCGCCGCGGCGCCAGCCTGGACGACGGGCTGATGGGCGTGGCGCTGCTGGCCGGGCCTGCCAACGTGATCATGCAACTCGCGCGCCCCGGCGTCGGCTACGGCGTGATGGAGAGCCGTGTCGAGAGCGGTCGCGTCGACTTGCACCCGATCAAGCGCGCCCGCACGACGTTCACCTATCTTGCGGTTGCACTCAACGGGTCGCCCGAGCAGAAGGCGGCCTTCCGGCGCGCGGTGAACCGGGCGCACGCACAGGTCTATTCGACCGACGAAAGTCCGGTCAAATACCACGCCTTCGACAAGGACCTCCAGCTGTGGGTGGGTGCCTGCCTGTACAAGGGCGCGGTCGACATCTATCGGTTGTTCGTCGGCGAGATGGACGAGGAGACCGCCGAGCGCCATTATCGCGAGGGGTCGCCGCTCGGTACCACGTTGCAGGTGCCAGAAGACATGTGGCCCAAGGACCGCGCCGCATTCGACCGGTACTGGCGCGAGTCGCTGGAGCAGGTGCACATCGACGACGCGGTGCGCGAATACCTATGGCCGATCGCGGCGGGGCGGGTCCGCGGCGTCACGCTGCCGACGCGGGTACAGCGTGCACTGGACGACTTCGGTCTGCTGATCACGACGGGCTTTCTGCCGCAACGCTTCCGCGATGAGATGCAGCTGGAGTGGAACGCTGCAAAGCAACGCCGCTTCGATCGCATCATCGGCGTCCTTCGCTTCGCCAACCACCTGATGCCGAGCTTCATCCGCAAGTTTCCGTTCAACGTCTTGCTGAAGGATCTCGACTGGCGGATCCGGACCGGACGCCCGCTCGTCTAGGGCGCCTGCCACTTCACGAACACGCGGCCCAGTGCAAGTAGCGATACCTGGGCGCCGGGTAGTTCTGCGAAGACGTGACGGCGCAACTCTGCGACGGTGTCATGCGGCGGCCACACCGTCGGCGCGGAGTGCTCCCATTTGCCAC
Source organism: Mycobacterium sp. OAE908 (assembly GCF_017872775.1). Taxonomy (NCBI): domain Bacteria; kingdom Bacillati; phylum Actinomycetota; class Actinomycetes; order Mycobacteriales; family Mycobacteriaceae; genus Mycobacterium; species Mycobacterium sp. OAE908. Next base: position 2,318,779 of record NZ_JAGGJL010000001.1, read on the forward strand.
GCACCCGGATCGCCACGCCGCGGATCACCAGTGTGGCCAGCGCCCATGGCAAGTGGCGCCACCCCGGCCTGGCAAAGGTGACCACGGCCAGTGTGCCGCCGTGCTTGACCAGTCCGCGCAGGCACGCCAGCGCCGCGCGGGTGTCGGCAACGTGATGCAGCATCGCGTTGGACACGACGGCGTCGAACTCGCCCAGCTCATCGGCGAGGGCAAGGACGTCGCCGTGCCGCCACGTCACGGGCGCGTCGGGGAAACGTTGCCTGGCGCGTCGCAGCACCGGCTCATCGACGTCCACAGCGACGACGTGTGGGACCCATTGCGAGAGCCGAGCGGCCAAAAAGCCGTCGCCACAGCCAACTTCGAGCACCGACGAAGCGTGCCCAGGTACGCACTTTTCGAGTTTGCCGTCGTAGTGGATGTTGACATTCCACGGTTCTGCCACACATCCAGTCTGGCCGCGATGTCAGGATGCGCGGGTATAACCGGGTACGTGCGTACCGAAAATGACAGTTGGGACATCCAGAGCAGTGTCGGCTCGACGGCGTTGTTCGTCGCCGCGGCGCGGGCTTTGGAGGCGCAGAAGCCCAACCCCGCGGCGGTGGACACGTATGCCGAGGTGTTCTGCCGGGCCGTCGGCGGCGAGTGGGCAGACCTGTTGGACGGCGGTGCTCTCGAGCACCCGCTGAAGACCGAGTTCGGCGAGCACTTCGTCAACTTCCAGGGCGTGCGGACCCGCTACTTCGACACCTACTTCGAGGCCGCCGCCGCTGCAGGGGTTCGCCAGATCGTGCTGTTGGCCGCCGGCCTCGACTCCCGCGGGTATCGGCTGTCTTGGCCCGCCGGAACGGTGGTGTTCGAGCTGGATCAACCGCGGGTGCTCGAGTTCAAGCGCGAGGTGCTGGCGGCACACGGTGATGCGCCGACAGCGCAGCGTAAAGAGGTCGCGGTCGATCTGCGCCACGACTGGCCGCAGGCCCTGCGCGACAACGGTTTTGACCCATCCAAGCCGTCGGCTTGGATCGCCGAGGGCCTGTTGATCTACCTGCCCGCAACCGCGCAGCACCAGCTGTTCGCGGGCATCGACTCGCTGGCCGCACCGGGCAGCCACCTCGCGGTGGAGGAGGCGGTGCCCCTGGACGCTGAGGTCTTTCAGGCGAAGCGGGAAGAAGAACGCGCCGCGGGCGACGAGGACACGTTCTTCAACCTCGTCTACAACGAGCAGCACGCGCCCGCGCACGAGTGGTTCGGTAGCCGCGGCTGGTGGGCCGTCTCCACGCCGTTGCCGTATCAGCTGCGCGCCTTCGGCCGACCGGTGCCGGCCCCTGACTCCGAGGCGGGCGTGATGACCGGCAACATCAGCCTGGTCAGCGCGATCAAAGACTGAGCCAGACGAGACTGCGAGGGTGACCGATCTCGATCTGACGAAGCAGGTGGGCGGGCGATTGCGCCCACGGGCGACGCGGCGCGACAACATCGTGATGTGTCTGTTGTCCGGCTGGCTTCTGGCCGGTCTGATCCTCGATGCCTGGGCGCACTCGAATCTGACGAATCTCGAAACGTTCTTCACACCGTGGCACGCCGTCTTCTACAGCGGTTTCACCGCAACCGCCGCATGGGTGCTCCTGATGATCGTGCGAAACGTTCGGCAGGGCAGATCGGGCGTCGGCGTGATTCCGGTCGGCTACGGATGGACCGTCGTCGCGCTGGCAGTGTTCGGGGTTTCCGGTATCGCCGACGGTGTATGGCACACCGTCTGGGGCATCGAAACGACCATCAACATTCTGTTCAGCCCGAGCCACCTCGGCCTCGGCGCTTCGATGGTGATCATCGTGACGTCGCCCTTGCGGGCCATGTGGTCGGATCCTGATCTGCCTGCAGCGCCGTCGTTTCGGCAGTTCTGGCCTGCGGCGCTGAGCGCTGGCATGGCCGTCGCGCAGGTTTTCTTGTTCCTGGGCTACGGAGATGCGCTGAAGTACCGCGCCGACTGGATCGTCAACGGATTCTCGGGCGCTCAGCAGGCTGCGTCGGTGCTCGCGGCCAAGCTGATCATCTCCAACGTCGTGCTGCTGGCGCCGGTGCTGTTCCTCGCCCGGCGCTGGCAGATCCCGTTCTGGACGGTGACCGCGGTGTGGCTGCCCGCCATCGGACTCGCAGGAGCCGAGACCGAGGCGCGCAACCCTGGCACTCTGCTGACGCTCGTTGCCGCAGGTCTGCTGGCCGATCTGTTTGCGCGCTGGTTGCGTCCCGCCGCCGACCGGCCTGGCGGGTATTGGCTGTTCGGTGCGGGAACTGCATTCGTCACCTGGGGGCTCTACATCGCGGTCGCGTCGATCACCGTGGGTCATACACCCGCGGTCGTCGAAATGTGGACGGGCGCACCGATTGTCGCCGGGTTGGTGGGGTGGCTGCTGGCGGTGCTGCTGCTTCCAGGAGGACGCGAAGCGCGCGCCACGACGTAGGTACGTCTCGACACTTAGCTTATGCAATGCTAACTTCAGCCGAGTTAGCTAAGGCAAGGCTAAGTAAGGAGGCGTCGTGGGGAGTGACACTCTGGCGGCTCCGCATGCCTTGACCCGGGTCGATCGCGACCTGATCAGCCGGTTCGCCACCTGTTGTCGCGCACTCGGCCTGTCCGTTCACGGCCGGCAGCGTCCACCCGACCTGCCCGCCGCCCGATCCGGCTTCGCGGCGCTGACCCACATCGCGCACGAGCAGTGCGATGCCTGGACTGGCCTGGCCGCAGCGGGTGAGGCGGACGCCCATGTCGTCGAATCGGTCTGGCGCACGTCGGCCACTGCAGGACTGCTTCAGCGGCAAGCCGGTCTCGCGCCGCGTGCCCTCGTGTTCACCTACGACACCGGCCTCTACCTCCAGCTGCGCGCATCCGATCCTGACGACTTCCAATTGGCCTATGCGGCAACTCTTTCCAACGCAGGCAACTATGCCGATGCCGACCGGCTGGTCACCGAGGTGCTCGAACGCCGACCCGGCTGGCTGGACGCGACGTGGCAGCGCGTGGCCATCTTTTACCGCGCCGAGCGGTGGTCGGACGTCGTGCGACTGCTTACCACGGTGGTCAACGATCCGTCACTGGACGACGTCTTCAGCCACGCCGCCCGGGTGACACTCGGCATCGCGCTGGCCCGGCTGGGCATGTTCGCTCCCGCACTGTCGTATCTCGAGGAGCCCGAAGGGCCTGTCGCGGTCGCCGCCGTTGACGGGGCGCTCGCCAAGGCGCTCTCGCTACGCGCTCAGGGTGAGGACGACGAGGCCAACGACCTGTTGCAGGACCTGTACGCGGCCCATCCAGACAACGCGAACATCGAAGAGGCCCTGTCGGATTCGTCGTTCGGGATGAGGACCACCACCGCTGCGCGCATCGACGCCCGCACCGACCCGTGGGACCCGGATTCAGAACCCGACGAAGCCGACTTCGTCGACCCGGGAGCCAAGGAACGCAAGGCGCACCTGCTGATCGAGGCGGAAGCCGAACTCGCCGAGTTCATCGGACTCGAGGAAGTCAAGTATCAGGTGGCGCGGCTGAAAAGCTCAGTGGCCATGGCACTTCGGCGCCAGGAGCGCGGTCTTACCGTCGCGCAGCGCACCAACCACCTGGTGTTCGCGGGGCCGCCCGGGACCGGTAAGACCACGATCGCGCGTGTCGTCGCGAAAATCTACTGCGGGCTAGGGCTTTTGAAGAAGGAAACCGTGCGCGAGGTGCACCGCGCCGACCTCATCGGTCAGCACATCGGCGAAACCGAGGCCAAGACCAACGCGATCATCGACAGCGCCCTGGACGGAGTGCTGTTCCTCGACGAGGCTTACGCGCTGGTGTCCACCGGCGCCAAGAACGACTTCGGGCTGGTGGCCATCGACACCCTGCTGGCCCGCATGGAGAACGACCGCGACCGCCTGGTGGTCATCGTCGCCGGCTACCGCAAAGACCTCGACCACTTCCTGGATACCAACGAGGGTCTGCGCTCACGGTTCACCCGCAGTATCGACTTTCCTTCCTACTCAGCGGCTGAACTCGTCGAGATCGCGATGCGGATGGCCGAGAAGCGCGACAGCGTATTCGAAGACGCAGCGCTCGCCGACATGGAGGCGCTGTTCGGTCACCTCGCCGATACGACGACGCCGGACGCCGCGGGAGTCGCGCGCCGCAGCCTCGACATCGCAGGCAACGGCCGTTTCGTCCGCAACCTCGTCGAGCGGTCGGAGGAGGAGCGCGAGTACCGACTCGACCATTCCGACGCGGAAGAGTTCACCGACGACGAACTGATGACGATCACTGCAAAAGACGTCAACTCCTCTGCTGCTCCGCTGCTGCGCGGGCTCGGGCTGTCGGTGCCAGGGTGAGCGGGCGCGATCGCCGGGAGTTCACGTCGCGCACTCCGGTCAACGAGAACGCCAACCGCGTGGTGCATCGCCGCGGTTTCGTCACGCGGCATCAAGTGTCGGGCTGGCGATTCGTCATGCGCCGCATCGCCTCTGGTGTCGCACTGCATGACACCCGAATGCTGGTCGACCCGTTGCGCACCCAGACCCGTGCCGTGCTCGTCGGCGCACTGGTGTTGACCACCGGCCTCGCCGGTTGCTTCATCTTCTCGCTGATCCGGCCCTCGGGTGTGGCAGGCAACGATGTGGTGCTGGCCGACCGGTCCACCGCGGCGCTGTACGTCAAGGTCGGCGACCAGCTTCACCCGGTACTGAACCTCGCCTCTGCACGGCTGATCGCCGGGCGGCCGGACAACCCGACAACCGTCAAGAGCGCCGAGCTCGACAAGTTCCCCCGCGGAAACCTCCTCGGCATCCCGGGTGCCCCGGAACGGTTGGTGCAGAACGCATCTCGCGACGCGCTGTGGACAGTGTGCGGCGATGCGAATCCGGGGGTCACGGTGATCGCCGGATCGCTGGGAACCGGCGGTGAACGCGCTTCTGAACTGAAACCGCTGCACGCGGTCCTCGCTTCGAACGAGGGGCGCACCTGGCTGCTGTGGGACGGCAGACGCAGCGCGCTGGACCTCGCCGACCGTACAGTGACCGATGCGCTCGGCCTCGGTACCGACATTGCGGCGCCGCGGCCGATCCCCGTCGGGCTGTTCAACGCAATCCCCGAGGGTCCCGCACTGACCGCGCCTGCCATTGCCGGCGCAGGCGGAGCCCCTCGCTTCCCGCTGTCTGTTCCTGTCCCGGTTGGCGCGGTCGTCGTCGCATATGAAGCCGACAACACCATCCGGTATTACGCGGTACTGAGTGACGGGCTGCAACCGATTTCCGAGGCGCTTGCCGGGATTCTGCGCAATACGAACTCCTTCGGTCTGGAACAGCCACCACGTCTCGGGGCTGACGAGATCGCGCGGATGCCGGTGGCCCGCGGAATCGATACCGATGCATATCCGTCGGAGAAAGTGACCCTCGTCGACATGGCCAAGGATCCCATCACGTGCGCGCAATGGGCGAAACCGGAAGGAGCGCAGGTGAGTTCGCTGACGTTGCTGACCGGCGCCGCTGTGCCAGTACGTGACGGCTTGCATACCGTGGAACTCGTCGGCTCACCTAACCGGGTCTCGCTTTCGCCGGGCACCGGCTATTTCGTCGACAGCAACTCGTCGCTGTTCTGGGTCAGCGACACCGGCGTCCGCTACGGCATCGAAGATTCGAAAACCGCTGCGTCGCTTGGCCTGACGGCCCACCCCTTGCCGATATCGTGGTCGGTGCTGTCCCAGTTCGCGGCGGGACCGACCCTGTCACGCGCCGACGCGTTGTTGGCACACGACGCCCTGTCGCCCGACGGTGTGGGGAGGCAAGCGCCATGAGCAGGTTGATCTTCGAGACTCACCGCCGGCTGGCCCCACCGGCCACCCGCACCGGCACCATCACCATCGAGCCGCCGCCGGAACTACCGCGGCAGGTGCCGCCGTCGCTGCTGCGCCGCGTGCTGCCCTACCTCATCGTGCTGCTGATCGTCGGAATGATCGTGGCCCTGGTCGCCACCGGTATGCGGCTGATCTCGCCGCAGACGTTGTTCTTCCCGTTCGTCTTGCTGCTCGCCGCCACCGCGCTGTACCGCGGCTCAGACAACAAGATGCGAACAGAAGAGGTGGACGCCGAACGCGCCGATTACCTGCGCTACCTTTCGGTGATCCGCGACAACGTGCGTGCGCACGCAGCCGATCAGCGCGCCCGGTTGGAGTGGTCGCATCCCGCGCCATCAGCGCTCATCGTGGTCCCCGGTACTCGCAGGCAATGGGAGCGCGACCCACACGACGACGACTTTCTCGTGCTTCGCGCCGGGCTGCACGACGTGCCGCTCGACACCACGCTGCGCGTGAAAGACTCCGCCGACGAGATCGACCTCGAACCCGTCTCGCACACGACGTTGCGTGGTCTGCTCGACACTCAACGCACGCTCCACGACGCACCGGCGGGTATTGACCTGACCAAGCTGTCGCGGATCACGGTGCTCGGCGACGACGATGAGGTGCGCGGGGTGCTGCGGGCATGGATCGCACAGGCCGCCACCTGGCACGACCCCACGATATTAGGAATCGCTTTCAGCGGACCGGATCTGGAAAGCGACGACTGGTCCTGGCTGAAATGGCTGCCACATGTCGACAACCCCGGCGAGGCCGACGGGGTCGGGCCCGCTCGCCACCTGCACACCGATGCGTCCGAGTTGCAGCTGCCTGACGGCTCGGCGAAGCACTGGCTGGTGGTGCTCGACGATCCCGACGCGGACCCGCGGCCACTGCTTTCTGCAGGCGTCACCGTCATCCACCGTTCGGCGAACCCTCCTCACCGAGAACAATATTCCGACCCCGAGCGGCCGATCCTGCAAATAGCCGGCGGTTCGATTCAGCGCTGGCACAGCGGCGACTGGCATGAATTCATCGACAGCGCAGACCATCTTGGTGCCGGTGACGCCCGCCACCTGGCACGGCGGCTGTCGCGGTGGGAATCCAACCCGAACCATTCGCGTGCCACCAGCATCGGCGGGACCACCTTTAGCACGCTGCTCGACATCCCTGACGCCTCGGCGCTCGACGTCGCCACGCTGTGGGCGCCACGCCACCGCGATGACGAACTCCGAGTCCCGATCGGGGTCACCGCCACCGGCGAGCCGCTCTACTTCGACCTCAAGGACGAGGCCGAAGGCGGGATGGGGCCGCACGGCTTGATGATCGGCATGACCGGCTCGGGCAAGTCGCAGACGCTGATGTCGATTCTGTTGGCGCTGTTGACCACTCATCCCGCCGACCGGTTGATCGTCATCTACGCCGACTTCAAGGGTGAGGCGGGCGCCGACATCTTCCGCAACTTCCCGCAGGTGGTCGCGGTCATCTCGAACATGGCCGAGAAGCGGTCATTGGCCGACAGGTTCGCCGACACGCTGCGCGGCGAGGTGGCTCGTCGCGAACAACTGTTGCGCGAGGCGGGCCGACGTGTACAAGGCAGCGCGTTCAACTCGGTGACCGAGTACGAGAATGCGATCGCCGCGGGCCACGAACTGCCGCCGCTGCCGACGCTGTTCGTGGTGGCCGACGAGTTCACGCTGATGCTCGCCGACCATCCCGAGTACGCCGATCTGTTCGATTACGTTGCCCGCAAGGGACGCTCATTCCGCATCCACATTCTGTTCGCGTCGCAGACACTGGACGTGGGCCGGATCAAGGACATCGACAAGAACACGTCCTATCGGATCGGCTTGAAGGTGGCCAGTCCCAGCATCTCCCGGCAGGTCATCGGCGTCGAGGACGCCTATCACATCGAGTCGGGCCGCGATCACAAAGGCGTCGGGTTCTTGGTGCCCGCGCCGGGGGCGGTGCCGATCAAATTCCGCAGCACGTATGTCGACGGCATCTACGAACCGCCGCGTGTGGACAAATCCGTTGTCGTTCGAGCTATTCCGCGTCCGCAGCTGTTCACCGCCGGTCGCGTCGAACCTGAGCCCGACACGGTGATCCTCAAAGATCCTGACGTCGACGTGCTTCCCCCGCGCAAGCTGATCGCCACCATCGGCGAGCAGTTGGCGCAATATGGTCCCAAGGCTCCGCCGCTGTGGCTGGAGCCGCTGGACGAGCCGATCGCCCTCGCCGACGTGGTGCACCGCTCGGGGGTTGCCCCTCGACAGTGGCGGTGGCCGCTCGGTGAGATCGACAAGCCCTTCGAGATGCGTCGCGACCCTTTGGTGTTCGACGCCACGTCGGCGGGTGCCAACCTGGTCATCCACGGCGGGCCCAAGTCCGGAAAATCGACTGCGCTGCAGACCTTCGTCTTGTCCGCCGCGGCGCTGCATTCCCCGCGGGACGTCACGTTCTACGGCCTGGACTACGGCGGCGGTCAGCTTGCACCGCTGAAGGATCTCGCGCATGTCGGCAGTGTGGCCTCGCCGCTCGAGCCGGAACGCATTCGACGTACCTTCGCCGAACTCGAGCAGCTGTTGCGCTCGCGGCAGGCGCGCGGGGCGGACGATCGCGACGACGGCTACGGCGAGGTGTTCCTGCTCATCGACAACCTCTACGCATTCAGCCGCGACAACACCGACGCCTTCAATACCCGAAACCCATTGCTGGCCAAGGTCACCGAACTGGTCAACACCGGAATGCCCTACGGCATCCACGCGGTGATCACGACACCGAACTGGATCGAAGTGCCGCTGGCCATGCGTGACGGGCTCGGGCTGCGGCTCGAGCTGCGGCTCAACGACGCACAGGACAGCAATGTGCGCGTGCCGGGCGCGCTGCGCAGACCCGCTGAAGCCGTGCCTGCCGACCAGCCAGGACGCGGCCTGACCATGGCCGCCGAGCACTTCCTGTTCGCCCGCCCCGCGCTGGAGTCCATCGCGGCCATCAACGCCCAATATCCCGACGTCACGGCACCCCCGGTCAGGTTGCTTCCCGCCAACCTGGCACCTGCGACCGTTGCGCCGCTCTATCCGGCAGCTGACCGCGTGGTCATCGGTCAACGCGAGGAAGACCTGACCCCGGTCGCCGTCGACTTCGCCGACAACCCGTTGTTGATGGTGTTCGGCGACGCAAAGTCAGGTAAGACGACGCTGCTGCGGCACCTGATCCGCACTGTCCGCGAGAACTCACGGCCGAATGACGTCGCGTTCACGGTGATCGACCGGCGGCTGCAGCTCGTCGACGAGCCGCTGTTCGCCGACAACGAGTACACGCCCAACGTCGACCGGATTCTGCCTGCCATGCTCGGGCTGTCGGCACTGCTCGAAAAGCGCCGTCCGCCCGGCGGATTGAGTGCCGCCGAACTCAGCGGCTGGACGTATCAGGGTCATACCCATTACCTGATCATCGACGATGTGGACCAGATTCCCGACACGCCCGCCGTGACGGGTCCGTACGCAGGGCAGCGCCCGTGGACGACGCTGATCGGGCTGCTGTCCCAGGCGACCGATCTCGGTTTGCGGGTCATCGTCACCGCGCGTGCCGCCGGTTCGGCGCATGCGGTGATGACTGCGCCACTGCTGCGTCGGCTCAACGATCTGCAGGCCACGACAATCATGCTGTCGGGTAACCCGCACGACAGCGGCAAGATTCGCGGGCACCGGTTCAGCCGCCTGCCCGCGGGGCGCGGCGTCCTACTCACCGACACAGAAACTCCAATCTTCGTTCAACTCGTCAACCCACTTGTGGCCGAGCATGCCTCGCATGGAAAGGAATACAGCTGATGACCCTGCGTGTGGTACCCGAGGGCCTGACCGCCGCCGGCGCGGCCGTCGAGGCGCTGACCGCTCGGCTGGCCGCCGCGCACACTGCCGCCGCGCCTCTGGTGACTGCCGTTATCCCGCCAGCCGCCGATGTCGTATCACTGTCCACTGCAATGGGATTCAACGCGCACGCCACAGCACAGCAGGCGATCGCGGCGCAGGGCGTCGAGGAACTCGGTCGATCCGGGATTGGTGTTGGCGAGTCCGGTGCCAGCTATGTCACCGGCGACGCATTGGCGGCTTCGTCGTACCTGATTGCCCGCGGCTGACCATGACCGCCCCCGTGTGGATGGCCCTGCCACCTGAGGTGCACTCGGCCCTGCTGTCCGGCGGCCCCGGGCCCGGGTCGCTGTTGGCGGCAGCGGGAGCGTGGCAGTCGCTGAGCACCGAATATGCCTCGGCGGCAGCGGAACTGACAGGGATACTGAGTGCGGTTCAGGCCGGCTCGTGGGAGGGGCCGAGCGCCGAACAGTACATCGCCGCGCACACGCCGTACCTCGGATGGCTGGCGCAGGCGAGCGTCAACAGCGCGGCGGCAGCGGTGCAGCACGAAACCGCCGCGGCCGCTTACACCACAGCCGTTGCCGCGATGCCGACCCTGGCCGAGCTCGCGCTCAACCACACCACCCATGCCGCGCTGGTGGCAACGAACTTCTTCGGCCTCAACACCATTCCGATCGCACTCAACGAGGCCGACTACGTCCGCATGTGGATTCAGGCCGCCACGACCATGACCAGCTATCAGGCTGTCGCGAGTGCTGCGGTGGCCGCGACGCCGACGATATCGCCTGCGCCGTTGCTGTTGACGCCGGGCGTCGGGGAAACCGGTCGCGCCGTTGCCGACATCAGTCAGTCGTCCGCACAACTGCAGGCCGCCGATGCCGGCGCCGGACAGAACCTCGCCGATCTCATTGCGCAGCTGCTGAAGTGGTACTCCGACTACACCTATCGGTTGTTCGAGCCGATCATCAACTTCCTGCAGGATCCGATCGGCAACTCGATCCAGCTGATCACCGATTTTCTGACCAATCCGTCGGAGGCACTGGTCACCTGGGGGCCGTTCCTGTTTGCCGTTGCCTACCAGGTGTTCTCGTGGATCGGCGCGTCGCTGACCTATCCGCAGCTGCTGATCCAACCGTTGTTGGCGATCACCCTCGGTGTGGTCGGGGCACTTCTGCCGCAGTACCTCGATCAGCCTGCGCCGGCCGAGGTGCCCGCGGAAGCACCGGTGCCTGGATCGCCTGCTCCGGTCAGGGCCGATCAGCCGGGAGTCTGGCCGGTCGCGGGCGTCGCACCGACTGTGGCGGCCCCTGCCGCGTCGGCGGCCGGTGGTGCCGCAGCGCCTGCCAGTCCTGCGGCACCCGCTGCACCTGCTGCCGCGAGCGCCGTACCGTACGCGATCCCCGGCCTGGACCCCGATGAAGGCTTCACCCCGACGCTGCGTGACGAGACCGGTGCGAAGGCGCCGGCTGCCGACATTCCGGCCGTCGCAGCGGCTTCGGCAGCCGTATCCGCACGCGAACGGCGCCGCGCCCGCAAGAAACGCGGCGCGATCGCGAGGGACTACGGCGACGAATACATGGACATGGACGCCGATCTCGATCCGAGCCCGCCCGTCGAGGAACCGCGCGTCACCGCGTCGACACGCGGTTCAGGCCCGATGGGGTTCTCCGGCACCGCGGCCACCGGCACGCCCAAAGCCACCGGATTGACGATGCTGCAAGGAGATTCGTTCGGCGGCGGCCCCGTCAACCCGATGATGCCCTCAACGTGGGATCCCGCTACAGAAGAGAGAAGGGAAGATCAATGAGCTTGCTCGACGCTCACATTCCGCAACTCGTCGCCTCGGAGGCGGCGTTCGGTGCGAAGGCTGCATTGATGCGCAGCACCATCGCGCAGGCCGAGCAGGCGGCCCAGTTCGCTCAGGCCTTCCACATGGGTGAATCTTCTGCTGCCTTCCAGGCCGCGCATGCCCGGTTCGTCGAGGTCTCCGCGAAGATCAACACGCTGCTGGACATCGCGCAGGCCAACATCGGCGACGCCGCAGGCACATACGCGGCCGAGGACGCCGCCGCGGCCAGCAGCTACACCGCTATCTGATCGGAAAGGGTCAAGTCATGTCTCAGATCATGTACAACTACCCGGCCATGCTGGCGCACGCCGGTGAAATGGCAGGCTACGCCGGTGCGTTGCACGCGGTCGGCGCCGACATCGCCAGCGAGCAGGCCGCGCTTGCCAGCGGATGGCAAGGCGACACCGGGATAACCTATCAGGCGTGGCAGGCGCAATGGAACGCCGGCATGGAGGAACTCGTCCGCGCCTACCGCGCCATGGCGAGCACACACGAGACCAACACGATGTCGATGAGCGCCCGGGATCAGGCCGAGGGCGCCAAGTGGGGTTGAGTGCGAGCCAACGCTGTTGAGCTGACCGTCGACGCGGCGTGGTTTGTCGCAGAGTCGTGCGGCGCGGGCACTTTCCCATGGGTGCTGGCGATCACGCAGCCATACGCCGACGTTGCGGAGCGGACGGCGTTCGTTGCGGCGCAGACCGACGAGCTGACCCGGCTCGGCGTCCTATCCGGCGGTCGCATCGATGAGTCGGCCACGCGGTGGATTGCGGTGACCTGCCGACCGGCTCAGTGGCTGGAGATGCGATTCGTCAGCGGCCGCGGCGCGATGCTGCGCGGAGTGGTGTCACGCGCAGGCGGGAGCACTGTCGTTGCGCTGCGCAACGCCGGGCTCGTCACATTGACCGCCATGGACATCGACCACCCGCACGCGCTGGTGCCCGTATTGGCATCGGGTCTGAGTCGGCGGCGCCCAGCCCAGTTCACCGAGTTCTCCCTGCCTTCGCGCGCAGGCGCACAGGCAGACGAACAGTTGCGATCCGGGGCTCGGCTGCGGGAAACCCTGGACTACTTGGGAATTCCAGCCTCAGCGCGTCCCGTGGCCGAGGCGGCGTTCGACGAGCGACGCACATATGTGGAGGTTGTCGCCGGACAGCACCGCGACGGTCACCGCATCACAACGGATGTCGGCGTCAGCATCGTCGACACCACCGAAGGCCGCATCCTCGTCAGCCCGGCCAAGGCGTTCGACGGCGAATGGATTTCGACATTCGCACCCGGCACACCTATGGCGATCGCCGCTGCGATCGAGCGCCTCACCGCCACGCTTCCCGACGGGTCCTGGTTTCCCGACATCCAGCTCACCCGCGACTTCGACAGAACGGAAAACCGATGCCCGACAACGCTGTAATGCCGATCGTGCGGGTGGCCGTGCTCGCGACCGCCGACGACAGTGGCAGAATGACCGATCTGGCGCTGCCGGCCGGGCTGCCTTTGCGAGAGATCCTGCCCGCTGTGCAACGCATGGTGTCGCCGGTCAGTGAGGACGGCGTCGAAACGCAGGTTCCGCTGAGTCTGGCGCCCATCGGCGGTGCGCCGTTCAGCCTGGACACCACGCTGGACACCGTCGGTGTGGTCGACGGTGATCTGCTCGCCCTGCAGCCGCTGCCCGCCGGCCCGTCTGCACCGAACATCGCCGAGGACATCGCCGACGCCGCGGCGCTCTTCTCGGCAGCACGCGAACGACCTTGGGGCACAGCACATATCCAGCGAGCCGCCGTCGGCGCACTCATCGGCCTGATCCTTGTGCTCACCGGACTCTCCGTCGCGCACCGGCTGGCGACCGGCGCAGCGCTTGGGCTGTTCATGGCCGGTGGAGTGGCCGCTGCGACGGTGGTCGCGGCGTTGGTGAGCCGCCTTCGGTCGGCGCGGGTGGCCACGGCGCTGGCGGTGACGGGGCTGGCGCCGGTGGCCGCTGTGTTCCTGCTCGCGGTGCCTGGTGAATTCGGGCCGGCCCAGGTTCTGCTGGCGGCCGCAGGTGTGACGGCATGGTCGATCATCAGCATCACCATCGAAGAGCGCGCAATCGCGGTGTTCACTGCCGCTGCGGTCACGGCCTTCGGCGTCCTGCTGCCCGCGGCCGCAGCGACCATGTGGGAGTTGCCGACAGCGACGCTGGGTTGCGTCGTTGTCCTGTTCGCGCTCCTGGTTACGGTGCAGTCGGCGCAGTTGTCAGCGCTGTGGGCGCGGTTCCCGCTGCCGGTGATCCCCGCACCGGGTGACGCAACGCCGTCGGCGCGACCGCTACGGGTGCTCGAGGATCTGCCGCGCCGCGTCCGAGTCAGCGAGTCCCACCAGACCGGCTTGATCGCGGGCGGTGTGCTGCTCTCGGTTGTCGGCTCGCTTGCGTTGGTCGGTCCGGAAGGGTCGTCGCCGTGGGCGTGGTACCTGGTGGCGGCCGCTGCCGTCGGTGCGGTACTGCGTGCGCGGGTGTGGGATTCAGCGACGTGCAAGGCGTGGCTGCTCGCGCACCCCTACCTCGTGGCGGTCGCGGTGCTGGTCCTCTTCGCCGTCACCGGACGCTACGAAGCGGCCTGGTGGGCGCTTGCCGTGCTGGCCGCACTGGTCGTGATGTGGGTGGTTGTGGCGCTGAATCCGCGTATCGGCGAGCCGGATAGCTACTCGCTCCCGATGCGACGACTGGTCGGGTTTGTGGCGTCGGCCATCGACGCGTCGTTGATCCCGGTGATGGCCTACCTCGCCGGCCTGTTCGCGTTGGTGCTGAATCGGTGACTCTGCGCGTAATCTCCGTGTTCGCGGCGGCGCTGGCCGTGCTGATGAGTGCCGGACCGCCGGCGGGCGCCATCAGCCCGCCGCAAGTGGATGCCGAGACCGCACCGCCACCGGGCAATCCGGGCCCGCCGCAGCCGATGACGCAACGCGGCGCATGTGTGGCCACCGGCGTGATGCCAGGTATGGATCCACATATGACGACACCAAACCAGTTGTCGTTCAACCTCTCTGAGGCGTGGCGACACAGTCGCGGCGATGGTCAGGCCGTCGCGGTGATCGACACCGGCGTGCAGCCCGGTCCACGGCTACCGAACGTCGAGGGTGGTGGTGACTTCGTCGCGGCCACCGACGGGCTCACCGACTGCGATGGGCACGGCACGTTGGTCGCCGGCCTGATCGCGGGCCAACCGGGCAATGACGGCTTCTCTGGCATTGCACCAGGCGCACGGCTGATCTCGATCCGCCAGACATCGGCCAAGTACGCCCCGCGCATCTCTGCCAGCGATCCGACGCAAGCGCGCGCAGCGGTCGACGTCGCGAGCTTGGCCCGCGCGGTCGTGCGGGCTGCCGACCTCGGGGCGAGTGTCATCAACATCTCGGCGGTGACGTGTGTGCCCGCCGACAAGCCGGTTGATCAGACAGAGCTGGGCGCAGCACTGAAATACGCTGCGGTGCAGAAGGACGCGGTGATCGTCGCAGCGGCGGGCAACGTTCGCGACGGGGCGGCATGCGAGTCGAACGCCGGGGATTGGGCCAGCGTCACCTCCGTGTCGGTACCGTCGTGGTGGCAACCCTTTGTGTTGTCGGCCGGGTCCGTGGCGGCCAATGGTCGGCCATCGGAGTTCACCATGGCAGGTCCTTGGCTCGGCGTGGCAGCGCCCGGTGAGCGCATCGTCTCGGTGAGCAACGGTCCAGGCGGCGGCCTGGCCAACGGCATACCGAACGACGGGAACGAGATGTCACCGATCAGCGGCACCAGCTATGCGGCCGCCTACATATCGGGCGTTGCAGCGTTGGTGCGCAGCAAGTTTCCCAATCTAACTGCGGCTCAGGTGATCCATCGCATCACCGCGACGGCACACGGCGCGGCCCGTTCACCGTCGAATCTGGTTGGCGCCGGCGGCGTGGACGCCGTCGCCGCTCTCACCTGGGACGTACCCGAGGCTTCCGTGTCGCATACTGCGGCCGCCAGAGCGATCGCCGAACCACCGGAACCGCAGGCCGAAGACAACACCCCACGCACTGCTGCGCTCATCGGCACCGCAGTGCTGGCCCTTGTCACGCTGGTCACGATCGGATTGCGCCGACGAAAGGACCCCCTCACATGACGGCCCGCATAGCGCTGGCAGCCCTGCTCATCGTTCCAGCGGCGATGACCTACCCATGGACGTCGACAGCCGACCGGTGGCTGCCCGGCATCGCGGTGGCAGGCAGTCTGGTGCTATTCGGCTGGTGGCGTGGAACATTCGTGATGACATTGATCGGCCGTCGCGTGGCGATGCTGCTGCGCCGGAACCAGAAGAACGGCGCTCACCAATCATCGGACTACACCACTGTCCTGCTTCGGGTAGAGCCCGCTGGACTGCCATTGCCGCTGATCGCCGGTTACCTCGACCGGTACGGCATCCGTTGCGACAAGATCCGCATCACCAGCCGCGACCTCAGCGGCTCGCGCACGACCTGGATCGGGATCACAATCGGCGCGGCCGACAACCTGACCGCTCTGCGCGCACGGTCGCCGCGAATTCCGTTGCACGACACTGCCGAAGTGGTCGGGAGGCGGCTGGCGAACCATCTCCGTGAGGAGGGCTGGGACGCCATGATCGTCGACAGCGCCGACACCCCGGCACGGCCGGATGCCAAGGAAACGTGGGGTGGTCTGCACGACGGGTCGGGCTACGTCGCCGCCTATCGCGTAGCGAGCCTCGACGACGTTGCGTCGCTGCCATCGTCGGAAATCTGGATGGCGCTGGAGATCACGGGCAGCGCAGCCGACCTGCGCGTCGACCGGGCATGTGCGATCAGAACCCCCGGCAAGCCGGACCAGATCGCGGGTGCCACACCGTTGAATGGGCGCCACCGGCTTGCGCTTGACGCGCTGAATCCGCTGTCGGTGGACAGGCTCATTCGAACATGAAGTCGCGCATGAACCGCGTCATCCGGCGCAGGTAGTCCGGCTGACTCACATGCAGGATGTGATTGCCGGGGAACCAATGGAAGGCGCAGCGGTCCCAGTGCTCCCACAGTATTTCGGCCTGTTCGGGCGGCGCCAGCCGGTCGCCGAGCCCGGTGATGATCAGCCGCCGATCCTTGGGTACCAACGGCGGATAGTTCAGTGGCGACGGGTATTTCGTCGCCTCGTGCACCAGCTGATCGTCCGTGCCTGCGATCAGGTCACGCAGCCGCACCACGTAGTTGGCGGGGAACCACTCGTCGACGGTCCTATCCGGGGTGACGACGGGAACGTTGGGAATCACTGCCTGAATTCGGTCATCGACGCACGCGATCAACGCCGATGTGTACCCGCCAAGCGACATGCCGGTCAGTGCCACCCTGTCGACCCCGGTGAACTCGAGATAGTCGATCAGTGAGCGGAAGTCGTGCACAGCCTGGGCCATGGCTTCCGCGAAACCGGCGAAACCGTGTGCGAAGTATCCGTATCCACTGAACGGCGAGCCCTTTTCGGCGCGGGCGCCGTGAAACGGCAAGGTGTACAACAGCACGTCGTAGCCGGACCGGTAGAACCATGGCAGTGAGAAGAACAGGCCGTTGAACAAATACGGCGAACCCATGAACCCATGGATCACGCACAATGTGGGATGCGGACCATCGTCGTGGACCCAGTGTTGTGCGCGCACCACGTTGTTGCGGACGTAACCGTGGCATTGATCGCGCAGCGCCGGGTTGACCGCTTCGAAGCTGCTGTCGAAGCGGATGTTGTTCACTCGGCCCTTGGCCATCCACTCGGCAATCGGACTGGCCGGGCGTGAGGAGATTCGCGGTTCTTGTTTCGGTTTGGGGAAGGACAGTTCCGGGTCGCGGGCGCTGGCGAGCTCGGCGTAAAACCGGAGGTGGTCGAGTTCGGCGCGGCCCGCTGACCGGCGCAGCGCGGCGGTGAGCGTCGCCGGCAGCATCGTGGCGCTCAGCAGCGACGCGATCGCGGTGCGAAGGGCGACGTCGGCGACCGCGGACGAGTCGACGATCAGACGTTGCCGCAGCGTGAGGTCGACGCGGCGCGGCAGTCCACGCACGGTTGCGTCGGCACCGGGAACGTCGGGGACAGGGATCGGAGGATCGACGGGAAGGGCGTCGGAGTCCCGCGTGCTGGACATTTCCGCATGGTAGCCCTCAGTTCAACCGGTAAACCGTGGATCCGCCGACGAATGTGCCGGGATAGTGCGCAGCCACCCAATCCGAGACCTCGCGAGTATGCGAAGCGGTGTGCAGTTCGCTGCGGATGACCTTGCCGTTTACGCCTGGTGAATTCGGGCCGCGGCCCGCCTCGACATAGTAGGAGATCTTGCCCTCGTGTACGTCGTCGATGAACTGTTGCAGCGTCGGAACCGGGTCGCCGCTCCAGCCGCCGACGGCCATCACCGATGTGCCAGAAGCGATTTCGAGGGCGGCTGCCGATTGAGAACCGTTCGTCGCAGCCGACCATTTGGTGTGAGTCGATGCCAACATGGCTGCGAGTTGGGGATTGCTGGCCTCGTCGTTGATCCAGCCACCCGAGACCTGTGACGTCCTGGCTGCGGTGGGCATCGTCCCGTGATGCGGCGTGGCGGCCGTCGCGACGGAGAACGCCGTCGTCGCGGCCAACGCAGCCACACCTCCGGTCACCAACGCAATCACCGGTGGGCGCGGCCACAGTAGACCGACAGCGCTGACTACGGCGACAACGACGATCAGCCACGGCAACCATGTCCAGCCAAAGGCATTGTGGCGCAATAGGAATGCCGATGGCACTGCGGCAAGCACGACCAATGCGGCCAGCGCGCAGCGGCCGTCCCAGCGCGCTCTTCGCCGCCACGCCCATATCGCGCCGATGCCGACAAGTGCGGCGATCGAGGGCGCCAGCGCGACCGTGTAATAGGGGTGGACGATCCCACCCATGAAGCTGAACACCACGCCGGTGACCAGCAGCCAGGCGCCCCACGTCACCAGCGCACACAACTCGGCGCGGCTCAGCGCTCGCCGCGCGGCCAGGTACGTTCCGAATGCGACGACGAACAACGCCGCCGCGATCAGCCACGAGATCTCGTTGGCCATCTCACCGGTGAACAGTCGGCGCAGACCGGCATGCCCGCCGAGCATCGGCACGCTCGAACTGCCCCAATCGCCGAGCGGCTTTCCCTCTCGACGGTGGCCGAGTAGGCGATTGATCCCGTTGTAGCCGAACGCCAGATCGAGCACAGTATTGTCCGTCGACCCGCCGATGTAGGGGCGCGCATTCGCCGGGATCAGTTGCACCGCAAGCACCCACCAACCCGCCGCGGCTATCAACGCCGCCGCCGCGCCGAGCAGATGAAGCGCGCGCTTGCCCCAAGTCGTCGGCGCCACAAGCAGATACGCGACACCGAAGCCGGGCAGCACCAGGAACGCCTGCATCATCTTGGTGAGAAAGGCGACGCCCATCACCACCCCGACGAGCGTTAGCCAGCGCCACGATGCGGTGAGGGTGGCGCGCATCAGGCAGTAGGCGGCGACGGTCAACAGCAGCACCAGCAGCGCGTCGGGGTTGTTGAACCTGAACATCAACGCCGCGGCGGGTGTCACCGCCATGGTCGCGCCGGCAAGTAACCCCGCGGCCGCACCATGGTTGGGGTCGGAAAACGCGCGTCGCACCGCGCAATACAGCACGGCGACGGCCGCAACCCCCATCAGCGCCTGCGGCGCCAGCACCGACCAACTGTTCATCCCGAACAGTCGCACCGCCAGCCCGCTGACCCACAGCGAGGCGGGCGGCTTGTCGACGGTGATGAAGTTCTGCGCGTCAAGAGAGCCGAAGAACCACGCCGAAAAACTCTGCGAACCGGCCTGCGAGGCTGCGGCATAGAAGGTGTTGCCGTAGCCGCTCGCTGACAGGTTCCACAGATACAGCACCGCCGTCGCACCGAGCAGTGCGGCCAGCGCCCACCGCGACCAGGGCGTGGCGCGTGCCGGCGCGGTCGTCGGCGCGGCGACCGGGCGGACCGGTTCGTCGACGAGGGCAGTCACGACGCATACGGTGCCGGTATTTACCAGCCGGGGCCCTGTGCCAGGGCTGCGAACCCGCTGTGAGTTGTGTGAATGCCACACTGGCGGCATGTGGAATCCCGACGTCTACCTGACCTTCGCCGATCATCGCGGACGCCCGTTCTACGACCTGTTGTCGCGGGTCAACGCCGATGCTCCCCGGCGGGTGGTCGACCTGGGCTGCGGCCCCGGGAATCTGACCGCGACGCTCGCGCAGCGGTGGCCCGACGCGGTCGTTGAGGCGTGGGACAGTTCGGTCGAGATGGTCGAGTCCGCCCGCGAGCGCGGCGTCGACGCTCACGTCGGCGACGTGCGGGAGTGGACTCCGCGGTCGGACACCGACGTGGTGGTGAGCAACGCGACGCTGCACTGGGTGCAGGAGCACGCATCGTTGTTGGTCCGGTGGGCCCAGCAGCTTGACGCCGGGTCGTGGATCGCAATGCAGGTGCCAGGGAACTTCGACGCGCCGTCGCACCGGGCCGTGCGCGAGCTAGCCCGTCGTGAGCGGTGGGCAGAAGCGTTGCAGGACTTCCCGTTTCGGGAGGGGCAGGTCGATGACCCGTCGGGGTACGCCGGTCTGCTCAGTGACGCAGGCTGCACCGTCGACGCATGGGAGACCACCTACGTTCACGAACTCAGCGGCGAGAATCCGGTGCTGGAGTGGATCACCGGCACAGCGCTCACCCCGGTGAAGAGCCGACTCAACGACGAACAGTGGCAGGAGTTTCGGCGGGAGCTGATCCCGATGCTCGACGCGGCCTACCCGGCGCGGGCCGATGGCAAGACGTTCTTCCCGTTCCGCCGGATCTTCGTAGTGGCGCAGGTTGGGTCAGGTGGGTAGCCCGAGCTTGTCCGCATCGGCGCGATAGCGGTCCACCCATTCGTCGGAGCGCTGATCGGCCTGGCGTTCCAGAACTGGTGGCGGTGCGAGCCGACGGTCCTGCCCGATTGCCTCGAGCACATCGCCGACGATCTGGGTGAGGTTGCGCCACAGAACGGGATACGCGATCTCGATCGGTGTGATGTTCTCTTCGTCGAACCAGGCCCGCCAGCCCTTCTCCTGTTCGCGCAGCAGCGTGACGACGTGTGCGATTGCCCCTGCGTGGTACTCGGCTCGGGAGTCACGCACTGGATCGGGTCTACCGCGCCAGACCCGGGTCTGCACCGCACGCCAGAACGAAACGGCCTGGGAGACAACGTCAGGGCGGTGAACGTAGATCAGGACCGGGTCGCTGCCGATGACGTCGCGGATGGCCGAAAGCAAGCCGTCGCCCGACCGGTCGGGCAGGCCCGCTGCGCGCTGCAGCAGCAGGGGCGTCTGGTTCCACATCAGCTTGCCGCCCCAGATGCCGTTCGGCGTGCGGCCGACGGTGCGGATGTAGTCCCGCCATATCTCGGGTGGTGCGAGGTCGGGCTTGCCTTCGTCGAGCGGATCAAGCAGGCGATGGATCGACGGGTCGTCGACACCCTCGAACCATTGCCTCGGTTGCGGGGATTGGCTTGTGGTCGGCAGGTATTGGAAGAATTCGCCGGGTTCGCCTGCCACCCCCGTCGCGCGCAGCGATTCGACGAGCAGCGTGCTGCCACTGCGCTGTGAAGCGAGCACCAAATAGGCCGTCGCATGTGACATGGGCGAGAGCATAACCGCATTCAATTTGGTTGGCAGGGGCGATCATTGCGATCACAATGAGTAAATCTATTGCCCGGAACTGTGGTTCTCTTCGATGCCTCGCTCCGCCGCGATCGCCGATCGGCTGGTGATCTGTGGGCCATGAATGCGTAAATATGTTTCGGTGTAGCGCTCGGCAATCCGCGTGCCCGCGAACTCGGATGGGATGACGTCGTTGGTCTTGTGGCGCCAGTCGTCGAGCAGCAGCGCGAGATCGTTGGCGATCGCTTCGGACTTGTCGGTGACGTCGGCTGCCAACAGGTTGTGCGTTTCCGTCGGATCCTCGACGAGATCGTAGAGCTCACGCGCCGGCCGCTCGGATTGGATGAGCGGCTCCATCACGCGGCCGGGAGCGCTCTCCGCGATGTCCCAAGGCAAGTCGAGCAGCGGGCGCGTTGCGTAGTTCTCGATGTAGCTGTACTCCTTCGTCCGCACGGCCCGGATCGGGTCGAAGGAATCGTGGTACGTCTTGGTCGTGTAGACCTCGGTCCGCACCGGGTTGGCGCCTGCCGCTCGCAGGCCCCTTGCGTGGGACAGACCTTCGACGTCCTCGGGAATGTTCAGGCCGAGCAAA
Source organism: Mycobacterium sp. OAE908 (assembly GCF_017872775.1). Lineage (NCBI taxonomy): Bacteria > Bacillati > Actinomycetota > Actinomycetes > Mycobacteriales > Mycobacteriaceae > Mycobacterium > Mycobacterium sp. OAE908. Next base: position 2,340,629 of record NZ_JAGGJL010000001.1, read on the forward strand.
TCGAGCAGCGTGGGCAGTAGGTCGACGCCGCTGAACAACTCGTCGTAGGTCTGGGGCTCGATGCCCGCACCGCGCGGAGGCCGCACGATCAGCGCGATACCGGTGCCCGCGTCGTACAGCGTCGATTTGGCGCGCGGCAGCGCTGGACCGTGGTCGGTGATGAATACGACCCAGGTGTTTTCGGCGAGGCCCGTTTGATCGAGGGTGTCGAGGAGGCGGCCGACAGCGGCGTCCGCGACAGTGATCGATCCGTAGAACTCGGCAAGGTCCTCGCGGATGTCGTCGGTGTCGGGCAGGTAGTCGGGCACGACCACGTCGTCGGCGTCCGCGGGGTCGTAGCGGTCCCGCGGATAGGGCCGATGCGTTTCGAAGAAGCCCGCGGTGAGCAGGAACGGCTGCTCGGGCGCGTCGGTGAGCCAGCGGGTGGCGTGTTCGACGACGTACTCGCAGTAGGAGTTGGACACGTCGAACTCGTCGTAGCCCAGCCGCGCCGGATATGACGTTTCGTGCTGCATACCGAATAGCGCTGTGTGCCAACCGGATTCGGCAAGGATATGGGGAAGCGTGCGAACACCCGCGCGGTACTCCCAGCCGTGGTGGGCAAGGCCGACAAGACCGTTGCTCTGCGGGTAGCGGCCGGTGAACAGCGAGCCGCGCGAGGGCGAGCACAGCGGCGCCGTGGCGTGGGCGCGGGTGAAGACGATGCCTTCGGCGGCCAGCCGGTCCAGTCGGGGGCTCTCGACGTCGGTGTGGCCGTAGGCGCCGAGGTAGCGGCCGAGGTCGTGCCAGTGGACCAGCAGGACGTTGTCCCGTCGCACAGTCACTCGGTTGGTCCTCCTTCTGCCGTCGGCCCACCGAACACCGCATGCGGGAATTCGGCAACCCTTTGGCTCACTGACGAAGTTATCCCCAGGTCCGAATTCATCCACAGCTTGGGCTTGGTGGCCAGGTTTAACCGGGTCTGCGTCCTTCGAAGTGGGTAGCTTCGCTCATATGTTCGATCAACTCGTGGCGGCCGCGGCCGGTGCCTGTGGTGCCGGTGCGGTGGGGGCGTGGGCGCGGGTGGAGAACGCGGTGTGTGCTCGAAGGTTGTCCGCGATCGCCGACGTGCTTGCCGCGCGGATGGCGGCCGATGATTGCGCCGAACGCGAGCAGTGGTGTGTTGACAATTGGGATGCCGTGGCCGCTGAGGTGGCCGCGGCCCACGATGTGTCGCTGGGGGTGGCCTCCCATCAGCTGCTGATCGCGATGGCGCTGCGCGAGCGGCTGCCCCGGGTGGCCGAGGTTTTTGCCACCGGCCGGATTTCTTACCGGCAGGTCAATGCGATCGTGTATCGCACCGGGCTGATCCGCGACGCCGGGGCGCAGGCCGCAGTCGATGTGGAGTTGGCCGCGGCAGCGGTGGGCTGGGGATCGATGTCGGTGGCCAAGGTCGAGGCCGCCATCGATTACTGGGTGGATCGGGTTGACCCCGATGCGGTGCGCCGCATTGAAACCAGTGTCCGGGGCCGGCATGTGGATGTGGTCGACGCCGCGAACGGCAGCGGGGTGTCCTATCTGGAGGCCACGTTGCTCAGCCAGGACGGCGCGGCGCTGGATCAACGGTTGGAGGCGATGGCGGGCGCGGTGTGTGAGGCCGATCCGCGCACGCTGGATCAGCGCCGCAGCGACGCGTTGGGCGCGCTGGGCCACGGTGCCGACCGGCTGCAGTGCCTGTGCGGAGGACCCGACTGCGACGCGGCAACCAAGACGCCCAGCGCGGTGGTGATCAACGTGATCGCCGAGCAGGACAGCCTCACTGATGACACCGCCGCGCGGCTGGACGGGGCCGAGGCGCAAGGGCCAAGCACCGCAGAGCTGCGAGAGATGAGCATCGCGCAGGCGTTGGCGCAGCCCGAGCCGACGGGCAGCCCGAACACCAAGCCCGCTCTGGTGATGGGCGGCGGGATTCTGCCCGCACCGTTGCTCGCGGCCAAACTGGCCACCACTGCGGTGATTCGTCCGGTGATTCACCCCGGTGACAGTCCGCCCGAGCCCCGATATGCGCCTTCGGCGGGGTTGGCGCGGTTTGTGCGCTGCCGGGATCTGACGTGTCGCTTCCCCGGCTGTGACGAACCGGCAGATCATTGCGACTTGGACCATACGATCCCTTATCCAGACGGGCCGACGTGTGCGTCGAACATCAAATGCCTGTGCCGAAAGCACCACCTGCTCAAGACATTCTGCGGCTGGTTAGACCGACAACTACCGGATGGCACCGTCATCTGGACCAGCCCAAGCGGGCAGACCTTCACTACCTACCCGGGTAGCCGGCTGCTGTTTCCATCGCTGTGCCGACCCACCGCACCGGTCACCACACCGACCCATGCAGCTAGTGCTCAACCTGGTCGCGCACTGAAGATGCCGCGCCGCACCAGCACCCGGGCCCAAGACCGCGCCAACCGCATCGACGAAGAACGCGCCCGCAACCACGAACTCCGCCAAAACCTCGAAAACGATTGCAACGACGCCTATTTCCCCACACGCCCACCACCAGGGGGCGACGACCCACCACCGTTCTAACGCTTTTCGCGCGATTACGGGTGGTAGGGCACACCAACGGCGCGGAACACATATTCCGGAGGCACATCGAAGGCCAGAGATCGCCGGGGCAGCCGCATGAGCAGATCCTCGGGCAGCGATTCCTTGTAGTGCAGCGAAAGATGTCCACTGCAACGGGGATCGACCTCGGCGACGTCGACGTCGAGCAGAAGCCCCGTCGTCGAAAGCTCGCCCTTGACGGCCCCGCCCTGCGGGGCATCCCACCGCAGATCGACGGTGCGCCCGGCCAGCTTCGGCACCGACGACAACGTGGCAAGCACCCGTTGATTGGTCAGCACCAGCGAGCCGACATAACTCGAAATGCTGCCCGCCGAGCGCATACCGGGGACCCGTCCACTGAACCGCCGAGTGACAGAAACGTACTCGGCGAGGTGAATGATGCCCTCCGCCTCGACCTCGGCGCGCAACTCGGCAGGCAGCTTGCCGATTCCCAGCAGCTTTCGCAGAAACACGGCCATGTCCAGTAACCCTAACGCGACCTCGCAGCCGCGCGGGCGACAGAGGTGGTAGAGCTGAAGGGGTGACACCCCGCAAGACCTGGCTGATCGCGTCGGCCGCACTGGCCTTCGCGGTGTTCGGGCTGATGTGGGTCGGTTACGCGTCAAACTGGGCCTGGCTGGCGACGATTGACGCGTCCTTGCTGGAGGCCGGGCATCGCTATGCCGCCGGCCACCGCGGCTGGGTGACCGCATGGGATGTGTTCTGCACGGTGCTCGGGCCCACCGCGTTCCGGCTGCTGACCCTGGCCGTGATCGTCTTCGCGTTGGTGCGCCGCAACGTGCGGGTCGCGATGTTTCTGGTGGTCAGTGTCGAGCTCACCGGAATCATCACCGAGATCGCCAAATACGCCGCCAGTCGGCCGCGTCCGGCGACCGCGTTGGTCGCCGCGCCGTCGAGCTCGTTTCCGTCGGGCCACGCGCTCGGCGTGATGACAGCGGTGCTGGCCCTGCTGACCGTTGCGCTTCCCGTCGTGCGCCGACCGCTGAGGGGTTGGCTGATCGCGGTTGGCGCATTGGTTGTGCTTGCTATCGGCATCGGGCGCGTCGTGCTCAACGTGCACTATCCAACGGACGTGATCGCCGGATGGGCCTTCGGCTACGCGTATTTCGTCGCGTGCCTGCTGGTCGTCCCGCCGGTGCGGCCCGTCACGGTAACGGACGAAAGACCGGCAGCGCTCGGTACCGCACGCTGAAGGTGGCCTCGGTGACCTCGCTGCCGACTTCGCCGTCGTGCGCCAGTACCGTCGGCCCGTCCACCGCGCGGAAGCTGAACTCCGGCACCCGCAACTCGTGGTACAGCGGGCTGCGCTCAAGGCGGCCGAGCGCAAGCGCAGCGACGATCCTGGTCCTGCTCAAGCGTCGGCCCGTCTCCAGGATCCTTACATCGAGCAGGCCGTCGTCCATGCGCGTGCGCCGTGACGGTGCGAATCCCGACGGCAGATACGTCGAATTGCCGACGAAGAACAGTGAGGTCTGCAACGTCTTGTTGTCGTAGGTGATGCGCACAGGCTGGTCGTGCCGCAGCGTGTGGAACATCGCGTACAGCCCCGCCAGCGGCTTGCTGATCTTGTGCTCGAGGCGCTCGCGCGTCTGCACGAACGTGGGGTAAGCGCCGATGCTCGCGGTGTTGATCACCATTCGGCCCTCGTTGAGGCACACCAGATCGACGCAGGCCACACTGCCGCGCCGGATGGCGTCCACCGTCTTCGCGACGGTGTCGCAGCCGATGTCCTTCGCAAAATGGTTGAACGTGCCGCCGGGGAACACTGCCAGCGGTAGACCCGCCTCCGTCGCGACACTGGCTGCGCACGACACCGTACCGTCGCCGCCCGCCACCGCGAGGACTTCGGCCCGTCCCGCGGCTTTGTTCAATGCCTCTTCGACGTCGTCGTCCTCGCCGAGTTCGACAATTTCGGTCTGCGGCAACGCCTCTCGCACCTCGTCGATGACGCGTGCGCCTGTTCCGCCGCCCGACGCCGGGTTCACCACCAACACCACGCCGGCGCCGTCCGGTCGTTCGGGAGCCTCCACGCGCAGCGGATCCGCCGTCGGAATCTTGGTCACCACGACTGGGGGCACCACGCGCCCACCCAGCACCGCAATGCCCGCGCCGATGCCGAAACCCGCGAACACATCGCCGGGATAGTGCGCACCGGTTGCCACTCGCGACAGGCCGACCAAGCCGGCCAACAGCGCCAGTCCAAGACCAAGCGGCGGGCTCTCAAGACCCACCCCCACCGCGAAAGCCGCGGCGCTGGCTGAGTGGCCCGACGGCAGGGAATTCGATGTCGGCGAGCGACGCCCCCGGCGGGCCAATGGCACAGTCAGCCTATTCGGCCTCTGCCGCACCCAGATCCTCTTCGCGATTTGATTGGTCAACAGGCTGGTTATCGCCAACGAGACAACCCCTCGGGTCGCCCCGCGGCGCGCGGATGGACCGCCGAGCACGCCGAGCAGGGCGGCGATGACGAACCACAGCTTCGAATGGTCAGCGGCCCAGGTCAGCCGTGGCATGGTGGCGTCCAGCAGGGGGCTGGGTGATTCCGCGATGGCCTCGAAGACCTCGCGGTCCAGGGTGCCAAGGCCCTCGCCGATTTGCCGAATACCGCGTCGGCGCCCTCGCAAGGGCAGCAATTCCATGAGGACAAGGTAGCCGGATCCGGCGATCCTCAATCGTGTCTGAACCTTTACTTGACCCTAGCTGTGGCACCACTGACGATGAATGCGTGCGCCGACTGCTCGCTGTGCTGTGCGCTGCAGCCGTCTATCTGACTGCGGCGCCCGTTGCGAACGCTGACTTCACACCGTGGTTCGCCCCGCAGGTCGGCAATGCCACGCAGGTGATTTCCGTTGTGGGAGCGGGTGGTTCGTCGGCGAAGATGGACGTCTTCCAACGCGGCCCTGCGGGATGGGAGGCCGTCCGCGCCGGTATCCCCGCCCATGTCGGCGCCAACGGCTTCGCCGCCGAGACCCACGACGGCAACATGGCCACCCCGCTTGGCATCTACACCCTCGACTTCGCGTTCGGCACCGCGCCCAACCCCGGCGGTGGCCTGCAGTACGTCCAAGTCGGCAAGGACCATTGGTGGGACGGCGATATGAAGAGCCCGACCTACAACACCATGCAGGTCTGCAAGAAGGCACAGTGCCCGTTCGACACATCGCCGGACAGCGGCACCGAGAACCTCGACATCCCGCAGTACGCACACGCCGTCGTGATGGGCGTCAACAAGGCCAGGGTGCCTGGCAACGGAGGTGCGTTCTTCCTTCACACCACCGACGGTGGACCCACCGCGGGATGCGTGGCGATCGACGATGGCACGTTGGTGGAGGTCATGCGCTGGCTGCAACCGGGTGCGCTGATCGCGATCACCAAATAGCCGTCAAATGTTAAGGGCGCGACCGGCTTTCACCTTGAAGTTGAGATTCTCGGTCGACATCGACGCATCGTAGGTGCGGTCGTAACCCGTTTCGCTGATCTTCCAGCCTTCGGCGGTGCGACGGTAGCGGTCGTGATAGAAGCCGGCGCCGATCAGCATGAAGTTGAAGTCCGGCGCGATCACCCGGTCCTGCAGGTACCAGATCGCCGTCGCCTCATCACCGTCGACGGTGATCTCGGGATGGGTGACGCGGTGCTCGGTGAGGATTTCAGGCCCGAGTGACGAGCGCATGAACGAGACCAGCTCGTCGCGGTTCGTGAAGTGGTGCTCCTCGCCGATCGATTCGCCGTACCTGCCGACCACATCTTCGGTCAGCGTGTCGGCGAAGTCGTCCCAGTGCTTCGTGTCGAGGGCACGAAGGTACCGGTATTTGACTTGCTGGATCTCGTCGATGTCGCCCATGGGCGACAGGCTACTGCGCCGCGGTCAGGCCTCGCGTCGCCGGGCCTTCGAGCAGCGTGCCGTCGGGGGTGAACCGCGAGCCGTGCAACGGGCATTCCCACGATTCGTCGGCGTCGTTCCAGTTGACGATCCCGCCGAGGTGCGGGCAGACCGGTGACACCCTGTGCTCGACACCATCGACGACGCTGCGGGCCTCCAGGTCCCACGGCGGACCGCTGACCACACCACCACTTTCCGGTGTGCGGTTGCCGATCCGCGTCACCGGCGTGATCCACCCCTTGGCCAAGTTGAATCCGACTTCGAGGTTGGCCTGCAACGCCTTCGGAATGCCTGACAGCTCGTGCGGGCTCCAGCTGGCGAATGCGTTCGCCCAATCCATCCGGCCACCGAGGATCCGACTCGACAACGCCAGCGCCGCAGCGGTGCCGTTCGTCATACCCCACTTGTCGAAACCCGTTGCGACGAAGATCTTCTCGTTGCCCGGCAGGATCGGGCCGACGTAGGGCAACTCGTCGGCAGGCGTGTAGTCCTGCGCCGACCAGTAATGGGTCTGCATCGCGCCCGGGTAATGCAACTTGGCCCACGAATCCAACTCCTGGACCGAGCACGCCGGGCTCTTCTCGCGGCCAACCGGATGGCCTGCACCGCCGACCAGCAGCCGATCACCGTCGGCCGTCGGCGCGTAACGCACTGAGCGAGTTGGTGAGTCGGCCGACAGGTACATGCCGCGGGTGATGTTGCCCGGCACCTTGTACGCCATGCAGTAAGACCGGCTCGGCTTGAGCCTCGCAAAGAAGCCGCCGCGATCGAGGATCGGAATGCCGGTCGCCAGCACGCATTGCGCGGCTTGGACGTCGAACTCATCACCGTCGGCGGTGCGCACGTGTAGGGCCAATCCATCGCCCTTACCCGAAACGCTTTGCACGCGAACGCCTTGCGCCAATCGACCGCCACGCTCGTCGAGCTCCACAATCAAACTGTCCAGCAAGGGCATCGGGTCGAATTGCGCCTGATCGGCCAGTCGCGCTCCGCCGTGATAGGGGAATGGCACGTCGGCGTCGTCCACCCAGTCGACGGCCAAGCCCGCCGCCTCACACGCCTCCAGTTCCGCGCGCGCGGCCGCCACACCCTTTTCGGATTGTGCGTACGTGTATGCGTCCTCCCGCTGCACCGAAATGCCGTGTGCCTCGCAGTGCTGAATCAGCCACTCCTGGCCTTCGAGGTTGCCCTGGACGTACTGCTGGGCGGTTTTCGCGCCGTGCTTGCCGACGATCTTCGACATCTTGGTGCCCTGCAGCAGGCTGATCTTCGCGGTCGTGTTGCCGGTCGCCCCGGCTCCCGCGGAGTGCGCTTCCAGCACGAGAACGTCCTTGCCGGCCCGGGCCAGCAGGACGGCGGTGATCAATCCGGTCAGGCCTGCGCCGACAACCGCGACGTCTGCCGACCTATTGGCCTCGGCCAGCGGACTTGGCGGTAGCGGCCGGTCGATTCGATCGGCGAGCCACAGTGAAGTCATGGCCTTCGCTGTACCCAGGCCGGCACGGACGAAACCCTGGCCGCAACATTGAAACCTGTGTCCCGGCTATGTGGTTGAGGTAAACCCGCTGGCAATGGCGCCCAAAAAGCGGAGTGTCTAACGGAATTGGTCTCCTCGGACCGCTATCGTGAGCTCCGTTATGAGCGACCCGTTGGGGTTGTCGATCGGGACGACCAACCTGGTCGCGGCGCGAGTCGGCAATCAACCGCTGATCCGGCGCTCGGTGTTGACCCTGCATGGACACGCCGCGCCTGACGTCGGTGTGCCCTCTGCGCACACCGACGGCGTCGTGCTGAGCGGATTCGTCGAGCGGGTCGGCGACCCGGTTCCGCTGGTGGCCCCCGACGGGTCGTCGCATCTCGCCGACAAACTGCTCGCCGACGCCCTCGAGGCGATGGTCTACGCCAGTGGCGGCCAGCCGTCGCCGCAGACCGCGATCGCCGTGCCCGCACATTGGGGCACATCGACGCTATGGGCGCTGCGCAACGTGATGCGCTCGAAGCCGAGCCTGGCACCCAACGGCACCCCGGTCCGGCTGGTCTCCGATGCCGTCGCCTCGCTGACCGCGCTGCACGCCAGCCCAGGCCTCACCCCGCACGGTGTGGTCGCACTGCTGGACTTCGGCGGCGGCGCCACCAGCATCACGCTCGCCGACGCCGCAGCCGGCTTCGAGCCGATGGAGGACACCGCCCGCTACACCGAGTTCTCCGGCGACCTGATCGACCAGGCGCTGCTGAACCACGTGCTGCAGAACATCGCCGACGCCGGTGGTGTCGATCCTGCCGGTACCGCCGCGGTCGGTTCACTGACCAGGCTGCGCGAAGAGTGCCGCAACGCCAAGGAGCGGCTGTCTGCCGAAACCACCACCGAGCTGACGGCCGAGCTGCCCGGCTACCGTTCGGCAATCCGGGTGACCCGTGCCGATCTGGAAAACCTGATCGCGCAGCCACTGAGCGGTGTGCTCGTCGCTCTGGAAAAAGCCTTGGAGCGCAACAGGATCAGCTGGTCGAATGTCTCTGCGGTAGTCACCATCGGCGGTGGTGCCAGCATTCCGCTGATCACCGCGCAGCTCTCCGAGCACTCGCAGGCGCCGGTGGTGACGACGCCTCAGCCTGCGCTCGACGCGGCCGTTGGGGCAGCCCTGTATGCCGCTTACGGTGCCGATGCCGAGGCGCCGACCGGGATGGCGCCGCTGCCGCCGGTTCCGGTCGTCGATCCCGTCAGCTCGCCGGATTCCGCGACGTTCCGTGCGCTCGCCTGGTCGCAGGACGACGACGCCGACGATGTCGTGCCCTACACCGGCGACATCTACTCGACCGATGTGACGTCGGCCCGCCCTCAAGTTCAGTACGTCCCGCCGACCGAGCCGATCGAGGAGCCGCATTCAACGTGGAATCGGCTGCCGCAGTTGATATTCGGTATTGCCGCGGTGGTCGCCGTTGTTGCTGTCGGCGGCGTCGCGATCGCGCTCACAAGTGCCAGCGGCAGCACCAAGGCGACCGAGCCGGCCAAGACCGCCACCTCCGCACCGCCGCCGCCACCGACAAGCGCGGAACTGCCGCCTGCGGCTCCGGCCCCAGTCGAGACGGTCACCGTCACCAGCGAGGCGCCGCCACCGCCGCCCGTCACGACGTACGTTCCCCCGCCGACCACGACGCATGTGGTGACGACGACCACCACCGAGCCCACCACGACCACAACCACCACTACAACCACCACGACAACGACGACCACCACGACACCGACGACAACCACCACCACGACGACGACCACGACGACACCACCGATGACGACGACGTACATCAACGTGCCGTTCGTTCCGGTGCCGATCCCGATTCAGGTGCCGAACAATCCGGCTCCGCAGGCCCCGCAGTACGAGTACCCGCAGCCTCAGCAGGTGCCCTAGACGGCGGCCTGCTCGACGTTGCGCGGGTGGTGACAGGCGGCCACGTGTGCGACTGCGTGCTCGAGCAACGCGGGCTCGTCCGTCGCGCACACCTCGGTGGCCCACGGGCATCGGGTGTGGAAGCTGCAACCCGGCGGTGGATCGATGGGGCTCGGCACGTCGCCCTGCAGCACGAGTCGTTCGCGGGCGGCGTTGCGTTTCGGATCGGGGATCGGCACCGCGGACAGCAGCGCGTTCGTATAGGGGTGAATCGGCTTGCGGAACAGGTCTTCGGTGTCCGAGTTCTCGACCACCTTGCCGAGATACATCACCGCAACCCGGTCGGACACATGGCGCACCACCCCGAGGTCGTGGGCCACGAACAGATACGACAGGCCGAACTCGTCCTGAAGTTCCTTGAGCAGGTTGATGATCTGCGCCTGCACCGAAACATCAAGTGCCGAAACGGGTTCGTCGGCGACGATGAATTTCGGATGCAGGGCCAGCGCCCTTGCGATACCGATGCGCTGGCGCTGCCCGCCGGAGAACTCGTGCGGGTAGCGGTTGTAGTGCTCGGGGGAAAGGCCCACGCGGTCCAGTAGCTCCTGAACCCGGCGCTTCAACTCGGCGCCGCCGGCCAGCCCATGCAGTTGTAGCGGATCGCCGATGATCTGGCCGACGCGCTTGCGTGGGTTCAGCGACGCGAACGGGTCCTGGAAGATCATCTGCATCTGTCGCCGCAGCGGGCGAAGGTCGCGGTGCGAGCGACCGACCAACTCCTCGCCGAGAAACTTGACCGACCCCGACGTCGGCTGCGTCAGTTGCAAGATCGCGCGGCACAGCGTCGATTTGCCACAACCGGATTCGCCGACAAGGCCCAGTGTTTCGCCTTCGTGCAAGGTGAGGCTGACGCCGTCGACCGCGCGCACCCGGGCGACTTCGCGGTCGATGAGCACCCCGGATCTGATCGGGAAGTGTTTGACGAGGTCGGTGACCTCCAGTAGCGGATCGCCCTTCACGGAATCACCTGCGCCCGACGGGATTTCTTCTCTTCAGGGTCGAGCCAGCAGCGGTCCAGATGTTCGCCGCCGACACGGGCCTGCAACGGTGGTAGGTCGTCACATTTGTCGAACCTATGCGGGCAACGGGGCGCGAACCGGCAGCCTTGCGGCGGCGCCAGCAGCGACGGCGGCTGCCCGGGGATCTGCGCAAGTCGAGTGCCGCGCGTTTGGTCGAGCCGCATCAGCGACCCGAGCAGACCCCAGGTGTAGGGATGCTGGGGGTCGTAGAACGTCTCGTCCAGCGTGGCGTTCTCCACGATCTGGCCCGCGTACATGACCAGCACCCGATCTGCGATCTCCGCCACCACCCCGAGGTCGTGGGTGATGAGGACGATGGCGAGGTCGCGTTCGCGGTTGAGATCGTCGAGTAGACGCAGGATCTGGGCCTGCACCGTGACGTCGAGGGCGGTGGTCGGCTCGTCGGCGATGAGCACGTCCGGTTCGAGCGCGAGCGCCATCGCGATCATCACGCGCTGGCGCATGCCGCCGGAGAACTCGTGCGGATAATGCCGCACGCGCCGTTCGGGGTTCGGGATACCCACCGACCGAAGTAGTTCCACGGCCCGGTCGGCCGCCTCGTGTTTCGACACGTCGCGATGTGCACGGATCATCTCGATGATCTGATCCCCGACCCGGTAAACGGGGTTCAGCGATGACATCGGGTCTTGGAACACCATGGCGATCTGCTCGCCGCGGACGTCGCGCAGCTCGTCGTCCTCGAGCCCGTTGAGCTCACGGCCGCGGTAGCTGACGGATCCGGTGATCCTGGCATTGGAGGCACGGGTGAGACCGGTAATCGTTTGCGCTGTAACGCTTTTACCTGATCCGGACTCGCCGACGATGGCCAGCACCTCGCCGGCACGCAGCTCGAACGAGACGCCACCGACGGCCTGCACCACACCGTCCTCGGTGGCGAAGCTGACTTTGAGGTCGTCGACCTTGAGGATCGCTTCGGTCATGCCGGTGCCGCCTCACCCAGCCGGATACGCGGATCCAGCACCGCATAGGCGAAGTCGACGATCGTGTTGAACAGCACGATGAAGAACGCACCGAACAGTGTGACGCCGATCAGCGGGGGTAGGTCGAGGCTGCGGATCGCCTCACCCGCATACAGTCCGACCCCGTTGAGGTTGTACACCGTCTCGGTGAGGATGGCGCCACCTCCGACGACCTGACCGAAGTCCAGCCCGAACAGCGTGACGATCGGAATCATCGAGTTGCGAAGCACGTGGCGGATGCGCACCTGCCGTTCGGAGAGTCCCTTGGCCCGCGCGGTTCGCACGTAGTCTTCGTTCATCGCGTCGAGCATGTTGGACCGCAACATTCGACTGTAGAACCCGACGAACAGCACGGCCAGCGTGAACCACGGCAGGATCAGGTGAGACGCCCAACCCACCGGATCCTCCGTCAGCGGCACGTAACTGCCTGTCGGGAATAGCTGAATCTTGAACGTGAGGAAGTACAGCAGGATCGCGGCCAGCCAGAACACGGGCATCGAAATGCCGACCAGCGAAAGGATTGTCAGGGCGCGGTCGGTGAACTTCCCGGCGTGCATCGCGCTCAGGTAACCGAACAGCACCGCCAGTGCCATCCAGATCACCGCGGCCCCGATGCACAACGAGAACGTGGCGGGTATCCCGTCCCAGATCTGCTGAACAACGTTGCGGTCCTTGGCATATGACATCAGCTGACCGGTGAAGATCTGCTTCATCATCGTCAGGTACTGAATCGGAAGCGGCTTATCGAGACCGAGATCCGCGCTGACCCTTGCGATCAGCGCAGGGTCGGCGTTCTTGCCGGCGATTCGCGCCGCGGGGTCGGAGTTCGGGATGACGTTGAAGATCAAAAACACGATCACCGAGATCGCGAACAGCACTGCGATCATGCCGAGAAGACGCCTGACGATGAATCTGGCCATCAGAATGCTCGTTTCGCCACGGGCTCAGTGCTCCAGCCGGATCTTCGCGCGGGGATCGAGCGCGTCACGCAACCCGTCGCCGAACACATTCAAGGACAGCACCGTTGCGATGATCATCAGACCCGGAACGATTGTCAGATGCGGCGCTGTGTAAATCATTTCGTAACCGTCGGCGATCATCGTGCCCCACGATGCGTTTGGCGGGCGCACACCTGCGCCGAGGAACGACAGCGCCGACTCGAGCAGCATGTTGTTGGCGATGTTCAGCGTGAAGAACACGATGATCGTGGAGATGATGTTGGGCAACAGTTCGGAGAACATGATCCGCAACGGCCCCTTGCCCTGCGCGACGGCGGCTTCGATGAACTCCTTTTCCCGCAGCGCCAGGATTTCGCCCCTGATCGGCCGCGCCATATAGGGCACGTACACGAAGCCGATGATCATGATCGGAATCCAGATCGAGTCACCCGCGATCGCGAGGGGTCCGATCTTGAGACCGCCGACGGCCAGCGCGGTACCCAGCGCGATGCCCAGCAGCAGCACTGGGAAAGCCCAGATCACATCCATGATCCGCGACAGCACGGAGTCGATCCAGCCGCGGTAGTAACCGGCAAGCAGGGCAACGATGACGGACAGCACCGTAGTCACCGCGGCGGCGGCAAGGCCGATGTAGATCGACGTGCGTCCGCCGTACATCAGCCGCACCATCACGTCGCGACCGTTTTGGTCCGCACCGAGCAGGTACTGGCCGTGCAGCCCGGGCCCGATCGGGGTGCCGTCGGGCCCAACCACATTCGTCGGTTGCCCGTCGATAAGCACCTTCTCGGTGATGTGGTTCTCGTTCGGCCCGGTGTGTGCGACGTGTTCAGCCCACAGCGGCGCCGCGAGGCAGAACAGCACGATGAGCACGAACACGCCGGCGCAGAACAACGCGACCTTGTTGCGACGCAACCGAAGCCATGCCAGATACCACGGACTGCGGCCCTGGATCTGCGATTTGGGTACTCCAGCGGGAAGTGGCGGCTCTCCTGGGGCCTCCATTTCGCCGACGGTGGCGACCATCGCGCCGCTACTTGATCTTGAACGACGTGTAGTCCTGATTGAACAGCAGATGGTGATAGGACGTGTCGAAGTCCATGCGCTCGGACAGGAACGTCGTGTACTGCTCGTTCCCGTACGGTGCCCACACCGCTTGCTCCATGTATGCCTTGTCAAGGGCCGCGTACTGCTCTTCGACGCCGCCGTCGCCGATCAGCTTCGTCAGCAACTCGTCCTGTTTGGCGTTGTTGGCGGGGATGTCGACGCGTGAATAGTTGTTGCCGTTGGTCGGCAGGATGTTCTTGCCGTTCAGTAACGGACGGAAGAAGTCGTCCGGGTGCGGGAAGTCCTGGAACCAGTCCGCGAATCCGGTATCCACGTCGGGCGTCGACTGGTTGCCGATCGTTGTCCAGTAGACGTCGCCCGCGATCACCTTGAGCGTCGCATTGAAGCCGAGTTGGGTGAGCAAGTCGTGGTAATACTCGCCGATCCGCTTGCGGTCGGGTTCGTCGTCGGTCCACACGGTGATGTCGCGATCCGCTGGATTCGCTTCTGCGATCAGCTGTTTGGCCTTGTTCATGTCGGGGCCGGGATAGAGCTTGTACTCGGAGTAGCCCGGCATACCCGGCGGCAGGATCTGCTGGGTGGGATGCATCCGGCCACCGAAGATCCGGTTCAGCGCCTCGGGATCGACCGCATAGTTGATCGCCTGACGCACCTTGAGATCGTTGAACGGCGGCTTCTGGTTGTTCATGAAGAAGTAGTAGGTGTTGATCGAGTCCTCCATGCGGAACCGATTGCCGTAGCGGGTCTTCACCTCTTGCAGCCGGTCCGACGCAGGCGGGTCAACCATGAAGTCGACCTTGTTCTGCTCGATGTCGGTGACCTGGGCGCTGTTGTTCTTGTTCTCCGTGATGGTGATTTTGTCGACGTTGGCGTCGGCTACCTCGGTGGCGCCGGCGTCCTTGACCGTCTTGAAGTTCGGGTTGCGCTCCAATGTCATGGTGCGGGGCGCCTCCACCTTGCTGATCATGAACGGGCCGCTGGAGGGCGGCGGGGTGTTGGTGGCGTCCTTGTCCAGCGGGGTGGTCTGCGGCACCGGCGCGGCGAACATCAACCCGAGCACATTTTCGAATGTGCCGTTCGGCTCGGTCAGCTCGATGGTGATGTCACCGGTGTTGTCGTCGGTCTTGATGCCGGTGATCGTGTTCGCCTTGCCGTCCGCGTAGTCCGCGGCGCCGACGATGACCTTGTAGAACACCGAGCCGCCGGAGTCGGCTTTGAACAGCCGCTGAATGCCGTACGTGAAATCGGATGCCTTGATGGGTGTTCCGTCCGAGTACTTCATGTTCGGCCGCAGCTTGAGTTTGTAGGTCTTGCCGTCGGGCGAGATGTCGGGCATCTTCTCGGCCAGCGCGGGCACCACCTGGGTGCCGTCCTTGCCCTTGGCATGCTTGTACGTCAGCAGCGGGGTGTAGACGTTCCAGAGCACCTCCCAACCCTCGACCGTGTAGGAGAGTTGCGGGTCGACGTAGTCGGGGAAAGACGTCAGCGCAACGTTGATATCGCCGCCGCCGCCACCGCCCCCACCGCCGCCGCCTTTGTTACCGCCGCACGCCGCGACGCCAAAGGCTGCGAGTGGGGTGATGCAGACGATGGCTAGAGCTTTGCGCAGTGTGTTCATCTCGCTCCCTCTGGCTGGCTTGTGGGTTGACTCCCCTAAAGCAGTACGCCTTTTCGTTCGGCTGAGTTGCCATCTTGAAGGAAAACTTCCGGACGGCAACTCGACCGTTTTCGCACATTTCTTGTGTTCGGTCTGTCCCGTGTTTGCGGGAGGAACGAATGACGAGTGACGTCAATTTTCCGCGATTTCAGCCAGAGCGAAGTTAACTGTGTCATGATCGCGGCTGGGCTACAGCGATTCCTCGTGGTTACCGTTGGTCGAAAAGTCAGCTAGTCGCGAGGCCAATAGATAGGAACCAACATGGAGTCATTACGCCTGGTTCGTCGTGTTGCGGCTGTTGCCGGAGGTGCGGCGATCGTCGTGATGGTCGGCGTAACGGCATCGTGCGCAAAGGAAGAGCAGAAAGCGCCCGAGACGTCGACTACAACGACCACCACCACCACGTCGACCACTACCTCCGCGGCGCCGCCGCCCGCGGCACCCTCGGAGAAGAGCATCAACCCGACAGGGGGCAACCTGTTCACGCCGCCGGTCTACGCGCCTCCGGCACCGACAGCGCCTCCCGGCGTTCACCGCAACAACTAGCGCCAGCTACGACATAGATAGGACTGCACAATGGATTCACATCTCTTGGGTCGTCGCGTCGCGGCCGTTGCTGGCGTCTCCGCGATCATCGCGATGGGCGCGATGACCGCCGCATGTGCCAAGGAAGAAAAGGCACCCGAAACCACGACGACGACCACGACGACGACGACCACGTCCCCGGCTGCAGCGCCGACGGAGAAGAGCATCAACCCAACCGGCGGGAACCTCTTCACGCCGCCCGTTCAGGCGACCCCGGCGCCCAATGTTCCGCCAGGCCAGCACCCCGGTATCAACGGCGTTCCGTAACCCGCAGATTCGGGTGCACCACCGGCTGCTGGCCATCCTCGCGGTGGGTGCGCTCCTGCTCGCCGCGGGGGCACGTGCCGAGTCGATGCCAGCCGACCGCAACGTCATCGGTGGTCCGCTGGCGTTATTACTGGCCGGCTCAATGGATCTCGGCCCGTCCCGGAACGGCGGCGTGCAGCTCACGGCGTCGCTGCCCGACTCGGCACGCCCGCAGACGCTGATCCAATGGGCGGGCACACACCGGATGTCGGTGCGGTGGCGACCGGGGGACGCGTGGGCCGTCGTCGAGGGTGCCGCGCAAGACGTGGCAGCGGCGTTCGACGTGCCGGTGAAGGATTACCGGGGCCGCAAGGGGCAGGTGTTCTACGCGTCGCCGCAACAGCCGGCGGTCCCGGCGCCGGTCCGCGATGCCGTCACGGCGCTGGGCCGAATCCTGGGCTACACCCCGCACCATGAGGCAAGGCCGGGATTGCTGCCGCTGGACGTACCCGATGGCGGGCTCAACCCGAAGGCGCTACTGGAGGCGTACAACGCGGGCCCGCTGGCCGCCGCCGGCTTCACCGGCAAGGGCGCGACCATCGTGTTCTTCGAATTCAGCGGATACGACCAGGGCGACCTCGACGCGTTCGCCGACTCGTCGGGATTGCCACGCTTCACACCGGTTGTGGTCGGTGGTCAGCCGGGCCCGTCCGGCGCCGAGACCGTGATGGATCTCGAAGTCGCACATGCGATTGCGCCCGACGCACAGAAGGTCGTCGTCAACGCCAGGCCCACCGTCGAAGGAGACGGCGCCTACGAGAAGATCGGGCAACTGTTCGAATCGGTGGACAGGCAGTTTCCGGGCGCGGTGTGGAGCCTCTCGATCGGGTGGGGCTGCGACGCGTTGGTCAGGGCCGCCGACCTGGCTCCCATCGAGGCGGCCCTTGCGGCCGCGCAGAAGCGCGGCACCTCTGCGTTCGACGCGAGCGGCGACACGGCGGGCCTGGAATGCAAGGGTGGCGACGAGTGGTCGGCACCTCCCGGGCCGGATGACATTGGGCTGGACGCGGTTTCGTCGCTCCCGACGATGACGTCGGTTGGCGGCACCACCTTGTCGACCGACGAGAACGGCGGCTGGATGAGTGAACGCGCCTGGATCGACTCACCGTTGTCGCAGGGCACCAGCGGAGGAGTGTCGGCGTTGTTCGACCGCCCCTCGTGGCAGGGCAGCCTGTCGATCGAACGCGACGTCAGGCACCGGCGGTTGGCCCCGGATGTCGCGGCTGTCGCCGACCCTTTCACCGGAGTGCGGATCGTGTTCAACGGGCAGGACGCGGTTGGCGCGGGGACATCGCAGGCGGCGCCGATCTGGGCCGCGCTCACGGTGCTGATGAATCAGTACCTGCTTGCGCATGGCGGAAAGCAGCTGGGCAACATCAACCCGCTGCTGTATCGCGTTGCGGCAGGGGCGAATCGGCCCGCGTTCCGCGACATCGGCTTTGGTGGCAACGCCGTTGATACCTCGCAGCCGGGCTACGACGTGGTGACTGGCCTCGGAAGTCCCAACGTCGACTACCTCGTCCGTGACCTGTTGGACATCCAGAGGGGCAGTGCCCCGCGATGATGCACTGCGCCGTTTGCGACATGGATGTGCCAGCCGCCGCGTATTGCGGCACATGCGGCGCGCATTTGCTGGCCCAGCGCGGCGACGGCCGAGGCCGACTGCGCATGGGTGCGTCTGCCGCGGCGGCCGGAGAACACGTACTGCGCTTGTCGATCGCGAGTACCTTGTTCCCCCATCTGCCGCACCGCTCGCGTGCCGCGTTCCGGGCGGGGATGGCGCTGTTGTTTCTCCTGTTGGTCGTGTTCGCACTGCTGCGCTGGCAGGCGCCACTCACCGCGGTTTGCGCGGTCGGACTTCCGCTCTTGTTCGGCCTGTACCTGCACGAGACCGATATCGACGACGATCTGCCGATCGGTTCGTTGATCCTGACCGCGATGCTCGGTATCGGTCTCGGGGTGGGATGGGCTCTGTTGAGCGGTGGGGTCGTCGCGCAAACATACGACGCTGCGCTCGGGGACGTCGAGACCGACACCGCGACGGTGCTCACGGGAGTTGCCGTCGCGGTCATTGCCGCCATCCTCACGATCACCCCGGCCATTGTGCTTCGACTGCTCAGACCGTCAACCCGAGAGTCGTTGGACGGGTTCGTGTTCGGCGCGCTGGGCGCCATCGGTTTCACCGCGGCCGCGACGCTGGCCCGGATGGCTCCCCAATTCGCCACCGGCCCGCGTGCCGATGCCGGCCGACCGGTCAGTGATCTTCTGGTTCAAGCCGCGATCCAGGGTGTCGCACTGCCATTGACCGCGGCCGCGATCGGCGGTTTGGTCGGCGCGGCGCTGTGGTTCACCCGGCCCGCCGACGTCAGCCGAGGGCCTGCGAGCATTCTGCTCGCGACGAGCATCGTCGTCGCACTTGTTCTCTACGCCGTACTGGGACTGGCCGAGTCGCTGCCGTTCTTCCAGGGCCTACACGTCGGGCTGCACCTGGCGGTGACGGTGATTGCCTTGCTGGCCTTGCGAATTGGGCAGCAGGCCATGTTGCTACACGAGGCGCAGGATGACAGCGACCCGACCCGGTATGTGCTGTGCCCGCACTGCGACCATGTGGTGCCGAATACGGCTTTCTGCCCGAACTGCGGGGTCGCAACCCGCGCTGCGTCGCGAACGGCGCGCGCCGCGCGGCACGCGCCGGTCGGGGCTGCCGTGGCGCGGCCCGGGTATGCGGCGCCTGCAGACTCCTATCAGACGGCGCCCGCGCCTCACACCACACACACCCGGCTGCTGACGGCACTGGGTGCTGGGGCGGTCGTGGTGACCGCCGCGGCGGTGACCATGTCGGTGCTGACGACACCGAGCGTTCCGCGCTTCGTCTGTCCGCCCGATTGCGGGCAGCCCCCCATCGGCAAGCCCGTCGAGACGAATCCGTGGTTCATGTCCAGCGACGGCAAGTTTTCCGTCCAATATCCGCGCGCTGGAACGGCATACGAGGTGGCGTTGGAGCCCGACGGCGTGAACGTCGACTTCAAGGCCGGTGACACCGGCACCATGCAGTTCTTCGGTGTGTCGGCCGAGGGTCACACATCGAAGCAGCTCGCCGAGAAGCTGATCGACGAGAAATACCCCGATGCCACAACGGATTACGAGATTCCCAACGCGATGGTCGGCTATCACCCTGGCTACGGTGTGGTCAAAGACGAGTACCCGCAAGATACGTCCGGCACCTTCACGCGGCTGCGGTTGGTGGTCATGGTGGCCATCAAGAACAACTATGCGTTGGTGGCAGCGGCGATCGGTCCATACCACGAATTCAGCCCCGACTTCGGCAGCGGCCACCCGTCCGGGGTGAACATGCAGCTGGCGTTGGATATGGGCAAGTACGTGAACAGCTTTATCTGGCGCGACAATTCGCGACGCTAGTTCCCGTACGGGTACTGCGGCTCGTGGAATCGGTTGATGATCGGGATGCGTTCGATGATCCGGTCGCGCAGCCGCGGTTGGGGCGGCGGTGGAACATATGCCGGCGCAGGGGGCGGTACGTAGGCCGGGGGAGGCGCTGGTGCCGGAGCGTCCGGCGGCTCGATCATCGGAATCGCGTCCGGTACGGGCGCCGCGGCCTCGACGATCGTCTGGGCCGGTGGTGGCGTGACGGCGGCAGGTGGCGGTGGTGGTGGTGGTGCGACCGGAACGGGTTGCGGCGCAGCCTGTGCGACCGAAGTGACAGGCGGCGGCTGTGCCGGCTGATCGGTGGTGGCCGCGGTATCTCGTTGCGGCTCAGTCGGATCCCTGTCTGGTGTCAGGCCGATGCTCAGCGCCGCGGACAATGAAACGACGAAGGCCACCGCCGCCGCGGCCGCGACCGATGTCAGCGCGGCGATCCTCGACGGCCTGCGCCAGCGGGTGGGTGGCGCATCGAGTGTGTTGACCGCCCGCGCAGCCGCCAATGCGGCGCCTCTGGCCAAGGCCAGATCGGCCTGCTCGGCCGTGATGACCGGAACCGCGGCACCGTGGAAAGCGGCGGCGATCGAGTCGAGGTCGTCCGCCGAACCCAGCACGAAGATCGCTTCGGGATGGCTGTCGGCGGAATCCAGTTCGGCGAGCATCGCGTCGGCGTCCGCCGCGACCCACTCGGTCCGCACCCCTTCGGCGTCGACCAGGGCCACCAGCGCCTCGTCGGGTTCGACGATGCACACCGCGACGTCGCCATAGCCGCCGCGATCTGCGATGCCGGCGGCGAGCGAGTCGGCGGCCTCCTCCTGACAGACCGTGATGACGTTGTACAAACCTCGGTCCGCGAGCGCGTCGAGCAGGGTGGACGCCGCTGCTTCGGCCTCGTTTGCCCAGGTGACACCAATGGCGTGCAGAGTGTGATCCCCCACCGCGGCGACGATGTCGTCCAGCGTGTCGAAATCGACGGCGTCGCGACAGATGGTGGCGCCCTCGCCCGTCGGGCCCGCTACCAGCACCCACCGCACGTCTGCCGACGTCATCGCGAGGCCGAGTACGAGGTCCACCTGGTCGCTCCCCGATCGGAGATAAATCGGTTCCGACACTACCGCTCTAATCAAATTCACAAAAACCGCCGACAAATCGCGCACGGTCACTTGATCAACCTTTAGGGTTCACCTCGTGCCTCAGATGGATCGTCGAAACATGATGTTGATGGCCGGGCTCGGTGCGCTGGCCGCCGCTATCCCGCTACCGAAGGTCGGAGCTGCGCCGCCAAGCGGTGACACCGGTTCCTACCTGTTCTCCGATGACTTCGACGGCCCGATGGGCGCGGGACCCAATCCGGCGAACTGGACGGTGCAGACCTGGCAGGACGACGTGTTCCCGCCGGTCGACGGGATCTACCGCGACGATCGCCGAAACGTGTTCCTCGACGGCAACTCCAACCTCGTCCTGATGGCCACCCATGACTTCGACGGCCAGTACTACACCGGCAAGCTGCGCGGCAATTGGCGAGTGCCGATCGGCCACACGTGGGAGGCGCGCATCAAACTCGACTGCCTCTTCCCCGGCCTCTGGCCGGCGTATTGGGCGGTGAACGAGGATCCGCTGCCCGACGGCGAGGTCGACATGTTCGAGTGGTACGGCAACGGGGAATGGGCTCCCGGAACCACCGTGCACGCCGCTTCCAACGGGAAGACCTGGGAAGGCAAGTCGATCCCCGGCATGGTCGACGGCGCGTGGCACACCTGGCGGATGCGCTGGGACCTCGACGGGTTCAAGTTCTGGCGCGATTACGTCGACGGCGCCAAGCCGTACTTCACCGTGCCACCGAAGCCGATTCCGGTGCACGGCAACGTGACTGACTTGCGGTGGCCGTTCAACAACCCCGGCTACTGGCTGTCACCGATGTTCACGCTCGCGGTCGGTGGCGTGGGTGCAGGCGACCCTGCAGGCGGCACCTTCCCGTCCTCGATGCTCATCGACTGGATCAGGGTCTGGTAGCGCCTATTTCGCTGCCTTGATGACCTGAACCAGGTTGAACGACCAGCGGTCGAGGAACCGGAAGCCCTGGCCGTTGGGAACCGCGTATGCCGCAGTGTCTTCGAAGCGCTGGCCGGGTGTGTCGGCCTGGGTGATGATCCAGACGACGTGGCAATCGCTCAACGGCCCTGCGGTTGCCTCCGGAATGAGGTTGGTGTCGAAGACGTCGTTGCGGTCCGTGGCGCGCTGCCACAGGCTGAGGTCGGCCAGCGGCCGGTAGGCGTCAGGACGTGCAGCCAGCAACGGGCGCATCGGAGCGGGCATGAAGGTCACGGTGTCGTTGACCAGTAGACAATCACCGGGCGTGGCTTTCGCGGTGATCAGATCGGCCACCTGGCTGTAGTCCATCCCGTACTTTGCATACGGACCGCGTTGCACCAGAAGATAATTCGGTGCTGCGGCGATAGCGAATACACCGAGCACGGCGGCCGCCACCCATGGCCTTAACGAAAGGGCGCCGATGCAGACGCCCAGCGCCAGTGCGACCGCCGGCGCGGTGAAGCACAGGTAGCGGGGCGTGTAGATCGGCACCACGAACGCCGACCAGAGCAGTATCGCCGCGGTCGGTATCACCAGCCACGCGATGGCCAGCGTCAGCAGTTGCCGCTCTTCTGCAGCCGGGCGCTTCGATGTGCAGAGCCACACCACGACGGCCGCCGCCGCCACCAGTGCCGAGACGATCGTGAACGGCGGGCTTCTCTCGAAATACTGTTGGATCGCAACGTCTTCGATGGTGCGGTGGCCGACCGGCGCGATCCAGACGATCTGGTGCACCTGACCCATGGCCTCGAGAACGAACGGCGTCACGGCGCCACACGCCGCCACCGACGCGACGGCGAATCTGACAAGCACAGGTAGCGAGCGCCGGAACGTGAGCAGAAAGACGCTGTGCGCCAACAACATCAGCGCCAGATAAACGTCGAGCAAAACCGAACCCGCCGCTGCGACCGCATACGACAGCCAGAGCCAAGGATTGTTCCGGCGCGACGCATAGACGAGCAGCACGGTCAGCCAGACCGCTGCCATCATCGAAAGCGCATACGGCCGAGCCTCGATGCCCGCCCACGTCGCTCGCGGCAGTATCGCGCACAGGACCCCGGAGCTCACCGCGACGGTTCTCGACGAAAACTGCCGGCCCAACACAACTGTGCCGGCCGCCGCGACTCCAACCGCAACGCCGCTTGGCGCCCGAGACCAGAACTCCGTCGGCGGGAAGACTTGAAACCAGGCGTGCATCAGCAGGTAGTACAGGCCGTGAACGGCGTCGACATTGCCCAACATCTGCCACAGCTGCGGCAGCGATCGGCTGTATGCGGCCGAAATGGTGGCGGCCTCGTCGTACCAGAAGGACGGGCGCGCGGCGCCGCCAAGGCTGACTGCGGCGCCAAGCACCCCGACGATCAGGGGGTCGAGCGCGGCCGGCCTCAGTCTCATCAGACGGCTATGTTGCCAGAGTCTTCGTCGTAGCCTGTTTGCGTGGGGCGGAGGCTACGGGTCCTCGTCGTCGGCGCGGGTGTGGGTGGCATCTCCGTCGCCAGGGGATTGCTGCGCGACGGACACGACGTCACGGTCTTCGAACAGCGACCCGAGGCCCAGCCGGGCGGCGGCGCCGTCACCATCTGGTCCAACGGCGCGACGGTCCTCGAGCAGCTCGGCGTCGACATGGGTGGCGCAGGCCAGGAGCTTTCGGCCGTGCGCGTGGTGACCTCTACGGGTCGCCCCCTCGTCACGATGGACCTGACCGCGATGACCGACCGATTGGGCGCACCGGTGCGGATGGTTCCGCGGCGCGTCGTCCTCGAGCGGCTGCTCGAGCGTTTCCCGACCGACCGCATCCGCTACGGCTGCCGGGCCGCGAACGTGGCTGGTGGTGACGGCGGTGTGCGGGTCGAGTTCGAGGACGGCGCCGCAGCCGAGGGCGACCTGTTGGTCGGCGCCGACGGACTGCATTCGAAGGTGCGCGACATTCTCGGCGCCGGCGACGCCGAGCCGACCGGGTGGTGCAGTTGGCAGGGGCTGGCCACACATCGCGGTATCGCCGACAAGCGCGTCGCACTGTTGGTCATCGGTGAGCGCGGAAACCTGGGGCTGTGGCCGGCAGGCGGCTCCGAGGTGCAGTGGTGGTTCGACTTGCCGTGGTCCTACGGCTTCGTTCGGCCGCAACAACCGATTGACGTGATCCGTGAGCATTTCACCGGGTGGTGCGAGGCCGTCGACTCGCTACTGGTCACGCTGACCGACGACGATCTCGCCGATTCGCCGTATCCGCATTTTCGGCATCCGATACCACCGCCGGGGCGCGGGCCGATGACGCTGCTCGGCGACGCCGCCCACACGATGCCGCCAACCCTCGCCCAGGGAACCAACCAGGCGCTGCTCGACACGATGGTGCTGTGTAAGGCAATCGCGGATCGGCGGGACGGCGACTTGGCGAAAGCGTTGCGCTGGTACGAAAAGACTCGGCGCCGAAGTGTGGCGGCGGTGTCGCGGGTGACCTCGCTGCAGGTGTCGCACGGTGAACCCGTCCTGCGGCCCGCCGCGGTGATCCCTGACCGGTACATGACGTGGGCGCTTACGACTTTCTTCAGTGCGGTGAGCCACCGCCGGATCGCCGCTGAGGTCAGCCGCGCCCTCTCGGCGGCGACCAGCTCATGACTGTCACGACAACCGAGTCGGTGCGCGTGCGGGGCGCCATCGACGCCCCGTCCCGCTGGCTGTGGCTGGTCAAGTGGTGTGTGCTGGCGGCGCCGCACTACCCGATCTTGATCGGGCTGTATCTGGTGTATCCGTTGACGACTTTCGTTGCGGGCGTGGCGATCTTGTTCACCGGACGGTATCCGCGGCCGATCTTCGAATTCAATGTCGGGGTACTGCGCTGGTCATGGCGAGTGATGAATTACCGATTCCCGATGAACACCACCGACAAGTACCCGCCGTTCACGATGGCGCCGCGACCGGACTATCCCGGTGACCTCGAGGTCGACTATCCCGATCGGTTGTCGAATTGGGCTGTGCTGGTGAAATGGTGGCTGCTTGGCTTCCCGCAGATCATGCTCTGCTGGGCGTTGGAGCCGTTTCTGCAAGTGCTCTGCGTGATCAATGCGGGGTGGTTGTTGTTCACCGGTGCAACCCATCAGGGGATGTTCGATCTCCTGATGGGAATCGTCAGATGGCGTTATCGGGTTGCGGTGTATGTTTCGTTGATGCGGGACGAATATCCGCCATTCCGACTAGATCTGGGCGAAACATAACGCGTCGCAATCCCCTTTTTCCGTATGTGTACCGACTCGGTATGCCGGTCTTCGGCAAACTGTTCTACGACCGGTACCGCCGAGAGGCGATGCGCAACGCGACCGGCCGACTCCTGATGATCGGCATCGGGCCCGGCACCGACGTGCTGTTCCTTCCGCCAGCGGTGACGTCGGTGGCCGCCGTCGAACCCGAGGCGGTGTTCCGGCGGATGGCGTTGACCCTCGCCGGCCGCCGAGGCATTGCCATCGACGTGGTCGACGGGATCGCGGAGTCGATTCCCTTCCCGGACAACAGTTTCGAGTCCGTTCACGTCGGATTGGTGTTGTGCTCGGTCGACGATATGGACGCCAGCCTTCGCGAAATCCGGCGCGTGCTGGTGCCAGGAGGCAGGCTGGTCGTCCTCGAGCATGTCCGCGGCGACGGCGCGATGGGTCGATTCCAGGATCTGATCGCCAGGCCGTGGTCATGGCTGGCGTCCGGTTGTCATCCGAACCGCCGAACCGTCGACAACATTGCGGCGGCCGGATTCGACACGGGGGGACTGCGCACCATCCGACGAACGCCAGTGCCGCCACCGTGCACACCACAACTGCTGGGCTTCGCCACCCTCGTCGAGGTTTGAACCCTTGGCGCGGGTGCACCGTGAACCGTATAGAGGAACTGCGGTCGCGCGGGTGAGCGGAGGGAAAGCACCCATGGAAAACGCAAAGCGAATCGGTTGGGTCTTGGCGGTTGCGCTGGGCATAGGGCTTGCGGCGGCGAATACGCCTGCCGTGGCTTCGGCCGCACCGGGCGACAGCGGAAAGGGCTCGGCGGGCGAGTCGTCGCAATCCTCCGATGCGCCGTCGGGAAAGAAGGACGCCCCGAACCCGCGTCGGCACCCGCCGAAACACGCTGCCGAAGCCGCCGTCACTCCGAAGAAGTCCGGCAGTGACCTGCGCAAGGGCGGCACTACCTCGCGGCCTGTGGTCACGTCGGCAGCCGCTGCCTCCGCGCCGAGGACTCCGTCGGCACCGCTGAAGACGGTTGCGGCCCTCACGGCGCTGGCCGCAGCGCGTCGCGAATTCGAACCCGCCCCCGCGGCGCAGCCAGTCAAACCGGCCGCCACGACGTCCGCGGTCGACCCCGACTTCATCACGTCGACCCACGGCTTCTTCGGGCTGTTCTCCGTGACGTCGGCCGCCGACCCGGACGACAACCACTTCGTGGCGTTCGTTCTG
The DNA here is from genome assembly GCF_017872775.1 of Mycobacterium sp. OAE908. Lineage (NCBI taxonomy): Bacteria > Bacillati > Actinomycetota > Actinomycetes > Mycobacteriales > Mycobacteriaceae > Mycobacterium > Mycobacterium sp. OAE908. Next base: position 2,367,089 of record NZ_JAGGJL010000001.1, read on the forward strand.
CGCACGCCGTTCTTCACGAACGTGTTGACGTCGGGGACGGACCCCGAAGACAACCTGGGGTTCGGCGCAGCTAGCACCGGGGTCGCGGGGCACACCGTGAACACGTTCATGAGCCCGTTCTTGAATTTCTCGGTCGCGATTCCGGTCGAGGATCCGTTCGCCGAACTGTTCACCGCGCTGGTGCGCGCCGGGTTCTGACGGTTATTCGACGCTGACAGCTTCGATGATGTTGAGCCGCGCGGCCCTTCGCGCGGGCGGCAGCGCGCCGAGCAGGCTGATCGCGATCGCGCCGACGGTGAACGCGAGGGCCATCGGGCTTGGCCGGAAGTCGACGGTGAAGTTCATGATGTCCTCGCTGACGAGGCTGTAGAGCCACTGATCCGTCAGGCCGAACAGCAGCCCCAACACCCCGCCGACGACGCCGATGCTTGCGGCCTCGGCGAGCACCATCGCGAGGATGAACCGGCGACTGGAACCCATCGCGCGCAGCACACCGATTTCGCGCCGCCGCTCGAGCACCGAGAGCGTCAACGTGTTGAGAAGCGCAATGGCAGCGACGAATACGACGATGATCCACACCGCGTTGGCGATGAACATGCTCTGCTGCATCGGCGCCTCGATGCCCGACAGCGCCGCTGCTCCGTCGTAAACGTAGTTCGGGGCGGGCACGACGCGGCGTACGTCGTGCAGGACGCGCTTGGGGTCTGCACCTTCGGCGGCAGTGACCTGAAGCGTGGTCGACGCCGGGCGGTCGAACCACTCCCGCAGCTGATCGAGGTTCATTCCGACGGTGCCGATGACCGTCGAGAAGTACGGCACCAGCGCCAGCACGGTCACCTGCTGCGGTCCGTGTGGCGTCTGCATCCGCACTGTGTCGCCTGCCTTGACGCGCAGGGACTTGCCGAGGTTCTGGGTGAGCACCACACCGCGGCCTGCGAGGACGTCGTCGCGGACCCGGGTGTCGAGCGCGTGGTAGAGCGCATCGGCGGTGCCTGCGGCGAACCCGTCGAGCATCACGCGGGTGCCGCCGAGGTCGGCGAACGCGAACGCACCCTGAGTGACCCTATGCACGCCGGGAACCGCGCCGACTTTCTCCGAAAGGCCTTGCGGCAGTGGATCGGTGGCGAACCTGTCGGGCGAGTCGGCGCTCACCCAGACGTCGACGTCCGCGACGTGCTCGAAGATCCCGCGGGCCGACCGGATCATGTCCGAGTTCGTGCCGGTGATGACGACGGTGGTGACCACGGCGATGAGCACGGTCATCACGGTGGCCCAGACACGGCGCGGCGAACGCTCGATGGTCGCAGCGGCCAGCGCGCCTGCCGAGCCGAAGACCCGGGCGGTGGCTGCGCTGGCCTTGACGATGGGCCCGGCGAGCGCGAAGCCGAGGGCGATCTCGGCGCAGAACAACGCGGACATCGCGACGACGGCGATGGTGCCGGTTCGACCGAGGACCGTCAGGATCGACACGGCGAACACGGCGACGGCGCCGAGGCCGATCGCGATGCGTAACCATCGGGGCACGCGGTCTGCCACCGAGACGCCGACGGGTGCCAGCGCCTCGATCGGCGACACCTTGTACACCTGCCGCGCGGCCATCGCCGATGCCAGCACGCTGGTGATCACCGTTGTCGCCAGGGCTATCGGTATCGCGTAGCCGGGCAGCCAGTATTCGATGCGCGCCTCGAGGCCCTGAGTCATCGCCGGAGGCAGGCGGCCAATCGTGATGCGGCCCAGCAGTATTCCGATACCAGATCCGATGGCACCGCCCATCGCGCCGAGAATGGCTGCCTCCGCGAGCATGTCCCGGACAATGGTGGCGCGCCTGCCACCGATCGCACGCAGCATCGAGATGACCGGCCTGCGTTGGGTGATCGCCATCGTCATGGTCGTGTAGACGAGGAACGCGCCGACGATCAATGCGACGACGGCGCCCATCAGGGCCATGTAGTTCATCATCTTCACACCGTCGCCTGCGCGTGCGGCCCGCATGCTCGGGGGAGCGACGATGGCGCGGCCGTTGACGGCTTTGGTGACGGCCGCACGGACCGTTGCGGGGTCGGTGCCCGGCTTCGTGGTGATCAGGATCGAGTCGAGTTGACCTTGCCTGCCTGTGACGTTCTGCGCCAACGCAAGTGGGGCGAGCACGTAGTGCCCACCGTTGAGGTCGGTGAGTTGCTCGCCGGTCAGCACGTCGATGACCGTGACCTGGCCTGAGCCGACCTGGAACCTGTCGCCCTTCTTGCGGCCGACGGACGGGCCGACCTGCACACCATCCGGCGTCTGCGAGAGCTGTTGGACCGGTTGTGAGACAGCGTCTTTCAGGACACCACTCAAATCCGCACTGCTCTTGTCGGCCCCGAACAGCAGAACCTGGCCCGTCGCCGTCGGTGCGGACATCCGGATCATCGGCGCCGCGACGGCAACTCCGGGCACCGCGGCCACGTCGGCGGTGATCGTTTCGGGAAAGCCCGCGTCGGTGATGCCGGAGACCTCGAGCGCGGCGATACCAGCGATGCCGTCGGCCAGCCGGTTGACCGAGCCGGTGATCGATCCGAAGATGCCGAACACCGCCACCAAATACATTGCAGACACTGCCATTACGGCGATCGATGCGATCGTGCGCCGCCGATGCACAGCGAGCTCTCGCAGGCTGAACAGCCGCAGGCGGCTGGCCGCGGCAGCGATCGCGGAACCGGTTCTCACCCCGAGACCACCGACATCTCGTCGGAGCCGAGCCGACCGTCCTGCAGCGTGATCACCCGATCCGTCGCGGCGGCGGCATCGGAATTGTGAGTCACCATCACCACGAGGCGGCGACGGCCGTCTTCGTGAGCCACTTCGGCGAGCAGCGCCAAGATCGAAGCGCCCGTTGCGGTATCGAGATTTCCGGTCGGTTCGTCGGCCAGGATCAGCGGCGGGTCCATCATCAGTGCGCGCGCCACCGCGACGCGTTGCATCTGACCGCCGGACAGCTCCGACGGTCGGTGTTGGGTGCGGTTGCCCAGCCCGACTCTGTCGAGCAGTCGAACCGCGTCGGCCTTGACTCTGCCCAGTCGCACGCCGTCGAGGAGCTTGGGAACTGCGACGTTCTCCCACGCCGACAGCGTCGGCAGCAGGTTGAAAAACTGGAAGATGAAGCCGACCCGGTGGTGTCGGAACTCGGACTGCTGCGCGTCGCTGAGACGGCCGATCTCTTCGCCGTCGAATGTGATCGACCCGGAATCGGGGGAGTCGAGCGCGCCGAGCAAATGCAGCAGCGTGCTCTTGCCCGCGCCAGATGGCCCGACGATGGAGACGAACTGCCCGCCGCACAGGCGCAAGCTGATGCCGTCGAGGGCCCGGACCGATTGACCGCCGACGGTGTACTCGCGCACGATGTCGCGCAGTTCGACGGTCAGCTCGTGCTCGCGCGGATCGGAAGTCTCGCTCATCGCGGCCCACCCCTACTGCGGCAGTGCGAATTGTTGCTGTCAGCAGCATCAGCAGCTTACTCCCGGTTGGGTCTGCCAATTCGGCCCGCAACGAGTTCAGGTGCTGTCTACAGTTAATTTCGCTTGCGTTAATAACTCCGTGAAAGGGGGCGACGATGACTGTTAAACGTTCATCGCGGCGAGCAATTTCGATAGGTGGGTTTGCACTCGCCATTGCGGCAGCTCCGGCGGTCATTGCGGTCGCGCCGGCCCTGACTGCACCGAGCCTGGTCGCGGAATGCCCCGCTGGGTCCATCCTGGAGCCGACGAGCGGCGCCTGCGTCACGGGCGGCGAACAAGCCGCGCCGGAGGCGATCCCGGGCAACCCGGCCCTGCCGCAGGTGGACGGCATTCCCTGCACCGGCGCCAACACCGGCCAGTGCATCGGACTGCAGGAGTCCGAGGGCGGGGGCGGCCCATTACCGATCCCGTGATCGACCGTCGGCTTCACAAATGTTCGGCGGGTGATCTCGGCCGCTTAAACGCCGTTGAGCTGCGGGTATAGCAGTGGTTGTGGTTCGCGGGGCGGGTGCCGCGAACCCCATTCTGTGATCCCGTCGTGACAACTTCGTGACATTTGGCCCTGTTTTTTCGTATGGTGCTTGCCGTGGGCCGGCACTCATTAGCCAGGGAGCGGCGTAAGCCGCCTGTTGCGCTGGCTGCGTTCATCGCCCCGGCCGCCATGTTCTTCGCCCTCGGAGCGGATATGCATCCGTTCGCGGCCGAACCCGTAGCCAAGCCCGCCGCGCCCCACGTTGCGCCTGCGGCCGAGACAGCGCCTCCGTGCTGCGCCGAGATCATCGCGGCACCGCCTGCGGCGCCGTTGGTGGAACCGGCAGGTGCGCATTCGGACGCGAATCCTGTTGCTGCTCAGTTGGTTTCGGCCTCGCGATATCGGGTCGTCGACCGCGCGCTGCCGCCGGGGGTGGCCCCCGAGAGAGGGCTGCAGGTCAGGACGATCTTGACTGCGCGTCACATCAGCGAGGAGTTCCCCGAGATCCACGAGATCGGTGGCGTTCGCCCGGATGCGCTGCGGTGGCATCCGGACGGACTGGCGCTCGACGTGATGATCCCCAACCCGAGCAGTGATGCGGGCATCGCGCTGGGCAACCAGATCGTGGAGTACGTGCTGCAGAACGCGGCCGTGTTCGGCATCCAGGATGCGATCTGGCGCGGTGTCTACTACACGCCAGGCGGGGCGCAGCGCGGCGGATACGGCCACTTCGACCACGTCCACGTGACGACCACTGGCGGTGGCTACCCGACCGGCGGGGAAACCTACTACCGCTGAGCCGCCCGAGTCGGCGAATTTGCTAGCACTGACGTATACGTCAATTTATGCTACGTGGCATCGAGCGTTTTTCGGCAGCTTGGGGGCGCCAGTGAACGGGACCACGACGGTGACTTGTGCGCCTCGCACCGCGGTCGGAGCGCCGCTGAAGTTCGGTCTGAGCACGCCGGGCGGCCTGCTTGCCGCGCGGGAACTGCAGGCCGTCGCCGACGCGGTGGGCCGCCGCGCCGAGATGGTGATGGCGTTCGAGGACTTCTTCGCCAGCCCGCCGATCGCGGCGATAGCAGTCGCGGCCTACTGCGGTGCCGATCCGATCGTCACCTGGGAGCCCTGGTGCTGGACCGACGATCGGTCGCCTGCAGTCGTCAGGTCGATCGTCTCGGGTGCCCTCGATCAATACCTGTGCCGGTGGGCCGACGAGATCAGGGACTGGGGATCGGCGGTGCATCTGCGACTCGCGCACGAATTCAACGGCGACTGGTATCCATGGTCGCCCGCGTGCGGGACGTCGCCTGCCACGTATGTCGAGGTGTGGCAGCACATCCACGACGTGTTCTCCAGCCGCGGCGCTGACAACGTCAGGTGGGTGTGGTGTCCGACCGCGGCAGGCGTCGGTGCGCTACCGGCGTGGTATCCCGGTGACGACTACGTGGACGTACTCGGCGTCGACGGATACAACTGGGGCACAAGCCTTCCCATGAGCCGATGGACCGAGCCGGAAGAACTCTTCGGTGATGTGCTGTGTGAATTACGTGCGATCAGTTCGGACAAGCCGATCCTCGTCGCCGAAGTGGGCTGCAGTGAAAGTGGTGGCCGCAAGGCGAAATGGATCGCCCGCTTCGTCGACTTCGTCGCCGAACAGAGGGACGTCGCCGGTTTCGTCTGGTTCGAGCACGCCAAGGAATTCGACTGGAGGATCACCAGCACACCGGAGTCGGCAGCAGCGATGGCTAAGGCGTTGCGCAGGGCGCGTCGGACGCGATGTCACGACATTGCGCTCAGGGCCGGAAGGTGACTCCACCGTCGACACTGATCGTCTGTGCGGTGATGAAGCTGCCGTCATCAGATAGCAACAGCGCGCCCAAAGCGGCGACGTCGTCCGGTTTTCCGAAGCGCGACTTGATCATTTGCCGTGCGCGAGTCTGCTCGACGACGCCTTCCGGCATCCACTGCTCGTCGAATTTGTAGTGCCAGATCAGCCCTGGCGCAATGGCATTGGCGCGGATACCCTTCGGGCCGTACCGACGTGCGATGTGGCGCATCAGCGCAAGTTCGGCGGCCTTGCTCATCGCATAGGACACGCGGGTTCCTGCGCCGTTGTAGGCATCGATGGAAGCGGTGAACACTATTGAGCCGCCCCCGCTTTCGATCATCGGGGGTATCGCGTGCTTGGCACAGATCACGAACCCGCGGGTGTTGACGCGCATTACTTCGTCGAACGCCTCGAGGGGCAATTCGACGACGCCGCCTGGCTCGTATGCGTCGGCGGCGTTGGTGAAGTTGACGTGGATGCCGTCAAGGCGGCCAAAGCCGTCGACGGCGAGTTTGACCGTCGAGATGACGGAGTTCTCGTCGGCACCGTCGAGCGCCACTCCACGTACGCGCTCACCCGACGGGTCGATGTCGGTGGCGACCCGCGCCGCCAATTCGGCGTCGAGGTCGCCGATCACCAGCAGTGCGCCCTCGTCGGCATAGCGACGCGCGAGGCCGTTGCCGATGCCGCCGAGGCCCGCAACGATGACAACCTTGTTCTCGAGCAGTCTCGCCATCAGCGTTGGCTCGCTCGCCGCTTGTCGAGCAGCCTGCGGTCTCGCTTCGTCGGCCTGCCTGCGCCCCGATCACGAACGGCCACAGGCACATACGGCGTCGCGGGCGCGGCGGGCGAGCGGTCGAGGTAGCACGTCACGGCGTCGGAGGCCCCGACCCGCTTCTGGATCACCCTGGTCACCTCGACGACGCGCGTTCTGTCCCCGATCCGGGCGTGCACCCTGTCGCCGGGACACAACGCGGTGGCGGGCTTTGCGGGACGGTCGTTGACACGCACGTGTCCACCTCGGCACGCCGCGGCGGCATCGGTCCGGGTCTTCGTCAGCCGGACCGCCCACAACCATTTGTCCACGCGGGTCGACTCCATGGCATCCATCATGGCCTGCCCGGGCTCTGCCGGTGTCTTAGGAGTCAGGGGTTTTCGGCCAACAGCTTGTATTGGGCGGCCGCTTTCTGCATGGCGCTGATCGCGGTATCGCCGCGCACGAGTGTGTAGAAACGGTCGAAGACGATCCGGCAGGCGAACGCAGGAGCATTCGGCGGTGGCTGCGCAGTCTCAAAGCAGTGTTCGTCGGGGACGTTCTTGTCGGCCTCGATTTCGTGCTCGCGTCCAGACGAGTCGGCGATGAAGGCCTCCATCATGTCCATGGCGGCCTGGTGATCGCGGAGTCGGTAGAGGTGCTGCTCGGCCGTGACGCCGATTCGGTCCACCCCCCACTTCTCGTAGAGCCCGTCCTTGCGGAATTTCGGCGGCTGGTCGCGCAGTCCGCCGGTGGCGCCGTAGACGGCGAATGTGCCCGTCACCGGTGGCTGATTCACCGGGTCGGTGGTGACCATGCGAGCCAGCAGGCCGTCGGGATCGACAGGCAGCGCAGCAATGTCTGAAACCGGCGTCGGCTTGAAATCGCGCAGCAGACCGTGTTCGGCGTCCAAGACCGGATCGAGGCTGCCCACATGGGTCTCTATCCCATTCGGCGGCGCCTCGAGGATCAGGTGCACGACAAACGGTCCGACTGCCGCGTCGGCTATCAGCGCCCCAGTTCCCGGCGTGTACCGCGCAACTACCTCAGGGTGCTTGGGCAGTGGCAGGGGAACGGTTTTGCCGAAGTCTTTCCAGCTGATCGGTTCCAGCGCCGAGGCCGCCCCTCGTGCGGACGCGTCATCGGGAAACCGGAGGAGCAGGATCGAGATGCCGATGAACACCGACGGCGCGGTTCGGTTTTCCAGCTGTGGTCGATCGGCGTAGCCGGCGCGATAGCCGGCCACCCAGCCGTATTGGTCGAGCACCTGCCTGCCCCCCTCGCCAAGCAGCTGGACCAGGCTGGCCGTATCCGGAACCGGGTCGGCCTGCCACAGATACAGCAGCAGCGAATCGAATTGCGAACTATCCGCGACCCCGTCGGACATCCGAATGCCCTCCAGCATGGTGCCCTGCGGCAGGGACGGCTCATTGCGTACGTTCCGCAGCTGGGCCGAGTAGTTGCCCACGTCGAGTTTGGTCAGGTCGGCATGGCTGATTGTCGGGCTGGTTTCGGCGCAGCCCGCGACCGCCAACATCGCAGCCGTGGTGATCGCAGCCGCTCGCGACAGGGAAGTTCGCATCCCGTGCCGCGATATCATCCCGTCGCCCCCACCGGTTTCTGGGCAAAGTCGATCACCGAGAGGCAAGCCGGCCCTCGGTCGTCTGGATATGGTTGCCAAATTTGCACGTATCGAAACGTTTTGTTGCTGTAGCAAACGTCAGGCGGACGGCGGACGACCCCGTGGACCCGTGGTCACGGGTCGCAATACCGGACGGTGGACATTGCTTGATCAACAAGTTGATAAGCCTGATATAGCAAGATATTTCGCGATGTGGATAGTGGGCATCGATCGAGCGCGTCGCCCTCGCCGCCGAGCGGCAACCGGAAACGATCTGCCATCGATACCCGCGAACTTTTGTGACACACTTGATGGTGGTCGGGAGATTAGCTGTATCCGGGGGGATGCGGCCCGATTCAGGTGGGGGTTCGATCGTGGGCAAGCACACCAACACACGTCACAACGGAGGCCGACGGGCTCTTCTCGTCGCTGCGGCCACCGCATCGTTGCTCGCGGGGTGGGCGTCACCCGTCGCGCATGCCGACGGAGGTGCGGGCGGCGCCAACAGCGGCGGCGGGGCCACCAACAACAGCGTGAGCGACGCGGTACAGCACGCCATCGGCTCAGTTCAGAAGTCACTCAATGACTTCGGCGGCTCGCTTCAACGCAGCACCAAAGATCTGACCAAAGCCGGCACAGACTTGATGTCGAACATGCCGAAGAGTTCGGTGTCCTCGTCGGGCGGCGCGTTGACGTCGTCCCGCGCGGCATCGGAAACCCCGCGAACGGCGGCGGTGCAGCCGAAGGCCGCCGCTGCCACCGGACCCGCAGGCGTTGGCCCCACAGCGGCTGCGCCCGCGAATCCCGCACCGCCCGATCTTGTCGGGGCGCTGACCGGCTTCGGCAATGCGTTGGCCAACGCGGGACCGGGCTTCGGCAACCAGGGCGGGGGCAACCTGTTATCCGGCCTGGACGTGGGCGGGCTCAACTTCGCGTTCATCGGCGACAACAATCTGCTGACCGCCAATAACGTCGGTACCGGCCTTCAGGTCGTCACTGCCGGGGACCGAAACTTCTTGTCCGGCAACCAATTACTGGTCCCGGGCAGCACGGGTACCAACTGGGCCTTCATCGGCGACGACAATCAGCTGGCGGGCAACAACCTCGTGCTACTGCCGGGCAGCTGGGGCAGCAACTTCGTGTTCATGGGAGATCGCAACGGCCGCTTCGGCTTGACGCCACTTCCGCCCTTTGTGGATTTGGAGCCATCGGGCAGCAACATCGTCGCCAGCGCGTTCAGCTTCGGTAACAACATGGTGCTGATGGAGAACGGCAACCAGGGCTCAGGCAACAACCTCGTTGTCGGCGCCTTCAACGTCGCCAACAACATGGCATTGATCAGTAGAAACAGTGACGGGTCCGGAAACAACAGCGTCATCGGTGTCGGCAGCTTCGGAAACAACATGGTGTTCGTCGGTAATCGGAGCGACGGTTCGGGTAACAACACGAACAACCGTTTGTTCCCAGGCTTTGCCACCAACTACGCGTTGGTCGGCGATGACAGCGACGGTTCTGGCAACAACTCGGGTGTCTTCAACTTCGTGATCGTGCCGGACAACACCGACAACGCGGGCAACAACACGGGCATCATCAACGTCGCGATCTTCCCAGGCCCAAACCAGGGCAACTGCGACGGACCCGCGTGCTTCAACTTCTTCGGCGCACAGTTCTTCGGAGGTAGTTAAGCCGCGCGCACCGTGGAGCCGAGGCCGAACGCCGCAACCGCAGCTGAGTCGAGATCGTCCAGGTCTCGATCGGCACCCAGGATCGACTCCGTCGTGATCGCGTCGGCGATGGCGGCGTTGACGACGTCGGGGGCCTCGTGGAGCAGCATGTGCCCGGCGGCGGCCACGTGGGAGTGCGTCGCACCGGGAATGGCTTCGGCCATGTCGTAGGCGTGCGACGGCGGGGTCATGACGTCGAGTTCGCCACTGATGACGGTGGTTTGGGCGCAGATGGCACCCAGCGCGCCGTACACGTCGTAGTCCCGCATGCTGGTCAGAAAGCCCGCCGCGGTGGTCAACGAGGTGCGGCCGATCACCCGCGCCGACGTCGACAGGAACGTCGTGCGTTCGTCGTCGCCGAAATCACCCGCGCGAGCGACTGCCGCGCACACCGCCGGAGCTACCGCTCGGATCACCCGCTCGGCCGCATCCAGCCGAACGTGATGTGCCAGGCCGCAGAGCATTCGCACCGCCGGGGTCGCCAGCAGGCGGCCCATCCCGCGCTCGGTCAGCTTGCCCGCTGCGGTGGCGACCAGCACCAGTCCAACAGGGTCTGCGGGTCGCTGGGAAGCCGGCCGGCTGAGGTAGGTCAGCGCGATCATGCCGCCCATCGAGTGGCCGGCCAGCGTGAGCGGGCCGGTGACATCCAGGGCCGCCAGCACGTCGGCGAGGTCGGACGCGGCCTGGTCGATCCGGTAGGTGCGGATCGGGGCGTGGCCGGACCGTCCGTGGCCGCGGTGATCGTAGGTGATGACCCGAACCTTGCGGCCCCAGCGGCGCAGCAGCGGACGAAGCGCGACATCCCACGAGGTTTGGTCGAGGCACAATCCGTGAAGCAGGACGACGGTGTGGTCGGCCGAAGTGCGTGATCCATACTCGCGCACCGCAAGTGCAACGCCATCGTGGGTCGTCACGGTCCGCTCGGTGTAGCGAACGCCCTTGACGGCCTGGTGGAGGTCGTCGACGTCCAGCATGGTGATCAGCGCTCCGATCCGTTCATCCGTGAGTGCGGCCTGTTGGCCGGTCACGTAGAGAATGCGGCGGATGCCTTGGGATGTTCTTGGAACCGTGCAGTCGTCGATGGCCGCAGGATTCTCGGAGTATTCACATGGGAAGGCGGCACGCCGAACGGTCTAGGGTCTCTGGGCGCTGTGCTACGACGGGGTCATGGCTGTCTGCCGCACTAGTTAATATCACCGGCGTGGCTTCGACCTGTGAACGGTGCGGTGGTGCGGTCAAGCTTCGCCGCCGGCACTGCGCGCAATGCAAGACCACAATCGACGAACTCAAAAGGCAATACGCTCACGCCGCAGGTCGCGTCCTCGGCGTTGCAGGTCCCTTAGGCCCTGAATGGGCAGAACTTGAACGATGGCGGGAGACCGTTGGGCTGACTGCAGACGACTCCCGTGTAGCCATACTCGATATCACAAGCGAATGGCTCCGACGGTACGCAGTCTTCGCCGCGAGTGACGGCGTAGTCACGGAGGAAGAGTTGTCGCACTTCCGCCGGGCTGCCGCGGTACTGAAACCGGCGCCAGAGCTGGCGCACCAGATAGACACCGATTTGTACCGCAAGTTCATGCTGTCATCGGTATGCGCCGGCAACCTGCCTCGTGCATCGGCCGAGGGCCTCCATCTGCCCACAGACGAACACTGTTACCTAAACGTCACCGCGAGGCGACTGCGCTACCTGAAGTCCGGCGTCCAGGACATCTCGGGGCAGTTGGTTGTGACCAATCGAAAGGTTCGGTTCATTGGCTGGCAGCGTGGCAGCGAGATGGCACTGAGCAAGCTGCTGAACGTCTTTCACGCGAATCGGCACTACCTAACGCTTGAAGCTACCTCGAACACTATGAGCGGCGATTACATCGTGCAGGACGCTGAATGGGCAGCAGCGGTCATCGACACGACGTTACGGATCGACCGTCGGACGATTCTGCCCGGCAGTGGGCGGCGCACGCCGATTCCACAACACGTCAAGACGGAAGTGTGGCAGCGAGACCATGGCCGCTGTGTTCAGTGCGACGCGACCGATTACCTCGAATTCGACCACGTAATCCCGCGATCCCGAGGCGGTGCCGACACGGTGGGGAACATCCAACTCTTATGCCGCCGCTGCAACCTGGCAAAGTCAGACAAGATCTGAAGTTCTGGCCTGCTCGCCCGGCAGCGGACCGCCCCGGCGCCGCATGTTTACGGCCGGAAGAGTGGAGTACTCTCACTCACTTCGCCGTTGGGCGGAGTCATGGTGTGGAGCAGCGCATGGCCATATTCGATGTCGAAGTCACCCGCGATGGCCGCTGGCTGATGATCACCGTCCCAGGCCTTGCGGGGTATGTCGCCCCGGATGGTTCGATCAATCTCAGTGACACGACACAGGCCCGGTACGAAGGCGAGATCGATTACATGGCACGCGATTTCATCGCTACCGTGCTCGACGTGTCAATCGAGGATGTTCGCATCATCCGCGTGACAATTGGTTAGCGACCTACGATTGAGATCGGCACTGCGCAATCCCTTCCAGTACGTTGCAATAGGCGGGGTTTTGGCATCAATACAGCTCGTGCGGTGGGATGCGTCGAAGAATGCGTTCGCCGTGACCGACCGGCGCCGACCACAGAGTTTTGGTTTTGTTGCCGCCTGATTCAGGTGGCACCAGCGCCAAGTTGCGGTAGATCGTCGCTCGGCTGATGCTGACCGGAAACCCCGTAGCGCCACTCCTGATCACCCTCAGGTGAGGATCTCGCGCGCCGTGCTTAGGCGTCGATTGCCGCTGATGGCGAGGGTCTCGTTCCGATACGGGACACAAGTCCGGTCTCGTCCGTCGTCTTCGTACCACCCAGAACCCTCGTACGGCGGTGGCCGCATCAGTTGCCGCCGCGTATCCATAGAGTCACGCGCACATAATCACCGGTCAGGCCGACACACGGAGGTGTGTCAGCTGTTTAGTGGTGCGGGTGCCGAGTTATCGGGGAGAACGAGCCAAGCAAGCTTGTGTCCGTCACGTTCAAGCTGCCGGCCGGGTCCGCAATCTGAGTCGTCAGGGCGACTTCAATTACATCCATCAAAGTTGCCCTGCCCGAGTCCTGACGATTGCGTTAAAATTTGCCGGAATTGCAATGCGATGACCAAGACGGTGAGTAGCATCCTTCCCACGCAGTCAGGCCGGGGGGCCGCTTGCGGCTGATCGTGGCGGATTGGGGTCCTCCAAGAACACAGGACACCGAGATGGGGAAATTCGCGCCTCCCGAAGCAGTAGTTTTGTTGCTGCTGGAGTCCAAAGAACATCCAATGCACCTCGGGATGCTCGAAATGTTCAGGCCGCCGGAGGACGCCGAACCCGACTTCGCCCGGCGACTCTACGAGACCCTGCGCTCATTCAGCGACGTCAGCCCTGCCTATTCCGGACATCCGGTGAAGACGCGCCGGGGTACCTCGCGGATGCGCTGGACCTATGCCGATCGCGCGGACATCGATTACCACGTTCGGTACACCTCATTGCCGGCGCCGGGAGGCACCAATGAGCTCTTCGGCGTGGTCGACGACCTGCACAGCCGGTTGCTCGATCGGACTCGGCCGTTGTGGGAATGCCATGTGATCGACGGTCTGAACGACGGGCGCTTCGCGCTGTATCTGAAGGCCCATCACGCGATGACTGACGGGGTGTCGGGGGCGAAGACCTTGCAGGAGCACATGACCACCGACCCGAATGACCGCCGGATACGGGTGGGGTGGACGCCGCGGCCTGAGGCGCCGGTGCCACCGCAAGGATCTGCCGCGGCTGCGAAACCTGCTGTCGGCGTTAAGCGTTCACTGAAGTTGATGCTGTCCGCGCTGCGCGAAAGGGAGTTGATCCCTGCGATGCGGGCCCCGCGAACCATCTTCAACGTTGCTCCAGGAGGTCCACGGCGATGCGCAACGCAGTCTTGGCCACTGGAGCGCATCGGGGCTGTCGGCAAGGCGGCCGGGGTGACTGTCAACGACGTCGCGCTGGCCATGTGCGCAGGCGCATTGCGTGCGTATCTCCTCGAGCGCAACGAACTTCCCGACGCTCCCCTTGTCGCGATGGCACCGGTGAACCTGCGCGGTGAAGAGGACGACCGGCGCGCCAACGTCCTCGGCGCCGCAGTGTGCAACCTCGCCACAGATGTCGACGACCCGGCGAAACGGCTGGAAGCCATCCACGCGTCGATGCAACGCAACGTACAGATCATCCGAGAGATGCCCCAGCAGTTGGCGATTGAGCTCGCAGGGTTGATCTGCGCGCCGATAAGCGGGGGGAGGGGACTGGCGGCCAAGATACCGCCCGTGTTCAACCTGACCATTACCCACGTGCGCGGCAGGAGCGAGCCGTTGTACTGGGGCGGTGCTCGTGTCGAAGGCATGTACCCGTTGGCGCCGACGCTGAGGGGACAAGTACTCAACTTCGGGTTGTTCAGCAGGGCCGACGATCTGGATTTCGGAATCGCCGCATCCATCGCGGCCGTCCCCGACCCACAGTGCTTCACGGGTCATATCGAAACCGCTCTGAAAGACCTTGAACTCGCCGTCGGTCTGTGAGCAATGCGACCAGGAGGGGTGCCGATGTCTACTTCCGATAAAAGTGTGACCGTCAGCGGAGTCGGCAAGTCCTTCGGCGACGTTCATGCGTTGCACGACATCAGTTTCGAAGTGGGCCGTGGCGAGGTGATCGGTCTGCTCGGTCCGAACGGGGCGGGCAAGACGACGATGGTGCACATATTGTCGACACTGACGCGGCCGGATCGGGGACAAGCGTGGGTCGCCGGCCATGACGTGGTCTCCCAAGCGGCGAAAGTGCGCCGATCGATCATGCTGACCAGTCAGCAGGTCGCCTTGGACAACATGCTGACCGGACGACAGAACCTGGTGATGATCGGCCGGCTTCAAGGGCTGACCAAGGCCGAGTCCCGCACCCGCGCAAAGGCGCTGATTCACGATTTCGAACTCGATGACGCCGCCGATCGTCGCGTGGATACCTATTCGAGCGGAATGCGGCGGCGAATCGACATCGCGTGCGGTCTGATGGTGCGCCCTGAGGTGGCGTTCCTCGACGAGCCGACTACCGGACTCGATCCCAGGAGTAGACAGAGCATTTGGGACCTCGTCGGACAGTTCAAGACCGCCGGAATCACCACCGTGTTGACGACGCAGTATCTGGAAGAGGCTGACGCGCTGAGCGATCGCATCATCGTGATCGACCGCGGCACGATCATTGCCGAAGGGACTGCCGACGAACTCAAGCGCCGAACTGGAAGTGGTTCGTGCGAGATCGTCCCGCAGGATCCGCGCGAGCTCTCGGCCATCGCTGACGCGCTTGACACGCTGATGCTCGACGACGTCAGGTCGGCGCTGACGATTGCTTCGGATCGTATCGCGTTCTCTGCACCGGACGGCGTCGCCACGGTCGCAGAGGTTCTGCGCCGACTCGATGCGGCAGGTATCAGGTTCGCCGACGTCGCACTGCGTCGGCCGTCGCTCGACGACGTGTTCTTCGCTCTGACAAGGGAAACCACGACTCGCGAGGCTAAGCGGCCGACCGCAGGGGTGACGTGATGAGCACCTGGACCATGGCCCGGCCGAAGCCGGTGCCACTCCAACAATGGTGGGTGCTCACCATCCGAGTGATCGCACCGACGCTGAAAAGTGGAGAGCTCCTCATCGCGTTGTCGCTGTCCGCAGTGTTCACCGCGAGTCTGTATCTGCCGCTCAAGCAGATCATGACTACCGTCGTACCCGGCAGCTATGCGCAGTACATGATGCCGATGATTGCGCTGCAGACCGTGTTTTTCGCCGCGATGTCCGCGGCACTGAGGTCTGCGACCGACTCCGTCCATGGCATCAATCTGCGATTTCGCGCCATGCCCATCGTCCCGATGGCGCCCTTGGCCGCACGCATGTCTGGGAATTTCTACAGATGCGCAGCAGCGTTGGGGACTGCTCTGCTGTGCGGCTACGTGATCGGCTTTCGGTTCTACCGAAGTGGCATCTACACCGTCAGCTTCTGCGTTTTGGTGCTGCTCATCGGAATCGTGCTGTCGTTTGTGGGTGACCTCATCGGCACCGTGTCCAAGAATCCCGAGGCGACGACTCACATTCTTCTGCTTCCGCAGTTGATTCTCGGGATGTTGTCAGTGGGAATCCTTCCGCCGGAGCAGTTTCCGGTCTGGCTGCAGGGGTTCGTCCGCAATCAGTTCTATTCGCAGTTCATCTACGCGTTGCGTGCGTTAGCCGGGGATGCCACGAATTCCGTGCCGTGGCCGACGTGGTCGGTAACCGCGCCTGCGCTGGTTTGGTTGGCCGCAATGTTGGCCGTCACGGTGCCGTTGTACGCCTTCGTTCTGTGGCGGCGGCGATGAACGCCGTCGCGCAGCAGGTGTGCGAGCCGGGCCGGGTGCGGTTGTTCGATAACGTACGACCGCATCTCGATCGCAGTCCATCCGAGAACTCCGCTCGACTTCTCGTATTGCATACCTGGATTCAGACGCGAAGGCTATTGACTCGCTGGAGCCACGACATCCAAACGCTCCTGCAGGCTCTGATTCTGCCTCCGATGTTCCTCGCATCGATCAATCTTGTTTTCGGAAAGCTTGTTTCGGCGGTCAGCGGCCATAGCGCGCTATATGGCAGCGTCCCGATGGCTGCCCTCGTAGGTGCCGTTTTCGGCTCGACCGCGAGCGGGATCTGCCTCATGCACGAGCGTGACGAAGGGTTGCTCGGTCGGTTCTGGGTGCTACCGATACACCGTGCTTCGGATCTACTCTCGCGGCTCGCGGCCGAGGTGATCCGGATTCTCGCCACCACAGTGCTGGTCATGAGTACGGGTTTGGTGCTGGGTTTCCGGTTCAGGCAAGGGATTGCCGCAGCAGCGGCGTGGTTCGCGATTCCCGTTGTCTTCGGAGTAGCGTTCGCTTTTCTCGTCACCACGCTGGCCTTGTACATGACCAACACCGTGCTGGCCGAGTCGACCGGCATCGTGGTGGCTCTGCTGTTCTTCTTCTCCACTGGGTTCGTTCCGCTATCTCAATATCCGAGCTGGCTTCAGCCCCTGGTCCAACATCAGCCACTCAGTTATGCCATTGATGCGATGGCAGGGCTGTCACTTGGCGGTCCAGTGCTGACCCCGGTACTCGCAACGCTGTTCTGGTCGGCTGCCATTGTCGGGGTGTGTCTTCACCCGATGAGCGTGGGGTACCGAAGGGCTTGTACCCGCTGAGCGCGTTCAGCATCGGTGGCGCAATAGTCGACCTGCCAGTGCGTGATGCCGTTGAAGAACCCCGACCGTAAGCGTTCTGCTGTTCGGATTGGCTTGAGGTTCGGCATGTGATCGGCGATGGCTCCGAACATCAGGTCGATGGTCAGCTTTGCGAGGTTGGCGCCCAAGCAGTAGTGCGCGCCGGGCCCGCCAAAACCGAGGTGCGGGTTCGGATTTCGCGTGATGTCGAATTTGAACGGATCCTTGAAGATGTCCTCGTCGAAGTTGGCCGAGCGGTAGAACATCACGACCCGCTGCCCTTCCTTGATCTTTGTGCCTGCCAATTCGGTGTCTTTCAATGCGGTGCGCTGGAAGGCGGTCACAGGCGTAGACCAGCGGACGATCTCGTCGGCGGCGGTGGTCGGCCGTTCTCTTCTGAACAGCTGCCACTGCTCGGGGAACTCGGTGAATGCGATCATCCCGTGCGTGATGGCATTGCGCGAGGTTTCGTTGCCGGCCACCGCAAGCATCACCACAAAGAAGCCGAACTCGTCGTGGGACAGTTTCTGCCCGTCGATGTCCGCACTCAACAACGTGGTGACAATGTCATCACCGGGTTCACCGGACTTGCGCTCAGCCAATTGCATTGCGTAACTGACGACTTCGATGGCAGCACCGAGCGCGTTCATCTGAGAGAACTCGGGATCCTGCTCGCCGATCATCTCGTTGGACCAATGGAACAGTTTGGTGCGGTCCTCCTGCGGCACCCCGAGCAGACTTGCGATGGCCTGCAATGGCAACTCGCACGACACTTGCTCCACGAAATCGCCTGAGCCCTCATCTGCAGCGGCCTCGGCGATCGTTTGTGCGCGCGCGCTGAGTTCGTCGCGCAGCAGTTCGATTGCCCGCGGGGTGAAGCCACGCGAGATGATTTTGCGAAGCCGGGTGTGGTGCGGCGCGTCCATGTTGAGCATCGCCATCCGGCCGACCTCAATCTGCTCGCGACTCGCGTCGTCCTTGTATCGCGGCAAAGCTGTGTTCTGGTAACTGGAGAACACCTCGCTGCGCAGCGACACCTCCCGCACATCCTTGTGTTTGGTCACCACCCAGAAGCCGCCATCGTTGAAACCGCCCTTGCCGATCGGTTGTTCGCACCACCAGATCGGCGCTGTCCGACGCAGTTCAGCGAGTTCGTCGACGGGCAGCCGTTCCTTATAGATATCGGGATCGGTGAAATCAAAGCCAGGCGGCAGATTGGGGATGGGCATCGGCGGCCTCCTCGACCGAGAGCCGCGCACCATGCAATGAAGCGCCGCCACGCGGCACATCAGAACTTACCTTTGCTGGCGCTCCGGATGGCGAAATTTGACGGATTTGCAAATTATCTGCCAGGGCATGCGTCAGGTGACCGTGAACGAGTCGACGGTGAGATGGAAGCCCCGCGATCCGGACTCGTCGGTCGAGGTGCAGGTCAGTCCGTCGACGGCAGACGTGCAGGTGACCGTGCGCCCCGGCGAGAGTTCGCCGGTCACCGACTGTCCGTAGTCCAACGTGTGCGGCGAGTCGAACCCCTCTCCCTGGACCATGGTTGCGCACGGTTGCGGTCGGACCCCGAAGAAGCCGAACCGCCGCCGTCAGCAGGGGGTTCGGCGGACGCGCGCGAACACGCTGTGGTGATGGCGAGGACGGCAATCGCGACGACTGTCGTTGCGAGAGGTGCGCTCGTCTTCATCGCTGCCCCCTCGGGTTGAGGGTCCCCGTCGGATCGCGAGTCAGCTGGACTGGCCGACGTAGAAGCGATTGCCGTCGAGGTCTCGGAAACTGAACATGAGTGGGGCCGTTTCCCAGTCGAGGATATCGCCCACGTCGAGTCCTTTTGCGGCAAGCGCAGTTTGGGCGGCGCGGGCGTCGGGCGTGATGAGTCGAATTCCCGTGTCGATTCCCGTCGGAAGCTGGTCCCCGGTAGCGACGAGCGCGAGCGACGGGCCACCCGATGACGGAGTCAGTTCGATCCAGCGGAAGCCCGGCTGCAGATTCGCGTCCATCGTGGTGGTGAAGCCCATGCCCTCGAAGAGAGCCTTCGACCGATCCTGATCGCGAACCGGCACGGCGACGCAGTGGAGTCCGGTGAAGAGTTCGTCTGTCATGTGGGTGATGACCCTAATGCGGACGAAAACTCATCGTGGAGCCGATGAACAACGCCTCACCTTTTCGGAAGTCGCCTGCTTATTTTCTTTTGCCGCTCCGGTTGTTATCGTGCCAGATATCCCTAGTCAACAAGGCGGTGCGAGATATGGGCCGGTTTGCTGGTCTGATTATCACGCTGGGTGTCGGGGTGGCTGTGCTTTCCGGGCATGGGCTTGCGCGAGCTGAACCGTCTGATCCCTCGTCGGGAACGTCGTCTGACTCGCCGAAAGCAGCCTCGACCGACTCCCCGTCGGAGTCCTCGGCATCCACCGGCGCCCAGACAACGTCGGAGGCTACGAGCACTGCTGTGAGTCCTGCCAATTCGGAGCCGATGCCTTCGAAGGACCCGACGTCGCCGAGCTCTCCTGAGACGGCGCCGCAGCATTCCAGCCGCAAATCGCATTCCGACACAAACGTTGCGACGCATCTGAGGCGGAACTCGGCAAAGACTTCGCCCGCCACGCCGAGCGAGTCGACGGCTGTGCGGAAAGCACAAATGCCCAGCGTTGCAACATCACCGATGACGTCGACGGTCAATGATGTTTCCCTCACCGGCGTTTCGGCGGAACCGATTGTGCCAAGGACCGATTCGTCGCAGGACACGGCTGTGGCCGTTCCCGCCGAGCATGTCGAGGCGATAGCCGGCGTGGTGTCGAATTTCCTCGGCGGTTTGCTCCATCCGTCGGCGGCTGGCAGTGCGCCAGAAGTGCCTCCCGGTGCGCCAGCGGTGTGGTCGCTGTTGGCGTTCGCGCGACGCGAGTTCGAGGCTGCACAGCCTCCGGCGTCGGTGGCAGATGTTCCAGCGGCCGACACCCCAGTCGCAGGACTTCAGACGAGGGCGGTCGAGAATTCGCTGACTTACACACCGCCACCGACGATCATCGACCAGTTGACGCTCGCGACCCTGCGCGTGGTGCGCGACATCACCGGCTTCTTCGGCATTCCCTACACCGCCGTGCTCTCGCAGCTGATCACTAGCGAAGATCCCCCGTTCTTCCTGACGCTGGGATTGAACGCACATCAGACCGAGTTCGAGGTATCGCCGGGAAACGTCTGGAAGGTATGGGAATTCGAACCGGCTCATCCGACCGGCGCCACCGTGGTCGCGATCCACGGTGGCGGGGCGATCTACCAACCGAACTTGTTGCACTGGTTCGACTACACCCAGATGGCACGTGACACCGGGGCGACGGTGCTGGTGCCGTTGTACCCACTGGCGAGGACCGAGGCGGGTTCGTTGCTCAACGTCACGCCCGGGATGGCGGATTACATCTCGCATGTGATCGACGATCGCGGTGCCCAGAATGTCAGCATCTACGCCGACTCGGAGGGAGCCACCTACGCGTTTGCCGCGGCCCGGGAGCTGATCCTGCGCGGTGACGACGTGCCTGCGCGCATGGTCGTGATGTCTGCCCAAGCCGACTATTCGGCAGAGAATGACGGCGGAGGGATCGACGACCCGTTCTTCAACGCCGTCACCATCAAGTACTTCTCCCAAGGCGTGCACACCTTCGACGGCATCGTCGACAAGGATCCGCGGATAAGCCCGTTGCGCATGGAGACCGAGGTCCTGCAGGCACTGCCACCGACCACGATGTATGTCGGGACAGAAGAGATCTTGCTGCCCGCCAACCTGCTGCTTTATCAGCGCGCAGTGGACATCGGTGCGCCGATCTCGATGGTGGTGGGCCGGGGGCAGTTTCACGACTGGCCTCTCGCAGGCCTGCCTACCAACTCCGCCGCGCCGCTGGTGCGCCGCGACATCTATCGTCAGCTCGGCCTGCTGCCTACGCCGTAGTGGAGCCGATGACGGGAATCGAACCGCGTATTCAGCTTGGGAAGCGTTTTACGCGACTCGCAAGCTAACCCGTTGGCGCAGGTAGAGACAAGCGACTTGGAGTTGGTCTACTTAAAGGGATTGAAGGTGCGGCCCAGGAAGTACTGAATGCGCTGTGGGACTGGGCGTATGGCGGCGGCGGTGAGCTTGTTGACGGTGCCCGGTATGCAGACGGGCTTAGCGTGGGTCACGGCGGCCCAACCCTCGCGCACAACGGATTCTGGCTGTTGCCACATGACGCTCGGCAGGCGGTCGGCGGCATCGCGGGTGCCCATCACGTCGTGGAACTCGCTGCGAGTGAACCCGGGGCAGAGCGCGGTGACGTGGATGCCGTGGGGTTTGAGTTCCATGTCGAGGGATTGCGACATGTTGAGCACGTAGGACTTGATGCCGGTGTACAGCAGCCCTTCTCCCGGCGGGGACATCGCGGCCAGTGAGGACAGGTTGATGATGCGTCCCCAGCCGCGTTGCTTCATGCCGGGGATGGCTCGGTGGATCAATTCGGTTACGGCGGTGACCATCAGTTGAAGTTCGCCTGCGACCGAGTCCCATGGAGTGTCGGAAAATTTGGTACTCGCAGAAAGGCCTGCGTTGTTGATGAGCACGTCGATGGATAGACCCAATTCGGTTGCGCGGCTGATGATCGCAGCGGGTGCAGCGGGGTCGGTGAGGTCGGTGGCGAACACTTCGGCACGCACACCGTGGTGTTGGTGAATTTGGGTGGCGAGTTCTTCGAGGCGCTCGGCGCGTCGGGCGACCAGCAGCACGTCGTAGCCTTCGGAGGCGAGGTGGCGAGCGAAGGCCGCCCCGATGCCGGCAGATGCCCCGGTGACCAGGGCGGCACGTCGTCGAGTCGCGTTCATGGGTGGGTGTTCCTCACTGGTAGGCGTCGGCCATCACGGGCCGATGGATCGGGTGGGCGCGCGGTGGTGCGCTGCGGGGTCGGGTGTCTGCCGGGTGGAGAGGCCGCCTGGCGTTACGGTCGCACCAGCGGGACGTGGCGGTTCAAGAAGTCGATCTGGTCAGTGATGATTCCCTCAAAGTGAGGTTCCAGGTACGGCTCAAAGTGGGAGCAGTCATAGGACTTCACCTCCCCGTTGGGGATGCGAGACACGATTCTTCGAGCCTTCGCATACGGGGTGACATCGTCCTTGATGGCCAGCTGCACCAATGTGGGTGCGGTGATCTTGGCGGCGTGACGGCCCGGGGAGTACAGCGGCACCCGTAGGGCAATACGCGCAGCGACGTCGTTCTCGGCGAGCAGTTCTTCGCGCTTGTCCCCCGCCATCCGTTCGACGAGCTCGGCGGCCCCGGGGGAGGTCATCATCGCGACGTCACCCGGATAGCCAATAGCTGCGGTCCGGTAGGGCGGACGTCCCAACCAGTCACCCACTTGGTCGCGCACACCCGCGAGAATCAACCGCGATACCAGCTTCGGGGATTGGGCGAACGCCGACGCTGGGCCGGTAACGTGCGGCACCTGCACGATTGCCGCAGCGAGGTCGTGGTCGTGGCTGGACAGAACCAGGACGTGCCCGCCGCCGAAGGAGGAACCCCAGGCGACGACGCGGGTGTTGTCGACACCGTCCAGGCTGCGGGCGTAGGCGATCGCAGCCCGCCAGTCCGCTTGTTGGGCCTTGATGTCCAAGATCCGGCGGGGCTGCCCGCCGGATGCACCCCAGAACCGGTAGTCGAACACCAGCACGGCGTAACCGGCCTTGGCGAACCGTTCGGCGTAGGCGTCCAGGCGCAGCTCGCGG
Organism: Mycobacterium sp. OAE908; assembly: GCF_017872775.1. NCBI lineage: Bacteria > Bacillati > Actinomycetota > Actinomycetes > Mycobacteriales > Mycobacteriaceae > Mycobacterium > Mycobacterium sp. OAE908. Next base: position 2,389,982 of record NZ_JAGGJL010000001.1, read on the forward strand.
AACGCGGCGAACCCGTGAGCCATCACCACGATCGGCGGATTCTCAACGCTCTCGGGCCGGTAGAGCCACGCCGCGCAGGGTGTGCCGTCGGACGTGAAGGTCACGTCGTGTCGGACGTAACTGAATGGCTGGTTCATCGCCCTGGCCTCCATTCGGTATCTTGAATGCTGTTCAAGAACCTAGCAGTGTCTTGAACGGCATTCAAGAGAGTGTGACCTAGACGGCAGTCGGGAGGACGGGATGGCGCGGAACAAGCGCCCGCAGGCAGCCGATGAGAAGCGTGCAGAAATCGTCGCAGCGGCACGACGGCTGTTCATCGATGCTGGCTACGACCCCACCTCGATGAGCCGCCTGGCCAAGGAATCCGGGGTGGCGCCCAATACCATCTACTGGTACTTCGGGGATAAGGACGACGTCCTGATCGCTGTGCTCGAGAGCGTCATGGCCGATGTTTGGCCGCAGTACCAACAAGTTGCGACCGAACCGATCGCCGCCCGACTGCTGTGGGTGGTTCGCCAGTTACACCAGTTGAGCCGCCTCGTGACGACGGTGCACGCCCGCGTCGAACATTCGGCCGCCATCGCCGAGTGGCATCACAACTTCCATCTGATCACCGGCGCCCTGGCCCGTTACGAATTAGAGACCGCAGGAGTCTCACCTGCGACTGTGGAGGCCGAAGTGATGATCGGCATTTTCACCATCGAAGGGCTCCTCATGCATGACCAGAATGAAATCGAGCAACGCGCCATCTGCGACGCCCTGGCTTCACGCTGGACTATGAGCCAGCCGCGCTCGTCCTGAGCGGGAAGTTGACGTGCGGTCTGGTGCCCTTGCGGTGAAGCCCACGCCCCTCAGCTAACAATCTCATGCTGTTCTCGCCCCTAGCCCTGATGAAACTGCGGACCTATTGCGGACATGCGACCGCCTCGGGCTTGCGGATCGAACGGCATCTGACCTGATCAACGTGGAGCCGATGACGGGAATCGAACCCGCGTATTCAGCTTGGGAAGCTGATGTTCTGCCATTGAACTACATCGGCATTCCGGACTAGCCGGTTAGACCACGAAGGCTAACATTCGAGCGGCTACGCTCGCCTCGTGCTTCTCTCCGATCGCGACATCCGGGCCGAAATCGCCGCAGGACGACTGGGCATCGACCCTTTCGAGGAAAGCCTTGTCCAGCCCTCGAGCGTCGACGTTCGGTTGGACAACTTGTTTCGGGTCTTCAACAACACCCGGTACACCCACATCGATCCCTCCACTCGGCAAGACGACCTCACGTCTCTGGTCGAACCCAAGGAGGGGGAGCCGTTCGTGCTTCACCCTGGCGAGTTCGTGCTCGGGTCGACGCTTGAACGCTGCAGCCTGCCCGTGGATCTGGCGGGGCGACTCGAGGGCAAGTCGTCGCTCGGCCGGCTCGGCCTGCTGACCCACTCCACGGCGGGCTTCATCGACCCCGGCTTCTCCGGCCACATCACCCTCGAACTGTCCAATGTCGCCAATTTGCCGATCACGCTGTGGCCGGGCATGAAAATCGGCCAGCTGTGCCTGCTGCGGCTGACCAGCCCCGCCGAACACCCCTACGGCAGCGCCAAGGCCGGCTCGAAGTACCAGGGCCAGCGCGGGCCGACCCCGTCGCGGTCGTATCAGAACTTCATCAAGTCCACCTGACGGTCCGCCGCGGGTGCAGGATCCGTGAGGTTTCGGTAACTCCGGCGAAACACGAAACATATGCTCTTCTCCGATCTGGAGGGAGCCCGAATTGGACGCGATCGATCCTGCCGCCACCGCATGGCTGCTCGCGAGCACCGCGCTCGTCCTGCTGATGACCCCAGGCCTCGCCATCTTCTACGGCGGCATGGTCCGCACCACCGGCGTGCTCAACATGATCATGATGAGCTTCATCTCGATCCCGCTGGTGACCGTCGCCTGGCTGCTCGTCGGCTACACGCTCGCGTTCTCCGACGACACCGCGGGCGGCGTGGTCGGCAGCCTCAAACACATCGGCATGCTCGGCATCAATCCGGACACCGCCCGCGGCCCCGTGCCCGAATTGTTGTTCGCCACATTCCAATTGGGCTTCGCGATCGTCACCGCCGCGTTGGTCAGCGGTGCGATAGCCGACCGCGCCAAGTTCGCCGCGTGGATGGTGTTCGTCCCGCTGTGGACCATCGCGGTATATGCGGTCGTCGCGCACTGGGTGTGGGCTCCCGGCGGCTGGCTGATGCGCCTCGGCGCGCTGGACTACGCGGGCGGCATGGTCGTCGAGATCGTCTCCGGCATGTCAGCCCTCGCGCTGGCTCTGGTGCTGGGCCCGCGCATCGGCTTCAAGAAGGAGGCCATGCGTCCGCACAACCTGCCCTTCGTGCTTCTTGGCTGCGGCCTGCTGTGGTTCGGCTGGTTCGGGTTCAACGCCGGGTCGGCGCTGGCGGCCAACGGAATGGCATCAGCGGTCTTCCTCAACACCTTGGTGGCGGGGTGTCTGGGCATGCTGGGCTGGATCACGGTCGAACAGATCCGCGACGGCAAGCCGACGACGTTCGGTGCGGCCTCGGGTGTGATCGCCGGCCTGGTCGCGATCACACCGTCCTGTGGAACCGTGAACACCTTGGGCGCGACGGTGGTCGGGCTGGCGGCGGGCGTCGTCTGCTCGTTCGCCGTCGGCGTGAAGTTCCGCTTCGGCTACGACGACTCACTCGACGTCGTCGGCGTGCACTTCGTCGGCGGCGTCGTCGGGGTGCTGCTGATCGGATTCCTGGCCACCGCGGTGATGACCGGCGGCGCGCAAGGCCTCTTCTATGGCGGCGGCGTTATTCAGCTCGGCAAGCAGGCGCTGGGCGCGGTGGTCGTCGGCTCGTATGCGTTCGTCGTGTCCTACGTACTCGGCAAGATCATCGACCGCGTCATGGGCTTCCGCATCAGTCCGGAGGACGAGACCACCGGCGTCGACTTCACCCAGCACGCCGAGACCGCCTACGCGGAGGCGGTGCACGGGCATCAGCCGTCGCGGCGTCCGACGGTGTTCGGCGACCTGAACCTACCGGCGCCACGCCCGGAGACCGCCGAAGAAGGCTGATTCCCTTAACGGCGGTAAGGGAATTTGAACCGTCGAGGGCGGGTTGTCGTTGAGCCGAGTAGGGTTTTGATACCGGCGCCGGCGACCGCTTTCAGCTAACGCCGCCGAATGTAACGGCCAGGCTGCTCGCGACGATGAAACATCGGGTCGTCGACTCGTGTGAGGCACGACCTTACTGGAAATCTTGATAGCGCAGCAAACACTTTGGAGGGTCAGTGGACATCGTGTTAGGTGTGTCGATGACACCTACGACGGTCCGCATGGTGCTGGTCGAAGGCGATAAGGCCGACGGGCCGATCGTCGATCACGATGCCTTCGACGTCACCGCCGCCGATGGCTCAGCAACGTCTTCGAGCGCGGCAGAACAGGTCGTCGACGCAATCCTCGGCACCAAGGAAAGCGCCGATGCGGGCGGACATCATCTCAAGTCGATCGGCGTCACGTGGAGCGACCACGCCGAGGCCTCCACGTTGCGAGACATGCTGGCCGCGCGCGGCATCAACGACGTGATGCTGGTCTCCGACGGTCACGCCGCAGGCGCCCTCGCGCAGGCCGCCGGCCGGGTGATCGGATATGCGACCACCGCCCTGCTGTTCATCGACCGCGACAGCGCCACCTTGTCGGTGGTGCAGACCGATGACGGCTCTGTCGTGAAGGTGTTGAGCCGCTCGCTGCACAGCGGTGACGCGATGGCCGTCCTCGCCGACATGGCCGCGGCCGTCGCCGCGCAGGACTCGCCACCGCAGGGCATGTTCGTCGTCGGCTCCGGCGTCGACGTCAGCGCGGTGAAGGCACACCTCGAGACTCTCGTCAGCATGCCGGTCAGCGCGCCCGACGAGCCCGAGCTGGCGCTGGCCCGCGGCGCGGCGCTGGCTTCTGCGAACGCACCGGCTTTCGAGGCAACCACCGTCGGCCTGGCCTATTCGCAGGACCCCGACGGCACCACAGCCGGCAACGCCTACGTGGGCCTGGCCGCGGCCGAAACACAGCTGGCTCCGGTGGGCGTCGGGCTGGTCGACGAGTACTCGGCGCAGACCGATATGGAGCCGATCCCGACCGACGAGGGCCGCAAGCCGTTCCTGCTCGTCGGCAGCGCGCTGACTTCGATTTTCGTGGTTGGCGTTGTGGCACTGGTCATTTCGCTGGCGGTGAGCATCCGCCCGACGGTCGACCAGCGACCCAACCCCGGCCCGAACGCGATAGTGCCGAGCACGGTGGCGCCCGCGCCTGCTCCGGTGCAGGAGGCGCAGCAGCCCGTCGCGCCACTGCCCCCGCCGCCGGCCGAGACCATCAAGCCGCCGGTGCCCGTCGCCGTGCAGGAGGCTCCCGCGCCGAAGCAGGCGCCGCGTCAGGTGTTCGTCGAGCAGGCGCCCGCCCCGCAGGCACCTCCCCCCGCAGCGGCACCGCCGCCTGCACCCGAGGCGCCCCCGGCCCCGCCGCCGGTCGCGCCTGCACCCATTCCGTACATCCCGGCTCCGGTGTACAACCCGCCGGTCTACAACCCGTACCTGCCGCCTCCGGGTTACTACCCGCGGCCCAGGCCGTGGACGCCGCCGTGGCAGCACCCGCAGGAGCCGCCGCAGCAGGATCCGCCGGACTACCCGCAGTCGCCCGGCTCCGGTGGTGGGTACCCGGGCTCCGGTGGTTCCGGGGACTACCCGGGTTCGGGCTCCGGAGGGGGCGGCTATCCGGGCTCCGGCGGCTCGGGCGGCTCAGGGGACTACCCGGGCTCGGGCGGACATGGCGGACGCGGGGGCACCAGCTGCTTCCTGATCTTCTGCTCCGAGCGCGGCTAGCCGTAACCTTCTGTTGGCTTGGCGCTTGGTGTCCCGTAGCAATTAGCTCATAGCGGCTGCCTATAGAGGCAGTATGAGATGCACCGTCTTCGGTACGGGCTATCTCGGCGCGACACATGCCGCCGGAATGGCCGAGCTCGGACACGACGTCATCGGCGTCGACATCGATGAGGGCAAGGTAGCCAAACTCGCATCCGGCGACATTCCCTTCTACGAACCCGGCTTGCGGAAGGTGTTGAGCGACAACATCGCCGCGGGCCGGCTGCGGTTCACCACCGACTACGACGAAGCGGCCGATTTCGCCGATGTGCATTTCCTCGGCGTCGGGACCCCGCAGAAGAAGGGCGAATACGGCGCCGATCTACGCCATGTGCACGCGGTGATCGACTCGTTGGTGCCGCGGTTGCGTAGGCACGCCGTGATCGTCGGCAAGTCGACGGTTCCCGTCGGTACGGCCGCCGAACTCTCCGACCGTGCGCGCCGGATCGCGCCCGAAGGTATCGACGTCGAGATCGCGTGGAATCCGGAGTTTCTGCGCGAGGGCTTCGCAGTTCACGACACCTTGCATCCCGATCGCATTGTGCTTGGAGTGCAACGGGATTCGACGCGAGCAGAGGCAGCGATCCGCGAACTCTACGCCCCTTTGCTGGACGAGGCCGTGCCGTTCCTGGTCACCGACCTGCAGACCGCCGAACTGGTCAAGGTGTCGGCCAACGCCTTTCTCGCCACCAAGATCTCGTTCATCAACGCGATCTCCGAGGTGTGCGAGGCCGCCGACGCCGACGTCACGCTGCTGGCCGACGCACTTGGGTACGACCCGCGGATCGGACGCCGATTCCTCAACGCCGGCCTCGGATTCGGCGGTGGTTGCCTGCCAAAGGACATCCGCGCGTTCATGGCTCGCGCCGGCGAACTGGGGGCCAATCAGGCGCTGACGTTCCTACGGGAAGTGGACAGCATCAACATGCGTCGTCGTACCCACATGGTGGAAGTGGCCACAAAGGCCTGCGGCGGTTCACTGTTGGGTGCGAACATCGCCGTGCTCGGCGCCGCGTTCAAGCCGGAGTCCGACGATGTCCGCGACTCACCAGCGCTCAACGTCGCAGGCATGCTGCAACTCAACGGCGCCACCGTCAACGTCTATGACCCGAAGGCGATGGAGAATTCACAGCGACTGTTCCCGACATTGAACTATTCGACGTCGGTGACCGAGGCCTGTGAGCGCGCCGACGCCGTGCTGGTGCTCACCGAATGGCGTGAGTTCGTCGAGCTGGATCCCGACGATCTTGCCGGCACCGTGCGCGCGAAAGTCGTTGTCGACGGCCGCAATTGCCTCGACGCCGACCGGTGGACCGGCGCAGGCTGGCGGATGTACTGCCTGGGCCGGAGTGCGGTCCGGGTCAACCAGCAGACGCCTGCTTGAGCATTCCACCGAAGCCGTCCCACAACAGCATGAAGACGAGTTCGACGACGCGCTCGCGTGGCACATCGCGGTTCTCGTACCACCAGGTGGCGACGCCGCTGCACGCCGACTGCGTGGCCCGGGCGAGGATCCATGCCGCATCGTCGACGGTGATGCCCTTGACCGACTGGGTATCGGCCGCCCCGAACCGGATGAGATCGGCGATGGCAGCGGTGCCACGATCGGCGATCTCCTGACAGACCGCGGCGATCTCCGGATCGGCGGGCGGATCGCGGTGCAGGAATCGCCAGATGAACGGATCCTCCTCGACGAGTTCGAAATAGCTTTCGATGCTCGCGCGGACCAACTCCTCGGCCGACGCGCCCTCGACGCGCCGCAGTGAGCGGTTCCTGATCTGCTCGGCATGCAACTCCAACAGGGCGATGTGGAGTTCGCGCTTGGAGCCGAAATGGTCGTAGAGCACGGACGGCACGACACCCGCGCGCGCCGCGATGTCCTGCATTTTCGCCTCGTAGCCGGACTCGGCGAACGTCTCGACTGCCGCGTCGAGGATGCGGGTCCGTCGTTCTGCTGCCGGAATCCGCGTCCTTGCCATACCGAATTGTAATTCGGTAAACTCCGGCCAGGTAACCGAACGCAGATTCGGTTGGACGGAGCGTCTGATGACCGCGAAGCAACGCATTCGATGGCTGGCAATGCATGGCACCGCACGCGGAGTTTCACGCCTACTCGCCCGTCGGGGCGACCCGCAGGGCCGGCTCATCACCGACCCGCAGGTGCGGAGCAACCCGGTTCCCTTCATCGAAGAACTGCGCGCGATGGGCCCGATCGTCAAGTGCCGGCTCATGCACATCACTGTCGACCACAAGATCGCCAACGACTTGCTGCGCTCCGACGATTTCCACGTCTTCGGCTTCGGCTCCGGGCTGCCGAAGCCGCTGCAATGGGTCGTCCGACGGACCGACCCTGGCCTGCTGCATCCGATCGAGCCGCCGTCGATGCTTTCGGTCGAGCCGCCTGACCACACCCGCTACCGCAAGCTGGTCTCGTCGGTGTTCACCACCAGAGCCGTTGCGGCGCTTCGTGATCGCGTCCAACAGACTGCCGACCGACTGCTCGACGAGCTGGAGGGGGCTGGAACCGTTGATATCGTGGAGCGCTATTGCTCGCAGCTTCCGGTCACGGTGATCGGCGACATCCTCGGTGTGCCCGACGACGCGCGGCCCCGCATCCTGGAATTCGGCGAGTTGGGAGCGCCCAGCCTCGACATGGGGCTGACCTGGAAGCAGTACCAGCAGGTGTACCGCGGCATCGAAGGCTTCAACAATTGGCTGGCCGACCACCTGGAGCAGTTGCGGCGCAACCCTGGCGACGACCTGATGAGCCAACTGATCCAGGCTTCCAACAACAGTGCAGAAGATGCTCGACTGAGCAATGAGGAACTGCTGGCCACTGCGGGTCTGGTACTGGCCGCCGGTTTCGAGACGACAGTCAACCTGCTGGGCAACGGAATTCGCATGTTGCTGGATGCGCCCGAAGATCTCGAGACGCTCAAGGCGCGACCGGAGTTGTGGCCGACCGCGGTCGAGGAGGTCTTGCGGCTGGAATCGCCGGTCCAGATGACTGCCAGGGTGGCCGCCGTTGACACCGAGATCGCCGGGACGCTGGTGCGTACGGGCGAGGGCGTGTTGATTTACGTGGCAGGCGCCAACCGCGATCCGAAGGTCTTCACCGATCCGCACCGCTTCGACATCGAGCGTGCGAATGCGGGCAAGCACCTGTCGTTTTCGGGTGGCAGGCACTTCTGTCTCGGTGCGGCACTTGCCCGTCAGGAGGGCGAGGTCGGGCTGCGCACGTTCTTCGAGCGCTTCCCGGACGCTCGGCTTGCCGGTGACGGCAGTCGCCGCGACACCCGGGTGCTGCGCGGATGGTCGTCACTGCCGATCAGGCTTGGAAGGGCGCGCGCGGCGGTAAGTTCGTAGCCGTGGATTTCCGAGCGGCACTGCTCGACCAGACCCGGGACTTCGGGGAACTGATCCGCAGTGCAGACCCGTCGACGCCAGTACCGACGTGTCCTGGATGGGCGCTGAAGCAGCTTTTCCGCCATGTCGGTCGCGGAAACCGTTGGGCTGCACAGATCATCGCCGACCGCAGGACCGACGAGCTGGACCCGCGTGATGTCCGCGACGGCAGACCGCCTGATGAGCCCGACGCCGCGATCGACTGGTTGAACAACGGCGCCCGGCTCGTCGTCGACGCTGTCGACCGAGTGGGCCCCGAGACGCGGGTCTGGACGTTCATCGGTGCGCGCCCGTGTGGCTGGTGGATCCGCCGCAGGCTGCATGAGGCCACGGTGCACCGCGCCGACGCGGCGTTCGCGCTGGGGTTGGACTTCGAGCTGTCGCCGGAGTTGGCCGCCGATGGGATCAGCGAGTGGATCGAGCGCGTCAGCGTGCAGTCCCGATCGTATCCGCTGCCGTTGGAGGAGGGCCGCACGTTGCACCTGCACGCCACCGACGACGACCTCGGTCCCTCCGGTGAATGGACGATCACCAGCGACAAGGTGGACGGCGTGGCATGGTCCCACGACCACGGCAAGGGCGACGTCGCCTTGCGCGGCCCGGCGAAGGATCTGCTGCTGGCCATCGTGCGTCGGCGCACCGCGGCCGAACTCGGCGTCGAGGTATTCGGCGACATTGCGGTCTGGAACAGCTGGCTGGACCACACACCGTTCTGAGAGGCGTAACTTCTCGACCATGACGACTTCGGAGATCGCAACCGTCCTCGCCTGGCATGACGCGCTCAACGAGCAGGACTTCGAAACCTTGACGCAGGTGTCCAGCGACGACATCGAATTCGGCGACGCGAACGGCGCGGGCCAGGGCCAGGACGCCTTGCTGGAGTGGGCGAATTCGCTGACCGTCACAGCCGCCGACCCGGGCCGGTTGTATGTCCGCGACGGGGTGGTGGTCGCCGAGGAGCAGGACGGCGCTGGGGTGGCCTTCCGCGTGGTGCACGACCACGTCACGTCGGTGTTCCGGCATCCAGACCTTGCCGCCGCGCTGGCCGCGACCGAGCTCACGGAGAAGGACCTCGCAGGCTGATGCGCGGCATCATCCTTGCCGGCGGTTCGGGTACGCGGCTGTATCCGATCACCAGGGGCGCGTCCAAACAGCTGATGCCGGTGTTCGACAAGCCGATGATCTACTACCCGCTGTCGACGTTGATGATGGCGCGCATCCGCGACATCCTGATCATCACCACTCCCGAAGATGCCGCGGCGTTTCACCGATTACTAGGCGACGGTTCGGATTTCGGCGTCAACATCACCTACGCCGAGCAGCCGCAACCCAACGGCCTTGCCCAGGCGTTCGTGATCGGGGCCGAGCACATCGGCGGTGATTCGGTGGCCTTGGTGTTGGGCGACAACATCTTCTACGGGCCCGGATTGGGAACCAGCCTGAGCCGGTTCCAAAAGGTCAGCGGCGGAGCCATTTTCGCGTATTGGGTGGCCAACCCGTCGGCGTACGGCGTCGTCGAGTTCGCCGCCGACGGCACCGCGCTGTCCATCGAGGAAAAACCCGCCACCCCGAAGTCGAATTACGCGGTGCCCGGGCTGTACTTCTACGACAACGACGTCGTCGAGATCGCGCGGTCGCTGAAGCCCTCGGAGAGAGGCGAATACGAGATCACCGAGGTCAACCAGATCTACCTCAACCAGGGCCGGCTGTCGGTCGAGGTGCTGGCTCGCGGCACCGCGTGGTTGGACACCGGAACATTCGATTCGCTACTCGACGCCGGTGACTACGTCCGCACCATCGAACGCAGACAGGGTCTGAAGATCAGCGTGCCCGAGGAGGTGGCGTGGCGCGTCGGATTCATCGACGACGAGCAGCTGGCCGCCAGGGCGCGCACCCTGCTCAAATCAGGTTACGGCGCTTACCTTTTGGAGCTTCTGGAACGCTAGGTCACCGAGATGACGCGGACCGCTTTGTCATAGTAGTCCGTCACGTAGATCGTGCCGTCCGGCGCTACCGCGATGTGATGGACGTTGGTCTCCGGCTTCGGATCTATCGAGAATGACGTGACTTTGGTGTTCGTGGCGGTGTCGATCACCGTGACGGTGTCGTTGCTGTTGGCCGTGTAGAAGTAGGCCCCGTCCGGGCTCAGAGCCCCGCCGATGGGGTCCTTGCCCACTGCGACCGTCTTGACGACGGTGTTGGTGCTGGTGTCGATCACCGACACGGTGTCAGGACCGTAGTTGGTCACATAGATATGTGCCCCGTCCGGTGTGATCGCGAGCGCGCGCGGCGAACTGCCGACCTTTACCGTTTTGACGACGGTGTTGGTGGCGGTGTCGATCACCGAAACCGTGCCGGAAGATCGGTTGGCGACATAGATCTTGCTTCCGTCAGGGCTCGCGGCTATTCCGAACGGCGCACTACCGACCTTGACGCGGGTGATCTCGGTGTTGGTCGCGGTGTCGATCACCGAAACGGTGCTCCCGCTGGAGTTGCTGGCGTAGACGCGCGATCCATCGGGGGTCACGGCGACTTCCGTCACGCCCGGCCCCACCTTGACGGTTTTGATCACCTGATTGGTGGCGGTGTCGATGGTCGCAACTTGATTGGTCCCGTGCAGGCCGACGTAGGCGCGCGTGCCGTCGGGGCTGACAGTGACGGCATTGGGCCCGGCCCCCATCGGGATTGTCGCGACGACGTCGTTGGTGCTGGTGTCGATCACGTACACCGACTCCGTGAACCGGTCGGCGACATAGACCTTGGTGCCGTCGGGGCTCGTTCCCAGCCCGGTGGGACCCTTACCTATCGGGATGGTCGCCTCTGGCGTGTACGTCGGCGTCGCGGTGAGCGCGGCAATCATCATGCTGGTCTCGACCGGCGCCATCACACGGGCCGCGCCCTCGGACATCGCCTGTCCGAACTGGCGGCGCGCCCACGCGAAGACCGCCAAGAATCCCGGCGAGTCCATCGGCGACGTCGGTGTCTTGTTCGCGTCGGGACTCAGGCCGGCCCAGGAGAGCACGCTCGAGACAATCCCGGTGACCGCCGTCGTCGGCTTCGGCGGCTCGGGTGTCTTGGCGATCAGCGGCGAGGCGAGCGCGGTCGGCGTGATGGACGGAGGCGCAGCATCGGCCTGCGGTTCGGTGGCCGGACCGCCACGCACCACGTCCGAACTGCTCACCGACGACTCGGGCGCATCGAGCGCGGCCTTCAGAGAGGGATGCGAATCGGACTTCGGTGGATCGTCGGCGCCGGCGTTACCGAAGGAGGTGAGTGCTCCGCCGGAACTCTGCACGATTCCGGTGCGCGGATCATCCTTCGACGTCGAATTCGAGGATTTCACACCACTTTTCGCGAAGTCCGTGGCGTGCTCGATGCCTGACAGCACATTGTGCACGATGGCCGACACGGCGTCCGACAACGGATTGGACGGCGTCTTTGCTGTTGTCGAATCGGACGTCGACGATGTCGACGATGTCGTCTCCGAACCGGTGTCGGCGAAGGCCACGCCCGGCGGACCTGCGATACCGAATCCGACCCCCAGTGCCACGGCAAGTGCCCCGACCCGACCGATGTTTCGCGCGTACCCCATCGTGATCACCTCTCCCCAGGTGTGACGCAACCAGCGTCGCACGACTCGGCCGTGGCGGTGTTCGATTCCGCAAACAAAGGTGGGGTTGCTGGTGAAGCTGCGGATTCTCGGATTAGGGTGACGCTACTGTCGATTCGGCGAACGCGAGCTGAGCAGCGGCGTTGCTAGCACCGCCGCGATCGCCGTAGTCAACGGCACCGACAGCGCGAGCGCGATACCGCCGACCGCCGACCGCGCGATCTCGATGGCCACGCTCTCACTGGTCAGTACGTCTCCTAGCGAACGGTTCGCCACGCTGAACAACAGCAGCAGCGGTAGGGCGCTACCGGCATATGCCAACACCAACGTGTACACGGTGCTTGCGATGTGGTCGCGGCCCACCCGCATGGCGCCGACGAAAATCGCCTTACGGCTCGCGCCGGTCTCGGCCAACTCGAATACCGTCGAGGCCTGCGTGACAGTGACGTCGTTCAGGACGCCGAGGGAGCCGATGATGAACCCGGCGAGCAGCAGTCCGGTGATCGAAACGTTGCCGAGATATGCGGCGACTTCGTTGTTCTGATCCTCCGAAAGGCCGGTCAGATGGGCCAATTCGATTGCGCCCCAAGATAACAGTGCGGCGAGCAGCAGCGCTGCCAAGGTGCCCAGCAGTGCGGCGCTGGTGCGCAGGCTCACCCCATGCGCCAAGTAGATCACCGCGTACAGGATCGCCGCCGATGCGACCAGCGCGACCGGGATTGCCGAGGCGCCGTCACGCAATGCGGGCAGCAGGAACACGACCAGCACGACGAAAGCCACCACGATGCCGATCAGCGCACGCAACCCGCGCCAGCGGGCCACCGCGACGATCACAACGGCGAACACGGCCGCGAACGCGATCAGCGGCCAGGTCCGCTCGAAGTCGTAGAACGCGTAACTCGTCGTGCCGGCCGCGTCGACCTGACGGCTGATCCGGATGTGGTCGCCGACGGCGAGATGGGGCTGGCCCGGTCCGCCGCTGAATTCGAGCATCGTGTTGGCGTCCTTGTTGGGGCCTGAGTCGATGCTGATCAGCGTCTGTACACACTGGCCACCGCCCGGCGGGGCCTGCTCCGGTTCGGCTGTCAGCACGGCACCGTTCGACGGGCTGCCGCACGGTGCGGTCTTGCTCGACAGCACGTGCCCAGCCTCGGTGGTGACCGCTCCGCCCGCGGCATTCTGGAACGGCAGTGGGATGTCGACCTTCTGGTGGCTGGGCCAAAGCCACACCGCGCCTGCCAGCACTGCGACGCCGATGGCGATCAGGGCGCCGACGACGACCTTGGCTGCCATCGGGCCCAACGGTGCTGGGCCGCTCAGTGAGTGCGAATGCGAATGCGCCACCCGGACAGGGTAGATGTGAAGGTTGTGTGGCTACCGGCGGTCGAGGTCTATGCGGACGATGGGCAGCTGGCCGCCCAACTGGCTGTTGGCTGTCCGGTTGATCCAGGAGAGTTGCGCGTTGCGGGCGTGCGCGTCATCGTCGGCTAGAACTGCCCGCCGCTTCACTGACGATAAGAGGACAGGAAGTTGCCGAGCCGCTCGATTGCGTTGGCGAGGTCGCGAGACCACGGCAGCGTCACGATGCGCAGGTGATCCGGTGTCGGCCAGTTGAAGCCGGTGCCCTGGGTGACCAGGATCTTCTCCTGCAGCAGCAGGTCGAGGACCAGTTGCTCGTCGTCGGCGATGTCGTACACCTCGGGATCGAGCCGCGGGAATGTGTAGAGCGCGCCCTCGGGCTTCACACATGAGACGCCCGGAATCTCGTTGAGCTTGGTCCACGCCACGTCGCGCTGCTCACGCAGTCGCCCGCCGGGCAACACCAGATCCTCGATGCTTTGATGGCCGCCCAGCGCGACCTGAATCGCATGCTGCGCAGGCACATTCGGACACAGCCGCATGTTGGCCAGCAGGCTGATGCCCTCGATGAAACTGCTCGCGTGTTCCTTGGGTCCGGTGATGACCAACCAGCCGGAACGGTAGCCCGCCACCCGGTAGGCCTTCGACAACCCGTTGAAGGTCAGCGTCAGCACATCTGGCGCGACCGACGCCGTCGCGATGTGCTTGGCGTCGTCGTAGAGGATTTTGTCGTAGATCTCGTCGGACAGCAGCAGCAGCTGATGCTTGCGCGCCAGATCGGCTATCTGCGTGAGGGTTTCGCGGGTGTACACCGCGCCGGTCGGGTTGTTCGGGTTGATCACGACGATCGCCTTGGTGCGGTCGGTGATCTTCGACTCCAGGTCGGCGACGTCAGGCATCCAGCCCTGTGTCTCGTCGCACATGTAGTGCACCGGGGTGCCGCCGGCCAGCGACGTGCAGGCCGTCCACAGCGGATAGTCCGGCGCGGGGATCAACACCTGGTCGCCATTGTCCAGCAGCGCCTGCAGCGTCATCTGGATGAGCTCGGAGGCGCCGTTGCCGAGATAGACATCGTCGACGTCGAACTTCGGGAAGCCGTCCACGAGTTCGTAGCGGGTGAACACCGCGCGACGGGCCGGCATGATGCCCTTGGAATCCGAGTAGCCCTGCGCGTAGGGCAGCGCCTGAATGATGTCGCGCATGATCACGTCGGGCGCCTCGAAGCCGAACGGCGCCGGGTTGCCGATGTTCAACTTCAGGATGCGGTGACCCTCGGCCTCCAGTCGAGCCGCGTGGTCATGCACCGGACCGCGGATCTCATACAGGACGTCCTGCAGCTTCGACGACTGCGTGAACGTGCGCTGCCGCGGGTGATGCCCGGTCGCCTGCCACGGCACGTGGTGGGTAGTCACGTCTCCCATGATCGCACCGCAGTCCAATTAATTTGTAAAAGCGCTGGTTATCGCTTGCCGGGCGGGCGGGCGCCCTTGGCGATGCCAAGTCCCTTCACCGGCGGCTGTGGCTTCTCGCCGTTGTCCTCTGCGGAAGGCTCAGGCGCAGCGGGGGATTCGCCGTCGGTGGCCGGTTCTGGTTGCGGCGCAGCGGGTTTCGGTGCCGCCGCGGTCTTCTTGGCGCCAGGTCGACGCGCGCCGGGCGCGATGCCGAGCCCTTTGACCTCCGGTTCGGCGGCGGTCGATGCGGGCTCGGTTGCCGTGGACGCGGGTTCTGCCGCGGTCGACGCGGGTTCAGCCGCGGCAGGCGCGGCCTTCTTGGCGCCCGGACGCTTGGCTCCTGCGGCGATGCCGAGGCCCTTGACCTCTGGTTCGGGCTTGGCGGGCGCCTCTGCAGCAGCAGGTGCCTCCGCGGCGGCCGGAGCGGCTTTCTTCGCACCGGGACGCTTGGCTCCTGCGGCGATGCCGAGGCCCTTGGCAGGTGCTGCGGGAGCCTCGGTCGGGGCTGCTTCGGCGGCGGGCGCTGCGGCCTTCTTGGCGCCCGGTCGCTTGGCACCGCCGGCAATGCCGAGGCCGGTGACGGGCTTGGTCTCGGTTTCGGTTGCGGTCTGCGCCGCAGGCTCCGGCTTGGCTTCCGGTTCTGCCACCGTGGTCGAGGCTTCCACCTTCGGTGCTTCAGGCTCGCGGGCCGCCCGCTCCTCGGCTTCCTTTGCGGCCGTGCCCTTTTCGGGCAGCTTGACGCTGCTTGTGTCGAGCGAGCCCAACAGCAGCTGAGCCACGTCGAGCACCTCGGCCTTCGGCACGTCGTTGGCTGCTGCGACGTCGTCGACACCGTCGGTGATCATCACGCGGCAGAACGGGCAGCCGGTC
This sequence comes from Mycobacterium sp. OAE908, assembly GCF_017872775.1. Classification (NCBI taxonomy): domain Bacteria; kingdom Bacillati; phylum Actinomycetota; class Actinomycetes; order Mycobacteriales; family Mycobacteriaceae; genus Mycobacterium; species Mycobacterium sp. OAE908. The sequence goes on from NZ_JAGGJL010000001.1 coordinate 2,405,587, forward strand.
GCGATCGCCGAAGCGCCCGTGTCGAGCGCCTCTTCGACGCGCTCGTGGTTGACGCGCTTGCCGATGTGCTCTTCCATCCACATCCGCGCGCCGCCGGCACCGCAGCACAGGCCGCGGTCGGCATGCCGGGGCATCTCGGTGAGCTTGGCGCCCGAGGCCCCGATCAGCTCACGCGGCGCCTCGTAGACCTTGTTGTGCCGGCCCAAGTAGCACGGGTCGTGGTAGGTGATGTCCTTCCCACCGTCGGGGCTGCTGACGGGCACCAACTTCTTGTCCCGGATCAGCCGGTTCAGCAGCTGGGTGTGGTGCAGCACGGTGTAGTTGCCGCCGACCTGCGGGTACTCGCGGCCCAGTGTGTTGAAGCAGTGCGGGCAGGTGACGACGACCTTGCGGTCCACCCGCTCGACGCCTTCGAACATCTCGTTGAGCGTCTCGACGTTCTGCGCTGCCAGCTGCTGGAACAGGAACTCGTTGCCGGAGCGGCGGGCGGAGTCGCCGTTGCAGGTTTCGCCCTCGCCGAGCACCAGGTACTTCACCCCGGCGATCGCGAGCAGTTCGGCGACGGCCTTCGTGGTCTTCTTCGCGCGGTCCTCGTAGGCGCCTGCGCAGCCTACCCAGAACAGGTACTCATAGCCCTCGAAGGATTCGACGTCCTTGCCGTACACCGGCACGTCGAAGTCGACCTCGTCGATCCAGTTGGTGCGATCCTTGGCGTTCTGACCCCACGGATTGCCTTTGGTCTCAAGGTTTTTGAACAGCACACCGAGCTCGGACGGGAACTCCGACTCCATCATCACCTGGTAACGGCGCATGTCGACGATGTGGTCGATGTGCTCGATGTCCACCGGGCACTGCTCCACGCACGCACCGCACGTCGTGCACGACCACAACACATCGGGGTCGATGACGCCGCCCTGTTCGAGTGTGCCAACCAGGGGGCGTGTGGCCTGGTCGGGACCGGAGCCAAGGATGCGCTCGAAGCCCGACTCGGGCACGTGGTGCACCTCGTCGTGCTTTTCGCCGCCGAGTTCCTCGCCGAGTCCGCCTTCGGGCGTGTTCTCCAGCGGCGTCTCCTTGTCGCCGAGGATGTACGGCGCCTTGGCGAACATGTGGTCGCGCAGGTTCATGATCACGAGCTTGGGAGACAGCGGCTTGCCGGTATTCCAGGCTGGGCATTGCGACTGGCAGCGGCCGCACTCCGTACAGGTGGTGAAGTCGAGGTAGCCCTTCCAGGTGAAGTCTTCGATCTTGCCGCGACCCAGCACGGCATCTTCCGCGGGATCCTCGAAGTCGACCGGCTTGCCCTTGTGCTCGACCGGAAGCAGCGGGCCGAGACCGTTGGGCAGCCGCTTGAACGTGATGTTGATCGGTGCCAGGAAGATGTGCAGGTGCTTGGAGTGCAGCACGATCAGCAGGAAGATCAGCGCCACTGCGATGTGCGCCAGCAACGCGATCGTTTCGATCCACTCGTTGGCCGTGTGCCCCAGAGGCGCGAGCAGCTGCCCCATGCCGTGGCTGAAGAACGCTCCCCAGCCGTAGGGGAAGTTGCCCGTGTTCACCGCGGCACCGCGGAAGAACGCATAGCTGAAGATGACCAGGAAGATCATGAACAGGATGAGCCACGCGCCGCCGGTGTGGGAGCCGTAGAACCTCGACGACCGGCCGTGCTCCTTCGGCTCGGTGCGTAACCGGATGATCGCGAAGGTGATGATGCCTGCGAGCACAGCCAGCGCGATGAAGTCTTGCAGGAAGCCCAGCACCGCCCAGCGGCCGACCACGGGGATATGGAACTTGGGGTCGAACAACACGCCGTAGGCCTCGATGTACACCGTGATGAGGATGAAGAAGCCCCACATGGTGAAGAAGTGGGCGAGACCGGGGATCGACCACCGCAGCATGCGGGTTTGCGCGAGCACCTCTTTGAGCTGAGTGCCGATGCGCTCACCCATGTGGTCGGTGCGGCTGTTCTGCTCGCCGACCGGTTGGCCCGCACGCACCAGGCTGGCCAGCCAGAGCACGCGCTTGAGGGCGAACGCCGCCACGACAGCCGTCAGCAGTAGCCCGACAATGAGCCTGATCAGCGTCTGCGATTCCACCGCGTGCCTCCCGATTCTAAGTTACCCATGAGTAACTTATCGCTGGTTACTGGCCAGTAACTTTCGCTAGATGCCTGCTCATAGTTGCATCCGGCGGGGAAACACCGCTACGAAGGCTGCCCTAACTAGGTCTGCGGGGTCGTCGACGTCCCTCCAGCGCCGGTGCCGGTACTGCCGGTACTGCCGGTGCCCGAGCCCGTTCCGCTTGTGCCGCTGGTGGTTCCGGTGCCCGTCCCGGTTCCGCTTGTGCCGGTCCCGGTTCCAGTTCCGCCGGTTCCCGTTCCGGTGCCAGTGCCGGTTCCACCGGTACCTGTGCCCGTCCCGGTGCCGCCGGTTCCGGTGCCACCGGTTCCCGTTCCGCCGCCGGGTCCGGGATCGATCGGCGGTGGCTTCGGCGACGATGACGTCGGCGGGGTCGGTGTGGGTGGCGTCGGCGGAGTGGGGTCAGTGGTCGGCGGCGTCTCGGACGTGGTCGTCGGAGGCGTTGCCGGCGGCACGTACGGCTGGTGTGTGACGGGTGCCTGCCGCGGTGCTTGATAGCGGGGCGCGGGCTGCTGCACCACGACTGTGGTGATTTGGGGGGCCTGCGGCGCCGGGGTTGCTGGGAGAGTGGCCGGCGCCGCAGGCGTTGGAGAGGTGGTCGACGTCGACGTGGTCGCCGCCTCCACCGGAGTCGTGGTGGTGTCCTGCAGAAGCGTGAAGCCGAACACCGCGGCCGCGATCGTCGCGGCAACCGCCGACAGGCCGAACAGCACCAGGGGGCTGCGCCGCGGCGGTGCGGGATCTTCCTGCCACTGTTGAGGGCGGAAAACCACCTCGGGCCGGGAGTCGGTGACGTCGCTGTAGGGCAGCACGTCCTCGATCTGGTCGTCCTGGGACCAGGCCAGTGCTTGCTCGCTGGCCGCCAGGGCCACGGCCGATGCGGCAGCGGCAGGAGCGGTTGGCGTCATCACCGTGGCGGTGTCGACGACGCGGGCACGTTGTGCGATCAGCGCCGCGCCCTCTGCGGCCGTCAGCTGCGGGTGTGGCGTCGTCACGACGGGCGCGCGCAGGTGCTCGGACAGCCGTTGGGTGACCAACGGGATGCGGGCACCGCCGCCGATGGTGGCGACCGCCGCAACACTCGCCTTCGGGACGCCGTAGCGCTCGAGCGTTTCATCAAGTGTCGCAAGGAATTCCGACAGCGGGGCCCGCATCAGGTCCTCGAGCTCGGTGCGCGTGACGCGGATGTCGGCTCGATGCCCTGGCAGATCCGCGACGACGGCGGCCGCCGTCTCCGCCGACAGCCGTTCCTTGGCGCGACGGCATTCGTCGCGAAGCCGCACCAATGAGCCGACCATCGCGGTGCCCGACGGATCGACGTCGGCCAGTCCGGTCACGACGTGGCTCAGCAGCGCCTGATCGATCTGGTCGCCCGAGAAGTCGGCGAAGCGGACGGTCTCACCGAACGTCGAGAAATCCCTCGCGGCGTTGGCGAGGGTGATGCTGGTGCCACTGCCGCCGAAATCGCACAGCACGATCACGCCGTGTGTGGGCAACCCAGGCTTGGCCCGCAGCGCCGTCAGGGCCGCGGTCGCATCGGAGACCACAGGCAGCTTGCCGCGCAGGTTCCTGCGCAGCGTGTCGACCACCGACGGCCGCCAGTGCGCCGGCACAGTCACGGTTGCGTCCGCCATCGGCATACCGTCGGTCACCGCGTGCGCCATCGCGCCGAGAGCGTCTGCGAGCAGTTCTTCGGACCGATACGTCGCACCATCGGGCGCGATCAGCGGCACCGGATCCCCGACGCGGTCGACGAACCCGGTCAGGCGCTGGCCGCGCAGCACCATCTCGGCGGGACGGATGACTGCCGTCTGCCCGTCGCGGGTGCCGGCGAGGTTCGTCGCGCCGACCGACAGGCCGATCGAACGGCCTTGGTTGCCTGGGGAATTGAACATGGGAACGACGGTAGGGTGATCGCTGCCACAGCAAATCCGGTGCCACGCCCGTGCCGAAATGACCCCGATAGGGGATTTCGATTAGGGGAATCGGCGGCGTTGGGGGCTCAGCCCTGAGGGGCCAGCATGGCGCGCAGCATCGACAGCATCTCCGATCGCGAGTCGGCGCCGAGCCTGCGGCGGATCCGCGCGACGTGGTGCTCGACGGTCTTGGCGGAGATGAACAGCTGGCTGCCGATGTCCTTGTACGGCATGCCGAGCAGCAGCAGTTCGGCGACTTCGCGCTCGCGGTCCGACAGTCGCGACGAGGTCGGCCTCGACGGGCCGGAGCGGGCAGCGTCGGCAGTCGCGGTCACCGGCTCGAGGCCGGGAGCCTCATCGACCGCGGCCGTCTGCTTGAGGTCACGGGCCAACTGCAGCATCGCGCCGGAGACGCGGCCGTCGGGCGTCTGCAGGGCGGCCTGACTCGCCAGTCGGGTGGCATCCCAGGTCAGGCCGAACTGAGAAAGGCCACGCGCCGCCACGGTCACCTCGTCGATATCGACGTGATTGGCCAGCACCCGCAGCCACGTCCGGCCCGCGGTCGCCAGCGCCTTGGCCAACGCGCTGTCGGCTGCCGCGGCGGTCAACGCCTGACCGTGCGGCGCCACCGCGGCCGGCGAGTTGGCCAGGATGCCTGCGTGCACACCGGCCCAGTGCAACGGCACCGACCACAGTGGCGGATCGCCGAGCGACTCGAGCAACGAGAACGCCTCGGTCAGTGTGTGTTGCAAACGGTCGACTTGACGCATCCTGGCCGCGGCCACCCACAGCTCGCCGAGCGGCAAGAGCGAAAAGAGATCGACCGAGTATTCGGCGAGCACTTCCATCGCTGCGTACCAATGCTTTTGGACCGCACCGCTGTCGCCGCTGCGCCTGGCGATCGCCGTCTGCAGCGCGGCGGCCCACAGCGCGTCGCGGCGGTGCAGGGTGGTCGCGGCCGTCGCAGCGACGTCGGCGGCGGCCGCCGATAGCTGCCCGTCCTGCATGTGCACCCAGCCGAATAACAGCCGGTGCCGGTGCGAATTGAAGGATTCATCTGTCGTGTCCAGCTGGCCACCGGATCGCACCGCACGCCCGATCACGCTGCGGGCGCGCACCGGATCACCGCCGTGCAGGGCAGCCAGGGTCACGAGTGCGGCCGGGGTGTCGGGTGCGACGCCAGCGGACTGTTGTTCGGCGATGATCGATTGACCAAGGCGCGCAACGGCAATCGGGAAGGGTTGATCAAGTGACAACAGCAGGCCCTCGGCCAGACTGCGCGCGGCGCGGGCGGTCGACGTCGGGGGTCCGGCGCTCTCGGCGGTCAGGGTGGACCGCGCCGCGTCTGCGTCGCCGGCGCCGACCAATACGATCGCGCCTGCCGCGCTGACGAATGCATCGGGATAGGGCCCCAGCCAACGGAATAGGTCGGCCGCCTGCGCGGCGCCGCCGTCGTGCACGGCGACGCTGGCGGCGATCCGGACCGCGGCAGCGCGCTCGGCCGCGTCCTCGGAGCCGAGCAGTTCGTCGGCCAACCGGCCCGCGGTGGTGCAGTCACCGGTCAGTGCGAGCGCATCGGCCAGTCGAGTGGACAGCGCGGTCGCTCCCGCTTCGGCGGCCGCCCGGTACAGCCGCGCCGCGCGCGTCGGTTGGCCGTGGGCACGCGAGGCCAGGTCGGCCAGCGCGGTGGCCAGTCGGTCGTCGCGCAGCCCGTGTTCAGCCAGCCGCAGCGCGAGATCCGTTGAGAGCGTGGATGATTCGAGCTGAGAAACAAGTAGGGAGATCTCAGTGTCGTGGTGGCGCGCGGTGCCGATGATGCCGGCAATGCAACGGTGCACCGAGCGCAGGAAGGTGTGGCTGTGAGATGGCTCGATCAGGCCGCTTGCCCGGGCGCGGTCGACCAAGGCCTGCGCACCGTCTGCGCCGACCTTCAACGCCGCCGCGACGTCGTCGGGTCCGAGTTCGGGGCTCAGCGACGACACCAGCAGCGTGTCGAGCACCGGTTCGTCAAGGCGGCGCAGCCGCTCGATCAACGCGAACTTGGCTGCCTGCATGATCGCTGTAGCGGGTGTTTCGCCGTCGGGTGAGCCCGCAGCGGCGATTGCGGGCGCGAGCAGAAACGGCAGGCCCGCCGTTGCCACCATCAGTGACCGGATGATCTCGGAAGTCGGTGGGGTGCTTAGTGTTTCGGTGACCAGGCGGTGCACTTCGGCCGGACTGAACGCGCCGAGCGAGACGATCGGGTTCTCGCGCTCGATCGCGGTGGTGAGCGAACGCAGCGCCGGGTGGTGTGCGAGCGGTTCCGCGGCCGCCACGACGATTGTTGCGGGATCGGCGACCAGCTCACCGAGTCGGGCGAGCTCCGCATCGTCGAGCAGATGCGCATCGTCGATGACGACCGCCGCCGCGTCACCCTTCTTGGGTGGGCGGGTCAGCACCGGCACGTCGGCCGCGCGCAGCGCCGACCGGATCGCGGCGAGAACCGAACTCTTACCGGTGCCGATACCTCCGGAGACCAGGATCTTGACCGGGTCGGTCGGCGCGGCGAGGACCTGGGCCACCGCGTCGCGCGCGGCCGGCGGGATGTCGGACAGCGGATCGGGTGCCGGGGTGGCCATGGGTCACGGTGTAACGGACGTCGCCGGTGACAACGCGGCGGCGGTGGTGGTGGTCACCGGCTGCGTGGTCGTCGGTTGGGTGGTTGTCGGCTTCGTCGTCGTGGTGGTCGGCGGCGTCGTGGTCGTCGTCGTTGTCGTCGTGGTGGTGGTTGTCGTGGTGGTGGTCGTTGTGGTGGTGGACGACGTGGTGGTTTCGCTCGTCGTCGTCGGCGACGGCACCACCGTCGTGCTCGGCTCCCCGTTGGGGCCGGTCACCGTCACCGTCACCGGGGCGCCCTCGGTGGCGGGTCCGGTCGGCGACGGGCCGGTCTCGACATGCGTGGCCGTCTGCGTCACCGGGCCGCTGTTCTCGCTGCTGCTGGTCAGGGTGATCGCGAGCCCGCCAATGGCGAGCAGGACGGCCGCGGCCGCGGCCCCGAACAGAATGGGCGGACGCTTGTACCAGGGCAGCGGGGCCGCCTCCGGCTCGTAACCCTCTTCCTCGTGAGCGAACGCCATCTGCGGGCGCGCTTCGGTGCCGCCCTGATCGAAGGTGTAGTCCTCACCGGAATACGGCACCGGCTCCCCGCCTGGTGCGTCGTCCTGCGACCACGCCAGCGCCCGGAACGTGGCAGACGCGGCGCCGTCGGACGCCGATTCGGAGGCGGCCAGGCCTGCCGCACCCGCGGCCCAGCCCGCTGCGGCCATGCCCGTCGGCGCATCCGCTGCGGGAGCCAATCCCGTCGGCGCCATGCCGGTTGGCGCATCGGGCTCAAGCCCGCGGTCGGCCACCAACGCGGCGCCCGCCGCGACGTTCAGTTGTGACTGCGGTGTGGTGATGACGGGGGCGCGCAGGCGCTCGGACAGCTGCTGAGTGACCCGCGGGATGTTGGCTCCGCCACCGACGGTCGCCACTGCCGACACGTTGGCCAGCGGAATGTTGTTGCGCTGCAACGTTTCTTCGATGGTGTCGAGCAGGCCGGCCAGCGGCGCGGCGATCAAGCTCTCGAGTTCGTTGCGGGTGACGCGCACGTCGGAGTTGAAGCCCGGCAGCTCGGCGCGAACCACGGCCGCGGTCTCGGCCGAAAGCCGCTCCTTGGCCAACCGGGACTCCTCGCGAAGCCGGGCCAACGATCCGAGCCCCAGCGTCCCGGTCGGGTCGGCATTGTTGGCGTCGGCGATGCCGGCCATGACGTGGTTGAGCAGAACCTGGTCGATCTGGTCGCCGGAGAAGTCGGGGTAGCGGACGGTCTGGCCGATCTGGCCGAAGTTCGTGCCCGCGTCGGCCAGCGTGACACTGGTTCCGCTGCCGCCGAGGTCCACCAGCGCGACGACGCCGCTCGCCGGTAATCCGGGTGCGGCCTGCAACGCGGCGAATGCCGCAGCCGAGTCGGGGATGAGCGCAGCGGGCACACCATCGGGGGCGAGGCTCGGCTTGGCGCGCAGCGCGCCGCGCAGCGCGCCTACGGTCGCGGGACCCCAGTGCGCAGGCACGGCGATCGCGACGGGTGTGCCGCCACCGACCGTGCGAGCCATCGCGTCGAGAGCCTCCACGAGCACGCGTTCACCCAGGTGCGGCGAGCCGTCGGCAGCGACCAGCGGAACCGGATCGCCGACCCGCTCGACGAAACCGGTCAGCACCAGACCGGGGGATATGTCGTTCGGATTCGCCGCGTATTCGTAAGGCACGCCGACTTCGGGTGCTCGGTCGTTGAACAAGGTGAGCACGGAACGGCGCATGACCGGAGCGCGCCCGATTCGGGCTGCCACCAAGTTGGTCATCCCAATGGACAACCCAAGTGAGTCGTTCATGGTCTCCTCGTGTTTGGCAGTTCCACACGATAGCCGCCAAATCCCCCTAATGGTGGGAGAACCCCTAACGGTCAGTCCCCTAATGCCCGTGCGGCAGAGCTGGGTTTCGCACCGATCTAAGGGGGCGGCCCCGTCGATAGCATCGAGTCAAGCCTTTGGGCTACGCCGCATATATCTCTGCAATGGGAAGGAGGGTTTCCATGGCTAACTCGCTACTCGATTTCGTGATGTCGTTGGTGCGCGACCCCGACGCCGCCGCAGCCTACGCTGCTGATCCGGGACAGGCGATCGCCGACGCGCATCTGAGCGATGTGACCAGTGTGGACGTCAACAATTTGATTCCGGTCGTTTCGGAATCGCTGTCGATGGCAGTGCCGTCAGCACCCTCGGGGGGTGCTGACACCGTGATCGACGATCATGCCAGCAATGTTTGGGCAAGTGGCGCTGCCACGGCCGCGTTCGATGCGTTCGACGATCATGTGCCTACGGTCGCAGTCGACGACGCTCACACCGTGGTCGACAATCTGGTCACCGATCCCGATGCCGCCGTGCATTCGGGCATCGACATGCTCGCCGACGCCGGGGTGCCGGACTTGGCTGGTGCCGACGATCCGTCGCTGCACTTCGACGGCCCGGTCATCGACGACGCGCCGGCCATCGAAGCGCATGCCGAGGACGACTGGAGCCACTCCGCGCCCGAGGATCACCACGTCGAGCCCGACCACGGTGGGTTCGACATCTTCGAAACGTAAAACACCAGCTCCATCGCACGATGCGCGGTCCGCACGGGCCGCGCATTTTGTGTGTTTGAGCTGCGAAAATGTTTCTGATTCAAACAACGCCCCACTAGATCCCTAACCACCCCCTAATCCCCTAACGGGGCCCCCACCCCAACCCCGGAGTGAATACGGTCAGGGAGGGGATTCGACCCCGTTTCTTCAACGCCGTCGGCTCCATAACGTTGTCACCAGTTCGCCGGACAGCCCGGCGACCAGCTTTCAAGAAAACCCACACAGAAAAGGACCACAGAAATGACCAACGTGATCGACTGGATTCTCGACCTCTTCCGCGACCCGGTTGCGGCCCAGAACTTCGTCAACGACCCCGACCGCGCAATGGCCAACGCCGGCGTTTCGGGCGTTACCGCCGCACAGGTGAACGCAGTGGCCGCCACGGTGGCGCCCGCCGCGGTCATCCACGGCGGTGGCAACCCGGTACACGGACTGCAGCAGGCGGTCGCCGAGACTCACGGCATCGCCTTCACCCCGCAGTACGCGCCGAGCTTCGCCCCGGAGACGCTGAGCAACAACGACACGCTCAGCCACAACCAGGCGTTCAGCAACAACGACACGCTGAGCCACAACGACGTGCTGAGCCCGAACGCCGGCCACGACGTTCAGCAGGGCGGCGTCAACCTGGACTTCGGTGACATCACCTTCGGCGACAAGACCACGAACACCGCGTCCGACGGCAGCGTGATCAACACCGGCACCGCAGGCGACATCGACAACACCAATGTCCACGGTGAGGGCAACGTGACCGGCGACGGCAATGTCGGCAACAGCACCGGCGACATCCTCGCGGGTGAGGGCTCGACCGTGCAGTCCGGCGGCATCGGCAACACCAGCGACAGCTCCGGCAGCATCCACAACAGCGGTGGCGGCGACGTCATCTCCGGCAACGAGGGCCCGGTCGTGAAGACCGGCGACATCGACACCAGCGGTGGCAATGCCGCGGGCGGCAGCGGGGGCCACGCCGGCGGCGGCGGCATCCTGAGCGGTGGCGGCAGCGCCGATGGTGGCAACGCCAACGCCGGTGGCGGCGGCGCAGTGATCATCTCGCCGACGCAGACCACGAGCACCAACACCGGAGGCGGCGACGTCACCACGGTCGACACTCACGGCGGCAACGTTGGCGGAAACGTCGACGCCAGCCACCACGACGACAACTCGGTGCACACGGACAACAGCACGCACGACAGCCACAACGACAGCTCGGTTCACACCGACAACTCCGTGCACCAGGACATCGACACCCACGTGGACACCGGAATTCACTTCTGATCGAGACAACCAAATAGCGCAACTGGCGGGGACCAACCTCAGGTCCCCGCCAGTTGGCACGCCTACCGTTGACGAAACGGCGGCAATCAAAAAGGGACACCATGACGCAACCGAATGACCCCCGCAAGGTCAAGGTCATCGTTGAACTGATCGACCACACGACCAAGATCGCCGAGACGCAGGGTCGCGGTGATCTGGCTCAGCGGATGGTCAGGGCCAAAGATCGGATCAGTGATCCGCAGATTCGCGTCGTGATCGCCGGCCAGCTCAAACAGGGCAAGAGTCAATTGCTCAATTCGCTGCTGAATGTTCCGGTTTCGCGCGTCGGTGATGACGAAACCACGGTGGTCGCCACGATGGTGTCCTACGGCGAACAGGCCACCGCGAAGCTGATTGTGGCGGCCTCCGATGATGGCGAACCCGAGGCGATCGAGATTCCGATCGCCGATATCAAAAACGATCTGCGTCGCCACCCCGCGGCAGGGGGCAGGCAGGTGCTGCGCGTCGCGGTCACTGCGAACAGCCCGCTACTCAAGGGCGGTTTGGTGTTCGTCGACACGCCCGGCGTCGGTGGCCACGGCCAGCCACACCTGTCGGCGACCCTTGGACTGCTGCCCGACGCGGACGCGATGCTGATGGTCAGCGACACCAGCCAGGAGTTCACCGAACCCGAGATGACGTTCATCCGGCAGGCGTTCGAAATCTGTCCCGTCGCAACGATTGTCGCGACGAAGATCGATCTGTACCCGCATTGGCGGCAGATCGTCGAAGCTGACAAGGGCCATCTGCAACGCGCAGGCTTGTCGATCCCGATGATCCCGGCGTCGTCGCTGCTTCGCAGCCATGCGATCCAGCTGAACGACAAGGAACTCAACGAGGAGTCCAACTTCCCCGCCATCGTGAAGTTCCTCAGCGAGAGGGTGCTGTCAAGGGAAAACGACAGGGTCCGCGACCAGGTGCTCGCCGAGATCCGCTCTGCTGCTGAACATTTGACACTCACGGCCAATTCCGAACTGTCGGCACTCAACGATCCGGATACGCGTGAACGGCAGAAGGCCGAGCTGGAGCGGCGTAAGCAGGAAGCGCAGGAGGCGTTGCAGCAGACCGCGCTGTGGCAGCAGGTGCTCAACGACGGAATCGCCGATCTGACAGCAGATGTCGACCATGACCTGCGTGGCAGGTTCCGCGCCATCACCCAGCACACCGAACACGTCATCGACACGTGTGATCCGACCCATCACTGGGCCGAGATCGGCGCGGAGCTGGAGAACGCCATCGCCACCGCGGTCGGCGACAACTTCGTCTGGGCCTATCAGCGCGCCGAGGTGCTCGCGCAGGAAGTCGCGCGAACGTTCGTCGAGGCAGGGCTGGAGGCAGTCGACATGCCGCAGCTCGATGCGCGCGAAATGGGCGCCAGCCTTGGGGAAATCAAATCGCTGTCCAGGCTGGAGGCCAAGCCGATCAAGGCGGGCCACAAGGTCGTCACCGGTATGCGCGGCTCCTACGGCGGCGTGCTGATGTTCGGCATGCTGAGCTCGTTCGTCGGGCTGGGCATGTTCAACCCGCTGTCGCTGGGCGCCGGTCTTCTGTTGGGCCGCAAGACTTATAAGGACGACATGGAGAACCGCATGATGCGGGTGCGTAGCGAGGCGAAGATGAACATGCGAAAGTTCATCGACGACGTCTCGTTCGTGGTGACGAAGGAATCCCGCGACCGGCTCAAGGGAATTCAGCGTCAGCTTCGCGACCATTACCGCGGCATCGCCAACCAGACAACCCGATCGCTGAACGAGTCGCTGCAGGCGAACATCGCCTCGGCACAGCTCGAGGAGGCCGAGCGCAATACCCGCATCAGGGAACTCGAGCGTCAGCTCAACATTCTCAAACAGGTGACCGAGCACGCAGTCAGCTTGGCGCCGGGCGCCACCGAAGCACCCCGTCAACCGGTGGGGACGTCGTAAGCCTCGACACGTTCTAAGCTGGACCTCCGGTCATTGCCGAGCGGAGGACAGCCAGGGGACTTTGGTGAGTAGCGCGAGATGAGCACTAGCGATCAGGTGCGCGCGATCCTGGGCGGGACCATTCAGGCTTACCGCAACGATCCGGCCTACCAGCACCGGCCCGATGTCCACAACGAGTTGGAGCGCATCGGCTACCGGCTCAACCAGCCGATCCGAATCGCGCTGGCGGGCACGCTGAAAGCGGGTAAGTCGACGCTGGTGAATGCGCTTGTGGGCGAGGACATCGCGCCGACCGACGCGACCGAGGCCACCCGCATCGTCACCTGGTTCCGGCACGGTCCCATCCCGAAGGTGACCGCCAACCACCGCGGGGGCAGACGCTCCAACGTCCCGATCGCCCGCGACGGTGGGCTGACATTCGACTTCGCAAGGCTTGATCCCGAGGATGTCGCTGATCTGGACGTGGAGTGGCCCGCGGCCGAGCTGATCGACTCGACGATCATCGACACCCCGGGCACGTCGTCGCTGAACCGGGATGTCTCACAACGCACGCTGCGGTTGCTGGTGCCCGAGGACGGGGTGCCGCGCGTCGACGCGGTGGTCTTCCTGCTGCGCACACTGAACGCCGCGGACATCGCGCTGCTCAAGCAGATCGGCGAACTCGTGGGCGGGTCGGCAGGCGCGCTCGGCGTGATCGGGGTCGCGTCGCGGGCCGACGAGATCGGCGCGGGCCGGATCGACGCGATGCTGTCGGCCAAGGACGTCGCCAAGCGGTTCACCGCCGAGATGGACAAGACCGGCATCTGTCAGGCCGTGGTGCCGGTGTCCGGTCTGCTGGCGCTGACCGCCCGCACGTTGCGGCAGAGCGAGTTCGTCGCGCTGGAGAAGTTGTCCGGGGTGGATGCCGTCGAGCTCACCAAGGCCATGCTTTCGGTGGACCGCTTCGTGCGCGAGGACAGTTCGTTGCCTGTCGACGCCGCCACCCGCGCAGCCTTGCTGGACCGGTTCGGCATGTTCGGCATCAGGATTTCGATCGCGGTGCTGCGCGCCGGAGTCAGCGATTCGGTGGCGCTTGCCGACGAACTACTGGAACGCAGCGGGCTGGTGGCGCTGCGCGACGTCATCGACCAACAGTTCGCGCAACGGTCGGATCTGCTCAAGGCACACACCGCGCTGCTGTCGCTGCGCCAGTTCGTCCAGACCAACCCGATCTATGCGACGCCGTACATCCTCGCCGACATCGACCCGCTGCTCGCCGACACCCATGCCTTCGAAGAGCTTCGCCTGTTGAGTGCATTGCGTTCGCGCGCAACGACTTTGAATGAGGACGAGATCGCCTCACTGCGGCGCATCATCGGCGGCTCCGGCACCGACGCGGCCAGCAGGCTGGGGCTGCAGCCCGATGCGCCCTACGACGGGCCGCGGGCGGCATTCGCGGCGGCCCAGCGGTGGCGGCGCCGCGCCGACCATCCACTCAACGATCCGTTCACCACTCGCGCATGCCGCGCCGCGGTGCGTAGCGCCGAGGCGCTGGTCGCCGAATACGCCGCACGCGGACGCTGATTCGGGCTTAGCGGGTTGATTACTGACGCCTGGCGTGAGTGATCAACCCGCTAAACCTCACGGCGGGGGTGGGACAGTAACGGTCTGAGTGACCGTACTGGTGCTCGTGCTGGTGCTGACGCTCGTGCTGACGCTCGGTTCGGTCGTCGTCGTGGTTGTGGTCGTCGTGGTCGTGGTGGTTGTCGTCGTCGGCTCGGTCGTCGTTGTGGTGGTGGTCTGCTCGGTGGTCGTCGGCGCCGTCGTCGTCGCCGTGGTCGTCGTTGGTGCAGTCGCCGAGGTCGTGGTGCGGGTGATCGGGGTCAGCGTGGTCGCAGGCTCGGGCGAACTGCCGCCGGTGAGCAGCTTGACCAGACCAAAGATGATCAACGCGACCACCACAGCGCCGACCGCACCGAACGCCACCAGCGCTACCGGTTTGCGGTACCAGGGCTCAACGTCTGCCGACGGGGCACCGGCATCGCCGTAGTTGAGGTATGCGGTCGGCTGGTTGTCGGGATTGTTCGGATCGTCGGGAGGTCCGTAGCGCGCCACGGGCTCTGATAGTAGGCGGTCAGGGCTGCGGATAGAGCGTGCGCGTCACATTCGTGCGCGGCCCGCGGCGCGTCGTCGACGGCGAAGACTCCTCGCCGCTCGGCGGCGTGTACGGCTGCGTCCATGCGGTGTGCGTGGTGCTCGTCGTGTCCGTGCTGGATGTGTCAGACGACGACGTGGTGGATGACGGCCCGTCGATGTCGGTGGTGACGGGCGGACTGGTGCTGGTGATCGTCGCGGTGGTGGTGGTCGTCGACGAATGGCTGGCGGTCGCCGAGTACGACGGATCGACGAAATTCAGCGGCGCCTGCTCGGGCTCGTCGAATTGGCGTGACACAAAAGTCACCGCCGCGATCATGATTCCGATCGCGGCGATGCCCGCAACGCTCGCCCCGATGACGTTCGGCGTGCGGTTGTACCACGGCGTTTCCGACGACTCGTCGTCGTAGTCGTCGGGGTCCGCGCCTGCCATGGCCAGTGATAGTAGCCGCGGGTTCGGCCCCGCGGCCGGGTCAGGCGAACTGCGGCACGACCTGGGAGGCGAAGAACTCCAGGTGGTCGAGGTCGGACATATCGAGAAGCTGCAGGTAAGACCGCTGCACGCCGGCATCTACATAGGGCCCGAGCTTGTCGGCGATCTCCGCAGGGGTTCCCACCAGCGGGGAGTTGCTGCGCAGTTCGTCCACCTCGCGTCCGATGGCGTCCGCGCGCCGGGCGATCTCGGCGTCGTCGCGTCCTGCGCACACGACGAACGCCGCCGAGTACGTCAGCGCGTCCGCAGGCCGACCCGCCTCGGCCAGCGCCGCGGCCACCCGCTCGAATTGCGTCTTGGCCGTGTCCAGCGGCGCGAACGGGATGTTGAACTCGGCGGCGAACCGGGCCGCCAGTGCCGGGGTGCGCTTGGCGCCACCGCCACCGATGATGATCGGCGGGTGCGGGGTCTGCGCCGGCTTGGGCAGCGCCGGCGACTCCACCACCGTGTACTGCCCGCCGGAGTAGTCGAACTTCTCGCCGACGGGCGTCGTCCAGAGTCCGGTGATGATCTCGAGCTGCTCGGTCAGCCGGTCGAAGCGCTCGCCGAGCGGCGGGAACGGAATCGCATAGGCCTGGTGTTCGGCCTCGAACCAACCCGCGCCGATGCCCAATTCCACACGGCCACCGCTCATTTCGTCGACCTGCGCTACCGAGATCGCCAGCGGCCCCGGATGACGGAAGGTCGCCGAGGTGACCATCGTGCCCAGCCGGATCGTCGACGTTTCGCGCGCGATACCGGCCAGCGTCACCCAGGAGTCGGTCGGGCCGGGCAGCCCGTCGCCGCTCATCGCGACGTAGTGGTCGGACCGGAAGAATGCCGAATAACCCAGCGACTCGGCGGCGCGGGCGACGGCGAGTTGGTCGGAATAGGTGGCGCCCTGCTGGGGCTCGACGAAGACGCGGAAATCCACGACCGCCAGCCTAGGGCGGCATATGGAGGTCGTCGACCGCAGCCCTGATCGCCGACCCCTGACATGAGCCGCGGCCCCGCCGCTGGCACACTGTACGAATGGCACAGATAACGCTTCGTGGAAACGCGATCAACACCGTCGGCGAACTGCCCGCCGTCGGATCTCCCGCTCCCCAATTCACCCTGATCGGCACCGACCTCGGCGAGGTGAGCAGCGAGCAGTTCCGCGGTAAGCCGTTGTTGCTCAACATCTTTCCGTCAATCGATACGCCGGTCTGCGCCACCAGCGTCCGGGTATTCAATGAGCGGGCACAGGCCAGCGGGATGACCGTGCTGTGTGTGTCGAACGATCTGCCGTTTGCTCAAAAGCGGTTCTGCGGCGCAGAGGGCATCGAGAACGTCACCACGGCATCGGCGTTCCGCGGAAGCTTCGGAGAGGACTACGGCATCACGATCGCCGACGGCCCCTTTGCCGGTCTTCTCGCCCGCGCCGTTGTCGTGATCGGCGCGGACGGCAATGTCGCCTACAGCGAGCTGGTTCCCGAGATCGCCTCCGAACCCAGCTACGACGCCGGACTCGACGCGCTCGGCGCCTCGGTCTAGTTACAGGCTGCGCCGGGCGGTGCGGACCGCCTGGGCCGCCTGCGCGTCGGAGAACGTCAGCCGTACCTCGTCACGTCCGGACAGGAACAGCAGCAGTTCCTCGGGTTCACCTGTGACGATCAGCTCCGGTCCGTTCCCGACGGTGGCGAGCGTCTTGCCGTCCGGCGTACGAAGCGACACCCGCGCCGGTGACCTGCCCAGGCTCAGCCTGGCCATCAGTGGAAGACCGCGGCCCAGCGCCTTGACCAGTGCGTCGTCGAGTCGCCTTGGCTCCCAACCGGTTTGGGCTCGGCGGACGTCCTCGTGGTGAATGAACATCTCCCCGAGGTTGGCAACCGGATCGAGAAGCTTGAACGGCGAATACAGCGGCGGGCCGGAGGCGATCTTGGCAAGCAGGTCGTCCCATGCGGTGGTCTTCGTGACCTGTCGCTGCACCCTGCCGGTGTAACCGGCGAGGAACGGGACGACGACTCCTGCCGTCGCATCCAGCCTGCCTTCTCGAACCACAAGGTGTGCGGCCAGGTCGCGGGTGGTCCAGTCCCCGC
This sequence comes from Mycobacterium sp. OAE908, assembly GCF_017872775.1. Lineage (NCBI taxonomy): Bacteria > Bacillati > Actinomycetota > Actinomycetes > Mycobacteriales > Mycobacteriaceae > Mycobacterium > Mycobacterium sp. OAE908. The sequence continues at coordinate 2,422,760 of NZ_JAGGJL010000001.1, forward strand.
ACAGCGTCGGTGCGTTGGGGCCGACGTTGCGCATCGTGTCCACGAGGGCGGCGCGTTCGCGCTGAGCCGCAGTCATGGTGAAACTCTAGAACGCCTGCACGCCTTCGACAGCGATAACCATGCCGTGGCCGGTGCCGTCCTTGGTGAACCTGGTGCCCTCTTCACTGGCCTCGATGGTCCAACCGACCGCCGAGTAGGTCTTGTAGTCGAGCCTGACCACGGGAATGTCGCCCAGATTGCCCACGAGCCAACTGAGTTCACCGTTCGAGTTGACGCGGACCCCGTTGGCCTTCGTGCCGTCGAGCACGGGCGCGTTGGTGAACTCCGCCTCGCACCCGACTTCGGCGTTGTTGAGCTGGCAGCGCGTCTTGCCCGACTTCGTCTCGATGAACACATAGCCGTTCTCCGGCGTCAGCTCCTCCCCACCTGGCGCATTCGGAGTACGGCTCGGCGCGGGTGTCAGTGTCTTCGGCGGTGCGGCCGTCGGCTTGGCGGGCCGACTGGTCGGAAAGCTCGGCTCGGTGGGCTCCGTTGGATTGATCACGGGCGTGCCGGAGGTGCTGGTCTGGCAGCCCGTCAGTACGGCGAAGGCGAGGACGAGAGCAAATGTCTGCCGTGGCGTCATCCAGTGCTCGCCATCCGGGCGTATTCGCCGGCGAGCACCCGCAGTTGCGCGGCGCCGTCACCGGTGTAGGACGAACCGTGCATGATGGCCAGCGTAGTCGGGTTCAGCTGGGCGAGCTGTTCAAGCGTCGGACCCAGATTCGTCGTCAGCCCTGTCGCATGAAACACCTCTTCGGCCTCTAATGCCGGTGCCACACAGTCGGATTCGGTGACTGCCGGCCCCTGGCCGACTTGCGTGAAGATATCCCCGGCCAGCAGCGTTGACGTCGTCTCGTCGAACCACAGGCCGGCCTCCCAGTTGTGCGGGACGTGCGGAGTGGCGATGAACCTCAGCCGGTGACCGCCGACATCATGTACGCCGTCGGGCGCGATCACCGGTACGCGGTCGCACAGGTCATTGAGTGATACCGCGCAGGCCAGCGCGCCATGGATGACTTCGGCGTTGGGCGCGGCGGCCAACAGCAGATTGATCGCACCGCATTCGTCGGCTTCGACGTGACCGAATGAGATCCAGCGCAGCTTCTCCAGTGGGACGACCCGGTTGATGGCGTCGGACACCACCGGGAACAAGTGTCGGTGCCCGCAGTGAAAGAGGAACGGTTCGTCGCCCGTCAACAGGAACTGGTTGAAGGTGAAGCCCCTCGGCGGGACGTCCGCAACATAGGTGGAGAGCCGGTAGATATCTGTTGCGATCTCAACAACTTCCGTTTGCATGGTTCGATGGTCCGCTCCGAAGGCCCATGTTGTCGCGGTAATGAAGCTCTCCGTGAGAGTTCGCCCGGCGAAAGCTAATCGAGGTGCGTCGGGGTAGGCGATCATGGGACAGTTGCGACGGAGAGTTGCGGGGGATGGTCAGTCCGGTCGATGAGGCGACGAGTCGGTGCGGGTCGTGCGGAAACGACCTGCGGGTCAAGGCGCGCTTCTGCGACGTATGCGGTTCGCCGGTGGGTTTGCCGGTAGTCACCGAGTACAAACAGGTGACGGTGCTGTTCGTCGATGTGGTCGGATCGATGAAGCTGGCCGCGGTGCTGCACCCAGAGCGCCTGCGGGAAATCATGAACGAGTTGTTCAACCGTGCCGCGGCGGTGGTGCAGCGTTATCAGGGCACGCTGGACAAGTTCACCGGCGACGGATTGATGGCGCTGTTCGGTGCTCCGGTGGCGCTGGAAGACCATGCGCTGCGGGCGTGTATCGCAGCGTTGGAGATTCAGACGGTCACTCAGCAGTTCGCCGTCGAGGTTTTCCGCCTCGACAGGGTGCGGTTGGAGGTTCGCGCCGGCCTGAATTCCGGTCAGGTCATCACCGGTTCGATGGGTTCTGGTGTCGGTCAGTACACGGCGGTGGGCCACCCGGTCGGCATGGCGCAACGGATGGAATCCGCCGCGCCTCCGAGTGGGGTGTTGTGTTCGTTGTCGACCGCGCGACTGGTCGACGGCGTCGCCCACCTTGCGCCTGTCGAGGAAGTGGTGATCAAAGGATCCGACGCGCCGGTGCCCGCCCGTCGCCTTCTCGCAGTCGGCTCGCGCCAAATGGTGTTGGGGCGCAACGAAGGTGCGATGGTGGGGCGCGATGCCGACTTGGATCGCCTGCAGCGCATCTTCGAAACCAACAGCAGTCATCTGGTGGGTGTGGAGGGCGCGGCCGGGCTGGGTAAGAGCCGACTGATCGCCGAATTCAGCGCGTGGGCCGAACGTGCGGGCGCCGCGATCGTCCTTGCCCGCTGCGACGCGCCGACCATCACGGTGGCGTTCCGCGCCGTCTCACGCCTGCTGCGGGCTTTGTTCACGGTGGACGGTTTCAGTGATGCCGACGCTCGAGCGCGCGTACTGGCCCAGTGCAATGGATCTCTGGAACCGGATTCGGCCGACGCACAGATTCTGTTCGACGTGATGGGCATCGCCGATGCCGACGCGCCGGCGTTGCAGGTGAGCGTGGACGGTCGTCGTCGCCGGCTGGTGGAGATGATGTCGGAGGCGGTGTCGGCAAGACCTGATCGCCTGCTGTTCGTGCTGGAGGACGCGCATTGGATCGACGCGCCCAGCGACGAGGTGCTCGCCGATTTCACCGCTGCGCTCACTGCGACGCAGTCGATTTTCGTGACGACGTATCGTCCGGAGTATCGAGGTGGGCTGAAGCAGCACGCGACCGAGACGGTCACTCTGCAGCCGCTACCCGATGCGATGGCGATGCGGCTGGTCTGTCAGCTGTTGGGCAGCGACCCTTCGATCGCCCCTCTCGTCGACCGAATTGCCGTTGCAGCAGTTGGCAATCCGTTCTTCGTCGAAGAAATAGTCCGAGATCTGGCCGACCGTGGTGTGCTCATGGGCAGCCGTGGCGGCTATCGATTGGCCGGCGGGGTGGATGAGATCGGCGTGCCCGCGACGGTGCAAGCCGTGCTGGCGGCGCGCATCGACCGGCTGCCGGCAGAGGCCAAGGCGATAGTGAACGCCGCGGCGGTGATCGGCAACCGTTTTGATGTTGATACTCTGCACGCGCTGCTTCCGGATGCGATGTCCTCTGCGATGGCTGAGTTGGTGTCGGCCGAGATGATCGATCAGACTGAATTCATTCCGCGGCAACGGTATTGCTTCCGTCACCCGCTGGTGCGGACGGTGGCTTACGAATCGCAGCTGAGCGCCACCCGTGCGCAGGCACATCGGCGCCTGGCGAGGGCGATCGAGGCGCGCGATCCCACTGCTGGCGACGAGAATGCGGCGTTGATCGCGACACATTTCGAAGCGGCAGGCGAACTGGTCGACGCGTACCGCTGGCACATGCGCGCGGCGGCGTGGCTTCGGTCGCGGGACCTTCCAGCCGCGCGTGCTCAGTGGTTGAGCGCACGTCGCCTTGCCGACCAGTTGCCCGATGACTACGACGACATCATCGAGATCCGGATCGCGCCACGAACCATGTTGATCTCGACGGAGTCCTTCGTCGGCATCGACGCCGATGGCGATGAGCAATATCGCGAGCTACGGGAACTGGCATTACAGGTCGGCGACCTGAGGTCGTTCGGCATCGCGACGGCCGGACGCATCATGTCGTTCACGTTCAACGAAACCCGCGTTCCTGAAGCCGCCGCGTTGGCCCGGGAACTCGAAGGCACGTTGCGCCAGATGGATTGGGATGCGGTGCCGGAGATCGACATCATGTTGGTGGCGATCATTCGTGCGTATCATGCCAACTGCGAATTCGACGCGGCGCTGGCGACGGTCGATGCGATGGAGGCGCGCCCGCACGACGGCGAACCCACCCTCGACTTTGCGGGAACGTTTGCATTTCGCGGTGTGATCGAATTGTGCCGCGGCGATTACGAAAACGGTAGAAGGAATCTCCGGAACGGAATCGAATACGCCAGCAATCTGGCTCCTGTCAGCTACGCGATCATGTTGTCGTTTCTGAGTCTCGCGGTCGTCCTCGGAATGTACGAACCCGCAGAACTGATCGACGAGATGCGCGCCGCCTTGCGGCGCGCTGAATCGTTCGGTGACATCTGCGGCATCATCACCGCCCAATTCGCCTACGGTACAGCCCTATTACGCGCGGATGAGGCGTCCCGCGACGAGGCGATCGAGGTGCTCGAACGCGCGCGCGCCAATATAGCGAGGCACGACGTGATGGCGACGAATCTGATGCCGGCCATCGCCGCGGATCTGGGTATGGAGGCCGCGCGCAACGGGCGACGAGACGAAGCAATCGATGAGCTCCGCAACGTGGTCGCGCTTCACATGGATGGCGGCTTGCGCGCCGAAATCGGCTGTGCCGGGGATGCACTCGTCAAGTTGTTGATCGATCGCGGGGGCGCCGAAGACTTAGCAGAGGTTCACGCACTGCTGGATGACTGGCAGGTCCGACGGCCTGACATTCCCGTCGCAGATCTGTGGTGGCTCAAGTCGAGCGCTTTGTTGGCGGAGGCGGAGGGCGATTCCCAAAGCTGCGCCGAGCTGAGCAAGGACTACCTTGCGCTGTGCGAAAAGCTTGACGCCCGTGGGCTGCTCGCCGAGGCACGCCGAATGGCTGGTACAGGGAGGGAGACATAGATGGCACGGATCTTGGCGTATACATCGCCCGCATTGGGGCACGCGTTGCCGATCAGCGCGCTGCTCTCGGAGTTGGCGCGCCGCGGCCATGAGATCCATCTACGCACGCTGCGCGCCGCTGTAGAGACCGGCCAACACCTCGGGTTCAACACCGACACCATCGACCCGCGGATCGCGGCGATTGAACACGACGATTGGAAGGCCAACAAGGCGCCCGACGGGCTGAAACGCGCGTTCGCCGTGTTCGGTAGGCGCGCTCCGCTCGAAATAGCCGACCTCGCCGATGCAGTCGAACACGTCAAGCCGGATGCACTGCTCGTGGACGTGTTGTGCTGGGGTGCGCTGTCCGCCGCAGAAGCCGGCACCATCCCATGGGCTTGCTTCTCACCCTTCACACCCCTGCTGCGCGCAGACGGGATGCCGCCCTTCGGCCCGGGTCTGAAACCGTTGCCCAGTGTCGTCGGGCGCGTTCGCGACACCCTACTGCGGACCATGATGAGCGGCACAGTCAACAGCGGGTTGCCCGCTCTGAACGCGGCTCGCGAAGGTATCGGATTGCAGCGAGTCCGTTCGATGGACGAGTTCTGGCGTCGCGCACCGCTGATGCTGGTCGCGAGCGGCAAACCGTTCGAATATCCGCATGCCGACTATGGCGACGCGGTACAGATGATCGGGCCGTGCGCACTTGATCCGGCAGACACTGCCCCGACGTGGCTGACGTCGATCGACCGGCCGATCGTCCTCGTCACGACGTCGTCGGAAAAACAGGGCGACGACAACCTTGTTCAGACCGCGATGGCTGCCCTGGCCGACGAACCGGTGCACGTGGTTGCGACCCTTCCCGCCGCAGAACCAAACGCGCTGTCTGCGACGCCTAATGCCACAGTCTGCCGGCTCGTCCCACACGGTCCTGTGCTCGACCGCTCGGTGTGTGCGGTGACGCACGGCGGTATGGGCGCAACTCAAAAAGCCTTGCTGCACGGGGTGCCCGTCTGCGTCGTGCCCTTCGGCCGTGACCAGTTCGAGGTTGCGCGACGCGTCGAGGTAGCCCGATGCGGGACTCGGTTGCCTGCGAAAAAGCTGTCGGCGGAACGCCTTCGCGCCAAGGTGCGAGAGGCGATGACGATGACCGAGGGCGCAAAACGCGTTGCTGAGGGCTTTGCGGCTACCGGCGGTCTGGCCCGCGGAGCGGATCTCTTCGAGCAGCGCGCGCTCGGACTTCATGCCGGCTGAGCACGCACGTAATTCCATTTAGCGAGCGCCGCACCACTGGAAGGTGTATCACTGGTACACCGTCGTTCGGTCTATCGAGGTGGGTCAGATGGCACGCGTTGATTTGTTCGCAAAGATTCCGTTGATCGGGATGACCCTCGTGTTTTTGGCGATGTTCATCGTCGCGGTGACCGCATATCTGCACGCCGGTTGGTATTCGATAATCGGTTACGCGATCGCCGCGGTCGTCGCCGTGTGCGGTTTCGTCATGACGTTTCGTGACGTCAGCGATACGCCGGGACCCCCGGAGCAGTGGGATCCCCGTGGTAACCCGATTGATCCTGCGCCGCCCCAAAACTGACTAGAGCGAGGACTCGGCCGATGACAACCGCACCAAAGCAGTCTGAGTACGACAACTCCGCGCTGACGGCGGAGGACGAGGGTTACCACAAGGGCCTCAAACCCCGGCAGTTGCAGATGATTGCGATCGGCGGTGCCATCGGTACGGGTCTGTTCCTCGGTGCCGGCGGCCGACTGCACAACGCCGGACCCGGTCTGTTCCTGAGCTACGCCTTCTGTGGCATCTTCGTCTTCCTGATCCTGCGCGCGCTGGGCGAACTCGTACTGCACAGGCCATCGTCGGGATCCTTCGTGTCGTATGCTCGCGAATTCCTCGGCGAGAAGGCAGCGTTTGTCGCCGGTTGGATGTACTGGTTGAACTGGGCGTTCACGGCCATTGTCGACTCGACGGCGATCGCCACCTACTTCCATTACTGGAAGGCGCTGGAGGCTGTCCCGCAGTGGCTGTTCGCATTGCTAGCGCTCGCGGCCGTGGTGAGCATCAACCTCATCTCGGTCACCTTGTTCGGCGAGCTCGAGTTCTGGGCTGCCGCCATCAAAGTGCTTGCGCTGCTGACATTTCTGGTCGCCGGCACCATCTTCCTGGCGGGCCGCTACCACATCCAAGGGCAGTCAACCGGTTTCAGCGTGATCGCGAACAACGGTGGGCTCTTCCCCGCCGGGCTCTTCCCGCTGGTGATCGTCATGTCCGGCGTCGTATTTGCCTACGCCGCAGTCGAACTCGTCGGAACCGCGGCCGGTGAGACCGCGCACCCGCACAAGATCATGCCGCGTGCGATCAACTCGGTGATCGCACGTATCGCCGTCTTCTACGTCGGCTCGCTGTTCCTGCTCGCGCTGCTGCTCCCGTACAACACCTATAAGCCCGGCGAGAGCCCGTTCGTCACGTTCTTCTCCAAGATCGGCGTCGAGGGCGCGGGCACGGTCATGAACATCGTCGTGCTGACCGCCGCATTCTCCAGTCTCAACGCCGGGTTGTACTCGACCGGCCGGATTTTGCGATCGATGGCAATGAACGGCAGCGCACCGAAATTCACGGCGGTGATGTCCAGCCGCGGCGTGCCGTACGGCGGAATCTTCTTGACGGCGGCCGTCGGGCTGTTCGGCGTAGTTCTCAACTTTCTGGTGCCCGGCCAGGCATTCGAGATCGTGCTCAACATCGCGGCCCTCGGCATCATCGCCTCCTGGGGCACCATCGTCATCTGCCAGATCCAGCTCTACCGCTGGTCGAAACGCGGCATCCTCGAGCGGCCGTCCTTCCGGTTGTGGGGGACCCCGTACACCGGCTATGCCACGTTGGCGTTCCTGGTTGGCGTCATCGTGCTGATGGCATTCGACCCGCCGATCGGCACCTGGACCGTCGCCGCGCTGGTCATCATCATTCCGGCGCTCATCGTCGGGTGGTATGCGGTTCGGGGGCGCGTGCTGGAGGTAGCGAGGGAACGGCAAGGCTTCACCGGCCAGTTCCCCGTTGTCGCCAACCGGCCGCTGCCGCGCGACAAAGACGACAAGGACGACAAAGACCCCAAGGACGACTGACTCCGGTTGTCGCGCAGCTAATTCGCTGATTCGTCAGGGCGCGCCAGTGCCGTTCTGACCGTTGTGGCTGTTGGCCGGGTTGCTGCCCGTTCCGGTGCCACCGATGCCGGCTGGCCCGTCACCGGCGCCGATTCCGCCATGCCCTGCGTTGCCGCCGTTGCCGCCGACGCCGGTGCCCGCGGGGGCCGACGCGTTGCCGCCGGTACCGCCTGCGCCGCCGTCTTGTCCGATGGCGTGGCTGTCACCGCCGTTGCCCCCGTTGCCGCCGGTGGCGGTGCCGGTGCCGCCGACACGACCACCGCCCGCGTCGCCGCCGTTGCCGCCGCGACCGAAGGTCGCCCCTCCTGCACCGGCCGTGCCGCCGTTACCGCCGACGGCGTTGCCGGTGTTGCTGTTGGTTCCGCCACCGCCGCCACCGTTGCCGCCGTTGCCTGCCACACCGGCAGTGCCACCGGTACCACCCCGGCCGCCCCGCGCGGTTCCCGAGCCGCTCAACGCAACTCCGCCGTGGCCGCCGTCGCCACCGTTGCCGATTGCGCCCGCCCTGCCGCCGTTGCCACCGACTCCGCCGACAGTGCCGCCCTTATCGAGGTTTTGCGCGTTGCCGCCGGTGCCACCGTTGCCGCCGTTGCCCAACAACCGGCCACCGTTGCCACCGTCACCGCCGTCCCGACCGAAGGCGGCCACGCCGTCCTTGGTGGTGAAGTCGCTGCCGTTGCCGCCGTCGCCGCCATTGCCGACCAGCCCGGCATTCCCGCCGCGGCCGCCTTGCCCGCCGTTCACGCCGTCGCCGCCTCTGCCACCATTGCCGAACAACAGCCCGCCGTTGCCCCCGTTCTGTCCGGGTGCGCCGTCGGCACCGTTGCCGATCAACAGGCCGGCGTTCGGATGGTCGGCGGTGCCGTTGCTGACGAATACGGCCACCAGCGCGCCGATCGAATCAATGCCGGCAATGGACGCCGTCACCGCTGTCGACTTGCCGATGCCGCCGTGACTTCCCGGCGTCGCCGACGCGATCAGTGGCCGGAGCGCACGGCTGCTGGCCGGGACATTGATAGTGGCGTGAAAGTGACTGGTGAACAACGTATTTCGCGCAGGCGCCACCTCCGGCTTCACGGAGACGTCGGCGGCGACGAAGCTGTTCGACAGTGTGCGGACACCGATCGCAGGCAGTTCCGCCGAGGCGGCCATCAGGTTGTTCGGCGTCGCGACAGTGGTGGCGTCGACCGCCGCAGACGTCAGCGCGAGAGGATGCACCTCCGGTGTGTGCACCCGAAGTGGCGAGTCGCTCGGCAGGCTGGTGGCGGCTGCCGCGAGTAAACCGGTCGCCAAGGCTGTCGTCATCTTCATCGCCGCATGCGCCATTGCAGGGTTTCCTTCCCGAGTGAACTACCTCCGGTCACGGCTACGCGATCCGTGTGGTTCACAGCTTGTTCAAAGCGTGATCTACATCACATCGATCCGCGGGCGACGAAATGCGTCGCCAATCTCGCTTATTGCACTGAAGGCACTTGTACCGTGCAGGCCGACGCCTGCCACAGCGATCCTGGCGTGACAGTCGGCAAAACCAGCTTGGCCATCGCACACGTGCTGCCTGCGACTTCCTGCACCCAAGGCCCCGGGAACAAAAGCTGCCGACCTGCCGTTGACCACTTCGACAGTTGAGTGAACTCGACTCAAGTCTGGGTTGACACGGTAGGGTCGATCGGAGCAGTCTTGAGTGCGGTGCACTCAGACCCCTAGCAGGACTATTCAGGAGGCAAAACCATGGCTCGTGCGGTCGGAATCGACCTCGGGACCACCAACTCCGTCGTCGCGGTACTTGAAGGCGGCGACCCGGTTGTGATCGCCAACTCGGAGGGCTCCCGCACCACTCCGTCGGTTGTCGCGTTCGCGCGCAACGGCGAGGTGCTGGTCGGACAACCCGCCAAGAACCAGGCGGTGACCAACGTCGACCGCACCATCCGGTCGGTCAAGCGTGAAATGGGCACCGACTGGTCCATTGAGATCGACGGCAAGAAGTACACCGCGCAGGAGATCAGCGCGCGCGTGCTGATGAAGCTGAAGCGCGACGCCGAGAGTTACCTCGGTGAGGACATCACCGACGCGGTGATCACCGTCCCCGCGTACTTCAACGACGCCCAGCGTCAGGCCACCAAGGAGGCCGGGCAGATCGCCGGGCTCAACGTGCTGCGCATCGTCAACGAACCGACCGCCGCGGCGCTGGCCTACGGGCTGGACAAGGGCGAGAAGGAACAGACCATCCTGGTCTTCGACCTCGGTGGCGGTACCTTCGACGTCTCGCTGCTCGAAATCGGTGAGGGTGTCGTCGAGGTCCGCGCGACCTCGGGTGACAACCACCTCGGCGGCGACGACTGGGATCAGCGCATCGTCGACTGGCTCGTCGAAAAGTTCAAGGGCACCAGCGGCATTGACCTGACCAAGGACAAGATGGCCATGCAGCGGCTGCGTGAGGCCGCCGAGAAGGCGAAGATCGAACTGTCGAGCTCGCAGAGCACGTCGATCAACCTGCCCTACATCACCGTCGATGCGGACAAGAACCCGTTGTTCCTCGACGAGCAGCTGACGCGCGCCGAATTCCAGCGCATCACACAGGATCTGCTGGACCGCACGCGCAAGCCGTTCCAGTCGGTGATCGCCGACACCGGAATCTCGGTGGCCGACATCGACCATGTCGTGCTCGTCGGCGGTTCGACGCGTATGCCCGCTGTCTCCGACCTTGTCAAGGAGATGACCGGCGGCAAGGAGCCCAACAAGGGCGTCAACCCGGATGAGGTTGTCGCGGTGGGCGCCGCCCTGCAGGCCGGCGTGCTCAAGGGTGAGGTGAAAGACGTTCTGCTGCTTGACGTCACGCCGCTGTCCCTCGGTATCGAAACCAAGGGCGGCGTGATGACCAAGCTGATCGAGCGCAACACCACGATCCCGACCAAGCGGTCGGAGACCTTCACCACGGCCGACGACAATCAGCCGTCGGTGCAGATCCAGGTCTATCAGGGTGAGCGTGAAATCGCTTCGCACAACAAGCTGCTCGGCAGCTTCGAGCTGACCGGTATCCCGCCGGCTCCGCGCGGTGTGCCGCAGATCGAGGTCACCTTCGACATCGACGCCAATGGCATCGTGCATGTCACGGCCAAGGACAAGGGCACCGGCAAGGAGAACACGATTCGAATCCAGGAGGGCTCCGGCCTTTCCAAGGAGGAGATCGACCGGATGATCAAGGATGCCGAGGCGCACGCCGACGAGGATCGGAAGCGTCGCGAGGAGGCCGACGTCCGCAACCAGGCGGAGTCGCTGGTCTACCAGACGGAGAAGTTCGTCAAGGAGCAGCGCGAAGCCGAAGGCGGAAGCAAGGTTCCCGAGGACACCTTGACCAAGGTGGACAGTGCCATCGCAGAAGCGAAGTCAGCGCTCGAAGGCACCGACATCTCGGCGATCAAGTCCGCGATGGAGAAGTTGGGTGTCGAGTCGCAGGCACTGGGACAGGCCATCTACGAGGCCACCCAAGCCGACCAGGGCGCCGGTGGCGCAGGGTCTGACGCCGGTTCGGCCGGGCCTTCGCAGGACGACGTCGTGGACGCCGAGGTTGTCGAAGATGACCGGGAGAACAAGTGAGCCAGAACGATTCGCACGAGCCGGTGACTGTCACCGACAAACGGCGTATCGATCCCGAGACTGGCGAAATTCGTGAAGCCGCTACCGGCCCGGCCCCCAGTGGGCCGGCGCCGGCGGCGGAGGGATCGACGTCCGAAGAAGTCACCGAGCTGAAATCCACCCTGCAGCGGGTGAAGGCGGAGTACGACAACTACCGCAAGCGCGCGTTGCGTGATCAGCAGTTGGCCGCCGAGCGGACCAAGGTCGCCGTCGTCACCCAACTGCTCCCGGTGCTCGACGACCTCGATCGCGCCCGCAGCCACGGGGACCTCGAGTCCGGCCCGTTGAAGTCGGTCGCCGACAAGCTCGCGACCGCGCTTGAGGGGCTTGGGCTTTCCGGCTTCGGCGACAAGGGCGACGAATTCGACCCGGCACTGCATGAGGCCGTTCAGCACGAGGGCGAGGGGACCCATCCCATCGTCGGCTCGGTGATGCGCCGCGGTTACAAGGTCGGCGACCAGGTGGTCCGCCATGCCCTCGTCGGTGTGGTCGACACGGTTCCGGACGTCGAGGAAGCCGGCGGCGGCCAAGACACGCCCGATAACGGCGACGAGCCGACCGATCAGGCCGCAGAATCGTAAGAACAATTACTACTGAGAACAGGTAAGGAGGTGACGCGGTATGGCCCAACGAGAATGGGTCGAGAAGGACTTCTACAAGGAGCTCGGCGTCTCCTCTGAGGCCAGCGCCGACGAGATCAAGCGGGCGTACCGGAAGTTGGCCCGCGATCTACATCCCGACACCAACTCCGATCCGAGCGCCGCAGAGAGATTCAAGGCGGTGTCCGAGGCCCACAGCGTGCTGTCGGATCCGGCCAAGCGCAAGGAGTACGACGAAACCCGACGGCTGTTCGCAGGCGGCGGATTCGGCCGGGGCCGCTTCTCCGGCGGGAACTTCGGCGGATTCGGCGGCGACGGCGCCGAGTTCAACCTGAACGACTTGTTCGACGCGGCCGGGCAGACCGGCGGCGCGAACATCGGTGACCTGTTCGGCGGACTGTTCGGTCGCGGCGCTCAGCCTCGGCCCAGTCGGCCGCGGCGCGGCAACGATCTGGAGACCGAGACCGAGCTGTCGTTCATGGAGGCCACCAAGGGTGTGGCGATGCCGCTGCGGCTCACCAGCCCGGCGCCGTGCACGAATTGCCATGGCAGCGGGGCGCGTCCGGGCACCAGCCCGAAGGTGTGCCCGAACTGCAACGGGTCCGGCGTCGTCAGCCGCAACCAGGGCGCGTTCGGCTTCTCCGAACCGTGCACCGAATGCCGGGGCAGTGGGTCGATCATCGAGCACCCCTGCTCGGAGTGCCAAGGCACCGGGGTGACCACCCGTACCCGCACCATCAACGTGCGGATTCCGCCGGGCGTCGAGGACGGCCAACGGATCCGGTTGGCGGGGCAGGGCGAGGCTGGTCTGCGCGGAGCGCCATCGGGCGACCTGTATGTGACCGTTCATGTCAGGCCGGACAAGGTGTTTGGTCGTGACGGTGATGACCTGACGGTTTCCGTTCCCGTCGCATTCCATGAGTTGGCGCTTGGTACAACGCTTTCGGTGCCGACACTGGAAGGCAAAGTCGGTGTTCGGGTGCCCAAGGGCACATCCGACGGGCGCATCCTTCGGGTGCGTGGACGTGGGGTGCCGAAGCGCTCCGGTGGGCACGGCGACTTGCTCGTCACAGTCAAGGTCGCGGTGCCGCCGAACCTCGAAGGGGAAGCGGCCGAGGCGCTGGAGGCCTACGCGAAAGCCGAGCGCGCCAGTGGATTTGATCCGCGCGCCGGATGGGCAGGTGCGTGATGGCATCCAAACGCAGCGACGAAGCCCGTACGTTTCTGATTTCGGTGGCCGCCGAGCTGGCCGGCATGCATGCGCAAACGCTGCGCACGTACGACCGGCTCGGCCTGGTCAGCCCGCAACGCAGTTCGGGAGGCGGGCGCCGCTACTCCCAGCACGACGTCGATTTACTGCGCGAGGTGCAGCGGCTGTCGCAGGACGAGGGCGTGAACCTGGCCGGTATCAAGCGCATCATCGAGCTGACGAACCAGGTCGAGGCGCTGCAGTCGCGGATTCGCGAAATGTCCCAGGAGCTAGAGGAATTGCGGGCGCGCCAGCGTCGCGATGTCGCGGTGGTGCCGAAGAGCACAGCGGTCGTCGTCTGGCAGCCGCGCAACAAACGCTAGGGCGGCACACGGTTCTCGGTGACTACCGATGTGCCCGCCTCGTAGCGACAACCCGCTGACCTGCGGTTCGCTCGGAATTTGTCGCTGATTCGACTCACGCCGATAACACGCTGAACTGCGCAAACGCCATTGTCGCTACGAGCCGGGCAACTCGCATCCCGGCCGGGCCTTCAGTCCACTTTGATCGAGAACACCGTGGTGTCCGGCTCATTCGGCTGCGCGCTGCGGTAGCCGCCGCTTCGCAAAGCATCCGTCGGCGCGGTCATCGGCTCGAAGCAGATGACCGTCTCGCCCGCCGGCGCGAACACCTGTGCCGCCGGGTAACCCCGCTCAAAGCACACCTCGAGCCGACGCGCGCCGCCGGAGACCGCGAACACTGCGCCCTCGGACACCTGATCGAAACCGTCGTCAAACAGCTTGTCGCCCAACGGCTCTGCAACAGCTGGGCTTTCGGACACCGCGCCGTTGGGAATGCCGGTGTCGTCGAGTATCAGGTGACGCATCGTGGGCATCTCGACCTGCCACTCGGCTCTCGGCACATCGGCCAGTTGCAGGTATGGGTGATACCCGTAGGCCAGCGGCACGGCCTTGTCCGCGGTAGGCGTCACCGTCGTGCTGACCGTCAGCGTCCGTGCAGACAGCTCAACGGCCACCTCGAGCAGATGCGGGAACGGGAAGCTGGCAAGCAGTTCGTCGTGCGCACCGAAATCCAATACAGCCGTGAGCTTCTGCTCGGAGACCTCTTGTGTCCGCCATCCGGGATACGCCGCAAGCAGACCGTGAATCGGTAAGCCATTGTTGTCGACGCGCACACCGTAGGCGTCCGGCGCGAGCGTCACCGTCTCGCCGTTGACGTCGTATGCCCTGGCGCTCAACCGGTTTGCCCACGGATACAACAGCGGAATGCCCATCGTCTTGCCCGCCGACACATAGGCGTCCAGTCCGCGGCGCTGGCCGAGCAGTTCGACGCCGTCGTCCTTCAGCGACGTGCCGATCATGCCTGCGCCGGGCACGTAGGTCGCAGACAACGACGACGACGGGTCACGCAGTGTGACGGTCTCGAACTCCGGCATGGTTGCCGATCCTGCCACGCCTAGCTGGCGAGTGGATCGTGTTGTATGCGCTCAACCGGTGCGCCCTTGGCGACCAGTGCAGCCTTGGTGGCCTCCACCATCGCGGGCCCACCGCAGATCAGGATCTGCCGGTCGCCCCAGCCGCCGTAGCGCGTCACCACATCCGGCAGCAGACCGGCCTGTCGCACATGCAGACCCCGCGGCGGCTCGACGTCGGGATAGTCGGCGGCCCACGGCGGATCGGTGTTGAACTCCGACACCGGCGTCACCGACAGCCACGGGTTCGTCGACGCGATCTGCCACAGCGTGCGCAGGTCGTAGAGCTCGCTGGGATAGCGGGCGCCGAAGAACAGGTGCACCCGCGGGTTCTCGCCGTAGCGGGTCAGGTCCATGATCAGCGCGCGCAACGGCGCAAGGCCCGTGCTGCCCGCGACCATCAGCACATCACCGCCGTCCCTGTCGATGTGCATGCCCCCGTGCGGGTTGGACAACCGCCAGCGGTCGCCCGGTTTGGTCTCGCCGACGATCGCGGTGCTCACCATGCCACCGGTGACCGAGCGGATGTGGAACTCGATGGCGCCGCCGCGGTCTGCCGGGATCGCCGGGCTGAGGTAGCGCCAGCGTCGCGGCCACTGCGGCACTTGGACCGTGACGTACTGGCCGGGGTGGTAGTACAGCGGCTGATCCAGCTGCAACCGGACCACCGACACGTCACGGGTGATCCGCAGGTGCTCGATGACGGTGCCGTCGCGGAAGGGTGGTCCCTTCTCGGCGTCGGCCGCGCCGCGCATCACCCCGGTGATCAGCGTGACGGCGTCTTGGGCGGCGCCTGCGAGCCTGTCGTCCCAACTCTCGATCAAGTGACTGCGCAACGTCGTCAACAGCGCGTCCTGCATGCTGTCGTAATGCCGTTGCGAGACACCGTATTTGCGGTGGTCGCGGCCCAGCTGCGCGAGGAAGGCCACCGGCTCCTCGGCGCGCTGGGCGATCAACTCGGAGAACAACCACGTGATCGCCGTGGCGAACGCTGCGCGCTGTGCGGCCATATCGGGTGGGAAGAGGTCGCGCGCCGAGGTGTCGATCGCGAACCAGCGGGTGTAGAACCGCCGGATCAGTGGATCGGACCCCAGCGCAGGATCGACGGCGTTGCGCAGCAGCAGCAGCGCGTCACGGTCCTCGAGTCCCACGCCGCCCGAGTTTAGGCGCGCTCCGAGGAGCGCTGGCGAACGGCGGCGAGCACGATCAGCCCGATACCGGCAACGGTCCAGCAGGTCAGCACCGCGATCGCGGTGGTCGCGCCTGCGCCGTCGAAGAAGGCGGTCGACCGCAGCAACGTAGCCGTCGCACCCTGCGGTAACCACTGGCCGAGGGTGCCCCACCCGCTCGGCAGCATTTCGGGCGCACTGGTCAGCCCCGACAGCGGGTTGCCCAACAGCAGCGCCAACAGTGCGCCGACGGCAAGGCCGACGCGGCCGAACACCGAGCCCAGGCCCAGCATCGACAGCCCCGCAGCCAGCAGGCCCAGCGTGAGGCCGGCCGCGACACCCCAGATGCTCTGGTTGATCGAGCCGAATACATACCGCAGCAGCGCCGCGATCGTGACACCTGCCCCTGCGGCGAACACCACGGCGGCGACGAAGCGGGTCCACACCTCACGCTTGAGGAACAGCACCAGCGCGACGGCGGGTAGCAGGCCGCCCAATGTGATCGGCAGCGCCGAGGCGGCCAGGCCTGCGCCGCGCGGGTCATTCGCGGTCGGCGGCGCGAGGTCCTCGGTGCGCAGTGGCACGCGCGCTTGTTGCGCGATGCCGTTGCCCATCTGCGTCAGCAGCTGCGCGACCACCGGGCTGCCGCCCGTGGCGATCAACAGACTCCGACCGTCCGGGCCGAACGAAATGCCGCCGTACACATCGCGATTGCGGATTGCGTCGCGCAGCGCCGCCTCACCGGGGTAGTAGGTGATGGCGAATGCACCGGGAGCGTGTTGCTCGAGCATGTCGGCCACTTGGCCGCTGGCGGCTTGAGGGCCCGCCGCACCGATCGGGATGTGGTGCGGCTTGGAGCGGGCGGCAGGCAACGCGAACGCGATCGCGAGGATCGCCAGCGCGACGATGAGCGCGGCGAGGATCCCGGTGGCACGAATCGCGGCCGGCGGCTCGTGAACGGGTGACGCGTGGTGGGTGTGCTGTACGGGCGTGCCCAGCGGTGTCCCAGTCATGGTGAGTCCTTTTCATCCGACGTTGAATTAATCGCTGTGTGTGAGGGTAGCTCTGTAGTGGATGAATTTCAACAGCCATTGAAATGCTACTGTCGAGACATGCCGCTACCAGCGAAGACGACGAAGCGCAGGGGCCGGCGCCAGGGCGAACCGGTGTCCCGCGACGCGGTGCTGGCGGCGGCGAAGCAGCGTTTCGCCAGCGAAGGTTTCGAAAGAACCACCCTGCGCGCCATCGCCCAGGACGCCAAGGTCGACCCGTCGATGGTGCTGTATCTGTTCGGGTCGAAGGAGGCGCTGTTTCGCGAGTCGCTGCGCTTGATCCTCGACCCCGACGCGCTGGTGGCCGCACTCACCGGAGACGACGACCCCGATATCGGCACCCGGATGGTGCGCACATATCTGCGGATCTGGGAGACGCCGGACAGCGCGGCAAGCATGCGGGCGATGTTGCAGTCGGCGACGTCGAACTCCGACGCACACGACGCGTTCCGGGGCTTCGTGCAGGACTACGTGCTGACGTCGGTGTCGGGGGTATTGGGCGGCGACGAGCATGCCAAGCTGCGGGCAATGCTGGCGGCCAGTCAACTGGTCGGAACGGCCATGCTGCGCTACATCATCGAGGTGCCGCCGCTGTCGACGCTGTCGGCCGACGAGGTGGTGGCGCTGATCGCGCCGACGGTGACGCGGTACTTGACGGCCGACGCCGCCGAGCTCAAGCTCCCCGAGCTATAACCCGTGAATTCCCTTGTACAGCACCAGAAGACCGATCACGACCAAGATGGCGGCGACGAGTGCGGCATGCTGCTGTTCCATCCAGTCCTTGAGGCGGCGCAGCGGCTCGTCGAGCCGGTCACCGGACACCGCGTAGGCAAGGATCGGAATCGCCACCGTCGACCCGGCTATCACCACGTACCACACGACGCCGGCCCACACGTGCGTGCTACCGAGCCCCGCCGTGCCGATCGCGAAACCCGCTGCGGCGCACATGAATAACACCTTGGGGTTGACGACGGTCAGTGCTGCCGCGGCGAGTCCTGCCCGCAGCGGGTTCAGCTTGCCTAGGCTCTGCATCCAGCCCGGCGTATGCGCGGCCTGTTTGCGGGTCAGCCAGCGGTAGCCGCCGAACACGATCAGCGCGGCGCCGACCACCACGCGCACCCACGACGCCCATGCGGGTGGCTTGTTGAGATCGGTTAGCAGACTTGAGATCTCGAGGAACACCACGGTAAGCGCGGCCAGGCCGATGAGCCAGCCGGCCAAGAAGGACAGCGCCGTCGGTCGCGGCCGCGGGGTGTGCAACACCAACACCGCGGGAATGATCGATAGCGGCGAGAGTGCGACGACCAACGCCAGCGGGATGAGTTCGGTGAGCACTATATGTATTGACCGGCCTGGTAGCGGCAGGCCTTCCAATCGGCGCCGTCGCGACGGAATTCCACGTCGAAGGTCTTGGCGTCCGCACGGTTGGCGGCCTGGAAGCGAACGTTGGCCACCGCGTCCACACCGGTCACCCGAACCGAATTGATGGTGATCTGCGTGGGCCCGTCGGATTTGCGACTCGCATACCAACCCGACTCGAAGCCTGCGGCCTTGCGCATGTCGTCACACAGATGTGCGGCGAACCCGGTGAAGTCGGTCCGGTTGTAAGAGCCATTCATGCCGTCGAGGACCGCGCGGACCTGGTCCTCGTCGGTGTTTGCTTGGGCAGGCGCGGGCGAGAGCAGGGCCAAGCCGGCGACGACCGCTGGCAGAACTACGCGACGCACCGACCAAGCCTGACCCATTACTTGCGGAGCACTGGGGCGGCACGCCGAAAAAAGTCAGACTTGAGCGGAACAGACTCAACCTTGACGACGTTGAACTTCGCGAGAAGCATTTTCTAGACGAATGGAGGTGTCGTGGACTCGTTCAACCCGACGACCAAGACCCAGGCGGCGCTGACCGCGGCGTTGCAGGCGGCCACCGCCGCAGGCAACCCGCAGATCACGCCCGCCCACTTATTGATGGCACTGCTCACCCAGAACGATGGCATTGCCGCGCCGCTGTTGGAGGCCGTCGGCGTCGAACCCGCGACTATCCGTGCCGAGACGCAACGGCTCCTCGACCGGCTGCCCAGCGCCAGCGGCGCTGCCTCGCAGCCGCAGCTGAGCCCGCAGTCGCTGGCCGCGATCACCGCGGCCCAGCATCTCGCCACCGAGATGGACGACGAGTACGTCTCGACCGAGCACTTGATGGTCGGCCTGGCCGGAGGCTTGGGCGGCTCGGCCGCCGCTGGCGAATCCGACGTCGCCAAGCTGCTGACCGGCCACGGCGCCTCACCGCAAGCGCTGCGTGAGGCGTTCGTCAAGGTCCGCGGCAGCGCCCGCGTCACCAGCCCCGACCCCGAGGGCAGCTACCAGGCGTTGGAGAAGTACTCCACGAACCTGACTGAGCGCGCCAGGGAAGGCAAGCTCGACCCGGTTATCGGGCGCGACAACGAGATTCGTCGCGTCGTGCAGGTGCTCTCGAGGCGCACCAAGAACAACCCGGTGCTGATCGGCGAGCCCGGCGTCGGCAAGACCGCGATCGTCGAGGGCCTGGCCCAGCGCATCGTCGCGGGCGACGTCCCGGAGAGCCTGCGCGACAAGTCCGTCGTCTCACTGGACCTCGGCTCGATGGTCGCAGGCGCGAAGTACCGCGGTGAGTTCGAGGAACGGCTCAAGGCCGTGCTCGACGACATCAAGAACTCCGCGGGGCAGATCATCACGTTCATCGACGAGCTGCACACCATCGTCGGCGCGGGAGCGACCGGCGAGGGCGCGATGGACGCGGGCAACATGATCAAGCCGATGCTGGCCCGCGGTGAGCTGCGCCTGGTCGGTGCGACCACGCTCGACGAGTACCGCAAGTACATCGAAAAGGACGCAGCGCTCGAACGCCGCTTCCAGCAGGTGTTCGTCGGCGAGCCGTCGGTGGAAGACACCGTCGGCATCCTGCGCGGGCTCAAGGACCGCTACGAGGTGCACCACGGCGTGCGCATCACCGACTCGGCGCTGGTCGCGGCGGCCACGCTGTCCGATCGCTACATCACCGCGCGGTTCCTGCCGGACAAGGCGATCGACCTGGTCGACGAGGCCGCCTCCCGGCTCCGCATGGAGATCGACTCCCGGCCCGTCGAGATCGACGAGGTCGAGCGGCTGGTCCGTCGCCTCGAGATCGAGGAGATGGCGCTGGCCAAGGAGGAGGACGCGGCATCGAAGGAACGGCTCGAGAAGCTGCGCGCCGAACTGGCCGACCAGAAGGAGAAGCTGGCCGAGCTGACCACCCGCTGGCAGAACGAGAAGAGCGCCATCGACGTGGTCCGCGAGCTCAAGGAACAGCTGGAGACGTTGCGCGGCGAGGCCGACAGGGCAGAACGCGACGGCGATCTGGCCAAGGCGTCGGAACTGCGGTATGGCCGCATCCCCGAGGTCGAGAAGAAGCTCGACGCGGCGCTGCCGCACGCCGAGGCCCGCGAGGACGTCATGCTCAAGGAAGAGGTCGGGCCCGACGACATCGCGGACGTGGTGTCGGCGTGGACCGGCATTCCGGCCGGCCGGATGCTCGAGGGCGAAACCGCCAAGCTGCTGCGGATGGAAGACGAGCTGGGCAAGCGCGTCGTCGGGCAGCGCAAGGCCGTGCAGGCCGTGTCCGATGCGGTGCGGCGCAGCCGTGCCGGGGTGGCCGATCCGAACCGGCCGACGGGCTCGTTCATGTTCCTCGGCCCGACAGGCGTCGGTAAGACCGAGCTGGCCAAGGCGCTGGCGGAGTTCCTGTTCGACGACGAACGCGCCATGGTCCGCATCGACATGAGCGAGTACGGCGAAAAGCACTCCGTCGCCCGACTCGTCGGTGCGCCTCCCGGCTACATCGGCTACGACCAGGGCGGTCAGCTGACCGAAGCGGTGCGACGGCGGCCGTACACGGTGATCCTGTTCGACGAGATCGAAAAGGCCCATCCCGACGTGTTCGACGTGCTGTTGCAGGTACTCGACGAGGGCAGGCTGACCGACGGCCAGGGCCGCACGGTCGACTTCCGCAACACGATCCTGATCCTGACGTCCAACCTGGGTTCAGGCGGGACCGAAGAGCAGGTGATGGCCGCGGTGCGCTCGGCATTCAAACCCGAGTTCATCAACCGGCTCGACGACGTGATCATCTTCGCCGGCCTCGAGCCCGGTGAGCTGGTGGCCATCGTCGACATCCAGTTGGCGCAGCTGCAGAAGCGGCTGGCACAGCGGCGGCTCACGCTGGAGGTTTCCCTGCCTGCCAAGCAGTGGCTCGCCCAGCGCGGGTTCGACCCGATCTACGGCGCCCGTCCGCTGCGCAGGCTGATCCAGCAGGCCATCGGCGACCAACTCGCCAAGATGCTGCTGGCCGGTGAGGTGCACGACGGCGACGTGGTGCCCGTCAACGTCAGCGCGGACGGGAACTCACTGGTCCTGGGCTGACACCGATACGCAAAGGCCCCGCACGCTTCGGCGTGTCGGGGCTTTTTGCGAAAGCCGGCGCTGATATGGGGTTGTGATCCTGTTGAGTTCGGGAATACCAGGACCTAACAGATAGGCTTGGTGCAATGGTCCCGCTCTGGTTCACGCTGTCTGCACTCTGTTTCGTGGGTGCGGCCGTGCTGCTGTATGTCGACATCGACCGTCGACGCGGCCTGGGCCGCCGCCGCAAGTCCTGGGCGAAGTCGCACGGGTTCGACTACGAGCACGAATCGCACGACATCCTCAAGCGCTGGAAGCGCGGCGTGATGTCCACTGTCGGCGACATCAGCGCCAAGAACGTCGTGCTCGGGCAGATCCGCGGCGAGGCGGTGTTCATCTTCGACCTCGAGGACGTCGCGACAGTTATCGCGCTGCACCGCAAGGTCGGCACCAACGTCGTCGTCGACCTGCGGCTGAAGGGAATCAAGGAGCCGCGCGAGAACGACATCTGGCTGCTCGGCGCGATCGGCCCGCGAATGGTGTACTCCACCAACCTCGATGCGGCCCGCCGCGCCTGCGACCGGCGGATGGTGACGTTCGCCCACACCGCGCCCGATTGCGCGGAAATCATGTGGAACGAACAGAACTGGACGCTGGTGTCGATGCCGGTCACCAGCACGCGCGCGCAGTGGGACGAAGGCCTGCGCACCGTGCGCCAGTTCAACGACCTGCTGCGGGTGCTGCCACCGATCCCGCAGACCACCACGGGTCAGCCCGTCGCGCGCCGTAGCGGTTCGCCGAGCAGGCCGCTGACGCCGGCGCCTGGACGCGCTGAATCTCTTCCGCCGGGCCGCGCCGATGTCCTCCCGCCGTCGCGCCCCGAAGCGGGCCGCTACGCCGCACGCCCCGAGGCCGGTCGCGCCGAAGGTGTGCGGCGTCCGCCGCCACCCTCGCGTAATGGTCGGCAGTCTCCGCACTACCAGCGGTAAGTAATGTCTAGGGCATGTCTCGCCCCGTCGCACTGATCACTGGACCCACGTCCGGGCTCGGCGCGGGGTTCGCCCGCCGCTACGCCATCGACGGCTACGACCTCGTGCTGGTCGCGCGCGATGCCGAGCGGCTGGAGTGCCTCGCCGCCGAACTGCATGACGAGGCAGGCGCCGGCGTCGAGGTGCTCGTCGCCGACCTGTCTCAGGAAGCCGACCGCGCCAAGGTGGCCGATCGGCTGGCCGCAGGGGTGCGGGTTCTGGTCAACAACGCGGGATTCGGTACCTCAGGCGAATTCTGGACCGCGGACTACGCGAAGCTGCAAGCCCAGCTCGACGTCAACGTCACCGCGGTGATGCAGCTGACGCACGCTGCGCTGCCTCCGATGCTGGCAGCCAACGAGGGCACCGTGATCAACGTCGCCAGTGTCGCTGGGCTGCTGCCGGGCCGCGGTTCGACGTACTCGGCGTCCAAGGCGTGGGTGATCGCGTTCTCCGAGGGGCTGGCCAATGGCCTCACCGAAACGGCGGTCGGGGTGCACGCGCTGTGTCCTGGCTTCGTGCACACCGAGTTTCATGCGCGCGCGGGCATCGAGATGAGCGGCACGCCGTCGTTCCTGTGGCTCGAGGTCGACGACGTGGTCCGCGAATGCATGGCCGACGTCGCGAAGGGCAAGGTCGTCATCGTGCCGGGTCTGCAGTACAAGGCGCTCACCACCGGCGGCCGGGTGATTCCGCGAAACCTGTTGCGGGCCATGACGAAAGTCGTCGGCAAGGGCCGGAACAGAACTTGAGCCGCACGTAAATGCGCGCACTCATCGCCATGATGGCGGCGATCGTCATGGTCGCCTCGGCATGCTCTGGCGACGACGCCAGACCCGCGCCCTATGCCACGCAGGCTGCGGCCATCGGTCAGTCGCTTTCGGTGCTCGGTTGGAACATCTCGGTGTCGAATCTGCGGTTCGACGCCGACAATGTCCTCATCGACGTCGACGCCTCAGCGGCGAAGAAGGATGCGCCGCACACCAAACCCGAGGACATCCGATTCGGCCTGTACGGCGCGTTGGCGCATCCGGTCGAGGCCAACGCGCTCGGCGGCTGTAAAGACGTGACAAACCTTGCGGTACAACCATTGTCGGCTCCGAATCCGGACCGGATGACCGGCACGGTGTGCCTGGGTCCGCAGCGCGACCAGTCCCAGGTCCGCGGTGTCTACGTGTACTCGCCACACGAGCGCATTCCCGACACGGCTGCGGCCTACCCCGCGGCGTTCCCCATCGGCCTGCTGCCAACCAACGAGAACGACACCGGGCTGGTGCTGAAGACGTCGAGCCTCGACGCCTTCCGCGCCGACGGTGACCAGCTCGACCCGTCGGCCATCGGTGACCCAAACGCGTTCTCCGGCAACGGTTACATGCTGCTGGGCCTCGAAATCGACGGTCTGGCAGCGCGATACCGCGACGATTCGGCGCGCCGCGGTGGTCCGATGATGGTGCTGGTGGCGCCGACGCTGCCTGCCCCCGGGCTGAGCCACGCCTGCGACGTCTACGGCTCCTCGGTGCTCGTTCTGCCCGACGCGTCGCGCGACGCCGTTCAGGTCCGTGTCTCGCTGTGCACGCAGGGCGACATCAACGCGGCGCTGCTGTACGCGACCGTGTCGATGGTCGGCACCCACGCCGGGCTGTGGACCACGAAATGATGGATGCGGGTCCCACCGAATGGGGCGAGACGCCCGGCGTCGGCCCATGGCAGGGCCCGCTCCCCGACGATCCGCGTTACGACCCCGCGCTGTTGCGCGAAGGCGACACGCGCAACGTCGTTGACGCATACCGGTACTGGACGCGCGACGCGATCATCGCCGACATCGACAAGCGCAGGCACCCGCTGCACATCGCGATCGAGAACTTCGGCAACGACGCGAACATCGGCGCCGTGGTGCGCACGGCCAACGCGTTCGCCGTCGACACCGTGCACATTGTCGGCAGGCGACGCTGGAACCGGCGCGGCGCCATGGTCACCGATCGCTATCAACGCCTGTCGCACCACGACACCACCGCCGAGCTGTTGAGTTTCGCCGCGGACAACGGCCTCACCGTCGTCGCCGTCGACAATGTGCCCGGCGCGGCACGCATCGAACACACCGCGTTGCCGCGGGAATGCCTGCTGATCTTCGGCCAGGAGGGCCCCGGCATCACCGAAGAGGCGAGGGCGGGCGCAGCGGTCACGGTGTCGATCGCGCAGTTCGGCTCGACCCGCAGCATCAACGCCGGAGTTGCTGCGGGCATCGCCATGCACACCTGGATCACTCAACATGGGGACATTTCGGCGGCCTGGTAGGGCAGGATCGACAGCATGGATCAGGTATGGGCCAACCGCGCCGCGAGCGCGGAGGCCGCGATTGCCAAGCGCCATCTGAAGCGACTGTGGAAATTGCCTGGGACCCAACTCGGTGTGGTGTCGTGGCCGCCGACGCGGCACGACGCCGAATTCCGCACATGGCACTACTGGTGGCAGGCGCATCTACTGGACTGCCTGGTCGACGCGCAGCTGCGCGACCCGCAACCCGAGCGAATCACGAAGATAACCAGGCAGATCCGGTCACATCGGTTGCGCAACAACTTCTCCTGGATCAACAACTACTACGACGACATGGCGTGGCTGGCGCTCGCGCTGGAACGGGCAGGGCGGCTCGCGGG
The DNA here is from genome assembly GCF_017872775.1 of Mycobacterium sp. OAE908. NCBI lineage: Bacteria > Bacillati > Actinomycetota > Actinomycetes > Mycobacteriales > Mycobacteriaceae > Mycobacterium > Mycobacterium sp. OAE908. The sequence continues at coordinate 2,447,799 of NZ_JAGGJL010000001.1, forward strand.
AGTCGAACGTCCGAATGCGCTGAAGAAACTGTCCGAGCAATTCCTCAACGCGTGGGTGCCTGAGGACGGCGGCGGCATCCCGTGGCGCAAGCAGGATCAGTTCTTCAACGCCCCCGCCAATGGACCCGCCGGAATCTTCCTGGCCCGGTACGACGACCGGCTGCGGCGTGCGCAACAGATGTCGGACTGGATCGACGAAACCCTCATCGATCCCGAGACCCACCTGGTGTTCGATGGCATCAAGGCCGGCTCACTGGTGCGCGCCCAGTACACGTACTGCCAGGGTGTGGTGATCGGACTGGACGTCGAGTTGGCGGCGCGCACCAAAGACCCGCAGCACGCTGCGCGGGTCCACCGGCTCGTCAAGGCCGTGCGCGACAACATGACCACCGACGGGATCATCAAGGGTGCCGGCGGCGGCGACGGCGGTCTGTTCAACGGCATCCTGGCCCGCTATCTGGCGTTGACAGTCACCACGCTGCCCGGCGACTCACCCGAAGACACCGAGTCCCGCGACATCGCCCGCACACTGGTGCTCAGCTCCGCACAAGCGGCGTGGGACAATCGCCAAAACGTCGACGGCCTGCCGCTGTTCGCGGCGTTCTGGGATCGGACCGCCGAATTGCCAAGGGCCGGTGGGAAATCGGCAGAGTTCGTCGAGGGGGCCGTGAACGCCTCCGCGATTCCCGAGCGAGACCTGTCCGTCCAGTTGTCGGGCTGGATGCTGATGGAAGCCGCCCACGCGGTCACCGCAGACGAGTGACCACCCCGGCCGTTCCGCGGATAGTCCGGATGCTGCCTGGCCGGTTCAACCGCGATCCCAAGGCGCCAGGCACGAAGGAGAACGCCGCAGCTGCGCTCCTGCTCGCCGCCACCCTCGCGGCAATTCTGTGGGCCAATTCCCCTTGGGCGCGTACCTATTGGACGTTGTTGGACACTCACGTCGGCTTCAGCTTCGGCGAGCACAGCTACGAACTGACCGTCAAGCATCTCGTCAACGACGGCCTGATGGCATTCTTCTTCTTCATCGTCGGCCTCGAAGTCACCAGTGAATTCACCATCGGTGAGCTCACCGACCGGGCGCGGGCGGCAGTGCCCGTGGTCGCGGCGATCGCGGGCCTCACGGTGCCCGCGATCATCTTCCTGCTGTTCAACCCGTCGGGAGAGAACGCGCAGGCGTGGGGAGTGGTGATCTCCACCGACACCGCGTTCCTCATCGGCGCGCTGGCCATCATCAAGCCCAAATACCCTGCCCGGCTGCGGATCTTCCTGCTGACGCTGGCCGTTGTCGACGACATCGGCGCGCTGTGCGTGATCGCATTGTTCTACTCCGATCACATCGACGTCGGTGCACTGATCGTCTCGGTCGCGTTGCTCGCCGCGGTCGCGTTGGTCCGGTTTCTGCCCGCTGTGCGCGGTCCGGCCTACGCGCTGCTCGGATTCGCGCTGTGGATAGCGCTTTTCGCAGCAGGCATACACCCGACGCTGGCCGGGGTCGCGGTCGCGCTGCTCATTCCGGTATTCACGCCCGACCGCAGGCAGGTCGAGCAGACCGTCGACATCATCCGGGCCTTTCGGCAGTCGCCCAACTCGCAGTACGCCCGCGCTGCCACCCGCGGTCTGCGCGAGTCGATTTCGATCAACGAACGGCTGCAAACCGCGGTCGGGCCCTATGTCTCGTTCGTCGTGTTGCCGCTGTTCGCGTTGGCCAACGCGGGGGTGCGACTCGACGCCGACAGCGTCACGGGCGCGCTGGGTTCGACGCTGACGTGGGGCATCATCGCGGGCCTGGTGATCGGAAAGTTCGTCGGTATCACCGGCGCGACGTGGTTCATGCAACGCACCGGCCTCGGACGGCTGGCACCAGGAGGCACGCTTCGCCGGGCAGCGGGTGGTGCGGCGTTGTCCGGAATCGGTTTCACCATTTCGCTTTTCATCGTCGACATCGCGATCGCCGAACCCGCGCGGCAGGATCAGGCGCGCGTCGGCGTCCTGCTTGCCTCCGCAATCGCGTTCCTGGCCGGGTGGGCCATCTTCCGGGTCACTGACTGGCTGAGTCCGCCGGAACCGGTGGGCCTCAAGCTGATTCGGCCGGTCGACCCCGATCGCGATCACATCCGCGGTGATCCGCACGCCCCGCTGACACTCGTTGAGTACGGCGACTACGAGTGCCCGTTCTGCAGCCGGGCCACGGGCGCAATCGACGAGGTGGCCGAGCATTTCGGCAAGCGCCTGCGCTATGTGTGGCGCCACCTGCCGCTCGAACGCGTGCATCCTCGTGCGTTCGACGCGGCCAGGGCGGCGGAGGCGGCGGGCCTGCAGGGCAAGTACTTCGAGATGGGCAAGATGCTGTTCGCGCATCAGGACGATCTGGAATGGTCGGACATCTACCGCTACGCCAACGAAATAGGCCTCGACCTCGAACGGTTCGATCAGGACGTCCGTGTGCATCCGACCAAGGTGTTGCACCGGGTGCAGGACGACGCGCAGGACGCGGAGTTGATGGACCTCAACTCGACGCCGACCTTCTTCGTCAACGGCAAGCGGCACAAGGGCCCGTGGGATTCGGCGAGCCTGATCCGCGCGTTGGAGAGCTAGCTTTCGGCGGCAGGCTCGCCAGTCGTCTTCTTCGCCCGGCGCCGCTTGTACCACTCGATCAACATCGGCGTGATCGACGCGAGCGCAATGAGGATGAAGATCGGTTCGAGCAGTTTCTGAATGATCTCGAACTGGCCGAGGCCGTAGCCGAGCAGCGTGAGGCCGAGCCCCCAGACCACGGCGCCGATCACGTTGAAGAGCGTGAAGGTGCCGTAGCTCATGCGCGCGGCGCCCGCCGTGATCGGCGCGAGGGTCCGCACGATCGGCACGAAGCGGGCGAGCACGATGGCGAACGGCCCGCGCTCCTCGAAGAACGTGTGGGCCTCGTCGAGGTAGCGCTGCTTGAGCACGCGCGCGTTGGGCTTGAACATTGCGGTGCCCACGTACCGGCCGATGAAGTACCCGACCTGACCGCCGAGAATCGCGGCGATCGGGATGAACACGAGCAACTGCCAGAGTTGGAAGTCGGCCTGGCCGGCGGCGGCCGTTCCCGCGGCGAGCATGCCCGCCACGAACAGCAGCGTGTCGCCGGGCAGCACCGGGAACAGAATCCCCGACTCGATGAACACCACCACCAGCAGCCCGACCAGGGCCCACGCCCCGAAGTAGCCGATGAGCTTGATCGGGTCCAGGAAGTCCGGCATCAGCGCCAGCTGAGTTGCGGCCGCCGTTAGGGCCGGGGTGGTGTCCATGGCCACCCAAGATACCGGCGGTGCCCTGAAGGGCTGCTGTGCCGGCGTTAGGGTCGGCTATGACCTCCCACAAAGCCGTACATGTTGCGTCAGCCAATGCGCCATTGACCCTCGTCGACGTCGAGACCTCGCCACCTGGCCCTGGCCGCGTCCGCATCACCGTCGCCGCCTGCGGTGTCTGCGGAACCGACCACGGCTTCGTCGTAGGCGGCTTTCCGAACATGACCTGGCCGCTGACCCCGGGACACGAGATCGCGGGGACGATCGCGGAGTTGGGCGAGGGTGTCGAGGGATTCGCCGTCGGTGACCGGGTTGCGGTCGGCTGGTTCGGTGGCAACTGCAACCGCTGCATTCCCTGCCGCCAGGGCAAGTTCATGCAGTGTGTGAACGGCGAGGTGCCGAGCTGGCATTACCCGGGCGGCTACGCGGAGTCGGTGACAGCACCTGCCACCGCGCTTGCGCGCATCCCGGACGAGCTGTCGTTCAGCGAGGCGGCGCCGATGGGCTGCGCGGGTGTGACGACGTACAACGCGCTGCGGCGGACCAGGGCCGTGGCAGGGGACCGGGTCGCTGTGCTCGGCATCGGCGGGCTCGGCCACCTCGGCGTGCAGTGGGCGCGGGCGATGGGCTTCGAGACCATCGCGATCGCCCGCGGCGCGGACAAGGAGGCCAACGCCCGCGAACTGGGCGCCCACCATTACATCGATTCCCGGGCCGAAGATGTCGCCGCGGCACTGCAGGCGCTTGGCGGCGCATCGGTTGTCCTCGCCACGGCGGCCAATTCCCAGGCGATGGCCGACACCGTCGGCGGGTTGGCGGCCGAGGGTGAGCTCGTCATCGTCGGCGTGACCGCCGACCCGTTGCCCATCGCGCCCATCCAACTGATCACCCCCGGCCTTTCGGTACAGGGGCATCCGTCGGGCACCTCGCGCGACGTCGAGGAGACGATGCACTTCGCCGTGCTGTCTGGCGTGCGTGCGTGGATCGAGGAGCGACCGCTGGTCGAGGCCGCCGAGGCGTACGCGGCGATGGAGGAGGGACGTGCGCGCTACCGCATGGTCCTGACTATGTGACCCCGACCGCGTTGAAGGCGTCGGTGATCGCCTGCTGCTGGGTCGTCGTGAAGCCGAGGTCTTTCGCTGTGTTCAGCACAGCGGATCGCCCGTCGGCGAACGTCGCGTTGGTCGGCAGCTTGTAGAGCGAGCCGTAGAAGACCGCGGCCCACGTCGCGCTGGAAACGCTGCTCGTGCGGCTGTCTGTCATCATCTTGTAGGCCGCGAAATTGAAGATGCCGCTGTTGGTGTGGACGCCGCCGTAGTCGGCGGTCCCGGTGTAGCGGTTGGCGTAGTTGGTCGGCTGGCCGTACTTGGCGGGATTGGACATGTCGCGGATGGCGCAGCCGGACCATTTACCGCAGCCGTAGTCCTCTGCGATCAGCCACCTGCCGGTGCCCGTCTTGTTTTCGATCAGGCTGCCGATGATGTCGGCATAGGACTCGTTGAGCGCCCCCGACTCTCCTTGATAGATCAGCCCATTGCCGTTTGCGACGGCGTATTGCACGACACCGTGGGTGTATTCGTGGCCGACCACGTCGAGCGCCGCCTCGAAGTCGTGGCCGAACACCAGGATCTTCAGACTCGGGTCCCAATAGGCGTTGTTGTAGGTGTTGGGCAGCGTGCTGACGCGCAGCGCCGAACCGAGGCCGTCGAATGCCATGCGTCCCAGATTGTTTCGATAATAGTCGTAAACCACTTCGGTGTTCGCGTGGGCCGACACCGCCGATTTGTTCCAGCCCGCCCACCACGCCTTGGTGACCAAGGTGCCAGGAGCACTCGACGTCGACGACGCGGCGTACGTGCTGACGCTGCGCGTGACATCGTTGAAGCGATAGCTGTTACTGCTCTGCTGGTACTGGACGGTGATGGTGCGGCTCTTGCTCTTCAGGTCGGTAGCGGTCTTGGTGGTCGTCACCCATGCCGTCGATGCGTCCGCCAGATTGGAGTTCGCCGCGAACACATCGCCCGCGTTCTCGCCGTTGGCATAGACGTAGTACGTCGTGCTGATGACTGGCATCGTGGCGTCGGCATCTGTCGGAATCACGGTGGTGTACACCGTGATTCGGTGCGCCAGGCTGGGCGCCACAGCGGGGTCGACGTCGTAGATGACGCGCTCACTTTGCATTGCCACCTCGGCGAGGATGGCGGCCACCTCGGTGGAATCGTCCCCCTGGGCGGCCAGGCTGTCGGCCAGCGCAGCGCGGGCCGCCGCCATCGCCACCGTGTCGTCGTCGACGGTCGACGTGGTGTCGACGTCGGTGATGCCCTTGCGGTAACTGCTGAAAACGCCTGTGACCGTGCCGCTTCCGTCGGTGACCAGCACCACCTGGCTGGCCAGGGTTGGCACCCCGTCGACGGTCGGCTGCAGGCGGTAGATCACTTCCGTCGGTGCGCCTGCGTCGCCAAGCTGCAAGGCCTGGCTGGTGATGTTCGTTTCGGAGGCGAATCCGGCGGGCGCACCCAGCAGCCCGGCGACGTAGTTCATCGCCAGCGCGGCGCCCGCGTTGTCTCCGACGATGGTGTGGGTGAACGTGCCGTCGATGGCCCGCACTGTGCCGTCGTTGTTCGCGTTCAGGCTCGCCTTGCCGTCGGCGACCAGCCGGACCAGCTCGGCGGCGTCCAGGACCTCGTCGTTGGCTTCCGTGGCACCGGCGGGCAGCACGGACACCAGGACCGTCGCCGTCGTGGTGCCGACACCGTCGGCATGCCAGTGCGCGTGAGCGTTGAGTTCGCTGACGGCGACGGTGAACGTGTCGACGCCGCCGGATGCGCCCAGCTCCTCATCGGGGGTGTAGACGAAACGGCCGGTGTGCGGATCCACCGTCACGGTGCCGTTCGCCGGTCCCGTGACCACGCGCATCGTGAGCGGGTCCTGCTCGGCGTCGGCGGTGGAGATCACGCCCGTCACGACCCCGGTCTCGGACTGGCTGGTGGTGACGGGTCCGAACCCGACCTGCGGGGACCTGTTGAAGAGGGTCTGTTCGAACTGGCGCCGCACCCACGCCAACATCACCCACAGCGTCGGTGGCTCCGCGGGGGCCAGCGGTTGGTCCGTTAGTGTCGGCGCCAACCCAACCAGTGAGGCCAGGCCTGCGGCAAGGGACACCACCCGGTGCGCGGCCGCGGTGATCGGGTCGGTCGGCGCCAAGACGGCCGTGGCGGACCCCGACACCGGGCTGATCAACGCCGTGGTCGTGACGAACCGTGGCGCGGGCGCGGTGAGTTGCGCGCTGGTCGAGGCCGTTTGGGTGCTGTTCGCCGCGGGGGCTGCGGTCGAGATAGAGGTCACCGTGTCGGCGGACACGGTCGAGGTGGGGCGGGTGGTCTGCGCGGCTTCGGCGTCGGTTGACCCGCTGCGCTTTGCGGTCTTCGCGGTTTCGGTCGACGTCTTCGCCTGGGTCCCGGCATCCGCCGTGCTGACCGTGGCGTCAGACGCCACGGTGGTGTTGGCGCCCCCGCTTGCCTGCACCGTCCCATCGCGGGGACCTGAGGCCACGGTCGCGTACGACTTGACGGTATCCGAGGCATCCGAGCCCGACGCCGGAGTCGGGGCCGGCGTATTCGCCGCTGCCGAATCCTGTTGACTGTCAGTCGATTCCGAGGTGGTACTGCTCTGCGTCGACCCGGTGGTATCGGGTTCGGCCACCGCAACGCCGGGTGACGTCGCTACTGCCGCGCCGATACCCAGCGCGACCGCCAACGCTCCGACCCGCCCGACGTAGCGCGCAAACCCCCCAGGCGACTCCATAATGACGCCAAGGATAATATTTTTCTCGCCGTCAATTCTTCTTTTCCGCGGTTTGCTCGCCCGCGCTCGGCAAACAGTGGGCGCCAGCCGCTGGACGCCGAACTCCCGAGTAGGCGAACTACCTGAGATACTCCGTGCACAGACCCGGATCAGCCGAGAGGAACTTGAAATGCCCATCGCAACGCCTGAGGTTTATGCAGAGATGCTGGGCCGCGCCAAGGAGCACTCGTTCGCGTTCCCGGCGATCAACTGCGTCGGCTCGGAGAGCATCAACGCCGCGCTGAAGGGCTTCGCCGACGCTGGCAGCGACGGCATCATCCAGTTCTCCACCGGCGGCGCAGAGTTTGGTTCCGGTCTCGGCGTCAAGGACATGGTCACCGGTGCAGTGGCGCTGGCCGAGTTCGCCCACGTCGTCGCCGACAAGTACCCGATCACGGTCGCGCTGCACACCGACCACTGCCCGAAGGACAAGCTGGACACCTACGTCAAGCCGCTGCTCGCCATCTCGCAGGAGAGGGTGTCGCAGGGGCGCAATCCGCTGTTCCAGTCACACATGTGGGACGGGTCGGCGGTGCCGATCGACGAGAACCTGGAGATCGCGCGCGAACTGCTCAAGGAGGCCGCGGCCGCGAAGATCATCCTCGAGATCGAGATTGGGGTGGTCGGCGGCGAGGAGGACGGCGTCGCTCACGAGATCAACGACAAGCTCTACACCACGCCCGAGGATTTCGAGAAGACCATCGAGGCGCTTGGCGCGGGCGAACACGGCAAGTACCTGCTGGCCGCGACGTTCGGCAATGTGCACGGCGTCTACAAGCCGGGCAACGTCAAGCTGCGTCCAGACGTCCTCGCGCAGGGTCAGCAGGTCGCCGCCGCCAAGCTCGGATTGCCCGAGGGCGCAAAGCCTTTCGACTTCGTGTTCCACGGCGGGTCAGGCTCGCTGAAGTCCGAGATCGAGGACTCGCTGAAGTTCGGCGTGGTGAAGATGAACGTCGACACCGACACCCAGTACGCGTTCACCCGTCCGCTGGCCGGGCACATGTTCACCAACTACGACGGTGTGCTCAAGGTCGACGGCGAGGTCGGCAACAAGAAGGTCTACGACCCGCGCAGCTACCTGAAGAAGGCCGAGGCTTCCATGAGCGAGCGCGTCGTCGAGGCCTGCAGGGATCTGCATAGCGCGGGCAGGAGCGTTTCCGCCGGCTGAGCCGGCAATTCAACATAAGAGGGCTAGGATGGTCGGCGTGAACCGTCGAATTCTGCTCGCATGCTGCACGTTCGCGACCGCCATGGGATCGATCGTCGTGGCCGCGCCGGCTTCGGCTGACACCTGCCCATGGGGGACTGTGGCTCGGTTCGACGGAGTGTGCACGCAAGGGCAGTCCGGCGGCGGTCCGCCTGCCGGCATCACCGTTCCGCCGCAGGGTGCGGATGTCGTGAGCCTGCCCGGCCAGTACGCGACGGTCAACGGCGTCCCGTGCAACCAGGAGCACTTCGCGACCTGCTACGCGATGTCGCAAAACGGCTAGCTGTCGGGCGCCTGGCAGATCTTCCACTGATCGTCGCGGAACTGTAGATCAAAGCTGCGTGTCGAGCGTGTCTGCGGCGCGTTGGCCATGAACGTGGTGACGTTGGCCTCGGCGTGATCGCCGTTGACCACCACCTGGTCGATGCTGGCGACCACCGGATACTGTTTGGCCGCCGCGACCCTGGAATGGGTTTCCTTCCACGCGCTCTCGTCGTAGTTGACGTAGCTGTCGCGGGTGGTGCCGCAGGTGATGCTGCGCAGGGTGGCCAGGTCCCCGTTTTGCACAGCCACGTCGAAGTTCTGGATGGTCGTGCGGACCTTGTCCTCTTGGGAGGCCTTAGGGGTGGAGTCGCGGGTCAACAGCACGGTGCCGAGGATCGCCACGGCCACCAACGCGGCGAAGACCAACAGCACCGCGATGACCCAGCCCCAACTGCGACGGTTGCGTGGCGGCTTGGGCGTCTCGACACGAGGCGGAATCTGCTGTGGCGCAACAGGTTTCGGACCAGGAATCGGTGGCATCACCTCGGTGGCCGGATCGGCAGGAGTGTCGATCCGCTGTGTCGAGCCGTCGAATCCCGACGGGGCGGTGTACCGGCGCTCTGCGGGCTGGCTGGTCTCCTCGGTCGGGAGTTGGGCCTCGGCCTCCGGTGACAACAGGATCTCGGTGGCGGGCTCGTGCACCGGGTCGGTGACGGCCTCGGCCGGCTGGGTGTTGTCCGTCTCAGATTCTGCCGCAGGTGTTCCTGCGTCATCCGGTTGCTGCGGCCCTGATGGGTTCGACATCCGTGCTGCGGTCCCTCCCTCTGCGAACTACCGGTGCAGCGTACCGGCACAATGTGGGCATGACGCGCATGGGAGATCTCCTCGGACCCGATCCGGTACTGCTACCTGGTGATCCCGCGGCGGAGGCCGAACTCGCCGCCTCCGAGAATCCGTCGATCGTGGCGGCCGCACATCCCTCGGCGTCGGTGGCGTGGGCCGCGCTGGCCGAGGATGCGCTCGCCGATGACAAGGCCGTCGCCGCCTACGCCTACGCCCGCACCGGTTATCACCGCGGACTGGATCAGTTGCGCCGCAACGGATGGAAGGGCTTCGGGCCGGTGCCGTACAGCCACGAGCCCAACCGCGGTTTCCTGAGGTGCGTGGCCGCGCTTGCGCGCGCTGCGGATTCGATCGGCGAGACCGACGAGTATCAGCGCTGCCTTGATCTGCTCGACGACTGCGATCCCGCGGCCCGCGGCGAACTGGGTGTCGGGTAGCTCAGTAGTCGGCTTCACATTCGCAGTCGGCGGCCGCCTCGGGCGGCTCCACCTGAACGGTCGAGTGGTCGAGTCCGCGTGCGCTCAACACGGCGCGGGCGTCGTCGAGCACGAGCGCCGAATCCCGACTGCTGGTCAGATGCGCGGTGACCATGTCCTTGCCCGGCACCAGCGTCCACACGTGCAGGTCGTGCACCTCGGTCACGCCCTCGACGGAGCACAGCGCGCTGCGCAGTTCGTCGACGTCGATGTGGCTCGGTGACGACTCCGAGAGGATTCGCAGCGCGGCGCGGGCCAGCGACACCGCGCGTGGCAACACCCACAGCGCGACGAACACGGCGACCACGACGTCGGCGTAGGGCCACCGTGTCGTGACCGTGACGATCCCGGCGATCAGCACGCCGATACTGCCGACCGTGTCGGCGACGACCTCCATGTAGGCGCCCTTGACCGCAAGGCTGTCCTTGGCGTGCGAGCGCAACAGCAGCACCACGATGGCGTTGGCCACCAGCCCAGCCACCGCGACGACGATCATCGGCACCCCGGGGACCTCGGGCGCGTCGCCGAGGCGTTCGGTCGCCTCGTAAAGGATGAACACGGCAACGCCGAGCAGCAGTACGGCATTGGCCACCGCGGTGAACACCTCGGCGCGGTGCCAGCCGTAGGTCCGTTTGGCTGACGTGCTGCCGTGCCGTGCCAGCAGTACCGCGGTCAGCCCCATGAACATCGCAACGAGATCGGTGAGCATGTGGCCGGCGTCGGACAGGAGTGCCAGCGAGTTGATGACGAGCGCCGTGGTGAGTTCGAGGGCGAAGAACGCGGTCAGGATTCCCGCCGCGATCACCATGCGGCTGACACGGGCGTCGGGATGGCTGTGGTCGTGTCCGGCGCCCATGGCTTGCAATCTATGCGTAAAGACGCATATGTCGCAAGGTTGCTGTCAGAACCAGGCGGACCAGAACCGGGTGAGCAGCATGCCGACCTTCCACAGGTCGGGATTGAGCCCCGACAACCCGAACAGCCAGTCGATGGCGCCGAAGAACCAGCCATTGACCTGGGGCGTGAACAACAACAGCAGCAGCACGAAAAACGCCCAGCCCTTGGCGGGTTCCAGCATGCGCTGGGTCTGCGGGCTCAGATGCGGTTCGAGCGCGCTGTAGCCGTCGAGCCCCGGCACGGGAAGGATGTTGAGCACGAAGGCGGTCACCTGAAGGAAGCCCAGGAAAGCCATCGCCGCCCAGAACACCAGGTGTTCTTGCTCGGCGAGCAGACTCGTCACCACCAGCACGACGATCGCGAACACCACGTTGGTGGCCGGCCCGGCCAGGCTCACCAGGGTCTTCTGCCGCTTGGTCATCCATGAGGTGCGCACATACACCGCACCACCGGGCAGTCCGATGCCGCCGAGCGCGATGAACAGCGCAGGCAGCCCAAGCGAGAGCAGCGGGTGCGAATACTTCAGCGGGTTCAGCGTCAGGTAGCCGCGCACCGCGACATCGCGGTCGCCGAAGCGCCATGCGGTGTAGGCGTGCGCGAACTCGTGCAGGCACAGCGACACCAGAAAGCCGGCGATCACGAAGACGAAGACGCCGATGCGGGCCAGCGGCTCGCTGGGGTCTGCGGCCAGCCAGGCCAGCACGCCGCCGACGACGGTGAGCGCGACGATGGCCAGGAAGACCGGGCTGGGCCGCACCGACTGGCGCAGCGGGCGGATGTTCACGTCACGAAGCTACCTAACGCGCAGCCAGCCTTGGGTGTGTCGATAGAACGTCGACCGCCGAACCGGCCGCGGGGCGGGGACGCCGTCGCGCACCACCAGCGCTGCGTCGGTCCCGAGCTGGGCGGCGCGCCCGGTCACCCAGCGCTTCGGGCGCATGTGGCGCGTCAGCACGCTGGCGCGCAGACCGGGCATCGTCTCGGTCGGCTCGATGCGCACCCCCGTCGCGTGGCCGTCGAACAGCACGGTGTCATCGGTGACTGCTTCGCCGGTGATGGTGCTGGCTGCTGCGTTCGGCGGCAACCAGTGCGCGGCGCCGACGATCACGGTGCCGGTTTCGTCGCGGATCAGCGGAACCCGTTGCGCCCGGCCGGCCAGGACCCGCCGGGCCTGCCAGGGTCGACGGACGTGGCCGACCTCGACGTCCAGCCGATCCGCCTTCAGCAGGCGCGTCAGTACGGAGGCCAGATCGGCGTCCGAGCCCACCACGATGACCCTGCCGTGGCCGGTGACGTCATCGATGCCGACGGCGGGCAGATCGCGCAGCACGCGAGGCACCCGATGGCCGCCCACCAGCAACACCACAACGTCTGCTGTGGTCAAGACGGCTCCTCGCGGCGGGCTGGGATAGGGTGGGTCACCGGCTGCCACAGTTTTGAGGCAGATAAAGCGGGAGACTATGCCATGCCGGCAATCGTGCTCATCGGTGCCCAATGGGGGGACGAGGGCAAAGGAAAGGCGACCGATCTGCTCGGTGGCCGCGTCCAATGGGTGGTTCGTTACCAGGGTGGCAACAACGCCGGTCACACGGTGGTGCTGCCGAGCGGCGAGAACTTCGCCCTCCACCTGATCCCCTCGGGCATCCTCACCCCGGGCGTCACCAACGTGATCGGTAACGGGGTCGTGGTCGATCCGGCCGTGCTGCTCACGGAGCTCAAAGGCCTGGAAGATCGCGGTGTCGACACCGAACGACTGTTGATCTCCGCCGACGCGCACCTGTTGATGCCGTATCACGTGGCGATCGACAAGGTGGTCGAGCGTTATGCGGGCAGCAAGAAGATCGGCACCACCGGCCGCGGTATCGGCCCGTGCTACCAGGACAAGATCGCGCGCATCGGGATTCGCGTCGCCGACGTGCTCGACGAGTCGCTGCTGGCCCAAAAGATCGAGGCTGCACTGGAATTGAAGAACCAGATGTTGGTCAAGATCTACAACCGCAAGGCGCTGGAGGCCGCGGAAGTGGTCGAGGACCTGCTGACCGAGGCCGAGGGGTTCAAGCACCGCATCGCCGACACGCGCTACCTGCTGAACAAGGCACTGGAGCAGGGCGAGACGGTGCTGCTCGAGGGTTCGCAGGGCACACTGCTCGACGTCGATCACGGCACGTATCCCTTTGTCACATCGTCGAATCCGACCGCGGGCGGTGCGGCCGTCGGATCGGGTATCGGCCCGACCCGGATCACCACCGTGCTCGGAATCTTGAAGGCCTACACCACACGGGTCGGTTCGGGGCCGTTCCCCACCGAATTGTTCGATCAGTTCGGCGAATACCTGTCGAAGACGGGCGGGGAGTTCGGGGTGACGACCGGCCGGCGCCGCCGGTGCGGATGGTTCGACGCGGTCATCGCCCGCTACGCCACCCGGGTCAACGGGATCACCGATTACTTCCTGACCAAGCTCGACGTGCTGTCCAGCCTGGAAACGGTGCCCATCTGCATCGGCTACACAGTGGACGGTAAACGCACCGACGAGATGCCGATGACCCAGAGCGAGATCGCCCGTGCGGAGCCGGTTTACGAGGAACTGCCCGGCTGGTGGGAGGACATCTCCGACGCCAGGGAGTTCGACGATCTTCCTGCCAAGGCGCGCGACTATGTGCTGCGGCTGGAAGAGCTTGCCGGAGCACATGTTTCGTGCATCGGGGTGGGGCCGGGCCGCGAGCAGACCATCGTGCGTCGCGACATCCTGGCGGCGCGGTGACGACGGACGACCCACATCTCGCCGATCCCGATTACGACAAACACGGCGGGTTCCCGAATTTCGAAGCAGCCGAGCCCGGTCCGGGATTCGGACGGTTTCTCACCGCGATGCGCAGGGCGCAAGATCTGGCGGTGTCGGCCGATCCCGACAGCGACACTTGGGATCTGGCCGCCGATCGTGCCGAGGAACTGGTCAAGCTGCTCGGGCCGTTCGAGGCGGCCGAGGGTGTCGGCCCAGCCAACCGGGTCCCGTCGCTACCCGGCGCGGGCAGCCTGTTGATGCCGCCGTACCGGCTGATCAAGTTCGAACCCGATGGCGTCGAATTGAGCGTGCAATTCAGCAGGTTCTCGGTCGGTGGCAACTATGCGGTGCACGGCGGCGTGCTGCCGCTGCTGTTCGACTCGGTGTTCGGGATGGTGATCCACGCGGCGGGCCGTCCGATCAGCCGCACGGCGTTCCTGCATGTCGACTACCGCAAGGTGACGCCGATCGACACGCCGCTCACCGCACGCGGTTGGGTGCGTGAGGTCGAGGGCCGCAAGGCGTTCGTCAACGCGTCACTGCATGATCCTGAGGACAACGTGCTCGCAGAAGCCAACGGGCTGATGATCAGATTGCTCCCGGGCCAGCCCTAGCCGTGTCACGATGACGGCGTGACGAATCCGCCAGCCGACCGCCTGCGCAGCCTGTCGACGCCGCGCGCCGCGGCTGTGGCGGGTGTCTTGTTCGCATTGCTGTTCGGTACCTCGTTGGTGCTCATCCGCTTAGCGCTGCCGGAGGGCGAAGACCCTGGTGCGCAATGGCTGCAGACGGGCAGCACGAACCTCAAGACCGCCGCGACGATCATGCCGTTCGCGGCGATCGCGTTCCTGTGGTTCATGGGCGTGGTGCGCGACGGGCTCGGTCGCTACGAGGACAAGTTCTTCTCGACGGTCTTCCTCGGCAGCGGGCTGCTGTTCCTTGCGATGATGTTCGTGGCAGCCGGCGTCGGCGCGGGACTGGAGCGCAGCCACGCGGCGGTTGATCCACATGTCGCGACGTTCGGCCAGATGGTGCTGTTGACCGTGTCGAAGACCTACGCGCTGCGGATGGCCGCGGTGTTCATGATCTCGTTGGCGACCATCTGGCTCAAGACCGGACTCATGCCGCGCTGGCTGGTCGCGGTGAGTTACCTTGCCGCCGTTGGCCTTTTGGTCGCAAGCGACATCACGATGTGGCTCGTGCTTGCGTTTCCGGTATGGGTGCTGGTGGTCAGTCTGCTGCTACTGGCGCGCGCCGGCGTCATCGACCTCGATCGCGACGACTAGTCGGTGATCCGCAAAGCCTCTGACGGACACAGCTTTACCGCCTCGCGGGCATGTGCTTCTTCACTCTCGGGAACCTCGTCGACCAGCACCACGACGATGCCGTCGTCGTCCTGATCGAACACCGCGCCCGCCGCCATCACGCAGTTGCCCGCGCTGATGCAAACGTCGCGATCCGCGGAAACTTTCACCACGTCACCTCCAGCGATTTCAGACCGTAGATGAAATGAAAAGACCGGAAGGGAACGTCGGTGAAGTCTTCGGCCAACGCCAGCGACGGGAAGCGACGCAACAACGCCGGGAACGCGATCCGCATCTCCATCCGCGCCAGCGGCGCACCAAGACAATGGTGCACACCGTGGCCGAACGCCAGATGCCCCGGCGCCCCGCGCCGAATGTCGAACACCTCCGCCGAGTCGATGAAGTCCGGATCGCGATTGCCCGACGGCAGCGACACGAACACCAACTCACCCGCGGGAATCGCCACACCGGCGATCTCGACGTCCGTGGTGGTGATCCGCGGAATCGCGCTGTGCACGATGGACAGCCAGCGCAGCAGCTCCTCGACGGCGGGCCCCACCGCGTCCGGATCGTCGCGCACCGCCGCCAGCTGGTCGGGATGTCGCAGCAGCGCCAGCGTTCCGAGGCCCAGCATGTTCGACGTCGTCTCGTGTCCGGCGAGCAGCAAAAGGCTTGCAATGCCGATGAGTTCGTCATCGGTCAACTCGTCGCCGTGCTCGCGCACCAGCATGCCGAGGATGTCTTCCCCGGGTTGTCTGCGCGCCCGCTCGACAAGTGAGCCCATGTAGGCGCGGCTCTGCCGCTGCAACTCCAGCCGCTCGGGAATGGGAATCGACAGATCCAACTGGCGGGCGCTGCGCTGTTGGAAGTCGTCGCGGTCGTCGTACGGCACACCGATCAGCTCGCAGATCACCAGCGACGGGATCGGCAGCGCGAAAGTCTCGACCAAATCGACTGGCGGACCGGTTTTTTCCATCAGATCCAGTTGTCCGTCGACGATCTCGGCGATGCGCGGTTCGAGCAGCCTCATCCGTCGGATCGTGAATTCGGCCGTCAGCATCCGCCGCAGCCGCTGATGCTCGGGCGGGTCGAGGCTCAGCAGGTTGCCCGCCCGTGCGCTGGCCACTTCCTGCTCTGAAATCTGCGGCGCGCCGGGCAGGACGAAACCGGGCGGCCTGCCGTTGGAGAACCGCTCGTGGTCCGACAGCACCGCCTTGATGTCCTCGTGGCGGGTGACCAGGTACACCGTCATGCCGAACGAATTGACCATGGTGCGCACACCGTCGGTCTCGCGGATCTCCCGAAGTGCGGGGGTGGGATCGAACGCATCGCGCCGCATGTGAAGGGGCGGCAACTCCGGCGCTTGGGTCATAGAACGACGCTACTCGCGGGAGACAAACTCCCCGATCAGCTTGTTGACAAGCGCAGGGTTCTCCAGCGCGGCAAGGTGCGCCACCCCGTCGAGCACCGCGCTGGCCGCGCCGGGAATCGCCTCGGCCATCGCCATCGTCTCTGGCACCGGGAACGTCGCGTCCTCGATTCCGGCGACCACCAGCACGGGCGTCCGCACCTTCGCCAGCAGCGCCAACTGATCGGGTCGTCGCGGCACCACGCTGCGCACCGCCCACCCACCGGATCGAATGTCGACCCGCTGGACCGATTCGCGCACGAACGCCACCACATCGGGCCGGGTGCGGAACGTGGTCGGGCCGAGGAATGCCTTGAGCACCGAGCGCGTCAACGGCGGCCGGACACCGCCGAGCAGGCCGGCCGTCCGCAGCAGGAAGCCGTATTCGATCCTCTGCCGGGTACCCGCGGGTGACGCGGTGCAGTTCATCAACACGGCGCTGCCGACGCGATCGGGGTAGCCTGCCGCGAACGTTCCACCGATCATGCCGCCCCACGAATTGCCGATGAAGTGCGTCCGCTGCACCCCGAGGCCGTCGAGGATGTCGACGATGCAGCGCGCGCAGTCGTCGAAAGTGAATGTCGCCGTAAGCCTTTGGCTCTCGCCGAAGCCCGGCGGGTCGACCAGGATCACCTGATGCTCTGCGCTGAAATGCTCGGCCTGCGCCGCCCACATGTCTCCGGTCATCAGCAGGCTGGGCCAGAACATCATCGGCTCACCGCTGCCGCTAGTGCGGACGTGCACCCGCCCCAGCACGGTGTCGACCTCGTGTTCCTCCATCGTTGGCACCGTAGTCCGCGCGCAGCGCTGGCCACCAGATGCGCGGTCCGATCAGCGTAAACAGCGCAGGAATGATCACCGTGCGCACCACGAACGTGTCCAGCAGGATGCCCAGCCCGACGATGATCCCGATCTGCGTCAGCACGATCAGTGGCAGCACACCGAGCACGCAGAACACCGCGGCCAGCACGATGCCCGCACTGGTGATGACGGCACCCGTCGCCGACACCGCTCGGACGATGCCGTCTCGCGTGCCGTGTCCGAGTGTCTCCTCGCGTGCCCGGGTGACCAGGAAGATCGTGTAGTCGACGCCGAGTGCGACGAGGAACAGGAAGGCGAACAGCGGCGCGGTGTTGTCCAGGGCCGGAAAGTCGAACAGGTGCACACTGGCCCAGCCGCCCAGTCCGAGTGCCGCGAGCGCGCCCAACACCGTCACTGCGACCAGAACCAGGGGTGCCAGCGCCGAGCGCAGCAGCACGTAGAGCACGATCAGTACGACTGCCAGGATCAGCGGAATGATCACGATCCTGTCGCGCGCTGCGGCGGCGCTGGCATCTCTGGCCTGAGCGTCGGATCCGCCGACCAGCACCCTGGCGTCGACCGCGTGGGTCGAATCGCGCAGCGCATCAATGGTTTTGAAGGCTCCTGCGGATGCAGGCGCGGTGTCCAGGACCACCGACCATTGGCTCAGCCCGTCGGGCGACTCGCCTGCCGGCGACGCGGACACGACTCCCGGCGTATCAGTGATCGCTTTCTGGATGTCGGCGGCGCGGGCGGTCGGCCCGATGACGCGGGTGGGATCGGTCAGCCCACTCGGGAAGTGCTCAGCCAGCGTCTGGTAGCCGCTGACCGATTCGGCCTGTACCCGGAACTGTTCGGTCTGCGACAAGCCCGTCGGTGTGGTCAGCAGGCCGGTGCACAGTGCCGCGAGCGCCGCGATGGCCACTGCCGCCACGACGGCAGGCTTGCGGGCGACCGCATCGGCGATTCGGTGCCAGATCCCGCTCTCGGTAAGGGGATTGGCACCGACGTGCGGGATGAACGGCCAGAACAGCCGCTTGCCGAACAACCCGAGCAGCGGCGGAAGCACCACCAGCACGTAGCCGGCCGCGACAACCAGTCCGGCCGCGGCCTGCACGCCAAGGCTGCGGGTGCTCGGTGACGCGGCGAACACCAGGGTGAGCAGTGCGAGCACCACCGTCGCGTTGCTCGCGACGATCGCGGGTCCGGCTCGCCGCACCGCCACCGCAAGTGCAGATCGATGATTATCGGTACGGCCCAACTCTTCTCGATAGCGTGAGATGAGCAGCAGCGCATAGTTCGTCCCTGCTCCGAACACCAGCACGCTGGTGATGCCGGATGTCGAACCGTCGGGTTGCATGCCAACCGCCTCGGCGATCGCGCTGCCAACCACCGCCGCGACGCGGTCGGCGAATCCGATCACCGCAAGCGGAACCAGCCACAACACCGGTGAGCGGTAGGTGATGATCAGCAGCAGTGCGACAACGGCCGCCGTCACCGCCAACAGTGTGATGTTGGCGCCGGAAAACGAGTTCGCGATATCGGCACCGAATGCGGGTCCGCCTGTCACCTCGACACGCAGATCGGCGGGCGCACCGCGGGAGACGTTGTCCCGCACGGACTTGACGGCGTCGTTGAGCGCGAACCCGGATAATTTCGCGTCCATCGGAATGGCAGTCAGCGCTGCGCGGCCGTCACCGGAAACCTGCAGCGGGCCTTGCTGCACGGCTGCCAGATCGGCCGGGCTCAGTGCTTCGCCGTCGCGCCGGCTGACCACGACGATGACGGCCGCTTTGTCGCCGCCGGGGAACTGCGCGCGTAACGCATCGGCACGCATGGACTCGGCGTCTGCGGGGACGGGGAGCGGCGACCGCTGGTTGGACTCGTCGGCGCCGAGCAGTCCCATCAGGACGCCGGAGACGACCACGACGAGGACCGCCGACACCCAGGACAGGCGGTGCGACATGTCCATAATATTTCAGATACTTAACATTTAATCAACTGAAATGTATGCGACTATGCTGAAGCAATGCCGAAGGCCGCCCGCGGGGCTCTGGAATCGGTGATCGCCGCCGACGTGCGGGCGATGACGGCCGAGTCGGATCAGATTGGGCGGCACTTCGCGGGCCGACATGAAGTGGCGGCCAACGATTTCCGCGCGCTGCTGCACATCATGGTCGCCGAGGCCGCTGGCGCTCCGCTGACCGCAGGCGATCTTCGGCACCAGATGGGCGTGTCGGGTGCGGCGATCACATATCTGGTGGAGCGGATGATCGCGTCCGGTCACGTCCGCCGCGAGTCCGATCCTGACGACAGGAGAAAGGTGATCCTGCGGGTGGCGGATCACGGCATGGACGTCGCCCGCGGCTTCTTCACTCCGCTCGCAGAGCACACCAGGCGTGCACTGGCAGGCATTCCCGACGCCGACCTGGCTGCCGCCCATCGCACCTTCACGGCGGTGATCGACGCGATGCGGGCGTTCCGCGCTGAGCTCGACGCTAGCCCCGGTTGAGCGTCGCCTCTTCCAAGTCGAGCCCGCGCAATACTTCCCGCAGCACTTCGTCGTCGATCCGGCCGTTGTCGCGTTCTGCGATGAACGCGGCACGTTCGGCCGCCAGCATCTCCAGTCGCAGCCGCCGAAACGCGGCCGCGGGGCTTTCGCCGATCTCGGCGGCGTCGCGGCCCAGTCGTTCCCACGCCGAGTTCCGACGCCGAGTGTTCCAGCCGCGCAACACATCTGCGGCCCGCTCATGCACATCGGAGACTTGTTCCTCGGCCAGCAGCTCGTCAAGCCGCTCGGCCGCCGCTCGTGCCGCCTTGTCTTGAGCGGCGGCCGCCGCGAGCGCATCGGTGCGGGCCTCGTCACCCTGCACGCCCAGCCGACGGATCAGCCACGGCAGCGTCAGACCGTGCAACAGCAGCGTGCCGATCACGACGACGAACGTGAGGAACACCAACTGCGGGCGACCTGGAAACGGCGCACCCGAAAGCGTCGTCAACGGAACGCCGAACGCCG
This sequence comes from Mycobacterium sp. OAE908, assembly GCF_017872775.1. Lineage (NCBI taxonomy): Bacteria > Bacillati > Actinomycetota > Actinomycetes > Mycobacteriales > Mycobacteriaceae > Mycobacterium > Mycobacterium sp. OAE908. Next base: position 2,467,930 of record NZ_JAGGJL010000001.1, read on the forward strand.
CAGCAAGCGAAACCACTCCGCGCATGCCTGCCCACGCGACCACGAACACCTGGGCGGGTGTCGGTGCGGGTTCGCGTTCGCGGACGCCTGGGAACAGTGCTCGTGGCAGGTAGGCGAACACGAACATCCAGACGATCCGGACCACGATGACCGTCGCCAACACGGCTGCAGACGCGATTGCTATCACCGCGAAGGTGATGCCCTCCAATTCGCCCACCACCGCAGGTAATTGCAGGCCGATCATCAGGAACGCAAACGACTCGAGGATCAGCTGGAGGGCCTTCCACACCGCGTTGTCCTGCAACCGGGTGGCGTACCCGGCCCTGGTGGACTTCTGGCCGAGGATCAGTGCGGCGACGACGACCGCGAGCACACCCGAGCCGTGAATCTCCTCTGCGGCCAGGTAGATGATGAACGGCGCGACCAATCCCAGCGCGCTTTCCACCAACGGATCGTCGAGCCGCCACCGGATGAATGCGGTGAGCATGCCAAGCGCGAAACCCACCACCACGCCGCCTGCCGCGGCCAACGCGAACGTCTCCAACCCGCTTTGCCACGTCGCGGCCGTTCCGATCGCGGCAGCCAGTGACACCTTGTACGCGGTCAGCGCGGTGGCGTCGTTGAGCAGGCTCTCGCCGCCCAGCAGCGTCATGATCTGTCGGGGCAGCCCGAGCCTGCGCCCGACCGCGGTCGCGGACACCGCATCCGGCGGAGCGACGATCGCGCCAAGCGTGAGTGCAGCCGCAACCGTCAGCTCCGGCACGGTCTTGTAGGCCACGAAGCCGACCGCGAACGTCGTCGCCAGCGGCAGGCCTACCGCCAGCAGTCCGATCGGGCGGATGTTGCGCCGTAAACCGTGGTAGCTGCTTTCCAGCCCGGCCGACCACAGCAGCGGCGGCAGCAGCACGTAGAGCACCAGTTCGGGGTCCAGCTCGATCTGCTTGAAGCCGGGGATCAGCCCGCCCAGCAGGCCCGCGACCACCAGCGCCAGCGGTGCCGACACGTCGTAATGCCTGGCCACCGCGGCCAGCAGAACGGACACCACCAACACCGCTAGCAGTGAGGCACCCACTGCGACCTCCTATCCTTGGTCAACATGCTGAGGAGATCACGCCGGAACGACGCCGACGCCCCAGCGGTCGCCGATACATGCGAACACCTCGCCGCCGAGGCGCAATCCCAGGTCGAGCCGGAACCGCTGACACCGGGCAAATGCCAGGAGTGCGACGAGCTCGGTGAATCCACCTGGGCACACCTGCGGATGTGCCTGACGTGCGGGCATGTCGGATGCTGCGATTCCAGTCCACACCAACATGCGAGCGAACATTTTCATGCCACCGGTCATCCCGTGATGCGCTCGGTCGAGCCGGGGGAGGACTGGCGGTGGTGCTACATCGACGTCCGACTGGGCTGAGCATCTGGCAGGCTGGGACGCGCGATGAGTGAAACAACCGAAGAAGCTACCGGGCCGGAACCGGTTGTCTTACCTGATGGGCAAGACACCTCGACGGCTTCCCGCGGCTCGACCGTGATGCTGCTCGGCTCCGGCGAATTGAGCCGCGAGTTGGCCCTGGCGTTCCAGCGGCTCGGTGCTGACGTCATCGCCGTCGATCGTTACGCGGACGCTCCGGCCCACGGCGTCGCCGACCGTTCGGCCGTCGTCAAGATGAACGACGCCGAGGAGCTGACCGCGCTCATCGAGAAGGAGAAACCGCGCTACATCGTCGCCGAGTCGGGTCTGATCGCCGCCGACGCGCTGATCGCGGTCGCAGAAGGCGACGGCATCGAGGTGTTCCCGACGCCACGCAGCACGCGGCTGTCCATCGACCGGGAGGGCCTGCGCCGGCTGGCCGCCGACGAACTCGGTCTGCCGACCGCGCCGTTCTGGTTCGCCGGATCGGTCGAGGAGCTGACCGCGGTCGCCGAGCATGCGGGTTTTCCGCTGGTCGTCAAGCCGATCGCCGCGCCGCCAGGCGAGGGCCAGTCGGTGCTGGTGCGTGTCGACGACGTCGAGGCCGCCTGGCATCGCGCGATCGCTGCGGGCCGCATCCCGCACAGCAGAGTGATGGCCGAGACGGTCGTCGAGATCGACTTCGAGGTCACGTTGCTGACGGTGCGCACGTATGGTCCGTCGGGTCCCGCGGTGTCCTTCTGCGAGCCGATCGGGCACAACCTGACCGAGGGCGACGTGCTGGAGTCGTGGCAGCCGCAGCGGATGTCGCCTGCTGCCCTTGACGCGGCGAAGTCGATCGCGGCGCGCATCGTGAACTCGCTCGGCGGCCGCGGGGTGTTCGGCGTGGAGCTGCTGGTCCGCGGCGACGAGGTGTATTTCGCCGACGTGCGGCCGCGGCCCTACGACAGCGGCCTGGTCACCCTTCGCTCGCAACGACTTTCGCAGTTCGAGCTGCACGCCAGGGCGATCCTCGGGCTCGCGGTGGACACGATCATGATCTCGCCGGCAGCGGCGGAGGTCAGCTACGCCGGCGCCGAGTCGACCGCGACCAAGGAAATCGATCTCAGTGTGGTCGGCGAGGCCTTGGCCGTCGCCGAGAGCGACGTGCGGTTGTTCGATCGGCCCGATGAGACCGACGGCAGGCGACGGCTCGGCGTCGCGCTGGCCACGGCCCCCGATCCGATCGTCGCGCGCGACCGGGCCCGGCGGGTGTCGGCGGTTTTGCGCAAACTCTGGTGACCGACCCCGGCTCCGATCCCGACCGGCCGACGATGGCGCCGTTTCTGGGTGCGTTGGCAATCATTGCCCTCGTCGTGATCGCAATCGTGCTGTTCAACGTCTTCGGTGATGACGAACCGCCCGCCGGTCAGCAGGTGGGGCGGGCCGCGGTCGGCCAGAACGATGCGCTGCAACGGCAGAACTTCGCCGACTTCCGCACCTACACCTGCCGCGCGCAGCAGGGAGTGGAGGCCGATGTTCTTGCCCGCCAACGGGATTCGGTGGCCAAACGCGGCGAGCGGTTTGTCGACGACGTCACCGAGATCAAGGTCGACGGCGACCGTGCCACCGCGAAGGTGACCTATCATTTCGACAAGGCGCCGGACGCCAAAACCGGTGTTGGAATGACGTTTGTGCGCGAGGACGATGCATGGAAGGTCTGTTCGACCGGCCCCAGCTAGCTGTGCAAGACTTCCGATCGTGAGCTACGCGGGAGACATCACGCCTGAGGAGGCCTGGAAGCTGCTGAACGACAATCCCGACGCCGTGCTGGTCGACTGCCGCACGGATGCCGAGTGGCGGTTCGTCGGGGTGCCGGATCTGAGTTCATTGCAGCGCGACGTGGTGTACGTCGAGTGGAACCGCACCGACGGGAAGCACAATGACCACTTCGTCGAGGACCTGAAGTCCGCCGGGGTGACGCCGGGCGAGCGGCCCGTGGTGTTCCTGTGCCGGTCGGGCAACCGTTCGATCGGGGCCGCGGAGGCCGCGACCGAGGCGGGCATCGCGCCGTCCTACAACGTGCTCGACGGGTTCGAGGGCAACCTCGACGAGAACAAGCATCGCGGCGGCACCGGATGGAAAGCCGTCGGCCTGCCATGGAGACAATCTTGAGCACGAACGATCAGGTTCCCTCGGTCCGCAGGCCGGCCCAACTGCCCGACGGGGTCAGCCAGGCCACCATCGGTGTGCGCGGCGGCCTGTTGCGGTCGGGCTTCGAGGAGACCGCCGAGGCGCTGTACCTGACGTCGGGTTACGTGTATTCGTCGGCGGCCGAGGCGGAGAAGGCGTTCACCGGCGACATCGATCGCTACGTGTACTCCCGCTACGGGAACCCGACGATCTCGATGTTCGAGGAGCGGTTGCGGCTGATCGAGGGTGCGCCTGCCTGCTTCGCGACGGCGACAGGGATGGCGGCGGTGTTCACGTCTTTAGGGGCGTTACTGGCCGCGGGCGATCGGTTGGTGGCCGCACGCAGCCTGTTCGGGTCGTGCTTCGTGGTGTGCAGCGAGATCCTGCCGCGCTGGGGCGTGGAGACGGTGTTCGTCGACGGCGACGATCTGTCGCAGTGGGAAGAGGCGCTGTCCGTCCCAACCCAGGCCGTTTTCTTCGAGACGCCGTCGAACCCGATGCAGTCGCTGGTCGACATCGCCGCGGTAAGTGAAATGGCGCATGCGGCTGGCGCAAAAGTGGTGCTGGACAACGTCTTTGCCACACCGATTCTGCAGCAGGGTTTTCCGCTCGGGGTCGACGTCGTGGTGTATTCGGGCACCAAGCACATCGATGGGCAGGGCCGGGTTCTCGGCGGCGCGATCCTCGGCGACAAGCAGTACATCGACGAACCGGTGCAGAAGTTGATGCGGCACACGGGGCCCGCGTTGAGCCCGTTCAATGCGTGGACGCTGTTGAAGGGTTTGGAAACGCTGGCGGTTCGGGTCGAGCATCAGAACGCGTCGGCGCAGCGCGTCGCGGAGTTCCTGGAGAACCACCCGTCCGTCAGTTGGGTGAAGTATCCGTTCCTGGAGTCGCATCCGCAGTACGACCTGGCCAAGCGCCAGATGACCGGCGGCGGAACCGTTGTCACCTTTGAACTCAAGGGCGGTACGAAGGAGCGCGCGTTCGAGGTGCTCGACAAGCTGCAGATCGTCGACATCTCCAACAACCTCGGCGACTCCAAGTCGCTGATCACCCACCCGGCCACCACCACACATCGGGCGATGGGCCCCGAAGGCCGCGCCGCGATCGGACTCGGCGACGGCGTGGTGCGAATCTCGGTGGGGCTGGAGGGAACTGAAGACTTGATCAACGATCTCGATCGGGCTTTGAGTTAGGTGTCGCGGCGGTCCGAGTCCAAGAAAGCCCGCCGGAACAAGCGGCGGGCGTCCCGGGGCGCGGGTTGGGTGCCTGACACCGTCATGGCCGACCTGGTGGCCACCGAGGCCGCCATCGCCACCGATCTGGAAGAGTTCGATGCGCGAATCACCGAGCGCGGCTGGGCATTTGACGAGGACGAGTCTGACGAGGACTTCGTGTTCTGGCTCTATGAACCATCGGTCACCGACGTTGCTTCCGATGAACTGGCGCCCGTGACGACGATCTGGATGTCGGCGGCCGAGGACGCCGAGATCGTTCATCTGATGTTGGCCGGCGCCTCGGAATCAAGCGAGTTCAGGCCGGACGAGTTCTTCGGTCACGTCGAGGCGATCGAGGCTTACCGGGCTGGCGATCCGCGGTTGGAGTTCAACACCCCGTAGCGCCGCCTTGAGCGCAATGCGCAAAAGCCGTAAATCGCTTGTTACGCGGTTTGTGTGCACAAGCGAGCCATCGCGAGTGCGGACACATAGCTTGTTGGCACCCAAACGACCACGCCAACAGGAGAATTCAAATGACTGCCAACACGAATGCCGAACACGACTGCGCGGATCACGGCTGCCTGGCCGCGATGCTCGGCCTCGACCTCGATGACGCCACGGATCAACAGCCGTAGCGACAAAGTCGCTCAGAGCCGGGCAATGCGACTATCCCTTGTCCGAGCCCTCCACGACGCCCAGTGCCGCCTGGGCGCGCTGCTCGTAGTTCTGCCGCGCCGCGTGGTCGAACTCCAGGAACACGCTGTCCAGACCCAAACGTTTGTTGAGCCAACGCCTTCCGCGCGGACCAAGCATCTGGCACGCCTGCGCGGTGAACCGCAGTGCAGGCGGCACCGACACGTGCGTCTTCGGCTTCTCCAGCGTCTTGATCACCGCGGCGGCGATGTCTTCAGGCTCGACCGGCTTGATCGCGCCGCTGCTCTTGGTGCCCGAGATGAGTTCGGTTTTCGTGAACGGCGGCATCACCACCGACACCTCCACACCGTGGGGCGCCATCTCGTCGGCCAACGCGGCCGAAAGCCCGACCACGCCGAACTTCGCGCCCACATAGACCACCTGACCCGGCACCGGGATGAGTCCGGACAGCGATGCGATGTTGATGATGTGGCCGCGGCGGCGCGCGACCATGTCCGGCAGCGCCAACTGGCAACCGGTCAGCACCCCGTACAGGTTGACCTCGATCGAGGAGCGGATCGCCTGCTCGGACTGTTCGAGGAACGGCCCGATCGGCATCACCCCTGCGTTATTGATCAACACGTCGATGTGGCCACCGCCGTCGGTGCGCGCCTTGTCCAGGAACGTCGCGAAGGACTCCCGGTCGGTCACGTCCAGCGGGTAGCCCGACACCGGGCCCAGCTTGGTCAGGTCGGCGACCGCCGACTCCTGCAACGCAACGTCACGGTCGCCGATGACCACCCTGGCACCACGAGCCAGCAGCGCCTTGGCGGTGGCGTAGCCGATGCCGCGGGCGGCGCCGGTGATCGCGATGGTCTTGCCCTGGATGTTGTCCATGCGGCCAAACTTTACACGTGTCAAGTTTGTCTTGGAAGAGAGCTGTCGCGGGACCGTTGCCGAGCGCCGATCCACCGAATAAACAGCATGAACGACGCGATTAAGGCTGCCGCGATGGCTCCCGCGGCCAAACGCCAGAGCGCCCCGTCGGCTGTGTAGGCCTTATCGCCGTGGACCCGCACCTCTGCCGTCGCAAACATGGGGTAACCGCCGTGTCGTCCCTCGATCCCGCCCGTGTGGGACTGCCCGTCCACGCTCCAGTTGCCGGTGCACGCCTGGGGTCGCATCGCCCGAGAAAGTCCGGAGTGGCGGCCCGTCGAAGCACGTTGGACGTGGCAGTGGATGTCTGTCGCGGTCGTCGGCGTCCCGGTTTCATAGCGATACCAGTCATACGCGCCGGATCCGAGGTAGTAGAGCGGCCACGCCGCGAGCAGCAGAATGACCACCACGCGCCACATCATCAGCAAATGGTCGCACCGCTGCGGATATTTGGAATCAGTCTGAGCGAATCGGCCCTTCTGGAATGCGGCCCGGCGCGTCGCGTTAGACAGTTAAGTGATGTCCGTACCCGTCAATCAGCTGCGCTTCGTCGCGGTCGGTCAGGACGACCCGCTGGCCGAGCCACTGCTGGCTGAGCTGACGGTCGAGTACGCCAGCCGCTACGCCGTGGCGGAAGAAGATGTGTCGAAATGGCTGCGGGGCTACCCGGCCGACGAGTTCGCCGCGCCCGGCGGCGGCCTGCTCATCGGACTGCTCGGCGACACCCCCGTCACCGGCGGCGCTTTCTGCCGGTTCGACCCTGACACCGCCGAGTTGAAGCGCATCTGGACCGACAGCCGCTACCGCCGCCAGGGCCATGCCAAGAAACTGCTGGCCGAGCTCGAGGCCGAGATCGTCGCCCGCGGCTATCACCGCGTCTATCTGACGACGGGCGATCGACAGCCGGAGGCCGAGGCGCTGTACCTGTCCGCCGGATACACGCGACTGACCGAGCCGCTGCCCGCGGAGGGCGACGTTTTTCCGATCGCATTTGTGAAGGCATTGACATGACCGAGCAGCTACACCTCGCGGTCGCCCTCGACGGCTACGGCTGGCATCCCGAAGCATGGCGGCACACGCCGGACCTTCCGCCCGTGACCAGCGGCCGCTACTGGGCGGGTCTGGCCACGACCGCCGAACGCGGCCTGCTCGACTTCATCACGTTCGACGACGCGCTCACTGCCCAACGTCGGCGGCGTCCCGACATCGAACCGCGTTGGCTTGCCGGCCGCCCCGACGCCGTGCTCGTCGCAGCCAGAGTCGCGCCGGCAACCAAGCACATCGGCCTCATCCCCGTGGCCACCGTCACCCATACCGAACCGTTCCACGTCTCGAAAGCCATTGCCACCCTTGACTTTGTCTCCCACGGCAGGGCCGGCTGGCAGGTGCGGGTCAGTGGCACCGCGCACGAGGCCGAACTCTTCGGGCGGCGCGACATCGAAGGCGTCGACCTGTTCGACGAGGCCTCCGACGCCGTCGAGGTGGCCCGTCGACTCTGGGACAGCTGGGAGGACGACGCCATCATCCGCGACGTCGCCACCGGACGGTTCTTCGACCGCGACAAGCTGCACTACGTCGACTTCGCCGGCAAGTACTTCTCGGTCAAGGGCCCGTCGATCACCCCGCGCCCGCCGCAGGGACAGCCCGTGGTGTCGGCGCTCGCCCACGCGACACCCATCTACGAGTTCGCCTCGCGCAGTACCGATCTCGTCTTCATCACGCCGAAGGACGACGACTCGCTGCAAGCAATTCTGACCGAGGTCGCAGGCCTCAAGGTGTATGCCGACCTCTACGTCACGTTCGACGGGACGGCGGATGCCCGCTCCGACGCCTTGGTGTTCGACGGCACGCCAACCGAACTCGTCGACCTGATGCTGCACTGGCAACGATTCGGTGTCGATGGCATCAGGCTGCGGCCCGCAGTCAACGCCACCGACCTACCGATCATCGTCGACGAGGTGGTGTCGCTATTGCAACGGGCGGGCCGCTTCCGCACCGCATACACCGACGGCGAGACACTGCGGGCCAGGCTCGGACTGCCGGTCGCCGAAAATCGCTATGCGAGGTCGCGATGAGCGTTCCGCTGTCCATCCTCGACCTCGCGCCGATCAGCGAAGGCTGCGACGCGGCCACCGCGCTGCGCAACACCGTCGACCTGGCCCAGCACGCCGAGCAGTGGGGCTACAAGCGCTACTGGATCGCCGAACACCACTTCGTCGCGGTCGCCAGCTCACAGCCCGCGGTGCTGATCGGCCAGATCGCCGCCGCCACCAACAGGATTCGTGTCGGTGCGGCCGCGGTCCAGCTCGGGCAGACCACCGCCGTCGCTGTCGTCGAGAGCTTCGGCATGCTGGAGGCGTTTCACCCCGGCCGCATCGACCTCGGCGTCGGCCGGTCCGGTCAACGGCGCCGCGAAGCGATCAAGGAGGGCGAGCAGAAGCCGAAGAAGCCGCCGCGAACCGAATGGCTCGACGTCGGCGGCGTGATCGTCCCGCCGCCGTTCGACATGACCATCCTGATGCGCAATCCGAGGCTGCGGGCCAAGATGTCGGTGCTGCAACAACCCGAGGCCGTCTCGCCGGACTTCGCCGACCAGGTCAACGACATCCTCGCGATGCTCGACGGCAGCTACGAGATCGACGGCGTCGACGCGCATGCGACGCCCGGCGAGCACGCGGGCCTCACCCCGTGGGTGTTCGGCAGTAGCAAGGGCCAAAGTGCACGGGTGGCTGCGGCCCGCGGCCTGCCCTTCGTCGCGAGCTATCACATCACCCCGGCCACCGCCCTCGACGCGATCGACGTCTATCGCGCACACTTCCAGCCGTCCGATGCGCTCGCCGAACCGTACGTCGTGGTGTCGGCCGACATAGTGGTGGCCGACGACACCGCGACAGCACAATATCTCGCCTCCAGCTACGGCCACTGGGTGTACTCGATCCGCGCGGGCGACGGCGCCGCACCGTATCCGAATCCCGACCATGTCGAGCCGCTGACCGATGAGCAGCTGGCACTCGTAAAAGACCGCACCGCAACCCAATTCGTCGGTGATCCCGACGAGGTCGCCGACAAGCTCGAGACCCTGCAGCGCGTCACAGCCGCAGACGAGGTCGTCGTCACCTCCGTCACGCACCGTCACGCTGACCGGCTGCGCTCACACGAACTGATCGCCAAGCGTTGGGGAATCTGAACCATGGCCATTCGAGAAGGCAAAGACCGTAAGCAAATTCACCTGGCTGCGCATTTCCCCGGCGTCAACAACACCACCGTGTGGTCGGACCCCGACTCCGGCAGCCAAATCGAATTCGACTCGTTCGTCCATATGGCGCGGACCGCTGAGCGGGGACTGTTCGACTTCTTCTTCCTCGCCGAGGGGCTGCGGCTACGTGAGCACCGCGGGCGAATTCACGATTTGGACGTCGTCGGCAGGCCCGACACTTTCACGGTGCTCGCGGCGCTGGCCGCCGTCACCGACTACCTCGGGCTGACGGGGACCATCAATACGACGTTCAACGAACCGTTCGAGGTGGCAAGGCAATTCGCGACTCTGGACCATCTCTCCGACGGTCGCGCTGGTTGGAACGTGGTCACCTCGTCGGACGCCTTCACCGGAGAGAACTTCCGGCGCGGCGGATTCCTCGACCACTCCGAGCGCTACAAGCGGGCCGAGGAGTTCGTCACCGTCGCCCGCGAGTTCTGGGACAGCTGGGCACCTGATGCTGTGCTCGCGGACCGGGAGAACGGAGTCTATGTCGAGCCCAACCGGATTCGCGTCGTCGAACACCGCGGACCGCAGTTCGATGTCCGCGGTGTCAGCACGCTGCCGCGCGCTCCGCAGGGCCATCCCGTGCTGCTGCAAGCCGGTGACAGCGGCGATGGCCGGGCGTTCCTGGCCAAATACGCCGATGCGGCGTTCACGCTGCATTCGTCGCTCGAAGCCGGCCAGCAATACTATGCCGACGTCAAGTCCCGCGCCGCATCGTATGGTCGAGATCCGAACCAGCTCAAGGTCTTTCCGGCCGCGACATTCGTCCTCGGGGACACCGCGGATGAGGCCGTCGAGAAGGCGCGCCACATCCGCCAACAGCAAGTGGGCCCGCAGACGGCGATTGCCATGCTCGAGCAGGTGTGGCAGCGGGACCTGTCCGCGTACGACCCCGATGGCCCGTTACCGGACGTCGAACCGGCCGACGACCCGACCGTCACGCAGGGCAGGGTCCGCCACGGCGACCCGAAGGCCATTGCCGCGGCATGGCGGGAACGCGCCGAGACCGACAACCTGTCCATCCGCGAACTGGTCATTGCCGTCACCAGCAGGCAGCAGTTCGTGGGCACACCGACGCAGGTGGCCGACGAGATCGATCTGCATGTGCAGTCCGACGCGTGCGACGGCTTCATCCTGGTGCCCCACCTGACTCCGCACGGACTCGATGACTTCGTCGACCGCGTCGTGCCCCTGCTGCAGGAGCGCGGCAGTTTCCGAACCGAGTACAACGGGCATACCCTGCGGGATCACCTGGGCCTATAGGCTGGCTCGTGGTGTCGTGGACACCGGGGGTGCATGTGTCGATTTCTCAGGCGACGGTGGGCTGGCTGCTTCTTGGCGCCGCCGCACTGACGTTTGTGTTCGGCTTCGCGTCGCGCACGTTCATCGGCCGCAGACGCGACACCAAAGCCGTGCGCGGTCTGGTGCACACGTTCCGCAGGACCGGGGTGGCGCGGGTGCTGTTCGGGCGCTTTGAAGGCGATGTGCTCGACGACGACGAACTCGACAGCATGATCCTGATGCCGACGATCGTCATCGGCTGCGGACTGTGCTTGACCGCGATCTTCCTGCTCGGCTACGAGGTGCTCACCTGAGGCGCTCGGCTCAGTAGTGGCGATTGTCGGGCAGTGCAAGGGCCAGGTATCTGCCGTCCAGGCGAACCATCAGGTCGAGGTCGAGAAACCGGCGTAGCCCGGCGTCCAGCAGGTCGGCGCTGCAATCGAGCGCCTGAAGCAGTTCCTCGGAGGTTCGGGCGTCGGTGCAGGCTTCGTAGATCGCGGCTTCGGCGTCGTCGAAGCGGTACCGCCGATAGGCGTCGCTGCGACCGTCGTGAATGGTCAGCGACTCCCACGTCTTCACCATGCGCAGGTACGGCTTGGGCGTGCGCCGCCACCGGCGCTTCCAGTCCGCTACCAGCTTGTGGCATTCGGCGTATGACTCAGGGGCGAGTCCGCGGTCGGTGTCGTGTTCGAAGAAGTACGCCACTCGACTCAGGTCGTATTCCGGCGGATAGATGTGGCGATAGCAGCGCGCGGGCCGCAGCCCGTACACCTCGTGCTGCTCGGGTTGGTCGAACATCGGCGAGCCGCGGTCGGGCCGGGCTCTGGCGATCGCGTACGGCGGCTGAAGATGCGGGATCTTGCGCAGAATGTCGGCTTGGGCGCGGTAGTCGTCGACGGTCTCGCCGGGGAATCCGTAAAGGATGTTGTACAGGTTGTTCATTCGGTAGTAGGTCGTCCACTTGAGCAATTCGAGATTGCCGACGCCCGTGACGTTCTTGTGCATCGCGGTCAGCACGTTGGTGCTGAAGCTTTCGATACCCGGCTGCACCGAGAACAGGCCGCCACGGCGCAGGTCGCGCAACTGCGCTCGGGACAACTTCGGCCGGATCTCGTAGTGCAGGCGCACGTCACTGTGCGCGTCGGCGAGCCGACCGAAAAGCCTCGAGATGTATGCGGGCGCCATGATGTTGTCGATCGCGTTGAAGTCGCGTACGCCGTATCGCGACGACAACGCCTTGAGCAGTCGCAGCACCCCTTCGGGTTTCATGCTCCTGAACTCCATGCCTGCCCGGTTGAGTCCGCAGAACGTGCAGTGGTTCTTCATCCCGTACCAGCAACCGCGCGCCGTCTCGATCGGCAGCATGACCTTCTTACGGCCGGGAGAGCGTTCGTAACCCGTGCTGCGCCTGGCGTGAAAGTACTCGTCGAAGTTGGGAATGGGATTGCCGTCCAGCGCGGTGAAATTCGGTGCGCGGCCCTCGTATTGCACCGTGTCGTGCTGGCGCCACATCATGCCCGCCACGCCATGCATCCCGGCACGAGAGTAGATCCGCCCGATCACCTCGGGGAGGGACTGATCCGCATCGCCGCAGTGGATGTAGTCCACCTGCGGATTGTTGAGGAGGATTTCACCGGCGATGTCGTCTTCGAAAGTCGCGCCGCCGAAGATGATCGGGATGTCGGGATGTCGCCGCTTGATGGCTTTGGCCAGCGCGAGGGATGCGAGCATCTGCTGGAATACCACGCTGAAACCAACCGCCCCGTAACGGGTCCAATCGATTTCGGACACGATGTGTTCGACGAACTCCTCGGCCTTCGTCTGATGCAGAGCGACGATGTCGCCGACGTCGGCGCCCGCCCGCCCGGCGATCGCCGCAAGATCGGGGCCGGACTCGTCGAGATATCCGTCCACATCGAGAGACTGGCCGAACGCGGCCTTCGACCAGATCCACTCGCCGGCCATGCAGCCGGACACCTCGGAGAGCGCTTCGTTCAAACCCCAGCCCACGAACTCGCCGAAGCGAAGGAACAACGACATCGGTTCGACTTCGAAACCTGCCCGCTCGATCAGCGGTTTGAGCAAGGCCAACTGGAACGAGGGAAACCGCGCCGCCAACGTGGGCGCGCTGATCAGTGCCATCGGTTTCATCGAGACCACCCGTATGGTGCGGTGTCCAGACTGCCGAGCACCGCCGACAGGGCGTGGTGCACATAGTCGGTGCGAATGTCGCTGGAAGTCAGCGACATTCGGATGCCGCCCCGCGCCCAGCCGGGATTGGGCAGAACAGCGCGGTGAGCATCCAGATACACCAGCCGGCCGAGAAAGCCGATGCCGGCGGACAGGGCAGCGGCATAACGGGTTTCGCGATCGCTGTGGCCGAAATGGTGAGCGGCGGCGCGCACTGCGGCCACAGCCTCCAGATACAAGGCGGTGGTGGCGCCGGGAGTATCGGCCTGGTGGTCGTTGAGGAACGCCCCGGAGCGCACCGACTGGAACCCGAGAGCCCAGTCGGCGATCTCGTATGCGTCCGAGAGCGTCGAGGGGTCGTCCAGCGCGACGGCCCACCACGAAAAGGCCTGCGTCAACCAGGTGACCGCGCCCCACGAGTGGTTCTGACGAAACCTCATCCGGTAATACCTGAACGCCCGCCGCAGGTCGGGTTCGCGGATGTCGGTCATCTCCCGCTGAGCGGCTGCGGCCAACGCCATCAGCACTTGCCCTGGCGCGTAATCCTGGTCGCGGTCGTGCCCGCCGTCGCGATGGGTCGCTATCCTGCCGTGGATGTCGATGGCCGACCACAGCATGTCGATGGTGTTGTCGCCGGCATGGATGTCCGAATGCAGCTGCGCCAGAACGGTAAAGGCCACCGTAGCGATGGAAGGGGGATGGTCCTCGACCTCCGACGAGCCACCAGTGGCGGTGAGCCGGTCCAGATCCTCGGCGCACTGGGTGGCCAGTCCGGCCCGCGCCTTCACCCACGCGCCGTAGGCGAGCCTCGCGGGAAGCACACCGGTCCGAAGCCGGTCGGCGAACACCTGGTAGCGGTTCACCGGCGGTTCTGTCGACGTGTGAACGCGCAGGGTGTATTCCGTCAGCAGCTCACGCAACCGGTTGGCTGTGCCGGGTTCTGGGTCCCGCACCGCGGGCAGCCCATCAACGATCGGGCGCTCACCGTCGCGGTCGGCGATCCACGTCGCGCAGTCATACCGCGTCCAGTGATAGGGCGCCCGGGTGATGCCCGCCTTGTCGATGACCTCGTCGACGTACTGTCGGCGCGTCCAGCTTCGCATCATGGCGACGCCGGGTAGCAGAAAACCGTCGCGCGTGCCCTGGCGGACGCGAAGCGCCTGCTCCCCGAAGCGAATCGGATGCGTCACCCAATCCGGCGAAGCCGCTCCGATCTCGACGGCATTGGCCAGCAGCGAGACGCCCACCGCAATCTCGGCATCGGGAGAAGGTTCGCCGAAGCGGCTGTCGTGAAGAGCTGCTTCAGCCAGGGCGGGCACCTTCGCCGCGAGGTCACCGCTGTAACTGCCGGTGCACCCGACGATCTTGCCGTCGGCATAGACGGTCACGAACAGCCCGATGATGTGATCAGGCAGCTCAACGGATTCCGATGGCGCAGAGGTATCGACGATGTGTAGACGCGCGCCGCGGGCAAGCACCCGGGCCGCGTGCTCAGGCCACGCCGTGCGGGGAGAGTCCGGGGCTCCGGTCGGCTGCCATGTGACGCCGGGCTCGACCGCCTTGCGGACATCGTGCCGGTACAGCCGGTAAGGCTCGAGCGGCTCAAGTTTGGCATTGCGACGTGCAGCATGCCAGAACTGTTGCCACTCGTTGGCGATGCCCGGCATCCGGGGCAGCGCCCCACCCATGGTCGCGTCGCGGTCAGCGCTGCGCACCACGATGCCGTAGCGTTCGTTGTCGAGTTCACCGACCGTGCACTGCTCGAGTGCGGTGAAGAATGTCACCGCGATAGCGCACTCGTCCAGAACCTCTTGCGCGTCATCATGTTTCGCTTGGAGTTGCCTGGCGGTGCGCACGGCTGCCAACACCACGTCGCGGGGCGCCCCGTTGCCGGCCTCACCTGGGAAATGCCAGAAGCCGTCGCGCGCGGGACGACGGTTGATCGCGGTTCGGCGGCGAAGGCTCACCCAGCAGCCACCGGCCGCGTCATAGTCGTCGTCGAGGCTGGCAGGACCGTCAAGCACTCGGCCGGAACGGAGATATTCGGCGATGACCGCGCGCGCCAGCGCCGCCGGATGCAGTCCCTCCGCTGCGGGCACGCCGGTAGCCGTCAATGGACCGAACATCTTGGTCGGGTTGGCGAGTCGAGGTGGCTCGCCGTCCATCTGGCGGATGAAATCGGCGTCGATGTCGAAGACCGTCGCCATCCGCAGGCCGCGGCGTATCAACAGTGCGGTGCCTTGCAGGTAGCGGAAGCGGACGAGAGTGACGCCGCCCTCGACATGAAAACCCGCTTGTTCGAGAGTATTTGCGCAATTCCACATCGAAAGCCCGGAACTGACCGAGTCGTCGACGATGACCACCGGCTCAGCCGGATCCAGTTCGCCTTCGATGACCTTCAAGGACCCGTGCTTCTTGGGCTCCTTGCGAATCAGCGCACCGCGGTAACGACCGTCGCCGAGTACCAGGCAGCTTTGCATCAGCGGAATTCCGGTGAGCCCGTAGGTGGCGAGCTGGCGACCTTCGAACGACTCGAGTTCGGCCAGCAGACATCGGGCCGCCAAGCTCGCGCCTTCTGGAGTCAGCGTCACATTGAGCGAGTCCAGCATCCAGCGCGCTGGGGTACCGTCTCGGCTGAGGACGGGCTGTGTGGCCGTCCGGTGCAGAATACCCTTGGTGCGCAACAACTTCAGCAGCTGCTGGCGGTCCTCGTCAGACACTAGTGCGGATCGATGAACGGATCCGGCCCCGAGTCGGGAGCGACCTCCGGGTACCCGGTCTCCGCGACTTCCGGCGCTACCTCCGGATACTCGGTTTCGCTTATCTCGGGCGCGACTTCGGGATATTCGGTTTCGCTGATCTCGGGCGCAACTTCGGGGTGCTCGGTCTCGCTGATTTCGGGAGCGATCTCCGGAGCACCCGGGTCGATGACTTCGGGTGCGATCTCTGGGTGTTGGGGCTCGGTCTCGCTGATTTCGGGTGCGATCCGGG